>NZ_JBHTKA010000001.1:0-2377027 GCF_042676245.1 Ohtaekwangia kribbensis
GGCAAGCAGCCTTTGAAGTTCAGAGTAGATGTTGCAATGATGGGTAAACTTGGCTTTGACATCGTAGTGCATGATCTGCCGGAGAAAGATCTGAAGTTCTGCCAGCAGGCTATACAAAATTACAACGCATTCAAGCCTGTTATATGGCAGGGCGATCTGTATCGTTTGGCTGATCCGAAGGAAGGAAGTATGGCATCTTTGCTCTACGTTCAACCTGATAAAAGCAAGGCTGTTGTATTCAACTACCTGGTGAATAACCGCTTTGGCGAATGGAGTAAGCTTCCGGTAAAGCTGAAAGGTCTGGACGCAACCAAACGCTATAAAATACGGGAGACGAATCTATATCCCGGCACACAATCGCCAATCAATCCGGAGCAGATCTATTCCGGAGATTTCCTGATGAAAGTAGGTTTTAATCCCGATGTTAACGGTGGAAGAAAAAGTGTAGTGCTGGTGATCGAAGAAGTCGCTAGGTAAAAGCTGAAAACAACAGATATAGTATACCTGCCATGGGTATACTATATCTGCTATCGGGCTCGCGGTTACTTTTCACAGCACCTCGAGTATCTCCACCACTTCTTAAATTTTCACATTTAACGCGAGATTAAACATACTGCCCAGTTGACTAAAATGATAACCATCGTATGTCATTCGGGAATATCGCTGATTAAAAGTAACCAGGTTAGACTGAACCTTGATCGCTGCAGGGTCATTCAAAATTGCATTGCCTTCCGCATTGAGCGCAACAAATTTCCATTCAGGCAAAACGTTGAAAATATTGTTGGCATTAAACGTTACAGAAACAGCATCATCAAACTGGTAGCTTATGCCGAGGTCAGTAACCACTTTTGTTAAAAACTCTATTTGAAGATTATTATTCATACCGGCATTTCTGAATTTGGTTGGTCCGAATGCTGTATTTGTCAACGTGAAGTTAAACTTGCCAAGTGTATAGTCTGCGCCAAGTATCGCCTTGTATTTTGGACGCGATGTAAACATCAATGCTTCCTGTGTAGCATTCAGTACGGTCTGTCCCGCTTCAGCAATTATCGCAGGATTTTTTACACGGCCTTCTCTTTTGTTTTCCAACGTATAGTTACCGGCCAGGTTCAATCTCAAAGTACCATTTCCAACAGCAATGTTCTTATAGCTTGCAACGAAATCAATACCAGCGGTGCGTGTATCCAGAGCGTTGGCAAAGAAACTAAGTCCTACAATATTATTACTCGCCAATACTTGATCTAAACGGGCATCCGGATTACCACTTGGACCTATATTATTACCCAATACAATTCTGTTTTTTACTTTTATGTTGTAATAATCAATAGTAAAATTGAAATTCTCACCGGGCTTTGCTCCTATACCTATTGTCAGGTTGGTAGACTTCTCTGCGTCAAGCCTGGGAACGCCAACGAGTTTAGCCTGAGGCGACACGTTGTTAACAAGACCGGAAACCTGGATACCCTGGCCCGGGACAAAACCATACTGCGTTTTCTGAACATTTATCTGGTGTAATGACGGAGCCCTGAAGCCCGTTGAAATGGAACCTCGCAGTGTAATCTTGTCATCCAGCAATTTATAGCGTGAGCTGAACTTGTACACAAAGGCATCACCGAAGTCGCTATAATCTTCATAACGTCCGGCAGCGTTCACCAGGAAATTTTCGGTTAAGTCGACACCAACATCCACATAGCCTCCAAAGTTATATCGGTCTGACTTGAAAGAATTTTCTGCACTGTTCCCCGCGAACGAGTCTGCGCCACCGCCTTCATAAGATGCACGATCACCTTCGATGATCTCAAAATTTTCGGATCTGAATTCAGAACCGAATGCTATATGTACTTTCTCAGCCACTGTTCTCGATATATCTACATTGCCTACATAGTGAGAAAAACTATACCCGCCCGCTCTGAATATGATCGGACTCTTTTCTCTATACAATACATTTCCCTGTGAATCAGTAAGCCCTGCTGTATTTCTGTTAACGGAATTGGAGACCGTATATAATTGTTTGTTCCCACCGGTTGTAAAACTCACATCGGTGTTCCATCCGTTTTTGTTCGTTCTGAAACCAACGGTACTATTATAATCATTCAGGTCGCCATCAAATGTAGGAAGGTAACCCGCGTATTGTTCTCCTGCAGGCGTTAGCAAACCATAATCTGTAGGTCGCCAATACGGGGTTCGATAATTGGCGAAGCTATTTACCTTTTTGTAAATATAGGCTGCATTGAAATATAGCTCTGCATGTTCGTTGATATCAAATCCTCCGTTCACCAGGAATTTGGAAGCTGCCGTTGCCGGTGATCCGTTGATGTTACCGGCATCCGGTTTAACAGCAAGGAAAGTTTTTACCTGGTTTATATCAGCACCAAAGTCAGACGCTTCACCTTCTGCATCTACTGTACCCGGGCGATTAGCAAGACCTACTTTTGACAGATCGATTGTATAGTTAATGTATCCTTTGCCAGAGATATTTATACCATTATTCAAACTCAACCCGATCATTTTACCATCGCCTTTTGATGTTATCCCGGTTCTGAATGTGAACGAACCTCCATCGGTATTGTCTTTCAGAACCACATTCATAACACCTGCAATGGCGTCTGATCCGTATTGGGCAGATGCTCCATCCCGAAGTACTTCAACGCGCTTAATGGCATCTATTGGTATAGCGGATATATCGGCACCACTTTCTCCACGTCCTGGAGATGTTTGGGTATATATCAGGGCACTTGCATTTTTCCGCTTACCGTTAATAAGAACGAGCGTTCGACTCGGCCCCATATTCCTGATCTCATACGGATCTAATAGCGAGGTCGCATCGTTTACCGGTGTCTGCACGGTATTGAAAGACGGCACTCTATATTGTAACGCTTTATCAAACGTAAGCTGCCCCGTACCGAGAAGTTCTTTAACGGATATATTATCAATAGGGAGTGGTGAATCCGTAACGGTACGCTGTGCAGCGCGGCTTCCTACTGCTATAACAACTTCATCGAGTTGACCAGCCGCTTCTTCCATCACAATGGTCATACTGCCAGACTCCGGTATAGCAGTTTCAATGGTAGCAAAACCAATAAATGAAAAAGACAGATGCGTGGTTGTTTTACGAACCTGCATCGAAAACTTGCCATCGGAGTCAGTATATGTTCCTGCTTGTTTGCTCTTGAAAGCAACGGCAACACCGGGCAAAGGAACGCCTGCAGTATCTTTTACTATGCCGGAAACCAATCGGGAACTTTGTGCTACACTTAGCTGACATGATAAAATTGCCAGTATAGAAAAAATAAACATCCGGAACTTGACGTGTGTCCGAAATAAGGCCGCGTGCTGTTGCCAGCGAATGGCAATAGACGTGCACTCTGTACATTTAGTAGAAAAAGCCATAATTAAAATTTAAATGATTACCTGATCTTTAAACAAGCCACTATGGCAACCGGGCATCATCGTCCAGTCAATTGTTATTACGAGTGACGTATACCTATATATAGTTGCCATAACACCCTTGATTTATGACCGAAGATAATTTGCGGCTATAAACTTGAATCTCCGTAATACTACTGATATCAAAATGCATCGAACACGCAGATATCTCTCCTAAGGCTGTGTGCATAGATATTCCAACGCCTCAATTGTTACAATGAGACTATTTATATACATGATTGAGATGTCTTATAAAGTGGTTAAAAACCTGAATTGGGTGTAGCACCTGGCAAAAAAAATAAACCGTAATTAAAACGCGAGCGGTGAGTCCGTACAAACAGAAATTATTAGATCAATCGCAGTCGTATCCTTTATAGAATTATTGGAAGGATACAGTGCCGTGTAACATAAAATATAGCCGGCAGCCTATATATAGATTTATACAATCCTGTGTAATTATAAGTATGGTCGTGTAAAAATACCTTCGCACAACCATCCCCATCCCTGATATATATTAAAAATTATCTATTTTTCAGTAACCCCTTTCCACTCATCGGTTCTAAAAGGGACAGCTGGTAAATGCTCTGAATTGATGAGATTGCATTCGGGATTATCCGCCCAGGCATATCGCACCGCTACAGGATCGGCAACTTTATCAGAATATACTATAACTTCATTCCCTTCAACAATTCCGTTGGCCCAATAAAACTGCTTGTCTTTACCGGCTATTGCCAAACCTGTTACTCCCTTTCCATCTCTTGTAGAAAGACCTGAACCAGTATTTGTAAAGCTGATGCGAATGCGATTGCCTTCCTTTCTGTAATTTTTATACACCGGGCCGCACGCAACCCCCTCGTGCTTATAGGCAATGTTGTTGGCTACTAAAGCAAGTCGGTATCCTACATCCTGTTTATTTTTCGGATGGATATCATTCGCTTCGCCTATATCAATGGCACAAGCCATACCTGTATTAGATTGTGAGAGCGTCAGCGTTTGTGCCTCCCGTAATTCAGCCCAGGAGCTTTCCGATGGAAGTGGATTTGTTTTCATATAGTTTGCCAGCTGAACAAACAGGAATGGAAGATTACCCTGCTGCCAGCGTTGCCGCCAGTCTGTAATCAGCATCGGAAATAACGTTCTATAGTCATAAGCTGCGTAAGCATTCGACTCGCCTTGATACCAGATAAATCCCTTGATGCCGTACGGGATCAGCGGGTATATCATTGCATTGAAAAGCACGGTAGGGTAATATTGATAGTTGAGCATTTTCGGAAAGGCAGGTTCAAGGTCTTTTTTATACAACCATTTTCCCGCCAAAGAAAATTTAGAAGTGCCATCGGTAATATATAGATCCTCTGCCGGAGGATTCAAGCCACCACCACCCCATAGCATCGCTATTCTCACAGCTATCGTATTCTCGCCTTGTTGCACCAAATGTGCCGGTATAGTAAAAGAATGAGTAGCATGAGCATTCCATATATTCTTGCAAATCTCCTGTCCGTTGAAATACAATGAATAGTTCATCTCAGGATGTCCCAGACTGATCGTTAGATCTTTCTTCGTGAATGATTCAGGCAACGTGACTTTTTTTCGCAACCAAATCATTCCTTCATAACTACCAATTCCAAAATCTTTTACCACCTTGGGCATGTCAACCGTTGGCCAGTTAGCATCATTATAGTCAATAGTCGGAACTGTTTTATCCGTATTATGCTGAGGGTTGTAAACTATATCCCAGATACGAATCCAATTCAAGCTATCGGCCAGAAGATCCTCGCGATCCAAATGAAGTGTATCATTACTGAGCGTTTTTGCTTTGGTAATTGGTGATGTCAGCAACATGTCGCGGCTCGTCCAGGCCTCTACCGGTGTGCCACCCCACGTACTTTGAATAATTCCTATCGGAACTTTCTCATCGGCATGAATCTTACGAGCGAAGTAGTAAGCCACCGCTGACCACTCCTTCACATTTACAGAATCACAAGTCTTCCATTTACCAGCATGAATGTCGGATTGAGGTTTTAATTGTTTATCGTGTTCAACAACCAGGAAACGAATTTGTGGAAAGTCAGCATTTGCAATTTCCTTCTTTGCATCGCGTGCCTGTTGTACCTGCCACTCCATGTTCGACTGACCTGAGGCAACCCAGACATCACCAATAAGAATTCCTTTCAAACTAATTTTAGAATCGGTTTTGCCCGACTCAGCAACCTCGAGTATATAGGGGCCGCCTGCTTTAAATACTGGAAATTTAATTTGCCATTTTCCCTCTTTGCTTGCTGTTGTGGTTGCCTGTACGTTGCCAAGTTTGGCAATGATGTGTGCACCCGGAGTTGAATTTCCCCACACCGGAATTCTTATACCTCTTTGCAACACCATACCATCGCCAAACACTTTAGCCAAACTAATTTGAGCGTGAGTATATCCGGGAAGAAAAAAAATTAGTAACGAAAGCAAAATCTGTACGGGCAATCTCATTGATTTATATTGTCTTTTTATACGTTTAAAAAAAAATTCACACCAGGATTTTAGGAACCTGACAACCTATATTTCCAATTCTTATTTGATGATCACTTCTTAACGGCTCTTCTGATCGTTGTAGAGCCCTGCTGATCAACCAACTCGATAAGATATATTCCTGCAGGCAAATCTTTCAGGGATACTATTGCATTATCTCCCTGAATAAGAATACTGCTTAACCGTTTACCCCGCTCATCGAGAAGTGTAACGCTACGCAACGTACCGGCATTCGGAATGGTAATGGTTGATGTTGTTGGATTCGGATACATCAGTAAACCCTGGCCTTCATCATGAATGCTCGTAACAGTTTCCGGCTCTGGTTCCGGCTTGGCATTTACATCATACCAGTAAATTATACCTCTTCCACCGCCTGCACTCATATATACTCTTCCGGCAACGTTCATATCTCCGATCAGAAATGGTGCACCTGCAAATTCATTTGCATCATCGTTCATCCTGAGCCATGTAGTGCCTTGATCTGTTGATCTGAAAAGGCCCGTTACACCTGATACCGTTCCCCAGATAAAAATGGTGGGATAGTTAGCGGCCTGCATGGTTTTTCCGATACCAATCGATTTGCAGTACGTTACATTCGCTATCGTTGTATAGGTCACACCATGGTCGGTGGAGTACTTTAATCCATTGAAAGCAAGAGGCACCCACACATGCCCTTCAAAACCCGGCACGGTTCGGATCAACGTTGCTTCCCAAGGATGATTCGCAGTTGTTCGGCCCGGTGTACCTGCAAGTGTAAACGTGACTCCTTTATTAGAACTTTGGAGCATTTGACCATTCGTTGGATTATATATATAGAAGTAATTGGCGTTTACCGGGTCTGCCACCGGAATAGCATCTCCCAGCGATACGCCCGAACAGCTTGACCAGCTTCCTCCATTGTTGGTAGTATAGTATGTTGTGGATGACCACGCAGGACAATGCAGTATGGTAACTCCATCTGCACTGATCGCTACCCTTCCTGCAGAGCCCTTGTTCGTAGCAGCCCCGGTCCATGAGGAACCTTTATCAGAGGAATAGTATATAACGTTGCCTCCGTTAGAAGCTCTTACCACTTTGTTTGTGTTGTTGCCTGCATACGCGATGCTATGGTTATTCCCATCGGAAGGTGTAAGTTTTTTTGACGGATACGAAGTGAGCGGCTCATGCACAAAGCCCGTTACATCTCCGAAAGAAGAAATAAGCGGACCTCCGGGAATGCTTATTCCGTCTATGAAAGCTGTCTCTTCAATTCCTATCACATCATATTTCCAGGATGGATTTGTTGCTGCAATATTGGAGCAAGTATATACTCCGCCCCCTCCTATCACACGCACTTTTAACGGATCAGCATGATCGAACTCAATACAGTCCATCCAGTTGACCGCTCCTCCCTCTGTCCATCCCATACCGTTGGCATCATAAGTGGCATTGATTCCGTTTTTAAGTGTCCAGGTTAATCCTCCATCGGTAGAGAGAAAAATAAAATCTCCCCAGCCCGTACCGAACTGGTTGTTCCAATACATGCCACACGTGGACACCAATACCCTGTTAACATTATTAGGATCTATACTTACACCTCCGTATGGATAGTCCTGCCAATGAGCAGGCGTAACGTTGGTCCACGCGCCTGTTGATGTGTTGAGTTTATATACCTTGCCTAGTCCACCACTGGATGCCGGACCAGCATCATCAGCATGAGTAACATACAGGGTAGTTCCCTGCAGTGCGGCCCGGTGCGGCATAAAGCCGGTAGTTGCCGAAATGTCGGTAAAGGTTGCGCCTCCGTTGGTGCTCTTGTAAATATTTGCGCCCCCTGTACGTGAAACACCTATATATATAGTTTGAGTTGCTCCACCTGCTATGTTGCTGGAGGGATCAAAAATGACAAAGCATATTCCGTTTTCATTCGGCGTAGTCGTTACACCACTCCAGGCAAGGTTCCAGGTAACACCGGCATCTATACTCTTCCATAATCCGTTGGCCCTGGTTCCACAGAAAAGTATATTACTGTTTTTCGGATCTACGGCAAGACGTTCTCCGTTACCACGACCACTGCCATTTCCATGTGCTTTAAATTTAGAAGTAACATCGGTATACGTGAATGTATTCCCCTTGTCGGTGGATTTCAATATAGCCGTTCTTCCGTTGTTGATATAGGAGGTGCCGCAGAGCATATATATATTATTGGGATTCTGCGGATCCAATGCCAGAGCCTCAACGCCAATAAATCCGTTCTCCGACTCATTGATCCAGTCCATCAGTTGAACCCATTTACTGTTGGCAGCATCCCAGCGGTAAGCTCCGCCTACATCGGTACGGCAATACATATCGCCTGATGCTTTGTGGGTAATGATTCCGGTCACAAATCCACCACCTCCAATCGGTGCATTCTTCCAGCTATAGGTTTCGGTTTGAGATCGTCCTTCTATCGAAGCAACTAAAAAGAGTAAAATTGCTGCGAAGGTCTTCAACATGGTTGTAAAAATCAGGCGCATGATGTCTGGGATAAAAAGTCTTCAACATCCTCCGTGCTCACGGAAAACGAATTCGCAATGTATGTTCCGGACACCAGTCTGATGGACATCGAAAGTCCCAAAGAACTGGTGCAAGAGTATAAAAACCAGCGAAAATCTGCGTGTTCGACCGGGAACACGCTTGATATAGTATAAAGTTTACAGCTAAAATCAAGACGATTGTATTATCCGTTTAAACAGTTTGTTCCCAATAGCTATACCATGGCATGGTATATTTCAAATGCTCCCGGGCAAGCTGATAGTACACGCGCTCAACCAAGCTTAAAAGACAGGTAAAAACAAGTACCTTCACCCGGACTACTCATTACATCAATCTTACCACCCATAGCAGAAACCTGCGTCTTTACCAGGAATAATCCAATACCCTTTCCTTCCACATGTAAATGAAATCGCCTATAGAGCATAAAGAGTTTGTCTTTATATAAATTCAAATCCATACCCAAACCATTATCCTGAATGGTTAAGCTAAACTGATTGCCAACTACTTCAGAATGTATCGCTATAACAGGTCTTCGGTTGGGATGGCGATACTTGATTGCATTGCTGACCAGGTTCATTAGTATACTGTGCACATAGGGTCTAACAGCAAGCATCGTACTGCCCTTCGAAAAATTTTCAATGACAGTTGTCTTTGTGTCCTGTATCTCCTTCTCGAGTTCCATCTTTATAAGATGTAATTCTTCCTGAAGGTCAACCGGCACGATCACGGATGTAGAATCTCTACGGATCTCCAAAACGGTATTTAAATCTTTAACGACCCTGTCTAGCTCCCGTGCGGTGAATACAAGTTTTTCCGTAATCATTCGTGTCTCCTGCAGATCGCTCTTGCACATCTCCAGTACATTACCAAGGCCTAGTATTCTGGCTACCGGAGCACGTAAATTGTGCGCAGAGATAAATGCGAACTGCTCGAGTTGCTGATTATACTCCACTATATCACGTGTGCGTTCTTCAACCTCAGCCTCTAACGTTTCATTTCGAATCATTATCTCCCGATTCTGTTTCTCAATGATCAGTCGCGCTTCCTGCAATTCAACAATCTGTGCTGATACTATATCCCGTTGCGCAGAGATCTCTTCCTGACTCTGCAGGAGTTCTTCCTGACTATGCAGCAGATTTCTGTTTTGATGCTCCAGTTGCTCGGTTCGTCTCTTTACCTGGTGCTCCAGTATCGCATTCCGATTCTCAATGCTCCGAACCCGCAATTTGTAGAATGACATAAGTCCCGTGATCAATAATACTATACCGATCAGCATGGCCCACCAGGTGCGCCACCACGGTGGCTGGATATGAATTGTTAATGTTGCTCCTCGTTCATTCGACACGCCATCTTTATTCCGGGCTTTTACTTTAAAAGTATATGTACCCGGATCGAGGTTTGTGAACATCATCGTTCTTTGGCCGTCAACATAATTCCAATCGGTATGAAAACCTTCCAGCATAAAAGCGTATTGGTTTCTATCGGTAGCCGTAAAGTTTAATGCTACATACTTTAGTGAAAAGAAATTATAGTCAGAAGGCAACGTTATCGTACTGGTTTCGAGGATCTGCCGCTTTAATATGCCATCAAAATTTCCTGGTTTCACCGGCTGGTTGCCGATGCGCAGTTCTGTAATAAAAACTTCGGGTATAAATGAATTGCTCCGTATACTATCAGGATTAAAGGCGCAGATACCTTTACCACCAAAAAAAATATTCCCCGCCTCATCTTGAAGACAAACCCCTGGTCTAAAATTATTTTCGGAGAGACCATCTGCTGCATCGAAGTTTTTAAACGCTCCACCGGCTGGATTAAACCTTGATATCCCGGTCTGCGTACTTAGCCACAGGTTGCCTGCCTTATCTTCCTCTATACCTTGCACTATATTATCCGGCAATCCATCGTCAATGGTATATCTTCTCCGGAATTTGCCTTCCTCAATAAGGTGTAAACCTCTCTGCGTACCTACCCAGAGTCGCCCCTTACTATCCTCCAGCATGGTATTACACAAACCGCCTACTTGTATGGAGTCGTAATCCGTAGTAGTTTCGAACCGGACCATTTCCTTCCGTGCAGGATCATATCGCAACAGCTCTTCAATAGTTCCCACCCATATATTTCCCTTTTTATCTTGGTATATCTTGCGCGTATAGTTATTAAACCCAAACCGTTTCTCATAAACGTGCTTGAATGATCCGGAATTTACATCCGAGAGTATATTCAGTCCTCCGTAGGTAGCTACCAGCAACTCCTGCGTTTTAGCTGATTGAGATATTGAAAATACATTTGGATTGGAAAGAGCGTCTTTACGTTTCACATCCGGCATATAGTGGATGAAATGATCGTGAACCTCATCATAACGGTCGAGTCCGCCTCCCCACGTACCAATCCATACACGATGTTGCCTGTCTTCATAAACTACCAGTACCGGATTCGCTCCGAGGCTTTCTTTAGCAGCTGTATGTTTGTAACGCTTTACACCTTGCGCTGACTTCACAATAAGACCATCTTCTGTACCAACCCACAACCGTTTTTTCGAATCCAGCAGAATCGCATTAACGACATCATTCTTCAAGGGTATATCTATTCCCATAAATTTCTGATTCAAACGGTCCATTACAGCTATACCGTTGGAATAAGTCCCAATCCATACCCGGCCCTGTCGGTCGCTATAGAGCGCATGAATAGAATTATCCACAAATGATTCCTGGTCATTCGTGTTTGCCTGGAAGGTTAACAATTCATTGGTAATGGTATTCAATCTGCACAGCCCGCCATTCTCGGTACCGATCCAGAGATAATTACGTTCCTTCGAAAGATGTAGTATATTATTTACCGGCAATGCGGGAATAGTGTGTGTATTATAAACTATATATTTATTGGTGTATACATCATAGTTATATAGGCCGGCATCAGTAGCGATCCATAGATCACGGGGCCCGCCTTTTATTACCTCGCGCAATTTTAACGAAGGGCCTTTCCTGCTGAGTGTATTCTTATTCAAATCCCAGCGAAAAAGACCATTTTCATGAATACCTACCCAGAACTCGTGATCGGATATCCGAATAAGTGACCGAACAGGATGACAGGAATCAAAGAAATTATAGTATTGCCTACGTCCATTGGCCTTGTCTATTCGCTCCACAAAAGCTTTATGATTGCGTACACCGCCAAGCCATACACTCGTGCTATCTTCATGAAACTCCGTAATTTCACAATTGAATGAATATTGCGATAGTCTTCTAAAATTATCCTGTTCGCGATTATAGACGTGAAGTCCACCGTTACCTGTGCTTACCCATAACAAACCACGACTGTCTTCATATATTTTGATAATGGCATTCTTCAAAAGGCTTGTTGTGTCGCTGGTGTTATTCCTATATACAGTAACATCATAGCCATCAAATCGGTTAAGTCCATCTTCAGTGCCGATCCACAGAAAGCCACGGGAGTCCTGGAGTATACATGATACATGAGGATTTGACAATGCTGCCGTTATCGTTGAGAATTTAACTTTCTCCACTGGCGACTGTGTGAAAGCCTCCGTGCTCCGGAACAATGACAGTAGTAGAATACCAACAACACAAATCCTGAACATGTTTTGTACGCTGACATGCACGAAGATCTGGTAAGCCCATACTCTTACAGAAGAATATAGGTATACATCTTTCCGCAATGATAAAATCTTGTCTGCTGCAATCTTTCTTATCATCCAACCCATTGTTATTAGCAATGATGTACACATTGAGCTGCCTTGGCAACTGATAATTTACTGCCGAAGATAGACTGCGGTTATAGACTTGCGACTCCGTAATAATACTGACATAGAAATGCGTCCAACACGCATATCTGCTTCCAAATGCACAGTTTATTGATATTTTAATGCACCCGTGATACGGTGAGACGATTTATATATATGAATGAGACGCTGTATGGCGTGTCTCAAATCAAGCATGGCAAATTTTCGAACATGGTGATTGAATTACTCACTCAACACCTTGTTGCAGATTGGCAATTTCTTCAAACTCTTCCTCTAACTTAACACTCAGTTTTTCGAAGATCTTAAAGTAACGGGCATATACCTGGTGATCCTGCTGTCTCGGCTGGATCGTTTCCTGGAAAGGTGTACTACCGGCTGCAGCCTCGAGGTTCGGATAGATGCCCATGTCAATCGCGTTCAGCAGGAACGCTCCTCTTGCTGCGCTGCTAAAATTCGCAACGGTATGTACAGGCTTGTTAAAGATATCGGCCATAAGCTGAGTACAGAAAGGTATTGTTGCAAAACTACCGTTAACCGAAAGGCTGTTGATCTCACGATGCTCCTGCAATATTTTTCCTATACTATAGATCTCGTATAGTATACCTTCGATCGTTGCACGAATGAAATGTGACCGTTCGTGTTTGATGTTTATACCGAAGTAAGATCCGCGCGCATTGGCATTCCAAAGGGGTGCGCGCTCGCCTAGAAGATACGGTAAATATAGTAGTCCATTAGAGCCTGCGCTTACATTGGATGCATCGCGGATCAATCCCTCTATGATTTGTTCCGTATCGAAAGGCACACTGAAGTCACCGAATTGTTTGGCAAACCACTCGAATACAACGCCACCGTTATTGGTCGGTCCACCGGAAACATAGCAGTTGTTTGTAATCAGGTAGTTAAAGAAACGTTGCTTCTCATCTTTCAATACTTCCTTGCCCACAATGCGCACGGCTCCGCTGTCTTCTATCGTTACAGTCGCTTTGTCTTCACGCCATATACCAGCCCCGAGTGTTGCCATACAACCATCGCTTGAACCAATCATGATTCGTGTATCAGGCGACAATCCTAACGAAGTCTGAAACTCCTTTCGAAGTTTACCCGGCGAGCTGAACACAGACATAAGCTGCGGCAACCGTTCTGATGTGATGCCTGCAAAGTCAAGCGACTGCGATTCCCACGCGATGGTATGAATATTTAATAATCCCGTTGCTGAAGCCAGGCTATAGTCAATCACATATTCGCCCGTGAGTTGTTGCACTATATAGCTCTTCATCGACAGGAATTTATATGCCTTGTTGAATCGTTCCGGATCATGATTTTTCAGCCATGCAATCTTTACCAGCGGAGACATCGGGTGTATAGGTGTACCCGTTGCATTGTAAATCACTTTACCAAAATCAGAATTCTTCAGATCATTGGCTTCTCTCTTGCCGCGGTTATCAGCCCACGTAATAAGATTTCCAAGCGGAACTCCGTGTTTGTCTATGGCGAGCAGACTGTGCATCGAAGCTAAGAAGCAGATCGAACGAATATCATATTTCTTTGGATGCAATTTCTCGGTGATCAGATTCTTGAGTACATATAGCATGGTGATGAAAATCTGCTCGGGATCCTGCTCGCTATAATCGGGCTGACTATGAAACGTTGGATAGGATCCCTTCGATGATGCTACTACATTTCCTGCCAGATCAAACGCAAAGACACGCACTGCATTTGTTCCCAGCTCTATAGTAATTATACATTCCATGTTCGATCGAGTTAGTGTTGTCATGTCTTCTTTCTGAATTCTATAGGTGTATAGCCCGTAAGCTTTTTAAACGTTGTTGAAAAATGCTGTGATGAATAAAAACCAGTCTCCAATGCAATGGTTGTTATACTCATCTCCTGTCGCCTTAATAATTTTATGGCTTCTGAAATACGAATGTTGATCAGGTAGTTCAGGGGAGAAAAGCCGGTATAGTTCTTTACTTTCTCCGAGAACGCTGTTGTGCCCAAGCCGATCAGTGCAGCCATCTCTTCTACCGTCCATTGGCGCGCCAGGTCCTCGCGTAAAGTCTGTTCCAGCTTCGTGAATGTTTGAGGGAAGTCTCTTCTCAAATTCATCTGGTAGGTTGACTGTCTCACAATCAATATCAGGAGTTCATCAATAAGATGATTCACGCGCGTTGCATAAGCGACTTCTTGCTGGGATAATTCATCTTTGATCGTCTGAAGAATCGTATGTGCATCCTTCACTCTCACCAGAACGGAGGTGTTATTAAGTTGCAAAATTTTACTGATGGTTAGTCGCTCTGTTTTGGATAAGCCACTCCAGTTACCAACAATCATTTTTTTATGCTGATCCGTTTGATTAACCTCCAGCGAGAGCCAGCACACGGTGCCTATATCCATAAAACCTCTTGCCCCCCCGAACTTCTGACCGGGAAGTATAATGGCCAGATCACCGGGATAAAGAACATAGCAACGATCATTGATACTCCATTCAAACTTACCATCCAGAATATAGTATATCCGTATGCTCGTGGTGGTGGTGGTGACGAGTGAGTCGAGTTGAATGTTTGTTATTTTCCGAATTCCGATTTCACTGATGTGTGGGAAACCTGCCAGTTCCGATGAATGTTCGTGATGAAAGTAAAACTGGTTCATTTAAAAGTTGACTGTTAGAAATCGGATTTTCTCTTTAGTTCATGACAGGCTCCACAACAAATCTTAAAAAAACATTGCTCTTAACAAGCATTGTGACGTGTAATTTTTATAAATAATATCGTTGTCGCAATCGGTGTTTAAAATTCAACAGTGGCGATTTTTGGTAGTTTGCGGACAACGGTCTGAACAGTTTGCACGAACAAGCCAGTAAACCTGTGAGTCGCCTGTATATAAAACACCCTGTCACTGTTCTCATCTTATCCTGCTTATTGGCGACTGATTGTCGTCCACAAAAATCCGCAGACATATATCCATTCCTCGATACCAGGTTATCCATCGACCAACGCGTCAATGATCTTGTAGCACGCATGACATTAGATGAAAAGATCGGGCAGATGATGAACGATGCCCCGGCCGTTGAACGACTTGGTATACCACGGTATAACTGGTGGTCTGAAGGATTGCACGGTGTTGCACGTGCGGGTCTGGCTACCGTTTTTCCGCAAGCTATAGGCCTGGGTGCAACCTGGGATGATGCGTTGATATACCGCGTGTCAACGTCAATTGCGGATGAAGCGCGCGCCAAACATCACAACTTTGTTGAGAAAGATAAACGGTTCATTTACCAGGGCCTTACGTTGTGGTGTCCTAACATTAACCTGTTTCGTGATCCGCGCTGGGGTCGTGGTCAGGAAACCTACGGTGAAGACCCGCTTCTTACCGGAACACTGGCGACTGAATTCATTAAAGGTTTGCAAGGCAACGATCCGACTTATTTCAAGACTATAGCTACGGTAAAACACTTCGCAGTACACAGTGGACCAGAGCCGGAACGTCACTCCTTCAATGCCGAGACGAACGAGCAGGATCTGCGCGATACCTACCTCCCGCATTTCGAGATGGCCATCAAAAATGGAAAACCTTACTCGGTGATGTGTGCCTATAACCGATACAATGGCGAAGCCTGTTGTGGCAGTCCGCGATTACTCAGTGATATACTTCGTAACGAATGGGGCTTTACCGGTTTCATCGTGTCCGACTGCGAAGCCATCACCGATATATATAAATACCACAAAATTGTTCCTACACCGGAAGAAGCTGCCAGCATCGCAGTGAAAGCAGGCACTGATCTTGAATGCGGAAAGGTATATCAAAATTTAAAAGAAGCAGTTCATAAAAATTTTATTACCGAAGCAGACATTGATATAGCTGTAAAGAGACTTTTCACAGCAAGGTTTAAACTTGGTATGTTTGATCCGAAAGAGAAAGTAAAATTTGCGCAGATCCCCTATTCCGTTGTTGACAGCAAAGAACACCAGGCACTCGCACTGGAAGCCGCACGTAAATCAATGGTGCTGCTGAAGAATAAAGACAACATTCTTCCGCTTAAAAAAGATATTCGCTCCATGGCTGTGATCGGACCCAATGCAGACCAATGGTTGATGCTACTCGGAAATTACAACGGTGTACCCTCACAACCTATAACACCACTGAAAGGTATAAAAGAAAAAGTCTCTGCCAACACGAAGGTATTGTTTGAGCAGGGATCAGAGCTTGCTACCGGGATGCCGATGTTCTATCCCATCCCTGGAAATATACTTTTCACAAATGACAACAAGCCTGGACTGAAAGCAGACTTCTTCGACAACATTACATTAACAGGATCACCACTCTTTTCAAACGTAACACCTACACTCGATGCAAACTGGTTTGATAAAGCACCACGACAAGGAATGAACGATGACAACTTCAGTGTTCGCTGGACGGGCGAACTACGACCTACCCTGTCGGGAACGTATCAGCTTGGCATTATATCTACCTGTAACACGAAGCTATATTTGAATGACAGCGTTGTCGCTAAAACAGTATACCACTTTCGTGACGAGTATGGCGATCCGAGACTTCGAAAGTCTGTTCCTGTTACACTCGAGGCTGGAAAAAGATATAGGATCGTTGTTGAAGCTATTGAAACATTTGCGGATGCGCAGGTTCAACTTGTGTGGGCAGCTCCAAAACCTGACCTCAAACAAAATGCACTCAACGCAGCACGGCAGGCAGATGTAGTAATTATGTGTATGGGGCTTACACCCAACATGGAAGGCGAAGAAATGGATGTAAAGATTGACGGCTTCCGTGGTGGCGACCGAACGAAGATTGATCTTCCGCTCGCTCAACAAGAATTGATTAAGGAAGTTACCGCGCTCGGCAAACCGGTTATACTTGTATTGTTAAACGGAAGTGCACTCGCAGTCAATTGGGAAAACGACCATGTTACAGCGATCCTGGAAGCATGGTATCCCGGGCAAGCCGCAGGTCGTGCTATAGCAGATGTTTTATTTGGTGACTATAATCCCGGAGGAAGACTGCCTGTAACGTTTTATAAATCCACCGATCAACTTCCCGGTTTTGATGATTATCATATTACGACTCAAACCTATCGATACTTTCCAGGTACGCCACTCTATCCGTTTGGCTATGGGTTGAGCTATACTACATTTCGGTATTCCAATCTAAGTATTGAAAAATTTGCAGGCGATTCACTTCGCATCGTAGCAAAAGTAACAAACACCGGTAATCGTGAAGGAGATGAAGTAGCACAGGTTTATACTTCATCAAAATATACAGTTGGTAAAAAGTCTACCATACGATCTTTAGTGGCATTCAAACGAATTCATCTGAACGCTGGTGAATCGCGCGACATAGCGTTCAAGGTAAAGCTCCCTGCAATAGCGGGGCCTGTCAGCATCAGCATTGGCGGTGGACAGCCCGATGCACTGCTGAAGACAACCTCCAATGTACTAACGCAAAATATATCCAACCCGTAATATCACGTATGAAACTATATAATACAAAAAAGGGAATTATCATTGAACACTTAGGCGCGTACTTCCTTTCTGAAAAGACAGATTGGGATGCCGTTGTCAATCGTTCGAACCTGTTCGCACAGTTACTCGAAGAAATCAGATCGCTTGATGCTGATGCTTCGCTTGTAAGTATAACTGAAGCAAACTTACTTCCGCCCATTTCCCAACAGGAAGTATGGGCATCAGGTGTTACGTATCAGCGAAGTCGCGAATATAATCGCCACTTCAGAACATGCACAAAAAAAAATTCAAAAAGTGCATATTTCGACACCTCAAAAAATCGCTTAATACCTGAAAAAAAATTTGAAAGCTAATTGATACCGCTAAAGACCGTTCGACTGCTCGAACTCGAATAGAATGCCGTTAGAATACCCAGCGGACGCGCTGCTAATTACGGAAAATATTTTAGGAAAGAAGAAAAAACTTATATACTTTCGAAATGTCGGGAATGTTAGCCGTCATTACCCTACATGCTAAATGTTTCACTGGCTGTTGCCCCTTCCCGACCGAAGGGGCATCTTTTTTTATGCCCAAACCCACAATGTAACGTATACAGTCGATGCATTAAAGCCCGCAGAATCGAATATACCCCCGTTAGCTGTTGTTATCCTAAACAGAGTAATATTTGTCGCATCGATACTTGTAATACCACCACACACAGCGCCTCCCGTTAAAACTCGCATTAATGGGAACATACCACCACCATTGCTTTTTATCATTACATCAATGGAGCGAATTTTAGTAACATCTGAAAGGCCGTGAGCTACATCATAATCCCCGTTTGCATCCATATCCCAAAGCGTTCCTGGATTCAGCATAACAGGCCGCAACGTTAAACCTCCAGCATTTAAGTTATTGGGGCGCGTATAATCACGCATTCTCTTTAGCGCGGAGAAATCGACCAACCCGGAGCCACTTGCACCCATACTCCATACTGCCGTCTTAATCTCATGTACATTGTACTCGTTGTTATCGGAGAACTTCACCGGATCTCCTGCTCGATAGGTTGTCGTTAAACTGAGTACAGGAACATTACTACCGTGTGAACCAACAAAAGCAGGAACCAAATACACCTCACCATTATAAGCAACAGCTCCGGCACTGATATTCCAGGCAGTAGCACCCGCATCGCTATCAACACAACCACGGATACACATCACTCCAGCTTCATCGTTCACGATACCTTTAACCAGCTCTGAAATTATCTCGGTGTACGCCTCTTGAATATGATCAACTGAAGCTTTGTTGAATGGTTGACGTCTAACATTCTCGACAATATTGCCTGTAAGTATCTTCTTCATATAATTACTATTTCGTAGGTTGTTCCGTACATTTTGTATTTGTTGATATATGCCTGCATTTCACTTGTAACAAAGGTGATCGAGCTAGGGACGTTTACTATAAAGCTTTTAGCATCTACCGAATACGTCTCGTCAATGAACTGTGAATTATCATCACCCTCACCGACAAAGAAAGCAGTATCAGCTCCCTCTCCAACAAACGCACCATTAAGCTCCAGCAGGTTGTTAGTGATATATATCCCGTTGCCAAACTTTTCTATAAGTAGTTGCTCCAGAATGATTGTCTGCCCATTGAATTTTATCTCATAGCTCTTCTGATCTGCATACGCCAAAAACCTATCGTGTGTATCCGATAGGTTCTTCATTGATGCCGTTAACCATGCAACTCTTTTTGTCTTACGGTGAATAGTTCCCATAAGAATTTTTACGAGCTTCAGGAAGTCGAGAGAATAACTTGTTAATGCCATTTACTGAGGTACGTAAGTTATCATGGTATCAAAATCGATCGTTGCATCGCGCTCCAGGTATCCCGCTGCCGGATAGTATACTCTGTTTACAGTGCCGTAACTTCCTGCATTTGCTTTAGCCTGCACAACTCCGATTACAACATCGTTAACATTAGCTACAGCCTGTATATAGTCCTGATGTGCAGATATTTTATATTCAGCATTGAAAGGCAGATTCTTCAAATAGTTATTGAATGCAGCTTGAACGAGTGCTTTCATATCATCCAGCACAACAGTACCGTTATAGTATACCGTCATTGGCGCATTAAGCTTGTCAGAAGCAAGTGAAACAGGAGCACCCAGGTTGCTGCCCGCAAACTGTATCTTCTTCATATAGCTTGCAAAAGCTGATAGCTCAGGAGCCGACAACGCAATCGGATCTCCGGAGCCGTTTTCTTTCGCAACTTTTATTTGCGTAACGCCACCACTTGAAACAACAGCACATCTTTTAACGATCTGCTTTGTTGCATCTATTACCGCATAGTACGGCTTCTTTGTTGTCGTGTTGATCAGAAGAGCATCACCGTACTGAAACTTTAATAGTTCCTGTTGCAACCATTGATCAGTCCCGGCCACACTGTTGTTAACCTCTTCTTCTATCTCCAGCCGCTTCTCTTCCCAAACCTGCTCCTGTATATAAGACATACAAGCCCATATATATATCCACAACTTGAATTCAGCAGTTTTGGAAGCACTGGTAAGACCTGCGAGCGTTGCATCACTATTCACCTCTCCGGTAATGCTGAGGTATATTTCGTTTATGCGTTGCTTTGCTATATTTATTTGCTCAAGTATTTCCGCTATAGTTCTCATAATGCTTTGCTTTCTAAATCAAAATACTCCAGGCCGTAGCGCTTGCCTGTCTTCGCTATCTTTCTCTCTGCACCTACGATTCGAAGGCCGTTATTTGCGGCCGTTCGGTTGATCTTCCCACTATAACATTCAGGCAACTGAACTTTATCGGAAGGGCCTTGTAAGTTGCTCCAAGATTCATCTACACCGTATTCCTTCGTTGTGGTATACCATGACTTTAAGCTTTTCGTAATATCCGGTTCTCGCAACGTTTCATGGTTCTTTACACGTCTTGGAGAATGCCCAAACCCGAAGTATCCATTTAGCGGAGCACACATATCGTTTATGTCAGTGACAAATGAAGTTTTAAACAGGTCTGTTATCTTCAGCGTGTTGTCAGTTATGATACTTACACCTCCAAGATCTGTAGCAAAATTCTCAGCACCTGAAGTATCAACTCCTTTCGTTGTCTGACTCGGTATACTTGAACTATCTGAATAATCATAGTCCTTGTTATCGCGATCAGCCAGACCAATACCCGATATACTTGCCGCTACATAATTGTTTATCTGTACTCCTGGAGGTGAACTTCCTGGTTCATTGTAGCGGAATTGTCCCTCTACCGGAGACGAAAAGAACAACGTATTGTTTACAAAGTTGAGTGCATATATAGGAACAATGCCGGAGCCTGCATCGTCAAAGTCTGCCATGTATATAGGATCTTGAATAGATATAATCAAGTTCTGAAATACATTTAAAAAGGTATCAGGTTCGTTATGCACATAGCTGTCTCCGTTTGGTGCGACAGTCATAGGATTGTCTGTTCTGCGTACATATATACCGTTCTGGCTGTTATAACCATCGATAACGTTATTAAATATACTCACCAACGATCCACCGGGGAAACACTGCATACCTTCACGTATGCAAACATTATTGTTTGTACGCCCGCTAAAGCCCCCGTTCATAACTATAGAGAAGTTCTGTCCGGAAGTACTGGTCATCGCATTCTCTTCAACCAGATTGTAAATGATTCTGCAATTCAGCCAAGCGTTAGAAGCTTGCAACCCGTCCCATCCACCGTTTTTACAATGGTTCGCAATTATGGTAAGATTATTCATCCTGTGATGATAATCACCACCGTTAAAAGTACTATCGAAGTTGGCGTTAAAGTGTCCCATGTATATACATTCGTTGCCTGCTCCATGTATATAGTTGCCTATCACCATGCAGTCATCGAAAGCACCGGTAAACCGGTTCACTGTATCGAGTTTTAACTTTATACCAGAGCTTTGAGGGTTCTCTACTTCCACATCCTGTACCCGTATATCATGATGACTTTCTGCGGCTCCGAGAAACTGCTGTGAACTGATACCGCCATCAACAAAGCGAAGTCTATAGGTACTGTCCGCCCTCTTCTTACCAACAAGTCGAACGTGACGACAGTTATCAGTAAACTGGAATACATCATCGTATGACGTTCCGCTTTTGTCGAGCGTATATATATTGTCGGTATCATCTATTGTAATCCAGATTGGATTTTCAGCAGTACCGACAACGTTTCGAAAGCGAATACGTGCCGTACTTAAATTACCAGACAAGTATATAACAGATCCCGGAGCAATAGCACCGGCATTTACTTCCTGTTGTCCATTGGTAAGATCATCGATTAACGGATCGGCTGACCCGAGAGACATATTTATAACATGATCAGCCTCCGATAGATCCTGAGTAATAAAGAACCTGGACTCTTTGAAGAAAGGAATTAAGTGTGTACCTACTCGAATCTCCAGTAGTACATCTACACCGTCTTTACCTTCTTCGTAAGTGAAGTCTACAGAGGGACTTTGAGAAAGAACGGTCTTTAATTCATCGCCTGTTTTGGAATTTGTAAACGTCCACTTCACAGTACCATACTGTGATACTTGCGCCTCCAGGTAATTCAGATTGAATTGTATAGGGCCGGGATTGTAGGCCGTTTTGTTCGGCCCTTCAATAGTGAAACCTTTATTCCAAAAGTAAGTCGTTGCCATATATACTTTACTTAGAAACCATTAAAATAGGATCAAGGAAGGCATTACCTTCCTTTAGAACTGCTTTCAACTTTTGATAGGCTAACGATCTGGAGTAACGCCCTGGAGTTGCCAACACAGGCTTATCGCCAGGGTATACATATAGCTCGATCATCTCATCGGTGAGCTTTGAAAACACTCCCAATTGTCGGAGCTTATCTTCACCGCTTAACATGATCATTATCTTCTTTCCTTCGGGATGAAGTCCCAAAGCAATACCTTCTCCGGTAACTACCTCGTTGTTTTGAATTGTTACCAGTTCGTCCGGGTCAAAAGAATATAATCTCTTCCCATTATCGAGTGTATACTGTTTCATCATGACGGTAAAACTTTAGTTGAAATCTTCATTGCATTAATCATACAAATACCGCTACCGTCCAGGAAGCGGAATGTTATTGAAGTTGTTTCGGTGTCCACATATATATTGAATACCAGCACATCATCGAGGGCAGCACCGGTAACATCGGCTATAGTTTGGTTTACACCTCCCACGGTTAAGTCAATAGCGTTCGGAGCTGTAGAGCTTCTGTTGTGGAGCGTTGTTATTGTCCAGGTTCTGCCGCGAAGGTGCGAAGGGATTTCTAACTGGAAGCCTCGTGTTTGAGGTGCGCCCGCTGGAGTATACCACCAGTCGCGACCAGATCCTGCCGGGAAGTCTGAGGCAGCTCCCGTTCCGGCAACGGTAACTCCGAGGCCCGCCTGACTTGACATAGCCAAATCAACATCGAGATTTACTTCAGAATCGTATCCAATCAACCAGCTTGTAAAAGTTCCTGTACCGACATTGCCTTCAGAAGATATTACCAGCGTTGTACCGGTATATGAAACGACAGTGCCCCAAAAGTATGCAGCAACTCCAGCTCTGCACGTCATCTTCTTACCAGCTACATAAGGCAGCCCCGCACCAACGGTAAACGTTACGGTTGTCGGATGTGTAGTTGGTATAGGATTACTCGAAGTACTTGTCGTACTATCGTTCGCAGCAATCAGGTGATTTAATTCAAAGCTTTCGTTTGGAGTGTCCGAGCTTGCTATATTCCAAGCACGTGTATCGCCTGTGATTGCTGTGAATGTAGCTCTACAGAATTTAATCAGTGCAGTGATAGTAGTAAGTGTTACGCCTACTGCCTCTGTGCTATACCCGATCCTTACTTCAGCACCGAGCGTTCCTTCACTTGTAACAGGACGCACACCGAAATCTATATGCTTCCCGAGTTGTGCGCTTGTTAAAGTAAAGTTCTGAGTAGTGGCGATTACTGTTTCATTCGTCCCCACGGCATCGTCAGCAGCATAGAATTTAAACGTAGTCGTACCCTCTGCCTTCTGATTGATATGCTCGTATGTATAGCTGCCGGCAAGTATCTCGCCCTGATTTAGAAAGCCCGGCAAATTAATACCGGTACATCCTACACCAATAGCGAGCGGCACCTGATCGTCTTCGAGATCTCCGTCAGGATCAAAATACGTTGAAGTATGCGTTAATACTCCACCGGTTTCAGTGACAGTTATACCCGAAACAACCGGAGGTAAATTTCCGGAGGCACCGCCCAAACTTGCCAGAAAGGATTTACGTCTCATTTACTTATTACCTATTGTTGCTGCATGATTGAAACCAATATCTCCGCAGTAGATATATACTCCATGTATATATAGTTTAGGACTCCCGGAACGTACTCTCCGGAAACTCTCTTGAACGGAGAAGAAAAGGTCGGTTCAGTGGAAGGATGATTGTGCCGCATCAACTGAACCATACCAAGACAAGCACCGTCCGTATCAACAGTTATATTTCCCGTCTCCGGACTTACCGCTCCGTAAGTTCTTTCAACATCGAATTGTACAACTGTGCCCGTTGTTGCTATCGTAGCGCGGTTCACTTTACTGTCCGCATAATGATCCAACGTATCCGCGACACGTGTCTTTGTGTTTGCCTTCTTTACCGTCTCGTTACGAATAACATTGTTATCGGTCTTTAACTGTGCATCTGTCTTTTGTGCCATATACTTTACTTTTTAATCTCCGAATGAATCATCGAACGAGTCATCCCATGTTCTATCATCGAAGGTATTCTCTACAAAACCTGTAGCTACCTCCAGTTCGTTGTTATCGTAGTAAGCAACTATATCAGCCCGAACGATGGATGAAGCAAGTATCTTATAGTCCGTTACTTCGTCCAGGTTGCCGTCAACCGATATTCCATTGTCACGGGCGAAGGCTACCAAACCCTCGACAGATCCAAGTTCCTGGAGTACGAAGTCTACTATGTTTTGGTCTACTCTTGCTTTCATGGATACCGTGCGTCTATATCTGTTTGCAACGTATTGTCAGATTCGGATAGCAATATCCTCAGCTTACGTATAGTAAGGTTATCCGCTATGAGCTGCTTCTGAATTTCCAGGTATATATCTCCGGGATTATCGTCAACCAGGAATTTGTTAATACCTACTCCGGTGATTGGATATTGCCGTAGCTCTCCCTTCTCCAGCCGAAGCAATAAACTCAGGTGCTGAGAGGTGCTTTCCCCCACAACAAAATCTCCGTTTTCTATTCGGAGATCATCATCAGCATCCAATAAATAGTCATTCGGCATCAGTGTTCTACTTTAGTATTTTCAAGATCTTCTCTGTCGGTCTGATCTATATCTTCAATCAAAATGGAGGAAGGATCTGGTATACCTGACGTTCCCCCTCCAGTTTGTACACCTATATGTGTGTGCTCTTTAAACTTCCCGATAAGATCATTCAACTTATCTTCGATAGCATTCATTCGATCTACAAGCGGTTGTATCTTCACGACTCCACCATTCGTTCCGTCAAACATCACCACTTTATCAACTTCACTGCATGCAATCACAAAACGGGTTTGCTTGTCATTCCCAATCAAACAAACTAGGACAGTGCTATTAACTTTTGGTAACTCCACTATGCCATCCGTTATATTGTCGAGCGCTGCTTTCAGTCTTACGTCTGGTATATCCGTTTCATCGGCTAACTGCACATCACACGACAGACCTTCCGCATCAACAGAAATAACCGTAGCTATCTCGACAATCGCGGACACCTTTAGTAAGCCCCTTAAACCACGGATTAACTTTTCTTCCTGTGCTGTCATACCGTTAGTTTAATACCTAGCTCTACAGTTCTACGCGCTCCACCTTCTGCACTGAACACAGTTTTAACGCTATCCACTATATATCTACCGGACCGGCTTTCACCGTAGTTCGGATCTTTCAAGTCAGCAACCATTAACGGTTCAGCATACGGATACAGGAACGTTGTTAGGTCTCCCTCATAGCCGGTAAACTTCAATCGCTTCAGCTCTTCCTCTGCGAGCTTTTTCAGTTGTGACTTGTCGGTTACATTGTAGTAATAGAATGTTCGCTGTTCTCCGTCTTCGTCTCCTACATCGTCAACCGTTACTTTTTGATTGTCCTTGCGTATACCTATAGCTTTCGCCTTCAGCCTCACATCATCTTCGTTCCTATAGGTCAGGTCATTCTCGATTACATTCCAGGCAAGACTATATTTTACATCGCCAAAGGTTTGCTGATAAGCAAGGCCCGTGAATAGCTCTTTGCCTTTGAAGTAACTAACCAATCCGTAGTTCTCTCTGATCTTTTCGAGGGCTGTAGCAGCAGTATTCCCGGCATCAATAACTAAACCTTCGCTGAATGTTACTTCAGGAAGGTTGCCACTCATTGTAATTCGGGCTGTTGGATGCTGTGCGTTAACCTGATCGATAAGGTATTTAACAACCTGTTTCAAGGTTACACTATCTGCCTTCTTCCAGGACTTCTTTATTTTAGTCTTGCGGAGAAAGTATATATTATCTTCGCAATGAATCTCAAAAGGTATATTTGGTTTGAGTGACTTTATAAATCCGTTGAACTCTTCATGTATAGGACTGTTCGCATACCACAGTTTAACAGAAACCGCATCGCCAACAGATATATACTTTTCGATGGTATTTGTTAGCTCCCCGTTTACTGACACATGTTTCGGTAGTTTTATCTCGCATGTGTCTGCAAGCTCTCTCCAGCTCTTCTCTATCGTAACCTCGTTTACCTGACGAAATTTAATTGTCCTGGTCGGCTGAGTAATCAGTATCTCACAAGCAAGAATAAAAGACATAATCAATTTCATTCGTAAACACGTTCTATATTCTCGTTAATTTCGAGTTCGAAATCTTCATCACTTTTGCATTGTAATTCAAAAGCCTGTGCTCCCAGGTATCCCTCTACTTCGTCAAGATCCCAGTCGACAATCTTTATTTTAGTAATTCCCCATAGTGCTGTTATTCCATTTTCTATACTTCTACTTCCTGGCTTTTCAACTATTTCCTTCAGCCTTCTAATAGCTTCTTCAGGATATGAATTGAAGTTCTCTTCATTGAGAATTACACCCCGAATTGTTATTTGGTAGTTGTTGAGGTTCGCTTCCTCCAACACATTCTTACGCTGTATTGCGTTGGTAACGGGATCGAGACGAACCAATGAAGTCTCTACTATATTAACACCGCCTCGTATGCGGATAACAGGTTCCTGCGGTATCTGCCAATCATCAATCTTTGTCGGCAAAGTATAGTCTGTATTGAATATACTTTTAAGCTTGAATGATCCCTTTAACGCTCCTATAGATCCGAAAGGCAACAAGCCTGTACCCTTGCTTTCTTTAACCAGCTCTGGATAAGGCGGGCGAACAGTGCCAAACGCAGCCTGATATACTTCATTTAAGTTGAATCGAGTTTGAAGTATGTTCGAATCCTTATATGTATTGTCGCCAACGTTGAACGGAGGCCCTATATCTGCGGCTGTACTCATTGTTGTGCTGCGTAGTTAGCTGAATTGATTACACGGAGCAGAGCTTCGATTGTCATCTTCTCCATATCACGAACAGACTCTTTGATGTTTTTAACATCGAAGTTCTGTGTACCGATAAGATTCTGAAGATTAATTGTTACGTTAACTGACTGTTTACCTCCAGCAGCAATTTTATTCAGACCGTTGTCGAGTTTGGAAAGATCAGCACCGCCACCGCTTGCACCATTTTTTTCTACAACCGTTTTACCGCCTTTAGGCGCAACGATCTCCAGCGGATCAGGTTTGTTACCAGTAGTAAATATACCCTTGTATCCTTCGTACTCATTCTTAACAAAGTCACCAACACTTTTAACAAGATCAGCTCCCATGTTTAAGCCATTCTTTGCGGTCTGAAGCCCGTCATATATGAGACTAAGGTCACGAGTAAATACACCTGCCAATACTTTACCCACACCGGAAAATACTTCTACGAGTGTCTTACCGAGCTGAATCATAAACCTGAATGCGGTAAGTATATATCTTATAGGAGCTGTCGCTACACGCATCGCTAAAGCCAACCCATTGAAAGCAATTTGCATAGCATTGGCTTGCGTGGTATTAAATCCTAGAAGTGCATACAGTTCACGCAAAACTCCAAAAGCGCTATCCATAGCATTGAAGAAGTCCTGGAATGATTTAATCAGAGGCCCAAAATCTACTTTCGTTGCTATATCACTGAGTATAGTTCGTGTTCTATTCAGCAACGACATAGCTTCGGGTAGAGCCTTATTTCCGAGATCAGTTAAAAACTCGTTAAACTCATCTCGAACGGTTGACAACACACCCCAGAATGTACGTGACTGTCTATCCATCATACCAAAGAAACGACCACCTTTAGAAGTCGCAGATTGGAAGGCTTCTTCAATCATCTTTGCACTGATCGCACCGTCTTCCATTCTCTTCTTCAGTACTGCCAGACTTATACCTGTCTTCGCAGAGATCTCCTGGAGGGGGTTAAACCCTGCGTTAATAAGCTGGAGTAAATCTTGCCCTGTTAATTTACCCGCTGCCTGTATCTGAGAATATGCGAGCGTTATTAATCGCAATTTCTCTGCATTACCTCGCGATACATCGCCCAACATTTTCAGCGTTGGCATTACCTTGTGTCCTGCTATACCAAAGCCTAACATAGTCTCGGTAGCCTTCACGAGATCAGTCGTCTCGAACGGAGTAACTTTCGCGAATGAGCGTAGCTGACTAATCATAGTATCAGCCTTCTGCGCACTTCCGAGCATTACTTCAAAACCTACTTTTGTTTGTTCGAGATCTGCCGCGAGTGTTATCGCTCGCTGTCCTAAAAGAAGTAAGGAACCGGCAAGGGCTGTAGCGCCTAAAATATTTGCAAGCCGCCCGCCAATGACAGACATTAAGTCCCATTCATTGGCAAGCTGCTTGAATACACCTTGACTTTTGCGTGCTGAGTTTGTGAGATTATTTAATCCACTACGAGCCTGTGATGATCCGTTGGCAAGTTTTCGCAGTGCCTGCGATGCCTGATCCTTGAGACGGATAATATACTCGTATACTTTCATGATTAAGTGGAGAGTAGCTTGTTAAGTTGTTCGTCACTTTTGATTCGCTCCTGGTCTCTTGCCCACTCAATACTTTTCGCTAGTTGTGCCCACTTTTCAAGTGAAAGCGTGTCGGGATCTATGTGAGCATAGTACCATATAAAGGCATCGTATTTTCTTATATGTGAAGATGCTAGAGCGGACTCTGCATCTTCTAAAGCTTTTTTACTGCTACCTGGACAGATTTTTTAATGTCACCCATTGCTAACAGTAGCGCTAAATAGCCGCGCGTGTTTCTCCAGGGAGTGAGATCATCTATAGCAAGCCTTTCAAGGAGATACATCTGCGTATCGAGAGGCTTATCACCTTTGTTTCTGTCTTCGGCATATTTAGTATCTAAACGATCTGCCTGCTTAACCCGGAACGATTGACCTTCATATATAATCGTTGCTGTTTCCTGCTCATCATCCTGGATAACTTCATAATCCGGCAGCTCGATAATATCCTTTACTTTTGGTATGAATCCCTCTATAGCGCGCGGATCTTTTTTTATACTGTCGTCACCTCCAACCCAGCATTGATTTATTACTGCTTCTGCATACTCATAATCTCCCAGCGTGAACGCCTTCAAAATGAGTTTCATTATTGCAAGATTCGAGTTAAAGGTAGGATCAAACACGATACAGCTTCTGCCATCGGCAGTATCAAGCTGATATATATGTATGTGCTTTTCTTTCCATTCTTTAATCTGCTCTGGAGTAGGACTAAAGGTTGATGTGACTTTTGCGCTGATGGGTTTGCGTGGTTTCATACTTTGATCTGATGGTTTTTTAGTTAAAAACATTAAGAGGGACTTACGCCTTACGATATGACTTACGTACCTGCTGCCCTCTTTCCTTACGGGGGTTTATTTCTTTATACGTTATACTCTATATCTCCAATGATAATAGGAAGCTCTACTACGGTCTCGCTATCGCCAGTGTTAATATCAATTTCACATTCAGTAAATTCCACATATACTAAGCGGTCGGTTGTAATCAGATCGCTAACAGATGGAGCGTATGCAGCGGTAATATCGAAAGGAGGTATATCTGTAGCATCCTTACCATTACCTGCACTCTCCAGTAGCGAACGGAGTTCACTCAAAAGAATTTTTAACGTTCCTTCGTATGACTTTTGTCCACGTCTGCGAGCTATAGGTTTAGAGCCTGCTCCGTATACATTGGTTTTATCCTGACTTACTTTATAGCGTATACCGCGAAGTCCAGCAACGGGCCTTCCAAGCATTACAACCTGCAAGTCGTTAAAGTTGTATTCTTCCGAATTAAAAGGTTTTGTAGCCATGTTGTCGTTTAAGCGTTAGCCGGGTTTTCGAAACCAATTGTTACCGCTATCTCAGTCGAATAGAATTTCGGAATAATGAATAGCTGCACAATCAGTTTGTTAGTTGATAGTACATTTTGTTTCGGATCGATCACAACGCGACAGCTACTGATTTCGTCTTCAGTTGTCATCGCTGCATCTATAGCCTTCTTAATCTTGCTTTGGTAATCTTTGATTACTCCGGCAGCGATTCGTCCGTTTTCATCTACGTCCAGGTCGTCTTCAAGCTCTTCGGTATATACTTCGTTGACGATAGTTATAGCCTTATCAATCACACGTCCACGCGCTATAGAATTATAGTCGTCCGAAGCGCTTGTCGCTGTAGGATCTCCAGTGAAGAAGTAGCCCGTTTTGGAAGCGTACTTCATCATTGATATATATCCTTTATCATGTACAGCGTCTTGCGCTACAGTTGTAAGCGTATCAATCTTCGCGCTTTGATTAGTGAGATATGCGCCTGCTATACCAACCGTTCCACCCACCTGTCCATCTTTCACGCGCGAGATCTTACGTTGTACCGGTAGTCCAGCAAGACGTCCGAGCACTAAACCAACAGAAGCGTTTTTGCTGCTTGCCACATCGGTAACCAAACAGACAGAAACACGGTTATTTGACATAGTTTTCAAATCACCGAGCGATGTAGTGTTGCCCTGAAAATCGCGACCATCGAGTATAATTCGAACGGGTTTAAAAGCTGCTGCAAATTCATCGGCAAGGGCTTGCGCTAAAGGTATAGCAGTGATTACATCAGCATCCACCTGATTGGTATAGGTAGCAACGTAAGCACCATCAGGCACACGCACAACGCCACATATCCGGATACGACCTTCGGCATCATTTAGCAACTTTTTCAGAATGTTGTTCGATGTATTTACCATTGCCGCCATCAGCGTTGTTTTAGCAACGATGTTGATATATAGCTCCGGGCCGTCACCTTCTTTATAAAAGTCGCTTATGGTTTTATACACGTTGGTCGTGTTGGTGGTGTCGTAGGAAGCAGTTAAGCCCAAATCGACTGCTTCCTGTAGGCTCTTAATGAGTTTAGTTTCACCTAACGCTATACTGCCGGTTGCGATACCGGTCATCAGAAGCCCAGCGACACCGTCTTCGGAAGCATCACGCTGTCCGAGTTGATTATTAAGAAGGGTAATTGATACTTTAGGTCTTGCCATTGCAGGTTATTTTTTAGCGTTGCCGCTCTTCTTTGTCTTGTCGTTCATGGCAGCTTCAGCCTTTGATACTGCCTTCTTTGTTTTCGGGGCTTCAGTAGATACAACTTCTGACACAGGAGCTTCAGTAGATATAGTCTCTGAAGCAGGAGCTTCGGTAGATACAACTTCTGAAGTCGATGCACCCTCTGAATCAGGAGAGAAACCTACCTCTACAGTTATTTCCTTACTACTGGTTTTACCTTCTGCTTCTTCATCTGTTGACGATTGGCCGCTTTGATCATCAAGTGTATTACCTTGATCTTCGTCTTTGTCCAGATCGTTGTCTTCGTCCAGGTCGTCATCTTCGTTTGAGGCATCAGGTGTATATATACCTGCTACTTTGTTATACTCCTTCCTGGATATAGATAACAGTTCCTTTGCAGGGTCGAGTCTCCGCTGATGATTCTTTGCATCGTTTACGTTCTTTTGCATGAACGCTTGACCATCACTTGTAAAATATATAGTCTGCTCGTTTGGGTAAGAATCAAAGTATCCTTTTACCTCTTCGAACGTTGGGTATGCTATTTTCGAATCCATGAGAATGTATAGTATTTTAATGCGATACGACCGACTATAATTAGCAGAACAATTCCGCTAAACCATCGACAGACTATATCTATCTTCCTGGTCTTATATTCGGTCACAATCACGGTTTTAGTCACAGTTTTTTGTCTTAATCGGAAGATCTCTCTATCCATTACCTGTACTTTTAATTCAAGTGAGTCACACCTGCATTCGGTAGTCAGATTACCGTCAGTGTCCATTTTTTCTTTTAGTGTAGAATGGCCTGATTTCTTTTCGCGCGTAAATGGTTTCGGCTTGTTTGTAGCGGGGTCACATTCTATTTTATTTTTGATAATAACAGCAGCACCCGGAACAGAAATAGGTAAAAGACGTGGAACCTCCTTCACATGAGTACTATCTAATGTTTCCGTAACAGAGGATGTAGTCTTGCGACTACACCCAACCGCTACAAGCAGAAACACCATCAGAACTGCGAAGAAGGAGGTTACACGTATCATATATACTTTATCTTTATTCTGTCATGCGGCTATATCCACCGCGAAATCTTATAAGCGTTTTTCTTTAATCGCCTCTTCCTATATACTCCGTCACCTTCCCGCGATCCGTTATTGTTTGTATTACCTTCTACAGTTATGAAGTAGTCACCTGGAGGCCATGTGTCAACGAAACCTATATGTGCGATCCGTTTTAGCTCCCTGTGATATACTGCAAAAGTGTCGGCTCGTTCAGGCTTGACTTTCTGCGGATTTATCAACCTCGATTTATCCACGAACCAGGACGGACTCCAGGCATTCTTCGGATTATCAACTCCATTTACAGTAAAGCAGTAGGCCACAAATGCCGCGCACCAGGAAGCAGGATGTTTTACACCCGTAACTAAGAGATACGCGCGGATCTCTTTACTATCGTTCGGCCCCAGGTTCTCTTTTACCCCGATCTGAGAGGTATAGGTCGTAGCGACCAGGAGTTGTTTTTCTATTCTGCATGCGTCATTCGAACATCGTTCGTCTAAAGCACCTGCATAGCCATGAGCAGCCCAAACAGAAAGCAGGCCCACACAGCAAAGGATAATTTTAATTTTTCCCATGAGTTGTTATTTAGAGTTGAAAAGGCTGTATCAAAATCCTGTGTCAAGAACTTGAACACGGACGGGTTAACGAGACGAATCAAAAGCAACGCATTGGCTGTACACACATTGAAGGTCATCAAACCAAATAGCAGTTTCTGAAATACCGCGAGATCATAGGTCGCAGCGGTAGGATCTATATAGTGTAGTATAGGCGCAGATACAAACCACAGCACTATACCGAGCGGGCCGAGTATAAGTTCATTATACTTGCGAAAGAACTTTATGATTTGTTCCACCATGCTAAAAATTTCTTTTCGAGTAGTTTTAACCCTTTACTTACAAAGTGACCGACAACGGCACCCAATGCAGAAAGGATAATCGTTCCAATGAGGGTCTTTAGATCAACTATAGGCTGCTGACTTACTTCCGTCAACATCACTGTAAGGAATCCCCCTACAGTTCCTGCGGCATTATCTTTCAAGTGAGACAAGGTGTTTAGAAGTTAGAGTTTCGGTAGAGGGTGAAGCCTGCTATATATATAGGAGGCTTCGAACCCAGGGGTATAAAAGTTAGGGAACCGTTTCTCTTAGTTGTCTTCAACCAGGGCAGCTACACCGATCTCAGACAGACGGCTGATAGCACCACCACCGCGCAAACCTGCGTTCATGGCTTTTGCACCTGCGTATTCACCACGTGGCTCTTTGTCCATCCACACTTGCACATCACCTTTAATGTGACGCACCATTTGAGTGTGATAGAATATAGCCGCGAGATTGTCGGTAGTAGCCGTAGCCGCACCGATGGCCTTTTTAACAGGCGTTGCAGCTTCGGTATATACCTGTGTCTTACTTCTTACGAACACATTGAAAGTGAACAATTCAGTAACTGCACCCTTCGCGAGTAATTGATTATTGCTATCAGTACCCTGTCCGTAGGCTTTTTTGATAGCGATAATATCTTCCAACATTGTAGGCGGCACCACAACACGTCTTCCCTCAACGGGTATATTTAGCGTATTGAACAGGGTAAACGCCCACATCCAATCGTCCTCTATTGAGCGCTTGCGTGTGCCGGTTGCACCTGGAGCCGTTGCTGCACGTGTAGTACCTCCCGTAGTCTGACGAATGAAGTTCGCGACAGATGGCGACCATCCGTACATAATTCTTTCTGCTAACTGACGGTCGAGAGAATTCAAGTGCTTGCGGAGTTTAGCCGCACGCTTGTCATAGCTTACCAGTAACTGATTGTTATAGGTAACGGCTGTTGGCTTCGTTACAAGAAGATCCGCTCCGTAGGTTTTCTTCTTGTCTTCTTCGATGGATATAGGCAACGGAAGTTGTGTAGGATTAACTACCACTTCAGCTTCTCCATCTTCATCCTGTGGAATCTCGATTTCCTCTACATCTATAGCAGCAGTATCCTGTTGCGTACCCGCATAGAATGAGTTATCAGGATATAGCCTTTCTTGCAAGTCGCTGGAGAAGAGCCTGCGAATAACTTCTGAAGGCAACACATTCGCAGGAGTTTTATCAGGCACAAACTGAAGTAAAAACAACGCTACGGCTATACCTCCAGCGAAATATATACTTCCGGTGAAGAATACCAGAATGGAAGCGATAAGAGAAATCGCGATCAGGTTATACAGAAATTTTGAAATAGTTTTCATGTGTATCTAAGGGAGAGTTAAGTAACCGTTTTGTTTAGTCGATCTGTACAGCAGCACCGTCCGGAATGAACAGCGTTCCATCGTAGGTAAATGACTGTGTTTTTGTTTTTGTGGCAACACCTACAATTACAGGTGCATCTATACCAGTGCCGAGAGTAAGATCATCAGCGTTGTTTGTAGCCGGAACTTTCAGAACAAGCTTTGCACCCTTTCTCACTTGTGAATCAATAGTAAGGTTAAGAGTAGTATCACCGGTTAGAATCGCGAATGTGAGAATAGTCATCATATTCGTGATAGTCACCGCTTGCGTTGCTGCATAGGCGAGTGTCTGTGCATCGGCCTCGCCTTGAGGCCAGTTGATTTTTTCTATAGCTGAAAAGCTCATGATTGAGTTTTTTGTTAAGTGAGTAGTTGAGTATTAAACCAGCTCTTTGATTTCTGCCTCAGTAGGAGTATATCCGTGTTCAGCAGCGAAGAGTGCGGCAAATTCTTTCGGCTTCGTGCGGGCCATTGTCATAAGACCGGCACTATCTTTCGCTTGCCACTCGCTATAGCTCCATCCTTTACGATCTCCAGAAGCAGCAGCACCGTTGCCTACATTTGCGCCCTTCATCAGGGTCAGAAGATCATTTATACTTGCAGCAACGGGAGGTTTTTCGTCCTCCTCTTTTTTAGCTTCAGCAGCGGCCTGCGATGGGAGTATATCCATAGCCGCTTTAATGTCGTAGCCCGCTATAACTTTGATTGCAGCCAACTGCTTTTCGTCTGTGACACCTTTCGACTTCGCGATTTCCATAACAGCTTCAACCAGCTTCGCTTTGTCTTCGGCTGATCCTTCTACTGCGGGTTTGGTAGGCGCAGGTGCAGCAGGAGGGTCTTGTTTAGTGGCCGCAGGTGCAGCAGAGGTCGTAGCTTTCGCTTTCATTTCGGCCAGAGCTACCATGATCTCGGCCTCTGTTGCGTCAGCCTTCAGACCGAGCAACTTTATCAGTTGTTCTTTATCCATCTTTTGATTTTGTGTTGAGTCAGTTTTTAAGAATTGATTATAGTGTGCGGCCATCTCCACGAGCGAAGCTTCTTCTTTCGGCATTGGCTTTACTTTGTCGTCCACGATCTCGTCAATTAGACCAGCCTTCAAAGCTTGTTCAGCGGTAAACCATGTATCCTTACCGTCAGCCATCCAGTTTTCTAAAATCCACTTCGCGTCTTTCTTCGTGCTCTTCGCATATATATCGGCCATCGTTTTGTTAAGCGATTCGAGCAGGTCAGCGTAGTTTCTTATATCGGTAGTGTTACCATATACACCACCTGATCCCTCATGTATCATAAGGCGACCACCTCTTACCATGCTTCGTTTTCGCGCACCTTGCAGAATCACAGATGCCATAGATGCAGCTATACCCTCGACACATGCGTGTATAACAATGTCTTTATCATTCATCTGCGAGAGTATAGCTATACCTTCGAAGATCGATCCTCCTGGAGAATTGATTTTCAGATTAACCTTTACATAACCTTTCGCTTTAGCATCAGAAATAGCTTTGTAAACATCTTCAGCTCGAACACGGCCCCACTCACCAATGCTTCCATACATCAGGATGTCCGTTTCTTTTGCTGATTGCGCTCTGAGTTCGTACATAATTCGAGTTCAAATGTGTGGGCATAAAACGGCCCTCACAAGTGCATCTACACTCTCAGTATATATCTTCAGTCTTAGAGTATATATATAGTTAGTGAGAGTAAACAACGCCTTTCGAACCGGCTCTTTTACTTACATTTTTGCACCATGACAGACAAACAGAAGGACGCACAGGAGATGTTTGAGATCGGATGGGATCAAAAACGAATCGCGAAAATCCTTGACGTAAGCGAGCAGACTATAACCACCTGGAAACAGAAGTATAGATGGGAAGAGAAGCGAGCTAAAAAAGGAATGAATCGCGAAGCGGCTGAAGATCTCGTTTGGAAATTGATAAACTATCAACTGAACGTAATCAACAAACAGGTAAAGGATGCCGAGCTGAGAGCGGAGAAAGAAAAAGATTACGAGTTGCCCACACTCGACAAAGGCGACATTGATGCGCTCCAAAAACTGTGGACTACAGTAAAGGCAAAACAACTCGATTGGTCTGTAGTTGTTAACAATACTAAAGATTTTATAGGCTTTGTTTCTGAACGAGATATAGACCTCGCTAAAAAGCTTCTTGATATAGCGGACGACTATATGCACTATAAGCGTAAGAACTTATGATGATCAAACAAAGCCCAGAGAGTAAAGAGTATAAAGCATGGCTCGACCTCCGAACTCGAATTTCTTCAGCCACCGAAGTAACTGTAGAGGTTACCGAGACAGCCGCCCAACGTGAGCAACGCATAGCCGAACTATTGAAGCCTCAAAACTTTGAAAAGTTCTGTCGCTATTATTTCCCGCACTATATCGACAGCGACTTCGGATGGTTTCATAGGAAAGCAGCGAAGGAGATTCTAACGAAGGAAGATATACTCTGTGCGCTGGAGTGGCCACGCGAGCACGCCAAATCTGTCTTCGCAGATATATTTATCCCGATGTTCCTGAAGGCTACAAAATGGCTAACCGGAATGATCATCGTTAGCGAGACAGACAGTAAAGCTTCCGTACTACTTGGAGACATGCAAGCCGAACTCCTGGAGAACAGAAGATATATAGCCGACTTCGGAGAACAGCGAACTATCGGTAACTGGAGTGATGGGCACTTCACCACAACGGACGGTATAGGCTTTTGGTCTTTCGGTTTAGGACAGAACCCTGCCGGTGTTCGTAATGCAGCGAAGCGTCCTAATTATTGCTCGGTCGATGATGCTGCAAACAGAAGACGAAGCAAGAACCAGGAGCGTATCAAAGAAGATGTTGACTATGTACTCGGTACACTGCTCGGCTGTCTTGCCATCAAAGGCAGTAAAATGATTTTCGCCAACAACAGAACAGCCGATAAAGATTTAATGGCGCACCTTGTTGGTGATGTTAATGAAGGTGATCCGATTCGCGAAGGGCTTGTTCATATCAAAGTATATGCAACAGAAGATCCGGTAACACGCAAAATGAAACTCATTGCAGACGGAGGTAAACCTGCATGGGGAAGATATACTGTTGCTCACCTTGACAACAGAATTAAAAAGATGGGGTATCGCAATGCTATGCGAAACTTCTATCACAAGGATGTTAAAGAAGGTAACATCTTCAAAGAAGAGCACCTACCGTGGGTTGACTGCTTACCACTCGATAGATACGATGCACTGATAACATACCTCGATCCTTCTTACAAAGAAAGCGGTGACACGAAAGGTTTAGTTCTGATCGGAAAGTCTGGCTCATTCTACGATGTACTTTGGTGTTGGGTGCGTCATGCTTCGCGTGGAGCAATGGTAAAAGCGCACTACCTCGCTGATGATATAGTGAAGGGCAAACAACGGCACCCGGCAATCAATATCGGCAAGCGTGGTGTAAACTGTCCGCACTACATGGAGGCAAACTTCATACAAGAAGATCTCTTCATGCAGGAGTACAAAAAGGAGGGTGATAGTAGGCCGGAGCAGCTTCGGATACGACCTGATAAACGGGCTAAGCCTGACAAAGAAGGCCGTATAGAAGACCTTTCTCCAATCTCTGAATCTGGTTGCCTGCGATTCAACAGGAAGCTGCAAAAAGATCCGGATATGATTACGCTACGTGATCAGTTTCTCGAATTCCCCAACGGCCATGATGACGGGCCGGACGCATGCGAAGGCGGCATCTATCTACTTAACAAACGCAAAACCAGAAATGGAAAACAAAGGAAATCACACTCCGGTGTGTATCGCAAAAAAAGTGAGCGAGCAGGATAAGCGCTTTTTCGATTTGATGGAATTCCTTGAATCGACCAGAGTAAAAAAGCAATTGCTCTCACTTGTGTTCGGCAGTCAACCTATACCCTGTAAACATTGTGGTGGTATACATCCCGATACAATTTCATTCGAGTATCACAGTAACTAAATATACATGAGCACATTCCTTTCAAGAGACGACTATAAAACACAGATCAGGACGTACCGACTTGATCAAATATTAGAAGCCGCAGACGAAGACGAAGAAGCTATCCTGGATGATGCAGAGAACGAAGCAGTTTCTATTCTTAAAGACGCACTCGCTACGAAGTACGATACTGATCTGATTTTTTCAGCGACTGGAAACGCTCGACATAAAACTGTATTACGTTGGGCAAAGGTGCTTGTCATATACTTTATATATGAGCGTGTGCCGGATGAACAAATACCGGAACGTGTGCTAAATAACTACGAGTATTTAATGAATCCGGAGAAGGGATATTTAGCACAGATCGAGAAGGGCACAAAGAATATAGACGGCCTTCCTGTAAAAACTGTGCCTGGAGAAAACGGAGAATCCGAACCGAAGACCCGCAGGCGTTGGGGGAGCGTTCCGAGACGCGCCAACGATGGGGCCAACTACCGAGACAAAAGATGGTAGTTAAACCACAGTTCTAACGAGTTCTAACGATACATCGGGCTAAAGACGGACCAATACACCAAAACCCGGTCGCCCTCAATTTAAAACCGACTTTCAAAATCATGCGAATAGGCAGATTACAGATTCTAAAATCTATACCGGACAAGTTCTTGCCAAAGGCACTTACATCCGAGCAACGAGCAGTTGATCAGCTCAAGAAAACAAAGCGTATTTCGGCAGCTCTGGTAAAGCGGAGAAACTATATAGCCGAAATGAAGCAGGACGAACTGAAGCTTGCTATAGAGTATGCCGAAGATCCAATCCGCCCGCGAAGGGATCTCCTGTATGAAATATACAGACGTTGCGTTGAAGGTGACGGGCACTTCATGGGTGAGTACGAAAAGGCTATCAACAAAGTAGTCGGGGCACCGTTCGGACTATTTCCTATCGGCTCCGATGCAGATGCGAAAGCTGATCCAATTAAAACCAGATTGCTAAAAAGAAACTGGTTCGAAGAGTACGTTACATACCACGAAGAGGGAGTTTTTTACGGGCACTCACTTATTCAGTTTCTTGATATGGTTGCCTCAAATATTGAGGGCGTAAAGTTTGAGTTTTCAACTATAGATCTGATCGACCGTGAACACGTTCGCCCGGAAGATGGATATATAGTAATTGAGGTGAGCGATGAAAAGGGCATACCTTTCCGTGATCCTGCCATCGCGAAAGCTGCCCGGCTTATTGAAATAGGTAAGCCTCGAAATCTTGGTAAGCTCAAAGTAATTGCAAAAGAGTATATCTGGAAAAATTACTCCCGCAGTGACTGGTCCCGTCACTCGGAAAAATTCGGCATGCCATTCATTCAAATTAAGACTGATACAACCAACGAGACCGAGCTGAAGAAAACGGAAGAGATGGCCGCGAACTTTGGTAGTAACCTTTGGTTTATTGGTGATTCAAGTGATGAGATCGAGATCAAAGAAGCAAGCTTCAAAGACTCGTATCAGATATATAGAGAGAAAGCGTTGTTCTGTAATGATGAAATGAGCAAGGCTACAACATGGCAAACCGGAACGAGTGACGAAAAAGCTTTTGTAGGATCTTCTGAAGTTCATGCCGATATACTGGACGACTATACCGAATGGCGTAAGCGTAAAGTAACCTATCACGTCAACGATGTGTTGATACCTTTCCTGATTGAAAACGGTTATCCATTGCAAGGTTATGAATTCCGTTACCTCACCTATAAAGAGACCAATCCGGAAGAAGAAAATAAAGAAGATCAACAGCAGGGTGCCGGAGGTCAGAACCCCGCAAAAAAATCGGACGCCCAGCAACGGGCGGCACTCTACAAGTACATGCACAGGACATTCGCGCGGAGATAAACCACCTGTATGGTTTATGTAAAACACACAGCCATCCCGTTGCAGAAGACAAACCGATAAAGGTTGACCTGGATAAGTATGTAGACAAAGCCATCAGAAATATATATGATGGAAAGACAACTCCAGGTCAACCCGATGCAGATCTCGTCCGCGCTACAGCAGACGAATTATGGAAGGCTATAAAGAAGGGATGGAATACAAGCGGTGATAATATAAAGTACGGATCGCAGGAGCAGCGACTGCTCATACAAATGCGATACAATACTTTTGTTACATCTGTATTCAAGCAACATCACTTCGCGCTCGATATGGCTCGCGAGTTGTTTGATGATAACGGAGAGATACGAAGCTTCGGTGCATTCAAGAAAGCAGTTAAAGACAAAGTCGATCCAAACTATAATAAGAACTGGCTTCGAACAGAGTATAACACTGCATACGCTTCCGGACAGATGGCGCGTAAATGGCAGACCTATGTACGCAAGGGAGGCTATATCCGATATGTAGCTGTGATGGATCAACGTGTGCGTTACGATCATGCTAACATGAACGGAGCACGCTATCCGGTAGATCATCCGTTTTGGCTTAACCACTATCCACCGAACGGATGGAACTGTCGTTGTACTACTCGTTGGGATGGAACGGAAGGTGAACTCATTCCGGCAAAGTATATAGATCCTGTGCCGAAAATGTTTCAGAACAATGTAGGTATAACCGGACTTGTGTTTAACGACTCGCCATACTTTACCGTTGATGGAGCATTCAAAGAAGCAGCGGAGAAACTATTCGGGTTCAAACCTCCGGTAGATCTCGACAGGTACGAAGCAAACGTGCAGCTATATAGTCTTCTGTCAGAAGACAAAAACTATAAGCTTTCATTCGTTGACAACTTAACCGGTGGTTTCATCTTCCGGCACATAAAGACCGGTGCGAATGATCTCGCACAAAATATAGCAGCATCGAAAGCCCTTGCCAGACGTGGCGATAGTGTAATCATCCGCGAGGTACTTACACAGCACGGGTTAAAGAATCCGGATATAATTCTAAGCGGCATTACAACCGAGATAAAGACCAACGAGACGTCAACGATCAACGCTATAGATAGTGCGCTCCGCAGGGCTAAAAGGCAAGCTGAAGTGATCGTGCTCAACATAAACAGCAGCATGAATCCGGAGCGGGTGGAGCAAGCTATATATAATCGTGTCCGCAGAACGACCGCTATTAAAAGGGTGATCGTGGTGTATAAAGACGTTGCTTACGACTTGACCTATGAAGAGATCATTAACCAGACCTTCTATGGTAAGATAGGAAAATAAAAAAGGGGGCCGAGCATGCTCGCGTCCCCCAATGGGGCCAGGGATTTCTCCCTAACCGATACAAATATACGAACGTTTTTTTAATAAGGTTTTATGCCACTACAGAATATAGAAAACGGCAAGGAGTTCTCCAATGAAATGAAGGAGAGTTTCCGCAAGTTCGAAGACCTTGTCGGCAGACGTCTGCCTGAAAAGGTAGAGGTCGAACTGGAGAAAGTCATTATTGAAAGTTTCGATAATGAGAAGTATAAAGATAAGGGGACAAGTAAATGGGATGATCGCAAAGAAGAAGATCCCGGCAGAAAGTTACTGATCGGTAAAGGAAGCGGTAAGCTCCGAAGATCGATAGAAGTGTCACACACAAAAACAACCATAAAAGCTTCCACCGATGTAGTATATGCACCGGTACACAATGAAGGGTTGCGAGCCGGAAGAGGTAGAGGTTTTAATATGCCACAACGTCAATTCATGCCGAAGCCTGGAGAAGCAAATGACGAACTCGATGCAAAGGTCGAGAAGTGGTTAGATAATGAGATGGATAAAATTTTTGATTGATGACAATTATACCTAAAGAGTTTTGGTTAATCCTGGAGGGAGAAAAGAAACCGACTATTGAGTGTCCTATGTGTGGATGCTTTCTATTGAGTGACATTGCACCGCATGGAATACGTGAAGACGGATCGGTATATAATTCAGTCGTCTGCGATTGTGGCTTTCATGAATACGTGAAGCTCGAAGGCTGGACCGGTGGACACATCGAACGAACTCCTAAAAAGAAGTAACCATGTTTACATACCCATATCAAATTCTCGAAGCAGAGATTAAAACCAGGATACCGGAAATCAAAGAGGTAGATTGGTATCTCCAGCAGGACAGCACGTCCGACAAGAATGCTTCTATATATACCGCTCCGTTGGTCTACTTTGAATTTAACTTGTCTTCCGAGCTTCGCAGCCACGGCAAAGAGATTCAATCGGCAATAGTTGACATTACGGTGCATTTGCTTACTGAGAATACACGCGACAAAGGCAGTAAACTGATCCTGAAATCAGGAATAGAACACAGTGCGATGTTCGACAAGGTGTATAAAACACTGCAAAACTTTAACGCTAAGCTTAGTCAACTCGACACTTTTGCTGCACTTGCGGGCACTGATCAGGACCAAACTGTATTCAATTCCATGAACAGAGTCGGTATCCTGAATCCACACGCGACACGTAAAACAATGGTTAAAAGCACACAAACTTTTCGGTGCGTTGTATGGGATCATGCTGCCCTGAAACAGTACACGAAGGTTACTCCAGATCTCCAGGTCGATGCGGACTTACTTATACATTTGGACAACAACACAGGCGTAACAACATGGGATGATTCGTGGGATGATTCGTTCGGAGATTAAACCAAATATATAGGGCTTCCGTTGTAATCTTGAAAGTTTCTATTTTTTTCAAGAGCTTTACAGCATGATAGCAACCGCAGAGCACACCACTACACAACCGCAGTTGACATTTTTTGACCTGCCTGTGAACCCTATTCAAACACGATTCGACAAACAAGTAGCTACGCGCAAGCGTAACACGTGCCAACGTAACGAACGCATTCGCGATCGGTTCAATTATCTTTATAATGTAGAGCGGAAAAGAATTGATGATGTGATCGACACACTTTGTAAAGAGTTCAACCTGGAGAAGACAACAATTGAACGAGCGATGAAGAGCTAAACAAAAAAAGGATCGGAGAACCCGATCCTTTTTTTTATTCTATATCAACTGATACTATTAAGCTTTTCTGATATACATAATCCTTGTGGACTAAAACTACCTTTGATTCGTATCCCGGTAGTACTCTTATACCTCGAAAAGTAAATCTCTCCGGAGTAATTTTTGTCCCTCCTGGATCTCTTAAATATAGCATCCTTCGACAATATGTAATCAGATGCTCAATTAAAGGTTCTGGTATATATATCCTTAAATCGTCTTCCGGGCATATCATAAGTCGTTGAGGCGCATTTTCAAAGCACGCCATTAACTTATTAAACAGGATTTCTCCAATTAGTTCACTTGTTCCTTCTACAAGTTTAGATGATACTCTACTCATATAACCCTTTGTTTTAATCGTTGCTGCTAAATGAGGAACCAGAATCCGAAGAGCTTGAATCCGAACTACTCCAGCTATCAGAACTTCCACCACCACCAAAGTGACCGCCACTTCCTGAATCATGGTGATGATGTGAATGATGATCGTTAGAACTATGATGATGCCCTATATAGCTGTCATCATTGCTAACGGGAAGTATACTATCGAAAATCCTTGACGGATCAGTCGTGTGATCATCATTGCTATACTTTCTTTTCTTCTCTTCTTCAGGGTTCCAACGTCCGCGAGATCCTGAAGACGGGAACATACAATTAGTACACGGACCAGTGTCTCGCATATTCCTGTGCCCGCACCGAACGCATGTATATACTGGCATAGCTTGCCCTTCACGTTCCATTGCTTCCCTCAACTTTACTTGAAACTTAGAAGGCTTCCCGAATGTCTGTGCAGGTTGCTCATGTTCTTCCTTCTTTGCCTTATTTATAGCCAGGATAACCACTACAACAATTGCAACTATAGCCAAACCTGCGCTTATCCATATAGGAGCAAGTACCCACACCCACGACCAGTCTATAACGTGAGTGAGTTTTAAAGCAATAAACAGTATAGCCAGTGCAGTGTAAAAGCCTATTTTAATTCCGGATGATGATGATTTACTCATAAAGGTGTAAAATGGTTAAGGTGATGTGTATTTTATTTTCTTCGTTTTCTCCACGACTCGGAGTTACTATATACAAAAGGGTTCTTTCGTTGTGGTGGTGACCTGTCCAGCGACTTTTTAATACTATCAATAATGGGAGTAAGTATATATGGAGGTTCACCATTTATATCACCAATAACAAGTATTCTTTTAAATTCCTTTTCCTGCAATTGTTCAGTAGCAGCACGCATTTTCTCGATAGCCTTACTTAATTTATCTTGAATTTTTATATTAAACTCCATACCCTATATATCTTTTAGCTTCTTAACAGGTTTAGTATTCTTTAAATCAATCTCCTGCTCAACTTGCTTCAGTACTGTGCCGGTTAGCGGGTCTCGCACTTCTCGGTATGTATTGCCCTTGCCTTGCACATGCTTACGATGTTCGCGCTCCATACCTATAGATTGCATTCTGTCTTTATACTTATGCAACCAGTCCAGGATAACAGCTCCATCGATGCGGTTATATACTATACCATACTCACCGCCTTTAGCTTTATGTAGCGCAAGTGCAACATCTTCAATCGTGAGTCCCGCGAACTGGTTTAGAATCAGGTAAGCTGTTTCGAAAACCTGGTTCTTTGTCATTCGCTCCGAGGTGTGATAGAATTCAGCTACTTCAATAATCAACAACTGAAGGGTATCTATTAGCTCTTCTTCGTTTTGTCTCCGAAGCTCTGCTATCATTGGCAGATATACCGTTTTAGAGAGTTTCACTTCGAGTTGTTCTATTTCTTCCTTCACGATTTTGATGTGTGCTTTAGCGTCTTTCTTTGTCATTCCATCCGGACCTTCCTCAAGTTCCTTCAGCCATGATTGCTTACTGGCTAAATCTGTACTCACATTATACCACGCTTCGCGTGCATCCAGGATCTTAGGGATAGTTAGCCCGCTAAGCTTCTGTAGCGCTAGTGCTGTATTGCTTGTTTTTAATGCTAGACTTAAGGTTGTTGAGCGAATCTTTTGCGGCAGTTTTTGCATCTTTTCCATTGGCGATCATTGGTAAAATTTCAGCGATATTGTTGTAGATGTCGGGGAGTTGAATCCGTTTCTTATGGTAATCATTGAGGCGATCCCAATGCGTGAACATGAATCGTATACCGTTCAACACAGCTTCAGCATCATGCGGCTTTCCCGCATCGCGTTGCCATCGCTGCATAAACTCGATAATCTTGCGCATAGCATCGCTTGTTTTCTTTGCTTTGCGCGGATCTTTCATATCCAGGTAACTATTCTGAGTCTTCATAAAGTCCCTGTAAAGGCCCATAGCGGGGTTATAAATACTGTTGTCTTGCTGCTGCTCCGGCCCCTCAACACGTGCCTTTCGAGTGCCGTTAGAATTAGCTTTAACCACATCAGCAAGTATCGCCACAAGTATATCCGGATCGTTCACAGCCATTGGCCGAAACTTGTACCGGTTCAGTAGTTCTACTTTTTGTTCGTAGCTTATTCTTCCCATTGTAAAGTTTTGTTTATTGTGTTAGTAAAAGTGAACCTATTAGCTGTTTGTTATACTGACCTCCTTTGACGCTGATCATTCGTAGCCGATCAGCAGCCTCTTTATCTGACATCTTTTCGTCAACGGGTTTCAATTCGTCTTCACGATATAGTTTACTTGCGATTGCATACTGGCTAAAGAAGTATTTGCGTAATTCCTTCCTTCTTCTATTCCTGGTTTTTGATTTTCGACACTTGGATAGTTCAGGGGAAACAACACGTTTCCATTCAGCCTTCATGTGTCTTCGGAAATACTCGTATGCTGAATCTATAGTAATCCAATCTATATACTTTAAATCAGAGACTATACTTTTGTTCCACATTCTGCGTGAAGAGGATTCAACTGAACCGGGGACCATGATTACCATGATTCGGGTAAGTAGCTGCAACTCTAAAGCAGTCGTGTAAGTGAATATATACTCACTAACTTCCAGGCCCGACAAAACTGATTCATCCAGGCTATACTTTTCGAGTAAACGATCTAAAGCTTTCTTTGCGGCCTCTCGTTCACCTTCAGTTGCACCATTGTTAACAAGTGCATATACCTTTGAAAGTTTATCCTTAACTGATGATTCCATTTACTTCTTTGTATTGAGTTGCTTTTTATACATAGCCTTTATCTGTGTCACCACTTTGTTAAGCTCTAATAGGTTGAGTTTGTTAAGTGGCTTCTTCTTCGGATTGTTACTTCCTATACTCTTCACAAACTCGTCTATTTTATCGTAGTTCGGTTCTCCGGATATAGTCTTGAAATCATAACCCGGCATAATGCAGAGATAGTGTATAACAGCTCCGCGCGGTCGCTTGCTCCTGGTATTCCATTCTTCCTGAAGATAGTTTACTATACTTTGCTGAAGTTGTGGAGACACATGTTTTATACTCGTTACATTATACTTTCCGAGTATGTGATATTCATCAGCCTTCCAGCACAACAAAGCAAGTAGAACATGGAAACGCTGTATAGGTGTTACCGGCATAAAACTTTTTACTTTAAAGATTTATACCACTTTGTAAACCTGCTCTTCGGATACGAAATTGTTGCACCCATAGCAAGCACCGACACCACATCTTCAATTTTGCGACTATCAATATCGTTGGGGATAACGAATGTAGGGAACGACATTACTTTGTCCTCCTTAATCGCATCAGTTATCTTTTTGTTATTTACGACATTGATACTTGGGAACTTTATGTCGTATCCTTCATCGTAAAAACTATCCAAGTATATATTTATTTCGCTGTCGTATAGTTGCTGAAATACTTCTCCTACCTCTTCCTTTTTAAATCTCTTCATGGGTTTTGCTTTTTACTGAATTTAAAGCACCTGGATTTCTCCAGGTGCATAAAGTTTCCGAGTGATAGCATTTAGTTTCCGAAACGGGCTATACTGTGAATGTTCTCGGACTCCTGTCTCCGGTAGTATTGGCCGGTACAGATGTACGCATCACAGCAGGGCCACAGTCAGGGAATATTAAAAGGTTTACCGTTGTAGCTGACCAAACTCTTACCACCATTGCGGCAACAGGTTCGCGGTTTTCGATTTGGCTTTTAACGTTACTGTTCAATGGTAAATCGTGGCTTTCGCTTTCGATACTACCGGGGTTGTATTGAACGATTTGTCCAACAGCAACAGAGAAGGGAGCATTTGTTTTGTCCATATAGTTTGTGATTTAAAAAGTGATACTAAAGAAAAGCCTGTCTTTCCAGGCTGTCAGTCCTAACATGCGATTCCGAGTAATGTCAATTGCTACAGGCGGCCCGGTTTATACACCAGAGAGACCGTAATAGTTAACGAGCGGGGCACGGTCCATATATAGCAACTAGAATGAATCGATATATACTTTCTCTGTAGTATCGCATGCCTTCACAGCTCCAGACAGGGAGCTGGTCATTTTCCACCTGTCCCCTTAAATGTGTGTAAGTAAGAAGGTAGCAAGCGCTGTGTATACTATAGCGCGTATCGCTATATGTATAACAATGGTGTTATAATTCTTCATATAAACAAATGATCATCGTTTGAATCCAGATCCGGAAGGCGCGGCCCTTTTCCTTTTTTCTTCACTTCAGCAATTGCGCCAACAGTAACAACGACAACTACTATTCCTATAACTACTGAAGTGAGTATAGCTGGTATATGTTGCATAGGTCTAGGCTTTATAGTTTAGTCCTATATTTTGATCTGGAAAGACTCTTCTTTCTTCAGGTCTATATCCATACTTGCAACCTTCTTACGTTCGTCTCCGTCCGTGAAGGCTTTGCTTAGTTCTTTAATGTTGAACTTAACATCAACGAACTGCGGGAAATTCTTAACGAACTTATCCAGTACGAAATTCTTTCCAGTAACTGCGATGGTTTTCAGCGACAGAAGTATATATCCGTCCGTTAGTTCAAGTTTGTTTTTAACAAACTTCTTCTTGTGCTTTTTGCCAATCTCCTGTAGTTTGGTTTCTGACTCTTTCATACTGACCATTATAGGCGAAAGCTTCTCGTTGTACTCTTCCGTGATCGGCTTAATCTTTTCGGCTTTCTCAGCTTCTATAGCTTCTTTCTCTTTGCTGAATTCAGCGTAAGCCGTCATAAGTTGTTCAGCGAGTTTCAGATCTTTCTCGAATTCCTTCTTTTCTGCGAGTTCTTTAGCTGCTTTTTCAGGGGTGAGTGTTTTGGTTTTTGTTTGCATGGTTTATAAGTGTTTAATGGTTAAAAAGTAGTTTCAGGTGTGAGTGAGTTCACGCACTCGTCAATCAGTACGTGATTCGGGTAGAACTTTATACGTTCCGGCTTGTGATACTTCGAATAGAATTCGAACGAATCTTTTAGATCAATCCATTTCTGATCAATCACGCATATACCTATAGGTTGCCTCTCCTTTACAGTCAACACTATACCGTCCATACGCCTTTCGCAATTCTCAAGCATATTCTTATCACGTTCTGTCCATAGATCATTCCACCACTTCCAGAACTTTGAATGATTCTTCAATGCTTCAACTATGTCAGGTTGATATTCGAAACGCTTATTCAAATAAGCTATACCGTTGTCCAAACGGAGGAAGAATAGTTCTTCCTCCGTTATATTGAACATGCACTGAACGTTTTTGTCGATGGTGTTTGCGTTCATTTGTCCTACTGCTTTACTTTATCAGCTTCCTTGTTGATTATAGCATCAGCGAAGTTGTGGCCCGGCTCTACAGTCGATTTGAGAAACTCATTTATTATAGTTTCTTCTTCCTCTTCCACGTACTCGCTCTTATACTTATCGTCAATCTTCTCCTGCTGCTTCGAGTCGTAGTTAACATCGTGCGGGTTATCCCATATAACAAAGGTCTTGTTACCTCCATAGCGAGATATAATCTTCGCGCGGAAGTTGTGAACCTTCACCTTTATATCACACATATACTTTATGCGCTTTGCATTCGGGTCCCACGGATCATCCCAACACACAACCACAATTCCTTTAAGCTTAAACTTCTCGTGCATTTTCTTGAATTGCTCAACGGTAAGTTTCATATAGTCCAACGAGTCCAATACAATTACTCTACCGCTGTTTCGTGTGCATAGTCTATCGAACCATACATCAAAAATTCTCTGTGAAGGATCGGCCATTGTGAACTTTCCTCGTGTCTTAGTGTCCTGCATCATTTCGGCATAGTTGTTCCGTTGTGCAGCAGTCTTGAAGGTTTTACTTTTACCTTGCTCTACTTGATTGAGGTTTACTTTGCCGTAGTTCATAGCAAACATCTTACATAGCTTTGCTATATACTCTGTCTTACCATGTCCACTTTTACCGTGAACTATCATTCGAAATCCATCAGATATATCTCCTAAATGATCAGCCCAATCCTGTGGCAGAGCTATATCTTTAAAATTCCAGTTGAGTATGTCATTTACTCCGTAGTTCCTTACCTTCTTTGCACCGCCTTTACTTGCGGCCTTCTTCGTCTTCTTTGGCTTCGCGGTTTCTACTTCTACCGGAAGCTCTGATGTTGCTATGTTGTTTTCCATTTTAGGGTAGCGTTAAAAAAATGTAGGTTATTGTTTCTTTGCTTGAAGAAGCACTGGACACCAATCTGGAGTTACAGCACTCCCATTAAGATTTCCTAAATGTCCTCTATACTGCTTCATAGAATCCGGGTGCATGCAGTTGTGTGTATACTCTGGATCGCGACCACTTCTCCATAGTTGCGACTTGTGATACACACAATCACTGCATGACTTATATACCGATAGCGGTATAATCCTTTCGGTTGGGCCTATGTTATACATATACAACCTCCTTTACTTTAGGTACTAGAATTTTGTCCAGAGGTAAAGCACTATTCCATATACCAAGCTGTCCACGGACTTTTATGTGGTTGGAAAACTCTACAGCATTACTACATTGATAGCCGAATCTTCCATCCCGGAAATCGCCAAAGGCAAGCTCACGTTTACCTTTATAGGTATCGTTCATGCGTAGCAATTGCCGAATTACTTCAGTCTTTTGTACGGCTGTCACATCCACTTTCCCGATGATTTCACCACACACTAATCTGTTTGGATCTGGTATAGCTTCCTTAAAGAATGGATTCGTTACACATAGCTCCCAGTCTTCTTCATCGAAGGCTTTGCTAGATTGTATATATAACTCGCCTCTATGCGGAGTGCCTTTCGATCTGGTTTCCCACTCCTTTAACCCCATCACTATAAGTTGTGCCCAGGGTTGTTTAACCGTAATTACCTTAAACATTCTCCACCTCCTTTGTCGCTGAATTGATTACATTCAACATCGCTTCTCTAACGGCTGCGTGTATCGCTTCAGAATCAGGTGAAAGTCGATTAACATTTATTGTTAGATGAAGCTTACCGTCTTTGATCTCTACACTTTGTATACTTTTCAGGCTCTCACTTATGCTATTAAGCATTTCAAGGTCTTCACCCCAAAGTATAGCGCTTCTATTGCGCGTGGTTTGAATCGTTCTGATGTGTACATCGATAAACTTCTTCTGTGCCTGTACATCGTACTTGATAGGCGTTTTTACTTGTTCTTTCATGGTAGATATATAGTTAGTGTTTAAAAAATGCTAGTAACTCGCGCCCATAAAAGGTGCATTCTCTTCCTCCGGAAATGGCGTTTGAGGTTTGTTCGAATCCAGTCGGAGAAGTTCATCAGTCACGCCCTGGCATACAGTGGCGAAGGCAACAAGGTTTTCCTCTACAGCACCATATACACGCATCTGATCTTTCTTATACTCTCTGAACCACGGGTCTGTGGAGCTTTCCAACAGTTGAGCAATCGTATTTCTCCGGTGTCGGATAAACTTAATGCAGTTGGGTAAATCAGTCGGAGAAGCTACAGGCTCTTCGATAAGATCTGCACCGACAAGTAACTTTGCTATCTCATTTAGCATCTTCTTGTCCTTAGGTCTATCGAGAGTAACTTCGCCTGTTTCTGTCATAACCTCTATGACATCCAACAGATATAGGATTACTTTTTCCTTATCCATTATCAACCTCCTTTTCCGCTATAAAGTCGATCAACGCAAAAGCAGCATCCTTTTTCCGTTCCGAATGATTATTCAAATCAGCCTTACCTTTTTCAAGTTCATCCGCAAGGGTTATTACTTCTTCAGCATGTTTGAAAACATCAGAAGATTCTCTCCATAACTTCAGGGTTAGTAGGTTCTCCTGTATCTCTCTGAAGATATAGGCTGCTGAACCACTATAGCATACTTGCGCTCCTGGAGTTTCTTCAAGAATCTTTCTTGCTCCAGCTATTAAACTGATCTGCTCGTCAATCGTAGCAATCTGTTTTGATATAGGACTAGCCATTGCTCACCTCCTGAAATTTGTTGAGTGACTTTAGAATTGCGCTTACCATAGTGATTTCTTTCGCGTAAGACTGCACCATATCGGTCTCGTCCAGCTCTTCAGCCGCTATACATTCTTCGAGCAAATGATCGCGATAATCCACGATATACTTTATTTGCTCTTCAACTGTTGGCAGGTTTACATTATCCATTGACTGCCTCCTTTCCGCTCATATACTTGCGTTGTAGCTCGTCTACTTCTTTCTCCAGGCGATCAACGTCTTCGTTAATCTCTTTACCATCTATAGCGTTCTGTTGACGCTTAGAGTCAGCACGTAATACACCGAGCTTCGCCTGTACTGCTGCGATGTTGTGCTCCAGTTTTTTTAGTTCTTCGTAGGTCATGGTATATATATTAGTTTATGGTAGGGTAGAAATTGAGGGACGTTTCCGGGTCAATGATTAAACTTCAAAACTCACTCCCTTACGTGCTCGTCCCTTTTACTTTTATGCTGCCTTCTTCAGCGTTACATGACAGTGCAGCTCTATAAGATCAAGCACGTTGCGTTTACCTGTGCTAGCGTCTGCTTCGCGCAATACGCGCTCAATCATAGCAGTGAGTTGAGCTGTATTGCGACACTTGTCGAACATAGCCCGAACGTGAGTTTTACTTGTGATGCCATACTGTTGACATATATCCTTAGCATCATCTATAGATAGATTCCATAGTGGCGTGAAACCACCTTCCCGAATTCTCCGGAGTACTTGAGGAAAGCAGCCTTTCATTCTGTCGGCCTTCTTTTCCATTTGCTTTTCAAAGTCATTCGCACCAATGAATACTATACCGGTATATCCTTTCAGATCATCCATTACACGCTTCAAAGATTCCCACGCGCGGTCTTTCAGGTTCTCGGCTTCGTCAATGATCAGCAATGCATCGGTTTCATTCTTCAGCTTTTGAATAACGTTTTTACGCACATCATATATAGCACCTGAAACCTTTATACCTATAGAGTGTGCAAGCTCCATAAAGAAACTCTTTGCCGTAAGGTCTCCATCACATCGCACGTAATAGCAGTTGCGTGGATTTTCGCGCATATATTCCGCTGCCGTGTAAGATTTACCTTCACCGGTAGGGCCGTCAATTGCGTGAGGCAATTTTGTTTCGCGTGCCTCTTTGAAAGTGTTCATACACGCGAAGTAATTATCGGTATTGTGGTGTTTGCGATAGCTCTTACGTATGGCATAGTTTATAGCCTTCGCTATACGGTAGAAATACTTGTCATCGATGGGTGTCTGCTTCTGTCCGGTGGTAAGTTTACCCTTTAGCATATCATTGAGATATGCCACAGAGAAACCATTGCCTCCGTTTGTGCGCTTCACAAGTTCAGTGAAAGCATCTTGTGAAAGTTGGTTCTCGGTCATGTAGATGCGAGCCGCTTCTACGATTTGGTGTTTGGTGTTCTTGTCAATCATGGTAGGTATTTTATTGGGTTTTGTTAAATAAGTCCGTTACGTTTTGCCTGCTCTCTAACCAGCGCTCTGCGTTCATCATCTAATCCTTTCTTCTCCTTCTTACTCGCGGGCACCGCTATATCTTTCGAGCGTATGAGTCTGTCCTGGTAATAGTCTGTTGATTGAGCAGCGTAAGAGGTAGCGAGTGCATCTTCGAATAATTCCTCCGGAGATATTTCTTTCATTCCGGCAATTACTTCCTGTGCATCCTGCAAACTCATGTTGCTGATGTCTATACCGAGTTGTGAAGCTTCAAACTCCAGCATTTTGCGGCTAACGGATTGAACACGCTCAACAAATTGCTTTCTGTCGTTGGTCATCTTACCGAGTTGCTTCAGATCTTCGGGTGTCTGCTCTGCTTTAGCACGAGCAACACGTTTAGTTTTTCCGAGTGTAGCTATATACTGATCGTTCTCTCCGAACACATCTATAGTGTTCATATCGGTTTCGTCAAAGTATACTTTCACGCGATAGCCTTTCTCCATCATGTGTACATACTGATCGTACTCAGGGAATGCGTAGTGGTATTCTCTGCGATTTACCTCGAACGATATACGGGCATTGCGTACAGCGATCATTGTGCTCTGATTGAGCAGCATTGATATAGATTCGCGCGGTATAGCCGGAGCCTTAGGATTTATATTCTCTATACACTTCTCCCAACGCGATTTCGTGCGACCGTACTTGTCATGATTATATATATTGATCAGCTCGATGATCTGCTTTACACTCTCTGCATAGCCTTCTACATAATTACCATTGCGATAATCTGGATTCGGTTTCCTGTTTTTATCTATACTGGTAATGTTCGTCCCTTTCCAGCCTGGAAAGTTTTGTGCAAGCCTGTTCAACTCCTGAAGGAGGCGCTCCACAAAGCGAGATTTGGGGTTAGACGCCTTTCCTTGAGGGTCGTTCGGGATGGGCCGCGAAATTTTCTGACAGGTCTTTGAAAAGATCTGTGTAGTATCTTCTGCTAAGTTTCCGCTAAATCTGTCGCTCTCGATCTCGATATAGCTTCTGCCTTCGAACATGTTCAGATGATTTCTATACATGTTCCTTACCATTAATCCGTCTTCAACAAAACCAACATCAAAGCCGGTTATCGCCTCGCTCATATAGTCGAACACAGCAACTACAGTGAGCATTAATTGTTTGCCTTCTATCTTCGAATTGAAGTCAACCTGGAAGCCGTCATAACCTCCTTTGCTGAAACTATATTCGTACTCCTTACCATATACATGCGGAGCCATTTTGTCGAACTCTGCCCAACCGTGACGCTCACGTTTTGTATAGAGGTTTACTTCGTTCGAGGTGAGAAAATCTTTTATAGCGGATATTTCTACTTCAGGTTTACGGCCTGCTTTCTTGCATTCGAATTGATACCTGCGGTATATATTTTCGAAATCGAATTTGTTCGCCTTACCTGGATTCATGAACAGATATACCAGTGTGCGGGCATTCCATTCGCTGAAGTCAATGCGGCCTGAAGGAAGTAGAATACGCTCCGCTTCATTATCATTCAGTCGGCCTAATACACGTCTGTGATTATTGCCGAAGTTTTCATGTATAAGAGTACCGAGAGCTGCTTCGTTAGCCTGCCTTTCAGCCTCTATTTTAGGCTCGTTAAAATATAGTTCTAACGCTTCTTTATATGCCTTCGCCCACTCAAGTTCTTTGCGCTGAAGTACAGCAAGGTTTGTTATTTTGAATCCGTATAGGTGTGCTTTCGCTGCACGGAAATTCTCAATCAGTTTATTTAATACCGCAGTGCGGAACTCTGCTTTACTATTGAAATTTATAGTGCGTGTTTCCTTCGGTGTTTTATAGGCGTTGAGTAATCTCAACCATCCAGCGGCCTGCTTTAGATCTTCAGCTTTTACCTGCGACTCTGTACGCTTCAGGAAGAAGTGATAGTCAGATATAAAGGTATATTTCGAATGAAGATCTGCGAGCTGATCACACGCATCCTGAAGCTTGTTTAATTGTACTTCGGTTGTATCTGCTTGACTCAGTTTAATGAGATCTGCACGTGACGGTAGCTTTACCTTTGTAGTTTCTGGAAGAGAATCATAGTCAATTAGAATTATTCTCTTATCTAAATCATGCTTTTTACTCTTCCATGTAGGGCGAGATAATTTGCGACTTTCAGAAACCTTTTTCTTTATATATCCTAAGCTTACACCGACAGTGCTATTGTCAAGCTCAGGAACAAAAAGCCAAATCTTATTACCTTCTAGTAATGGCATCAGGTCAGGAATCAGTAGTTAAAAAATAGTTCGTCAACTAAGGCGGCACGTTTTACCGAATCACCTTCATAGGTGTGCATCGATAATCCTTGAGCCATGATTGAGTATTTAGGATCGCAGTGCTCGCGATTTAGAACAGCGTGTCCGAGTTCGTGGAACATGAGGAATTCTATTACTTCCTCTTCGCCTTGACTTATATACCACTCGTAGGCATCGCGACTTATTTTTACTATAGATTGTTGCCCGTTCTTGAAACCTCTACCTGAAGCGCCCAGGTCATCAACAATACAGACTGTTAAATTCTCTTTAGGTATATATATACCGCGCTGTTCTGCTTCCAGGAAGAAAGCATCTACATGTTTCTGTAACCTTGCGTCAATGGTATATTCTAATGTCTGGTCGAAGTCGAAAGAGCCACAACCAGTACAGCCCGCCAACAATAAAAGAGAAAGGGTAAAGGAGGTTAAGGTGATTCTACGCATTGCCGTCAGCGGTTAACAGTTCATCAATAAACTCGCGTCTGTGCGTCAGAACCTTCGTAGCAATCCTGATGATCTCTTCGGCTGCGGTGCCTTCGTTGGCAGTCCGCTCTCCGTCAATCACCATCTGTACATATCGGCTGCTAACGGTTTTAAAGTCCTCTTTTTGTTCGTGCAGCTCTTTGTACAAATCAGAAATAAGCGTGTAGTCGCCTGTTCTGATTAATTTTTTGAGTTCATCCGAAATACTCATAATTTGTTCCGATTATTGAACAAATGTATGTGAGAAATCCTCACATTTGCAAAACGAATTGTGAAAATATTTCACAATCCATTTTATGACGATACAGGAACGTATTAAGCATATCAGGCAGGAGTCTGGTAAAACACAGGCCGATTTTGCGGCCTCAATTGGCTTAAAAAGAGATAATTACGCACAAATAGAGGTAGGCAAACAATTGCCATCTTTAGAAGCTATTGCGGCTATTGTTAGAATTTATAACAAAAGTTATTCGTGGCTGATTGACGGGAAGGAAAACGATAAAAAGGTTACCCCCGCTGAAAATGAAGGAACGGGTAACCTAAAGGGTAACCCAAAGGGTAACCCAACCGATATAGAAGCCCCTGAATCGTACACAAAAAAGGTTACCCATGATGTACACCCAACTGTACACCCAACTGTACACCCAACAAAAAATAGCGCTGGAGATAAGTACACAAAAAAGGTGTACAGTTCCGAAAAGGGTACTTTGAAGGTTGATATACAGGAACCTACTGTAGTGGACACGTCCGGCCTGTCAATAGTGCCGATTGTAGATATTTCCGCTGCTGCTGGAGACGGATATATTAACGCTGCGGAGCATATAGACGAAACAAAAGTGCTCCGTTTGCCTCAAAAAATGATAAAATCCGGGTTTCACCTGTGTATCCAGGTAAAAGGGCACAGCATGGCTCCCACGCTCCAGGATGGCGGCTATCTGGTTATCAGGTTATTGGAGCGCTCCGATTGGTTACACATTCGAAACGAATACGTGTATGTGATAGTCGATAACGAGGGTAAAACCTACGTAAAACGGCTAAAAAACCGCTTTAAGGATACCGAAGACGGAGGCTTTATTGTCTGTATGAGCGATAGCCTGGATAAGATGGCGCACCCGAACTTTAACCTGCATCCCCATGAGATACAGCACATTTGGTTCGTAGAGTGGTATTTCACTGCAAAGATGCCGAACCTCACAAATACAGCTATAAACCGTATGTCTCGCCTGGAAGATGAAATGGCCGAACTCCGGGAACTGATGACAGATATTAACAAGCGGTTAAAGTAAACCGTTAGAACGGCCCTTAACCACACCTAAAAAGTTAAAGCTGTTTTAAAGAATATGCATGATTTGAAGCCCAACCAATTCGGTGTTCACCGGCCTGAAATCCGCTAAATCCGAGCGGATTCGGGCTTTTCGCGGAAATCCGTCAGTTTAAAAAAAATGCACCCCCTGTTTTGGCCCCCTTACGAAGCGCGAATGGAAGAATCAAAAAACGCTGGCGGTGGAGATTTTTATGCACGTGTTTATGAAGCACCGCGTCCGGAATTGTTCTTCAAATCAGCACCTTACCGAGCCGTGGGCACCGGTGGAAAGGTAAGAATCCGCAAAGACTCCAAATGGAATGTACCGGAGCCCGAGCTTGTATTGTTCATTTGTTCATCCGGAACTATTGAAGGCTATACCATTGGCAATGATATGTCATCACGAGATATTGAAGGTGAGAATCCACTATATCTGCCCCAGGCGAAGTGCTACGATGGAGCGGCTGCGATCGGGCCTTGCCTATATATACCCGAGCATCCGATTGATCCGAACACGATGATTCGTATATCTATTCATCGAGCCGGTGAAGTTGTTTTCTCCGGTGAGATATCGATCAACCGCATGAAACGAAAACATACTGAACTCGCGAGTTATCTCTTTCAGGAGCTGAGCTTTCCGCATGGTGCATTACTCATGACGGGCACGGGTGTTGTTCCTCCCGATAACTTCACGTTGCGCGCAGGAGATGTCATCAAAATAATGATCGATCACATTGGTACACTTGAAAACACGGTAGCTTAAAATATACCATGGTACAAATAGAAGGAAAACAATTCATCGGGTTTGATGAGCATGCAGGAGGAACCGAAACGTTTCGCTCAACACACGCTGCTACCGGGGAACAACTCAACTATATATTTCATAAAGCAACACAAGCCGAAGTAGAACTTGCTTGCGAAAAAGCAGGCGATGCGTTCCAGGTATATCGCAAAAAATCAGGAGTTGAAAAAGCTGTCTTTCTCGAGACGATCGCGAAAGAGATTGAGACATTAGGCGATCAACTGATTGACATTTGTTGCCAGGAAACCGCCTTGCCGAAAGGCAGAATTGAAGGTGAGCGAAGTCGCACCATCAATCAGTTGCTGATGTTTGCATCTCTGCTTCGTGAAGGCTCGTGGCTGGATGCACGAATAGAACTTGCAGATCCTCTCCGTACACCGTTGCCTAAACCCGACATCCGCTATATGCATGTCGGCTTAGGACCGGTTGTTGTTTTTGGTGCAAGTAATTTTCCGCTTGCATTTTCAGTTGCCGGTGGAGACACTGCGTCTGCTCTCGCTGCCGGCTGCCCGGTAATTTTCAAAGCACATTCTGCACACCCCGCAACGGCCGAGCTGGTGGCCCGGGCCATTCGTGAAGCTGCCAGGAAAACAAAAATGCCGGACGGTGTCTTTTCGCTCTTGCATGGTGAAGGAAGTATAGTGGGGATGCAACTGGTGAAGCACAAGCTGATCAAAGCTGTCGGATTAACAGGTTCCTTTACTGCCGGTAAAGCACTCTTCGATGCCGCAGTAAAACGGGATCAACCTATACCGGTATATGCAGAGATGGGAAGTACCAATCCTGTATTTGTATTACCACAAGCAATGAAGAAGAACTACGAAGCTATAGCAAAAGGTTTTGCGGCCTCCGTTACACTTGGTATTGGACAGTTCTGTACAAACCCCGGCATGATGATGTATCAGCGTGACGGTGTATCCGACAACTTTATAGCATCTGTCAAAACAGAATTTGAAAATACTTTGGGTGGTGCCATGCTCACCGATACTATCTTCAAGTCATACACACAAGGTATATCCCGGCATAAAGCTGAGATGGACGTACTGGCACTTGGTAAAGAAGTCGAAATGAATAACAGTGCACATCCTGTACTGTTCAAAACAACTGCTGACGTTCTCGAACGTCATCCGCAACTCGCAGAGGAAATCTTTGGTCCTACAAGCACACTCATTGAGATGAAGAGTAAAGATGAAATGCTTTCTGCAGCGAGAAATCTTTCCGGTCATTTAACCGCTACGGTACAGGGTACAGAAGAAGACCTGGTCGCACATCAGGATCTGCTGGATATATTGTCTCAAAAAGTCGGAAGGATTGTAATCAACGGATTCCCTACAGGTGTAGAGGTTTGCAGCGCAATGGTGCATGGCGGGCCTTTTCCGGCTACTACAGATGGAAGAAGTACATCGGTGGGCACGGCCGCTATATTTCGCTTTACACGCGCGGTATGTCTTCAGAATATGCCGCAGGCTCTGCTGCCACCTGAACTCAGAGATGAAAATCCACTGGGTATCTGGCGACTCGTTAACGGGACACGAACAAAAGAAACAATACACTAACTATACTAACCAGGTATCATTATCATCATTATACATGACACCTGGCAAATACACTCACCTCTAAGTTGACCACTATGACCTATAGAAGTTCCGAATGGTTCGGTAAAAAAGACAAGATGGGTTTCATCTACAGAAGCTGGATGAAGAACCAGGGATTTCCCGAAGACCTCTTTGATGGCAGGCCCGTCATTGGTATCTGTAACACATGGTCTGAACTCACGCCATGTAACGCGCACCTTCGTGATATAGCGGAATATGTAAAACGCGGAGTATATGAAGCCGGTGGATTTCCGCTCGAGTTCCCGATCATGTCATTGGGAGAAACACTGCTGAAGCCTACTGCCATGTTGTTCCGGAATCTCGCGAGTATGGATGCTGAAGAATCCATTCGCGGTAATCCGCTTGATGGTGTTGTGCTGCTTACCGGTTGCGATAAGACAACGCCATCTACCATGATGGGGGCTGCCAGTGTAGATATACCTACACTGGTTGTGCCGGGCGGCCCGATGTTGAACGGCAAGCATCGCGGTAAAGATATAGGATCGGGAACGGCAGTCTGGAAATTTACCGATGAACTCAAGACAGGAAAAATGACGTATGACGAATTCTCGCATGCCGAAAGTTGTATGTCGCGCAGCCCGGGTCATTGCATGACGATGGGTACTGCATCAACGATGGCGTGCATGGTTGAATCACTGGGAATGACGCTGCCAGGTGCGGCCGCTATACCTGCCGTTGACTCCCGCAGAAAAGTACTGGCGCAGTTATCCGGAAGACGCATTGTAGAAATGGTAAAGGAAGATCTGAAGATCTCCAAGATATTAACGCGCGAAGCATTCGAAAATGCAATCAAAGTAAATGCTGCTATAGGAGGATCATCTAATTTCATCATTCACCTTACGGCTATAGCAGGAAGAATCGGGGTTGAACTCAACCTGGAAGATTTCGACAAGATCGGAAGTAAAATTCCCCTGTTACTAAACCTCATGCCTTCCGGAAAATTTCTGATGGAAGACTTCTACTATGCCGGTGGATTACCTATGATCATGAAAGAACTTCAATCGGTGCTGCACATGAACACGATGACAGTAAACGGAAAAACGCATCGTGAAAATATACACGACAAGATCGAATGCTACAACAACGAAGTGATTGCTTGCTATGATAGTCCACTGATAAAAGAAGCAGGAATCGTAGTACTCAAAGGTAATCTTGCATTGAACGGTGCCGTCATCAAACCTTCTGCTGCAACACCTTCATTGATGAAACATAAAGGACGTGCTGTTGTGTTTGAGAATATAGAAGATTACCATGCGCGCGTAGACGATCCCAACCTCGACATTGATGAGACATGTGTTATGGTATTGAAGAGTGTAGGTCCCGTTGGTTATCCGGGTATGCCTGAAGTCGGTAACATGCCTTTACCAACGAAACTTCTCGATAAAGGTGTTACGGATATGGTGCGAATTTCCGATGGCAGAATGAGTGGCACTGCCTATGGAACTGTAGTGCTACATGTATCGCCCGAATCAGCCATTGGTGGAAATTTAGCTTTGGTTGAGAATGGTGATATCATTGAGCTGGATGTAGAAGCAAGACGTATACACTTGCATGTGTCTGATGAAGTGCTCGCCAGAAGACGGCAACACTGGAAACAACCTTCCGCGATTGCAGAACGTGGCTACGTCAATCTATATGTTAACCATGTTCAACAGGCAGACAAGGGAGCTGATCTTGATTTCCTGGTGGGCAAGTCCGGGTCGAAGGTGACAAGAGATTCTCATTGATCGCCCGTCTCAAATGACATTCATCATTCTTGTTGCGTGTATTGTAAGCCTGGTTGTGCTCACTACCTGGGCGAAGGTAAATCCTTTTCTTGCATTTCTCACGGTAGGTACTGCAGCTGCCCTGCTCTTGAGAATGCCGGTTGAAGATATATCGAAGTCGGTAAACAAAGGGATTGGTGATACGCTGGGCTCGCTCGTGATTGTTATTATACTCGGAGCGATGCTCGGGAAACTTGTTGCCGAGAGTGGCGCAGCACAACGCATCACACTTATGATGCAACAGTTCTTCGGCACACGGCATTTGGTATGGGCCATGAGCATCACAGGTTTTCTCGTAGGCATTCCGCTATACTATAATGTTGGCTTCGTGCTCATGATTCCGATTATATTTTCAGTAGCCTATCAATACAAGCTGCCGCTGATCTATGTAGGACTTCCGATGTTAGCTTCTCTTTCAGTGATGCATGGTTTCCTTCCCCCTCACCCATCGCCCATTGCGCTTGTGGTTCAGTTCAATGCCGATATAGCAACAACCTTCGGTTATGGAATTATCATTGCTATACCGGCCATCATTCTTGCAGGTCCGTTGTTTGCAACAACCATCCGCAACATTCCTGCGAGACCTGCAACGGTATCACTATGCGTAGAGAGACCACACCATGAATTGCCTGGCGCAGTAAATAGTTTAGTCTCATCACTTTTACCGGTTTTACTGATTGGTATAACTACACTCCTGTCGCGTATCTTTTCTGAGCATGCTATAGCGCAACGCGTTTTTTCGTTTGTTGCTGAACCTAATCAAGCCATGCTGTTAACCATTGTAATTGTGACGTATAGCCTCGGCATTGGCATGGGTAAGAAATTATCATCGATCATGAGCATCTATGGAGAAGCGGTGAAAGATATAGCGATGGTCTTGCTGATCATCGGAAGTGCGGGTATCCTGAAACAAATCTTTTTTGATAGTGGCGTAAGTAAAGATATTGCCGATGCATTCAAACAACTGGACTTCCCGCCTCTCATTTTAGCGTGGACGATAACAGCTGTACTAAGACTTGCGCTTGGTTCCGCTACGATAGCAGGACTAACGGCTGCCGGTGTGGTATATCCGCTAACACAACAAACCTACGTTGATCCCAATTTACTTGTGCTCTCGATCGGGGCAGGAAGTTTATTCTGCTCGCATGTAAATGATACAGCCTTCTGGCTTTTCAAAGAATACTTCGGATTAACGATTAAAGACACCTTTCGCTCCTGGACGATGATGGAGACACTTGTTTCAATCATCGGATTGATTGGTGTATTATTACTTGACTATATGATACGATAACTGACGTTGATGGCGATTGCTATCAACGTCTGTTATTCGTAAACCTGTTACTTAAAGAATGGATAACCGGGCGCAGCATATTTCTTCATTCCTTCTTCGTTAATATCAACTCCTATACCCGGTTTCTCCGAGAGTGTAATGAATCCATTTTCTACCATCGGTCCATCATACTTCACAATTTCTTTATACATCGGATCGGTATGAAAATACATTTGCCATTCGAGGATCATGAAATTCGGAACGGACGCACAAACATGACATGACGCCATCGCCCCGAGAAACGATGCAACCATGTGTGGTGCAAAAGGAACATAATATAGACTCGCGAGGTTTGCAATGCGTTGGCCCTCTCCCAGTCCGCCTGCTTTCTGCAAGTCTGGCATAATGATATCGACTGCGCCTAGTTCAAGTAATCGCCTGAAGCCATATGCGAGGTATAAATTTTCACCGGCACAAATCGGTGTACTGGTTGAATCTGAAATTATTTTATAGGCCTCTGCATTCTCGGCAGGTATAGGTTCTTCCAGCCACATCAGGTTAAGTGGTTCAAGTCGCTTGGCTATCTGCTGGCCGGTTACGGCATCGTATCGTCCGTGCATATCACAACATATATCGATGTCCGGTCCAACAGCTTCACGTGCGGCTGTAACCTGGTCGACCATGCGTTTCAATTCTCCGGGGCTTGCCGTCCAATTGTAGCTATCATATTTCGTGGGATCGTTTCGTTGGTCAAGATCAAACTTGATGGCGTTAAATCCCATCTTCTTTGCTTCCAATGCTGACTTGGCAAAGTCTTGTGGTGTTGGAAGGTTTCGTTGATACAACGCGGTGTCGCAATATACCCTGATCTTGTCACGGAACTTTCCGCCCAGCAATTGATATACCGGTACACCCAATGCTTTTCCGGCAATGTCCCAAAGCGCGGTCTCAACGGCAGAGAGCACGGCAATGTACATTCCGGCTTGTGCGCCCTGAAATATACCGGACTTCCGAAGATCATCAAAGATGCGATGAACGTTCAGCGGGTTCTTACCTTTTAACCGAAACTCCAACGCTTTCACAAAGTGATACGTGCCTGCCACGGCATCAACACCTTCCCCACATCCATATATACCCTGATCGGTATATATCTTCACAAACAAGCTGCTTCCATATTTGATAAAAGCGCATTGGACTTCCGTGATTTTTAAGTCTGCAGGTTTTGAATATGTATTACTTCGGTCTACAGCCTGCAGAAGGCTGTTACCAAACGTTGTACCCAAGGGCGCCAGCATGGCACCAGCGGTCACGGCACTCTTGAAGAATGCGCGTCTTGATTTTGTAGTTGACATCTATAGCATTGTTTATTTTATCTACCAGGTACGTTGCTTCAATAATTCCTGTATCTGTTCTTTCGGCACTGGGAGCTTGTCTGAATTAGCGCGAAGCCACTGCGAAAAATCCTTTTCAATTTCATCCGACCAACGTGTATCGATTTGACCTGGGGTATACTTCTGCTCGCGAAGTCGCTGGTGTCCGAACATATCACGAAGACGAACAACTTCCGATGTCTTCACGACTTTCTCTGCAAGGTGAGCGGGAATGAAGATGACACCACCATTACGGCCGAGCACAACATCGCCCGGCATAACGGTAGCTTTACCGATGCGCGTGGGTGTATTGATGCCTACCAGGGTTGTGTTCAGTTGTCCCTTCGGATCATTCAGGTGATGAGATGGATGGTAGCTGCGAAAGAAAGATGTAAATGAACCGATCTCTTTTAAACCGTTGACGTCTCTCACAGCACCGTTATATACTATGCCATTACCCGTCTTGGCGAAAATCGAGTTACCCAGGTTATCTCCTATAGTCGGGCCATCTTCATGGGCACCAAACTGATCAACCACATATACATCACGCTTTGTCAGCATATCTATAGGCCATGAGTTCTGCGATTTGATTCGTCCATCGCGCGTGTGGCCACGGTCATCAATGGCCCGATGTATATCCGGGCGGCCGGGCATAAAAGTCGCTGTTACAGCTCTCCCTACTAACACACTATCCGGATTGATGGTCATCCAATCGCCTTCGAACTGAAATTTGTAGTTCTCGTTACGCAACACGGCCCACGCTTCTTCCAGCGTCACAAGCTTCATGCGATCCAGTATAGCATCCGGCACTTTCGGCCGGCCATCAGCGTAACGCTCACCTTTCCATTCGGGAGTCAGGAAAATGAGTTCATCTTTCGATATCTGTTGTGTATATCCGGGTAAAAGATGAGTAAGAATTAAAAAGACAGCAAGTATATATTTTGTATTCGTCATAGTTGTCTCATTATGTTTTGGCATGTTGAATTTGATTGTCGTCTGCGGTCTCTTCAACTTTATTCGTATCCGGCAGAGGTCGTCCGCGCCACCAGAGTGCCAGCGAAGATCCCGTGATGTTCATGATCGGAGCAAACACGGCAGGCGCCAGCCCTACCGTTGCGAGCTTACCCATTGCCAGGGCCAGGCTTGAACCAAGTCCTGCATTCTGAAGACCAACTTCAATCGCGATCGTGCGACAATCCTTTTCCTCCATGCGCAGCATCCGCGCAGACCAATAGCCGAAGAAGTATCCGCTCAGGTTATGGATCAGTACCGCGAGTATCAGATAGCCACCAACGACCAGCAGTGCATCGCGACCTGCGGCCGTGATCACCACAATGATCAACCCGATTCCAATCATGGAAATGGTTGGCATGATATCGTCCAGTAGCTTGAATCGTCCGTGCAGAAATTTATTGAAAGCAAGTCCGGCACAAACCGGTATAATTACAATTTTGGTGATGTCCCATACCATCGCCCAGAAATCTATATGTATATATTGGCCTGCAAACACTTGCATGAACAGTGGCGTTACCAACGGTGAGATGAAAGTAGATATAGCCGTAAGCGTGACGGATAAAGCTAGGTTGGCTCGTGCCAGGTAAGTCATTACATTCGATGCCAGTCCATTCGGACAACTGCCGATCAGAATTATACCTGCGGCTACTTCATCTTCAAATGCAAAGATCCGCGTAATGAGAAAAGCAACAAACGGCATGATGAGGTAGTGACACGATACACCTGCAATAACACCCTTCGGCATTTTGATCACAGCAACAAAATCGCGCACGCTTAAACCGGTGCCCATACCGAACATGATGATCTGCATAAGCGGAACAATGAGTATAGAAAGCTTGACATTACCTACTGACACGAAGTACTGCGGGTAGTACATCGCTAAACTTACCGCGGCAAGAATCATTACGGTAAATGCGTAACCTTTTAAAAGTTCATAACGCCTGAGTATAGCAGCAACGGAAACGAAAAATACCATCAGCAACCATCCTGCATAGGTATGTGCATCAATGAGTGTGACCACCATGAAACCCATGGCCAACACTATAGAAAACAAAATCAATAAAAGATTCCTGGACATGCTATTCTTAAAAGTTAACGTCTGTGATTTGTATATGGAGTAAAGCAATAACGACTGAGAACGTAACGAAGGCTTCTAATAAAAGTCAGCGGAGAATTTTATACAACCGACTTCCCAGGACTGATTCGATCTCTCAGAATTTTTCAACGCCTTTTACATTCATCTTCAGTCCATTTACTTTATCGATAGGGCCTGTGATGAAAAGTGTTTTACCATCGCTTCCGCCAAATACATTATTGGTTGCACCACCGCCTGTAAAAATCCTGACGAGTTCTTTGCCGGATGAATCGAATACAACCACACCAAATCCATTGCTGATGTATATATTTCCGCGATCATCCATCGACATACCATCTCCACCCATGTCCGTAAACTCTTTCATGTTTGACAGTGATCCGTCTGCATTGATATCGAACACCCACGTGCCCCCCATGTTATCGCCTGCCCATTTGTTTATATATAACTTTTTTCCGTCAGGAGTTCCTACTACACCGTTGGGCCAGGAGTCTGCATCCCATTCTGATTGCGTTGTTACGCGCACCAATTCGGTCGCACCCGGTGCGAGGTAGTATACATGTCCTCCTTTACCTTCATCGGCTTGTTCAGAATGCGTTGGTGGCCACGCGGGGTTATTGAACTTGCGCGGATCATCTTCGTCCCAATAGTCGCGCGGGAACATCGGATCAGTGATATACATACCACCTGTTACCGGGTTGATCCAAACATCGTTGGGACCATTCAGGAGTTTACCATTGTAATTATCGGCAAGAACTGTATGACTTCCATTGGGTGCAATTTTCCAAATCTCACCGTGCATATCTGCGCAAGCAATCAGGTTGCCGTCTTTATCGAAGGCCATTCCATTGGCGCGACCTGTCTCTTCCAGGAAAGGTGATACCACGCGGGTATTTGCATCCCACTTGTAAATGATGTCGTTGGGTTGATCCGTAAAGAAAACATTCCCGCTCTTGTCAACAGCAGGACCTTCCGTGAACGAGTAGCCGGTACCATAGTTCACGAGTTGAGCATCGGTTGCAATTATACCTTGCGTATCGTCACCTGAATCATCATCGGAGCACGATATCAAAATCAAAGAAGACCATAACAGTGTAGTTATGATGAAGGTATTTTGTTTCATATGTTGGTGGTTTAAGAGTCTTGATTGCAGGGGAAAGCAGTATCATGTTAACATGAAGTGAAGAAAAGGCAACTGACATACATCAGTCGCCTTCAACCAAACCTAAATGAAAGAAACCTGTTTTATAGCTATATCTATATATACTCAGGATATATATCTATTGGATATCCCAAAAGACCCGTGAGAGTAAATTATCTCCACCGATAGCAGCCGCACCACCTGCGTAGCTTTCTGCATTGGCAGAGGCTTCACGATCAGGGAAAGACATTCTTCTGGCAAAGCCGCCATTCAATTTGGTGTTAAAGAGATTCGGACTTAAAACCGGATAACCGCTTCTTCTGAAATTGGCATACGCTTCCGTACCGTTTCTAAGATTGACCACCCAGTATTGTGTGTTGATGAGTTCAAGTGCGTTGGCTTCATCAAAGGCTACTCCGGGTTCAGCCAGGTATATATCGATTGCCTCTTCGGCAATGGGTGTGGCTTGCGGATAGAATGAATATGTATCTATATCTGCTTTTATACCTTCTTCATAATACGTCTGTGCATCTCCATCAACCCATCCTCTTGCTGCGGCCTCTGCTAACAGTAAAGATGTTTGCGCATAGGTTACATAGAACTCCGGTGCTGATGGTGACGCTACGATCCAGATGTTCATTTGAGAGTAATTGAGTCCGGCACCTCTGGCACCCCGATAAGGTCCGTTCGGATCACCGAGCTCTATACTTGTTTTACCAATGGGAACACCAAACTGGTTGGCAAGCTCAGTATCCGGATCTGTGTCGTTTACTACTGCACCGGGATCCTGGAAAGTGGCGAGTATATATTGTGCGCGCGGGTCGTTGGTTGTCTTAAGTTGATCAACAAATGGTTCTGCAGCATAGTTGAATTGCGAAAAATTCCGAAGGTTATTATTATCAGCATGCACAGCTCCGTTTCCATATTTTACATAGGCGTTGTCTGCATTAGAAGTCATCACTCCGCCTGCAACAGCTTCCTTAACTATACTTTCTGCTTTGCCTGGATTTACTTTGGTATATCGCATTCCCAACCGGAGCAACAATGAGTTGCCAAGCTTTTTCCATTTCGCTATTTGCGCAGGTGCATCAGCAGCGGGGCTTAGACTGTTCTTGCCATAAAATAAATCTTCCGGAACATAATCGGCACTGGTATTAAATGCAGCCAATGCTTCTTTGATCTCTTTGTACAAGTCTTCATAGATTGCAGCATCGTCATCGTAAGCCGGAAAGTATTCTAACTGTACAGCTTTGCCCGCGTTGAAGTATGGTACATCGCCATATTCATCTACTACACCCATGAACGTTTGCGCCTTCCAGATGCGAATCATACTCATCAGGTTAATACGCTCGGTATCGTCTCCGAGAATGTTCATGGCCTGAACCAGGTTTCGGATCGTAGTCGGATAGGACTGATCCCACTTCGGATTACAGATGAGATCTATATCTTCATTAAAGTTGAAGCCAAGATTTGCACCGGTGTTATACGGACAAACAAAATGTTGAACGATGGTGTGCTCGGCTGACCATGTACCCAGGTGTGTACGTTGTGCCCCCGCGAACAGAAGTGCAGGATCTATTTCGGAGACAGCATAAGGATTCGTGTTCACCTCGATGAAATCTTTGTCGCATCCTGTAGCGAACAAAAGTGCTGCGCTGAAAAATATACTATACTTTATGATTTTCATAGTATTAGAATCTGGCGTTTAAGGTAAGGTTATAGTTGCGCGTTGTAGGAAGCGCTGTGTTTTCGTAACCGGCACGGAAATCACCGGAAGACTGAACCGATTCCGGATCGAGGCCCGGCAGATCTTTATAGAGTATGGCTACATTTCGGCACCCTGCTGTGAGCGTAAGTCCTTTAATGAAACTCATGGCAGGAATTTTACGCAGCGCACTCGTAAAGTTGTAAGACACTGAAATATTCCGAAGCTTTACAAAATCAGATTTGAAGGTAAAGGGATCGCCGATCTGTTTGTTGCGATAATCCGCATAGAAGCCTTGAAGATCGGTAACAACCGTTGTATTGGCTTCGCCCGAATTTTCATATACCGCAGGATATACTATACCGTTCTCTCCTTCTCTCCGGCCTTCAAGCGAAAGCTTGGAATGGCCCTGTCTCAACATATTCAAATGCGTTGACGACAACACGGTGCCTCCAAACTTGTAGTCGATGTGAATACCCAGTGAGAGGTTCTTATAGCGGAAGGTGTTGTTCCACCCCCCTACATGTTTTGGAATAGAGCTGCCGACCGGGAGAAAGCCGTTTGTCTTTTCGGCACCAGGTGTTGCGCTGGTTGTCTCAAGCAGTCTTCCGTTATTATCAACAACGACTTGCCCGTTTGCATCTCTGCGATACGTTCGGGTATATAGTTGGTTCATGGCCATCCCTTCGGTATATCTTAGCTCACCGAGGAATTCATTTCCGGTTCCATTGAAATATAGTACTAACAATGTACCGCTGGCGTTTCCAACATCCAGTACTTCTGTCTTTAGGTAAGCATTATTCCAGGAAGTTGTCCAACTGAAATCCTGCGTCTGGATAGGTGTTCCTTCGATCAGCGTTTCCAAACCACGGTTTTGCAGGGAGGCCTTATTCTGTTTGGTGTTGTTATAGCCTGATGCACTTGATATAGCAACTTCCAGTATCTGGTCCGTTGTAACTTTATCAAACGCTCCTATATCCAACAACAACCTGTTGTTAAACAGTCTCATCTCAACGCCAATCTCTTTCTCTTCTACTGTGAAAGGTCTTAGCGTTGGATTCGGTGCTAGCGTACCCGATATACCCGCTGTAGTCTGTCCGTTAAAAGGCGGATTGATAATATAGTTCAGTACACCATCGTACGGATTTACGCCATTGGCACTTCCTACTTCCGCCCACGATGCGCGGAGTTTACCGTAAGAGAGCCAGTTCTGATCGCCTAACAATTCCGAGAAAATGAGACTTCCTGATACCGATGGATAAAACACACTGTTGTCGTCCGGGTTCAATACCGAGAACCAGTCTTTTCGTCCGGTGAAGTTGATATATACTAATCCGTTGTATCCGAATTCAGCCCAGCCATAGAGTGAGTTGATACGCGACTTGCTAAAGTTATAGGGTGAGAAACCCTGCAGCAGTGGGTCGGGTTCATTGAGCCAGGTGATCGTTCCATTCTTCAATGCATATAGATCGGGCACCGTAAAGCTTCGTGAGTACTGCGAATGTTGCTGGAATCGTGTTCTCCAGGTGTTACCACCGAAGCTCGCATCGACCGAGAATTTTCCAAATTCTTTGTTACCACCAATGAGAAAGTCTGCGTTGATATCCTGTGTTTCGTCTTGCTGAATATCATAGCGGCCTCTGTACTTGCCGAACTCATCAAGGGTCGATGTGGCTCCTGAACCATTCAATTGATTCCACTCCATGAAGCTCGAGCCGCGATCATAGTTATACCTGCCCTGTATATATAGCCAGTCGGTGAGCTTGTAACGTAGTGTTGCTGTTGCCAACAGGCGATTTCTGTCGTCATTAAAGAACTGACGTTTTTTGATCTGGAAGTATGGATTGTTTATCGTTCCCAGAAATCCATTTGTACGATATTCAGCATTGGTAGCCGGGTTGATGGCACTCTCGTCAAAAGCGCTGAGCGGTGTAGATATAGACATCCTTCCGAAGAAGTTAATGGCTCCGTCACCTTGCGTTCCGATCTGGGGTGGATTGATGTTCTCTTCGGAAGCATAGTTTACATTCAATTGTACACTAAGTTTGCTGGATAGATTATGATTGATACCAACATTGAAAATTCTCTTTTTATACTCATTGGTTGGCACGATACCTTTCGCATCTGTATTGGAGAAAGACATCCGGAAACTTCCATTGGGTCCGCCACCTGAAATCCCTAATGTGTTAGTCCAATTCGATCCGGTCTGAAGAAAATCAAACAGCCGGTCTTCGTATGCCGAATAAGGACGCATCACACCATCAAAATTTATAGTGGGCTTTCCATCCAGTCGCTCACCAAAACCAAATTGACCATTCGACTGTGCTTCACCTTGTGTCTGTGGTCTTACGCCACCTCTTCCCATACCGTATTCGGTTTGCGTAATCTCACCCAGAAAATTAAGCGCGTGCGAACTGGTATAGCTTGAAGTATAATCCACACCTATACCCTGGTCTTTGCTTCCTGATTTTGTGGTAATGATAATAGCACCATTCGCAGCACGCGCACCATATATAGCAGCAGCGGTTGAACCTTTCAACACCGTCATACTTTCAATGTCATCGGGATTTATGTTTTGCAGGTTGTCACCGCGATCGCGCTGGTTTACTGCTCCATTTCCATTGGCACCTCGCGCGCCCTGATCGATCGGCAATCCGTTGATCACGATGAGCGGTGCATTGTTCGCACCGGCAAAAGCAGCTTGTCCGCGCAGGCGTATCTGCATACTCGAACCTGCACCGGCAGCAGGAGGCGTGATGTTCAAGCCAGCAACTTTACCTTCGAGCGACTCCATTACATTGGTTGTTCTGTTATTGAGAAGCTCATCTGTTTTTACCGATGTTACGGCATACCCCAGCTTCTTGGATTCCTTCTGAACGCCCAGTGCTGTGACTACGACTTCATTCAGGGAAACAACATCCGCTTCGAGCGTGACGCTGATAACCGTCTGTCCATTGACATTTACTTCTTTTGATTTGTACCCAATGAACGAGAACACCAGGACATCATCGCTGCTTACGCTGGTCAAAGAAAAATTTCCATCAGCATCTGTGACAGTGCCCCCAGTTGAGCCACGCACCAGCACATTTACTCCGGGCAGTGGTGTACTGGTTTCATCGAGTACTTGCCCCTTGATAGTTTGCTGTTGAAGGTTCGTGAAATAAAGTCCACCACTCCCCGCCCACGCATCCGTACATGCCAGTGAAAGCATGCTCATTAATAGTGCATAAAGTTTTCTCATAGAGTTGTTAGTTTGGTGATGTTTTGCTCAGATCGACCGTCAGTTTATTAAGTGTTCAACCGACATTTAAGGATCGAAGTTGGAGAATCCTAAAAGCTGGAACTTCCAATTAAAGCCACCGATGAATTTTGCACACGTTTGCAAAAGCAGGATTTACCCGCTTATTAAAATAGGCGGGTTCCAACCGCTCACCACCGCTCTCAGGCAGTTCAGATAACTGGTCGTTGTTTAATTGTATTTACAACACTTTATTTTCAAATTCTTGATGCAACCGAAATCGAATTTGTGATGCCATACAACGATGAAGTCTGAATCTGGAATGAACTCAACAAAACACCAACCCAATAAAATGTTATGAAAAAAATCACGCTTCTGATTTTTCTGTTACCCATCATGTTCACGCGAGTCAGCGCACAACAGCAGGCTTTGCGGGCACCCGATGGTTTTGATGTTCCGCAGCATCAAACTGCACAGGGTAGAATTGATTCGATATCGTATCCCTCAACAACTGTAGGTGCTTCGCGAAAAGCCCTGGTATATACACCACCCGGCTATAGCAAAAAGAAAAAGTACCCGGTGCTATACCTGTTACATGGTATAGGTGGCGATGAAAAAGAATGGTTAAAGGGCGGAGCTCCACAAGTCATTCTGGACAACCTATATGCAGCCAATAAACTAGCTCCCATGATCGTTGTGCTGCCCAACGGACGCGCGATGAAAGATGATCGTGCAGTAGGGAATGTTTTTGACAGCGCGAAGGTAAAAGCGTTTTCAACCTTTGAAAAAGACTTGCTGCACGACTTGATTCCATTCGTGGAAAAGAAGTATGCTGTACTGAAAGACCGGGAGCATCGTGCTATTGCCGGCCTCTCTATGGGCGGTGGACAATCGCTTAACTTTGGTCTAGGCAACCTCGACACGTTCGCGTGGGTAGGTGGTTTCTCTTCTGCGCCCAATACGAAAGTTCCGGAAGCTCTCTTCCCTGTTCCCAATAAAGCGAAGGCACAATTGAAGCTCCTATGGATCTCCTGTGGAATTGATGATAACCTGATGCTCTTCAGCCAGCGCACGCATGACTATGCAAAGGCTATAAATATACCGCACATCTTTTACGTTGAGCCTGGCGGACATGACTTCAAGGTTTGGAAAAACGATCTATACATGTTTTCGCAGTTGCTTTTCAAAACGCCTGATCCGCAGTCATTCGAGAAATATACCGTGTTGGGAACAGCTGCCACTACCAATGTACGATCTGCAAAATATCCGCGTATACTTCCGGGCAGTCGCGTGTTGTTTCGACTCAAGGCACCAGACGCCAAGAAGGTGCAGATCGATCTTGGCAAAAAATACGACCTGGTAAAAGATGCCAATGATTTTTGGGAAGTTACAACCGACTCGATCTCGGAAGGATTCCATTATTACTCGCTGTTGATTGATGGCGTGGCTGTGGCTGATCCTTCGAGCCAGACATTTTATGGAATGGGCCGGATGGCGAGCGGACTCGAAATGCCTTTTGCCGGTGATGACTATTACGCTGTGAAAGACGTGCCTCACGGTAATATACATACCAGGCGATATTACTCCACGGTAACCGGTTCCTGGCGCAGGATGTATATATATACTCCTCCCGGGTACGACCACACCACCGAAAAATACCCGGTGCTATATATACTTCATGGTGGTGGCGAAGACGAAACGGGTTGGGCAACGCAAGGCAAAACTGATCTCATCCTGGATAACCTCATCGCTGAAAAGAAAGCAAAGCCAATGCTCATTGTGATGATGGATGGTAATCTCGGCACCGGTGGTATCGCTAATTTCGGAGAGCAATCGCTGCGCATGTTCGAAGATGAATTAAAGCAGGTTGCTATTCCGTTTGTTGAGAAAAATTATCGTGCAGAAACGGAACAGAAAAAAAGAGCGCTCGCAGGTCTTTCCATGGGCGGACTACAAACTTTGCATGCCGGTGTTCGAAACACAAACCTGTTTTCATACCTCGGTGTATTCAGTTCAGGATGGTTTGCCAATCAACCAAACTTGTCTCAACCACAATATGATTACATGAAAGACAACGCAACTTCCATCAACACGAATGTGAAAAGCTTTTGGATCGCGATGGGCGGCAAAGAAGACATTGCCTATAACAACTGTAAAGCGATGTGCAGCAAGTTCGATGAGCTGGGCATAAAATATACCTATAACGAATATCCGGGAGGCCACACATGGCCGGTATGGCGGAATAACCTGTATAACTTTTCGCAGCTGCTGTTCAGGTAACCAGTGTTAAGTCGAATCACCATCGGACTATATATATGCTCTATACGTAAGTAATATTATTTCAAATCATATATACCCAAACCCAATCTTACCATGCACAACACATTACATAAGCTGACTAAAATTGTCATGCTGATCGCTTTATTCGCCATCACTACGTTTGCTATGGCGCAGGACGGCACTATATATCCGCTGGCAACGCCAGCTGAACCTAACGCTATACCGCTCGGCACCGGTGGTGTTCAGGGACAACCTGCACAGGAAACGTGGTTTCGTCAATGGGGCGACCCGATGGCTCGAAACATTACCAAAGCTACCCTTACGCCTTTCCTGCCCAAACCCGGAAAGGCCAATGGCGCAGCTGTTATTGTAGCACCCGGTGGTGGCTTCCGATGGCTGTCGTTGGGTAATGAAGGCTGGGAAGTAGCACAGGCGCTTGCGGATCAGGGTATCGCTGCGTTCGTACTCAAGTATAGACTCTTTCCAACGCCGGAGTCATTGGATGGTTTCAAGGAATCAATGAACAGAACTTTCGCTGCTGCTACACCACCTTCCAACGATGGTAAAAAAGAAGCGGCTCCCGCGAGTCCGCCACGTATGGATTTATCGAATCAGCTTCAGGATGCAGAGGCCGCCTATGCAATGATTGTGAAGCGAGCTTCCGAATGGGGAGTTGATACAGCGCGATTAGGCATGATCGGTTTTTCAGCAGGCGCTGGTCTTACGATGCATTGTACACTTAACTCGAAGACTATGAAACTGCACTTCATCGGTCCTATATATGGCGGTATGGGGCCGGTAGATGTACCCAAGAATGCTCCGCCTATGTTCAGTGTTATAGCTACCGATGACTTCCTTTTCCGCGGACAATTTGGTGTCATTGATTCGTGGTATAAGGCGGGGCGCCCTGTGGAGTTTCATTTATACCAGAATGGCGGACACGGCTTCGGACTTGGAAATCCCGGCCGGACAAGTAATCGCTGGTTTGATGCATTTATACACTGGCTGGACGTTAACCAATTTCTGGTAGCCAAGGCTAAGAAGTAACGTTACTCACCAGAGAAATGACTGGTCGACATTTAAGATGTCGACCAGTTTATTTTACATCAATCGTTCTGATACCAGGCAAAATATACCGACCCTTATTCACAAAGCGGAATTTCCGGAGTTGGATTTGAAGTATCAAATACCCGATATGAATGCTGATGTGAATGACCGGAATTAAATTGAAACTCTTTGGAAGGTATATATTCTATTGCATCTTTACCTTCAACAATACGGAGAAAATGATTCGGTTCAATATTCCGGCAAATCTGCTTGTTGCCCGGATGCCATTGAATTTCTATTTCATCAATCTTCGTTGCGCGACCAATGCCAATTTCTCTTCGGAGCGGAGAAGCACCGAAGCTTCCGCCTGAATTAACATCGCGATATATACTCCGCTTTACTCCATTTTCAGTAACCGTAATTTTGATGCGCGTGCCAATTGCACTACGATTTGATTTTGTACCTACCAGATCAAGGACGATCCAACGGTTTCGTTCATCCTGGTTGGGGTTGGCATAGAAAGCATTATGAAATGCATCGCCTTTATACGCACCGCCCAGCTCGATATATATATCCTGATCACCATCGTTATCTACATCGGCAAATGAAATGGCGTGTCCTTTCTGAAGGTGTCCTACACGTGCAGGTGCCGTAACATCCACAAATCTTTTTCCGCCTATATTTTTAAAAAGCTTATTCGGCACGATCGATTCGAGTTCAGGATTACCGGTACCTAAATACATATCAAGGTATCCGTCATTATCTATATCACCAAAGTTAGCGCCCATCGCGAATGCTTTTTTCGCCAGTCCTGTTTCTTTCGAAACGTTGGTGAACGTTCCGTCCCGGTTGTTCCTATATACTATACTCGCACCGGAAGTGCCTGTTGAAATATGTAATGCTTCAGCGGCTGAATAGGAAGCGATTGGCATATCGAATGTAAAATCTCCTACGAAGAGATCGAGCCACCCATCGTTGTTATAGTCCCAGAACCAGGTAGGAAATGTTCTGCTTACGCTGTCAGCAGCAACACCGGCTTGTTTAGTCACATCTTCAAACAAGGGTATATTTCCGGATGCGCCTTTGTTCTTTAGCAGAAAGCGCTCACCGGATAGTGAGGTTACAAATATATCTTTCCAACCATCGTTGTTATAGTCGCCTGATGTAACGCCTTTTACAAACCCGATTACGTCAACACGAGACTGTGTAGCTGCATTGGTAAATGTTCCGTCCTGATTGCTCAAAAACAATTCTGCCGGATGTGAGCCGGAGCTTGCATTACCTTCCCACGATTCGTTGCCGATGAATACATCTAACCAGCCATCGTTGTTGAAGTCGTTCCACGTTGCTGTTTGTGTTGGGTGAAACGATATTATACCGCTCTCGATCGTAACATCGATAAACGTACCATCACCATTATTTTTAAGAAGAGAATTAGGTTGTTTGCCATAGTTACCGCGAAGCCACGCGCCCCGCAAAACAAAAATATCTTTGAAGCCATCGTTATTATAGTCCATCTGCATCAGGTTCAAACCACCGGTTAATTGATCTAATCTTGTCTGCTCGGATCGGTCTGTAAAAGTACCATCACCATTATTCCGGAAGTAGTGCATTGACTCATCTATACCCCACGCGGATGTTACGATGTCCAGTAATTCATCATTATCAAAATCATCAATGATGCATCCACCGGCCATGTTATTTATATCCAGTGAAAGCGGAGACGCTATATCCTGAAACGGTTTTATGGAAATGCAGGAGTCAATCTGTGCCGTTGAGACATCGAGCCCCGGAACTACCATGGATGGAGGAACACCGTCAGGATATTCGCCAAGCGTCATATAGGCTATATTAACAAGCCAACGGTATTCCAGGTTCTGCGGATTGTCTCGGAGTAATTCTTCATAGATACGCGCGGCATTACGCGAACCGTCCGGCAATGTATGAATGCCGCTGCCTTGAATGGGCAGGATGCATGTCTCCGCAGAATGATTGCGGATACAATTCATTCTTTCGCCACCGCGCAGATACGCCAGTGCCAAAAGTACTTTCATGCGATCCATGCCCTGAATATTTTCAGCGTTGATCTTTCGGACTTGTGGTTCGAGAATCTGCACAGCTTCATCTTCACGTCCCAAGGCAATTAATGCCCTCGCTTTGCTGTGCGTAAGGAACATAATATCCTGAGCACTGCCCGATGCGTTGATCAATGAATCATAGTAACGCACATGCGCTTCCGAAGCATAGTAATTATCAAAGCGACTATAGTCTGTCTGTAACTGTTTCAGGATATTCAACATCTCTTCATGAGAAGCATCTTCCTTTCCGCAGGAAATAATCAGGCAGCAGAGAAGTATACATCCGATGCCTGTAATTTTTTTCATGATATTTTCAGTGTTCGTTCAAATGATCACGCTTTTCACTTACTTCTCCCGGAGGTTGTCACCTTTGAGACAGTTCTATTTTTAACGAAAGCCCTGCCCGAAGATGAAAGATACCCACTCCCTATATATAGCTCTTCCTTCCTCTTTTTTCCATTGGCAAGTTCAACGATAGCATATTCATCGCCTGGTTTTGGTCGGACAACCGACTCACCTGCACTTATGGCGGGCTTCCTGAATACTTTAAGGCTATCCCTGTTTTGGGTAACGAGGAATAATTCTCTTCCCTCTGTTGAGATCAACCTCGCTATAGCTTTCGCATCGCCATCAACAAAAAAACCGGATTGTGTAACGGGAACTGCTTTAAAATTCCCTTTACCATCACCCCGGAGATAATTACCGATGCCTGCATCATAATAACCGGATAAGACTTCGCATGCATACGAATTACCAACGGAGAGTATATCCAGATTACCATCTTCATCCAGGTCTGTTATCAGCGTGCCAAACATGGGTGTAAACTGCGCTTCCGATGGCAGCGGTTTTACTTCGAATTTATGACTCCCGTTGTTTTGAATATATACCGATGACAGCATCGTACTTTTCAACACCATCGCATTCTGAAGTTTCTCGTTGGAGAATAGATCACGTATACCCATGCCGCCATATAGCGAATAACGGGTTGCAACACCGCGCAGACCTGGAATCTGGCCGGTAAGTGCTTCACGCGGGTGCACCGGGTATTCCTTTCCCTGGATATACCGGCAATGAATTGGATCAACGGATCCGTTGTTATCAAAGTCTTTTGCATATACCGTTACGGGTTCTTCAACAGAAGCTTTATAGATTGAATTACGTCCGAGGTTGCCCGCTATATAGTCTATATCACCATCGTTATCAAAGTCGCCACCGGATATACTGTTCCACCATCCGGCCGAGTTCTGCAATGTTACAGGTGTAAATGATTTACCTTTTTCGTTGATAAAAAAAGTTATTGGCATCCACTCTCCCACCACGATCAAATCAGTCCAGTCATCATTGTTTACATCAGACCAAATTGCCGAAGTTACCATACCAACGTTGCCAAGTTCTGAAGAGAATATTGATGTCTTATTCTCAAATTTACCATCGCCTGTATTGACCAGAAGATAACTGTCCGGTGTTTCCGGATAGCGCATGGGAACAACTCTTCCTCCTACAAAGAGGTCGAGATCTCCATCACGATCAAAGTCACTTGCTACTACACAACTTCCGCTGCTGGTAAGTTCTGGTAAAGCGTTTGCTTCATACACGAATTTACCTTTGCCTGAATTTCTGTAGAACCGATCCTGGTAATTTACTTTGTCGTGTTTAAATTCAGAGCTTCCGCTAACACAGTATAAATCCTCGTCTCCATCATTGTCTGCATCAAAAAGAAGTATCCCCACGTCTTCTGCTACTTTTACCTGAAGAGAGTCCGTTTTGAATGAACCATTCTGCTGCTGCAGGTATATTTTAGCGCGTTTTCCGGCCGATCCTCCCAGTATAAAATCATCAAGCCCATCACCATCAACATCCCCTACGGTTATACCGGGTCCGTCCTGTGAATGCTTGTGCGGCAACAAAAACTGACCTTCCAGAAAATCAACAAATTCGTCCTCCCGATGTTGATAGTGTATCCCCATGGCCTTATGAGACTCCGTTACTATAGTTACCAAAGGAGCACGCTGCTCGCGCGTTGCAACGGCATCGCGCTGCTTCACCGTGATGACCTGGTTGACGGGAACATTCCGCAAGATCTGACGCTTCCCTCCTGCCCACGTTATTTTAATGGAATCAACTTTACCCGAAGGTACTTTACCAAGACCAATGTGCTCGATGTTCTCGACTGTAGATTTATAACCGCGTATAGTCTGATGTTCGGCATAATGCACCGCTCCATTTGCGTATAGGGTTATCGTTGTTCCATACCCTGCCAGGTTGCCTTTTTCTCCCTGCAGTTTGATTCTCAGATAATGATAATCACTTTTCGTCTTGTCGGTGATGAGATCATTGCGATAAACAAATGCTTCATCGTTAATGTTGTTGGTAACCAGGTCAAGATCCCCATCATTATCCAGGTCAGCATAAGCAGCACCATTGGAATACGATGGTTGATCGAGCCCCCATGCTTTAGCCTTATCGGTAAATGTCAGATCGCCATTGTTACGAAAGAGGAAATTAGGCTTTCGCACACCGGGTAACTTTTCCACTTCTTCGCGAATGTGTTTCATTCTGTTTCTGTCGGTGCTGAACATGGCAAGCTCTTTACCGTATGCAATAAAATCCTGATCGGTAACATCCTTGCGATACCCGTTGCCCACAAACAGATCGCGATAACCATCGTTGTCGAAATCAGCAAACAAGCTGCTCCAGCTCCAGTCGGTTGCATATATACCGGATAAATATCCGATATCACTGAACGAGTTGTTGCCGTTGTTAAGCTGCAGTACATTCCGGATGTATTGATACTCGTATCCCTTCTCACGAAAAAGGCGGAAGCGATCGTAGCCGACTGTTGAGAACATTGTTTTTTGACGCAGGTTGTCATCGGGCAACATATCCAACACCACGATGTCATTCAATGCATCGTTGTTGATGTCGGCTATATCGATGCCCATTCCGTTCTGCTCCTGGTGCTTGAGCATTGCCCCTATGTTATTAACAAACTTACCATCACCTGTATTGATATATAGATGATCGTTAGACATGAAATCATTCGCGATATATAGGTCTGGATAGCCATCGCGGTTAATATCGTTCACTACAATGCCGAGTCCCCACCCTTCAGCCTGTACACCAACCTCGCGGGATATATCTTTAAAAACGGGTAAACCATTCACCACTCCTTCATTGCGATAGAACTTATCGACACTCTTTCCGGTACCATCGTTCCGCAGTCCCATGATCTGGTTTCGGTTATACGACTCAAGCGCGTTGGTTAACATATACATGTCGAGATCGCCATCCAGATCGTAATCGAGGAAAGCGGCCTGCGTTGCATAGCTCGAATCAGCCAGTCCTACTTTGGCTGCAACTTCTTCAAATACCGGAATGCCTTCCTGGTTGACACCTTTGTTGAGGTATAAAAGATTCGGCACAGCTGCCTTGCTGGCATGAGGCTGAATCGTAGATATATATACATCGAGTAATCCATCCTGGTTTATATCAACCATGGACACGCCTGTACACCATACGTTGGTTTTTATAGAAGCGCTTTCGCTGATGTCGTCAAATTCGAAATTACCTTTATTCAGGTATAGCGTACTCGGCACCATATTACCGGCAAAGAATATATCCGTCAGTCCATCGTTGTTTACATCGCCAACACCTACCCCTGCACCGTTGTAGATATATTCAAAACTTAGCACATTGAAACTATCGGATTCGGTAAGCCGGTTATTAAAAGTGATACCGGTATCCGATGATGACAGCAATTGAAATAATGTTTTCTCTTCCTGTCGACTACAAGTTATCAATAGGAAACCAAGCATTGCTATAGCAAGCAGGCGAATACAAGCGCCATTCAAAACGCTCATTGTCTTACATATTTTCTCTACAGGCATCATACGCTAGGGTATATATTCAATTGACTTTAACACGAAAAGGAGCGAGAAAAAACTCGCTCCTTTCCATGACTATAACTGACTTGGCAACAGACTACCAACCGGGGTTTTGGTCGGCCTCCGTTAACACAGCATTACTGTTAATTTCCTGCTGCGGTATAGGAGCCAATGCATGTTTTTCCGAATAATATGCGAGCGGCTCTGAGGTTAATTTTCCAAGCGCGCGCCAGCGAAGTATATCTCTGTTCCGGATCTGCTCGCCTGCCAGTTCAACTCTTCGCTCATGAATAATTGCCCTGAAAACTTCTGCAGGCGTATTCACCGGGTAATTGGCCGTTGGGTATGGCGGCATTTCAACACCTTCTCGTGATCTCACTTCGTTGAGGTACGCTATAGCATCGGCATCATTACCCAGGGCATTCTGAACTTCAGCCATGTTCAGCAACACTTCAGCATACCGCATAACCCGCATGTTGATGCCTGATCGTTGATCTTCATTATCGGCCTTGTATATTTTCTGATACTTTTTCCAGCCCCAGTTTTCAAGCACTTTGGTATCGTTCGAGTATTTATCACCTATGAAATAGAAAGAGTAATTATAGCGGGGGTCATCCTTCGGATCACCGTCTGCTACTTTCTCATACTCTTCCATTAAAGAGGTTGATGGAATCAGGTTTCGCCATGCGTTCGGTCCGTACTCTTGTCCACGGAACGTAACTTCGGTGCTCGTTCCTTGTCCGGAAGCATCCCAGCTAGACCCACCGTTGGCTTCTGTGAAAGCAACTTCGAACAGTGACTCGGCATTGAACTCATTTTCTTCTCTGAAGTTCTCGATGTATGATACATCTACCCAGCTATCAAAGGCCCCACCTGTGATGATGGACTCTAAGAGCGGTTCAGCCAAATTATACTGTCCTCGCTGCATATATACCCGGGCCAGCAGATTCTGAGCAGCTTCCTTATTAGCCCTTCCTACGTTGCTGGCATTGTATGCTGACTTCACCGGAAGGTTTGCTATAGCGTTCTCCAGATCAGAGATGATCAGGGTATATACTTGTTCTACGGATGCACGAGGTTTATCTTCACCGATTGCTTTCGCGTAGGTTTCCATTAAAGGCACTCCGCCCCATACCGTTACAAGATCGAAGTAAGCCAATGCTCTCAAAAATTTGGCTTCACCTACCACACGTAATTTCAATTCTTCGGTAACATTTTCAGTAGCCTTCGGTGCGTTATCAATTACCTGGTTGGCTTGATGAATAAGTCTATACCATCCGCGCCAAACCTGCATGAGCACTCCGTTGGATGCATCGTGTGTTCCGGTCAGTAATTGTCCACGATGTGTTTCAAGCTGGCCACCGCCCGATGCTACATCATCACCGCGCATGTCGTGCAGGAAGAAATACTCGCGGCAAAAAAGATCAAGGCTTTGCAGGCTTGAGTAAACTGCATTTACACCGCCTACGATCTGATCACCATTTTTGTAGAATGAATCCGGTGTGAATTCATTGGGATTACTCTTGTCCAGTATACTGTCGTTACACGAAAACGCGAACGCCAATGTCCCGATCAGTGATAGTATTAATTTTCTTTTCATTGTAATGCTTATTAATGGATCAAATGAAAACCGATTTTAAAACCCTACTTGTATTCCGACTACAATGCTTCTTGCCTGCGGAAACTGGCCGTAGTCAATTCCGGCTGTCAGACCGTTGGTGCTCAGGTTCCGGTTACCAATCTCGGGATCGTAACCGCTCTTATACTTTGTAATGGTGAGCAGGTTTTGCATGGTGGTATATATTCTTAGTCTTGTTACAGCTCCAGCTGTGAAAGAACCGGGAGATGAAAAATTATACCCCAGTGTCAGGTTCTTGATTCTGAAATACGAACCGTTCTCTACAAAGCGATCGGAAGCTCTTGCATTCTGATTCGGGTCACCGGATATAGCTCTTGGTACATTTGTATTGGGGTTTTCGGGAGTCCATCGGTCTAACACTGCTGTTCCTGCATTGAACAACCTGGTCATACCTTCCAGATCATACTTTACGATACTATAGATTTCATTTCCGGAAACGCCTTGTAAAAAGAGTGCAGCATCAAATCCTTTCCAGTTGGCAGAGAAATTTACACCGTACGAAAAATCGGGAAGGAAGTGCCCAACATTCATTTTATCCTCAGCGTTCAGTATACCATCACCGGTAACGTCCTTAAAGCGAATATCTCCGGCTCTTGCATTGGGTTGCATCGGGTGAGCTTCTCCTTCCTGAAATATACCATCCACTACATAGCCGTTGAAATAGCCTATAGGCTCTCCCACTTTTGTGAGCGTGAGGTTATCGCCATACCAATCGCCTTGCGCGATGGTGGTACCTTTCTCACCCAGGCTCAGCACTTCATTTTTGATGAAGGATATATTTCCGGAAACACCGAAGGTTAAATTACCGGATGACTTCTCATAACCGAGTTCAACTTCAACACCTTTGTTCTCAACTTCACCAACGTTGTCAAACGGATTTACATCATAGCCGAAGGACAACGGAATCGGGCGTGATATAATCATGTCTTTTGTTTTGTTGTTGAAGTACTCAACTGACAAGGTCAATTGATTATTGAGTACGCCCATATCCAAACCTATATTTGTCATATAGGTTGACTCCCACGTGAGATTGGAGTTAGCAAGTGCGCGGATTGTATACCCGGTTACAGCAGCGCCTCCGATTTGATAGATCTGGTTGCTGGATATAGTGGATATCCATGCATAGTCTCCACTGCTATTATTACCGGTCACGCCATAGCTGGCACGAAGTTTAAGATCACTTACGATATCATTGTTCACCAGGAATGGTTCTTCACTGATGCGCCAGCCGGCAGACACAGCTGGAAAGTTACCCCAGCGGTTCGCAGGACTGAAGCGTGAAGATCCATCGCGTCTGAACGAAGCACCGAGTAAATATTTACCTGCATATTCATAGTTTACTCTTCCGATATAGGAGATCAACGCAGACTCCGACTTATCTCCGTTAAAACTTATTTTCGATAAGCCAACGGGTTGATATATATCATTCGAGATCGCATTCTCTCCGGCTCCTGTAATCTGTGAGAATTTGTTAGTCTGTTGCTCGGCAACCACCGTTGCATTGATGGAATGCTTTCCAAAACTTTTATCGAATGTTAACTGGTTAGTAAGAAGTACAGATGTAAAGTCCTGGCGATTCTGATTTACCAATGCTGCTGCGCGGTTTGAATATCCTCCTGTATTATAAGCTGCCGAGTGACTTCGCTGTGTATACGCAACATAGTCAACACCTGCCTTGAAGCGGTACGTCAGGAAATCGAATATCTTCACATCTACATACGCATTACCCAGGATCTTTAATCGTTGTTGATTTTGCTGATCCTGTAAAGCAATTCTTACGGGGTTTTCCGGATCGGAACCATCTACACTCTGCGCACCAAAAAATCCACCGAAGTTATCCGGGTTATATACCGGGAAATAAGGCGAGCTTCTGAACATGTGCTGCAGCTGCGTTCTTCCACCCGACTGCTGTTCTACTTTACGCTCGTCATAAGCGACATAAAAATTCTGACCTACCTTTACTCGCTTCGACACGTTGTGATCTGTATTTAATCTCACATCACCGCGTTGATAGCCTGTACCCAGCATAATACCTTCCTGTTCGAAGTAGCCGAAGGATGCAAACATTTTTGATGCCGCGGAGCCTCCTGATAATTCTACTTTATGCTGCTGAATGCGGCCTGTTCGGAACATCTCATCCTGCCAGTCGGTGTTGGTTTGTCTGAAGGTCTGCGAGGTCTGTGAGTTGATGGGTTGATCCAATCCTCCCAACTCAATTCTGTCAGGCACACCCGAGCCAACCACTACATCCGGATCGCTGCCGTTGGTTTCATTCTTATAGATATCTGCATTGGTCATTAATTCTGTAGCGAAGTCTATATATTGATTTGTGTTCAGCAAATCCAGCTTTCGCCACGCCTGCTCTACTCCGTAGTAACTATCAAAATTTACCGTGAGCTTTTTATTGAGTGATCCGCTTTTGGTTGTAATCAACACAACACCGTTGGATGCCCTGGAACCATAGATCGCAGCAGCGCTTGCATCTTTCAATACATCTACTGACTCTATATCCTTCGGGTTAAAACTATTCAGATCGGATGTTGGAAATCCATCTACCACAAATAAAGGATTGGCGTTGTTAATGGTACCTACACCTCTTACGCGAATGATCGGAGCTTCACCCGGTGCACCATTGTTGGTAACGGAAACACCGGCTATACGACCTTGCAGAGCCTGCCCTACGTTTACTACGGGTTGCGCACTGATCTCTTTCGCAGAGACAGATGATATAGCCCCGGTTAACGATGCTTTCTTTTGTGTACCATAACCCACAACAACAACTTCACCCAGTTGCTGAACATCGGGTTTCAAAGCTATAGCGATGTTCGTTTGATTACCGACTACAATTTCCTGTGATACAAAACCGATAAAGCTTACCACCAGTATAGCAGCAGCATCGGGAACTTCGAGCGAAAACCTGCCATCGGTGTCCGTTGTAGTTCCTACAGCTGTTCCCTTTATCAGGATATTGGCTCCCGGTATAGCGCTGTCGTTCTCATCGGTTACACGACCGTTAACAAGTATAGCTATATCTGTATCCGGATTTGAATTACGGGTTTGTTCTGTATAAGCTTCCAGAACAAGGTCACTATCACTGCTGTTGGTCTTCACTGTATCCGTTTCTTTTCGGATACCTGGCGAAGTGGAAGTGGGCACAATGGAGTATGTAGATTTGTTGATCTTCCTATACTTTAATCCAACAGGTGCCAACACGGCACTTAGCGTCTTTTCAAGATTGTTGCTATATGTAATTTTACCGACTATCTCCTTGCCATCAATCACGGTTGACTCATATACAAAAGAGACTTTAAAATGCGCCTGGATTTCCGAAAGTACTTCGTGCAAAGAGCGCTTTGCCTGGGGAGAAAGACTATTTGTTCTTTTCGCGTCAGCGTACAAATGTCCCTGGGCATTCATCACGTGTGCAGAACTTAGAAGTGCTATACTAAGACAGCACCATCTTAAGTAACGGTTAATAAAGTAGTGTCTCATCATGGTTTGGGTTGTTTAGTTATTCAATAGATATACTACTGGTGTTTTGGTGTTATCGTGACCTGTTGTCCCTTTTTCTCAATTGTGAGATCCAGGGTTTCTCCAATGGCGTATAATATCTCGTCTACCGAAGCGGCTGATATTTCTCCAGAGAGTTCTCTGGTCTCCAGAGAAGGATCTGAAAATGTAACTTTCAGACCATAGGTGTCTTTTAATATACCGGATATATCACGCAGCGGTGTGCGTTCAAAAAACAGTTTATTTTCGAGCCACGATGTATAGCGTTGCTTATTCACGCTCTGTGAAGACAACTCCTTATCGGTTACCGTGGCCAGTTCACCCGGCTTCAAAAAAAGTGGTTGTTTATTATCGGCTCCCGCAAGTTCAAGCTTTACTTTTCCTTCGGTGAGCATCACTTCAGAGGAGCAATGGCGCGTGTTTACATTGAACTTCGTTCCTAATACTTCAACGTTGAGTTGGTTAACGCCATGCACTATAAATTTCTGATGATTCTTTGTGTGGATTACCGAGAAAAAGCCTTCACCTTCAATCCATACTTCTCTGGAAGTATTGTCATCCCAGCCGGGTGTATATCGTAATACAGAGTTTCCATTGAGTATTACCTTGGATTGATCGGGAAGCATGACAATGCGTTGCTCTCCGAAACCCGTACGAATTTCATGCAGGCGATTGGATGCACTATACCACCAGAATGAAACCGCCATAACAAGCAGTATAGATGCAGCAACTTTATAGAGTAATGGTATATAAGAAACCGATTTAGCCCGGGCGCGTTCCTTCTTTCGGATCTCATTTTTTATAGCGGAAAACATCTGCCCCTGGATTTCCTGCAACTGTTCTTCTGTATGATCAGAAGTAATAGAAGTATCTGTCTGGGATTCAGACCAGATTTTATCGAGTAAGGCTATCTCTTCAGGTGTGGCGGTTCCGGATCTATAACGTTTAATAAGTTCTGCTAATTCTTCGTGATTCATAGGTAGAGGTTGATTGAGAAATCGGCTTCTCAAAACAAAGACGGCTGCCGTAACGGGTATCCCTAAATATGTTTATGAAAAACGAATTGAAAGCAGAAATGCCAAATAGGTTTTACTGGGTATGCAACAGGGAGTTGTATTCTTTAATAGAAAGTTTGTACTCTTTAAATAAAGAGCAATAAGAAAAAATGCTACGAGAGAAACATAGCCAGGCGCGTGCGTAATTTTTTCATAGCCTGCGTGATGTGGTACTCTACTGCTTTGGAGGACAACTGTGTCTTTTCTGCAATTTCATCGTTGGAGTATTTATGAAATTTGCTCAATCGAAAAACTGCTTCTGTTTTTTCGGGCATTTTTTTCAACTCATCCAGAATAACACTCATCCCCTCGTTGAATATAATGATGTCGTCTACAGCATTACGTTCTTCTGAAAAATCTTCGAGTGCGCGTTGGTAGTGTTTCTTGCGGCAGGCAACACTATCAAAGTGATCATAAATTTTATTCCGTATTGCTGTTAACAAGTAGGCATCTGCATTCTCTACCTGCTTGACTTTATCTCTGTTTAACCACAACTTCACAAATACATCCTGCACAATTTCCTGCGCGAGCGCTTTATCTCGCAGGTGATTATAGGCTACGCTATACAGCTTCTTCCAGAAAGCCTGGTAGATCTCTGCGAACTTTGCTTCAGATAATATTTCGAATGACCTTATCTCCCCCATACTAAAATTGCTAAATGCGGAAGTGGAACAAATTCAGGCGTGGTTGCACAGTGCCGGATAAATCCAAGACATACTCCAGCAACCAGCCCGTATATATATTCTACATAAGACTATATATTTCAATCCTTTTGCCGGGCAACAAAAAATGTTACCCGGAAATTTCTGACCAGATCACTTGGGCGTCTCGTCCACAAAAGCACTCACCGGCTGGATTGTACCATCCGCGTTGTGCTTGATTTCAGTTACTTTGATATTACGAAGATGAGTCTTGCCTGAAAGTTCAACATCGTGATAGAAGATATACCACTTCCCTTTGAACTCTACGATCGAGTGATGGTTTGTCCATCCCTTCACCGGATTAAGCACTATACCTTTATAGGTAAAGGGACCATAGGGAGAATCGCCAACCGCGTAACAAATATTATGTGTATCGCCTGTTGAATAAGAGAAGTAATATTTACCATTGTACTTGTGTACCCATGATGCTTCAAAGAAACGTTTATCGTTTTGTTTCTCCGTGAATGTCTTTCCGTTCTCATCCACCAGCTTGATCTCTTTTACTTCGCCCGCGAAGCTTTTCATATCCTTTGCCAACTTGGCTACACGAGGCAGAACAGCTTGCTCTTCGGGACGTCTTAACGGCCCGGCTGCGTTATACTTGTTGTTATTCCACCGTTGAAGTTGTCCGCCCCAAATACCACCGAAGTACATATAAAAGGAGCCATCGTCATCGCGGAATACAGCCGGGTCAATACTATAGCTGCCGGCAATGGGTTGCTTCTCGGCAACAAACGGTCCTTCCGGTTTATCGCTGGTAGCAACACCAATACGGAAAACATCGCTTTTGTCTTTTACAGGGAAGTATAGATAGTATTTGCTATTTGCATAGGCAGCGTCTGGTGCCCACAGCTGGCGGCCGGCCCAGGGAATATCTTTTATATCAAGCGCAACACCGTGATCTGTTACCTTTCCTCCTATTGCGTCCATGGATAGAATGTGATAGTCTTTCATATCAAAGTGTCCGCCTTCATCGTCTTCTGCTGTACCGCTTTCTATATCATGCGAAGGATATATATAAATCCTGCCATTGAATACATGCGCGGAGGGATCAGCCGTGTAGATATGATTTACTAAGGGAGTTGTGGCAAACTTTTGAGCCGTTGCTGCCAGAGAGAATGCCAAAAGCATGACTAACGAGAATACCGTTCTCATAATACTGGTTTGGGTTAAGTTGTTGTTTATAGTCATTATGACTATAAGTTATTCAGACACAAAAATACCCGAAGGAAGCTTCCCACGTGTCGTTCCCATCGCCTCAAAAAGCTTTTGCAATCGGTTGTGTAAAAATAATTGTATTAACCACAATTGCAATATCCGATCGTATTTATTCTGCAAGGCATGGCAATCTGTACCCCGCGGCAGGCCAAAATTCACCCATTCATGAGGTTCTTTTACGCATTGAGCATTGAAAACAGACAGCTCGTTATAAATGTGATCGACAACGGAACGGGCATCCCTCCTTATGCGATCGATCGAATATCAAACATGTTTTATCGCGGCTCGGAAAAATCAATTGGAAATGGGCTCGGTCTATTCATGGTTAAGAAAGCCCTTGGAGATACTGGAAGGCACGATGGAAATTAACAGTAAACCTGATGTAATGACAACGGTTACTGTCAGGATCCCCTACGAGTAATATATATACTTGCAGTTCATCACAAGAATAGTGTCATCGGTAAAGTGATCAACTATACTCTATTCTGTTTTTTATACTCCCCTGGCGTGAGATTGGTGACCTTTTTAAAGACCTTTGAAAAATGAGATAAGGTTTCAAACCCTGTTTCTTCCGCTATCGCTGCATAGGACAAATCCGTAGTGGCAATCAGATATTGAGCACGTTCAATTCGCTTTTCATGTATATAACTTAACGGCCGTTGTCCTGCATACCGTAAAAATAGTCTTGAAAAATAATCCTGATGTAAATTAGCTCGTTCAGCCAGGTAACTAACGGTTAGATTTTCCCTGGTCATCTGAATGTATCGCATCGCCTCCAGGATTTTGGATGCGATCGGATCCGGGGCGCTGCTTTTAAATTCACGCTCATTTAAAAAACGCGAAATAAATTGAAGTATTATACCTTGTGTTTCGAAGAAGGTTGAATCACTGGTCGTCTTATTAAGTTGTTGGTAGCTTTTGTAATAAGTATACTTCTCATATTCCTTCGGATTATCTGAACGGTTTATACCTCGCCCGGGATTAATTTCAAGTAACCTTTTAAAATTGGCAATGTCTGTATCGCTGGCTGATACTTTGATCACTCTCCGGTTATTTTCAAATAGTGAAAGACCTTCCACCGATTCTTCAAAAAAATGAAGGAAGTATTGGCTCAGATATACCTTGCAAAACAGGTTGCACAAGGTGAAGCTTGGCAGAAGGTAGAAATAACCCGGTTCAAGTTTTACCTTATCCTGTTTACTTACAATAAATCCCTCGCCTTCATCGATATAGTATATTCTATAGTATGGACTTATCACGTTGGTGTAGTTCCACTTTTTATTCAGCTTCACATAGTCAGCGTGCAAAAGCGAGAACTTATAATTCAACAGGTTTTTCTCCACGAACCAGAATAGTTTACAAAAGTCGGATTTTGACAAATTAAAGTCTTTTTAATGCAATGACAAACTTTAATACCAACACTAAGTTTGTTATTGCGCAAACGAAATCTCAAGCGCTCGGATAAATGATTAAAACTCATTCGCAAGGTCGGAATTGTAACAACGTAAGATGGCAATAAAAAAATCTCATAAGCTGCAGCGCGATACAGTAATTACGGATCTTCCACGTGTAGTATTTGGAACCAGTGGTTTGGGTAACTTATTTGTTGCTCTTGAAGAACAGGAAAAATTGAATATCGTAAGCGAATGTCTCCGCTTGTCAGGTGGAAAAGCCGTGTTTGATTCTGCTGGTAAATATGGTGCAGGCCTGGCGCTTGAGGTACTTGGCAAATGTCTAAAGCAATTGAATGCCCGCCCGGAAGATGTAATCATTAGCAATAAACTTGGTTGGCTTCGTACCGAACTGACCGCTGATGAACCAACGTTCGAGCCGGGTGTATGGAAAAATTTAAACCATGATGCTGTTCAAAAAATAAGTTACGAAGGTATACTGGAATGTTTTGAACAAGGCAACACATTGCTGGATGCTTATCCGGCTCAAATGGTTTCTGTACATGATCCTGATGAATATATAGCTGCTGCGAGCAGCGCCCGGCATTCAGAGCAATTATATAACGATGTTCTTGAAGCTTACAGGGCATTGCACGATTTGAAGAGACAGGGTAAAGTACAATCTGTTGGCGTTGGTGCTAAAGATTGGAAAATCATTGAACGAATAACAAAGGATGTGGAATTGGATTGGATTATGATTGCGAACAGCATGACAATAAAGAGCCATCCCGAAGAACTCCTGCGTTTTATAGCCGAAGCGAGTCGCCAGGGTATATATGTTATCAACTCAGCGGTATTTCATTCAGGCTTTCTCGTAGGAAGTAATTATTTCGACTATCGTCTCGTTGAAAAAGGTAGTATGCAAAGTGATGCACTTTTCAAATGGCGCGAAGATTTCTTTGCTGTATGCAATCAATTCGGTGTAAGTCCCGCGCAAGCCTGTGTACAGTTTGCACTCAATGTTCCGGGAGTAAAAAGTATAGCATTGAATACCACCAATGCTTCGCGCGTGCGGTCCAATCTGGCCATGGCAGAAACAACTATTCCAACGTCATTTTGGAGCGAACTAAAAAACAGGAATCTGACCGCAGTGAATTTTTCTTTCCCGGAGCAGTAGCCATATATATACTTAAGACAATACAACAACCATGATGAAAACATTAGTCTGCACCAAACCCGGTGAGTTCAACTATATAAATGCAGCGCAGCCAACGCCCGCACCAGGACATGCCATTGTAAAAATCCGGAGGATCGGGATATGTGGAACTGACTTACATGCCTTTGAAGGCACGCAACCCTATTTCGAATATCCTCGCATTTTAGGTCATGAACTCGCAGGCGAGATAGTTTCAGCGGAAGATTGCCCGGACTTTGCAATTGGAGAAATCGTCACATTTATACCTTACTTCTCTTGTGGTGAGTGCATCGCCTGCCGTAAAGGGAAACAAAATGCATGCGTCAGGATCAAGGTGTGTGGTGTTCACGAACATGGCGGCATGGTGGAATATTATTCCGTGCCAGCATACGCGCTGGTTCATGGGGAAGGACTGAGCCTGGACGCCTTAGCTTTAGTTGAACCACTAGCCATTGGTGCACATGCCGTACGGAGAGCAGCGGTAGCGAAAGATGAATTTGTTTTAGTAGTCGGTGCAGGACCTATAGGACTAGGCGCGATGGAGTTTGTACGTGCCGCAGGAGGACATGTAATTGCGCTCGACACCAATAATGATCGATTACGATTCTGCAAAGAAACGCTGAAGGTAGAGCACGTCATCAACGCCATAGACGATGATGTTATGGAGAAGCTAAATGCAATTACGAATGGTGATATGCCAACCGTTGTTATGGATGCAACCGGAAATCTGAAAGCGATCAATAATGCCTTTCGTTACATGTCGCATGGAGCACGCTATATTTTGATCGGTTTGCAAAAGGGCGATATATCTTTCAGTCACCCGGAGTTTCACAAAAGGGAAGCAACGCTCATGAGCAGCAGAAATGCAACACGAGCTGATTTTGAGTATGTGATCTCTCTGATTAAAAGAAAAGAAATCGATCCAACCATTTTTATAACCCATCGGGTAAATTTTGATCAGGTTAAAGATGAATTTCAAAATTGGTTGAACCCTGGTTATCGCGTAATAAAAGCAATGGTGGAAATAGCTTGAACTGAATAAAAATGAAAAAATACTGTCTTGCTCTGGACCTGGTAGATGATCCGGAATTAATTGCCCAATATGAAGATTGGCACAGAAAAGAAAATGCATGGCCTGCCATCACCAAAAGTATAACTGACTCAGGCATCAGCAACATGGAGATTTATAGAACCGGGAATCGGTTGTTCATGATCATGGAGACCGAAGATAGCTTTAGCTTCGAAGGTAAAGCAGCTATGGATGATAACAATCCTAAAGTTCAGGAGTGGGAACAGCTGATGTGGAAATTTCAGAAACCACTGCCGTGGGCAAAAAATGGCCAAAAGTGGATTGTCATGGACCAGATCTTCCATTTATAAGTATATATATACCGACAGCTAAAAACGTAACGCATTATGATAAAAGTAAATCGTCTGTTTTTAATTTTAGTCTTAGGCACTGCCCTTGTTTCGTGCAAGAAAGAATCAGCAGATACAAAAGCAACTGACGCGCAAGCAAAGTTTGAAGAAACATGGGAGTCACTCGCGAAGATTGAGAGAGAACCCGAATGGTTCAAGGATGCAAAGTTTGGTATATATTTTCATTGGGGTGTTTACAGTGTACCTGCTTACGGTTCCGAGTGGTATCCCCGATGGATGTATGTGCCGGGCCGAAAAGACTGGGGCGGAGATATATTTGAACACCACCAGAAAACTTTTGGACCAGTCGCACAATTCAACTACCATGATTTTATACCGATGTTTACCGGGAAGCACTTCGATGCTAAAGAATGGGCTGAGTTATTCAGGAATTCCGGAGCGCAATTTGCCGGACCTGTCGCGCAACATCATGATGGATTTGCTATGTGGGATAGTAAACTAAACCCGTGGAATTCAAAAGTGATGGGCCCGAAGAAAGATATACTGGGTGATTTGTTTGTTGAACTTAAAAAGAACAACATGAAGACCATCGCGACCTTTCACCACGAAAGATTACTTCAGCGGTATGCGCAGGACTCTTCTAAGTGGGCGCAGAACACACCGGATCCCGGAGACGATAGCCATTTCCCATATCATCCTGACTATATCACATCAACAACAGATCCCAAGCTAAGGCTATTGTATGGCAACATGCCTGAAGACGAATTTCTTGATTACTGGCTGAACCAGATAAACGAGGTAGTTGACAACTATGCACCGGACATCATCTGGTTTGATTCATGGCTGGATCGCATCCCGGAGAACTACCGACAGAAAATGGTGGCGCATCATTTCAACGCAGCCACTGCACGCGGTCAGCATCCTATTGTTGCCTATAAACAGGAAGACTTGCCGGCAAATGTAGGTATACTGGATATTGAGCAAGGCGGAAAGACAGACATCTCTGAAGATTACTGGCTAACCGATATTACTTTAAGTCATGATAGCTGGTGTTACATCAACGGACAAACTTATAAAGAACCTTCACTCGTTATCCGAAACATGATCGATGTCTGGAGCAAGAAAGGTATCGTATTACTGAATATATCTCCTATGGCTGATGGCACGATCAACAACGAACAGCGGAGCATTCTGGCCTCTATAGGAAAATGGATCAGCAAGCATAAAGAGGCCGTGTATGAGACACGGGCTTACTCAATCTACGGTTATGGAGACGCTACAATTGACAAAGGCCACTTCGGTGGACAATCGGCAACCATAAAATATGGTAAGAGTGATATTCGCTTTACCGTGTCGAAAGATAAGAAGTATATGTATATATACTCCCTAGGACTCCCAACACCTAATGCTTCTCTTGAAATCCGGACAGACATAGATCGAACTATAAAACGTGTCTCGATAGTAGGCAGCGATGCAGAACTGAAATGGTCGCTAGCAGGAAATAAACTCACGTTGCAAACACCAGACGCAACGAAAATGGATGAGCTCGCAACAGTATTCAGGATTGAGTTCGAATAATATAAGTAGGACAACATTCCTAAAGCACGAGTGAGTATATCTGATCTTCCCTGTACCTTACGTATAGGGAAGATTATTTATTTTTAGTGCAGTTTGATTTTCAGAAAAAATCATTCCTGCTTACTGTCCGATCTCTCTTGAGTCTATTCATTCTCTTTTACCCTTACATCAGAACTCAATCTCGAATCTATTCAGCTCGATAGCGTTCTTACCAATAGTGCCACGTTGCTCTGCATATTCATAGGCCTCTCTACTTTGAGCAAACGGAAATACTTTCCTTACTTGAATTTTCAATCCATTGTCAATGGCGCTTAGCAGCACATTGCTATATTCTTCAGATGGCGTGCGGAGTAGTGTGATATGCTTTTTTACCTCTGAAAAAGTTTTTCAGTGGACTAGTCAGTATATCAACAGGCGTAGGAGTCGGATTAATAAATACAGACTTTGGTTTCATGATCTGTCTGGTCTTTGTATAACGTATTCTTCCCGATAGATCAATCATGGCATCATAAAATACTTTTTTTTGGAGAAGCCATCTTCCTTCTTATAATCGATCACAGACGCTGTTCCCCATTCCATAGCCACTGCTATTGCATTTGTGCAAACTACTTGCTGTGGTGTTTGCTCCTGTCCTTTTAAGCAGCTGCAACAAGAACATACCAAAGCCACCCGCGGGCACCATTAACCAGGATGTGTAAATCAGTCGTGATATTGCCGATCTTTTCCAAAGCCATGGCTGCAGCAAAGCCTGGAGCAGGAATCAAAGCAGCCTGAACGAAAGTTAATAGCAAGCATGCATATGACATGGCAAATCATCTGAAACCCTATACATCTCCACCAACGACCCTGTCAATTTTTCGGACATCAACTTTTATGCCGATGCGTATAACGCTGTCAATCCTGCCAGTCTTGACAGAATCGGGGGCGGCTAATTAGCACGATTCGTATACTATATATATACTATACCTACTTTTTTCATCGAATGTTTTTGATTTTTATAACAATTTTTAAATTTGCCGCCTGTACAAAAGTCATTAAAAATTATGAAGCAATTTTTCATGCCATTGCGTACAATACTGCTTGGCATATTATCCCTGGCGGGGACGATGCTCTCCAGTCACGTAGCCGGTAAAGGAACAGGCGTGACATTATATACCCCTTACACAAAAATATCTGTTCCACCCGGCCAATCGATCGACTATACAATCGACATCATCAACAACACATCGCTAGTAAAAAACGTATCCGTATCGCTCAACAATCTCCCCAAGGGGTGGAGCTATGATTTAAAATCCGGAGGCTGGGCTATTGGCGAGCTGTCGGTGTTGCCGGGTGAGAAAAAGAACGTTAACCTTCATATTGATGTGCCTTATAAAGTAGACAAAGGTATATATCACTTTACGGTGGCAGCCCCTGGTATAGCTTTGCTCCCATTAACGGTCATCGTATCCGAGCAGGGAACTTACCGCACGGAGTTCACTACCAAACAACCTAACATGGAAGGTAATGCCAACGCTGCATTTACCTTTAGTGCGGAATTAAAAAACCGCACCGGAGAAAAACAATTGTATGCGTTGCGTGCGCAAACTCCGCCGGGCTGGAATATAGCTTTCAAGGTAAGTGGTCGCCAGGTAACTTCCGTACAGGCCGAGCCTAATCACACCGAAAGTGTCACCATCGAGGTTGATCCACCGGATGCCATTGAAGCCGGCACGTATAAGATTCCAGTAGCCGCTGTTACCAGCTCTACGTCAGCTAATCTTGATCTTGAAGTAGTTGTAACGGGGTCCTATAGCCTGGAGATGACTACTCCCAGTGGATTACTCAGCACTGCTATAACAGTTGGTGACACCAGGCGTATAGCCCTGCAGTTGCGCAACAACGGTTCTTCACCCCTGAAGAATATCAAATTGTCGCATGCGGCCCCCACCAACTGGGATGTTGTTTTCGAGCCAGCCCAGGTAGAAGTAATTGAACCCGGAAAGACAGCCGAAGTATATGCCACCATCCAGGCCGATGATAAGGCCATTGCAGGCGACTATGTTACCAACCTCGAAGCTAAAACGCCCGAAGTATCATCCAAGGTTTCGTTGCGTGTTTCGGTCCAAACGTCCATGGTATATGGCTGGCTTGGGGTGCTCATTATGGGCGGTGCTGTCGGCACGGTATATAGCCTGTTCCGCAAATACGGAAGGAGGTGAGCCGTGAACGAGTACATTATAGAATTAGCCGATCTGACCAAACAGTACGGCAATTATACTGCGGTTGATCACCTGAATCTTACCATTCGCAAAGGAGAAATTTTCGGATTGCTGGGACCAAACGGTGCAGGCAAATCTACTACGATCCTGATGATGTTAGGTCTGACGGAACCAACCTCCGGCAGGGTACGTGTCTGCAACTGGGACGCTACACGTTATCCGATTGAAGTAAAGAAGCGAGTAGGCTATTTACCGGAAGACGTTGGTTTCTACGAAGACTATACCGGTTTTGAAAATATAGTATATACAGCACAACTGAACGGCATAGGCCGCGGTGAAGCCGCACAACGCGCACAACAGTTACTGAACCGCGTAGGACTGGCAGACGCAGCGCATAAAAAAGCTGGTAAATACTCACGCGGCATGCGCCAGCGTTTAGGACTTGCTGATGTGCTCATTAAAAATCCGGAAGTAATTATACTTGACGAGCCTACACTCGGTATCGATCCGAAAGGCGTGCAGGAATTTTTGTCGCTGATTGTGCAGCTTAGTCGTGAAGAAGGTCTTACCGTGTTATTGTCTTCGCATCACCTTGAACAGATACAAGCTATATGCGACCGGGTAGGACTGTTTGTTAAAGGGAAGCTTTTGGCAGAAGGGAATGTACATACACTGGCCGGAAATCTGTTTACAAGCGAACCGCTTACCATTGAAGCCCATATTACCATCCCGGTAACGTCCGTTGTTACCGTCAATGACTTGCAACGCATGTTACAGGATATCGAAGGAGTGCTAACCGTAGCGATTCAGGGGAACACATTCCAGATAGATTGTGCGCGTGATGTTACTTCACAAATAGCACGTAAAGTTATAATGGCAGGAGCCGATTTGAATTACCTGCACAAAAAAGAATACGGACTCGAAGACATCTATCATCATTACTTCAAAGAATATGAAAGCTATGCATGATGTTACTGCTATTGCCGACCCGATCATGATGAAGGCAAAGACTATCATTACGACTGTCAGAAATACAACTACGCCCCTGCGTGCAGAAAAGCGTATACATCCTTTCTGGGTCATTGTGCACAAGGAAATAGCCGATCATGTACGAAGCTGGCGTTTTAATATACTCGTTGTGCTGATAGCACTTACCTGCTTCGGATCACTCTATACTTCGCTTACCGCTCTGACACGTGGCTCAAAACCAGATGCCGTGACCGATGCATTTCTGTTTCTTAAACTATTCACACTTACCGATGGTACACTCCCATCCTTCACGGTGTTCATCAGTTTTTTAGGACCTCTCCTGGGCATCAGCCTGGGCTTTGATGCGATCAATTCAGAACAGAATCGCGGGACGCTTAGCCGTCTGGTGGCGCAACCCATTCATCGCGACTATGTGATCAATGCCAAATTTACAGCAGCGCTGATTGTTATCAGTGTCATGCTGTTTACCCTGAGTCTCCTGGTCACTGGGATTGGTCTCATTCGCATCGGTATACCTCCTACTCCGGAAGAATTCTGGCGTATACTATGCTTCGTACTGATCAGCATTTGTTATGTGGCGTTCTGGCTCAACCTGTCGATTCTATTCTCCATCCGTTTCCGCCAGCCTGCAACGGCTGCCCTATGCGGTATAGCAGTGTGGCTATTCTTTACTATATTCTACCAGCTGCTGGTAAACATGATCGCCAAAAACATGGAGCCCTCTATAATGGCCACGTCCGAGCAAGTGATCCGTTATCAGCAGTTCATATTCAACCTCCTGCGTATTGTGCCGAGCCAGCTGTTTAACGAAGCTACTACTACCCTGCTAATGCCTTCCGTACGCAGCCTCAGTCCTCTAACGATGGAACAAGTATATGGTACAATACCCAGCCCGCTCCCACTGGGGCAAAGTTTGCTGGTGGTGTGGCCACAGCTTACGGGTTTGGCAGCAGCAACCGTGTTGTGCTTTGCATTGTCGTATGCATCCTTCATGCGCAGGGAAATCCGCTCGCGATAATTGCATGCTATAGCTATAGTATACATGTGACAACCTGAAAGAAAACTTAAAAATATACCAACACTGATTTTTTTTCACTCTCCACAGACAGCCTGACATAATTCCTGACGGATATGCATGTCAGGCTGTTCTATTTTACTCCTTTTCCGGGATATATATATCCCCGCACAGAAATTGCTTGCATTTTTTTAAAGTGCTAAATTCTTAAAGGCCATGAAATTTGATCGTAATGACAGTGGTCTTTCTGCCAGGCAGAGGACCATCACAAAAAAAGTAATGAACTTTATACCACAAGCGCATACATGGTGTATATACGTGCTGACGGTTGGTCTGGCTCTTTCAGGATGCAATGAAAAATCTAACGGACAAACCAGTGCCGACACGAAAACAGCATCTGCCGATAGCGCCAATAAGCCGCAGGTAAACATCAAGGTAAACCGCCACTACGATGATCAGGGAAATGTAGTGAGCTTTGATTCAACCTATACTTCCTATTACTCCAACGTAAAAGGCGACACCATGCAGATGGACAGTCTGATACATCGCTTTGATCACTATTTCGACCGAAATCATTTTTCATTCTTCAGACAACAGTTCGATCCATTGTTCTTTAACGACTCAACGCGTTATCCGGATTTCTTTCATAAAGATTATTTCCTGAGACGGTATGAGTTGAACGATGCCTACATGCGAAGTATGATGCAACGTATGGATTCGATCAAAAACAAATTCTACAAAGAGAACAGCGACAAAAATAAAAACAGAATTAGCAGTCGCTAGGTATATATAGGAATCGTAAGAAAGGAGGAACAGTATGCTATTGATTAGAAAAAGAAGAGCTTATCGAAACGAAATACCTGAATGGGTAGAGTACGGATTTAGTGTACCTACTTTGTTCGACAACTTCGTTACACAAAAAGTAAGGCAGCCTTCATTCAGCCATACCGGAGTATCGACACCGGCAGTAAACATTATAGAAACCAATGATGATTTCCGGCTGGAGATGGTAGCCCCGGGTATGCGCAAGGAAAACTTCCGGGTAGAACTGCAGGATGCTGTACTCACTATTGCCTACGACCACGAGGATAATCGCACGGAAGAAGGCAGCGATTGGAAGTACAGAACGCACGAGTATAATTATCATTCTTTTAGCCGGAGTTTCGCTGTACCACAAACCGTAGATGTTGAAAAAATTGAGGCACATTATGAAAGAGGTATATTAAACCTTACCCTACCTAAAAAAGAAGAAGCACGTACAAAGCCGGCAAGGCAAATTCCGGTTTCTTAATGAACCGGCTGATATTTTTTCTACAGATGAAATATAGTATATGTTCAGCTTAAAATTAGAAGTAGGATTGCGCTATGAAAACTTTAGTAAAAAATAACAAAAATCTATTTCCTTCCGATCCATCCTATACCATAAGTCCAGTGAACACTAAAATAAACAGCACCAAGCATTTTGCCGTACTTTCGCTACCTTGACTGAACCTAACCAAAATCTGAGTTCGCTTTTGACTCTCCACAACAGAAGATGATGCAACAATTAGTTCACCGAACTCCTATACTCCAGCGGAGTAACTTCTGTACGTTGCTTAAAGACTCGCGTGAAATGCTGTGGATTTAAAACAAGTTCATAAGCAATTTCACTCACAGATTTGTTTGCAACGTAGATCTTTGCGTTCGCTGCATCCTGTCTTCGCAGCTGTAGCGAACGCGTTATATAAAGCAACGGGAAAACGAAGCGAAGAACAAAGTAGCCGGGACTATATAGCTCATTCCTTCAACATGCATATTGGGCAGACGTTGTATTTTGCTATGTACAATTATTCCAAACGTGTATTATAGCGTACCATTTGCAGAAAACACTTGGCATGTGTCAGTTTCGTTCTATCAGGTCCTTGAAACTAACGTCAATATCAAGTCTGAAGAGCTCTCGTGCCTTATCGTTAAAAATCGCTATAGCCCGCTCTCCAAAATTTATTTTTTCTATTATTTCAGCGGGATTGATAGTCGCCTGCCCATGATATATTTCGTCCGTCAGTTCAGCAGAAAGAAGTTCCTTCAACAACACCATCACTGCATCGTCTACTGATGCATAAACAGAAAGATTCTCCCAATTACCCTGACCATCATCTTTTAATCTATATAACTGAAATGGATGCGCCTCAACTCCACTTGCACCAATCTTAAATGTGTAAACCGTACTTGCATCTTCGGCATCAAAAAAACGGCATTTCAAATATATTGGGAGTGTTGTCATGATTTGATGTTTTATACGGAATAATGCATCGTAATGTCCGAACAAATGAACTATCAAACATCAACGCATCAAATTTCGGGTACATTATAGTTATCAACAGGCAAAGATTGTAGCAGCGTCTACTCATCAAATAACCTGTCACTATTCCTACAACAATATAAAATTCCTTTTGGTTTGCAAATCAACACTGTCTCAGTGTTGAAGTATATATTCCGTAAATAGAAGCAACTAAAGGACAGGCGTTGAAAACTTTCCCAACTCGCACTGTTGTCCAACAATTATGTGTACATTCAACTATTAATCGTACAAGACAAAATACCACGCGAGTCAAAAGCTACCTGGTGATTGTTTCCGGTTCACTTTGGCAGCCAATCGTTGCCCCGGATTGATTTATAAACCCTCACACTAGTATATAAATTTATGAATAAAGCAGGACCAATAGTAGTAATTGAAGACGATATGGACGACCAGGCAATCTTGGTCGAGATATTCAGCGAACTGGGATATGAAAACGAGATTATTTATTTCGTTGATGGTGATGAAGCGCTTCACTATTTAAACCGAACGGATGTGCAACCTTTTCTCATTCTTTCAGACATCAATATGCCGAAGATAAACGGGTTTGAATTGAGAAGTAAGATCTTCACGAATGAGCAACTTCAAACGAAGTGTATTCCCTACCTGTTTTTTACTACCGGTGGAACAAAGAAGGCAGTCCTTGACGCTTATGCAATGTCGATACAGGGATTTTTCATAAAGCCTAACACAATGGATAAACTAAAAGGGACCTTAAAAAAAATTATTGAATATTGGCAGGAATGTATAGCTCCCAGTCACTATGAATAGATAAAAAAAAACAAAACCGGGCGTCACAAAATTTGCGTCACGTCCTTCGGATTAGGAACCCGACTTCTCACATATTCGAGAGCATCAACGTGAAAGTCCTGTCGAACAGGCTTTCCCTTTGCATTAAACCAGATACATTCAACATAGTTATTATTGGCAGCTTCGGAATTAATCGTCATCATCACATCAGCCGATGAAAGTTTAACTACATCGCCTATTGCAAATGTATTCATTACAAAAATAATTTAGTTCAAATCATAAACAAGCTATACCATCGTGGCAACGGTTCTCTTGAACGTGTGCCTATAAGTAGCTAATCGTTCCCTTCGTGCTCAACGCATGCATTGTATAAACCTGCGGGAAAAGAACTTTATATCACTCGTAAAAGATTATTAGTGATCTTATATATATACGTTCTGTTCAACAGTAAGCAGTGCTCCTAGAAAATACCTTCTTGCGAAGGATCTTCTATGAGCACGCCTCTCCAGCATAGTAATTTCAGTAGTCTCTGCATTTACCACTAAACGCCCAAAGCCAGTATATAAACTGACATTGGATTATATTTTGTGCTTAAGAGGGCGAAGATACCGATCTGCAGCATCAAATTTCTCAACAACCCGTGTAAATGTCAACGGAGCTGGAGTGGATGTAAAAGGCCAGATAAGCCCGATTTCATCAAGAAACTTTCTTATTATTTGTATCATTTTTTCAGTTGGTTATATATATACTATTTCACATTTATCGAATTCTAGAGACGGGCATCCATCAAACCAACAGATGCGTTTACCATCACCTCTCTTTACCGACAAGCGGATAGATCTTTAGATTCGATCATTAACACAAAGATGACTCACTTTATTCTTATTTGTTTTACATTGAAGCAGGTAAAAGTTATATATATCACGGACGCTTTTCTGACTACTGGGATATATGTAACAAAATCACACTCCGATATAACACAGTTCCGCAGCGTTTCCGGACCTTTGTAAAGAGATTATCTAAGAGACAGTGCAAATCCAGAGATGTTTCCTAGCATAGAAATATCAATGGATTTCTCTGTTTGTAGATAACACCACGCATTGAATATATCATCTTAGAATATATCATCTTATGAAAAAGGCACTACTTATAATACTGGCATGTACAACGTTACTACCAGCCGGAAAAGCACAAACCGATAGCACACTATACTCGTTCTCTTTCGCCAATTCACCATGGTCGATCGGAATACAGGCAGGTATGAATATAGCAAGTGCTTACAGTACAGAAGGCGAAGTATTTAACGTAGAGCCTAAGGTTGGGCTTGCTATCGCTGTGTTTGCAGATATACCTTTGGGCAAATATATTTTACTGCGTCCGGAGGTGCACCTATCACAACGCAGTGTGCAGGCTAGTGGTCTGCTCTTTGCAGAGAACTACAACCTGAAACGTACAACAACATACCTTGATGTACCTGTGCTTGTAGCATTCAAGCCCACAAGCTTTTTCAAAGTTATGGCCGGCCCCCAGTATTCGTACCTCCTAAAACAGCGCGACCAGTTCTCAGGAGAACCTTCCCAATCGACACGGGACGAATTCAATCTTGACGCACTTCGTACACACACGATATCTGCTATAATTGGCTTCGAGATTACTAAAAAGCAATTTACCTTTAGTCCAAGATTGGCGTTCGATTTACTGGACAACAGACAAAATGAAACCAGCGCCACACCTCGGTATCGGTTAGTCTATTATCAATTTATGGTTGGATACAAATTCTTCTAACCAACTCACATCCGATATATACTAACCTATATCCGTTAAGCCTAGAAAAACAGATGTAACTCACATTGCACTATAATCCCAACAGCAGTTGCTCAAGTTCTTCTCTTGATTTACCTAGCTTTAATTCAAGATTCTTTAACATTACATCTTTCTTTCCATAATCGTATTGAAAGTCGTCCTCATGAAGATGAGCAAATATCAATTTCAGTTTCGCTTTTTGCATTGCCCACAATTCCTCCGGATTTTTTTTATCATTCATAAGATTCGTTTTGAAGGTTTATTACTAAACTTTGCTTCTTGCACATCACCCTACCCATTTTTTGTGAAGAACCCGATGCATGCATAAACTTCGCTGTCATCGTGTTCACGGCACAGGCGGATTTTATATAGTTAAATCACCTATAGACATCTACTAATGATTTCTAATTAATGATTTCTAATCTCAGAAAAACCCGCAGGCGGTATCAACTCACGTTCGAAGTACGCCAGTTGCTTTTGTGTCTCTTTCCCAACAATAGCGCAGTAATAAATGCGCTGGTAGTACTTCATAATCTTCAACTGCAAAGCAGGATTGACATGTGCAGTGATTAGTGTACCCTCTGGATAAATGTTGTCTGAGTTGGTTCTATAGCTCATAATTTTATGGTCACATTGATTCTCCCACAGCTGAATGTTTACGGGTAACGTATACCGGATATTGGCACACCGGCAATACTGGAATAAAGAAGGCATATCAACGCATATACGTGTTCGTGCATCGCGCCATATTTACTTCAATATCTTCAACCTGATTTGCGTTTTTGTCCGCACAGGTATATACGCAGTTCCGCTAAATACATTGTAATGCAAATAAGGTTCAAATTGTCCCCAGCTATCGTCTAATTCAAATTGGGCAATCGCAGAAAGATTCGGAATAAATAAAAGCCTGCTACCATGGTCTGTTTCCAGCATTACACCTCTTTCGGTGAGTTGGTTCACTTTCATAAAATCAGGTCTCCACACATCATCAATGAGCCTATATCGGAACCCTACGGCTGCACTGTATTTAAATATACTTGTTAAAAGTTGCTTTAGCTCAATGCGGGATACAACATGTATCACCTTAACCAATGGTGCTTGCTCTATCTTCATATCTCTTTGTTCTTATAGTATCCGCGAAATACTATACTAGTCAGACAAAAACGTGCCACCACTCATCCCATCGGTACATCCTTGTCTCTCGGGCCTATCAGGCGTGGTGTATTTATCAAGTTAACGCCTATACCATCACCTCACTCCAACGCGCATTATATGAGAGCGCTGCATTAAACGCAGCACAGGCATATAAAAAAAATAAAAAGGCTTAAACTCTTTCCCAAAAACTAAACAACAATTTCATCTGACATATATATATAATATACAAAGACCAGCACGAACAGTGCTGAGAACACATAACCGATAGAGGTGTGAAATCACCATTCAATATATTGTATATAAATATGCTCATAATAAGGCATCAAATACCCGTATCTAAATCATTCCTGTAAATAGTATATATATTAATAATATATCGAACTATTGCAACGTTACGTTGACCGTCCTTGTTGTATATATGTCAATGCTCTTATGCATGGCAAAACATTATGAAAACACAAAAAATTATCTTGACATTAGCCTTAGCAAGCTCACTTCTTTTAACTACTAGGGTATTTGCTCAAGAGCCTCCGTTGATGAGCAAAGAGGAGCATGAAAGAATGGACAGCCTGGCGCAGGTTGATAAAAACGACCAGGTAAAAAAACAGAATACCAAAAACCAGGAGAAGATGTCCGATCTTAAAACTAAAAAATCTGACGCCCAGGTAAAGGCGAAAGAAGCAAGCCGCGTAGAGCGTGATGCGAATAGCGCAGCGAAAGAATCGAAGAACGCTTACCGAGCCGAAAAAAAAGCACAGAAGTCCCGTAAAGCAGCAGATGCACAAAAAAAGAAAGCAGCCGCTGCGAAAGAGAAATCAGATAACAACTAGTTACTTTGAGATAGAGTTGATGGAAGGTGTCGGAAGGCCTTCCATTTTTTTATTCCTGTCAGAAATATACTTACTTGTTGGATATCACGGCATGAATTCAACGTTCGCACGTACGAAATCTCGCTACTCATCATACTTTTTACAATGTTAACCACAATGCCGGGCAACATGAGATGTATGCAACAATCTCGAAATATATTGTAACGATATCGTTGTTCAAAAGCCAGTCCTTTGTAGTAAATCCTTTATCAAAAAAGACAGATGGAAAATAGTGAAGTTGAAAAATCGAAATTCTTTATTATCGTTGAAATCATTGAATATGTTCCCAATTCAGTAGTCATCAAAACGATCATTAAAAAGACCACCGGCAACGTCAGTGTAGTTTCATTTGATTCAGGAGAAGTATTGAGTGAAAAAACATCTCCTTTCGACACCTTTATCCAGGTAATTGACGGGCAAGCTGAAATTGTCATCAACGATGAGTCAACTATACTTGAAATAGGTCAAGCTATTATCATTCCTGCGCATGCGCGAAACTCCATAAAGGCCAACGTACGTTTTAAGATGATCTCTACTATTATAAAAAGCGGCTACGAAGATATGAGTCTAAATACATTTTGATTTATTCACACAGACGCAGACTGCACCGGCAAGAATATTTTAAACATACTTCCTTCCCCTAACGTGCTTTGCACCTCTACCCGTCCGCCCAAGAACTCAACCTGAGTTTTTACCAAGTGCAGTCCTATACCTTTTCCTTCAATTTTACTTCCATGGAATCTATTATACAATCCAAATAATTGTTTGCCGCTCTTCGTCAAATCTATTCCCATCCCGTTGTCTTTTACGGTGAGAAGAATAAAATGATCCAATCGTTGCGTGTGCAGGTCGATCAACAAGGGTATATCGGGGAGCCTATATTTCAATGCGTTTGAGAGGAGGTTATACATAATACTATGCAGGTAACTTTTTACTGTTACAAGCCCTTCGGCATTCTGAAAGGAAGAAGTAATAACGGCACTGGCTTCTGCAATTTCATGTTCAAGTACTTTCCTGATCAGAACCAGTTCATCTTCAAACATCACGTAGTAAGCATTCTTAGCATCACGTAATGCAATGGTAGCATTCATATCTTTTATCACGTTATCCAAATCGATGATCTGTTCACGTATGGTTTCCAGAATCGTTTTATTCTTGATTTTAAACGATGCATCTACGTCAGATATAGATACAAGTCCCAATATTCTGCTGATGGGCGTACGAAGATCATGAGAAAGAGAATACGCAAACTGTTGAAGCTCCTCATTACGAGTCTCGAGCTTTTCAGTAAGGGAACGCGCTTTCTCTTCTGCCTGTTTGTGGGGTGTTACATCCTGCAGCAAAATTGCTATCCCTTTCGGCGTTCGATATATATTCACTTGAAAGATGTACACATTGCCATGACTCGCAAAATCCACAGTAAAATCTTTGTCAACACCGGTCCGCTTTACCTCATGGTATACTTTCAAAAAAGTTGATCCTATACCCGCAAAGACATCGTCCAGTTTTTTTCCAAGCATTTGCTCGGCCGACTTCCCTGTAAATTTCTCACAGGCTTCATTAAAGCTGGTGATGTTGGAGTGACGATCCAAAGTGAAGAACATACAAGGAAGACTCCGGATAAGTTCGCCATTATATACTCCACTCTCAAGCGCGATTTCCTGTTTTATCAAACGACTATACATTTCGATGCTTTTCTTCCGATCCGTCACTTCAATATATACTGTGCATACCGCGCGAATTTCATTTTGTTCATTGTGTAGCGGAAACTTGGCAGTCTGATAACTACGAACGGTTCCATCGGCATGATGTATTCGTTGTTCATATCCAATCAACCGATTTAACTTTACGACCTGAAGATCTATCCTGTCAGAGGCGGCAGCTTGTTCACCATGGTAATGATTCGTATGATTCCTGCCCGTTAGTTCAACATCTTCAGCATTAAAAACTTCTTTAAACCGGTGATTAGCATGGAGAAACTTTCCCTCCAGGTCCTTCACTGTGAATAGTAATGGAGTGTTTTCAATAATGCCATTTAACATTTCTTCCATTTCCACTAATGTCCGCTGGCTCATCGTTAATTCCGTAATGTCGCGGAAGATCAACACACCTCCTATAACAGATGAATGCTTATCATGGATCGGGATAGCGCTATCAACAATATAGTGCTGTGTCTTATCTTTTTTGATGAGTATAGTATGATTGGCAAGCGGTGCAATGCAGTTATTTTTCAGAACTGTGTTGAGCGGACTCTCCACACGAAGTTTGGTGTGATCGTTAACAATATCGAAGATCATATCGATTGGCTTGCCTATCGATTCTACGGATGTCCACCCGGTAAGCTCTTCTGCTCTTCCATTCATAGACGTAACGGAGCCCGCCTTATCTGTAACAATGATAGCCTCGTCCATGCCTACCATCATTTTGGTGAACCACTCCTGGCTGATAAAAACCTTGTCATGAAAACGAAGGCTTTTCATGACAATTCTTCCCAATATATACACATTCAGTACAGTAAAAATAACAAGTAGCGTAATGACAAACGCCCGGAACAGAAGCGGATACGGACCCGTTGTAAGCATGCTATACCGGATTACCAAGTAGAATAGAAAAACCGTTACTATTACCGCTGTACTGGCAAATACAATGATTGTGGAAGATATACCTCTTATCATAACACTCAATCCATTTTACTACCAAACTACCTGGACCGCGTTAGATTCCTGCTACAGGAATGTCAGAAAAAATTGCATTTATTACAGATAATTGTTGACACATATATATCCTGTAAAAAAAATACGGATTAATGAAAGCACCCGTGAATCGTGCAACAAATCGTCAAAACTATATAAAATTACGGAGTATATATTATGCGAACTTTAGCGTGCGACTGATACCATCTAAACTTTAAAAAATGAAAATCTATAAAAAATTCTGGTTCCAGTGGGTGATGAACTATTCCATTGGTGAATTGATGGGCATCGCTGCAGCGGCTGCGATCGGAAGAATTATGTTTATGAATTTATCCAACGACAACGGTGATTACACCTCCTTATTTCCGTTTACCATCCTGCTTATTGCAGGTGCTGCGGAAGGTTTCATCATTGGGTACACACAATGGAAATCCATTTCACTACTGGTCACGAACTTTAAACCTGTTGCCTGGATATTGACAACGACCATCGCTGTGATCGTTGGGTGGCTTTCGATACTGCCTCCTTCTGTAGTATTTATTGCTTTCCTTTCCAGCTTCGACCTGATTGGTGATTATCATTCGATGCTTTATACGGGACTTGCGGGTCTGGCCTTTGGCGGCATAATCAGCACGCCACAGTTTTTCATAATCCGAAAACACTACCGCCATGCCGAAACATGGATCATGGCCAACGCCATCGGATGGATGCTTTCGTTCATGGTTCTTTACGCTGCCTTATCTGTATTTACACATACTACTTCATTTATTTTTAATGTACTCGTAATTATACTTTCCTGTATAGTATCGGGTGCTATACAGGGCATTATTACCGGTACATTTCTGCATTTGGTAATGGTCACAAAAACGGACGCTGGCAAAATGAATGAAACGGTACTCGGCAAAGTATAGATATATATTCAGAGATCTTCCAGGTTGCCCTGACGCCTCTTCCGCAGTTTCCTAAAAAATGAAGGCGTGAGTCCGGTTATTTTTTTAAACTGATTCGACAAATGAGCAACACTGCTATAATGAAGCTTGTATGAAATTTCGGTAAGGTTTAACTCATCGTACAACAACAACTCTTTTACTCGTTCAATTTTATGGATAATGATAAAATGCTGGATCGTCATTCCTTTTACTTCCGAGAATATATTCGACAAGTACGTATAGTCGTAGTTCAGTTTTTGACTGAGGTAAATTGAAAAGTTTACTTTGGGTATTTCTTCGGAGTAATGTATCATTTCGATAATAACGGTTTTGATACGATCGATCAGAATGCTCTTTTTATCATCCAGCAATTCTAATCCGGCATAGGACAGTTTCTGCTTAAATTTTAAAAGCTGTTCGGGGGTAAGATCTTCCAGGGTTTCCACTACTCCCAAGTCAAGTGAGGTATACCGCAGGCCCATTGCTTCCAATGCATCCTTTACAATCATCTTACACCGAAGACTCACCATATATTTAATATAAAGCTTCATTAAACTGTATCCGGTAAATTCATTTTTTGAGTCTCAATGATGTAGCAGCAGGTATAATAGTAGAAACAGATGTATATCCCCTTAAACATCTTCCATGTCGTTTCGGTCCAGGCAGCTTCCTGCCGATATGCTTTCTGCAAGACGCTCCCCGGACAAATTGTAAACGGGAAGAAATATGGTAAATACAGCGCCCTTGTTTGCTATGCCGTTGGCAAAAATAAAACCGCCATGATCTTCCACTATTTTTTTGCAGATAGCCAGCCCGGCACCTGTTCCATGCAAATCGCACGGTGTATGTATTTGTTGAAAAAGCATGAACATTTTCGCTTTATATTTCTCATCGAATCCGATACCATTGTCACAGATACGTATACAGAAATATTGATGATCCGTTAGTTCCGGATGCCTGTAGTAATCATCTTGCGCTGCCCTTCGGGAGAAAATACTAATTGTGGGACGTTCTCTGGAAAACTTCAACGCATTACTCAACAAGTTATAAAAAAGACAACGTATCTGAATTGGATTTCCAAAAATAGTCGGCAGTATATTACCAGACACAATTGCTTTCTTCTCGCGAATCACCGCTGCACAGTCGGCAATAACAACCTCCAACATTTCACTAAGGTTTATACTGGCTATTGTAGCATCATCGCGTTTAAGGTTTAAAAAGCGTACCAGGTCTTTTACGAGGGCAGACATGCGCAGGCTGGACGTATTAATCTTTTGCACATAGAGCCTGGCGAATTCGCTCATTTTCACGCCTGGTGCCAGCAACCTATTGGAAAACGTTACAATTTTACGCAGTGGCTCCTGCAAATTATGATTTGAAATAAAAATAAGCTGTTCCAAATAGTCCCGCGATCTCTTTACATCCTCCTGTAAATATCGCAGCTCAAGATCTCTTTTTCTCAATTCTGCATGCGCACTAACAAGCTCCTGCTTGAGGCGTTCAAGTTCCGGCAGCCTTGTATTTGATGATTCTTCAGAATTCATAATTTCATTTACCCTCACTGCTGCTCTATCCTTTATAGGAAAAGCAAATAAGTACATAGACTTGTGGTCATGTGAAGTTTTGATCACAATCGAGAGCTGCTTATGATTTCATTTATAAAGCCATTATAAACTCAGAATAACCTAATCGTCCGCGGACAAGAAGGGTTGTATGCTACTAATTGCGCATAATTTTGAGCTTCCGTTGAGCTAATCCCTATAAGATGGCACGCGTTCGTTTCAGCGTTCGTAGGGATACTATCTTTTAAAACAACACAAAAATACCCAATCGTTGCCTCGCTGCATTTACACGTATACGGATACATATTATAAAATTTACTGATTCAGGGCGTAAATGCTTCCGGATCAAACATCTGTAAATATTGTAACTTCTTCTGCTTCGCGTATAACGTTAAGCACAGATGCAATCTCCATCTTTACATTGCTTCCTGTTAAAAAAGTAAACACCATCGTATGAATAACCCCATATATTTCAATTGTTTCTTCACGGATGATGATGCTGAAGATGCTGTCTGTACGTACAAAATTGTGTCCTTTAAAAATGCTATATATCCCTTTGTGCTATACAGGCTAAAAAATATAGTCGCTGACCAATGGGAAAAACTTGCAGGTTTTGCATCGGCAAATGATGCCGTAAAAAATCTCGCCCACGAATTGTTCAGGGGAGATACGCTGAAGGCGATTGATCTGGGGCAGGTTTTTTTAAACACCGAAGACATAATGGCAAAAATAAACCAGGGAAGTATCTCTATATCTATTGGTGCTGTACGTCATCGGGCATTCCTGATTCCTCGATTTGATATTAATCTAGATGACCTGGTACAGGTTCGAAAATCGATGTTGCGGTAGTAATCATGGCCATCCCGGAAGCTACCCTATAAAATAGATGAATCTGTAATATATACTATTCTGTATGGGTACTGGATTGAAGGCAGGTGTGTCTTAAACCATGGTATATATGTTAACGGAACAATCGATATTCGCTTTCAAAAAAAGTCCCGCGGTCCCTGCTGAGAAGTTCTTTTGGATGCCACTGGATAACGCAGCAAAAATATACCCGGCCGTTCTAAATGAGGAGTTCACCGCTGTATTCCGATTGTCGTGCGTATTAAAAGATCGCATCAGAATCAAACCTTTCCTAGACGCTATTAACAGAATTGAGGATCGATTCCCCTACTACAAAGTAAAACCCAAAAAAGGGTTCTTCTGGTATTACCTTGATTTTCATAATGAAGCGATTCCGCTGCAGCCGGATGTATCTATACCATGCCGTGCGTTTGAAAAAGACGATTTGATATTCAGAGTGTTAGTGAGTGACAATCGCGTTAGTGTAGAGTTTTCGCATATATTAACCGATGGTGGTGGCGGGTTGGAGTTTCTGAAAACACTCGTGCTTGCCTATTTCGATGCTTGCGGTCAGTCCGTTGAGACTAATATTACAGCCCTCCATCCCGATGATATGCCAGCGTTAGAGGAATTTGAAGACGGATACGCTAAATATTTCCGAAGAAATATACCGTCACCTAACAAGAAGCCCCGGTCATTCCATCTTCCTTTTCAGCTTCGCGTGCCTGCGCATTTTAATGTACTGGTGAGCAAGGTGTCTTTAAGCGAAGTCACCCGCAAGGCAAAGACCTATGGGATTTCAGTTACCGAATATCTTGTGGCTATATATCTATACTCCCTGCAAAGTATATTTAATCGTCTCTCAAATGTTCAAAAACAGCGTTCGAGAAAAATCCTCAGAATACAAGTGCCTGTGAACCTGAGAAGGCTCTATCCATCGCAGACGATGCGAAACTTCTCGCTTTTCGTTACGCCCGAAATAGACGTAGCCTTGGGAGAATATACATTTGAGGAAGTCGTAAAAACGGTACACCATTTCATGCAGCTGGAGACGGATAAAAAACTAATCAATAAAATAATCGCCAGGAATGTCGGTGCTGAACGAAATGTCTGGCTAAAAAATACGCCGCTATTTATAAAATCACTGATCCTGAATATGACATATAAAATTGCGGGAACAAGCCGCTATAGTGGAGTTATTACGAACCTTGGAAAAGTTTCCCTGGCGGAAGCAGATCACCTGATCGACTACTTTGTTTTTATTCCACCACCACCCAATAAAGCGCTCAAGGTAAATTGCGGAGTTCTTGGCTTCGGGAACAACCTGGTTATCTGCTTTGGCAATATTACGAATTCAAAAGAATTAGAAAGGGAATTCTTTAGGTTCCTTGTTCGCGAATCTATACCCGTCAGACTAATCCGATACTAAGTCATGATACCAGTCATTTGCAATGTATGTGGTGTTGAACTGGATGACACGATGAGCGTCTGTCCGCTATGCAATACTCCCGTAACGATGGATAGCGCAACACCAAGAATGTGGTCGAGCAATAAGCAAACGCAGGGAACTGGCGGTAAAAAAAAACATCTATTACAACATATACTCTGGCAGATCACTTCCGTATTATTATTATCCGGTGTATTGGCAACATTAGCTATAAATGTGGCCATTCACGGTACTGTTACCTGGTCTATATACCCTGTGTGTATATGTTTGATTATTTTTTCCTACACTACGCTAACGGCACTCTGGCATGTAACCATACCACTTCAGGTATTGGCAGGATGGTCTATTTCTACCCTGATACTGATAGGTGTGAGTGAATACACACATGAAAGATGGCCTTTACAGCTTGCTCTTCCGACATTGTGTATGGTAAACATCATCGGTTTGTTGCTTTATTTTGTGATAAGACAAATAAAGCTTCGGGGTCTGAATACAGTGGCTATACTTTTTGCGGGTATTGCTGTGTTCTGCATTTCTATTGACGCGATCATTTCCCTTTTTTTCAATGGCTATATTAAATTACAATGGAGCATAATTGTTGCGGCCTGTCTGTTACCGGTCACTACCACTATACTTTTCATGTATTCCAGAACCAGAAACAATAAAGAGTTACAAAAGATATTTCATACCTAGAAAGCAAATGCATCCTGCAAGATCTGCTTATAAACAAAACTGCGAATGGTCAGTATTGAAAGTAAATTATTCTGTTTTCTTTTAAGGCTTATCAAGAAGAAAAAATTCCTTGACATGCAGTTTGCTTTCGGCAGATTTAATTTTAATACCAGCCAGGAACCCACGCGTAAAACAAGTAAAATTTGTCACGTTGAAAAACGCCAGATTAACGGTCACAATACCTTCACCTTAACGCCCAAAGGTCAAAAGTCCAATACCTATATACTATATCTGCACGGCGGGGCTTATGTACAGAGTTTCGTAAAACAACATTGGAAATTTTTATCATTCCTGGTAAAGCATACGCGTTGCACCGTTACCGCTCCCGATTATCCGCTCGCACCCGAATATACCTATCGGCAAGCATTTGAATTTGTCGTACCACTATATCTAGAAATTATAGCAAAGTCGGAAGCTTCTCAAACGATCCTCATGGGAGATTCCGCCGGAGGCGGCTTTGCCCTGGCCCTGGCTCAAAAACTCAGACGTGATTCGCTGCCACAACCAGACAAAATAATATTACTTTCTCCCTGGCTTGATATTACCCTGAAGAATCCGGCTATCCGAAGGATCGACCGTGTTGATCCCTTTCTAGGAATTGCAGGTTTAAAAAAGGCTGGGTTGCTATATGCGGGAACATCGGATCCGAACACGAATATGGTAAGCCCGATCAACGGGTCTCTTGAAGGCCTTGGCAAGATATCTATATTTATAGGCACGCATGATATTTTAGTGGCTGACACCAGGAAATTAAAGTCGCAGGCAAACCAACAAGGTATACTTATCAATTATCGCGAATATAAAAATATGATTCACGTATGGATGCTACTGGACTTTCCGGAATCCAAACAGGCTAAAAATGAAATCATCGAAATTATACTAAATAACAAAATCATTTTATAAACCTTGACTCGCACTATATATATACTATACGATTATCGCTTTTTCCTTTTGTGAGCCCTGTCAAATTGCAGCTTGGTTGTATCAAGCTCCTGTTCTATACGCCTGATAACAGATTGGTTAAATGTTCCGTCCTTGTGAAGCTGAGCCAGTAATGTTCGTTCGAATTTCTGCACTTCCAGTTGTGCACTTGAAAATTCAGATATCTTCGGCAGTCGTTGAGCCAGCGCGTGTTGCTCGTTACCATTTTTAGCGAGTGCATCGATCAATACTATATACCTGTCTTTCAGGCGCTGCTTTAATTCGGTGGTTATCTCATACGGAAATTCTTCCTCTATAAAGCGTATTACGTTGTTGGCCATTAACAGGCGCAAAGCATGCTCTTCCTGGTCTGGGTCCGAAAGATTCTTAACGCCAAGAACCTTTACCAGTAACGGTAGTGACAGCCCTTGAACTACCAGGGTTGCAAAGATCACCGTAAAGGCCAGGAAAAGAATCAGCGATCGATGCGGAAACGGTGCACTGTCTACTGTAAGTGGTAAAGCCAGTGCCGTTGCCAGCGACACGACTCCACGAGTTCCGGTCCAGGCCACAATCATCACATTCTTCCAGGTGTTACTTTGTGTGTCAATACTTCTCTTTTTTCCTGATGAGGCAAAAGGCGAAAAGGCAGCCGCGAAAACCCATAGTATACGAACGAGTATAGTAACTATACTCACTGCCAGGGCATATATCGTTAATTGTCCAACGCTATAGGTTTCAAGGTCATTAAGTGTCAAGGGAAACTGCAGGCCGATGAGAATAAAAATAAAACCATTAAGCAGGAAGATGAGGGTATCCCAAACGGCTTTATTGCGAATTCGTGTTTGGTAAGAATATACTTCGGATGCACGCCATGACATCATCAGTCCAACAGTCACTACGGCGAGTACGCCCGAAGTATGAAGCCGCTCGGCCGCTAAATATACAAGGAATGGTACAAGTAAGGTAAGCGATGTCGCTATAATAGAATTATCAGCTACTTTCTTCAGAATAGTCATGAATATATAGCCTGTCAGTAGTCCGACAACTATACCACCAAGCACGATAAAGGAAAAATTCAGGGCAGCATCCCACATCACAAATGCGCCCGTACCTATTGCTGCAATAGCCATCCTATAGGCTATCAATGCGGATGCATCATTTACCAGACTCTCTCCTTCCAGAATTGTAACCACTCTTCGGTTTAAGCCAAGTCCTTTGGTGATGCTTGTAGCGGCTACTGCGTCCGGTGGAGACACAATGGCACCGAGCACAAAAGCAAAAGCCCAGGGAAAACCGGGTATCAACAGGTGTGTGGTTATAGCAACGGTAATGGTAGTAAAAAAGACCAATGCAATAGCCAATGTAGAAATGGGTTTGATCTCCATTCGAAAATCACGCCACGACATATGCGAAGAAGCATCGAAGAGTATTGGTGGCAAAAAAATAAAAAACACAACCTCGGGGTTAAGCGTGACTTGGGGAATGGAGGGTATAAATCCAATGGCCAGCCCGGACAAAACCAATAAGACGGACTGTGGAAGTCGGAAGTGTTCTGCGATTGCCAGCAGGGCAACCAGAATAGCAATGATAATTATTAAAATCTCGAAGTTCCCCATACAAGTCATTTAATAAGGCGAGTAACAACAGCCATGACAGCAGGAGACAATTTCCTTATATATATATACTGGCAGCCGCAAACCAGTGCGCTTTAATATACTTCTTCCAGCAGTTTGTGTTTCTTTAATCCAACCGGATTATAGTTTTTCTCCATTACCATACGTGACAGCAAATAGCTTACCGTTGATTCAGCGCCCTGATTAAGATTGATATGATGCTCTTCGAGTCCGTCATAGCACCCTCCCGTTGAAGGATTATACATGATCTGATTGAGATGATTTTTTCCGAGAAACCAATTAAAGCTCGCCTGCATTTTTCCCTGATAACCATCGCCGGGAAATACTTCGTGAAATCTGTCAAGGGCCAGGATGCTATAGGCTATATCAATAGGTTGCTCGCCATAACGTTGAGCTGGCTGTCCTTTCTGAAGCCATCCCTGGTTGGATACAACTTTTATTTCATCGTTTTGAAAAATTATACTTAACAAGAAGTCAAAACTTAGCTTAGCAATAATTTTATAAGAAGGATTGCCGGTAGCCAGGTATGCACACAACATCGCCTCCGGAATAACAGCATTGCCATAGGTGAGATACGATTCAAACCATTTCCAGTTATTATCCGCTACGCGCCTGTATTTTGCAATCAGGTCATCGGCCAGCAGCGCAATCTGTTCTTTTAGAATAGAACTCTTCTTACTGACATTATATAGATATAGCGCTTTCAGTACAAAAGACATGGCGCGGGGCGATCGCATTTTTATTAATGGGTAGACCGCTGTGAGAAATGATAATTCTGCCTGTGCTATTAATGCCGGATCAAAAAGGTCTTCTCGTGTAATGAACTCACTAAGCGCCCATAATGCCCTTCCATTGGCATCCTCCAGATTTTCGTCCTGGTTTTTGGCATCAAAGGTTCCATCAGCGCGAACATAATTCATAAACCTCCCGTCCTTACCCTGGCACGACACTATAAAACCGAGGTAATTCTCCACGAGCGCACTATGATCGCGTATAACTTCATAGTACTTACACATGGCGATCAGCGCTCGAGCGTTGTCATCCAAGGCATAGCCCGAGTTAATATCCGGGCTGGCGAGTTTGCTGAACTGGATGATGCCTGTGTCAGTTGTTAGCCTGATCATATGCGACAATGAAACAGGCGGTAAAGTATAGCGCTGTTCAATTCGTTTCCCTGTGTGCCTGAGGAGCAGCGCTACATGCGCCAGGGCAGCGTTGGGCCATGCGGTCGGACTTATTTTATGCAGTGCGTTGAGCTTCATTTCGTGGCGAAGCGTTGTATCCGATAATAGTTTTATAGTTAACTCTGCCAGTTGATCCGGACGCTGAAAATCAACCATAAGTCCGGCACCTGCCAACAATTCTTTTGCATGTGGTATCGGTGTGGAGATCACCGGACAGCCACAGCTCATGGCATAAGCAAATGTACCACTTACAGCTTGAAAGGGATCGCTTGAGGTGAACAGGTAAATATCGGTACGCTGCAGATACGTCAGCAAGTCGGCAAGCGGCATATACCGGTTGATAAAACGAACGTGACCTTGAAGACTCAGATCTTGTACTTTTTGCTCCAGGTAATTGCGATAACGCTCCCCTTCCTGCTGGATTACACCAGGATGCGTTTTTCCAATAATCAGGTATAGTACATTGGGAAACTCCCGGATGATTTGGGGCATTGCATCCAAGGCAGTTTCAATGTTTTTACCGGGACTTAACAGGCCAAAAGTTGTGAGCACCAATCTGTTTCCCAAATGATTTCGCGCCTTTTTTTCACGACTAGCAAAAGACGAAACCAGGTGCGTACCGTGTGGTATAATGGTGATTTTTTCTTTGGCTATAGCATACTCTTTTTCCAAAATCTTCGCAGCATTTAAAGTCATCACCACTAGCGATACAGAATTGTCTGCTATACCCTGCACGACTTTTTTACGTTCCGGATCTGGATCCGGAAGGATGGTATGAAATGTAGTAATGACCGGTTTATTCAACCGGCAAAGCAAGGACAACAGATGCTGTCCATAGTCACCGCCAAAAAGTCCAAACTCATGCTCCACAAAAACCAGGCACAGATTCTTGTTCAAATTCAGATTGAGGGCGAGGTCTTCATATGCCGTATACTCGAATGCCGGAAGTATATACTTTACTTGTTGCCCATATAGATATGAAGTACACCCTTCCAGTGCACATATCTTTATTGAAAAAGAAGCGCTGAATTTTTCAGTGATGGCTTCGATCAGATCGCGCGTATAGGTGGCTATACCACACTCTCGAGGCGGATAAGACGCGATAAACAAGACCTCGGGTAAATCCAGGTTTATAGGTTGCAATTCATCCGACTCGAAATATCGAGTTGAAACAGATGATCTTGTCTTCGTATCAGTTATTGAGCTCATGATGGCTACCTCTTAAAGTGTTGTTTCAGTTCATCCAGCAGTTCTTTGAGATTCAAGGACACACATCCAATCTGTTCATCAGCGGCTCCGTAGTATATATATAGTGTATCATCAAACAACGCTGCACCCGTGGGAAATACCACGTTGTTTACTTCTCCTTTAAGCTCCCAATCCAATTCCGGAACGAACAGAGGATACGGGAGTCTGGCAAGTTCTTTCTGAGGATTTTGCAAATCCATCAGGGCGGCCGAGGCTGTATATACATACCCGTCCATGGTATCATGTACACTGTGGTATATCAGCAACCATCCATGGGGAGTCTCAATAGGTGGACACCCCGCACCGATATAGCTTACCTCGTGGTCATATAGAGGTGAAAGTGCAATGTAGTCTTCCAAGTTCTCAAGGTAATCACGCCAAAAATCTGGAGTGAGTTCATCCAGGGAGTATACCGAAGCAACCTGAATATCGGGTTTTATCCGGTGAAGAAACCAGAGTTTACCATCAATTCTCCTTGGAAAAAATACTACATTCTTATCCCATACTAATTTCTTTTGACCTGCCGTGGTCCATGATTCGTGGTGAACATTATACCGCTTGTATTTTTCATTAAGGCCTGCTTTCGAGTGAATGATTGCTTTCATCTCTTCATATGAAAACTGCGGAACAATAAGCCCGTGCCGTTCAAAGTGCACCAGGTCGTCTGAGGTAGCCAAGGCACCCATAGCGTTAACACCATCATATGCGCAATAGGAAAGAAAGTATAGATCGTCAATTTTTACCAGCCGCGGGTCTTCAATACCATGCGACTCATAGGGAAACGCGGGCGAAAGCATAGGCACTTCGCTTCTTCTCTTCACCCGTTGTGTTCCCTGGAGTTGGCAATATCCAATCGTTGAATGATTACCTTTGCGCACCGCCCTATAAAGGAGATGCACATCGTCACCAATACGGGTAGCTGCCGGGTTAAGTACACCGGCATCTTCAAACGCATGTGATGTTTTTCCAAGCACCACTCCTTCTTTGCGAACAGAAATCATAAATTTGATTATATATATATATTATTGTTTTTGACTCGCTTGCCTTTGATGTTCATCACCAGACAAATCGTGGAAATGAAAAGGACAGGCGTTTCAAGTCCTGTCCAATTACATTTCGCCAATTATATTTAGACTAAAAATTATATCCTATCTAAGTCTTCAACATCGACTCGACAAAATCAAATATCATGTTTTATTCCAACCAGAATGTTACAGATAGAAAGCAGACATTTGCATAATTCACGCATAAGCTCATCTATTTATACTTAGTCCCGTATAGCATCAATGATCCGTGCCGGTGTTAGGCCCCATAAACCCACTATACGATCGCGAAAGCTGGCTATGAAAGTTTGCTAACGGCCAATGCTTTTTGTTAAACCCCGGATGATTTTCGAACGACTCTCTGCTTTGATCAAAGATAAATGCTCTTTGCTCGGGTACAATTGTTAACACATCGAAGGGAACAGCAAAATACTTTCGATACATACCCATAAATCCTCCAAAAGCGATGACAACGTATTGAATATTGCCATTATCGAGATTGACCATCAAGTCAATTATTTTTCCTAAGTCTTCGCCTTGCTTATTAAGCACCCTATCTCCCACGATGGAAGATGCTGTCAGTAGTTTTACTGGTTCATTGGCATGATTGCCAGCATGATTACTGCCCGTCTCATTGTCCAGTTCGTTTTCTTTCATAATAATTTGTTTACAGGTTGCCATGCATATTGCACCAGAAGTTAATCTATACCACAGAATAGTACACGAAAGTACATGTATATAGCGTGACGATACTTACAGATACTGTCAATTCTTTTGCATGTATCTCACATCTATTCTTTACGATGCCGATATTTACGAGGTGGGAAAAGATATAGGCCCAATTACTACTATTCTCATCGGTAAGCAGAGACATTCGCCGATGTTAGTTTCTTTTATATTTGGCACCGATTAACGGTATTATGTGCACACGCTTGTTGAGTCTTCAGGAAAAGCTCAAATTCAACTATAAATGCGTAATTCAATTTTGATAATGGGATATCGTCTTCGTGATACTTCTGTTTAACAAAGCTTTCTAAAGTGGACAAACATGCGTTATACTTGATGAGGTAACAGCTGCATAGTCTTTGCCAATCAGTTTTTCAACCGCCTTATTGTGCTCGTTAAACGCTTGGATGAACATCGGCTTTCTGTCATGCCTAAAAATTTATTGATGATTATCTGACAACTTACCTCTTCATCTTTTGTTATCAGCTCTATATATTTCAAAAATCTTCAATCGTACTATATCTATATACTTGTTGAGTTCCTTGCACTCCCTGGAGCTACCGCTGGCCCCACCGACCGTTGATCTACGTGTACTTTCCGCTTTAGAGAAAGTTCTTTCGATTACCTCCAACGGTTAGGTGCAGATATACTGTTGCACTCCTTACGTCTGTTTTTACGAATGAGAAGAGTTTGCTTTAAATGAATTTCATAAAACAGCGTTACGTGTTTGAAATTGATACTTCGTGCTGATGAAATCCGGATATTAATTTAGGGAACAAGCTATATAGCAATCATTGGTATGAAAATCGGGAGTCAAAATGAACGGGCATTTTTGACTCCCGATTTTTCACCCAACCGTTTGATTTTAGATGAATAAAACGAGGAGATATAAAAGCAAAAAACCTCTTAAACGATCTCCTGCGCCATTAAAACGGCATCAGCGTATAGGCCTACCGTGGTGAGTTCTTCTTTCACCAGTAGATAAGATAGGCTCTACCAGCCATGACGTTCTCGTCATACACTTGAAATTAGCATGGTAATTTTCCATAAGCTCCACACTAAGTGGGTAAGTCATGGAGTTATCTCCATTGTCCATTCCGGTCTCCATAAGCTGGCCAATCTTCGAATAGTTTGTATGATATTTGTTAAAGGATATCTCATCCCATATCCACAGACCGTTCAAAATAGCGATCATCATACCGATAGCCAGACCACCAATATTAGTAACAGACTACCCGATGTTCTTTACAAACGAAATCTTTAGTGTATACCCTTCGGGTCCTTCGTTTAACCTTCATTTAATTGGAGTTCCGATCCTGACAGCTGTATTAACCGCCACCGACGATAAGAGCATCAATAGTTCGTTGATCTTTTACCGTATAGTTGGTGCGGTCAAGTGCACCGCCTGTATCCCACCAGAACGGTACAATACCACGTGCGCGGGCCTGCTTGGTTACATACGTTATCCAATAGTCAACGGCATCATTATGTGTAACCAAATCCAAAGGAACATGCTCGCTGCCATCTCTCCTGTATGCGCCATACTCGCCCATGAGCACGGGAATCCCCTTATCTACAAACTGCTCTTTGAGTAAGTTGAAACCCTTCAGTTGTTCATCCTCTTCGCCCCAGGTAGGATTACGGTCTGGTTCAATGGTGGAATGATGTCCGGCTCCCCAATAGTAAAACATTTTACCCCAGCTTGCATCGCCATTAAGAAACGTAAACTGGGAAGGTGTATAATTATGCGATTCATACATCATGCGATTGGGAGTCGGATCTTTTGGAAACGCAGAGACACTCAATAGCTCGGCTGCACCCTGTATTACAAGTGTTCTGTATGCATTACGGCCACCGGTTGAGCGAACTGCATTTACAAAAGTCTGATGATAGGAAAGTAACACAGTCATTTCCGTTGCATCATCGGCGTTTGGCTCGTTCGCGCTTGCAAACATAAGATGTTCGTCAAAGTCGCGCATGGTGGTCGCTATCTGCTCCCAATAGGCCTTCTGTTTGGCGTTGACAGAATCTTTTTTATTCGGAGTGCAGTTATTCTCCAGCCAGCCACCGTCCCAATGAACGTTGAGTAAAACATAGATGTCATTGTTCACACAATAGCCCACAACTTCTTTTACCCGGTTGAGCCAGTTCTCATCTATATGCGCCGTTGCTTTGTTGTCGACATGATGCCAGTCCCAGGCACATGGAATTCGAATCGCATTGAAACCTTTCTGCTTCACGAATTTTATAAAGTCTTCCGTAATAACAGGACTGCCCCACCCTTGTTCTCCGCCCGGAGCTTCAAAGGTGTTCCCAAGATTCCAGCCCAGTTTCATCTTTGCGGCAAGCTCAATAGCCGTACTGCTCATACCGATGGCATCGGATGGTTTAGGTGACGTGTTATAGGATGGATATAGTTGAGGTTGCTGCGATACCTTAATGCGTCTAGCCTGCCCGTTGTCTGAGCTTACATTCAATATAGCCGTGCGCGTGTTGCCTGTATTATTAACGCCTGTCGACAGTTCAATAGAGGTTGTACCGCTGCCTCCGCTTGTCTGACTGATCTGCAGCCACGCTAAACCGGGATTAGCGATTCGCCAATTATCATTACTCGTAATTTTAATTTCCGATTTACTTCCCTCTGCAGGGATCGTAAGCTCGGATACAGAAACTGAAAGCTCAGGCACGGCATCATCATTATCATCTTCCCTGCAGCCGGCAAGAAAGATCATAACGAATAGTATAATAACAAGAGCACCAGTGCCGCACCTCTTGTTTGAAGTCAAGGCCTCTGTCTTTCCGGGAAGCGATTTCATGAAGATCATTATTCAGCCCCCGCGTTCAGTGCATCAATCGTAGCCTGATCCTTTACAGTCAGCTTCGCCCGATCCAGCGCACCTCCGGTATCCCACCAGAAGGGTATAACGCCGTGGGCAATGGCTTCCCGGGTAACAAATGTTGTCCAATGTTCAACTGACTTATTGTGCTTTTCCAAATCCTTCGGAACATGGGTACTGCCACCGCGCTTGTAAGCTCCATACTCTCCCATCACCACAGGAATACCTTTGTCAACAAACTTTTCCTTCATCTTCTGGAAATATGAAATCTGGTCGGCCTCTTCTCCCCAGGTAGCATTGCGATCCGGTTCAATAGTAGAGTGGTTGTCGCTACCCCAGTAATAAAACATGTCGCCCCAGCTTGCATCACCATCCAACAAGGTGAATTGAAACGGAGTATAATTATGAATTTCAACCATCATTCTACCTTCTGTTTTATCGACCGGTAAAATATTCATGAGGTCGTATGTTTTTAGTATATCTGTACTCGGTCCCTGGATCACCAGAACGCGATAGGTATTCTTTCCACCGGTCGAACGAACTGCGTTAATAAACGTCTGATGATAGCTGGTAAGAATAGCCATTTGCTCGAGGTTGCCATCATCTATAGGAGGCTCGTTGGCGCTGGCAAACATGAGGTGCTCATCAAAATCACGCATGGCCGTAGCAATTTGCTCCCAGTAAGCCTTCTGCTTCGCATTTACAGAGTCCTTTTTCAAGCTGTTAATGTTATGATCCAGCCAGCCGCCATCCCAATGTATATTTAGTAAAACGTATACATCGTTCTTTACACAATATCCGACTACTTCTTTCACGCGGTTCATCCAGTCCTGATTGATCTTTGCAGTTGCTTTATTGTCGACATGATGCCAATCCCAGGCACATGGAATTCTGATGGCATTGAATCCACATTGCTTTACAAACTTTATGAAGTCTTCCGTAATCACGGGGCTGCCCCAGCCTTGTTCTCCGCCAGGTGCTTCGAAGGTATTTCCAATGTTCCAGCCCAGTTTCATTTTGGCTGCAAGTTCTACTGCAGTGCTACTCATTCCTGTCATGTCGGGCGGCTTAGGAGATGTGTTGTAGGTTGGAAAAAACTGCGCTGCCTGCGAAATGGTAATGCGTCTGTCCTGACCGTTGTCTGAATGAACATTCAGAATTGCAGACCTGGACGTACCGGAGACATTGATACTGGCTATAATTTTAATAACAGCACTACCGCTGTTGCCATTGACCTGGCTCAATTGCAACCATGTTGGCGCAGGATTAGAGATCGTCCAACTGTCATTACTGGTTATGGAAACCTCCGATGTATCTCCTTCGGCATTGAAGGAAAATGCCTTTTCAGAAACGGAAAGTTCGGGATCAACATCATCCTTTTTGCAGGACATAAAAAGTACCATGGTGGTAAAAAATACCAGCACTCGGAATCGACACGTAATCTTCATGTATTATAATCTTTAGTAAAAAATTTCTTATTGATAAAGAAGCCTGCAGGCATATACTATATATATACCTGTATACCCGCAGGTTCTTTTATGGAGGGCATTAAATCGTTATTATCTGGCTACTGAATTAAAAGAGGCATTACTCCTTCAGGATAAAGTTATAAAGCTCAAGTTCCGTCTTGCTTTTATGTTTAAAACCAAGCTGCATACCATCTTCTGTAAGGGTAATAATATACGCTTTCGACCATTCTGCATTTTCCCAACCCATGTTGAGCGGAACAATGCCGGTAAATGTTATCGTCTTCTTATCAACATCTAAAAAATAGTCGCCGGTGAAGGTTCCATTTTTACTATCGGCCAGTCCCGCTTGATTGACCGTGACACTCGGCACTACCGGTACGCCTTTAATCTTAAACGTCATGGTACCGTAGTTTTTCGGGCCCGGCATCCAGGTTTGCCAAGCAGGTTCGTACGTCCAGCAGTTACCACCGGGCTTAGCACATTCCTTGCTCCAACGCAATTCGTCTCCGGAAAACCACATCGGACCTGCGAACTTTTGAGAAACTCCTTCAGCATTGAAATCAATCATCCAGTTCTTTTCATTCCCTATACCTCCCGAAAGCAACGTCCATAATGGGTCTTTGTAATATTCCAGAATAGCCGGATCAAAAATTGGAATGCCATATATACTACTGCCTATGCGGGTGGTATATGTAATCCGGTTTGCCCGTGAAGCATCTCCACCCGAAAAATCATCAGGCACTTTCACAATAGCACTTGAATCGGTATAAATAACATTCGCCAAATCAGCGTCTACACCTTGAAAATTTATACTGGTAGCGCCTTCCAGGTTAAATCCAACTAAATTTATAAACTGACCGGGCGCTACTGAGTTTAAAATTGTATCATTCGGTGAGTCGGCATAATTCCTGACATGAGAAATTATAGGATTGCCTGTGATCTTAATTTCAACAGAAGCCGAGCCGCTGCCATTCACAACGGTAACAACATTCAACTTGTCTCTGGGCACTGTTTGAAACGGAATCGATGGAATCTGTACAACTATACTTTCATCGGTAGTTAAAGCTCCGTTCACGGTAGCAGGTATACCTCCAAAATAAATTCCAGAGACCTCGTGCAGATTTTTACCGATTAGCACTATCCATTGATCCGAGTTCAAGGTATGCACAATGGTATCGTTGGGTGATGCAGCATAATTTCGTATTTCGGTAATCACCGGGAGTTCTACTTCATCATCTTTGCATGCAGATAACAGCGCAATGGCCGAGACTATGCAAAACAGTTGAAGAAAATAAATAGGATTGTATAATATCTTTTTCATGTGCAAAGTGCTTATCTGTTTTTAGAATGAATAAGGTACCGCAGGTTCCAACAATAATGGATTGGCAGTTACTTCAGAAGATGGTACGGGCAACTTAAATGAATTGATAGTTGCAGGTGTAATTACTCCATAAGAATCGCCGGGCGTTACCTCGCGCGTTTCACTATCAATTTCAATGGGGGCACGTCTGTTCTCACCACCATTAAGGAGTTCCAGCGCTTTTGAAGGATTGTAATATGAGAGCCTCACAACATCAAACCAGTATTCGCCTTCCGCTGCCAGCTCTATTCTTCTTTCTTTGAATAACGAAGTCTCGGTGACGGAGCTAACCGGATCGAGACCTGCGCGAGTCCTTATCTGATTAAAATATCCCAGTGCTTTACCATCGGAAGTTGCAGCATTATTTCCCAGAACAGATTCAACATAAACCAGGTATATATCAGCAAGTCTTAAGAGTATAGTATGCTCCGGCGAAGCGGTATTGGTCATGAGCGGCAGATTGAGATCCTTCTCGTTCCCTATAATATGCTTCTTCAAACCACTATTGCCGGTAAATTTCAGGCCGTTCAAATTTGTATTTAGTTCAGGATATACATCATCCTTATACATGAAAGTAGCCTTGCGTCTCAAGTCATTCTCATCGTATTGAAGATACATGTCATACGTGACTTCAATACCAAAATATCCTCCACCTCCGTTTATTATTAATGCATTGCTATAAAGCTGAAGCATATTACCATTGTACCAGCCTCCGCCATTCGTTGGCCATTGCAGAGCAAACAAGGACTCTTCATTATCGTTGTTTTCATATTTAAAAACATCGGCATAGTCAGTCAGCAATGATAAACCACTCTCACATACATTGCCTGCATATAGTTTGGCGCTGTCCAGGAGTGCCTGATCACGCGTACCACTCTGATTCAAGCCTGCCCATGTTAAATATACTTTAGACAACAACCCCTGAGCCGACCATGTAGTAACTCTGCCTTTGGTCCATGCATCGCCAGTTACCGGTAAATTTTTTCGTGCGAACGTCAGATCATTCGCAATGAATGTATATACATCAGTAGCATGATTTCTATATACCAACGGATTGTCGAATAAATCTCTGCTGTCTGCAATAATCGGAACATCTCCCCATAGTCTTGTGAGGGCGAAGTAGGCATAGGCGCGCATAAATTTTGCCTCTGCCAGGGCAGCATTTACATCCCTTTTCGGAATATCATCTGCTGCTAGTTCTTCTATGGCATGAATGGTAGTGTTGGCATGTGCAATCAAATTATACATCGTTCTCCATTCTGTAATCAGATTACCGTTATAGCCATTCAGCGAAAAAGTATTTAGCTCAACAGCACCACCATTGTATCCCAGCACCATGTTACCACCTAAAACTTCACCGATCGGCAAATAGCACTCCGAAGTCCACGCTCCCCATATACCACCGCTATATAAGGAGGCTGTCGCCTTCTGCAGATCGGCAGAAGTCTTATAAAAGTTATTGCTCGATACTACTGACAACGCAGGACGATCTAAGAATGAATCCGAGCACGATGCCAACAGACCAGATACAGCAAGCGTTAAATAGATTATTATAGATTTTGTTTTCATAGTTTCTATAATGATAAGTTTAAACCGAACGTGATTATTCTTGGCTGAGGATAGTAGCCATCATCAATACCTGCACTCAGCGGGTCCCAGGATCCGATTTCAGGATCCATGCCCGAATATTTGGTTATCGTAAAAAGGTTTGTAGCGCTTGCATATACCTTTAAAGATTTTAAGTGTAGCTTTTGCGTAAGACTATTTGAGAATGTATACCCTAACGAAATGTTTTTACACTTTACAAATGAACCGTCTTCAACGTATACATCCGTTACTCTCTGGTTTCCATTTGTCTTATCATTCCGCAACCCGGATATCTTCGTATCGGGATTGCTCACATATACATTGTTGATATCGGAAGCTGATCCGTTGGGATCAACTAAGGCAAGCTTTGCGTAATTATTCAGATTGGTAAAGTAGGCAGAATTTCCCTGTGGGTCTTCGTGATTTTTCCGCGTTGCGTTATATACTTTGTTACCAAGGTTAGAAGTAAAAAATATAGTCAGATCAAAATTCTTATAGGTAACGGTGTTATTCAACCCTATTTGAACTTTCGGAATTGGCGATCCCAAAAACTTCTGATCACGTTCATCAATAATTCCGTCTCCATTCAAATCCTTGAACTTAAGGTCACCATACCAAATGCTACCGGCTGCGTTGGCAAAAGGCAGTGGTTCATTGTTTCTCACCGGCCTTGGATGTGGTGCAATACCATTTGCTTCATCACCCAGCACATCGGTCGGGGTTGCAAAAACACCTTCTACTATATATCCATAAAATTCTCCCAATGACCTGCCCGGTACAGTTTTGCTATACGTCCTGTCAATTGAAGCGCCTTCTGCATTTAGAGCAGTTATTTTATTTCTGTTGTGAGATACGGTAACATCTGTTCTCCAGGTAAAAGCTTTACCTCTGACGTTTTCAGAACTTATTCTAAAATCGAATCCGTGATTCTCCATGGAACCTATATTTACATAGGGGGCTCTTAATGAACCGGGAGGCCAGGTACCCAATGCTGTTCCTGAGTACATTGGCAACGTGATTTGCATGGCAAGATCATTGGTCTTGCGTTTGTAAAAATCAACTGAGAAACTTATGCGCCAGTTAAAAAAGGCTCCATCGAGACCGATGTTGTTATAGGTAGTTTGTTCCCATTTCAAATCCGGGTTTCCTATTTCATCATTCACCAACGCAACACCTCCAAGGCCTGTTGATGCGGTGGTAAGCGTACTTGCGTATGAATAATCTCTGCCACCTGCACGGTTAGTCAAACCGGAACTCACACGCAGTTTCAATTCATCAACGCTATTTATACCATCGAAAAATGCTTCATTATTTATCTTCCAGGCTACGACACCTGAATAGGACATTATCCAACGATTTTGTTCAGCATACATTGAATTGCCATCATACCGTGCATTACCGGTAAACAGGTATCGATCATTAAAACCAAAATCCAGGCGACCGAAATACGACTCGATAGCAGATTGACCTTTACTGCCTCCGTTTGTAGCCGTTGCAGGATCACCTCCTCCGATGGTCTGAACTGTATTGGTGGGGTAATCTTTGCGTGCTGCACTTAATTGTCTAGAATAATTTAACTGCCACTCGTGTCCCCCCATGGCCGTCAATTTATACTTGTCTCCAAAGGAATGGTTGTAGGTAAGGACTGTACTCATTTCTGTGTGATTAAAATCGCTATACTCAGCACTGGCATCGCTTTGATCCTTTATAAGGTTGCCCATTATATAGGATGGATTAAAACGGTCTCTGTTATAGGTTGAGAAATTTCCCCCTATAACATTTTTTAAGACCAGGCCTTTCGCAATGTCAACTTCCGCATAGGCATTTGCATACACTTGCTTCCGGTTAGCTTCATCCTTGTTAATCAATGCAAGCGCCAATGGATTTTCCGTTCTTGGTACCCATGGATTTTCATTATGTGCACCACCCCAGGAGCCATCGGAATTCTGTACAGCTATATCAGGGGTCATGGTAAGAGCTTTCGAGATTACACTCGAAGTAGTCGCGTTAACCCTTTCATCAATGTTTACGAACTGGAGACTGGTACCAATCTTTAACCACTTGGTGGTTTTATTGTCCAGGTTTAAACGGAGTGATGTCCTGTCGAATTTAGATCCAAAAGCAATACCATCGTTTTGATAGTATGTTCCAGATAAATAGTAGCGCGTTTTTTCATCTCCCCCACTTAACGAAATTGAATGTTCGCTTACCTGCGAAGTTTTAAATAGTGCATCCTGCCAATCAGTTCCTTCACCTAAATATTCTGGATTCTGAAATTCTGGGCGAGCATCAAAATTCCACGTTGGCTCTGCAGCCCTTGCGTTTAAGAACGTTGCATGCTCACGCAAATCCATAACAGGAAGTCTTTGTATCAGTCGTTGAAACCCGGTATAAAACTGATAGGAAACTGTTGGAGCTGACTGCTTTCCTCTTTTGGTAGTAATTAAAACAACGCCATCGGATGCTTGTGCACCATAGATCGCTGTGGCAGAAGCATCCTTTAATACTTCGATCGACTCAATCTCAGAAGCATTAATACCGGCTAAAGGATTCATACCTCCATCTGTTGATCCGGCAACGCTAACTCTTACACCGTCTATTACATATAGCGGAGAACTGCCACCCAAAGAAGTTATACCTCGAATCTGAACAGAGACACCACCACCGGGTTGACCGGAGACTTGCTGAATCACCATGCCTGGTACCCGACCTTGCAGGGCCTGCTCCAGGGTGGTGACGTTCGTTCTTTTTATATCCTCACCTTTAACAGAAGATATAGAACCTGTAACATCTTTTCGTTGTACTTCGCCGTAGCCGATTACAACTATTTCATTAAGCGTCTCTACATCTTCATTCAGAAACACTTCAACGCGCGTCTGTTCTCCTACAGTGAACTCGTGACTCTTATAGCCTATAAATGAAAATGTAAGAACTTGCCCCGTTTGGGCTTCGATGGCAAATTCACCATTCGAGTCGGTGGTTGTGCCTGTAGAAGTGCCTTTCACGTACACGTTAACTCCGGGCATAATAGATCCCGGTGTGTCTTTTACAATTCCTGTAATTTTGTGCTGCTGCGCTGCCACGGTCTGGCACACCAGGAACGAACATGTGACAAGGACTAACCATCTGTAAAGGTTTTTCTTCATAAGTTGATTTGGTTAGAGGTTATTGGGAACCGACTTTAGCTGTTGAAAAGGATCGATATTTTGTAATGCAGGGGTATGCAATCGATTTTGCTTCTGAACAGCTGTAATCGTTTGCAGTAAAGATGTGTCAGTTGGAATTGGAGCTAGTCCAATTGAGCAGCACAACGAGTCTAATTATTATGACTGTCGATTTTTCGTGAGCTCTTTTAAGACGTTTAAGCCACGACCAACTTGCATTGAAAAGAAAACTGGCAAGTGAAAACGGATAAGCTATTAAGCTGATCTTAATTGACCGCTTTAAGAGAACACATCTATCGATGGTAAAGCAATTCTACGGGTATAGGCATAGGTAAATAAAAGCCAACACGCTTACAAGGGCGAAAGTTAAAAACAACAGCTCGGTCATTGTAAGCCACTTCAAACGCTTCCTGGAATGATGTTTCATAATAGTAAGGATGCTCAAATGTAAATGCGCCCCTACTGCCGGCAAGGTTGAAAAATCTAAATGATAGGTGCTATTCGTATACTTGAAAGAAATGAAGACGACAGTGAATCATTTATACCCCTTGTGAAAGAGTCTGCAGTATAACGAGGGTTCATTTCGGACTCTCAGGATTTTCGTCTTCTTGTTTTTTTGACGCAACATAATCGGATGGCAACACGCCATATTGTTCCTTAAAGTACTTTGTAAAATACTTTGGCGTATTGAAACCTACTTTATAGGCAACTTCCCGAACCGATAATTGGCTTCGTTCGAGTAACTGTGCAGCATGTTGTAACCGAATTGTTCGAATGAACTCGAGTGGTGTCTTTCCGCTCAAGGCAAGAATTTTCTTGAAAACATATGCCCTGCTAATTCCAAGCTCCATACCAAGATCCTGAATGGAGAAGGATGGCGAGGATATATTTGCCTCGACAATTTTAATTGCCTTCTCCATAAATTTCACATCCAACGGAGTTATCTGGAGTTCGCTTGATTTGATATCCAACGTCTTCCGAAATGCTTTTTGAAACTTCTCTCGCTGGCATAATAGATTATTGATTCTTGCTTCAAGCACTTCAAAGTTGAAGGGTTTGGTAATATAGTCGTCAGCACCTGCTTTCAATCCTTCGATGCGTTGGTCTTCGTTACTCCTCGCGGTGAGCAGGATCACCGGAATATGAGACACACGTTCATCCGATTTAATCTTTATACACAATTCAATTCCATCCATTTCAGGCATAGCAATATCACTCACAATTAAATCAGGCTGCATTGATAGAACAAGCCCCCAGCCATCTTTACCGTTGCCTGCTTCATGTATTGTATAAGAGAATTTTAAGTTATCCCTCAGGTAAAAACGAAAATCATCGTTGTCATCAATGAGAAGCAACGACTTCTTTTCGGTTTTAGCCGGAAGCTTTTCTGAATTTACTACACCATCCACCTCGTGCAACACCATCGTTTCATTGTCGTGCGAATCAGTAATATTTACTTCTTCCTTGTGAGCAGAGGCTTCTTCCGATTCGCGTAGCGGCAACATCACCGTAAAGGAGCTCCCGACACCTACCTCGCTTTTAACTTGTATGTGCCCACCATGTATCCGTACAAATTCTTTAGTGATAGCCAGTCCAATTCCACTGCCTTGATTTACGATGCTTCGGGGTATATCGCTTTGAAAAAATGGTTCGAAGATTTTATCCAGCTTATCCTTCGGAATGCCTATACCGGTGTCACTTACGTCTATTCGTATTAATTGTTCATTCGCTTCCCGTAGTATATCAACCGTTACAGTAACACTACCATTCTCAAGTGTAAACTTGAAGGCATTGCTGAGAAGATTGAAAAGAATCTTCTCGAGTTTATCATGATCAAAAGATATTTCATAACCATTAACAACACTATCAAATGAGAGCTTGATGTTTTTCTTCTCTGCAAGATCTGAAAACGAAAATACAGTATCCTTTATAAAGGCTATAACATCGCCTTGGGATGGGCTGAATTGTATCTCATGCACTTCTAATTTCTTAAAGTCCAGCAATTGATTTACTAAATTCATCAAGCGCTTTCCATTTCGAAGAACGAGTTGAAATTGCGCCAGCTGCTCGGGATCTTTCGCTTTCTTAATCAATCTTTCTACCGGTGTAAGTATAAGCGTCAGCGGGGTTCTGAATTCATGGCTTACGTTCGTAAAAAACTTCACTTTCAACATATCCAGTTCATGCAGTCTTTGCATCTCACGCCGTTCCTGTTCAATTGAAAATTTCATTTGCTCACGCTGCTGAATGATTTTGCGTGTAAAGAAGAGAACAACAACCACGATCAATCCATATAGTATAAATGCAACCCTGCTTTTCCAAAAAGGAGGTTGAATCGTGATGACTAAAATCGCATCATTTTTACTCGGCACTCCGTCCCCGTTTAACGCTCGTACCCGTAACAGGTAGTTACCAGGGTTTAGGCTGTTAAATATGATCTCGTGATTTTTCGAATCCACGGGCAGCCAATCTTCATTTAATCCCTCAAGCTGATATATATATTGATCACGTTCGGGATTGAGATAGTTTAATGCGGATAACTTTAATGAAAAGAAATTCTTATTGTATGGAAGCGTGATCTTCCCAATTTCTGAGATTGACTTATTTAAGATAGTTGCACCCTCGATTTTCTCTCCGATGTCAACACGTTTTTCATATAGCTCGAGGTCAGAAAAAATAACTTTATCTATCAAGAAGTCTTTGCCTTGCTGATTTCCGCGAAAAATATTAAAACCAGTAGGTCCGCCGAATATCAACTCACCTCGGTGTGTTTTGAAACTTGCATTTGAGTTAAATTGCCGGCCCTGCAATCCATCCAGTTCAGTATAGTGCTTCACCGATGCACCCTGTAACGAACCAGCCGCAAGTGTGATTTTGGAGAGCCCGTGCAATGCGCTGATCCAGATATCACCGATGTTATCTTCCTGTATTGTTAACACAGCATTGTCCCTGCGGTTATTTTCTTTAAATGCTGAGAAGCCCTTCGTGGACTCATCAAAAAGATTTAAGCCATTAGAAGTTCCAATCCACATACGTCCCTTGGAATCCTTCATGATATCTAAAATGACATTGCTGCTAAGGGAATTTGGCTTGGAAGAATATTCGAAATGACTAAATGTTTGGTCCTTCACAGAAAGCACGTCAATGCCAGAGAAGGTACCAAACCATATATTGCCGTAACGATCCTCGTTAATCGCTTCGACCGTATTGGATTGCATTCCATTGGGTCCCCATAATTTTATTCTATGAAATTTCTCCATCTTTTTATCGAAGAGTGCAGCCCCGGCATCGGTCGTTCCAATCCAAATACGTTTTTGAGAGTCTTCAAAAATCTCCCAAACATCAACACTGGGTAGTGACGTGGTGTCGCCCGGAGTATGGGTAAACCGTGTGAAATTTTTACCATCGAACTTGTTGAGTCCATCCTTATATGTTCCTATCCAGAGGTTATCGTCTGCGTCCAGGCACAAGCTCACAACCACATTTCCGCTGAGGCTGTTTTTATTGGCGGGTTCATGCAGGTACTGCCTGAATGTTCCCTTCTGTCTGTCAAAATATAGTAGCCCACCTCCATTTGTTCCGATCCATAGGTTTCCCTTCTTGTCTTCTTCAAACCGATTTATATCCTCAAAAGGCAGGCTGTGCGGATCGGTAGCATAGTGCTTGTAAATATCAAACTGGTAAATATTGGGATGATAATAACTTACGCCACGTTTATAGGTACCGATCCAAACAACACCCTGGTCATCTTTATATAAGTAAGTGATTGAATTTGCTGCAAGGCTGGTTTGATCACCATCGGCATGAAAAAGATATCGAACAGCGCCTGTCCTCTTGTCCAGAAGAATGATACCTCCGTGATCTGTTCCAATCCACATCAGGCCATTTTCGTCCTCCAGCATACCGGTCACGAAATTTGCATTGAGTCGCAATGCAACACTCTTCTCGATCAACTTCTTCTTTTTAACATCATAAACAAAGACACGGTTACTCGCCCCCGCTCCATACAGCCAAAGGTCTCCATCGGAGTCCGCAAGGATTCGATATGCGCGTAATATACCTGCATCGTCAGGAACAGTAATTCGTTCGGCTACTACTCCTTTTTTGTCGTGGATTTGTATTCTTTCTACTTTGCCATTGGCATGTATCAACCAATAATTTCTGTTCTTATCTATGCAGAAATCTGTGATTTCTTCTTTAGTGATTGATAATGGATCGGCTGCGTTATTCTCAATGACTATATATCCATCCTGTCTCGGATGATATTTTATCAGCTTATCGCGTTCTACAAACCAGTAAGAACCATCGGTATCCTGTACGATCTTAAAGAGACGGTCTGAAGTGCCATACTTTTCAAAGAAAGCCTTCGGATGACGATTAAACGTTTCACTTTCCGGATCATAAAGCGTGAGGCCGATTGAAGTCATACATGCTAACATCCGCTCAGGAGTCTCAAAGATATTGTAGACGTAATAGTTTGGCAGAGAGGTTGTATCGAGTGGATCGTTGACGAACGATTTTATAGAGTAACCATCAAAACGGTTTAAACCAGAGGCAGTACCAAGCCAAACAAACCCGCGACTATCCTTATATATTGTTGCAATATCGGGATGTGACAGACCGTCCTTCAAGTCAAGTTGCTTGAATCTAAACTGCTCACTTTGAGCAAACAGGCAAGCCGATGTCAAGCTAAAAAGACAGAGAAAATATATAGTACCGTTTTTCCCAGTGAAAAATTTGGACAAAGTTTCCATGCTTCTTAAAGTTGCTTCACAATTACTTTTACCCACGTGCTGAGCACATGATGATTGTGTGTTCGTGAACTATACCTCGCATTTTACATGTAGCCGCCCGTGCGGCAGCAGTTCAATTTTCTTAAATGCAAAAAGTCAAATCAAGCTAAAATCCGGGAATCGACTGGGACAATAAGTATAATTTACATTATATTTTTCATCCATTATACCGTATAACCTTCTTAAATTCGGCAGAACGGCATTAGAAATTCATACTTACCTTTTATCGGGTTTTACATTCATTTAATCTAGTACCATTGTTGGTAGTAATAAAGTCGAAAAGATATACTCGGAAGTGAAAATCACGTTGTCGCTACGGAAGGAATAACGGTTGTATGAATTCGGAAAGGAGACTTTTTGAACCCTTCTTTTAGTCAATCTGTGCTATTGTAGCGTCAAGGATTACCTAATTCGCCATTTCCAGCTATTACAGAAGACATTCGCTTCAACCGACTACTTTAATCTCGTTCCTCAATCGTTGTCGTATATTCTTTATGCCTCTTTCTTAGACTCTCCACTGTTTTCAAAGAGTTTATTTTATTCTCAAACGCCCATCGCCAGAGTCTGCGGGCAGACACTGGCACAAACGGATTACTGCGTCAAATTAAACGCAGTTCCACAATAAAAAGGACAAACACACTATAACCAACTAACTATGAAAAAACCAATACTTCAGTTTACAAAACTGTGCTGGACTTTAGCATTGATGTGTTGTTTAATACTTTCAACGTTCGCACAAAATGTATCTATTACAGTTAATGCAACTCAAAACAAACGCTTGATTTCACCACTCATATACGGACGAAATGAAAGCCTTGACAAACCAGATCAATTTTACAAAGATGCAGGGCTGCGCTTTGCTCGGATCGGTGGAGGCAATAACATGTCGGCCTATAACTGGCGTGCAAAACTTGCTGTTCACCCTGACTGGTTCAACAACGTTTATGGTGCTGACTGGGATGTTTATGCAAAAAAGATCAATACCAATTTTTCGAATGTGCAGAGCATGTTTGCCTTTCAATTACTGGGCAGAGTGGCATCCAGCGGCCAGCACAACTTCCCTGACTGGGAGTATATGCAGGCTCATCCGGGTTGGTTTGGCAATCATCAAAATTTAGCCGGTGGCGGCACTCCTAATCCAAACGATGACGCTCCTGCCCTGATTGAAGGAAACAAGGAATTGTTCAGTAAGCCATGGCCGGCCGATTCTTCGGTGGCAATTCTTAATCATTGGTTTGGTGCCAATGGCTTAGGACTTAACAAGAACAAGTTTTTATACTGGAGTATGGACAATGAAGTGGATATCTGGAGTGGCACGCATGACTGGGCTATGCCCACACAGCTATCTGCCGCTGCCTTCATGGATCGCTATATAGAATTAGCCAAGAAAGCGAAAGCTATATATCCGGGTATCAAGCTTTGCGGACCTGTTAACACTTCTGAATGGCACTGGTATAAATGGGCAAATGAAAGTATATATATTAACGGCAGATATTATCCCTGGCTTGAGTACTTCATCAAACGCCTTGCCGATGAATATAAAGCAACCGGCATTAAACTGGTGGATGTTGTCGATATTCATAACTACCCCTGGTATAATGGTGATGATGCTGCGGCATTGCAGGGACACCGGATTTATTTTGATGAGACATACGACTATCCCGGCTCAAATGGTATACGAACAAGTACGGGCGGATGGGACACCTCGCTCACCAAACAATATATATTCAAGCGTGTCAACGACTGGTTAACAGAACATTTCGGTGCCAACCACGGTATAACGACAGGAGTAAGTGAATGGGGTACCATGTCTGGTAGCAACCCAAGCCTTGAGTCGGTCATCTATGCTTCACATCTCGGTACATTTGCAAACCATGGCGTTGAATTGTTCTCGCCCTGGAATTGGTCTATCGGTATGTGGGAAACCTTGCACCTCTTTAGCAGGAACGCAAAAAAATATAGTGTATCCAGTACTTCGTCTCTTGAAAATATAGTTTCTGCTTACTCATCAGTAAATGAAAATTCTGATTCATTAACGGTGGTACTCGTCAATCGAGACATGGGTGCTTCCCGCACGGTAACAATCAGCTTAAGTAATTTTACGGTTGCCGATGGAAACTATAAAACATTGCAGTTGTCATCTTTACCGGCGACAGAGACCTTCGTATCGCATACGCAAAATGCACTGAAGGCAAATACAGTATCGGTAAATTCAAACTCGCTCACGATAACCGTTCCATCACTCTCCACGACAGCAATTTTACTTACCAGGGCAGCATCTCCAATAACCTATGTTGCCTTCACAAACAGGGCTACAGGAATGATGATGGATGGACTATACCTTGCCAACGATGGAAGCGAAGCCAGCCAATGGAGCTCCAGCGGAAGTACAGCGCAGCAATGGATTATTGAGCCTACAGGAAGTTATGTGAAAATAAAAAATCGTGCTACAGGCTTGTATCTTGACGGCAACGGCAGCACCAGTAATCGCGCAAGTGTACGTCAAAAAATTGCAAGCAACAGTCCCAACCAACAATGGTTGCAGGTAGTTACCGGAAGCTATGTAAAGTTTAAGAATCGTGCTACCGGGCTATATATAGATGGCTTGGGGTTAAAGGCCAATCCCTCGTTGTTAGGTCAATGGCAAACCAGCAACCACTTTAACCAACAATGGTCAATCACCACTGTGGGAAGTTCCAACGGAAGAGAAAGTTCTACAGAGCTTAACACCGACAAACTCGGCATTAAAGTATATCCGAATCCTTTTGTAAAGACTTTTACACTTGAAGTGCCTGAATCGGACAAACAATTACAAATCACAATACTGGATGCAACAGGAAAGATAGTAGAAACTGTTGTCCATTCAGGCAGTTCAAAAAAACTGTCGCTGGGATCTACTCTTAAACCTGGATTGTATTTAGTTCGCGTCAATAGCAGCAACGGCTCACAATCTTTCAAAGTTTTGAAAGAGTAATTGTTTCGGCAATGACAGAAGTCATCTCTGGATACTCTACTATCATATTGAGTCTAAGCCTTGCGAAAAAAAATCAGTCGCATCAGAGATGACTTCTTATTGATAAAGCTATCAGCTGAAGCACCTGCTGTCTTTCTATTCACCCAGTGATGGAAAGATGCTATAGATTCCAAAACGAAATTTGAATAGAAGTCTTGCGGAATAGAAACCACCCAAGTGGTTATACTCTTTCAATATATAATTTCACTGACGCCAGCCCTTTATAATGAGATTACGATTAAAGTCAAATAATAATCTGTATTTATGCAACCGGTACGCACATATTGCTAATACTTAATTTATACTTTCAATTCAAGCATGAAAAAATCAAACGCAATGATCAGGTATTTTTCGTACGGAATCATCTTTTCCATTTTCGTCTGCTGTAGCAAGACGTTAGCTCCAGGTCATGTTGGACCAATTCCCTCTGAAAATCAAATGCGATGGCAGGAAATGGAGTATTATGCTTTCGTTCATTTCTCATTGAATACCTATACAGATCAATCGTGGGGATACGGTAATGAAGATATTAATTTGTTTAATCCACAGAAGCTGGATTGCCGCCAGTGGGCACGTATCTGCAAGGAAGCGGGTATGAAAGGGATCATACTAACAGCCAAGCACCATTCCGGCTTTTGTCTATGGCCCTCTCAATACACGGAGTACTCTGTAAAAAACGCACCTTGGAAAAACGGTAAGGGAGATATAGTCCGTGAAATGGCTGATGCCTGTAAAGAATACGGGCTAAAGTTAGGTATATATGTATCGCCATGGGACCGCAACCACGCTGAGTACGGCAAGCCTGAATACATCACTTATTTCAGAAATCAAATCAAGGAATTGCTGACAAACTATGGCCCCGTTTTCGAAATATGGTTCGATGGCGCGAACGGAGGAACAGGATATTATGGTGGTGCCAATGAAAATCGCACCATTGACCGCACCACCTATTATGACTGGAAGAACACTTACAATATGATACGCGAATTACAGCCTAACATTGTGATCTGGAACGATGGCGGTGACCGGGCAGACCTTCGCTGGGTTGGAACGGAAGCCGGCTATGTAGGTGAAACCAATTGGAGTTTGTTAAACGGCACCGGAGAAGTTGAATGGAAGATGCTGCATTTCGGACTGGAAGATGGCGACTCGTGGGTACCAGCCGAGGTAAATACTTCTATTCGACCGGAGTGGTTTTACCATCCCAGTGAGGACAGCAAGGTAAAGACAGTACCTCAGTTAATGGAAACGTACTATAGTTCCATTGGTCGCAACGGGACTTTGCTTCTCAATTTTCCAATAATGCCAAACGGTTTAATTCATGAAGCAGATGAAAAAGCAGCGTTGGGATTAGCCACAATGGTAAGAACTTCATTTGCCGAAAACCTGGCCGAAAAAAAGAAGGCAACTGCCTCGAATGTACGCGGTGAGAAGAAAGAATTTGGCGCAGCGAACGTAACCGATAACAATAGCGATACATATTGGGCAACGGATGATAATGTCACCACGGCTTCGTTGACCATAGATTTCGAAAGCCCTACAATGTTTAATCGTTTCCTGGCGCAGGAGTATATTCGTTTGGGACAACGCGTGAAGTCTTTCAAGGTAGAAGTGTTCACGGATGGAACCTGGAGAGAATTATGCCATGGAACAACCATCGGGTACAAACGCATCCTTCGTTTTCCGGGTGTAAAAGCAACAAAGGTACGCTTCACTATTACAGGTTCGAAGGGAAGTCCGCTGATCTCCAACATCGGAATTTATAATGCACCTGCGTTCCTGAATGCTCCCGCTATTATGCGAAATCAATCTGGTGAAATAACGATCACCACGGATGATGTAGGCCCATATTTTTATTACACCCTGGATGGCAGCGAACCAACCCCGCAGTCGAAAAAATATACTGCGCCTGTTCAGCGTGACGGGAAAGTAGATGTTAAAGCTATTGCCTATGATCCTGCCTCGGGTAAAAGCAGTCCCGTAGCCGTGGAGAACTTTGGTGTTTCTCGAAAAGATTGGAAGATCGTTGGGACAGATGATGATAAAGCTTACGCAATCCTGGACGGAAACACTTCTACTGCGTGGCATCATCAGGGTAAAGACAAAACAACTCCGGTTGATCTTGAAATTGATCTGGGAAGTGAACAAAATCTTAGTGGCTTCCGATATCATCCCGACCAGGGCATGTGGGGTCCTGGAATCATTACGCATTACGAGTTTTATGTGTCACCTGACAACAAAAATTGGAAACTGGTAAATCAAGGTGAATTCTCGAATATTAAAAACAACCCACTGTGGCAAATCAAAAAATTTACACCACTAAGGGCTCGTTTCATCAGGCTCCGGGCCTTGAAGAATACAGAAGGCACCGATCGCATCGGGTACGCTGAAATAGATGTGATCACCGATTGATTAAAACTGAAGAACACAAATAGTATTGTACGACCAAAACGAAGTAAGAAAATGAATAACATCGGATAGCAAGAAGTATATATACTAAAAGCGTGTTTTAAAATACAATTAATATACCTACAGAAATTACGAACCAAAACATAACCCGTAATCAATTTTAACTTGTCAACATTTTTTTATGAGTAGAACTCCATTCTTAACATTGATGCGTCATCAATTAATTCTATTTATAGCCTGCCTGATGGCGATCACTGTCACTGCACAAAGGAAAAAAATATCATCACCTCCAGCACGGGCGATCAGCGTAGATTTTAACGCAGTTGCCGGTCCGTTAAATACCATGTTTAAAGAATGCGTCGGAGCAGGTCGCGCCAATGAGGGTCTTCGCGCAGATTGGCAACAACAATTGGCCTATGTTAAGAAAGAATGCGACTTTAAGTTTATCCGTATGCATGGTCTGTTAACGGATGACATGGCCGTATACTCGCAGGATAAAAACGGAAATCCCGTTTACAATTATATGTACATTGATGTACTCTTTGATTTCCTCCATTCAATAGGTATGAAACCATTTGTTGAATTGGGATTTATGCCTTCTGCGCTTGCCAGCGGAAACAAGACTATATTTTGGTGGCGTGGTAATGTTACTCCTCCCCGGGACTATGAAAAATGGGAAGCGCTTATTCAGAATCTTGTTCAGCATTTTACGGAGCGCTATGGGGAGGAAGAAGTAAAGACCTGGTATTTTGAAGTATGGAATGAACCTAATCTCGATGGCTTCTGGGCCGGAACCCAGGAGGAGTATTTCAAATTATACAAGCACGCGGCACGTGCAATCAAGAACGTAAATCAGTCGTATCGTGTTGGCGGACCCGGAACAGCCGGGGCAGCATGGGAGCCGGAGATGATCGATTTCTGCGTTAAGAATAATATACCTATAGATTTTGTGAGCACGCATGCGTACGGTGTAAAGCAAGGTTTCCTCGATGAGTACGGTGAGTCTGGTACCGTGCTCGATAAAAATCCAATGAGTGTTAGCGGGGATGTTCTCCAATCACGAAAAGAAATTTCTGCTTCTGCCAAACCAAATCTTGAGCTCCATTATACCGAGTGGAGTGCATCCTATACACCCGCAGATCCGATCCACGACAGTTACCATGAAGCAGCCTATGTATTACAAAAAATGAAACAAGTAGGCGCTGCTGCCAACTCCATGTCCTATTGGGTATTCAGCGATATATTTGAAGAACCGGGGCCACGGTTCACTCCTTTTCACGGAGGCTTCGGAATGCTAACAACCCAGGGAATAAACAAGCCGGTCTTCTACGCCTATCAATTTCTGAATCGTATGGGAAATATTGAACTTGTTAACAAGGATGAATCGTCTATCATAACGAAAGACAACAACGGTGGTATTCAGGCTTTGCTGTGGGACTTCACGAACACGCATCCGGGAGACTCTGTTCACAACCAGAAGTACTACATCCGCGATTTGCCATCGAAAGCAAAAGGCGTATTGAATGTACAAATCAATAATGTACCCGAAGGTAATTATGCACTCGAGATTTATAAAGTCGGCTATAGAAGCAACGATGCATACACAACGTATTTGTCCATGGGCAGACCGTCACAACTAACCAAGCAACAAGTAGAGCAAATCAAAAGACAAAATGATGGTTCACCTTTTCTGAAAGAAATTATTCATATAAAGGCAGCCGGAAATTTTTCACGCCAATTAGACATTCGTGAAAACGATGTACTTCTTTTAAAAATGGTAAAGCTTTAAGTACCGTATGACGGGTAAAGTTAAATGTTGGTGCAGCGCAGGGATCTGATATTCACGCACGCACCAACATCTACTTTATTATCTCAAGATTATATATAGTACCACGTGCGAATATTAATCACCAGGCACACTCCTCTCCTGCCAATCTACCCTTAGGATGAGCCTTTTGCAAATGGAGACTTAAATAACAGCAATCCAAACCAGCAACTGATTTTAAAGACATCTGTGTAAACAAAAACTACATCCAGTCCTGCCTTAAGTATTTACCATTGCCTGGCATCCCCTTCATCGAAAAAATACTTTCGTTCAATTTTCCTGATAAGCTGCCCCGGCGTGAACAACGGGCGCATACATTACACATGCATTCTCAGTAACAAGGTCAGTCATTTTTTTATTTTCCTGGCGACATGAACTCTTGAAATATACTGGACTTCATTCAACCCCGCCTTACCCTACTACGTTTTGCTGTGCTTATCGAAACACCCGGCTTCCAAATTATTATTATCCACCTCGTGACTTCATAAACTCTTACTGTCAACGTAACAGATGTTGTATATGACTATGTATTGATTCTCTTCCTAATAACTGCGTAATGATTACGTCAAGGCAATAAGCCATCCTACAACCAGGAAAATCACCATATACATCGTCAATTCAAGAACGACAAGTACTCTCATTTTTCGGTTCACCCTAAGTAATTTTATTATGTAAAAATAGGCAAGCGCCATTTACGGGAGCATACCAGATAATCCAAATTAAGGGTAGCAATTGTCTAACCGAAAAATCTACTATCAACGAGACACTCAAAGCAGTTAAACTTTTAATCATTCAATGCTGATAATCCATGTATCACGAAACGTATAGCGTGACATGCGTCTGTATTCGTTGCAGAGCTTCTGTGCTTCTTCCTTTGTAGGAGGCGCATTGTTCATGTGAACTATATAGTAGTCCCGTTCAGGATGATATGCCACATCGGCTGGGTAATTTGCACGCCTGAGTTTCTGCGCATAGTTCCGGGCATATACCGATGAGCGGAAAACTCCCACCACGACATAATGCCCGGGGGCTAATCCGTTTCCGGAAAGTGATCGTATAGCATCCTTACGTTGACTGTCGGAAACCACCGGTACATTTATCGCAGATGTATCGGAAGCATGCTGCGGTTGTTTGGCCATCTGCTGATGTTGAACCGTTTGAGCCGGAGATGTGAGCTTTTGCGTTGTCGCATTTTCCTCCTGCGTTGCTATACCTTCATCAAAATCCGACACTGAAGAGGGCGCATCTATGATTTTTATTTTGGTCTTTACCTGCGGACCTCTCTTTTTCCCGAGTCGCAAAATTAATTGTATTTCGTGTGTCCCACCACCCAACGAACTTTTCCGGTCTGTTGCAAATTCGTAGGCATATCCCACTTTTAATTTGTCTTTGATATTCACTCCGGCAAAAGCAGAAGCACCATTGTTCTGGCCGTAGGATGCGCCAACCCAGGCTATCGTACTAATCTGAAGTGACCCCAGACCTTCAAACTGAACAGGTGTATTTTCATGGGTCCGGTATATAACCATCGGTTCAAAAGATATCCGTTCGCTAAAATATACTCTATAGCTTACGGATGAGACAGTATTACGAACCGGGCTGACGTCTGCTTTATTGAAGTTGTTTTCTGAAGCAACGTATGTGTTTAAAAGATGTGGCATCGCAAAAGCAATTTTGAAATTATTGCGTTGATAGTGCACGCCAAACTGTGCTGCCAACGATGATGTTGTTCCAACTACAGGGTCGTTTGCATAACCATCGTCACCGTGGATGGAAACGCTGGTTACACCGGCCGACAGCCCAAAGGCAATCTTATGATTATCGTTAACATTATTTCCAAGGTATACCTGGTAAGCAAAAGTAGCCAGCCCGGTAGTGTTTTTTAATACACCAGCTTTATCCTGATAACCCGTAAATGCAATACCTGATTTATAGCTCAGCGGCAAATGGACACTTAGTGTGCCCGTAGTGGGTGCGCCTTCAACACCTGCCCACTGACTTCTATAGTTCAGGTATACTTCGGTATACCCGTTAGGAGCCACAAATGACGGATTATACAAAAACGGATTAAGAAAGTAATGACTATATACCGGGGTTTGCTGTGCGTGTAGCCGACTCGTTACAACCAGTGTCATAACAAAAACCAAAGTTCTGAAAAGTAATCTCATTTGAGTCGGGCAATGGTTACGCTACCAGTTTGTTTTGAATTATCACGATGTCGGATGATATAGTAGTAGGCACCATCCGGAAGCGGTTTGCCATTTGACGTTCCATCCCAGGGAGTAGAATAACCGGTGGAAGAATATACTTTTTGTCCTTGCCGGTTATAGATCACAATTTCGCAACCATCGAGCAGGTAAGCATTTTCAATATTCCAGGCTTCGGTGCTCATGTCACCGCGATTGTCCGGGGAAAACAGTTTGGGAATTCTTAAAACAACATTAGTCGTTTGTATCTGGAAGTTAGCCCGAACCGCTATATCCTTGTTCACGGTTACGATTTGTGATGCCTCCGTACCTGCTATATCTCCGCTCCAGCCCGTGAAGGTATAACCGGCGGCTGCCACGGCTTCCAGGGTTACGACACTACCCGATGGATAGGTGCCAGTTCCTGTTACTGACCCCCCGGCTGCCGGCACAACGGTAGCGCTAAGCGTAAAGGTTGTTATACTGAAATTAGCTGCAACACTTTTGCTGCTGTTCATGGTCACTATCATAGAAGCGGCAGTTCCCGTTACATCGCCACTCCAGCCCATAAAAGTATAGCCTGCAGCAGGAGTCGCTGTGAGGGTTGCTGTACTGCCCGCATCGTATATTCCTGCGCCACTTATACTACCTCCGTCTGAAGGTGATGCTGTAGTTGTTAAAGTATATTTCGTTGTATTGGACTGAAGCTGAAAGTTAGCTGTAACATTCTTGTTGCCGTTCATTGTTACACTAACACTAGTTGTACTTCCCGATGCATCTCCACTCCAGCCGGTAAAAGTATAGCCTGCAGCTGGTGTTGCTGTGAGGGTTGCCGCACTACCTGCATTATACATTCCGGCTCCGCTTATACTACCGCCGGCAGCGGGCGATGCTGTGGCAGTTAAGGTATATTTCTGTAGCTGAAAGTTTGCTGTAACAGTTTTACTACCGTTCACGTCTACAGTAACTGATGTAGCAGTTCCGGATGCATCACCACTCCATCCGGTAAATATATATCCGGGTGCGGGTATCGCCGTTAGTGCTGCTGTAGTCCCTATAGCATACGTTCCCGCTCCATTTACAACGCCTCCGGGAGCAGGTGAAGCTGTCGTGGTAACGGTATATTTTGTCAGGTCATCCCAATATACAATACCCCGGGCGATACCCGTACCCAGGTAGACCCTTCCGAAGACGTTGATGTCGCCTAATATTAGTCCGGCTCCACCATATTGGTGCGCGTCATCATTTATCTTAATCCAACTTACTCCTTTGTCAGTGGATCTGAAAAGTCCCCGAACGCCACCTACTGTTCCCCATATGAATATCGTCGGATACGAAGTGGGTGTTATCGCTTTCCCCAAGCCTACCGCTCTGCAATAGGTTACATTAGGAACGGTTGTGTATGTGGTTCCATGATCGGTAGAATAGCGAAGCCCGTTGTCAACCAGGGGAATCCACAAGTGTCCTTCATATCCAGGCACGGTACGGATAACGGTAGCTGTCCATGGTGTTGATGTTGCTCCCGGAGTGCCTGCCGCAGAAAAGCTGACTCCTTTATTGGAACTCACCAACATCTTTCCATTGGATGCATCGAAAGTATAAAAGTAATTACTGTTAACCGGGTCGCCTACTGCAATTGCGTTTGTAATGCTAACTCCGCTTGAGGCTGTCCAGCTAGCCCCGTTGTTGTTAGAATAGTACGTAACCAACGAGTTATCCGGACAGTGAAGTATAGTGCTACCATCTGCGTTAATAGCGGCAAGTCCACCATAGCCTGTCGCTTTCGAAGTTGGACAAGGAATCCATGAAACACCCTGATCATTGGAATAGTAGACGTGTGCACCGCCATCGCTCGAGCGCACAAGCTTGTTGGGATTTTTGCCTGCATAAGCTATACTTCTGTTTGTTCCGACACTGGGTTGATGAAACTGCATGGGATAAGTATTGATATCAGCATGCACAAAGCCATCCATATCGCCCATAGCAGACATGAGCGGACCACCTGGTATACTTACACCATCGAGCCAGGCTGTCTCTTCTATTCCCCGCACATCATAAAACCAGGTGTTCTGTGCTACATCAATATCTGCGCAGGTAAAAATTCCACCGCCTCCAACTACGCGCACTTTCTTGTTGTCAAGCGGATCAAACGAAATACTCTCCGCCCAGTTTACCTGGCCACTTGCTACTCCTATACCATTTTTATCAAACTTGCTGATGTTTCCATTTTTTAATGTCCAATTCACCCCGCCATCAGTTGAGAGGTATACAAAATCCCCCCATGTAGTACCATACTGATTATTCTGGTACATTCCGGTTGTAGAAAGAGCAACTCTGCTTATATCTGAATGATCGATCGCTACCCCCCCGTACGAGAAATTATTTCCGAACGGAGTAACATTCGTCCATACGCCGGTTGAAGTATTCAGTTTATATACTCCGCCTTTGCCACCGGTTCCGGGGCCATCGCTATCGGCAAGCGTAACATACATTGTATTGCCCTGTAATGTAGCACGGTGCGGCATGTATCCTGTATCTGGCGAGATATCAGCAAACGTTGCTCCGCCATCCGTGCTTTTGTAGATGTTTGCGCTTCCAACTCTTGAAACGCCTATATATATAGTCGCGCTAATACCACCAGAAGCACTGGCCGGATCGAACAAAACGAAGCATATACCATTGTCATTCGTAGTTGTTGTTACGCCACTCCAGGCAAGTGTCCAACTACTTCCTCCATCAGAGCTTTTCCATAATCCATTCCTTCTTGTCCCACAGAAAAGAATGTTGCTATTGTTAGGATCCACCGCCAGACGCTCACCGTTCCCGCGTCCGTATCCATTTCCATTAGCCTTGAACTTCGATGTCACGTCTGTGATCGTGAATGTGTTTCCCTTGTCCGTAGATTTCAATATAGCGGTCGCTCCACTAGCCATATATGAAATTCCGCAGACCATATATATAGTACTCGGATCCTGCGGATCGATTGCCAAAGACTCAACGCCAGAGAAGTATCCCTGAGCATCGGAAGCCCAGTCAAGAAGTTGTATCCATTTGTTACTTGCCGCGTCCCACCTATACGCTCCGCCCACATCTGTGCGACAGTACACGTCACCCGTTGCGGGATGTGAGACAATACCCGTCACAAAACCACCGCCACCAATTGCTACTGTACCTGATTTAAACTGACTATATATTTCCCGACTGTAAAGGATACAAATCCATACAAAAATATAAGCGAAGATTTTTCTGATCATGGTTCCGTTATGTTATTTGCTTTGCTCTATGTTATTTACTCAACCTCTTAGGAGTGAACACTGTGTATACTGCTTTTTACGATTGTGATTGGTTAATATATTAGCGTCTCTATGACCGCTACATCCCATGCCTTTAATGTCAGGTCTTTGCCCCTTCTAAGCGGAACGTTTGTTAACAGGTTAACACCATCTCTATAGGTATATGGAAATGTCTTTTCAGTGGAAGAAAAATTATAGTAGAAGTGAAGATTCTTCCCGCTATTACTGACACCGTGTTTTACTTTTATACTCGCCGGTAACAGATAATCTACTCCAAGAATGTTGCGTTCAGCAAGCGCGGTCATTACTATATTCTTCATGATACTTTCAGAAGGTATAGTTCCCATATAGGTCATCATTCCTTTACCACTATGATTTTGTACTATAGCCGGATATATATCATACACAGGGTGATCGTAGAAAGCAAGTGGCCTGGCCGTTGTGGGCTGCAGAAATTCAACCCATTGCTCCGTATAGTTCTGATCTTTTGTATGAAAGGGATCTCCTTTCAACGGAACCGGCGAACGCAACGTTGAGAATTCCTGGTAAGTAAATCCTCCCACATCGGTAAGACCAGCGGGCATTGTCGCATGGCGCACAGCGGAGTGCTCATTACAAAAACCACTTTTCATGGTTACAATGAGATGTCCGCCATTTTTTACAAAAGCGCTGAGTCTGCTCAACATACCATCGCTCGCTATATAGAGAGACGGTACGATCAATACCTGGTATTGACTCAGATCTTCTGTATTATCAAACACGAAGTCTGCTTCAACATTTAAATCGTATAGCGTTTTATAGAAGCGGGTGAGTATCTTTTGGTAAGCTCCGTCTGCATCCCACGGACCGGTTTCCGGGCCTTTAAAATTGTTATCGAAGCGTTGCAGGCTGAGCGCAACATCCGAATCTTCGCTGAAGAGAATTGCTACTTTATTATTCTTTTTTATGTTGACCAGCTTTTTACCAAGCTTTTCACGTTCATGGCCTATTGTACTGACTTCTTTATATATTCTTCCGGGTTTTAAATCATGCGGTAAAACTCCCCGCCAGTATTGTTCAATGCCATTATGCAACGAGTGCCAATGCCAGTACGAAATCAAGTTTGCACCCGAACCTATATGTGCGTAGTAATTTAGCCGGAGCTGTCCATCATACGGAGGAAACTGTTCTTTTGAATTCCACCCAATAGACGAGGCATTGGTCTCCGGAACAATGTAGTTCTTCATTTTCAGCGAACGAGTAAAGTCACCCTGCATGGCAATACGCAGTCCATCAGACTTATCCTGGTCATAGTGGTATATATTTACACCCGCATAGTCTAATGTCTCTGAAATTGCCTTTTGGTCTATATCACTGCGAAGAGCACCGGCAAAGTCATGCATAACAAATTGAGAAGCACCTTTATACTTTCTTACGATAGATGCTTGCCACAAGAGAAAGTCCGTTACCGCAGCGCGTTGATACCGAGCCCACTCGAGCCTATATCCCGGATGGTTAAAGCCACTGGCCGGATGCAACTCATTCCAGTCATTTATAGCCTGCCCCCAATAGTTAAAGCCCCATACTTTGTTAATCGTATCAACGCTATGAAACTTTCCTTTTAAATACTCTATGTACTTAATGTGATTGTCCTTATCATCGGGCCACTTCGAATGTGTTTCGTTATCGATCTGATATCCTATAACTGCCGGATTTTCTTTATAGTGCTCTACAATTCTTTTAATAACCCTTTGACTATAGTATAGATATACAGCATTCGTGAGGTCTGCGTTTTGACGTATGCCATACTTCAATCGCTGTCCATCGCTCTGCATGGCCGTAATTTCGGGATGTTTGTGGTATAACCATGCCGGAACAGAATACGTGGGCGTGCCCATGATCACTTTTATACCTGCTTTATGCATAGCCGCTACCACTCGGTCCATCCATGCGAATTCAAATTCTCCGTCACGCGGCTCCCATAGTTGCCAGGTAGACTCGCCTAGCCGAACATAGTTAATACCAGCTTCTTTCATCAGCTGCACATCTTCATCCAGTCGTTCATAGGGCATGTACTCATGATAATAGGCTACCCCGAACAATATATCATCAAAGACATAAGGCTGCGCACTAATCTCAGAGCCTGCTGTAATAAAGCAGATTGTTAAAAAAAAGCTAATTATAAATTTTCCGGGTGGACTTATAGTCATCATCTGGCCACAAAGTAAAAAGGTATTGACCTCATTGAAGAGCCAAAACATCGCATAATGCACCACGAAAAGTCTACCATCGCAATAACACGATGTTTTTAGATGAATTATCTTTCTTTTCCTATACCTGAACAGGATTGCTATTGCTGGTTAGTCCAGATCGAAAAAGTAATTTACCCTTGAATAGCGGATTGTTGACTCAGTCTATATATACATATAGTGCTTGAATTGCATGAAAGCAACGTTCTTTGAATCCAACCTTACATTTTCCGGTTATAGGATAGCAAGAGTAGCACAAAACAAGGAGACAAAAGTATATCTACCCCCACAAGAATTAACGTACATTTGAAAGGCCTTATCGGCGTTTCGTATCTGCGTTTATGTTCCGCGTCTATCATGTAAGATTAACCTCGATTTTATAGCATGACAGCAAACTGTAGTATACGGGTGCTTGTCATTCGAAACTTTACGTGGGATAAATAATCTAAAGTCAATGCATCATTTATGTTTAAGCGGCAATCGGTCACCTTTTTGTACCCGACATGTTTTCGATTTGCTTACGCTGATTCTGATGTTTTCAATGTATTGTTCAGATCGTATGCTAAAGCATTATGAAAAAAAGTTTACTGATTATACAGATCAGGGCAGGATAAAGTATTCACTCTTTCCGGCAATAAAACTTTTACCTACTATATCGGTTGTGACGGTGCTCTCTTAAACTAAAATTTTATTTAACATTTCAGCTGCGATGCCCCAGTGAGCCAGGTCAAAAAATCGGTGACCTTCCATACCAAATTTCAGACTTCGTTAAAAGTATATTGCCTTCAAAGCATACTCCGAAGCCTGTGCAATAAACATTCCCGACAGGTATACGGAGATCACATAATTGGCAGCTTGATGTTGAAGCATAGCTCTCCAGCAGATCTTCTTCATCAATATATATAGTTAACCGGATTTGCAGCGCAGGTACGTACCTGGCTCCATTACCCTGTCCTGATCGAAGTTTCCCAGCTTTGCTTCAGCTTCAGAACATCTGCAAAAACCTATCACATTTAGATTAATAGCGGTGCCAGGTGCCCTTGAATTCTGATCAGCGTATAGACCCAGCGTTGCTTGCATAAGGAAAATTCGACCTATCGCCTTGATTGAAATTGACAATAATACCGCAAGTGCTACGAACACCACTGCAGATAAAGGCTCATCGATTGTTTGTTTAGGTTTGAAATAAAAATCGAACTAAAGATGAGTAACACGATCGCTTTCTGTTATTCTAATCGACAGGAGCGATGTTTTTATATAGCAATCAATTGATTGCTGCTACAACTATCCCTGGATATAGGTATATATGCAGCGATAGTTAGCAATGAACAGTCCTAAAAAGAAATTGACATTTCGCTTTATCAGCAAATAAATACCGACATCCCGTGATTAATCACGGACCAGTATTAGTTTTTACACCAACCAAATCAAATAATTGATTTTCAGCATCCACAACATAGGCGCTTATATATTTTTTTTTCTGATTGACTTTTCTGATTGACTTTTAATAGTCATCAATATGCATCTTTTCATAGTCACCAAAAAAAGCACTCAAATTGGTCATTGTATCCTGTCCCCCATTTAATAAAAATACAAAACAATGATAACGACTTTAGGCTGACATGATTTTCATCGTTGGCTGGAAGATCGTATGATGAGTAAGTTCGGCATAGCAGCAGCAACCTAAAGCAACGAGTTCCAACAAATATTAGTAAAGAAAAAAATACTAACCTAAAGCTATTTAAAGACATACTAAAAAAATCATAGATGGTTGGTTGTAGGTAAAAGTGCAGGTAGCTCTATATCGAGTTATCCGAATATTCAAGATTAGTCAAGGCTAAGTTAGATCGAGACAACATCGCTTTCCGCACGCTCTTAAAACGATATATTATCGTAACATACATTTCTAGTATAACATTTTAGAAATATGAAAAGCATCTCCCTCCAACCCGATGTGCAAACCGTTAACCAGGCTTCGCAATGTGGTATTCAAGTAATATTTCATGGGGCCACTGTCCAATGGCGGATATGGTTCTTGTTCTTTTTACTCTTCAATATAGTTTATACTGCCCATTCACAACAAGATCAGGGCCTTTTATCAAAAGATGACACCTGTCAGTTACGGCCACCTCAAATCATCACTCCCTTGCAAACCGCTAGCATTGTCCCTGCCATTGTTCGACTGGCCTATGTAATTCCCTCCAATCGGACACCACAGGTAAACGGTGTGGCGAATTTTCAAAATATAGTAAAGCAGGGACAACGATGGTTTGCAACACAAATGAAACGAAATGGAATGGAGGCAAAGAGTTTTAACCTTGAACTCGAAGCTGATGGTATAACGCCACGAGTTCATGTCATAAATATAGCAGAAACAGATGAGCAACTCCGGGGCAGTGGTGATGGTCTGGACATTTGGAATAGAACCATCAATGCGGCCAGTACCGCGGGTGTATCCGTGTGGGCTAATGGTGAAATATGGGTGTTGATTCCTGAAATTCATCTGATGCATCCTGATGGCACCGTAGCTGGTGATGTTGCTCTCGGTGCGGGTTGGGGTAACGGCAGTCTGCCTGGAGTGACGATGATTGGAAGCAAAGCGTTAGCCTTGTTTGATCCATCTGTCATCTCAGATGACACTTCCTATGACGGCGAGATTTTTCCTGCCATTGGTCCTTATCCGATGCGACAAGACTACACATTTCCATGGTTTGAAGGGACTTCATTAAGTTCTGCTGCCTCTTCATGGGTTGGTGCGTTATTTCATGAAATGGGTCATGCCTTTGGACTTGCACATGACTTCCGTAACGATGATAATTTTCACGGCAATTTGATGGGTAATGGTTTGCGAGGGATGCGAGGTAGTCTGTATCCGGACCGGTATCCTAATGACTATACTCGGTTGGAATATACTTCAGCGCTGATCCTCGATGTAAATCATTTTTTCAATCAAGGATTCATTGATGCACCTGCACCTATGGTCGTTTCGAATGTTCCGGCGACTATACTTCCGCAGCAAGGTCTTGTACATATTGTATTTCAAGCATCCGATAATGATTCACTTAGCGTGGCACACCTTCGGTACAACGGAGACGCTGTATCAGAGTTGGTGTTAGAAGGTACTACCACAGACACCGTATTTGTGACTCCGTACTTTACGCCCGGTGTAAATAACCGGTACACTATCGCTGTTCACGACAAACAGGGGAATACAACGTATACTGATATAGCAACAGATATAGTATCGGGGTATAATCAAGCTCCATTTCCCTATATTAAAATATACCCACCTGAACCCGGGCCGAACCAGGAAATTCTGTTGGATGCATCAAGATCAACGGACACAGACGATGAAGAGTCTGCGTTACAGGTCATGTGGGACATTGACAATGACGGTCGATTTGATACGCAGCCAACCACGAATAAAGTGTTGTCATTTCAGTATAATGTTCCAAACAATTACTTGGTACGACTCAAGGTGATAGACTCAAAAGGTGCCGAAAGTTTTTCTACACCAGTAAGTATTGCTATACCGGGGGCAATAACGCTGACGTTGTTGGATGGCCACACCGGCAAGGATATTCAAGTCCTAAAAGACGGCGATACTATTCGGCTCTTGCAAACCGGAAGCTTACTTGATATTCGCGCCAACATCGCCAGTGGCGTTATAGAAAGAGTTGCTTTTGACCTCACTGGTCCGATTAGCCATCACCATGTTGACAAACGATATCCTTACAGGCTCTTTGATCGCCATCACGGAAAAACCAAAGCCGGATATTTCTTACCTGGTACATATACATTAACCGTACGGGCCTATAACAAACGAATGCTGATTGCCACACATACCATTTCGTTTAAAATTATTGACGGGTTTACGATTAATTCACTTATGCTCATTGACGCCTCAACAGACACGGATAGAGGTATACTTTCGGACGGTGATATCATTGACTTGTCCTTGCTCGACTGTGACAAGCTCAGTATCCGGGCCGATGCAACGCCACACCTGTTAGACAAAGTACTGTTCAACCTAAACGGCCCGATTGATTATTTCAGAGTCGAACGCTTCTTCCCATATTCATTATTCGGCGATATAGTTAACCCCGACCATACAACCGATTATCGAGGCTGGAAGTTGAGTCCGGGAACCTATACACTGACAGCAACTCCGTATGCTGGCAACGTGCGCGGTGAGCCATATTCGATCTCCTTTACGGTCGTCCTCTCAACCACAACCAACGAAGCGACCTTAAAAGTATCTGTATATCCTATACCCGCTTTAGAGAAAATTGGCATAGTGCACTCAGGTAACATCCACAACGCTTACATGACGCTTCTGAATTCTACCGGAGAAGCATTGGTGCATAAACCGTTAAGCTCGTTAACTGCTGAAGAATTGGACATTAGTGATTTCGAAAAGGGAATATACTATCTAAAAATTACAAGTAGTGAAGGTGTGCAGATAATTCGATTGATCTTCAAATAGCACGTTGAGGCATTGATGTGAATACACCTGTGATTTATCCAACGCCTACAGAGATATACCATATAGACAAAATCGTCAAAGTAGAAACGTTAATTTTTAAAATACATTAGAACAGAAGTAACATTTTCCCATTTCAGCTGGCCTATATTTCAAAACATTATATATATACCACAATACACTTTCAAGCCTAACCCCATCGATTATGCGAATAAGTATCCAATGCGCAATCATGATTCTGATAAATGGAATCCTTGTACAATGCACCGATGAGAGCATCACTGTGTCACCCGAAAAGGTTCAGTTCAGTTGTTCGCAAATCGTTACAAACGAATCTGGTGGACGCGTTCGATCCGATGAAATTCCAACCGCGGTATTGTTGACATTAACAACGGACGCTGGTGATCCGATATTTGTGAACAAAAAAGTCAACTTGCTGCAGATGGGAGATTTTTACTTAACACAACCCATTGAGTTACTGCCGGGCAATTATAAAGTTACAGACTTTCTGTTAATCAAGGACTCAACTACAATCCTATACGCAGTTCCTAAATCGGGGACGCGGCTTGCCCCTGCGGTAAATCATCCTTTACCTTATACAATAAATGTCCGGAAAGGTCACGTAACAAATATAGCGCTGGATGTAATAGCCGTGGACCAACAGGTTCCTGAAGATTTCGGTTATGCTTCCTTCACGCTCCATGTGGTAAATCCATTATGGATTTCCGTATTTACACTTATCGATGAAAAAGAAATGTTAGCTAACGCGATTGCCTATATCGTTAACGAAACCGATACGCTAAAAACCTATCCCTTGGACGCCAAGGTAAATTTGATAGCGTTCAGCGGTAGCATTCACTATAGCTATAAATTAATTGTTATGAAAAACGGCTATAACCCTTATGTCAGGATATTTAACTACCAGGAACTTATCGAAGAGCTCGACGGTCACCCATTAATGGTGCGACTTGTACCCGCATTTACGATGGAGACCTATGTAAGTGTTCCGCGGGAAATTTCTTTGCGGCTAAATGGAAGCGGGGTGCTGCAGGTCGATTGGGGAGATGGAACATTCACAGCATTCCAAACAAAGCCGGAAGGAAGTCCATGGGATGAGCTTATCCATTCCTATACAGAAGCTGGTACATTTCGTATTTCAGTAACCGGGGAATTGGACAAAATAACCAGTTTTACGTTGCTATATGAAACTGCTGTTGTGGACAAAATCAACTTTCAGGGCCTCACAGAACTTTCCAGTATAAATTTTGGCATCACACCGCGAGGTCCGAAGGTAATTGATCTTCGATATAACAAGAAGCTGGAGTCGGTAAGTGTATTTAACATTGCCAATCAAGAAGACCTGCTCCTTCCCGACGTAAACCATATCCGGTCAATAGGCATCACGGGTCCCAATCTTTTCACAACTTCGGACGTGGATGCCATTGTAAATAACATTTACATCAACGCGTCAAGGCATAATGAGCGGGACGGCAGGTTTCTTCTGCAGAAGTCATGGATCGATGTGTCCGAGGAACTTGTTGGACCTCCGTCACCTTCATCCATTCTCAAGTTGAAAGAACTACGTGATCGCTATAATTGGCTTGTATATCCTGACCTTCCGTAACCGTAAAAAGTTCGCAGACAGGGTTAATTCCAGTGTTCTTTATTTTCGCAAACTCACTTGACTGGAGGCTACACAGACATTTAAAGCATTGTACAACGTTGCCGCTTTCTCCGACCATACAGCAAAGCACGCGGTTGAGTATCGGTGACGTTGTCCTTGCGACAATATGTGATGTATTAGATTGTGTATAGCAGCAAAAAAAATACTCATCATTACCATTCTGGCTGTACAATAACTCGGATAGTGCTCCGGGTAACCGATAGCGTGCGAGCTTAACGGATTGACTACACGCGAGCGTTGTGAAGATAAAGTTTAGTATCTTGTAAGATGTCAAATATAGTTCTACTTGTAGATGACGAGCCCGTTTTCAATTTCATAGCGGAAAGCCACATCAAACGAATCGATCCTTCATCGGAAGTGTTTAGCGTCTTCAACGGAAAAGAAGCGATTGACCTTTTGAATAATTCTTTTATGGGACAAGTAAAAATACCCACACACATTTTCCTTGATATCAATATGCCGGTAATGGATGGCATGTCTTTTTTAGCCGAATACCAAAAGCTATCCAATGCTCAAACAGCCGGAATCAAAATAGTTATATTAACAACATCAAACAATCCATTAGATAAGGCGCGTGCGCAATCCTATCACATAGAATACTACATTAACAAACCTATATCAACGGAAAATTTAAAATCTATATTGAATATCTAGGCAAGCAAATGTGCCACAAGACGTAATACCAATTGCGTATATACGTACAACGGTATGCCTACGGTTTTTTCAATCCATTTATTACCGATCCGCTTGCGTTATCAGCCTTCAACTTTATACTTGGCATTTATAAAGTATTTGTTGTGGAAAAAACCTTCTGTATATATCATCGATAACCGTTCCTTCCGCACGCGACTAAGGATGAAGCAGCGCACATGATTATTGTCACCTTAAATAGTGCCTTTCGTCAGCGATTGGTATATGAGCGTCCTGTATCTTCCAGAAAACAATAGCAAGATGAAATGTTCACTGCTGTTTCTGATACTTATCGGTTGCTCACCCTACACGCGCGTTCGGGTAGATCGCGATATAGATTTTGGTTCGACACACTATACCAGTTATTCGTGGTGCACAGCGCCCCCTGCCCCGGAGCTTTCAGTTGCCATCCGCGATAATTTTCCTCGCGATGAGCAAATCAAAGCGGCAGTCAATCGCGTCATGTTAAAAAAAGGGTATATACTTTCCGACACCTGTGCGACATTGGAACTGCATTATCATGTAATTGTAGATGACAAGGATATGGTTATTACATCGACATACGACTATGAGCGTACATCGGTGTGGATTCGCTCTGATGAGGACGGTCAAATGTACGCTGATGGAACCTGGATTCTGGACTTGGTTGACTCGCAAACCGGGCACCATGTTTGGCGCAGCAGAGCCCAGGCTTTCTTCAAGAAGGTACATTCCAAAACATTGCAGCGACAGGTCGGTAAAGTAATGAAAGACCTTCCTCAGGCATCCGGAGAACACCACAACGATGTTCACAAAAAACTAAGGTAAACAAGGGCTTCCTTTGGCGTCATTCGCATGATTCTAAAACTATATATACTGTCTTGCATAACGTTCATTACTGTCGGCTGTCTTTCTCGTACCGAAAAAATTCGGCCTGTTATACAAAACATAACAGAGTCAGTGTATGGATCTGGTATTGTAAAGAGTAAAGATCAATACCAGGTGTATAGCACGGCTAATGGCATTATCACCGACATACTTGTAAAGGAAGGTGATACTTTAAAAAAAGGCGATGCCCTGATGTACCTACAAAATGAAGCGGCTCTGCTCCATGTAAAAAATGCAGAATTGGCAAAACACCAGGCTGACTTGAAAAAGAATCAAAGTAAATTAAGGGAAGCACTTATGGCGGTCGATCTGGCATTTACGAAGAGAATCAACGACTCGATACTTCTGGAGCGGCAACGAAATCTATGGTCACAGCATATAGGCACCAAGGTGGAGCTCGAACAGCGATCGTTGGCGGCCGAGATTTCTAAAACAAATTATATACAGGCACAACTTGATTATAGGGAGCTACACCGGCAATTGAAATTTGCTTTCAATCAGTCTGTTAATAATCTTAAGATTACCAGTACCCAAGCGGAAGACTATATTATCCGTGCAAAACGTAGCGGAAAAGTATATAAAATTTTGAAAGAACCGGGTGAATACGTTACCACGGCAAGCCCTTTGGCCATCGTCGGAGACCGGCAAGACTTCATAACAGAATTAAAGATTGACGAATATGATATTACAAGAATACAACCCGGGCAAGCTGTATTTGTTACGATGGACAGCCACAAAGGTGAGGTTTTTGAAGGCCGAATTACCGATATCGAACCCTTGATGAATGAAGACTCGCGGTCGTTTACAGTGAAGGCTGTCTTTATCACTTCTCCGCGTGTCCTATATCCAAATTTAACAGTCGAGGCAAATATAGTTATCAGAACAAGTGATAACGTCTTAACGATACCAAGACATTTCGTTGCCAAAGATTCCACCGTTATTCTTTCAACAGGTGAACGCCGAAAGGTAAAGCTTGGAATCATGGACTATACGTGGGCTGAGGTTCTCTCCGGGCTCACAGCAGAGGATATACTTATGAAGCCGTAGTATGAAAGCAGGTGTAATATTGAAAGTTGCAGGCAAGTTGCTGTTCGCCCGATGGAAGCAGACGCTTATTGCTGCTATTGGTGTCACGTTCAGTATAACGATGTTCATTGCGTTACTAAGTTTTATGGTAGGATTGAATGAGTTACTCGATAACATGATCTTGAACCGAATTCCCCATATACGTTTATACAATGAAGTGATGCCCAGCCAGCATCAGCCCATAACGTTGTCCAAGGTACATCAAAGAAGATATAATTTTATTCGTTCAGTAAAATCTGTAGCCAGCAGGCAGTATATATATAACAGTATTGCGATACAAAATGCCCTGCAAGTTGACGACCGGATAAAAGGCATAGCACCGAAGATTAGCGCGCAGGTATTCTTCCATGATGGACCTATTGACATTACTGGTGTGGTGGAGGGAATTGATATTGAGAAAGAGCAAAATCTATTTCACTTCCGGGAGTATATTATTTCCGGCGAACCGGAAAACCTGAATACAGTTGGCAACAGCATCATTCTTGGCAAGGCCCTAGCAGACAAGTTGCAGGTATCAACGGGCGATGTTGTCCGTGTTACAACTGCAAGCGGTACACATTTCGTTATGAAGCTTGTTGGTATATTTCAATCGGGTCTGCAGGATATTGACAAAATACAAAGTTATACGTCCCTGGCAACAGCTCGAAAAATACTTAACAAACCAAACGACTATATCACCGACTTGCAGCTTCAAATAAAAAATATAGATGACGCTGCCATTCTTAGCAAAGAATTCTCCGAGCGGTTCGGAACTAAGACGGATGACATCAAGACATCCAACGCTCAGTTTGAAACAGGTTCCTTCATTCGAAGCCTGATATCATATTCTGTAGGCATCACACTTCTGATTGTAGCGGGTTTTGGAATATACAATATACTTAACATGCTGATCTATGAAAAGATGGATACTATCGCTATCCTGAAGGCGATCGGTTTCTCAGGAACTAATATTAAGAGTATATTTCTCATAATAGGCTTAAGTATTGGATTGTTCGGCGGTTCTCTCGGATTGCTATTTGGCTTTTTGTTTTCTTCTCTCATCGACTTGATTCCATTCCACACCGCATCACTTCCTACCATTACAACATATCCCGTAAGTTACAACCCTATATTTTATGTTATAGCCATCTCATTTTCATTGATTACGACTTACCTGGCGGGTTGGGCACCATCGCGAAAAGCCAGTAAAGTTGATCCTGTACTAATTATTCGGGGAAAGTAAATAACTGCGTATGAATGAAGTTGTTTTAGAGGCCCGCCATATTAGCAAGAGTTTTCACGATCCGGTAACATTGCCCATCTTAAAAGATATATCATTTACTATCAAGAAAGGGGAATTTGTCTCTATCACCGGCAAATCAGGGTGCGGCAAATCAACATTGTTATACATTCTCTCCACCATGGATACTGACTATGACGGTGAGTTATTCATTGAACAGGAAAATATGAAAGGGAAAACCGAGAACCAACTTGCTTATGTACGCAACGCAAAGATTGGATTTGTCTTTCAGTTCCACTACCTCATACACGAATTCACCGTGATTGAAAATGTTATGCTACCAGGGTTGAAACTCGGTGCACATTCGGAAGAAGAAGTGCGACAACGTGCCATTGACCAATTACGTGCACTCGACATTCATATGCTGGCCAACAAAAAAGCGAACCTTATATCGGGAGGAGAAAAACAACGAGTCGCAATTGCGCGCGCACTGATCAACAGCCCAAGTATAGTTTTGTGCGATGAACCAACCGGTAATCTTGACAAGGCTAATAGTGAAATTGTTTTTAAAATCTTCAAGCATCTTACCAGGGAGCGCCAACAAACGATCCTGGTGGTTACCCACGATCAGGAATTTGCGGCAAACACACACCGTATCATTGAAATGGAAGATGGAAAGATCGTTCAGAAGTAACGTATTGACCTGGAACTACCTTTTAAATCGCAGGGGATCATGATGCCTGTCATTACTTTTTACCATGGCCGTCATTGAGGTTCTATTTCAAAACGTATAGTTTCATTTTGAAATCAACCATGAAAACCACAAAATGACTATCACCAGTTTTCGCAGGCGGACGAGTAGTTCCTGAAGATACACAAGGGACAAAATAAAGCTACAACGACTGGCGTTCTGCGAACCCAAGTGTAGTTACATAGAGGAGTAAATATATAGATATGCAAACTGTCATCGCATCCGAAAACCATGGTATAGACCTTAAGAAGACCAGAAAAGAGTTCAAAAAATGCTTAGACGAAGTATATAGACATTTTTATTTGGATGATAACTGTTCGGCTGACGTGGTTCACGAACTTCGCGTTAACGTGAAGCGAATCGATGCGTTGATTAGCCTGCTTCGATCCGATGGTGTTCAACTCTCATGCAAAAAACTAAAGGCATTCCGTACCCTTTTCAATATGGCGGGAAGACTGAGAACACGTCAAATTGAGTTTGATACAGTGAGTAAGTATTTCACCAGCGATTCTGTTAATCCGAACTACTTACACCAGATACACGAAGAGAAATCAAAAAGGCTCAAGAAGTATGTAGCATTCATCGGCAAAGGTCCCTCGAAGAAGCTAACACGTGGCATTGAGATCTTGAAGAAGGAGATAAAGAATTTACGGTCCAACCAAATTCTCAGATACGAGCACGCTGAAGAGAAACGTCTGCTCAAGCGGTTGAAGCGGCAGATTTTCAGAGAGCAGGAATTACATATGATCCGAAAAGATTTAAAACGATATTACCTTACGTTAAAGATGTCAGGACAGCCAAACGACTTTACAGAAAAGTTGCAAGAATTACTGGGCGGATGGCATGATCATCAAATTGCTTTTGATCACGTGATCCGCGCAATTTATACGTCAAACTGTACACCGGCGGAGAACGAACCGGTGAAGAAAATGAAATATAGCCTCATCAACGACAAAGAACGTCTATACGAGGAAATTGTATCCTTTTATGTAAGCAATATCCATTATAGGGATACATAATATCAAATTGCCATTGCAACTCACAATGGCGTGTGCCGACTCATGATATGCAATGATTCTCTTTTCTTCGGCCGAGATGATTTTGTTTTTTTTCTCGAGACCGGCAACAATCCGATCCATAGCATCTATAAAAAGTTGAGTCTCTACTTTATCTTGCTTAGCACGTGCTGCTATAAGTGCAGCCTCGTTACAAATATTGGCTATATCAGCACAAAGTATCTGGTCCGGATGTTTGCGCTGGGCAAGATCAACACCGACCTTGCCATTTGGCTCCACTATAAATTTGTATTTAGCCAGTTCTAAGATTGCCTGCTATATTTTCGGCCATATCCAAGTTATCTTCAATTATCAGGATATTGTATGCCATATATATTCGTATATTATATGATAGTGACTGAAACGATAAACCAGGGATGCAACAATGTACTTACCTAAACAATAATCAGAAGTTGTACTATCGATAATCTTCTGTTTGGCAACTTGGTCAAATATAAAACGATCGGCCACGACCACTCGCCCATGATGTATACAACTATCGTTAAATTTTATAGTGGCAATTGCTCATGAGTATATATTGAGAATTAAAAATCAACTTGCAATCCAATTAAATATATTCTTTCTCAACTGGCGTAATTCAGCATGCAGGCTATAACCATATCATTGATAAGCCTACCACGAACCTTACGTATATTGTTTTCATCTGCAGACAAATTTTGACAGATTGCAGTGAGTGATTTTTTCATGGACAGAGACTTCAGTTTTGAGTCGTTGCTAACCCCCGGTTGACAGTCTGAACGGCAGATCTATAACACGAATGATCGTTAACGGTAATGCCTGGGTATTTACTACGTTGCAGTATCTGTGATCTTTATCAACCTAAGTGAGCGAAAGTTGATGGTCACTATTCTTTAACACATATCGTAACTAACTGAACAAGTTTATCTGGATCGAAAGGTTTTCGGATATAGCCGTAAGCTCCCATGTCCACGGCCCGCTTGATCTCACTCTTTTCGCCACTAGCCGTCACGTATATAAACGGTATAGCTGATGTTACCGGGCTGTCTTTCAATTCTTTGATTACCTGGTAACCATTTATATCAGGCATCATGATGTCACAGAGTATAACATCGGGTTTTTCATCTATTGCCAAGGCAATTCCATGATGTCCATCTTCCGAACTGAGAACCCTGAACCGGTAAGCTCCAGGGTTTCCACGGTGTTTCGCGAATTTCCAGGTTGTGTTCTAATTATCAATACGGATTTCATAGGTAGGCAACATTGGGTATTTGAATTGTAAAGGTTGTTCCTTCTCCTTGCTTACTGATGCATGACACCTCACCTCCCATTAATTCCACATATCGCTTTACAATCGTCAAGCCCAGACCAGTCCCTTGTATATTTCCGGTATTTCTGGCTCTGAAAAATTTAGTATACAGATACTTCTGCTCGGCCTCGGGAATTCCTATACCATGGTCTGCTACTGAAACCGTAAGTACATCTTCAGCCACTTGAGAATTTACCTTAATCGCAGAATCTTCCGGGGAATATTTCATGGCATTGGATATTAAGTTGACCATTATATAGCGGAGCATTTTCACGTCAATCGTCATATTGGTATAGCCTTGATGGAAGATAGAAACGTTTTGTCCGTTTCTGCGCACCGCCTGAACATCTTCCACTACACTCTCCATGAATTCCGGTATATCAATTGTTTCCTTTTCGAGTTCAACATTCCCTTGCTCAAGTTTATCAAGCGAAAGAAAGTCATTGAGAATACTGGTTAGATTACTTACAGAGGATTTGATACGAGCCAGGTGCTTCTGAATTCGGTCGTCAGGTTGCAGCGTTACATATTGTTCGATAAGTGAAGTGCTGGACAAAACAATGCTCAAAGGTGTTCTAAACTCATGTGATGCCATGGAAACAAACCGGGATTTGAGCTCATTCATTTCCTTTTCACGATCAAGTGCGCGATACAGCTCCGTGGTTCGCATCTTGACTTGACGTTCAAGCTCTTCTTTCATCATGCGCTGGTCGTGTATATCGGAGCATGAACCTATAAAACCTGTGAACACGTTATCGATATAGGTTGGTTTTCCCACATCCTGAATCCACCTGAATTGTCCATCATGGCGTCTTAGGCGATATTCCATTACAAATGACTGACGTGTATCAAATGCGTTGTTATAGGTGGCGATGCATTGCTCCAGGTCATCGGGGAGTACACCAGTAGCCCATCCGTTACCGAGCTCCTGTTCTATTCGCCTGCCGGTATATTTAAGCCATGTATTATTAAAATACGTACAACCTTTATCTACCCCGGAAACCCAGATCATCACCGGCGAATTGTCGGCCATATTTCTGAACCATGCTTCACGTTCGCCAAGCAGCTTCTTGGCTTTGATGTGATCAGTTATATCGGTTACAAAAGCTACAGCCAATGTCTCTCCTTCCAGCTGATAATGTCCGAGGCTGATAGCAACCGGAAATACCTCTCCATTTTTTTTTCGGGCATACAGTTCCATTCCCAATCCCATAGGTCTTGTTTTGGGTCGAGCAAAATAATCCCGGCGATGATGCATGTGGCGAGCACGCAAGTCCTCCGGTAAAAGAACCTCCATAGGCTGACCGATCAATTCAGCGGGCTGATAAGCAAACAATGCGGCCGCACATGGGTTTGCCAGCTCAATACTTCCCTGTTCGTTAATAACCAGTATACTAATGGTAGCACACTCAAAGAGAACACGGAAGCCTGCCTCGCTTTCGAGTGAGATGGGCTTCTGTTCCAATCCGGTAAAATTTTGTTTAACGAATCTAAAAAAAACAGTGTAAAAAGCCATCCTTTATTGAACAAACCGATCACCTGCCGATATCAGGAAATAGGCAGCGGTAATAGCACTGGTTACTGCTTCGTGAAAAAGACTTTGCGGTTACAGCGGCTCAACTTTGCTGTAGCCAATCGTAACAGTTTGGTGCAAAATACATTAACAAAGAACATATCGGCTTTTGTATTATCTTACTATCACAAAGTCATTCTTCCAAGATCAACATCACGCCATTACAATAGGTCGAACTGCTATATATAGGGATAAATTTCAGACGCGTTATATAGGTATAAAACTATTTTTCTATCACCATCAAAATCGATAGCGTAGCTCGATATAAGGTCCTGCAACCAACATCGATAACTCATTGGTGTCTTCATGGCTTTCCTGAAACAATTTCATATGGCGCAGTTTGCCGCCCACACCTATCCGAACTTTATGCACGTCAACTGTATATTTTGCGTCCGCCAGAAAATTACTGTATTGCAGATAAACATGACCGCCTTCAGTATAAAAACTCTTGAATTTTGGTATATATGTTCCGGAAGCCTCAAACGACAGAATACCCCGATGTCTTAATTTGTATTGGCCACCAAGCCCTACCAATGGATATGCAAAAGCCTGCCTGCCAAATTTTTCATATACTTCGTCCTTGGGACTTGAAGGAGAAACACGTCCATCCAGGTAAAAAACGATATGATCGAACACAAGACCCGTCACGTACCGTAATTTCAAGTCCATTCTATCCAGAAACGTTCGCGTGTAAATTCCTGTAATACGAAAGTATCGTGTTGGAGCGACATCGATCCCACTCCTGCCATCTATAATGGTTCCGTTATAGACTATATCCCGATCAAATATAGCGCTGCCGCGCATGAAATAGTGATCGTAAATTACCTTTACAACGCTATTGTTCGAGAAAGCAATTTCACCGCGAATTTGAAGTGCCGTATAACTCGTCATGCCCAGATGTCTCAAAGGCATTTTATCACCTGTCAATTCCCATTCGCGAACATGTACATAACCGCTCATTACAAACTCTTGTGTGTACTGGATGGTAGCGTAGACGTGTCGCCTGTGCATAACGCTATCTTGTGCAATCACCGCGCTACCGAGGAGCCATATTATCATGAAAATAGAATACCTTGGTTTCACGTGTTTTATAGTATATATATCAGCTCCAGGAGGTAACAAGATCCGGTGTCCAGTTCTTGTCGCTTTCAAATTTTTGAACCGTTTCTTCAAGCACCTTTCTAAACTCGCGCGCCAGGCCAAACAGTGCCGCCTCTGATATCAAGCCCTTTCTCTGCGATTCCATTCAACTCAAATTTACCGGAAGCATTTTTGATATTTCCCTTCACGTTGCCATCGAGCATCACTTCACCTCCGCTGCTGAGAATGTCTCCCAAAACAATGGCCCCTTTTTACCGATCGTTATCTTCCCTCCTATTACAACATAGTCTCCTGTACGGAGCCATTCAGTTGGATTGACCCTCCTGCACAGCGAACATCATCCAAGATAACGCCATCGATCGAAATATTTCCTCCCGCTATCAGCAGGTCTTCGGCTACTGTATCATTTAGCATGATGGTGCCGCCTGTTACAACTAAGTCACCATTAACGGGTGCATTTATTATAACAGTCCCTCCGGCCACGTAAAGATCTTTGTTAACGGCCTCATCGATGATGACCTTATCACCCGAGTGCATTTGTGCCATTACGGGATGGAACGATAGCACCGAGACAAGAAAAGGGAGCAGAATTGAGATTTTCACAGGTATATACTTGGTTCACTTACCATTTCATCCTTGTCCAAACTAGCGTGCCCTGGATGATTTACCCATGACCGCCATCAGCGAAAATCAAGATTCTTATCGCTGAAATATAAACAGCTCGTCTCGGGTATTTTCAGTTTAGCTATGCTATATAGGGATTACTTACTTCAATTTGATTTACACCCGATTTATACCAGGGGAAGACCACGCCACTTTCTCAGCATTCTTCTTTTCAATCCACGATCGTACTTTACCAGACGGAAGAACTTTGTTACCGTGTAGTTCGACATGTATACGCGTTGCATCAAATAGAGGCGTGGCGATGGAAAGCAGCATTAATTTTTTCAACGAGCGTATTGCCATCACACAATCGCTCTGAAAGTTCGATATTATTATGAACGGCTCGTACGCCTGCTATCGCGCGAATATACTCCTCTACATTTTCGCGCTGGTAATTCCACCGTACTGTGCGTTGAGTGTAACAATTCCATCATCTACTTTTACGCTTAGTGCGGTCACGATCAACAATAGACAGAAACGTTAGTAATTCTTTAATTGCCTCGTCGGCTATACGGGTGTCATCTGTTTCTGCTTTTCTTCTAATGATACTTCCATGTCGAGAGCAACAAAGTTTACACCACGAACGCGTTGTGCAGCAGCCTCGGCAGCATGTTTCTTAATGCAGGAATCCACTGTGCCGGAAAGCGTTATCACTCCCGCCTTGAACGGACGTCAATTTGCGGAGCAATATCTTATAACAGAGGATCCCACTGTAACTAATCTTGGACGTCTTGTTGTAATTGCGTATCGTTTTTCATAGTGTTGAGGGGTAACTCCTGTTATGTCCACTATCGGTATCAGAGGTATAACTTTCTGAGGTTCCTAGAGTATATATACCCCAAAAAAGGCCGACCTCCATAGCAACTTGAAAGTATAGTATATTCGCCTACATCCATATCTATATAATATTGCTCTATAAACGTCTCCAGCGGCATCTCATCCGTGAGCTATAGGGCAAGATACCGGAATTTCTATTGATGGCGGACTGTAACAAAACAGCAGATGACAAAGTTCGTTGAGCAAGTTCGTAACGACACAATACTATTCTATGATAACAATCGTCCAACGTCATGACTGCTGTCATCGATGCTTACAGCGACTACAATTAAGTTGCTAAAAACTTTTGTAAAAACATGAAAAGAATCCTTGTTCCTACCGACTTCTCTGTTGCATCAAGGTCATCATTGAAGTTTGCTATCGAACTGGCGTCAAGAGCACAGGCCGAGGTTTTTGTTTTACACATGGTGGTACTTCCTCTCTTGCAAGAAACTACTTTCGGTATACAACCCATTCCTGCAGATGAGCAGGAGTTGCAGAAAGCGACAAAAGCAGCCAACAAGGTGTTTGAAGAAATAAGAAAGCAATTCCCTTCAAAAGTTGAGGTGCATTTTAATACGATGCATGATGATATAGTATCTGGCATGCAGGTCTTCATAAAGGAAATGGGCATTGATCAGATTGTCATGAGCATGCATGGATCAGGAGATCTGGAAGAATTTTTCATTGGATCGACAGCCGAAAAAATAGCACGGGTATCTTCCGTTCCTGTACTATCAATACCGGGGGATGTAGCGTTGGAATCGATAAGAAACATTGTATTTCCCAGCAACCTGGCACCGGACCAAGACGACCTAATAAAGGATTTAAAAGATCTCCAGCGGATGCTTCATGCCAAATTACATGTACTGCTGATCAATACACCTGTTCACTTTTGCAATGAGCGGCAAGCTCAAGAAAGGCTCGAGCAATTTGCCAAAAATTATAGTCTGTGCGACTTCACTATAAATTTCCGGAGTCATCAGTTTGAGAGCAGTGGAATCATTGAATTTGTAAATGAAATTCATGGTGACATGGTAGCCATGGCAACACATGGGCGCAGCGGACTTGCCCATTTACTCAAGGGCAGTATTGCAGAAAAAGTACTTCACAAAATTGATTATCCCATTTGGACATGGAAGCTAAAATAGACATCGGTGTACCGCTTGTGCCTGGGCAATATAATCCTTTACAGGCAACATTTAAAAACGCTAAACCCTCGAAGCCGAAAGAAGTACCGTTACCAATTCCGACTCCGGAAACCTCGCCATCAAAGGAGCCGGTCCCAGTTGTGTGGCCGCAGAAAGAGCCCGAGGTTCTACCGGGTGAAGAACCTTTAACCATACCACCGACGGCTCCTCCGGAAGTACCAGTGCGACCTCAGATGCTTTCTATGAATCCGGTGTAACACCTGATGACTTACGCTTACGCAACTCTTTTTTTATCGAGTCCGGTATATCTCTGCATTTGCATACCCGGGCATGTTCAAGGTGCCATTTAATTCGTTGGGCCATGGTCGCGTTTTCCGGCATAGGGTGAGCCAAGTGCCATTCCTTGTTTAGCTTAAGAGGCATATCGATATATATATTTATAGTGTATAATATACCAACCTCAAACAATCACGTCTCCATTCCGGATTGTTTTGAATGTGCTATCTGGGTTCGTGTGCGCCAGATCCAATACACTCCTTTCACGTTTGCTGTCCACTGCGGAAGCATGATGACAAGAATGATTTCCTCAACTAGCTGAAGCGCCGTAATTACCACAGCCAATATGAACAGTATTTTGATTAAACCGATCTTGAAGAAAAATGCAATAAAGAAAGCGGCCTGTGTCACAGCTGCGATCTTGGCCAGGTAGGTATGGAAGCTGGTTACTTTCTTGTATGCAACTAAGGCTGCTACTGTCTGAATGCCGAACAACGCAAAGAGCCCGGCAATTACAATCCAGTTACCTTTTATGAATTCCGGATAAAATAGCCACAGCGCTACTGCTGAGACAATCACCGTCACATCATCGGCAACCGAGTCGAGCCGGGATCCAAACACACTTTCTACGTGATATCTACGTGATAGCGGACCATCAATGGCATCAGTAAAAAAACTCGCTGCCATACACCATTTATACCATTCGTATAGTCCCATTATTGCGAGCAACAACAAAAATGGCGCGGATACCAAACGGCACATCGTCACTCCGTTAACTATGTAGTAACTGATACGTGGAGACTGCATACAATGTAAATTTTAGTAAACTGAAGAGGGAGGCACAACGGAGGCAGTATTTATGATTAGAAAACAATCGCACTGATCGATAAGATCAGGTGCTGTCCTACTCAAAAACACAATTTAATTATAGGTTATTTTTTAGCTAAAGGTATGTTCTCTGTCAACAAATGTCAGTGATCGTTGTCATAAGCGGAGCAAAAATTTGTCATCAAGATTTAACTCTAGACATATGAAAACTCCGAACGGTTACATCCTCATAAACAGCAGCGCCTCTATAATTTCCACTACCCTACTGTATAGTATAAACAGACCAGTATATATCAGTATATATATAACTAGCCTAAACTTATAGCGAGGCAAACAACCATAACAATGCAGGCACCTGTGATAGACCTGGTTTTCAACTCCATGAGATGTAAAATGACATTGCCCATGTTCCAATTTTGATGACTACATACTCCGATACGTGGGCTACACAGTGTCTTATACTCAAAACTTTTTATTGTCACATCTCCAGTATATACTTCCACACCGGACAATTCGCACGATGTACCACGTCTTTCGATATACTTCCATAAAGCAAGCGAGAAATACCTGAACGCCCCTATGCACCGCGTACGATCAAGTGGGTACCTATTTTAGCGGCATAATGAATTATACCCTCCTGTACACTATTATTGTTGCTGATGGCAAATGTATAGTTGGTGATGTAGAAACACTGTACAAAATTTCCTACGTCTGTCTGCGTTTTTGAATCAACGTGGAAATACAGTGGGTGTTCACGAATAAGATATGAAGGGTCGCGTGGAAGAAATTCTGTAGGTTTTTAACACAGGCGACAAATTTTGCTTGGTAAATTTCCTGGGAGTATGGCAAACAAGATGCTTCGGATACAGGAAATATGAACAGCAGTCTTAAGAACAAAAACCGGTACGGGTGAAGACTAGATACCATGTGCTGTATTTGTTCCTATAGATTTTTTTAGGACACCCAAACCTTTAACTCCCATCACGACCAGATCGATTCCCCCTCATCAATTACCTTTAAGACAGTTGTACTGAACACTCCATGTTCCAGGGATAAGCTTATCGGTATTGTAATTTGTGCATAGATGTTCTTTAATTTTTGATATTGTTGCTTATACTCTTCTTTCAGATTGAAAATCATCCGGGGTCCTGGTGCGAGAGCTGCCACGAATATTGGCATGGAAAATTAATCACTTTTAGCACGCAGACTTCCCCCAAGCTTGCAGATGGTATATCCGCTACAAACTTAAAAGCCTGAACCGCAGGCGGAGAAAAATCGCATGGTAACAGCTATAGTACAGGCAATTGCTATATATATCGAATGAGAAATATCATTTTGGCTAACGGATTTTCATCACAATGATATAAATCATCGGCAGTTAAAACGGTGATCATAGTATGGAAAATCAATTCGAAGTATCATTCGGAAAGATCGGCTACAGGCGGGAGATGGATAAACGCTGAAAAATAAATAAGGAACCAAAACTCGTTACGAATATGAGTTCAACTGATACAAATGGGCCCTAAAGAAAAATGTATCCGATGGTTCGCCTATCCTTATAGCCGGTATTGGAAGGGAAATAGCTGACTTTGAACACATCAGTCTACATGCAGCCTGTATTGCAGGTAAGATCAGTGGTAAACTATGATGTCGATGCCATTCAATACAATAAATGCCCCTTATGAACTATCTATCACATGCCTTGACGTTGTGCGGGATGTTGTTCGTCCCGCTACCACGTGGTAATCCGTTCACATCGCCCTTGGAATTGGAACCGTTTCTGCGAATGTGGTATTAACAACTAGTCAATGGTTTGCTCCTTTTCATTTAACTCCGTTCTCCGGGAGTTAATGCGTCCTGTATGAAATTCTGTTATCTGGTTAGTCCAGTTTAATTTAATCCGCTCAGCATTTATGAGATGACGCCAACTTCGCTGTAGCCCGTGGCCGGTGAACTGTTCACAGCGCCTGTGCCCACAACCATTTGTTGTTCAGCAGAAAAATTTTTCCTCTCATTATTTCGGAAACAAAACTATTTGCAATGAAAATAATTTTATTTAATTCAATCGGAACCTTTGGGTTCATCTGCCTGCTTTCGTTTTCGCTATATGCGCAGCCCTGTACCACAGTTACCCGTATCACTTCGTTTCAGTATAGTGCCTTTATCATTGGTGAACAAAATACGCTAACCCTTCGCGCCGAACACGGCAGTATATACCTTAACGGTATATTTACCCTTACCAGCGGAGCACTTCCTGCCGGCCTCTCGCTTACAGGCAATAAAATAACGGGAACACCAACCGCTGCCGGCATCTATGTCTTTGTTATAGGAGCAGCCTCTGCACCGGGCTGCCCTGTCTTTGAAAGAACATTCTCATTTAACGTCGGGTATAATTTACCTTGTGCAGACTTTGAAATCAGTGTGCCTAGCCACAGTTCACCACCACAGCAATTGAGACGCAACGGATCTATCATTTTCAGGACCGAGCATTTTGATTCTGTTACCTACGCGGCTGTTAGTCTGCCTCCTGGGTTTACTATGAGTCACACCGCCGGATCATATCAGGCTATTGTCAGTGGCTCCGCACAATATGACGGACTACACACTGTAACCGTTGCTGCCTATACTAATAAAGGATGTACGGATACGTTAAGCTATACCTGGAATGTATTCTGCAGTCTATTTGCTGTAGACTCCATTAGTCCTGAAAAGCCCAACCTTCCTTATGGTATTGTCGGAGAGTCCTATAACCAATCATTTTTTATCAGTTTTGGCACTCCGGGAATCATAATAAGCTATACATCAGGTACTCTGCCACCCGGACTCACGTTTGCCGACCACGAAATATCCGGTATACCTACAACGCCTGGTATATATACATTCGAATTGACCGCGACAGCCTCTCCGGCCGGTTGTACGCTCATAAAGCAGTGGTACCAAATTGAAGTTGTGGAACCCAACACAGTGTGCAAACACTATGATGCTATAGCGCCGTTGCCCGAGGCTATAGATTCAATTATATACTATGCCGGCGATCCGCTGTCTATAACCTTTTCGGCTAGTAAAGATGGGGTTGTAGATGACAGTGCAATATTTAACATATCTGTTCCTCTGCCCGGCTTAACACTCAACGGAAATGTTCTAAGCGGTATACCAATCAGCCCGCGCACGCGCCGTTTTACAGTTGCTGCTTATTCAGAAGAAGGCTGCCCTGCATATGAACAGGAATATACCATGCACGTTGAATGGAAAGAACCGTGCGATGCTTTCAGTGTTGATTTCCTGGCGAATGAGCCCGGACTTACACAAGTGGGAATGACTTCATTCTATATATTCGGCAGCTATAGCGGCTGGGACTCTACACGGGTGTGGGCGCTCGAAATTCCAGCGGGATTCAAAGTAGATTCAACGTTTACTCCGGATGACCAACATATAGTATATATAACGGGTCATGCCGTACATACCGGCATCAACAAATTTGTAATTGCCGGAACCGGCGCTGGCGGTTGCCGGGATACACTGGTGTATGCACCAGACTATACATGTCTCTACCCGCAACCTATGATTCCTTCACCGGATGAACTTTCATACGCTTCGTTAAATGAACCGTATTACCAACTTGTTGGTCTGGAAAGTCCTTATGCGTTTGACATTGAGTATGACAACTTTCGAATGGAAGTTACCGGTGGAGCTTTACCACCGGGTCTAATCCTCAGCGACACCACCTGGGTATCCGGCTATATTCACGGTATACCCACTACGCCAGGCACCTACATGTTCACCATTAGTGCCATGATTGAAACATGCTCTATAATTGAAACCACATATACGCTGGCTGTAAGAGAGCGTGTACCGTTTCAAACACTTACGCTGCACACGATGTGCAGTGAAAGCACCAATGAAAATCGCTGGCGCATACATAACCCAAACAATTTTAATATACCTGTTACCTGGCAGCCGGTATACTTTTACAACGGACCTCCCATACCGATTGTGGCCAGGGCAAATAGTGACACCTATTTTTACTCGTATGTTATAAATGTACCAGAACCTTCCCTCCCCGGAACAATACGACTCAACTGGACAGATGGTGATGGCACGCCACGAAGTATAGTAAAAGCCGCCAGCACGGAGTTGTGCGATCCACCGGCATGTGTGTTTGCTTCGGATGTTGTCTCATTTCACCAGGGGCTTCAAAAAAACGGATATAATGTGGACGACAACCACAGCGCACCCTACTGGACACTCGGCGAGCCGGATGCATTTGATGACAACATTGGCATACATCACTTTGCACTCGGGTATAATGGATTTATTGTACTGCGCATGACGGACGTAATTAACGATGAAGCCGGAAACGATCTCATGGTACATGAGTTTTCTGCTGATGAACCTACATTTGCAGAACATCCCGAACGTGCAGAAGTACAGGTTTCGAAAGATGGTGTCAACTGGGTATCACTGGGCCTAACATCACCCGCTACGTGCCAGGGTACGCTGGACCATGCTTATGATATTGCCGGAAAAATAACGTGGTTCCGTTATGTAAAGGTTATTGACAAGACTGATCGGAATGCTCGTATACTGAACAACGACTGTACACCGACTTCTGTACTCGCATTCAATGGTCTCTCGGACGGGTTTGACCTTGATGCCGTAACCTGTGGACAAGGCACCACCGCTGCACGCGAAGCATTTGCTGATGCGGCCCCTTCAACCCACAACAATTCAATTATATATCCCAACCCGGTAAAAGACTGGCTCAACATCGATCTGTCGAATGAAAACCTCACTGCCGAAACCCATGCACAAATAAATATTCAAGACTTGAGCGGCCGTATACTTTATCAGAAAGTACACACAATAAAGTCGGGCTCCGCACACCTGGATGTGTCAGGGTATCATACAGGAATGTATATACTTCGCTTGCGATTATCCGATGGTAAATCTGGATTTTATAAATTCCTAAAAGACTAAAAAAATGGGGCCGTTGAAAGACGGTCCTAAATCTTTTACTGTGGGTGACACTTTGGATCAATCATCTTTACAAACAAGCAGCACCTTTGCACCTTTAACATGTTTATGTTTCAAGTCCACCAGCGCTGCATTGGCCTCTTCAAACGGGTATACTTCAATCTCGGGCCGTATCGGGATCACCGATGCTATCTTTAAAAATTGTTCCACGTCTTTACGGGTAATGTTAGCGACTGACTTAATCTCCTTCTCCATCCATAAGTGCTCATGATAAATCAAGGAAGAAAGCACTGATTGATCATGCGACTCCTTTCTGATCGCGTTAATGATCAGTCTGCCGCCCGGCTTCAACGCGCGCAGTGATGTCAGCACCGGTTGCCAGGCAGGCGTTGTATCGATCATTACATTGACGAGTGATGGAGGTATCATTGAAAAATCTCCCGCCCAATCGCATCCCAGTTCACGCGCAAAGCACTGCTCGTCATAACTTCTTGACCATACATATATATGGGAATGCGGATACAAATACTTCGCAGTCTTTAATACAAGATGGCCGGATGCGCCAAATCCTGACAGCCCAATTGAATTACCATCAGTAATTTTCGCCAGCATCAAAGAGCGGTATCCTATCGCTCCTGCGCATAAGAGCGGTGCAGCTTGCGTGTGTGCAAATGAAGATGGTATAGCGTAGGCAAATCGTTCGTCAACCGTCATGTACTCCGCATAGCCTCCATGCGCATCGCGTCCTGTACCACTAAAGTGCGGGCAGAGGTTTTCGTGTCCCTTACGGCAAAACTCACATTCACCACAGGCTCGGAAGATCCAGGCCACTCCTACTCGCTCTCCAATGGAAAAACGGGTAACATCGTTACTCTTGGCCGTCACTTTGCCTACAACCTGGTGTCCAGGAATTATCGGATAGACCGATGGTGGTGTCCTTCCCTCTATTTCGTCAAGCTCTGTGTGGCATACTCCACAACATAACACTTGTATTAATAGCTGGTTTGATCTAGGCTCCGGTATAGCCACGCTTTCCAATTGCAGCGGCATGGCTTCTGCAGAAAGATCATGTATCTTATTTAAAAACCAGGCTCTCATGTATTGTGGTCGCTCCATGTAGATTGCCATTTTATATTCACAGGGTATAGATCCGGACATATTTAGTCATGATGAGCATAAGCCAGCTTTCTGGCTACATATTTAGCCATAAGTTTTAGATACTTTGCTGCCTCATCCCGGTGGTATTGCTGTTCATGGGTATCGTGCGTCTGCCTGCATTGCTCAGCATGCACCTTGGCCCTGATGTTAGCACGAAGTGACTTAAAGTATATAAATAAGCTATAGTCTTCGGGTTGTTGAAAAGCACTAAACCGTTTTACATATTCCGTTAAAAAGACATCTGCCAACTGCCATTGGTTAAAACGTTCCAGGTCCATACACAAAAATGCCACTTCATATAGAACATCAATTTGTCTATACACGTCATTAAACTCAATACAATCAAAAAGTACAGGTTTAGTATACAGGAAGATATTCCCGCTATGCAGATCACCGTGAACATCGCGCTGCATTCCAGAATCAATTCGTTGTTGTAATCGGCCCTGGTGTCGGGTCAAAAAAGCATCGCTCCATTCAATGGATTCTCTGATGATTTCGTGATACCGAATACCAAGGGCATCGCGTGCAAATTCACTAACAGATTCAATATCGTTAAATATACTGCTGCCGGTGTCAATACTAAATGAACGGAAGGTCTGTTGCGCATTGTTGTGAAACAACGCAATGTCGGCTGCCAATGTCTTTAATGACACCACAGATACAGCATTCTTTTGAAGTAATTTATCGAGACGTTTTGCCGTAGCCATACGCTTCATTACTACACAATAATCCACCGTATGCATGTCACTCGGTCCGCCTATAATCCATTGCCCTTGAACTTTTCTAACCGGTAGCACATCCAGGTAAATATTCGAGAACCGTCTATTCAGCATCAGCTCCTTTTCACACAGTTTTTTACGTAAGGCAAGTGTCGAAAAGTCGAGAAAAGAAAGTCTAACAGGTTTCTTTATTTTGAAGGCAAAGCCCTTCGCTAGAATAACCCATGAAATATGGGTTTCTTCCAAACTTCCGTGAATAAAGTCGTTCGCGTATAGTCCGCGCCATGCAATATCATGCACATCCTTCTCCTCCATGTTTTATATAGTTAAGAGCGGTTTGAAGCATTGACTCCAGATTGTAGTTGGTCGACTCCAGAATTAAATGTGGCATGGTGATCGTTTCATAGTCATTCCGCACGGTTTCATATACCACGTAATCAGCTTCACTATATCTTCTTGGCTTTTTAAGTCGTTCCCGGATAACATCTTCATCCGCGATGATTTCAATAAGCTTTATCGGCACATGATATCCTTGTGCAAGCCTGACAAACATTTCGCGCATGGTGTGATGATAAAAAGTAGCATCCACGAGTACAACTTTATTTTCTTCAAGGATATGCGCTGCCTCTGTGAGCATTTCTTTATAGACCCTCAGCTTGTCCTGATAAGTATATTTATCGGAAGCCCCTAACGCAAAACGTACACGATCACTATTGATATAGGTGGCATCAAGCTTTTCAGCCAGATGTTCCGCGAAGTAACTTTTGCCGGATCCGGGCAAACCGGTAACCATCACAATCATTGTCTGTCTGGTTTACACGTTTACAATACACAGCCTATATTTAATACGCTTAAATTACTCTTTCAATAAATGCTTCACCTTTTGCGACTCAATAGCATTCGCTGCTAACTGAAATACTTTTCTTTTTACTAAACGGAAGTCCTTAACAAACTCAGAAATTTCCTTTTCCAATTCAACATGTCCTTGCTGGCACAGCTGCACTTCGTGGGAAAAAGGATTCTGAATAAGATTTGTAAGGCGCTGTTGGTGTTGAACCAGTTTATGAACAAAGTCTATTTGCCGGCTGTCAAGTTCAGAAAGTTCAGCTACTGTTTTCTGAGTGCCTTCAAGATCTTTTTCGGCAAGCAGGCCCATAAAATATTTATCAATGAGACCTGTAAAAAATACCAGCTCATCACAAAAAAAATCCATATCCAATCGCCAGCGCTCACTTATACTATACATCTGGGTCCACGTGCTTTTTTCAGCATCTTGATCGACAGCAGATGGCATAGATATTCCGGCTGACTCGCGTGCTGTAATCTTTTGCGCAGGCCGGCTTGCAGTTGTTCGTTTTGATTTGTTCGTTGACATATTCTCTTTTTTTCAGCAAAGATTCATACCACACCCATTTTCCGCCATGATCTGCATTACGACTCTGCGACATCTTTATCATGAGGGCGATACACATTTAAGAATTTATCAGGGCACTACAAAGAATGCCGAGCACTTTATACATGTGATTTATCCAACAACTTAACATCACTGAGAATGCGCTGAACGTTTTGCCACTACCTTACCTATACCGGAATTGGCTCCTGCATACGAAGACGTAACGGTATATGGATTATACCTTCAAACCCACTTGTCTCAAATCCTGTCGTGACGAAAATCCAGGATGCAACAGATCTACATCATCGCTATCCGCACGGGATATAGCTAATATGCTTTCGACAAAACAAGAAGCATATGAGTTACTATTATTCACGCACATTAACGATACCCTTTGATCAGGTGGTTCAGAAGATTACGCTGAATCTGCAAAAACAGGGTTTTGGTATAATTACCACGATCGACCTGAAAGAAACACTACGTCAGAAACTTGGTATAGATTTCAGGAAGTATAAAATTCTGGGCGCTTGCAATCCGCAATTCGCATACAAGGCCGTCAGCCAGGATTCCCACCTGGGCCTTATGCTGCCCTGCAATATTGTTATTCAGGAACATGAAAACAACCAGGTTGAAATCTCTGCTATAAATCCAATGGCAACGATCGAGGAAAGCGCTACATCATATCAATTGAAAGAACTTGCCAATGATGTCAGTAATCGTCTTCGCACCGCGATTGACAATTTACATCACGATCAGCCGATGCCGCAGCACACCGAGGCGTTACCGGCCGAAGGCTCCGCACCGAACTACAACGCCCCTATACAGGGATAAAGCTATATCACTAGTAAAAATCTAAACGCAGGAAGAAAATGAAAACAAATGAAATTGATACCCTGATACAGACCACGGAAGTGATGTGTCTCTCCATTATATTTTCTACAGATCCGGTTAACCGGAAGAAAAACTCTGAGACACTAAAGAAATCTATTCAAAAAGCCAAAGCATTACTCAAGAACAAATCAGCCGATAGTTCAATAAAGAAAACAATAACAAACCGGCTGACTACGATCATCACGCAAATTCCGGAGAATCATGCACCAGGACTGGGTATATTTATATCTCCGGCACAATCAACTGTCGTTACATTTCCGTTTAAGGTAAAATCTACGATTGCCATTGGCAGTACATTTGAACATCGTGATTTGCTTTACCTCAAACAATACACAACGCCTTACTGGATATTGAATCTTACAAAAAAAGGTGTGCATGTATACAAGGCCGTAATGAATGAGCCCGAAGAGATTAAAGACGAACATTTCCCCATACCGTATGAAGATCTGTATGAATACGAACACGCGGCACAAGCCAGCGGCAACAGCAGTTTAAAAGGTTTTGAAAAAGAAAAGAACCAGATTTCAGAGCTGAGGCTTCAGGGTATATTCCGGTCGGCAGAAGAAAACTTGAAGAAATATCTGACCCATGACAGCCGGCTTCTCTTGGCCGGAACGCAACGGATGATCAGTCTCTTCAGCAACAGCACCGCACTGGACAACTATATAGCAGGTAAAGTTACAGGCAGTTACAACCATACAAACCTCAACAGTTTGTCGCAACGTGCCTGGGATGTATACGTACAGATGTGCAAAGAAAAGCTGACAGAGCAAATTAAAAATCTCCAAGAGCGTAAAAGCAGCCGTGTTGCCGAAGGATTAAAGCTGGCCTGGGCTGCAGCGATGGAAGGCAGAGGCCTGATGCTTATGGTTGAAAAAGATTTGCATCACCGCGCTTACCGAAAGCAGGAAGCGGACAAATTACTATTGCAGCCTCCCCGAAAGCCCTACACCGTTATTCCCGATGCAGTAGAGAATCTTATTGAAGTTGTGCGTGCAAAAAAAGGCAAAATAGTTTTCACGGAGAATAACCAGCTAAAAGACTTTGATCATCTCGCACTGGTTCTTCGCTATTAAAAAATATAGGCGGTACCGACCGCCTATATATACTAAAAACCACGCCTTATCATACCTTATGCTTCCGTGTTAAAAAGACAACGCAGCGCGTGAGACTTCTTCAGTCTGCTATCTCTTTTTTATTCAGAACTGCATCGCTGGGGGCTATATGCTTTTTTACCTTGCCTGTAATAGCTGCCAGCAACTCATCGAACTTCTCATCGATCTTATCATTAAGAGCATCGGCCAGGTCCTCGCCTTTCCGTGATATTTTCTTACGCATATCAACGCCTTTGTCTGGTGCAAAAAAAACACCCAATGCTGCGCCTGCTGCTACCCCTGCAAGCACGGCTAATATTGCCTTTCCGTTTGTCATATAATTAATTGTTATAAACTGTTTAATTTATACCATCATGTATACTCATATGATGAGCGTTGTCATCATCCTGCAAGAGTTTTGTTCGGGCAACAACATTCACCATACATTTACCCTTCCTGCTATACTTGCATTTTCACTAAAGTCTGACATGCAACTCTATCGCTATACTTTGTCGCACTAGGTCCCCCCCTTACCTTTCTTTACCTGTTTCCATTTGGCTATTTCAAGTTCGTTAATACGAACATAGTCTTCGTCATTTTTCAGGCGCGCCTCTTTGATAGAAAGTTCTGCTGTCTCAATGGCTTCCTTATACTGTCCCATCCGCGCATATATTTCAGCCTTGGTGTGCAACATCCAGTAACCACCGGGGGCATACTTCAACGCTTTATCGATCCACTCCAATGCTTGTTTCAGGTCGCGATCACTATCCAGGTAATATTTAGCAGCTAGGTAATATTCACCGGCAAGTCTGGCTTCTGGATTGTTCGTAAAAGTTTTGATCTCGTTCATCACCTTTGTATCAACCTCTGTTGAAATGCGGAACGACACGCGCGTAAAATCCCAAAGCAATTGCACCTCGGCACAACTCATACACACATTGGCAAATTGAATGGTAAACGTTTCTACCTGTTCCTTCAGCGGCTGAGGTTTTACTTGTATGCGCAAGGCATCGTTTATCTGCAGGTAGCCCATATATCCCCACAACCATGCATCGCGACTAAATACAATAGTCCACTCATCTTTACCAGGTATAGCATATAAACCATAGACACCGGGCAGCAACTTGTGTTTATCTTCAATCGTAATCGTTTCGCGTACAAACAACTTGGTAGAAGCGTTTGCACCTACGCGCCATATTGTGCCGTAAGGTACAAGCTCGCCAAAAATTATACGTCCGCGCACGCTGGGGCGCGAGTACTCTACCATTACTTCATTATACCCGATCGTTTGACTGACTGTAGCATGTGGACTTAAGTCAGGCATTACAATTTGCGCACGCAATACATTGCCGGCTGCCAGAAATAGCCCCAGCAGAAGGCTCAAAGTACATACCTTTTTCATAATGTTTTTTTATTAAAAATATAGTATCGCATTACCGCGCACCATGATGCACATCATCGGCCGCAGGGATAGTTATCCATTATCGGCAGATACCGGCAAGACTATTGTCTTGCTCGGTGATGAATGTCAGGAGAGCCGATGACACATGTTATGATATTTTGAATATACGCTATCCAAATTCGTTTCATGATAACAACAACAGAAAAGAAGCAACTGCGTCACAAAATGATCCAGGCCTGTATAGCCAAGCAACAATTTCTGATCGATGATTTTAAAGAAAGAATCAAAGACCTGACGCTCAAAGAAACTCCGGTTAGCAACGAACCGTATGATCAGAAAGACATTGCTGCTGTAGCAGCCAGTGTTACAGAGTTAGAGACGCTTACCAAGCAACTCGCATTTGCCAATGAAGAACTGGCATTACTGGAAACACTTCAGCGCTCAGAGCATATTGACCGGAAGCAGGTAGCATTCGGTGCGATCGTCATAACCAACCACCACACCTTCTTCATCTCAGCGAGCCTGGAAAAATTTATCGTTGACGGACATGTATATATAGGTATATCCGTACAGAGCCCGATATATAAGACGATGGAAGGCAAAGTAAAAGGCGACACTTTCTCTTTTAACAGCATACACTATAATATAAAGGACATCTTTTAATGAGCCAGCAATCGATTCATGATCTTGACCTGGCACCTAATAAGCCGAGCAAACAGTATTGGGTAAACGGAGGCAGAGAGTGCATGAAGAAGTTATATCCTTCCCATGGCCGATCGGTTTCACGACAACCATACACGATCGCCTCTGCAAACCAACGGAAAGACGACCAGCCTCGGCACGCAGCAGCAATTACAAAGATCATGCGGTGGCATGTATGAGGCATAATGAACAACCTTGACTATATCGAAGCGTTAGGTTGCACAGCCCTATGGCTGTGTCACATCTTCGAAAATAACAAAGAGTCCTATCATGGATACGCGATCCGGGATTACCCCCAAATAGACAAGTCATCCAGAACAACCGAAGACCTGGCGTGTGTTCCTCAATATATCGAATCCCTCTGCTGCTGTTGTACCCGATTATAAATACGAAGATATAGTGCGCCAACTAGACGAAAGTGTAAGAGTGAGCTATAAATAACGGTATATAGTTGGCTACGATAAAGTGCTGCTACCTTGAATAAGTTTTCTTTTAAAACATCCATATCTTCGCTTAATTTCTTTTCTATTACTTTGGCATAGACTTGTGTTGTCGCAATTTTTTTTGCCCAAGCATTTTACTTACTGATTCGATAGGAACGCCATTAGCCAACGTAACAGTGGTCGCAAAGGTATGCCGAGCCAAATGGAAAGTTAAACTCTTGCGGATATCACAAATATCTACAATCTCTTTGAGATAGCTGTTCATCTTTTGATTCGATATACCTTGGAAATATATAATCGTTATGAGTAGCCGGATGGTTTCTATACCTTTCGATAATTTTTAGCGCCTGATCAAGTAGCGGAACACGGACCAGTATACCACTCTTTTGCCGATTAAATATAAGCCACTGGTTTCCATCTATTCCAAGTGTAATTGAAGATGGCCTCAAATTTACCACGTCTACATAGGCAAGCCCGGTAAACAACTAAAAACAAAATAATCCTTTACTAACTGCAGACGTTCCATGGCAAAATTTCTCTCATGTATCCTATTCAGCTCTTCCCAAGTAATTACTTCTTTTTCAGGCCACCGGAATGTGCACTTGAAAGCCTGAAAAGGAATCCTATCTAACCAGTTTTTCCTAATCGCATCATTCATGATCTTTTTCATTATGCGGATGTACTTCATGGTTGTATTAGGTCCAATCCTGTCAACGGCACGAAGGTAATATTCAAATCCGGTAACAAAAGCATAGTCAAGTTGGCGTAGGTATAGATCTGACTTCTTCATGTTTTTTTATATATATTCTTTGAGTTTCATTTCAAGGGTATTGAATTTAACCCAAGTGCCTTTGGCTATATCTATACCTATTCTACTTCTCAATTTTTCGTTATGAAATGTAACGGCTCTAAACTTATCTTGGATGAAAACGGAGAAATACCAGATACGGCGATAATGTCTCCCGGCCTATGGCTGGCTATGTCTACAATTCAAGATAGCGAAGATCGACCAATAGCCCCTCCGTGGTCTTTACAGAGCATGCGATTTTTGGAGACTTCGAAAATCCCAAACAACTTAGAAAGTGAAGCCTATAACAGCGCTATATTTCTCGGTGGTTTTAGGAACCTAAATTTAGGAGTAAGATTGCAGACACAGATTATAGTTTCACCTGTAGTATCTGACCGCTTCCAGTATAATTATTTTGTCGCTTTCAGAGGTGACATTAAGCCGAATCGCGAGGAAGATTTTGCAGTAGTTACTGCACTTGAACAAACACCAACTTAAACGATTTTTAATTTATCATAAGGTGTCGTGGCCTCGGTAGAGATACCGGGGCTTTTTATATGTCAAGATTTTTGAAATCGTGATTAGAGTCTATAACTTTTATTACTAGGTGGTCAGATTTAATTTCAACGTCACCTATATATCCGCCATTAACTACTTCTACTATTTCAGGAAACTCCAAAAGTTTCTCTTTAGTTGTTGCAGATATACCGACAACTTTGTAACGTCTAATTTCATTAGCAAAACCACGCTCCGAGTGAATTAATTGTATTATCATAATTAAAATATTTGAGCTACAAAAATACGCCTATTTACAAGTGACTTTTTTTGCTAAAAAATTAGTAAGGAGTGAAAAAGCGCCTATATCGGCGGATTTCGCATATTACTTCTAAAAGTATTTTTTTGATTTCGAAAGTCCAGTTAGAATTTTCAACTATATATCATTCAAAGGGGCTTTTTTTATCTTTTCTATTGTGGTAGAATGACAAAACGAGACTGATTATAAAAAGTGCTATACACATACTTACTTTCGAATTCCTATCGACTCCGAGTATATACATAATGCCTCCACCAATGGTATATAGATAGAAACCTGTTATTAAAACATCGAGTTTTTTTGCCGGATGATCTTTTTTTGAATACTTATGCCTTAGAAAAGCGCTGATAAATAAAACGATTACTCCAAACAACAAAAATTGTATGGTATAGTGATCTAAACCGGGAGGAATGTTTTCGGAATACGGATAGTCTTCGTCCATATCCGTGCAAGTTATTTTACCGGTCTTGGTAATGTTCCATCTTCAGGACCACGCATATCGTTATAGCTCTCGATAGAGCCATAGAGCTTTCCCCAACCATGAGTATTGACATTTTCAGGAATAATAATTTTTTTGTTTGGATAGCTAGCTAACTGAGGTATTATTCCAGTCATTTTCTCGAAAAGATCAGTAGGTAAGGCAATCTTGTTTGGAGTGTACGGTTCATCACTCGCCAGTCTATCAAGAATCAAATTCCCTTTGGTAGTCAACAGATCATTAAATTCTTTATTGGTGTGGGCAGTGTCTTGCAATAAATCAGTAACGTCTTTGTATTCTCTTGGGGTTAAATCAATTTGTGTCCACATAGTAGCTAAGTTTGATGTCTATCTAAAATAACAGAAATTATCAGTAATGGCAATGCCCTAAGACAGACAAAGTACAGTAGATATATATTAGGGCTTTCTGGTCTCAAAAAATTATCCTATATAGACAGTAGCTATGGAAAATTATTTAACAGTATTATTACCTCTTGCGGGTATAGTGGTAGGTGCATACTTACAGTCTCTTAGAGAAACGAGTAATCAGAAAAGGCCCTACAGCTAACAGCTTACACGGACTACTTACAAGCGACAGCAAAACTTGGGCACAAGTATACAGCAGACGATTTAATTGCCCTGCATGACGCGAGATATAGAATCGCGATATATGGCAACAAAAAGGTGATAAATGCAATCGCTGAATCTATAAGGTTTGACAATGAAACCGATAGACTAACACAGAAAGAGTTATTTTTAAAAGTCGTGATTGCCATGCGAAACAGTGAAGCAAAAGGAAAAGTCAACCAGTCTAACCTGTCGCAACTATTGTTTGAAAATGACGATGAATAGAAAAGGATTGGTACACATGATCATGTACAGCAAGTAACATAACCCGATAACAATACCGATCAAACCAATAATTAGAATTTTTCGGGTGTCGTTGTCGAAATGTTTCATAGGTCTTTAATTTGTTTTTGGGTCCAATAAAAAAGCCTACCGGCCATCAGAGCATTCAACACTATTCAGGCACGGTAGGCGGTGGGCTCCAATCGCGAAGTGTCGTTTATCCTATCTCATTAACATAAAGCCTGTATTGCTGCCTCTAACGGCCTTACACCGGTGATTCCGCTAGGCTTCGAATTGTATCCATTGTATGGATGTAATCGCGATATACGCTTTTATAGTAGCGGTCTCGGTCATTTACAAATGTTGACTCAACCATACCCTTATATCGTCTATAAAGCGTTAACAATTGCTATTCCATAGCAGTGAATCCGTTCATGAAGCCAAGATATATAAATGAATCAAAATAGACCAAATTGGTCGTGACCGAATTGATCTAACATCCAAAATGGTCTTGCTGCTACTTTTAGCTTGATGACAGCAGCTAAAAAGAAAAAAGAGTATAACAGGATAAAAGAGGTTTTAGCCGAAAAGGGTAAAACACAAAGCTGGCTTAGTGCCGAAATCGGCGTTGAGGTACGAACTATATCCCGGTATTGTAGTAACGCCCGACAGCCATCATTAGAGAAGCTATACCAAATGGCCAAAGTCCTGAAGATTTCCCCGAAAGATTTCCTCATCGATTAATAAAAAAATTACAGCTAACGAGATTGAAATATAGCGCGACATAAAGCGCTTTTTTTGTACCCACTCTTGTACCTAAAAACAAAAAAGCCCTTGTAAGTTACTCACTTTCAAGGGCTTCTAAACTTCTATGCGGTCCGGACGGGACTCGAACCCGCGACCTCCTGCGTGACAGGCAGGCATTCTAACCAGCTGAACTACCGGACCATTTTTCTATAAAATCGAGTCGTCTTTTCGATTTTTCCCTCAGATGTGTCTCAAAGGGAGTGCAAAGATAGTATTGGGTTTTATTTCTCCAAAACTTGAATCGAAAAAATTTACAGATGTTTTCTTTTCTACACTTCTCATCCTCCACGTTACACCCGTGTAAAGATCGTAAACATACTCACGAAAATGAACTCTATTCTCTGAATCTGAATGAGATACATGAAGGTATAGTTACATGTATCAAGTATAGATGTGACGTGAATAAAAAAACTCGCCCGCAAAAAAATCACAGGCGAGTCTTAAAAAAAAATCAAATTATTTCTTTGCCTGATACGATGAGTACATCCATACCAGTTTCTCCTGCTGACGGATATAGTCACTCATCAACGCATTGGTACCTTCATCATCTGCTTCGGCTGCAGTCTTGAGTAACGCGCGTTCCTTGATCAACAAAGTTTTAAAACCTTCCAGCACAAGTTCAACAGCAGCGTGTCCTTCTGAAACATCCTTGCTTTCTTTTATCTCCGATTTTTTAACATAATCTGAGTAACTATGGATCGGAGTATACCCGAGTGTCAGTATACGCTCTGCGATCTCATCGATTTTCAAAAGTGCATCGTTGTAAAGCTCTTCAAACTTGAGATGAAGCTCAAAGAATTTTTCGCCTCGTATATTCCAGTGAAATCCACGGGCATTCATATAGAATAATTGGTAATTGGCCAACAGATCATTGAGTCCGTTTGCTAACAGTTCTGAATCTTTTACCTCCAGACCGATGGAATTTTTCTTCGACATAATCTTCAATTTAGTATCCTAAACTTAACAAAAGATTTTTGCGAAGCGTTTCCTCCATCATGAAAATACGATGAAGAAATACACCTATATCCTGTAGAAATCAATTGAACTTGAAGTAGAATTCTCCAATGATGTTGGAGCTGTCCCAGGTATTTTGTTTGTCACCCGACAGGCGTAATACATTGGCGCGCACTTCTTTAAATACCTGTTCAATGGTAAGGCCGGGCTTTCGCATCGCCTTGAGAAGTTCCTGGGTATAGAGTCCGTTCTTACCGGAACCATCGGAAGCCACCGAACCCGGAGCCGTTGCATACGCTATAAATGATCCGCGTGCTCTGCGCATCTCTCCCAACCCCTGAGTAACGGAACGGTTAAGCGCAGGAAACGGATTGTTACGACAAGCGTCCAGTATAAGTATATTCATGCGCGCGTTAGAGCGCTCCATGTTGGCCAATACCATGCGCTGTGCCGGAAAGCAATAGCGGCTGATGTCATCTTCAAACTCAACCGCAGCATCAATCGGCACTAAGTAATTTTCCTGTTCATGCTGTAGTCCATGGCCGGCAAAGTAAAACAGTGCTACAGTTTTCTCCGGGTCACCGGCATCAATCTTCTCTTTGAACTTCAACAGTGCCGCGCGCATTTGTCCATATGTAGCGTTGGTGAGCAGGTCTACTTCGAAATTGGAGTTTTGCAGTTCTTTCGCCATGTCCGTAGCATCGTTTACCGGATTTCGTAAAGCTCCTATCGTCTTCGGATAGCTTGAGTTTCCGATTACCAGGGCAAAGCGTTTTTCGTCCTTGTAAAACTCTGCCAGCGTAGGCTGCGTTGCAACGGGCTGACTACTGGCCGGTTGCTGCAGTGGTGTTTTGGTTGCATTTGTATTTGAAGTAAGTACAGCAGGCTCGTCCTTCTTCGGTACGTTGGTTGTCGTGTTATTCTTTTTCGCGGAGTCGTCTTTCTTTACAGCAGGCGATTCGGTCTTGGCAGCATTATCGGGGGTACTTCGTGACGCAAGTACAACTTTATCGAGCTTGCCGAGTTCGCGCGTAAGGTCTGCGTTGCCGGGATTGAGCGCTACTCCATTCAGGAAATCTTCTTTTGCTTTGGGGAGTTCGTTCAACTTTACGTAGAGCAAACCCCGCTCGTATAGCAATTTTGATTTGATAGTCTTGTCTCCACCAAGTTCGTGAATGGCGTTGCTGTAGTCGCTTATCGCCTGTCGGGTCGCTCCTATCTTTTCATTACTCTTCGCCTTGAACCAGTAGATATTTCCACTGTTCTCGTGGTTCAGCAACAGCGTTTCTTCAAAATCAGAAATAGCTTCCGGGTATTTATTGGTCTTGTAGTAGGCAAGCGCCCGCAGATAGTACACTTCAACATCAAGCGCTTTATCGCGAGTGACTTTCTTCAGGTATTCTGAAAAGTTTTTGATTGCATCTTCATATTTACCCGAGGTATAACTGTCGTGACCTTTCTCGTACAATTTGAATTGTGCGAAACAACTCACACTTACCAGGCAAAAAAGAACGATCAGGTTTACTCGCTTATGCATACCGTATCAACCGCGCTGATGATTTGATTATTAAAAATTGAATGACATCCCGAGTTGAACATTTACCGAAGGGAATCCTTTCTTCGTCATCGGAAACTCTTTGTTAACGTAAGACGATATTGTATTGTCATACGACTCCGTACTCACAAATGTTACCGGGAATGTATACCCGAATGTAGCCTGGGTATAGAATGAGAATTTACGAGCCGGAAATAATTCGATACCCGGACCGATAAATATACCTCCGGTAACTTCGGTATCACTTTTCAAAGCCTCATACGATTCACCATCCCACGTTTCGGTATAGCCATCGGCATACCAGGTACCATCGTCCTGATTATAATATAGTATATCATCGTTCTCGGTAGAGGTGCCTTGGTTGTCTTCATATATCTCGTAGGTATAACGCTCTCCCCTGCCCGATACTTCTTTGCGTGACGCGAGACTCACAAATGGTTTGGCAAAAGCATATACCGATATAACGGAGTTATCTTTCACAGGAACAAAATTCAGTTTGATATTAACGGCCAGTGATGTTAAGCTAAGATCACCACCTTCAAGCTCGAGCACATAACCATAGTCATACGCGAGGTCGTTGAGCGGATATTTACTCCCCCAGTCATTCGGGTCTCCGTAACCTACATAAGCATCGCCCCCCTTTGCTGTAGTTACTTCCGGATCGTATTGAAAACTCAGGTATGATACAGAGGGGCCGATGGAGAGTACTCTGTTCACGCGCTTCAGAAAACCAAGCTCCACATTGAAGCCGGTTTTATAGTCGCCTATATTTTTGCCGAATGTAAAGGAAGGTCCGAGACCTATAAATAATCCTTTGTTCTTATCGATACGCTCGCGTTTTACGATCGTGCCTTCGTCCTGTGCCGATGCCGTTACACCAATCAACAATAAACTCAGGAAGCAGAGTAGCTTTTTCATGATTATGAGAGGGTTAAAATGATCTGGTAAGGTACTATAGTTTGAGGTTGCAGTAAACACACCTACACTTTCATGTAGCCGTATACTTACTGAAACTTGAAGTAAAACTCTCCTACTATATTTGAGCTGTCCCAGGTAAACTGTTTCTCACCTGAAAGTCTCAATACATTCATCCGCACATCTTTAAACACCTGCTCAATAGTTAAGCCCGGCTTACGCAGTGCTTTAAGTAGCTCCTGCGTGTAGAGGCCGTTGCGTCCTGAACCATCGGAAGCAACTGAACCGGGAGCTGTTGCATAGGCTATAAATGAACCGCGTGCGCGTTTCATCTCTACAAGCCCCTGCGATACCGAACGTGTTGCTGCCGGAAACGGATTATTACGGCACGCATCGAGTATCACAATATTCATACGTGAGTTTGAGCGCTCCATGTTGGCCAGTACCATCTTCTGTACCGGGAAACACATGCGAACAATATCATCTTCAAACTGAACGTTGGCATCAACCGGCACAAGGTAATTTTCATCCTGGTATTGTACACCGTGTCCTGCATAGTAGAATAAGCCAACGGTCTGATCCTTCGGACCATTCACCAATTTATCCTGAAACTTGCGCATGGCTTCACGCATCTGCACATAGGTGGCGTTGGTCAGTAGCTGTACTTCGAAGTCCGATTTCTTCAACTCGGTTGATACATCGGTAGCATCGTTTACAGGGTTTTTGAGTATACCTACTGAGTTGGAGTAACTGCTGTTGCCAATTACCAAAGCATAACGTTTTTCATCTTTATAGGCTGATGCTATCGAAGATATAAGCGCTGTATTCGCGACTGGTTCTGTTACCGTTTGTTGCTGATGTGCTGCCGTGTTAACGGGCTGTTGTACAGGTTGTGATTGTGTTGAAGGAGGCGGATCGTTCTTAACTTCCTTCTTCGTTTCTTTCGGTGTATTGTTCTTCTGATTGCTCTTAACGATTACCTGTGTGCTTGACTTTTTATCGTCACCTCCACGCGTGTTGCTGGTGGATGGCGTAACGTTTGCCTTCGCTATATCTGCATTGGAAGGATCGAGCGATTTGGCAAGCGCCAGATCACTGTTCGCAGCATCTTTCTTTCCCTGGCGCGAATAGAATTGTGAACGGTCTGCAAGTATTTGTGCTGATACTTTCTTATTGTTCTCAGCATACTTTACCGCCTCGCTATAATAACTTTCAGCCTGCGGTATATTTCCTTTCTTATCGTAGCAGCGTGCCTTAAACCAGCTGATCACAGCTTTGTTATAGTGATTCAACTCGGTTGCTTTATCGAGATCGCTTAGTGCACTTTCTGTTTCTCCTTTGAAGTAGTAAGACTGTCCGCGATAGAAGTAAAGATCTTCATCGTAGCGTTTGTTTCGTTCGGGGTTCGACAGCATGCCCGAGAAGAGTGTAATAACGGCTTCGTATTCCTTTGCTCTGAATTTGGCGATTCCGTCATCATAGGTCTGATAATCCTGTGCTATAGAGAGCGTTGAAACCAGGATCATCAACCCTAAACCAAGTATAGACTGTTTCATAAAGAGGGTTAGATAATATTATCAAAGGTAAGTATACGGCAAAAAATAAGGAACCGTTTTGAAGAGTATCAGTCAGAAGCCAAAAAATGTTATTTTTGACCCACTGCATGAGACGACTATTTTTTTATCTTATATTGATGATGCTCCTTCAACCTGCGTGCAGCAAAAAATCGGGCACAACTGTTAATGTTGTTAAACCGAAGTATCATCACCGCTGGTACGATCGCAAGAAAGATCGAAAGACCAAACGCACGAAGTCAGTTCGCGTGCGCAATTAACGCTCTATAACAAAGCCAAAACTCCTGAATATTAATTATTTATAGTTTACTGAAGACCGCGTAACATCAGGTCAAGATTCTTACGGAAGAAGATCTTTGCAGGACTTAACTGGTTGAGATGTGCCGCTACAACGCCTCCGATAAACATCGAAGTGATGAGGTTGGTAATGTCGCGCGTGGAGATTGTCTTGGTGATTTCTTTCCGGAAGATTGCCTCCAGGGTAAATTTCTCCAGCATCTGATCGAGTGACAAGATTTCAATATTGGTGATGTTCTCAACTTCAGGAAAGAGGATCTTCTTTTCTTCCGGCTTCAACGGAAAAGGCTTGGGTGGTCTGCGGAAATCCGAGAAGTAGCCAATGAGGCTTAACAACAATCCCGGGTGCTCTTCATACGACTCGCTGAGTTTATCAAACAAATAATATACTCCCTGAATACCTTCTTTTGGTTTAAGCGCCAGGTCGGCCGACCGCCCCAGGCACCAGACCCGGAAGTAGTATAATAAAATATCTTCCTTTTGTGGAAAGTACTTGAACAATGTTACTTTCGAGATCTTAACTTTCTCGCAAATGTCGTCTACATACAAATCTTCAAAGGGCCTCTTACCAACCAGCTTCAGGGTTGTATCCAACACGTGCACTTTTAACCTGGCGGCTTTTTCTTTTCTAAGACTCATGCTTTTGCAGTAAAGATGTTAATCACCACTCATACATAAATACCTTCTAAAACACTCTGGGAATTAATACTTTTAACTCGACTTAACCAATTTTAAGATGATGAAACGCTGTATTCCGCTTTTACTTGCTATAAGTGCAGTTGCCTGTAACAGCAGTCACCGGCACGAACGGATTACAGGTTTGGTTGCTGATTCGGCCATGGTTGTATCGGCTCACCCGCTGGCATCGCAGGTTGGCGTAGACATTATGCGTAAAGGTGGTAACGCGGTTGACGCTGCTATCGCTACGCAGTTTGCTCTGGCCGTGGTATACCCAAGTGCCGGTAACATTGGTGGTGGTGGTTTTATGGTATACCGGAAACACGATGGCAGTATAGCTACCCTGGATTACCGCGAGAAAGCTCCGGGGGCAGCATCGCGCAATATGTATCTTGATTCAGCCGGCAATGTCATTGATTCACTTAGTCAGGACGGACATTTATCGAGTGGCGTGCCTGGTTCAGTTGCCGGTATGCTGGAAGCGCATGCTAAATTTGGCAAGCTTCCGTGGAAAGATCTTGTTGAACCTGCTATAGCACTTGCATTGAATGGCTTTGTAGTGACAGAACGTGAAGCACGCGGACTGAATTACCTGAATGATATACTCATCCGGAAGAATACGATACGTCCGGAGTTTTTGCTTCGTGAGAAATGGGTGGCGGGCGATACCATTCGCTGGACAGATTTAGGACATACACTTGAACGCATTCGCGATAACGGCTTTGCAGGATTTTACGAAGGTAAAACAGCGGATGATATAGTGGCGGAGATGAAACGTGGCAACGGTCTTATCTCGCACGAAGATCTGAAGAACTATAAAGCTGTCTGGCGCGATCCGATCATCGGTCAGTATAAAGACTATAAAATCATTTCCATGGCGCCACCGTCTAGCGGGGGCGTTGCGTTGATGCAACTGCTGCGTTCGGTAGAACATTATCCAATACGCGAATGGGGATGGAACTCTGCGCATACCACGCACCTGCTCGTGGAAGCAGAACGCAGAGCTTACGCTGATCGCTCGGTATACCTGGGCGATCCGGATTTTGTAAATGTACCGGTGAAGCAACTGACAAATTCACTCTACACAGATGAACGAATGAAGTCGTTTGATCCTGATCATGCCACGCCAAGCAGCAAGATCAAAGAAGGTTCGCTCGCGCTATATGAGTCTCCGCAGACTACGCACCTCTCGGTGATCGATCCGGAAGGAAATGCTGTAGCCGTTACTACAACTTTGAATGATGCGTACGGCTCGAAAGTAATTGTTGCCGGCTCAGGCTTTTTGCTGAATGATGAAATGGACGACTTCAGTGCAAAGCCAGGCTCTCCGAATATGTATGGTGTTATCGGTGGTGAAGCCAACAGGATCGAACCTAATAAACGCATGCTCAGCTCCATGACACCAACCATCATTGAACGCAACGGCCGGCTGGTAATGGTGGTGGGTACTCCGGGAGGTTCTAAAATTATCACGAGTGTTTTCCAAACGATACTCAATGTACTCGAACATAACATGACGATGCAGGAGGCTGTAACAGCGAAACGCTTTCATCATCAATGGCAACCCGATACGATCGCGAACGAGTATAACGCTTTCTCTGCAGAGGATAGTCTGAAGCTGGTAAAGATGGGACACGCCTTCAAAGCGCACCGCTCCTTCTGTCGTGTTGATGCTATATTGGTACGGCCGGATAGTACGCTGGAAGGTGGCGCTGATCCGCGCGGAGATGATACAGCCTTCGGCTTTTAGAAACGTTATCCGTTAACCGTTAATGGTGAGTCGTTAGTCGACATCCTAAAAATCGCTTTGTGCAACTTGACGTCTTTTTCTCTGGGTTCTTTGTGCAACTGGATTTTCTAAATCCTGGAAAGTAACGCGTGGCGTCATTGTAATTAACCAATTGCAGCCACAACCGCGATTAACGATTAAGAATAACGAATAACGGTTCGCGACATCCATCCCTCACAAGATGCTATCAGGGAGTCCAAACCCGTAATCGATGCCTCATGGTCTGCACGATATGATCATTTCCGTTACCTTTGCAAGCTATTGTATAGAGGGAGAAACTGCCTTTACCAGTTACTTGTTCCGTACGTCCTTAACCATGTCAGCATAGATTGTGAAGCAAGCTATTCCATCCATTTTACGAAACAGAATCTTCCAGCACGTTTTGTTCTGGGTGGCGCACCTTGTGTTTTACGCTACGCTATACGGAAGCTTCCAGGAGAATTACCGCCAGACTTTTTTCGAAGAGCTTCTTTACTTACCGGTACGCATCATCTTTACTTATTTTACTTTGTACTACCTGCTGCCGCGCTTTTTGCTAACGGGTAAATATGGAGAATTTGCGCTTTGGTTTCTGGGGTCGTCATTTCTGGCAGGCACGCTTCAGCGATACTTTTCGTATAACTACTACTACCCTATATATTATCCGCAGGCACTCGCCGATCCATTCTTTTACTTTCCCAAGATCGTAAAGATGTTTGTGATGATATATCCTGTAACTTTTACAGCTACCGCTATAAAACTGCTCAAGTACTGGTATACCAATCAAAAGGCGCAACAGGTATTAAAGGAAGAAAAGCTCCAGGCTGAATTGAAGTTTCTAAAAACGCAGATACATCCGCATTTTCTATTCAATACGCTGAACAACCTGTACGCGCTTACGTTGAAAAAATCGGAGCGCGCCCCGGATATGGTGCTGAAGCTTTCGGAGCTGATAAACTATATGCTGTACGAATGCACCAGCGATGAAGTGCCGCTCGCTAAAGAGATAAAATTTATCCGTAACTATATCGATATTGAAAAGATGCGTTATGGTGACAAGCTTGATGTAGATATACGCATTACCGGTGAGGTGAACGACCGCACCATTGCTCCGCTGATACTGTTACCTTTTGTAGAGAACTGTTTCAAGCATGGCGCCAGTGAAGAACTGTCGCAGTCGTGGGTAAAGGTAAGTGTTGATGCGCAGGAGCATGTTATCCTTATCAAAGTAGAGAATAACAAAACGAATGGCAACGGGCACACGCGTAAAGAAGGCATCGGCATACAAAATGTAAAGCGCAGACTGGACTTGCTATACCCGGAGCAATACGAACTGAAGATCATGAATGGTGAAGAAACATTCCTGGTGGTACTCACCATCACTCAGCACACTTCAGCATAATAAAAATGTTATCGTTCCCTGCTGGTTTAGAACACCGGCAATGTATATATTTCAAAAAGATGAATCCAACAGTATAACGATATGAAGTGTATAATTGTTGATGATGAACCGCTGGCGATCGAGATCCTGGAATCGTATGTAAGCAAGATCGATCAGTTGGAAATTGCCGGTACATTCCGCAATGCTGTGTCGGCTTTTGCTTTTCTTCAACAGAATACAATCGACCTGATCTTCCTGGATATACAAATGCCCAAACTCTCAGGTATTGATTTTCTGCGAACGCTGAAGAATCCTCCGAAGGTAATTCTCACGACTGCATTCCGTGATTATGCACTGGATGGTTTTGAACTGGAAGTAGTAGACTACCTACTGAAGCCTATACCATTTGAACGTTTTCTCAAAGCAGTAGCCAAAGTATTGCATCAACCTGCGCCTGCTGCTGCAACCACTAAACCGGATGCAGCTTCTGCCGATAGCTTTGTATACTTTAAGGTAGATAAGAAGATGATCAAAACCCGCATGGCCGACATCTTATATATCGAGAGTATAAAAGACTATGTGAAGGTAAAGACAGCCGACAAGGAAATTATTACGCAGCAAAAAATCAGTTACCTCGAAGAGAGTTTACCGCGCGAACTGTTTCTGCGCATACACCGCTCGTTCATTGTAAACGTTGAACGCATCGATGCATACTCTGCTACCGATGTTGAGATCGGTAAACACTTTGTACCCATCGGGCGTAACTATAAGAATGATGTTATGAAAATACTGGCGCGTAATGCATTCTGATGCGCCTGTTATTTTGATACTTCCTGCGGTCCGTGGTTCGGAATCTCCATGTTAAATATAGTTCCCTTGCTTAACTCAGATTTCACATCAATCGTACCATGAAGTTTATCCACAGCTTCCTTTACAATATATAGTCCGAGGCCTGCCCCTTCGCTCCGATCGGTAGCGCGGAAGAACATATCAAATATACGCGTCTGTAAGTCCTGCGGTATACCTATACCGTTGTCTTCAAAGTGTATCTTGGCGCTTTTTGCGTCCACGGTAATGTGGATGTGAATGAACTGTTTCTTCTGTATAGGCGAACGATACTTGATCGCATTTGATATCAGGTTATTGCAGATAACACTCAGTCGTTGTGAATCGGAATAGAATGGCTCTGTCTCTTCCAGTGTAATCTGTTTTTCAATGTTCTCCGATCCTTCCATATAGTATAACCTGTCGAACATGTCTTCAATCAGTTGCTTCAGATTTACCCGCTCGATTCGAACCTCACTCCGCGCGTTACGTGAGTAATCAAGTATCTCCTTTAGCGTATTGTCCAGTTTATGAATGCTCTGTTCGATTTTATCGAAATACATATCATAGATGAGATCATCATTCTTGTCGTTCATCTTGGCTAACTGCACAAGACCCAATACCGACATGAGCGGAGCACGCAGGTTGTGCGATACACTATATACAAAGCTGTCGAGTTCTTTATTAATCTTGACAAGTTCATTGTTCTGTTTACGCAAAGCTGACTCTGCTTTCTTGCGTTTCGATTCCATCTGCCGCTGCTTCAACGCATTGTCAATTGCGGAAGGCAGGCGCGCCAGGTTTGATTTGAGTACATAATCATCAGCTCCCTGCTTCAGGCAACTTACAGCAAACTCTTCTGATACCGTACCGGTAACTAGTATAAATGGTCCTTTGAAACCGGACTGTTTGCAGATCTTCAACGCTTCCTGCGAGTTGAACTGGGGCAAAGCATGATCGGATAAAATAATATCAGGACTATATTCAGCCAATGCTTTTACAAACTCCTCTCGGGTATCAACATTATAGCTGGTATAGTCAATACCATCTTTTGTTAATGTGCGATTGATGAGGCCGGCATCTTCTTCCCGGTCTTCGAGCATCAGAATTCTAAGTTTTTTCTCCATACGCTACTACTCCATTTTTTCATGCTGTTACTTGATCGGCGGCTGATTAAGTATCAGCCAGAAAAAACCAATCTCCGAAACAGCACTCACAAATTTTTCAAACTCTACGGGCTTCACTATGTAGGCGTTAACACCCAATTTATACGTTTCAATTATATCTCGTTCTTCTTTGGATGATGTTAATACCACGACCGGTATAATTTTTCGATTTTCGTCACTTTTAATCTTACGAAGTACTTCGATACCATCAACCTTCGGCATCTTTATATCCAACAGAATGATCTTGGGGAGTGAACTGGTTTGCGGAGAAAAGATAAAGTTAAGAGCCTCTTCTCCATCCTGTAAATGCAACAGGTTATTGGCCAGGTTGTGCTTCTTCAAAGCACGTATGGTTAATTCTGCATCATCCGGATTGTCTTCTACCAGCAGAATCTCTACAATATTAGTCATAAGGGTAGTTTAGTGTTTGGGTGAAGTCCTGCAAAAAGTGGAAGATATATCTTCATATACTTTACCATGCATTCCATGTTTATACCATATCGGGGCAATTACTGGACAGACTCCCGGCCAACTATACCAACATGCGCTGAAAATTTTGTGCCCGGTATACATATCCACAAGTATGATGCCCATCTGAAAAACATATAACAAATCAAACGTGTATACTTACCGTTGGTATGCAACCTGAAATACAGCAAAGCCCTGTACACTGAACTATATTTTACGATCGTAAGAACTAACTATAGCATGCGCGTGCATACTACCTGCTATACATGTTGAATGTACCTTGGATGTAGTACACATTACATCTGCAACAAGCTTGTATTCAAACGTTTCAATCAAATGGTATACAGTATAGAACAACCTTGCGAAGACGGTTGCCAGGTCAGAACGTTGATAAAAATATAGTCTTATCTCCAGCATGCAAAAAGTACACAATAGTTTTAACTGCCATCGGTATATCTAACTTATCCAATAATTAAATCAAATAGAAATGTTTTTAGTCTGAAATGATTAGTGGTCAACCTGAGTCATGTAATAAATTGATTCACTTTTGAAAGCGACAACATTAAGAAACAATAAATTTTCTGTAAAAACAACGAAATACAAAAAAAGCACCCCCGAATACAGGAGTGCTTTTTTTCTTTTTTTAATTAAAAAGTAGTGAGTCTACAGCTTTTTGATGATGAACTCCACCCTGCGGTTAAGCTGTCGGGTCTCTTCATTATCGTTATTGGCAATCGGCATAGCCCCTCCGTAGCCTTTGCCGGAGATGCGTTTCTTATCAACTCCTTTTTCGGTGAGATACTCTTTTACCTTATCAACCCGGGCTTGCGAAAGCTTAACATTCTGTGCCGGTATGCCACGGTTGTCGGTGTGACCCGCCAGTTCAATCTTCACATTGGGATTCGATTTGAGGAAAGAAATCACCATATCCAGCTCATCATACGATTGTGGAAGCAGGTTTGTCTTGCCTTGTTCGAATAAAACGTTCTTCAGATTTACAGTCGTACCCACTTCAACCGGCTGCAGTTTAAAGTTCATCTCAAGCTCTTTCATCTCGTAGGTCTTGATGTCGAGCTTCTCCAATGAACTTACATACCCGGCAGCTTCGATCTTTACAACGTACTCGCTAACCGCAGGCACTACCAGTGAGTAACCGGCCTCTACCCCTGCCGTCGCGTCTTTGCGTTGCTGGCCCGGTGTGGGAGCGTTAAAGGTAATTTTAGCCTGTATAAATTCATTCGTCTTGGCATTTAATACTTTACCATAAATGCGCACTCTGTTATCCGGAATAGCCGGTGTTGTTACCGGGGGCGTTGTGGTTGTTTTTACAGCAGCCACTACGTTGGTGGTGTCTTTTGGTGCCGGAGGCTGATCGCTGCGCTTGTGCATTTTCACATCGCCATAACCATCGCTGTTCTTGGTGCTGGTAAAAAGCGAGAACTCCTGCGAAGAATAATCATGATAGTATAAATCGCGACCTTCGGTATTAATGTCGGGCCCCAGGTTTTTCGGCTCTGACCAGTTCAGCCATGTATCATCCAGACGTGATGATGAGTATATATCAAAACTTCCAAATCCTTTGCGGCCATTGCTTGAGAAATATAGTGTCCGGCCATCATCGCTCAGCGATGGTGACAGTTCCTGGAACTGCGTGTTAATCACCGAGCCCAGGTTACGCGGCTCCGACCACTTACCGTTGCTATCTTTCAGCGTTATATATAAATCTTCAACACCACGGGTGCCATACGTTTCTGCTGAAAACACAAAAGCACTTTCATCGGGTAATATATATCCGCTGAGTGACTCGGATTTATTCTGAAAATAAGGAATGGCAATGTTCTCGGGAGCAGACCAATCACTGCCGCTGCGTCTGGCTACTGCTATACCTTGCGTGCGCGCCTGACCGGCTGCATCATAATGACTTAACAGGAAGAGGTTATTGCCGTTATCCGAGAAACCGGCCACACCGTTGAAGCCGCGGTTATTCAGATGAGGTCCGGCATGGATCGGAGCTGACCATTGATTGTTTTCGTTTAGCACGGAGTACCAGATGTCGCCCGGGTCTTTCTTGCCTCCTACATTGTTGGGGTGATTGGCAATGGTAACATATAGGGTTCGTCCATCGGGACTAATGATCGGGTCGAGCTCATCATACGGTGAGTTGAGCAGATCAAAGGTACCGGTTGAATCAGCAACCATAGGTTGGCCGATCGACATGAACGTTAAAAGCAGAAGCAGTACAGAACTAAAAAGGCGCATACTCCACTAAGACTAAACTTCAAATATACTATTTACCTGTTAATTGGTGAGGCTAACCGGGTGATAATCTTTAGTATGGCTTGCTTACAAAGAAGCGATCTATACTTTTATTTACTGACCCATTTGCTTCCCTTGATTGTAAATCTCCACGGAAGCCTGGCATCTTCACCAGCATAATCTATACCGATGCGGGCGCTGGCCTCGATGTTGCCAGCAGAAATTTTCTTTCCCGTATCCTCTATCCAAACTTCGTTGTCGAGCAGGAATTTTCCATTCAACTTTCTGTCAATGCCCAAAGCTTTAGTTAGTTTACCCGGACCAGAGGTCAGGTGAAAAGGATTAGCAAGCGAGCCTCGTCTCATCTCCATCTCTTTTAATCCATGTACCGGCTCCAGTGCCCGCACGAGCACAGCCTCGGCTATACCATTTTTATTCGTCACTACATTAAAGAGATTGTGCATACCATAACACAGGTATACATAGGCATAGCCGCCCTTCTCGAACATGATGGCGTTGCGTTGTGTCTTCCGTGCTTCATAGGCATGGCAGCCCCGCTCCTTCCACGAGTATGCTTCGGTCTCTACGATTATACCGCTGGTAACAACGCCTGCTATTTTTGTAACGAGCACTTTGCCAAGGAGTTCGCGGGCAATCTTTACAACATCAGTCCGCTGGTAAAAATTTTCCGGAAGTATCATGCTTATTTTACTGATCCGATTAACTCTTTTTTAACAATGCCAATTCAAAACGTTGTTTAACTTTGGCCCTCTATAACTCAAAACAACCAAAAATATACCACCATGAAAAAATTATTACTGATTGTTTTAGTCATTATCGCGCACCTGTCATCCGATGCACAGGTAGTGACACCGGCTGCGAGCCCTGCCGGTTCAGTGTCTACAACGATAGGTCTAACAGACGTAAAGATCAACTACTTCCGTCCGCGTGCAAAAGGAAGAAAGATATTCGGAACCGAAGCTGCTGTACTCGTACCGTTCGGCAAGATCTGGAGAACCGGTGCCAACAGCGGAACCAAAATCTCTTTTTCTGACGATGTAAAGGTTGAAGGTATCGCTGTACCAAAAGGTGAATACCTGTTGCTGACATGGCCTGATGCCAACGAATGGACTGTTGTATTATCCAAAGATGTAGCGTTGGGTGGTAACACCGGCAAGTACGATAAAGCCAACGATGCTGCTAACTTCAAAGTGAAGCCAACCAAGCTCACCGAAAAAGTAGAAACCTTCACGATTAACATTGGTGATTTCTCTGATGATAACAAGAGCGGTAAAGTACAACTGGCGTGGGAAAACACATCCGTGAAATTTACCATCACAACAGACTTCGAAGCAAAAGTGATGAAGTCTATCGAAGAGAATACCAAAGTAAGCCCGAGCAACTACTTCCAGGCAGCAGTATACTATCTTGAAAACAAGAAAGATATGAAGCAGGCACTGGAGTGGGTTAACAAAGCTGCTGAAGGTATGAACAGTCCGTTCTGGGTATTATACCAGAAGGCAAGAATCCAGAAAGAACTGGGCGACAAGAAAGGCGCGACAGAATCCGCTACTGCTTCTCTGGCAAAAGCAAAAGAAGCTGATAACCGCGATTACCAGATGATGAACGAAGAACTGCTGAAGTCATTGAAGTAATAACGACCGATGAGTATATTTACTCTCGAAGGCCACTGCTCCGGCGGTGGCTTTCTTTTTTTAGATGAAATGTATAGCTATGGCAACACCCTTCGAACACAGGATTACCGTATCGGCCGAAGACATTGATGAACTGGGCCACGTAAACAATGTAGTGTACGTGCGCTATATACAGGAAGTAGCAGCTGCCCATTGGGACACGATTGCCTCTGCCGAACTAAAAGCTAAATTTCTGTGGGTGGTGCTACGCCATGAGATTGACTATCGTACACCCGCCTTTCGCCACGATGAGATCATTGGCACAACGTGGGTTGGCGAAAGTCATGGAGCCAAATTTGAACGCTTTGTAAAACTGGTGCGCGCGTCTGATCAGAAAGTGTTGGCCGAATCAAAAACCATGTGGTGCATGCTGGACGCAAAGACGATGCGGCCCGCACGAATTACAGAAGATATAGTGAATATTTTATAAGCGGCTTTCGGCCTGTTACCGGATATCGTAATTTCAGTGATGTAATCATCCCCTCTTACACCATGAAAAAAAATATACTCAGCAGCCTGCTGTGGCTGTTTGTTTTCTATAGTACATCCTATGCTCAGGATGTAATCAATTCAACGCAACGTGAAATTGTGATCACCCATGTTAACGTAGTGCCCATGGACACCGAGCGTGTTCTTGAAAACCAGACCGTTGTTATCAAGGATGGCAAAATTACTGCGGTGGGTACAAAGGCAAAGTATAGCAAGAATGCCTTTGTGATTGACGGCCAAGGTAAATACCTGATACCGGGGTTGGCCGAGATGCACGCGCACGTACCGCCTGTTGATGATATAGAACCGATGAAAGAAGTGTTGACGTTGTTTGCTGTAAATGGTATAACAACGATTCGCGGTATGCTGGGACACCCGAAACACCTGGAGCTGCGCAGTAAATTACAGCAGGGCGAAATTCTGGGACCGCGTTTATATACTACTGGTCCTTCCTTCAACGGTATCAGCGTTACATCACCCGAAGCCGGTGCAGAAATGGTGCGCAAACAGAAAGCGGCTGGCTATGATTATCTGAAGCTACACCCCGGACTTACGCGCGCGAAGTTCGATGCTATAGCCGCGGCTGCCAAAGAAGTAAATATACCTTTTGCAGGACACGTATCGTTTGGTGTGGGTGTATGGCGGGCGATTGATGCCGGGTATTCATCGATCGATCACCTCGATGGTTTTATCGAAGGACTCGTGCCCGGTATAGAAACCATGAACGAACAACAAGCCGGTTTGTTCGCGATGTTTATAGCGGATGAAGCTGATACCACACAGATACCCAGACTGATGAAAGGGCTGAAAGAAAAAAACGTGTGGGTTGTTCCAACACAATCGCTGGCAGAAAGATGGTTCGCTCCTGAATTTACTCCGGATATGTTCAAGGCTGATCCCGATGCAAAGTATATGAAGCCGGAGACTGTCAATCAATGGATGGATGTGAAAAAGAACCTGATGAGCAATCCGCAGTATAATGTTGCCGAGGTAGAGCAATTCATCAGGCTCAGACGAAAACTGATCCTTGCATGCCAGCAAAATGGTGTGGGACTTTTATTAGGATGCGATGCTCCGCAGATATTCAATGTTCCCGGTTTCTCTACACATCATGAATTACAATATTTAGTGCGGGCTGGTCTTACTCCATACCAGGCGTTGCGCACAGGCACTGTAAATGTAGCGGCATATCTGAATCGTGTGGATGCGGGAGTAATTAAACCCGGTGCTACAGCCGATGTTATACTCCTTGCCGGAAACCCGTTGGAAGATATTACGCAGACTCAAAAGATAGAAGGCGTTGCGCTGGGCGGGAAGTGGATAACGAAAGCATCGATCGCAGCTGCGCTGGATAAACTCGACAAAACCAAATAACCGGTATATATTTCCTACCGGCATATTCTATGCAGTATAAACCACTGGGTACATCCGACTTAACGATCAGTGAAATCAGTTTCGGTTGCATGTCGCTGGGCAACGATCATGATGCCAATGCGACCTTACTCCACCACGCATTCGACCAGGGCATTAATTACTTTGATACCGCTGACATATACCAGAACGGTTTTAACGAAGAAACCGTAGGCCGTGCCTTCAAAACGATGCGCGATAAAGTAATAATCGGAACGAAGGTCGGCAATCAGGTACGTGCCGATGGTAACGGTTTTGACTGGAATGCTTCGGGCAAGTATATACGCGGAGCGGTTGAAAAAAGTCTGAAGCGATTGCAAACTGACTATATCGATCTATACCAGTTGCACGGTGGCACCATACAAGATCCTATTGATGAAACCATTGAGGCGTTTGAGTCACTGAAGCAGCAGGGTAAAATTCGCTACTATGGTATATCTTCCATTCGTCCGAATGTGATCCGTGAATATGTAAAACGCTCTGCCATCGTAAGCGTGATGATGCAGTATAGCTTACTCGATCGCAGACCAGAAGAAGAATGTCTTTCTCTCCTTCATCAAAATACGATTGGTGTACTGGCGCGCGGCAGTGTAGCCAGGGGATTGTTACTTGGCAAATCAGCAGAGCCATACCTGAACTATACAGCTGCCGATGTGTCGAAAGCTGCAGATGCTATAGCAGCGGTAACGAAAAAAGGAAGAAGTACTACGGATACTGCATTAAAATTTATACTGCATCATCCGGCTGTTACGAGTGCAGTGGTTGGCATCCGAACGGAGCAACAACTGCATAGTAATATTCAATCCTCCACAGCACCTTCACTTACGCAGCAAGTGCTGCAACAGCTACGAAATGCGGTGCCCATAAATCGCTACGATCAGCATCGGTAGCCATGGCGCGCATTTGAATTGATTGCATTTTTACCCGGCATTATTTTTTAAACTATGCTTTTAAAAAACGCTATCATGGAAAGTAACGATAAAAATAAGGACACTACGAAAAACAGAGATGCTGCTACAGGAGTAGAAACACCACCACCACCGCAGATTATGGATCCGTCATCACAGAAGGAAATAGAAGATAAAAAAGCTCCGGAAGGAAAAAACGAATCGGTTACGAAGTCTGATAAGAAAAAGACTAAAGCTAAAAAGTAACGGCCCCAAAGTGGAGCCGTTTATTTTCTTTACTTTTTATAGATCGGTTTCAGTACTTCAAATTTACCATCGATCGGTGGTGTTTGTAAACCAAGTATATGGGCGATCAGCGGGTATACATGTATATTCTCGAATGCGCCAATGGTTTTACCTGCTTTTATATTCGGGCCTTTGGCATAAAATATACCCTGCATTTCTTTCACAACACCGGGATCGTATCCGTGCACACCAAACGCAGCAGACTGCCAATTACCAAAGCCCCGTGCTATATCCTGAATATAGTATCCCGGTTCTGCTACAATCAGTAAATCACCGGTTCTGTCATTGTTATAATACCACCGGGCCGGAAGTTCTTCACGCTTATATACTTTAAAATGGTTCTCCTGTTTCTTCAATATAGTATATAACGAATCTGCGCGCTTCGTATAAATATGTGTTTGCGTTCCACCGTTCGCAGTAATAACGGATGAATCTTTGGTGTTATATAATTTCTGCAGCGTAATGTAAGTAACTTCCTGGTCCGTCAGTCCATACATACCATGATCAGACACCAGTATAACATTTACCGGGAGCTTAACACTTTTCAATTTCTCTTCGAGATTGCCGAGCAGCGAATCTGCTTTCAATACCGTTTCTTTCAACTTGTCAGAAGCAGGTCCGGATCGATGTCCTTCCGAATCAACCAATGAAAAATACAGGGATATAAAATGTGGTCGCTCCTTCTCCGGAAGATTGAGCCATGCAATCACCTGGTCAATACGTTTGTCATTTCGTACTGATTCATCGTACGGAAGGTAGTAATTCGGATACTCCCCTTTTACGGGAGCTTCCGATCCCACCCAGAAAAATGAAGCAGAGCGTTGTCCTGCCTGTTGTGCCAGTTGCCACAGCGGTGTACCTCCATAGAAAGATGTATCGCGTACTACGCTTTTATCTTTCATGCCGTATAGTCTATGCAGTGTCGGATCGTAGAATGTATTATCTACCAGGCCGTGATGTCCCGGGTATAAACCGGTAACCAGTGTATAGTGATTCGGAAATGTCTTGCTGGGAAATGAAGGGATCAGTCCTTCAGCAGCTGTGCCTTTACGAATAAACTCTTTGAAATGCGGTGGATTGAATTTGGATACATAGTCGTACCGAAAACCATCAAACGAAACCAGTATTACGTATGGAACTTCCTTTTGTGCACAGGCAATCTTGAAAACAGAAAGCCAGAGAATAAGCACCCATGCTTTTTTCATCTCATCAAAACCAATAAATCAGTCGCGAATGTAGACCTTTTACCGGAAGAGAATAATACCGCCTGAAAAATTAGTATAAAGGTTAAGAGAAAATCACAAATCAATAATGTAGCAAACGTGTTATTACAATGGAAGTATTTTAGTGAAGCTACTGGGGTAGATCGTTACCCATCTATACGATTAGTATAACGCACCGCTTCTGCAAAAAACTGTGCCAGCACTTTACCAAGCGAAATCAGCAATAATACTTCTGAAAACGGATTTTGTTTCTGATTTTTAAATCGATTCTGCAGAATTTCAAATGTACATCTTCAGAAGCCCTGACTACGATAACGAACGAGCAGTATGAACTTAGTGAAAGAACAGGCAACAAACATCTTACTGGCAGAAGATGATGACGATGATTATTACGTATTCTCATTGGCAGTGCAGGAAGTTTCCTATACCGTAGTCCTGTCGCGTGCAGAGAACGGAGAGATACTCATGAAACTGCTGGATGAAAAAACACCCGATATACTTTTTCTGGATCTCCTGATGCCGTGTCAGGACGGACGCCAATGTCTTCGCGCCATCCGCTCGAACCAAAAATACGACCACCTGCCGGTAATTATATACTCATCCTTAACGGATCTGGTAAATGTAGAATACTGTTATCGCGAAGGATCAAACCTGTTCGTAATAAAACCCACCACCATTGGTGAGTTGAAAGATATGCTGGAGAGAATTTTATCGATCGACTGGAAGAAGACTTTATACTACCCTACCAAAGCGAAGTTTGTGTTGAACAAACTATAAGATACCACAAACATTATTTGACATGGCTAGTCTCTTAGTGGTATACACTTTTCTGATAGGCCCGGTAAACTTCACGGGCCTGTTCCAGGTGGCGCGCCTCGTGCGTAACTATGATCTCAAATGCATCGGCTAGTGTATATACTATATTTTTATTCGCTGGCGAAGACAGTGCAACACCTTTATCCAGCAGGTCACTGCTTTCGTTGATCAACTTCCTGAGGCTCGCCTGGTGCTCTTCGAATTTACGAAGTATATCTGCACCAATAGCACTGGCTGATGGCTCCCACAATGGAAAGGTTTTCATTTTGCGTTTGCGATCGGGTTGAACTGAATTCAGAATAACACGTGCAAAGAAGCGTCTCATAAAACCGATCTTGCCAATCCAGGGTACGCTATACGTATTTGCACGAATCTCCCGGATAACTGGATAATACGTTTCGTTGATCACGATAAGATGATGAACATTCTGAGCAATACTCCACGCATTAGCATGTTGCTTCCAGTTCAACTGCTCGGCCGTGAGGCTTCCAAAATCGTTTTTAAAATCTTCGGTGATGCGATCGATCCGGGTTATCCAATGCCGGGTGTCCATAATACCAGGGGTTGATTAACTACAAAGTGGCGAAATATACAATGGGAATGTTTTAAAATAAAAGCATCTGGCGCAGCACTGCGTCCCTTCGAGCGCTCGCACTATAATCATGTTGCTATACTCCCCGCGAAAAGCCCCCTGGTCGGAGCAACGCATGTGCTGTCTTAACAAATGTGTCTCTATCAACAATGCGATAAACGTGCATCACACTTTTGAAAATTGAGACATTGGTCTCTCGCGGGAACGCGTGTATTGCATAGCAAACTCGGCTCGCTCGAAATGACGGCATTATCAGCAAATGACGTACACACTGCGCACACCTTACATCTTCACGTACAATCGCTCTGCTATTTAACCATCTGTATAAAACTGTGAATTATTTTCTGTTGCTTGTATTAGAATCGCGGCCGATTCCGGTTTACCGATTTTGGAATTATTGATTTGGTCTTCTTATTAGTTGACCTGAAAAAAAAGTAAAAATTGTTCTGATGAAACACCTGGTACCTGTAGCGCTGGCATTTATGCTTGCCTTTGTATTGTTAGCCTGTAACGATGAAAAAGAACCCGATGCGGATGTAAACAAACGGTATGCACTCATACCCTACCCGCAGACGCTGGCAGCGCACGATGGAAATTTCAACATCAGCGAAGAAACTAAAATTGTTACGCACGGTTCGTTTGAGCCTGAAGTAAAACTACTGCAGGCACTGCTGAAGCAGGCTACGGGAAAAACGCTCACTGTAGGTACAGATGCAGGAAACAATACAATCGAGTTGATAACGGACACTACGCTGACGCATGCTGAAGCATATACCCTTGACGTTACCAACAACAACATAAAAATAAAAGCAAAAACAGGCACGGGTATATTTCGGGCGATTGAAACACTGCGTCAATTATTGCCGGCAGAATTTGAAGGCAACGGTGCTGCTTCATCGGAAGTAAAAGTTCCGAATACATCCATTACCGATTACCCGAAGTATGACTGGCGCGGTATGCACCTGGATGTATCGAGACACTTCTTCTCGATCGATTACCTGAAGAAATTTATAGACCTGCTCGCGCTGTATAAATTCAACAAGCTTCACCTGCATCTTACCGATGACCAGGGATGGCGCATTGAGATCAAGAAGTATCCTAAACTAACCGAGAACGGTGCATGGCGCGAGTTCAACAACCAGGATTCGGTTTGTATGAAACGCGCGAAAGACAATCCTGATTTTGTAATCGATCCGAAGCATATCAAACAACGCGATGGAAAAACGGTATACGGTGGTTTTTATACACAGGAAGAAATGCGCGGCATCATTGCGTTTGCTGCCGAGCGACACATCGATATTATTCCGGAGATTGATATGCCCGGTCACATGATGGCCGCTATACGCGAGTATCCTCAACTGGCATGTACCGGTAATGCAGCGTGGGGCAAGTTGTTCTCGACACCGATCTGTCCGTGCAACGAAGAGACCTATAAATTTGCCGAAGATGTATTCACCGAAATTTTTGAACTGTTCCCTTCTACCTATATACACCTCGGTGCTGACGAAGTTGAAAAGACTACCTGGGGACAATCGGACGCGTGCAAAGTGCTGATGAAGAAAGAAGGTCTGAAAGATCTGAATGCGCTGCAAAGTTATTTTGTAAAGCGTATGGAAAAATTCTTCAACGCGCACGGCAAAAAACTGATTGGCTGGGATGAGATCCTCGAAGGAGGTGTAACACCTTCGGCCATTGTCATGTACTGGCGTGCATGGGTACCGGAAGCTCCGATAACGGCTGCCAGGAATGGTAACAAAGTAATTATGACTCCGGGCAACCCGCTATATTTCGATTCACAACCAGATAAGCATTCGGTCTTTAATGTATACCATTTCAGTACGATACCAAAAGGACTCGACTCCCTTGCTGCGAGTAACATCATGGGCGCACAGGCGAACACCTGGACAGAATATATACCTACGGAGACGCGCGCAGACTATATGATGATGCCGCGCATGACCGCCCTGAGTGAAGTGCTGTGGACAAATCGTAATCAATACGACAACTACCTCACACGCCTTACCTATCAATACGAGCGACTTGATCGCCTGAATGTATCATACCGGTTACCTGATCTCGATGGTTTCACCGAACGAAATGTATTCGTTGACAAAGCTGTGCTGGATGTGAAGCCCCCGGTAAAAGGTTTAGCGCTGCATTACACTACGGATGGTACTCTCCCGACACTTGAATCTACCACCTTAAGCGAGCCGCTTACAATTAACAAACCGGTAACCATAAAGCTTGCAGCCTTCACCAAAGAAGGACGCAGAGGCGATGTATATACCATCCTATACGAACAACAGAATTACTCACCGGCACAAGGTGTGAAAGAAGTTAACAACGGTCTGCAGTTATCATTCTACGAAGGCTTCTTTAAAAATACCCAAAAGATAAAGGCAGATGCCGACACAACGCTTACCGTTGCTGATATCGTGGTGCCGGAAAAAATTGGTAAAGGAAGCTTTGGTCTGAAATACAGAGGCTATATCGATGTACCCCAGCAAGGCATTTACAACTTCTACTTTACCTGCGATGACGGTGGCGTACTGCGTATAGACGACCGGTTGGTTGTTGACAATGACGGCATGCATGCTCCCCTGCAGAAGAGCGGTGGCGTAGCACTTGAAAAAGGACCACACCGTTTCGAACTGGACTTTGTAGAAGGCGGTGGCGGCTTCACTCTCGATTTGAAATATAGCTTACCGGGCGATAAACCTGCTGCCATACCTGCGAGCTGGTGGAAGCTCGTGCAGTAGCGGCACGAGCTGCGAGCCGTGAGCTGCGAGAGGGAGAAAAGGTACTGACTTCTGGCCGCTGGCTGCAGAACAAAGCCTCTCGTAACAATACTTTAACCCAAACAACTCGAAAGCTGCCCGATAATCGGGTGGCTTTTTTTCTACTGGCTGCAAGCTGCTGGCCTCAGGACAAACAGCCTCTCAGCGGCTCAAGGCATGCAGCTTAAACGCCCAACGTTTCCTATAGGTAAGTATATATTTACCTGGAATCTTCCCGAAGCCGGTAGCTTGCAGCCAGCAGCCATTTCAAAGCGCATAGCTTTTCCGCGCTTCCTTCAAGATCGTGCTTATCGTCTTCACCGGCACGTCTTTCGTTGGGTCGAGGAGCATGATTTTCATGCGGGCGCGTTTCTCCTGGATGAGTAGTGGATGATCGACACCCGATCCTTCTACGATGCCGATATAGGGCTGCTTATATTTTTTGTGAATCCAGAGGTAGCAGAACATTTTGTTGTTATAGCAATAGAAAGGCATGCCGTATTTCCATTGCTCGGTGATGTGTGGATCAAATCGAAGGATCACGGAACGCAACGCCAGCATAAAACTTTTTACCGGCTCTTCCTTCTCGTGAAAATAGAGATCAATGGCTTTCACAACATTAACAGCTATACTTAAATGTAAGCATGCCATGGTGATAAATAAAAAAGGCGCAGGAAAAATTACCCGCGCCTTTCATTTTTTGTACTGCCTGTATGGTTTATTACCGGCCGTTCATAGGCATAGTAGTCTTGAAATTAATTTTTTTTACCTCGTCATTCGCAGCCAGTATCTTTTTAAGTTCGTCTTCTTCCTTGGAGGAAGTCTCTACTACGCCACTGATCTTTTCAGCCAGCAGGTCAGAGAAGAACCAGATCGAACCGGCCAGCATCGAGCTGATGAGAACGCTGGTAAAGATGGTTGGCAAGGCTACATCCCATACTTTGTAGTATAGCAGGTTGGTAGCAAACGATGCTACTGCATATACTTTGGATGGTGTAGGCTTATTGTTAAGAATGAACATCAGTATAGCAGCTTCAATGGCCAGAGCAAAGATGAATGCGTGCACCCAGTTGGCAATGGTGATGTGATACGATGCGATTTCAAAACTGAGATCGAATACACGTACCGTTTCAAAAAGGTACATCGTGTGTATGATCTGAGAGGTTATGACCAGTAAAAGCGTTAGAAATATAAAAATCTCTGAACGCAAAAAGTCAATTGCTTTCTTCATGTAGGTTTGAGGTATTATACCAGCAAAGATTACATGCGCGATTCAGACCAGAAGTTGACTATCGTACCGCGACTTGCGGATGTATGGTATTTATTCGAAATGTCATTTTTCACAAAATCGACACCCGACTGGTAACCATAAAAGTACATTTTTATCGACAGGTTTAAGTAAGTCGCGACCAACTACCAGCTCTCCTATACCCGGGTATAACTATAAACCAGTACCCTATCCGTTGTATCTTCAGCTTATGAATAATTTACATTGAAAAGATTCACGGCTTATCAAAGCATTACACTTCGCATACTATGGTTTTTCTCCCGTAGCGATCGGGTAATCATTTCTTGACCACTCGCTCCATGAACCCACGTATAGTTTCGGACCTTCTATACCTGCCTCTTTCATCGCGAGCAAGGTATGACATGCCGTAACTCCGGAGCCACAATGAACGATAACATGTTCGGGTTTACGACTACCAATCGCTTCTTTATACCGTGCCGCCAGTTCTGAGGCCGGAAGAAATTTTCCGTCAACCCCGAGGTTGGCTATATAAGGTATATTTACGGCTCCCGGTATATGACCGGCAACCTGGTCAATCGGTTCACTCTCACCACGATACCTATATGCTTCACGCACATCAATCACCAGGTAATCCGGATTTTGAACTGCATCTTTTACCGTAGCTATATCTACTACAGGCAATGCAGATTCCTGCACCGGGTAATGCGCAGTGTACGCTGGCCTGCCGGGTATCTCGGAAGTTATCGGTATACCTGCTTTCGACAATGCATCAAGTCCTCCACTTACAACAGTAACATGCTTATGACCAACCACTTTCAACATCCACCAGAAGCGCGCTGCTGCATTGGCTCCGCCTTTATCGTCATATACTATAACATGTGTATCAGGCGCTATACCCAGTGAACCGAGAAATGCTCCGAAGGTCTTCAAATCCGGTAACGGATGTCGGCCACCGTTGGCAGCGTTGGCTGATTTTTCAGAGAGCTGGGTTTCCAGATCAACAAAGTGAGCACCGGCTGCGTGGCCCGCTATATAGCGCTGGTAAGCATCGGCTCCTCCCCGCGCATCGATCAAAACGGCATCGTGTTTTTGAAGATGCGACATAACATCTTCGGCATGGAGTATATACATAACTTATACGGGTTACAGTTTCTTAATCGGTATGTTTACTTCGTTTACTTTCAATAAATTCATCCATGCGCGAGAGCAGCCTCCACCATTCGGAACCATCATCGCGCATAACACGAATGGCACCGGCACGCACGAGTATTTTTCGGAGTTCATCTTCTTCAAATCCGCCCAGGTGATTTTTCAAAGTCTCAAAAGAGCGGTCGGTAAAAGACTTGTGATTCAAAAAATGCCGGGCTGTTGTCTCGGCCATGAATTCGGTTTTGTACTCCTCCTGCTTGAGCTTTACCTCTTGGTCAAACCGTTGCTTCTGCAGTACGTAAGACGTGAGGCCGCCTACAATACCACCCACAACGGTGCCGAGTAAAGCGAGTATAGCGCTTTCCATAGTTAAGGGTAATTTGGGTCATTACTATACTAAAGGAAAATAATTGTCGCTGAATTTCCAACAGCCTGCAGGGCGCGTTATGTCATCAGTCAATTCCAAGATCATTTACAATGCTGTGCGTCAGGCGAAGTTCATCCACCGGTATACCTACTGAGTCACTTACAATCCCGATGATAATCATCTCGATATCGCGCTTGCTGCATAAAGCATGTACATCTATGAATTTCCGGTGGTTCATGGCGAGTATCCAATGCACCAGGTCGCCTAGGGTACCCTGTGATAATCTCTTCTCTTTTCTAAAGAACGAAAGTATCTGAATTTTCATACTTCTTTTTTCCGGATCGATATCCGCGGAGGCAAGTGGAGGTAACTGCACATCAAAATCCTGTTCGATCATCTTCCAGGTATTTTTCAATCTGGTGGCCGGTATCAACTCACCGATCTGCTTCTGAGGATAAAAATCCCGGGAAGACATCTCCAGTTTATTCTCGAAATATATACGCAGTTTATAGAACAACACTCTTGATTTACAGACTTCCGATGGATTGACCTTCACTTTACTATAAACACAATCAGCAAAATCCTGCAAGGTATATATCTTCGCTGCCTCCGGATCAGGAATATGTATATCAAAATGTTTCTCTACATCGATCAATAGCGCAACACTGTCCAGTCCCATTTGAGTTATTTGTTTACTGATGTTGTTCTACCAACGTCAGAGCCTTGTAGAAATTTTTCCTGTCAGCCTGCAGTCGTAGCATATCATTGACGTTGAACTTCGGGAACCGGCTTGCTTTACCTTCCAACATTGTGATAAAATCGGCCCAGGTTTTATTGAACGTTTCATTTGCTGAGGTCACTCCCTTCTTATCGCACAACCAATCGCGTGCCGCCAGCGCTATACCAAAACTTATACTTTCTATAGCCGTGATCGATAACCTCTCTGCTTTCTTTACCTGGTCGGTTATATACTCTTCGAGCACTTTCACTTCTACATCCAGCAAGGTTAAGGCGAAGATGAGGTGCTCGCAGTAACTGGCATTATACTTCATAAGCTGAATAAGATCCTCCTCCAACTCTGTTCTACCACTGAGACCAATAATCCATGCAGCTACTTTTGCCGGGCGCCACGATGACTTGAGCATGATGGAAAGCTGGGCATTGTCTAATTCGCGGGACAGGAGTTTCAGGTTCCTGAAAAGATCGGGAGCTTTTTCAGGCTCTCTGATGAAGTTGGCGTTCATCAGTAACAGGTAGTATGGTTCAACATACTTCGGATGAAAAGTATAGTCGATCATCGCGATCGTGAATGTATATACCAATATCGAGAGCGGGCGCGAGAACCGCAAAAGTTTCTTACTGATTTTCGGATTAATGTATCCGGACTATTCTTAATTCTTCTTCCGACCTTTACTTTCAGTGAGGGTTTTCTCGGGTATAAAGTCTTTCGGAGAGCATCCCATTTCCTGCGCCAGTTTGTTGAGGTGATTGAGATTATATTTACTGGCAGAATCCTGACTTTCGATCTGCCCTATAAATCCGCGGGAAGCGTTCAGAAACATAGCTATATCATCCTGCGTCAGTTTTTTCTTCAGGCGCAATTCTTTCACCTTATCGATTACTTCTATTTCGAATTTGGATTTTTTTGCCATTAAGAATGAAGAATATAGTAATACACAAAGCCAGAAAAAACATCAGGATTTATTCAGCAAGCGGAGAATCCGACATCAATTGTAAGATCATGCAATATATGGCAAGTGCCTCAATAACTATAGCAAATATAAACCGGAGGTGCCTCACTACTAAAGTCAAATCATCAGCCTCACCAGATTGTTTAAACTCCCGCAGGCTTTGCCATTGAATAAAGATCAATCCTGGTATTAAAAGAAATGCAAGTAAAAGATTTAGCAGTAGCGTTTCCACGACAATCCTTTGCGCGCAGCACTTATTTAGTCCTAACCTTTACTACAGCCTGATGTACCGCTGCAAACAATGCTATCCGTTGCTGGTTGAGCTTCAACCCTATAGCAGAAGCTTTCTCGGGTATATGATTGGCGATCATCCAGCGCATCACTTTTATTTTATACTTCGGGAAGTTCTTATCAATCCTCTCCTTGACAACTTTTGTAAAGATCTCGAATACTATAAATCCGATCACGATCGAAAGTATCCATTCCAGGTTACTGAAAGTGGCTTTATCAACAACAGTCTTCTTCGCGGTTAAGCCCCACAGGTTCTTTATACTTCGCGTTTCAAAGAACCTCGACACCAAACTACTTGCCGACATACCAATAAGAAAACCGGCAAAATTACCGGTGAGCTGATCGTACAGGTATCGCAGTATTACTTTGCCACTCAAAAACTTTTTCATGATCCCATCAATGAAGCCATACATACGCAGAAGCCTCAAGAGGTAATTCACATCTCGATCTTCTTCATTTTTAGCGCCCCTCACTACTCGCTGCATCCCTCCATGTAAATCTTGTCGATCGTTCTGGCAATCAGAGTAAATTTGATGTTACCGAAATAACTCACCTATGAAAAGGATAACCTTACTCTGTATCGGCCTCGTGCTGCTGTCTGCTGCTATACATGCGCAGTCGTTTAACGCACGGCCGCAAGGCACACAAAAACCTCCGCTGCATGGCAAACACTGGATGGCCATTACCGGTAAACCGCTGGCGGCTACGGCTGGCGCGATGACATTCCAGAAAGGCGGCAACGCCATAGATGCTGCATGTGCCATGCTCGCTGCCACATGTACCATGTGGGACGTACTGAGCTGGGGTGGCGAAACGCAGGCACTCATCTATAATCCCAAGACTGGTAAAGTAATCGCGATCAATGCGCTGGGCGTTGCACCCACCGGGGCTACTCCTGAATTCTACAAAGGTAAAGGCATGCAATACCCTCCGGAGTTCGGACCGCTTGCTGCAGTAACACCCGGTACTCCCGGTGGACTCTGCACCATGTTAGCAGAGTATGGAACGATGAGTCTGAAAGATGTACTCGCTCCTGCGATGCAAATGGCCGAAGGTTACCCGATTGAAGCACAGACTGCGAACAGCATTGAACGCAATAAAGCATTGATCAAAGAATGGCCTTACTCTAAAGCTGTATTTCTTCCGCACCTGGGTAAAGATCGCGAAGCACCCGTAGCGGGCGAAGTATTTAAGCAAGCTGACCTGCTGCAAACTTTACAAAAGATGGTTGATGCTGAACAACAGGCACTCAAGAAAGGCAAGAGTCGTAAGGAAGCTATATATGCTGCTTATGATCGGTTCTACAAAGGAGATATAGCCAAAGAATTTGTGCGTGGCTGTAAGGAACAAGGCGGTCTTATTACCGAGCAAGACCTTGCCACATGGAAGGTAAAAATTGAAGAACCGCTATCGGTAAATTATAAAGGCATTGAAGTATATAAATTACAACAGTGGACACAAGGCCCTGCGATGTTGCAGGCGCTTAACATCCTCGAGAATTTTGATCTGAAAGCAATGGGGTATAATTCTGCGAAATATATACATACTCTATACCAAAGCATGAACCTCGCTTTCGCGGATCGCGATTTCTACTATGGCGATCCTGCCTTTACACCGGAAGAACCCATTAAAGGTTTACTCTCCAAAGAATATGCAAAAGCGCGTGCTAAAGAAATAAACTGGGAACGTAACAACGCGAAGGCTGCCCCGGGCGATCCGTATCCGTTCGAGGGTAAAGTAAATCCATTTGCTGACCTGATGAAGAACTGGAACCAGGCAAGTCTCCTGCACGAAGACAATACTATAAATGAAAAATATCTGGCAGATTTTAAGATGGGCACTACCTCTGTAGAAGCTGCTGATAAAGATGGATGGGTTGTATCAATCACGCCAAGTGGAGGCTGGGTACCGGCATGTATAGCAGGCAAGACCGGTGTTGGTATGAGTCAGCGCATGCAGTCGTTCGTATTGGACGCGAAACAAAATCCGTTCAATGTACTCGAGCCGGGTAAACGTCCGCGGGTAACATTAACACCGGGTATGGCTCTGAAGAATGGTAAACCATTCCTGTCGTTCGCAGTGCAAGGCGGCGATAGTCAGGACCAGGATTTACTGCAATGTTTTTTGAATGTTGTTGAATTCGGCATGACGATACAGGAAGCTGTTGAAGCAGCAAACATTGTGAGTTACCAGATGCGATCTTCGTTCGGTAATCACGACAGCAAAGCGGGCTCAGTAATGCTCAATACACAAACTCCGAATTATGTAATGAAAGAGTTACGCCAGATGGGCTATAGCATTGGTCTTGATGAACGCACGGCCGGCCCGATCAACGCTATATATTTCGATTGGGAACACGGAACCTTCTGGGGCGGATCGAGCAACCATGGTGAGGATTATGGGATTGGCTGGTAGCGGATGAGCTGCGAGCCTCGAGACTTTAGGGCTAGTTGCAGGCTGCTGGCTTCGGGATAAACAGCCAGGGGCTTGTGGCTTGAAGCCTGTAGCTAAATGAAAAATCCAATTGCGTTCCGGATATATTCCTTTACGCAATTGGATTTTGAATTTCTATCGAAGTGCTGTAACGAAACGATTACAGGCGTGGGCTTTGGGCTTCAAGACAAACAGCCAGGGGCTTGTAACCTGAAGCCAGTAAGCTAAACAACTAAGTCGCCCAAGTCTTGCCGTTGCCTGCTTCCGCTAATGGAAGGCAGCCTTTGTACGAGCCGGGTACCGCTACGTATTGCAGTACTTGTGTTGCTCCTACTTCGGAGGTAAAGAAGCCAAGCATGGTGAGTTCTTTGGTAGTCATGATGAAAGGCCGGTATGCCGGGGCATTCTCGCTTTTATCTTTTACTACTTCGTCATGCAGTTTCTTTACAAATGCAGTTTGTGTTTCTGGCGACAGTTCGATGAACGGATCACCGTGTTCTTTTTCTGCTGCTTCGTTAAATGCTTTCAGACTGTTCAGGTATTTATCCTGTTCTTCTTTCGAATATACATCCTTCAGCATCAGGTCTATGAAGCCCGGTACACCAACTTCTTTTGCGCCCGGAGTATCGGTTTTCGGAATAATGATATCCGCTACCTGCGTGATCAATATACCTTGTTCCTCTGATAAGAAAACAGGTTTCCAGTCGATGGTTGGTTTAGCGGTACATCCTTTGAGCACACCCATAATGGCTGGTGCGGAAATTACTCCTCCCATGATCCAGGCAGTGCGTCTTAATGCTTCTCTACGATCCATACTATATAGTTTTTTGATCTGTTGAATTAAATGTTTTTAAATGCTCATCAGAGGTTCTGCTTCTTCAGCTCGCTTACCGCGTGGTCTACCGCGCGTGCAGTAAGTGCCATATAGGTAAGTGAAGGGTTCTGACAAGCAGCAGACGTCATTGCCGATCCATCGGTAACATATACGTTCTTACAAGCGTGCACCTGGTTGAACTTGTTCAGTACCGATGTCTTTGGATCTTTACCCATGCGCGCTGTACCCATTTCATGTATACCTAAACCTATACCGATCTTATTGTCGTAAGTACCAACGTTCTTATAACCGGCAGCTTCAAGCATTTCAGCCGCATCAGCAGCCATATCCTTACGCATTTTATATTCGTTGTCTTTCAGGTCAGCATCGAATGTAAGCGTTGGTAAGCCGTACTTGTCTTTCTTGTCTTTGTTCAGTGTTACCTTGTTATCGTGGTACGGTAATATTTCACCAAAACCACCCATACCAATCGTCCATCCGCCTGGTTTACCTACGGCATCTTTCAGTTCGGCACCGATGCTTAATTCAGCAACGAGGTTCTGCCATCCCTGGCGGCTTGCACCACCCTGGTAACCGAAGCCACGCAGGTAATCGCGCTTGTCGCTGCCTACGTTACGGTAACGTGGTATATAGAAACCATTCGCTCTTCTTCCGAAGTAGTATTTGTCTTCAAAGCCATCTACGGTTGCAAATGCACCAACACTCAGGTGGTGGTCCATAATGTTGTGACCAAGTTCTCCACTGTCGTTACCGAAACCATTCGGGAAGCGGCTGGAAATCGAGTTCATCATAATGAATGTTGAACCGAATGTTGAAGCGCAAAGGAAAATTACTTTTGCATAGAACTCTACCTGCTCACCGGTTTCAGCATCAAGCACTTTAACACCAGTAGCTTTACCAGCTTTTTCATCGTAGATCAATTCATGAACGATGGAGTTCGGTCGCAATGTCATGTTACCAGTCTTCTCAGCAGCCGGTAATGTTGATGACACACTGCTGAAGTATCCACCATACGGACATCCACGCGCGCACAGGTTTCTGAACTGGCAGGTGCCTCGTTGCGGGCTGTGCGGTAGCGGTGCCGTTGCGTGCGCGGTACGACCAATGGTCAACGCACGACCTCCGAATTTACTGGATACTTTATCTTTCAGATCGAGCTCAACACAGTTCAGCTCCATGGGCGGTAAGAACTTACCATCAGGAAGTTGTGCGAGTCCATCTTTATTTCCACTTACACCAATATAGCTTTCTACATAGTCATACCACGGAGCAAGATCAGCGTAACGAATCGGCCAGTCAACAGCAACGCCATCTTTCGCGTTAGCTTCAAAGTCCATCGGGCTCCAGCGGTAACTCTGGCGTCCCCACATGATCGAACGACCACCTACGTGGTAGCCACGCATCCAGTCGAAACGTTTTACTTCGGTGTATGGGTTTTCAAGATCGTTCACAAACCAGTGCTTGGTATCCTGACGAATGGTATACCCTGTTCTGGCCTGAACGCCTTGTTGTTTCAAATCTTCCTGGGTAGGTTTTCCGGCATACGGCAGATCCCACGGATCCTTTGTGGCTGTTGGATAATCCGGATGCTTCACCATCCGCCCACGTTCCAGTACCAATGTTTTTAATCCCTTTTCGGTGAGCTCCTTTGCAGCCCAACCACCACTGATACCAGTGCCTACCACAATAGCATCGTATGTGTTCTTCTTCTCAGCTTCTGTATTGAGATTCATGATCGGTTTAAGATTTTTCCAAAAATATACTATTCAATCGATTTCTTCTGCAAATTATATCAACGGCAAAATATTATTATCTGCTGTCCGCTGATCGTTTTGGGATAACTGATTCGTAATCAGAGCCGTTTTCAATTCACTATTTCAGACAATTCAAGCCAGCGCATGGTCTTGGCATCGATGTCACCCGCTATCTGCTGCATCTGTTGCCCCCACTCCTGCAGTTGTTTATGATCGGTGCTTCCCGAGTTGATCAGGGTTGAAAGCTCTTCTTTCTTCTTCTCGAGTCCTTCGATCTCTGCCTGAAGTTTCTCGTATTCCTGCTTCTCTTTAAAAGTTGCTTTGCGTTTCTCGGTGGTAACGACTACAGGCACTTCTTCTTTTACGGCAGGCTTCGATGCTTTCGGTGATGCCTCCATCGCTTCCTGTTCTTCTACCCAATCGCGATAATCAGAATAGTTACCGTTGAAGAGACGAATGTTACCATCGCCTTCAAACACAAAGAGTTGATTTACGAGATGGTCCATAAAGTAACGATCGTGCGACACCAGTAACAAACATCCGCTGAACTTGTCGAGGAAGTCTTCCAATACATTTAAAGTATCGATATCAAAATCGTTGGTTGGTTCATCAAGTATCAGGAAGTTAGGGTTCGTTATTAACAGCTTGAGTAACTGCAAACGCTTTTTCTCACCACCACTCAGTTTATTAATATAGTTATACTGTTTATCCGGAGGGAACAGGAATGAATCCAGGAACTTGGAAGCTGAAACCTGCGAACCATCCGACAGTGTAATGAACTCGGCAATGGACTTCACTTCTTCGATCAACCGGTTATTCGGGTTGAGCGATATAGCTTCTTGTGTAAAGTATCCGTACTTCGTTGTAACTCCGGGATTTATCTCGCCTGAATCAGGCTTGATCTTTCCGGTAAGCATATCGAGGAAGGTAGATTTACCCACACCGTTTTTACCCACAACACCAATGCGATCGTTCTTCTTGAATACATACGAGAAGTCGTTTACGATTGGCAGCGCTCCGTATTTTTTAGTGATGTGTTCCACTTCCAGGATCTTCCCTCCTTGTCGCGCTTCCTTAATATCGAGTTCAAGTTTTTCTTTACGTAAATCCTGTGAAGCCTTCTCTTGCAGATCGTAAAATGCTTCGATGCGATATTTAGCTTTGGTACCTCGCGCCTTCGGTTGCCTGCGCATCCAGTCGAGTTCTTTCTTTAAAAGGTTCTTCGCTTTTGATACTTCTGCTTTCAAAATCTCTTCACGCTGATCTTTCTTTTCGAGGTAATAGGCATAGTTGCCTTTATAGCGGTATAACTGACCACGGTCGAGTTCAATGATCTCGGTAGCAACATTATCGAGGAAGTATCGATCGTGCGTTACCATGATGAGTGTGATGTTCGCGCCTGACAAATAATTTTCCAGCCACTCGATCGCAGAAAGATCCAGGTGGTTGGTAGGCTCATCCATGATGATGAGGTCAGGCTCCTGCAATAACAATTGCGCGAGGAATATCCGCTTTTTCTGTCCACCGGAAAGCGCTCCGAATTTTTTATCGAAGTCGGGTACACCAAGCTTTTCAATTACTTCGTGAACCTTCGCTTCATAGTCCCACGCCTTCAGTTCTTCCATGCGCTCGAGTACAGCTTGCATGCGCTCGGGGGTTGTGTCGGGATGATGAATGCAATCTTCATATTCTTTTACGACACGTGCTATTTCGTTGGAGTCGCTGAAGAGTACATCTTTCACGGTAAGATTTTCATCAACACTAGGTTGCTGTGTAAGGTAGCCGAGACGTATACCCTGGCGTAAACTTACTTTACCGCCATCGGGTTGAATTTCTCCTGTAAGTATCTTTAACAAAGTAGATTTGCCAACACCGTTGTTTCCAACAAAGGCAAACTTTTCGCCCTGCGCTATACCGAGCGTAACATCTTTGAAGAGCCAACGGTCGTTAAAAGTCTTGGCGATTGATTCTGCTGATAAGTAATTCAAGAATATAGATATTTAAGGTGGCAAAGGTAGATTAAAAAAGCACACATGCACATTAAAAAATACACACAGCACAACGCATGGCATGTCAGCAAATTACTCCTTTCATCAAAAGTAGTACGGTCGCTTCTTTAAACTTTAGGATCTTGGAATTTTCAAACTCTAACCTCTTATGATGCACCGAAGCATTTTCATTTTTCTTTTCCTCTTCGCGTTCAATACATACGCGCAGCAACCTGCCCGACTGAATGTGATCGCGTATTACTCCGCAGGCCCTGAACAGGTAGATAACCTTCCGGCAGAAAAACTTTCGCATATCATCTTCAGCTTCTGCCATCTTACAGGCAACAAACTCACGGTTGATAATCGCAGGGATTCAACAACCATCACGAAGCTGGTGAACCTGAAGAAGCGTAACCCGAAACTGAAAGTAATTCTTTCGCTCGGTGGCTGGAGCGGATGCCCGTCATGCTCGGATGTATTCTCGACTGATGCCGGAAGAAAAGAATTTGCACAGTCGGTTCTTCAACTCAATCAAAAATTCAAGTCGGATGGAATTGATCTCGACTGGGAGTACCCGACCATCGAAGGATACCCGGGACATAAATATACCCTGGAAGATAAACCGAACTTCACGGCACTGGTTCGCGAGCTTCGTAAAGTACTGGGTCCTAAATATGAAGTAAGCTTTGCTGCCGGTGGATTCCAGAAGTTCCTCGAAGAATCAGTTGACTGGAAAGAAGTGATGAAAGAAGTTGATCGCGTGAACCTGATGACATACGACCTTGTCAACGGATACTCTACTGTAACAGGCCATCACACGGCTCTATACTCTACACCTCAACTTCGTGAGTCAACCGACAATTGTGTTCAGTACCTGTTGAAGATCGGTGTACCGGCTAACAAACTTGTTATTGGTGGAGCGTTCTATGGAAGAATGTGGGAAGGTGTTGTGGCAACCAACAACGGTCTATACCAGTCTGGTAAATTTAAAGCAGGTGTTGATTTTAAAAACTTCGACAAGCAGATCTCCGAAGAAAAAGGATTTGTAAAGTATTGGGATGATGTAGCAAAAGCTCCGTATGCCTATAATGCTGCTGAAAAATTATTCATTACGTACGATGACAAACGCTCCCTTGCTTTAAAGACGCAATATGCAATCGACCAGAAACTCGATGGCATTATGTTCTGGGAGCTTTCGCTTGATACAGACAAAGACGGCTTGCTCGATGCCATTGTAAAGACTGTTGATGCTGCCCAGAAAGGCAAACCTCAAAAAGCAAAAGCAGGCAAGAAGAAATAGTATACGCGCGATTTCAGGTTGCTCTCCGTAAAATTACGGAGCACACTTTACGAATATAACCCACACCTGTATCAGTAAACTATGGATTGTACAGGCGGGTGTGTATAGTGAAATTTGTTCCCAAGTAAAACGAATCATTTTTATTTGGGTTAAAATGATTGTAAGCGCAGGCAGCAATGCTTGCGCTTTATTTTTTTAGGGTCCCAGCTCTGCCCCTGAGAACGCCGTTAGTGCGTAAATGTAGTTGAGAAGTTGCTCCATGGATGCGCAAGCAGAACATAATTACAAAGCCACGAGCAAGCAACCCGATGGATGTGAGAACAAGGATGCACTACGCTCAACCGGTCTTTGCTGTGCATACACCTGACTTGTAATGTTGACAGCGGAATTACAACCGGCCGTGCCTGTTTCGTGAAAAGCGTAATCAAAAGATGCACCGATACGGAGTGGAACCGCTTTTTAAAGAGGTGGAATGATATCCAACAAAGCAAATTGCTTCATACCTTTGGTATATCAAAAGACGCTAACATCATGAAAAAAATATTGGGCGCTATACTTGTTCTGGCGATTGCATTTTCTGCCTGCAACAGTAATAAAGCTGCATACAAAACCGCGAACGGAAAGAAGAAACTGAAACACTATAATAAGCTTCAGTATGGCGAACGTAAAACGTTCAACCAATAGATCAATGCTCCGTTCGGAAACACTTCCGCATTTATTTATGAGTCTTTAAGAGTAAACGTTAAAGACAAAAACATTACGTCAATCGGAAATAAAGTATTTTTTCAGAAATGCTTTCTGAATATACATCACGCAGGTCTCAGGCCTGCGTGAATAGTTTCCGGGTACCCTGTTGACCGTCAGAGTATATTTTACGAAAGGCCTCGTCTTCCTAATTTACAGTTCAGCTAAACTTATACTTCGCCTTAAAACTCCTGATCGCTTTTTCAAGATCCGCTTTATTCTCCAGAAACGGCATATGTCCTACACGACTTTCATAGAGCATGCTATTCGGAAAGTGCACGCCTTTGTAGTGCTGCGGGCCAATAGACCAGTCGTTGGTACCATAGAAAAATAATACAGGTAACTTGATGCGCGCGGTACTCTTCCGGTAATCATTCCAATAGTCATTTATACCGAGAGCGGCTGCGCTGAAATCACCATTCCAGTTTGGAATTTCAGTATAGGTTGCATCCAGTGTTTTGGCATTATCCGGTGAGGCGAATGCCATCTTCCAGATCAGTTCTTTCTGCCGAAGTATACCAATAGCATCCATCAATCTTTTAACCACAGCCACTGTATCGCCTGTTGCCGGCATCGGGTTCTTTACACCTGCAAATTCATATGCCTTGGGAATCCAGCTCTCGCGAAAACTGTCATGGAGACTCAGCGTACAGTTAATCATTAACAAGCCCTGTATAGATTGCTGATATCGCCCAACATAATCCATTTGCAAAACGCCTCCGAATGAATGTCCCAGTGTTAGCCACTGTTTGATGCCCAGGGCCTGTCGCACTTCTTCAAAGTCCTTTGCTACACGGTCGATTGCAAAATTATGATCCTTCGGACTTGACGATCTGCCAACCCCACGCTGATCGAGGTAAATCATTTGAAAATGTTGTTCGAGTTGGTCGCCATATAACTTCTCGAGCCAGTAACTTCCGGCACCGGGACCACCATGTATATATAAACAGGGCTGTCCTTTACCCTTTACTTTTACATAGAGCGAAACGCTATCCGAAGTAAGAATATAGCGCTCCTGCGCGCGCGCAGTAAATAGCAAGGTAAACAGAGCAGCAAGTGTACAGAGTCTCTTCATAGGAGTTGGTTGGTCTTTACAACGTACAAGCTACCGGCCGCAATCAACACCCCTGGTATAGCTATACATTTACAAGGAAAGATAGAGAATCTTTACCGAATAACATCCGCATGCTATAGCTCGATTTCATCCACATCCAGGAATCAGAACATGCTCGTAACCCCCATCCATTATGCATCTTTCGCCACCGCAACAATTCACATCATTATGTGAGCCGGGTGTCGTTTTTATACTATGAACAACCGTGCTTTTGGCATAACTTCATAGCAGAAAGACACTTACCCCCTCCTATTATGAAAACCCACCCGATCATCCTCACGATGTCGATTCTTCTTTGCTGCACTACCGGCAAGAAGAATGACGAACAGCTCAAAAGTGAACTGGCAGCCATTGAACTTACGCGTGGAGAGATAACACTTTGCAGTTCAGGAACCGATCAGTTCGGAACCGTATCATTCAGTCAGTCCTGTTCCGAAAAAACACGACCGGATTTTAACCTCGCGATCGCGCTACTGCATTCTTTCGAGTATACCGAAGCGGAGAAAGTTTTTGTTAAAGTTATCGATCAGGATCCGCAATGTGTAATGGCCTATTGGGGTGCTGCCATGAGTAACTTTCATCCGTTGTGGTCGCCTCCTTCTCCGACAGAACTTGAGAAGGGCGCCAAGATTATTACCCTGGCCCGCTCGATCATCACCGACAAAGAAAGCCGTGAGTCTGATTACCTGGAAGCAATCGCCACTATATACGATCAGTGGAATACGCTCGACCACCGCACACGCCTGCTGAAATTTGAAAAAGCATCGCAGGCATTGTATGAGAAATATACCGATGATGACGAGGCCGCTATATTTTATGCGCTCGCACTCGGTGCTGCCTCCGACCCTACCGACAAAACCTTTCAAAAGCAGAAAAAAGCCGGAGAAGTTTTAAACAAGATATTCGAAAACAAACCTACCCACCCGGGTATAGCGCACTATATCATTCACAACTACGACTATCCAGAGCTTGCAGCGTTAGCCCTACCCGCAGCACGCAAGTATGCGTCCATCGCGCCTGCATCCGCGCATGCGCAGCACATGCCTTCGCACATCTTTACACGACTCGGCCTTTGGGATGAATCGATACAATCCAATATAGCGTCTGTTACGGCTGCACAGTGTTATGCACAAAAGTCGGGTATAAAAGGACATTGGGATGAAGAACTGCACGGTCTAGACTACCTGATGTATGCCTATCTGCAGAAAGCGAATGATGAAAAAGCGCTGGAACAGGTACGCTACCTGCAAACCATCAAAGAAGTGTTCCCGGTAAATTTCAAAGACGCTTACTCGTTTGCCTCTATGCCGGCTCGCTATGCATTGGAGCGAAAGGACTGGGCTGCTGCTGCATCCCTTCAACCGGAGCCTTCGGACTTTCCGTGGGAGAAATTTCCATGGGAGAAAGCTAATATATACTTTGCCCGCATACTCGGTGCTGTACACGAGAATAAAGTAAACGATGCGAAGAAAGACCTGGAACAACTGAAAGCACTTCACGCTGCACTGGTGCAGGCTAAAGAAAACTATAAATCCAATCTCGTACTCATCCAGGTAAAAGCTTCCGATGCCTGGATCAGATTGGCGGAAAGAAAAAAAGATGAAGCACTCACGTTGATGACAGAGGCTGCTGACATGGAAGATGCAACTGCGAAGCACCCGGTAACACCCGGAGAAATTATACCTGCACGCGAACTTCTGGGCGACATGTATTTACAAACCGGCAATCCGCAGCGTGCCTTGCAGGTATATGAAGAAGACCTGAAGCGGCACCCGAATCGTTTCAATGGTATATATGGTGCTGCTGTGGCTGCTCAAAAATCAGGAGATGCTGCAAAAGCTAAACAATTCTCGGAGCAGTTGGAGGCTTTGGCGGGGCAGGGAAATAAGAGGGTGTTGTTAGTGGGGTTGTGAGGTCAGGAGTAAGAAGTACGTTTTGGGAGGTGGACTTTTAACTTGATAGGTTGTAATGGACATACATAGGAACATTAAATATACCTATATTTAGTTTATGAAACTTCATAAGTTAAGCCCTATACTTTGGACGAAGGACCTACAGGCGACTATTGCTTTTTATGAATCAGTGCTGGGATTTAAGGGAACCAGTGGTTTTCCGAATTTTGTCTCATTGAATCGTGAGGATGTCGAGATCATGTTTATTGTTCCGCAGGATGAACCGGAAGATTGCAAAGATCCGGATGATCGTGAACCGTTCTTCCCCAAGCCGCTTGTAACCGGGAGTCTTTATATCGTTACAGAACCGGTGGATGAACTGTGGGAATCTGTAAAAGACAAAGCAACGATCAAGACTCCGCTCGAAGATCGTGAATACTATATGCGCGACTTTTCAATACTGGATAACAATGGCTACGAGCTTGTGTTCGGACAGCACTTTAAGTGTGATTGATAACGACTGATATGAAGCCTTTATCAATAAAGAAGGACGGAGCGATACTCCGTCCTTCTTCGTTATAATTACAGAGTATATCTTAATGGTTAGGCGCTGTCGAGGTTACGCGTACAGGACCATTTACAAGTGTACCATCAAAATTGCTGGGCGATAAATCAAATACAGTGTTGCCGGATGGTTCATCGAAATTCCAGTATCCGATCAGGCTGCTTTCATTGCCTGTCAACAATTGATTTTTATATTGATTGATCTCGGTTACAGTAAGAGATTTACTCCATACCGATACATCATCGATTGTGCCTTTGAAGAAATAGTTTACACTGTTAATGGATTTCTTACCGATCTTCGCAGTAGCCGGGTCGTTGGTGCTCATGGTATTTTGAGAATCACCGGTAACAGCGCCTCCTATATTTACGCCATCGATGTATAGCGTAACATTATCTACACCACTAAGAACAGCCGTCACATACTTCCAACCGGTATTGATATTGCCTACGTTCGCAGATCTTCCTCTTCTGTATAACGGATTGTTTCCTCCGAGGCCGTCACCATACTCAGCAAACAGGTGTGTGCTGGTAGCGGCAAACCAGAAACCTTTATAGTCTGTGAGGTGGTCTTGTGTAACAAATATAGGTGAGGTATCGGTTTTGGTTGAATCAATCTTTACCCATGCTGACACACTGATCGGGAATGTAGTGGTGTTCAGGATATCATTCAGCTCAATGTAATCGTTGGTACCGTCCAATGTTATTGCACCGTTGATACAATGATTCGGTGCGCTGGATGCTACCCGTTGTGCTCCTCCATTAATAACACCATCATAATTGTTCGGTGATGCATCCTGCACGGTTGTCCCGCCATTTTCATCAAAGTTCCAGTACGCGATCAAGTTGGTTTCACTTCCTGTAGGATTCTGATTCATATACTGGTTTATCTCGGTAACACTAAGCGATTTACTCCATACCGATACATCATCAATAAGTCCTTTAAAGTAGTAAGTAACACCGTTGATAAACTTCTTGCCAATTTTTGCAGTTGCAGGATCATTCGTGCTCATGGTATAAGTAGAGCTGCCGGTTATTGCACCACCTATATCTACACCATCAATATATAGTTTAACATCGTTTACACCGTTGAGAACAGCCGCTACATATTTCCAGCCGTTGTTCATCACACCAACATTGGCAGATCTTCCTTTTCGGTAAGCAGGGTTATTTCCACCACGACCATCGCCATATTCAGCGAACAGATGTGTACCGGTAGCTGCAAACCAGAAGCCTTTATAGATGGTGCTGTGATCCTGTGTTACAAATATAGGTGACGTAGTAGATTTCGTTGAGTCTACATTTACCCATGCCGCCACACTGATGGGAAACGTTGTTGTGTTCATAATGTCGCCCAAGTCAATGTAATCATCAACGCCATCCAGGAGTATAGCGCGGTTATTACACGATGGAGGCACAAGTCTGGCAGAAGCCAGGGCAGACGGATTGGCAACATCATTGGGTGAAGGGATAGCATCTTGTTTATCGATCTGTACATCTTCGCAGGATGTAACAACCAACAACGCGATACAAATAAGGGAGTACAAATGCTTAAATGAATTTGTCATAACGTTTTTGATAGAATAGTAGGTTTGAAAGTAAATCTTGATTAAAACTAACAGACAGCGCGTGAGCAACTTGCTATACTATAGCACAAGTTGTCCTTCAGCGAACATTCCTGGAATATTCCTGGTAAAGGGTAAAGAGTTTGTTTGTCGTTTTTCTTGCTAACATTTTTAATGTACAACTATATACGAAGGCTAAAAGTCAACACGTATAGATTGAGATACGGTGAATGACTCCAAAAACTATTTCAATAACGCATGTATTTCTGAATGACGTATAGAAAAGGCAAACTTTAATTTTACAGGTATATATAAATGTATGCTTACAAAAATTACTATACCAACTAGAAGCTATTCAACACTTTAAATAATCAAACCTAAAAAGATGTTCAAACGCGAGATATACAATCGGTCAACGGGTGGGCTATTGCCGATTTTTTTTATTGAATATTTACATACTCTTCAGCAACATCGTGCCGGATTTAAAATAAAAAAGGGCCGCGCGAAGCAGCCCTCTTATAAAGAAAGTCTATATATACATCAGAACTTACCGTTGTTGTTCTTCCATTCTGTCTGAGCAGGAATCGGCTCAATCGTATCCCAATGTTCAGCTATCTTGCCATTTTCAACCCGGAAAAGATCATAGAACGAATTGTGCTGGCCGGCCAGGTGACCTTCGCTCACTACGAGCACAAAATTACCTTCCCCTAATACTTTATGGATCTTGCTATACTTCATTGTAATTCCTTGCTTGGCCCACTCGGTCAGTGCTTTACCCAGTCCGGAAAGCTGATCCGGAATCAGTGGATTATGCTGAATATAGTTGTCACCGTTGAAGTATCCGGCAAGCTTTTCCATTTTACCGTTCACCAGTATATCTTCTACAAACTGTTTCACCAGTTTCTTGTTCTCTTCTGTCTTGTTCAGGTCGGTTGATACGGCCGGGCCATCAATCATAGTATGACCACTTGGATTAGGTTTTGCAGTTTCCTGCAGGTTGTCCCAATGTTCAACGATCAATCCATTTTCAAAACGAAAAATATCAAATCCGATTTTTGGTCCGAAGAAATTATAGTCTGTATGTGTAAATACAAATTCGCCGTCTTCAAAAGCACGTACGGTGTTTACTTTCGCAGAATTAGGAGGCAAAGCTTTCAGCAACGCACCGAAACCTGCCAGGCCATCGGCAGCTCCGAGGTTATGCTGAATATATTTGTTGGGATTAATATACCCTACTGGCTCTGGCGCGCCTGTCTCAATGGATTTCAGTAACGCTACTACTTTTTCTTTCTTTGTCATTGTTTCTGTTTTTACGGTTGGAGAATTCTTTACAGTCTGGGCGCGCTCTTTCTTCTGGGCTATAGCGGAAGCAGCAACCAGTAAAAGGGATACCAGCACGAATAATGTTTTTGATTTATAGTTCATATCGTATGGATTACGATACAAAGGTGCCGTAACGCACTGCGCTACAAAAGATCAAAATACTCCCTTGAATGATACTTTTCGGAACAGCAGATCAGAGATGGGATTCTCTGAATTCGGAAGGTGTGGTGCCGGTTTGCTGTTTAAAATACTTGATAAAATTAGTGGGCTCTGCAAAGCCAAGTTGAAATCCGATTTCCTTGATTGACTGACTGGTATGTACAAGCAATCGTTTTGCTTCGAGCAACACGCGATCATTTATAATTTCCTTCGGAGATTTACCCAGAATTTTTGCGGTGGCTTTACTCAGTCGTTTCTCCGAGATATGTATCCTATCGGCATACTCTTTTACCGAGCGTACTTTTGTAAAATGGTTATCAAGCAGTTCGTTGAACAACATGACATAGTCAAGATCAGCACCTTTGGATATTTCGGTGAAGCCTTGCTTTCGTTTTTCACGATCGGCCAGCATCAGAAAATTATGCAGGTGATTTTGCAGAACATCGTGATGGAATTTTTTATCAGTCTGTTGCAGTTCATTCTTCATCAGCTGAAGTATATTGTGGAGAGAATCTTTTCCTTCCCGGACCTTCAGCGCTGCGTTATCCAACAGATCGTGAAAGAGGATTGTGCTGCGCAGGAACTTAATATCACTTTCATCGCGACAGAAGAAGTTGTCGGTGAAGAGGATCAGGGTGCCCTCAAATTTCTCAGATGGATCAAAGAAATGGACTCTCCCCTTATTAATAAACAGGATTGAATCTGTGCTAAACTTTACCGGTACGAAATCTACCAGGTGCGTGCCACTCCCCTTGTGAATCCAGAGTATATTATAAAAGTCAGCACGATGCGGAGATGTGAGAATGTCTTTATGCTTCTTATACAGATCGTTAACAGAGAGTACCTCAAACTCCAGCGCCATGCCGGGCTTAAACTTGTATTGCGTGATACTGTCTTTCATTCAAGAGGCAAAGTAATGTACAAATTGCAAGTTTACGAATTCACACGTTGACCGCTTCTCCTTTTGCCGCGCGTTTCTTTGCCCCCCGATAACTATCGGGGCAGATTTTCGCAGCTAGAATACACAGAATATACCCACTACCTTTCACACTCGTTTGCCTCTCCCCAACCGTTAGCGGCCAGAAACTAGCAGCTATATTCCGTCACTGCAGCGTAATGTTAAATACAAATGTTGCCTGAATGGTTTTACCTGTTTCATACTCATACACCAAGGCCTGCTTTACAGTATATTTATCGCCTGCTGCACATTGCTTGGGAAATTGTCCGATAGAGAATGAGAAAGCCGATGCATCAAATTCAGAAAACACTTTTGCTTCAGCACCCCATGCACATACATTAGCTTTCGCATTAAACCAATGTCCGTAGCCGCTGGCCGTTGTCGTGGCATTGAGACTTCCGCTGCTCTCAACAGCATTGAATGTTATTTTATTACCCATTGCCTTGGTAATGTCTGATGGCTGCATGACAAATGATTTTGCCAATTCCGTGACATCGTCATCCATCTTTACGGTAGCACCATTATAAACCGTTTCGCTATAGGGGAAACTCACGTTATAGGTAAACGTAACGTTTTGCGGAGTCTCCGTACCATCAAAGGAAACATTGCCATACATATCCGTATTCGAGAACTTCAATTTATACGGCCACTGATCATCGTTCGTATTGTCTTCATCCCACGCATGTGGTGTATACGTATTGGGCGCACCGGTAACAACGAACCAAAGTTTACTGCAATTCTCCGGCACCGTAAAGGTAGCCATGCCGGTTGTGCCCTGGTACATGTCGCTATATACGCGTGTGTTGTTTTCCAATAGCGCTACATATCCGTAGCGCCAGCCTGCTCTGCCAGCATCATCAACCTGGTTGAAACCACTTTCATTTACAAGACCTGTAAAGGCTGTCGATACGGTTGTCCCGGCAGCCGGTACATTCAGTCGTATCACGTTATACCCGGTTGTTGACGGGCAATGATCGTACGCTACCTGGTAGCTTCCATCGTCCCGTGTAGTATATTTATAGGAATGAGCCCCGATATAGTTTGCACCTGGTTCACGAAGTGCATCGAGGTCCCATGTAACAAACCGTGTAGCCGCGGTATATAGTTCGTCATTCAACTGCGTAACATTGATACCGGTAATGCGCATATAAGCCTGAATCGGATCCTCCGGTTCCTGTGCTTCCCGCCATACCCTCCCCACTATATCACGACCATGTTTATCTGCCCAATAGTAATGAACAAAATAACTCGCATAGCGCTGTGCCTCGTGACAGATGTGTCGGAAATAATTCGAAGTATATACTTCAAAATCAGAGTCCGTGAAGGCTTGAGTCGGGTAACTTTGAAATGATTGCCACTGCGCAGTCTGCTCCCAAAATGTATTGCCGCCATTGCCACCAAAACCGTATCGGAAGCCTGAAGTTCCTCCCAGATCACAAAACACCTGGTACTGGAAGCTGTGTCCTATTTCGTGTGCTATAACAGAACCTACCGGTTTGCATGTACTTGGACTTACCCACAACGCTCCAATTGTATCGTCATAACCGGAGCCGGTAGCCAGCCAATCAGTCTGATAGTATAGGAAGATAAGCATCTTGTATTTATCAAGATTGGATTTACCGCTTCCTGTCTCGGCAAATTTCAGATCGCTGATATTCAAATCGTAAAACGACTCGGCTTTCTCAAGTAAATCTGTAATATCAACGCGGTAAGCTTCGGGAGTTGCTGTGGAGCCCGGATCTTTATCACCATACCCGGCCGCCCAGAAAACTATAAAGTGTTCCGACTGTTTGCTGCGTCCGTAATACCACTTACTTTCTGCTTTGTAAAAATCGTTAGTCTTCAACTCATTCGGTATATAGATCTTGCTGACATCAACCTTGGAAGGATCAAACGTGGATACGGAATCTGTATTCGAAGTGTTTGTAGCAGGATCGTTATCTTCGTTGTTACATCCCCCGATCATAAAACACAGTACCACAATCAAGGTGAAGTATAGGTGCGTGTGGTGAAAGATTCGACCATACTTTGCTTTGTAAAGAGATTCCATCATTTAACTCGGTTTAGTGCTCAGACTATATTTAAGGAAGCAAATAGATTGATGGATCATCATCAACCTATTATTGTTTAAATGTAGCAACAAGCGACAAGAAGTACTTTACGGATATTAACTGGTGCCGATATTATTTCAGCAAAAGTATACGCTTTACTTTCGAATGTAAGATATATCGCGTTCTGCAACTGTGGTAATTGTGGAATAATAAAACAGAAAGCGTACCACATAACGGGTGTTATATATCTCTGCGCACCCGATAACTATCGAGGCAGATTTACGCAGACATTTACAGAATTACCTGTATTTCATCTGCGTTAATCTGCGCCCTCTGCGGGCAACAATCAGGCCTTCTTCAGAAAAACAAGCAGGCCCAATACAGATACGCACAATAGTCCAAACGCAGAGAACATCATAACAATGTCACGCACATTTTTACCCGCCCAATCCATCAATAGAAATTTATGAAAGATCGCGAAGGTATATCCTTCCAAACGATCACCGTTATTAATGGCAGCAGCAAGTCTTGAAGTCGAAGTCTCAACGTAAAGCGTACTTTCATCCGGAGTATCGTAGGCAAGTCTGATCACCGGAAGCCGTTTAAATACAAATCCATACTCCCTACTTTCAAATTTCGAAACGTTTTCAGTCTTCAAGAGCGTTGCGTCTTCATCGATACCAGTATTTGTTGATTCACCCATCTCATCACAGCAGGCAGCCGTCATGGAGGTCTTGTTCGTTAATACTTCCAGAAACTTCTTTCCTAAAAACTTCGCATATTCCATATCACCATTTTGCCATACGCTGGCATCCGCGGCATTTATGTATATAGTTTGTGCGGGCTCATCGTCAGTCTTGGTGTAGAATACCTGGAAGTAGTCGCGTTTGCTTTTTCGCACTACGGATATAGTATATACCCGTTCCCAATCAACAGCCAGAGCTGTGGTTGCAACCGTTAACTCGCGGGTTAGGACAACCGGCTCATACACCATGGCCGGCAACAGATTGGGCTCCAATTTGCGCGCAGCATGAAACGCTCCACTCATGCTAAAGGTTAGTGTAATAAAGGCGGTGGCTATACCAATTTGCCGATGGTACTTTCGTATACCTTTCTTCTCATTGGTGCTGTTTAATCTCCGGAAGCGCTTCCAGAATAATCCATATATAGTAATACCGGTGATCGCAGATAAAAGTATAACGGTTAACAAAACGATCATGATACTGATTCGCATTGTATCGTTGGATATATTTTCCAGGAATGACCAGTTGTGAAAATTATCGAAGACAAATAGAAAGGCTTTCCGCGCATTTGTATTAAAAGTACCCATGCGCCCGGACGATGTATCAATGTAAACATCCATACCATCTGCACGATCGAAACTTACCTTCCATACGGGAAGGTAGCGGTTAATATACTTGTATTGTTGATCAAATTCCTTTTGCAAAACAAGTGATTTAACTTTACTGCTTTGATCATCCAGGAAATAGCGTGCCATATAGGTTGCAAATTGCTGGTCGCCATCCTTTAGAAATATACCGGTAGCAGCATGGTAGTACCGCAGCGATCCGTCAACCGTTTTTACCTGGTAGTAGGTTGCTCCGTTAAAGGCTACCAAGCGAAAGTTTTTGAATTCATGAATTCGATTTTGCGTTAACACCTTTTGTACCGACAACTTGATCTGACTTGTATCCACAGGCACAGGCATCATAAATTCGCGCGCGATGGTTGGCTTGAACCAATGAGACAGGAACGGGTGCATGAGACCGGACAACGACCAGAAGATTACAGGAATGATTGTAATCAAACCAATAACACGATGCCACTTGAAAATGTTACGCTTGACTACATCTGAAACTACGGGCGATACCGGCTGAGCCTCATCATCTACTGCCGATGACGCTTTGAATGATGTTACTGAATTATTTTTCATGTACTTGTTCATCGTCAGAATTACTTAACAGAAAAATTATACTGTATACCAAACACAAATGTGCGCGGTGCCGCAGGCGTATAGGTAGTTCGGTCGGTAGTGTTGTTGCCTCGCGTTGCGTTGGTAGAGTAAAGTACATCCGTAACATTGAGCACATTGCTATATACTTCGATCCATTTCCATTTATAGCCTATCCGGTAGTTAATAACATCGTATCCCTCATACCGAATAGTATTGATCTGATTTTGATAGTAGCCACCCACATGTTGCCATTCCACAGATGTGCGCAGGTTCGGTATATATTGGGGATAGTAGTAAAACTCCGTGTTCCACGTCCAGCGGGGAGCAGCAGGCATATCGTAGCCTGCCAGGTTTTGATACTTATCGGTAGATTTTGTACTGATCTGAAAATCTTCAAAGCGATGCAGCGCAGTAGTGCCACCCAAGCGGAAGAAGAATTGTTGTGAAGGTTTTACCGTGAGTCCGAGTTCTATACCTCTGTGCAACGTCTTCCCGGCCGACTGGTAATCCGTTGAATTATCCGGTTGTCGAATATTTAAAAGTTCGTTGGTGCCCTTCATCTGGTATAAGGCCAGATCAAGGTATATCTTATTCTTCATAAACACGGCCCACCCTCCTATCTCATAGTTCTCAAATTGCGCGGGCTTCAGATTATAATAGAATTCTGCGGGATTGGTATTCGGACGCTTCCTGAAAATAGCTGTCAGCGCTGGCGGTGAAAATCCTTGTGAATAGTTAGCGTATATACCTTTGTCTCTGCCAAGATCATACGTTAGTCCTAACTTGGGTGTAAACTTGCTATACACTTTATCTCCGGCAGAGGCATCGAGGTAATTGTTATAGGTAAATGCCATGCGATCGTAGCGTAGCCCGGAAGAGAACCGAAGATTTTCAATTGGTGAAAAATCATACTGGAGGTAGCCTGCAGCATTCTTGATGTCAGCATCATAGTCTGCCAGTTTAATATCCGGTCGCTCCTGGCGTATGGTATATTTCTCCACCGATTTGCCATCAGCACGCAGCTGTGCATTCAGATCGATCTGATAAGACCAGTAGTCGTTGGGAGAATAGTCAACCATTCCACCGGTGATCCACCGTGAATCCATAAAAGCAAACTGTTGACTATGCTGTATCAGCACGCCATAGCTTGTAAAGTTATTGGAGTTGATTTCGCCTCTTGCTGTTGAAGGGTCGTTGGTTGCACTTGGTGTAGGACTCCATCGAATACCATACGAAGGATTTTGTCCGTGCTTATTGTAACGATTAAAGAGTGTTACAAAAGTTTTAGACCCGTTGCTCCAATCATGTTCAAGGGTAAGACGCGAACGCGTTGCATCTGATTTTCTATAGGTAAAATCGGTTGTGCTCACATATTGCCGACTGAAGAACGCAACACTGTCTACACTCCCGGCTGTATTCGAAAAATATTTACCATACATAAAATTACCGATCAGGCGTGTATTGGATGTGAAGTGATATTCCAGGCGCGCGTTAACGGAAGTCTTATCGTAGTCGGAGTTAGCCATCCAGGAATGGGTTTGCTCACTCTTTACGCCACCTATATATATACCAAATTTACCCGTACGTGCGCCTCCACCGAACTGCGCTCTTCGAAATCCGAAGTTATCAAACTGTACACCTACTCTAGCAGTCGGCATAGTGGTGGGTCGTTGCATAATAAAGTTAACGGCACCTCCTATAGCTTCCGCTCCATAGATAGAAGACACAGGGCCTTTTACCACTTCCACTGAACTGATGGCAAACTGATTAATCTCCAGCAATGCGTTATGATTGAACACACCCAGCGGCCGTATCGGCACGCCATCTTCCAGGTATAAAAAGTATGCGTTAGTAGTCATGGGCTGACGTATAGCCATGGAGTGCTGTTCATTGTTAAGGTTTACCATCAGTACTCCGGGTACCTTGTTAAGTGCTTCGACCAATTGTGTGGGCTTTGTCTCATCAATCAGTTTGGTGGACAGTTTCGATATAGCTACCGGGGTTTCCGTTCGTAAACTGGCTTCGCGGTTCGCAGTTACCACTACTGTCCGCATCTCTTCTGCACGCGGGGTCATTGAAATACGAATCGGTGCATCGGATGTTTTTACTTGCTGATTTTCATAGCCGATCATTGACACGATCAGTTCAGGATATTGCTCGGAACTAGTTAACTGAAAGAACCCTTCTGCGTTGCTGGTAGTACCAACGCCCGGGCTATTGGTTAGTTGTATCGAAGCACCTACGGCCGGTTCTTTGGTTTCAGCATCGTAGATTTCGCCTTCTATTTTATATTGGCCGAATGCCGAAATATAGCATAGGCATAGCCCTATACTGGCATATAGAATTTTTTTCATGGATAGAATGAAAGTATATATGGAATAATAAATAACAGACCCTGCCACAGAAGGAAGGATCAATACATCAGCGAATGCTGACCGGCATTAAGATTGATAAACAGGAGGTCGAAATACAGATTGCTGACAACCCTGAAGGAGTCGGCTTACAGCCGGAATATATTCAGCACGAAAAGGTGTTTGAATGCGAAGAGGAGCTTGTGTTTTATCGGAATCAAAAAACAACTTGATCTCAAAGGCCACGGGAAAGGTACGCTGACTTGTCTCGTCATGATCGGCAGACTGAATCGTAAGTCCTTTATCAAAATCATAATCGCTGTTACACATGGCAATGGGGAGCTCGTCTGTTAATCCCAGGGTGTAAGCTATCTCGTTCCGGTTTTGATAGAGATAAGAAAGCAATCCCACACGACTGGCACAATGCAGAATCATACTACCCAGGATCACGAAAATGACAATCTTTCTCATCATCGGGGACAAAGATAACAACGAATATCAAAAATGCTAATGATCAAAATCACCTTCTGAAATGACATTCAACCCTGGTGCGATTCTCATTTATATTCGAGCTTTATCAGCGACACCGCCTGCGCGGGCAATGTAACAGATATATATACATGTCCTTTGTCGGTGATTACCCATTCGGGTGATTTCAAGAGTTCAAGCTGACCTGCACGTTCAAGCATCTTGAATTGAGTCTCATTCACGTTCTGCGGAGAGCCCATCGACTTCCATACTTCGTATGCGTTGCTGTGATCACGATCAATGCGAAAGTGACTCAACATCACTCTTTCAGCCGGTATATTTTTGATATTCAGTACTACTTCCGTCTCCGCGCGCGGAACATCGGCATCGTGATAATTCCAAACCATCAGCGCCATCGAAGCATCGGCTGCCGTGGCGAGAGCATGTATATCTACAGCTTTTCGTACACCTTTTGTAAGTATACTATCAAGTGCTATCTCATGGCTATTCTCCACTTCGATGCGATTGCCTTTCATCATTCCGAACATGCGAAATACATTTAGCACAGGCTTGTCCACACCGTTGGTGGCCAGATCTCTGAATCCATAAAACCAGGGTTGTCCTTCAAACTCAAACGACCAACTGGTTACACCTTCCAGGTATATTTTGTAGCGTTTGGCAAGATCATAGAGCCGGGTGAATGATGCAGCGGTATAGCTCGAATACATCGTACCATTGCGGTAAGCGTTTTCAGGATTCGTAGCCATTCCGCAAGCTGCACATCCTTCCGGATCAAACTCCGTGATCAGGATCGGCAATTGCTTAAACACAGATTTACTCACGATATCAAAACCTTTGGCAACATCGTTCAACTGCGTTGCCATATTCATCACAACGTGGCCTTCCATTACTTTAGGACTCCCCTTAGCGTGGAAGCTGATGAAGTCCAGCGGAGATCCTTTCTTTCCTGTCGCGTAATTTGTGCCTTCTTCACAGTGCTTTAAAAAGTTTCGAAGGAAGTCGGCTGCTTTATTCCAACCTGGTCCTGTAGAGGATGGGCCTCCAACTTTTGCTTCGGGCATAGCACGTTTCACACCGTCAACTGCGTAGTCGTATAGCATGTTGAATTCTTCCGGTGTTCCCTGCCAATAGCCAATGTTCGGTTCATTCCATACCTCCCACCACCACGTGCATACTTCATCTTTACCGTAACGTTCCATAGAATGTTTTACCCATTGATATACCAGCTCGCCCCATTTCTTATAATCAGCAGGTGGATACGCCCACCCGGTATATATCTTGTTATAGTCTACACCCGGTTGCCACGTGTGCCTGTAGGGTTGTGGCTTTCTTGACAATGCCTCGGGCATAAATCCAATTTCTACCACGGGCTTCATTCCTCTTTCTACAAAGACATCCATAATGCTATCCACAAGCTGCCAGTTATATACCGGCTTGCCACGTTTAGTTTCTGTATAGGCGTTAGTGGATCCCCATTTGAGTGCAGCCTCTCCGTTGCCCGTGGTAAGAAGATTGTGCACCCGCACGTATACCGGCACCGGGCTCAGCGCTGCAAGTTCCGACAACAGCTTCTTCCCATCCTTCATATAGGTATAGTTCGGCTCATCATAACCAAAATGTGTCCACGCTGTTGACCACGGTGAATCAATCTTTTTAAGATCAACGGTAATCTGGTGTGATGTACTCTGTGCAAATGCCTGAGACAGCAAGCCCACAGTAGTGAATACGAGAATAATAATTAGTCTGTTCATGCAGCGTGATATATATATGGGAGTGGCAAAATTGTCTACCGCAAGGAAAAACCTATATACGTGCAAATTTTGCATTACTAAATATAGAAAGCTTTTCCAATGATGAAAACTATTTTTACTCGTGCCCGGTAAACCTGGTTAAGATAGTATCAGTGCGGGATGCTTAAGCAATATTGTAGTATGCATGCTTTTCTCAATACCTATAGAAGAATAACAACCACGCGAATCAGTAGCCCTATAGCATCTACATGATCTTACTATTTACAGCATACGAAAGAGCTTCCGCTATTGTGCTTACATTTAAGCGATCGAAAATCTGTCTTCGGTAATACTTCACCGTATCAGGAGCAACCGACACTTTCGCTGCGATCTCATTAATTGATAATCCTTGAGCATAAAGACGCAGTACTTCTATTTCCCTGTTGGTAAGGCGGGGCTTCTCTGATTTATGCCAGCGTTTGTCTTTCAAATCCAACGCCCATGTCTCATTAGAGCCTTGCTTGTATATATAAATATTACCCGAAGTTTTATGATGTGAAATGGAAACGATACACATGGCCTTCCACATTTTTTTGTCCTTCGTCAGAAGCAGCGGCGTAAGTTTGTGATTGATCAGCGTCTTCTTACCATCGCCATTAACAAGGTGAAAATCGTAGGTTATACTATACTGTATCTTCTCCTCACCGGGCAGATCTTTAAAGAAATCAAATCCGAGTTCGTTTATAGTATTCAGTAATATCAAATCATCTTCCGGAATATTTTTGAAATAGAACTCATAACCAAGCTTCATCACTTCGTCTGGTGAGTATCCGCATAAGAAGAGAGGATTTTCTGAAACGTACTCGAAAGTCATCGTTTCGTAGTTAATGATATATACACTCTCGTAGGTTAACCGGGCAAAAGCTCTTACAGCATCCAGGTAATCATTCTGTTCGGGGCGCTCTTCGTCCGATATCTTCCCGATGTGGTTCTTGGTGAGCAAGGTTGAGTTACTGTTAATTTTCATGTTAACGATGGTGTTCAACAAATCTACACTAAAGTGTAGGCTTTGAAAATCGTCTTATACCGATTTTTACGAATATAAGCCCTTACATGAAACTATATTCCCGGATGGAAAACCAACCTACTACACGCACAACAACCATGAATTGCAGAAATTGCAACGCTACAGTTACCAGTAACTTTTGCTGTGACTGCGGCCTGCCTGTACAGATTAACAGAGTTGACTGGCATTACATCGTACATGAAATTCAGCACGTATTACATTTTGAGAAAGGCATCTTGTATACCATTAAGGAACTATTGCTCAGGCCTGGCACAAGTATTCATGCGTTTATAACCACGGACAGAAGCAGGCTTGTAAAACCGGTATTGTTTATCATCGTAACCTCGCTGATATATACTACCATAGATCATCTATTCCATATTGAACAAGGCTACGTTAACTATAATGGACCCAAGAATTCTCCTTCCGTGTTAATTTACAACTGGATTCAAAGTCATTATGGTTACACAAATATTATCATGGGCATATTCATTGCACTTTGGCTGAAACTCTTCTACAGAGTACAGGGCTACAATCTTTTTGAGATCTTGATCCTGTTATGTTTTGTGATGGGCATGGGGATGTTGATCTTTTCTGTTTTTGCCATGATCGAAGGATTTACAGGAATCCACCTGATGCAAATATCAAGTATCCTGGGGCTGTCCTATTGTACGTGGGCAATCGGGCATTTCTTTGATAAGACGCGAGTAGCAAGCTACTTCAAGGCACTGGGTGCCTATATATTAGGAATGGCCACATTCTCTCTTTTCGTATTCGCTTTAGGGATGCTGGTTGACTTTATAGCATCATGAGTAACAGCAGTTTTGTGAGCAGAGCACGTGCAGGGGGTAACTTATCCATACATTAATCTATAGATATATAGTGAACATGGCACCCAGCTATTATTGGGAGACACCCGGAATAAATATCTTCCCGGTCTTCTTGTCCATATAGCCTTGCTGGCCACTGGGCATTTCGATGAACAGGGCATTTATACCGGGATTATAATAATCATCTTCAAATACATCTTCAAGTACCGGCTTTTTTATTTCAACAAAGTCTGTAGTCACTAATCCGTATTTCCCACGCAGGCGTGTTGTATAACAGCCATTCTTATATTCGATATTGTCGTAGTCAAATCTCGCCAGAACATTTCCCTTTATATCCATCACGGATATGCTAATATTCGGATTCGTTTTAACACCTTTAATCCGGGCTGTGCTTGGTCCTTCTGCTGAATCATAATATAACTTACCTACAATTTCATAGCCATCTACAAAATGACTCTCCAAGACCTCCGTCTTTTTTCCACGGGTTCTTTCGATCGTGACCGTCCAACCTTCTTGTCCAATATTCCCTGCTGCATACAGGTCTGTCGTTGTTTCACTATCTTCTTCTTCCTGATAGACGGCCGTGGGTTCAGAAATTACTTCCTCTCCTGCAACCACTACAGTTTGTTCTACGTGAATTTCGTTCCCTTTCAAGTCAAAGCGCTTTTGATCTATGCCTATAGAAGCATCGATAAACATTCTTCCATTCTCAATTACTCCATTGATACGATCGTACTTCGTATCCAGAAAGTTCGTTCCCGTTGATAAGTTTAACACACCGTACTTTCCATCTTTCCTGACTTCGGCCAGACCTGGAAATCGCACGGCCTTACCTTTGCGCGGATAATATTTTAACAAAGACACATCTTCGTATATCAAACCACCAACAAACTCCCTGGTAACAATATTCAGGAATCCAGTTTTTCCATCTTTCGTTACAACATGAAGTTTTTCCGGACACTTACAATCGCTGGCGTAATCAAACTGTGAAATTTGCCGCCAGGTCTTCAGATCAATAAAAATATACTTACCATTCAGTATCGCCAGGCTCGTTTTTCCATCAAGTTCGATAAGTTCGCTATACTGAATAGGAAGGATTGTTTTTCCTTTATGGTTAACCACCCCGAAATTCGAGTCCTTTTGTACAACTGCAAATTTTGCCTTAACAATGCGAGGGGGTCTGTCAAACTGAGGCGTCATAACGACTTCCAGTTTTTCATTTGTCAAACCCCACTTTGTTCCGTCAGAGTATGGATAGAGTTGCTTCTGCGCATAACTAGCAAGTGTGCAAAAAAAGCAGAGCAGGTATAAAATTCGTTTCATGCCATTCAAAATAGTTTTGAAAGATACGTATTTGAATTTACTAAAATGAAATTGCCATGATACTACAAGCTCCTGATCACTTGTACTTTACATCGCTACGAGAAAGCTATAAATAAAGATTCTATTCAAAAACAGCCATGAGATGTATTGCTAATGTATACCTAAGGGAGCGGATCACCTCCACGGTAGTCAACACACTTTACATCTTTTAGTAAAACAGCACGATGAAGATATGCATACCATTACGACACTTGATCAAAAAGCAAGCATCTTCTTTGACCCATCGCGTGTGAACGGGGAAACTTGCTATAGCCAGTAACGAAGGCTACATCTCTATATGGCTGTATGTCTCTTAAATGTAGCACTATATTTAAGGAACCTGCTTGATGTCTCTTTCAACCGTCTTCATTTAACACCTATCGCTACCAAAGTCAGAGAATTCAAAACGCGCCTGGTTGTAGGCAGCCCGTTACTGGTTCTTTACATCCTCATCAATTTCCTTTTTATCCTTATTATCTGAACTAAAGAAACAATGGAGTGCACAGCCATGAGATTTATCTTTGTAACCAGCTTCTACTTTTGCTACTTCTTTTCCTGCTACCTTAACAACTCCATCCGGATCAGTAGTTACTACATGACCTTTCATGGATTTATAGCTTCCATCTTTTTGAATTTTGCCTATCATTTTTCCGCTGGAAGTAGTCACATCGCCATGCCCAGAAATAATACCTATTACTTTCCCGGACTGGTCACATACTTTTCCATTTTTTATCGACCCCAATGTTTTGCCATCATCACCGACTACAGTTCCATCCGCCTGCAAACGTGGATGCATGCCCCGGTGCTTCGGAGGCATTTCCCTTTGCTGTGCTGGTTTGTCTTGCGCGTTAACAAATGAAAATGCAACTACCATTAACATCATCATTAAAAGCATCTTGTTTTTCATAATGGTATATTTAATTAGTACTCAGTAAAGATTATAATAACACCAGTGTATTCACCTGACTTTAAACGGTCTGAAATATGATCTTTGTCATACTTATCTTTTGCCCCGTTTCAATAGCTATCGAAGAATACCTGAAAACCAGTAGAACTAAATAAGGCCTTTCAGGTATTGTACCGGATACAAGGCTATCAATAATTTTGTCATATATAAATCTTATATCAAAAATATTACGTCCTACGATGAAAATGGTAATATATTTTTCATCTGCTGTTATTACTTTACATGCCCGTTATTATCCTCCAGTGATGAAATACAAATTAACAGGAAACTCCACGGGTAAAAATCATAGCAGTTTGCACACCAATCAAAGTCATTGCGGTTACCGCTTACCCGCAATAAATGTGGGATGTCGCTATAATCATACTCTTAAAAACCAGGGCTAAGCTATAATGCTAAAACGAAGACTATTTCCTTCCCAACTAGCGGTCGCTAAACTATGGGTATTGTGCCTGCTCCTATGTATACTTTCCGGTTGCGAGGAGTGCAGAGAAATTGACTGCGGACCGTATCATCAGTATCAATTTACGGTTTTCGGATTTGAATATGACGAAATAAAAAATATTGAAGTACGAAGTTTTAAGAAGGGGACTAACTATACCGAACCTGTTAGTGAATGGCTTATTACACCGGATAACGCTCTCTACGTATATACCCGTGATACAGATGTCTTTCTGATTACCCCAAGCCCAGATAAAGTAAATTTCAAAATAACATCGGAATACGATTATGAATTTTACTTCCCGACTACCAAAACGAACAGACGGTTAAGCGAAATTACTGATATACCTTCACAGGTGGAGTATTGCACACCTTCTCTGCAGCGAAGCGAATGTAGTAACACACAAATTAGCTCATATCTCCTGGACGGCACTCTTCACCAGGGAGGAATACTTCCTTTTAGTAAGTGACAGCGTATGTATACAATCCAGCCAAATTATATACTTACCCCTATAAGGCATTTTAATACTGTGCACCAAATTTAATGTACAGTTATATTTCTAGAAGTCCTATCGCGGCCTGCGCGACTGTTCCAAGCATCTCAAAATTGTATCATCAACACCGCGCATGATTTTCTTCAAACCCAAACAAATGAGGAGATAAAAGTGAAAGGCAAAGTTATGGAATCGCGATATTATGCGCGCTGGTAGATTTCATTGGTTACGCACACATTACTTCAGGGCGATTACCTCAGCAGAGAGTCCATCCAATAATTTTGATGTAGCGTTGCTGTGGATGTCAGGGTAATTAACTGGTTAGTTGTATTAATTATGAAACCAAGTTACTATGCGTGTAATAAGAATCACCAGTCTCCGGACCATCGCATGTATATATATCACAGGCTGCCTGGCAGCTTTTCCGATCGCGGCTTCTGCACAGGCTCCCCCCAAACCCGTGGGTCCGGTACCGAATGCTCGACAGATAGAATGGTATCATCGTGAGATTATTGCATTCTTCCATTTTGGAATGAATACATTCACCAATGATAATGAAGGTGATGGCACTGCGAACCCGGAAGTATTTAACCCTGCGGCACTGGATTGTAACCAATGGACAAGTGTTTTGAAGCGAGCCGGTATAACAACAGGTATACTGGTAGCCAAACATGCTGATGGCTTTTGTAACTGGCCCACGAAACATTCTAACTATTCTGTAAAAAATAGTTCATGGAAAGAAGGCAAAGGCGATGTTGTGAGAGAGTTTACCGATGCCTGTAAAAAGGCAGGCATAAAAGCTGCTATATATCTTGGACCACACGATCGTCATGATTCACGTTATGGTACGGATGACTATAGCGATTACTACGCCAGCCAGCTATCGGAGCTGTTACGGAACTATGGTCCTATATGGGAGATCTGGTGGGATGGTGCCGGAGCTGATAAACTGACTACATCACACTATACACGCTGGGCTGATACAGTTCGAAGACATCAACCACAGTGCGTCATATTCGGAACCAAGAACTCGTATCGTTTTGCGGACTGCCGATGGGTTGGAAATGAATCCGGTTTCTCGGGCGATCCCTGCTGGTCGACTATAAATCCATTTTCTATACGCGATGAATCCAGCCATATACAAGAATTGAATCATGGCGAAATAAATGGCCAGGCATATATACCTGCCGAAGTAGATGTATCGATCCGGCCCAGTTGGTTCTATCATCCGGAAGAAGACAAGCGTGTTAAGACCGTCACAGAATTATGGGATATATACTTTAACTCGGTGGGGCGCAACAGCGTTTTACTTTTAAACTATGCCCCCAACAAGGAAGGATTGATCTCATCAGTCGATGCACAGCGTACAGACAGTCTGCGGTATCTCATCAATGCTACCTTTCAAAACAATTTGGCCAGCAAGGCCAGCGTCAAAGCGATGCATCCACGAGGAGAAAAATATAAACCTACAAACCTCATCGATGGCACTGAAAACACATACTATGCATCTGCAGAGGGTTTTTCAACCGATACGTTAACATTCAATCTCGGCTCACCGCAGGTATTTGATGTGCTTATGTTACAGGAAGTGATAGAACTCGGCCAACGTACTACACGCTGGTCCGTTGACTACTCCATCAATGGGAAAAAGTGGACCCCTATTCCTGAAGCTACCGACAAACAATCTATAGGATATAAATGGCTTGTCAGGTTCAAGCCCGTACGAGCAAAATATGTTCGACTTCGCATCACAGAAGGCCAGGCAAGTGCAGCTTTACATACTTTTGGAGTATATAAACAGCCAATAACAAAGTAATATACTATACAATATACCAGAACTGACATTGCTTTAAGGTTGATGTATCAAATCTTAAATTTTGCTGATTAAAAATATTTAATGTGAACTTGCAGACACAATGAATGGTTCTAAACTCATAGACAACAAATCACCATTCTGCTGACCACATCAGTTCTTTCAAAATGTCGATGTCGCCAATATCGTCATCTATAATTAGTATCGGTATAGTATACATCACAAACTATCCAATGTTCTATCAATAAATGTATGACACAAAATAAGCGGCAGCAGACAATCTACCTCCGGCCATCTCAGCCAATCAATACCCCAAGTTAGGTATTGCAAGTTAAGGTCAATGCAAGGATTTTAGTCGTTCAAATAATGCCTTAACACCTATGCGAGAGTATTTAAAAAACGAGGTTCTAACAATAGGCTACAATGAAGCAGCGCTGTCGGTCGTATCGAAGTGGATAGTTACTCCGACATCAGCGGAGTTCAGAGAAGGTCTGGACGCTATGCTTGCAGCGATGAAGAAATTCAATACAGGGAAGCTCGTTGTTGATACAACATTTCTTGGCGCAATTCATCCAGACGATCAGCAATGGTCGGCAAACGACTGGTATAAGAAAGCTCGGGAAGTTGGATACAATCGAATCGCGCTGATAGTACCAACAGATATATTTACAAAAATGTCTGTTGAAGAAACAATAGGGTCAGTACAAGAACAAGCTGTAGATATGGGGTACTTTGATAATATTGATTCTGCAGTTGAGTGGATCATGAGATGACACACTACACTATATAGTCCTGACTAAAAAATGAGAGAAACTAAGTCACTGTGCTATTGTAGAGTTAAGTCTCACACACTAGGAGTCTTCAATCCAGATAATTCTTTGGATATGTCTTTTGGCCATATTTCTCGTCAATTTGCCTAAGGAATTCCTTTCGCTCTTCAGAGAGTTCCGGCACAGGTAAAAACTTCCCGTGCTGAACAGGTGAACCTATTTCCTGGAATACTTTTTCTAAACCAGAAGGGACTACAGTGCATAGCATGCGCGCAATTTGATCAGACTCATTTTTAAAACAATGCACCGCACCACCAAATGGTATATTGATGAATCCGCCTTCTTTCACCGTAGTTTTTCCCTTCTCGGTTTTAAATTCAAGTACACCTTCCACCAGAAAAAACATCTCTTGGGTATCGGGATGAGCATGAGTCGGTGGGCCACCGCCCGGAGGAACCAACATCTCGATTACTGCATAGTTACCATCCGTTTCATCACCTGAAATAATTATACGATAGTTGCCACCAGCAACTCCCAATAGTTCGCCTTCATTTTTATCTACGATTTTAACACTGGTTTCCATATCAATCATCTTTGGTTTCCACTATACATACCTCCTTTGAATACGTTGGCTTTCTCGTCCGTTACAAATAATACCAATTCTGCATCTTTTACTGCTGTTATGTTAATTGCTTCATCAATGATAATGAGGCTCTCTTTTTTCTCTAAGCCCACGTTGCCGTTGATTTCAACTTCACCATGGAAGACGTACAACAAAAGTGTGAGATTGTTTTTTGGCAATTGCGGAAGCGTTGAGCTTTTATCTTTCAGGAGTTTCATATCGTAGAGCCATGTCTCACTGCTAAATTGAAAGATGGTCTCAGAGTTGGGGGAAGCCAATAAACGCCATTTACTTTCACTGTGCAGTTCTTCCAGATCGAGAAAAACAACTTCTGGTTTCAGATCTTTTCTTCCTGGACGAATGAAGATTTGTAATCCCTCCAGTGGTTCACTTTGTCCATCAATTACTTCTTCATGGTAGAAAGACTTTCCCGCCTTCATGAGCATAAGTTTTTTCTTGCCGATAGTCTCAACAAAACCTTCTGAATCTTTATGCTTTGCTATTCCTGTTCTGAAATAAGAAAGGATTTCATCATTAACATGTGGATGCATGGGTATAGTAGTTCTTCCATGAATTTCCGGGTGATCAATTCTTCCAATACTGCCAATTCCGGTATCAGAATTCGAAACCACTAAACCTGGATACAGAATCTTGATCGGCCCATTACCCATAAAAACCGAACGATTTATTTTTTGTAACATACTTTTAAATGCTTTAATAAGAACCGAAGGAGATCCAGTCCTCGGTTCTTTTTTAAATGTTAATTATGCGAACTGCCCTACTTTGGACATGATCTCTTCAAAAATGATTGGTAAGGTTTTCTGTCCGTCCTCAGTTGCCCAATTATGTACCAATTCTGAAATCAGCTGATTAAATGTAGTAGTACGCACACCTTTGCTTTCCCATGTTTGTTGAGCAATATCATCTGCAATTTGGGTTGGTGAACCACCTGCATCAATTACCACCTGAACGTCAAATCCTTCTTCTCTTAAAGAGATAGCAGGCCATACAATACATACATCATTAGTGAGGCCGGCCATGATTACATTTTTTCTGCCATTTGCAGCTTTTAAAACCGCACTCTTATAGTTCTCATCTGCCCATGCATTGGTGATGCCGGCCCTTTTCACACGATTAGCAAACGCTTCTGGAAGTAGCTCTTGCAACTCTGGTAATAATGGTCCTTGAGCTTGATCTTCCTGGCTACTGGTTAGCACAACCGGTATATTAAGTGCCTTCGCCAGTTTTGCCAGGGCTCGGGTTCTGCTGATGATCATCTCATGTGGTCTATTAGCACAAAAGTTAAGTGTACCAGTTTGATGATCGATGAGTAACATTACAGTGTCTTCCTTTTTGAACAGTTTCATTTTATTAACTTTTTAGTTGAACGTTATGTACCTGAAATCATTTTTTATGATTTCATAACACAAATTTACCTCAACCAAAAAGCTTGAAACGATGACATATGTCATTAAAGAACCGGGCGAAGAAGCAAGAAAAAAGAGTTTAGTAAATTCCTTTCGATACCAGGAAAATTATTGTTGGGAAAGCTGACTCCGAATTCGGCTAAGAGTTTCTTTCTTAATACCTAAGTAAGACGCAATGATGTGCTGCGGAAAGCGTTTCACAAAATCCGGATAGTACTTCAATAGATTCTCATACCTATTTAGTGCTGTTAGACTAATGGCATCATTTAATCGTTTTTGTGAAGCGATATAATTGTTTTGATCCATATGCCAAAACATTTCTTTGATTGCGGGAAACTCAAGAATGTCTTCTAACTCTTTTCTTTTTAAAATAAGTAGCTGTGTGTCTTCCCATGCTTCTATATTGTATACAGAGGGAGTGCGCATCAGGTAACTTTCACGGTCAACGATCCACCAGTTTTCGATTGCTAATTGAATTGTATGCTCATTGCCACTATCGTCCACACTATACTGCCGCATAGCACCCTTTACAATAAACGCTGTTTGTTTACAAATTTCTCCCCGGTGTAGTAAGGTCTCTCTTTTTTTTAGCTTTTGTGGCACCCACGATTTATGAATGATTTCTATTTCATTTGATGTGAGCGGGACGTTGCTGTAACGCTTAATATAGGCAAAAAGAGCTTCGTACATATTGCTATTTTACAAGAGAATCAAAGTTCAAAAAAAATGCGCAATTTTTACTGTATCAGATAAAGTAAACGATTATCCGGCGATTATCCACGGAGTATTAGCCAAGAGCCTCGAACACATTTAATGCAGGCACACTATCTGAACTGAAAAACCGAGCTCCAAAATATTCCCCTATATATAGACAGAGAATGAATTACACCTCATTATCAATGGGGCGTAAGAAATGATCTAATGTCTATATAAATAATTATCAACTTTTAGAAGGAGACTAACACTATATATAAGAGGTTCGAATTACTTAGCATCCCGATATGTTCTGTTAAAGCATTCAATGAATTGCTTTGGTATCCACCGAACGGCATACTTACGTTACAAAGAAAGAACGAACAATTACTTAGTCCTTTGAATATTTGTTACGGATAAGATATTAGAACAAAACAATAGACAAACCGCAATTTTTAGTTTTTTTTAATCCAGGTATATATCTCCTATTAAATATAGCTTTGCTTTTCCGCTAATTTCAACTCTCTCATTTAAATACTTACATAGTAAATACCCTTTACGCTCTGAAAGTTGTATCGCTGTAAATTCTTCTTTGTCAAGTTGTTTTGCCCAATATGGCGTTAATGTTGTATGAGCTGAACCTGTTACAGGGTCTTCGTTAACACCAACTTGAGGTGCAAAAAACCTTGATACGAAATCAACGTTGTTTCCTTTAGCTGTGATAATAACTCCACGACTATTCAATTTTGAAATTACATCAAAAGCTGGCTTTATATTTTTTATATCTTCTTCCCTGTCAAAATGATGGTCAGCATTTCGCCAATATTGTGCTGTCCGTTTTTTGTTTTCTGATCAGGCTGTGCGCTGGTGATCGAGTCTCCTCCAATAAAGAGCATCATTAAGTTGAAATAAAATTTTCATGAAGGTTGAATTAGTGACAAGGCGAAAGTTGAAATTTTAAGTCTGATACCGCGTTTTTCATCTCTGCACAACTCATTCTGAATTTCACGATAAGCGAGGATGCTACAGTTAGAAATCCGATCGCCAGTATCGGGGCCAGTAAGCCAAAACGATCAGCTATTAATCCAGTAAGGATAGCTCCTATAGCATAACCAAGGTCTCTCCACAAACGAAATATACCCATACTTTTCGGCCGTTGTTCCGGATGAGTATAGTCTGCAATTGCAGCAAGGAAAGTCGGATATACTACAGCAGTACCAATTCCAAGTAAGGCAGATAACAACATGAACCAAAAAAAAGAATTTGCTACAATCATGGTAAGAAGAGCAACACCCTGCGTAAGCATACCAATGAATAGCAAAGTTTTTTTGCAATACTTGTCTGCAAGTTTGCCTGAGTAAAGTTGCCCCACCCCCCAAACTGCTGGATAGGTTGCAACGATAATTCCGGTTTGATGTAGATCGAATCCCTTTGATACAAGTAATAAAGGAAATAGTCCCCATACCATTCCATCATTCAAGTTATTGATAAGACCAGCTTGCGTAATGGAGCCTAAATTTTTGTGCTTCCAGGTAGTGTCCCAAAAGACATTTTTTAATAACGGAATTTTACTTGACGTAGCTTCGAGTTTTACATGCTGATGCGTGTCTTTTATAAACAACAAACTAAGAAGTAATCCAAAGAAACCTAAACCGACCCCGATATAAAACGGGTATGGCCTAAGTCCATAACGACTGGCAATCCAGCCAGTAGCAAAGGCAATAGCAGCTAGAGCTATATATCCGGCAAATTCATTTAGTCCCATAGCGAAGCCCCTGTTCTTTTCTCCAACCAGGTCAATCTTCATTACGACTGTGCTTGACCAAGTGAGCCCTTGACTGATACCAAGAAAGATGTTCGCTAATATTATCCAGTTCCAATTTTGCGCATAAATCAGGAGCAGTGGAACTGGCAACGCTAATACCCAGCCAGCTAAGAGCAGATTTCGTCTTCCAAAACGATTCGCTAACGTGCCTGTATAGTAATTGGTGGTGGCTTTCGTGGTACCAAACACAGCGATGAAAGATAGTACAGCAGTTTTTGCTTCTAAGCCAAAATCAACTTCAGCAATTTGTGGAATAATCGTACGCTCTAAGCCAATCATCCCTCCTACAAAAGCGTTGACGATTACCAGTAAGGTGAATTGCTTCCAATTTTCCTTAAGGCCAAGTTTGATTTCGTTACCCATTTAACTCAGAAGTTTTACAGTTTGATATACTAATTCAAGTGATGTGAGACTGCCATTTTCTGTTCCTTTCTCAAAGTCACCGTTCTGCTGAGCCATCGAATTTGTTATATGCGCGAAACATACTACCGGTTTTGATTGGACCCGACTAAAAGCATACAATGCTGACGCTTCCATCTCAACACAGTCTGCTCCTAAACTTTGAGCGTGATGCCCCCTTATCGCGAAACAAATTCTGCTATCGCTTCCTGTAGTCCAACTTCTTCCGGGCTATACAGGTACATGAACAGAAGTAAAAAGCGCCTGCAGTCTTCTTAAAAGACTATGAAGTAAATTCTCGGGAAGGAAAACGGACTGTTCATTATAATTTTTATTCACCGGCGAAGTCATAAAAGTTCTTTAAGCAATCGCGCAACGATTAGCCCCTGCTTCCAAATCCGCTGGGTTATACCCTTCATACGAACCCTGTTTGTTTAGTGTGGCAATGGTGAGATAGTTGGGAGGTGTAGGTGGTATACGTGATTGGGTATAGTCTACAAACTCATCCTCTGCGAACGTCAGCATCTGGAGTTTATTCTTTAGATCTTTAATACTCCCGGCAATCAACTTACCATCTAATGGAATAGTAGATGCCAGGTGTGCCGGAAGCACCAGTGTATCTGGATTCAAGCTTAATAGCTTGTGTATAGAATGATAAAGAAGCTTCGCACGTGTAATGACTTCATCAGTGTTGGCCTTCAGGTCCGGTCTACCAACTCCGTCAGTAAACAATGTGTCGCCTGTAAATAATGCATCTTCTCCTAGTTTGAAAGAGGTACTTTCAGCTGTATGCCCGGGACTATATATAATTTCAATAATAGCATCACCAACCTTGAGTCGGTCACCATCATTTATAGGCGTGAATGGATAACTAACGCCAGCAGTATTTATCAGCAAGTGTTTTGCATTACTTGTCTGGGCCAGTTCGCGAGTACGCGAAAGATAGTCAGCATGTATATGAGTATCTGTTACATACTTGATAGTCCATTTATTCGCTTTTGCCAAGTCCATATATACCTGAGGATCAAGCGCTGCATCTATAACCAATGCCTCATCATCAGATCCAATAATGTATGATAGGACACCCTTCGATGAGCGTCTTACTTGAATAATTTTTACCTTTCCCAAAATTACTTCGGCTGTGTCGAAAGCAAAGTTCCATTCTTTCATACCTCCTTTCAGAGAATAGACTCGATATCCCTTTTGCCTTAACAGTTCAGCGGCTATCAAGCTGGTTTTCCCTGCAGCACATACCGTAACAACGGGCTGATCATGTCTCAATTGAACATCATCAAAAACATGTTGATCTCCACTTTTCAATTTGTCATATATATCGGCATGAACGCTTCCTGCTATTGCCCACTCTTCTCTTTGCTCTATTGGCCTTACATCTAAAACAGTCACAGGACGTTTTTCCTGGAGCCAATGAGACAAAGTGGATACATCAATGATTAACTCCTCGGATTTCATGTTAGTTGCTTTTAGTTATTAGTTGCTTTTAGCTAATAGAGACATCAACAGGGAGATTCTCTAATTTCCAATCAGGGAAACCCTCGTTTAACCGATTCGCCTTATATCCTGCCTTTAAAAGTATCGACACAGCTTCATCTGCATATACACAGAACGGGCCGCGACAATAGGCAATGATCTCCGTTCGCTTGGGTAATTCTTTAAGCCGTTTAGAGAGTTCTCCTATCGGAATCGAAATAGCACTCGCTATATGTCCCTGCCTATATTCTGATTCCGGTCGCACATCAAGGACAGTGACTTTTCCAGAATCTATTTTCTCAATCAATTCATCAATAGTAACCGATTGAAAATCGAACTTCGACTTCCTAAATTCTTTTACTACTTTCTCGACTGCCTCGATACGCTCGACACCCAACTCACGGAGTGCCTTCCAAGCCTTGAATACATTGTCATTTGAAAGACGGTAGAAAATGAAATTTCCCTGGCGATTTATATCTACCAACTGGCCCTGTTTTAATACCTGTAAATGTTGAGATGCATTGGCAATTGTAAGATTAGTTTGTTCGGCTACTTGCTCAACTGAAAACTCTCCTTGACCAAGTAGTTCTATGATTTCCATACGGTGTGGATTTGCCAAAGACTTTGTGATCCGCGCCAGTTCACTATACACTGTATCCTTGTATTGTCTTTTATTCATTATTTCTGTTCTATACAACACTAACCCCGAAGCAAGAGCGACAGTTCCATCTATTCAATAAATTTATTGAATAGTTTTTTTTCTAAAAAATACCTGCTATTCCAGTGATCTTTAAAGACTGAAGTAGCTTGAATAATAGAGAACTATGTTATTCTCTAGTATAGATAAAGGTTCGAAATGCACTTCGGATTGGAAATATAAAAATCAGAATCAGCGTAAAACTCAGATATAGCCGACTGGACAGAATCACTTCAAACAAAAAAAGCCAGAAATCATTATGATTTCTGGCTTTTTAGTATCGAGTAGACTGGAGGGTCGGTAGTTCGAACCTTTCCTTCAGGATTTGCTAAAAATCAAGTTTTTCAGAGCTTGAGATGAACTTTTTTGATATGTTGTACGGATCTTACTATAATGTAACCAAAACAGGAATTCCTCTGCTGAATTGTGTTTCCCAAACGGAGCTAGAACAAATAATACAACAAGACAGCCATCTGTGAATAATGAATGCGCAACCAATGATGTTGGTCCAATAAAATTGTTGTTTTCGTAGTTAATCAAATATTAACTATAAAATTCTTCTCAATGTATTTTCTTTGTTTTTAACATAATGGTTAATCACACCACAGATATGTCCAATCAATAAAAAAATCAATAACACCACCAATGCTTTATGCGCCCTAAGCGCAGGTACATCTACACTCTCCGGTAAAAGTGAAGCATCTGAACTCAGTAGTGCTCCCCCAAGATTGCCAGTTGTAATGGTTACGATGCCTGATATACATAGCAGTATCAACACGTAGTAAAATGAATTTTCCATCCAGACAACCAGCTTATTGTGCAACAAATTTCCGGTTTCAAGTCTTGAAGGTCTCTTGTGGTTAAAGAAGAACCAAACACGAACAAGCGTCAAAGCAAAAACCAAAATACCAATAACCATATGCGCTTTCAATAGAGTAAGTCTAGCCGTTCCAGGATTTAGATCTGCCATTACGTAACCTAAGGGAATGAGCAAAATGATCAATAGAAAACTCAACCAATGAATGATGATGATTCCTTTACTATATTTTTCTAAAAGGTTATTTTTTACAATTGTTTTCATCTTTGTATACATTTTACTTCTTTACTTTCTGAACTGTGTACCACCCCCCAATATGTCAGCGTGAGGGTGCCTTATAATTATGATTCGCATGGGACGAACAAACTCGTGACATGTACTATACGGGATGAATTTCACCAACCAAGGAACGCAATAGGGTAACAAAAGCATCTAACTTCATCCTGTTAAATTTTATCTCACGACACAAAGTTCAGCAAAGACCCAAACTTAAAATTGTAAAAAACGGAAACTAGGAATTTCTTTTCGAAGTTGATTAGGAGAGTGTCCGGTAATTCCCTTCACTTCATGAATGCAATGTGCTTGGTCAAAATAGTTGTTATCGTGGGCAATCTCAGCTATTGAATTTTCTGAGTGTTTCAATTGATAGGCTACTTGCCTTAATTTTACAATACGTAAATATTCCTTTGGCGAGCAACCTATATATTCATAAAAGTGATTTCGTATTGTCCGGTCGGAAACTTCTAATCGCTTGGATAGCTCGGTAATTTCAATGTGGCCCAAGTTTTCATTTATCAGGTCTATCGCTTTTGTGATCAGTGACAAATCGCGATTAAGTATATTATCTAAAAACACAGTTTCGACTTCGTTGAACATTTGCTCTGCATTACTGCAAACATTTACTTTTTGCAAGAAGTTTTTAGCGATATCGCCAAATAACTCCTCCGTGTTAATCAACCAAGGTAAAGAATTTATAGGCTTTGTTGTAAAATATGCCAAACCATAAGGCTTTAAATGTGCCCCAAGAATTTTTATTTTGTCGGTATACGGCTGGACTGTTATTTTTCGCGGGGAAATTCTCGATATAGCTATATTAACTAATTTGGATTTATTTATTGTGTGATTGACGACAGTAAATGGGTAATCAAAAAAATAACCAAACGTAATCCTTGGAGACGGTATTATAGGTTCTGCCTTTTCCTGTAGCTCAGCAACAGAAACATCGATATAAAAGTAACTCTCCACTATGCTTGATAAGAGTGAGCTACCAGGTTTTCTTATAGTGAAATATTTATCCGTTTCCATTTATTCAAAATTACAAAACCGATTTTCTCGAGAAATAGTAATTAATACGTTAAGTACTTATACATAAAAAGGGAAATATGATCGGATATGAAAGTTACTAAAAGTAATTGAGATTTAATGTAGTCAATTGCAGGCTATATAAATGTAATACGAGTCTATATTTCACCGTGACTTTTTTTACGAGAGTTTAGATTATATATAATCTACATGAAAATTGGATTAGAAAGAATCTTATCTATCGAAATGCTCAATGAACACTTCTCACCTCATAAAATGACATTGAAGTAATGTATAGAAAACTATAAAAAAGGAAACGGGTTAGAAATGAAAATCAATAAGGTCTATTGTAAATTTCTATTGTCTAGAAAAATGCTCGCAAGTATCTATAGCTACATATAGTGTTAGGATGTGAACTGCAACCGACTCAACAAAGTCCGACAAATGCTTGCGATGAAGCGATTCCGTGAAAAATCCGTAAAGGTTCGAATTCGCCTCCAGCTAGAACACATTGTTGTCCGAGGAAATTTTTAAAGTGCCTAAAAACTATCTCTATTTAAAAACGCAGATTTTTCTCTGGACAGTGAAAAGAGGCCATACTCCATATTCATTCTTTCAAAATGAATCAGGCTGTCCGGTAAAATCAGCTATATATCTCTCGTATCATTACTGAATATACTTTTTCATAGGGAGAAAGAGTTATTTCATTCATGGACGCGATGAATAGGTATAATCTACGCTTCGGCTGTCCGGTAAAAATCCGTTTTTAAAATCTTTCCCCGGACACTAATGGCTAGAACAAAAAAGCCTCTAATTTCTGCAAATTAGAGGGCTTTTTTATCGTAGACTGGAGGGTCGGTAGTTCGAACCTTTTCCTTCAAGACTTGATTAAAATCAAGGATTTTGGGCTTCACGATAGGTAGTGGCATTGACCACATTATAGGAATACTAAATATTTTGTCTGAATCTATTATCCAGTTACGGAACCGGCAGAATTCTGCTTGTTCTGAAAATGCAAGACAAGAAAGGGATCATCCACTTCGTCAGTTCTTCTTTAAATTATCCGATTGATGAGCCAAACCCCACTTATAAATTTCATTAAGCATAGGCAAGGTAGACTGCCCCACTGAAGTTATATTGTACTCTACGGTAGGCGGTACAGTTGCAAATATGGTTCTGCCAATCAAACCGTCTTTTTCAAGTTCGCGTAACTGTGAGGTCAACATGGTTGGCGAAATACCCGTGATCCTTCGTTCCAATACTTTAAAGCGTTGCGGGCTTTCCTGAAGTAAAGCATGAAGAATACGCAATTTGTATTTTCCACTCAATAAATTGACGGCATAGTCTACCGGGCACATATTTTTTTCTTCCATTTATAAATGTATCTAATTGTAAATCAACATTACTATTATTTTACATACTAATACAGTTTTAGTATACTACTTTCAAAAGTATAGTAATGAATTTACGTTTGCACTGTAGTTTTCAAATTTCCCTCAAGATCACAGTCGAAGACTTTGATCTTCTCCCTACTGGTTGTTCGAAATATCAAGATAAAGTTTCGCGATTTATTGGAGCACAAGATTATTGACCATTAAAAAGAACTTTATCATCAACGTTAATGATTCGAAGGAATAACAAATAAGTGAATAATGAATGAAGCAATGAATGAAGCAATGAATGAGGAACTGGCCTCTATCGAAGCAACGGCTGTCGCCTACTTGACAGCGTTCAATCGCGCTGACGTGGCCCACGTTTTAGCCACATACGCTGATGATGGCGTCCTAATGGGTCCCGGTCTGCGGGCGTCAGTGGGCAAGGACGACCTTGCCAGGATCTATCCCGACGTATTCCAAGCGGTCGGCTTTAACATGCACTATGAAATCAAGGAGGTTGTGCAGATCAGTCCCGACTGGGCATTCGTTCGGAGCTCGACTGAAGGAAGCGAGACCAACAAAGCCACTGGTGTCGTAATGCATTCGGCGTATAACGAGCTGTTCCTTTTGCGTAAGTCGGCCACCGGAGCGTGGCAAATCGCCCGATACTGCACATCCAGGATCAGTCCCTGAGCAGCACACTGTCAGGAATTTCGTTTCCTCTTCTTGCTATACCCATTTCAGAACGTCAGCTAAGATCAGTGACAGAGCGTCCAGAACAAAAATCAACGTGAAGCAAAAGGAGGCATTAAGTGTCGACCGTGACAAAATATAGCCAATGTTATATATACTATATGTTACTTCTATATACTATAAATCGATTTATAAATATCCTGACACACTGGTTCGAACACTCTTGATTAGTCAATAAATTAAGAAACCTTAATTTTGTGAGAATTTCGAGCATCCAGTGAACTGAACAGGATTACTTCGAACCAAAAAAAGCCTGAAATCTTTACGATTTCAGGCTTTTTAATGTTGTGTAGACTGTAGGGTCGGTAGTTCGAACCTTTTCCTTCAGTAAAAGGTGAAGTCCTGATAGAAGTGCAAATGTTCAATTACTTCTTTCTGCCCTGCTTTTGCCTAACCGATGTTGGTGGCTGGTTATTTTTCACATCGTGTTTTTATTACTTTTATTAGTCTGTCTTGAAAGTCTGTCAAAAGTTGATGTCCCCAAAACTCACCATAAAAATTTATTTTAGTGTCAAGCTGATACATTGTTGTCAATAGTAATTCTGTTTTATTTTTTGAAACTTGTTTAAGACAATAAGTTGCTTTTAAGAATTTAAAATGCTCACCGTTCAACATATGTCTTTCAAAGATTGTTCTGTTGGATGATGACGGAATAATTTTAATGTCGAAAGTTATCAAGTTGTCTTTATTCCATTCAATGATATTTTCTTGAAATTTCAGTCCACCTTCAAAGTGTCCAATTCTTTCGCCTCCTAATGTGTCTTTGTCAAGTTCAGCATACAGAGGTCTTGGAATGCCTGCTAAATTGAAAAATCCTTTTTCATACTCACCATTGCTTATTTCTCTTACTCGCACTATACTTTTCCAAATTACTTCCTTGTTAGCGTTAATAATAATGGAAGAAGTAGTTTCATATTTTTCTGTTGGGGTTGGAATTGTTGGTTCAATAAGTCCTGCAACAAGTGGGATAAAAAATACAGAATATAAAATTCCATTTCGTTGTCTATATCGTAAAACTGTGCTGCCCAAAATTACACCCGAGATTCCTGCAACAAGTAGAAAAGGAATTGAAATGATTAGAATGCAAATAATGTCTTCGTGCCCTGTCCAATAGCAAAGAATAAAAAAAGTCAGAACTGCTAATACAGGTCGTGAAACTCTAACACCAATGCTTTGCAAATCTTCTTTTGACGAAAATATTAATGATGACAAGCCAACAACTATTGGTAGAATCCAAACAAAAGTGATTGAGAATAAGTCAGCGAAATCGCCTTTAAAGTTTAGTCCAAAAACTATCCTCATTAGCAGTCCATAAAGTCCACCAATTAAAATTCCACCATATGTCCCGTAATATTTTTTCAGCATTTTGTCAATTTGGGTACTGTCAGTTTAACTTGTCACCAATAATTGGCTAACCGCATGTCGCATATATTTCGAAATGTATACAATGTCGTTTACATTCCCTTTGTCGGTCATGACTTTCAGTTGAGTTACCCCAACATGCGCGAAATCCATGCATCTCAAAATTTGTATTGTTGATTTCTCAAGTGATCTTTTAGTAGTTGCTTTTTTTGTTTAAACAAAAAGTTCTTCTAAGGCGAATCATCATCTATAACGTATACCTCGCTTAAATAAATATGTATGCAATAGACGACTATATATAGCGCAATGATGTTTGCGTGTAAAGTATACTTAGCACACACAGATCTTCTACTATGACATTACTACGAATACTTATTTGCAAGTAAATATTCACCTGCGCTATACTCGAGTCGATTTATAGTTACAAAGGATTGAGAGGTTCGAACACGCTGATTAGTCAAATTAAGAAACCTTGAAATAGTGATAATTTCTATGATGCAGTAAACCGAACTGGCTCCCCATGAACAAAAAAAGCCTGAAATCTTAAAGATTTCAGGCTTTTTAATGTTGTGTAGCGCGGGGGGGAGTTGAACCCCCGACCTTTGGGTTATGAATCCAACGCTCTAACCACCTGAGCTACCGCGCCATCTTTTCTAAATGGGAGCGCAAACTTACAACGTTGAATTTAATTTTCAAGAACTCGGCCAAATAATTTAATTACAGTTTTCGGCTTTGGTATGCTGAAAAATCTGGTTTTACACGCTCATAGTCGTACAAGAGTGTCGGGGTTGAAAACAAAAGATCTGCTGTTGAGCGGTTGCATGCTATGGGAATATTCCACACGGTGGCTATACGCAGCAACGCTTTTATATCCTGATCGTGCGGAAGTGGCTCCATTGGATCCCAGAAAAAAACGAGTGCTTCTATTTGTCCTTCCGATATTAAAGCACCAATCTGCTGGTCGCCACCGAGCGGTCCGCTGTGCAGCATGTGTATGGGTAATTGCAATTCCTGTTCGAGCAATCTTCCTGTTGTACCGGTCGCATAAATTTCAAATTTTTCCATACTGTCGCGATGCAACTTCGACCATTCAATTAGCTCCTTCTTCTTATTATCGTGAGCCACAAGGGCTATCTTTTTTTTCGTCATACCGAAAGTTAAATACGGATAAAAATACAGTATTGCAGGTTACATTCCTTCTTCTATTTTTGCCGACCTGTTTAAAATTTATGGAACAAGAGAATCTCGCACGGTGGGTTGAACAGATTGCAAAAGAATTCTCACAACCCCTCAAGAATGTCAAAGCTGTTGGTGACCTGCTGGCTGAAGGTGCCACCATTCCTTTTATCTCGCGCTACCGGAAAGAAATGACCGGCAGTATGGATGAAGTAATGATTACCAACGTCCGCGACCGTATCGAGCAGTTGCGTGAATTGGATAAACGCAGAGAAGCCATTATCAGCTCAATTGAAAAGCAAGGAAAGCTTACACCGGAGTTGATGTCTTCGATCGTAGTTGCTGAAACCCTCGCTGAACTGGAAGATATTTACCTTCCGTATAAGCCCAAACGTAAAACCCGCGCGAGCGTGGCGAAAGAGAAAGGTCTTGAACCCCTTGCGCAGCGCTTGTTCGACCAGGAGAAATTTGACCTGGAAGAATTCGCCAAGTCGTTTGTTGATTCTGAAAAAGGAGTGGCGAGTCTCGAAGAAGCATTGGATGGCGCCCGCGATATCATGGCAGAATGGGTAAGTGAAAATCCGGATACACGTAAAAATGTGCGTGAAATTTTCTGGAGCGAAGGTGCTGTGGAGTCACGCGTGCTGAAAGGTAAAGAAGCGGAAGGGCAGAAATTCAAAGACTACTTTGAATGGACTGAGCCTATATCCAAAACACCATCACACCGCTTGCTCGCTATGCGCAGAGGCGAGAAGGAAGGTATACTTGCACTCGATATATATCCGCCTGAAGAACAGGCTATCAGCTCGATGGAGCGTCAGTATATAAAAACTGAAAACGCTGCTGCCGAACAGGTACGTCTTGCTATTAAAGACAGCTACAAACGACTGCTACGTCCGTCACTGGAAACAGAAGTACGCATGGAGTCGAAGATGAAAGCAGACGAAGAAGCGATCAAAGTATTTGCTTCTAACCTGAAAGAACTTCTGCTCGCTGCACCGCTCGGACAGAAAAATGTGCTGGCACTTGACCCTGGTTTCAGAACCGGCTGTAAAGTTGTGTGCCTCGATCGCCAGGGTAAATTATTGCATCACGATGTTATATATCCGCACGAGCCTCAGCGTGAAACTGCCAAGTCTGCGGCACTCATTCAATCACTTTGTGAGAAGTATGATATTGAAGCCATTGCTATAGGCAACGGTACGGCTGGACGCGAAACAGAAGCGTTTGCCAAATCGATCGGCCTCAGCAACAAGATCATCATCGTAATGGTAAATGAAAGTGGGGCTTCGGTATACTCAGCATCCGAAGTTGCCCGCGATGAATTCCCGGATAAAGATGTTACCGTTCGTGGTGCGGTGTCTATCGGAAGAAGACTTACCGACCCGCTTGCAGAACTTGTAAAGATCGATCCTAAATCGATTGGTGTAGGACAATATCAGCACGATGTTGATCAGTCTAAACTCAAGCAAGGTCTTGATGACGTGGTGATGAGTTGCGTGAACTCGGTTGGCGTTGAAGTAAATACAGCGAGTAAGGAGCTCCTCTCCTACGTATCCGGTTTGAGTCCATCGCTTGCTAAAAATATAGTTGAACACCGTAATCAAAACGGACCGTTCAAAAATCGTGAGTCGTTGATGAAAGTATCGCGTCTCGGAGAAAAAGTATTCGAGCAGGCTGCAGGTTTCTTGCGCATTCGTGAAGCAGAGAATCCGCTCGATGCCAGTGCCGTACACCCGGAAAGTTACCCGATCGTTCAGCAGATGGCCTCTGATTTAGGTTGCTCTGTAAAAGAACTGATGAGCAGTGCCGAACTGCGCAGACAACTTGATCTGAAAAAATACGTGACAGAAAAAGTTGGTCTCCCGACTTTGACAGATATACTCTCCGAGCTTGAAAAACCCGGACGTGACCCGCGCCAGACATTTGAAATCTTCAGCTTTACGGATGGTGTAAATACCATTGCCGATCTCAAGATAGGTATGTCGCTGCCCGGCATTGTAACGAACGTTACCAACTTTGGTGCCTTTGTAGATATAGGTGTACACCAGGATGGGCTGGTTCATATCAGTCACTTGTCTGACAAGTTTATTAAAGATCCGAAGGAGGTTGTTACCGTTCAGCAGAAAGTAAAAGTTACCGTGGTAGAGGTTGATGTTCCGCGTAAGCGTATAGGTCTCTCGATGAAGAGCAATCCGTTTGCTGATCAGGCACCGGCAGGTAGCGGTGGAGGATCACAACAACGTAACCGTAAGGACAACAGCAAGCCGAAAGAGAAAGAGGTTAGCATGGAAGAAAAACTTGCTATGCTCGTGAGCAAGTTCAAGAAGTAACTCGCATTAAAAACTGTATGAAAAGCCTGAGGTCTCGTACTTCAGGCTTTTTCGTTTTTAGGAGATTGCAAAATTGGAAGATTATAAGATTACAAGATTAGAAGATTGGTTTCTGGTTAAAAAAGTACAGGCTTTAGGGTTTTTAAGCATAAACTCTATCTTCGCACTTCCTAATTTTTCAAAATTATGTTACCAAACCAGAATCCAACAGAAACCGCAGCCTGGCAGAGACTTGAAGCGCTCTTCCTACACATGCAGGCAACGCACATGCGCGAGATGTTTGCAGAAGATCCGGGTCGCTTTGAAAAATTCCATGTCCAGTTCAACGACATTCTGGTTGATTATTCCAAAAACATAATCAACGAGGAGGTAATGAAAGAGCTGATAGCCCTTGCAAAAGAGGTTGAATTGCAAGACGCTATCGATGCATTGTTCCGGGGCGAAGCTATCAACCAGACGGAAGGTCGCTCGGTATTGCATATAGCCTTGCGTAACCGCTCCAACGCTCCCATTCTTGCTGAAGGGATTGATGTGATGCCCGATGTTAACGCTGTGTTGAACCAGATGAAAACTTTCTCATCCAACCTTATTAACGGCACCTGGAAAGGCTATAGCGGTAAAGCGATTACAGATATAGTAAATATAGGTATAGGTGGTTCCGATCTCGGCCCCTATATGGTAACAGAGGCACTCCGCCCCTATTGGAAAAATATAACACCTCACTTTGTATCCAATGTTGATGGTACACACATTGCTGAAATTGTAAAGCGTGTTAACCCGGAGACAACGGTATTTATCATTGCATCCAAAACATTTACTACACAGGAGACGATGACGAATGCTGAATCAGCGCGCGCTTGGTTCCTCGAAAAAACAGGTGGCAAAGGTGAAGTGGCGAAACACTTTGTAGCCGTATCAACCAACCAGAAAGAAGTTACAAAGTTTGGTATAGCACCGGAAAATATGTTTGTATTCTGGGATTGGGTTGGTGGTCGTTACTCGCTCTGGTCTTCTATCGGTTTATCAATAGCCTGTACCATCGGCTTTGAAAACTTCGAGAAGCTGTTGAGCGGAGCCCATGCTGTTGACAATCATTTCAGGAATGAACCGTTCGAGAAAAATATACCAGTTGTACTCGCGTTGCTGGGTATATGGTATAACAATTTCTTCGGAGCGGCATCAGAAGCTATATTACCGTACGATCAATACCTGCATCGCTTCGCTGCTTACTTTCAGCAAGGCAACATGGAGAGTAACGGTAAATCTGTAGATCGTAATGGTGAACCGGTAACGTACCAGACAGGTCCTGTTATATGGGGCGAGCCTGGCACGAACGGACAACACGCTTTCTATCAACTGATACATCAGGGAACCAAACTTATACCGTGCGACTTCATCGCGCCTGCAATCAGTCATAATCCACTGAGTGATCATCACGATAAATTACTTTCGAATTACTTTGCACAGACCGAAGCATTGATGCGCGGTAAAACGCAGGAAGAAGTTGAAGCTGAACTTGCAAAAGCAGGACTCGACAAAGAAGCTATCAAGTTTCATGCACCATTCCGCGTGTTCGAAGGTAACAGACCAAGCAACAGTATACTTTTCAAAAAGCTGACACCGGAAACATTGGGTAGTCTCATTGCTATATATGAGCATAAGATTTTTGCCCAGGGAATCATCTGGAACATTTTCAGTTTTGATCAGTGGGGCGTTGAACTTGGAAAAGTTCTGGCGAAGAAAATACTTCCGGAACTTACGGCTGCTGAAGAAATCTCCTCTCACGACTCTTCAACAAACGGGCTAATCAATTATTTCAAACGATTGAAATCTGAATGATAAATTAATTGATTGCAAAATATTAACAGTACATTATTTTTGATGGATTTTTCAACCAGATGAACAATAAAATTTCGAAGATCGGGGTATTCACATCGGGTGGCGATGCTCCGGGAATGAACGCAGCCATCCGTGCCGTGGTGCGCGCATGCGCATACTATAAAGTTGATTGCGTAGGAGTACTGCGTGGCTATGAAGGTATGATTGAAGGAGACTTTGAACAACTTGATGCGCGCTCAGTAGGTAACATTCTGCAGCGTGGTGGAACCGTATTAAAGTCTGCACGCAGCAAGGAGTTTCGTACTCCCGAAGGAAGATTGAAAGCATTGGGTAAATTAAGAAGTGAAGGTATAGATGCACTCGTGGCTATAGGAGGCGATGGTACATTTACAGGTCTTCATAAATTTTACCAGGAGTTTAGTATACCTTCTATATGTATACCAGGCACGATCGATAATGATTTATCAGGTACTGATTATACAATTGGTTACGACACCGCAACCAACACAGCTGTTGAAGCTATTGATAAGATTCGCGATACGGCCCTCTCCCACAACCGTTTGTTCTTTATTGAGGTAATGGGAAGAAATTCCGGATATATAGCCATCAACAGCGGTATAGCCGGAGGTGCGGCTGCAATCGTTATACCGGAAGAGACAATGACCTTCGATGAACTTTATGAAAAATTAGGTGAAGGTGAAGAAACCAGCAAGAAGTCAAATCTTGTTGTAGTAGCGGAAGGCTCCAAGATCGGTGATGCACATACGCTCGCCAAGAAAGTTGCCGAACGTTCTTCATACTTCGATATTAAAGTTACTGTGCTCGGACATCTTCAGCGTGGCGGAGCTCCTACTTACTTCGATCGCGTATTGGCGAGCCGTATGGGTATAGCTGCCGTGGAGGGTTTACTGAATAACAAGAGTGATGTGATGGTGGGAATTAAAGACAACAAAATCGTGTATAATGATTTTGATACCATTATGCAGAGCCATCACGAGATAGATGAAGAGTCGATGCGCATAGCGAAGATCTTGTCGATCTAGGAAAAACGAAGCAACCAAACCAATCAATAATTCAAAATTTACCATGAAAGAACTAACCATTGGAATCGACATCGGAGGAACGAATACCAAGTATGGTATCGTTGATCGCGATGGTAATGTTGTTTTCCAGGGCAGCATTTCAACAACGGAGTATGAAGAGTTCAAAGACTACTTTGGTGGTCTTGCAGAAGCTCTTCGTAAAGCGATGACTACCATTTCATTTGCACACAAAGTGATCGGTGTAGGCGTTGGTGCCGCAAATGGAAATTACTACAAAGGAACGATTGAACGCGCCACGAACCTGCCGTGGAAAGGTATCATTCCGCTGGCGGATATGTTTCGTGAAGAGTTTGATATACCGGCTATCGTAACTAACGATGCAAATGCTGCAGCCGTAGGTGAAATGGTATATGGTTCTGCTAAGGGCATGAAAGACTTTGTCGTGATTACTTTAGGAACGGGTCTCGGAAGCGGCTTTGTATGCAATGGACATCTTCTCAATGGTAAACATGGTATAGCAGGTGAAGTAGGACATACCTCTGTAAACCCTGCCGGTCGTTTCTGTAACTGCGGTAAACGCGGTTGCCTGGAGACCTATGTATCGGCTACAGGTATAAAACGTACGGTATATAAATTGCTGGCCGATCACCTCGAACCAAGCGAACTCCGCGGTATCAGCTTCGATAATCTTACAACCAAAATGATTACAGAAGCTGCCGTACGTGGCGATGTTGTTGCCTTGGCAGCATTTGAATATACCGGACGTATACTCGGTATGAAGCTCGCTGAAACGGTAGTACATACCGATCCGGAAGCTATATTCCTGTTCGGAGGTTTGTCACTGGCTGGCGATCTTATCTTCAAGCCTACGATAAAACACATGGAAGCGAACCTGATGCCGCTATTCCGTGGTAAAGTAAAAGTTCTTCCTTCAGGTTTACAAAATCAGGCTGCCCCTATATTAGGAGCCAGCAGTCTGGTATGGAATTATCTTGACAACAAACAATTGAAAGAAGAAGTATACTAATGAAGTAAATTATACTCATCATAAAAGTCGGATTCACGTCCGACTTTTTTATTTATAGCTATATCTGAACATAACCACCGATGCGCATTTATACCAGTACAGAGGTAGCAGCTATACATGTGCTTCCAGGAAACCTTTCAAGGTTAAATCCTCAGGCACCCCTATTCTTTTCTTCAGGCGATAGCGCGATTGCTTTACACTTTCCGTGGATATACCCAGCATGGAAGCCGCTTCTTTGATCGACAAGTTGAGTTTTGTCATGGCAGCCAGGCGTAGCTCGGCTGCTGTTATACCGGGATATTTATAACGTAGATTATTAAAGAAACCCGGATATACTTCATCAAAAGCTTTCTTAAAATTTTCCCAATCTTCTTCCGTGTGGATTTTAAGTTGCAGTATCTGCCCGAACTTCTCCATGTTGCCGTCAATAACGGGTACGCTGTTCTTCAACACTGTAAGCTGCTCGCTGATATGCGCTATAATTTTTGATTTCTCCAGCAGCGACTGTGTGGAATACTTTAATTGCTGCTGCCGGGCTGCCAACACCAACTTCGTTCGATTATACACCAGAAGTGCTATCACCAACAGGCCTATCAATAATACTATAAATGAATTTCTGCGAAATATACCGGATTCAAACTGTGCCGTCTGTGCAGCCATTTGTATATCCTTTTTCTCCAGCTCATATCCGTGCATCACCTGTTCAATCGATTCGCGATTTGACACGTTCCGGATAGAGTCGTTCAACGTTGTATAGCGCAACAAGACTTCGTAAGCCTTTCCTGGATTACCCGTGTGATTATAAATATCGGCAAGTCGTTTATAATTCTGCAGAATATATGAATTCTTATGAGATGCTTTGGCAATCGCCAATCCTTTCTCTACAATGGCCAGTGCTTCCTGTGATTTACCCTGCGCTAAGTATATTTCACTATATATACCATAAATTTCTGCCAATATGTTGTCATAATTATTCTCAGCCGTAACAAGGTTGAACGCTTCGTCAGCAAACTGTTTTGCTACCGTATAATTCTTATTCCTCAGGTAAATGGCACTTGCACTAACCGAGGAAAATATAACCGGAATGCTATGACCAATCTCATTGCCAGCCTTTATTGCTTTGTTATAGTATTTCAGAGCAAGAGTATCTTTGCCCTGTTCGTCATAAGCATACCCTAAATTATATAAAGCTGTTACAGGGCCTCGCTTATTACCTACTTGTTCCCAGGCTGTCACAGCCTTTTGATAATACTGTATACCCTTTTCAAATTTACCGTTCGATACATATACAGTACCAATATCGTGGTAAGTCGGTGCCAATGCTTTCAAGTCCTTACGCCTTTCCTGGATACGTAGTGCCATCAAAAAATATTCAATGGACTTGCCAAAATTCTCTGTCTCGGCATATCCGCCTCCTAAATAGGCACACGCTTCTGCAATTCCCTTTTCGTAGTTAATTCTTTTTGCCAGTGTCAGCGATTCATACGCAACTTCAATCTGCTTCACTACGTCTTTATCACCATAACTGGCAGCCAATTCATAAAGACAAATAACGCGATTGGTGTCTTCAGGAAGAGTCTTCAAAACAGCAAGCAGGCTATCAATCATTTTATCCTGAGCCTGTGCAGCCTGAAATAACGTAAACAGCGACAACGTTATGATACTATATATGCTACGTGGGGTCATAAAATAATGATCAAAGGTATACCCTACTGCCAGTGCCAATTCTTCATTTTTATCGCTAAACATTACAAGTGTAGATAGTTATTGTATCTATACCGGCTTGGTTCATTTACGAATGTGCGAAACCGATTTGTCCCTCCTCCAATTGAGGTACTAAAAACTATATAACGCTTTTGTATACCGGCCATAACTTTTTTGTAGCGTTCATTATACAGAGGACCACCTTCAAACTCAATTTCTTTGAGCAGAGTTGTAAAGCATCACTCGCCTGGCCCTAGCTACACCACAACGTGATCACTTCGCTAAACCGGCATTTGCTGCTTAACAACCACAAATTGTTCGTAAAAAAAAATAACCAATGAATGTGTTCGTAAAAAAAACAACAGTCCTTTTTTGCCTGCTCTTACTTTTTATACCGAAAATATCGGTGGCGCAGGATGAAAAATTCCAGGCAATCTTTCTCTATAAGTTTATAGAGAACATTAACTGGCCCGATGCGAGAAAAAATTTAGTGGTAGGCATTGTGGGAGAAACGCACGTGCAAGACGAGTTCGAAAAAATACTTCAAACACGTAACAACAGTACAATATCGGTAAAGAAAATTACATCGACAGAAGCAGCTACATGCGACATCGTGTTTCTGCCCGAGAAGCAAAATTCGATGTTCAACTCCATCGTGGAGAACACCAGTAAGAAAAGTATACTGATTGTTACAGAAGCTGCCGGCCTCACCAAGAAAGGAGCCTGCATCAGTTTTCTGAAAGAAAAGAACAAGCTGGGATTCGCAGTAAACAAATCAACACTTGATCTGCGCAGCCTCCGGGTATCAAGCACCCTGCTCAACCTGAGTCAACAGATTTGATATACACACAAACACACCAAATCAAAAAATGAAAATTAAACACGCATGAAAATAAGTTTACTCAATTTTAGCAACAAACAAACTGGTATGCGGCCAGCGCTGTTACATCTCGCAATAGCAAGTGCGCTGGCGTTGGTCAGCCATGTAACGCTGGCACAGGATAAAGCCGAGATTATTATTAAAGGTAAAATCTCTGACTATGCAACTAACCAATCGTTGCCCGGAGCCAGCATATATATAGAAGGAACTTCTAACGGTGCTACGACAGATGCAAATGGCGATTACTCTATTGTAATAACCGACCCAAATGCTACGCTGGTGTTTTCCTTCGTTGGTTACGATACTGAAAAAAGACAAGTTGGCGGGCAGACGACTATTGATGTAGCTTTGATACCAAGTCTGGAAATGTTAACACAAATTGTAGTGACCGGTTATGGCGAGCAAAAGAAAACAGACATTACAGGCTCGGTAAGTTCACTATCACCAACTACCTATAAAGATCAACCTGTCGTAACTACATCCGAAGCATTGCAGGGAAGAATAGCCGGTGTATCCGTACAAAATGTATCCGGTGCTCCGGGCGGAGAAGTAAAGATACGCGTTCGCGGCATGAACTCGATCAACTCCAGCAATGATCCACTCTATGTAGTAGACGGTGTCGCACTCTTTAGCGCAGGGCTGGGAGATATAAACGTAAATGATATAGAATCTATCGAAGTATTGAAAGACGCATCCGCTACATCGATCTACGGATCGCGCGGATCGAATGGTGTGGTATTGATTACTACAAAAAAAGGAAAAGCTGATCATACTAAAGTGGAGTATAATAGTTTTGTTTCGTTTAACACCGTTAGAAAAAAATACGATCTGCTGGACGCTGTTGGTTATGCCAAGCTGGCCAATCATATTGCCGGCAGCGATATATATCCTGATCCGGATGCACTTGCCGGAACGGGCACCGATTGGCAGGACGTTATATTTCGTACGAGTGTAACACAAAGCCACCAGTTATCTGCTTCCGGAGGAACTGAGAAAACGAGATACTATATATCCGGATACTATGTTAACCAGCCCGGTATCATTATCAATACAAACCAAAAGAAATATGCACTTCGTTCAAATATAGATACGAAGCTTAGCGAAAAGATCAACCTGAGCGTAGGCCTTTTCGTTTCGCACCAGAACTCGCATAATAATACCGATGCCGGTGACGGAGGTGTATCCATGGTAACACCAACTGTATCCTGGGGACCAACGGAAAGTATATATAGCAGCCCCGGGGTATATAACCGTACCAGTGCAACCGGATCACCTATATCTTCTAACCCGTACATGACTGCAAAGGAGCGGTTAAACGATGCAAAATCGAATACTTTCCTGATGAGCAGCACATTAAAGTACGACATAACGGACTGGCTATCGTACGACCTCGTATTGGGTGTAAATGCTAACCTCGGGAGCAGCGCTTATCTAACCAATCATTGGATATCGCCTACTAATCCAAGTTCAGGACAAAGCTCTTCCGAGAGCTACACGCTGCAAAACAGTAACATCGTAACATTCCACAAGATGTTTAATGATATCCATGACGTGAAGGTTACAGGCGTAGTGGAAGAAACATCAAACACTTATAAAGGTATATCTGCAAATGGTGGCGGGTTAACATCCGAAACTAACGGTTACTACAACTTGTCACTTAACAAAACACAGAGTATAAGTTCTTCCTATAGCAACTGGGGCTTGCTTTCGTATGTAGGTCGTCTTTCCTATGTTTTGAAAGATAGATACCTGTTCATGGCAACATACCGCATTGACGGCTCGTCTAAATTTCAAGGATCGAACAAGTGGGGATACTTTCCTTCTATAGCTGCCGGCTGGCGTCTTTCAGAAGAATCATTCATCCAGGATTTGAACGTCTTCACAAATCTGAAATTACGGGGAAGTTATGGTAAAACCGGTAACCAGGCAGTTACACCCTACAGCACCCTCGGTTTGCTTGATAAAAGTCAATCATCATACGGAACCACAACACTATATCCAGGGTATACGGTTGGAAATCCATCAAACCCTAATCTGAAGTGGGAAACTACTATTCAAACCAATGTTGGTCTGGAGATGGCTTTTCTCAACGGCAAGCTGAGCGCAACCATAGATTACTATGTAAAAAATACAAAGGATCTGTTGCTAAGCAAACCTATTCCCTATTATGATGGTGGAGGAAGTACATTGGTAAACCTGGGCAAGGTGCAAAACAGAGGATTGGAAGTTAGTATAAACGGAAACATAATTGAAACCGAAGAACTTTCATGGACAACTGGCCTTAACGTTACCTCTTACAAGAATAAAGTAGTAAGCTTAGGTGGAGATGATATTATCAACCTCGGGTACCAGGCACGTGGTCTTGTTAATACCAACATCCAGGTTGTTAAAGTGGGCGAGCCATTGGGAGCATTCTATCTTATACCATGGCAAGGTATATATCAACAGAATGAAGGTACGCATACAGCAGGAGAAGCTAAATATGAGGATGTAAGTGGTAACGGAACAATTGGTTCCGAGGATCGCAAAATCGCAGGTACCTCTACACCCAAATTCACCTTTGGTTTCAACAACAACGTACGGTATAAAAACTTTGAACTGAATATATTTATACAAGGCAGCGAAGGAAATAAAGTATTCAATGCTACGTATGCTGCGATCAGTGCATCTAACAGTACGGTAAAATATCCAACACTGGCGGCTGCAGCTGATTACTGGACACCGGAAAATACCGATGCTAAATTTGCCGATCCGGCTTCTCTTAATAAAACACAGATCGAGTCAACGCAGTTTTTACAGAATGGTAGCTATGTTCGCCTGAAGAACATCAGCCTGTCGTATAGCCTTCCGAAAGACATGTTAAAATTCGCCAGCCTGAAATTGACCGTAAGTGCACAAAATTTACTGACGATTACAGACTATATAGGCTTTGATCCGGAGATTACCTCTACAGGTTTATCGACAACCGGCACCAGCGATGCTTATGGAGGGTTTGATATAGGGGCATATCCTACCGCCAAATCACTCTCTGTAGGATTACAGGCAACATTCTAATTCGTATCATTTAATAACATTGAATAATTATATGAAAAAATATATAGCAATGGCAGGTTTGCTTTTCCTGTCATTCTCATGCTCCGATCTTCTCACCGAAGATCCAAAAGCAAGCTTAACAACCGAAGGCTTCTATAAAACTGCCAATGATCTTGATCTGGCAACAACAGGTTTATATAATCTCATTGGACTTACATTCAATCAAACTGCCGGCTTCGCCTCAACATTTGGTGCCGATGATATGACCGCGAACCGGGATGGTAACAAAGCAGACTGGTCTGACTTTGATATATTTCGGGCAAGCTCTTCCAACAACCTGTTAAACTATTGGTGGGTTAATTTTTACAGAACTATAAAATCGAGCAACAACCTGTTGGCTAATTATACTAACGCTGCCGATGCTACGGAAACGGAGCTCAACAATACTGCCGGACAAGCTTACTTTTTACGCGGCATGAGCTATTTCTTTTTGACGCGCGTCTGGGGCGAGATTCCGCTGGTTACTGAGCCAACAATCGACTATACGACACAGAATGCATCGGTTGAAGCTATATATGCACAGATCGTCTCCGATCTTCAGCAGGCTGAAGCTTTGTTACCGGATACCTGGAAAGACGACAGCAAAAGATTCCAGAACGGTGTAAACATCGCTCCCACTGCCGGTTCGGCAAAAGCCATGTTGGCCAATGTATACTTAACCATGGCCGGATGGCCGCTGAAGCAAACCGATAAATATGCACTGGCAGCTGCCAAAGCAAAAGAAGTAATTGACAACAAAACCAAATATGGTTATGCACTTGTAGATATAAGTATTCTATGGAAGAAAGAAAATAACTTCAGCAGCGAAACGGTATATGGAATTTACTACAATACGAACATCGCAGAGTTTGTCTACCCGAACACCAATATGATGCTACTGGCCTATAGCCCGCAAGATGAAGGTGCATGGGGTGATGCCTATGGCGAACTGAATTTTTATAAGAAGTTTCCGAGTGGTCCGCGAAAAGAAGCGACCTATCAGATGGTATATTATCCGGGCAACGATCCTACCAAGGCGGTTGATTATACCAAGACAACCTACAAACATCCTTACTTCCAGAAATACAGGGACGATGCTGCTTTCAACCCGGTTAACCACGTAACATCAAACTGGGTTGGCAGCCATACTGTACCTATCATTCGGTATGCTGAAGTATTGCTAACCTATGCAGAAGCTAAGGCTATGGCAGATGGTGTTGATGCCACAGCGTATGATGCTATTAATGAAGTGAGAACACGTGCCGGTTTGAAAAACTTAACAACTGGTTTAACAGCAGCAGCATTCCGTGATTCAGTGGTAGTGGAGCGTGGCTGGGAATTTGCCGGTTGTGAACCCGCTGCGCGCTGGTTCGATCTGCAAAGAACAGAAACTGTAGCCAAAGCAAATTCATATCGCGATGCATCGGAGCAAGCCCTTGTCGGTAAACCAGATGATATTACACATGCATTTTACTGGCAGCCAATTCCGATCTATGATCAATTGCTGAACACAAACCTTGGAAATTAGTATTCGATAATTTTAGGACTAAAAAAATCCCGGTCTCATAAGGCCGGGATTTTTTTTATCCTCGTTCAAACTTGCGTCCAATGTTTATATAGCTTCGGTTATGTAAAATGGCCAGTATACGTACCTCCCTATATACTTGTAGAATAAAACCGAAGTGTTGTTTAATTCTATGAGTAGTATGTTATCAACAGATTTTGATATTGTGTTTAATATCACATAACGGTATAAAAGAAACAGTGTCGACTATTGTAACCGGCACTGTTTCTTTTTATACTACATCTTCATTGTAACGCCTGTGTGGATATTAAATCCTGACCTTCCGGGATACGAGTTTATATTCCTGCGTGCAAATTCAGGATAGTAAATTTTCTGATCCAGGAGGTTAATTCCGTAGCAGAACAGAGTTATATCTGGCATATTCGATTTCTCCAGGAACTCACGAAGCGACAATTGTACATTTGCCGTAAGGTAGTTGAATGCCTTTACTTTAGGATTGGCATCTACAGGTCTTCCAGAGAAATTGTTGGGCACATTCTCGGAAGAAAACTTAGCGCGTATATTTCCTCCTTTACTGTAATATGAGTTGAAAACACTTACCTGCAGGCCTCGGATATTCTTATAGTTTACACCGAGTTTGCCCATATATAACGGCGTACCAGAATAATCTTTATAGCCCAAATCATTTTCAGTAGTCTGCGATGCAAAAGATGCTAAACCACTCCATCGTGACGAAATATAAAATTTCGTTTCCGCCTCTATACCATGCGAATTCTGGTTACCTCTGTTCACAAACTGAGGCGTGTTCGGAATTTCATTTGAAGGATCTGCGGCCGATGTTCGTACAATTTGGTTGGACTGATCGCTATAGAAATAATTGACCGAAGCCTCGAACTTCTTTTTCACTAAAAAGAATTGAACTTCAGATGTATTAATTACTTCCGGCAATAGATTGGGATTGCCACGGATTACACCCGGTACATCAATGGCTTTCTCGCCACCGGGAGTTGCTGAGCGAAAAGCGCTACCATAAAGTAATTTACCACCTAAGCCTCGCTTCGTCTGTATGATCGCTGCAATGCGAGGACTATATTTCAAATCAACTCCGGTAACTTTATTGGCCTGCGCTCCGGCAACAATTTTCAGAAAATTGAAAGGAGAATATGCGAGTTGAGCATAGCCACTATACCAGGTTTCATTCCAGTCAGGCACAAAGTAATACCCGTCCGGATTTACAAATTCCCTGTTATTCGAAAATGCTGTACCATCCGCATTTTTTGTTTTATCCAACGCATTGCCGCGTTGACTATTCATTACTAAACCAACAATGGCCTTTAATTTTTTATGGAGCTTCAGGTTGTTAGACCATTCTGTAAGAATATCGTTACTCACGGTGATGACCGGCTTGTTTTTAAAATCAGCGCGTGCAATATCAAAGGAGGTCCGGTTGAATGTTACATTGATGGATGTAGCGTAGTATGGCGTAACATCTTTGCTATAGCCTACGTCTGCAAATAGTTTACTGGTATAGACTTCAAATGTTATAGGTGTAGCATTGACACCGCCACCTACCGGCACGAACCATTGGGCTGCATTGGGCATGGATTGAAGACGTGTGTGGCCGTAAAAGGTATTCAATGTAAATCCTTTATATGAACTGCTTACAACAGCCCCAAGACCAGTACGATCCAGATAAATTGTACGGGGCGGATTGATAATAGAATCATAGACCGGGTTACGTTTGCTTCTGATGATCGCATTTTCATCCCGGGCCGTAAATTTCCATCCGTCAGTACTATAAAAATTTATACTGGCATCTACAACAAGATGTTTATGCTTGACACCTGCTGAGATTGCCGTTTGACGCGTATTGAAACTTCCGTATCGTGTCGTGGTTTGAAAATTATTTTCAGTCGATTTTTTCAGAATTACATTGATCACGCCTGTAAACGCGTTGGTACCATATAACACAGAGCCCGGACCGCGTATAACTTCAACCCTCTCAACAACATTGAGTGGATATACATTAAAAATCTCAACCTGGTTTCCGCCAAGATAACTATCACGATAGGGTCGGCCATCGATCAGTACCAATACTTTGGTGGACCAATGTGCATTGGTCTCTCCGCGTATCACAGGCATATTGTTCGTCAGCACATAAGATCCCATCATATATAGTCCGGCTACGCGATCAAGTACTTCAGCGAGGTTGGCTGCGCCATACGATTCAATTTCCCGGGCCGTTACTACGGAGACAACCGCTGGTGCATCGCGCACCGTCTCTTCTGACTTGGAGGCTGTAGTTATTTTTGCGTGCAGCAATTCTTCCAGAGACATATCGTACAGTTCCTCATCGGAAACCTCAGCTTTATCTGCTTGCTCCTGCGCCAACAAAGAAGGCCCGCTTAAAATAAAAAAGCATGCTGCCGCTGGAATAATTACCCTTCGAACGAAAACAATGTAGAGTTGTTTCATAATCAATATATAATAAATATGTACTTAAATTTCTTTTCCAAGAGTTAGCAGTAAAGTCGACACCTTTAATCCCTTTTCATCCAGAGCATGCTTATTAACAATGAATCCCAGCTTATCTTCTCCTTGCAGGAAGCTTATACCTGCGCCCTTCCTCACAAAATCCGGTTCTTCCGTAATTACCAGTATACTTTTCGATTTAACATTCTCCATAACCCTGTTAAAAACAGCGTTATGTGTTTCAGGTACAAAAACCACATCACAAGTTGACACTTCGGACACCGTGATCTTCTGTGCGATAAGATTACTCACTGATCTCGCCTTCAGAATTTTCTGAAATTCATCAAGCACTTTGGTATCACCAATTATACCCACCCGAAGTTCTTTCCTAGAATCCGGCCAGTTAACATTGTCAATAAACTTATAAAGGAAAATCGCATGGAACTTTTCATTCTGGGCAGATACCACCAATGGCATGATTAACAAAAGCGCCAATATCGCGCGGCAGGTTGTTTCAGGTTGCAGTTTCATACGTATTATATTATCAATTACTTTATTTATATAAAACCTATTACTAGTATATATTTAATAGAATCATCCATCATCTATATATTACCTATACAAATGAAAACATTCTTTATCAATAAACTATTCAGGTTAATTGCACAGAGGAGTATCCGTATTTATACTTAACAAAAAAAAATAATACTATATACCCTAAGTATACCGCGTATGAATAATAGCACGGCTGGAACATTCCTATATATTTCGCACAACTTATCCAACATCAGAGAGACTACATCAAATAAGAACGCTCTTCACAGACAACGAAAAATAAAATAATGGGATATATTTTTAACAAAACAGATAAAAAACGAATAACGATTTAAATATTGATTTCACGCATAAACATTACAAAAGAAGTATTCACCATCATTTACTGCATTTGAAACTTCTGCCAGAATATTGCGCCCCCTGTTTAACATATACTGCTACTATTTTTAAGGGAGAACACGATTCACTCCCCACGATTCTGACAGGACAAAGATCAATTGATTTACAGAAACAGATTACCGAAAATCATTTTTTATTTATCAAAAAAAAATAGCATATAAATATCACCAGTAACAATTTAGTATAGTATATAATTATTGTTATTTCAGTACAATCAACGGGTATCCTGATAGCTAAGCAAATACGGAAAGATTTCTGATCATCTTAGTGTAGTCCTCATCGGTGAGAAATATAAAGTATGATGCGATCATGACGAACGAGAAATCGTATAGTGTAAGGGTAAATGCTATGATAAGATGAAACATCACTCCCATAATCAATAAGGGAAATCGGAATCTTCTGAACCAGATGAGTATTGCAAAAGCCAGCTCAAAGATGATCGTTGTCCAGGACAGCATACCGTTAACCAACGCATTTTCAACTATAGCACTTCCCCACACTCCTACCTGCTGCTCGCGTTGGGCGATCATAGCAATGGCTTCTCCCGTTCGCCACGACTCTGTTACCAGTTTATCCCACCCGGAAATAAAGTATATACATACTACGATCAATTGAGCCAGGATGACGGCTGCATTAAAACTTGTTGCCTGTAAATCTGAAAGTATAGAATGTTTTATGTATGGCCGCACGGTCATGAACACCATACAACCGGCCAGTACAAGCTGAACATTATCCGAGCCATTCATCACTGGAATATTGAGCCTGTATAGGTTAAAGATAATCCAGAAGAATAGTATTCCTGATATATAATTCCACGGAAGAATTACAAGAATAATCAGTACAGCCATGAAAGCTATATATATCAGATTCAAATGATCATTAGCCAATACCGATGGAAGAAAAATTATTTTTCCGATGAGCGAACCCGGCGTAGCAAACTCGTAATACGATACAAGGGTGAGCGATGTATTCCAGATAAAAAGAATCTTTACCAATGCGAATACAAGCATGGCCTTGCAGAAGATTGTCACTGCTTTCTGGTTATGCCTTGCAGATGACAGGTGTGTTATAAATTCAGCGAACAACACAACGGTCTGGATTAAACATTACATTCCATATAGTATCCGATTTGCCTATTGCATGTTTCTGCTGAAAGGAGTTATGAACATACAGAAGGTTTAAGGAATCTATAGCGCGCTCCTTCGGTATCAGTTCGGATATACTATAGCGATTCAAAAGACAGAGTTGTGTATTCAATTTTTCGCTGGTGGTTTTAGCAGGCCGATAGGCTTTTGCGAAGTAGCGCAGCAGATCATCGTGCCGTAAGTCGTTGTAGTGAAGTAATATAGGCCTCCCCTCACGATGTACCCGATCTGTATAGCAGGAAAATTCAGACCAGGAGCCGCCTTTTACCTTATAACGCATGTATAGGTGGGTGGACGAAGCGATACGATCTTCCGTAAAGAATGGTCCGATGAGAAATACGCGATGATACAGCAATCCCAGCGAGCTGGCATGTAGTATATATTTTCGCGGTGTTACCGTAAAATATATACAAAGCAATACATGAACAACCAGCAGCATAGCGACTATTGCTGCTATACGTTTACGGAACGTTTGAGGATCGTGTGTATTCACACTAAAAATTAGTAATAACGTTTCGCTCCTGCAAACTAATCGACTTTAACGCCCAGATTGTCGCCCAACAGTCCGAACTGTTTGATCCACTCTGCGGTATGACCGTTATGTTCCTTATGCTGCACCGACATTTCGAAATAAAGATTTTGTGTCTTATACAGATTCGGGTTGATCTTGAAATCACGCAACAGCGGGAACAACCGGTTCAGGCGTTCAATGCGTCTTATCGTCTGGCCTTCGGCATGGATACGTTTCAATTCCTTGAATATACTTTCACCAGCCAGTCGCTCTACCCTTCCGGTGTCTTCAATGGCGAGTTTCCATTTGGACAACTCACTCATGATGCGCTCCACCTGGCGTATGTTAATCTTGTCGGTTTGGAAACAACGAACCAGGTCGGCATTCAATATATACTCAAAGGTAGTTCGGTACGCGTTTGGTATAGGCGTATCGTTGTTGGCAAGTGCATTTACCAGCGGGTAATCGCGGTTGTATATTCTGCGCAGCGATTCTTCAAGGTCATTCATACTCTGCTGCGTGATCAGGTTGAATACCTTCCGCTTCTCATCCTGGAACAATTGCCAGATGGTATATTTCTCTGAGCCAAAGTATGTTTGCATCAACCCGATAATATCTCCGAGACGACCTTCGTCAAATGCTTTTACGACCTGTTCCTGCATCGTTGTAAATATATCGGCATCCATATCCAGGGATATATTACCGATAATATTATGCTGGCCCATGTATATAACGGCAAACGCGAACTTCTTCTGCGAACGTGTTACATTCGAGCGTACACGCGTTACCCCTATCACAAGCTTTTGTTCACCGGCCTCTTTACGAATAAAGATTTCATTTTGCGTAGTATAGTTGAATACCGGGAATGATTCGGGATCTTCTTCAAAGATGGAAGCCACAGCATAGTGCATACCCACACGCTGCAGGTTTGTTTTAGCAGGCAGTACATACTTGCGGTATATCTGCGCACCGTTCTCCAGCGAAGACACATTGCTGGGTGCTGTTACAAGTCGCTTGAGGAAATCTTCTTCGAGGTGTGTCTCGCTGATCTGACTCACCAACTGTATCGCGCGACATGCGTACTGCATGATCTGCGTTGTCTCAATGCCGGAGATCTCATCAAAGAACCAGCCACAACTGGTATACATCAGCATGGCATGACGCTGTACTTCCATGAGGCGGAGTACATGGTTCTGCTCCACATCGCGCAGGCAATGTTCTTTTAAAAATTTTCGAATGTTATCATCGTTTCGCTCGAGTATAACATTGATATAGTCTTCGCGTGCTTTCCAGGGATCTTTCAATACTTTGGAAGCTTCGCGTTCGAAGATCAATCCGAGCTCATCGCGCAGCCAGTCCAATGATTCGCGTAGCGGTTTACGCCAGCGTTGATTCCAGTTCGGTTTACCTCCTGAATTACAGCCGCAGTCATTACGCCAGCGCTCTACACCATGCACACAACTCCACGAACTGTTTTCGTGAATCATGGCTTCGTAAACCGGTGGAAATTTCGCGAGGAATTCTGCGTAGTTGGTGAGACTCGATTCGGAATTCCGCTCAATATGATCAAGACAAAACGCCAACGCCATGTCGCCGTGTTTGTGATGATGACCGTACGTTTCGCCATCCGTAGCAATATGTACAAGTTGTGCTTCACTGCGATCAGCAAACGATCCGAGTAAACGATCGGCAAACTTTTTACCATCGTATAGCAGGCCATCAAAGGCTACACCCTGTGCGATCTGTCCATCGTAAAAGAATAGCGCTATACTTTTCCCGGAAGGTAATTTACAGGTATAGGGTCTTCGTGTGTCCAGGCTCTCCGTTGTAACATCGCTCCATTTGGTATCACCGAGTTTGCGTATAGCTTTAGCCTGGCGTGGCGCGAGTACGGTAAATTTGATTCCATGTTTTACAAGCAGCTCCAGCGACTCTACATCTACCGCTGTCTCCGCGAGCCACATGCCTTCGGGCAAACGTCCGAAGCGCGAAATGAAATCGCGGATGCCCCAGATGATCTGTGTCTCTTTATCGCGCTTATTCGCTAACGGAAGAATGATGTGATTATATACCTGCGCCATGGCAGAACCATGGCCTCCAAAGTTCTTCACGCTTTCGCGATCGGCTTCAATGATAGCATCGTATGTTTCTCGATCATATACCTGCATCCACGAGAGCAACGTAGCACCGAAGTTAAAACTGATGCGCGAGTAATTATTGATTATATTTTTGATAACGCCCTTCTCGTTGAGTATACGCGAAGCCGCGTTGGGCCCATAACACTCTGCCGAGATGCGTTCATTCCAGTCGTGATAGGGATGTGCTGAATCCTGGACCTCAATTACCTCTAGCCAGGCATTTTCACGGGGTGGCTGGTAAAAATGTCCGTGAATACAAATGTACTTTTCCAAAATCGTTAGTCGTTATCCGTTAATCGTTCTACGGGTGTGCGTGTGGTATATATAGCGGAAGATTTTCCTCTTCACTCTTCCTGCTGACGCGCGCGACCAACGTTTAACAGCTAACGGATAAATCTATTTATGTTCCAATGTCTTTCAGCTCAAACTCGTTCAATTCTCTTTCGAGCTTCAGAACCGTGATCGCGAGCGGAGGTAAAGTTAATGAAATGGAGTAATCCTGCCCATGATATTTAACTGGCGAAGTTGGTATTAAACCTGAATTTATTACATCACCTCCGTTATAACGTTTCAGATCAGAATTGAATACTTCTTTCCACTGTCCGCGATACGGTACACCGATACGATAGTGATAACGAACCTCCGGAGTAAAATTACACACCACCACGAGCAAGTCTTCTTTATGATCACTCAAACGTTGGAAAGCGATCACACTGTTGTCGCGATCGCCATAGTCGATCCATCGGAAACCTTTGTTATCAAATGCGTGCTGGTAGAGAGCTGGTTCGTTTTTATAGAACGCGTTGAGGTCGCGCATCAGCGTCTGCACACCTTTGTGTACATCGTATTGCAGCAAATGCCAGTCGAGACTCCGCTCGTGCGACCATTCCGATGATTGTCCAAATTCACCTCCCATGAACAAAAGTTTTGTTCCGGGGTGCATGAACATATAGCCATACAGCAAACGCAGGTTGGCAAACTTACGCCACTCGTCACCCGGCATTTTTCCGAGTATAGATCCTTTGCCATGCACCACTTCATCGTGCGACAGCGGCAACATGAAGTTTTCTGTGAACGCGTAAATTATACTAAATGTGATTTCATTGTGATGATACTTGCGATGAACGGGATCAAGTTGGAAAAAGTGAAGCGTATCATGCATCCATCCCATCATCCATTTTTGTCCGAAGCCGAGCCCACCGATATAGGTTGGCCTTGAGACACCCGTCCACGAAGTTGACTCTTCCGCGATCGTTACAGCATCGGGAAAATCTTTATACACCGCTTCGTTCATCTCTTTCAGGAACGATATCGCTTCGAGGTTTTCATTACCTCCGTATTCATTCGCAATCCACTCGCCATCCTTGCGCGAGTAATCGAGGTATAGCATGGATGCCACAGCATCTACGCGAAGTCCGTCAATGTGATAACGCTCCATCCAGAACATCGCATTGCTAATGAGGAACGACCGGACTTCATTACGACCATAGTTAAATATATAGCTCTTCCAGTCGGGGTGAAATCCTTTTCGTGGATCGGCATGTTCATAGAGATGCGTGCCATCAAATTTATAGAGACCATGTGCATCGCCCGGAAAATGAGAAGGCACCCAATCGAGTATAACACCTATACCGGCCCGATGGAAACAATCCACCATATACATGAAATCCTCCGGACTACCATAGCGACTTGTCGGAGCAAAATATCCTGTGAGCTGATAGCCCCATGAGCCATAGAACGGGTGTTCCATCAACGGAAGAAACTCCACGTGCGTAAAGCCCAGATCCTTTACATAGTCCACGAGTTCATGCGCCATCTCCGGATACGTCAATGCGCGGTTGTTCTCTTCCGTCTTGCGCCTCCACGAACCAAAGTGTACTTCATAAACCGAGTAAGGCTTCGGTTTACCCGCGAGTTGTCTGCGGTGTTCCAGCCACTCCTGGTCTTTCCATTCATACTTGGGCTCCCACACAATAGAAGCCGTGCGAGGCGGAGTTTCTGCATACGCGGCAAACGGATCAGCTTTCTCTACAAAGTCGCCTGTATTGGAATATATAGCGTATTTATAGGCCTCGCCATGTTTTATATCCGGAAAGAAACCTTCCCATACACCGGAGTGATCCCAGCGTGCACTGAGTTTATGTACACCATCACGCCAGTGGTTGAAATATCCGATTACCGATACCACCCGAGCATTCGGAGCCCACACCGCGAAGTAGGTTCCTTCCACACCGTTGTGTGTAACAACGTGCGCACCCATCTTTTCATACAACTTGTAATGTTTACCTGATTTGAACAGGTATATATCATACTCTGTAAATAAACTGAAATGCCCGTCATCAACTACCGGAGTGCTTTCAGTCTGTTTCGTTTTCTTTGCCATGGTGCCGTGGATTGCTTCAAAAAAAAATTACCAATACAAAAGTAAGAGTCGCTATACCAATCAGCTCGCACATCCATCCTCACCCTGCTATATATCTTACTTCTTAATATCTTACTTCTTAATATCTTACTTCTTACTTCTGAATTCTTCTAAATTCTTCACTTCTTCCTTGTCTCCTTCCTCTCCTCCTTCTCCTCCTGGAACCGCTTCATGTGATAGTAAATCCCCCGCAATGGAATTACTGTCCAATCCGGGCGACCGTTCAGCTCATAGCCAAGTTCATAGATCGCCTTTTCGAGTAGAAATGTCCTCAGCAGGATATCATGCTCTTCCGATAATACCGTGCCCATTCCCATACGATCCATGTAGGATCCTAAATAATAGCGCCCGATATAGTGTTGCCACTGTTCTGCCCATGATTCCAGGAACTCCAGGTCGCGGTCGCGGTAATTTTCGTTGAGCAATATTTTTCCGAAGGCTGCATAGTGAATGGAGCGCATCATACCCGCTACGTCTTTCAGCGGACTGCGTTTCAAACGTCTTTCACTGAAAGCCAGCCCCGGTTCGCCCTCGAAATCAATGATCACAAAATCTTTACCCGTAAACAACACTTGTCCCAAATGGTAATCGCCGTGGATACGTGTTTTAACGGCTGTAATCTTTACCTGGTATATTTCGCTGAAGCACTCGAGTATATCATCTTCCAGTGCGAGTATCTTTTTAGCAAGCTCCTGTACCTGCGGATCAAGTTTGGGCAATGTAGCCTCCAGCAGGCTGAAACGATCGCGCACCATTTTACGCAACGATGAATACATGGAGCGCTGGTAGTTTGCTGTAAACTTCTCGGTTGTAAAAGCAGGGTTTGATGCATCAGACGCGAGCGCTATATGCATCTCGGCAGTGCGTTGTCCTAAACGCACAATGCGTTCATAGAAACCACGACCAATCAACTCCTGTATGATCTCCGGTGAGTCTTCAAATTTTATAGCAGAACGGTTGATGAGCTTGGGTAATTTTACTGCTTTACCTTTCGCCATTACACGCTCATAGAAACGCCCGACTGAATCCACAGACATCGCCCACGCTTCACCCTGGTTCTCTACTTTCTCCTGCAGCAATCCGAATACAATCGTGTTGCCTTCGCTATCGTGATACTCAATGCTGCCCGCATATTTAGGACAGTTCTGAAATGTAGTATGCTCGGATAAGAAGCGGATAATTTCCAGATCAGGATTAATCTCTTTCTCCAATTTACGATAGAACTTGAAGAAGTACTCGTCATTATAGATGATCGCGGTGTTACTCTGATCGGTCTTCAGGATCTTCGAGTCTACTTTTTTATTCTTGCCCAGTTTGGCGAATACACTTGAGTTGAATTCAAGTTCGCCACCACTATCATCTTTCAACCGCACTTCTTTCTCCATGCTCATGAACAGGAAGTCGCGGAAAACTTTATCGTAACTGCTATCCATGATAAAGCCGGAACGGCCCTGTATCTCGGCACGGCACACTACACTTTGCACGGTATATTCCACGCGCTCGAGGATATTATCAGACGGCACAAAGGTGAGCGGCAGGAAATATAGCTCTGGCAAACGCTGCACGTAATGTACTTCGATGATGGTGAGGTAATGCGTATCACCCTCCACCTTCATCGGTATAGTTTTATGAATAGCGATCTTGCTGATCACTTTTGCTTTACCGCCAAACCACCGGCACTTACGCATGAACGGTGGCAGAATTTTTCGTTCCAGGTTACGTACTTCGTTATAGTTATCGAGTAAACGTTCCCACGATATATCGGTGCGTATCAGCGGTAACTCTCCGCTGGCATCGGCTTTCTCTTTCTTCTCCGGTGTATCAGCCTGGAACCAGAAGTATCCATAAGGACCAATGGTAATCGGGTAATCACCATCGCCTACATTCATGAAACGATTCTGACTGAATGCTTCCGTCATATCACAATCTCTGAACTCGGCCAGATTCAATATAGCGGCCTGCGAAAACTGTGAAAGGTTTGCCACAACGATGATCTGTTGCTTCTCATCGGTACGCGCAAAGGCCAGCACTTTGGCGTTGTTACTCTCAATGAATTTCATGGTGCCTCGTCCGAAGATATTGAGGCGTTTGCGCATAGCCATAACGTGTTTTAACCACCATAGCAGCGAAGAAGGATTCTCTTCTTCAGTAGCCACGTTTACAGATTCATAACGATATACCGGGTCGGTAATAATGGGCAGGAACAAGCGCTGCGGGTTCGCGGTAGAGAAACCTGCGTTGAGGTTCATGTTCCACTGCATGGGCGTGCGTACACCAAAGCGATCGCCCAGGTATATATTATCGCCCATACCGATTTCATCGCCATAGTATATAACTGGTGTACCGGGCAATGAAAATAATATAGTATATAAAAGTTCGATCTTTCTGCGATCGTTGTTCAGCATGGGAGCCAAACGTCTGCGTATACCGGTATTTACTTTGGAGTTCGGATCGCTCGCATAGGCTTTGAGTAAATAATCTTTCTCTTCTTCCGTTACCATTTCCAAACCGAGTTCATCGTGGTTCCGGAGGAAAACAACCCACTGGCAATTGGGAGGTGTTACAGGCGTTTGCTCAATGATGTCAACAATCGGGTAACTGTCTTCTGTACGCAGCGCGAGGAACATGCGCGGCATCAGGGGAAAGTTAAAGTTCATGTGGCACTCTTCACCTCCACCAAAGTAAGTTGCTGCATCTTCAGGCCAGAGGTTGGCTTCGGCAATGAGTACTTTATCTTTATAGTTCTTATCGATGTGCGCACGAAGCTTCTTGAGGAACACGTGTGTCTGCGGAAGGTTCTCGCAGCTGGTACCTTCTTCTTCAAAGAGAAAAGCAACCGAGCCTAAGCGAAATCCATCCACACCTAACTTCATCCAGAAGTCAACCACCTTGATCATTTCCATTTGTACTTCGGCATTCTCGAAGTTCAACTCGGGTTGATGGCGGTAGAAACGATGCCAGTAGTAGGCGCGCGCTTCGGTGTCCCATGTCCAGTTGGATGCTTCGGCATCGGAGAACATGACACGCGCTTCTTTGTAGCGATCGGTCGTGTCACTCCATACATAGAGATCGCGATAGCGTGAGCCTGCCTTCGCTTTGCGCGAGCGCTTGAACCACGGATGCTGATCGGACGTATGATTGAGTATAAGTTCAATGATAACGCGTATACCTCTGCGGTGTGCTTCTTTCAGAAATTGTTTGAAGTCAGCGAGTGTACCATAATCCGGATGGACATCGGTATGATCGGACACGTCAAAGCCATCATCTTTTAACGGTGATGGATAGAATGGCAGTAACCACAAGGTATTGATACCAAGATCTTCGAGATAATCCAGCTTCTGGATCAACCCGGGAAAATCTCCTATACCATCGCCATTGCTATCGTAAAATGCGCGAACCGATACTTCGTAAATGACTGCGTCCTTAAACCAAAGAGGTTCTCCGGATTTGATAGGTGTACTCATGTGTTACATATATGATTCGTGTACTGCCAGTCTGAACAAATGAAATGGCATTTTATAGGGATCGATCTCCACATAGTTCCACTCCTGTGTCCAGGTATAGTGATCATCCGTCATCAGGTCATGCAGTTTTACATTGACGCGATCACCGATGTTCAGAATGTGCTTGGGTAATTGTACATAGCCTGACTGACGGCCATGCGGATCGAGATTTACCACAACGAGTATAATGCTGGAAAGATCATCTGTAGCTTTGAGATACGCGAAGAGGTTCGGATTCTCGATAAAACAGAAATGAATGTTCCAGGTTGATTGAAGAGCGGCATGTTCTTTACGCGCGCGGTTTACAATCGTAATGATGTCGGTCATTCGATTGGTGCGCTTCCAGTCGTGCTGCTTGATTTCGTATTTCTCGGAATTATAGTATTCTTCTTTGCCTTCCGTCGGCACGTTGTCGTAGAACTCGTAGGCCGGACCATACATACCATAGTTGGATGACAATGTAGCGGCCAGTGCAAAGCGGATGATAAATACATTCTCTCCCTGGTGCTGCAAATGCCACGGAAGTATATCCGGTGTGTTCGGCCAGAAATTCGGACGGAAGTAATTGCGCGATGGGCCGTATACCAGCTCATTCATATACTCCGTCAGCTCGGCTTTACTCACGCGCCAGGTAAAGTATGTATAACCTTGTGTGAACCCGATCTTGGCAAGCGAAGCCATGATTCGCGGACGTGTAAATGCTTCTGATAAGAAGATTATATCCGGATATAGTTTATTCACTTCGGCAATTGCCCACTGCCAGAATGGTATAGGCTTGGTATGTGGATTATCGACACGGAATATTTGTACGCCCTGATCGATCCAGAAGGTGATCACCGATTTCAACTCCTGCCACAGCGCTATCCAGTCGTCTGTCTCAAAATTAAAAGGGTATATATCCTGGTATTTCTTCGGGGGATTTTCAGCATACTGTATCGTTCCATCCGGACGTTGTTTGAACCACTGGGGATGTTCTTTTACATACGGATGATCGGGCGCGCATTGAAACGCAAGATCTAGTGCTATATCGATGTGATATTTTTTTGCCTCCTGGATCAGTCGTTTGTAATCGTCTAACGTGCCCAGCTCCGGGAGTATAGATTTATGTCCACCTTCATCACTGCCAATGGCCCACGGTGAACCCGGTTCGCCCGGCTCTGACTTTACATTGTTATTTTTACCCTTGCGGTTTACTTTACCGATAGGATGTATAGGCGGAAGATACAGTACATCAAAACCCATGGACGCTACACGCGGCAACAGTTTGATAACATCCTGAAACGTTCCGTGTTTACCTTCGAGCGATGCGGACCGTGGAAACAATTCATACCAGGTAGAGAAGTTTGCTTTTTTATGCTCTACTACCACCGGCAGTACTTTATCATACTGTGTTTCGAATTCAATAAGCGGGTAATGATGCACGATTTCTTTAAACTCTTCGCTGAGTACATGCTCCACGGCTGCGTTATAGTGCTCTTCGAGTTTTTTAGCTGCGTGCTGCAGTTCATTATTCCTATCGCCAGCGAGTTTCTTCAGCATGATAACGCCTTCGAGCAATTCTGTTCTTACATCAACATGCGCAGCTGCTTTCTTTTTGAATCCGTCATACCAGGTTTCGAGATGATCTACCCACGCTACCACAGTAAACAGATATATACCTCTTTGCTGCACGTAAAAAGAACCCTTCCATGAATCGTTCATTACAGGCAGCATCTCCACAATACTCCATTCGGCATCACCATCGCGTTTATACCATACGTGCGCGCGGATGTGATCATGACCATCGCCAAATATATCAGCCGTAACATCTACCCGTTCACCAACGGTTCGCTTTGCCGCGTACAACCCTCCGTCTACCTGCGGCTGCACGTTTTCAATCATTACTCTGGACTGTCCTCTGTGTTCTTGCATCGGGCTAATTTTTAATGAACGTTTACTATCAATCGGGTAGCGTTCTATACTTTTTATATATCCATAATTATATACCCTGCCCTATTTTATCTTGAAGATAAACGAGCTATAGGGTTTCAGTGTTAATTGAAACGCGAGGTTCTGGTCGAAACCAACCTCTGCCTCCCTCCATAACAAGTCGCGGGCTATATAGTTTGCGGCCGGGTCTAATCCGGCACGGGTAAATATATCTTTGGGCACCTGCACTTTTACCGGGAGCGGTGCAGCGTTAAAGCTCGTCAGTATCAGCAACCGTTCCTCGCCAGCGAAGCGCATAAAGGCGTGTACTTTATCTGTAAAATTACCAGCTGCTATATTGGATGCTGTCAGGTCTGCATATTCACCATCCACTAGCGCAGGATTTTTAGAAGACAGCGTTAACAGGTCGCTATAGAATGAACGAAGCTGTTTCTGTTCCATCGACAGCGAGTCGCCATCGAACTTGCCACCGTTCATCCATTTCTGATGTTGAGGTACACCCCAGTAATCAAAGATGGTGGTGCGACCATCTTCACTTGAAAATCCTTCGGCACCGGCACCGGCCTCTCCTACCTCTTGTCCAAAGTATATCATTACCGGACCATTGTCCAATGTAGCGCTGATCACCATGGCTGGTATAGCTTTCCACGGATCGCCCGCGAAGAACGGTGACGCGATGCGTTGTTCATCGTGGTTCTCCAGGAAGTGCAGCATGTTCGGGTGTATATTCTCCTGTGTCTGGTATATAGCATGGATATCAGCTGTGCTACGCTCACCGCGCACCAGTAAACGCAATGTATCGTATAGCTGTACCTTATCATACAGGTAATCGAACTGACCGTTGTTGATGTAGTTGTTGTACTGTGCCGGGTTATATATCTCGGCAATGAAGACTATATCTTTATTTACTTCCTTCACCTGTGGTATAGCCCAGTTCCAGAATTCAACCGGCACCATCTCGGCCATATCGCAGCGAAAGCCATCGACTTTTTTATTCGCCCAGAACACCAGTATATCTTTCATCTTTACCCACGTGTCAGGCACCGGATCGAAAAATGTTCTGCGCCCGTTCTGAATGTCTACACCGTAATTCAGTTTTACGGTCTCAAACCATTCGTTTACTCCAGGGCTTGCTGTAAACTGATCGTTGCCTGTAACTTTCGCAGGTGTCTCATCATATTTACCATCGAGCGTGGGGAATGCATTCGGGCCAAGCGGTTTATAGCCTGCCGGTACATGGAATGATTGTCCGGGTAAATAGTAAAAATTATTCGAGGCACTGAACGCTACATTTTTATCATCGGTTTCACCGAGGTCTTTTACACCGGCCGGTTTCTTATCCGATTTATAGGAGCGCGCTACATGGTTCGGTACAAAGTCGATGATCACTTTTAAACCTTCGGCATGCGTGCGATCTACCAGGTGTTCAAACTCAGTCATGCGATTGCCAACATCGTTGGCCAGATCGGGATTAACATCGTAGTAATCTTTGATAGCATACGGTGATCCGGCACGTCCTTTCACTACATCGGCATCGTCCAGTGCTATACCATATTTCGTATAGTCTGTCAGTACAGCATGTTCAATAACACCGGTATACCACACGTGCGTGATGCCCATTGTTTTTAACGACCGCAGTGCAGCCGGATTAATATCGTTGAACTTACCCACACCATTTTCTTCGATGGTACCATAGGGTTTGTTCGTTGTATTTTTATTTCCAAAAAGGCGTGTCATGAGCTGGTATATGACAACCTTCCCTGAAGACTTTTCCATAGGCATTACTGGTGGAATTTTCTCTTTTGATCTAGAACAGCATGCCAGCAGGCCGACTGTAAAAAGGAACACAAAAATTCTTCTCATAAAGACATGAAGATAATAAATTGAAAAGGATTACCGGAAGATTTGCGTTAATTGATCCTGTAGACAAAATTGATTTTAATATTAAGATTACTTGTTGTATGAATGTGATTCACAGTAGGTTTACACTGTTGTTACCCGCTATAGGCTGCTCCTTTACTTACTCCGCTTACCGGAGCGATACAGGTAGAATGCCAGCACAACAATACAAATAAGAAGGCCGAGGAATTCGCGCGACTCTTCGATGTAGAGGTGTTCCATTTTTGCCACATCATCAAACAGGGCTGACCGATCTTCCTGCTGCAGCCATTCCATTACTCCGGGTATATAGAACAAGCTATAGATGCCGTAAATGATCATCACCGCGAGAATGGCCTTGCGTGAGTAAACTTCGAACATGGCAGTAATGCAGAACACGGCCATTACTCCGTAGATCACAATCCAGAGAGCAGGATCAGGATCATTGAGTTGTAAAAAGGCAAAGCCCAGGAACATAATGGCCAGAATGAAGTTGACAACACGCATAGTGTATCGATAAGGTGAAACGTGGTGTCAAAGTAAAATAGCTATCGGTATAAAACAAAAATGTCGGGCATTTACACCCGACATCTTTACTATCTGAAAGTACAGAAAATTACAATATTGTTTTCAGGTACTTGGCGCTGGCACCAACACTATCGATCGGTGCCCCCGGATATGACTCCTGCTCTACATAGTAGTGCTTCATACCGGATTGTTTTGCTTTGGCGAAGATTGCTTTCCAGTCGATTGTACCGGTACCTACATCGGCATTACGGTTACGATCTTCCTTGCTCATATCTTTTACATGCCACTGCTCGAAGCGACCTGGGTGCTTCTCAAAATATTTGATCGGATCAAGACCGGCATTTACAACCCAGAAGATATCCATCTCCATGCCTACTTTCTTCGGATCAAGTTCGGCCAGCATAACATCGTATGGTATCTGTCCGTCAACTTGTTCGAACTCAAAGGCGTGGTTGTGATAGCCCAGGCGTATACCGTGCTTGTTACAGATCTCACCGGCTTTGTTCAACTCGCCACAAAGCTTCTTGAAGCTCTCGATCGAGCCGCGTTCTTCCTGCGCGATCCAGGGTACAACCATAAATGACTGACCGATAGATTTTGCATCCGTAACAGCCTTCTCCCAGTTGCCTCTTACAATGTCCCAGCCGTAGTGACCGCTCGTTACTTTCATACCGAGGCTCTTTACATATTTACCGAATTCTGCGAATTCCATTCCGAAAATCTTGCCATTGTTATAGCCATAAGTTTCCAATTCCTTATAGCCGAAGCTGGCAACTTTCTGTAACACACCCTTTGGATCGTTGGGTATAGTATCGCGCAATGTATACAATTGCAGTCCGAGACTGGATGCCGCCTTTACTTTGCCCGCTGCCAAAAAGGTAGGTAGCGAAAGAAGGCCCGCTGCCGCGAACGATGCTGTTTGTACAAACTCTCTTCTTTTCATGGTTGTAGGTTTATTTAATGGGCTCCTATTTATTTAACAATTCTATACCACCAAAATAAAACAAAGATTTGTTTCCTGCACCTTCATTTTTAAAGACGAGGTACAAATCGTGATATCCGGCGGATGTCTCCAGGCTAATGGTTTGAGGCACGAGACCTTTACCGGCTACTTTTGCTTTACCGAGTAATTTTCCATCTGGTTTATCCAGGTGTATCTCCACTTCACCACCTACCTGATCGTCTCCAAGGTATGGAAGAAGTTTCGCTTTTTTAACTCCGGTGAGATCAAGTTCAGCAAATTTTGCGTGTGCTGTGTGCTTTACATTTTCGAGAGCAATGTTGTCACCAAAATTGAGTACACGCACTATATGCAGATCCGTTGCTTCATTTGCTTTCAACATCGGGCTGCGCAATACTACGGTGGCATTTGTACCGATGGAAGGAACCGGTGCTGCACCTTTATCATAATAGGAAATGGTGAGTAAATATGCTCCCAGGGTCTCGTTGCCGGTTGTTACCGTTCCGCTCAGCGGAAGTTTTTTCGCAGTTTTCTCATCCCCCAAAGACAATATATAGTTTACCATTTCTTTTGCATCCTCCACGCTGATCTGCGGGTGAGCGGCCATTTCCGTGGTGCCCCAAACACCTGAGCCGCCTTTGATAATTTTAGCGGCCAGGTAATCTATAGCACCGGTCTGCGATTTATACTTGGTGGCAACATCTTTATAGCTTGGCCCGGCAGAACGCTGATCGATAATGTGGCATGATTTACAATCGCTCTTCGCGATCAGTGCTTTCCCCGGCAATTCTGCTGTCGGCATCTGGTGACCTTGCGCTACTTTTGTCATGTCAAAACCCTTCATATAGTCGAAGGAGATCGTGACAGCATCGGCAGAAATTTTACCATCTGCTGTAGAGCCATCTTCTTTGTCGGTAACTTCAATACTATATTTCAGTTTTGTATTCGGGAAGAAGAACGTTTTATTTCCTTCCACAATGGATGCTTTGATCACCGCAGGTTCGTTACCCGCTGTTACCTGCGTAACGGCATTGGCACTGTTACCTTTATCATCCGTAACTTTCAATTTAGCATTATATACTCCCGGCTTGTCCAGTGTTACTTCGAAGTTGCCGTTGTCGGAGTTATAGGTCTTGCCGGCTACTTCCAACAGATAGCTCAGGCTGTCACCGGTATCATAATCAAGACTTCCTTTCGAAGAGAATTTCACGGATAACGGAACTGACCCCGAAGGTTTATCCACCGAGAGCTGTGCTACCGGCGTGCGATTGCCTCCGTTGTAGTCAATGCGCACGAGGCGTGCATCGAGGTTCTGTGCAAACCACTTCGTGCCGTACTCGATCATATATAGTTTACCGTCCGGCCCGAACGACATATCAATGATGTTGTTGAAGCCCGTGTTCGCCATGAACGGTTCCATGTCCATGATCTTGCCTGCCGTATCAAGACTCACTAAAAATATCACGTTACGCATCCAATCATAGGCAATCAGTTTACCATCGAAGTAATCAGGGAAGGCAGTGTCTTTACCTTTATACTGATCGCTATAGTATATCGGTCCGGCCATAGCGTTGCGTCCACCCTCTTTCAGCATGGGAAACTCTTCTGACTTTGCATAAGGATAGTATATCAACGCAGGTTGAGCAGGTGGTAATTCTTTCTTACCTGTATTGTTAGGAGATTCATTAAGTGGCTTTGTAGCATCCCATGCGCTGCTGCTCTTTCCGGTTGCAAAGTCATGTTTCCTGTAGGCAAAGTTCTTACCTACAAAATAAGGCCAGCCATAATTACCCGGCCTGGTAGCCATGTTAACTTCATCATGACCGCGCGGACCGCGAAGTGAATCGGATTCACCTGCATCCGGACCAACTTCACCCCAGAATAATGTACCCGTCTTTTGATCAACTGAGATTCGATAAGGATTGCGACAACCCATCACATATATTTCCGGGCGTGTACCGGCCTCTCCTTTTGCGAACAGGTTTCCTTCCGGTATAGTATAGGTACCATCGGGTTCGGGATGGATGCGCAGGATCTTTCCGCGAAGATCATTGGTATTGGCTGATGACTTCTGTGCATCAAACGGACTGCGTCCGGCACGCTCATCGGATGGGCTAAATCCCTTCGATTCAAAAGGCGAAGTGTTATCACCGGTGGATAAGAACAGGTTTCCTTTTGCATCAAACGTCAACGATCCTCCGGTGTGGCAGCAGGTCTCGCGTTGTGTCGGCACTTCCAGAATTACTTTCTCGGAAGCCATGTCCACTTTATCCGTAAAGGTAAATCTGGACAAGATGTTAGCGGATTTCTCCGGATGTGCATAGTATATATATAGCCAGTGGTTCTTATCGAAATCCGGATCCGCTGTGATACCCATCACACCATCCTCGAACTTCGTTCCTATATTGAGCGTATTGACTACGTTTACCTTTCCATCTTTCGGATCGTATAGTTTTACATCGCCTTTGCGCTCTACAAAAATGATGCGACCATCGTTGAGTACCACCATTTCCGTTGGTTCATTAAGATTGAAATCCAGAACCGTTTTCGTAAAGCGATTGTCTTCGGGAGCAACTTTTGCGGTGGCTTTCGAGTAGTCGAGGCCCTTCTCGCCCATCGCATATTGTATACCCTGCAGCACGTGTTGCATGTATAGCGAGTCGGAGTAACTCTCGTGCGTGTGGCCCATACCGGTATAGAATGAACGGCCGCCATCAAATTCATGATACCAGGCTATAGGATGTTCGGCTCCGTTTTGGCCGCCCTGGTAGGATGTCTCATCCAGGTTATAGATCACGTTGATCTCGTCTGATATATTCTTGTAGTTATACCATTCGTCTTTGCGTGTCCAACTATCGGGTAATGTATTCGGTCCGAAAGGTTTTACTTTCTTCAGCGTGGCATCCTGTATATGCGGGTGACTCTTGAAGTACGCGCCTACTAATCTGCCATACCACGGCCATTCGTACTCCGTGTCGGCAGCAGCATGTATACCTACAAAACCACCGCCAGCCTGTATATAGCGCTTGAAGTGACTTTGCTGTTGAAGATCAAGTACGTTGTTGGTTGTATTAAGAAAGATAACCGCGCTATACTTTTTCAGATTTTCTTCCGTGAAAACGCTGGCATCTTCCGTTGTATCTACATCAAAATTATTTTTAGCACCGAGCTCGATCAGTTTAACTTTACCAGTACTAATCGATTCGTGACGAAAGCCGTTGGTTTTGGAGAAGACGAGTACACGTCCGCGCGATCTGTCTTGCTTACACGCAAGCAACAGACAGAACAACACCGCGATTGCTATATAGGAGTGTTTCATAACAGGTAGAAATTAAAATGCCTGAAGATGTATATCCTCAGGCACTGTTGTTGTTATTTCAATACGCGGATCTTGATATTTCTGAAGGAAACTTTATCACCGTGATCCTGCAAGGCTATATGTCCTTTTTTAGCTTTGCCGAAATCAGGCATGGTCTTGAACTTGCTGTTCTTTACCATTTCGTCCCATGCAGCATCGTGCATGGTAAAGCTCACTACCTTTGTTCCGTTCAACCAGAATTCGTAGTGGCTGTTCTTGGAAACAATTTTTGCAACGTTCCACTCACCTGCAGGCTTAACAGTTTCTTTTGCGCAAGGGATCAGATCATACAGATCGCCCGCGCGGTGCTTGTGTATTTTTGCATCGGGGTGGCAGGAGTTGTCCAGTACCTGCATCTCTGGTCCCGTCAGGTATACGGCATTATATTGAGCATCTTCCACTACGTTAAAAAGTATACCGCTGTTGGCACACTCGCTTACTTTCCACTCCAGTGTAAGTTCATAATTTTCATATTCACTGTCGGTAATGATATCGCCTCTTCCCTCTTTTTCAGAGCTATCGAGGTATAATTCACCGTTTGATATTTTCCAGGCTGCACCATCGGATTTGTTGTTGAAAACATGCCAGCCTTTTGTTGTAGTACCATCAAACAGAAGCTTCCATCCTGCTTTTTCTTCAGCAGGTGTTAACTTGTTCTGAGAAAAGCTGTTGAAAGACGATACCATCATGAGTACAGTTACGAGCGTCCAGAAACGTTTCATCTTTTTTGGGTTTAGGTGGATGAAAAGAAATGCCCATGCAACGTTAAGAAGATGGACATTTCCGGTTTGGGTTAATTGATTGGGTGTAGTTATTATGAAACGGCAGGCGAAGTATATATACCTCACCCGCAGCTTGCATTAGTCTTTTGGTTTTTCACCATCGAGCGAAAGCACATACATCGCCATTTTCTCTGCATCGGCTTGTGATATATCTGCGTGTGGTGACATCGGGATCTCGCCCCAGTTACCGCTTCCGCCATTGATAATCTTACCGGCCAGCATGGTTACGTTTGCCTTTGTGAATTCGTACTTCTTCGCTACATCTGTATGAGAAGGACCAACGATCTTGTTAGTCGGGTGGTGACATGTTTTACAATCGCTCGCATCTACGAGAGCCTGACCTTGAGCGATCTGGTCGTCTGCTGATGCAGCTTTCGGTTCTGCAGTTTCATAGTCACTGTAAGCATCTGCCTCTTCTTTCTTCTCTTCTTTCTTCGATCCGCATGATGTCAGCGAAAAGCCGGCCATTCCAACCAAGGCAATGAGTACAAATAATTTTTTCATGTTCTGTGTTCTGTGGTTTTGTTGATTTGTATTGGGTTCTATATTCCTAAAATTCTCTTGTTGAGCTTCTGATCTTTACCGGTTGATGCAAAATCATCAAACGTTTTATCCGTTGCGCGAATGATATGGCTCTTGATAAACGGAGCACCTTCGGCAGCACCTTGCTCCGGATGCTTCATGCAGCATTCCCACTCGAGCACCGCCCAGCCTTCGTAACCATATTGAGTCAGTTTACTGAAGATGGATTTAAAATCTACTTGTCCATCGCCCAGTGAACGGAATCTTCCCGGACGATCGATCCAATCCTGGTAACCTCCGTATACTCCGCTCTTTCCGGTTGGATTGAACTCGGCATCCTTCACATGGAACATCTTGATGAAGTCGTGGTAGAAGTCTATATATTGAAGGTAATCGAGTTGCTGCAATACAAAGTGACTTGGATCGTAGAGCAGATTGCAACGCTCGTGTTTACCAGTCGCTTCCCAGAAACGCTCGAACGTTATACCATCGTGCAGGTCTTCACCTGGGTGTATCTCGTAACAAACATCTACACCGGCTTTATCAAATGCATTGAGGATCGGCAACCAACGTTTCGCCAGTGCAGCAAAACCATCTTCCACCAATCCCGCAGGACGCTGTGGCCACGGATATACCGTATGCCACATCAATGCTCCTGAAAATGTAGCGTGTGCTGTCAGTCCTAAATTCTGACTTGCCTTCGCTGCATATTTCAATTGCTCGATTGCCCACTCGGTGCGCTCTTTCGGATTACCACGGAGCTCTTTCGGAGCAAAGCCATCAAAGAGTTCATCGTATGCGCTGTGTACGGCTACCAGTTGCCCTTGCAAGTGCGTAGACAATTCTGTTACCTGCAAACCACACGATTCAATTATACCTTTCCACTCATCACAGTAATCTTTACTCTCGGCAGCCTTCTTGAGATCAATGCAACGTGTATCCCATGTAGGAATCTGTACACCTACATATCCCAGTGAAGCAGCCCACTTACATATAGTCTTCAGATTATCAAAGGGCGGCTCATCGCCCATGAACTGCGCCAGAAAAATCGCAGGACCTTTTATTGTTTTCATTTCCTTTCAATGCTTTTTTAAAATTACGCTTCGCGTTTTTTTGCTGCTGGCTTCAAGCTACGAGCTGCTAGCTGTTTGATCAGTTAGCAGCGTTCGTACTACTAAGATATTTATAGCTTTAGCCACTAACGTCTAGCAGCTAATAGCTACTTCTAGCAGCTGGTGGCTAGTAGCTCACAGCTATTTCAACGGTGTCCACTTCTTCGTGGAGTTCGCAGATTTTACTACGGTTTGCACGAAGTTCATGCCGCGTACGCCGTCTTCAACATCCGGGAAATCATATTTAGCATAGTTGATTTTCTTGCCGGGTTTGTATTCGCGTACTGCTTTGGTGAACGCGCGGTATATATTAGCAAATGCTTCCAGATATCCTTCCGGGTGACCTGCCGGTGTACGGGTAAATGCTTTTGCATCGTCAGACAAATAGCCTTGTCCTGCACGCACAATCTCCATTGGTTTACCCAGCCATTTTACTACAAGTGTATTCGGTTCCATCTGTCTCCACTCAATACCACCCTTCTCTCCGTATATACGAATGTTCAGGTTGTTCTCTTCACCGGCAGCAACCTGTGTTGCCATTAATATACCGGATGCACCATTTTCAAAACGGAGCAACATAGAACTGTCATCATCGAGGTGGCGACCTTTTACTACGGTGTTAAGCATAGCACATACTTCCGTAATCTTCAGTCCGGTAATATACTCTGCCAGGTTCGCAGCGTGTGTACCGATATCACCAATAGCACCGCCCATACCGGATTGCTTTGGATCAGTTCTCCAGGACGCCTGTGCGTTACCAGATTTTTCCAGCAACGTTGACAACCATCCCTGCGGATATTCAACATATACTTTTCTGATCGCACCAAGTTTACCGGCTGCAACCATATTGCGGGCTTCTTTTACCAGCGGATAGCCGGTATAGGTATGCGTAAGTCCCAATATCAAACCTGATTTTTCAACAACCTTCTTCAAGGTCTTTGCTTCATCAAGTGAGAAAGCGATAGGCTTTTCAACAATCACATGGAAACCACTTTCGAGCGCCATCTTTGAAGGGCCGAAGTGCACGTGGTTTGGCGTCACTACCGAAACAAAATCCATGCGCTCGCTGGCAGGGAGTTTTGATTCTTTCTCAAACATCTCCTGATACGTTTCATAAACGCGGTTCGGATTGAGATACAACGCTTCGCCCGTTGCTTTAGACTCGCCAGGAATTACACTGAAGGCCCCGCATACTAATTCAATTTCTCCATCAATGCCGGCCGCTTTCCGGTGTACAGGTCCAATAAAAGAGGTTAAACCACCTCCAACCATACCCATGCGCAATTTTCTTTTCATGTGTGTTTTGTAATTGGTTAAGTTTTAAGGATTTATGAAGAAACCATCATGACTGCCAGGAATTAAGCACTTGATAAGCAGATGGACATTTCATTCGTTTGATATTTACTGCAATAAAATATTATCAGTGCGAAAAGTAAACAAATAAAATTACCGGAAACGATTGCGTTATAAGTTGGCGGTTACAATTTTTTAATTTTCTGACGTTTGCTTATTTCTGTACGCTTACGATCGAAATCGTTATTTTTGTTGATTACCCAAACCCCTAAATGACTGAGTCTCTCTTTTTACGCAACCTCTGGTATTTCGCAATGCACGGTTCATTCCTGAAACCTGGCAAGCTTGTAGCGAAAGAGATTTTGGGCGAGCGAATTGTTTTTGGCCGCGATGAAAACAACAACCCTTTTGCTCTGAAAGATAATTGTCCGCACCGCGGTGTTCCTTTATCGGAAGGCTGGTACGATGGCAAGGAAATTCAATGCTGCTATCACGGCTGGAAGTTTAACAACGAAGGTGTCTGCACCAAAATTCCTGCGTTAGCGGATGAAAAATTTGATTGCTCGAAGATCAAAGTGTTCCGATATCCCTGTAAAGATATCAACGGTACCATCTGGATATATATACCTTTCAACAAAACTCAACTGAAGGGTGCTGAAGAACGTGTACCCGACTTACTGCTTCCTGCTGACAAGAAATTCAGGTTTGTTGAGAAGGTAACAATGCCTGCGGATATAGATCAGTCGGTGATCGGATTGATCGACCCGGCACACGTAACGTTTGTACATCAATCATGGTACTGGCGTTCGGCCAAGAAACTCAAGCTGAAAGAAAAACATTTTGTTCCGGTTGATCTCGGCTTTAAGATGGCGCGTCATAAACCATCATCAAACTCGAAAGGGTATTCTATTTTAAAAGGAGAAACGTCTACGGAGATAAACTTTCAACTTCCGGGAAATCGCTTTGAACATATACGCGTTGGTAAACATGAGATTGTTTCCATTACATGCCTCACACCTATCAATGAAAATGAGACTGAACTCAACCATATATTTTACGCATCATTCGATTTCATAAAGTATATATGGTGGCCCCTGCGTCACCTCGGCAAACAGTTCATCCACCAGGATCTGGGTATATTTCGTAAGTTGCAGAAGGGACTTGAAACAAAACCAACGCTCATGCTACTGGGCGAACCCGATGCCCAGGCCCGCTGGTACCACGAACTAAAACGCCAATGGGATCTGTCGCAGCAGAACAACACTCCGTTTGAAAACCCGGTGAAGGAGAAGACGCTGCATTGGATAACGTAGAAATAACTGCTGGCTGCCAGCTTCCAGACGTTTTCGGTATATATTCGATTTTGTTAATGCAATACGTTGCTCCCTCAGGAAGTGAATGCAGCTTCCTCGCGGCTCGTAGCTCAAGGCACGCAGCTAATTCTACCAGTCGTCTTTGGCGATCTTCTTTTCTTGTGGGATGTATTGAAGTTTGTCGGTGAAGGCCTTGTCGAGGAGTCCTAAGGTGTTGGGTTTGCACCATTCGGGGTTGAGAATTGTGCCGTTGTTTTTGGCCGCGTAGCTGGTGAGTTTATCTTTTTCCGTGATGTTCTTGTAACCAATGTTACCGGTTAACATGATGGTGTGTACGGTGATACGATATTTACCATCCTTCACTCCTATTACAACTTTACCGCTATATTTTCCGGTTTGAATAATAGAAGGTGTTGCAACCTGTGTGAATTGAAATTTCTTATAGTCAACAACCAGATCGTTCAGATCAAATGTTACTTCATCGGCACCGGATTGCAGGTTTGAAATATAGGGTAGCGTTTTATAGAACTCGGCTACTTTTTTCACAGTAACAGAGTCCTGCACAAAGATCTTCTGATAAATGATCTCCTGGTCTACAAGTTTAAAATTACCATACGCGGTGTTGCCTTGTGCCTGCGTAAAAAATGGGACAAGGATAATCAAGAAGCAAAACAGGTGTTTCATACGATGAGTTTATCCAAAGGTACTGTAACTCCATGACATGCAAAACACCATCGGCAGGAAACGAAGTCTTTTGACTTTACTTCCCGGTGAAATGCACTGGCCGATTTTTTGTTACATTCGGAAGAAACCCAACTCACTTCGCTCATGAGATTACTTTTAACGCTCACGGTGTTTCTTTGTGCAATAACGCTAAACGCTCAGTCCAACGCATCATACCTGGAAGACCTTGCTTCGTTGCGGGCTATATTGCAAAACACGCCATCCTACCAAGCACAGATCAAAGGCAATAAACTTACTTCTTACAACGCTTTATACAACCGACTTGTATCCGACACGGTACGTAACGTGGATGACTATAAATACTTCTACAACCTATCGCAGCTCTTCTTTGCGTTGCGCGATAACCACTTGTCATTCTTCCAAGTCCCGAATTATAATTTCAGAAGCAAGGAAGATATTGAGAAGTTTATCAAGACGAAAGAATTCGCGAACTATCCCAGACTCAACATTAACATCGACTCGCTAAAGACTGCGCTCGCTCAAAAGCCTGCAGACTCTATCGAAGGTATTTATCATTATGAAAATTTTTATTCAATAGGACTTTTCAAAACCACGGATAAAGAATACATCGGTGTAGTGCTAAATTCTGAGACACCGCTTTGGAAAAAAGGACATATAGCGGTTCACCTCTACAAACAGGGACCGAATTTCTATAAAGCTATCTATGCACATCCGCTGACGAAAAGTTTTATGTTTCAGCCCAATGAAAAATTCAGGTATAAATCGCTGGTAAATTCATACTTCTACGGTTCGTACTCGCAAAGCATTTATTCCAAAGAGATTCAATCCTACCACTATGTAAATCTGCCGCATGATGCTGCTAAATTTCAATTCAAGAATATCAATGATCGTGTGCAGTATTTACGCATCAGATCTTTCCAGGCTGATAATACTACATCCCAACAATCCGCTGCTTTCTATACAACTATTAAAGATTCATTAACAGCTCCATACCTCATTCTGGATCTTCGAAACAACGAAGGCGGAGCAGAAAAGGAAAGCAAAAAATATTTCAACCTGTTAAAGAAATATACCAGGACAGGACACTTATATATAGTAATGAATAACGAGACGTTAAGTCGGGCAGAGATCCTTACATTACAATTGAAGAAATTACCGAACACCGTTACTGCGGGACAACCAACAAAGGGAATGCTGACGTATGGAAGTAATTATGGCCGAAGAGAAATTTTACCGAGTAAACGATTCTCCATTTATATAACAGATATGAAAGGTAAAGCCGAGCATCTGCTATACGAAGACTCCGGTATAAATCCTGATATTAACCTTAACGAAAACGCTGACTGGATTGAGCAGATCATGCTCCACGCTAATGAAAATCCATTGCACAAAGAAATCTCAAAGAAAAATCTCCATTAAAGGATAACGATTAACCGATAACAGCTAACGAATGGTATAGGTAAAAAGCGTAGGCTGTCGCTGAAAAGAAAACTGTACACGCAGTAACGACAACACTCCGGTCTTGCGCAGACTTACGGATGGTCTTGATTCACGAAGTTGTCCGGTGGCGTCAAAGATGTGTGTGGTGCGGATTCGTCCGTTCTCTGAATAAGTAGTATAGGTTGACGTTTGCCAATAGCGGCCGGGTGCATACGAGTCTGCAGAACTAAGTACAGGAGTATGTCGGGTGGAACGAAAGTCGAACGGCTCGGAAGTTTTCTTTACTCGAAAAAATCCCGGCAGCGAATTACCAGCCCGTGACGGATTGATTTGAGCAGTGGTCTCGATCGAAACAAATGCCAATACGAATACTATCAAAGTCCTCATAGCATGTCCGTTATAAAACCAAGATACTAAAATCTTTCCGTTGAATTACAAAAAAATCTCCCGCAGATTTTTCGCAGACAAATCGCAGAATAAAAATGTATTTACATCTGCGAAAATCTGTATCCTCTGCGGGAGAAAAAATTTCAATCAGTAATTTACTAGATAAACTTGCTCAGCAGGTTCTCATAGTACTCTTGCTTGCCACTGATTTGTGCAGGCTCACCATTTTTACGAGCGAGTGTAACCAGTTCTTCAAGACCTACTTTACCTTGCGTGAATTGTTTTCCTTTACCTGACTCGAATGATGCATAGCGCTCTTTGCGTAGTTTGTTATAGGTGCCATCATCCAATATAGCTTGTGCTGTTAACAATGCACGGGCAAAAGCATCCATACCACCGATGTGCGCGTAGAATATATCTATGAGGTCAGTTGAATTTCTTCTGGTCTTAGCATCGAAGTTTACACCACCATTCTTGAAACCACCAGCTTGTAAAATTACCAGCATAGCTTCTGTCAGTTCATACAGGTTGTTCGGGAACTGATCGGTATCCCAACCGTTCTGGTAGTCACCGCGGTTTGCATCGATACTACCGAGTACACCTGCGTTAGCAGCTACCTGCAGTTCGTGATCAAATGTATGTTGTGCTAATGTAGCGTGGTTCACTTCAATGTTCAGTTTGAAATCATCCATCAAACCAAACTCGCGAAGGAATGCTATACACGTAGCAGAATCGAAATCATACTGATGTTTGGAAGGTTCCATCGGCTTCGGCTCAATGAGGAATGTACCTTTGAAGCCTTGTGCACGTGCGTAATCTTTAGCAGCATGCAGGAAGCGCGCGAGGTTTTCAATCTCACGTTTCATGTCTGTATTCAACAGTGACATATAGCCTTCGCGACCGCCCCAGAATACATAGTTAGAACCACCCAGCTCAATCGTTGCGTCCAGTGCATTCTTCACCTGCGTAGCAGCGTAGCAAACTACGTTGAAGTCAGGGTTTGTAGCAGCACCGTTCATATAGCGTGGGTTTGAGAACAGGTTCGCAGTTCCCCACAGCAATTTTACACCAGAAGCTTTTTGTTTCTTCTTGGCGTAGTCAGTAATTTTCTGAATACGATCTTCAGATTCCTTCAATGTATCACCTTCTTCCACTAAATCGAAGTCGTGAAAGCAATAGAACGGAGCACCAATTTTGGTAATGAATTCAAACGCTGCATCCATTTTGTTATAAGCACGCTGCATAGCATCGTCACCTTCATTCCATGCGAATTGCTTTGTTCCAGGTCCGAACGGATCACCGCCTGTTCCACAGAATGTATGCCAGTAAGCTATAGCAAAACGGAAGTGCTCTTCCATTGTTTTCTTGCCTACTTTCTTCTTGGCATCATAAAATTTGAATGCCAGTGGGTTGTCTGATTCTTTACCTTCATACTTCACCTGGCCAATGCCTTTGAAGTATTCTTTGTCTCCGAGTGTTAGTTTCATTTGTTTAATTTAATTGGATCCTGACTTGTATGAAATATATCTGTTATAATTACTTCTGACCATTCAACTTTGTATATATATACTATTTTATAAAACCCTTCAACCAGATATCGACTCTGATTGCGTTCCCTTCAAGTTAATCTCCATCTGACCAGATTCAGGAAAATCACTAAGTTGCGAGGTCCTGTTAAAAATTCGGTCAATGAGTTTGTCTGCAATACTTTTCTGATTTCTATTCGTTCAGAACATACTCATGAATTTCATCCAGACTTCGTAATGCAAACGGTGTCCAAGAAATCTTAATCACTTCTTCTTTTTCCTTTGAAGTATTTCACTGCATCTTCTTGCGCAATGAGATTCCTTTGTTCAATGGCCTTCATGGATTCATCGTTACGTTGAAAATACTCCTCCTTTGTAAACGGCTTCAATGTCTTTGACTTTGCTTTTCGGTATGCAAGTAGCTCTCGAATAATTTGCAACAGTTTTTCGTCTTCCACTTCATCCAACTGTTGCTTGATCAATTCTATTTCTGGCCTCAAATTCATATTGAAAGTTATGAATTTTAAAGTTGCCCCTCCAACAATTTCAACCATCCGCTGTAAGCTTCTCTGTACGCAGCAGCCTTTGATGGATCCGGTTCTTCTGATTTGATGATGCTCAATCCCTTGAACGCTTCTTCGAATGAACCATATATACCGGCACCAACGCCTGCACCGAGTGCCGCGCCTTTCGATCCATCAGTATCATATAACTCGAGACGAGCACCGATTGTATTGACAAACGCTTCGCGGAATAACGGGCTTAAAAACATATTGGCATTGCCGGCACGAATCACGTTGTTCTTTAGTCCCATTCCCTGCAATACATCAAATCCATATTTCAACGCGAACACAATTCCTTCCTGTGCTGCACGAAATACATGCGACTGCGAGTGACGATTGAAGTTCAACCCGAAGAATGAACTGTTTATATTCTTGTCTTCCAGCACACGCTCGGCACCATTACCGAACGGAAGAACCGTTAATCCTTCAGCACCTATAGGAGCCTGCGAAGCTATGTTGTTGATCGCATCGTACGCGTACGGCTCTCCGTTGCTCTTGAGATTTTTACGAAGCCAACTGTTGAGTATACCCGTACCGTTGATGCACAACAATACACCGTTGCTCTTGGCCGGACGTTTATCGTTTACGTGAATGAATGTATTAACACGCGACTTCTTGTCAAACGCATTCTGGTTGGTAACACTATATATCACACCGGATGTACCCGCGGTTGCCGCTGTCTCTCCGGGATTCAATACATTTAATGAGAATGCATTGTTCGGCTGATCACCCGCACGATAGCTCACGGGTATACCTTCCTTCAATCCCAACTGTGTTGCTATATCTTTCTTTACTTTTCCCTGTACCGAAAAAGTCGGTGCCTGTGTCGCGAGCAGGTCGGCAGGTATACCGTATAGCTCGAGTAATTTTTTTGAGGGTGCTTCAGCTTCGTAATCCCAGAACATACCTTCTGATAAACCGGATGCAGTCGTAACGATATCACCGGTTAAACGCATCGCGAGGTAATCGCCTGGAAGCATTATTTTGTGAATGCGTTCAAAGATCTGAGGCTCGTTATCTTTTACCCACTTGAGTTTGGACGCTGTAAAATTTCCAGGTGAGTTAAGTAAATGTTGCAAAGCATAATCACCACCGAGTTGCTGAAATGCTTTCTTGCCAATCTCAACGGCACGGCTATCGCACCAGATGATTGAAGGACGTAATGCCTTCTGATCTTTATCAACACAAACCAAACCGTGCATCTGGTATGAAATACCAATCGCGGCAACATCAGCTCCGTTGATATTTGATTTCTTCAAACAAGTCTGCAAGGCTTTAACGGCATGCTCCCACCACATTTCCGGGTCTTGCTCCGCCCAGCCGGCTTGCACCGCCAGCATCGGCATTTCTTCAGACGGTGATTGTGCAGACGCGACCGTTTGTCCGGTAGCAGCATCTACGAGCGTAGCTTTTATTGATGAACTTCCAAGGTCGTAACCCAGCAGGTATTTCATAGGCTTTGTAAAGTGAATGATGTAAAACAGCGTACAGAATATACAGAACCTTGCGCATTTTCTGAGAAGCTGCAATTTGTCCAATACTCCATATCTCGAATATACAATCGGTTGAAAATCGCATAAAGATATAACTTATAGTACATTTGACTACAAGGTTGCTAAATTTATTTTCTATCTTCCCGCCAGATACGACCTATGGCAAAAGACTTTCCGGATGCAATCATCGATGCGCTCTCGATCGACTGTCTCATTTTCGGTTTTAAAAAGAGCGAGCTCGACATTCTGCTGGTACAGCACGGAGAAGGGATCAGCAAAGGCAAATGGGCTTTACCCGGTGGATGGATAAAATATAACGAAAGTGCTGATGATGCTGCCGGCCGCCTGCTACAAGACCTTACCGGTGTTTCCAAAATATACCTGGAACAACTCCGCTCGTTCGGTGATGTAGATCGTTATCCTTCCAAACGTGTTATCACCATTGTGTATTATGCGTTGGTTAAACCTGAGAACTATACACTTGATCCGGGCTTTACAGCATCTGATGCAAAGTGGTTCAAGATCGGAGATATACCTACCCTGCCCTACGATCACAACGATATACTGGAAGCAGGACTCTCTCACCTCAAGCACAAAGTGAGACACGAGCCTATCGGTTTTAATTTACTCCCGAAGAAATTCACACTGCTGCAACTGCAGGAACTATATGAAGCTATACTCGGCAAGAAACTCGACAAACCGAACTTCAGACGCAAGCTGATGAAGATGAATCTGCTGGTGCCCTGCCAGGAGAAACAAAAAGACGTATCGCACCGCGCTGCAAGTCTCTATCGGTTCGATAAGAAGATCTATGATAAACTTACGGAGAAGGGGTTTACGTTTGAGCTTTAGTGCGGGAATCGTGAATCGTTATCCGTTAAGGCGTTACTGATTACAATTAACGGATCATGTGTACTAATCATGAGTAACGATTAACGGATAGCTATCGATTATCCTGCTATACTTAAAATTTGAAATTATATCCGGCTCGTATTACCTGCGTTTCGTAGTAATCGCTGCTGATGTAGTGAAATCCGTCACCGTTAACCTGTTTCTTGATTCGGAGTGTGTTGGCTATATCGGTGGCGTTTACAAAGAGCTCGCCTTTGCCGTTCTGTATATTTTTACGGGCGCCTATATCAACTGAAAATCGTGAATACGTTTTTCCTTGTGGAACGACATCGGGGGCCAGGTATACGGTTGATAATTGTACATCGGTCTTTCCTGGTAAATGGAATAAGCCGTTAAGCTTTATACTTCCTGAAAGCATGCTTTGCCGATCGGCACTGAATGTATTTTCAGAAGGATATTTATTAACCACACTAAATGCTTCTATTATATTCTGATAGCCGTTCAGGTTAAGATTCAACGTGGCCCACTTCGCTATATTTTCAGAGAATATAATTTCAACACCAGTGCTATAACTATCCCCTGCATTCTGAAAGATGTTATAGATTAAGGTACTTCCCGGTTGTGTGCCGGCTATACGTGTTATGGTAGCCTGCATGCGCTTATGATATACAGCAGTATATAGATAACCGTTGTCGTTACTGGATTTGTAACCAATCTCCAGTGAGCTGGTAAACTGTGGTCGCAAGGCGGGATTTCCTACTTTGATGATTTCAGCATCATCATATTTGGGAAAGATGCGTATATCAACTTCGTTGGGTCTGTCAACGCGTCTTGTAAAGAAAAACGACACGGTATTGTTAGCATCCATTTTATACGCGAGACGAACATTCGGAAAAGGCTGCGTATAATCGTAACCATCGCTCTTATAGGTATTGTGATTCGGATCTACCCGGTAGTTGATATCAACATACTCCACTCTCAGTCCTGCTTCCGCCTCAAACTTTTCACTTTCAAAAATATAGTTGCCATATACCACCGGAATTATTTCGGAGTAATTGGCATATCCACCGGCATTAACATCAAGCGGAGAGTTTACTCCCGGATAGAATTTCATGTCCGTAGGAATCTCCCTGAACCGGAACTTCAAACCACTTTCAAATCTTCCATACCGGAGCGGATGTATATAGTCGGCCGTTACATCACTCACGTGCTCATCGGACAAAAGCTTAAAGGAATCCTCACCGGTATAGGTAGGCATGATGTTCGTAAAGAAATATTTTTCATCCTCCCGGTGGAAGGTATAATTATACGCGATATTCAGGACTCGCCCGGGCTGCAGGTATTTATGCTGCCACGCGAATGAAAATGTTGCCGTAGTCTTTACTTCGTCTTCCAGAAATTGCCACAGGCGTAATCGCTCCGACAGATCACCGTTGAAGAAAGGCTCATCTCCCCGATCCATTATTTTCTCGCGACTAAACAAAGCTGAAGCCGTCAATGAGTTTTTATCGTTGATATACCAATCGAAACCTCCCTTACCTGTAATAACATTTGTATTCCGGTTTCTTTTGGTTTGTTGCCGCACCGTATCACCGTTGTCGTAATAACGGTCTACAAATTCGTTCTTGTTCAGCGTGTGTGTATATAGATTGTCAACCTGTAAGAATACGTTACTCTTCTTCTTCCTGTAGTTCAACGAGATCGATGGATTTACCTTCGGAGTATTCTGATATTGCGGCCGGATGGTCGGATAATTTTCACGCTTTACCCACAACGCCCCCACTCCCAATGCAAGGCCGGCTTTTCCGTTAAATCCTTCCTTTACTTCTTTTTTGAAAATGATATTGATGATTCCGGCATTTCCGTTTGCATCATATTTAGCCGATGGATTGTTGATCACCTCAATGCGTTCAATAGCCGAAGCCGGTATATTGTCGAGGCTGGTTTGATTTCCAAAGCCAGTCAATGCAGTTTGCTTTCCATCGATCAATACAGTGACGCGATCACTCCCGCGCAGCCGGACTGTGCCTTCATCACTCACCGTAACACCGGGTAAATTCTGCATCACCTGTAACAAAGACCCGCCACTCTGATTAATGTTATCTTCTACTCTGAAAACTTTTCGTTCCATCGTTTCAGCAACAACATCCCTCGCTCCTTCCACAACCACTTCTGACAGTGTCGTGGAGTTTTCCTCCAGGTTTATAATGCCGAGATCAAGAAATGCGTTCAGTCTCCCAATCCGAATCGGCATTTGCTTAGGCGCGTATCCCATATATAGCATATCCAGGATATAGTCTCCGGGCGCTATACCGGAAAGAGAAAACAAACCCTCATCGCTGGTAACAGTCCCACTCACAAATACACTATCGGGTAACGATTTAACAACTACATTTACATAGGCGATTTTTGTATGCGAATGCTTGTCTTGTATAACTCCGGAAACGGTTACCTGACCCGTTTGCGAAAAGACAGGAATTGAATTGACAAGACATAGGAGAACGAAAAAATACTTCATGATCGAAACTGTGGATTTGGGTTACAACTGAATCGACCGCAAGCTGATAATGGATTTTGGAGAAATTCTGAATTGAAGAAAATACAACGGAACAACTGCTGATTCAATCCATTCACAATTCCGGACTTAGCCTGCCGTTTGTCTTCTCAAATTGATTATTTTTGGATTCATAATAAAGTAATCGTTGGTATTCAAAATGACTGCGCCCCGGAATCGAAAACTGAGATACACAGGTATAATGACAATGGTGATCCTGTCATCGTTGTATATCAGCTGTAGTTATAAATCAAAGCAGGGTGACGAACTATCAACTTCACAACTAAACTACATAAAGAGTCTGGGTCTACTTGACGAAGAAAAAATTATACTTTTCGATACACAAGCCGATCTAAAAACCAGCGGTAACTTCTTTACAGATAAAAGACTCGCCTCCTATTGGATCGACAAAAGGGACTCTTCCAAGAACTCTATACAATCTGCTTTCTACGCTGAGATTGACTCCATCAAAACCAAAGACCTGACGAAGTCGTTAACGTATGCCTCGTTCTTAAAAATCACGAAACACGATGGCACAAATTTTCATGTATATATTGATGGTGACAGCGCGGAAGTCTGGACATTCTTTAACCGTGCTATAACTACTTGGAAGAAAACCAAAGACAAATAGCTATACCCTTAATGAAAGAATACGCGTACGAAACAACAGAATTCGGACTCTCCGATCAAGGTATACATTTATTGAGAAGTCGGTTCAACTATGAAACCATTCCGTTCTCAGACATTGAAAGTGTTACAATCGAAAAAGGAAAAGAGCTAAATAATTGGGCCGCTATATTAACGTTCGGAATCGTGCTCGTTAGTATTGCTATCTTCTATATACTTCGTGCGTTGCATGTAATCGGCAACCAGGAAGTCAACGTCATTTATATTGAGCAGATCATCATCCCAGTGATACCATTCCTGTTGGGATGTTACTGTCTGTACTCATCCACCCGAAACGGAACGATACTGCGATTTAGAACTATATCAAGCAAAAAAGATAAATTCCCCTTGAAAGAGATCGAAAAGAAGGACGACCTCGCTGGCTTGCAGCAATATCTGAAGGACAGGCTAAGTACGCGAATCAGAATAAATATCTAAAAAATATGTTCACGTAAGAGGCAGATGCCTCGCACTCCAAGTGAATTAATGCCCCTATACCATACCTAAATATAAAGTATACGACCGAACCAACAACAATTGGGGTATTTCGCGACAAAATTCAAAGAGGTATCATTGAATCCCTTATTTGAAAACCTTGTCTCTACGTATTGTTATAGTGTCAGCATGGCTTATAGTATCCATGCACCGTCCCTCGCATGCGCAGGTAAGTGCGCACCGATCCTATGCTCTATATGTTCAGAGCATTACTAAGTATAGTTCGTGGCCAGCGCTAACAGGTGATTTCAAAATCATCGTGCTCGGACAAACGCAGGCATTCGAAGAATTACAAAAAAGCATGGACGGAAAAATATTTTCAGGTGCCAAAGGTCACGTGATCAAAACCGATAACCTGGCGGACGTTACGGATGCATGTATAGTATATGTGGCAGATGAAAAAAGTAATCTGCTTTCTGAAGTCTTGAAACTAACGGATGGTAAACCCATCATGATTGTAACCGAACGGGAGCGGCTTCACCTGGAAGGAGCCGGTGTCAGCTTCACTACCATCGAAAACCGGATACGATACGATATCAACCTGAAAGATCTCCAAAAGCGAAACCTGAAAACAGCTATGCAGGTGGTTACGTTGGCGCGAGAAGTTTTATAGTCTGTACACAACTTTATAAATCTTTAACAGGTATCTTTTCGCAACATCTTTCGTTAAGAATGACTGAAGATGAAATCCATAATAGTCATTGGCATTTTATTGCTTAACTTCATCGAAGCTTACGCCCGCGTAGGCATGGGAGAAATTCAATTCAAGACTCCCGGTGGACATGTAATTTGTGATTGTGATCCCTACTCTGAAACTCCAGTCTTAATAGGTTTTGAGTCCTCGATTAAAAATCTGAAAGAATGGTATTTCTATAAAAATCATATCATAGGCTTCGGCAAGAATTACTACTTCATCTTTAATGAGACAACGAATCAGCCACAGTTATTTCAAGACAAAGAAACCTGGCGGCAGGCGATAGCACAGCAACAGCTAAAACCCTTTTTCACACGCTGGCTTGATATCTCAGATTCTATCGAAGCACGGTACACCATAATAGTACTTGGAATGTTTATCTGGATTCCCATTGTACTAATTATTGGTATTGGAAGCTTTATATTCTTTTATGTTACTGGGTTCAATAAAAGAAGGGCTATTGCAGGAGTATTGACCCTCTTTACAATTGCTGTTGTAATGTTATATCTAATCAATGTTCATAGCTTCTAAGCTGTATATTTTACATATTTACAATTCACTGATTTATACTCAACCTTTATGTCTGCTTTAGCTGAATTCAGACTTATCTCTACCGCAAAACTCCAGAATCTAGTAGAAGCCGCTGAGGTAAAAATTCAAAAAGGATTCTTTACGAAAAAGACGATTGACAACTTTCACGCTGTTATACTGCACGACACTAAAAAACTGATTGATTTTAACTGGTCCGGATTTATTTTGGCAGACCTGCTGATCTTCCTTCAGGAAAAAAGAAATATCAATCTTTTCGAAGGAGAGTACAATGCAATAGCAGATCAAATTATCGAAAGAAGGCAACAGTCACCTATCATCCTTACTTACGAACATACATTAAAATATGCTTCATCACTCATACCAGAGAAATTCTCTACCAACGAGCTGATTGAATTCAACAAAGACTTCTCTGAAAATGATGATCCTCAAATTGCAACCGCTCAATTAGAAGGAATAGCCGCCCTAAAACAAAGCTTGGATTCAATTCCTTCAAGCAATTTTGCAGTGTTGTTATTTATAGGATGATTTACATTTGGATATTCTCATCACCTTCCAGATACTCTTCCAGCAATATCATTAACGGAAGGTATATACACTCACTACAAACGCATGCAGCCTCAGGCTCATTGTCACAACACTGTACAGACGTTGCATAGCCCGGTATAACTTCGGCATACAAAGCTCGCATAGCTTCTGCCAGCCATGACCATATCAATCCGTTATGCATTCGATAGTTATTAGCGATCCCAATAATTATAAAAATTATAGTACCGACTGCTGCTCCCATCTTACACCTCTACCGATTCGCAGCCGGTACACCCCAATATGTCTAACCATTAAAATGTAAACCGTACATACGGTACGGGGAAGAACGATTGCTGATACTGCGTTACTACCGAGTTGGTGCGCGGGTTATAGCTCTGCATAAAAACATTCTCGTTGTTGGTGAGGTTTTGCAGGTCAAGTGCAACTTCCAGTGTGCTTCGTTTATACTCTTTTCGATAAGAGAAGCGAAGGTCAGCCCGGAAGTATGGATCTTGTCGTTCACTGAATGCTTCACTATCCCTGTATATCGTGCGGCCAAATAGCTGCGATTGCTCAAAGTCAATCGGTGTAAGACGTTTCCCTCCAATCGTGGAAAGTTTCAGGTTGATGGAAAAGAAATTCTTCGCTTTACCAATACGCCATTCCTTACCCGCCAGTGCATTGAATACATACTGCGTATTGAATGTTGTATTGCGGCTGATGCCATCGCTGCCTTTATACTTTGAATCGAACAGCGAAGTAGTAATCAAAAAATAATATCCCTTATTGAAAAAACGCTCCAGCGTAAGCTCTATACCATAGTTACGCCCCGTGCCTTTATTTACCAGACTGTCTTCTTCCTCTATCGCAAAGCTCACGCCTGTATTAAGTGCAGAAAAGGATGAAGACTTCTGCTCCACCGGTACATTGGACAACGTCTGGTAATACCCTTCGGCTTTCAGGCGCAGGTTTTCAACTATATTCCAGTCGTATGTGAGTACATAGTGCTGGCTCGTTGTAAAGTCGAGATCTTTATTCGTTAGCAACACTTCTCCACTAGGCGCTTTGGTTTGAATAAAACTGGTAGTTACGTTCTGTGCCTGGTTATGTATACCATAGCCAACGCTGATGGACTGTTTGCTGTTAAGTATATATTGGAGACTCACGCGCGGCTCAACGGCAAACTGTTCGTTGAGGGAATAATATTGAGCATGCGCTCCCGCATTCAACACCAGTCGTTGGTTGAACCGATGTTTCCAGCTTGTAAAGAACTGGTATAGGGTTACCCGGTTATCTACATCCAGGCGCACGGTATCGCGATTCAGGTTTGCATATATATCGCGGTTAAACAAGTCGAACTGTGTAGCGTCAATATAAAAACCGGACGTAAGACTGTTACGTGCATTGAACTTGGTACGGGTATAAAAGTTGAATGAATACTTCTGTGTATTCATATCACCCTGTGCACGCAGGTATCGCTCCGTAACTTCGTTCTCTGTATTGCGCACCAGCGAATCAGAATCGAACTGCTCACGTGTAGCACTCGCTCCCGCAGTAAAGCGCAGGTATGTATTCGCGATCGACTTCTCATAGCTTATGCCGGCTACACCCGTTCTGTATTTAGTATAGGAATCACGATTCTCCGTACCATATAGGTTGGCATCCTCGTTCAGGTCCGTCTCACTTCCCAATAAATCAATTGAACTTGTTCCCCCGAGACCAAATATAGTCCACTTGCCGCCCCGTGCGGTTGGCAGACTCACTTTGAAATTGAGATCCTGGTAGAGCGGTGTATTCGAACCCGTTCCGAATTCTATACCCAGTGTTTGAAATACACCCAGTGTAGAGTAGCGATAGTTCGCTATATAGGAAGCCTGCGAATTTTTCGAGAATGGTCCCTCTGCTCCTACTTCAAATCCATTGAAGCCTACCTGCGCGAGCAACTCGCGTTTTTCATTGTTACCATCGCGCAGACGAAGATCAAATACTCCGGCCGTTGCATTTCCATATTGTGATGGGAAGGCACTCGTCATGAAATCTGATTTATCAAGATTATTATTGTTGAGTATACTTACCGGACCACCGGTACTTACCAATGCTCCAAAATGATTCGGATTCGGAATGTTCAGTCCTTCCAGTTGCCACAACATTCCGGTGGGTGAATTTCCGCGTACAACGATATCGTTACGTGAATCATTTCCACCCACTACTCCGGCAAAGTTAGCCGCCATGCGCGAAGGATCTCCTATAGCACCGGCATAACGCTTGGTATCATCTACGTTGAATGAGCGTGCACTCACCACTGCTATATCATTGTTTGTAGCAGTCTTGTCGCTCTTTACATCATCCGTTATAACAACTTCATTCAGTTGGCTCACACTTTCGGTGAGACTTAAGGTAAGCACCACTTCCTTTCCCGCTGTAGCAATAATATTGGGAATAGTCTGCTCTTCATATCCTATATAAGTAATGCGAATAGTGTGTCGGCCCACCGGAACGTTGTCGATCCGAAACCGGCCATCGGCATCGGTGGTACTTCCATATATTTTTTCATCCGTACTCACCAGCATCACACTTACACCTACGAGTGCAGTATTGCTCACACCATCAACAACGCGTCCGCGTATAGTCTGCGTAGACTGTGCGGACAGGTCGGAGAAAACAAACGTGAACAGCATAATAATACCGGTTACAAATCGAAATAACAGGGGTAATTTCATAGTAAGGGAAAGGGTTTTGGGATTATCTATTTTTAATTGACTCACAGAAGACAATACTCGATTGTCCTAAACGATCTTCCGCAACCGGAGGCTGTCGGGTTACTATATACAGATGATGAGACACGGGGAAATTCCCGCAGGATAAAAAAGTTCTTCGCAGGACTATACCTGCCGGATGGATGAGCATTGCGTTCATAAGCGTTTTATTTGTTTGATTTCCTAACGCGAATGAAGCCTGCACAGAGGTATAACTATACCCGAATGTAGCGAGTGGATGGCTTTAAGTTACGAGATACAAGTGTGTGGTATCAATAACTGTGTTTGTGATACGAATGGTTAGTTCAATTCAAATACATTTCGAAGTTGTCCTATTTTTTCGATAACCTCTTTTCCTTTGGCACGCGACACCGGCACTGAAAAATTAGTATCCTTGATTCCTAATTTATAACCGTTGGCATTTCCGGTAACGTGATCGATAGCATTGATGTTAACAATAAAGGAACGGTGGCAGCGAATAGCAAAATAATTATCCAACTGGCTTTCCATATTCTTGAGGTTGATTCGCAGCATTTTCTTTTCTATGCCTTGTCCATTCTTCCAATATACAGTAGAGTAGTTATCGCTTGCTTCAACATATAAAAGCTCAGACAGGGCCAGGTCTAGTGTCTCACGTGTATCCGAATAAATCGTGACAACATTGGACTTCGTATGCAACGGATCTTCTTTCAAGAGTCGTATTTTCTCAAGCTCACAATTGGCCATTACTGCGCTGCGCAGATTTTCCTGTAACATGTGATTACGCAATACCAGCGTAGCCAGCGCAATCGGTATAATTCCGTTGGTAAAAACACCAAAGTAAACTTTGAATATCTTATCCACAAAGGCAACTTCCGGATGAAAGTTGAACACATCCAGGGCAATGGCCGTAACTATACCATCCAGTAGAAGTTGCCATATAGTAAACACTATATATTTACCTACTGTCCAATTGGACGCATCAAAGACTGCCGGAAATACTTTGGGTAAAAGAACAATATTGGCAAACAGCACCATGAAGGTAACGGTACCGATCAACAACACCTTATAAGGATTATAGGGCTGGAACACCAGCATAAAGACTACAAGGAAGAGACTCATGCCCAATGGAATCAGCGTGTTCTTTCGGTCATCATTCAGATAATAAGGAAACGGAGACTTTAATGTTTCAACAAGGTGTGCTCCGATGCGAAAAGAAAATCGCGGATTAAGTTGTGAGATGAATGCCTTCATACGGGTTTGGGGTAAATCGTGGCTTTCGTGGGGTAAATTTATCAAGGGTTTCGAAAATCACTAACGCAAAAAACAGCTGAAAGATATAGCCAGGGGCAGATAACTGCCGATTGGTATGAATAACTGTTATGCTTCTGTTTATATATGACGCAGACACCTCCTCTTTCGTCTAATATATACATCGTAATATCGTAAAAACATAAATGCAACAAAGTTGCATTTATGTTTTTACCAGACTATCTTCGCCCCGATCCAAACTTCAATATGATTATGAGCTATGATGTAATAATAGTCGGAGGAAGCTATGCAGGTCTGTCAGCGGCCATGGCGCTGGGGCGCTCCCTTCGAAATGTACTTGTTATTGACAGTGGCATGCCGTGTAACCGGCAAACGCCTCATTCACATAACTTCATCACGCACGATGGAGAAACTCCCAAACAAATCCGTGAGACAGCCAAACAACAGGTACTGCAATACAAAACGGTGCGCTTTCACAACGGACTGGCCACACGTGCCACGCACATCAATAACGCGTTTACAATTGAAACGGAGACCGGAGAATCTTTCACCGCCCGCAAAGTAATATTTGCCACTGGTATAACGGATGTTATGCCCGCTATAAAAGACTTCGCTGCATGCTGGGGTATATCGGTGTTACACTGTCCTTATTGTCACGGTTATGAAGTACGCGGGCAACCGCTCGGAGTACTTGCCAATGGCGATATTGCTTTTGAATTCACAAAGTTTATTCACCATTGGAGCCGCAGCCTGGTGCTGTTCACCCATGGTAAATCCAAACTTACAGCCGAGCAAACAGCAGCGCTTTCCAAACGTAACATCACAGTAGTTGAAAAAGAAATTACCGGCATTGATCATACCAACGGGTATATTTCCAACCTGCTTTTCCAGGATGGGACAACGCATCCGCTCACCGCTTTATTCGCACGTGTTGAATTTAAACAACATAGTTCGTTGCCACAAGAATTGGGATGTGTACTTACGGAGCAAGGCTTTCTGCAGATCGATGATTTTCAGCGCACAACCGTGCCCGGAGTATATGCTGCCGGAGATAACACAACCATGTTCCGTTCGGTATCTGCTGCGATCGCTGCGGGTACAAAGGCAGGCGCAATGGTGAATAAAGAAATGATCGATGAAGACTTTTAGATTCACATTGTGATTGCGTTCTGGGTGTTGTATTTTTAGTTGCATACAAAATTATAGCACTATGAGTGCATCTCTAAAAGCAAACCTCGGCTATCGCCATGCACAGGCGGCCTTGCACTTCCTGGTTCATGTTCTCGGGTTTAAACAGGTATCAATCTATACCTCGGAAGATGAGACCATCATCGCGCATGCTGAATTGCATTGGTCTGGTGGCGGCTCTGTAACCATCTATAGCGCTGAGCCCGGCAAAAGTTCGGTGGCCAGTGTTGTTGAAAAAGCTGAACGTGAGGGCGGGTATCCTGCGTTTTCGATTCACCTGGATACAGAGACTCCGGAGGTAGTATACGAGCGCGTAATAAAATCAGGAGCGAAAGTAGTGCGCGAGATGCGCACCTCTCCTATGGGACGAGGCTTTATTGTTAGCGATCCGGAAGGACTATATTGGAGTGTAGGCACTCCGTTGCCCAGACTGGTACGCAACAAGGAAGGTCAGTGGCAGCCCGAGGCGAATGTGTAACTATATATAGTCAGGCCCGCGAACAGTTGACCTCAATTTTTATCTGGCCAGGTATAGTTGCAACTGTTACAACAGTCTGGTACATTCGTCCGTTTCAAAGTTCGAGCTGTCAACCCATATTAGCTATGCCGGAATTACCAGACCTTCAAGTATTCAGTATCAATCTTCAAAAGAAGTTACACAACAAAGCTGTAAAGGATGTTAACCTGGTGTTGGACAAGAAGTCCAATGCTTCAGAAGCAGAACTCCGGAAATCTTTACTGAAACAAACTCTCATAGAAGTATACCGCGAAGGCAAAGAGCTATATTTCAAATTCAGGAAAGATGATATACTCCGGCTGCACCTGATGCTGAAAGGTAAACTATACCTGGTGCCGGAAGATGAAAAGCCCAAGCATACCATACTCGAAATTCTTTTCAACGATGATCATAAACTTGTGTTGACCGACTTTCAAAAAGCAGCTACCATCACGTTGAATCCTGAACCAAGCGATGTACCCGATGCGATGGCTGATGAAATGGATGCTGATTTCCTGAAAGATCTTCTGAAGAAAAAGAAAGCCATTATAAAAAACGTATTGCTCGATCAGCACAACATCCGCGGTATAGGCAATGCGTATGCCGATGAAATACTTTGGGATGCACGCATCTCTCCGTTTGCTGTGAGCAATAAAATTCCGGATGCTGCTATCAAACGACTTGCTAAGTCCATCAAATCTGTTTTGAAGGATGCGCAGAAACAAATCCTCAAAAAAGATCCGGACATCATCAGCGGAGAAGTGCGCGATTTCCTGCCAATCCATAATTCCAAAAAAACGCATAGCCCTACCGGTGGCGAGATCATCTCCACTACTGTAAATGCACGGGTTACTTACTATACCGAGGAGCAGGAATTGTTTGAATAACCCAGTCGTATCAACCCTCCTCATATATGCCCGCAAGCGGACAGCTTCGTTCATATCTGATCGATGTGTTTGAAACAAACCGCTGAAATACTTCTTGCAGGGCATATTTTCCGTATGGCACCGATATTGGGAATCTGCGAACTGTTGTAACCAGCAACATGATGAAGTTCTATCATTCAACGAACGCAATGCTCTGAAACATGCTGAAAAATTATTTCAAAATCGCTTTACGAAATTTACTACGAAACTCAGTTTACTCGGTCATCAATATATCCGGTCTTGCTATAGGCATAGCCTGTACCATTCTGATCCTGCTGTGGGTACACGATGAAGTTACCTACGATCGCTTTCAACCGAAGTATGATAATTTATACCAGGCATGGATCAGTTCGCATTTTGATGGTACGATCCACTCGTGGACATCCGGACCGCAGCCACTCGCAGAAGGTATAAAGAATGCTGACACCCATGTGAAGAATACCGTACTCGCAGACTGGGGTGGTGAGCACTTGTTACGTGTAGGCGACAATCGCATTAGTAAGCAAGGACATTATGTTGGCCCTGCATTCCTGGAGATGTTTCAATTTGAATTGATCAAAGGTGACGCTGCCAGTGTACTGGATGATCCTACGTCTATCGTATTGACGGAGTCTACGGCTCATGCCTTGTTTGGCGACCAGGATCCGATCAACCAGGTGGTTAATGTCGATAACTTCGGAGAGTTAAAAGTTACCGGTATACTAAAAGATATACCCCGAAACTCCAGCTTTGAAATTGACTGTTTAATGCCATGGGAATACTATAAAAAGTTTGCTGGCTGGATAAAGGAAACAGAAAATACCTGGGGTGAATATTCGTTCCAGACGTTTGTAGAGCTAGAGCCAGGTACACCGGCGGCACAAGTGGACAACAGCATTCGCGATATATTTACCAAGAATGGTCAAAATGAAATGAAGCGTGAAGCATTCCTGTACCCGATGAGCCGCTGGAGACTCTATAGCAATTTCAAAGATGGTGTTGAAGAAGGCGGCATGATTGATTATGTTACCGGCTTTACTGCGATCGCTGCATTTATCATGATCATCGCGTGCATCAACTTCATGAATCTTTCTACAGCACGTTCAGAACGCAGAGCGCGTGAAGTAGGTATACGCAAGAGTGTAGGTTCGCGAAGAAATGAAATAATAGCACAGTTCCTGGGCGAATCTATTCTGCTGTCAACACTTGCCTTGCTAATCGCTGTAGTGTTGGTGGAAGTCGCGTTGCCGTTTTATAATATACTCGTGGAGAAAAAACTCACACTCGATTTTACTTCTCCCCTGTTCTGGATCCTTTCCATTTCATTGATATTATTTACCGGTTTACTCTCGGGAAGTTACCCTGCTTTTTACCTCTCGTCTTTTCAACCGGCATCTGTACTGAAAGGAAAAATTTCAGTTGGCAAAGCTGGCGTTACACCGCGCAAGCTCCTGGTAACGCTGCAATTTGGTTTTTCAATTATACTGATATCCGCTACATTCATTATACATAAACAAGTGAGTCACGTGAAAGATCGCACGCTTGGTTATGAGCAGAAAGATCTTTTAATGATTGACCATACCGCTGATCTCGAAAAAAATTATGAAGCACTGAAGAACGAGCTTCTTAATTCAAACATTGCGACATCGGTTACCAAATCACAAAGTCCCATCACACAGATATTCTCCAACAACTTTGTAAGCTGGCCCGGTAAACCTTCAGACCTGAAAGTGTTGTTTACCACGTTGCGTGTAGACTATGACTATAATAAAACAATGGGTACGAAAATGCTGGAAGGCCGTGATTTTTCGGAAGAGTATAAAAGTGATTCATCCGCTGTTATTATTAATCAAGCCGCTGTGGATGTGATGGGATTGAAAGAACCGATCGGTACACAACTTGAGATTTGGGGAAACAAGTTCAATGTTATCGGTGTAACGGAAAATGTTTTGATGGGAAATCTCTTTGTAGAAGTTAAACCTTCGTTTACCGTATTGAACAAAGAATCCGCGAACTTTATCACGTTACGTCTTCCTGCCAATAAAGCTATTGCTGAATCATTGAAAGATGTAGAGAAGGCTGTTACCAAATACAATCCTGCGTATCCGTTTGATTATGCTTTTGCCAGTACGGAGTTCGACAAGAAATTCAAGGAGATAAACCTGATCGGTGATCTGTCCAATATATTTGCGTTCCTCGCTATATTTATCACCGGCCTCGGATTATTCGGACTTGCAGCATTCACAGCTGAACAACGCACCAAGGAGATTGGCATTCGTAAAGTACTGGGTGCTACCTTGAGTGGCATTGTATTCCTGATCTCGAAAGATTTTTCAAGACTCGTTATTATTGCATTCGCCATTGCTGCACCGCTGGCCTGGTGGATGATGAATAAGTTTCTCGAACGATACACCTATCGAATCGATATACCATTATGGGTATTGTTTGCTTCAGGAGCAATTGCGTTGCTGATGGCGCTGTTTATTGTGAGCACGCAGGCATTGCGCGCGGGGCGAAGGAACCCGGCTCAGTCGCTTCGAAACGAATAGTATATATATACTTACCCATGCGGTTTGTAATGGTATCCTGTACGTTGTGCCTGATAAGCCTTGCTTGTCGGGCACAACATTTTTCTGACCAGTATATCGCCGCCAACAAAGGCAAATGGTCGCTGGAGATACCCGAAGTGCAGGAGCTTGTCCACATCGTTATGGCAATTACTCCAGCAGGCATTGCCGATTCCAACCTGGTCGATCATACTACAGAATATTACCAGAAGGTACTGGCGCATTTCGGCAAGTTCAAAAATGAGAAGATTGTTCAGTGGATCAACCGCGAACTTCCACAACGGTACCCCTACCTGAAAATGGATGCCTGTGGTTTTTATTTCAACGCAGCCGACAGCATCGTAAAAGACCAAACGTACGATCAACTGAGCTGGACACAAAATTCAATTGAAGGATATATACCGGAACTCCGGCAATTTGCCATCAGGACTTCCTTTCGAAAATTCTTCAGAGACAACGCGTCTTACTATGAGGAACTTGGATCGCTGATGAGGAAGCAACTCACCATCGATAAACAATGGCAATGGCTTGAACATAAATTTTCCCTGCGGTACGATAACTATAGAATTACATTCTCGCCACTGGTGTATGGAAGTCATTCTACAAACCGTTTTGAAGGGAACAATTTCAACCAGACGATTATGTTTATCTGTGGTCCCGTTACACATCAGCGGTATAACGCGAATGTTACCGAAGGATTTATGACACGCGTGGTCTTTACTGAGATCGATCATAACTATGTAAACCCGGCCAGCGATTATTACAGCGATGTGATCTATTCCATCTTCAGCGATCGCTCCAAATGGACAGCCGGTAAAGATTCGGATCATTATGAAGATGCGCTTTCCGTTTTTAATGAGTACATGACGTGGGCTGTATTTACCTTGTATGCAATGGATACCTACCCTGCTGCTGATTTCAGGATCATCAATGAGCGTACTGAAATGCAAATGGTAGACCGGAGAGGCTTCTGTAACTATAAAGCGTTCAATGCAAAATTGATGGAACTCTACCGGGCACCGAATGCTCCCCGGCTCATCGCAGATCTCTATCCGGCTATACTTGAATGGTGCCGGAAGCAATAAGCGACAGGTATACCCGTGCGATTGTCGCAATTCCCCCCGAGATTGTCGCATTCACACAACGAACGTTTCTGCCATTGGTAATAAGTTTGTGTTGTCAATTTTCTTAACGACACCGGGCTATGGCAACCAAGATATTTGTGAATTTACCGGTACGAGATCTCGAGAAAGCAATTGAGTTCTTTACAAAACTCAACTTCAAATTCGATCCACAGTTTACAGATAAAAATGCCACCTGCATGATTGTGGGAGAAGATATATATGTAATGCTGCTGGTAACGGATTTCTTCAAAACTTTTACCCGAAAGGAAATAGCGGATGCCACCCGAAGCACCGAAACAATCCTCACACTTTCAACCGACAACCGGAAAAAGGTAGATGAGCTTGTGAACACGGCATTAGCGGCCGGTGCTACATCGCCCAACGATGCGCAAGACCAGGACTGGATATATGGCCGAAGTTTTTACGATCTCGATGGACATCATTGGGAGATCATGTATATGGATCCGCGGGCGGCTTAGGGGTTAGGCTTTAGCCGTTATCAGCTATACGTTAATCGTTAACCGTGTACAACTCTGAGTAATTTTGTGTCTCCCTGGTGTACTTTGTGTAACTGGATTTTCTGCAACAAGTCTTTCCCCTTTCGACATTCTCTCACTGTATACGAATTTATATATTGTCATTTCTACTATCTAAGAATTAATGGAGTAAATTGACGAAGGGCAATTGCTCATCCCGGAATTAGTGCCCTATAAATAAGAAAAATCAATCTACAGGTAAATGTCAACTGAGAAAAGTAAAGACGACAGCAAATTAAGCGTACAAGGTGCGACTCCATTTGTTCAAACTTATTTTCACGGCACCAAAGCGGACTTGAAAATTGGTGGACTCATTGAACCGGGTTTCAGCTCAAACTTTGGACAACGGAAAAATGCAAAATACATTTTCCTGTCTGCAACATTAGATGCAGCTATATGGGGCGCTGAACTCGCTGTTGGAGAAGGCCGCGAAAGAATTTATTTAGTAGAACCAATAGGAGCAATAGAAGATGACCCGGACTTGACTGACAAAAAATTTCCAGGCAATCCAACGAAGTCTTATCGTTCGTCTGAACCGTTTAAAGTTGTTGGCGAAGTTTCCGTTTGGCAAGGACACCCTGCAGAACAAGTTAATGCCATGAAAGTCGCACTGGAACAATTAAAAGAACAAGGAATTAATTCGCTAAATGACGAATAAGATTAATATATACCCGGCATAAATGCTACGTTAAATGTATACGTCCCTTATGTTTTCCATCATCTATAAAGTATATTCCTCCGCGTAACACGATGTCTTCTTTGTGTTCTTCGCGCCATTGGATTTGGGACAACGAAAAAGGGACTGCCCAAATTGGACAGTCCCTACATTCAACATAAAAAAGTACTCTAGTGTATATCCCAGAAGAGTTTCGTGGTGATGAGGTCTCCTCCTATAGCTTCAGCAGCTATAGCACGGTTATTACCGTTCACCGTTTGCTCACTGATCGGGTAAATCAATCTCACCGGAATCTTCAACTCAACTTGTATACCTGTACCGGATGGCGGTAACAACTGAGGATAGTCGAGTCGCTTCCACTCTACCCATGCATCCCATCCGCGATTAAACAGTGCGATCCATTTTTGTGTACCGATCTTTTGTTTATAGTCACCGGTTGCAGTTGTATAGGCAACTTCCGTACGTCCCAGGTATGTTGCAGCATCTGCGGGTGTACCTCCCCAATACGTGATCGAAGCTGTTATAGCTTTATCATAATGTTCAGAAGCAGTTCCGGTTATAAATCCACGTTCGATCGCTTCGGCCAGCAGGAATTCTACTTCCGCATAATCCAGCAGCAGCGCTTCGAAACTAGGCGTGATGATCTTAGTGCTGATCTTCGAGAATACAGCATAGTCATTCTGGAAACCATAGTTACCGCCTTTATACTCTCCTCCTACCTGCGTAAAGTAAAATGGTCTGCGCGGATCCTGCAGTGTATTCATCAGGTTAACAATCGTGTTGGCTGCAATAAAGTCCTGACGTGATGTGAATGATGAGTTCAGGTTTGTTGCAATCGGGTTGTTATTCGGAGCATCGTTGATGTACGGGAAGCGTGCGCTCTGATCGTTGGTTGTGATCAGGTTCTCCGCTGTTGCTGCTGCTTCGCTTGCTGCTTTTGCTGCGCGATCAGGATTCTGATCTGCCAACACCATCGCCAGTTTCAGCTTTACCGAGTTACCAAACTTTTTCCAGTAGTCGATCTTGTTAGCAAGTCCGGTCTTGGAAGCGTAGAGTAATTCACCTGTACCAAAACCAGCTGATGTCGTTGTCAGAAGTGGCAACGCTGCATCCAGGCGGTCTAATAAATTCAGGTATATATCTTCCGCATCATCAAACTTCGGCAGCGAGTTGTTGATATCAAGCGCCTCGCTATAGGGAACATTACCAAATGTATTTACCAGTACAGACCACGTATATACCTCTACGATCGTAATCTGAGCAAGCTGGTTATTCTTCACGCCTTCCGTAATGAACTGGTTCGCCTCTACAATTTTGCGGGCTTCTACCAGGTCAGACAATACATCGCGGTACAACGCATCCCAGAAGTTCTGCGGTATAGGACGTGACGTTAACACATAGCGGGGCTCATCCAGGTACGTTGTGGTTGTCCAATGCTGTGCATAGAGTCTGAAGTTATTGTTGTTAACGTTCGGAGTTGTAAGTATATCGGCCAGGTTTTTCAACGAAGCACTATATAATGTTTCCGCAGTTACAGTCTGTGCACGCTTGGTGTCTACGTTATAATCATCCAGCGAGTCGACACAGGATGTCAACAGCGCGAACGAGAGGAATATTACAAATATTTTCTTCATGATAAGTTGATCTTAGAATTTGAAACGCACATTAAATCCATAGTTACGAACGGTCGGATACGCCCCGCTTTGATAACCGCTGGCTGTGTTACCTGAACTCATGCTCTCTTCAGGATCAGAGTATTTCATGTTCTTGTGAATGATCCAAAGGTTACGACCTACCAGTGATATATCGATCGCTTTGATAACTTTCAAACCGCTGAGAAGTGATGATGGTAAAGAATAGGAGATCGATGCTTCACGAAGTTTCACATAGCTCGCATCATATACATACGCAGCACGTGGCGCACCAGACTGACCGTTGGCAACATAACCGTATGCCGTGTTACCGCTACCATCAAAGTTCTCGGCATATACATTGTTCGGAGTTCCGTCCGCTTTAACACCTGGCAGTAACACACCTCCACCTTCTGCTACCGGATTACGTTTCGGATTTCCTTTATCGTTCAGGCCTGCAGTTTCTTCATAGAGACCGCTACCGTCACCATACCACATATCCAATGAGAATATATCTCCGCCATGACGAACATCCACCAGGAAGCTCAGGCTAAGATTTTTATACTTCAATGTGTTGCCTACGCCACCTAACCAGGATGGGTTCGGATCACCAATTATTTCTGCAGAGCTTGCTGTTGGCTGATAGTATCCTTTTGCATTAACAACACGTTGTCCGTTCAGGTAAGTATAATTCGTACCGCGGATAACACCGTAAGGCTGACCTACCGCTGCGTTCAATGTTACCCCCCCCTGGAAGGCAACACCATTAGCACTGATCGGCACATTCAACACCGGGTTTCCGCCTTCGCTATAGAGACTAACTACTTCATTACGGTTACGATAGTAGTTCAGGTTCATGGTCCACGAGAAGTCACTTGTTCTTACGGGCACTACGAACGCAGAAATTTCTATACCTTTATTTTCTACTTCACCGGCATTTACATATTTACCGGTATATCCTGTAGCAGCACTTACGGTTACCGGAAGGATCTGATCGAATGTACTTGATTTATACCAGGTGAAATCGAAACCTACACGCTCATCAAGGAAGTCAGCTTCCAAACCAATTTCTATACTGTTCGTCCTTTCCGGTTTCAGATCTGGATTGTTCTTTGTATTCGGCAATGAAAAGAACGGTACGGCACCAATCGCAGTTGGTTTATCATATACATTGTATACACTCAACGGAGGAGCATCGTTACCTACCTGTGCATAGTTGGTACGTACTTTCGCTTCATTCAACCATGATACATCCAACAGCTTTGAGAATACAAAGCTACCCGCTACAGAAGGATAATAGAATGTATTGTTGTTGGATGGAAGTGTAGTAGACTGATCGCGTCTTCCGGCAAGATCAAGGAATATCATTTCCTTATAGCCAAAGTTTGCGCTCGCAAATATACCATCCACGCCAATGCGTTCATTTACTTCGGTCGGAGGACTCATAGGCGTGCGTGAGTTAGACAACGCATATAGACCCGGCACCGCTAAACCTCCGCTGGTAAGACCCCGGATAGAATTCATTTCACTACGGCGTATGTTACCACCGAGTACACCGCTGAACGATATATCATCAGAAATAGCTTTCTTGAAGTTCAACATCAGGTCATAGTTTGACTCGGTAAACGTTCTGTCGAATCTTTCATAACGGGCAACAGCAGAGCTTCCTACCGCTACACGTTCTTCCTGCAGATCTACAGTCTTGTTAACAGCGGCACGTCCTATTACCTCCAGCCAGCTGTTTACTTTATAGTTTGCAGCGATATAGCCGAAGTAGTTATCACGTGAGTCGTTGTTGAAGTTCTCATAGCGTGTCCAGTATGAGTTGTCCATATATATAGGACCTGTACGTGCAGAGTTCCAGTTCCAGGTTATGTTCTGGCGATTGCGGAAGTACGCGTCTTTCTGCTCCTGCATATCCACATGGGTAGCCCACCACTGGCGGAACACCTGGTTCGGGTTTGCCGAGCTATAGCCTGTTCCATAACGGCCCAGACCTTCTATATGCGAAAAGTTAGCAGAGGCACTTACCGTAAGCTTTTGAGTAAAGTCGTACGAAGTAGAGAAGTTGAACATGTTCTTGTCCAATGTACTGTTCGGCAATACACCGGTCTCATCACTGCGGGTATAACCAACTTTAAATACAGCTTTATCATTACCTCCGCTTATCAGAATGCTTTGGTTAGATTGTACCGCTGTCTCATAAAATGTTTCCGGACCATTGTCAGCTGCTCTCCACGTTGTTGCTCTGTGATAGTTTGGGTGCTTTGGATCGAATGCATCCCAGTTATATACTAACTGATTATCGAACTTAGGCCCGTATGATGCATCGGCAGTAAACTGAGGTACTGGCAAAGATCCATCATCGTATGTCTCATTTGGCTGGAAGGTTAATCTATACCCACCACCATATTCTTTCTGATAGCGGGCAAATGTACTCTTGTCGATTTTACCAACCACAACACCGGTGTTCAATACAACATCGAAGCTGTTCTTGCGTCCTTTCTTGGTCGTGATCATTACCACACCGTTCGCTGCACGCGAACCATACAGCGCAGATGCTGCTGCACCTTTCAATATGTTTACCGACTCAATGTTATCCGGGTTGATATCGGCCGCTGCGTTACCATAGTCAACACCAGCCGCACCGTTGCGTTGGTTAACGGTGTTGTTGTTAGCATTGGACACTGGTATACCATCAATTACAAACAACGCCTGGTTGTTGTTCATGATCGATTTATACCCGCGGATCACCACGTTTACAGATCCACCCATGTTGTTGTTACTCTTCACATCAACACCGGCAACTCTGCCGGATAAAGATGTTACGAAGTTGGAACTGCGGGCACGACTAATATCATCACCGCGTACTTCCTGCGCAGCATACGGTAATTCATTTTTGCTACGCACTATACCGAGAGCAGTAACAACTACTTCATTCAGTTGCTGGGCATCCTGTGCGAGTTGAACATCAACCGTAGTGCGGCCACCGATGGCGACCTCCTGTGTGGCGAGTCCGATAAAAGTAAAGATGAGTGTTCCATCAGAAGGAGCGGAAAGAGTATAGTTTCCTTCTGCATCGGTTACGGTACCATTGGTTGTACCTTTCACAACTACATTGACACCAGGTAAAGGCGATCCTTCTTCTGCGGAAATCACCTTACCCGAAATTCGTTCTTGTGCTAACACAGTCCCCGAAGAGACCATTACAAGCACTGCTGCGAAGCACGCGAGTAAAATTCTTTTCATGTTCATTTAGGTTAATTTATGCGGGCAATGTTAACCTGTAGATCATGTACAGAAAATACACTCTTTATAACCCAAAGGTGAGATGAGTAAATATAAAACCTAACACCAAAGGGGTTATTTTATACGTATTCAATATAGTTTCAGCGGCTGAAGGAAGCGTGAACGTTTAGAATCTTATACCGATGTTTCGGATCAAACGCCTTATAAAATCATGGACAGCGGGCTGTTTTCAAAAAATTAGTTCTCGACCAGGAGAAACAATAAGGGTGATATAAAATCACCCATCTTACGTTAACTTATTTGCTTAAAACTCTGACACCAAAGAGATTGACACGATCTCCTCCAGGAGCATGCCGGTAGAGTAGTAAAAATACCACGCAAGCTTGGGCAGAATATTGGAAGGCACCAGCTTGTTGGCAATTGCTTTAGACACTGCCTGTGCACGTGAATTTACTTCCAGCTTCTTATATATATTCTTGATGTGCGTCTTCGAAGTATCTTTTGCTATACCCAACTCACTTGCAATCATGCGCGAGGTCAATCCTTTCATCATCAGTTTCAACACCGTTGTTTCCTGGTTGCTTAGCGGAGAGTTATCGCCCGTGTGATGCGCACTGATAATGATGCGCGCTATAAATGGATCAAGTGGTGCACCTCCTTTCAGAAGACATTCGATAGACTCCTGTAATCTGGGGAGACAATTTTGCTTGAGCAGAAAACCGGTAGCGCCACTGCCGATAACATTCAACACAATATCCTGATCGGTATAGTCTGAGATCACAAGAATATCGATTCGCGGATTTTTCTTTTTTATTTTGGTGATGAACTCGGGACCTTTCAAAAAAATGAAATCAATTCCCATGATAAATATATCCGGCTGATCGCGGTCTACGCTTTTCAAAGCATCAGCACATTCTGTATACTGATTAACAATGAGGATCTTATCAATGGATCCAAGTACATATTTCAGTACATCCTGAAACTGCGCATCCCTGTCAATCAATACTACTCTTTTCCGATAAAACATATTGCATTTCTGATTTTTAATGACTCCTTATACTTCTTCCTACAATAACCTGTTCTTTAGACTATTGATGGTGTGTATGGTGGAGACACAACCAATCTACTTTCTCATTATTCTCTTCCTTCAAATACAGTTAAACTCTCTGAAGTACTAAGTACAATTCTACGTAGCTACGAACAATTACGTTGCAAGCTAGTTTACGATCGGCAAAATTAAAATTGTTATACCGTATAAAATACCAAATAAGATTTATACTACGGGTTGTAAGAAGAAAGTCCCACAAACGAACAGTGCAATTGTTACTTTTTAATCCGGTTTTAATCTCGTTTTAATCTCGCAGTCAAGTTGGTGTGCACCGTGTACTTCAGGACCGTTAACCTGCATACCTGAAGGCGATAAAGAAAAGAAAGTATATATACAGCATGTTATATACAGAGGTGAGATCACCAGATATACTTTGCATCACAAAGGCAGCGAAAAACAGAACTGTGCGTCTTCATCTACTTTTGCATTCGCCCACGTTTTACCGCCAAGCTTTTCTACGATTCTGTTAACAATGGAGAGTCCTGTACCGATGCCTTCAAAATCTTTTCTGTCAACCGTATCGCGATCACTGGAAGTAAATCGATCGGCAGCATTTTCATTAAGTATACCGATGAAGCCGAGTATAGATCGTAACGGAGCGCGCAAGTCGTGCGAGATATAATATGAAAATGCTTCCAGCGATTTATTGGCGGCCTCGAGGTCTGCAGTCCTGTCTTTAACCCGTTGCTCCACCTCCGTATAAACAATAACATTCTCAATTGTTACGGAAGTGATATCCGCCAGCGACTGAAGCAGCCTCATCTCATCGTCTGTTGGCTAATGTTTCTCCGCTCAATAATTTCCGATGGCGCCTATGGTCTCCGTTGCGCGAATCGGCACCATCACCAGACTTTTTACAAATGTGGGGCGATAGGCATCTTGCGGAATTCGGTCATCGAGGTATATATCTTCGATGGCGACAGTTTTCTTATTTAGTATCGACCATCCGCTGATACATGTGTTGAGCGGGAAACGCTTTCCTGTCCACAACGGTCCGATGGCATCCTCATCAGTATAGTAACTTGTCTTTGTCGCGCAAAACAAATGTAGCACCATCTGCTCCGGTAAGTTGCCGGGCGGCAATGCGAACAATGCGCATAACAGTGTCCCAATCGCGGGCAAGCGAAAGCTCCTGAACTGCGGTGACCAGGCGTTCCGTTCTCATGTAATTATTATTTCATTTTCCCTGAAGCAATTTTCCGTCCCATTCAAGTTACTTGTCCCTATATGGATAGAACACAATTGGACAAGCACTCTATTCGATCATCCATTCAAAATAGAAACTGACAAAGCCTCGTCATTTTCAAAAAGGCTCACCTAAATTACTATTAATACCGATAATTTATTATATTGAATGAAGTAATTCCTTCCCTGGTCTACCTCTACTGAAGTTGTATCCTAATAAAACATTGTGGTTATGGATGATAAAAAAGAGTTGAAGATCCTCATGCTGGAGGACAACCTCGATGATGTTAGTATAATTGAACACGTTCTTCGCAAGGAGAATCTGACTTTCTCTTACCAGTGTGTCGATACGCGTGAAGAATTTAATGATGCCATCAGAATGTACAAACCTGATGTAATTCTCTCCGATCATGGCCTTCCCGGTTTTAACTCGCGCGAAGCATTGAAGATATGTTTGCAGGAAGCGCGGCATGTACCCTTCATTCTTGTTACCGGCACAGTATCCGAAGAGTATGCAGTTTCCTGTCTCCACGATGGCGCGGATGACTATATACTGAAATCCAATTTATCGCGACTGCCTACAGCGATCGTTAACGCAGTAAAAAAACGTAAAATAGAAAGACTGAAACGCAAAGCAAGACTCGCGCTAAAGCGACAAAATATAGAATTGCTGAAGGTTAATAAAGAGCTTGACAGTTTTGTATATAGTGTATCGCATAATTTACGAGGACCGCTGGCATCGGTGATGGGCTTACTGAGTTTAACCACCGATCAACGAGACTATAAAATTCTGGATTCCCTGCACACCATGATGGCCACCAGCATAACCAAACTGGATGATACACTGAGTGAAATACTTGAATACTATCAGAATGCACGCAGCGATGTTCAAATCGAAGAAATCAATTGGTCGTCCATTATACAAACAAGTCTGAGCAAACTTGACTACCTCGATAAAGACAACCAGGTTAAAAAAAGCATCTCTATCAATGCGGATGTCCCCTTCTACTCCGACCACGATCGCATCAGTATAATCTTCACCAACCTCCTGTCCAACGCTATATCCTATAGCGACAACAAGAAAATATCTTACGTTAACGTTAGAGTATATGCTACGGAGGAGAGCGCCGTTGTTACCATACAAGACAACGGCATCGGTATACGCGATGATGTCATGCCAAAAATATTCAACATGTTTTACCGCGGCACCGAACGAAGTCGCGGTGCCGGCCTGGGACTCTACACCGTAAAAGAAACCATCGCAAAACTAAAAGGCAACATCGAAATCACTTCATCCTTTGGTAGGGAAACTACCGTCCATCTTACGATCCCGCAGGTTGAGCATTAATCGTTAATCGTTATCTGTTCATCGTTATTCTTGAGTTTGTTACTGCCGCGGCATGGATTCCGGCTGGTGACCACATGTATACTGCTATATATAAGCTACCGGCTTCTGGCCACAAGATGTCGATGTTTTTTTTCATTGTAGCCAGAAGCACACAGCCAGCAACTACTCTGTATCGCCCTACTTGTCCGAGGCCTTCTTAAAATCCTTGTGTGCTTTTTCACCATTTAATATGTCCCGATGTGCCAGACCGTAAAGTTGCTTTGTCTTTCCGGGCAATGCGATCCGTCAACCTTTTCCTGCCGCGTCATGCGACTTAAAAAAACTTTAGCGTGCTCTTCAACAGAGAGTTCCGGGTTTCTATAAGCGGGAGTACCGGATTTTTCTGTGAGCAGGCAAGCACCTCCGACAAGTAAAAGAAGTACAGGCCCAGGCGCATATTATAGTCATTACGACCATAAGATTACCAGATTTATTGTACATTGCAATCGATGTAAAATATTTTTTCCTGGTGTGATTAGTGTTGCAGGAGAAAAAATTTCCATTCATATTCATGGCTTCGAAACTTAAACCTATTCTACATGGAACAATCTATAGATCGCTCTCGGCTCTTTTGGGCAAGCTGTCTCGCATTGCTGGTAACATCACTGTCTTTCGGTATCCGGGCAGGTATTCTTGGTGAACTCGGCAAAATCTTCAACCTGGATGGTGCACAATTAGGGGTTATTACAGCAACAGCATTCTGGGGATTCCCGCTGGCGGTAATCATCGGAGGAATGGTGGTGGACGTAATCGGTATGAAGCGCTTGCTGCTGATCGCGTTCGTATTTCACTTACTCGGTATAGTACTCACCATTTTTGCAACAGGTTACTGGTCATTGTTCCTTTCAACGCTGTTGATCGGTATAGCGAACGGTACCGTAGAAGCTGCGTGTAACCCACTCGTGGCGACTATTTACTCCGAGAACAAAACAACCAAACTCAATCACTTCCACTTGTGGTTCCCGGGCGGTATTGTTATCGGTACACTGATTGTGTTCTTCTTTAACAAAATCGGTTTAGGATGGCAGATACAGGTAGCGACTATGATTATACCTACGTTGCTCTATGGTTTCTTTTTCTCACGCCTGAAATTCCCGGTAACGGAGCGCGTTGCTTCCGGTGTATCAACCGGTGATATGTATAAAGCTGTATTTACACCGCTCTTCCTTTTCATGATCATCTGTATGTTTGGTACGGCAATCACGGAATTGTTTACCGGTCAGTGGATCGATGTTTTGCTGAAGAGTGTAACGGACAATGCTATATTGATACTCACGCTTACAACCGGTGTCATGGTGGTAGGACGCGGTCTCGCAGAACCCGTTGTACACCGATTCTCTCCTCAGGGTGTATTGCTGATCTCGGCTGTACTTTCAGTAGCAGGACTATATTTACTTGGTCACAGCACCGGTAATATGATCTTCGTAGGCGCGCTTGTTTTTGGTATGGGCGTTTGCTACTTCTGGCCAACCATGATTGGCTTCGTGGCAGAGAACCTTCCGAAGACTGGTGCTGTAGGCCTTAACTTTATGGGTGGTGCAGGTATGTTTGCCGTATCCGTATACCTGATCTTTATGGGTGGATACTACCAGGAACTTGTTGAAAGCAAACTTCCTGCAGGTATATCAGAAACTGAAAAGACTGCACTTATTGAAGAAGCGAAACGTGCTGCCGGTCCTGAAATCATTAACGTTACGCTGATCATACCAATCATGCTCGTGGTAGCCTTTACCGGATTGGTGATCTATATGAAGAACCGAAAGAAAACTGCTGCCGCTGCTGCCTAACGCAAAGGCGCTTCAACATATTGAAAGAGGATGGCTATGTCATCCTCTTTCTTTTTTATACGTTTAGCAACGGAGACATCCGTATATCCCTTGAGTATGAGAAAGTTTATCGTGATATTCATATTCCTGTCAACACAAGGTATGGCACAACATGGAACCATAAAGTTTCTGGCGCTGGGCGATTCCTATACCATTGGTGAAAGTGTAGCCGTAAATGAACGCTGGCCCGTGCAACTGGCTCATGCATTACGTGCGAAAGGTATAGATTGCTCCGAACCACAGATCGTTGCAACCACCGGCTGGCGCACTGATGACCTGAAACACGCCATTGAAAAAGCCAGGCTCAAACCCGAATATACATTAGTCTCATTACTCATTGGTGTAAACAATTATTACCAGGGTAAATCTGCAGAAAGCTATGCCCCGGAATTTGAAGAACTGTTACGCACAGCCATAGCGTTGGCACAAGGCGACAAGTCACGCGTATTCGTTGTCTCCATACCCGACTACGGCTATACACCCTTCGGCAAAGAAAAACAAAATGTGATCAGCACCGGTATAGATGCCTACAATGCCATAAACAAATCGGTCGCACAAAAGCTGGGAGTAAAGTATATATACATCACCGATATCTCCCGCAAAGGCCTCACAGACCACGACCTTGTGGCAACCGATGGACTGCATCCATCAGGGAAGATGTATCGTGCGTGGGTGGAGCGAATGCTTGGGGTTATTCGGTAATCGGTAATCGGTAATCGTTAACCAAAATCCAGAAACACGAAGACTCAAGAAAATTCAGCGTTACACAGAGAAATATACTTTGTGACTCTTCGCAGCTTCGCCGTGCCCTCTGCGCAATGGATTTTACAACCGCCATGTGAGAGATAACCGCGGCATCAAATTACCACAAGCTCGCAGCTCGCACCTAGAGGCTCCTCTGGATGCGCTTCAAAAAATCACTCCTATAAATCTGTCCAATCGGTATACTTCTAGATGCCACCATCACCGTATTGCCATCTATATATTGAAAATGATCGAGGGCGATAATAAATGATTTGTGTACTCTTGCAAACAATTGTTCCGGCAATTGCTGTTGCATACTTTGCATCGTTTCGTGCACAATAATTACCCGGCCGGGCAAATGTATTTTCACGTAGTCACCAAAGGCTTCTACAACAAGTATGTCGCGGTGTTTTACCTTGTACAGTTTCTTGTCAGCATTCAGCATGATATAGTTGCAGGAAACCGGGGGGGCCGCTGCCTGTAATTTATCGCGAAGTTTATTAACGGCCCGCAGGAATCGCTCAAACGGAAACGGCTTCACCAGGTAATCCACAGCATCTACTTCAAAGCCTTCTATAGCGTACTCGGGATAGGCCGTTGTAAAAATTACCAGTGGGGGCCGCTGGAGACTCTTGTAGAAATTTATACCGGAGAGCTTCGGCATGTTTACATCCAGGAACATAACCTGCACCGGTTCTTTTGCCAATACGTCATTCGCATTCAGCGCATGGCTGCATACATGGGTTAAAACCAGGTCTGGGACATCAGCTATATAATGTTTCAGAATGTCCTGCGAGGCCGGCTCATCCTCCACGATCATGCATGTAATCTTCATCTTCGGTCAGCAAATGGTTTGGTTATCTCCTCCGGACGAATGCGCAAATGTACCCGGAATATATTCCCGGTTTCCGTTACATCAAATATACCACGATCACCATAGAGCAGTCGCACGCGTTCGCGTATATTATGCAAGCCTATACCTTTTACCTGGTTCTTATCAAACTCCTCCCCTTGGCCTTTGTTATTCTCGATCTTAAAATCGACCTGGTGGCGATCGGCTTTCAAATGCATGTTAATAAATGTATTACCGGTATCACCTTTTATACCGTGCTTAAAACTATTTTCTACAAGCTGCAACAAGATCATAGGCGCGATCGACACATCTTCTTCCAACGCAACGTCAAAAGTTATAGCCGCTTCCGACCCGATGCGATAGCGTTGCAAATGAATATAGTCGTGCAGAACTTTCACCTCGGATCGCACCGGCACGTACAGGGCATTCGATTCATAAATAACATAACGCAGTATATCCGATAGCTTAATGATCGCCTCCGGAGTTTCAGTTGCCTTTCGAAGTGCGAGTGAATATAGCACCGTAAGACTGTTAAAAAGAAAATGAGGATTTACCTGGTTCATCAACGCACGCAACTCGGCTGTGAGTTTCTCTTTTTCAAGCTGCTGCATGCGTTCTTTCGTCTCATTTAATTGAATCCATTCTTTGGACAACTTCAACAATGAAGTAGCGGTTATTAAGGTCACAAAGAATTTAAGCAGGTCGGTAAATTCGTAATAGGAAATAAAATAATATCCCGGCAATACATAGTCGATCAGTTTATCAAACAATATCAAATTGAAGTATGTGCCCATCCCCAGCGTTGCCAGCACCAGTGCACCATAGCCTATATATTTCCCCTGTTGCAGGTACCGGGGCATCCACAACAGTAAATTGATATATACCGGCAGCATTAGTGTGATCATGAAGATAATGGTATATATATAGTCGATCGGGAGCAACCGGCTGGAGCTGGCAAACAGCTGAAGTAAAATATAAAAGCAAATTATCCAGAACAAAAAATGTTGTAGCAATGTGCTCCGGACAATTCTCATGATCGTTGTGGCCATCTAGTACAGTCGGTTAAGATTCATCACTACTTCCGATTTCCCCGTAAAGGCATTTGGATCGTCTCCATACTTCAGAATAAACTTTTGCAATTCATCGGTGGAAGCCGTGAGAATATACATCTTGTTTTCATCCTTTACCTCACCATCGTAAACAACTTCGTGCTGTATCCGGATCTTGTTCTGTTCAAACAGCTCTGCCAGCCATTCTTCGTTAAGCCATTCGATGATAAGATGTTTGCTATCGGTAATATGTATCCGCGCCAGCGAATGCGAAGGTATGAGGTGAAGCGCAAACAGATCGACTTGTTTTCCCTCCTGCTCTTCCGGAATAAAATCAAGATATATACTGTTGTTCAGCGAAAAGAGATGTGCGATAAAAGTTGCCGCCACACCTTCTTCAGACGTAAGCGTTATGGCATACGCGTTCTTTTTTTCAAACGGAAGTATCTGCCATTTACCATTTTTCTGGTCGCGCCATGCGCCCACCAGTTCTTCCTTAAAGAACACATCACTCTCTTTGTAAAACGGGTGCAGCGATTTCACAATACATCCTCCCATGAACAATCCTAAAAGAATAATACTGAAAGAAATTTTGTTTTTCATAGTTGTTTAAATTTAATGTACCGGAAAATTGGGTTACCGTACGGGGCTGCTAAAATTTTTTCGATGAACACAAGCCTGCTGTCGTCAAACACTGTCTGCGTAAATGGGCTGGGAATGAAGTGTCTATATTCCGGAAAACACAAGTCTCAAGCCTCAAGAGTATCAACCCCTTACGGGATTGGCGTATAATTTGAACAGTTCCGAAAAAATTAGTAACCTTACCAAAACGTTGTTCACTTGAACACTCCCTATTCTGTACCTGTGAAGACTCCGGCTATGACACAAACGTCTATACCCGGCTTACACATTGTTGCGAACTTTTCCGTTCCCGACATCGCCAAGCTGGGCGACTATCATGCTTTTCAAAATTTTATCAACGATCAGATAGAAGCTTTCCAACTGAGCAAGGTTGGAGAAGTATATCATAACTTTCCTGGCGGTGGCTTTACCGGTGTGGTTTGTCTCACCGAGTCTCATCTTTCCATCCACACCTGGCCGGAACAGAATTACATAACGTTTGATGTTTTCCTGTCCAATTTCCTCAGAGACAATCGCGCTACAACGGAAGGGCTATACAAAGCCGTTTGTAATTTCTTTCATGCCGATATCCTGTTCGAACAAATCATCAACCGCTAACCGTGAAACAAAATACAGTTTATAATTGTCCGGGTTGCAGCACGGCTCATAAGGTACAACTGAATGATGCCACGCTGGTCATTTGCCAGGTATGCAATGAAATTGTGGCTGATAACGTGGCTGATTCAGAGAAGCCAAAGGCCGCACACATTCCGGATGACTGGAGTTTCCTGCAGATCGGAACCACCGGAGTGTATAAGGAGTATAATTTCACCGTTATCGGGAGATTACGCCTTCAGCTACGCAACGACTACAAAAATTTCTGGTGTACTACCTGCGATGGCGGAAAGTGCCTCTGGATTGCAGAGTCTTTTGGAAGCTTCGCGCTGTTTACAGCATCCTGGACAGAGGTGAAAAATGATCTTTCACAACTGCATGCCGGCAAGAAAGTCATTCTCGCCAACAACGTTACGCTGCGAGGTGAGTATGTAGAGAAATGTGAAGGCATAAGCTATACCGGGGAGATCGGGCCGTGGAATTTATTCTATCCGGGCTTCTTCCTTATTCAGGCCAGCAACGGCAGCGGACAGACTGCGTTCTTCACGATCAAAAAAAATAACAGACACGTTCTTTCCGGACAAAAAGTAACACTGGAAGAACTTAATCTCAAAAATATACTTACCTGGGATGAGTGGAAGTAACTATACAATAACCTGTCTCAATTGCGGCACGGTTAATACGGTTCGCGGCAAAGCCATGACACTCGCCATGACCTGCAGCTCGTGTCAATACTATGTGCGTTTAGGTAAGTGGAATACCGACCGGAATATATTTGGCTATAAAGATGAACCCGCTATACCGATTGGAGCCAAAGGTAAATTTGATGGCGTTGTCTATGAAGTAATGGGCTTCGTGGTAAAACAGGAAAGCAAATACCATTACAAATGGCGCGAGTACCTGCTCTTCAACCCAATGCACGGATATGCTTTCCTGTCGGAGTATAGCGGCAACTGGAATTTCGTATGGCCTGTCGAAGTTGGTCCCAAGGACAACCCCGACATGGAATTTTACTATGAGGAAAGCTTCTATCGACTATATCAGAAGTATAGCGCCGATGTAATCTATGCACGCGGAGAGTTTTTCTTTGATGTGGTAGACCTTACCGCATCAACAACGAACCACGAATATATAGCTCCGCCTTACATGACTACACTTGAAAAAAACGGTGATAGTCTTCTGTGGTGTAAGGGAGAATATTGCTCACCGCAGGAAGTAGCCCAGGCATTTAATATACCGGTGAGCCGACTTCCGAAAAAAGAAGGACGTGGTTACACGCAGCCGGTGGTTACTTCATTTAAAGAAGGAACGCTGATCAAGGCATCGCTTGCTATTTTGCTAGTGATTATTGCACTTCAGTTTTACTTTAACAGTAGCGCCAAGGAAGAAGTAGTTTTCAGTGGCACATTCAACCAGAGCGAACTGAAAGATCAGAAGTTCTTTGTATCATCTTCATTTGACTTAAAAGGAGGAACCAAAAGCGTTGCCATGGATATTTATGCTCCATTGGTAAACGACTGGTTCTATGCAGACTTTGCGCTCATCAATGAAACAACAGGTACCGAGTATAACTTTTCAAAAGATATAGAATACTATTCGGGGTATGAAGATGGAGAATCGTGGAGCGAAGGCTCCACCCGTGGCGAAGCGTTTTTATCCGAAATTCCGGAAGGACGTTACCACATCAATATATACCCTGAGTTCAGCGTGTCGTATCAATCCTTTTCGATCAGGGTGGTGCGCGATGTTTCATCCCTGTCGAACTTTATTGTTATCCTGGTATTGCTCGCGATCTTCCCTGCTGTATTTTTTATTCGCAAATATATGCTCGAAGCAAAACGCTGGGAAGACAGCGACTATTCACCTTATGCAACTGAAGAATAATTTACGCCTATGCGTTGGGACGAACTGAAAGGACTTAAATATTACCTCGGCTTCTCTGCCGTAGTAATCGGTTTTTATATTTACTCGAACATGATTGGCTGGCGTTGGTTAAACGCTACCAAAACCACACATGAAAAAAGCGCCACACGTGGCCACGCCAGAGGATACTTTTACCACAAATAAACCAACAACATACTATGGAATGGAAATATGTACTCGCATCGATCGTCTTTTCACTGGTCGGCATTATTATACTCGGTATATGCTTCTGGATCTTTGAAAAGATCACACCGGAAAACCTCTGGAAAGAGATCATCGAGAAGAACAATATAGCACTCGCTATTGTTGCCGGTGCCTTTATGATTGCTATGGGAATTATTATAGGCTCGGCTATTCATAGCTAATCTGTATTCATGTACAAACAGGAAAGTAAAGCCGGCAGTTTTCAATGGTTACTGCTCATATCTGTATTTGCAGTAGCCACCTGCGGATTGATCTATGAACTGGTAGCCGGTACATTGGCCAGCTACCTGTTGGGAGATTCCGTTACCCAGTTCTCCACCATTATTGGTACATACCTGTTTGCTATGGGTATCGGATCGTACCTCTCGCGATTCCTGAAATCAAATTTACTGAGCTGGTTTATCAGCATCGAACTGCTCGTGGGGATGGTGGGCGGATTCAGTGCCGGTATACTCTTTATACTGTTTGAACAGGTAGTATATTTCAGGGTAATTCTATATACCCTCGTGATTCTTACCGGTACACTCGTAGGATTGGAATTACCGTTGCTCATGCGTATTCTGAAAGACCGCATTGAATTCAGCGATCTCGTTTCACGGATCTTTACCTTCGACTATATCGGTGCGTTGTTTGCTTCGCTCCTGTTTCCGCTATTATTTATACCCTATCTCGGACTATTGCGCACATCTTTCTTCTTCGGGTTTCTGAATGTTGTTGTCGCGTGGATCGTTGCCTATAAATTCAGGAACGAGATCAGAAGTTATCACCGGTTGAAATGGTCTGCGATTGTGTGTCTGCTCCTGCTCGCATCCGGATTTATACTCTCTGAAAAATTAACAGCACTTGCCGAATCACTTACGTATCCTGACAAAGTGGTATATGCGCGGTCAAGCCCTTACCAGCGCATTGTATTAACCCGCAGTGTGATGGACTGGCGTTTATTTCTGAATGGAAATTTACAGTTCAGTTCTGCGGATGAATATCGCTATCATGAAGCGCTGGTTCACCCGGGACTTGCTCAAATGAAAGCCCCCAAACATGTGCTTGTGCTGGGAGGTGGTGATGGTATGGCGGTGCGGGAAATACTCAAATATACTTCGGTGGAGACTATTACGCTGGTCGATCTGGACAAAGTTATGACCGACCTGTTTCAATCGAACAGTGCGTTGATGAAACTCAACCACCACGCTCTCACATCACCGAAGGTACGCGTGATCAACACCGATGCCTTTGTGTGGATTCGCGAACATCAAAAAACATTTGATTTTATCGTGGTGGATTTTCCGGATCCATCCAATTACTCGCTCGGCAAACTATATACCGTCTCTTTCTATAAAGAACTTTACCGTATACTGGCGCCACAAGGTTGTCTCGTCATTCAATCGACATCACCTTTTGTTGCTAAAAACTCTTTCTGGATCATTGATCGTACCTTGCGTCAAAGCGGTTTTCTGACAACGCCCTACCATTGCTATGTTCCTTCCTTCGGAGAATGGGGATTTGTATTGGGATATAAAGAAAGTCTGTCACAACACTTCAATCTTCCAAAAGACCTTCGCTTTGTGAATGAGGAAACCATCAGGCAGATGGAAAATTTTCCTCCGGACATGCGTGTGGCAGAAAGTCCGTACAACACGCTGAACAATCAGGTGCTGGTGAATACCTTTGAAAAAGAATGGGCTGATTATACACGATGATCTCGCGCAGAAAATTTGTAAAGCATTCCATGCAGGCAGCAGCCGGTTCATCGCTGTTGTTATCAGCACTGCAATCCTGCACTACACCTTCCGCATACCCGTCAAACCTCGTTGGTCCTAACGCACAGTTAGGACATATGCTGCGCACCGGTAAATTTGATGCACCATCCGAAAGCAGTAGCGCAGACGTTGTAATTATTGGCGGTGGTATATCCGGACTATCCGCAGCGCGTTATCTGAAAAAGTATACCGGTAATTTTATTTTGCTTGAACTGGATAATGATACCGGTGGCAACGCCATGGCCGGAAGCAATGCTATATCTGCTTATCCATGGGGTGCGCACTATTTGCCACTGCCGGGCAACAACGATCCGGAGCTCATTGCTTTTCTGCAGAAAGCCAATGTTATAACCGGCTTTGAAAACGGGCTGCCGGTATACAATGAATATCATCTCTGTTTTGATCCGAAAGAAAGACTATATATCAATAACTTCTGGCAGGAAGGTCTGACACCGCGCGAAGGCGTACCGGAGAAAGATCGCCAGGAAATTGAACGCTTCCTTGCACTGATGCATGACTATAAAGATCAGCGAGGTAGTGATGGCCGGGAAGCATTTGCCATACCGGTTGATCATTCATCACAGGATAAAAAGTACCGCGTGCTGGATTCCATTTCCATGGAGGAGTTTCTCGCACAGAACAAATTTACTTCACCATATTTGCGCTGGTACGTAAATTACTGTTGTGCCGATGACTTTGGTTCGTCATTAGCCGACACATCGGCATGGGCCGGCATTCATTACTTTGCTTCGCGAAAAGGCAAAGCTGCAAACGCATCTTCCGACACGATGCTCACCTGGCCCGAAGGAAATTACTGGCTTGTAAAACAATTACGAAAAGATGTAGTGTCTCAAATAAAAAACAATACACTGGTATATTCGGTTGAGACAACAGCCACGGGCGTATCGGTGCTATATTTTGATGCTGCCACAAACAAGACGAAACAAATCACAGCTCATGCTGCTGTGCTGGCAACACCGCAGTTCATCAATCAACGGTTGTTGAAACCTTCGTTGAACCGCGCGCTCGATTACACTGCGTTTCAATACGCACCATGGATGGTAGCCAACATCACGCTCGATGCTACACTGGAAGAACGCAAAGGCGAAAAACTTTGCTGGGACAATGTAATTTACGGAAGTGATTCACTCGGTTATGTGAACGCTACACATCAGCAGATCGGATTTCACGGTAACCAGAACGTTGTAACGTATTACAAGCCGCTATTGGGTAGTGATATTAAAAAGCTTCGCGAACAAGCCTATCGTGCCACCATAGAGGATTGGAAAACTACAACGCTGCAAGACCTTCGTAGACCGCACAAGGACATTGAGCATTATATCAAGCAGTTTGACGCGTGGGTATGGGGACACGGCATGATTAAACCTTCCCCCGGCTTTATAACTGGAGAAACACGCCTGCAAGCAGCTGTACCTGTAGAAGATAAAATATACTTTGCACATTCCGACATGAGTGGTGTCTCAATCTTCGAAGAGGCATTTTACCGCGGCCATACGGCCATTCGCAGGATATTGGAGCGTGACCTGTTTAAAATTTCATAACCGATTAATATAGGTATATGACAACGAAGCAACCGTGGCTTAGCGATCCGCAGAAAGAGATTGGCTTGATACTGGCCCCTTCGCTCCTGCCCGTGGTTGCCATTTTTATATTTCAGGATTACTTTATAAGTCACGAGGTCTCCAGCTTCTGGTGGGTACTCCTCGTGTTGTGCATTGACGTGAGCCACGTATATAGCACCTTATTCCGCTTTTATTGGGACAAGCCTACTTTCGTAAAGTATAAAAGTCTGTTGATCACGATACCGGTAACAGCATTCTTGATAGGCGCGGGCCTACACTTCTACGACTCCATGTTGTTCTGGAGAATACTCGCTTATGTAGCAGCGTTCCATTTTGTGCGGCAGCAATACGGCTTTATACGATTATACTCTCGCAAAGAAGCAGCCTCAAAATTATTTCGAACCATTGATACGGTGGCCATCTACAATGCTACGCTATACCCGCTTTTATACTGGCACCTGCACCTCACATCCAAATTGAGCTGGTTTGTGCAGGGTGATTTTGTGGCCCTGAAATCCATTATTGCCTCAGATATAGTTCAGGGTATATTTATAGTAATCATCGTTTTCTATATGCTCAAAGAAGCGTGGGTTAGTTATCAGAACAAATTACTGAATATACCTAAGAATATGATCATGCTGGGTACATACTTGTCGTGGTACGTTGGCATCATCACCTTTCAGGGGGACCTGATTTTTACATTGCTCAACGTGGTGGCGCACGGTATACCCTATATGGGTTTGATCTGGATTCACGGAGAAAAGAAAGCTCCGGGCTTTTCATTTGGCTGGAAGGGTATCGCCATCTTCATGACTATATTGCTGGGTCTCGCCTATTTCGAAGAGACTTTGTGGGACATCCTGGTGTGGAAAGATCATCCGGATATATTTCCATTCTTTACAGCGCATGACCCCTTAGACAATCCTTTTATACTCTCGGTGATTGTACCCTTGTTGGTCTTGCCGCAGATTACCCACTACGTTCTGGATGGATTCATCTGGCGCTTCTCCAAAGATTCGCAGGCAAGGATCTGATCTTTCACATCGTCTTTGTACCTTGTATATAAACTAATACACTATATATGTGGTGGATCTATGCACTGCTGTCAGCGTTGTTTGCTTCGCTCACAGCCATTTTTGCCAAAGTTGGTATAAAAGACGTTGACTCCGATCTGGCAACCGCTACACGTACACTGGTCATCATGGTAATTACATGGCCCCTTGTATTCCTCAAAGGAAATGTTGTTTTACTCACCAGTTCACTTAACAAAAACAACATCATTTTCATTGTTCTCTCCGGTATTGCAACCGGTTTATCGTGGTTGTTTTATTTCAAAGCATTGCAATTGGGAAAGGTATCACAGGTTGCACCGGTGGATAAATTAAGCGTAGCCCTTACGATTATTCTTTCGGTACTATTCCTGAATGAATCGCTTACCCTAAAAACCGCATTGGGTGCTATATTTATTATCTGCGGTGTACTACTGGTTATCTCCTAAAAAAATATTTTACAGTACATCGTTTTCGGCAGAAACCAGGCGGAAGAAATGACGTTTATACTATTGTAAACAAGTATATATCTGATACCAAAAACACAAACAACCTCAGCAAGCAAACAAATCCAGGTTTCACGCCAATCGTTACTGTTTCACGCTTCATTGTTTCACATCGCGACATACCGGAAATCTTCTCCCCGGACTATAAATCAAAAAAATCTGTAATTATACTATGACGGAAGAACAACGGGCGCTCTGGCTAAAAGTACGGGCGTTTGAATTGGACGATCCTGAATCCGCGTTTCCGTTTAGCAGCAGACTGGCGCGCGAAAACGGATGGACACTGGAATATACCTTGCGCACCATTGAGGAGTATAAGAAATTCATGTTCCTCATTTGTGTGGCAGGATATCCGCTCACTCCTTCCGATCAGGTTGACCAGGTATGGCACTTACACCTGCTATATACATACTCGTACTGGAAAGAATTTTGCGCTACCGTACTGAAGCGTGAAGTTCATCACGGTCCTACAAAAGGAGGCAAACAGGAAGGCGAGAAATTCAACGACTGGTATACCAAAACATTGGACACCTATACCGCTATATTCCAAGAACCACCACCTGCTGATATATGGCCGGTCAATCAAAAGCGATTTAGCGAAATCAATTATCAACGTATAAATCTTGACAAAAACTGGATTATCAAAAAACCATTTATACTATGAATCAATTAACTAAACTAACCCCGGCGGAAACACTGCTCATCCGAAGCGGACCAGCAGCGCCACTGAAAGATCTGTTGAAATATACCTTGATGGATCTCTTGTACAAGCAAGTGCTTGAAATCGAAGAAATGAAACTGCAAACAGATCTCCCGAATTCCTTTAAAACGTACCGGTATATACGCATTGGAAAAAGATTTCACGAATATACCGGCCTGGCGCACGAACATGTTTTCCTCTCGCCATTCCTTCAAAACAATATACTGAAATTACTTTTTGACAATGCTGTACGAATCGGTTACGAAAATGCAGGCTCACAAACAAGATACGTGTCCATGATACTTAAGTCATATACACTGCAAGACATCGTTAAGCGAAACTGGCTGCAAAGACTATTCGGTGGTTTCTCGTATACATCCGGTGGTATATCTACAAAGGCAGCCATTGACTTTGAATTCGAAACGTTGGAAAAACTTGTTACCGCGTACAGGGAGAACAAAGACCAGCGCATATTGGACAATTTGAAATCCATTGGTGGCAACATCTTTCTGCTGGCATCTTTTGATACAACGCTAGCGAAAGAAATAGAAATAGAGTTGCAGCAGGAATTTGATCGAAGAGCAAGCACCGATACCAGCGGATGCTCTACTTACTGGCCAACCTCCAGTTCTTCCGGATGTTGGTCTTCCTTTGATAGCCACAGCCACTCCAGTAGTTGCAGTTCAGACAGTGGCTGTAGCTCAGGAGACAGTGGTTGCTCCGGTTGTGGCGGATGCGGTGGTGGTGACTAAATCGCCTGGCTTACACGCTCAGTTACACACCGTTGTCTCAATCACATCTATTCTTCTCCCCTGCGTTCCATACGCTGACGTTGTTTCATTGGATATTTTCATAATCCTCTAACTTTACAAGAGAATAAAAAAATCACCGGTTTAAAGGTGATATCTTTTCATTTTTCTGCACATGGTATTAAAACGTACTGTATGGAAACTGTAATGCTCAATGAGATTACCCAAACACTTTCTGACGCAGAACGCGATAAGCTGTTTGAAGAACTTTATATAACAGCCTTTCCCGTTGTTGCCAGGTTCGTACGCAAAATGAACGGATCCCTGGATGACGCATCCGATCTGTTTCAGGATGCACTCGTAATCTATTATGAAAAATCAAACGATGCTGACTTCACGCTGTATACATCACCGGAAGCCTATATACTCGGTATAACCAAACACCTGTGGATGCGAAAGTATACACACGATCATAAGAAGGTATCACTGGATATGATAGAAGCTTCCATTACAATTCCGAATGATTATACTCCGGAAGTAGACAGTCTACAACTACTAAAACTTCTGGCCACGACAGGAGAGAAATGCATGGAGTTATTGCAGGCTTTCTATTATGAAAAAATATCCATGAAGCTATTGGCCGGCAAATTTGGTTTTGGCACGGGACGTTCCGCTACCGTTCAGAAATACAAGTGCATCGAAAAGATCAGAAATACCATCAAAGAAAAATCCATTTCGTATGAGGACTTCATTGAATGAAATAGCGCTCACGGAAAAATACCTGCAGGGTCAGTTATCCCCGGAAGAAAGACTTGTGTTTGAAGCGCGCCTGCTAACGAGTCCGTTACTGCGATGCAATGTATCTGTCCAGCAGAAAGTATACACATTAACAAAGCTATATCACCGGAGAAAAATAAAACAGCAGGCACTGAACGTCCAGCACAAACTTTTCCATGAATCGCAGCACGCAGAGTGGAAAGAAGAAATTGTTAAACTATATAAATGAAGCAAAGATGATACAAGCGAATATGATACCGATGGTGATCGACAACAGCGCGCGGGGCGAACGTGCTTACGACATTTATAGTCTGCTGTTGAAAGAACGCATTATTTTTCTGGGCACCGGTATAAATGATGCTGTCGCCAATGTTATTGTTGCACAGCTGCTCTACCTGAATAGCATTGATCAAAAAAGACAGATCAGCCTATATATTAACAGTCCGGGAGGAAGTGTATATGCAGGGCTTGCCATATACGATGCCATGCAAATGATACAGGCACCGGTCTCAACAGTAGCCGTAGGCGTATCGGCCAGTATGGGCACCGCCTTGCTGACCTCAGGTTGTAAAGGTAAACGGTATGCATTGCCGCATGCTACCATACACATGCACCCAACCGGTGGCGGGGCACAAGGCTATACCGAAGATGTACGCATTGCTACGCGTGAACAGGAGCGCATACAGGCACAGCTCTTTCACTTAATGGGCAAACATTCAGGACATACCTGGAAAGAGATTGAAGAGTACTTCTTACGCGACAAATTTATGAGCGCCCCCGAAGCAAAAGACTTCGGTCTCATCGATGAAGTATTAGGCGACATTAGCGATGTGGTTGTACTCAGCAACCCGGAAATCGATGTGAAGCTTTTTCAAAAAGCGGAATAGACGTTGAAACTTGCGCTCCGAAAAAGATATATATAGTTGTAGTCATCCGCCCGGGTGACTACTTTCATTTTGCTTACTTTTCTCTACCCCTCCCATCGGTTCCCCGTCAGTATACGGCAGATTCTCATCTATGGAGGATGGCACTATTATTTAGGCTATCACACGCCATTTGCTATTACACTGGCCACAGCAACCCATTCTATACCGCTCTTGTGCGTGTGAATCGTGGAGTTCTTCACGGTATACAATGAATGTTTCTGAATTGTTATCGAAACCATTGCAGTATTAAAATAAAAACAAAGTCAACGGTTTACTGTGGATACACTATCTGCAGCATAACTGCTTTACGATTCTCTACAACTATATATCTGCTTATGATAACACTTTTAAACACGCATCTGCATGCAAAACTTTAACGCTACTTTAGCAAAAAGAACTGCACTCTGTTTTTTTCTGCTCCTTGGTGTACTCCGTACACCTGTGTTTGCCCAAACGTTCCCGGCCGGTTTCAGCCGTGTACAAGTTGCCAATGGCATCAGCAATCCTACCGTAATGGCTTTCGCTCCTGATGGACGAATCTTTGTAGCCCAACAAAACGGAACCCTTCGCGTGATCAAGAATGGTGCGTTGCTCCCTACACCGTTCCTTCAGTTGAGCGTAAACTCAAGTGGTGAGCGCGGTCTTATTGGTATAGCACTGCATCCCAACTTCGCCACCAATCAGTATATATATCTTTATTATACATTGCCCGATGGTTCGCGGAATCGCATCAGTCGCTTTACCGGCAATGGTGATGTGGTGGTGCCCGGCAGTGAAGTTATTATACTAAACCTGGATCCGCTGAGCAGCGCTACTAATCACAACGGTGGGGCTATGCATTTCAAAAACGGTTTATTGTATGTTGCCATTGGCGAGAATGCAAACTCGGCCCACGCACAGAACCTGGATACTTACCATGGGAAAATACTTCGCATCAATCCGGATGGATCTATACCGACAGGTAATCCGTACACCACCGGGTCTGAACAACGCAGAAGAGTTTGGGCGTATGGACTGCGGAACCCTTATACGTTCGATGTACAACCTGGAACAGGAAGAATCTTTGTGAATGATGTAGGACAAGGTACGTGGGAAGAGATCAATGATGCCACAACCGGTGGATTGAATTTCGGATGGCCTGCTGCCGAAGGTACTAGCACCAATCCCGCCTATACCAATCCGGTATATGCATACCAGCACGGCTCTGGTGATGGACTTGGTTGTGCCATCACGGGTGGCGTATTCTTCAATCCTGCTACTACAAATTACCCGGCAGAATATACCGGTCGCTATTTCTTCCAGGATCTTTGCAACCGCTGGATCAACATGCTGAGTCTGTCCGGATCAACAGCTACACGGCTTCCATTCGCTACCGGACTAGGCGGTGATGCGCTAAGTATAGATGTAGGCAATGACGGAAACCTATATTATCTCGAAAGAAGTACAGGTGCTTTGTTCAGAATTATATATACTGTCAACACAGCACCGGCTATTGTTACACACCCTGCGAATGTAACGGTATCTGCCGGACAGCCCGCATCGTTCTCGGTTACCGCTACCGGTACTGCACCTCTCACCTATCAATGGCAGCGAAACAATGTAAATATTACAGGTGCTACATCATCAACCTATACCATTGCCAGTGCGCAAACTTCACATGCAGGTTCATATCGTGTTATTGTGTACAATGCAGCAGGCACTGCTACGAGTAATTCAGCAACGCTCACGGTTACAACCTTTAATGCAGCCCCCGTTGCTACTCTTACAACACCAGCAGCCGGTACACTATACCGTGGTGGTGATGTAATCAATTTTTCCGGAGATGCTACCGATGCAGAAGATGGTACATTGCCCGCAAGTGCCTTTACCTGGCTGGTACATTTCCATCATGACACACACCATCACGATGGACCTCCTATAGCATCAGGTGTAAAGAGCGGATCGTTCACCATACCTGCGAGTGGTGAAGTCGCAGACAATGTATGGTATCGATTATACCTGATCGTTACCGATTCACAAGGATTGAAAGATACCGTACAGCGTGATATACTTCCGCGTAAGTCTACTATAAACCTGGCAACACAACCGACTGGTTTACAAGTAACATTGGATGGCCAACCGGTTACTACACCAACTTCGGATCTGAGTGTTGAAGGTATACAACGCACCATTGGTGTAGTGTCGCCTCAAACTTCCGGAGGTATAACATACGAGTTTGATCGGTGGTTACACGGTGGCAGTGCAACGCAAACTATCTCCACCCCGATTGATGATATAACCTATACGGCTGTGTACCGAACCAGTTCGTTACGTGAACCGGACAATCCTGCAAACACGATAGCCGGTATAGCTTACGCATACTATGAAGGTGTGTGGTCAGCACTCCCGAACTTTGCAGCGCTTACTCCGGTTGAGACCGGCAATCTTACTACGATCAATCTTACACCGCGCAATCGCGAAGACGATTATGCCTTCCGGTATACCGGGTATATCGATGTGCCTACCGATGGTACCTATACCTTTTATACCAGTTCGGATGACGGCAGCCAGTTATTAATAGGATCAACGGTGGTCGTTAACAACGATGGTTTACATGCAACGCAAGAAGCCTCCGGAACAATTGGACTCAAGCGAGGCAAGCATAGCCTTACCGTTACATTCTTCGAACGACAAGGTTCTGCTGTGCTCACAGCAAGTTATGCTGGTCCGGGTATAACCAAACAGGTTATTCCGGCATCGGCCTTATTCCGGACAACAACCTTCGCTCCTGTTACCTTGGAAGCCGAGAATGCAACACTCTCCGGTGCGATTGTATTGAACAACCAGGCAGGCTATACCGGAAGCGGTTTCGCAGATTATCAGAATGCATCAAACGATTATGTACAGTGGTCAACTGCTATACCAATGGCCGGTAATTATACGCTTACCTTCCGGTATTCGATGGGCAACACGCCACGCGCACTGGCCATCAGCGTGAATGGTACAACGATAAACAGTTCGCTTACATTTCCGCGCACAACCACGTGGACTACCTGGACGACTATATCTATACCGGCAACATTGATAGCCGGTACCAACCTGATTCGCGCCACCGCCATTGGCAGCAGCGGTCCGAATCTCGATCACCTGGTGATCAGTAGTGCAACTCAGGCTTCAGCGATCGCAGTGAATGAAGATGAATCCGGCAGGCAAAGTCACTGTTCGTTCAAGGTGTATCCGAATCCTGCCAAACAAGAACTGAGTATTGCTCCGGACACCGATAACAAAGACGCTTTCGAAGTAACATTGATTGATATTTATGGTCGTGCCGTGAAAACAATACCAAACGCTGATGCTATTGTTACGTTCGCGATTGATGATATACCTGATGGTGTTTACCGGGTGCGTGTGGTGCAGGGTAAGCGGACGAAGTTTGAGACGGTGATTGTGAGGAAATGAGGAGTAAGGATTAAGAAGTAAGAAGTAACAATGCTATATATGCTACTATAGAGATGCGTTAGCGAAAGCTGACGCATTTTTTTATACACTATAAAGTGTTTTTTGGTAGAAGATGGTGTCTACTGCCATTCGGGGAAATTGTGTTGGCAAGGCTTCGACATCTACCAGTGTAAATCCTTCGCGCTCGTAGAAGCGTTGAGCTGCTTTCAGTTTTTCTACGGTGCCGAGGTATAGTTTCGATACAGCATGTTGCTGTGCCCATGTTTCGAGTGTATGCAGTAGCAAACGCGCTACATTTTTTTCTTTTCCGCGCCATTCGTGTTTTACAAACATCTTGCGGATGGCGCCCATGTTGTTGCCGATGTCGATCAATGCGATGGTGCCGATCAGCTCGCCTTCCGGGGAGAGTGCACACCAGAAATTACCGCTTCCCTTCCGGTAAAAATTATCGATGTCCTGCAGATCAGGTTGATCTGCCAGCGTAATCTTTATATTAAACTCCTGTTGCTGTATGGATATAATAAGATTCGCAATGGCTTCAGCATATTGCTTCTGATAGGGTACGATCTGAATTTGCATGTGCTCTATATCTTCCTGATTAACGCTATCTTCCTGGTTACGCTATTTACAAAGCTACCACTTCATGACACTACGAATATATTCCGCCAGTTCATTCGCGATGAGTTGATGTTCCTTCAGATCGGGATGTCCTCCACATCCGCTATTGAAGCTTCGCGAATAGAAGTATTTACTCACCTTTTTATCGCCTTGCGCGGTGGTATAGTTTACAATACCGGTAAGGTAATTCTTCAGGGCTTTTGTCAAAGCAGCATCGCCCATCGGACTTGTAAGACATATTATCTGTGCCGATGGATAGTGTTTACGAATGGTGCGAATAAACTCAACATACGCGTTACAGAATTTGACGGAGTCCTGGATACCATCGTTCTGGCCAAGGCCAATGGTAACAACATCGGGTATATATTTTGAAAAATCCCAGGGTATCGTATTGGTACTGAAATTTACTTTATCAAATACCTGCGGCATTACATACGGTTTATCGCAGCAACTATGCATGAGTCCTATACCTGACTCGGATGTTAAATGATATTGTGTCTTCAACTCCCTGGCAACGGTAGGTCCGTAGCTGAAATATGCGTTGTGCTGATCATACCACTCTGCTTTATCGCACGGCACCACCGACAGGTCGCTACCGGTACCGCAGGTAATGGAGTTACCAATGAATTCGATCTTGCGTTGAGGCTTCGCGGGCATTGGCAGTATACCTTCACAGAGGACTCCGGCAAATTCAAGATAACCGATGAGTGCTTCTGTGTTCTTGCAGATGGTGAGCGTGTGGGCTCCCCGTTGCAAGCCGGTTGCAACGGTAATCGTATCCGTTTTGCCGGTTGTCTGAATTCTGAATGGTTTCTGCTGATCGACCGAAATTTCCAGGTAGTTATGCGATTTACCCCACAACACTTCATCGTTCACAATAATGGAACACGAAGTACCCTTGAACTTCACTTGTATATATACTCCGGCTGCCCAAAAGCGTGGCAGCTTGGTATTCGAAAAGTCAATGCGCCCGGTATACTGTATATCCGGATGATCGGCACCTATAAACTGCACGGGGCTTGCTTCAACAGAAACACTCCACAGGAGAAGCATTGCTGCGCTTAGTACGTAACGTCTCAAATGAGTATGATTCACTTTTTACACTTTGTGGCTTGCTGACTGCAAGCTACTGGCTGCAGGCTGTTGGTGCTGAGGTTTCATTATACTATCCAACACGGTGTTGGTATAGTATAACGAATCAAAAACGTAACTTGTCTGCAGCTGGTAGCTAGAAGCTATTTTCGTAACTGCACGTCTTCGCCTTTCACATCAATAACCAATGGCTCTCCGGATTCGAGTTTTGTTTCGACTCCGTCTTTGCTCACTTTTATTTTTAGTACGCGACCGCGGAACTCAATGCGGAAGGAATAGGATTTCCATTGATCCGGAATGAACGGATTGAAATGTAGTTTTCCGTCACGCACGCGCATGCCGCCAAATCCTTTTACTACGCTCATCCATGTACCAGCCATTGACGTGATGTGACAACCTTCTTCGGTGTCGTTGTTATAGTCATCGAGGTCGAGGCGGGCGGTGCGTAAGTATAATTCGTATGCACTTGATTTATACCCTAACTTTGACGCCAGTATAACGTGCACGCAAGGAGACAAGGATGATTCATGAACCGTTAGCGGCTCATAGAAGTCATAATTTCTGCGGATGGTCTCGATATCAAAATCATCTTCGAAGAGATATATACCCTGCAGCACATCTGCCTGCTTGATGAAGCATGAGCGAAGGATGCGATCCCACGACCACTTCTGGTTCAACGGACGATCTTCTTTTTTAAGTTCGCTCACCCGAAGGATCTCTTTATCCATAAACCCGTCTTGCTGCAAAATGATATTGCGTTTCTCATCGACCGGGTAATACATTTTCTCTACGATCTCTTTCCAGCGATCGGTCTCTTCTTTCTCCCTGAACGAAGTTTTGCTTACAATTTCATTGTAGCGGTTCAGGTTGTTGTTCTTCACATAGTCAACAGCCTGCTGCGCAAAACGCAGTGTCCAGGCTCCGAGGTAATTAGTATACCAGTTGTTGTTTACGTTGTTCTCGTATTCATTTGGACCGGTAACTCCCAGGATCACATATTTACTTTTCTCGGCCGACCAGTTTACGCGTTGCGACCAGTAGCGTGCTATACCGATGAGTACTTCGAGTCCGTATTCCGTAAAATAATTCTTGTCGCCGGTATATTCTATATAGTCGCGGATGGCGTATGCCATGGCACTGGTACGGTGAATCTCTTCAAAAGTAATTTCCCACTCGTTGTGACATTCTTCACCGTTCATGGTAACAAACGGATAGAATGCAGCTCCATCTTTAAAGCCGAGCTTCTTTGCATTCTCGATCGCTTTACCCAAATGTTTATAGCGGTATACCAACAGGTTGCGCGCAACTTTCGGTTCTGCTGTACTTAAGTAAAACGGAAGGCAGTATGCTTCGGTGTCCCAATAGGTACTTCCGCCATATTTCTCACCGGTAAATCCCTTTGGTCCTATATTCAGGCGTTCATCTTCACCGGTATAGGTCTGCATCAACTGGAATATATTGAAGCGTATACCTTGTTGTGCGGCTATATCGCCTTCTATGGTAATGTCGCTCTCCTCCCATTTGTGTTGCCATACTTTGGCGTGCTCGTCAAACAACGCATCGAAGCCTTTGTGAAACGCTTCGTCCAGTACTTTGTTGGCTGCTGTTACCAACTGGTCCTTCGGATGATTCTCTGATGAAAGTATAGCAGCATATTTATATACTACAGTTTCTTTACCTTCCTGCAAAGCAACCTGTATCACGTTACCGGCAAACTTTTCGCGCAATTCAGTGTTGATGCGATCGGCATTCGCTTTTTTACCATCGGTTTCGATGTGATAGCGCATGCCTGTAGTTACATGAAAATTGGTCTTCTTGGTTTGTGCGGTTACAACGGCTCTTCCTTCAGAAGCGTCTTTATATACCTCTTCCCAGAATTTTTCATCGTAGTTGGAATCCTTGTTCACTACATCGGCATCTACATAGATAGAGAGCAAACCTTTCGCTGAAAAGTTAAGCGGAGTTATAGCATAGCGGATCGCTCCTACTTCACCATGGGCCATGCTGCAGAATCGTTTTGATTCTACGCGTACTTTCTTACCATCGCCCAATGTTGCGGCAAAGCTTCTGGAGAGTAAACCGGTGCGCATGTCGAGCACGCGTTTAAAATCCTCTACTTTACATTTGGCAAGATCGAGTTTCTGGTTATCAATGCTAACGTGAATGCCGATCCAGTTCGGAGCGTTCAATACTTTTGCAAAATATTCCGGGTAACCATTCTTCCACCAGCCAACACGTGTCTTATCAGGATAATATACTCCGGCCACATAACTTCCGCGAAGTGTTTCGCCGGAGTACTCTTCTTCAAAATTAGCGCGTTGTCCCATGCGCCCGTTCCCGATACTGAACACACTTTCAGATATCTTGTTATAGTGCGGATCCAATCCTTCTTCTATAATCTGCCATTCGTGGTGCTTTAAATACTCTTTCATTACACGTATATATTTAACGTTACTATATATCTCTAGCCGTTGGCTTTCAATTTTATCGCAGCATTGCAGTCGTCCAGCATACTCATGGTAAATTCCCCGGTCGTGCGTATCACGCGCATCGCCTTGAACAGTTGTTCCGGTGTACCTATACCAACGCAATGCATACCCGCAGCGAGTGCGGCTTCCACGCCTGCTTCTGCATCTTCAAATACGAGGCACTCTTTCGGTTCCACGCCCAGCTTCGTTGCCGCGAGTAAAAATATCTCAGGATCGGGCTTGGAATGTACTACCATGGTACCATCAACTACCACTTCAAAAAGATGCTCGATGCGCAAAAGCTGTATCACCGTCTTTGCATTCTTGCTGCTGGAGGCAAGTGCTATACGCATACCATGCTGCTTGAACGTTGTTATAAGTGCTGTTACACCGGGAAATATTTCCTCCGGCAACATGCGCTCTACATAGTCAACAAACCATGCATTCTTTTTATTGGCGAGTCGTTCCTTTTCATGCTGACTCAGGGTGATGCCACCCAGCTCCATGAGTATCTCCATCGAGCGTATGCGGCTTACTCCTTTCAGGCGCTCATTGTCTGCTTCGGTGAATTTGATACCGAGTTCATCGGCTAATCGCTTCCATGCCAGAAAATGATAGCGCGCTGTATCTACAATGACTCCGTCCAAGTCGAATATTACTGCTTTAATCAAAGGTCGGGATTTAGGGTCTTGAATTAAATTATTGCCAAAGGGTATATATATACCGATCAGCTGTACGTATCGCGAATGATCTGGTTGGTTTCATCCAGCGATTTAAAAACAGCAAAGGTTTTACCCTGCGTGCGCAGTGCACCGAGTGCATTGCCGTAGCGTGCGGCCTGTATATAGTCGCGGGGCTTCTGCAGCAAGCCGAAGCCTATGCCACCGGCAAATGAATCGCCACAGCCTGTGGTATCAATTACATTTTCCACTTTTACGGCCGGCACCATTTCTTCTTTCAGTTTGCCACGTTCATTATAGTATACCAGGCATCCGCGTGAGTCTACCGTAATATACAGGCACTTCACTCCCTTGCTCAGACAGTGAACTGCAAACTGACGAAGTACATCGCGGTCTACATCTTCACTTTCCAGGAAATCCTGGCTTTCATATTCCTTTTTGAACCATGACGCGTGCGCTTCTTCGAGGTTCATCTTGAGAACATCTATATAGGGAAGCCACTGATCCCGGTCGATCCAGAATTTGCGCATACGCTCTCCGTTGATGAGACATGCTGTAGTTGGACCGTGCGCATCGAATATTATAGTGCCTTCACTTTTCTTCTTCAGGTATTTAAGGGTTTCGAGGGAGATCTCGTAATCGCTGATGGGTATAAAAACAAACACATCGCAGTCTGTCAGTTTCTTTACATCATCGGGCATGATGGGGTCCATGAAACCGGTTTGTCGTTCAAGCCGGTTGTTCATGTCGATGAACTTGAGACTGATGATATCGCCCTGGTCGTTTTTCGTGGTCAGGTGCTTGAGATTTATACCGGGATAACCGTTGAATACTTCCACCACATTATCCAGGTCAACCTGCCGCAAGTGACTTACCGGCACAATTTCGATCTGTTCACCCGCCATGACTGACAGCGCAATTACCGGATGTGTAACACACCCCCATTTTTGTATCAGATCGCCCTGGTGTGTAACGATGTGATCGCGTGGTATGGGTCCAAGTATTGCAATTCGTTTCATAGACGTTTGCTGTTATATCGTTAGCGTTAAACCTTCAAACAAAATCATACCGGCACACGTGTCGTCCCCTCGTTCGCTATACTAAAGCGGATCGGCTAACAGAAATGCTGCGCCAAACACACCGGCACTGTCGCCCAGTGAAGGCTTCACAATGCGTGTATCCAGTCGGTTGTTAAATACATATTTCTTCACCGAGTCTACACCACGGTCGTAGAGCAGATCTATATTACCTACACCACCTCCGATCACGATAACATCCGGATCGAGTATATTGATGATGACACTCAGTGATTTACCAAAGAATTCGATCAACCGTTGTATAGTCTTCTGTGCTGTAGGATCTACTTTCGATTCGGCCAGCGCCACTATATCTTTCAGTGGTTTGTTGTTGCCGGTTTCTTTGTAGTAGTATCGTTGTAATGCCGGACCGGAGATCACCATCTCCACGCAGCCTGACTTTCCGCAATAGCATGGGCCGCCTGATTCATCGAGGAAATTATGTCCCCATTCGCCTGCTATACCTTGCAGACCTACAATCGCTTTACCATCAATCACGATACCTCCGCCTACACCAGTGCCCATGATTACACCGAACACTACGCGCGCATCCGGAAATCGTTCTTTTACTACACCGTAACGTGTCTCTGCCAGCGCGAAGCAATCGGCATCGTTCGCCATTTCTACTTTTACACCGAGTATCTTTTCAAGATCTTTCTTCATCGGTTTACCATTCATGGCTACGGTGTTGCAGTTCTTCATTACGCCTTGTTTCGGATCGAGTGTGCCGGGTGTTGCAAAACCTATACCGTTGGGTTTTATACCGGTAGTTTTTTCCATCATGTCTACCAGTAACTTTACCTGTCCCAGAATATGTTCGTATCCCTGATCAGCTTCCGTTGGCACGCGGTCGCGAAACAATATTTCCGGATCGCTTACTGACTTCAGTATAACGCCTTCTATTTTTGTTCCTCCCAGGTCAATTCCCCAAAGACTCTCATTGCCCGCGGCACTGTTTTTCTCTTTACTCATAATAGTCTGTACTTCTATTTTTACTTATATCGATAGTTCACTTTTCATCTTCACGCGCATAATGATAAGCCGTGGTTTGCGGCCGGAATGTACGCCACGAATGCCAGAACTCCTGGTACGATTGTACTACCGGTAATTGTGTTCCCTGTAATTTACCTTCGGTGCAGCGACCCTGTATATTCCAGGTCGATTGTGTTTGTGCATCGCGAAGTATATACGTTGCCGGGTCGAAGGTAAAGGAAAGTGTATCGCGTTTAAAGACATGGAACGAAGCACTGTCTGATGCCAGTGTAACCAGCAGTGGTATACCTCCGAGTGTATCCTGTATAACTTTTACCTGTTCGAGTTCATTCCAGTCGTAGGCACGTGCATCCATACCGGTCTGTACACCTACTACCCACGATTTATCTTTCCACGAAAGTGAATCAGCACGCGTCAAATCTCCTTTACTCCTTCCTTCATCATAATTCTTCATGCCTTCATATTGTTTGTTGAAGGTTGTATCGGGTTGCATGATCTCGGTGTCGGGATGCAGGGTTATCCATGCATCGAGTCGCATCTGTTCGGCTGCTATCTCCTGTAATTGTTTTCCTTTCATTGGACCAGCAATTGCTTCTCCGGTCACTTGTCGCCACCAGCTTTTGGTAGCGGTGTCTTCAAACATAGCATTGAAGTGATCCATACCTACCAGCCGGAAGGTCTCTGCTTTACCTTCCACCAATGGACTGAACACCCGCCCGGTACGACATACGGTACAATACGTTACCATAACAGGAGTATTACCCACAGTATCGCGTACCTGGTGGTGATAGCCAATGATCTCGATGGGATATGCTTTGGATGCACCGTTAACGGAAACACCAATCACCAGGTTTGTCGTTGGAATTTTATTGGCATTCGCTTTTGTAAAGACTTTTATACCGGGTTGATAGAACATCTTGTCGGCCAGAAAGCGAAAGTTGAAGAAGTAGAATACCACGAGGTATACCACCACCGACAATGTGACTATAATTTTTGATGTAGGCGAGCCGCTGCGAAAGTACGATACAACCGGAAACGCAATGAGCACCAGACCGATAACGCGTATGATATTGATGTTGGTGTGAAGAAAGTACGCAACGTTAATGGTTTCGTCATGCTGGCTTCCGGGAAAGGGCATGATGAAGTATACTCTGAGTATCTCTGCACCGATCAGAATAATAATACCGACTGAGAATAAAAAAGTTCTCATCTATGGTTCTGGTTGTTGGCGCTGCACACATGACACAGCGCGGTGAAGATAGAGATTACAACCTAAAGAAAGATAGCGGGACGGGTAAAAACTTCGTACTGTATACTGAAAAAAATCAGCCTATCAGCCAAAGAGCACCTTAAATAACCAGGCTCCGATTATACCTCCTATGATGGGGCCTGCAACGGGTATCCAGCTATACGACCAATCGGAAGAACCCTTGCCGGGTATAGGAAGTATTGCGTGGGCCAATCGCGGAGCAAGATCGCGGGCGGGGTTAATCGCAAAGCCTGTTGTACCACCTAAGCTCAAGCCGATGGATGTAATCAGTCCGCCAATGATGAGCGGGTTTAATCCGTCTGCAAATTTGTTGGCGCCTATAAATAAAATGGCCATGACCAATACCAGGGTAGCCAGCATTTCGCTGAAGAGGTTGGCCGGTACGGATCGTATAGCAGGTGCCGTGCAAAATATAGCGAGCTTCAGAGACGCATTATCCGTTTTGCTCCAATGCGGCATATAGTGCAGCCATACCAGTATAGCACCGGCAAAGGCTCCGGCCAGTTGAGCCAATATATACCCGGGCACCTGGTCTACCGGGAAATCTCCGGATACACACAAGGCCAATGTTATAGCCGGATTGAGATGCGCACCGCTGATGCTGCCAACAGCATAAATAGAAATAGTAACGGCAAGTCCCCAGGCAACAACAATCGCCAGCCAGCCGTCATTTTCAGCTTTCGAGTTTTTTAACAACGCTCCTGCTACCGAGCCTTCGCCCAGTAAAATCAATAACATGGTGCCAAAGAATTCTGCCAGGTAAGGAGTCATATAGTGTATGGATTAGCCTGCCAATATTTATTCTGCTACAGATTATTTTCCGTCCGCGAGCTTCTTTCCTTCTTTTCTCGTCCGGACTTTTTCATTGATAAAATTGCCAACAGCCCTTCCTTCAATCATACCATTTTCAATCGCAGGGCGGTAGTGAATTCCCCCGTATAAACGACTGATTGCTGCTTCTTCGGAAGCATGTATAAACGATTTGAATGAACGCGCTGTTAATCCGAATTCAATTTCAGTGGAGTCGGTAAAGCTGAAGTTATCACCAAAGAGTTTTGTCAATACCATCGCTGATGCTCCTGACACAACGCTGTGGCCACTGGTATATTCCGGGAATGGCGGTGTCTGCAAGAGCGGTGTCCAGTTTTCATCTATATACTGGTTTATATAGGTCTCCGGACGAATGAGACGGCTCCGGTATTTTTCATCCCAGCAGGATATAAATCCATCCACCAGCCCTATAGCAACACGGGCATACGCTTCTGCGCTTTTTACGATGTCAGCATTTGTTTTTTTACAGGCAACACTGGTAATGTTCATCCAGTGACCTCCGGGTGATATTTTCTTAGTAGCAAACATCACGTGTCCTTTCACATTCATCACAAACGGATTGCAATCCCAGAACGAAGCGATCTGTCGTTGCTCGTCTGTCATCTTTACACCTGCGGTATATACTTCAAATGCTTCCTTATAGAAACCACTCTCTTTATCGGTAGAGAATTTTGTTGGTGATACCGGTTTAAACTGCGCAGCTGAGTCGAGTGCAAAAGTTCTGATCTTGTTCCAGTGTGGTTCAACAGCATCCATATACGCAGGCGGTGTTGGCTTCCAGGTGGCAGGATCTTCGCTGATGGAATACTTGGGAAATGAACGCGACTGTTTATAGTTGTCTTTCTGTGACCATGCAATGATGTGATCGGCCACTTGTGTTCCGTATGCTACCGAGCGCTCGAATACATCTTTCGGTACGCCATCATTTTTAAATTCCTGCATGATGCCTTCATAGAAAGCATCCATCTTGTCTTCCGAAAACACCAATGCTCTTCCTACTTTCAATGCTGCCTGTACCGATGCCAGCGGGTAACAATATTCTTTACCTTTATCCGGCTGAGGTACTTGTCCGAGGCCGTGAAGCTGTCCGGCAAAACTCACACACAATGAATCCTGGTGCCGTGCTGCTTCATATGCAGCAACACTGACATAAGTATAAATACGACTCGCTACCGGAGGTGAAAATATATCATGAACAATAACATCAGTTACTTGCTTGATAGAGCGGTGCAGGTATTCGGCATTCTGAACTTTTGTACGCCACGCATCATCAGAAGAACACGACACGAGCAACATGCAAATGACCGCAATCTTCCCAAAAGAAAATTTCATAACAATCCGGGTAAGTATGGTTCTCAAATTTAGAAGGAAAACAATAATAACAAACGGTTTAATTTCCTTGCTTCACTATAAAATCTTTCTTATCAACGCCTGCGCCTTTCACCTGAACCGATTTCCATTTTTTAGGAAGAGGTTTGCTGCTCTGCACAATTCCGTTATCTGAAATACTGAGACCTCCGAATCCGAAAATAACAGCTTGCAACATTCCACCTGCACCGGTAGCAAAGTATGGATTGGTTCCTCCGGCTGTTTCAGCAAGTACACCAAAGGGTGGCACTTCATTGGGCTTATAGGTCTTTACAAAAAGCTCGTATGCTTTTTCCGATTGCCCCAGTCGCGCATATAGTGTAGCAAGCACCGAGTTACCCATCGCAGGTCCTTCAGGCGACATGCGTGGTTCATAATACTTCAGATCTTTTTCAAGCTGTGCGCGATCGGTAACAATCTCCAGCGGATACGCCAGCAGATTAACATCGGCCTGTTTTATATCCACTCCGGTATAGGTAGCATTTTCTTTTGTAGTGCCATCAGGAAATTTCAGTATAGGAATATTTTGTGCCACATGTTCCCAATCAGCATTCGGTTCGAGTGCTAATTCTTTTGCAGCCTGTGTAGCATAGCGCAGTACCGTGATTGCCATACCATTGGTAAATGCGTTGTTATCTATATTCTCCTGCCACTCATTGGCGCCTATAACATTGTTGATCTCATATCGTCCGCTGCCTTTGCGTTCAACACGGCTCGCCCAGAAATCAGCTACTTCTTTCAGCACAGGATAGCCGCGTTCGCGCAACCAGGTTTTATCTTTTGTTACCTGGTAATATTTCCAGAAGGCCCAACCTACACATCCGGTGATGTGATGTTGAAAAGGTCCGGTAAGTGCCCACACCGGTGTATCTTCTGTTCCCTCATCTGATGACTCCCATGGAAACATGGCGCCTTTATACCCGTGCGAAAATGCATTTTGTTTCGCGGCCTCCAATCGTTGAAAGCGATATTCGAGTAATGACTTTGCTATATCGGGTTGCAATACCAGCAGTGGCGGGTACATCCAGAGTTCCGTATCCCAGAACACATGGCCGTTATACCCAAGACCTGATAGTCCCATAGGCGATAAACTATAAGCAGTACCGGCACGGGCAAAAGAGTATAAATGATAGAGTCCAAAGCGTATATCTTTCTGAGCCTGCACATCGCCTTCCACTACAATATCACTCTTCCATAAATTTTCCCAGGCAGCTTCATGATGTTGCAGCAGACGTTGTGTACCTTCAAGCTTTGCAAAAATGGTAAGGCGCTCCGCTTCATTCAGCGGATCTTTATAGTGTTCGGTTGATGTTGCTGATGCTACAACACTAAAGGTATAGGTATCTCCCGCCTTCATATCTTTATTGAACTTCACAAGATGCATGTTATAGTCCCAGTCCTCATGAATCAAGTCGGGCTCCTGGCCGTGTGGCTCCGTAAAAATTATACTGTTACTCACAGCAACGGTATGCTTGCCGGAAGGACTTTTCCCCACCGAAGTAAGCAACGGTATGACTACATGTGGACGATCGATTTCACTGTACAGATTCCTGACGTCCACCAGGTGATTGGGAGCTTCGATTACACTCATGGGTGTAATTTTCACTGCGCGCTTCGCTTTGACCTCGATAATTGCCAGGGCCGTATAGGGTAAATGTTGCAGCGCCATAATGGTGTGTTTTACCATAAGCTTATCTCCTACTTCGAACGTAGTAGTGAGTGCTGCTTTTTTCATATCGAGCACCTGCCGGTAATTTCGAATATGCTTCAGCCCGATGCGCTGGCCATCCACATCGAGGTTCATGTTAATGTGATTGAATGTCTTGAGTATATTGGAGACACGACCGCGCTGGTAATAGTCATACACTCCGTTCAACACAACATCCTTTACTTTCATCGGCTCGGGAGACGATACGATGCCTACCATGCCGTTCGCTACCGTTACGCCATAGTAATTATTCGGATCGATTGTTTTCGCCTCGATGGTCCATCCTGCATCTTGTGCAAAGCCTGCCACCGGAATAAAAAATACAAAGTAGTACAGGATTGTTTTCATAGACGATACGTTTTGTTTAAGGAACGATCTTGCTATTATCTGCAGCTGCGTTACGAACTGAAAAAGCCACCAGGGTATCGTTGTTGCGCACGGCTATATAGTATACGTTTCCATTTACATGAATTGTTTTAAGAGCGCGCGTTTCTCCCGCCACCGAGAATCCGGATTGGATCGCGGGCACCGGGTGGAAATTACCTTTACCATCTCCGGTTAACAGTAAACCATAGCTCGCATCGTTGCGTCCCATTTGTATATTGATGGGATAGAAATTTCCGGCCAGCAACACATCTGGTTTCTTGTCGTTGTTAAAGTCATCTACCAGTATAGCATTTACAGTTGAAAGCTGCGCGGCATTTGGCAACGGGCGTACTTTAAATTTACCCTGTCCTATATTTTCAATATAGCATGTGCGGAAATTATAGGCTATATATTTCTCGGAGGCATTCAACACATCATCGGTAAACATATCGTGCACGGTAGCTTCTGCAAATTTATGATACGAAAGGTAGCGTTTCTTCAGGTAAGGCATCTGCCTGGTCATTTCATCGCGTGTATGGAACGGGTATTCTTTGCCGTGAATAAAATGTGTTAACACCTGGTCGGTACTGTCGTTCTTGTCAAAATCGGCTACAAACATTTTTACCGGCTCCTGTTCTGACGCATGCAGACGGGAGTTAAGGCCCAGGTTACCCGCGATCAAATCCAGATCACCATCCTGATCAAAGTCTGCGGCCTGTACTATATTCCACCAGCCGTTTGATTTTTCAAGTCCGGAACCCTCTGCGGGTATAGGTGTAAGTTTACCATTCTTGTTCAGCAATATAGTAATGGGCGACCATTCCGCGGCCAACACAAGATCCGCCACTTTATCGCCATCCATATCAGCCCATGTAGCATGCTTGATAAAACCGAACTTGCGCAGCACGGGTGCCACTGTATCCGTTGCATCGGTAAAATTACCTTTGCCATCGTTAAGTAAAATATAGCTATCCGGTTTTAAGCCATACCGCCACGGGTTGGCGCGCGCACCGAGAAATATATCGGCATCACCATCGGCATCTATATCCTGAACACTAACGCAGGAACCGGTGAGGTATATATCGGTTAACGCAGGTGATCGTGTAAAATTACCCTTGCCATTATTGAGGTATAACCTTGGCTGGCGGTATATAGATTTACCCGTAAACTCGTTTCCTCCACTCACAACAAGCAGATCGAGGTCTCCGTCTTTGTCAGCATCCAATAAGGCGGCATCAACATCTTCGTATGTACTATCGATGGCCAGCGCGGGTTGCTTTTGTTCTGTAAATGTACCGGCTGATGTCTGCAGGTATATTTTTGCTTTTGACCATTTGGCGTTGCCCAGGAATATATCTTCGCGACCATCACCGTTCATATCTCCGGTAACAGCAGCGGGTCCTTCGGCCGAGAGCATGTGCGGAAGTAATGCTTCGCGATTAAACTCCACGAAACGATTCTCGGTATGCTTAAAAGATATACCCAAGGCCGTTGAATCTTTTACAAACAGATGCTGCGGCTTGTGAAAAATGGTGTAGTTAAAATTACCCTTTGCATTTTGTTGCCTGAGTACCAGTTGCTGATCAGCCTGTATATTCACCTGCTTCTCAAACTTCCCGTCATTCCAGATCACAACCAGTGAATCAATCTGTTTTGTTTTACCAAGGCCAAATGTAAGCCGGCTGTCTACAGAACTTTCGTAACCACGTGTAGGCATACATTCCTGCACCTGCAATTTACCACCGGTGTATATAAATACCTTTGCTCCTATACCCTGGCTGTTGCCTATATCACCTGCCAATGCAATTTGCAGGTAGTGCGGTTGTTCCACATTTTCCTCGACAGGCTTATGAATCGTTCTGTTCTCATATACGAATGCTTCGTCTTCAACATTATTGATTACGAGGTCAAGATCACCATCGTTATCCAGATCGGCATACGCGGTACCATGTGAATAGGAAGGCGACTCAAGTCCCCAGCTCAGCGCCTGGTTTGCAAACGTGGAATCTCCATTATTAATGAAGAGGTAATTCGGAACCTTGATCTTCGGAAGTTTCTCAATATACATCAGTTCTCGTTCCGACATATCGTACTTCATTCGCATTTGCACGGAATCAATCGTAATGAAGTTGATATAGTCCAGATCGTTTGATCTTCGTAATATACCGTTGGATACAAATATATCTTTGCGACCATCCAGGTCGAAGTCGGCAAACAACGAAGACCAGCTCCAGTCTGTAGCCGCGACACCGGCCATTAGTCCTACTTCACTGAACGTTCCATCCTGGTTGTTCAACTGCAACGTATTCCGGGCAAACTGGTGATTATACCCATAGTTGATCTTAAAATTGAATACATCATAGGTATCTTCCGCTGCCGATGCTTTTAATACCTGCGGATCTTCCGGCAGCATGTCCATCGCGATCAAATCCGGATAAGCATCGTTGTTGAAATCAGCAAAGTCAACACCCATGGTATACCGGCTGGTATGCATCATGCATTTTTCGAGCACTTCCTTAAAAGTACCGTTGCCCTGGTTTATATAGAGATAGTCGTTCTCATGAAAATCGTTACCGACATATATATCCGGCCATCCATCCAGGTCTACATCACTTACTACAACACCCAAACCGTAGCCCAGCACGCTGTTATATATACCCGAGCCTTGTGTAACATCAATGAATCTCCCGTTGTCGTTGCGCAGTAAACGATCGCCTGCCAGCGGGTGACTTTTTGTTCGGAGACTTGATTTTCCAAAAGTACCATTCTCATGCAGGGAATGGTTCAGCATGAACATATCCAGGTCTCCATCGCGATCATAGTCAAAGAACGAAGCCTGTGTTGAAAAGCCTACGAGGTCAAGTCCATACTCCATGGCGCGGTCAGTAAATTTCGGAACACCGTTCGCATCGTTCCCTTCGTTGATAAACAACTGGTTCTTTCCTTTGTAGATCAGGTAATCTCCCAGGTTGCTCACATATATATCCAGTTTACCATCGCTGTTTACATCGGCCATGGTTACACCGGTAGTCCAGCCCTTGAAACCCTCCACACCGGCAGCTTCGGTAACATCTGCAAACTTGAAGTTCCCTTTGTTAATATATAGTTTATTATCTTCCTGGTTTGACGTAAAGTATATATCGGGCAGTCCATCGCCATTTACGTCACCGGTAGCAACACCTCCCCCATTGTAGAAATACATATAGTTAAAGATGTTAAACTCTACGGTTTCCTTTAATACGTTCTTAAAGGTTATACCGGATTCACTCGAGGGAACCAACCTGAATTTTTTATCTTCTTTCGGAGCACACGCCATTACTCCCGCAATGCAAATCATGGCTGTTACTACCTTTATTAAAAACTGATTCATTGTAAAAGTTTATTGTGCGTTAAAAAATTTAATGGAATCGTTGTTCCTCACAAAGGCTATAACTTTTTTGCCTTTGTTGTTCAGCACCTGAATGTGGCGCACTTCACCTTTTATCTTTATACCGGATTGCAACGAGTTGAGTGGTGTAAAATTTCCGTTGCCTTCGTTGGTAAGTACCAAACCGTGCAACGCATCCAACCGACCGATTTCAGGTTTTACTGCAAAGAGATTTCCCCCGAGAATGATGTCTGGTTTGTGATCGTGATTTACATCCATTGTTTCTATACTATATACCGGAGACACTTGTGCCGGTATTGGCAATGGCTTTAGCGTAAATCCATTGGCGCCTTCGTTGATCAGCACTGAAGTATGCGGCTGGTAAAACTTGAGCATGGTAGCACGCTCCAGCAGTTTCGGATCGAATATATCGTTGACAGACTTATCCGCATAGTCTTTATAGTATATGAATTTCTTTTTGAGCGAACTCATCTGCTTGATGATGTCCTGGCGCAAAGCCACGGGGTATTCTTTGCCATCTCTGATGAATGCAAAGACCGGCTCGACCGAACCATTCTGATCGAAGTCATTTACGTAGAGTGTAACCGGTTTCTCTGGTGTAGGTTGAAACTTCGAGTTGAGACCGTAATTACCGAGTATAAAATCTTCGTCATGGTCATTATCAAGATCAACGGCCTGAATACAATTCCACCAGCCCTCTGATTGTTCCAGACCTTTTACTGACGGTACTTTTTTAAGTTGTTTGCCATCATTCTGAAATATAGTCACCGGCATCCACTCGCCTACAAGCAACAGATCAGGGTAATTATCAGTATCGTATTTGAACCAGCGAGCATCCGTTACCATGCCGAGTCGTTTCAGCTCAGGAGCAAATGCTGGTGGTGCTTCGGTAAAATTACCTTTACCATCGTTGATGAATATAAATTGATCACACGGCAAACCATAATAAGAAGACATTACGCGTGTGCCCACAAAGAGATCGAGATCACCATCGCCATCCACATCTGCCGGACGAACACAGCTTCCGCTCTGATATAGTGAAGGAATACGATTTACGGTTTTCTCAAATACAGGTATACCGTTTTTTAATCCTTTATTCTCATATAGCCTGTCGATGTTGGGTTGAGACTGCGTTGAATATTCCGAGCTACCGGTAACGACATACAGATCGAGATCATGATCATTATCGGCATCGAAGAACACTGCATCGATGTCTTCACTGAGTGAATCAGCAACAAAAATAGCATCTGCGACTGAAACGAATTTATTGCCGGGTTTCTGAATATATACCTTGCCGGGATTTCCTACAGAACCTCCCAGGTAAAAATCATCGAGTCCATCGTTATTCAGATCAGCCGTGGCAAAAGCCGGACCTTCGGTAGACAGCATGCTATACTGTAAACGGTTATGATCGAATTCATTATAGTCGTTCTCTGTATGACGGACCTCCGTGTAGGCAACTTCCTGAAGAAGTGGCTTTATCTTTACAAGTTCCGGTGCCGTATATATATTGGCGTTTGCATAGTCGATAGCCAGCGTCTGATCAGCTTTAACAGCGCTCATTGTTTCAATCTTTCCATCCGGCCAGGTGATCACGACACTATCTACTTGCTGATGCGTGCCTAAGCCGAGTGTCATTTTGTAATCCATACTGGATTGAAATCCACGGATCGGCATGTTATCACTTTGAATAACATCCTTCCCTATAAATGCTTTTACACAAGCACCAAGCCCGAACACATTGCCGGCTGTGCCTTTAAAGGTAAGAGCGAGAAAATGATTTTTATTTTGCTCGCGCGACTGGTTGCGATAAACAAATGCTTCTTCGTTCACATTGTTCACTACCAGGTCCAGATCACCATCGTTGTCCAAATCACCATAGGCAGCACCATTGGAGAAACTCGGATCATCCAATCCCCAGTCTTTAGACACATTGGTAAATTGCAGACTACCGTGTTGCGTAAACATATAGTTGCTTAGTTTCACAGAAGGCATCTTCTCCACAAATTCTTTGAAGTCGATTTTCTTTCCTTCTATGGCAGCGCGCATCTGTTCACTACTTCCGAGAAATTCGACAAAATCCTGGTTCGTTACATCTTTGTAGATACCGTTGCATACATATATATCTTTATAGGCATCGTTATCAAAATCAGCAATCAAAGCACCCCAGCTCCAGTCGGTTGCAGAAACACCGGCCAGTTCTCCAATCTCGCTGAAGCTTCCATCCTGGTTATTCAGTTGCAGCATGTTGCGCATAAACTGATGATAATATCCGTTTCGAAGGCGAAGCTGGTATACATCGTATGTCTCAAATGCAGATATAGTCTTGAGACGATAATCGTCTTCGGGGTACATATCGGTCGAAAAGATTTCCGGGTAGCCATCGTTGTTCAGGTCAGCAAGATCTGCTCCCATGGAAAACATACTGATGTGCCCCATATAGTCTTCGAGCGATTCTTTAAATGTACCATCGTGATTGTTTATATACAGGTAATCGCGTTCGTAGAAGTCGTTGGAGATATACATGTCGGGCCAGTTATCCTGGTTCACATCACCAACCGTAACCCCCAGACCAAACCCGATAACACTTCCATATATACCGGCAAACTCGCTCACATCGGTGAAATGGCCTTTATCATTGCGATATAGTTTATGTCCGCCAAACTCATCACGGATGTGCCGTAGGTTCCGATAGCCGAGTGATGATACGGGGCGGTATGAATTGTTCAGCACATAACAATCCAGGTCACCATCTTTATCATAATCAAAAAACGCTGCGTGCGTAGAAAAGCCGCGATCGGCCAATCCGTATTCTTCAGCACGATCTGTAAAGGTTAAGTTGCCGTTGTTGATGAAGAGTTCGTTCTCCCGTTTACCACCATTCACATCGCCTGCGTTACAGACATATATATCCAGCAAGCCGTCTGCATTTACATCGGCAATGCTCACTCCGGTAGACCAAATCTTGCTTCCCTTTACTCCGGCCTTTTCAGTAATATCTTCAAATTTCCAGTTGCCTTTGTTGAGGTATAATTTGTTATCGCCCATGTTGGAAGTGATGTATACATCGGCGAGACCATCGTTATTGAAATCACCTATTCCAACGCCACCACCGTTGTAATAATTGCGATACCGAAAAACATCAAAGTCTTCCCGGAGTATAAGATTATTTTCAAATGCAATTCCCGTTTCCGCGGAAGGCAGGCGTTGAAAAAGTGTATTTTTTACAGGGGCAGATTCTTCTCTGTCTTTGCTGCATGCCACAACAACCAACGCGAGAACTACCAGAAAAAATCGATGCATGCTTAGATTATATAACACGGCTGAAAAATAAAAAAAGAAGGCAAGTAACGTATCGCTTGCCTTCTTTTCTTTAGAAGAAATTTGAATTAGTCGCCTACGTATCCAGGATAACCTTTATTCTGCTTCAGGTTAGGGTTTGAATCCAATGCCTGCTGCGGAATCGGATACAACACGCGATATGTTTCGGTGTTAGACTTATCCTGCCATGTGTTGTTGAATGTACCAAAGCGGACCTGATCAAGTCTTCGCAGACCTTCCCAGTATAATTCGCGACCTCTTTCGGCCAATATACTTGTTTCATCAAGCGAGCCCAGTACAGATGCACCACGAAGTGTACGCAGATCGTTGATCTCGTCCAGAGCTTCTGCTGTACTTCCTTTTCTGAACAATGCTTCCACTTTCATCAGGTATACATCTGCATAGCGCATGAAGATATACTTTCCTTTGTCCAGCGGGTGATACTTGATTACGCGTATACCAGCTTCTGTAGAGGCACCGGTAAGCGGTACTTCCTTCGTAAAGGCAAGCGGCTTGCTGTTACGTGCGTTGATGATGATTGAACCATCATCTTTATACTGCTGTCCTAACAGAAAACCTCTTCCTAGACCAGAGTATTGGCTTCCATTCGGAGTTGCCGGTATACCTCTGCGAATATCATCTTCCTCGAATGTTGCGTAGAAGTCAGCCAGTGTTGCAAAACCATTCCAACCATCGGGGTTGTTGTTATAGTGCAGCGTCATTCTATAGCGGTTTTCAGGGGTACCAGTCGGGCTGGTGAAGATAATTTCTGACTGCGCTGCTGTTGTGAAGTTCACGAAGTACTGATCTTCCAACGCATATCCCAGTGCGGCTACTTCATCGGCATAGTCAATAACTTTATCCATATCGGCGGCATCAAAGGTATAAGGTCCCTCCGGACTTGATGCTTTATATACCGCCTTGTTCAGATATAGTCTGGCCAGCAACGTATAGGCTGCTGCTTTTGATGCCTTTGAATTTTCTGCAGAGGGCGCAGGGCTTGGCAGATCGGGCAGTGCTTCTTCGAGGTCCTTCACGATGAAATCAAATGCTTCCGAACGTGTCATCACTTTCGGATTAACATCAACACCTTCTCCCACTTCGCGGAACGGAACTTTGCCAAACAAATCCATTACGTGCCACATGAAGAATGCACGCAGGAATTTAGCTTCAGCAGCTTCCTGTTCAGAAGGGTTTGAAGCAAGAACCTGGTTACACTTGTAAGCACGTTGGTTAAGAATATTCCATGAGTTTACCACGTATGTATGGGTAGGGTCCCAGGTGTGCTGGTATAACTGGCGCCATACACCGTTATCACCCCAGTCTGTTCCACGTGTAGGTGGTATCATTTCATCTGTCGTATGCTCATACAAAGAATACACACCAGCCTGATCTGTGAATGCACTTAAGTCACTATACGTACCGGCAAGCAACTCGGTGGGATTACCTGTTGTTGTACCTCCTGTGTTATCAATCACGATTGAATCAACTTCATCTGTATGAAGGTTTGTACAGGAAGAAAGAACAAATAATGCACTGAGGCTACCGACTAAAAAGCGTTTTGAAAATTTACTATATATCATAACCCAGTTTAATTTTTATTTAAACGACACATTAACACCTAATGTAAATACCCTTGCACGCGGATAAGATGTATAATCGATACCCGCAGAAGGAACTCCATCAATTGACTTGTTCGTGTTAACTTCAGGATCCTGACCGGAGTAATCTGTAATTACAAACAGGTTTTGTCCGGTAACAAAGAAGCGCAAAGAAGATATAAATGTATTCGATGTGTTTACATTATATCCAAGCGTTACATTTTGCAGTCGAACGAATGAACCGTCTTCGAGGAATCGGGTAGAAACGTCCGGTGAGCTTACGCGGCTTTCACCACTGCCCACTACATCGCGTGTTGTATTTCTACCGCTGGCAAGAGCACCGGCTGTAAAGAATGCGTTCGCAGTGTTGTTATATATCTTCTGACCGAACTGTCCGGTGAAGAAGAAACTCAGATCGAGTGCTTTATACTTCAGGTTGTTGGTAAGACCAGCGATTGTTTTAGGAAGTGGACTGTCGCCTGTAAACTCCTGAATATCCTGATCATCTCTGTATTGCTGAAGGCCATTTTCATCAAAGCCGATGAACGGACGCAGATAGTATGCATATAGAGATTGTCCGCCTGCTATACGTTGTGCGTATGCTTCAGACAAACCCTGACCGTGAATTCTACCGGTGTTGATCAGACCATTGAAATCTTTCACTTCGTTTTTGTTGAAAGCAACGTTACCGTTGATCGTCCAGCTGAAGTCTGTCTGTGAAATCGCATCAAACTCCAATGCAAGTTCAAGTCCTCGGTTGATTACCTGAGCATCGAGATTTCTCCAAACGAATGGCTGCACAGCAGGCTGCGCGCTGGTAACCTGGATCAGCAGGTCGTTTGTGCTCTTATAGTAATAGTCAATAGAACCGCGTATTCTGTTATCGAGGAAACCATAGTCTATACCAGCGTTTAACTGAGAAGTAGATTCCCATTTCAGATCCGGGTTCTGGAAGGCAACACCACCCAAGGCACCACCGTCCATATTACCTTCATTGGTAATATTCCAGTCGTTATAGCGCTGGCGTTCCTGGTATTGGTTGTGTGGAATTTCCTGGTTACCGGTTATACCATAACCAACGCGCAAGTTCAAATCAGAGAATACTTCGGGTACAAATCCCTCCTCAATAACTCTCCATTTTATGGCTGCAGAAGGGAAATAACCATATTTGTTATCACCACCAAATTTAGTTGAACCGTCAGCACGTAATGTCGCGGTAACTATATATCTGTCTTTCAACGTAAGATTAAAACGTCCGTAGAATGACTGGAGTTCGTCTGTTACGTTTGAAGAGTTTGAACCGGCAGCAGAGTTTTTACCTGAAGTCTGATCAGCCGAAGCCAGGTTGTTGATCATCTGATCAAGGTTACTGGTTCTGAAGTTTGTATACTGAGCTCCCTTGGCAAATCTCGAGAAGCTCTGGTATGAATAACCAACGAGGGCGTTCAACTTGGCCGTAGTACCGATTTCTTTATCGTAGGTAAAATAGTTTTCCCACAGTGTGTTGCTGGTCTCAATATCATTCAGATATAGTCGTCCTTTATCTTTGATACCGCTTACGAACAAGTCGCGGGAGAATGCAGTCTTACGAGATGACATCGACTTATCAAAACCCAACACGGTTTTGAAAGTAAGGCCTTTAACGATGGTAAGTTCAGCAGCTACGTTACCAAGACCTCTGATTGTATTTGTATAGTCTTTAGAGAACGCGAGAATCGCAGCCGGGTTCGGCTCGTTCGTTGTTACCTGGTAGAATGTTCCATTCGCATTGCGAACCGGTAATGTAGGGTTTGCTTTAAGTGCAGAACCTATCAAGTCACCTTCAAAACCAGAGTTGTCGGTTACGGGTGCTCCATTATCGCGCGTGCTTGCCAATGTTAATTGCGTAGACACTTTCAGACGATCGTCAATAAAACTTTTTGATCCGTTGAAGCGCGCAGTATAACGTTTCAGACCTGATATCTTGATGATACCTTCCTGATCCATATACCCTAATGATAAACGATAGTTACTGGTCTTATCACCGGCACCAAACGCGAGGTTATGATTGTGCGTAATCGCTGTCCTCAGGATCTCATCCTGCCAGTCTGTATCAGCACCACCATCCACATTTGCTACAGCGGCAGCTCCGTTGAATGACTCATACGCATCAAGGAACTCCTGGCGATTCAGCAAATCATATTTCTTTGTGATCTTGCCAACGCTGAAGTTATAGGAATAGTCAAGCGCTGAACTTGCTCCTTTACCAGTCTTGGTAGTAATGATCACCACACCGTTCGCACCGCGTGAACCGTAGATTGCAGTAGCCGATGCATCTTTCAAAATGTCGATGCTGGCTATGTCGTTCGGGTTAATAAAGTTAAGCGGGTTACGGGCAGAGCTGCTTCCGAGACCTGCACCAGAACCACTGGCTGTTACATCATCACCACTCAACGGCACACCGTCTACAACAAACAGCGGGTTGTTACCACTGCGCACTGAAGATGTACCACGAATACGGATGTTGATACCCGCACCAGGCTCACCGCTGGCAGACGTGATCTGCACACCGGCAGCACGACCTTGTATCAATTGTTCCGGAGAGTTGATAACACCCGCGTTAAAATCACCCGGCTTCAATGAAACCAGTGCACCCGTGGCGTCCTTCTTCTCGATTTGTCCGTAACCTATAACAACAACTTCCGATAATGCCGTTACATCTGAGGCCAGCGCCACATTAAAACTTGATCTTCCTCCCACAGCAACCTCCTGCGAAGTATACCCTACAAAAGAAAATACAAGGACAGCATTTTCAGGAACACTGATGCTGAAGCTACCGTTCGCATCCGTTACTGTACCATTGCTTGTTCCCTTTTCGATAATGTTTACTCCGGGCAATCCTGATCCATCGTCAGCCGAAGTAACTTTTCCTGTTACAGTGCTCTGAGACCACGCTACGGTGGTAATCAGAAAAAGTAGAACCGTAAGATACCTGCTTACATACAGATAAAATTTTGTCATACATTTTTGGTTTGGGTTAAAAAACTATCTGATCCCTAACGCAAATCATTCGCTCCAATGCACACGTTTGAAATCAACTATTAAGATAGGAAGATATTTCTCATAATATCATGACAAATATCATAAAAATTAACAGGAAACGGTTTCGCAATCGTTTCCAAAAAGTAAATCTACAATTTCGCTAGGCGTGTTAATGTGCTTTTTGAATTTTTGCCAACGGGCAGATGAGCTCTTAACCAATCAACCAAACCCATTCTAAATGAAATTAAAATACCGCGTCCTAACTCTTTTTGCATGTATCGCTACGCTCGGTCTGCGGGCACAGACTCCTGAAGTTTATCCTCCACACTGGTGGACTGGCATGAAACATAATACTATACAACTGCTGGTGAAGTCAGCCGACCCACAGTTTGGTAAAAGTGACGTTACGATTCAATACAATGGTGTTACGCTCACAAAAGTAAACCGACTTGAGAACGGGAAGTATCTCGCGCTTGACATCGCTATAGCTCCGGAGGCTACAGCCGGTAATGCTGTTATACTTTTTAAAAGCGGCAAGAAAACCCAAAAGGTAAATTTCCCGCTTAAACCCCGCGACAGGAATCGTGTATACGCGCAAGGTGTAACGGCTGCTGACTTTATATACCTCGCGATGCCTGACCGTTTCAGCAACGGTGATCCTACGAATGATAAAATAAAAGGCATGCGCGATCAGTCGTTGAATCGCGATTCCATATTTCATCGTCATGGAGGAGACTTACAAGGATTGATCAATCACCTTGACTACCTGCAAGACCTGGGCATTACAACAGTATGGCTAACGCCTGTGCTGGAAAATGACATGCCTGATCGTACCGAACACGGCTACGCTATCACTAATCATTATAAAGTTGATCCGCGCCAGGGCGGTGATGCGCTCTATAAAAAGTTGAGCGATGAACTGCATAAGCGTAACATGAAGCTTATACAGGATGCTGTCTATAATCACGTTGGCCTTTATCATTTCTTTGTGCAGGATAAACCTACACACGACTGGCTGCACGAGTGGCCAAGCTATACCAACACGAACTATAAAGATCAGCCTCTCTTCGACATTCATGCTGCAAAAACCGATCAACAACGTATGAGCGATGGCTGGTTTACGCGTTTCATGCCGGATGTAAATCAGAATAATCCATACGTTGCAAACTTCCTGATACAGCATGCACTCTGGAGCGTAGAAGAATTTGGTGTTGACGGATGGCGCATCGATACCTATATATATAATAATCTTGAATTCATGAACCGATGCAACCAGGCGTTGCTGGATGAGTATCCCAATATATCGCTCTTCGGTGAGACGTGGGTACATGGTGTGGCCGGTCAGGCATTCTTCACGCGTAATACTTTTAACATTCCATTCAAAAGTAATCTGCCGGGCCTTACCGATTTCCAGGCAAATCTCTATGGAATCATGAATGCTGTGAACGAACCTTTCGGTTGGACGAACGGAGTTAACAAACTATACCAGACACTGGCAGCAGACTTTGTTTATGAAGATCCGATGAAGCACGTTATCTTCCTCGATAACCACGACATGAGTCGTTTCTACTCGGTTGTAAATGAAGACCTGGATAAACATAAGATGGGACTGGCCTGGCTCCTCACCTGCCGCGGTATACCGCAGATGTATTATGGAACAGAGGTGTTAATGAAAGGTATATCCAACCCGGATGGCTGGGTGCGTCTTGATTTTCCCGGAGGATGGCCCGGTGACAAAGCAAACAAGTTTACCCGTGAAGGAAGAAACGAAAAAGAAAACGAAGCTTTCGAGTGGACGAAGAAACTTGCCAACTTCCGCAAAAATTCATCGGCTATAAAAACCGGCAAGATGATGCAGTATGTTCCGGAAGATGGTGTATATGTATACTTCCGGTATGACGATCAGCAAACGGTAATGTGTATTATGAATACGCAGGACAAACCGATGGAGATCGATCCGAAACGTTTTTCTGAACGCATCAAAACTTTTAAACAGGGAAGAGAAGTTACGACAGATCGCATTCACAACGTAGAGGCTACCCTAACGGTACCTCAAAAATATGTTCTGGTGTTGGAATTGAAATAATATACAACCTGTATAAAAGCCAAAATCCAGTCAGAGTCGCCTCTGACTGGATTAAAAAATACCCCCTCAAAAAAACCTTTATTTAGTTACGCGTACAGGCTGTAAAGCCGGACGTGATATGATCATATATAGCATTCCGATTGCACCACTCATTACAATACTGATGAGACCAGCGGCGAAAAGAATTGGATTCGCTTCTACTATATCTTTCCAGTAATTATAGATCATTACAAAGGCTGATGACGATAACACGATCACCAGTAACAGAATAACAAAGATCGGCTTCATAGAATTTTTGGTTTAATACCTGCATAGGGTATATGCAAACATGTTGCCATATTTGATTTTCCTCAAACCAGCCTTCGCAGAACAGATTTAAGGCATTTCACCATCCCGGAAAAAGACTATTTCATGCGCTTCATTCCAGATACGGTTCCAGGCTTCACCGATAGCCTGACCGTTGATGTGCGCTTCTTTGCAAACTTGAAAACATGTTTGAAAGACAGCGCTCAAGTGACTTAAAGAATTTATTTAACAACACGCGGCAATGAATGTTAACGCACACGGATTTACCATTAGCCTCATTTTTTACTTCAAAAAATTCCAAACCGAATAGCAGAATAACACGTACTTTCGTACATCATGTCGCTCTATATCTCCTCATTAAACTCGGGCAGCAACGGCAATTGCTACTACATCGGCAACAATGATGAGGCTATACTCGTGGACGCAGGTATCTCCTGTCGCGAAACCGAGAAACGCATGGACCGACTGGGCCTCTCTATGCGAAAAGTAAAAGCGATCTTCATAACCCACGAACACAGCGACCACATTTCAGGCGTAACAAAACTCTCGAAGCGACATCAGCTACCGGTATATATTACTCAGCCTACTCTAGAAAACGGAGCGTTAAGAATTCAGGAGCATCTGGTGCGTTCGTTTAAGGCGTACGAACCTGTAACGATTGGCAATCTTACGATAACAGGCTTCCCTAAATTTCATGATGCGTGTGATCCGCATAGCTTTATTGTTGCTGGTAATTCAGTAAAGATCGGAGTGTTTACCGATATCGGTTTAGCTTGTGAACACGTAACGAATCACTTCAAGCAATGCAACGCTGCCTTCCTGGAAGCAAACTATGACGAAGAGATGTTGAATACGGGAAGATATCCGTTTTTTTTAAAGGATAGAATCCGCGGTGGCAAAGGACATCTCTCCAACAATCAGGCGCTTCAAATTTTTCTGCGACACAAGCCTGCGTTTATGAGTCACCTGTTCTTATCGCATCTCTCCCACGACAACAATCGGCCTGAACTGGTGAAAGATCTCTTCACAAAAAAAGCCGGCAAAACCGAAATCATCATCGCCTCCCGCTACGAAGAGACAAGAGTATATCACATTCGTAATTTAAGCAGGCTCGGGTATGCAGTTAAACCTGCAAGAACACGAGCGAGCTCAGAGTTTCAGTTGTCTTTGTTTTAGTCGTCATTTCGAGCGAGCTATTCTTCCTGTAAAATGCACGAGCGCCGCGAGAAACCCCATCGCCAACATTTTTCATAATGGAGATGCATTGCACTGGCAAAACGAAATCCTGTATGACGTAACGTTGCTCTGACCACAAGGCCTCGCCGGAGTGCAGAGACATGAACTAAAATTGGCACGCTCGAGGTGACGTTGTTGCCTCGGCATTTCCCGAATATATCTTACATATAACCACTGTAAAATCTTATCCTTCCCGTAAAAATCGTTTATACATATCGATCAAAACCATGGCAGAAAATAGCGACCTCATCAGGCGATTCAACCAAAAAAACTAAAACCCCGGGCCGGCTTGTCGGCAGCGAAAATCATTTTGAGATTTGCAGCCAAGAGGCTGTTTTTCATTTATATACACTGATGTTTAGTCGATGACCATCGAGATCATTTTTTAAGATTGACGACACCACAACGAAGAGATAGCGAGCCTTTTTCAATTTCCATTTTGCACTAACTACTCTTTTGTATTTTGTATTGTATTTAACCGGGAGCGACTTCGGGGTTGCTATGAAATTCTACATGAACACCTTAAAACATTACACGCGGTATACAGTCGCGTTGATTCTCTTTACACTACTTGCTACTTCGTTAACATGGGCACAAAACTGGAGACCCAGGCGCGACAAAAGTCAGCAACTGATGTTGTTTACCGATTCGGCTACTGCAACAGCTGCCGAGTTTATGCTTCACCTGGAGATGGCATACCAGAAGATTGACTCCGTTCAGACAGAGTGCAAACTGAGTCCTGAAATATTACTGATTGGACAACGTCTGAGTGAAAGCGATTCCATTGTACGCTTTGTTGACCAAAGTCTGGTGAAGTATGACCAGACTTTGAACCTGCGCAACCTGGAGATTTTAAAAACACTTTTGGAAAGTACACAACACGATCTGAAACGCTACAACGAAAGCTTCAAGACTTCCAATGAGAAGCTGACCAAGCTTCGAGCAGAGATACGTTCGCTTCGCAAAGATTCTATCCTGAGACAACTATACCGCGACAGTATAGCACGCAAGAAATTTATACCGCAGCTAAAAGCATTGCGTCAGAAACGAAGATATACCGACAGCGTTTTAACAAACAGTCTTTCTACTGTAAACAAATACAAAACGCAGGCTTCTGCCGGATCGATACAGGCAGCCCAACTGATGAGTCAGTTGAATTACAGGCTAAACATGGCCGGACGAAAAGTGTTTCAAAAAGAACTCAACTATATCTGGGAAAAACGAATGGTTGCAGGTGGTGATGATTTTAAGCATGCGTTTGATGAAGAACAGAAAGCTTTCAATTTCTACTATAGCAATTCATCGGGTACGCGATTCATACGCTGGCTGCTCGGTATAGCATTCTTGTGGTGGGTGATGCGTAACCTTCGCATATTGAAGCGTACCGGTAGGACAGACTCGCTTCAAACCTATAACATTTCGCATTTATCATTGCACCCGGTGCTCTCGGCATTCGCTGTTATTTTTAGTCTTGCGCCGTTGTTCGATTTACAGGCTCCTGCAGTATATATGCAGTTCGTGCAGTTCTTGCTGGTAATAACGCTTACGCTGTTATACAGAAAGCAATGGCCGAGAAACCTGTTCCAATACTGGATTGCTATCGTTGCGCTATTTATAGCTTTCAGTCTTACCAACCATATACTCGTTCCTTCTTTCTGGCAGCGTTGCATTATCATTGGACTGAATGTGGGTGCTATCGTACTTGGATTATTATTCCGGAAGGCATTACCACGCGATCATCAATTGGGACGTTTCATTCGCATTGTATTTATACTCCTCGTGGTGATGAATGCGCTCGCAATTCTCGCGAACATCAGCGGACGATTGACCCTAGCAAACATGCTCAGCATGTCGTCTGTGATCGGGGTGACGCAAGTGATTGGCCTGTCTGCTCTGGTAAAGATACTGGTAGAGGCTGTACTCCTTCAGATCCACACAAGTCGCATACAGCAATCGCTGGTGAATACGTTCGATCCCACTCCTATCGTGAGCGATTTTCGCAAGCCGTTGCTCGGCGTAGTGTTGTTAATATGGCTGGTTGTATTCACTGCCAACCTGAATATATACGATGCACTATTTAGCGGCATCAGTAATATACTCAATGCTCAACAAAATATAGGCAACACGTCATTCACGGCTGGCAGTATATTGCTGTTTTTTCTCATTATCTGGCTGGCGCATTTTCTGCAACGCTACATCGGTTATTTCCTGGGAGATATAGGAGACGATGAAGGAGAAAGTCTCGCGCATCGCTCACGGTTGCTGATGACCAAACTCGTGTTGCTGGGCGCAGGATATTTACTGGCCGTATCTGCATCGGGACTTCCGGTTGATAAAATTACGATTGTACTGGGTGCGTTGGGTGTCGGTATCGGATTGGGATTGCAAAATATAGTCAACAACTTTGTATCGGGTATCATTCTCATTTTCGATCGCCCGCTGAAGGTTGGTGATTCCGTTGAAGTGGGCAGTCATGCCGGTCGTGTGAAGGAGATCGGACTTCGCTCCAGTACATTGGTAACAACTGATGGTGCAGATGTAATTATACCCAACGGAGATGTACTCTCGCAACACATTGTGAACTGGACGCTGGGTAACACATACAAACGTATCGACTTTAATATTACCCTGACGCTTGGTGACCACGATAAGGACGCAGTGATCAATCAGATCAAAGAAGTTATTAAAGGTGAAGACTGTGTTCTTAAAAAACGAGAACCAGCTGTATTGATAGAAAGTGTTAAAGACAACGACATTCAGCTCAAGATATTCTTCTGGTGTGAAGATGTTTACAAAGAAGAACAGACAAAGAGTGAAGTTCGCTACCAGATATACCGCTCGCTGAAAGATGCCGGTATAAATTCAAAGTAGAATATATTTCTTCCGCAGGCGAAAACACTGCCTGCGGAAGATTATAATTTACCATTACTTCTTAATTACCTTGCCAGAGAGTTGCTTTCCTGTGCTGGTGGTAACGCGCAGCAGGTATAAGCCCGCGTTGAGGTGTGCCATATCTATTTCATCACCAGAAACGCGTATCGGTTGCTCGGCTCCTTTCGTATCAAACAACTTTACTTCACGGACCATACCCGAGGCTAACTCAATGCGAAATGTATTAGCCGTTGGATTTGGATGGATGCCAGCCCCCGGGATTAAATCCTCTATGCCGGTAACCGGTACTTCCTTCAATGGTACATCTGTAAACAGTTTATAACTCCCTGCTGGTAGCAACATTGGCAATGTAGCATTTGTTACCTGCACCGGTTTACCTTCATCGTAATAATCGTACCAGGTGCCGGTATGCGGAAATGCTATATTTACCGTTTTAGAAGTAAGCTCAAAATTTACCGTGAGCTGTGCATTCATTTCTGAAGTACTTGCCGGTGTTTCTGTATAGGGATTATTCTTCAACGTTACCTGCTTTACCAGCGATGCACCTCCCGTGATCGTAACGGCACCTTCCGTAAATACATCGTATGTTTTTCGGAGACTGATCAATTCAGCGGTGTGATCAAACAGTGCTGCGTGTAACGGCTCCTCCAGGTACTCCCACTTAACCGGTTTGGCCGACACGCGACAATCATCACTTATTGTCCCATCAGGACAACGATTTATACTTTCATCATAGCCCATCTCTCCAAACTGCCACAACATTTTGGGTCCAGGTATAGTATAGAACAACAGCGAAGCAGCTTTAACACGGTCGAGTGCTGTAACTTCTGTTTTTATACTGTAGGCCCCGGAAGAATTTCCGTATTGAAGGTTCTTAAACATGATGCGCTCTTCATCGTGACTTTCCATATAGCCTACCAGGTGCGGCACTGTCCAATTGCGATTAGCGTAGTATATAGTATTGATATCCGAGCCGGATGCATAGCCCATTGTATTCTGACCATAGGCATAATTCAGGTTTCCCCAGAGCATCATGCCTTTTCCTTCGGCTGCGCGATATTCAGCCAATTCCTTTTCTTCGTCATTCACCGCCAGATGCTCCAGGATAATATAGGTCTCCGGACTGTGCGACCAGATCTCATCCGCCATGCGCTTGAGCAAGGCTATACGCGATGCATCGTATGCCGACCACGCGTTCACATCGTTGGGGTTATTCGTTTGCGTAAATCCTTTTGACAGATCGAAACGAAAACCATCAATCTTATATTCGTTCAGCCAGTAATAATTTACAGTGTCCAGATACTTCTTGGTATAACTACTCTCGTGGTTCATATCGTAGAACACATTGAACGGATGCTTTGCGTCTGTATTAAACCATTTGTTATTCGCAGTGGGCTTGCTGGCTGTAAAATCAAAATCCATCATCACGTATGCATTCGGCATGTCCTGGTGGTTCATCGCTATATCAAATATCACCGCTATACCCTGTGCATGGCAACGATCGATAAACTCTTTCAACTTGTTTTTGGGGCCGTAATATTTATCGGGTGCAAACATAAATGCCGGGTTATATCCCCAGCTATCATTGCCATTAAATTCCATAATGGGCATCAGCTCAATGGCGTTGGCGCCAAGGCGTTTGAAATAACCAATGGTGTCGATCAGATTTTGATAGCTGCGTTCATCACTGCTGAAAAAATCGCGAATGAGTAATTCATAAACAATCAGTTTTTCTTTTGCCGGGCGTTCGTAATTCGTGGTTTGCCACGTATAGGCTACCTGCCCGGTTTGAAAAACTGCCAGGCGATTGAAGTACCATTGCGAATGAAGCGCAGCAGAAGGAAACATCTTCAGGTTCGGGTAAATGGATGCTGGTATATATTGATCATCCGGATCAAGTATCTTATCGGCATACGGATCGGCAATCCACACGCTTTCTTCCACGAGGTATTGATAGGCATACTCCTGCCCTGCTGTAAGTCCGGTAAGCTCGATCCAGAAATGTTCACCATCTTTATTCATCAGGTATGCCGGGTCCAGTTTCCAATCGTTGAAGTCACCACGGATATATACCGATGATTTACCCGGAGCCCACAAGCTCAACACCACTTTCGTGGGATCACTGCCATAATTTATACCATCTACAATACCGGCAGGACGTGCAACTGTTACCGTTGCTTTCCGAACTATGTATTGAAATGATTTCGTCTTTACAGCTTCACCATTGTCAGCAGAGATGGTTACATCATACGTACCAGGTGCTTCTGCGATGGTGTGTGTATAGCTCAGCGTGGTCGCATCTGCAACAGAGGCTACAGTATTATTGTTAATCTTCAACACCAGGTCAGCCGCTTCAGAAACATTGGCTGTAATCGGAAGTTGTTCTCCCTGGCTCTTGAACAATGGGGACGATGTCGGCGTTGCAAATGATACGATGAAATCATCAGGGGTAGTCATCTGCAAAATATAGTCTGGTGTTTTACCGCCTGCCCAGTCTGTTGCTTTCAACAAGAAACCCATGCGTGTTATCTCAGCAGCAGGCTTGTTAAAGAATGCGGTGGGCGTTAATGTGATCTGAAATTTATTTGTCGTGATCCGGAATGCTTTCGCTGCCTCCTGCGCTGTGGTTGCCGGATTCACATTTGTAGGAGCATCACACGATGCTGAACAATCCGGAAGCCATGCCCATATATATACCGGGTTGGTTGTGTTGTTCCAATTGAAATTCTCAAGTCCCGTACCGGTTACATCTACCGTGATGGTAACGGGCTGATCTGCTACCGGGAACACAGGACTTGTTGTAACCTGCGCCATAGCCCACGTTGCTGCAGTCATCCACCCCACAAAAAAAATCAATTTTTTCATAAGCATTTCATGAAATGCAAATAGCGTGAAGCATTTACTCCACGCTATATTGCTGTTTAGGTTACTGAATTATTGAGGTGTTACTGTATAGGTATATCCGTTCACCGGATCGAGTATCATCTCGACAACATAGTCACCTTCTGAAGCGATGATCATATTCGTGCCGGCATCCAGTTCCAGTTTACCATCGCGACCGTTGTCACCGAAATTTATAGCCCATGTACCGTTCGCGCGGAATTTATACTCTCCGGCGTACAGATGCGTTGTTACACGCCAGGTATAGCTGTCCCAATCACCGTCAAACGTCATGTTGGTGTCGGCATTCCAGCCAGCATCCGTACCGGTGCGGGCAAAGCCAACCACTCCCCAGTTTGTTTTTGTTATCGTATAGGAGCCTGTTGTAAAATCAACCATGATGCGATAGAAGCCATCCTCCGCTACGGTAATGTTGGCCTCTCCTTCCTGCAGAAGTTTACCCTCATCTCCCTTACCCCAATCACCCGGCCAGTCTTTGGTTTGTAAAAGTTTGAAACCGTTACCATCACCGCTTATAACTTTCAGGTACGCGAATATTTCAAATTTACCATCAGCCGTTTTTCGGAATGGTATAGAATTGCCAGGTTCCCAGCTTATCGAAGTCGATCCTCCTACCAAATATAGTTCAGACGGGAATGGGTAACGCACTACGGTTATAGTATATAGCCTTGTTGCATCGTTGAACGTGATCTTATAGTATGCATCTTTATAGCTGTTATCAAGCTTGATATTAGCGCCATACTCTTCTGCCTTTCCATCGAGGTTGTTATCGCCATAGTTCTTTCCTTCGAAGGTTGCACCTTCCGAGAATCGAAACGCATCACCTGCCTGCATGCGTATTTCAGCTACTTCCCAGGTATAATCGGCCACCAGTTTAAATTGAGGCTGCGGTCCCGTAAAGTCGTTGAACGTTCCTAGTAAATATAGTCCATCGAGATTCGTGGCATAATTCACCGCAGGCAACACCGTATATTTCAATGTCTCATCATTGAAACGAACATTTACCGCTCCGGAGAAATCGCAGTTCGTATCACCATTGGAACCTTTAGGCTCCATAGTGCCATCGCAGTTGGTATCACCCCAGTCCTGATCAGACCAGTCTTCGGTGTTTTTCAACTTCCACGGACCACCCTGCAGATCTATATTCTTAATCTCCCAGGTATTGTCGGCAACAAGTTCAAGCTCGGAAGCACTCCACCCGTTAAAGCCACCGGCTATAAACATGCGCTCAAAGTTTGCCAGGTATAACTGGTTTACAATTTTGAAACTGGACACCTGCGTGCTCTCCTGGTTCTTGCTATCTTTTGCGACAATCGAGATTGAGTAATCGCCCAGCGGAAGCGACTCTGCATTGAACGATGATCCTTCAATCAACACAGAATCTTTTACACCGCTGAGTGTTTTCGTAACGGATGCCAGTTCATTACCATCAGCATCTTTCAGCGTTACGGTTGCTGTGTTGAGTGGAGAAGATATACCATCCACCAGTATAACCTTGATGTCAAAATCCCCCGTCTTCACACCTGTCTTCGGAGTAACACTCAGAATGGTTGGCGGAAAGTTCATCAGGTTATCTACATCTACTTCGTCACGACAGGCTGAGAGTTGAACCAGCATCGAGGCGATCAAAAAGTATATATATAATTTTTTCATAGTATTCATTCGTTAGGCATGATCAATAACCATCGTTCTGTTCCAGCTTCGGATTAGCAATAATCTGTGAGGATGGTAAAGGAAAAACATCGCGGAAAGATTCTGTTTCTTTACCGGCAGCTACTTCACCTTTCCAGGGCCATATGGCCCGCAGGTTGTTGTCTTCGCTATCGGTGAACAATCCAAAACGAACAAGGTCTGTTCTGCGGTGTCCTTCCCAGTATAATTCACGGGCACGTTCATCAATAATGAAATTGAGTGTGATGTCGTCAGCATCAATATTTCCCGTAGCGTTGCCGTACGCACGCTGGCGCAGGGCATTGATATAGCTTACAGAAGATGCTTCACTGCCACCGGTTCCTCCACGTTCGACCGCTTCCGCATACATCAGGTATACATCTGCCAGACGGAACACCGGGAAGTCTGTATCCACAAATTCAAGACTTGATCCGGATTCACCATCGGAATTTATATTTCTGAATTTCGGAACGGCATATCCTTCCTTGAAGGTTGTGATGGGCGTATTTGGAATTTCTTTCGACTGATCATTGCGATAGAATATAGCACGACTGTCCGTTGCGCCTGTCTCATCCGGGAAAAGATTTACCAGGTTCTTGGTTGTACGAAGTCCGGCCCAACCTGTGTTAACACCATAATCTGTAGCGGTCATCGCACCACCAATTGAAGCATGCACGAGGAACGTCATACCACCATAGGTTTGCGTATAATTGCCATCGAAATTTATGGTGAATATAATTTCATCAGAATTTACATTGTCCAATGTGAAGAGCGTGGCGTAGTCACTATCCAGTTCAAAGCCTGCATCAATTACTTTCTGGCAATACGCAATACACTCTGTATTTTTATCCTGCCCGGTATATACTTTTGCATTCAGGTATAGTTTAGCAAGCAATGTCCAGGCAGCCGCTTTATCAGCACGGCCGTAGCCATTGGCGCGTGCGTCTACAAGTTCTGTCTCGATCGCTTTCAGTTCGCTTTCAATAAAATCGAATACTTCCTGTTTGGTAGCTTGCTCCGAAGCTTCCGTACCTACCGTGCTCTCTTCGGTTACCAGCGGAATGGATCCGAACATATCCAATCCATGCCAGTAGCTGAGTGCGCGTAAAAAGCGGGCTTCTGCACGGTATACTTTTACATCTGCGCGTATGGCATCCGTTGCGTCACGCTCGTCAAGTTTACCATCCGTTGTTTCGCGAAGGAATTCATTGGTCATGGATACCTGAAAGTATATCCGGTTGAACATCGCGTTGATGAATTCATTCTGCGCTGTCCATGTATGTAAATGGTAGGTTGGCAGTGTTCCGTCATTCCAGCCGATCACCGCTTCATCGGTTGTCAACTCCTGTGCCTTCCAATACTGACGCAGGTAATTGGAGAACCCTTCATCTATACCTTTGATGTCCGGATTACCGGCAGGACCTTGCTGTCCGCTGATGGCAAGTCCCGCATATAGTCTGGCGAGAAACTGAAGATATGCCTGTGAGTTGTTAAAGATAACGTCACCGGTAGCAGAGCTCTTGGGTTTTACATCGAGGTCTGTACATGCAGACACTCCGAGTATCACCACCAGAAATGTTATGATATATTTTTTATTCATACGTTAGTCAATTCAAAAGTTTACGATCAGAAAGTAACATTTACACCTACGATGAACGTGCGTGACCGCGGATACAGGTTGTTATCAATACCGCTGAATACTTCCGGATCAAGTCCTGAATAATCAGTGATTACGAAAAGATTCTGTACCGTTCCATAGAGGCGGAACTTGGCACTCGTGTCGAACAGGTTGGTAGCAGTATATCCCAGCGACAGGTTGTCCATACGCAGGAACGAAGCCTTCTCTACATAGTAATCTGAAAAATACTGAGGCGATGTAAAGTTTGTTTCCAGCACTGACGTGAGCATGTTGCGCGGCACGAAGTTGTCGTTCGCGCGAATGAAGTTCGCAGTGTTGGAAGCTACGTTGTTATATACATAGTTACCGAGGCTGCTGCGCAGGGTAAAGCTCAGATCAAACTTTTTATAGTTCACCTGCGATGTAAGTCCAAACATAACTTTAGGAGCACGTTGCTGGAATGGTCTTCTGTCCTGATCATTAACGGCACCATCACCGCTTACGTCTTCATACATATCGGCCAGATCCGTTTTACCGTCTTCATTGTGGTCAACTCCGTTTACAAGCGGTTTACCATCGGCACCGTATTTCTGTTTATATACATAGAATGAATACGCAGGCTGTCCTACTTTCAGAATCTGTATATAATTACCTACACCTCCGCTGATATCACCTGTCTCATATCCTTTGAAGGTTGGCTCATCACTTCCGTCCAGCGCAACAATTTCGTTTTTGTTATAGGATGTGTTGAACGATATATTCCAGGTGAGATCAGGCTTCGAAACTGCTACGGCATCGATCGTTAATTCAACACCGGTATTTTTTATCTCCCCTATATTTGACAGAACGATGTTAGTCAGGTTAGAGCCTGCAGGCACCGCGCGTTCAAAGAGCAGATCCTTTGTATCCTTCCGGTAAAAATCAAGACTACCGGAGAGGCGTCCGTTCAGGAAACCATATTCAAGACCGATATTATACGATGTAGTCTCTTCCCATTTCAGATTAGCATCATAACCATTCGGACGAACCGTTGTAACAAATGAATTTCCTAATTGATATTGTGCCGTTAATGTACTCGGAGTATAGGTGGCTAAATATTTATAGTCGCCAATTTCCTGGTTACCGTTTACACCATATCCCACTTTCAGTTTCAGATCGGTAAATATATCGGTCAAACCTTCCATGAAGCTTTCGTCAATCACGCGCCATGCAAATGCTGCCGAGTGAAATGTACCCCAGCGATTGGCCGCACCAAAACGTGTTGATCCATCTCTGCGCAACGATGCTGTTAACAGGTATTTATCTTTATAGCCATAGTTCAATCTTCCAAAGAACGAGATGAGTCGGTTCTCCAGCACACTGTTGAAGGCTTCTACTTTCTTGGCAACCGATGGGTTGCTGACACCATAGCCGTTATCAGTAAGTCGTGTAGCACGAAGGCTTGGATATTCGGAGTTCCAATCCTGCCACGAATAACCGGCGGTAAAGTCTAATGTACTGCTGATGTTTTCAAAACTGCGTTTGTAATTCAGATAACTTTCGAGCAACTGACTTACGCGGGTATAATTCTCGATTTTGATTTCGCCTGTGTCAGACGCTACAGCAAAGTAATTGGAAGGTTGAAAGCGATCGCGATCACCTGTAGCCAGATCATAACCAAGATTTACATTGGCACTCAATCCTTTTATCGGGCGAATCTTGTAATCGAATTGTACATTTCCAATGCTGCGATTACTTGTTCCACGCTCTTCAACGAGGTTAAGCGTTGATACAGGATTTATAGTTGCCTGACGTTCATAATCACCGGCTTCATTTTTCCATACGAAGTAACCACCCCATGGACTGGTTGCATCATATATAGGTTGTGTTGGGTCCATCTCCATCGCTGCACCTACAACTCCGGGAGAGAAGCGATCTTGTGTACGAGCACCTTTTACATTCGCGGTAACACTCAAATCATCGTTGAGCATTTTTTGTGTAAGTCCCATCGAGAAGCTGGTGCGCTCGGTGCTGGAAGTTTTTATGATACCTTCCTGTTTCTGGTGACTTACCGAAGCTCGATAGGTTGTCTTCTCTGTACCACCGGAGAACGTTATATTGTGACTTTGTCCTGTTGCGTTCTGGTATATTTCATCCTGCCAGTCGGTGTTTGCAGTTCCCAGTTTGTTAAGATGCTGTGGCGCTTTCGCTGCAATTACTTCTCGAAACTGATCAGCGGTGAATACATCAAGTCGGTCTGCAATTCTTCCGGTTGAAAACCAGCCGTCATACGACACGGTGGGTAAACCACTCTTGCCTTTTTTGGTAGTGATGATGATAACACCATTCGCAGCACGCGATCCATATATAGCAGCAGCCGATGCATCTTTCAACACAGTAAATGTCTCAATGTCATTCGGGTTGATGAAGTTGAGCGGGTTTCTTCCGCTTGAAAAACCTCCTGGGTTGAATGCTGAGTTATCGATCGGTACACCATCGATTACATAGAGCGGTTCGTTGCTTGCATTGAGCGATGTACCACCGCGAATACGAATGGATGACTGACCTCCGGGTTCACCGCTGTTGGAAGTAATCTGTACACCGGCAATTTTACCGCTTATCAGCATATCGGGTGAAACGATCGCACCCTTGTTAAAGCTTTGTTCATTAACAGCTGCTACAACGCCCGTTACATCTTTCTTCTCTTGTTGACCATAGCCAACCACAACCACTTCGGTGAGCGCAGTAACATCACTGTTCAAGGGTATATCTATAACCGATTTTCCGGCTACCGAAATTTCCTGCGATTGAAAGCCGACAAATGAAAAAACGAGTATTGCGTTTTCAGATACATTCAGAGAGTATCTACCTTCGGCATCTGTAACAGTTCCGTTGGTTGTTCCTTTCTCCACGATGCTTACACCAGGCAAGGCTGTTCCGTCATCACCAGAAGTTACTGTGCCGGTAATTCTGGTACTCTGCGCCAGCGCCTGTACACTGGTGAAGAGCATAGCAATGACAAAAACTTTCAGGGTTACTTGATAAAGTTTCCTCATAGATTGTTTTGGGTTTATGGTTGAGTTAGGGAGTGTTACTTACCCTACTTTGCGTGAAAAGGTATCGGAAAAGAGATATTCGAAATTCAAAAACGAGTATAAAAATTCACGAAATCGGAGTCGTAATCGAGGTCGCATTCGTTTGCGAAGTTGCGAAAAAAGTTGCACAAACGTTGCGGAGTTAAACCGATAGTTTGTAACATTGCAGTATGAAGTATAATCAGGTCACCATTAAGGACATTGCCCGCGAGCTGGGCATCTCCCCATCTACCGTATCACGGGCACTAAAGGATCACCCCGATATTAGCCCTGAAACTAAGAAAGCTGTTAACGAGCTGGCGGAAAAACTAAACTATCAACCTAATATAGTTGCGCTTAGTTTACGCCAGAGTAAAACAAACACAATTGGTGTCATCATACCGGAGATCGTTCACTTCTTTTTCTCTACTGTTATTAGTGGTATAGAAGATGTAGCGTATAGTGCCGGGTACAACGTAATCATTACCCAATCCAATGAATCACTGCAACGTGAAAAGACTGACATCAAAGCGCTGTTCAACAGCCGTGTTGATGGTATGTTGATTTCGCTTTCGCGTGAAACAAGCAGCTTCGAACACATCGATGCTACACTGGCCAAAGGTGTACCGATGGTGTTCTTCGACCGGGTATATGATACGCCTACTTCAAGCAAAGTAATTGTTGATGACTTAAGCGGTGCCAAAGATGCTACACTTCATTTAATTGAACAGGGATGTAAACGTATAGCACACTTGGAAGGACCTCCGAATCTGGGTATTACCAAGCAACGTTTAGAAGGTTATCTCGAAGCATTGAATGAAAGCAACATTCCGGTTAACAAAGACATCATCATGTCTTGTCCGCTGGGAACTATAGAAGAAGGTAAAGCTGCAACGGAGAAGCTACTGCAAATGGACAATCGTCCGGATGCTATATTTGCAACCAACGACCCTGCTGCGATGGGTGCGATGCAGGCTATAAAAGAAGCCGGTCTTAAAATACCTCAGGATATAGCGGTGGTTGGTTTCAGTAACTGGTTCTTCAGCGCATTGTTAGATCCACCATTGACTTCGGTTGATCAGCCTGGTTTTGAAATGGGACAAGAAGCTGCGAAGCTGTTGATCCGTCAGATCGAGGTGAAATCAAAAGATAATACTGATCCCACTCCGGAGACTAAAGTATTGAAAACACGTCTCATCGTGCGCGATTCATCATTGAAATCCGGCAAGAAGAAATAGTCTTTCTCTTTCCATTATAAAGCATAGCCTTGAGCAAAGTAATTGTCTCAAGGCTATTTTTTTGAATTAACTTTCGATCCTAACCAGTTGCCGCAATCGATTTCTGTTTTTTAGTACAGCTTCCCTGTAGGTTAAATGTTTTGAATTAAGTTTACTTGAAACGATTTTTTAAGGAATAACAAACAACATGTCACGAACCATTAACTCACCTCTCAGTAAAAGTTTAGGAACATTCGTCCAGTGGAAAAAAGATAACAACGCTATACTCGGGCAAACTACGTATGGAAGTTTCCGGGTTGAATTTTATACCGAAGGCATCGTCCGCATCAGTGCTACACAAGCCGATAGGTTCGAAGACTTTTCGTATTCAGTAGTGGCGACTCCCTCCTACGAGCCGCTTATTGAAGAGCATGCCGACAAACTCGAAATAAAAACATCGAAATATATACTTCGTATCTCCAAAGGCCCGGTACGTTTTGGATTTTATACACACGATGGCCAACCCATCAATGAAGATGACCATGCCTTTGGTACAAGCTGGAATGGCGAACAGGTAACAACGTATAAAAAGATTCAGGCCGGGGAACGCTTCATCGGTCTCGGAGAAAAAACAGGACCGCTTGATCGTAAAGGAAACGGTTATCAGAACTGGAATACCGACAGCTTTGCCTATTCACCAGGCTCTGATCCGCTATACTGTTCTATACCTTTCTATATCGGTGTCCACAACGGATTGTCTTACGGTATATTCTTTGACAACACGCATAAGTCATTTTTCAACTTCGGAGCTTCCAACAATCGCTTCGCCAGCTTCTATGCTGATAGCGGAGAAATGAATTATTACTTTATATACGGAAGCACAGTTGCCGAAATTATTCAGGAGTATACACATCTTACCGGCCGCATGGAGATGCCTCCGATGTGGAGCATCGGCTATCAGCAATGTCGCTATAGTTACTATCCGGATAAAGAAGTACTGAACCTCGCGCGCACCTTCCGCGAAAAAGATATACCGGCTGATACCATCGTGTTTGATATACATTATATGGATCAGTATAAAATATTCACCTGGAGCCAGCGTGATTTTTCTGATCCGAAAGAATTACTTGCGCAGCTGCAACAACTCGGCTTTCATGTAGTAGTGATGTGCGATCCGGGGATAAAAGTGGAAGAAGGATATGATACTTATGAGAAAGGTATACGTGAAGATGTATTCATCAAATACCAGGATGGCACAAACTATACCGGGCAAGTGTGGCCGGGATGGTGTCACTTCCCCGACTTTACAAATCCACAAACACGATTGTGGTGGCAGAAGCAATTCAACGACTATGTGAGTATAGGTGTTGAAGGTTTCTGGAATGACATGAACGAGATTGCTACGTGGGGACAAATGATACCGGAGAATATCGAACTCGACTTCGAAGGCAATAAAGCATCCATGCGCAGAGGCAGGAATATATACGGCATGCAGATGGCACGTGCAACCTACGAAGGAACCAAAGCACTGCTGAAAGGTAAACGTCCGTTTAACCTGACGCGCTCGGGCTTCTCAGGCGTTCAACGCTATGCTGCTGTGTGGACGGGGGATAACGTTGCCTACGATGAGCACATGTTACTCGGTGTGCGCCTCGTAAACAGCATGGGCTTAAGCGGTATAGCATTTGCCGGGTATGATGTAGGCGGTTTTGTTGGTGATGCTAACTCCAAATTATTTGCGCGGTGGGTATCGCTGGGTGCGCTCTCTCCTTTCTTCCGCGGACACTCAATGATTAACAGTCGCGACTCCGAACCGTGGGCCTATGGCGAAGAGGTGGAACAGATCTCGCGCAACTATATCAAGTTCCGTTACAAGTTACTTCCTTATATATACTCGCTCTTCTACGATGCCAGTGTAACCGGTATGCCGGTGCAGCGCTCGCTTGCCCTCGACTATACGCACGACTTTAAAGTATACGATGGCCAGTTTCATAATCAATATATGTTTGGCCCCTCGTTGTTGGTAATACCTGTAGAAAGTACCAAAGACTTTGTGAAAGCCTATCTGCCGGAAGGCGAATGGCATTTGTTATACAATGGCCAGAAATACCAGGGACATTCAGAAGTAGTAATCGAATGCCCGGTACAGCGCCTTCCTGTATTTGTAAAGAGCGGAGCGATTATACCCATGAAACCCGTACTCGCCAGTACAAAAGAATTGAATGACGAAATCATTCTGCATGTATATACCGGCAAGCAAAGCTCATCGTTCCTGTTCTATGAAGATGACGGCACAACCTTCCGTTACCAGCAAGGTGAATATGCCAAGCGCCAGCTGGAATATATAGCAGCTGATAACACGTTGATCATCGGTGCTACCGAAGGAAGCTATGGCTCACCGCATCGTAAGCTGAAAGTTATACTGCATGGTCTGGAGCACACGCCTGCACAGGTTGAAGTGAACGGCACGAAGCTCGTCCTTCACAACGACATCAACCAGTTCTTTATGGCGCTTGAAAAATTCGATCCGTTCTTCGATCCGGAGCCGGCACCACAGGAAAACGTACACAGCTTCGAAACCGAATACATTACTAGCCAGATCGTAATTCGCTGGTAACCCTCCCTCCATGTACTTCTTAAGTCAATAAAGTCTGGCAAATGCGTCAGATTTTATTGACTTTAGCAACCAACAATCGATTGAACTAACCTACCCGTAAATGAGTACAGCATCTTTGCATAAACCGCGCTTATCGTTTTGGCAGATCTGGAACATGAGTTTCGGTTTCTTCGGAATACAATTCGGATTTGCGCTTCAGAATGGAAATGCTTCCCGTATACTTGGAATTTTTGGCGCCGATGTCGAACACCTCTCCTGGTTCTGGCTGGCAGCTCCGCTAACGGGTATGATCATTCAACCCATCATTGGCTATTATAGTGACCGCACTTGGACTTCACTTGGTCGCAGGCGTCCATACTTTCTCGCGGGTGCTATATTTGCCTCCACGGCATTGATCTTTATGCCGAACGCAGATATACTGGTGCATCTGTTGCCCCCGCTATATGTAGGTGCCGGTATACTGATGATCATGGATGCCTCGTTCAATGTGGCGATGGAACCGTTTCGCGCTTTGGTTGCCGATTTACTACCCTCCGATCAGCGTACACTTGGATTTTCAATACAAACATTCCTGATTGGACTAGGTGCTATATTAGGCTCCACGCTGCCCTATATTTTTGCAGAGTTTTTTGGTGTGGAGAAGACCGCACCTGCTGGTGAAGTGCCCTATAACGTAACGCTATCGTTCTACATCGGAGCTATCATTTTTCTTGCCGCTATACTCTGGACTGTTTTTAGTACGAAGGAATATCCGCCGGATGAAGGGCAACATGCAGAATCTGCTCATAAAGGAATGCGTCAGATAGCGGCAGACTTCACGGGCATGCCGAAAGCCATGAAGCAACTCGGCATTGTGCAGTTCTTTTCATGGTTCGCTTTATTCTCCATGTGGGTGTTCACTACATCGGCTGTTGCTACACATGTATACGGTTTACCTGTAACGGATACATCTTCCGAAACCTATCAGAACGCAGGTAACTGGGTAGGTGTATTGTTCGGAACTTACAACGGTGTATCTGCACTCTATGCTTTGTTGTTGCCGGCAATTGCGTATAAGATCGGGCGAAAGCTCACACATGCCCTGTCATTAACCGCAGGTGGTATAGGGTTGATCTCTATATATTTCATTCACGATCCGGATTTACTCATCTTCTCTATGATCGGTGTCGGCTTTGCCTGGGCCAGCATCCTGGCAATGCCGTATGCTATATTGGCGGGTTCTATCCCACCTTATAAAATGGGTATATATATGGGCGTGTTCAACTTCTTCATTACGCTTCCGCAGATTGTCAATGGTATTATCGGAGGGCCGATCGTGAAGTATATTTACGGATCGCATGCTATTTATAGTATTGTGATGGCGGGTATATTTCTGCTCATCGCAGCCTTCTGCGTACGCTTTGTGGAAGACAACGATGATATTGTAAAGGCATAGCCATGACCAAAAACATCCTGCTAAGTATACTCTTTGTCGCAGGTAGTACTTGTTATGCGCAAGATTATACATTATTCACCAAGACAGTCCGCTCGTTCTACGCTTCTCCCGCTGAAGCTGAAAAGCAATGGAATACACTTGTGGATACCGAACGAATACCGTTTGCCATAGGTGACTCCGTGGCATTTCTCTATCGCGGAGAAGCGAAATCTGTAGCGTGGACGGGGGATTTTAATGGCTGGGGTTATGACAGTAAGTTCAGCAACCAGGGCAAGCGCATACCCGGCACAACGCTGTGGCTATTGAAAACTTCCTTTCCCTCCGATGCACGGCTTGACTATAAGATTGTAGTGGATGGCACTACGCTGTTGCTCGATCCGGTCAATCCCCATCAGCAATGGTCGGGCGTTGGCGGTGGCAGTCCGAATTCAGAGCTGCGCATGCCCGCGTGGAAACCGGAAGCTATAACACAATTCAACGAAAATATACCGCACGGCAAAATTGCAAAAGATGTACTTATGCATAGTGCAGCGCTGGGCTACCAGGTAACCTACAGCGTTTATACTCCGCCAGGCTATAGCAGCGCTTCCAACATACATTACCCGGTGCTATATGTAACGGATGGCTACGAATACCTGCACGAGCAGATGGGCAATATGCCGGTAGTACTCGACAATCTCATCGAGGCCAAAAAGATCAAACCCATTGTTGTTGTGTTATCGATCATCGCGAACCTGTTAACCGTTCGAACAACCGCAGAATGCAAGAGCTGGCCATGAACGAGCAATACCGTGCATTTGTTACTACGGAACTGATTCCAAAAGTTGAGAAACAATACACGGTTTCACATGATCCGAAACACCGCGGTATCCTCGGCACTTCGATGGGTGGACTTACGGCTGCTTATTTTGCCTTTTCAAAACCTGATCTTTTTGGATTGGCGGGGATCCAATCGCCCGCATTCTGGTTCAAACCGGAGATATATACTTTGTGCAACAATGCCACGAATCCTGCTGTCAGGATTTTCCTGACAACTGGCACTATTCATGATACCCGGGAAGGCGTGGAAAAAATGACAGCCATCCTGAACCGAAACACTTGTCAGTACGGCTTTAAGGAAGTTAACCAGGGACATTCGTGGGGAAACTGGCGCGACCTTACGGATGACATCCTGATTTATTTTTTCCCGGCTTTTTCCGAGTCAACTGATTAAATTTGCACGCATAATCTCTACCCGGTTAACTATGAAGTTTGTACGTCTACTTATCTCCCTGACCCTCATTGTTACAGCAGTTCTTCATTTTGCAGGTTGCAGCTCAGGCAAAAAAGCTTACGAGCGGGGCGACTACTATGAGGCCGTAATGAAATCCGTAACCAGGCTGCGCCAGAATCCGGATCATTCCAAGTCACAGGAAACGCTGAAGAACGCGTATCCACTGGCTGTAGAGTTCTTTGAGACGCAGGCCAAGAACGATATCGCATCCAACGCACAGTTCCGCTGGAAGAGCGCTATTCAATCGTACAATTCCATTAACCAGATGTATGAAGCCATCCGCCAATGCCCTGGTTGTATGAAGGTTATTAAGACACCTGCCAACTATTACTCCGAGATTGGTCCGCTGAAAGAGAAAGCTGCTGAAGAAAGCTATAATGCCGGTATAGATGCCTTGATGAAAGGAAACCGGAACGATGCCAAACGTGCTTACTATAATTTCGCAGATGCACAGAGTTATGTACCCGGCTACAAAGATGTGATTGAATACCTGGACAAGGCTAAAGATGTAGCTACACTCAAAGTAGTGGTTGAACAGATACCAGTGCCGGCACGCTATAACCTGAGCGGTGGTTTCTTCCAGGATAAAGTGGAAGAGTTCCTCCACACCAATTATCCGGAGCAAAGCTTTATCAAGTTCTTTACTCCGGATGAAGCAAAGTCGGTTAACTTACCGTATGCAGACCATATCATGCGTATTCAGTTCGATGATTTTTCGGTTGGTAATTCGGTGTTAAAAGAAAAAGAAGAAACCCTTACCAAAGACAGTGTAAAGGTTGGTGAAGCCAAAGTAGATGGTAAAGTTGTTCCGGTATACAACACTGTAAAAGCCAAGTTCACCACCTATCGCAAGGAAATTATATCGGCTGGTTTACTCAGCATGGTTATCGTGGATGGTAAGACTAACGGTGTGCTCACGCATCGTAAGTTCAATGGCGAGTATGTATGGGTCAGTCAGTGGGCACGCTTTAATGGAGATGACCGTGCGTTAACCGATCAGCAACTCGCCCTCTGCAAACTTCGCGAACAGCAGCCTCCTGTTGCACAGGATCTGTTCCTGGAGTTTACCAAGCCTATCTACAATCAACTTATACCTTCCATCCGATCTTTCTACCAGAATTATTAACAGCTTAATTCTGTTAATATATATACTGTCAGCCAGCTAAATATATTCGATATGTTAGCTGGCTGACAAATCGTATACCTGCCTTAAACCATTTTACCTGCAATTAGGTTAGTACAGATATAAACCCATTACACATGAAGTTTGGTTTAAGTATGCTGGCATTTATACTTCTGATTGCCGGCAGTTCATGCGGACAAAAAAGTAAACAAGCAACATCAACAACAACTATGGCAAATGAATCTGCGCGAGAAGGTTTGGCAATTGCTACCTTCGGCTCCGGATGCTTTTGGTGCACCGAAGCTGTATTTCAAAACGTTGAAGGAGTAGAAAAAGTTGAATCGGGATATTCCGGTGGTAAAGTAAAAAATCCTACCTATAAAGAAGTGTGTAGCGGTCTCACCGGGCACGCTGAAGTTATCCAGGTACATTACGATACTGCTAAAGTATCATTTGAAGAACTATTAGAGATATTCTGGAAAACGCACGATCCCACTACACTGAACAGGCAAGGTGCTGATGAAGGTACACAATACCGTTCAGTAGTTTTCTATCACAATGAAGAGCAGAAAAAACTGGCTGAAAAGTATAAAGCGGAACTTGACAAATCAGGTGCATTTGATAATCCGATTGTTACCGAGATAAGTCCCTATACTGAGTTCTATAAAGCGGAAGATTATCATCAGAATTACTATAACCTGAATGGCAATGCTCCATACTGTTCTTATGTGATTCAACCGAAGCTTGAGAAGTTTCGCAAAGTGTTTAAACACAAGTTGAAAAAATCTTAGAAAATATTTTCACGCATTGAAACCTGAACGCTATAGCCCCGTTAGTATACAGTGAGTAGAGTAATTCTTCTCATAGGTTTAGGTTTAGGTAAAACAAAAAAGCCCAGAGACGCTGGGCTTTTTTGCTTTTATATATACCTATATATAGCTTCATGCATCGTATAGTATCTGTATATTATTTTATAAAATATTCAGACAACCAAATACAATTAGGCGCATCACTTCGTTCTATTAAGTTATATTCTTCAGTCCTGCTTATATAGCACATCTATACTTTATCGCTGGCACCAAATATTAATAACTAAAAAAGGGAACCTACGGCTCCCTTTTTTGTTAGTTATTGCATTTGATTAGGCTTATCGAATCTCGTAAGCGATCTCCATCACTTTAACCACTTCGCCTGAACGGCTCTTGATCGGTGAGAAGCTCGAACGTATCGTAATAACTTCGCCTTTCCGGTTGATGCGCTTGTAGGTTCCTTTCTTCGGATATCCTGCTGACAGATCTTTCCAGAACTGGCGGTATTCTTCGCTGTTCTTTTCTTCTTTGGTCGCCAGAATCCTGTGGTGCTCTCCTACCACTTCATCCTGTGTATAACCGAATATCTCGAGGAAGTTACTGTTTACCTTCACAATCGATCCATCGTTGCTGTACTCGGAAACAGCCATTGAACTGTGTATTGCATTCAATGTGCTTTCAGTTTCAGCCTGGCTACGCTGCATTTCTTCCTGTGTAGCCTGAAGCTCTTCCATGTTCTGACGCATTTCTTCTTCCTGTGCACGCATCTGCTCGGTCATCTCTTGTGATTCCTCCAACAGACGTTGTGTACGGGCGTTGATCTTCACAGAAGAAATTGTAGACGCAATGCTCTCGGCAATCTTCTGTACAAACTCGATTTCGAAATCACGGAACTCGGTGAAAGAGGCAATTTCAACCACACCAAAGATCTGCTCGTTTACTTTTAGCGGCACTATCAATACGCTGGTAGGGTTGGCATCACCCAGCCCCGAAACGATGCGCACGTAGTTCTGTGGCACTTCCGTCAGGTATACGGTGTCGCCTTCCTGCCATGCCTGGCCGGCAAGACCTTCGCCTCTGTATATCTTATGATTGAGGAATTTCTTTTTATCCCATGCATAGCACGCCTTCATCGACATGGTTGCTTCTTCGTCAGCAGCAACATCATCAATTATATATAGCGCACCCTGGTTTGCTTTCAGGTACTTCACCAGGTTACCGATGATCTCATCCGCAAGTTTACCCAGATCGGTGTTGTTCGTACGGAGTATCTCCGCGAATTTAGCAAGACCTTCTGTAGCCCAGTTACGTTTCTTATCATCTTCCGAAACCTTTTGCAGGTTGTTACGCATGTTTATCAGCGCATTACCCAACACATCGTGTTCACTGAGTGGCTTGAAGTCGGTTTGATAATTACCGCTACCGATATTCTCTGCGAACAAGCTGGTTGACTTCAGACCTGTAACGAGGCTATCCATAGCAACGGCCATCTCTCCGATCTCATCATTGCTGAAGGAGGTTCGCTTCTCTTCCACCAGTTCACCTTTACCAAGTTTGATAACGACATTCTTGAGAAAGTTAACCGGACGTGTAATGCTTCTGCGAAGGAACAAGGCGCTCAACAATCCGATCAGGATAATGGTTGATCCTAATACCAATGTATAGGTTTGCAGACTTGATATGGAATCCTTGATCTCCTGATCTGATCTCTTTGTAACATCAACCTGCTTTGCAGCTATACGATTGAGTCGGTTGATAAGATCGGTTGTACGTGGTATAACCTGGCTCTCCACAGCATCTTCTGCGAGCAGCTTGGTCAATGGATCTTCGTAGTTCTCGAACGACTGGAGGTTGGCCATTACTGACTTCTTCTGCACTTCGTTAACCAGTGTATCAAACTTCATGAACACCGTATCCATCCAGGCACGCTGGCTGTCGCTTTCCCAGGTCGGCATCAGTTTCGTGATGCGATCACGCAACGCAGGATAATCATAGTCTTGCAGCTGGCGCAATGCGTTCTTGTCTTCCTGGTTGGTTTGCAGGTAAACCCAGTTGGTAACCAACATTTTGGATCGCGTTACCAGCAGAATGAATTCTTTGATAGCATCCTGCGAAGGACGATAGACTTCACTCGAGCTGTTAACTACATTGTTAATCTCGTTTCCTTTCCAAAAAATAATAGTACCGTTAACAATGAACAATACTATCAGAATGAGAAAACCACCGAGTATTTTATTCCCGATGGTCAACCGAAAGCGAAATCTGCTTTTTTCTTTTTCTTCCATAGGTAGGTATTAGATCATGATTGCCAGACGTGACAACTCATTGCTTATTCTTAAGTTTTTCTTTGTAATCGCTGCCTGATTTAATTCGAACGCCAATTTACCATCTTTCACGATAAAATTGATGTTGCTTCCCTTCACACCCAAGCCGGGTTCTTCGGTTACAATAAGAATGGACAAGGCGTTTACCTTGGTCAGTATATTGTCGATTTGTGAAGATTTATTTGACGGGACGTATAGAATATTACATTTCTTGATGTCGTTAACGTTATTAATTTTGGTGACTTTGATCGTACGATCTCCGTTAACCTTTTTGGTTTGCGCCATGTTCTTCAACTCATCAAGAATAGGCGTATCTCCCAGCACAAGAATCTCAAAGTCCCCCTGATTGTAGGCATCGGGCCATTGTATATAACGTGTAAAGCTGTAGATAAAGACTGATTGGAACTTATGCGTCTGGGAATAGCCAGCTATCTGAATCAGTAGGAAAAGCAAAATGACTAAAGATCTCTTCATGCTTCGGTAATTATACTGTTTCTTTGATAAGCATGCAAAAATATGCTCGTCCATAGGATAAAATGTTTGAATTTTAACGTTTTCTGGTACATCAGCCAGTTCTTGCAAGAAGTCAGCCAGTTTTACAAATGTTAAAAATCAGACAATATCTTACGCATCAGAAATGCTATGCACAATCCTTGTCCAAATGTGTATACCATGCGGCATTTCATTTGATACCATTGTTGCATAGCAGACCCTGCTGACAGGATTTTTTCTTATCAACTTCTTCGGATCAGGCCTCTGCAAAAAATCTGCACCAACAGAAGCGTTATCATCTTGCCCAAAAGGAGACAAAACCAACTAAAAAAATTGCAGTTTGGGAAACTCCGTACAAACTTCTTACATCCTCAAAGGATGTTTCTTACGTCAACGCGAACAACGGTATTAAAATAAAAGGAGCCGTGAAGCTCCCCTTATCTCATTTATCCTTTTAACAATTTTATACTTCTATATCAGCACCGCGATTCACGGGTCTGATAACCGGGCGTGAAAATGTCTGCGTTGTCTTTACAGGTGTTGCAACGGGCACAACATCATCTTCAAGTTCATCGGCCTTTTTCTTTCTTCTGCCCCACCAGATGTAGCACCCGGTAACGGGCAGACTCGCACAAATGAGACTGATGCAGAACATCAATATCTTTCCGGCAATACCAAAGATCGCTCCCACATGTATATCATAATTCATGCGGATAAGTTTATCGGCAACCGAAGATTTCCCGAAGCGACCATAAACATGATCAACCGAAAGTTCTTTTAATGAGTATTGATCGAAGTAGCGATAGTCCGTTTTCCAATACGTATTCTCATCCGAGTTGATCGTCACCGCGATGGAAGATGCTGATGTTTCCGGTATGTGTACCTCTACAACTTCAGCGACAGGATGTTCGATTTTTATCTTGTCCCATACCTGGTCAATAACCGGAGCGCTGGCCAGTACCCTGTGCGTTGTATCCGAAGCCGGGTCAACATACATCAGCGATTTTTCTCCACCGGCTATGGTATATAGTCCCGTGGCAAACCACTGGAAGCCCCATACCAAACCCGTTACCACCAGGATGATTGCAATCCAGGTGGCATAGAAGCCGAGTACATTATGAAGGTCATAGTTCTTTCTTCTCCAGCGGGCACTCCATTTGATACTGAAGCGCTGTTTAGCCGCTGCTTTATTCTTAGGCCACCAAAGTATAATTCCGGAAATCAACATCACCAGGAACACAAGCGTTGCTGACGCTACTACCGGCTGACCAATTTCATACGGAAGCCACAGATAGAAGTGTCCTAACAAGATGAATCGGAAGAACCCGGCATTCTCATCGCGTACCTGCAGCACCTCACCGGTATAGGGATTCATATATACCAGGTAATAATACTCTGGTTCGAAGTTATAGAAGATGACCTGCGCAGCTTTGCCCGGCTTGGCATAAAGTACAGCGTGTATCTTTCTACCCGGCAGTTCTTTCTCGGCAATAGCTTTCAGTTGAGACGGAGGCAACACCGGCTTGTTCTGTGCTTCCACAAAACGATACGGTTGCGTGGCATCCTGTATCTCGGCCTGAAAAGCATAGATGCACCCGGTAATAGCAATGATAAAAACGATCAGTCCGGATGAAAGCCCGAGCCAGAGGTGAATTTTTCCTATAACTTTCTTTAAAGTCATGAATTAAAATCTATAGGTTATGCTTCCTGTAACACTTCTCAGTTTCTGCGGATTCACGGTCGAGTATCCAATCCAGTAATGCTCGTCTGTCAGGTTATCAACCTTCAAACCTACGCGAAACTTCGTATGATCGTAGAATACAGATGCATTCAATACAGTATACGAAGGTAATGTAAACACTCCGATGCTGGCGCTATTAACCACTTTGTTATCGCTGGCGTAATTACCTCCGAAGCCAAAGCCTAATCCTTTTACGGCTCCTTTCTGTAAAGTATAGCTTGCCCAGAAGTTTGCAACATACGGAGCTCCTGCTGTGGCGGGTCTGCGACCTGCTACATCTTCATCTGACTTGGTAAACTCAGAATGATTATAAGCGAAACCGGCTATCAGGTTAAGACCTTGCAACGGACTGGCTACCAGTTCTGTCTCAACGCCATTGCTTACTTGCGTTCCGTCTTGTATTGAGAAGTTAGGATGCTGTGGATCTGAACGCACCAGGTTTACAACCTCGATGTCGTAATAGCTCACCGTACCCGTTAATTTTCCTCCCAACAAATCTACTTTCACACCACCTTCAATTTGATTGGCACGCTCGGGTGTAAATGCCTTGCCATTGAAATCAGTTCCTGTTTTATTGGTAAACCCGTTCTGATAGTTGGCAAACAATGATACTTTATCTTTTACCGGTTGAAAGACAACACCAAACTTAGGCGCTAATGCTGTTTGGTCATAAGCAGTTCCGTCAATGATATCGCCTGTTGTCTCATTCAGGTTTCCTTTGTTATCGAAACGATCAACACGCAAAGCCGCCAATACCATAAGGCGATCAGTGATATTAAGTACATCCGATACAAAGGCACTGTATGTATAGGTCTTGTAAATTGCCGGATATACAAAGCTGAAGCCACCATTAATATAGATAGCATCCATCGAAGTTCTGTTGAAGTTTCGGTAGTTCAATATAGGCTGCGTCACATTCACGGTATCGTATGTACCGCCTGAGAAATATTGATCAGAGTTTTTATAAAAGAAATCAAGACCAGCCACCAGGCGGTTTTTCATATCGCCAATGGTAAACTCACCAATGAAGTTTTGCTGCATTTCAAATACCTTATCGGTGCTGTTGTCGGTGAACTGATCGTTACGCGATATATAGTCTGTACCGATATCATTCGGATCACCCGTTACTGTTGAATTGGCCAACAGGTAGAAATAAGGCGAAGGACCATCGGAGTAACTATTGGTTACCGTCAGGTTGGTTTGTGATCGCCATGACTCGGATATCTTATAGTCCATCTGTCCAAAGAAGTTTATATTCCGTGACGTCTGGTATAGATCTTCATTTGCGTAAGAACGCTTGTAGTCAACGCTTAACTCATCGGCACGATCAACGCCCATCGAAGCGATAGTTTGTCCCCACGGGAAGAAGTATACCGACAAGCCTGTATTCTGACCGGTATAGAATTCTGCATCCAGGTTAAAGGATAGTCTGTCATCTACACGATACGATAAGCTCGGAGCGAACGCGAAGCTCTTGGTAAAACCGTTATCCTGAAAGCTGCCTTCGTAACTATACGCAGTGTTTAAACGGAACAGTACATTTTCTTCTTCATCAAGCGGTGTATTGAAATCAGCGCTGATACGATTGAAGCCGAAGCTGCCGGTACCATACGTTACTTCACCACCTTTGCCTGCGTATGGTTTCTTGGTTACGCGGTTGATCAATCCTCCATAGGATGTCAATGCATTACCAAATAACGTAGCCGAAGGACCTTTGATCACTTCAATTCTCTCCAGGTTTACCGCATCAATTTTACTCGACACATTTCCTGCTATACCATTTCTTAATTGACTCTGAACAAGGAAGCCGCGGATGTTATAGTAACTTCCGCCATCACCACTTCTTCCGGTAGCATCCCACACTTTTGTCATGCCAGGAGCATTCTTGATAGCATCGTCTACCGAGAACACCATTTGGTCTGCCATCAACTCACGTGTGATGGTTGTATATACCTGCGGATTCTCCAGATTTTTCAAAGGCATCTTCGATACGTATGCACTTTCGGTTCTGGAAAATTTATTCAGTCGTTCACCGCGTACTTCAATTTCCTGAAGCTGCTCCGATGTCTCACTCAATGAGAATTGCACCGGAGTATTTTGACCGGCACTTACTTCTATAGTTTGTTCTTTCGGATCGAAACCTATAAAGCTCACCAGCAACTGATAGCTGCCGGGAGTAACTCTCTTAAATTCAAACTTACCACCCGAATCGGTGTTGGTAGCTTTGTTTGTTCCTTTCAGAACTACGTTTACAAACTCGGCCGGCTTTCCATCCGAAGTAGTAATCGCTCCACTAACCGTTCCATGTTGCTGCTGCGCGAAAGTCAAAAGGGAAATTCCAACGAAAGCGATGGTCAAAAACCTTCTCAAAACTGAATACTGAATGCTCATTAAAATACAGACTTAAACTAATTATTTAGAATCATTTTAAATTCAAAATAACGTCTGTTTTAAGCCTCCTGCAATCGCCTTGAGAAGCGAATGATATACCCTATAGAGGGTATATATACATCCCCTTCACAAGTCTAAAAAAATTCAAACAATTGAAAATCAAATTATTAAATCCATACTAACGACCCGCCCACAGAACGGCACAAGCACACTAAATCTTATACACCTAACCAATTTTCATAACACCCAACCAAACGAACACGACTCCAGACAACGATTAACGGTCAACGTTGACTCAACAATCAAACCCACAAGCCTGATCAGCCGCTTCCGTATTGCCTTTATCACAATTCACCAGCCTTCGTGCTTCAAGTACGATCTGTACTTCCGCGAACAGGTCGGCAAGATCTTCAATCTCTTCATCACTATACACGAGGAAGAGGTTGCTGTGCGGACTCGAGAATATCCGGTTGCGACCATGCGGCAGCGGATGAAAATTATCAAGCGACTGACGATTGGCGATCACCCATTCGAAAAAGCGCACCATGGCATCTTCATCAAAAACGAGTAACACATTTTTATAGCCAATATTATATTCATGACAACACAGACAGCGACTCACATAACCGTTGAGTGACTCTGCGATTATTTCCAGGTTTGATCTTTGGTGCATCATTACATATTTATATTGATTACTATAACTATTTATTAAGAGGGTCTTCTTTTTAGTCTAACTATATATACCTATTTCTGGGTAGTCGCGAAGTTAGTGGTGCCATCCGGCTGGTAGATAAAGCGGAAGGTATAGTAACGGGAAGCAGGACGTGTGGCCAGATCTGCAAAAGTAGCAGTCGTTGTATCCGGGTTTCCTTTGTAGTAACTGATGATCTCCAGCTTCACATACTTGTTATCAGCTGTTTTGATCACCAGAATTTTACCTGCGATCGGAAGTATAGCGTGGTTGGGAGTCGCTGTTGTTCCGGTATAGGTATACCATCCGCCACTGCCCACGATAGCCTTTGCACTTTCTGAATCTGACGCATAGCCCGATGCAGGCGCTTCTGCCAGTTCATCAAATATACCAGACACGGTTTGACCGGCTGCTGTACCAGGACCGCTTACACCGCTGTTCAGAATAATGGTTGTACCACGGAATGCTATATCCCAGTTAGCAGTAGCGCTGTCGGAGTTAGCAACTACAGCATTATTCTTAAAGCTGAACAAAGTATACTTTGAGGTGCTTACAGCATCGAGGTCTGATGTCGTTGTGGCTTCAAGTGTCACCGTTTCTTTCTCATCGTCATCATCACATCCTACTACGGCTACAAAAGCGAAGAGAAGAAGCGCAACTTTTACATTCAATACGTATTTCATTTTTACTATTGGGTTTATGTTTAACATGTAATTATTATTTATTGATCAATTAATTTTCTGATTTGTTTTTCCCGTGAGCGTTACAGACACACTGGCCCATAACAACCGGCCCGGCAAGGATGGTATATATTGGTTGTTGGTATAATCGAACAGGTTATCGCAACCAACTTGTGCCTTCAGAACATTCATAAATGTTTTACCGGCTGATACGTTGCATACTACATAACCATCGACATACTCGCTGTCATCATCGAGTATGACGTTGTTATTCGCATCGGAGAAACCATAGCGGCCGCGATATATAGCGCGTGCACTGGCGGTCCAACCGTTTGCTGCATTTTCATAAAACACCTTCGCGTTCAGCATGTGGCGTGAGCGATTGAACAAACCGCCATACTCACTTTCTTTTACTCTTCTGGTGATGTTGGTTTTAGGATCGCGCGCATAGATCTCCCCTGCTTTCAGCTGCTCGATCACCGCTTTATCTTTTGCAATCAAAAGCTGGTATCCTAATGAAAGACTGATCTGGTTGGTAAGCATGTGTGTGGCTTCTGCTTCAACACCTTGCGTAAACACCTTCGCTATATTGTAATAGCTATATACATACTGCTGGTTCACTTTACGTGCTACCGGCTTGGTATCAATCAGGTCTTTCACATCATTTCTGAAAACATTAATGTTCAAGAAGGAGCGTTTGAACGGCTGAAGCTTCAGACCTATATTATAGGCTCGGGATGTCTCGGCCTTGATCTCACCGAAAGAAGACGGATCTACCAGGATCTCATCTATCTGCCCTTCCGACTGAAGTCGTGCTATACCTGCAGCCAGCTCATTGGAACCGAGCACCGTATAGCCAACCGTTGCGTTTGTAAAGTTCAGGTATAGCTGGCGAAAGTCGGGAGCCTTAAAGCCTACGCCAAACGAACCACGTACAGCCAGCCACGAGTTTACATCATACTGTGCTGAAAGTTTAGGACTGAATTGAGAACCATATGCACTATGATCATCGTAACGGCCGCCAATCAACAGGTTGAGTTTGGACAGCGGTTGCCATTCGTACTGTGCATACGCATAGTTAGTCTGGTACTTCATCTTATCATCGTACCGCGTAGCTTCCACACTTTCCCAGATTCTTCCTGCTCCGAGTGTGATTATATTTTTAGCGCTCAGAAAATACTCCGTTTGTATCTCCGGGCGAGTAAATGTCTGATCAAAGTATGTATCATCATACGTGGAGCCATCGCCCTGGTAAGTCATCAGAGATGTAGTGCTATATTTCGATCCGTATAGTCTGAATGTAGTTTTGAACTTTTGCGAAAAGCTATAGCTCAGCACCGGGTTTACATTCCAGTCCTCCACGTCACCGCGTCCGTTGAGCAATACGGGGGCATCGGTTGTACCGATATCCGTAACACTCTTCTGTGTTTCGGTAAAGTATCTCCCCGACACGGAGAATTTCATGCGATCACTGAAGTCGTATGTGAGGCGCGACTGATAGGTATAGTTCGTGAACGGACTTACCGTTTTACCTTCTGTATCGGGAGACAGATCATAGCCATCGGTGCTATAGCGATCCAGGAATGCATAGAGTCCGAATTTGTTCTTCTGATAGTTCAGCGTTGCAGAAAAATCCGATGTCTCATTTGTTCCATAGCGTGACGTTAATGTACCGTTCACACCATTCGGACGATCTGTAATGATATTGATCACACCGGCCAGCGCTTCTGATCCATACAAGCTTGAGCTCGGACCTTTCATGATCTCTACCTGCTTGATGTTGCCCACGGCAATGCGGTTCAACTCGAGCGTACCAGACGTACGACCGATCAGCGGCTCTCCATCCACCAGTATCAAAGTATATTCAGGTGTAAAGCCCTGCATCTGCACTCCGGTACCATGATCACTTGTTATTGCGAGACCGGTTTGTTCGCCCAGTACATCGTTCAGACGAAGCGATCCCATGCTGGCAATCTGCTTCTGCTGAATTACGATTACAGGAACCGGCAACTCTGCGAGCGCACGTTCACTGCGCGTAGCGGTTACTACGATCTCCGCCAGTTGCTTGATGGTAAGGGAGTCCTGCGCCTGTGCATGTATACCGGCCATCAGCATGATACCGGTTGCTATAGCGACAGGATTGCAGCCGCAGTGTCTGCCGATATATAGCAGAACGTTCCGAAGTATATAGACAGTTTTCATTTTTAAAGCGCCTGAAGATTCTTCACGACTTCTCTCCATTCTTCTCTTTCTGGAATACCGGGTTTTCTCAGTCCGAAGAATTGTGCGATCATGTTCTTGCCCTTATCGAAAAGCTCAACCGAAGTCACCAGCCCCTCCGTTGTAGGTTTCTGTACAACCCATGCAGTGTGTACAACATCCATACGCATGTGCATGTTGAAATCAGGATCAAGTACATTTAACCATTGCTCTGGTCCTGCATGACCGCGTTCGAGTACACGGATCGTTCTTACTTTGCCCTGGTGTATCTGAAGATTACCACGATTACCTGCGAAGATCATGATCGGTAATTTTGTAGCTGATGCACGGTCTAATATCTGCTTCGGTGTAAGCTTGGCATCTACCTGGTAGGTATATTTACCGGTCGCCAGTTCCAAGGCATGATAGCGATGTACTTTATGTCTGCGCAGCATGCCGAAGAAGTCATGCGTATCTTTCAATTCACTCCACTCCTGCAGAAAAGCAGCACGATCTTCCGGACCGTTCAATTCCTCTGTCGCGTACGGCTCTACTTCAAGCTCTGCGCTTTGATCTGCAGCGCGGAATTTTTCCACGAGTTTCTCATAAGCTGCTTCATCACTTTTCTCCTGCAGGTATATCTTTGTTACAGCTTCACCGGCCTTATCAAATACTTGTATACTCTTGAGTGTGCGATCTGATTTCTCTTCAGTAACAGCAAATGCAAAACTCCAGGCGCTGAAAAATACGCGTGTCTCAACGGGACCAATCACTGTTGCCATAGCCCGTGCACCTTCTCCTTTTACATCCACGTCCTGAAAAGGACCTTTGTGTTCCAGTATGCAGGCATCATTGCGTGTAAGCGACATTACTTTACCAAGCGTTTTGAAACTCTTCAGCAATTCCGTCCAGGGCCCTTGTAACCGTACTACGCCCTCTCCGATCCTTGTAGCCAGTAACTCCGCTTCACTTGCTCCAAGGTCGCGGGCAGCTTCGCGTATTCTGATGCCAGGCTTGGCAGTTTGAATGCCTCTCCAGGCTTCGCGTAAGGATGACGATTTGCTTTCTACTATCGTGCTCATTTTATAGATGTTTATATGGTATATTTATAGGTATATAGTTTCACTTGACTATCGTTTCGAACTGATGCTCAGAGGTTGCTGCATCGTTCGCTCCGGAATTATATAAGGACAGTTGTTGCAGGGATCGTGGTATACATTTACCCGGCAACAGAATGTTTCTTCAATGTTTGATTTGGTAAATACCTGCTGCGCTTCTCCCGAGGCTACTATTTTACCACCGCGTAAAAAGTATAGATGATCAGCAAACTGTACAGCCTGGTTCAGATCATGAATGATAGCCATCACACCGATGTTACGTTCACATACCTGCTTGGCCAGGCTAAAGATGAGTTGCTGCTGCGCTATGTCGAGACTGCTGGTAGGTTCGTCCAGTAATATATAGCGTGGATATACTGTTTCTTCCCATACCTGCGCCAGTACGCGGGCCAGTTGTACACGTTGCTTCTCGCCTCCGGATAGCGTCAGGTAATTGCGTCCACGAAAATGATCGATGCCCGTAAGCGACATCACTTCATCGAGTATCGCGGCATTTTCTTTCTGCGTAGCTTTATGACCATGTCTGCCGAGCATTACGATCTGCTCTACCGTAAAAGTAAATTGCACCGTGGTGGTCTGTGGCAACACCGCGCGTACCCATGCTAACTCCTTGGGACTATAATTGCGTGCAGCCTTACCGTTGATCGTTACGTCACCATGATACTCCGTATGCTCGTGTGCCATTACTTTGAGCAGCGTACTTTTACCGGCACCGTTCGGCCCCACAATCGCTGTAAATGCACCGGGCTCAATACTCAGATTGATATCGCGCAGAATAATTTTATCGCGAACCCGAAAGGATATATTACTCGCCTGGTACATTACAATTCGTTTTTGCGTTTGGCATTCATTAGTAATCCGATGAAAAAGGGAGCACCGATCAGCGCGGTTACAACACCGATAGGAAGTTCAGAAGGACTCACCACCGTGCGCGCCACGATATCGGACAACACCAATAGCAATGCACCTCCGATAACAGAACCGGGTAATACAAGTCTGTTATCTGCATAGAAGGACACACGTATAACATGCGGAACGATCAAACCTATAAATCCAATCATACCCGACAGCGATACACTCACTCCTACTGCCAATGCGGAAAGGAATATAACCACGCGCTTGGTATACTCTACATCTACACCTACATGGTAGGCTTCGGCTTCACCGAGTGCAAGGGCATTGAGTGTTGGTGAGAAAAATATCAATCCGGCCGAAGACAGAATCAGTAAAGGTGACGCAATCATGAGTTTGTCCCACGTTGCGCCACCCAGGTCGCCCAAGGTCCAGAAAGTGAAAGTTCTTAATTGATTTTCGTCTGCGTAAAATATAGCGAGTCCTATAATAGCACCGGCCAGTGCATTGATGGCAACGCCTGTTAATACCAGCACCGCTATATTGGTGCGACCGGTTTGGTTGCTCAACCGTAATACAGTAAATGTAGCCGTTATGCCACCGGCAAATGCCAGCACCGGCAAGAGTATAGTATACATCCAGCCATCGGCCTGTATAACAAAACCACCAAATACGATCATTATCACTACAGCTGCAGCAGAACCACCGGACACACCAGTCAAACTTGGTTCTACCAATGGGTTTCTGAACAGGCCCTGCAAAGAAGCACCGCTTACACCGAGCGCAGCACCGATCAGTATCGTCATGACAATGCGCGGTATACGTATCGTAGACAGTACTACTTCATGCATACTGTCAACCGCTATATTTTGAAACAAGCCGGCCTTCTGTAGTATAATGATGGCTACATCTGCTACGGGAACAGACACGGCACCAATGGTTAGCGAAAGCAATATGGCTATTACCAAACCGATGCCCAGTGCAGTAAGAATTATAGCAGTACGATATTCCCGTATGGAAAGCGCCAGATTCATGCTGATTTATTTCGCGCGGAGTTCAGGATGTATCAATAGGACAAGCTCCTTTACCGCCTCGCCAAAACGAGGACCGAAGTTGGTAAGCTTCAAACTCTCGATGGAAACGATTTGCTTTTTCTTCCCCGCAGTAGTCTGTGCTACACCCGGAATTTTTAAAGCGCCATCTATACCACCAAGACTTTCAAGTCCCATCGACACCATTAACAGATAATCAGGGTTTGCCGCAATCAATGCTTCGGTGTTTAGTGGCTTGTATCCTTCTACATTACTCACCGCGCTGGTAGCACCGGCATACGATAGAATTTCTCCGAATGTATTTTTACCGGCTACGCTTATGGTGGATGTACCTCTGTTATATATACTCAATACTTTCGGTGCAGAGGTTGTCTTTTTAAGCATGTCATTCGCCTCGGCAAGTTCACCGTCAATTTTGGCAATCAGCTTTTTTCCTTCAGCATCTCGATTCAATGCAGTGGCTATCTGTACAATGAATTTCTTTGTATCGTTAAAAGTATATTTACGATCAATGATCACCAGCTTTATACCACTGGCTGTGAGCTGCTGCAGCACGGCATCTTCTACATAATCTTTCTCGGCTATAACAAGGGTTGGTTTCAGACTCAGAATTCCTTCTGCATTTATACCCCCGCGATAACCAATCGAAGGCAATTGCTGAATGTGTGCCGGATACAGGCTTGTACGGTCCGATGCTATAATTTTATCACAATCACCGAGTGCACATACTGTTTCCGTCAGTGCGCTTCCTGCGGTGATGATGCGTTGCGCATATACTATATTAGTATAGGAAAGTATACATATAAATAAGAGAAGAATAGGAAATCGTTTCATTTGTTGTTTAGATTAATTCTAAACAAAAGTAGAGCGAACGATCATCGTACGTCAATCACCTCTAGCCGGCATTTTTTTTATACCTAGATAAGACTATATAGCGATGTAGTACAGGTTAGACTCGTACTACCTTTTAGCGGGTAGGTTCAATAGCTGCTGTCTGTGAGGTGCCAGCCGCGAGATAGTATAGCTATAGCTGTATGGCGGTATATAGCACGTAGGTATACCACACTTTATAGTATAAAAATCTTGAAGTGATAACGGATATCTACTTGGGTTTGATAAGGCCGAAGTCGATGGCGTAGATAACAAACTCGGTTGGTGATTTGATGTTGAGTTTGCGAATGATACTCTTTCGGTGGGTCTGCACCGTATGCGGACTTAGATGAAGATCGTCTGCGATAACCTGGGTGGATTTACCTTGTGCGATCAGTGTGAGTATCTCTGTTTCACGCGATGTAAGTACGGCAGCATCAAAGTTTTCCGGCTCCGGATTGAAATGCTTCTCCATGATGATGTCGAGAATCTTATGGCAGTAAAACTTCTCGCCGCGTGCCGTGGATTGAATCGCCATCATGATTTCTTCACGGCTACATTCTTTCGTGAGATACCCTTTTATACCCAGTTGCAGTACATCAAGTATGCTTCCTTTGTTATTATCAGCAGAGATGACGAGGACATTGGTGGCCGGAGAAATTTCCTTCACAGAACGAAGATCATCCTTCGTGATATACCCTTGCAGGTTGTAATCTGTGATGAGCAAATCGGGCTTATGCCGATTCAGCATTTGCTCAAGATGCTCACGTTCAGAGACTTCATCCAGGATGGTAGCATCTTGCCGTGACGACAGGAAATGGACGAGTCCTGCCGAGGTCAGAGGCTGTTTATCCGCTAATAAAATTCTAATCGGTGCAGTCATTATTCATTCAAAATCCTGATAATCAAGCGGAAAAACTCGCCAATTATTTAGACTAATTCCAAACAAAAGTAAGCACCAATGCTATACAAGTCAAGAACCATTAAAAGTTACAACCCCATTTCAAGGTATTTCTTTTCAATAGCGTTACGGGATAACTAGACCAGATTTAAATTAGCCTGGAGGCGGTATAATTTATACCCTTTGGCAGGTATCGTGATTACCTTTATTTCAATCCATGTACATTTGCTGTCTTTACAACTCATTAAAGCATTTCAAGATTTATGAAAAAACAGTCGTATACTCCTGCCCGGTCAATCACCACAGAGATTGAAGCCTTATTGAACCAGCAGATCGTGATGGAAGGTAAATCTTCTGCAGCGTATCTTTCCATGGCATCATGGTGCGATACTCAGGGGTTTGAAATTTCTGCCGAGTTTCTGTACAAACACTCTGAAGAAGAACGTCAGCACATGCTGAAACTTTTCCGCTATGTAAATGCTGCCGGTGGCCATGCATTGCAACCTGAGATCTCGGGGATAAAACATTCATTCAATTCTCTTCGTGAAGTTTTCGAATCGGTGCTTCACCACGAGATCGAAGTAACCAAATCGATCAACAACATTGTTGATCAGTGCCTACAGATCAAAGACTTTGCAACGTTTAACTTCCTGCAATGGTACGTTAACGAGCAACGTGAAGAAGAAACACTTGCCCGCAGAGCCGTTGAGATTTTTGACATCATTGGTGAAGAAGGTGTTGGTCTGTGGATGATCGATCAGGAAGTTGGTAAACTTGCTGCATACGCTGCGCGCGTTTCCGGCAAGATGAATGCTGATTAATATCTGCGCTTTGTCAAACGCTTTCGGGGGATACATGAAGTTTGTCTTTGTGTATCCTCTTTTCTTTAATCAGTAGTGCACAAACAGAAAATGAGTATATATATAGTATGATTGCCAAAGTCATTCATTATAGCAAGCGGGCGAATAATGAATCACTCTGGAAGTAAATAAATAATATACCATTACAGAAAATTATATGGCCATCATTGTTTTAATTATTGTGATCGTGCATTTCATCCATGCCTCATTACTCATGAAGACCCGATTTAATACTCTAAAGTCATTATTGAATTTTATCGAGGAAGAAAGAAGTAGTTTAGGAGAAAAGGATTATAAACAGTTGGTAAATAGATATTCCGGGATAACCCGTCTTTATGAGCCTTTTCCGGACAGAGAGAGTTATTCTGTACTTTATTCCAATGAGCAATTTGCAAATTTTGTTCAGAAGGCAAGGAAACAAAACAGGTACTATTTAACTATGACTGTAGCTGGTTTTGTAGCTCTTGCAGTTATTGCATTTTGGATGGAGAATAATCCACAATAAATTCTGTCTTTACAACAGCTGTTTTTCCTGTATTACTACCCGCTTGTACGAAAATCTTTTCAATTGCCGGCTTCATATCCCGATCGCTACCTATTATTCGGTTAGTTGCTGTTTTTCTCTGTTAAATATATAGTTATAGTTACACGTGATTCTTAATGATTTATTTATACCCCATATTGCTTGTCAAATAAGCATAAATCAACAAGTTTAGGTATATATAAAACACAATATATACTGGAATATATACGTTCAGAAAAAAAATATCAAGAAATGAATAATCTCTTACATAGATCGTTTTAGCTCTGTTGAACTATTTATATTTCGAATCACAAAATCCCTTATGAAAATTACCCTTTATCCAATTGTTGGCGCTATCGCGCTGGCTTCTGCCTGTTCATCGGACGATGATAAATCAACATCATCAACAGCCGTAGACTACAAAGAAGAGATGCGCAACCTGGTGATCAACATCAGTAGCAAGGCAAAAAGTACTTCCGCTGATTTTGCGATCATCCCGCAGAACGGTATTCAACTCGTTACACAAAATGGTGAAGAGGATGGTGCGCTTCACACCGCTTACCTGGATGCGATTGATGCTCATGGCCAGGAAGACTTCTTATATGGATATGATCAGGACGATGTAGCAACTCCGTCTGATGTTACCAGTTACCTGAAAGCTTTTCTCGATCGCTCACACAGTAGCGGCAACACCATTCTCATTACCGACTATTGTTCTACTGATAGCAAGAAGTCAGCATCCTATGCTACCAATAACACTTATGGTTACTTGTCGTATGCTGCAGAACACCGTGAACTTGATATCATCCCGACAAGCGAACCGTACCAGGTGCATAGTGGTGATGTTAATTCGTTAGCTGATGCCAAAAATTTCCTTTACCTGCTCAATCCCGATAACTATGCCACGCGCGCTGACTTTGTGCAAGCTTTGAAAAACACGCGATATGATGTCATGATCATCGACTTGTTCTTTCACGATGGCACTTCTTTTACTGCTGACGAAATTGCTCAGCTAAAAACAAAGAACGGAGGCGGCAAACGAAAAGTAATTGCCTATATGTCGATTGGAGAAGCTGAAAACTATCGCTACTACTGGCAAAGTTCATGGAACAGCACGAAGCCTTCATGGATGGACGCAGAGAACCCTGACTGGCCCGGTAACTATAAAGTAAAATATTGGGAAACTGACTGGCAGAATATCATTTACAAGAACAACGATTCCTATCTAAACAAAATCCTTGCTGCCGGATTCGATGGTGTATACCTCGACATCATAGATGCGTTTGAGTATTACGAATAATATGGAAACAGTTGCCTGTATATATCTTATGTACAGGTAAACCACTCTACATACCAACAACGAATAAAGTATTATTACTATAGTCCGTTAAGTTTTTTCTTAGGTCTCGTAAAAACATAATAAACAGTGACTTTGTAACTTGAAGTTCTAAATTCTGTTTATCCCCCTCGTACCCTATTTTTTGAGCCCAAGAGTCACTCCTTGTAAAGGAATAGCGAACAACAAATTGATGATCGAAATTTTCAGATAGTCTGATATAAGTAAATCTGCGAATAATGGATATTCTTATTTAAACCAATCAGTTTTAAGACTTGATGCTATACTATGCTTACAGATGTACCTTCCCTTTCTGTAAAAATTGATTTCGCCTTCCTTAGCATCAATGCACAAGGAGTCGTCCCTCTCGTGATCATTAATATTTTGGACTAAAAATCTTACCAGATCCTTCTCTTTACTTACTATAAATCGTACCGATTGATTACTATGCAAGTAGCTCTGTAGACTATCTTCCTTCGCAGTACTAATAATTATCCCAGTGTTCAAAATACAAGTAATGTAACCATATCCCCACTTTTGCTTCAAAGACTCCTTATCGACAACAATCCCACAAAATTGATAATCAAGTTGTTTACTATACCACTCTGATTCCTCTCTCTCCTCCAAGTCTCTTGATTTGATAAAGTAAATTCCTATCAAGAATATTCCGAGAAACAGAATAAAGGTCACAGTTATTAAAAGTATCTTTCTATTCATATCATGTTATTGTAAACCTGCCGGCAAAAACGGTCCCTCCCCTCCAGGCAAGAACTCAAGTGCCAAATATAAAATTATACCCCACCGTAACTGTGACATCGTTAGTGGAAGCCTCGCTGGTACTACGCCATTGGTTGAGCACATTCAGGTTAAAGGTGTGCTTGCGCTGGACTTTATATATAGCGTGGCATCGCACGTTAAAGACATGATTGTCCCATTCGGTTGTTGTGCGACTGGCATTATAGGACAGATTGGCTCCTGTGGTAATTTTCTTTTGAAGTATACTGGCACTTATACTCGCTATCGGCCCCAGTGTGATAAAGTCATCGCGACCGATTGTATTATAAGACACGTTAAATCCGGTAGAAAAATTTCTCCCGACCGACATTCGTGACAAGGTATATAAAACAGATGCGTTATAGAATTGCGACAGGTTTCCATTGCGCACTACACCACCCTGCTCATCGGCTGTTTCCTGAAAACTCAGGTCAACGCTGATACCCTTCATTTCATCGTCTGTCTGCGAAAACATATAGCTTGCAGATGCCGTTGCATTTTGTGACACCTGTGTATAGTCAAGCGTATCAAGGTTCTGGAAATTATCCAGTCGGTTTATGTTTACGAACTGCGGACGAATCCGCATAAAGGTTTGAAAGTTCGAATAGGTAAATGCCGAAGTCAGTTTATCAGAAGGAGTGTATGACACATTCACTGATCCTATAAATCGTGTCGATGATCCTGACTTTGCATGATCAAGATTGTCGCGCTGAAAGCCCATGTTCATGGCCAGTTGTACTTTGCTCTTGAACAACGGCTGCGCTGCATTCACGGTGATGTTTTCCAAATCATTATTGAGGTAATAAGCCCCGAGTGTTCTGTAGCCCGGATCAATGCGTTCATATCCAACTCCGAGTATCGTACTGGTAAATGTATATTGTAGCGATGATTTAATAGCATGAAAATAACCAGTCGACTCCTTATTGTTGAGCATACGCCCGAAGAGGTTGTCGCTCTCCGCATTGGCAGCGCGTACATCTTCCGTTACAGCACTCGTAGCGTATTCAATCGCTATATCCATGTGCTGCCATAGTCGTGTGCCGGCATTTACACTGAGTACCGTATTGGCCATTGGGTATATCTGCAAACTATCAGGTTTGTTCTGAATAGAGTTCACATCGTCCCAGGCATGAAACGCAATCATCCCCAGGCGATAATTATCCTTTTGATATTCGATCTTGCTTCCCCACCCCATGCGTTCGTAGGCAGCCGCTGTTATGCGATTGGCGGTGTCATACTCAACAGCTTTCTGCAAGCGACCATATATACCGCTTACCTTTAGTCCGCTGTCTTTCGGCTCGACATCGACACCCACTCCGGTAAACAAATAACCATTCAATGTATAGGGAGAATACGTTGCTGCTATATTTCCGATATGTGCTGTTACAGATTTATAGGATGGATGTATACTGAAGCGATTGGGCGGTACAGGGTATGAGTAATCGCTGCCAAAACTTGTGAGTGTAAATGAAAACGGCAGATTTACCAAACCATACAAATTCAGGTTCATACTACCGTTCACAAAATATGAGAACGGATCGCGGCCGTAGCCTCCATTACCATTATAATATATACCATTGGCAGACAAAGCTCCATTCAGTTTGAAAGGTTTGCCTTTACCGAACTGATCACGCAGGTTGTCGAGGCGAATGGACTGTCCATACGACCACGGCCCAACCAGGAGCGCCAAAAGAACTAACAGACAACGGTACGTGTAGAGAGGATTCATTTTTTCTGAACTTTAATATCAACGAGTATATAAGACTGCAAGCCATCGCGATGATAGGACTTGATCTTGATAGCACCTTTACGATTGTCTTGTGTCCTGAACAGAACGATGCGTGGTACCTGCACATCATCAAAAGGTTGTAATCCTTTCGCGGTTGAAGTTATATTCAGCGGCTGCAAAAGTGCATCCGTAGTCATCTGGTCAAAATCACTTTCTGACAGTGCAATTCCGCAGGCACATTTATCAAGAGAATTAATAAAATGCGTTACCTGCGGCTGCGGTATTGCTTCGAAGGTATACTCTTCAACAGAATCCGGTGACGTGAACTTGTTGAAAGTAAACGTAGCGTTAAGCCCGAAGTATGCTATATCTACATATTGAAACAACGAGTCCGGATCATTCTTGCTGATCACCCTGCGTAACGTGGTAGAGTAATAACTGCCGATAGTAGCATGTGCAGTATTGATTCCGAGTTTAACATCCGTAAAAGTGCGAAGGCCCGTATTAGGCTTTACAACTATATCTTTTGTAATTGTTTTGGTCTCTTTACCGTTGGATGCCTGTAGCGTGATGCTATAGGTGCCGGGCTGAGCGAAATATATACCCGGTTGCTGTGCTGTCTTGTTACTGATCTGTCCACCGGTAGATGACCATTGCCACTGCAGTCCTCCGACTGTGTTATTCTGTAGTGTAGCATGTAAGGGTGCTTCGTAGTCATCATCCTCGAAATCAGGAATGATTTCAAACCCGGGAGATAATGCAGCCGCTACGGATATAGTTTGTATCAGGGAATCAACAGCAGGACCATTTTCTACAATGAGTATAATACGATGATCTCCCGGCTCTGAGAATTGAACATCCGGTGGATTCTCCCCGGTATATTCCCCAGGACTCCCCTGCTCGAACACCCAGCGAAAACCAGTACCTCCTTCAGTCTTATTGGTGATCCGAACTGTTACCGGTGATATATTATTCGTCAACACTTCTGCAGAAAAATCTGGTATGACACCATCGTATACTGTAATGGAAATCGTTTTACTTTGGCGATCATCTTCGCTCCAGGCTTCCAGTGTAACGGCGTGCGGACCTGCTTCCGTAAACGTAATGATACCGGGATCACGTAATGAAGATGTAGCAGGTTGTCCGCCTTCAAATGTCCATTGATATTTTTCGGCTCCGGTAGTATTATTCGTTATACTGATGCGGGCCGGTGTAGTATAATTTTCATTCCCGATGGTATAGGAAAAATCAATCGATACAGGAATAGTCTCCTCCTGGAAGCACGCATATAAACCAAATGCAACGAGCAGGAAGCTCACCTGCACACCTATGTTACGCCAACCTGTATTTGTAAAAATCTTCTTCATATAGCGCACAAATGTTTATCAGTGGTTCATGATCGTATAATTCCCGTTGCGTTCATTGAACCATCTGCGGATTGTAGCCAACGCCTTAGGATAATCTTTCTCAACCAGGTCGCCACTCGCACTGACAGCAATCGGGTAATCTTTAATAACAGGCCCCAGCATCTCCATAATGCGATACGCACAGTTGATTGGACGATCCGACTCAGCATCCGGAGAAGAGCAATTATTTTCTTCACTGTATAATTCCTTTATCAGAAAATCAATCGTAGTCCGTGATCTTATATATACCAGGTCAGGGTACAATTCATATATAGTATCATCGTTGGAGCCAAGCTTGTTCGCCTTATCCATAACCGTCTGCTCGGACAATGCGTCTCCCAAACGTGCCATGGCTACATAACCTGACCATATATCTTTTCGTGACAAAGGAGTTTGTTGATTCTGTACATGCACCTTTATAGCATTTAACTGATCGCGCAGGTCGAGTTTACCAATGAGTTTGAAAAGTTTACCTATATAGGGCTTTACTGCGCTATTAAGCTCTCGAACATCTTCCAATGCAGTCTTATCAAAATCCTCTTTATTAAACCGGAACAACCCATTGGCTACCTGCCCGTTTATGCCCGAATCTTTATCGCGCCATCCTTTCAAAAGCACTTTAACTACTTCCCTGCGAATCTTCGCCTGCTTGCTATTTTGTCCCAGGCGGCTTATTAAAAGATATGCTTCCGAACGAACTGTTACCAACGTATCTGTCAGATAAGGAGACAATGCCTGGATATAGCGACTCTCTCCTACCGCCGGATCGAATGTGAAGGGGCTTGTGGGTTGTTGATTGGCTATAGCATTGAAGTAAGCTTGAACGTTCTGCTGCGCATAACACACAGCCCCCGATAGCAACAGAATTACAATTATATATTTTTTCACTGCGCTCTTACTTTTCAAATCCTTTGTTCTTTAGAATAGCATATACCGTTTGGTTATGCTCTTTGATTCGCTGATGTTCCCTTTCCGTTTCAGCTTTATCTTCGTATACCGGCCACCCAAACTGTGCTTCAAAATTTTCCAATTCTATTGAGTTACCGTTTGCATCAATCCGTTTATGTATAGAGTAATCATCCGTTTTTAAATAGTAATCCAAAACGTAACGATCACTTGAATCTTTCACAAGTTTATATTTAAGATCTCTGCAACCACGCTGTGACTCACGATAATATATAGACTCATATACCTTGTTTACTTCAAGTATATCCGGCATCGGCTGCCGATCATCGCTCAACGCAAGTTTAAGTCGATCTTTAAAAAATTGTCTAGCCTCCGATAGCTCCATATACTAAAGAATTTGCTGAACTCTAATTACCCACTTTTGCAGCGACTGATCAAAAAGAGGAGCTGCAATTACCTTAAACTGACTACCTGCTTTAATGAGAATCTCAGGTCTCGGCATACCTCCATACAAAACGCCATCCGCCAAATCTGATATTTCCTTGCCCGTTGTATGTGCAATTTCAAAAATAACATTCACATCCGAACGGCCACTGAACGATGCACCAAGAGAACCTCCGCAAGAAGTAAAATCATTCCACAGTTTAGTATTTCCCAAGCTGTAATCCTTGATAAAAGCTTGCAGCATGGAAGGCTCAATTGCAATACCTCTATAAACCTTCGCACCACTATAATTTGGAAGCTTTTTAAGTGCTCCGTTTATCAATTCGGTGACTTCTTTTGTCTTATCTGCATTTACACCATTCCTCAGGTTGGCATTTAATTCCTTATAAAAAAGTTTCGTTGTATAACCCCACAATGCAAAAGCTTCATCAGAGGTTAATCTATAGGCGTTCTTGTTAGCCAGGTAATACTCCATGTCCCTCAGGAATTTTTGACCTGCTCTTGAGTAATGATACTCCGTAAAATATGTGGCAATCTCGCCCTCTGTTTTTCCAAACTTCTTCATGGCAGTCATAAAGGCCGGAGGAATTCGTTTCCTTATTAAAAGGTAATCGACCATTTTTTTCGCATCCCTTGTCCAATCCTTTATACCAAGGCGATCTTCTATCTTTTCCAATAAAGCTTTATACTTCGGACTCGATGCTATCCAGGTCGCTGTACCGGTCATCAATCCACTGGCTGCAGAACTTTGAATGATAGGCTTCCAATCTATCTCCGTTATCACATCCGCCATGCCTGGATCTTTACCCTGCTTCTTTATTTTAGTATAGGCTAGCTCATATTGCTTACTTGCTTCGGTGGCAAAGCCAGTAGCTGCGCCACCCAATGCAGATAATCCGGATTTCAATTTTCTGCTTGCGATGGGAGAAATAAAGGCTGGCAGGTTTGCCGTTACACAAGATATACCGGCCGATACAAGGGCTTCGGTTTTGCTGAACTCTTTGTAGCTCGTAACACTTCCAAAATCCGCGAAGGAAGGTTTATTTGCTTCTGCTACCTCGTCATCGAATTGCATGGTCATCCACGTAGCGGTATAGTACATGGCGAAGTCAAGACTCGCTCCTGTCAAACATTGTACTACCTGTGCAACCAACTCACCATCTTCGTCATTCTCCAGTATAGGAATGACTAAAGCAGGATCGTGTATTAAATCCCATTGATACTTATGCAATGCTACACCATCCGGACGCGTGTCCATCAGGTTATCGGTAGTGCCGTTTGCCAGTGAGGCGTATGTCTTATAGGTGTGTTCGAGTCGGAAGGCTCCGTGTCCTAATTCGTGGGCGATAGTTTTTACCAGTGACTGGCCGCTCGCTAAATCCATGTAGATGAATCCGGCTGTTTTCTTTCGGGGCATATAGCCGAGTTTGGTCTTGCTCTCCGAACCGGATACGAGGAAGAGATAGTATGTATCATCTTCCAATGCTTTCTTCTCTTCATACTCGCTGATGAGCGTTTCCATCTCCGCGGTATAATTGGACAGAAACTCGCTGTCTCCATCATCGAGTCCGTTGTTGTCTACGTCATACGAACTGGTAAACGGCTGGTCCTTCTGCACCGTCCACTGTACAACTGCTTTGCCATATATAGCATTTAGTTGAGATTGAATCTCCTGAATAGATATATCAAGCGTTGTTGTATTTACCGGCACCAATACCAGCTTGCGAATAACTTTACTATAGCTGACAACATTCAGACTTCCTGCTTCGGTTAATGTCTCTTTACCATCAGCACCGGTCGCCCGGATATAGGCTATAACTTCATTCTTCTCTCCTGCACCATAGCCATGCACACGTATATTTACTTCCTGCGGATTAGTGCCGGGCTGGGTCTGCAGAGTCCCCGTTGTAGAACGGAAGATAAGGTTCTGCGGTAATGGACTACCTGAAGGCGTTGAATATGCTTTTACCCAATCAAACGATCCGGTAGCCACAGCCTTCCAGGGGATATAGTATAGTTCTTTGCCTTTTTGCTTCGTCTCATAGTTCGATTCATGATACGGTCTATACTTATCCTGTAAGTTGTCGAAACCATAATTGGCGTCTTTAGCCTGCGCAAAGGCTATCGTATACGCTTCGGTATCAATAGCATCCTCGGCTTTACCTTCAAACTTCTCTTGTATAGCGTTGAATTTCTTTTCTGCTTCATCGCGTTTCAGCTTCGCGGCTTCTTTCTCTTCCGGTGAGGTTGCTGCGGCATAAGCGGCATCCGCTTTATCGTAAGCTTGTTTCGCTTCTTTCAGTTGTTTTACATCCTGTGTAATTTCATTGGCGAGTTCAGCCGGTAATTCTTCTTTGGCCTCCTTTACAACCTTGTCCGTAAGACTTTTCAACGAAGAAGAGTCCATCGTTACCGTGAGGCCTTTCAGTCGTGATACTAATCCTTCGTATCCGCGGAACTGATCGAGTGTCTCATCTATATCTTTTATCCCCTCGCCTTTCGATCCGTATTTTGTTACGACCTCTCCGCTGATGAGCTGATAGCCTGTATTTACCTGTATGCCACTAAACGTTACACTTACCTTGGCCTTGCCTAAGAAAGGAACCATGACATATCCTTTACCGGTAAATGTGCCGGTGCCGCTTACCTCCTGTATCTTTACCGGGAAATCACCGGCACGAAATACATCTCCAACTTTCAGGTTTTGTATAGCTTGCTTGTTGGATATATCCGGATCAGGTACAATGCTGCAGTTGACAAATGTCTCTGAATTCCTCGCGGGTACTTCTACTGTTTTTATTTCGCTGAACGTTGGCTGATCGGTATTACAGAATGCACCGACACGATATTCATATACCTGTCCCGCCTGCATATCGTATACCAATGCCATGGCCTGCTCGGTCTTCTGATCGAACCAGGCTCCATCATCTTTACCTTTTTGTCTATACGTAACTACAAATGACCGGTGATTGCGATCGGCTGCCCAGTTAAATTCAAGATTACCAAAGGTACCGGGTGTCGCTGCTATACCTGCGGGTGGTGGACATGTGTCCTGGTACGTGAACCAATATATTTCGCTATAGCCCTGATTCCGGAATACATCTACCTCTTCTACACCACTGCGGGCATGGGCACGTACACGCCATCCGTAGCGTTTACCTACAATCAGCAACGGTTGTGACGGACCATATAGCAACGTGGTAGAACGTGTCGTTGTCTCATATAGCGGAGCGGCCGATTGAAAAACAATCTCGGGAGCTAATGATGTGTCCCATAACTCGACCAGTTGAAAATCATACTCGGTCTGAAAAGCAGAGTTCGGAGAATTGAGGTGACGTGGTGTCCATTGGAAGATAATGTTCTGAGGTTCCTTATAGGCAATGGCTTCTCCCTTGCGCGGTACATTTAATAATGGCGGATCGCTCAGACTTATCCATGCCATGGCACATCCCTTAGCACTTGCTACCTGTCCGGATGAAACTTCAACGGCTTCGAAACAGAATTGATAAAATCCTTCGGGCAAGCGAGCCTGCTGCATATACTGTTGTCGCGTAATGCCTGAGAAGTCGAGGTTCTCCGGGTTGAAATACGGAGCAAGATCAGACAACGATAAACGCACGGGTACACCGGCATCCAATGCTATAACCGGTACATCTGCATACGTGCGGGTTCGCAGTTGCACCGTCTGACTTTCAATGATCATGCGAAGCTTTACGTTGACCACGGGCTTGTTCAAGTCGCGGTTGGTAAGAATTACCACAAGTTTCTCACGACCCGTTGCATAATACTCACTCAGCTGAAGTGTATAGGGCGGACGAAGCTGTGTGTTTACCTGCACGGGAAACTGTGCCCAAGCCGCCTGGCAAAGCATCAACAACAACAGGAGTATACTTTTCGAAAGCATCTTCCTTGTAAGGATATCCGGGATAGCGTTAACGATTTTCGGTATATATAGCATGTGCATCCAGTTCATCGACATCAGAAAAATTTACTAGTAGATCGTTACGCGAAGTATATAGTTCCCTTTGGCAGTTTCGAGCAGCAGGAAATATACTCCTGATGCCAGGTTCAGATCGTATGGCAATTCGTAACGCTGACTGCCCAGTGCTTCGCGATCGTCTACAATAACATTGCTTGCCACAGAGATCATCCGTATGCGAATCGGAGTTTGCTCGCGCAACCCGATGATGGCTGAAAATTTACCATCGGATGGATTCGGGAAAACTGTAAACTCTTCGAGGAAAGGCGACTCGTCTTTGGTGCCCTCATCAAATGTACCTGCCACCACTACGATCGGCTTCGAGAAATCTTTTTCACAACCTTGTCTGTAGGCACGCATGTACACTGTGTAGGTACCGGTGTCGGCAAAGGTTAATTCAGCTTTGTTGATCAGCGATAATGCAAACTGAACATCGCCCTCGGAAGCCCACCACGCTACGCTGTCGGGTTGCGGGTCGCTGATGTTAACCAGTGTCACCAGTTTATCTTTAAACGCCTGCGTAGTAACAATAAACTCGGCACCTATATTTACCTGTATACGCCTTATCGCGATGGCATCTTCACCGTGGCATTCGCGAGAATCCACAACGTGCACAGTATAGGTTCCATCTTCCGAAATGGTTACTATACTGGTTTGCGCGATAAAGCCGTTCGGACCACTCCATTGATATTGCGCGCCCGGATCATCGATGGTTGCATCAGCGATATATACCTGGTCGGTACATAGCGTACGATCTTTACCCAGATCTACATGCACCGGAGCAGGATCGATCAATTCATATCTTCTATAGTTTACGCAATCATTGTCGTCTGTAATCCTCACCGTATAGACACCGGCCGGCAATTGATCTATATCTTCTGTCTCAGCACCATTGCTCCAGCTATATCGGTAAGGAGGCGTTCCCTGTATCACGGTTATGTTGATGCTTCCGTTTTCATAACCAAAGCATTGCGGATTAGTAAGCAGACTATCTACCTGAAGCGGTGAAGGTGATACAACACTTCCATTCGCGGTAGCAGTACAGCCGCGCACATCCTTTACCAGCACAAAGTACCGACCTTCAATAAGGTTTACGTTCAAGGCCGTGGTTGCGCCATCCGACCAGCTATAGGTATAAGGCAATGTACCACCGGTCGATGCAACCTGCGCTGTACCATCGGTTCCGGAGCTACAGCTGATTGGTGTCGTAGTTACCGCTGCCGTCAATACATCCGGTTCTACCAACAGAAACGGATCGGACAGCCTGGCTATATTATTCTTATCGCGGATGCGCACTCGATATATACCCGTACGCAACTGCGTGGCTATACTGTCCTGCTGAGTGATTGACTGCGGTGTACCGTTTACATCTTTCAACCATTCGTAGCGGTATGGAAGATCGCTCGTATAGGGCACACCTCCTTTTGCATGCGCCACGAGTTCGCCATCATCGTATCCATGACAGCTTACAAAATGCCATTCAGCTATTGCTACTACGATGGGTGGCGGCTCGATGAGACGAAACGTATCACTTACCACCATACACCCCTTACGATGATCAGGATGTGCTACTGTATATTGACTGTCATAAGCACGGAGTTGATAACGTCCATCACCCAGACTATCAATGTTCGCCTGATAACCTTGTGCCAACGGTGCGTTGTTATAGAGTGAATCCGGCAACAGGTTTACCGGATCGAACCACTGCACGGCATAACTTTGATCCGGGAATGGTGTACCGCCTACCAATATAGTCTCTATATATCCATCTTTATAGTGGTACGCAAGAGGATCAGTCGTCTTTGAAAATCCGATGTGCAGCGAATCGGTCGGTTGATTTACCAGCACGGCCTTGGCACGCGCGGCATCCATACACTGATTGCCATCCATCACTTTAAAACCATATACACCGTAGCGAAGAAACTCCAACGTATGCGTAGTTGCTTCGCTGAATGTTACCAGCACGGAATCCGTAGCGCCCACTGGTAAATATTGAAAGCGATAATTACCAACACCACCATCTGCTGTGAGAAGAATCTTACCATCGCCACCATTATAACAATGTACAGCCTCCGGTGTAAGTGTTGATGTGATCGGTCTCGGCCGTATCAACTCCACGTTGCGCGCATGGTTAACGGGGTTATCAGTAAACGTAGGTACTTCTTTAAATTTACCGAGTAACCTGATCTGGTAATTCCGGTCTGAAAAAAGTCTGCGTGGCCAGGAGAAACTATTGTCTGCTTCGAGGGTAACATCAATGAGCTGATCGATCGTTACGGTATTATCCGCAGCATCCGTAACCAGGATGGTGAGACGCTCAGGCTCTCCGGCTTCACTCACATGCAAAGGTCTGTCGAAAACTACTTTGAATGATCCATCCTGAGGTTTATCATAACAACGGTCAGGATCCGGTGTAACCGAAACTATGTTGGGAGCCGAAAGTCTTGCCGACAGTGTAAGCGTTTCTGATTCCGCTCCGTTACAATCGACAATGATCTTGAAGAAGATATTGTTGTTGTGATATTTCCAGAATTCATTTCCAAGAATATCATAGCCGGATATCTCAAGTCTATTTCTGCCTTGAAATTTAGCCGGAAGGTTTGTCCAGTTTACACCATCCCAGCTATATACCCAATGGTAGAACGAAGCCGGGTTTCCGCGAGGCCCGAGTAAAACAACACGATTGCTCGTATCCGAAGGCAATATATAGGAGGTGTTCGGCCCATACTTCAACGGGAATTTTATCTTCCGGTATACAACCCGAAGGCTACCCGCAGGTGCGTCCGGGAAAAGATTGAATGGGTAAGTAACATCAAGGGTGTTGGTAAATGCCGGAAGATCGAACGAATGCGAGGTGTTAAAATTACGAACGATGCGACCGTTAACCGTTTGACCAGCCGTAGTCAATAAAACCGAACGCACATCAGACTTCAACAAAACGATCGAGTCTTTTCTGTTCACGGTTGTGCTTCTCCCCCATGAATCGAGATAGCCGGAGAAGACACGATCGCTGCCACCGCTGGTAAACATAGCGTCCAGTGCGTAGGATGTTCTTCTGCGGTTGGTTGCATTGTTCGGCATGGACAACGTTGTGGTGAGGCGTTGTGCCACCGGCTGTATATCAATTGTTATATCACTGCTGTTAAAACCTCTGAAAACATTCCGGTATAGCCTGTTCACGCAGGGATAATCGGTATTGAGATCCAACGGCAGGTATATATTTCCTTCATCAATTCGTCTATACCCACACGAACGGTATCGGGGACTTTGACGGTGTGCTTTACCAAACGCAATAACACGTCTTACGCGGTTGTCGCTTCGGAATGAGAACTTGCGATAGAAGGATACCGTACCCCCCCCACCGTGTCCGTTGCTTACAATGGTCTGCGTTGAGCCATCCTCAAATTCCAGGATAACATCGTAGCGGCTTCCGCAGCCGGAACTCAAGTCACCGCCATAGTATACACCACCGGATACGGTGATCATATACTCATTGGAAAAATCCGTTTGGGCAGCAGTCTGGTAAAAAACTAACAACAAACAGAATTGTAAAAGTCTTTTCATAGATCCTTACGAAATAGTGCGTACTAATATTTAACCTCCAACCATTTGATCTTGCTCACTTCTCCCTTTCGGGTAACCACACGTATACCATAGCTATACTCGGTATTCACGGTCAGCTTTTCATCTACTGTGCGCTTCTCTTCGCGCTTCAGTACACGCCAGAGTGTAGCGGGCGAACCTTTCTCAGCCTTGTATAACTGGTACTCCTCAACATTATCCTGCGTATCACGCCAGAATAATTCGATATAGCGGTTCTGACGGTCGATATATACATCAAAAGCATTTACCGTCAGATCGCCCGGTCTGCGAATTACTTTTATACTTACCGGTGTAGAAGGCTTTGACTCCAGCCCGCTGGAATCACCGGCCACCAACGTATAGGTATATACAATGCCCCCCGTTACATCGGAATCTTTATACTCACCGGTGGTGTGGGGACCGAATTGTTTGATGCGTTTCCAGTCTTTCTCTTCCTGGGCCTTTCTATAGATGGTATGCGATGCTATATCATCATCGTGACTGTCTGACCAGCGTAACAGTACCTCATTTCCAGTCAGCTCGCACTTGGTAAACAACGGACTGGTTGGAGGAACGATATCTGGTTTTATTGCTGCCACCGGTGCCGTGAAGGCGGATTGATTATAGCGCTGGTCCAATGCCGTAACGATATAGTATACCTTGCGATTGGTAATGCGCATGCTTACACTGTCGGTAAAGGTGGTGCCGGTATAAACTGTATCGGTGAGCGGTGTAGGTTCTGCGTCCTTTACATACGTGCGGAATATCTTATAGCCATATATGTCTTTCTCGGTATTCGGTGTCCAACTGATCGTGGCGACACCCAGTGAATCGATGATGGCTTTCACACCCTGCGGAGCCTGCGGGGGTATACTATCCACCGGCTGCACCAGTACTGACATGGATGTCCGTGACGCTCCATTCACAGCATCGGCTGTAATGGTAAAGTAATTGGTCGGAAAGAGTTTAGTATAGCGGATCGTACGTTGAGTAGCGGGTATATTTTGCACCACCGGTATATAGGGACCTGCTTCGGTTTGAGACAGACTCAGGGTAAAACCACGGATCAATCCATTGCCCGCGCGCTCAAACGACCAGCTCAGTTCCATTTCACCGGCTTCGTTTACAGCGGCCTTTACGATGTGCGGCACATACTCCAATATCTTCTGACCTACCCCGGATACTTTTGCAGAAGGCGGCCCCAGTTCACTGAAGGAAGTTACACCACGCACGCGGTAGTAGTAGGTAACATCATTCATCCCCAGTGCATCTACATAGTGAATTCTGCCGGTAGGTTTTGCGGCATCACTCTCGCTCATCTGCATGATGGGACGCTCGGTAATTCTGTAAAAATTCTTGCCGTCTGATGAGCGCTCGATATAGTACGCGTTATAGTAATCTTTCAGCGAATTATAGTCCCAACTGATCACTGCTGTTTTGTCACTGAATTGTGCTGCGACTTCAGTTGGTTCCGGAAGCGGTTTGTAGTCTTTGAGTCCTATAAATACTGCCGCTGAATCAATCGCTAACTGACCTGCAGGTACTTTTGATTTGATACGATAGAGGTACTTCTCATTTTCCTTTACATCCGTGTCCGTCAGTCCCCAGCCCGCGAGTTGTGCCATGGCAAAATTCTGATCGGCCGCATATAGCGAGAGGGCAAAACGTTGTTCGAGTTCCTGCGCTTTGTTAATGGATGATAATATACTTTCCTTGTCGGTGCTGCTTACTTCAAAGCTTTCACCATACAACGCCTGTGCTATAATAGCTGCATACTCGTTGCTGTTGGCAGGCACGATCCACTGACTTTGTTCTGCCGGTTTAATGATGCCTATATATTTACGTTCCGGCTTGCTGAGAATAACACTATCGCGGATAACGGTATAGCGAACCACTTCAAAACCATGTTGATTGGACAACTTCCATGCGCGCGGCTGGTTTACTGCCCAGCGGATCAGGATCTGTTTCTTCTGTGCGCGGCCGAGTGCTTTAACATAATTCGTCCGCTGGCTATAGCTGGTCAGGGCTGTGCCGCACAGAAACAGCAACGTAAATACAATATAGAGACGATCTTTTCTCATGATGTCTTATCGGATCGGATTAGTATAAATGAACACGGCTGATGATCCCCGTTTTCCATTCGGAAGTATATATTGGAACTTCACCGGGTAATTGCCTGCACGGATCATCGGGTAGCCGCCCATAATGATGGATGCATAGCGGTTTTGTTGCTCCGTCCCCAGGAATGTATTCACCACCTGTGTTTGCAGATCGATGAAGTCCTGGTGGTATACATCCGGCAGGTTGTATATATAGGGAACACGTGTTGTGGTTATGCCACCCGGCTCCGAAAGTTCTGCCTGCATCTGGTATAGCGACATTATTGGTAATGCTCTTGACGGATAGAAACCAAGTGCTGCCGTATCGCGGTGCAATCTGATCTCATTCGCTACCGGGTACTCGCGGTATAACAACGGGTATATATCCTGTTTGTAGTAAGCATCCTCCGGAAGCGCTGCTACCGTTGACAAGGGCTGATGACCACTATATTGTGTACCGATAAGTTCCGCCACATCAAATCCTTCGTAGCTGGCTACCTGGGGCTGAAGACTGATCACATCCGAGGATATCTTTCCGATCAAAGGCTGTACAATGGTTATACCTTTGATCTTGTCGCTATACAAAGTATGTCTGCTGGTGTGAAAGGTATATTCGATCAGACTTTTTCCAAGATCAGTCTGCTGAACATCCGATGCCTGGTTTTGTCGAACCGTGAGATCACCTGCATCATTCTTGATCACTTGCTCTACAGCACCCTGCTGCGTTGACGAAGCATCGCGCGGCGTTGCCAGCATACCGATGGTATAGGCTGCGTTCAGATCTAAGGCATCGAGTGTAAAGTCAATACGTTTCTCGGCAACGTTGTATACTACTTCCTGTTTCTTCGCTACCTGCCCGGTTTTGCCTGTGCCGATCTCATAACGCCATGCATCCGAGAAGAGATACGATTGACCGCGCTTCAACTGGATATACCCTTCTCTGCTCTCATCACGATAATAGTTGCGTTGATCTACCACCGGGTACGCATACTCGATATTGGACAATGGTATATTATCCGGTGCATCGCCCGTGGTAAACGTTATCTCTTTAAATTCCAGTGCTTTTTTACCTTCTTCATATACCTGCTGCCAGGTAGTACCTTGCTGCAGTTCGAAGCTGACTTTTACAACAGCCTTCAGTTCTTTGTGTGGCGGCAACGTTTCGGTTGAATAGAAGGTAACGAGGTCGCGGTTGTTATTCCATACCAGCTTGCCCGGTATAGCCGTACCGTTGTCGGTTACTGTAAATTCTTCGAGCTTTATTCTGTACGACTTGCTGCCCTGATCATCTTCCACATAGAACGGATGTTCCATGCGCATGTTGAATGCTGCCTGCGGTGCCGCGAAGACATCAACATCTTTTGCCTTATCGATCGGCTTCAGATCCGCGATAACATTTAACGCCAGCGGACTTCCTGAATCATTTACAATTTCGCAGTCTTTACCCAATGCGACTTTCAAACGGAAGTTACCGCTTACCAATCCACCGAGTATATCTACTTTCACTGCGAGATATCCTTTAAACATCGTAGGGTTTGGCAGTCGCGCCTGCAAGAGTACAGCAGAGCCTCCGCGTAACACGGAGAACTTCTTGTTCATACCGAAGATCTTGATCTTCACGCCTACTTCACCCTGCATATAGGCATAGGCTTGTCCGTTGGCATACCATCCTCCTATACCGATCGGTTCTGTTTGTCCCACGCAGTGTGCATCGCCATAATCACGAAGCATAATATCGAAACCTGCTCCGGCCTTGAAGCTGGCATATAGTATAAATGAACGCATCTCACCGGTGTCCACCGAGAAGTTTGTTCCGAAGGCAAAACCTCTTCCGTCTTCCAGTGCGTTGGCATCGCGCATATAGTCGAGCTTGGCCATCTCAACACCTAACATATCGGCAATGATTGTCGGAGGCGGTGGAGAATCGAGAACTTTACTACCGGCCATGAAGTAGCCACCGGTCTTCACACTAAAGCTTCCAATACCAAACTGAATGCCCATGCGATCAACCGGTGTACCCATGTAGATATACCAGCTATCAGAATCTATATGCATGACTGACCAACCGGCACGGTTGTTATTTCCAATACCGCGTAACAAACCACCGGCAACATTTACATATACATCAAAAGTTGAGTGAAAGCTTTTGTTAGCGAAGTCCATCATCATGCCCACGTGCGCTGATATCATTCCGCTCTCGCCCATCTTTTTGGCATCGCCCAATAAAGCTGAAGCCGCCTGCGAAGGTTCATTTACTTTGAGTGTCTCTAAAGTTTGTGCAAGTACCGGGTTATCTTTTACAAAGGCATCTTCATACTTGGCAAAGTTGCTCTGTTGTTCCGTAACGAAGCCTTCAATATTTTCCGTACCCGGGATTTTACCAATGAATCGTGCATCGCCAAAGAAACCGATATAGCTTATACCAAAGCTCTTCGTGAATCCGATTTCAAAAGAAGCTTCACCATCTACAACGCTTCGTGTGGCTACGTTGAAGAGTACAGCTGCCTTGATACCGAAATGTACTTTATCATCCGGCACATAATCCATTACCGTTAACGAAGATCCTGCCTCTACTCCTTTCGGATGACGCTTCATGTGATAGAAAGCACCACCACCAAAACCATGAATCCGCAACGGTCCCACTACCGGTATTCCATCACCATACGAAACAGAACCTTCTACAAACCAGTAGCGATAAGTTGTAGAACCAAACATGGCCTGTGCCTTTACTTCTACTTTTACCGGAATAAATTTAGCCTGTAACTTGCCGGCTATACCATCGCCATAGATCGGATCATCGTCCAGTATACTCAGGGCACCTTCTATTTCCAGACTTCCACTGATGGTTGCCTTGATCTGGATAGCACTGATGCCGATGCCATCATACTTCCACGATTGTGTTCCGTCATCACGTTTCTCTAGTTTGCTTTTTACTTCGAGGCGTGTAGTCGCCCCGAATTGTCCTGACATCAGGTTGAGCTTCAGGTTGAAACCAAGTTTGGCTTTACCGTTTTGTGCTGTGAGGCCTATATCATTTATAGATACCGGGAAGTTGGCAAACTTCAATTCGCCTTTATATCCGAAGTACTCCACTTCTATATAGGGAGTCTCCGTCATGATGTGAAGTGACTTGAACTCTATGCCTTTAAACTCGCCCATGGCATCCGAACCATCTTCGTTCCTGGACACCTTCATACTCATGCGGCCGTGAAGCATTGCCTCCGGTCTGAACTTGTCATCCTTAAGTTTCAGTTGCACGTATGAGTTCGGATCGATCTCAACGGTTGCGTTAAGCGCAGAGAAACTAAACTTATTGCGTACAGTTACTTTCAACAGGTATTCATCCGGCATCATCACGGCTTCATACGCGAATGTATCTTTCTCGGCAATCGGGAGTCCGAGCATACCTTTGAACGATGCCCCCGTCAGGTTATTCGCCTCCAGTTTGATCTGCATTTCATCAACCGACAATTTCCAGCCAGACGCTGTACCTTTTTCAATTGGCAAAAGATTCTTGCCGGTAAAAGATCCTGTCAGACCGTTGTTGTCGATCAACATATCTGCCCCGATGAAGGAAATTCTTTTATCAGGATTCGTCTTGTCTTCAAAAGCTTCCGGCAACACAATCTTTACACTCTTGGCATATACACCTCGCCACAACTCGGTATGACCGGCTTCTAGATATTCAGCTTCATAACCTTCGGGATAAACAACGGACGGGCTATTGCGCAAATCACTGAAATCAAGAACGGCTGTCTCAATGCTGAAGCGCATATCCTTGATCAGCGGCATTTCAAAATCGGGCAGAGTAAATTCTACCAGTATATCATTCCAATCGGTTACAACCGTGGTGAAAGAACCCTTTACCCGTTTATCGGCACTCTCGTAACGTTTGCCATTGGGGTCTACGGGTATCAAGAGACTTCGCGGAAATTCTATATCGGCAGCAAGTCCTACTTCTTTAAAACCATTACAATCAAAACTGAGATACGTTTTGGACTCTGGAGCTGCTACTTTGGTATTGCTGCTTCCCTTGAGAATCAGCACGCTGGCCCCGCCATTGAAGCGGATCGGTATATCTCCGAGTAAAACAAGCTTGGCATCACCGACTATACCTCCTTCGTACGTGAGCTTGATTCCTTCCAGACCGAAATATAGTTCGCGAGGTTCCTGCGGGATGTCCAGTTTGGCAAACGCAGTAAACTCGGCATGACCCGCTTTAAACTTTACTTCGCTGATGGCAATGGTGATCGTAGTACTGTTGATTACCTTTTTGAAACCTATGGGAAGTTCGTGCAGCTTGTCGCTGGTTAATGATGTCACAAACGTTCCTAACTCGTTAAGTTTATCGATAGCAGCTTTGGCCTGCTCGCGCGTAAAGGCAGCCTCACCATCATCGCCTATATATTGTTTGAGATACGCATCCGTTAATTCACTTTCTGATGATTGTATCGAAAAATTCCGTTCGGTATACCCCGTACCTACCGGAAAAATCCGGTATAGCGCAGCATCATTTTCTACCCGACCCGGAGTAACCAAAGTAGAATCTTTCTCATGGCCAAAGACTTGCAGACCAGAAACCAGGAGCAACAGGATTAGACAGCGTGCCTGTGCAGACACAAAAAAGCTCTTAAAACACATGGAAGTGTAATGTTATTGACTAATAAAGGCGTAGTGATGTATAGCAGCTAGCGATTCAACGGCAAGTAAATTGCAATGGAATGATGATAAGGGTAGTAAAGTGTATTCATTTTGGTCAACGTTTAACAGGTTAGGGTGTAATAAACATCTAGAGGTAAATATATATATAAAATACATTATAACCTGATGAACGGTAGGACGAAAGACGACAAGTATACTAAAATGATCGCCCAATTGACGTTTTATTTACCGCCAATTGCCTGTACATATATACCTTAAAAGGCTGTGTAATTTTTTCCATGATTTGAGTTAAGAAGGATATACTCTTTAAATATATAGGCGTAGTGAACATTTTATAGCGAGTACCTGAGAATCAAATATTTAGCAGATATAAGAGACTTGGAAGTTGTCAGATTGACATAGTCTTCCGTAATAAAATCAGTTTACCAGAATTGGCGGCCTCCACAATCGCATTGAGTCCTTCATTTATATTACCTCTGAAAACAGTTCGTTCGGTAGCTGAACTGTTATCAACTTTGATCACTTCTTAAGAACCTGCTACGCACCGCTTGACAGATACAAAACTTGTGGTTGGTCCCGGAACCTTACAGCTTAAGCAACGATATAAGAAACTCCCATATTGAACAAACGCGGCCATATTTTGTTTGACTCATTCCTCACAAACTAATTTTTGAAGCATAGTCTACTAACATAACACTTGATTTACTTCTTAGTCTAATACAGCTAACAACTTATTCCAAGAAAACCCCAACCCTCTCAACGTTTACGAAAGTAACCTATACTTCCGATCATTGATATCAACAAACTTGATACCCAAAGCCAATAACCGGCACTTAAACCAACGATGGAAGCCATTCTTCCATTCTCGGCCACGAGTATTTTATGCCAGCCTAAAAATGACAGGGCTATAGCGGTTGCCATTGTCGCAATCAGAATGCTGGAGCGATTGGACCCGATAAAAAAGGGATAGCGCAAAGATATATAGCGGATTTGCAAGCCAAATAATCCACTCCAGCGCACCTCCACCCAAAAATGAGATCGCTCCCATAAGCAATGCGGAGGCAGAACTAAATGTCTTTTGTCCATCATAATCGTTATATACTATAGCCGGCTGTGTCAGTGATACTATATACACGATTACGCTCAGGACCCCAGATTGAGTCTTTCAGTCTGTCCGTTTTCGGTAAAGGTTTCAAGTTGTAAGATGGTTATGTAATTCAATTGTATACCTACTTTGCAATCGCCAATTATGCTATCAATCCACAACATCATAATGATCAAGAACATCAAACCCGACCAGCCCGCGTTTTACTGTCACCGTCACTTTCGTAGCAGCATGAACACGCTTTGTATCGACATACTTGAAAACCAATTCCTTGTCCATTCCAAAGTAGTTAATAGTGACCAACGGTGAGCGTTTATCCCTGTTCCCTTTAGAGCCCGGCATCGAGCTTTTAGATTTTATTTCAAATTCTATACGCCTGACTTCACTATCTGCTCCGTAATAATTTACAGCCATGAATATATAGCAGGAAATAAAACCCCAGGAGATAATATTCTGAAACAACGGAAAGAATATACCCCGCGTGTTGAAATTCCTTTTATAGTGACTTCTGCTAAACAGGAATGTGCTCACCCCGACTGTCAAAATGATTGATATCGGTATTGTTACGCTAATAATAGTAAGTCTGTATAGATATACTTCGAAAATACTTAGTATCGCTCCTGTTATAAATGCTAAGCAATAAAATATCTTCCAACCCGTAAATAGCTTGCTTTGGTTCTTAACAGTCTCCTTACGCATAACAGTATATATCTATTTCTATTATGAATGAGTCTTGCCGGGCCCCGACCAGCCGTGCGGCTAAAGTAAATATTGTCCCGAACAAGATTATAAAAGTAAATAACAACGTAATTATTGTTACCGCTATCCATAGTTCGTTTTGTTCGTATAGTTCTCTAACCGAGTCGATCTCATTAAAATAATTGTTAGGCAACATGAGTGCAAGAATTAACGAACCGAATCCCTGCACAAATACCAGTGTTGCCATGACTCCTCCGCTGATTTTATATTTCGTATAGCCAATGGCATAACCACGCGTTGCTTTAACAGCCAGATAACCAAGTGCTGCGATGAGCAGAAAAACGATCCCTCCCCAGAATTTTGTCTCCGGTTTTACCCACGCGAACACGATACTATAAATACCATAGCTATATTTAGTTAAGCACTTTTGAATAGGCTATAGCTATAATGACAAGAATCACGATAATCATCGCCCAGCTGCTTCGCCTGGTTTTCACGTCAATATTTTTATTTATCTGTATTTCGTACAAAGTCCAACCAAATGTTATCGTTACAATAACAGCGCTTATCAATACCAGGTATTTGTTTGTGGAGACAATTATAGCAGCCATTAACCCCAGCAATGCAGGCGCAATGAACAGCGCCATCTTTTCAAGTATACTTTTGCCTGCCTGCACCTTTACTTCCATCAATGCGTGAAGATCCGATTCCAAAGCTTCGCGATTCGCTATATTATTGCTCACAATAATAACATCTTGTCTCGTCTGGCCCTTTATTAAAATGTTTCCATTTTTACATTTCACAATCTCCTTAATCGTGTCCTTCCTTAACGATATTGTTGGCATCATTTCCTGCTCGCGTACAATAACCTCATCATCGATCATCAGCAGGTAACTTTTAAATATCTTTCGCTGTTTGGCAAGATTTCTTGTAAAAGTAAAGGCAAATATGACGACAAATAATATCGCAGACACGAATGATGAGGGACTAATCTCATTTGCATCAACATCTATGAAACCTGCCCATGAACCTGCTATTAGCATAATCAGCAACAGCGGTATAAATATGAACAACATCTTTACCCTGATCTCTTTGAATCCGTCCGGGTTGTTTTTATAAACTTTCATGTATATGCACTTTATTTTACTCTATTTTTTTCTCATCCGGTATATAACCAAACCTATTGCAATGGCAACAACAACTCCGATGAGAACCTGGTCTCACCACTAAAACATCCATAGGAAACGTTGTGAACAAGAAGAAGAGAAAGAGAAATTGTAAATGGTAATACCGTTTTCATTCGAAGGCCAGGTAGTTAGGTATCTATTGAGCTTGCCAATACGTAAGGGGAACACAAATATATAAGAAATTTACACGCAGAACATACCGGCTGAATTTCATTTCAGTCGAATCCGGACAGCGGAATATGGGACTAACTTGCAGAGTCCTCTGAAAAGACATAGCCTTGACACCGATTTTTACTCTGTTAATGTCTTATTGCATCAAAAAAAGAAATTCACATAAACTGAGTGCAACGATAGCACCTATCGTACCGAAAAAAAAAAACGCTGCTTTCTTTAGCTTCTCATCGTTTTTCGTAGAGAGTCCCGATACAGCATACACTATAGTCATGACGATCCCTGCCAGACAAATTATTGATTTAACAAATGTTCCTAGAACAAGAAGGCTTGTTGTGTTCATTTTATTATGATGATTCAATACTCCCGCATCACTTCTTACTTAACGGCTTTTAGGGTACTGTCGGTAAATATAACGCTGTTAAAGTTAACGACAAAGGTATTATACACTGCAAGCTATGATCACTGGTAAATTCATCGGGATTCGTATATTTGAGTATTCAGCGACAGACAGAGAATGCCGACCATCGAGAGCTTGTTCGAGTTAGCCATTGAGCTTCGGGACAGCGGAAATTTGGACCACTCCATTGGAGTCTTATCAAAAATATTAGACCGTTATCCTGGTAACGAAAGTATATATAAGGTTTATGTCATTCGGGGTGGTATTTATGGTGACCTGGGAGATCATACCCTGGCACTTGAGGACTTCAAAAAAGCAACACATCTGAACCCGAAGTCGGAGCTCGCATCCCTCGGGCTATATATAGCGTATATTGAACTGGCCCAATACGAAGATGCCATTCACGAGCTGATCAGGTACCTCTCAAGTTATCCTGCCGAACTTTACAAAGATACCCTTGAAGAACTGGTAAACGATTTGCAACACGGCTACATGGCCGCGTACAAGGAAGACATTTTAAGGCTTGCCAGGCAGAATGGAATTCATCTATAGCTATTAACTATTCATTTTCAACAGGATCGCGCCAGTCAAGTGTTACATCTCTCGTTTGTACACTTCCTCCCATTCTATAAACATATCGGAATCTGCCTATAAATGTCTTCTCCGGAAACTTAATCAAAGCTAAAGCGATGGTCTTTGATTTCAACTGTTCAAAAGCTTCCTCACTGGGTAAGTAACTTTCCTTTATCCGAAAAATAACTGACACATATTTTAAATCTTCATTTTCGATTTTATCATAAACTCTTACGTCAGCATCCAATTCAGATTCTAAACTATCTGCGAATAGCTGCTCCGTTGCTCTACTCTCTGACTCGTTAAATGAGTTTTCAACATAGTTAATCTCGCGACCTTCTAACGTTGACTTCATTAGGTAGAAAGGGATGCCGATAACTGCGTACGCCAACGCCAATGAGATTACAACTGCTTTCCAATTCACCTTTTGTTCCGTTGTACCGGCAGGAAATGGAACGACCTTCGTGCCTGCTACAAAATCACCAATTCTTCTGCTGGGGTTTATCAAAGCTACGATAGCTTCCAGCGGCCAAAAACCTAAAAAGATATTTCTAATCCAACATTTAATAGGCGAAGCTGCTATACCTGTAGTATTATCCACAACCTGAAGTTTTAAAATTCGCTTTGCCGGACTTCTTCCATTTATTGAATCCTTGCACCAATAAACTGCAAAACCAATCAACATAATATAAACACTATTTCCAAAGAGACTTGCCTGTGGTCGATCATGCCCTACATTGAAGGCTTTACTAAAAGTCGCTACCATCCCAGGAATCGCCAATATCATCATTGCAAATGTCATGATAACGTGATCTAAAAACATTGCCGCCAGTCTCGTGCCAGCATTTACTTTTTGTTCGTTCATTTCCAAATTAAATTATAGTGTCTTTCACAACGAGCAATTATACGCCAACCGTAAAAAATAGTAACCTGCAACTAGTAACTTGAAGCCAGGGGCTAATTTTTACCGCTTTTCAGCAATCAAAATCATATTCGTAACCGGATATGAAAGCGCTTCAAGCTTACCGCTCTCTTCAATATATAGTGCTACTTTTCCTTTCAGGCGGTTGTCTACAATCCAGGTGTTGGTATAGGCTTGTGATTCGGGAGCTGTTACAAAGCCAACTTTTTCGAGCTCTGCTTTCCAGTCATCGATGCTCCAGAACGTAAAGGTCTCGTGCATTTCACTTTCCCAGTTATCGGTGTAGTCTTTGCGACTCATGAACTCACATGCATCGCTGAGTGATAGCTCTATATATTCTTTGCCGTTGATTGATTTTATCGCATAGCGCAATATATACCCTTCATGCTTGCGGAAGTCCTTGGCAAAGCGCAGAAATCTTCCATAGGTAGAAAGCTTGTTAAGATGCTGCGCCAGTTCTTCACGACTGACGAATGTCTTGTCGACTTCGGTATGTATACCATCCTCACGATTCAACTGCATGAGTACACGCTGATCTTTATTTACCGGCCCCACAACATCGCGGTTTACCCAAACACCCCCGTGGGTCAGTTCATCATAACGATTTTTGATGAAGGCCAGCAGATCCTGTCGACTTCCATACGATTCAATCTCATGCGTAAGCGATGATGTATGAATTGTATTCATCGACTCACGATCGAAGACCAATCCCGTTACGGCATTGCGCTGTGAGAAGAACACAAACGGATTTCTGAACTCTCCGTTATGCTTGCGCTGCTGACATATATCAAACAGGTGTCGCGCCACTTCGATACCGTAGAAGTCTGACTCCCGCAGCCGTTCATCCTGACAAGCCAATTTAATCCATGAACCTACCGCGCAACCTATATCACCAATACGTCCCGAGCGGATATAGGGAGCAGTCTCGGTATATTTCAATTCAGCAATGGTGTCCATCTGGCGCACGTAGGTGTTATAGTCGCGTGTGCCGGTGATGTCACCATCTTCGCTGATCATACGGTCTTTGAAGAGCAATTGGACTTTGGAGGCAAGCTTGTACTTTTTCCAGATGTTAAAAGACGAAGCATGTATATACTCGTTTATAGCAGGGTTGGTGTCCCACGCATCATCGGCAGCGATTTTCTCGACAATGTCCCACGGCAATGGTGTGCTGTGTTTCCAGGATGCCTTGTCAACGAGTTCTGCCGGAAGAATGGTGAAGCCAAGCGCCTGGTACATATCGAGCACAGGCGTAGAACAGATCACGAAGGTATTGGCCGGAGTTATATCCAGCATGCCTTCGCTCTCGTGCCGGATCCGTTTGATGGTATAACTGGCAAAGCTCGAAAGGTTTCCTACATCATCAATACCATAAATATAGGTTGGTATATTTAACTTTTCTGAAAATTCCTGGATGGCCAGTGCCCGCAGGTAAAACGGCAACGGGTTTCTGCGGGTATTACTATGGTTCGCGGAGGTGACAGCAAACACAATAGCCTCGATAGCATCAGTCTTAACTATATTTCCATTGATATCGGTGACCGGATTTGCGTTGGTGCGATCCAACAGCCTTTCGATATACTGAAACTGAAAATTGGTAAGGAGCTGATGGCGTCCCGGGAAAAGAAGAATCATTCGCGAATAGTTTACGCGAATATCTTCTTCTGCAGGCAATCTTGAAACGAGTTTGCCAATTTAATAATATCTGACTTGCGGGCAACGAGTTCACACCACTGAAAGGGAATGCTGCTATATCCGTAGTAAAGACCTGCCAGTGCACCGGTTACGCAGGCCGTTGTATCGGTGTCATCGCCTAAGTTCACAGCCTTCAGCACGGCATCTTTATAACTGGTTGTTGTCAACAGGCACCATATACTTGCCTCCAATGTATGGATAACGTAACCACCGGAATAAATTTCTTCTTCACGCAGGGAAGGAATCATACCTTCCAGTATCCGTATAAAGAGCGCTACTTCTCTTTCATTGAACGTTTGCTTCCTTGCAAAGTCACGTGCACGCACGGCCGTGTTTTTCAGTGCTATATTCTTCTCCGCTCCTTTCAGCAGTTCGCCTATATAGATTGAGAATATAAAGCAGCCGAACACTGATCGAAAGTGAGCGTGGGTGATGGATGATATAGCCTTTATCGAAGTATACAGTTCAGCATCACGCTGGTTTGCAAAATACAGGGAGGCTGGTGCAATTTTCATCAATGATCCATTGCCATTACTGCGCTCTTCAGTCTCACCGGAAAACCGGGCATCTTCTCCCTCCAGAATTCTACTCAGTGCCACACGTGTTGTTCCGCCTATATCGAACACATCTCCGTGTGCACTCCAATATCCGCCCTGCATCCATCGCGCAGACCTTTGTGCTATATCATTCAGATCATATCCATGTAGTAAGGATTCTGCGAGACAGAATGCCAATGAACTATCATCTGACCATGTTCCGGATGGCTGATCCCAAACGCCATATCCGATCATCTCTGTTACCGGATCTACTTTCAGCGTTGCGCGACTCTTAAATTCAACCGGCACACCCAGTGCATCGCCTATGGCCAGTCCTAAAAAACATCCGGCTATATTTTCAGTTTTTGACCTCATCCAGTATTTCTCTTTTTTGAAGAATTGCGAGAATGGCGCTCCAGTCGCTTTCACCATCAAAGCCGGCCTTGTCATCCATTAGCACGTTGAAATAAAATTTATCTTCGTAATATCCATAGGCACCGCAGCCTACATCCGGGTTGTCGTTGATGTGATCGAAGTATATACCATGCTGCGCAAAGTATGCTATATATTGTTCAATCTCATGCGGGTATGAACACGTATAGAGTATACGCACAATGTCTTTGCGTTTGCTCAGCATCTGCATTACTTCTTTCGCATAAGGGTAAAACTCCGTAGAGATAGCATTGCGCTGGTAATTCGGTCGTAGAATGGTTCCGTGTATATCAAACGCCCAATACGTCTTGTCCCAATTTTTTTCCTCCGCATTCCGGAAGCAATTTTCAATCGCACGCGTAATCATATCTGGCTTAAACTTTTATTGTTGATCAGGTTCTCCATCGCTTTGGCAAGTAACTCGGCACAGCTTACGATCTCTATTTTCGGATGATCGAGTTCTTCCACCACGGTATCGGATATATATAGTTTTTCAATTCTCGACTGCTCCAGGTTCTTCAGGGCCGATCCGCTTAATATACCGTGTGTACAATACGCACAAACTGATTCGGCTCCATGTTCCATCAAAAGATCAGCGGCTTTGCAAAGTGTTCCCGCGGTATCCACGAGGTCGTCTATAATGATAACGTTGCGTCCCTTCACATCACCAATGATTTCCATGTGTGCCACCTGGTTTGCCTTGAGACGTTCTTTATTGATAACCACCATCTCGCAGTCCAGGTGTTTTTTATATTGCTTGATGCGTTTGATGCCTCCGAAATCAGGACTACACAAGCAAAGATGTTCACGCTTGCAATCGCGGATGTGATCTACAAACAACCGCAGTGACGATAACGGATCGAGTGGCACTTTGTAAAATCCTTCGATCGCATTGGTGTGCAAGTCGAGTGTGATGATGCGATCGGCTCCCATTAATTGAATAATGTCTGCCACCATACGCGATGATATCGAGGTTCGCTGACCATCTCTCCGCTCCTGCCGGCTGTGCGGCAGGTACGGTATCACCAGCACAACTTCGCGTGCCGATGATCGTCTCGCGGCATCTACCGTCATCAGCATCTCGAAGAAATTCTCATACGGCATATTTACCTTGCTGATGAGGAATACGGTTTGTCCGCGTACGCTTTCATTGAACCTGACGAACAATTCACCATCCGAGAATTTTTCGGTGTGTACCTGGTGAAGCGGCAACTGTAACTGTGCGGCTATCTTTTTACCAAGCGCTACAGCTGACGGGGTAGCGTAGATTTTGATTGAGTTTTCCATGGACAACAATGATAATCAATTTATAGTCAAGGCGAGTTTCTTTTGTTCGCTTTCGCGTGATTGTTTGGCACGGTCGCGGATGTCTTCGAAAGTATATTCCCGGGTTATCACGCCGTTCTCAAATACCGTCTGTAATACATCTGCTTTATCCGATTCACCCTGACGTTCGGTTTTATAGTTACCATCTTCCTGCACGAGTTTCAGCTTGCCAGCCTTTGATGTTTTGAACGACTTGATCATCTCACCTCCCTCATTCATTTCCACGGGTGCTTTCTGCACATCAACGGCTTCACCGTTTACTTCTGCGTATGAACATTTCAGCGCGAACTTCTGTGTATCGCGATTTACTTTCTGCAGCAGCGCTCCGCCCATACCCAGCACCAGGTTCTCGGCTGATATACCTTTACTCTTGAGACTTTCATACAATTGAGGTATAGATTCGTGGTTGATGCCATCACCCTGTATTACACGTATCTGTGATGGCAATACACGGTATCCTTTGGAGTTTACGGTGAATCCGAATTTCTCAAAGAGTATATCGTATACCTTTAGCAATGTTTTTTCAGGATCACCGGAGTCAGGTCGTACCACCAGTCGCCCGTTGCGTTGCAAGATCTCATCGCGGAACTTACCACCCCACAAATCGCCTACGGCATTAAATATATTGTAGGAGTCAGACACGCAGGAAAGTATACCTTCGGGATATGCTTTGAGTACGTGATCGAAGACTTTTGATTCACCGGCCTGTCCTAACAGCGTCATGATGGAGTGCTCAGTTGCCGGTACAGATAGCCCGTATACCTGCTGTGCAGTATAGTATCGCCTGGCAAAGCGTGAAGCTTCTACCGTATCACTGCCCATAAAGCTCACGAGGTGAGCTGATCCTCCCAGACCTGCACTCTCTACTGAGCTTACACCGCGGAAGCCGAAGTCGTTCAGAACAAAATCGATCGCTGCGGCAGAAGTATCATCGGCTGTCTCTGCAAAATATCGCTCGACTATATTTCGAATCGTTGCCGATATAGTGGCTACTGTGCTCGGATACCATACTTGCATCAACAGTGTTTCCAGGAAGTTCGTGAGCCAGAAACAGCGCGGGTCAGTATTCTCGATCGTCATCAGCACATTGCTTACGGGTACTGTTGTTCCTTCCGGCACGGCTTTGATCTTTACGGGTAACTTTCCTCCGTGTTGACTCAATATATACTCGAAGTTTGCCCGGTTAAACACATCGCTTCTTCCAAATACACCATGCATCAGTTCTTCTGCTTCATCGAGGTCGGCCTGGGTGAATGCCTGTCCCTGCAGATATTCTTTCAGATAGTATTGCAATCCATAGAACATGGTGTTATCAAACACTCCTCCCCGACTTTCGAGGTAAGAGTATATTTTTGTAGTTCCCGGATAGTATAATTTATAGTGAGAATACTTGTAAGCGTCTGCGAGTAAGAGAAGATTGGTTTTCATAGTGCTTCATTTAGATACTTGGAAATTTGTATGCTGATTGGATAAGCTGTGAGCTGCGAGTTTTTGAGATCAATTCGTGATGTATTTGTTCAAAAGAACTTTGAGATGTTTGGTGTGTTCGGGGGCGGTTTGTTCGGCTTCGATCATTTTCTGAATGGTTTCGAGGGTGAACCAGCGTACTTCGGCTATGTCATCACTTCCTATTGCTTCGCCTTCTATATAGTCAGTTGAGAAGAGCGTGGTGATGATCTTGTCTTGTTCACTTTTGTAGCGCCAGTCGGCTACGCGGAAGGAGCCTTCGTACTGCATGGGTGTTGTTACGATGTCTCCGCACTCTTCTCGTAATTCACGTGCTGCGGCTTCTTCGTAGCTGTTGTCTGTGGGATCCGAGAATCCACCCAGCAATCGCCATTTGTTATCGATGTCTTTTCTGCCAAGCAACAGTTCGGTGCGATCATTTTTGAATACTGCAATATCTACTGTAGGGTATACTTTGAGGTATGTATTGGAGTATGCGTAGATGATACCGGTTCTGAATTCTTCAGAGTCCATTACTTTATCGCTGATCTGTTCGCGTATCAACGTGGCGCTATAGTTTCCGGTCTCGGGTAATTCAATAGTCTCGTTGTTGCCGGAGTAATAGCTCTTAAAGCTGTCGCGACTTCCATAGAGTTTAAAGCTTGATCCGGGAAATGTGTTGGCCAGCAATGTATCCAGGTTCTGCGACCATTTTGTATCCAGCGGGTGATCGGACAACGGCAACACCACTACATCGGGATATACTTTCTTGATCATCCGCTCGCGTGTCTGAAAATCCAGCGGGTTTCTTTTGCTTCCGCGCACAGGCGATACGCCTAATACAATCACTGTGGTATTGTGCTTCACCTTTACCGATTCAACCAGGTTCTTGTGCCCTTCGTGCAGGTAAGGCGACTGAAAGCGTGCGATAATTACTCCGATTTTACTCATACTGATTTATTATAATGATAATCCTATTTTTGAAGCGAGGTCTTTTGATTTCGGAACATATATACTTTCATAAGGCACCTGAAGCATATCGATCCTTCCACTTTTTAAATGTTCATGCTGCTCTTTTACAAACGGTGTTATATTCTCAATCTTAAGGATGAATTCCTTGCCGTACTTTTTAAGTGTATCGTCTTTGAGACCTAATTGTACAGCTCTTCGTTCGAGCTTATTTCCCCACGGATCATGGTCGGGGTCCCACTGTAATCGAACATCCTTCAACGTCAGGTCTTTTTTCCATGCATCCTCTGTGTTGTAAAACTCCTTATTGAAAGATGATATTACAGCCTTGTTCAGAATTTCATCGAAATGCTCGGTTGATAGTGTGATGGCAAGTATATTCTCCTGTCCTTCTTTTTCTGCCCATCCGCTTCTATACATCATCCACAAGAAATTCGGTTTGATCCATGACATCCGGTTATAGCTGAATTCCCCGCCAAAGTGCTGATGCTTTACTGCATAATCTGCAATTGATTGACGATAGGCCTGGTAAACTACGATGGTGTTGTTGGACAAGGAACCTAAAATATGTCTCCCCTCTTTTGGCAAACGGTTGTTGCTTTCTTCATAACGTTCCAGATTCATAATATTTATCTATTTGTGTATTATATACGCAAATGTATCTATAAAGTTGGTGCGCCACACGTTCAATTTGCGTATTTTTTACATTAACTATATAATCACCTGGTTATCAGAAGAAAATATCAAAATTATAGCCCTTCTCTTTCAGCTCGAAATACTTCTTTTTATTGAACTGAAAAAGTCTGGCAGGCCTTCCTGACTTCTTCTGAACGATCTCGTTCAGTTCTTCCAGAAAGCCATAGCTCATAATTTTCTTCTTGAAATTTCTGCGGTCGAGTTCACGATCAAGCAGAATCTGATATAGTTTCTCCAGGTCGGAGAACGGGAATTTTTTGTCGAGTAACTCAAAGCCAATCGGTTCGTAGGCAAGTTTACCGCGAAGTCGCTTGATCGCCATTTCCAGTATAGCTTTGTGATCAAATGCGAGTCGTGGAAGTTTCTTGATGCTAAACCATGCTACATCTTCGGCATCGGTTTGCGCAGATAACTGGTAGTCGGCAGGACGCACCAGACCAAAGTAAGCAACAGAAACTACACGATTACGCGGATCACGATCGGGCTTGCCGAAGGAATATAATTGTTCGAGGTAATTTACATCTATACCGGCTTCCTCTTTCAGTTCGCGTCTTACGGCATCTTCGAGTGCTTCATCATCTTTCACGAGACCTCCGGGAAGAGCCCAGAATTTCTGAAAAGGTTCGAACTTTCGTTTGATAAGGAGAATAGAAATTTCCTGTTCCTGGTCGTATCCAAAAACAACGGCATCAACGGACACTTTGATGGATTGCTTCATGCTGCATAAAGAGAAGCAATTTTACGAAGGGAAACAAATATAGCGGCTACAAGAAAAGGTCGCTTTACTCGGCCGACCAATCGGCCATGAGCTTTTGGCGCTGCAATTGTTTTTGTCCCTGACGTGTTAATTTCAACAGGAAGAGTCGCTTCTTGTAGGCAGGTGTAATGGTGCGTATATAGCCGCGTGCTTCCAGGTCAAGCTTTACCTGCAGCACATACCAGTTGATGTCGCTATCAATTGTTTCTGTAAAATCTTCCAGCACTTTCTCCAACAGACGGCTCAGTGTAAACGGCTCTTCAGTATCAAGGGCCGCCAATATATAGGAGGACAACATCTTGTAATGTGCTTCCGTCATAACCACGCCTTTCTTGCCATCCGGGCGCAATGTCTCAATCATCTCACTTCTCATATCTAATCGACAGCAGTAAAGTTATTGTGTTACAACGTACGATACCTCAATTCATACTCCCGTTCATCAAAAAAAACGATGCCGGTGACCATCTTTTCGACCAAAAAGGTTTAATAATCGATAAAACCGCCCATTGTGTATCTCTTACACAACACTTGCGATATACACTCCGGGTTGATTACTATTGCTGTACTATTATGAATTACTACCAGTTGGAAAACAAAGCCATGGACGAGCAGTTTCTCAGCAGCCGTTCCGTGCGTTGCCGTGTTGCTATAGCCGCGAAAGATGTTCTTCAACAAGATCAGGAGTTGATCGTGATGTTATCGACTGGTGCGAAGTATAAAGGAAAGATTACTGTGGTTGATGTTGTGGCGATCGGCAATCGTGCTATCGGTGAAATTGAGATCATGCGCCTTACGCGATGACGTTTGTGTTTAAAGGCCCAGCTCTTTGCGATCAAGACCAACATCGTCAGCGCTGGCGCGAAGTATAGAAAGCATTTCGTTATAGGCCAACAGTTTTGCTTCGATGTGTGTAAGCTCTTCCGGATCAGCAAAGCTCCTGCGTTCTTTCAGATCGCGTATATTGGCATGCAGGGTGATGAGTACATCCTGCACAAACTCAACATAGCGGTTCCGCATAATGAAGGCTATTTATCTGGCACGAACAACAAAGGTGATTTTACCTTTGGACTGAGACGGTACGTTGGTTCCTGTTTTGGTGAACGTGAGTCGTTCAACGGTGCGTCTACACGCTTGTGCAGCTTCTGCGCTCAGACTGTTTTCAGTAATGGAAATCTTTTCAAGTTCCCCGTCAGAATTTACTACGATCTCAAACACGATCTTTCCGGATTCATTATTCGGAACCTGCGGGCGCGGTACTTCATCCCACTCCCATCCTGCCAGGGCAAGACTGGAGCCTGTGCCATTACCACCACCGCCACCCGGTGTGCCATACAACGCTTTCGAGTCAAGTGTTCCTTCCGGATTTCCTTTGTCTCCTACTTTACCTTTATCATCACCGTGGTTGCCAGGCTGGCCTGCTTTACCTTCGGATGTTTTGTTGGATGATTCTGTCTTCTGGGCATTCGGATTATATACCGCTTTCGGTTCTTCCTTCTTCGGCTGTTCCTCCTGCTTCTTCGGAGTATCTTTCGGTTTCTCGATTACCTTGGTTGGCTCGGTCTTCGGTTCTTCTTTCTTTACCTCGACCTTCTTCTCCTCTTTTTTCTTCTCTTCTATTACCGGTGCATCCTCCTCATCAGTGGTAAGCATTTTATCTTCCTCTGCAGGAGGCGGTGTTTGCTGGGGAGGTGTGGATTGTGGTTCACTCTTCTGTGGCTCTTCTTCCTGCGTACCGCCTGAGCCTACCGGACTCTCCGGTTGAACATCACCATAACCTTCGGTATCAAGACCAAAGTTTAGTTCAACGCCATACTCTCCTGGCGGAGGGTTCATCGGGCGCCACACCACGATGAAGAACATCAGCAGAAAAGCGGCTGCGTGTATCCCTACCGATGTAAGAAGGGCTAAACGTTCATTGTGCTTTACCTGCTGGTCCGTCATGTTTATATCTGTTTCGTTAGTACTTCACTACCCAAATTTCGTTCCCGTAATCTCCGCCTTTCATGCCATCGGCAGTTGCCTGCGCATCTGCATAGTTGTCTTTATAATCGACAGCAAGGCGGCTGAATTTAGTTTTACCGAACGGAGGTATAATCCAGCAGGTAACACCTGCCTTGCTCAGTTTTAGTGCGTGATCGTGAATCAAATCATCATCAATAGCACTGGCTACCACAACGTAATAACGTCCGGTGCGCTCGCTTAGTGCCTCGATGGTACCAACTTCCGGCTTAAGATTTGCCAATGAATCGGCACGTCTCTTCTCAGCTTCTTCACGCGCTAACGCAGCATCTGCTTCAGCCTTTTTACGTGCTGCTTCAGCATCGCGGTCGCGCTGCTCTTGTCTTGCACGTTCTTCCTTCGCGATCTGCTCCGGACGATAGAATGCAAAGTAATATCCGATAGCCCCCGCTACTGCCAGCACCAGGATAACGATCAATACCTTCGGCCATATCGGAGATGATTCTTCATCTTCCTCTACATACGATGGTTGCGGATCATTATACTGAGGATCTTCGATCACCTCTTCTTCCCGCTCGACATGCTCTTCTCTTTCAGCATACTCTTCACGAACCGGTTCGGGCTCTGATGTTGATGTCGATGAAGTATAGGTTGTCTCTGTCTCAACAGTAGTTGTCGGAGGTTCTTCCCGGTTTAATGGTTGATACTCAACTTCAGGAAGACCAAAGCTGTCATCCGATTCGTTATTTATATTCTCCTGTTCTTCTTCGTCTTGCTTTTTTCTTCTGGCCATGAGCGCTGTGTTAGGGTTTTAAGAAAAAGGTCATTATACAAAAATAAGCTAAATTTTGACCTATACAAAGGGGCGTGCCTGTTATCGTTATCCACACCGGGGTTGAGGGGTATGAATATGGGTATACTTACAGCCTGATATGTACCCGATCATCGTTACTTCGGTATGCCCGCGCGTATAAAAATAAAAGGATGAGACACTATATATATACCTCATCCTTTCACTATAATTTAGGGTACTGTTCCTTCAGCTAGAAGCTCCAGGTTATACCGGCCAGTGCCTGAAAACCACGCACGGGGTAATTCAAAAATACCGGGTACTTGTTTGATGTGATGTTGTTGAGTTGAACGAAGGCAGAGAAACTAGGAGAGAATAAATATTCAGCCTTGAAGTTCAGATCGAAAGCACCATCGAGCTTTACGGTAGCGCCTGTCTCCGGATCGAGTGCTTTCATACCTCCCTGCGCAATAATATCAGCCGTAAAGATCAGCTTCTGGTATACATTGATGGATGCATTCGCGGTAAGTTTGGTGGTAGGACGATGCCATACTTCGGAAAGATCATCGGCATCATACCCGTAAAAATCTCCGCGCACCATAAACTTGGCAAGTTCCGACTGCACATAGCTTAACGCTACATATAGGTTGTTGCGTCTTACCGTACCACGATCATATACGGTAACAAACTTCGATGGGTCTTCCGGACGGTTTACATACGAGTACCAGTTCTTGAGAAGCGTTGTGGATAACCCTGCATGCGCAGACACTTTGTTACCCAGGCGGGCATTAAGTCCGGCACCGAAGTCAAGTACACGGTTGGTGTGGAAGACAGCAACGTTCGGAGCCAGCCACATATTTTCATTGGACAATGACTGCAGTGACACCTTATCCATACCGCCACTGATATACCCCACTGCATCAACGGAAGGACTAAGCGGATAGGTTGCCTTGAAGTTCGGGTATACGTGTACACTCTTGGAATCTATAGTATCATTCTCAAACGCAGCGATCAACCCGATGCTCAGCTTCAGGTCTTCAATCGGCAGGAATTCAAAGGAAGGCGCTACGGTAAAGAGGCTTCTTGCCTTTGCATCTACCCTACTGTCTTTACGACTGATCACGGTATAGTCTGCCTTGAGATCGATCCGCGAGTCGTCATCAATTTCATAACCGGATTTGAATGCAAGTCCAACTTCCGATTCGCGTGCATCATATTTATCCGCGAGGTAACTGAAGTTCGCACCTAATTTATAGGAGAAGTCAGAGTTCCGTGAATTCGTCAACTCCCCTCCTAACTTGATGAGGTTGAAGGATTGCTTGAGTGAATCTTTACCTATAGGCTCGCCTTGCGGATAGCCATAGAAGTGTGTGGTTCTGTTTTCAAAACCTATATTTCCGGAAAGTGCCAGCGCATCGCTGAGCGACCGGCCGTATACCGAGAGACTTGTGTTACCACTGCCGGAGTTCTTGCCATCCACCGGACCTTTGCCTGAGCTGTGGTGATAGAAGCGTGCACCGTATAGTTTATTCTTGTCGCGCTTGTTGTTGATATACCCTTCGAGTAAAGGCGATGCATAGTTACCATAGCCTATACGGAGGAAACCAGCATATATATCCGAAGGACTTTCGGCTTTCAACTTCAGCGGACGCACCACCGGGTTGATCTGCGGAGCCTGGAAACTGAATGAACGGAAGTCGTATGTTACCGGAGCTTTGATGGATGGATCCGAAGGTTTCGGTGGTATCTTATCAAAGTTACGATTGGCTTTCGGCAGTTTAATCTCTCGTTCCTTTACGATCTCGATTTCCATCGACTCGATCTCGCCATCACCTTCCCAGTCGTTGGTTTGCTGTGCGAATGATGAAACGGAAAACGCTCCAATCATTATCAATAAGCCTGACAAGCGTGTGATCACCGGTATATATTTAGGGGTTATTAATTTTTTCATCGCAAAAAATGGTATACGAATCAATTGTCTAATGTATCAGCTTCCTGCTGTTTTTGCTTCTCCAGTTCAGCCTGTTCGAGTTGCTTCAGTTTAGTCTTGGCCTGGTCTTTAATGGACTGAAGCGGAAACTTATCGAGCGACTGCAGTGTAGCGCGTGCCTGGAATATATCGTTCTGCGCTGCGAAGTTATCGGCCAGCAACAGGAATCCTTTTCCAACCCACTGGTCATACGTAGCAAAGTCGTTGATCAGTCCCATCGATGTCTCATAGCACTGCTTATACTCTTTCTGGTTATAGAATATCTCTGCCAGCAGGTATTTCGCTTCCGCGCCAAACTCATCGCGGGCTGCATTCAGCGTATTGAGGAATTCATCTTTAGCACCTTCGAAATCACCGCGGGCTAAAGCCGTTTTACCCAAATACAGCGATGCTTTGTTCTGTGCACCTGCGTTGATGTTACCACGTTCGATGATCGTTTGAGCATATACATCAACAGAATCATATTGACCTTTCAGGTAGAATGACTCCATCAAACCTGCCCAGGCATTGTACTGCTCTTTCTTATTGGAAGCGAGTTTCTCAAGACGGTGGAAGTTGGTAATCGCGTTATCATAACTTCCCTGCTTGAAGTATATCTCGGCAAGACGAGCCACTACCCTGCTGCCCATGTTAAAGGTCATGTCTTTATTGAGCTCGGTATAGATCGGCAATGCTTTATTGAAGTCTTGCAATCTGAAATAAGACTCAGCCATATAGTACTTCGCTTCCTGTACCCGAGCCGACTGGGGATAGGAACTGATATACGTTGTAAAACTGCTGATTGACTTTTGATACTGCTGATCGAAATACAGGTTCTTCGCGGTCTCAAACTCAAGCTTCTCCACGCTTTCATCAGCAGGGTTCGCGGTTTTATATTGAGACAGGTTGTTTTCAAATTCACCCGAACGTCCGGCTACATTCAATGCTTCCTGCAACGGTATCAATACTGTTTTGGCAATAGGATGTGTCGGAAATAAACGGATCACCGTCTGGTAATCGTTTATCGTGCGATCATATTGCTTCAGGTTATAGTTGGCGGCACCTCTGCGTTCGTACGCCAGCGGCAGGTATTTTGAATTCGGGCTTTCGCGGATCAATTGAGACAGTGCTTCCACTGCTCCCTGGTAATTACTCTGTTCAATCTCGAACTGCGCACGCTGGAACATAGCTTCGTCACGGTATTGAGACTTCGGATAATTACGGATCAACTCCGTAAGCTGTGTGCGTGATTCTGCATACTTGCGTTGTATACCACTCATGATACCGGCCTGCAGCAATACATAGTCTGCATCGCCTGTACCCGCAGCTTTCGCTTTGTTATAGGTAGCAAGCGCTTCATCGTATTGCTTGCTTACATAATAGCAGTCGGCAAGACGCACTAGTCCGTCAGCATAGTTCGGTGTGTTTTTGTTGGCTTTGTTAACAAACTCTTTAAAATTATAGAGCGCTTTATCATACGCTTCCAGGTTATAGTGCGCATAGCCTAAACCGTAACGGGTCTTCAACAGTATCTCCGGATCGATGGATGAACCTATACCCACCACGCGCTGATAATCACCGATGGCTTCGTTATACTTTCTTCCCATGGAGTAAGCTTCGGCTCTCCAGAAGCTGGCCAATGCTACATAGTTCTTATCAATGGGTTGATCGAGCGATTTCGTAAAGTACTCCACGGCTTCGGGGTATTGCTCCTTATTAAAGAGCTCTGCTCCTTTCAGGTAGGCAGCCTTCTGGTATGCCTGGTTGATATACTGGTTGCGCGATGGCAACGCTTCTATATATTCTATCGCTTTATTGAAGTTGTTACCATTTACATATACCTGCACGAGTAACTCCTTTACTTCGTTGGCATGCACGCTGGTTGGATAGGTCTTGATGAATTTTTCAAACTCGCTGATCGCCTGGTCAGCTTTACCTACATCGTACGATACTTTGGCAAACTGGAACGAACTCTCCTCTACCAGGCTTTTATCTTTCGGATTTCTGCGGGCATAGTCAAATGCATTCAGGGCGAGCGGCTTGTTGCCTTTCTTCAAATGTAGTATACCAAGGTAGTATGATGCATAGTAACTCACGGTGTCTTTTGAAGCGGCAGCTTTATCGAGGTACTCGATGCCGCGCTCGGTGTTGCCCGTTACATAGTTGGCATAGCCTGCACGGAAAAAGAGACCGCTCTCCGCTTTAGCGTTCGAGTCGAAGTATTTTTGATACGACTCAACAGCTTTCTTGAAGTCACCTTTATAGTAACTCGCTTCGGCCACCAGCATGGCAATCTCATCGGCATTGGTTATATCGGTGCGACCTTTCAGACTGTTTGCATACTCCATGAGGAGATCGTACTTCTTCTGTTTATAGTAAATATTGGCAATGAGGTTCGGAACGATCGGTGCATACGAAGGACTCAACTCTGCTTTCTTCAGATCGGTGAGTGCTTCATCATATAGTCCCTTGGAGTATTCGATGAACCCGGCATAGTAGTTTGCTGCCGGTGTATAGGCTGATGTTTGCTTCTTTACAAAGTTGAATTGCTCCAGCGCTTCGTCCAGTTTCTTCTGGTTGAAATAGCTATAGCCCCATTTGAAGTGTCCCTGGTTTTGCTGATCGGTAGTAAGTGCCGGGAAATTTACTTTCTTGTAATAGCTGGCGGCTTTGGTATAATTACCTTCTGCATAGAAGAATGTGGCAAGATCGTAATACGCTGTAGAAGCTTTTGGACTGGATGGATTGTTATCGATGAAATCATCAATAAGCTTTTCACCATCTTTATGACCGAGGTTCAATGCACTGAAGGCTACATAATATTCCGCCTCACCCCTGCGCGCATCGGTAGGCGATGCCTGCGCCAGAAAGTCTGAGAAGACCTCACGAGCTGCACCGTAGTTAGCATGCTGAACAAGTTCTGTTCCGCGATGATAAAGCTTTTCAACTTTGTTCTGCGACAGTTGATCCTGCGCATACATACGTTGAACGGTGAAAATCAAAAATAGAAGAGCGATAAATCTGTACATTACTGTAAATACGATTTGTGTTTAAAACAGCGCACCTGAAAAATTATTGCAAATAAAGAACCAAAAAAGTGAGTTAAAAAAAATCCGCGCGGATGAATTTGCATGGACTTAAAGGTAGGTAATAAAGTGTAAAGCGTAAAGCTTATGGCCTAAAGCTTACCATATTAAGGTTGATATGTACCTTGAAGGTATACTGTCTCAAAGTATTTTTAGTGGCTGGTGGATATAGTATATATCAGTTCATGAGGCGCCATACAAGTTCGCGAAAGATCTGTCCTTCATCGGCAGAGCCTGTGTTTACACCTTTCAGTTTCAGGTCTGCTTCTTTGATTGAACTTATATTATCGATGATCTTTGCAAGTGGAAATTGTCGTAAAGCTAAACTATAATCACGCACGGCATACGGGCTCACTTTCAATTCACTAGCCAGTCCCTTCTCACTCTTGTCTGTAGCATTGGCAGCCATCAATAGCTTGCTGAAAAAAGAAAAGAGATACGCCACCACCGGTATCATCGGGTTCTTCTTGGTGTTGCGTTCAAAGTAATTTACAATGCGGTTGGCCAACACGGTGTCGCGCTGCAGAATGGCCTTCTGTAGTTCAAAGATGTTATACTCTTTGCTGATCCCCACCTGGTTCATGATGCGCTCGGCCGTGATACTTTCGCCCGGTTGCAACGATATAACAATCTTGTCTACTTCGTTCGCGAGGCGGTGAAGATCGTTACCAACAAACTCGCACAAGGCCTGAACAGCCCGGTCATCGATCGGTACCTTTTTATCTTTACAGTACTCTGATACAAATTCAGGCAACTGGTTATCGTATAGCTTTTTGGTGTTGATGGTTACAGCATACTGATCGATCTTCTTGCCGAGCTCTTTACGCTTATCAAGACTTTTATGTTTGTGACAGAACACGAGCACGGTGCTCGGTACTGCTTTGGTGAGGTAATCGAGTAGTAAACGTGCCCCGGTATCTTTACCAAGATCAGGAATGTCCTGCGCTTCTTTTACAATCACTACCTGTCGCTCGGCCATCATGGGGAACCTGCGCGCGTGCGTGAGGATGGTTGCCATCACAGCATCTTTACCATATACTACCACCTGGTTAAATCCCTTCTCGGCATCAGCGAGTACATTTGCTTCTATATAGTCGGCAATAACATCGATGTAGAAAGTTTCCTCTCCCTGCAGAAAATAAACGGGTGCATATTTTTTGCTCTTGAGGTCAGCCAGTATCTTTTTCACGTTTGCATCCATGGCGCACTAAATTTCCGGAGGCGCAAATATCAAATAAAAATCAAGATGCGAAACGAATACTTTTTGATTTTAAAAAGAAGCACTGTTGAATCTGTAATACCTTCACGTACAACGTGTAAGCTAGCGGCTTGTGCGGGTCAGTTCACAGTCTTCTGCTTGCTGAAAGTAACGGCTGTGGTAATGCCGACCAGCGCCCCGGCAAAGTGAGACTCCCAGGATATATGCGGATCAGTCGGAAGGACACCATAAAACACACCACCGTATAGCAGCAACACGATCGCTGATATAATAATGGAAAGAAAGTCGCGCCTGAAAAAACCGAACGATATCAGGAAGAACGCGAGTCCATATACTACACCACTGGCACCAATATGATTGGCCGGTCGCGCGAACAACCACACGAGGATGTTTGTCCAGAAGTACGAACGAAAAAATACCTGCCCTCCTATTTTACCATAGAAGAAAAAGAGCACCGACCCGAGGAAGAGCATCGGTATAGTATTGGAGATGAGGTGTAACAGGTCTCCATGAATAAGCGGAGCCGTAAAGATGCCGATCAATCCATGAAAGGTTCGCGGCTCAATACCATACACGCTTATCGGTAAAGCAAAAACAAATTCGAGATAGAAAGAAGCCCACATTAGAAACACCAGTCGGAACGGTATAACCGAACTTCCAAACAGCGAAGATTGTGATGACGACATACTTTATGGCAAAAAGCAAAGACCGGTACAAAGATGTAAATTGTCCGGTAACGATCATCAAGTAAAAAGCAAAAGCGATTTATTTTTTAGCAGGATCAGTGATCATCGGAAGGTGAAGGTACTGCGCTTCTTCCGAGCCCACTGTTTTTATTCCCCACAGTCCGCCCGATGAAGATGCAATGCGTTCGGAGATACTCTTCAACATTTCGTAGTACGCGATGGAAAATTCCGGATCGATTTTTTTCCAGAGCAGGTTCAGGCTCTTCAACTCTTCAATGATCAGGGGCGTTCTTTTGGACAATTCGAACGGGTAACTCTGAATGAGTATCTTGATCTTGTCTTCAAAATCCTGCGCCATCTCGCGAAAGAATCCGGAGAGCAACGTGTGGTTCTTTTTCTCCTTGCGCACAATCGCGATCGCTTCCTTTATTTCCTTCCGGTCGATGTCGCCATCAGCACCTGCTATAAGAATGCAGACCAGTATCGGTGCCTTTAGCATCAGTTCAGTTTCACTATCGGTTAATGTCTGGAATTCAGGTATCATGTATGCTATGCTTCGCTATCGAAAGTAAGCAGATTATTTCAAGTTGATAAACTTTTAAGACAATAAAATTCATACATGCTCACGGTAATCCGTTAAACTTTTTTTAACATTACCTATTATCATTTTTTATATTGGTATACGATACGGAAAAATGTACCATTACTCCGCGGAGCAACATGAATGATTTTTTTACCAGTGAGACATTGAATAGTCTGAAGTTGACGGAAATGAATACGATTTATCACGGCCCCGGCAGCGTCTGCAACTGCTTGGCTAATGGCCGTTATACCTGTATATTTACTTTTCAAACCCCTGCGCATGTACGAGAAAGATCCCGTTAAGATATTTGTTGTCGAAGATGATCCGGCATATACCAAGTTTCTGAAGTATGTGCTTGAACTCAATCCGGATTATGAAGTTCAGTTCTATACCTCGGGCAAGGATTGTCTGGCGAACCTCTACAAGAACCCGGCGGTTATTACCCTCGACTATTCGTTACCCGATATGCCGGGCGAAAAGGTATTAAGCCAGATACGCAGTCATGATCCCAACATTAACGTGATCATTGTGTCGGCTCAAGAGAAGATCCATACCGCGGTTGAACTTCTGAAGCTCGGTGCTTATGACTATATCGCGAAAGATCATGAGACGAAGGACAGACTTCTGAACTCGATCAACAACGCGCGCAACCGTACATCGCTCATCAAAGAGATCGATCACCTCAAGAAAGAGATCTCTGAAAAATATACTTTCGAAAAGAGCATTGTGGGTACAAGTCCCGCGATCAAGCGTGTATTCTCGCTGCTTGAAAAAGCTGTTCAGACGAATATATCCGTTAGTATCTCCGGTGAAACGGGTACCGGAAAAGAACTTGTTGCCAAGGCTGTACACTATAATTCCAAACGCAAGAACAAACCCTTTGTAGCAGTAAACATTGCTGCTATACCGAGAGACCTGATTGAAAGCGAACTCTTCGGTCATGAAAAGGGAGCGTTTACCGGGGCCGTTACGCGCAGGATCGGAAAGTTTGAAGAGGCTGAAGGCGGTACTATTTTCCTTGATGAGATCGGTGAAATGGATCCGAACCTGCAGGCAAAATTACTTCGTGTTTTACAAGAACGTGAGATTACCAGAATCGGTGGAAACCAGGTAATTAAACTTGATGTACGAATTATTGCTGCAACACATAAAGACCTTGCTGAAGAAGTAAAGTCCGGACGCTTCCGCGAAGATCTATACTATCGCTTGCTGGGGCTGCCGATTGTGTTGCCTCCGCTTCGTGAACGCGGACAAGATGTGATCCTGGTGGCGAAACATTTCCTGGATCAATTCGCACATGATAACCAGATGGCTAAACTCAAGATTAGTCCGGAGGCACAAGAGAAGTTATTGCAGTATCCGTTCCCCGGCAATATACGCGAGCTGAAATCGGTGATCGAACTTGCAGCCGTAATGGCTGAAGGACAAGAGTTACGCCCGCAGGACATAAGCTTTAACAGCACGACCCGCATGGAATCATTCCTATACCAAGAGATGACCATGCAGGAATTTATGTATCGCATAATCCGACACTACCTGAATAAATATGATAACAATGTGCTGGAAGTCGCGCGCAGGCTCGACATCGGCAAGTCATCTTTATACCGGTATCTGAAGGAGATGGAGACGATCGGCATCTGACATGAACCTACAGCAGTACGTTAAGAAAGGATCATTCTATGAATCCGTAGTGGAAGATGGTTCCGATATCATCTTCATTGTAGACTATGGCGGTAAGATTCATTACCACAATGCCTCTGCCAGTGAAACACTCGGCTATCGTTCCAAAAGTCTTATCGGAAAAAACTTCTTCGACTATATACTTCCCGACACACGCGAAGACTTCCAGAAGAAACTCAAACAAAGTCAGAAGCGTGCGTATACTGAAAAAGTAGAGTTCCAGTTTCTCTGTAAAGATACTACCTATAGATTCCTGGAATTCAACGCTATAAATCTCCGACACAAGCAAGGACTTAAAGGATTTATACTCGACTGCCGTGATGTAACACAACGCAAGGAGAATGAGTCTGAACTGGTGCGTCTGCAAAAAGCAAAAGAGCAATTCCTCGCCAACATCAGTCACGAAATACGCACGCCTATCAATGGTATAGCGGGGATGGCGAACCTATTGAGTCAGAGCCCGAGTCCGGAAGAACGCGAAACCTATTTAAATGCGATCAAACACTCTGCTGAAAACCTGAAAGTTATTATCAATGACATTCTGGACCTGGCAGCGATCGAATCGGGAAAACTCCGCTTTGAAAAGATAGCGTTCAACCTGAAAGATCTCCTCCCCTCGCTCATCAGTACCTTTATGTACCAGGCGAAGGAGAAGAAGATCGCGCTCGACTATCGCATTGACGAAAAGTTAAACAAGATATTGCTGGGCGACCCGGTGCGTTTAAATCAGATTCTCATCAACCTGATCAGCAACGCAGTAAAGTTTACGCACACCGGTTCCATCCAGATAAAATGTACGGCTGAGCGGGAACAACGTGGTGTGTGCTGGGTACGCATTGAAGTTACTGATACGGGTGTAGGTATACCCGAAGAAAAACTCACTACGATTTTCGAAAGCTTCAGCCAGGCCGATGCCAGTGTTACCAGGCGTTATGGAGGTACGGGACTTGGTCTTACCATTGTTAAACAAATGGTTGAGTTGCAGAATGGAAAGATACACGTGGTGAGTAAAGAGCACGTGGGCTCTACTTTTATGGTTACCATTCCGTATGCGATCGGAAAAGTAAATGATATCACGCAGGCTATACCTCGTAAAGACAAGACGTTGAAAGATACCAACACATCACAACTGCGGGTGCTGTTGGTAGAAGACAATGATATAAACCGGCTCTACGCCAAGAGTATATTAAAGAAATGGCAATGCTTTATTGATGAAGCCGAGAACGGACTGGTAGCCATCGAGAAGATCAAGAACAATTACTTTGATGTTATACTGATGGACGTGCAGATGCCGGTGATGGATGGCTTCGAAGCTACCAAGGCGATCCGCATGATGGAGCAATCGGCCAACCTGCCGATCATTGCGCTTACGGCTAATGCTACTGCCAAAGATGTTGAGAAATGTATAGCGGCCGGCATGAACGATTACCTTCCGAAACCGTTTACTCCGGAAGACCTGTACCAAAAGTTATTTGATGATCTGAAGATAAAACCTTCTACCGAGCTGCGGCCTGCCGCCATGAAGGTGGTTCCTACTTACAACCTGGCCTATCTGCGGTCCGTATCCGGAAACAACGAAGAGTTTATCCGCGAGATGGTACTCACGTTTATTCAAACTATACCGCAGGTGCTGGAAGATATGAAGACTGCCATGGATGGCCATGACTGGATAAAGCTTTCGCGACTGGCGCACCAGATCAAACCTTCGTTCATCCTGATGGGACTCGACTCGCTTCGCAGTGATATTGTGTTTATTGAAGAGAACAGTAAACAGGAAACAAACCTGGTTGAAGTGGAACGTATCGCCAACGATTTTATCGATCAATGCTATAGCATGCTGCCGGAGTTATCCAAAGAAGGACTGCCGGCAGCGTGATACAGTTTATCTAGTTCTGATTCATTACCGCTATTTTGGTATAGAGCACCGATCTGTCACCGGTTTGTATAGCCATGAAGTATATACCGTTGGCTATGCGGGTAACATCAATCAGTTGTGGTGACGTCAGGTCGCGGTTCACATCACCGTTCAATATTGTTATGCCGCGCTGGTCGATCAGCTTCCAGGTATAATCACGATTCAGTTTATCGCCCAGGTATAACTTGATATTCTGCGAAGCCGGGTTCGGATATATTTTCAGATCCTGCAAAGCCGCTACAGCCGGATCATCTGGTATACCGACAGGAGTCTGCGAAGCTTTTGTTTGCTCCACTTTCATAATTACCGACTGCAGAATTCTGCGCGTCTGCTTGTCCTGAGCAAAAGCGATAATATACAGGCTGTCGCCATTCGCGATCGGAGTTGCCAGCTGGTGTGTTTCTTCCGCATCCGGTTTGCTATAGGTTACGGATGTACCGGCAACCAGCGGATCGGTTATAATAAATCCTTCCGGACCATATAACAGTTTACGCATCGAGAACTTGTTACCATTAACACCATTCTCCACCAACGCTGCCTGCAAAATTACCGGAGGTGTAAACGAGTTGATCTTATCGATAAAGGTATACTGTATATCGGCTTTCAATACATCGGCTGCCGTTGTACCATCAATGTCGATCGTAATATCAAACGAAGGATCTTCGAGTGATCTGCGGTCGATGTCTACCGTGGTGATGTTACCGGTAAAGCCGTTGAAGTCTTTTCCATAGTACTCATTCAATATACCGTCCATAATGGTAGCTGGCGGTTGTCGTATACCATAGATCTGCGCACGCGCGTTGTTATCGATCGGATTCGCGGCATTGATGGCATCCTGGAGCCCTGGTGATTCCAGGTGATATTGCAGCTTGATGAAGTCATTCGATGGAAGCTCATCTATATATTCTTCTGATAACTGGAAGGACGAACTGCCATCGTTGGTATAGTGCTCTATCAATACGTTCCGGTTCTTCTCTCCTATATATATATCATCGAAGGCAAAACCGTTTGATACGGTACCCGGGTTGTTATCGCTGTTACTACCAAAGGCTATACGGAACACCACGGTATCTTTCGGAAGTTCGTTCAGGTTGAAGCGTGCATCTTTCCAGCCGCTGGTTGTGCCGGTCCATGCATAGTTGTCCTGTCCGCCCGGCTCACCACTCAGGTCAGAACCATTATACCATTCTATACCTTCACCATTATCGGTACCAACAGTTTCCCACGAGCGACCTCCATCGGATGAATATTGTAACACGGCACCGTCAAAGTTCTTGTCGGAATCAGACCAGTATTTCAATGCAACCATCGGACGTTTCAATCCTTCGAGGTTCACGCACGGACCAATCACATAAGACTGTTCATTCGGATAATAGGTACTTATATAATTGTTGGCCGCAACGGTATTACCACCGGTCCACCAAGCATTGGTTCCCGAGTAAGCCTGGTTGATATTCTGTCCATCAACTGCACCGAATATCCAGCTTGACTGTTGGTTGGCTTCCTCCACGCGTATCCATGTACCCTGGCCGGCTTCAAAATCAGTTTCGTATCCGTTATCCGATACTGGCTGGTTATAGTCTACTATATAAATCTGGCGGGTCGTATCTTTTAAACAACCTACATCGGTCTTCACGCTCAGCGTTACATTGTACGCCTGAAACGATGCATACTTGTGGTGTGGATTGTTATAGGTGTTGGACGTGCGAGGGTCTGGCGGAACCATGGTATCTTTATTACCAAGCGGCAACACATCGCCATCGTCAAAATCCCAGCCATACTGTACGATTGATCCCAGTGATATACTGGACTTGTCTACGAACTGTGTAGTCTGTCCGCTGCAAATCTTTGTCCAGTCGAAATCAACTTTCGGCTGCGGACCTACCTGTATACTGTGTGTTACGTTGTCTGAACATCCTTCATCGGTTGTTACCGTCAGTACCACATCATATATACCCGGCTCGTTATACACCAGCGAAGTAGCAGAGTCTGCACTGGTCAAACCACCGAAGTCGAAATTCCACAGATACTGTATGATCTTACTATTGAATGTATTGTTCGGAATATCGGATATACTGGCAAACTTGGCAGCATCGGTCACGCACGCGTTGTTGGTGAGGATGATTGCACGCGGAGCTGCATACACTACGATCTTGCGTATAAATTCAGACGTTGCTCCCAACCCGTTGGTATAGGTATATTTTACAAAGTAGGAACCGGCAATTACATTGTCGGTATTCACATACCAATTTTCATCCACCAGGTTCACAGTTAAACCGGCCGTGAGACTGGTAAATTCTGTCGTAGGGAAACCGGTGGTGTGAGCCGGTATACCGATCAGTTGCTTCAACCCATTCTCTGCACAAATCTTCAATGCACCGGTTCCGTCTTCGATAGCGTCTTCAATAGTAAAGTCAATATCCGTGATCGGGTTCACAACGGTTGTCGCGCTGGTTACACCAATACATCCGGTGGTGGTATTGGTAACCGTATAATATATAGTATTGAAACCGATGGTGGCGATAGAAGGATCGAAGATGTTAGTACCCGACTGAATACCCGAACCGGTAAACACGCCTGAGTATCCGGCTCCCGATGGTACACCTGATAAAGGATCCGGAGCATCATTCTCTGCATACGAACTTTCCAGACCGAAGATGAGTGGCTGTGGTAATGGATTTACTTTAACGAGCACATCATCCGATACACTGGTACAAGGACCTGATACGCCATCCGGATCGTTCGTTGTTAAAGTCAACACTATACTTCCGGCAGCTCTGTCGGCAGATGTTAATGTATATACTGTAGTCGGATTATTTACGTCAGCAAATTGCGCGCTTCCGGAACCACCGCTCCACGTAACCGATGATGTGGTGCCGGAGAAGCTACCGTTCAGGTTAACCTGTTTGTCTTCACACACTTCAAAGTCCGCACCAGCTGATACTTTAGCTGACTCATTTATATGTACATCTAGGTCTTCCGTAACAATCGTACAAGGTCCCGCGCCATCCGGGTCGTTTGTAGAGAGGCGGAACGTTAATGTATTACCTACATCGGCAGCAAGTACTCCGTAATTAGCCGTAATGGTATTGCCGGTAACACTGCTGATAGACAATGTACCTCCTGCCGTTGTAACGGCACTCCATGAACCTGACGTTGCGCTTCCGCTGATGTCGCCCGAGAGGTTAATCAATGAAGGTTCACACACCACCTGGTCTGCCAGCGGTAAAATTCGCGCGCGTCTGTTCAGGAATATTGTTAATGTGTCGGACAACGATGAACATGGACCGGATACTCCATCCGGATCATCGGTCACCAGGTATAATTCTACAAATCCATTGGTCACGTCAGAGTCTACTGCGGTATAGGTTGCCGTAACGCTGCCTCCTGAAGTTATACTTACTGAAACGGAACCATCACCAGTCTTGATAAACCAGTTGGCGGAGGATGCGCTGCCTCCGATCGTACCGTTCAACGGTATAGCCATGGGCATTGTAGCGTCTTCACAAACTGCAAAGTCAGCGCCCGCGTTAACCGTAACTTTCGGATTCACCGTTACTGTAACCGTAGAGGTTGGACCATCACAGCCATTGGCTGAAGGTAAGATCGTATATACAACGGTACCGATAGACGCATTTGAAGTACTCAGAATCTGGCTTATCACCGAACCGTTTCCGTTAGCCGCACCGATTACATTGGTAGTTGGTGCTGCGGTCCACTGGAATGTTGTACCCGATACATTTTGTGGTGAAGGAAGTATAGTAACAACAGCTGTTTCCCCGCTACAGATCGTAATATCATTAGCCGATGCTGAAGGCAATGGTTTCACCAGCACCACCAGGTTTACAGCCTGCCCGTCACAACCGTTATGATTCGGTATAATTCTATAGGTCACGGTTCCAGAAACGTTACCCGTATTTACCGGCGTGTCGGTAATGCTACCGGCACCTGATGCTGTAACGCCTGACGTAATCGGACCGGTTATACTGCTTGTCCATGTAAACGATGCCCCTGCAATACTTGCAGTCGGTATAAAGTTAAGCGCTTGTCCGCTACATAATTGTTGCGCCAGTTCGATGGGATCGTTGGTAACAACCGGCACGGGTTTAACGGTTACGGTTACATCGTACGGTGCTCCAGGGCAACCGTTGGATGATGCTGTAATTCTATAGGTTACTGTTCCGTTGGTAACACCGTCAACATTGGTTAACGCCTGGCTGATGGTCGAGCCGCTGCCAGCCGAAGCTCCGGATACATTCGATGAACCCTGAACGATCCAGGTATAGGTTGTTCCGGTTACGCCATTCGGATTGGATATAGCGATCGAAGTTGTCTGACCGGAACATATAGTCTGCGGATTTGCCGTAACAGTAGGCAATGGTCTTACCGTAACTACCAGGTTAACCGGTGTTCCCGAGCAACCTCCTACCGAAGGTGTAATGGTATATATAATAACTGCATTCGTGTTGGTGGCATTCACCGGTGTATCCGTAATGGCTCCGCTGCCGGAAGCACTGACACCGGAAAGTGTTCCGATCACAGACGATGTCCAGTTGAAGGTTGTTCCCGTAATGGAAGAAGTCGGCAGGAAGTTAAGCGCTGTACCGCTGCATATTTCCTGGATCAATGTTGTTGGCGGATTTGTGATAGTCGGTTTCGGTTCAACTGTAACCGTAACATCTATATAGTTACCGGAACAGCCGTTGGCTGTCGGAACGATGCGATATACTACACTACCTGCATTTATACCATCGGTTGTTGTAAGCACCTGGCCAATCGTTGAGCCACTTCCCGCTGCTGCGCCTGATACGTTGGATGTACTCTGAACCGTCCAGCTGAAAGAAGTTCCTGCTACACCATTCGGATTGGTAATGGCAACACTGGTAGCATTACCGGAGCATATACTTTGATCGGATGCTGCTACGGTTGGTATAGGTTTAACCGTAACATTTACTGCGTACGCTATACCGTTACAACCTGCTGCTGCAGGCTGGATGAGGTACGTAACACTTCCTGTTGAGACACCATTCGTAACTGTCAGTGCTTGTGCGATCAGGTTGCCACTGCCGGCTGCTGCACCTGTTACGTTCGATGTACTTTGAACCGTCCAGGTAAATGTAGTTCCTGAAACACCATTCGGATTGGTGATGGCGATGTTCGTTGTTGTTCCACTACAGATCGATGCATCGGCCGCGTAAGCGTCCGGATTCGGATTTACGATCAGTGTAGCCGCAGAACTTGTAGCAGGCGGTGTACAGGTTCCGGTGATCACTACATCATAGTCGCCCGCGTCTCCTGCAACGGTGCTTGTTATTGTATAACTGCTACCGTTCGCTCCGGCTATATTGGTTCCATCCTTTCTCCACTGATACGTTACACCTGTTGTTACACCTGCGTTTACACTGAACGTTACACTCTGTCCCGCGCAAACGGTCTGACCAACAGGCCCCGTGATAATCTCTGGTTGTTCCTGTATTGTGAGTACAGATGCTGTGCTGGTTACAACTGGTGAACATGCACCACTCACCACAACGGTGTAGGTACCCGCATCAGCTGTTATAGTTGTTGATATCGTATAGGTGCTTGCATTTGCGCCTGCTATATCTACTCCGTTTTTCTTCCATTGATAAGTCAAGGCTGTACCGGTAGCCGTTACGCTAAACGTAGCTGCACTACCTTCGCAGATAGCCTGACTTGCTATAGGTTGTGCGGTAATCGCAGGCAGTTCGTTTATGGTTAATGTAGCTGCTGAAGTTGTTATGGAAGGTGTACACGTTCCGGATACAACTACATCGTAATCTCCTGCATCACCGACAACAACACCTGTAATGGTATAGCTGTTGCTGTTTGCTCCTGCTATATTCGTTCCGTCTTTTCTCCACTGGTACGTTACACCGGTTGTTACACCGGCGTTCACAGTGAAGGTTACATTCTGTCCGGCACAAACCGTTTGACTTGACGGGCCCGTTATAATTTCAGGTTGTTCCTGAATTGTGAGTATGGATGCTGTACTGGTTACCGATGGCGAACAGGTGCCACTCACCACAACGGTATAGGTACCCGCATCAGATGCAGAACTACTTGCTATTGAATATGTATTTGCATTCGCTCCGGAGATATCTACTCCGTTCTTCTTCCACTGATAGGTTAAACCTGTGCCAGTAGCCGTTACACTGAAATTAGCTGCACTGCCTTCGCAGATCGCCTGGCTTGCTACAGGTTGAGCCGTAATGGCAGGTAAAGCATTGATAATTAAAGTAGCTGCCGAACTTGTAACGGGAGGTGTACAGGTTCCCGAGATCACCACATCATAATTACCGGCATCGCCAGCAACGGTACCGGTTATGGTATAGCTGCTGCTGGTTGCTCCTGCTATATTCGTTCCGCCTTTTCTCCACTGGTATGTTACACCGGTTGTTACACCTGCGTTTACAGTGAAGGTTACATTCTGTCCGGCACAAACCGTTTGACTTGACGGGCCCGTTATAATTTCAGGTTGTTCCTGAATCGTGAGTATGGATGCGGTACTGGTTACCGATGGCGAACAGGTGCCACTCACCACAACGGTATAGGTACCCGCATCAGATGCAGAAGTACTTGCTATTGAATATGTATTTGCATTCGCTCCGGAGATATCTACTCCGTTCTTCTTCCACTGATAAGCTAAACCTGTGCCTGTAGCCGTTACACTGAAATTAGCTGCACTGCCTTCGCAGATGGCCTGGCTTGCTACAGGTTGTGCTGTAATAGCCGGTAAAGCATTGATAATTAAAGTAGCTGCCGAACTTGTAACGGGAGGTGTACAGGTTCCTGAAATGACCACATCGTAGTCACCGGCATCACCAGCAACCGTGGCTGGTATTGTATAACTGCTGCTGTTTGCTCCCGAGATGTTGCTTCCATCCTTGCGCCACTGATAGGTTACGCCTGTTGTTACTCCAGCGTTTACACTGAAGGTTACACTCTGACCTGCGCAGACTGTCTGACTTGCCGGACCGGTAATAATTTCAGGTTGCTCGCGGATAGTCAGTACAGATGTGCTGCTGGTTACCGATGGTGAACATGTACCACTCACCACAACGGTATACGTACCCGCATCGGCAGTTACTGTTGTTGGTATAGTATAGGTGCTTGCATTCGCTCCGGAGATATCTACTCCGTTCTTTTTCCATTGATACGTTATGCCCGTACCAGTTGCCGTTACACTAAAGCTGGCCGGGCTGCCTTCGCAGATCGCCTGACTTGCTACTGGCTGCGCTGTGATGGCTGGCAAAGTATTTACCGTTAAAGTAGCAGCTGAACTTGTTACCGCTGGCGTACACGTTCCGCCAACAATTACATCGTAGCTGCCTGCATCTGCGGCTACAGCGCTTGCTATCGTATAGGTGCTGCTATTGGCTCCTGCTATATTACTTCCACCTTTACGCCACTGATAGGTTACTCCGGTTGTTGCACCTGCACTAACACTGAAGGTTACGCTTTGTCCAACACAAACCGTTTGACTTACCGGGCCCGTTATAATTTCCGGCTGCTCCTGGATGGTAAGCACAGATGCCGCACTGGTTACCGATGGAGAACAAGTACCACTCACCACAACGGTATAGGTTCCTGGACTTGACGTTGATGTTACAGGTATACTATAGGTACTTGCATTTGCCCCCACTATATCTACTCCATTCTTCTTCCACTGATAGATTAAACCTGTGCCGGTAGCGGTTACACTAAAGTTGGCCGCACTGCCTTCGCAGATCGCCTGGCTTGCTACAGGTTGTGCTGTGATCGCTGGCAATGCATTGATCGTTAAGGTTGCTGCTGAACTTGTAACGGGAGGCGTACACGTTCCGCTTACAACTACATCATAACTTCCGGCATCACCCGCTACGGTGCTTGCTATGGTATAACTGCTGCTGTTCGCCCCGGATATATTGCTGCCGCCCTTTCTCCACTGATAGGTTACCCCGGTTGTTACACCAGCGTTTACACTGAACGTTACACTCTGTCCCGCACAAACGGTTTGGTTGGACGGACCTGTTATAATCTCCGGTTGTTCTCTTATAGTCAGTACTGAAGCTGAGCTCGTCACGGAAGGCGAACATGTGCCACTCACCACAACAGTATAAGTACCTGCACTTGATGTTGATGTTACTGGTATACTATAGGTGCTTGCATTGGCACCGGATATATCTATACCGTCTTTCTTCCACTGATAGGTTAAGCCTGTGCCCGTGGCTGTTACACTAAAGTTAGCTGCACTGCCTTCGCAGATCGCCTGACTTGCTACTGGTTGTGCGGAGATCGTTGGTAGTGCGTTGATCGTTAAGGTTACCGCTGAACTTGTAATGGATGGCGTACAGGTTCCACTTACAATAACATCATAACTTCCGGCATCTCCCGCTACTGTGCTTGCTATCGTATAGCTGCTGCTGTTCGCCCCGGATATATTGCTGCCGCCCTTTCTCCACTGATAGGTTACCCCGGTTGTTACACCAGCGTTTACACTGAACGTTACACTCTGTCCCGCACAAACGGTTTGGTTGGACGGACCTGTTATAATCTCCGGTTGTTCTCTTATAGTCAGTACTGAAGCTGAGCTCGTCACGGACGGCGAACAAGTACCACTCACCACAACGGTATAAGTACCTGCACTTGATGTTGATGTTACTGGTATACTATAGGTGCTTGCATTGGCGCCAGATATATCTACACCGTTCTTCTTCCATTGATACGCTAAGCCTGCTCCCGTGGCAGTTACACTGAAGTTGGCCGCGCTCCCTTCACATATAGCTTGACTTGCTACAGGCTGTGCCGTAATCGCGGGTAAAGCATTGATCGTTAAGGTAGCTGCTGAACTTGTAACTGACGGAGTACACGTTCCACTTACAATAACATCGTAACTTCCTGCGTCACCCGCTACGGTGCTTGCTATCGTATAGCTGCTGCTGTTCGCTCCCGAGATGTTGCTTCCTCCCTTTCTCCACTGATACGTTACACCCGTTGTTACTCCTGCGTTTACACTGAAGGTTACACTCTGTCCCACGCAAACCGTTTGGTTGGATGGGCCGGTGATGATTTCTGGTTGCTCGCGAATGGTTAGTACAGATGCACTGCTGGTTACTGATGGAGAGCAAGTACCACTCACCACAACGGTATAAGTACCTGCACTTGACGTTGATGTTGTTGGTATACTATACGTGCTTGCATTCGCTCCGGATATATCTACTCCGTTCTTCTTCCACTGATACGTTAAGCTTGTACCGGTAGCCGTTACACTGAAGTTAGCCGCACTGCCTTCACATATAGCCTGACTTGCTACAGGCTGTGCCGTAATCGTGGGTAAAGCATTGATTGTTAATGTAGCGGCTGAACTTGTTACTGCAGGAGTACAGGTTCCACTTACAATAACATCATAACTTCCCGCATCGCCTGCTACAGTAGTTGCTATCGTATAGCTGCTGCTGTTGGCTCCGGAAATGTTAGTTCCACCTTTTCTCCATTGATAGGTTGCACCGGTTGTTACGCCTGCGTTTACACTGAACGTTACACTTTGTCCCGCGCAAACCGTTTGGTTGGATGGACCCGTTATTATTTCTGGTTGCTCGTTGATGGTCAGTACTGATGCCGAGCTTGTCACGGCTGGTGAACAAGTACCACTTACCACAACAGTATAGGTACCCGCACTGGATGTTGATGTTGTTGGTATACTATAGGTACTTGCGTTCGCTCCGGATATATCTATTCCGTTCTTCTTCCACTGATACGTTAAACCTGCGCCTGTGGCGGTTACACTGAAGTTGGCAGCACTGCCTTCGCAGATTGCCTGGCTTGCTACTGGTTGCGCTGTAATGGCTGGTAAAGCATTGATTGTTAATGTAGCTGCTGAACTTGTAACGGGTGGGGTACACGTTCCACTCACAATTACATCATAGCTGCCGGCATCGCCCGCCACTGTGCTCGCTATGGTATAGCTGCTGCTGTTCGCGCCCGAGATATTACTTCCGCCTTTGCGCCATTGATAACTCAGTCCGGTGCCAGTAGCCGTAACGTTAAATGTTACCGAAGAACCTGTACACACCGCCTGTGTTGCCGGAGGCACTGTTATGGCCGGTGGAGCATTTACAGTAACACCTACTGTATTGGTGAGATCTGAATCGCAGCTGGTAGTTGCATTCGTTGCTCTCACTTTAAGAGTAACACTTGAGGATAGCGCACTGCTGGTTAACACAAGATTTCCTCCTGTACCTGCCTGTGATGTACTTAATACTGTGTTGTCTGCGCTGTTAAGCAGTTGATAGTTTACACCTACCTCTGAATTAGCAACGGTCACTCCTACTGTTGCTCCGGGACAAATCGATGTTGTTGCCGGAGATACTGCCAGAGATGTATTCGGAACAGCATTAACCGTTACTGATCGAACGGATGTACAGGATGGAAAGAATCCTACATAATCATTATCGGCTGTAAATATCTGGTTGTTACGTGATGCGATTGTCGCGGCAGCCGTACCGGCTGCGTTCTCAATCCCCATGGTCTGGGCACTGCCATCGGAACCTATATGCGTAGAGTGTATTTCAATGATGTTTGTTGTCTCATATAAAAGAATCTGAGACGTAACATAGTCGGACGTGTTGTTCGTGAACTGTACATTGTTATACTCGATCACCAGCACACGCAATGGTGCTGTCCCCATCGTCTGGTATCGTATGGTTCCGGTAGATGCATCCAGGTCGGCCCAGGCAATAGCAACGATGTCATTTGGGGGAACGGTGTTGGGAATAGTCTGTGGTACCGGAGTAGCATTGGTTCCGGAGAAACGGATAAACCCGTTATCAAACACGCGAACGGATGAAAAGGTATTTCCGTAAAAATTGAAATTGAATCCTATACCAATGGGTACCGATATACTTACTCCGATGGTTAGTGTTGTAGGACTGGTAAGTGTTACCGGACTAAATGTACCGGTAGTGTTTACAGTATAAGAAGATGTTGTTCCATCGGTAGTATAGACTTTGTGTGTACCTGCACCCGCTGAAGCTGGCGAGAATGTTGTGCCGCTTATACCGGGTCCATAGTAATTTGTGCCGCCCGTAAGTGCTACGGAAGCATCATCAGCACAATATACTGCGTTGAGATTAGTGATACTGCATTGGCCAAAGGCATGACCTAACGGTAGGGCTACCGCCAACGACAGCGTCCAGATAGTATATAATAATGTCTTTCTTAACGCCATGGCAGAGAGGCAGTTGGTTAGTATATTGACTTCCGGTTGAAAATGTAACCTCACAGTACGCTTCGGTAAATAGTTAGTTCAAAAACTCACCTCGGGAATTTACCTTCATCAGGCCGATCTTAGTCTGGGTTTCCAGATCGATTGTCCCTAAAATCAGGATGCGTCCATCGGGTAATTCTGAAACACTCGCCCCCATACTGTTCTGATCGAATGATCCCATATTCACCGACCATTGTGCCTCACTGTTCAGATTCGTTTTTATCAGTCGTATGGTTGTTCCGGCTGTAGTCTTCTCGTTGGCCAGCAGCAAAAATCCCTCTGAAAAAACAGAAGGTGTAACACTTACTGCAGTGAACTGGCCGGAGATGCTGCTCACGGTTCCTTCACCTTGCTTGGATAAATTCTCGTTTCGCTTGCAGAAATATAGCTGCCCTACGGTGCTGGTTACCGTTGCCGTGGGTACGGATGTACCAAACTCATAATAACCTCCTCCCAGCAAAGCGGGCACTTTACAAACAAAGGACAGAATCTCCCAGCTCGTTTCTTTCCCGGCATTATCCGATACCCCAAGTGGTATACCATTTCCCGAGAAACTGTTCACTTCAAAATTTGCTTCGAAGTCAGTCTCGCCTTTTAGCTGACGATCCGAATACGAGAATACATAGTAGACGTTCGATGATGCTTCAAATACTTTTATACCGGAGCCAAAGTGTTCACCGGTAGCACCCACCGGTGTTCCCAATTCTATCGTTGTCCAGGCAACCGTTTTAAAATCATTATTGAAGGCGATCGAGAATATATCTTCCTGGTCGGGAGGCGTTAGCTCCGGATCAACGGCTATCGATTCATCAGTAGAATTACCGGTAACTATAAATCCGCCATTCGATAATGCGGTGATCGACCTGGCAAATTGTGTGCTCCACTTCTGCTCGTTGTTACCAAATTCCATCCCTCCGATCGAATCTCCTGCTGCATTTATCTTTATCACTTTGAAATCATACTGATCTTCGTTAGTAGTTACATCTACACCACGATACATATTGGACAGTATCAGAAAATTACCGTCTGCGGTTGGCTCCAAGTCCTGCGCATTCTCGGATACGATCTCACGTCCTAACAGATCCAGTTCACTGCCAAATTTCTTTTGCCACAGTATATTGCCTTCTGCATCGGTTTTGATCATGAGTATACGTTGTGACTGTCCTGGCACGGTGGTATTGGCCAGAATCATGATGGTACCATCGGTATTTACAACCATGTCCACTGCGCGTTGATCACCGTCCTCACCATAATACTTGATGAAGTAATCTCTATTATCGTCTTCAAAATCCTTCTTGGAGTCACAGGAAAGAAAAGCGAAGAACAACCCTATAATGCTAATCAACCTTAACTTCATCGCCTTGTCTTTTAATGGAACGCAATACGGCTCTGGAACGGGCATTCTTCAATTTACGGGGTTTATATAGCGGACGTATATACCCTACCGAAATAAAAAGATTGTCCATTCTGAAAAGATCATCTATATGGGCCCAGCGAAAAGAACCATCTCCGGAATCCTGAAAGCTTTCGGATGTGGGATTCTCTCCTTTGTTGTAATCAAATATACTGTTGTTATCGTCTACGATGTTGGTCATGCCGAACGAGTAACGGAGATCAGCAAAGATATAGTCGAGCTTGATCTTATACTTCACACCACCGCCCACAAACAGGGAGTAGTTTACAGCATTGCGTTTTGATTTATACTTGAGCGTAGGACTTTCGCGATCTATACTCTCCACGCGCTGCGTTTCCGGATTAAAGTTCTGATCTTTATACTGGATGGTAGCCCGATCGCCAAGCAACAGATCAAATGAAACACCGGCATAGCCATACGGTCTGTACTGTCCTTGTGAAGCACTATATTTCACGGATAGCGGCATGCGTATCCACGTCTGGCGATCGTGAAAAGAAGATTCATCGCGACCGAATTGCCCGTTGATGCGTTGCTTGTAAGATGAGAACACAAAATTACCTTCGAGCACCGCGCTCAGGTTTTCGTTATAGTGCCAGTCCAGCCCTACACCAGCCTGAAAGCCGGGCTTTAATATATAGCGTTTGCGTACATCGTCAGCATACGTACCGCGATCTGCCAGCTTCCGGATGATCGAGATATTTGGGCCAATTTTTACGGACAGTGAAAATATAGGGGTTGATGTAAATTTAGAGCTGAGATATACCAGGTCGATGGGATCGCGTTTCTCATCCGTCAGGTATTCGGGATTGGCTCGTAATACTTCCAGGTAACTTTTTTCAGAACCAAACGGATCTTCGAGTAACAAGTAAGTTTCCGCTAACAATAAATACGCCCGTTGCCGCCACTCCCGGTTCTGATTTTTCTCCAGGCATTCACTCAGCATAGCCGGTATACCATAGTGATGACCGGCATTAAATTCTTCGATCGCCCGATTCAACACAAGCTCGCATTCATTCTGAGCCGATGCTGAAAAACATGCACTCCAGAACAATGCACAACTGAATAAGAATTTAGGTATAGGTCTTATCATTCGCTGTTAACAATCAATAACCGGTACAAGTATTTTCATATTCAACATCATTTCCTACATACTTCGTCCACTCATCCTGCGTCATATTCTTCCGGGTGATATTCGGACAAATCTGATCGGCCAGCAGCGAAGGGTCGGTTGGCCAAACCCGTATCTCAGATTCGGAGCATGCTGCTATCAACAGATTCGATCCCTTGGCAAAGGCTATATCCCACACAAATCCATTGTTATTTTCCATCTCCACCGGCAGATCTTCCGGGTTGTCCAATACATATAGCTGCAGTCGTTTATCGAGTCCGGCACTCGCCAGTAATTTTTCATCGGGACTAAACTCCACATCGTAAACACCGGCACGATGTCCTGAGAACTGCCGCGTCTCCTGTGTTGTAAAATCATACAGCTTTACAATGCCGCGTTTGTTTGACAAGACATCCACTCCGTACGCGAGAAGATTTCCACTGGGACTATATTTCACAGATAAAATCCTGCTGGAGCTTTCTGTTGCCAGCGTGGTATATGAGTTGTCTGCCAGGTTTACCTGTATAAGCAACCCGGACCATGTACCTCCTATCAACGATTTACCATTCGGATGTATACTGATCGATTTGAGTTCGAACGGAAGTGTAACGAGTGTTTTTATATCCCCTGTAACATGATTCACGAACGACAACGTCTTATCAGCACTGGCTATAATAAAGCCCGAGTTATCCGGCAGAAATTCCATATCGTTCGTTGCCCCCTTAAATCCTTTGATCACTCTCGGTTTCGCTTTGCTTTGCAAACTATAGATCTGTACAAAGGAAGAATCACTTCCATTCACCAGGAAACTTTCATCTTTACTGAGTGCTATAACTTTACTTGGATACGGTGTAGCAAACCCGGTTGCCGAGTTGTTGAGCTTGTCATAGTCACCACGATAAATGCGACCATCTGCCCCGGATACAAAGAAGCTGTTATCTTTTTCAGATACCACCAGCGAGCGCATGTGTACGCGTGGCGGCCCTTGAACTTTCATGGCGTTATAGCTGGAGCCAATAATTTTGGTAAGAGCGCTATACAGTCCGCGGTATATATAGGGGTCATACTTTTTACCGCTATATCTTCTATGAAAGATGTGTCCCTGCATAGCCTGCAATGCCGCGAGATCTTTATCATCGTCTTCCTGTACCGACTTTGTTGCCAACACCTGGGCTACACGCAGCATAAGCTGGTTCTTGGCAAACAACCAGTTCAAATCCGCTTCATCTTTTTTAAGATTGGCGAAGTCAAGATTTCGCTGTGCTTCTTCGTTGGCCAGTATAGCTTTTTGTTCTTCGCTTCTTGCTTTTACAAGGGCGCGTTCCACATCGCCTTTGGCTGTTTCAAGCTGTGTGATGGTCGATTGTAGTTCCTTGTTATATACATCGGCCAGGTCGCGCGCAGCAATAGCATCGGTGCGCTGCTTCTCGGCTTCTTTCTTCTGCTTGAGTGCTTCTTCGCGCTGAACCTGCGCTTCGTTCTTTTGTATATCAGCATACTCGCGATCGGCATCAGCCTGAAGTTTTTGCAAGTAGGCATACACAAAGAAAAGTATAGCGATCAGAAATGCTATACCGAGAATGATAGCCGTGGCACGCGTTCTTCGAAGAACACGTCTCTGCATCATCTCCTGATTTTTTAATTCGGCTTCGTATGTGATCCGACTCGTATCCAGAAAAACGATAGCACGTTCAAATGCTTCATCGTATCGTTGTGCCCATTCGCGTGTAGGCTTCTGCTTCTTCTGCCAGTTTAATGCCAGTTGCAGATCGGGTGTTCTCCACAAACCTGTCTTACCGATCTGATACATGGCCGCTGCATCGGACAAGCGTTTATACATCGTTGCTGATTCGAACTCGTCTTCAACCCATACTTCGAGTCGGTTCCAGATACGAATCAGACTTTCGTGCGACAGCTCGATGATCGAATCTCCATTGAGAGGTATATGTGCAGCCGGCATCAGGAATGAGCGACCGGGCTTTCGAAATTGTTCCACCACTTCGATCACTTCTTCTTCGCTCGCTTCTGCCAGCTGTGCAATGAGTGCCAGCTGACAGGGCCTGCGCATACCGCGATTCTCCTGATTTTTTTCTGTTATACTTTTGAAAAGTACTTCGGCTATAGCTTTACTGCGCAACGAAAGTTCATCGAAGGCTTCGTTGGCGTGCTGCGAAAGTGCTTCTGATATTTTACCAATAGCCGTATAGTGGCGAATATCTACCGGCTCACCGGTTTCGTGATTCTTCAGCCAGTAATCCCACGTACGCATCAGCGCATGCTGAAGGATGGGAAGCTGATCCTGGTCTGCGCCCATATCGCTCAGCAATCGTTTCACCAATCGCTGCGATATTTTACCACCCGCTACTGCTATAGGTCCTTCGATGGCAGCTTTCTTCTGCTCCCGCATCATCTGCGGAATAAGATAGTTACTGCTGTTGATGAGTTTGGTTAGTCCCGGAAAAATGGAACACTCTCCTATAAAATCCGAGCGCATCGCCAGCGCTACATATATAGGCACTTCGCGTTGCTGCACGGCTGTCATAAACATACTTACATATAGCTGTGCATCATTCTGTATGTCGCTGTCGACATGATCGCGATAGCGGAATATCTCTTCGAACTGATCGATGAGAAAGAAAATATTCTCGGATGTGTTTCGCTGAATATACTTGGATACTTCGAGTAATCCCTGCGGACCGCTGCGAAGTATAGAGTTGATCATCGGCCGGTGCACCGATGCTTCGGATACCGGTATATGGTGATGCTTCACCATGTATTCGAGTATAGCCTCAACCAGGCTATGGATGGGTGCTGAACCCGGGCGTGCCGTTATCGCATTCCATTCTGTACCCGATTCAGTAACAAAGCCTCCGTATAAAACCGGAACAAGACCACACGCCATCAGGGAAGACTTACCGCTTCCTGAATATCCCATTACCGTAACAAACCTGTTACGTGCCAGCTTGAAGAGTATCTCATCAATTTGTCCTTCGCGACCAAAGAAAAGATGACTGTCATCAATTGAAAAAGGGCGCAGGCCAGGAAAAGGATTTTCTACCTCAACCTGAACATTCGGTATCTCTGATGAGTCTTTCTCAAGCCTCTGCTTATGGTAGGGTTGGTTATGCATAGTTACCCTGACAGGACTTGAAAGTTAGGAAATTGATGCTGAATGTAGGCACTCTGTTAACTTATCTAAAAAAAAACCATTCTATAGTCTAAAAAATCAGCTCCCCCGAATATAGGCTAAATTTGATAAAACAAAAAAGGGGACTATCAGTCCCCCTTAAATATTTATTTGATAAGCAATTACTTCACCTTCTTCACGATAGCTTCGAATGCAGAAGGATGGTTCATCGCTAAGTCAGCTAATACTTTACGATTCAAATCAATACCTGATTTCTTAAGTTTACCCATCAATTCAGAATATGATAATCCATGAATACGAGCACCGGCATTGATACGAGCGATCCACACGCTGCGGAACTCTCTTTTCTTTTGTTTACGATCGCGGTAAGCGTATCCTAAACCCTTTTCAACGGCATTTTTTGCTACCGTCCAAACATTCTTTTTACGACCAAAGAAACCTTTGGCCAGCTTCAAGATGCGTTTACGTCTTGCTCTTGAGGCTACATTGTTGACTGATCTTGGCATTTTACTTTACATTTTTTGGCTGATGGCGTCCACTTTAGTTGTGAATCTTTAGGCCAGCATCCGGGTTAAACATTTGAACCTGAGATTAAAGAACAAGCATTGCTTTTACATTCGCCATGTCTGACTTTTTCACCAGAGACTTGTTGCTCAGCCTGCGCTTCTGCTTGGTCTCCTTCTTAGTCAGGATATGGTTTTTGAAAGCACGCTTATGCTTAATCTTACCAGTGCCAGTCACTTTAAAGCGCTTCTTGGCTCCTGATTTTGTTTTTAATTTAGGCATTGTATAAAAATTAAACTTTCAAGACTTACTTCTTGGCCTTCGGCATCAGCATGATACTCATGCGTTTACCCTCAAGTTTAGGCATCTGCTCTACTTTGCCATGTTCTTCGAGCAACTGTGCAAACTTCAGCAGGAGAATCTCTCCGCGTTCTTTGTACACAATGGATCGGCCGGCAAAGAATACAGTAGCTTTTACTTTGGCACCTTCCTGAAGAAACGAAATGGCATGTTTCAACTTGAAGTTAAAATCATGATCATCGGTATTCGGACCGAAGCGGATCTCTTTGATCACCACTTTCACGGTCTTCGCCTTAATTTCCTTCTGCTTCTTCTTCTGTTCGTACTTAAATTTCGAGTAGTCAACAACCTTACATACCGGAGGGTCTGCATTAGGTGAAATTTCAACTAAATCCAATCCCTGCTCCTGCGCCAACTTAATGGCTTGCTGTATAGGATATACATCTACCTTGATGTTCTCGCCTACTACCCGAACCCGTTGTGCCGTTATTCTTTCATTAATTCGATACGGTTCCTCAGGTTTCTGAGGTCCTCTGCGTGGAGGCCTGCTAAAATTGCTAGGTCTGTTGGTATTACTGCTGTTAATAATTCTAAATGTTTAAGTCCACAAAAAACAGGGTGCAAATATCGCTATTTACATCAAAAATACAAGTACTTATAAAAGGATCAATTGGGTGCAGCACATTCTGTCCTGAATTTGCTCACAAATTCATCCAATAACACGCTTCCCTGGTCTCCTTGGCCATGTTTACGCACGGCAACTTTCTCTTCGGCCACCTCTTTCTCCCCTACAATCAGCATGTACGGGATCTTTTTAGTTTCTGCATCGCGTATCTTCCGACCGATCTTTTCATCGCGATCATCCAATATACCGCGGATGTCCTGCTCCTTCAATTTTTCATAAACGAGCTTCGCGTAGTCATTGAAGCGTTCGGATATAGGAAGAACAGCAATCTGATCAGGTGCCAGCCACAGCGGGAAATTACCCGCGCAGTGTTCTATGAGAACGGCAACGAATCTTTCCAGTGATCCGAACGGAGCACGGTGAATCATTACCGGGCGGTGCTTCTGATTGTCAGAACCTACATATTCAAGTTCAAAGCGCTGCGGAAGTTGATAATCTACCTGGATGGTACCCAACTGCCAGCTACGACCCAATGCATCTTTCACCATGAAGTCAAGCTTCGGTCCGTAGAATGCAGCTTCACCTTGCACGGCTACAGTTTGCAGACCGCGCTCATCGGCAGCCTCTTGTATTTCGCGTTCGGCTCTCTCCCACAGGTGATCTTCACCTATATATTTTACTTTATTCTCCGGATCACGAAGTGATACTTGTGCGGTATAATTTTCAAACCCAAGTGATCTGAAAACCAGCAACACGAGATCTATAACTTTGATAAATTCTTCTTTTACCTGATCCGGACGACAGAAGATGTGTGCATCATCCTGGGTAAATCCGCGCACGCGTGTCAAGCCATGAAGCTCACCGCTCTGTTCGTAACGATATACTGTCCCGAACTCCGCCAGACGTACCGGGAGGTCGCGATAAGAACGCGGCTTCGTTTTATATATCTCACAGTGATGCGGACAGTTCATCGGTTTCAACAAGAACTCTTCGCCTTCATCCGGAGTATGTATAGGCTGGAAAGAATCCTTACCATACTTCTCGTAGTGACCTGACGTAACATAGAGTGACTTGCCACCAATATGCGGTGTAACAACCGGATCGTATCCGGCTTTGATCTGTGCTTTACGCAGAAATTGCTCAAGGCGCTCGCGAAGAATGGTTCCTTTCGGAAGCCACAGCGGCAAGCCCATGCCCACTTTCTCAGAAAAAGCAAACAATTCAAGTTCTCTTCCGAGTTTACGGTGATCACGCTTCTTCGCTTCTTCAAGTACATGGAGATACTCTTCCAACTCTTTCTGCTTTGGAAAAGTTATACCGTAAATGCGTTTCAGCATTTTGTTCTTCTCGTTCCCGCGCCAGTATGCACCAGCTACGTTGAGAAGTTTTACGGCTTTTACAAAACCGGTGTTGGGTATATGCGGACCTTTACAGAGATCGGTAAAATTACCTTGCTCGTAAAAAGTTATACTTCCGTCTTTCAGATCGTTGATAAGTTCAAGCTTGTATTCATCACCTTTCTTCGTGAAGAAATCCAGTGCTTCGGCTTTGCTTACATCCCTGCGGGAGTATATACTCTCCTTCTTGGCAAGCTCTTTCATCTTGGCTTCTATAGCCGCCAGATCTTCTTCACCGAACGGACGATCTCCCAGATCAACGTCATAGTAGAAGCCATTGTCGATCGCAGGACCTATACCGAATTTAACTCCGGGATAGAGTGCTTCCAACGCTTCTGCCAGTAAGTGAGCTGATGAGTGCCAGAAGGTAGATTTACCTCCCTTGTCATTCCACGTGAGAATCTTTACTGATGCATCCTGGTCAATAGGTCTGGCCAAGTCTCTTACTTCACCGTTTACTTCAATTGCCAGGGCAACGCGTGCTAAACCTTCACTGATGCTTGATGCTATCTCCGAACCTTTAACACCTTGCGGGTACTCCCGCACACTTCCATCCGGAAGAGAAATTTTTACATTCATGAAATCAAGAATTAAAATACAAAATTAATTCAGGTGCAAATATGGTTAAAAGATTGGTAAGTCGTTAACCGTTATCCGTTATTAGTTTAAGAGTATTGGAGCGATGAAGGTATAGACAACGATTATACTCCTTTCTGAAATCTTAAATCCAATTACACAAAGAACACCGAGGAGACGCAGAGTTGCACAGACAGTTAACGAATCAAAGAGCAAACTGGAAGCTCACAAACACTCCGAACTTCCTCACGTTCGGGTTAACTGTCTTATCGAGGTATGAGAGGCGATGAACAAAGTCTACGCGTACAAAGCGGAAGATATTCTCTATACCGTAGCCGAGTTCAACATAAGGCTTGTTACGATCGAAGGTGCGCACGGGAAGATACTTCGGTGTTTCACTGGTCTCTTGCGGAATGAGTTTCTTGTTTGTTTCACTCATCCCCCCATAAATAACATTGGCTGAACCAACCAGGCGCCACTTCAACTTTCGCATCAGCGGAATGCGGTTAAATAGAAAACCTTCAAAGTGGTGTTGATATTGAAGTGATGCGTAACGATCACTTACAAATTCTCCGTAGTCCATCAGGTTGTAAGTAATGATGGTATAGAACGGACTCTGGTTACCGAGGTGTGGTGTTAACAACGGGTAGGGTGCTGCCCCGGTAGTATATTCTCCTGTTGTATTGAGATAGGCTACACCGAGCGGACCAAACTTGATACGCTTGAATATAGACAACCGCCACTTGGTATAATCGAAATCACTATTCATAACACCCTTAAAACCGCGGGTATAGCGAAGGGTTATGATCGGCCACTTAAGTGCTCCGAGGCTGATTCGATCGTTATCATCCTGTATAAACATCTCATCACGGGCAAAGCGCGACTCGATGACGAGTTCTGATGTCTCAAAGCTTGATAGTGTATCGCCTGCAACATCTTCGGGTTGAGTATATCCGAAGTTAAACTCCGGGCGGAAGGTTAATCGTTTTACAGCAAAGCGTTGTGTAAAACCTCTGAACAGCTCTCGCTGAAAATTAAAACGCGCTTCATCAAAGTAATACCCTCTCCTATAATTACCCCAGCGTTGTGCAGCCAGAAATATATAGTTGTCGGCCAGCGTTTCATCATCCACTCCTACCCTTCCAATATCACTGCGCATCCGGAAGCTCACGGTTGTCCACCGCTCACGTGAGGCTATATATTGAACAGACCCCGCATACTTGAAACGTTCATCGCGGAAGCCATACCCTAGCTGACCGCGTAACACCCACTTGTTACTAAAATCCATACTGGTTTTAAACCCGGCCTGAAGTCGTAATCCTTCGATGTTGTTCACAGCCACAAAACCGATATAGGGACCTATATATACTTTACCGGCATCAAAATATCCATTTACAAAAATTTTCACCAGGTCTATATAAGTCTTAACGATCGGAATGTTCTGCAGCGTATCGATCATTTTATACACATTCTTTTCCGACTCTGACAGGGGCTCGTGGCGAAGGGTATCCCAGGACTCTTCATCTTCGTGAAGCCTCGCGTCTTCAGCCATCACAATCGGATGTTGATAGAATGCCGGTTCATGCGGTTTGTTAACAACTATATTTTTGTTGGATGTATAAAATTTAGCCAGCATACCGGCCGATGTATTGGTAAGTTCACCAATATCAATCAACACACGGTTTTTTACGGGCAGCCATGCTCCTTCTGCGGTGGGCTCTAACTCTTGCTGTATTTTTATTTTTTCTACAAAATTCAGGTTAGCCTGTTTGTTAACCGTTACATCAATTTGCTTTAAAGCGTAACCTTCTTTGGTGATCCATATTGTTCCGGTAAAGGCCAGGTCCTGCGGACTGCGCGGTGAAAAATCTAACCGATAGCAATAATCATCACCTATATATACACTATCCGTCAGGTCATACTCATAGTATAGGCGCCAGCCCTCAGCAATAGGCGATACAAATTCCTTGGTAACTATATTGAGCCAGTTCTGATAAAAATTATACTCCTGAAAAGATGAACCTATCAACTGCGTTACCAGCGTACCATCGTCTACACCCACACCATTGATCTTGGACTTGAGAATATTTTCGTAACGTAATTGCGGGTTATCGCGGTAGTAAAATTTAGAAACACTCTCGGATATAAATAAAGGCAATATAGGTTTACCGTCTTCACCCGCCATGCGCTCAACACTATCCAACACCTGTGTGATCTTCTTGATAATTTTTCGTTCGCGGAATTTATCAGTAATGTTATCAACATCGATCTCTACCTTGGTATAGGTATCGTATTCGTAAGCAGTAAGTCTGCGTTTATCGTTCCTGGATTTATTCCGCATAACATTGCGCAGAATAGCATAGGCAGGGTTTTCCCCGGCATTGATCACGATTTCCTGTAACTGTGTAGCATCTTCACCCAATTGAAAATTCACGATCTGCGTTCCGCCCTTCCCGACAGCTTTTTTACGCGGTTTATAACCGATATAGGAAGCTACCAGTGTATCACCTGGTGTAGATGTCCGTATAGTATAATTTCCGTCAAAATCAGTAGTAGTACCTATTGTGGTGCCCGGATAGATAACATTTACAAAGGGGATTGGATCGCCTGAAGATGCATCGGTAATTTTTCCTTTAACAATGGTTTCCTGTGCTAAGCCTGTAACGCTTGCCAACAGCATGCTGCACAAGCAGAGTAAACCAAAGAATAATCGCTTCTTATCAGTAGGCACACGTTCGGATTTATACAAAGATACTTAATTATACTACCCCCTTGAAAACCGTGCCGTAATCAATGGCTGTTTAACTGCTCTTTCTGGCCGAGGTGCCGGGGAACGGTTTTCAATACGTATAGATCCAATACAGCCTTTGTGCGTGCCAGGTATTCGCGCAAACGTACTTTGATAGAATACTCGAATCCGGGCTCATCGGCTACCATGGCTACTGCATTCATGTTATAATATTCGCTGATGAACAGTGCCCGATAACTATGAAACGGTTGGGTGATGATGGTAATTTCATCTTGTCCGAAAATTTTCTGACTGCGTACCACTGAATCCAATGTGCGCAAGCCTGCATAATCAAGTGTAATTGCAGAATCAGGTACACCTAATTTTACCAGTGCCTTGAGCATGGCAACAGGTTCGTTGTAAAAGATCGTGCTGTTGTCGCCACTTAAAATAAAGTGATCGATCTTGCCCATCTTGAAAAGTTTTGCTGCTGTCTCGATTCGTTTTTCAAAAAACGGATTTGCTTTACCGCCTGCCAATTTATTACTGGTACCTAATACAAGTGCAATGCGATGAGGTGGCAACTCTTCGATGTTGGTATACACTTTGTCTCTCGTGCTGAGTACTACCCACACATTACAAACAATCAAAAACGACAGCGGGAGTATAATTAACGCAAGTACGATCCTTTTCAGCCAGCGCATCTTAATAGACATTGAACCAAAACTACTGAATAGTTCTCAGAAATTCGCGTTCAATCAAATCAGATCGCTTCACAATTTTTCTATACCAGTCCAGCCGCATGGCTTCTTTCTCCTCATCTGATAATCCAAACGCGGTTGATGATCCGTGAAGTTTTGTGATCAATGCATTTAAACAAATAGCAACGCTTACGGAGATGTTCAGACTTTCCGTGAACCCATACATCGGGATGCGTATCTTCTGGTCAGCATGTTGCAGCGCATACGATGAAACACCCCGTAACTCATTTCCAAAAAGAAGCGCGACCTTATTTTCAGTGACATCTATATCGTGAATGGATTTTCCATCTTCATCCGGATCGGCCACTAATATTTTATACCCCTGGTCGTGTAAATATTGAAAGCACGCTTCAACATTATTGGTGTCACGCGTTCGGTAGCGATGCAGGTTCATCCATTTGTTAGCACCTTTCAACACCCTTCGGTTGATCTCATACTTGCTGATCATCTCGATGATATGAATATCCTGCAACCCCATACACTCGCATGTACGAATCACAGCACTGGCGTTCTGCGACTGAAAAATATCTTCCAGCACCACGGTAACATGATGCGTCCGGTTGCTGAGCACTTTCTCAACAAATTCCTTTTTATGATCAGAAACGAACTGTGAAAGATGGTCTAGTACTTTGAAGTCCTTGTCGGTCATTGATAATTAACCACGTGCTGATGAGCTCGAAAGATAACACTTTTTGAAATAGCTGCGAGCTTTGAGCTACGAGCTGCTAGTAAGGAGTAAGAAGATTGCAACTGGCTGCTGGCATCTGGCTACAAGTAAAATTGAGTTATATCTATGTTTCTGCTATCTGGGCGAAAATGATGAGAAGTAAGGAGTAAGAATCGTAAATATATCTTGCTCATTCTGTAGCCAGGGGCCAGTTTTACTGACAGCTCGCGGCTCTCTAAGGTATATCATCACTAGCAACGATAACGTTATGCCACCGCAGCTAGCTGCCAGTAGCCTGCAGCTATTTCATCGAGCGTATCCACTCCTCAATCAACGCTACACCTTCCTTATGCACTTGCTCTCTGCCGATCTCGGGCATGGCAATAGCAGGGTCGTTGGTTTTCATGCGGAAGACGAGAATGGATTTGTGGGGGTCGCCCGGAACTATATCGTATTGTAAATCGCCTGCTCCTCGTCCGGCTGCGATCGGTGCCTTGCGTATACCGAGATGTGCTTTGTCATTTTCATGTATATCGAGAAAGAGTCCGGAAGTGTTGGCTGGACCCGGGCGACTGTGACAGTGCGCGCAGTTAGCATCGAGGTAAGCGCGGGCGCGTTGGTTAATGTCACCGGTTGTAGCATCGTCCCATATAGCCAGCTCGGGTATAGATGAAGTTTGTTGAGGGAGTTGCTCCAGTAAATTATGTTGCTGCCAGTATATAAGTTGATTCGCTTTTCCGGATGTATAGGTAACGTCATGATTGAGCTGACGTGCTGATGTACCGATGGGCATCATCTTCTGGTTGCGTATATGGCATCCTTTACATTGATTTTTATTCGGTATAAGATACGGGGTGGTGATCTTCTTACCAGACTTATCTATATACTGTATGGTTGTAGCTTCGGCTGCCGGGTCGTATTCTGCTTCCGTCTGCTCATCATTCCAGCGGTAGGGCCATGCGTCCCAGCCACTCTCCTGGTGAACGAGCAATCTTGTTTCGATGATCTTCCTCCCCTTTTCGGGTTTTCGAAAATCATTCGGGTAATAAAAATTTTTGATGAGTATGGTCCCTACCGGGAAATCGAATGTGGTGGAATCATTATATATAGCTTTCGTACCTGCGGGTAATTTTACAAAGCGAAGTTTCTCGGCATAGTTGCTGAACAGCGGTGTATTTAATGCGTAAGGAATTACATCGTCTGCCGGCTCCAGATTGGCGAGTGTTCCTTTATAAAAACCGTACTCCGAAAGTTTCTCTTTACGCACTACGTTGTTGTCGGTTCGAAACGAAAGAACCAGCATCACGCCCACTACACCAACCAGCCATCCTCTCATATAGCAAAGCATTAGTTTCGGGTTAACACCACCGGACTGATCGGTTGCTGATCGCACTCGTGTGGTTTCATATCGCGCGACTTGTTCCTGAATTTGTTACCGGCATCGATGTTGGCGAAGGTAGCGTTGGTGTTATTCTTCAGACAGATCTTACGATCCTTCATAGCGGGATCTTCGATGCCATCGTATAGTATATGTGGGACATCTTTACCAAAACGAAGTTTGAATTTATACATCTTACCCAACCGACCTTTACTGGTTGCTTTTACGTTTGGACGCTCGTAGTAATTGTCGTGTATATATACATTGGATGGGAACGGCTTGTACGTTTTATCGTTGATGGGATTCTCTGTAATGTAGTAACTCACAATCGCAGTACCCGCAGAGATGTTATTCACGATCTTGTTCTCGAACGCTTCTACATTGCGCGTAGCGAGAACCATCAGGCCTGTACCCTGCGGAACTTTACCTACCGTATTACCTTTCGGTGCAAAGTTGATATGGTTGTTATCATGTATATGATTTTTAAAAACCCGCACATAGCCACCTTCCTTTTGAATGAGGTCAGGCAAATCGAATACTAAAATTCCTCCGGTGTTGTTATAGGCTTCGTTCTCAAAAACATCGGCATAGAGCGAGTTCTCTATTTCAATGCCGGCTACATTTTGATAAGCCTTCGAGTTTTTTACAATGATATATTTTGATTGCCCTACATATATACCGGCATCGCTGGCACCTACGGCAACGCAATTATCGATAAGCACATTGGTGCATTGTACCGGGTATAAACCATAGCCACCGTTATCGGCCTCGCCTCCGTTGGTCCATTCGGCTTTTATATTCTTAAATGTTATACCTTCTACCAATTGTGTTTTAACACCATCGCCTTTGGTGTCTTGTACCGTGAGATCGAGTATCGTTATATCGGAAGCGTTGGTCACTTTAATGCCTTCCGCCCCGGACAGTTGTCCTTTGAAATTGAGAATAGTTTTATCCATACCTGCTCCCTTGATGGTAACATTCTTTTTACCATCGAGCCACAGACTGGCATCGAACTGAAAGCGTCCTTCCGGTAATTCGATCACCGAGCCATTCTCAGCTTCTATAAATTGCGTTTGTATTTTTTTCTGAATGTCTTTTTGCGCGTATGCCCATGCAGACATACCACACAGTAAAATGGTGGCGAGGGTTTTCATAACGACAACTTTTGGTGGATAATTAAAGTTAACGTTTTATACCTTACGCTCAAAGTATAACAGAAGCTGTTCGCAGCTATGAATTTGCTATAAAATAAAAAAGCAGAAAGCGATTCAACTCACTTTCTGCTTTTACTTAAGCGTTACGCTTTGTACTAATTTCTTTTTCCGAGCTCATCGCGGATTTTCGCAGCCCGTTCGTAATCTTCCTTATCGATTGCTTCTTTCAGCAATTCTTTCAGGCGATCTACTGTATAGTTTTTGAAGTCGTCCTTGCGAGTGGCTTCTTTTTTAACTTTTGCTTTTTCGATCTTCGGCTCCGGCTTTTCTTCTTCGGCTTCATCGGTTAACACGATGCCGGCTTCCGCCAGTATGTTTTCATACGTAAAGATCGGTGAGTCAAAACGCAGGCCGATCGCGATCGCATCCGATGGTCGTGCATCGATCTCGGTTTTCTTCAAACCATCCGAGCATACAATCTTACCGAAGAATACACCTTCTTTCAGATCAGAGATGATGATCTCTTCTACCGTAAAATGAAAATTATTGGCAAACGCCTTGAACAGATCGTGGGTCATCGGTCTGTTCGGAATGATCTTTTCGATTTCAATAGCAATGGCCTGTGCCTCAAACATGCCAATGATAATCGGAAGTCTTCGGTTGCCTTCGGTCTCTCCCAACACCAGCGCAAAGGAGCCTGTTGTTGATTGACTGGATGACAGACCTAATATTTCGAGTTTGATTTTTTTCACGCTGCTTTAATCTCTTCTGCGTTTGTAATACAACTTACACAAATCACCTGACTGCGCATTAGTCAATCTAAAATTATTTTGCCGCTTTCAGAGCCTCCGTAAGTTTAGGAACCACATCAAAAGCATCGCCTACGATACCGTAGTCTGCTGCTTTAAAAAATGGTGCATCCGCATCTTTATTGATAACTACGATATATTTTGAGGAGTTCACACCCGCCAGGTGTTGAATGGCCCCTGAAATGCCCACTGCAATATAAAGTTGGGGAGCTACTTTCACACCGGTTTGACCAACGTGTTCGTGGTGAGGTCTCCAGCCCATATCCGATACCGGCTTGCTACATCCAGTAGCTGCATGTAAAGTTTTAGCAAGCTCTTCGAGTATACCCCAGTGCTCTGCACCTTTCATACCACGACCGCCTGATACAACAATGTTTGCTTCCGGAAGCAATACTTCACCGGTAGCTTTCTCGGAAGAGAGTATCTTCACAGCAAAGTCTGCGTCTGAAAGTGTAACAGCATACGGTGTTACCGTTACATTACTGCCTACTTCTTTTGCTTCAGCAGCATTCTTCTTCAGTGCTATAACTTTCTTTTGATTCTTTAATTCTACTTTGGCAAACGCTTTACCGGTATAGATGCTGCGCTTTACCACAAAACCCGATGATGTTTCCGGCAGATCCGTAACGTTGGTTGCCAGGCTCGCACCAGTCTTGATAGCAACGCGTGCTGCTACCGGTGTACCGAGCGATGAGTTGGCGAGTACCAGTATATCTGCATTTTCATCCTGCATGGCTTTTACCAGTACAGAAGTATAGGCTTGAATAACACCTTCGTTAAGACGCGCATCGCTGGCGTGCAGTACTTTTTGTGCACCATATTTACCCAGAGCTTCGAGTGCTCCCTGATCTACCGCACCTAATGCTATAGCAGTTACCGGGCTTCCCAATGCGTGTGCATACGCTACCGCTTCCAGTGACGTTTTCTTTATTTGTCCTTCTGCGCTTTCAACAAATACAAGTATTGACATCTGCGTGTGTTTTAAAAATGATGGATTGTTGGACGGATGATTAAATTACCTTGGCTTCATTCTTCAGTAATGAAACAAGTTCAGCTACGTTATCAGCAGCAATCATTTTCACAGCTCCTTTTGGTGGCGGCAATTCAAATTGCTGTAGCTTCACTCCGCTGTCAACAGCTTTAGGCTCAACTACTTTCAACGGTTTTGTGCGGGCCGACATGATACCGCGCATGTTGGGTATCTTCCATTCGGCTATAGGTTCCTGGCAACCTGCTACAAACGGCAGACTTACCTCCACATATTCTTTACCTCCTTCGATCTCGCGTGCCAGTTTTGCCTTGGTACCTTCGATATCAAGTTTCATTACCGGAGAAACAGACGGCATGCCGAGCAGCTCTCCTACTATACCATGCACTACGCCACTGTTATAGTCAATGGACTCGCGCCCCATCAGGATCAGATCGTATCCTACAGATTTAGCATGTTCGGCAATCTGCGTTGCTACAAACAGCGAGTCTGTCGGCTCTGCGTTTACGCGAACAGCATCATCAGCACCAATGGCTAATGCCTTGCGGATGGTGGGTTCAGTATCAGCAGTACCAACATTCAGAACCGTTACCGTTGTGCCGGCATTCGCTTCTTTGATTTCGATCGCACGCGCCAATGCGTAATCATCGTAGGGTCCTATAATAAATTGGACACCGGTGGGATCGAACTTGGTATTGTTATCTGTAAAATTGATTTTGGATGTAGTATCCGGAACGTGTGTAATACAAACTAAAATCTTCATCTCACTCTAAATCAATAAGTTTAAAAGTGTTTTTTGGAAACAGGGCTCAAGATACAAAAAACCGAATACCGAACGCCAAAATTTTAAAATTTAGCAGTCTTCATAATGTATCTATAGTATACAACCCGCCACAAACCCAAAGAAGTATAAACCGGAGCTATATAAAGCTTGCATGTATAGAATTTATGTGGTAGTATAAGGCAGACCGGTATTGCTAAACTTTTTCTAAGTTTATGCCGACACGATGAAGTCTTGAAAGCGCCATGAACCGACTTGAGCAGCTCCGCCAATTTATACACGATGATCCGAACGATCCGTTTAACCATTATGCACTGGCACTGGAATATGCCAAGTCTGATGTTGAAACGGCTATCACACAATTTAAAGCGTTGATGCAAAATTACCCTGACTATCTGCCAGCCTACTACCAGGCGGGTAATCTTTTTGAGTCGGTTGGTAATCGCGAACAAGCCATTGCTGTCTTCGAAAAAGGTATAGCCCTGGCCAAGCAGCAGCAACAGTATAAAACATTGCGCGAACTTCAGTCCGTGCTCGATGAGTTGCTATACGACTAATCCTTTTCTATAGTATGTCAGCAGAAAGTCTACTCCTCCACCGGCTCACGTTTCGGCATGAGTCTGGAGAACAACGCAGCTTTATTCAGCTCCAGCATCTTGCGTGACGTGAGGTAGTGAATAACTTTTTCTTCCAGGTAATGATGCAGGGGTAACAAAATGGATATCAATACGATTTTGATCGCCATGATCTTCCATGGTTCACCGTGTGTCCAGTGATGTATTTCATGATCGGCCAGCAGAATAATAAACTCGAACAAAAAGATAAAGGCAAAGAAACCGAGTATACGAATGGTGGTGGATGATACACGGAATATACCAAACATGGTAAGCAATATAAATACGCAAGCTATCGCCACCGTTATACCCATATATTGAATATTGTGGCGTGTGCGTGTATCTTCTTCTGCCTGCAGTGCTTCGCGTTCCTTGCGTTTATTTTCGTTTTCAACTTCCAGAACCATCAGATCTTTTTCGGTTGCCAGAGTTCTCAGACTGTCGCTATAGACCTGGTATCGGTTATTATATATATAGGCATTCCTGAAGTCCTGACTTTTCTGATACAGGCTGTCCAGTCGCTGGGATATTTCCATCTTCAGTTCGAGGTCTCCGATCTCATTGCTCATCGCCTCGGCCTTCTTCCAATAGAACAATGACTTCGGATAGTCTTTCTTTTTTTCATAGAGGGTTCCCATGTTATCATAGAACCAGTACTTATTAATGCGATTGGCTTTACTTTCAAAGAAAGGTGCTGCTTTCGCCAGGTAGTATTCTGCAGAATCAAGTTTACCAAAATCTATATAGGCCATGCCGCGTATCTGGTCGAGCACATAATCGAGGCCAGCCTTCTTTAAGAATCGCTGGAACTCAGGACGCTGCCGGAGAAACTCTAACGTTTTGGCAGGTTGTTTCTGGGCTATATACATACTTAATAATCCACCGTATGTATTAAGTTTCAGAAGTTCGAATTTGAGTGTATCCGCAAGCGCCAGCGATTTATCAAAAAAAGTTTGAGCAAGATCATACTGTTTACTCTTCGAATAAATACGCCCAAGCATATTATAATTATTCAACCGTTCATAACGCTTATTATATTTATAGGTAAGAGCATTGGCTTTGTAGATATAGTCTTTTGCTTTTTCCCACTCGTCCAGACTACTGTAAAATGCAGATAAAGCATGGTATACGTCACATAACAAATCGAAATTATCCTTTGTTTCTGTCTCCGCTATATCCAGCGCCTGCAGATAATTCCGGAATGCCAGCATGTTGTCGTTCCGCCCCAGATAGGTGTTGCCCATTGATATATAGGTATTTACCCGCAGTGAATCATTACTGGAGTTAGAGGCCAGCGACAACGCAAGATTATTATAACTCAGTGCTTTGTCGTAGTCTGAATTTTCCCGTTCACAAAGTGCAAGGTATATATAAGCCCACGCTTCATACTCGGGCAGGTGATTTGCCTTTGCGAGTTCAACAGCTTTCAGCGAAAAATTCCGGGCGACATTAATATTCTCCACTTGGCCCGTGTAATTACTAAACCTTCTGGCGTTATTTAGCTGTGATAGAACAATAAGCTCACGATCGCGACTTTCTTCTGCTATCTGCTGCATTTCCTGGGTATATTTATCCGACAACGGCCTGTTGGCCACCAGGTAGAATCTTGCGAGTTCGCCCAGCCAGATGATCTTCTCACGGGCGGAGGATGCATTTTTCAGATTTACTTTAACGCTATCGGTATACGGATTGTCTTGCGCGTGAGCCGCACCCAGTAACAGAAATAGTACACAAATGAGAAGGGTAAAGTATCGGAGCATACCAGGGATTTTGCCTTAAAGATAAATAATCAACCTTAAAGCATCATGGCTATAAAATTAAATATCCTCCGATAGACGTTATCAGTTATCAAGTGCACCATCATCCACCCAGCAACTGATCAAGTCGATCTGACTCTGCGAAATGGAGCCATCGAAGGGCATGTCGCGATTGCGTGTCAATGATTTTATTTCGGCTGCGTGTTTTTTAGCGTTGCTATAGATACGAAGATCGGTGCGCGTTATACCATTATGACAACCGCTGATGGCGCAGGACTTTTCAATGATCGGTTTTATATCTGATGTCCAGCTCACGCCTGTGCTCCCTCTGGGTACGGTTACGTTCAGCGCGATGGTACACTCCTGGTTGTCTCTTACGATAATGACATGATCGCCATTGGACAAACCTGAAAATGAATTGGTCTCCGAAAATCCTCCGCCATCAATACTATAATTATAGGGTGGATTACCATCGGATACTTCGATCACGATCGATCCGTTATCCGACAGGCATTGATCGTCTGCTGCCAACTGCGTGGTAAAGGAAAAGTCTTTTGCCATCACCGTGATATTGGTGAGAACAGTATCGCAGCCGTTGGCATCGCGCACACCTACACTATAAATGCCTGCGTGTAAATTGGTAAAGGCTCCGGAAGATTGAACTTCGTTGTTCAGCAGGTAGGCATAGGGTTGTTTACCACCGCTCACCTCTATATAAATACTGCCATCGGTGGTGCTGCAACTGGTGGCCATGGTAACAGAGTTGAGCTCTATGCTGAGATCAGACAAACTGCAGTCAACGGTCTTGTTCAGATCATGACTTACGCACGAAACCAGTAAAATAAAAGGAACAATAAGGACAGACAGGTTTTTCATGCAGGCTTCTTGACACGCTATACTATACAAGCAAAAATAGTCAAGAAGCGAGAATCTGTTTACATGGCGGCATTAAGCCTGCCTGTTAAAACGGAGCTTCATCGTCATTCGCGGATGGCGGAGGTGGAAGTTGTGGCGCATCATCCGGGCTGAACGAATTGAGACGGCTCTCCCGGGTGATCATACCACCGAAAGGATTGTCGTACGAAGCAGGACCGTCAAGGTCTGCAAACTTGGTATATTTACCAATGAACTTCAGCTTCACGTTGGCGGTAGAACCGTTACGGTGCTTGGCTATAATTACTTCACCGGTTCCTTGTGTCGGCATACCATCTTCATCGACAGTAATTTTATAGTATTCAGGACGATACAAGAACATTACGATATCGGCATCCTGTTCGATAGATCCCGATTCACGCAAGTCAGAAAGCTGCGGACGTTTATCACCACCACGGGTTTCCACGCTACGACTCAACTGCGACAGTGCGAGCACCGGCACATTCAATTCTTTGGCTATACCTTTCAAAGCACGCGAGATGGAAGCGATCTCCTGTTCGCGGTTACCGCCCTGATCACCTTTCATCAGCTGCAGGTAGTCGATCACCACAATCTGTATACCGTGTTCAGCTTTCAACCTGCGGCACTTCGCACGAAGTTCAAGTATAGATATAGCCGGGGTATCGTCTATAAAGATTGGTGCTGTAGTAAGTTTGGTTGTTTTGTGTACGAGCTGTTTCCACTCATGATCGGCCAGATTACCTTTCTTGATCTTTTCACTTTCAAGTTCTGCTTCTGCAGAGATCATCCTGTTTACGAGCTGAATCGATGCCATCTCCAGCGAGAAGATCGCTACCGGTATCTTGAATTCAACGGCTGCGTTACGCAACGCAGAAACCACGAATGCAGTTTTACCCATACCCGGACGGGCCGCGATAATAACAAGGTCAGAACGTTGCCATCCGGAAGTAACACGATCGAGTTCGGTAAATCCGCTGGGCACACCGGTCAATCCATCTTTATGTTCTTTCAACACCTGCAATTCCTGGATAGCACGTGCCATCAGGTTTCGCATGTTGTCGTAGTTCTTCTTCAGGTTCGACTCGGAGATTTCAAAAACAGATTGCTCAGTCTTGTCAAGTAGCTGAAACACATCCGTTGTATCTTCATACGCATCGTGCTGAATCTGCGAAGCAATCTGAATAAGCTCGCGCTTGATTGCCATCTCTACAATAACACGAGCATGATACTCTACGTTGGCAGCCGAACTGACTTTGGAAGTAAGCTCTGCAATATAGTATGCACCGTTACCTTCCAGGATCTCAAGCTTACCTTTCTTCCGGAGCTGGTGTACAACGGTACGCATATCCACAGGCTCGGATGCCTTGAACAACTCAATGATGCCAGCATATATTTCTTTATGCGCATCCTTATAAAAATGTTCAGGCTTGAGGAATTCTACCACCGCATTGAGTGCATTCTTCTCGAGCATGAGAGCACCCAATACAGTTTCTTCAAGATCAAGTGCCTGAGGCGGTAACTTTCCTAAACTTTCCGAGATATCTCTCGGTAATAATTTGTTGGCCTTGCTACCTAGCCTCAGGGACGTTGATCTTCCTTGCTCCATACAGTGGTTGTTGTACGTGTTTTTTATTTAGGGGCGACAAACGTACAACCCTTCGCATTCACTATCTACACAAACTATTAACAAAGTACTAACAATTTAATTGTGTACAAGTAACAAGTTTATTGTGCTGTGTGTGTTAGACTGATTGAAAAAAAATAATTATATATAGCGGTCACAAAGCGGGCGTTGATCAATTGGATTTTTAAAGAACAAACATTTTCCTTTATTTTAAAACCGGAATTCATGCTTTCCAGATGCATACTAAAAAGCAAAGAGTACATTTTATAGCGATTGGAGGAAGTGTTATGCACAACCTGGCCATTGCTTTGAAGGAGGCCGGTCATGATGTAAGCGGGTCTGACGATGAGATCTTCGAGCCTTCACGTTCAACTTTAACAAAACACGGATTACTTCCTGAGAAAGAAGGTTGGTTCCCCGAGTTAATAACATCTTCGTTAGATGTAGTCGTGCTCGGCATGCACGCCCGGAAAGACAACCCTGAATTACTTAAAGCCCAACAACTTGGACTTAAAATTCTTTCGTTCCCGGAATATATCTACGAGCAGTCGCGTGATAAACAACGTATTGTTATTTCAGGCAGTCATGGTAAAACTACTACCACGGCAATTATCATACACGTACTCAATTATTTCAAGCGTAAGTTCGATTATATTATCGGAGCCAAGGTGCCGGGTATAGAATACACCGTTCGTCTTTCCAACGCTCCTATTATTATTATTGAAGGCGATGAATATTTGTGTTCACCGCTTGATCCTACTCCTAAATTCCTCAAGTACCAACATCACATCGGTGTTATTACCGGCATAGCGTGGGATCACGTAAATGTATTCCCTTCGGAAGAAGAGTATGTACGCCAGTTCGATCTGTTTGCAGACCAGACTCCGAAAGGAGGAATTCTGATATATTGCGAGCAGGATTCCATGGCGCTGATGATCGGTAAGAAAGAACGCGCTGATGTACAGGAGATAACCTATAAAAGTCACGGACACGCTTCGGATAACAACGGTCATTTCTTCCTTACCAATGGCAAGGAACGTACACCGATCAAGGTCTTCGGCAACCATAACTTCCAGAACCTCAGCGCAGCTAAGGAGGTATTGAAGAAAATTGGTATAACTCAGGAACAGTTCTTTGAAGCTATAGCAAGCTTTGAAGGCGCTGCCGGCCGACTGCAAAAAGTATTCGACAACACAACGTCTACAGTATACAAAGACTTTGCACATGCACCTTCCAAAGTGAAAGCAACCGTAAAAGCGATGAAGGAATTTTATCCTTCGCGCGACCTCGTTGCCTGCCTGGAGTTGCACACCTATAGCAGTCTGAACAAAAAGTTTCTTCCCCAGTATAAAGACAGCATGAAAGCTGCGCAAACACAGGTGGTATACTTCAACCCTGATAAAGTAAAAGATAAAAACCTGGAAGCTATATCCGTAGACGATGTACGTTCAGCGTTTGCTTCCAATGGCATGCAGGTATTTACCGATGCCAATGAACTTCAGGCCTTCCTGGAAAAACAAAATTGGAAGAACAAGAACCTGCTCATGATGAGCTCCGGTAATTTTGGCGGAATTAATATTCCTGCCTTGTCGGAAAAAATCTTATCCTGATTGCTTCCTTAAAACTATACCTGAAAATTTTGGAGTGCGTGGTAACACGCACTCACCTGTATAACCATGAAATTAAATCTACGCAACCCGCTCTGCATCTTTGATCTTGAAACCACCGGCACGAACATAACACAAGATCGCATACTGGAGATCGCTGTTATCAAGATGATGCCGAACGGTGAAGTATTACGCAAAGCCAACGTACTGAATCCTACGATTCCCATACCCGCAGAGTCAACGGTGTTTCATGGTTTGCGCGATGAAGATGTTAAAGACAAGCCCACCTTTAAAGAGGTAGCAAAAGATTACGCCCGCTTTATGGAAGGTGCTGATCTAGCGGGCTTCAACGTGATGAAGTTTGATATACCGATGCTGGTAGAAGAATTTCTGCGCTGCGATGTAGAGTTTGATTACAGCCGCAGAAAGATCATTGACGCGCAGAAAATATTTCACCTGATGGAGAAGCGTACGCTTTCTGCGGCCTATAAATTCTATACAACCAAAGACCTCGTAAATTCACACACGGCTGAAGCCGATACCGAAGCCACCATGGAAGTATTGCTGGCGCAGATTGAACGCTACGAAGGTAAAGATGTAACGGACAGTCTGGAGCGCAAGATCGGTGAGATCCGAAACGATGTTGACACGTTGAGTAAACTTACCGTTTCCGATCTGGTTGACCTCGCGGGGCGCATGGTGATGAACGATAAAGGTCTGGAAGTTTTCAACTTCGGCAAGCATAAAAATAAAGTCGTAACGCAAGTGTTCAAGGAAGAACCAAGCTATTACGACTGGATGATGAACGGAGATTTCCCGATGGACACCAAGCGTAAGCTTACCGAGATAAAACTCCGCTCGTTCAAAAAATAATCAGTGCAGTAAACCAGTTTTATACTTCTTCTCTCCTGCCTTGATCTCCAGCGGCAAATGATTTACTTCCGGAGGTATGGGGCATGAGTACTTGTCGCTATAGCTGCAGTACGGGTTATACGCCTTATTAAAATCAATAATCACCTCTTCACCCGTGGGTATACGAAACTCGAGGTAACGACCTACGTCATAAGTATCTTTTCCGTTGGTCTCATCCGTAAATGGAATAAAGAGATAGTCTTCATACCCCGGACGCTTTAGTAAATCCTGGCTTTGATATACTTCCAGCTTATAATCTTCACCATCCAGCAGAAAGTATATATCGCCATACTTTACATAGTCGGGTAAACGCGTAGTGGTTGTTTTCATTTTAAACAACACCGGAGCTTCATTTTTCACGAATGTAGCCTTTACACGAAAGTTGAGATCGATCGGATAGTAATTAAGTCCCTTAAACTTCCTGCGCTCTTTCTTGTCCAACGGAGATTTATCCGGATCGCGAAATTCACTTTGCTGTTTCTTCCGGTGCTCGTTAATCTCTTTCAACGCAGCATCATCTGCCTGCTGGGCAACAACCTGAAAAGAAAAAGCTGACACTGCAAAAACCAGTGTCAGCCCTACTATAGCGCGATATACCATGCTATTATTTTAAGTTAATTACGTGTTACGTTCTCCGCCAGGCTTCTTACTTCTTACTCCTGACTTCTTGCTTTCTATTTCTTATAGTACTTCTGCGCCTCCGGTATCCATCCTTTCAGATCATTGATACGCGTAGCGTGCGAAGGGTGTGTTGAAAGAAACTCAGGAGGAGCCTGGCCACCGCTTGCCTCCGTCATGCGCTCCCAGAATTTAGGTGCTGCATTCGGATCGTAACCAGCCATTGCCATGAAGATCAAACCTATATGATCGGCTTCAGACTCGTGTTCACGGCTGAATTTCAGCATACCTATATTTGTACCGGCACCGACTGCCTGCATCAGTAATTCTTTACCAGCCGTAGGGTTTTGTCCTATCACAGCGCCTAATGTACTCAGTCCGTATTGCGCGAGCATTTGTTGGCTCATGCGCTCGCGACCATGGTTTGCTATAGCGTGCGCTACTTCATGCCCCATTACCACCGCTATACCGGTTTCATCTTTACAGATCGGCATAATACCGGTATAAAAAGCAACTTTACCACCCGGCATACACCAGGCGTTTACAGTTTTAGGATCATCGATGAGGTTGAACTCCCACGCGAAGCCGGCCAGTTCAGACGATGCATTGTTCATCGCCATATACTCTTCAACAGCTTTTTGTATACGTGCGCCAACCCGTTTTACCATTTGCGTTTGCTCCTGGTTGGTAGAGAGCGGACCTTTCTTCAGCACTTCATCATACTGCTGGTCGGCCATCGGGATGATCTCGGAGTTAGATACAAGACTTAACTGATTACGGCCTGTTACGGCAACTTTAGCACAGGCAAAAATTACTAAACTAACAATTGAGAAAATGAATATTTTCTTCCACATACTAGGTGAATTTATTTTGGTCAAAAATACAAAACCACTCGTGTATTGTTTTATAAATTCGTGCCAAAAGTTATTCATATTGAGGCAGAAATGAATTTTGCACGATGAACAGTAATTCTGATCAGGCATCAGACACCACTTCAGCATCGCTGCATTTTCTCCACAACTATATACCCTGTAACCATCAATTAAAAGATAGCACTTTATGAGAATTTTTGCCATCGGACGAAATTATGCTGAGCACATTAAGGAACTTAACAACGAGCGCCCAGACGAGCCTGTAATTTTTACCAAGCCCGACACAGCCATACTACGAAACAACGCTCCGTTCTATCTTCCGGATTTTTCCAACGATATTCATCATGAAGTTGAACTTGTACTTCGCATCTGCAAGGAAGGAAAAAATATACAGGAGAAATTTGCAAACAAGTATTACGATGCAATCGGTATCGGCATAGATTTTACGGCCCGTGACCTGCAGCAGAAAGCAAAAGAAAAAGGTTTACCGTGGGATATAGCGAAAGGCTTCAACGGCTCTGCTCCAATCAGCGATAAATTTATTCCGGTAACGTCCATCAGCGATCTGAAGAACATTAACTTCAGCCTGACGATTAATGGTGAACTTAAGCAACAAGGCAACACAAGTCTTATGCTTTTTAATTTCGATTTTATAATTTCGTATCTGTCGAAATTTTTTACGCTGCGAACAGGTGATTTGATATTTACGGGCACACCCAAAGGTGTAGGCGCGGTAAAGGTGGGAAATGTGTTATCGGCATATATAGAAGATGAGAAACTATTGGAGTTCGAAGTTAAGTAAACTAGGTGTTGCAGTTTGTATAGCTATACATCCTTTTGCCTCGCTTGCACAGTTCAGCAAGCAGGATGCTGCTACTGTATCAAAAAAATCAAACGGAGAAAAATATCTTTACCCGATCAAGCCCGGACAGCCCGGCTCGCTTGCAGGTACCATGGGTGAGTTACGTAGCACGCACTTCCATTCCGGTATAGATATACGTACTAACAACATGATCGGGTTTCCGGTACTGGCGTCCAAGAGCGGCTATATTTCGCGCGCCAGCATGGGCGGTTCTGGTTATGGCAATGTGCTATATATCACACATCCCGATGGCAACACCACGCTCTATGCTCACCTCGATGAATTTAAAGGTGAAGTTGCCAAACATGTATTACAGGAGCAATACAAACTGAAATCGGGCGAGATCGATTTATTCTTTGAGAAAGATCTGTTCCGGGTAAAGCAGGGCGATACCATTGCACTCTCCGGAAATTCAGGAGGCTCTACCGGGCCTCACCTGCATTTTGATATACGCGATTCGAATAACTATGCATTGGATCCGCTCAAGATCGGAGCGTTTCCGGAGATCGTTGATAACTTCCCTCCTGCTCCTGAAAAGATAGCACTCGTAACACTCAACACCGACTCACGCATCAACGACCGCTTCGGCCGATTTGAATTCTATGGCAATAAAGTCGGAAGTAATTATGTGATCGCCAGTCCGATCATGGCCAACGGATCGATTGGCATTGAGATTCTCGCCAAAGACAAACTTGCCTTTAAGAGTCCTTTTTATGGCGGTGTAAATTTCCTCGAAGTATATGTAGACAGCGCGCTCGTATTCCGGCAATCTATCGACAAGCTGAACGTTGCCGAAACACGCGCCATCTATACCCTGATGGATTTCAAAACAATGCGCAGTAAAGGCACTCGCTTTTATAAACTATATATTGATGACGGCAACCAGCTTAAGTTTTACAACGAGTCGCCTACCGATGGACGGATTAAGGTTAACCCGAACAAGATATCGAATGTAAAGATCCGGATGAAGGACAGCTACAGCAACGTAAGCAGTATATCGTTCAAGCTGAAACCGAATCCGGTAATTAAAGAAGTTACGTCACTGGAACCGATGGCCGCCACAGCCGACCTGCTTTACGACATCACCGATAACACGATGATGATTACGGCAAAAGCCGGTAAAGATCTGGGGGCACGTGCCCTTGTATATACGAAAGGTGTATCACAGGAAGTTGATCCTACCTATCACAACATTAACCGGAAAGTATATTTGTTTGATCTGCGGAAGAGCATCCCCGATTCCATCCTGGTAAACAACAAGACGATCCGCCCGAAAATTAAAATTGCCATACCTTCCGCCACGGAGTACAAATACTATAGCGACATCATGGATATCGACTTTCCGCTTAACGCTATATACGATACGCTGTACCTCAATACTGATTACACCATTGATAAGACAACCGGTAACGAAATCTTTACCATTGGCACACGAACCGTTCCGCTCAACAAAAGCATTCGCGTATCGGTAAAGACCAATCGTACGTATCCGGCCGATGGTAAATACAATGTATACCGCAGCACGGGAAGAGCACATTCATTTTTAGGAGGCGAATGGATTAACGGCCGCCTGCAGTTTAACACGCGTGAGTTTGGCGAGTTTACCATTCTTCAAGACTTGGAAGCTCCTTCTATTCGTGCCGTAACAATTAACAACCAGGCTGTTCGTTTCAAGATTCGCGATAACCTGTCGGGTATATCTTCATTCGAAGCCACGGTTAATGGCGAATGGTTGCTCATGCACTACGATAGCAAAACAGCCTCCATCTGGTCAGAACGACTCGACAAGAAAGCCCCGATCAGGGGAACATTTATACTTACAGTAAAGGATAATGCGGGGAATACGAGTACATTCACACAAAAAATTCCCTGACCCATGGCAGCACTAGAAATCGGAAGCAAGGCACCTGACTTCACCGTTAACGATCAGGATGGAAAATCTGTAAAGCTAAGCGACTTCAAAGGCAGAAAAGTTGTACTCTATTTTTATCCGAAAGACATGACCCCGGGCTGCACAGCCGAAGCATGCGACCTGCGCGATAATTATACCCTGCTGCAAAAACGAGGCTACGAAGTATTGGGCGTAAGCACAGACTCCGAAAAGCTTCACAAGAAATTTATAGCACAAGAGAAACTTCCATTCCGTTTGTTAGCCGACACCGACAAAAAACTTCACGAGCTATACGGCACGTGGGTGGAGAAATCCATGTATGGGAGAAAGTATATGGGCACCGCGCGCATCACTTTTATTATAGATGAAAACGGTATTATAGAAGATATCGTGTCAAAAGTTGATACAAAGAATCACACCAGCCAGATATTGAAAGATATACCTGCCGTAAAAACTCCCGCGAAAAAAGCCGTATCAAAAACTACGAAGAAAACCGTAAAGGCTGTAGCCAAGAAAGCCGTTGCGAAAACCCAGGCGAAGGTTGCGCGCAAGAAAAAGTAACGTCATTTCGAGCGAGCGAAGTTTACTATGGAATGCGCATTACCGAGAAAACCCCTCGTCAATATTTTCATTCAATGTGATGCACGAACACGAAGCCGATAGAATGCACTTTTTGTTCAACGTTTACGTTGCTCCGACCAGCGGGCTTCTCGCGGGACGCTCAGCTATATGAATTAAAAGCGCACGCTCGAGGTGGCTTTAAAGTAAAGTGACTCTATCGCAAGCGTACTCAAAAAAGAAAAGAGACCACTCCATTCGGAATGGTCTCGTAAAATTCTTCAGTCAAGAATATAGAGGGAAATATTATGATGCCTTGTTCTTAATATCCTGAACCTCAGAGCGAATAGCCTGAGCCAGGTTTTTAAGATCTTGCATACCCTTTCTTACACGGGTACCGGCAGCACTGTTTCCTTTGTTATAAAACTTGTCGATATCTCCTTCTAAGGAAGCGATGAGATCTTTAAGCTCTTGAAACTTTTGCATTGTCTTGGAGTTTTAGGATTTAATAATTTAGTTTCTTACTGCCAATTTAAGTAAAAACCTTAAAAAACAACTCAAAAAGCGGTTTTTTTGATTATTTGGTTACTGACACTAAAACTTCCTGCTTGTAAAATCCACTGTCGAGCTTCGTTTTAAGCTGCGAAAATGCAGCCAAAGTCTCCTCAACATCGGCCAATGTATGCGCTGCTGTTGGTATGATTCTGAACATGATAACATCCTTAGGCACAACCGGATAGATCACCACCGAACAGAAAATACCAAAGTTCTCGCGAAGGTCCATCGCCATGTTGGCCGCCTCACCAACACCCCCTTTAAACAATACAGGTGTTACCGGTGAAGTTGTTGTTCCTATATTAAAGCCACGCTCTTTCAAACCGCTCTGCATAGCATGAACAATTTTCCAGAGGTTGTCTTTCAGTTCAGGTTTTGTGCGTAACAACTCGAGACGTTTGATACCACCGATAACCAACGGCATCGGTAAGCTCTTCGCATATATTTGAGAGCGTACGCTGTAACGCAGATACTTAACGATCTTCTTGTCGCCACCTACAAATGCACCGATGCTTGCCATCGACTTGGCAAATGTAGAGAAGTACAGATCGATACCATCTTGTATGCCTTGCTCCTCACCTGTACCGGCACCGGTTTTACCCATGGTACCAAAGCCGTGAGCATCATCAACAAACAAACGGAAATTATATTTCTTCTTCAGTTCAACAACGCCTTTCAGATCGCCTTGTTTACCTGACATACCGAATACACCTTCTGTGATAACAAGTATACCACCTCCGGTTTCGTCAGCCAGTTTTGTTGCGCGCTGAAGTTGTTTTTCCAGGCTTTCCATGTCGTTGTGTGTATATACAAAGCGTTTACCCATGTGCAGGCGAACACCATCGATGATACATGCATGCGACTCAGCATCATATACAATAACATCTTTACGATCTACCAATGCATCGATAATAGACACCACACCCTGATAGCCGAAGTTCAGAAGCATAACATCTTCTTTCATAATAAACTCCGCGAGCTGACGCTCGAACTCCAGGTGGTGAACAGAGTTACCCGACATCATACGCGCACCCATCGGTAAACCTAAACCGTATTGAGCAGCTGCATCTGCATCAGCCTTGCGCACTTCTGGATGGTTCGCTAATCCCAGGTAGTTATTCAAACTCCAGTTCAGGACGTTCTTACCATTGAATTTCATGCGTGGACCGATCTCTCCTTCCAGCTTAGGGAAAAAGAAATAATCATCCGGAAGATGAGAGTACTTGGCCAGCGGACCGGCCTCCATTCTTAGCTTGTCAAATAAATCTACCATTTCTCGATCTGTTAATTGCCGGCAAAAATAAGGAAAATTCATAAATATGCTTCCTTCATCACTTACAGGAATGCCCTTATAAGTTGGTTTAAAAGCCTTAGATTTGTTTAAATTCTTACAAATGGAAGCTATTCGCCATAAATACAGCACCGAAAGAAGTTGCAGCCCTAACATCTGTCATAACAACTACTTACGTTTTTACAGTGCTTTTTCTCAAACGCGTTCACGCTTCTAAGTCTCAATCCTATATTTTAACGTATGCCATCCATTCAGAAAATACTTGTTGCTAACCGTGGTGAAATTGCCTTACGCGTAATGCGTTCTGCACGCGAACTCGGAATAAAAACTGTCGCTGTATATAGTGAAGCCGATCGCCACGCACTGCACGTGCGCTTCGCTGATGAAGCTGTTTTTATAGGACCACCTCCTTCTGCCGAATCGTATCTGCGCATGGAGAAAATCATTGATGCTGCACGTAAAACAGGAGCGGATGCTATACATCCCGGTTACGGTTTTCTTTCCGAGAACGAAGACTTTGCCAAGCTGGTGGAAGATGAAGGCCTCATCTTTATAGGACCGTCAGCAAAAGCCATTGAGCTGATGGGAAGTAAACTTGCTGCGAAAGCTGCAGTAGCAAAATTCAATGTGCCGTTGGTGCCGGGTACAAGTGAACCAATTACGGATGTTAACAATGCAAAGAAGATTGCTTCTGAGATTGGCTACCCGGTGCTGATCAAAGCGAGTGCCGGTGGTGGCGGAAAAGGTATGCGCATTGTTGAAGACGAAAAAAGTTTTGAAGAACAGATGGAGCGCGCGATCAGTGAAGCTACATCTGCGTTTGGCGATGGCTCTGTATTTATAGAGAAGTATATTACCAAACCACGTCACATCGAATTTCAGATTTTTGGTGACACGCATGGAAATGTAGTACACCTCTTCGAGCGCGAATGTTCTATTCAGCGAAGACACCAGAAAGTTGTAGAAGAAGCCCCCTCCTCTATCCTTACACCTGAAAAACGGAAAGCGATGGGCGAAGCTGCAATCAACGTAGCAAAGTCATGCGGTTATTATGGTGCGGGTACTGTAGAATTCATTCTCGATGACAAACTGAATTTCTACTTCCTTGAAATGAATACGCGTTTACAAGTGGAGCACCCGGTAACAGAAGAAATTACCGGACTCGATCTTGTTAAACTGCAAATCAAAATAGCAGAAGGTAATCCTATACCTTTCAAACAGGACGAACTAAAAATAAACGGACATGCCGTTGAAGTACGGGTATATGCGGAAGACCCTTCGAACAATTTCTTACCCGACATCGGTACACTGCAAACCTATAACCGTCCGCAGGGACATGGTATACGCGTGGATGATGGTTTTGAACAAGGCATGAGTATACCATTCTACTATGACCCGATGATTGCCAAACTGATCTGCCACGCGGAAGACCGTGCCGGTGCAATTGAAAAAACAATTCGTGCTATAGATGACTACGAAATCACCGGACTTGAGACAACGCTTGGCTTCTGCAAATTTGTAATGCAGCATGAAGCGTTCCGCTCCGGTAATTTTGATACACGCTTTGTTGAAAATTACTTTACACCAGCATCGCTTCTTCCGGAAGCAAACGAGGATGAAGAACTCATTGCATCACTGCTCGCCACTACCCTGCTGAATGGCAATGGTAAAGCAACTGAAGAAACCACGATCGCTACACCGGTAAGCAAGTGGAAGAAAAATCGTCTTTAATCAGAAAGACAGAACACCAGTATATATCAACATATAAACAAGACACTATATATAACGAATGGCAGAAATTATACCGATTCGTCCCTGGCGCTACAACCACGAATTGTCACAACGTATCGATGAACTTGCTTCTCCGCTTTTTGACGTAGTAACTGAAAAGCAGCGAGCTGCGCTCTATCAAAATCCCTATAACAGCATACATCTGTCCGTACCAAAGCCACCGTATGCAGCCGACCGCGCGGGTCTGCTGCTGGAAGAATGGAAACAGAAGGGTGTTATACTGCAAGACAAATTACCGGCCATCTATGTATACTATCAATACTTTAAAGTACAGGGTATAGCGAAAGAGTTTTGTCGTAAAGGATTTATCTGTCACATACGCACCTACGACTGGAACGAAGGCGTTATACTGCGCCATGAGAATACCATTCCTAAATCCGTTAACGATCGTATCGAACTACTCGAAAAAATAGAGCTCCACGCCAGCGCAACACATGGGCTTTATACAGACGGCTCGTTTACACTGGAGAAGTATATGGATGAAGCTATTCAGAGTCCGCTATACGAAACAGAAGATTACCAGGGTGTGCGCGATGTACTGGCAGCGATACACGATAAGGGTGTTATACAACAGTTCCTGGATTTTATCGAACCCAAGACAATCATTCTGGCAGATGGTCATCATCGCTATGAAGGCTCGCTATACTATAAACACAAACAACAGGAGCAAAATCCGCTGCATACGGGTAAAGAAGGATACAACTATCACCTGATGTATCTCACCAATACCGAAGCAGACGATCTCAAGATTTTACCAACACACCGGTTGATCCAGGGTATAGCAAACTTCGATGAAGAAACGATACTTAAAAAACTCGAAGAAGACTTCATCATCAAACCGATTGACGATGCGGATACAATTAACGAGGTCATCGTTGGTAAACCATGGGCCTTCGGATTGATCTTCCGGGAGAACGCCTACAAAATCAGGCTGAAACCTGAATCATTACCAAAAATCAAATGGCATTTTCCGGATGTCGTAAAAGCACTCGACCTTACGGTGATGCATTACTTCGTGATTGAAAAAGCATTGGGTATACCGGGCAAAGACCAACGGGCATCTGAAAACATAACATTCGACAGAAGCTTCTCGGATTGTCTCAATAAAGTGATACAAGGTAAAGCGCAGCTGGCCATCATCACCAACGAAGTATCCATCGAAGATATCAAGAAGGTTTGCGCGAGTGGCTATACCATGCCGCAAAAATCCACATACTTTTACCCAAAAGTAATTGGTGGATTTTTATTCAGTACGATTAAGGAAAACGAATTTTCAACACCGGTATATTCTCCCTTTTAGTTATGGCTACACAACGTTCCATCATCCTGGCATCGAGCTCACCCCGCAGACAATACCTGATGAAAGAAGCGGGCTTTACCTTTACGATTGAAAAGCCTGATGTGGAAGAAGACTTCCCCGCTACGTTACCGGCCGAGCAGGTAGCACGCTACCTCGCAGCTAAAAAAGCAGAATACTTTCGCCTGAAGATGCACGATGAAATTATCGTTACTGCCGATACAGTGGTAATACTGAACAACACGATCATGAACAAACCGCAGGATCGTGCGGAAGCAATAAAGATGTTATCTGATCTTTCCGGACAAACACATAAAGTAATGACCGGTGTATGCATTCTCTCCAAAGAACGCGAAGAGACTTTCGATGATACCACCGAAGTTACCTTTGTAAAACTCACGCCTGCTGAAATTGAATTTTACGTTGATACCTATAAACCATACGACAAAGCCGGTGCATACGGTGCACAGGACTGGATTGGTATGGTAGCCATCGACAAAATAACCGGCTCGTACTTTAACGTGATGGGACTCCCCATTCACAAAGTATACCAGCATCTAAAGAACTGGTAGATGAAGAAAATATGGAGGTACCTCACGAATCATGTTCAACATGATTTTGAGTGGAAGCATTACCTGTTCGTTGCCATCTTTCTTTCTGTTTGTCTTTTCGCAAACTATACATTCGACTTTGAAGATAGTATACTTGATAACATTACGGGTATTAACAAGCTGATCGCATACTTCGCGTTCTTTGCGCTCGCATACTATACAGTGCTGATCTCTGTTTCGATATTCAAAAAAGAAAAGTCGTTCTGGATCAGTAAAAAATTTCACATCAAAAGCATACTGGTACTATTTGTGCTGGCCCTCGACAAGAGCGCCCCCTTTCTGAAGCCGCTCATCACACAGATGTTTGCTCCTGAACTATATATATGGATATATAAAGTAACCGTTAACCTCATCAGCGTCTTCACCATCATTATACCCTTGTTGCTATACTATTTTCTATACGACCGGCGGGAGAAACACATCTATGGACTAAGACCGCAGCACTTTGATACCCGCCCCTATTTTACTATGCTGGGCATTATGCTGCCGCTGATCATCGCAGCATCTTTTCTTCCTTCGTTCCTGAAACAATACCCGATGTACCGCGGGGCCGGGGCTGCAGACTACCTGGGTATATCGGAATGGATCACGGTGTGCTCGTACGAACTTGCCTATGCCGTTGACTTTGTTTCGGTGGAATTTGTATTCCGTGGATTTCTTGTCATCGCCTTGCTATCTCATACCGGCAGAAACGCTATATTGGCGATGGCTGCTGTATATTGCTTTTTACATTTTGGCAAACCCGCAGGCGAAGCCATCAGTTCCATTTTCGGTGGGTATATATTAGGTGTTATAGCCTATGAGACAAAGAGTATATGGGGCGGGATTATTGTGCATGTGGGTATAGCTTGGTTGATGGAGGGTATGGCTGCATTGCATTAGGCGTTGATTGTTATCGGTTAATAGTTACCAGTTAATAGTGAATACAGAAACGGATAACGATTCACGTTCCGTTAAACTAGCCAAAATAGTGGAATTTGAAGCTAAAAAGCCGCTTTTTAGATAGGATCAGTAACAAGACAGGATTTCGTAAGATACTATGTGATGCCTTTTCGAAGGTTATAGCGCTTTCTGCGCTTGCATACCGGACAACATTTCAAAGAAGTAGATTCAAATATACCATATCAAATCATAACCATCAATAGGTCTATAATCTGCATTTAACCATTGGCTTCTTACCGAGGGGTTTCGAAGAAATCCTGTTCGGTTCATTACGACCTCGAAATTCTCATTATTTCAAGGTTTCTTAGCTTGATTAATCAAGCTTGTTCGAACCACTCAGTCCGGGTATACTATAAATCGATTTGGGTAAAGGGCAGGTCAATATTCACTAGCAAATAAAGTATTCGAAGTATGCAACGATAAAGATAATTGTTCCGGATAGGTAATCACCAGTTGGCATTTAACGTGACCCTTTTATATTACAACTGAATTAATTATAGATTCAGGCTAAACAAAATGATATCGGTAATAAAAGGTTAGTGAATAACCTTTTGAATATTACTAATAAAATGTAACTAAAGTGTCTGTAACTTTGCTATTGGATATCCAACAACAAAGAATTAAAAAAACATTTAACAATAGATTATGACACTTGATATTTTGAACACTAAAGAAGAATTGAGAAACTTAATAGACGCTTATGCCTATTTAGGCGATGCGAAAAATATCGCAGAGCAAATGAAGCTATTTACACCAGATGCTATATATAAAGTATATATAGGCGACCTTTTAGCAGCAGATGTTTCCGGTACCAAAAGCTTGGAAAAAGAATTTAATAAACATGCTTCTGAGGTGAAGACTTATTTTACAATGAACGGGCAACATACTGTTAGCATAGATGGTGATACTGCGTTAGGTGTTTCCTTTTCGCAACTAAAAATGATAAGAGAATCGGGCGGCAAAAACATCATTACAGATTATAGTGTAAAATATGATGACAAGTACATCTATCAAAATGGGAAGTGGTTAATAAAACAGCGTTTTGGCTACTTTCTAATTATAGATGCCAGACCAATAAATAATTGATTAGATCAACCCTTTAAAATGCCGCATCTTAATTCGAGGCGGCATTTTATATCTTTTTAAGATTCTTACTACCATAATGACTTGCGGAAGCAAGATCCGTCTTGATCTTTTGTCGATGCTGGATTCCCCATTTAGTCATTGCTTTTACAACCTCTTCTAGAGTATGACTATATGGTAATAGTTCATACTCAATTGTAACGGGATATCCAACCGATACTTTTTTGACAATAAAGCCATTCAATTCCAGCTCTTTCAATTCATTGGAAAGCACCCTTGCGGAAATTCCCTTAACCTGTCTTTGAAGTTCAGTAAATCTATTATTTCCCCTTGCCATCGCGATGATGATCATGAGTTTCCATTTGCCGCCAATTGCATATAAAGCATCGCTTACCGCCGAGAGAATCTTTGTGCACTCGTCAGTAAATTCTTTATTAACTGTTGTTTTCCTGTTTTTACTTTTCATATATATATATATACTTCCAAAATGCTAGTCACTAACCTTTAGGTGACAAGTAACATATTATAATCGAATATACTATAGCCTTGACTTTTATTTTAAGACAATTCAAAAAATATATGAAGTTCAAAAATAATTACTATAATTTGCACAATACGATTGGAATGCCCCTCCTAAGCGGTTCAATGAAATAACAGGAAATCCGGCAATCACCGAGGTACTTAAAAATGTGGGCTTACCTGTCATATATACTATGGGTTAGGACTTGCTTTGATTGCTTTCGCCATCCTGTTTGCTATTCCAAAAAAAATGGAGATTGGATTATTCTTTTGTCCTGTTATTTCGCAGGAGCTTTAGCTATTGAATTATCTTGTCAACTCCCCTGAACGCCTTTATACCAATGATCATTATAATACAATGGAATAAATGAAATACTGTTTCTCAAAACGTTGATGATCCATATATCTACCATTAGGAGCGCTTTGGAATTACTATCGGGAAAATGGACGATGCATATTCTTATTTTCCTGTTGAAAAATGGCAAGACCGGTTTTGCCGATTTGCAGAGAAGAGATTACCCTATATATACTATAACCGTAAGAAAAATGGGCGAACAGAACAAGAGGCTGCCTCTTTGAGACAGCCTCTTAAATAATTACTTAGAGGCTGGGGTTCTACGTCTACCAACTTATTTTATAAGTGCTTTTTCCAACATTTTCAACTTTTCCGGTCTGAATAGAAATTATTTCAAGTATACCCAGCCAAACACCGATGTATAACGCTTCATCGTAACCGAGTGCGGGGACATACATCGTAACCGAGGTCTCGGTAGCTTCAAGTACTTTTCTTGGCTCCACATCGGAGCTGTGATTCAACTTGAATCCTTCGGCCTCAAAGAGGATGAAGTCTTTGGGAGTTTTTAGATGGCTGGGAAGCCCCACAGTGCGCTTAAGAGTAGGATAGATTCTTTTACCCAAATCTAATATTGCTTGTTTTGGATCTGGAAAGTCTTGTGAATAGATGGTCAGTACCTCCTGCCATGTTGTGGTATCATAAAATTCTTCCGGGTCAAGTTCCCAATGAGTCAACCCTGTTTCCTTTACTAAATAGTCATCAATCTTCTCTATTGATCCCTTTGAGTTAAATGCGAGCATTCCTGTAAGTGTTATGAATTTACCCTTGACTTGTGCCATTGTTATAATTGATTAAAGTTTAGACTAGACCAAGTTGCTTTTTGTATTCATCTTCCTTTTGCAACCACGCATTTTTTAGCATTTCCGCCTGCTCGAGGCTTTTCACCAGTTCCAGCTCCTGCTGAATCTCACTCGTCACATTACGCACGAACAACAAAAAATCGCCCTTCAAGCCGATGACGATCACTTCGCCCATAAATGGGTTTCCATTAGTAGGAAATATTTTTGTCCTTTTCTTTCCGCCTTGCTTAATCTTATCCAGATGCAAAACCTTAAATACCGATTGATAATTAATCGAATTGCCCGATTGAATGTCCAATAACTGCTCCATCTGTTTATTCAGAAAAACAAATACACCATCCGGACTCATCCGAATAATGCCAAAAGGACTACTATTTAAAATCGTTGTTATTGCCTCTTCACTTTCCTCAAGCTTCTTTTGATTTCGTATCATTTGCTCTTCTCGCTCCTTTTTGTCGTTGATAACAAAGAGCTGCGCGAGATATTCTTTTGGCATTCCATCATCTCCGAGGACCGGAGCTACGATTGCATCGACCCAATAGAAAGTTCCATCTTTCGCCCGGTTTTTAATTTCACCGCGCCAGATGCTTCCTCCGTTAATTGTTTGCCACATATCCTTAAAAATCTCGTCCCGCTGATGACCAGATTTGAGTATCCGATGATTTTTGCCAATTAATTCCTCGCGTGAGTATTTTGCCCATTTACAGAATTCGTCATTCATATAGGTAATGTTCCCTTGCCGATCAGTTCTTGAAACAATGGCTATATTATTAATGATGTTTGTCTGTGCGAGCATCTCCATTTGAACTCTCTTCATCTCTTCCTGCGTTGCAGAGAGCTCTTCCATATTCTGGCGCATCTCCTCTTCTTGCGCTCTCAGCTGCTCTGCCTGAAGTTGACTTTCCCGCAGCAACTGATTCGTTTTTTCAGAATTTCCGATGCTGACCGCGGCCGATGCAATACCCTCAGCTACCTTTCTCACAAATTGGATTTCGAACTCTTCAAATTTCCGGAAGGAGGCTAGCTCGATTACACCTACAGGTATATTCTCGGATAAGAGCGGGAAAAGAATAATGCATCGCGGCAAAGCTTCTCCTAGGCCAGAAGTAATCCGAACGTAATTCTCCGGCACTTGTGTCATCATGATAATTTCTTTCTCCAGAAAGCATTGGCCTACAAGTCCCTCACCACATTCTAATTTATTTGTCATAAATTTCTTCTTGCCAAAGGCGTAACATCCGGCTAGTTCGAGGTACGTTGACTCTTCTTTACGCCTCACGTAAATCTGCCCCTGATTAGCCTGTAGGTAATTGACCAGATTACTGATAAGCCTGTCATAGAACAGCGTATTGTCGTGTTGATGAATGCGAATCAGATACGCGAACTTCGCGATTCCCTCGTTCGTCCATGTTCGCTGTTGTTCCTCCACCCGTAGCCTGAGCATCTGTTGACGCATTGCGTCCAGAGACTTGAGAAGCTCGGTATCTGCAATATAGTTATGGCTTTGAAGGTCACCTGATTTAATACCATTAACCTGCTCTAAAGCTGCGCGCAGTTCCGCTTCTGCCTTGTCAGCCCTTTGATTCAATTCCGCAAGATTCCGCTTGCTCGTCCAAGTATATTTAAACATTATTCAACTATATATATCATTATGACCACTAAGTAACTATATTTAAGTATCACCTAGAGTAATTAGTATCGTGATACTTAAAGAAGTAATACCATAATATAGGTCTTCCTTATTGAGACTTCCAAAGTACCTATATATAGGCACACAACCCGATCACATTTATCAGTTACTAATCGCAGGGGCTTTATGTATATACTTTCGGTTGTTGATTTGTTGCAATAGGAAGTCTGCTAAATCAGCTCGTGAAAGTGAGAACAGATTTATCGTTCCATCTCCCAGATATCCGACATTGACATTTCCAGTTGCTGTTTTGTTGCTCAGCATTGGTATTCGAACTATAGTCCAATCAAGATTGCTTTCAGCAATGTATTTTCCTGCTAAAACAATATTATCATAACTATCCCGAAGCAGGTTTTTTACCATAAAAGCGCTAAGCGAAAAACCGAACTGAAATTTATCGTTACTGTCCCGAAAGCTTGGTGTTGCAATCGCTATCAATCTTTTAACTTCCGCCTTTTTCATGACCTCCACAATGTTTTTAATTCCCTCAGCAATCACAAGTCCTTTCGTATGCTGTGTCGGCCCCAAGATGCTTATCACTACATCAGCACCTTTCATCGCTTCTTCAATTTTATTGAATTCGACCAATTCACCTTTTAGAATGCGAAGATTTTTGTGTTGAATTGGGATCTTGGTTGGTGTTCTTGCATACGCGGTTATAGTATGGCCACTTTGTAATGCTTTCTCTATCACCAGAAGCCCTGTTGCTCCAGTTCCGCCAAATACTGTGATATTCATTTATTTTAAAAATTACGGTGATCTAAAACTTAATGCAGTTCTTTTCCTCTTACTACTTTATTATACAGAGGCTATAATATTTTATCAAATATTATAACCTCTGTATCTCTAACATGCTTACTATAAAAACAAGCATATATATATAGAGAGAGAGATAGTTCAGTCGCACAACGACAAGCGTATCTTGCACCAGTGGAATAAATTTTCTATTCTGATACTCGTGTCCATTTTACTGTTTGTCCAAACAAGGAAAGTCCAAAGTATCCTCGCATTTCAAGGTTATTCAGCTTCTTCAATGTCAATTTTGCACCGTAAGTTTTCCCACTTCGTGCATCGTACAATTTTCCCCCCGTATATTCTCCGTCATCATAAGAAAGGTCTGACATAAACACCATATTTAACCTTGTTCTGGTTCGCAATTTCGGATCAGGATTTTTAGTGTCCTTCAGGGGAGTCTTACCATCTTTTTCGTAGATCTCGCTGCCCCAAAGTAGTCTGCCAAAATATTTATTGCCTGACTTGAAAATTTCCATTTTTGCATCCTTATCTTCATTAAGCCATACACCTAATACTTTGTCGATTTCAGAAGTAGTCTGTGCAAACAGGTTTGCAGTGGTGAACAGGAAACTCAATAGTAAAACGCCTTTTCTCATAATTTGAAGTATATTGTTTTAGGACTAATTTGTTTTTGATAGGGCAGTCTGAGATTGAAGAGCGTCATGCGCACACCATCATAGATATAGTTTGATTATAAGTGCTTAGGAAGGATTATGATTTTTTTAGATCTTCCCCACGCTACAAAGCCTGCCAATAATCCAAAGATCAAATTGATTGGTAGCGCTTGCATTTCTCCTCGTGAAATGTGAAAAAGAAGAGCAAGAATCATCATTACTATCAAACCAAGAGCGGCCCCAACTGTAAGGGAAGGCCGAATGCGTAGTATTGATGGAAGTAATAACCCGATCGCAGCTAAGAATTCTGAAACGCCGATAATTCTCACGAATAAAACTGGGATGTCTCCCGGCCAAACTAATTGCGCTGCAAGGTCTGGTATCGGTGAAGTTGATTTCATGATTCCGGCCATTCCAAAGGCGGCAGCAAGAATTACTTGCACTGCCCATAATGCAATGTTAAGACCTTTGATTTTTTTTTTGCTTGATAAAGTTGATGTCGACATACGCTTTGTTTTTCTTTTTTATATATCAGATATGAAGTTTAGGATTTCGCTTTAAGGAGGCGAGCGGTGTCATGAAGTGCTTCATCGATTGGTTCTGGCTTGAGACCAAATGTTGCTGTTGCTGCATTGGAATCAATTAGAAACGGAGAATCGAACTGATAGCGTGTTGCCCGCAACTCACGTATCATTGATACAAACAGTCCGGCAATCCAGAGTATAAAGTATGGAATTACTATTAACTTAGGACGCTCTAGTCCATTCACTTCAGCGAAACGAAGAATGAGTTCGCGCGCAGTCATTGGTTTACTGGTTGGAACATGCCAGGCTTTGCCCCAGGCACGAGAATCTTCGGCCACCGTTACTAATAGCTTAGCAGCATCGTTCACCGAAGTCCAGCTACGCGGAACATCAAGGGGTATTGGCGACATAACAGTCTTACCCTCCAAAAGTGGTTTACACAATGCCAATGAAAACATAGAGTTTGGTTGCAAGTGATCACTGGAGCGTATCTCTGTCATTCGTATTCGACCTGCGTTGTGAAGAGTCAAAGCATTACGCCACATATCGGCTCGAACACGAAGCTTCGGATCCGTTGCTGCAAGAGGTGTATCTTCCGACATCAAACCTTTTACAGGACCGTAGCCATACAGATTGCTATAAGTAGCCAGAACAGCATGAGTTCGTTCTGCCGCGATCAAGAGTGCAGATGCCAGGGGCGGCCAATCTTTCGGCCATGTATTGTAGGGCGGACTTGCACAGTTATATATTGTAGAACTGCCTTCGGCAATTTTACTTAATACATCAGCATTGGTGGCGTCTGCTGCCACTCTTTTAATTCGAGGATGATTTGGTCCCGAGCCACTTCGTGTTACAAGAATTACCTGCTCTCCGCGTTCTGCTAACAATTCAGCCGTGGCTACACCAACAGCGCTTGCTCCAATAACTACATGAAATTTCATTTATATATGCTTACTTTAATAATCAATACACCTTCGAATTTCTAATTCGACTTGGCAAAATTAGCTATATTTGCTTTCCAAAGTATACTAGTTTCCAAAAGGAAAGTGGTATCCTTTTGGAAAGCATTAAACACTAGAACTATGAGGAAAATAGATCATCAAGAGTGCGTCATCCCCGTTCGTGATGCTTTGGATGTAATAAGTGGAAAATGGAAGTTATTGATATTGATTTCTATTGCGGCCGGCTACAAGAGGTTCAAAGAGATAGAACGAAACACCCCGAAAATAACTCCCAAAGTCCTTGCGAAAGAATTAAAAGACCTGGAGGAACACCGGCTTATTAATCGTACTGTGTATGACGAAACGCCTGTCGTTATAGAGTATAGTTTAACACCGTACGCTGAAACTTTGGAGAAAGTAATACTTGCGTTAAGAGATTGGGGGGCTAATCATAGAAAACAGATTTTCGGTAAATAGATTAGCAAGAATTTCATTTCCTGGATTTCTTTAGTAGCTATCGAAATGAGAAGTCATAGTATTCCTATATCGTGTACCTAAAAACAAACCCCTTATTTTTTGCATGTATATACACGATTTTACCTACATAATCGAATTGCTATTCGATTTGTAAAGAGGAATTTTGTGGATGAAGAGATTATTATTTTGAGTAGGCCATACTCCAAAAGCCAATTTTAAGTAAATCTGGTAAGAAAAGGCTCGAAATAGTGCCCTCCTCCAGTCTACTCAGCATTTAAAATCCTGAAATCAAAAAGTTAGACTATTACGGGTGGCTCAACCGTAACCGGTATATACATTTGAAAGTGGACAGATATATATCTTAACGCAAGTCTACTTGCTTTCACACACCATATATAGTGCATATAGTTTACATTTCTCTTTTTTGTTCGTTTCAATTAGAGCATCATTCTTATTATGGACAGGATGTCCATTCCATGCGCAAATTATTTTCGAGCAATACATGTTCATTCAACACTTATACATGCAAGAAGCAGAAAACTCTGCTATGTTTTTCATTCTAAAATACAATGAAGCGCAGCTGTAGCGCACTGAAATCAATCTGTGATGGTAAAAATGTACTATATGTCATGGTATATTTTTACAAGAAGGATGATTGTGGGATTCTGAAACAATTAGCAGGAACTATATAACAACACCGGGATATACTTGTGCCCAGTCATCGAAACGGTGTTTTTTTTTTAAATTAAATTCTTAAATCTATGAGAACATTCCTTTAATTGATGTCATAACAAGTGGTATGCATTTCAAGATTACTGTATAGAATATTTAGTGCAAAGACCATTTAAGGCTTCAAAGACAAAGTACACATAGGATGCTTAGTCAAACGTAGACTGAATATAAAAGCCCATCGGCAAGAGCAGATTTACTTCTACTTTTTTGCGGATGGGCTCGATAATAAGGTTCAAAAGTGAGCTTATTTTCTATAGGAAATATTTACTTCATAACTATAGGATTCAATTGCGAGGTAAGTCCATAATACGGTTAATACGCCAAACTCCGTCATGTCCCTTCACCCAACGAACAACATAGTTAGTTTTCTTTACAGATTGCACACCGTTAATCTCCACTGTATTTTCTGACTGTCCAATATCAAAAGCCACATTGTCATGCACGAACCGAGCATGCAATTTTATGGTAGACGAGACTATACTTCCGGATTCAAAAAAAACGCGGTAGTATTCATATAGACCTTCGCGATTCACATCAAGTCCCTCTCCATAAAGATGAACGTCTGTTGTCCAAAAGTGCGAGGCGGTGGCTAGATTACCTGATATAAGTGCTTCTCTATAGGCTTCGAAGCGGTCTGTAATTTTTTGGCTAATAGCATCATCACCCACTTGGTGATTGTCGGGCAGATGCCTGTTGTGACAAATCACAGGCCCCTCGTCAGTTGTTGGAGTAACTTTAGATGTACTACCTCGTGATCCCCCAACTGACTTATCAACGCGCCACAATCCGTCATGTCCTTTTATCCAGCGCATGAAATAATAGCCGTTAATAATATACGGAGTTCCATTCACGTGGTTAACATTATCATAGGCGCCAAAGTCATAAACCACATTGTTATATACATGCTTTTCTAATGATTGCAAGTCATATGAATCCACAGTTCCTCCAATTCCATAGTACCAAGTCATTTGTTGATGCATCCCGTCACGATCCTTATCAAAATTCGGGGTAAACTCATGATGGTCTGTTGTCCAATAGTCATTGTATAACAGGTCTAGATCTTTAGTGATAAAAGCTGTTGAATATGTGACGTTCCTATCAGTAATTTCCTGCCCGATTGAAACACATTTTGCACTAACCTGTTTATCATCTATAGTGGATGAACTTGAGTTAGTCTCAGTACTTATATCTGTACGTTCGAGACTCAAGTCACTTTCCAAATTTGAACAGCTCGTGATCGTTAACCAAAAAGCCATTATTACGATACTGACGCATTTGGCAACGCAAATATTATACTGTGTTTTGTTGTCCTGATTCAAATTTTGTTTACATTTTTTCATCGCTTTTAACGTTTAATTGAACTTAGAAATATATTATATTATTCGATGTTGGTATAGAACTACCAACACATAGGAGGCTAGCACTCCTGGCGTCAAAGATGCAATCTTCAACATTTGTTTTGTTTGCAAAAGTGATATAAACATCACCAACCGTATAAATCAGGGGTGCTACCGCAATTGCTTAATACTATATAGTATAAATAGTGGCATGTTGTAATATATTATATACATTACCAACCGTCATATATATAGGTTTAGGGTGATATCGATAAAGAAAAAAAATGAATACAAGCAAAGAAAATTACTTTAGAATTTCTCCCAACGGGTCAAGGCTAGCCCTTAACTGAATGTCTGACGCTGTGAAGATATACATTTACACTGTATAATATATTTACAGTGTAAATGTATTAATTTGTACCATAAAGATGTTTACACTGTAAAGAGAATAGATGCTAACGTTGTTCTTGATTTTTTAAAACAAAGAAACTTGTAGCAATACATTTTTACAATATGACTTGTAGGAGGCCGAACCTCTACTAGATCAGCATTTAGAATGGATTTAAAGTATTTATACCTATTGGAATGTAAGAAACGGAATGTCAGAAAATTCTTTGTTTGAGATATGGTGTTGTCGTAAAAAAATAGCATCATACAAGGCAAGAGTGTATAGATAGCAAGGCAAATGCGTTCAATTGTTATTCATTAAATGACCTAGAGTAAACGATTTAGACTGATCTTAATATTGGAGGAACAAAACGTGCCACTTCAAAATGATAGTGTAGTAAAATTAAAAAAATACCTTCGCGGCAAAGGACTGATCAAATAGTTGAATCTCAAAATCAGCTTTTAATCAGTGACCCTTGGAGCCATTCGCAAGCAGATTCCAAGTTATGAAAATGTTTAAGAATTAGTCCATTTGTATTAGGAACCACGAAATCTCCATCAAAAAAATCATTTCCCACTCTCACAACTTCATCATCAGGCAAAACCGTGGCAACGTATCGAATGCCCGCCTGAGCAGCACGCACCATCCAATCTTCAATGACCCACTTCGTATCATCTTCTGGAATCGCGCCAAGATATTTTGTATTCGCAAGCCATCCAATTGCTCCATGTATCCTTTGTTTCTCTATCAGTAACTTTAGTCCATTGTTCAAATGTTCTCTGAATTCGTCACTATATAAAAACTCTGTGATTGTATCTATTAAGCACGGGACTCGGGGTTCATACTCGATAGTGGATACACCTCGAGTGGCATAAAGAATTTCTTTCATATCCAGTATTTACGAAAATAGGAGTTAAACTTGCAACAGAGATTCACGAAGCCACCCTTTAGCTGTTTCGATATTTTCAAATGATGCTGTTTCTATTTTTGGGCTGAGGGTAACGTAGTCACTGATTTGCATGTTTGCAAATACCTCGTTCGGTAAGACGAACGATAAATGATATATACCTTCGTCAAGAAGTCTTGGGTTCCAGTGAGAAGCAGCCCACTCTGCTGTGCTATTTCCATCCATTTGCAAAGTGTCAGCGAGCCAGCCAATTTTTGAATATTCTTTTTTCTTTTCAACTGCGTAATCTAATCCGAGATTGAGAAGATCTTTAAATTCATCATCTGTCGCAAATCCAAAATGAGTTGCAATAATGCACGGAACGGACGGATCGAAACCCAGTGTTCCATACTCCTGTGTATGTAGTCTAGTTATTGCGGATTGTTTATTCATTGCTGTTTGTCTCTAAGTTTAAAAAACCATTTTACCACATATTATATCATCTCACTCTTGCTGGCTGTCAACAAACTGTTCGAATGACAACAATCTACCGACACTTTGCGCCAAACTATTTCCAATGCGTGAAATACATTCTTTGCTAATTTCTCCTGCATCATTCATAGAGATTAGAAATTTTAATTTGATAAGACGATTGAAATAATGTGACTCACTTCTACTATATTAAACAATACCACAAAGCTATAATCCTCAGGTATGAGAAGGTAGTGAACAAGTTCACTAAATGCAATCTGGATTATTTTTTCTGGGAAAGCTTCCTTCTTATTTTACTTACAAATTCGCGACTGATGCCCAAGTAGGCAGCAATCATACTGTTGGACAGGTGCTGATGATGAGAGTATTTTTGAAGAAAATCCAGATAACGTTCGTCAGCAGTTTTACCTAATATATTAATTACTCTTTGTTGCAAAGCAACGTGTGTCTTCTGAGTCATTATCCTGAAAAGTCTTTCAATCTTTGGAAAATGTTCATAGGCGTATTCTTTTTTCTCCTTCTTAATAATATATACCTTACTATCTTCAAGTGCTTCAATATATAAATTGGATGGCTTTTCGTTTGTAAAACTGTCAATATCAGTAATCCACCAGTCAGCGGCAGCAAAGTAAAGAATCTGTTCAAAGCCATTGGCATCTATATGATAGACTCTGAAAAGCCCCTGATCAACAAATCCCTCAAAAGTACACACATGTCCTGCCTCTAAAAGACGCTCTTTTCTTCTTATCAATTTTATTTCAAACAAACGGCAAAAGTCTTCTATCTCGTTATCCGAAATCGATATATGTTTGGCGATGTTTTGCTTTAGCGATTCAAACATTTAAAGAATGAGTAACTAATTTGAGCTTCAGCATTGAGTAAAGCTGATGCCTGCATAATTAGCAGGCACCCTAGTTTTGCAGGTAAATCGATTGATGACTATTAACTCAATGTCTTCTTGTCGGACACGGTATGCAAAAGCTATAGGAAGATTCAACTTTATAGTTCTTCCATTCGTCAATATCATAAGCAATATGCGATAGACTATAAATCAAGTTTCCTGCTGGCGAGCCATTTTACGACATTCGGGTCACGGTGGTCCATGAATGCACTTGTATTCTGATCAAGGGTTTGAATAGTCTGCATATCTTCGCTGTTCAACAGGAAATCAAAAATGTCTAAGTTCTCTTCCATCCGTTCTTTGCGAACAGATTTAGGAATAACAATGATACCACGCTGTGTCAGCCAGCGAAGCACTATTTGTGCAATGGACTTACTATATTTTTCACCTATAGATGCGAGCAACTCGCTCTTAAAAAGGTCATTCTTACCTTCCGCGAAAGGCGCCCAGGACTCGTGCTGCACACCATTCTCCTTAAGAAATTTTTGCATTTCAATCTGCTGATGAAATGGATGCGTCTCAATTTGATTCACTGCCGGAACAATCTCATTAAAAGAGATCAGATCCATCACTCTGTCGGGATGAAAATTACTTACACCAATGGCTCTTATTCTGCCCTCACGATATAGCTCTTCCATGGCTCTCCATGCCCCATGAACATCACTATAGGGCTGATGAATCAAATACAAATCGAGGTAATCAAGCTTAAGTTTTTTTAGCGAATTATCGAAAGCCTTTTTTGTTTTTTCATATCCTGCGTCCTGAATCCAGAGTTTTGTTGTAATGAACAAATCTTCTCTTTTAATGCTGCTTTTTTTGATTGCTTTACCTACCGCTTCTTCATTAAAATAGGCTGCCGCTGTATCGATCAAGCGATAGCCGCACTGTATTGCTTCATATACACTTTGCTCGCATTCTTTCGGATCAGGGACCTGAAATACACCAAAGCCCAACAACGGCATTTCAATTCCGTTATTCAATTTAACTGTCTGCATCTTCTTCTGTTTTTGGTTAGTATATTCTTATATGTAGTATATATCTATATGATCAGGTTGATTCTCTTAATCATTTTTTCTTCTGCCAAGCTCCTCCTGTTTGAAAAGATTGACATCGAAGTCATGCACCTTTTTTTATCAACTTGATTGCTACTTCATATTAGTTAGACCAAGTCCCAACCCGTTTTCACTAAACTCTCTATGTTTCAAATCAAATTGTATTTATCCGAATCTATTTATGCTACAAAAGTGTTTTTATTTTATAGCCTAGCACTTATACAGATTACAGATTTATCTACCAAATTCACTGATTCACAGGTCTATTTGGGGGAGGAATCTTAGAACACCTTCATTTTGGGATAATAACAAAGAGAAATATGGAAGAAATACTAAAGTTTGACACCATCAATCAATACAACGCCTTCAATAAAAATATAACACTTCATCCACTGGTTAGTGTGGTTGATCTTTCGAAGGCCGATCCCAGAAGACTGAGGCGCATGAGTTATGGTTTTTATACTATATTTCTAAAAGAGATTAAATGTGGAGATCTCCGATATGGTTGTAGTAATTATGATTATGATGAGGGAACACTTGTTTTTCTAGCGCCAGGTCAGGTAATTGGATCTACAGGTGAGGAGTATTATCAGCCACAAGGTTTGGCATTAGTATTTCACTCAGACTTTTTACTTGGCACTGTGCTTGGTCGCCACATCAGTGACTACTCATTTTTTTCCTATGCAGCGAATGAGGCGCTACATTTATCGGAGCGCGAGCGGCAAATTATCCTCGATTGTTTTTCCAAAATCAAATTTGAATTGGAGTATTCCGTAGATAAGCATAGTAAAAAATTGATCGCATCTAACATCGAATTATTTCTCAATTACTGCGTGCGATTTTATGACCGGCAATTTATAACACGTGGTGAAACTATACACCGAGGAATTGTGGAGAGGTTTGAAGCCTTACTCAATAATTTCTTTTCTTCAGAGAAACCGCAGACAGTAGGCCTTCCTTCGGTTGCATATTGTGCAAATGAACTTAATCTTTCAGTAAACTATTTCGGAGACTTGATAAAAAAAGAAACTGGAAAATCAGCCCACGAGTATATTCAACTTAAACTGATTGACGTAGCCAAGCAAAGAATATATGACACCAACAAATCTGTGAGCGAAATTGCTTACGAATTGGGTTTTAAGTATCCTCAACACTTTACGCGGGTATTCAAGCAATACGTGGGTATATCTCCGCTTGAGTATCGAAGTTCATTGAATTGACAATGTCACGTTAATGTTAATCATAGGCCTCCTTGATAAATTCTGAAAGTAGATAATATACTTTGATTCCCATATAAAAGATTACATAAGATTATACCCAAGGAGAGTAACAAAACATTTTTGAGTAGTTATTACTCGCTGTTAAAATGCCTTCTCAGAACATAATCACTGCACTGAAAAGGCATTCCCCCCATACGCTTTAATTTTTTATTCTCTGCGAATGGATTGCCACACGGTCAAACTATCGGCGGAACACCTCCATGATCCGGGTAATGCGCCATACTCCGCCATGCCCCTTCTCCCAACGTATAACATAATTGGTCTTTTTTGTAGACTGCACATCGTCCGTTACAATCGTATCATCCGATTGTCCAATGTCGTAGGCCACATTACCATGGACAAACCTGTAAAACAATGTCGGCTTTGACGATAATATCTGTCCCGTTTCAAAAAATTGACGATAGTGCTCGTACAACCCTTCGCGATCTGCATTGAGTCCTGTGCCATAGAAGTGGATGTCTTGCGACCAGAATTCATAAGCTTGGTTTATATTTCCTGTAGTAAGCGCATTTATATATGCATTAAACCTGTCCGTAATTTCGCTATTGACTGCAGGTTGGTCCGACTGATTCTTATTGAAACAAACCACCGGACCTTCATTCGTTGTCGGTATAACTTCAGAAGAGTTTCCTCTCGGGCCCCCAACGTTCTTGTCAACGCGCCATACTCCGTCATTCTCCTTTGTCCATCGTATAAAATAGTAATCATAACTTGTAAACAGCGTGCCATTCATTTCACCAGTACTATTACCAGCTCCAAAATCATAGACCACATCTTTATACACATATCGGTCTAATGATTTTAGGTTATAAGAATATAAATTTCCTCTTTCGTAAAACCAAGTCATCTGTGCACGCATCTCCTCCCGATCTTTATCCCAATTGGGAACAAACGTGTGGTGATCTAGCGGCCAAAAGTCATTATATAGCAGGTCCACATCTTCTGCAACAAAAGCCGCGTTGTAAGCTTTGAGCCGATCTGTGATTTCCTGCCCTATCGATACACATTTTTCAGTGGCAGGTTTGTTCCCTTGAGTTGATTCGATCGAGGTCTCTGTACTTGCCTCAGAAGGTTCCACTGTAAGGTCACTTTCAAGATTCGCACAGCCTGTAACCATTAACCATACGGCTATCATAATACATAAAACGGTAGCAACACTGTGGATTGATTGCTCATTTTCCCTTTGCAATTTCGAATTTAGTCTACATTTTTTCATTTTACTCTTAACGTTTTGGTTTTAAATTTTGAATACGATATAGCACAATGGTAGTAAAAGCTACATAGAGAAGCATTGAACAAGTTCACAATAGAATACGGTATATTTTTATGTAGATACAACAAGGCTCGTATTATATACCTTACTTTCAGTATCCAATACGGTGAATAGGAATATACAGTGTTAAAAAAAGTGAGATGCCCATTGTATTATCAAAGCAAAAAGATTGGACTACGTTGTTTAGAGCGGAGTTGTAATACGCTCTTTGCGTGACTTCTAGTCTATTAAAATGAGTATGTATAATTAAACATCCCCGTTAACTCCGAATACACGGATTGTTGTTCAGTCCCCTTTAATCTCCGCAGAAAATTAGCCCCAAATGAAAAGTTATGTTTAGAAGCACTTCCTTCACTTCCCTTAGGAGTATAGATAAAGTTCAACCGATTATTCAGCACAGGACTGGACGCTACATCACCCGATGTTTCATTATAAGAGGCCGTGAGTGTTGCGCGTAATGTCTTTTCCATAAAGCCCTTTGTAACGCTCAAAGTCGGCCCCCAATAAATCGTTTTTACACCGGCAGCATCGTTTTTGTATATATTTCCTGATAAGGCGAGTGTTGTATTGGATGGCACCAGTGAATAACTATATGAAATGTTTCCGGTAATAAAATTAGACTGTTGATCTCCGCCTTCGTAATCCGCTTGATCGCTCGCCTTCCGGTAACTTGAATTGATCTTTATACTTTGAGGATTCTCTTTGCCTCCGAGATTTCGAACTACAGTCAACCCGGTTGTTTCACTTACCTGATAAAAGTTTAGCGTATCGAGATTGTTTCTGTAATATAGCTCCAACTCATTTATCGAACAATGTGTGTTAAAAAACGGGATTCTTTTGAATGGAAAATTGAATACTGGTTTTAAATGAATATATTTTTGCCTAAATAAAATTATAATGGCAAAAAAGAAAGTAAAAAAAGGACCTAACACAACGAAGGTATTACGCGAAGATCTACCATTCTGGATGAAGAAGTGGAAAGTCTCAGGGTTGCAAATTGGTGGAGCGAAACGAGCACTTCAAAGTGATAGCGTTAGTAAAATTGAGAAATACCTTCGCGGTAAAGGACTGATCAAATAGTTGAATAGTTTCAGTAAAGAAGCAGTTCTGACAATGCATGTAACATGCATTGTCAGTCTGTAATACCTACTGTAACGCCCAAATCTTAGTGAGCTAACGGGTTTTAATGTTTGCATTCACAAGGTAAACGAACTGAACTTTTATTTATCGAAATTTTTCCGAAGGGTATAGTTTTGTTTCCGAACAACGCGAATATTTTTCCGAATAGTCGCTTCGACAGTTGAACTACTGATGTCAAACTGGTAACGAAAAATAAAAAACAGCTCCTTCGCCTACTTTTCCTTCTGCCCAAACTCGCCCACCATGCTTGGAGATAATTCGTTTGACTATAGCCAGTCCTATTCCGGTTCCCTCAAATTCTGAGACACCGTGGAGACGTTGAAAGGTGCCAAATAATTTATTGGCATATTCCATATTAAATCCTGAACCATTATCTTTTACATAGTATATAACCTCACCGTCCCCTTGCGAGCAACCGATCTCTATCTCCGGAAAAAGTTTTTTTGAAGAATATTTAATTGCATTTGAAATTAAGTTAGTCCATACCTGATACAGTAAAGTCCGGTCTGCAGAAGCTGGCATCAATTCATGCACTTTAATGACAGCCTTATGTTCAGTCGTTCGACTGATTTCATTAATAATACTTCGTACAAGTTGGTTGGTGTTGACCTCTGATCTTTCAAGTACTTTCCGATCATATCTGGAAAGAGCTAATAGTCCTTCAATGAGATCGTTCATTCGGCTTACATTGCGAAAAATAGCGTTAAGGGCTGCCTCTCCTTTGTCATTAAAAGCATCTATATGATCATCCTTTAATATGTGAGCGAAACCATTTATAGAGCGAAGCGGAGCACGCAGGTCATGTGACACGGAATAGCTGAATGACTCCATGTCCGAATATGCTTTAGTTAATTGATCATTCTTTAGTTCAAGTTGGTAATCAGATTCTCTACGTTCTTTTATTATCGTTAGTAAAGAGGCAATTCTTGTCCGTAGTTCCTCAGGGTGAAATGGCTTGAATAGGTATTCATCAGCTTTCGCTTCCCATCCTTTGAGCATTGCATCCCGGTGGGTTAAAGCAGTAAGTAACACGACCATTATCTTAGCTGTATCGGGATTAGATTTAATTTCAATGCAAACGGATATTCCATCTTTTTCAGGCATCATTACATCGCTGATGACAAGATCAGGCTTCCACGATGCAACCAGTTGAAGCCCGGTCACTCCATTATTTGCCGTTTTTATGTGGCACATATCCTGTAATAGCGAAACTATATATATACGAAGTTCCTCATTGTCTTCACATACCAATACTTTAAGAAATGAACTGTCATTAGGTGCAATTGTGCTTTCTTCGGTAGCTTCAACTTTATATTTTGGAACAAGGGAGACGGTATTGTTTCCTGTATGGACAAGAGGTTCATCGATCGTTACCGGTGCAGCGCAGGTAAATGTAAAGGTACTTCCAACCCCTGTGGCACTCTGAACGTGAACTGATCCTCCCAGGAGCTCTGAGAATTCCTTAACCATAGCAAGTCCAAGCCCCGTACCTTCAAACCTTCGTGTTGATGAACCTTCTATCTGATTAAATTTTTTAAAGAGATTTGCAGTTTCATTTTCAGGTATACCTATGCCGGTATCCTGTACCGACACGGTCAGTATATCGTTTTGCCAATCCGCTGTTACCCGTACATTTCCACCTTCTTCCGTAAACTTAGCTGCGTTGGAAAGTAAATTGAACATGATTCGCTCCAACAAATACCGATCTGTCATTATGAGTCTGTCTACACTATCAATATCATATACCAGTTCAATTTTCTTTCCTCGGAGCATCGATTCAAAATCATTAAGCACTGCTCTTAATAAAACTTTGGCATTTGTAGATTCGAGCCGTACTTTCATTTTACCCGCTTCATACTTAGCAAAGTCAAGTATACCATTAACTAGCTGTAGAAGGCGAATTGCATTATTGTGTATAGTCTGAAGAAATTTTTGGTGTTTCTCTGGTACCGCACCATACTTACCGGATTGAATGGATTCAAGTGGTGCGAGTATGAGGGATAGTGGTGTTCGAAGTTCATGCGAGACGTTTGCGAAGAATTCGCTTTTTGCCTTCTCAGCTTCTCTCAGTTTTTGATTTGCCTCTTGAATTTCCTGAGCGCGCTTGAATACCTCAGTCTCCATCGTATCAGCTTTCGATTTGAGTTCCTCTGTAAGCTGATCCTGCTCGTTTCGCCTCTGCTTTAGCTTGATGAACTCGGTAACGTCCTCAACCTTGTGAATAATATATTCTATCTGGTTCGATGCCCCGAACACAGGCGTATTGATAGGACTCCAATAGCGTTCTTCAAATCCACCACCTTCCGAAGCCGGTATAGGTATATCATATTTTTGAACAGCCATCGTATCCGCCACCTTGTTTTCAAGCACTCGGTTTAATGATGCTCTCAGGTTGCCTACACCCGTTGCCGTCGGGTCGTCAGGATTATCCGGAAATACATCAAAAATAATTCTGCCTACAATTTCATCCCGGCTTGTTTTGGTTGCCATCAAATAAGCATTACTGACACAAACAATTTCCAGCTTCGGCGATAGGACTAAATATAGCGCGGGTGCCGACTCAAACAAATTCCTAAAATCCGGTGTTGACTTTGGGAGACTCATGCAGAATAGCGTTAGGATTAGAATATCAAATAACCTATAACGAAATGGCAGCTCTAAATTTAGCCGCTTATTAAATATAGCTTTTCAGGTTGGAATAGTAAAGTATAAATCAAAATAATCCAACAATCTGTTTAACCTTATAGTTTTTGATTAATAATCATCATTTTGTAATCTGAAAAATAAAGAAAATCAATGAAGTATTATCGAAATATAGCTTGCCTTTAATGTAGTATAATTATACTTCATGCTGTATTACACTTAATTCAATATTGTATAACGGTGACCTTGATGTCGTATCACAGTGATTTTAACATTATATTATATCAATTGTTTATTCTGCTTATCGCGGAGAAAATGACGAGCAGCGATTGTGCGCTGCTATCATTAGATTGTGCTCAAAGGTGAAACGCTGAGCTTCTTTATAAGCACTCAAGCAAGAAGCAGCTATAGAGCCTCGCGGATAGCTTGACATCAGGCCTAACTATAGAATATTCAGAAATTCAAATAGCCATACTATAGTTGTATGATTACTTTAAAAAGATTCTATCTTCATATTGTGTTTGTAGCGATCCCTGATCATATACTTGAGAGATTTCCTGAGCTGCCTCTTACAGCTATACTGGAGGAAAACAGCAATATATCGCAGATGGATTTGAGAAGGACTCACGAGATGATGACAACTTGGTTCCAGCCAGACAACGGGAAGTATTCCACTGCTGCGGTTTTCTGTTGCTCAAAGTATATAAACCAATCATCGTGATTGCCTATATTCTTTTGAATTATACTCGACCACGTCAGCTTATGAACATCGCTCCAACGAAGCCCGGTAAAGCAGGCAAAGAAGTAAGCTTGTTTGAATTCAGGATTTATATCGCACGGTGTATCAGCCAACAGTTGAAGTTGCTCCAGTGTCCATGCCGTGCGCATTACATCTTTCTTTTTTATTCGTTCATGCTTAGGAACGGCATGCCAGGGATTACGTGGGATGATCTGTTCCCGAACCAATTGACTTAAGGCACCATTGATATTGGTCAGATAGTTTAATGCTGTATTTTCACTAACCGTGTTCAATAAATGCGTTTCGAATGATTTCATCCATTCCGTAGTCACGCGATTGATAGGAAGCGGCCTATCTTCCATAAAGTTTTTAAGGTGGTTCAGTGTCGTTCTGCGATGATGGTTGAAGCGTTTGCTCTCAATGTAATAAGACAGAAACACAACAACCCTATAATGGATCAAACCCTTAAAATGCTCCACATCACCAACACAAGAAAGGCGGGAATTTGTGGCATACTTTGGCATTTTGTAACCTTGTGGTTGTTTTCGGATAACGATTCACTTATTAACGGATAACGATGAATTTATCAGCAGTAATAATAACCTTCAACGAAGAAAAGAACATCGGGCGGTGCATTGACTCGCTGCTGCCGGTGGTGGATGAAATTATTATACTGGATTCGTACTCGAAGGATAAGACGCTGGAGATCATTACCGGCAAAGGGTTAACGTACCATCAACGCGAGTGGACGGATTACTCGGATGCCAAGAACTTCGCCAACGCCAAGGCGACTGGTGATTATATACTTTCGATCGATGCAGATGAGGAACTGTCGCCTGCTTTACAGCAGAGCATACGGCAACTGAAAGCGCGTAATCCGGCTAATGCCTATATGGTTAATCGTATCACGAATTATTGTGGCCAGTGGATACGCCACTGTGGCTGGTACCCGGAGTATAAACTGCGCATCTTTAAACGCGAGGGCACCCACTGGAAAGGCGCCGTACACGAAGATCTTGTCTTTGCCAGTGAACCTGAAATTGAAAAGCTTCAGGGCGATCTATACCATTACTCCTACCCGACTGTTGACAGTCACGTGAAGAAAGTAATGCAGTACGCGCGACTCACTGCCGAGAACCGCTATAAAAAAGGCAAACGCTACAACTTGCTGTGGCATGGTATATTCAAGCCGTGGGTAATCTTTTTTAAGAAATATATACTTCAGCTAGGCATCCTGGATGGATACTATGGATTTGTAATTTCTGTACTCACATCGTTCTTCCATTTTCTACGGTACATCAATTACCGTACGTTTCAGCAGGAAGACAGAGCTTGCAAAAAGAATATAGTATAGATGTATCAGTGACCGAAGTGTTTCAGGATGCGATCGGTCAGTGCTTCCCAGCTAAACTCTTCAATTTTTCTGCGACCATTCTTAGCCAGCGTCTGGCGAAGTTCTTCGTTCTGCATCAGCAGGCGTATTGCTTTTGATATACTCCACGACCAGCGCCAGATTACAATACCCGTAACCGAATCAATCAGGAAATCGCGGGTGCCAGAGTTCGTACCAATAACAGGAATGCCACACGCCATCGCTTCAGCCGTAGTATTGGAATGACCTGCCTTCTTCTCTGCGGACACATATATATCGGCACGATGAAACAACTCCTGATTTTTATGAACAGGATGATTCACCACAAACTCAAACGGAACATTCGTCTTGAAATCATCAATAGCTTTCTGTGCCTTTTCATTTACCGGTGTATCAAACAAGAGCAACTTTACTGGCAAGCCTGCTTTGTAGAGACGTTCGCAGGCTTTTACAACCAGACGTGTTCCTTTCTTCTTTTCTACCAGGCGTCCGTAGGTCATGATGACAAATGGCTCGCCCAGAGCTTTCTTAACAAATGGCTTGGGTTGAAAGGTATTTGTATTGATACCACCGAACGCCTTGAACGCTTCGATGTTATACTTCGACTTAGCAGTTTCGTAAGCGTTGGTAGAATTAGCAAACAATTCCACAGAGGGGTATTGCCTGAGTATTTTCAGATTGTCGGAAGGCCTTACAAAGTATAGTACTTTATGTTTGGCCTTTGCTTTATCAACTTCCGGCAGAAATTGTGTTTCGGTTATAAATATAGCTTCGAGTTCGTATGCAGGCAGCTCGCTTAGTTTTACAGTCTGTACTTTACCGACATACCACCCAGGCGCCACACCATCGGGTGTAAATACAATAAAGATATAGCCGCGTTCGAGGAATACATTGCCCAGTTCAAAAAAGCGTTTTACTCCGCCATAGAGTTTGGTGTGAGGAAGAATCGCTGCAAAGGTCATGCGAATGAAAATTACGCTTTATGAAAACAATACTTTGAATGCGCGCTTCAGCTTGCCACGCGTTTGTTGCATGGAAGGTATAGCTTGTGGGGCTTCACCGGCAACATCATAGTCCTCTCCCATCCGCAGGTAATAGCGATAGAATGTGCGTGCAGTAATGCCCCACTTCACCAGGAATGTATCAGCTCCTTTATTCTTCTTCAGTCGCTTGGTAGACTTGGATTGAAAATGATATACCCGGCTGCTTCCTATACCTTTAAAGATGCGTATGCCATATTTCCACAGTTTCATGGAGAAGTCAGGATCAGAATACATACCGGGAGAAAATTCTATACTATATCCACCTGCTACATCCCACACGCGTGTACTGATTACACTCGGAGGCCACGATGAACCCGACCAGTCTTTCTTCGGTATATCGTTATAGGTCGCAAGCAACTCTTGTTCTTTAAATGTCTCAAGACTATCACCATAATGCTTCACGATCGATACCACGCTGGGGTTGGTTGTAGCATACGGCTCAATCAAGGTAGCAGAAAGCATAAAGTTGTCATGACCGATGCGTTGCATCTCGTTGTATAGTGCGAGGTCCCAGCCCGGGCACACATACATATCATCGTTCATGTATACCATATACTCCGTGCGGATCAGCGCCCGGCACGAGTTCATGGCTACGCATATACCTTCATTTTTAGTGGAGTGTAAAAACTCGATATCGGGTTGCGTTTTCAGCCAGTCTGCCGTTCCATCTTTACCTTCATTTACATAGATGATGATCTTGTTTTTGAAGTGCGAATTCTTCCGGATGCTATTAATACACAGCTCCAGGTAAGGCTGGTTGTTCCAGGTAGGAATAATGATGGAAAAGTGAAATGAATCTGACGCCATAGGCTTGCAAAATACGGGAAGAAATCAAAATCTAATAATTCATGCGATGATCGTGCGCTTCACTGCTATGCTTTCCGGTAAACCTGCATAATATCAGAAGCTATCACGGCCGGCTCGAACCGTTTGATATAGGCAGCCGATGATCGCACCACGTGTTCAGCAACGCTGGCGTCTGTTAAAACATGGTTCAGTGCATCCGCAAGCATTTGGGGATTGTGTGGGTCGGTATAAAGCGCATCCGGACCGGCCGCTTCCCGGAAGCATGATCCCTGCGAAGTGATCACAGGTACACCCGACTCGATCGCTTCGATCAGCGGTATACCAAAGCCTTCAAACAACGAAGGGTATACAAACACCGTAGCCAGTTGATAAATCACCGGTAAGTCCTGGAACGAGGCCTTGTGTATAAAGGTAATCTTGTCCATCACCTTCTTCTCCTGTGCACAGGCTATAACTTCCTTCAGGTAATCGGTGGCGCGGCCAACAATAACTACCGGAAGCTGTACATCCGCAGGCAACAACGCCAATGCCTCCACGAGTTGCTTTACATTCTTACGCTGCTCGATCGTTCCTACATTCAGAATAAACTTGTCGGGCAAGTTATACTTTGCCTTTACAGCGGCCCTTATATCAGCTGATGCTTTTGTTTTAAATATAGGGTGACAGCCCTGGTATACTACTTCAATTTTACCGGGATCTACTTTGATGAATTCGATCAGGTCGTTAGCCGTTTGCTGACTGATGGCGATAACCTTATCAGCCCTGCGACATGCTGACTTTACTTTTGCAGTGTAGATGGCTACATCGATGGGATTATAAAATTGCGGGTAACGGATATAGATCAGGTCGTGAACCGTAACAATTTTCTTAACGTGTTTTGGTAAACCAACCGGAAGCTCCTGGCTTAGTCCGTGAAATATAGCGAGATCGGCAACGCTTTTATTATAGCGTATACCCCATGAACGCCACAGGCTTTTAAAGAAAGTAAAGCCACCGGTTGGACCGATGGCTTTTGTATTGGGTCGCGCCAGAATAGGATCTACTTCAGGATGCGATTTGATCTTCGGAGAATATAGTATATATGTATTCTCAGGAGCAAACTCGCTCAGGGCGTTGACTATAAAACGTGAATAGTTACCCAGCCCTGTAAAGTTGGTGAAGAGTCGTTTGGCCTCGAACCCAACCTGCATTATTTTTTAAAGTGCTCGTTATAACGATCTATACTTGCCTTGATGATTTCTTCTGCCTTAGGCTTCGAAAGGAATTCATCTACTTTTACAACCTTGTTCTCAAGCGATTTATAGTTTTCGAAGAAGTGCTTGAGCTCGGCCAGCAGGTAATCCGGTAAATCTTTTACATCAGAAATGTGACTTACGCTTGGATCATCTTCAGCAACAGCAATGATCTTATCGTCAGCCTCGCCACGGTCGATCATCTGCATAACACCGATAACTTTTGAAGGAATGAGACATCCCGGAACAACCGCTACCTGCGTCAATACAACTATATCCAGCGGATCATGATCTTCACCAAGCGTCTGTGGTATAAAACCATAGTTCAGCGGATAGTACATCGATGCATAGATAACACGATCAAGTTTGATAAGACCGCTGTCTTTATCAATCTCATATTTTGCACGAGAGCCTTTCGGAATTTCGATAAATGCGTTTACATGATCAGGAGGGTTTGATCCAGTCGATACTTCGTGCCACGGATGTTTTACCATAATTCGTTCAATAATTTTTATTTCGGCCGCAATATTAGCAAAAAGCCCCGACTTGCGGTCAGGGCTTTTGTGGTTTGCTATTTCTGTTTTGTTACTTTTCTTTCTTCTCTGGCTCCTTCTTTTCAGCTGCACGTACCATATCACCGTCTTTCAAACGTTTGGATACAGCCAAAAACGGACCTGCTATAATTTCGGTGCTATCATTTATTCCGGATAAAACTTCAATATTATCGAAGTCGCTGATGCCGGTTTTTACTTCAACCATCTTCGCTATGCCTTTGCTGTTTACAAATACCACGGTTTTGTTCTCAGGTTTTGCGGCCGGTTTATTCTGGTTGTTCTGATTGTTGCTGGTTTGCTTCGGACCATCCTGACCTTCAGCCGGAGCTTTGTTCTCTTCCGGGTTACGTGTGGTCACAGCCGACAGCGGTACCGAAAGTACATTGCTCTTGCGATTGGTAAGTATATCAACACTTGCCGTCATGCCCGGTAAGAAGGGATATTTTTTTCCCGCAGCCACCAGGTCCTGGTACGAAGAACTCAGGATCAGAATACGCACTTCAAATTCAGTGATTGCATCGGCTGATGTTTTATCTTTTGCTGTATTGGCGATGAGTGTAACAATGCCTTTGAATTCTTTACCCTGTGTTGAGTAAGCATCTACATCAATGATCGCGGTATCGCCCAGATGTACACGTACTATATCATTTTCATTTACATCCACGCGTACTTCCATCGTGTTAAGATCCGCTATACGAAGCATTTCAGTACCGGCCATCGTTGCTGTTCCCACTACGCGTTCACCTTTCTTTACAATGAGTTTTGATACTATACCGGTCATCGGAGCATCTACCGTTGTCTTGCGGAAGTTCTCCTGTGCTTCACGAAGCGATGCTTCTGTACTGCGAATTACGTAGCGTGCAGCTTCCACCGATTGCTCGGCAGAAGTAACATCATTCTTCGCTACTTCATAATTCTGTTGAGCGAGTTGCCAGTCAGCTTCGGATATAACTTTCTCTTTCCAGAGTTTCTCCTGGCGTTTATACTCTGCTTCTGCACGAATGAACTGTGCGCGTGATCGTGATAAACTTGCATTAGACTGCTCGAGGTTTGCACGTTGCTGACTCAGTCCGGCCTGTGCACGCTCCAGCTGACTCTCCCATGTATCCGGACGAATCTTTACCAGTCGTTCACCTTTCTTTACGGAATCACCTTCTTCAATGAGCAGATCGATGATCTCGCCTGATACTTCAGGCGCTATTTTTACTTCGGTAACGGGTTGTACAGTACCGGATGCGCTCACCTTTTCAACAATGGTTACACGCTTGGCTTTTGCCAGTTCAACTTCCATTTCTTTGGGCTTGCCAATCCAGCCGGCTGATTTTCCAACGATCAGGAAGAGGGCCAGAAAGGCTATAATTCCTATAAGCCAATAAATCAGTTTGTTTGATTTTCGTTTTTGTTTTGCCATTGCGGTGATATTAATACTCCAGAGGTTTACCTTGATAAAAGTCGAGAACTTTCTTCTTGAAAATGAAATCGTATTTAGCACGCGTCAGGTCTGTCTTGGCGCGGAACAAATCATTCTGTGATACCTGAAACTCAAATGAGTTGGCAGAGCCTGCTCCATAACGTTGCTCCATCATACGGAAAGCTTCCTCGCGGGCATTTACTTGTCTCAAAGACGAGTTATAAGTTTTAGACGCTGCAACGGCATCATTATACGCAGTCTCTACATTTTGACGTAACGTTTGCGCTGTGAGTTGTGCCGTAATCTTTGCTTGCTCATTCTGAATGACGCTACGCTGTACAGAAGCGCGTGCTGTGTAGTTATTAAATATAGGGATGACCAATTGAATACCGAGAGAGCGATATATATTATCCTTCACCTGATCGAAATAACCATATGTATTTCTATATACTCCATTCGGAATTTTGGTATATACCGGCTGTGCAAAGTCTCCATTTACAAAGGCTATAGGATTAGACGAGTTTCTGAAGGTTCCGTCCTCATAAAGTACAGCTTCATTTCTGCTGGCATACGTAGAGTTTATACCCGCTGTTAAACTAAGACGAGGATATAAATTTCCGCGAGACGCCATCACCGCATGATAACTACTTTGAATTCTCAACTCTGCGCTTTTTATTTCAGGCATTACTTGTCTCGCGATCTCGTATATCTCATCACGCGATTGATCTACAATAAGATCTTCAGGATTTAGAGAAGGTACTTCAACGTCTAATCCTTGAGAAGCAGGAATCTGGAGAGCTTGCTTTAACTGCAGGATAGAGAGTGCCAAAGCATTCTCTTGTTGTACCAGTGTTACTTCATTACCTGCTGCCTGCGCATCCAAATTGAGTTCTTCAGATTTAGGGAGGGCACCTGCAGCTACCTGCTTGCGAGTTCTTTCCAATTGCTGTTGACTGGATGCAAGTTGAAACCTGGCATTGTCAACAAGCTCTTTGTTAAAAACAACATTGATGAAGAGACTTGCTACATTTAATATCAGATCGTTCTTTGCCTTTGCTAAATCCTGTTCTGATGCACTAACGGCTGTTTGATTTTGCCTTACTGTATTATGAATATTGAAACCATTGAATATTGGAAGCGATGCATTGGCAGAAAGATTCGAAGAGCGATATCGATCTATAATAAAGGCGTTACTGGTTGGGTCCGGGCTCCGTCCCCAGTTATAACCATACCACGCATTCGCACTGACGTTAGGCAATCTTGAAAACCTCGCTTGTCGTAATCCTACTTCACTGGTGGCTACATCATATGTACTCCTTTGTACAGTAAGGTTATTAGTCAGTGCATAATCTATACACTTCTGAAGCGACCATTTTTCTACAGCAGGTGGTGTCTGCTCCTGTTGTTTTAACGTATCAATCTGCGCATGGCTGATGACCGATACGGTTAGTAAAATAAAAATTCCTGTAATTACTCTTTTCATGAATCAACGATCTATATCCGGTATGTAAATCACTTGTTTAACCCAGCTAAGACTCTGCAGGTACGATAATGTTACAGGCTTTATACCTGAATCCATTTCGATTACGAGACATGCCACATCATTTTTTCCTTTTCGCGATACCGACATGGTGGCTATATTACAATCATCGTGTGCCACTACATCGGCAATGAATGCTATACTTCCCTTTACATCTTCAGCGGTAACTATAATGGTATGCAGGTTGGCACCGAAGTCGGCCTTGAAACCATTTACTTCACTGATGTTGATCAACCCTCCGCCCCGACTCTCGCCTACTACTTCCAGGATATCATTACCACGTTTCAGATTCAGCCGAATAGTATTGGGATGCAGCGTTGACGCATTGCCTACTGACTTGAACTTGTACTGAAGTCCTTCGGCACGCGCTATATCCAACGCCTCCTTTATTCGCTTGTCGTCAGTCTTGAAGTCGAGCAACCCGGCTATTATAGCCCGGTCGCTTCCGTGTCCTTCGTAGGTGCGGGCAAAAGAATTATAGAATGTAATCTCGGCTTCATCCGGTCTGCCGCCCAGCAACTTGTAGGCAGCACGCGCAATCCTCACAACACCCGCTGTATGAGAGCTCGAGGGACCTATCATAACAGGACCGATCATATCAAAAACACTGCTTTTCTCTGGCATACGGGTTAGATTACGCAATATGTCGCAAAAAGGATAACAGCGTTACACAAATTATACAGACAAATTTAAAATTACCGGACAGGCATGGTACTTATTAAGCGACTGTTATAAAAAAAGCCGGTCCTTTTTACAAGACCGGCTTTGTCGTGATGTCACTATCGGTTAATGATGATGTTCGTCATGACCACCAACATATAGAACTTCCTGTATCTCGTGGAACTGATCATGAAGGCTGGTGAGTTCATCTGCAATCTTCGTATCATCACCGCTCTTCACGGTCTCAACGAACGATGCCGTAGCCGTCTTTAACTGCTGGAGCTTCGACTTTACTTCTTCATTATTTACTTTCTCCGGCAGCGGTGCATTGGCCCACTTCTCAGCGGCGGCTGCCAATTCTGCTGCCTTGGCTTTGGCGGGCTCCAGATCCTTGTTGTCCTTATAGGGATGGAATGCGTCAGCCATCAGTAAGTGGAAATCATCCATTTCTTTCCATTCATCTTTTGAGACAGCGGCATGCTCGTGTTCATGATCATGGCCGTGCTCGTCATGACCATCTTTCTTGCCTGAACATGCACCCAACACTCCGGCCGCCAGCAAGGTTGAAAACAATAAGATTCTCATTTTCATGTATGTCTGTTTTATAGTTTCAGATCTATACCGGTTCGCCTCGATATTTATATGCTGTAACATATACTTTATATCTCACAAAGTATATACTTACAAGATGCGCGACCGGCCCGGCAAAAATATAAAACTCTTGTTTACGATCGCTCCTTCCGCCTGTATTTGCGCTGATTTTCAAGCACGCGTATAAAGCGTTTCAGCACATCGTAGTACAAGGTAATGAACAGCACGATGGTCATGCTCCAGATCACCGCCAGGTTAAAATACAATGTATCAAACGTACGCCCTAGAAAATACTTGGACGGCTGATGCAGGTTTGCAGAGAAGTCAAACCAGTGTGCAGGCTGATGATCGTCTTCGTAGATCGGGTATATCTTCTGAACCAACCGGCCATCGTACTCGACAATGCGTTCGGAGGTCGCTATATTTTTCACAGCATCGCTTACCGCTTTATTAACGTATGCGAGTCGCATAGCCTCGAATTCACGCGCTCGTTCCGGTGTAGTCGTGAGGGTAGCAATGAGTCGCTCCTTCCTGCGGGCAGCATCATCGGCCTGCATGCGGTAGTAGCGCTTCAGAGTAGACAGGTACGCCATTGTTTTTGCAAATACAGTGGAGTCAAATTTACCGATAGCGAGTTTCTCCACCTCCGGTAATTTACTGGCACCGGTCCATGCAAGTTCGTGTCGGATTTCATTTTGCAGCAACGCAAACGCATTATTCATCTCTTCGTTGTTACGGTTACGCCACTGGCTGCGGTTGTTCAGGCAATACGCGAGTTTTGATTCAAGGGCCGGTATATAGTATACGCGTTTGTAATCAGCTTCGGCTGCTATTTCGTCAAAGTTATAGAACTGTCGTTCAAACGGGTTGTCTTTAAACTGCGTCACCATATAGGCTTCAAAGGCCCAGCGCGATGCCATCACCTCTCCGGCTATGGGTATACCGATAGGTTTACCAACGCTTGGATTGAATTTATCAAAGCTGATCACCACACCGCTCAACAAAAGCTGCGGTATAAGCAATACCGGTATAAGTATATAAATGGTAACAGCAGAATTGAACGAAGCCGAGATATTAAGTCCGAGCATATTGGCAAAGCACGAACAACTGAAGAGTATAAGCCAGTAGCGGATCTCGGTGAGGGGAATCTCCAGTATCGCATTACCAATCAGCGTAAACAACAATGTCTGAAAAGCAGATATACCAAACATGACGCCCACTTTGGATACGAGGTAACTGCTGCGACTCAAATGCAGAAACTGTTCGCGCTTCAGAATCTTCCGGTCGCGAAAAATTTCTTCGGCACTCATGGTCAGTCCGAAAAACAACGCTACCACTACACTCATGAAAAAGTATACCGGTATGTTATTGTTATTGAAGAAAGTATATTTCGGATCCCCCTCCAATACATTATAGTACTTTACCATAAATGCAATGAAGAAGGCCAGCAGCGGGGCCTCCAGTATATTGATCAGCAGGTACTGGCGGTTCGCCAGTTTAGCCAGCACATCGCGGGTAATAAATACTTTAAACTGGTTGAACCAGTTGGGGATCTCCTGGGCCACCGGAAGTTTTTCCTGCACGTGGGTAACACGCGGTATCTTGATGCGTTGCTTGAAGAACTGGTACCATTGCCCCGGTGATACTTTACGCGTATTGGTTAAGCGCCCGTACTCATTTACAATCTTGGTCTCAATGATACTGAAGATCTGTTCCGGGTTTATATTACCGCACTCCGGACACGCCCCCTGCGTTTTATTGGCAGCGTGCATGATGTCGCGAAAGTATATAACCGCTTCAATCGGGTTGCCATAGTATATCTGAAATCCGCCTACATCCAGGATGATGAGCGTATCAAACATCTTGAAGATATCCGATGACGGCTGGTGAATTACTACGAATACCATTTTACCGCGCAAGGCAAGTTCCTTGAGCAAGTCCATGATATTTTCCGAATCGCGTGATGACAGACCGGAAGTAGGTTCATCCACAAACAGGATCGCGGGTTCGCGTAAGAGTTCAAGTGCTATATTCAGACGCTTGCGCTGGCCACCGCTGATCGTTTTATTCAACGGAGTGCCTACCTTCAAATGACGGATCTCGGTAAGACCGAGGTTCATCAGCGTTCGCATCACAAGTTCAATGATCTGCTTCTCTTCGTATTGCCCGAAGCAAAGCTTGGCCGCATAATACAAGTTATCGAATACACTCAGCTCTTCGATCAGCAGATCATCCTGCGGCACATACCCGATTATACCGCTTACTTTATTCGGATTCTCATGAATATTTATACCGTTGATGAGTACGCGGCCACTCGAAGGTTTCTCGGTTCCGTTCAGTACGTTGAGCAATGTAGATTTACCCGAACCACTGGCGCCCATCAACCCGATAAGTTTACCTCCCATCTCCGCTATATTAACGTTCTGGATACCCGCCCGCCCGGTTTTGAAATGATAAAAGAGGTGATCGGCTGTAAACGTCAGCGAGGTCTGGTGCTCTTTTGTTAGGAACTTGCCAATAACATCACTATAGTAAATCGGTCCTACCTTGTCCCCACGAATGGTACTTCCCGTAGGGAATACATCGATCTTCCGGCTTTTCAACAAAATGCTGTTGAGGTATACCGTAGTGATGCCGAGATACTTTATAAAATACGTTTCGCTATCCGACAGTCGTAATATAGCAATGAGGCCTGTGAGATCTTTTTCAATGATGCGCGGTCCTTCATACTCACCGGAACCTTCATCAATAACGAGTACATCTTTGGATGACAGTTCATCGATGTCCTGACCGGTAACAAAATTCTGCAGTGCGTGCACATCATGCTGTGGTATCTTGAGTGCCTGCCCTATATAAAAGATAAGATTGCCCTGGCGATCGGATATATCGTTGTCGACAAACAGCAGCTCAATGATCTTGATGATGAGCACCATCTTCTGCTGCATGGTGAGCGCCTGGTTCACCTGCTTTACAATCTGCATGATGCGCGCCCAGTCGTCTACAAATTGCTGTGTATCTTCATCCAGCGAACTCAGTTCCTGCCGGGTGTTGATCTCATGCGTCTGGCAGAACTCATCAAAAAGTTTAAGATAGTAATTAGTAGCCTCGCGGTTCAGGTGCACACTGAGGAACTCCTTGATCTTCGTACGCTCATCTTCTGTAATACGCTCGCGAGCAACGATGGCAAAAAGTTGTATAATCGCCTTGAGCAGTTCTTCACTCATAGATTCGGTCTAGGTGCGTCCAAAATAATAATTAAAACGATAATAATGTGCACCGTTCGAATATCGTACAAAAACAAAAAGCGACTGCCCCGCTAACCGGGCAGTCGCTTTTATATAACCTTCTGACTGTGTTTAGTTAACGGTAAGGCTGCGGGTAATTCCGTTTACCGTTACCGAAATGGTTTTGCAATCACCAACACCATAATCAATCACAATCTCTTTGCTTCCGTCAATGATATAGCGCTTCACACCGTCTACAGCAAAGAAACAACCACGGTTGTAAACCAGGTCTTCGGTGAGCGAAACTTCATACGTTCTTCCGCCACGCGTTGTACCGGAGGCTGTACTTACTTTGTCGATCACGAGTTTATCAAGACTCGCGCTTGCACCGCGCTCCCACGACCACGTTATGTCCGACTCACGTGTGGCAACAGTGCCATCGGTAAAGGTAGCCTTGCCATCCGTAAGCACCACGTTAAATTTAGGAGCCTCTTCGGTGCTGCCGGTGATGTTGGTAGATGTACGAACACCTTCCAGCTTGATACCATTTATATAGTAATTCTCAGTCGTTGCAACAACGGTGGAACCAGGCTGAAAACGTCTCTTATAGTATGCGAATATAATTTTTCCTTTGCGCACATTTCCTTTTGCATCGGCACAGCCGAGTGTTCCGAAATCAACGGTAATTGTACCTTTCGGTATATCCACTGTAGAGGTCTCATCCGGATCGATCGTTACCACTACGCCATTGCAGTCAAAGCGATCGTCATCAATAACAATGGTAGAAGCTTTTCGTCCGCCACTCAGCTCGGTATCGCTGGGTGTTCCGATGGCAACACTTCCCATATCATCCATATCCTGGTAGTATGAATCAGTGAGTGCTTCTTCAGAGATATCCTGCGTATCCTGTACGGTGAGTCTCTTTTCATCGTCCTGGCATGAAGCCATGAGCAGAACTGCTGCCATCAGGCCGCTGGAGGAAAATCGGGTAAGGTGGTTTGCAATTTTCATTTTAATAGTGAATTTCAAGTGAATGTTTAGGCTTAGATTCTGTACGGGTGTGAAGGTTTAACACCTAAAAAAAATTATTTTTGACATCTAAAGGGCTGGTAAACGGGCCGGATAACTATGCGAGTAAGATTTATAATACTTCTGTTCCTTTTATGTGTGGCGGGTGTAGCGATTGGACAGATACCGGTAAAGATCGCCAAACTGAAATACCAGGGCGGTGGCGACTGGTATGCCAATAAAACCGCGTTGCCCAACCTGATTGAGTTCTGCAACCGCGAACTGAACATGACTATTGCCGCAGAAGAAGATGTAGTGGAGACCGGAAGTCGCGATATATTTCTATATCCCTATGTATATATGACCGGCCACGGCAATGTAGTATTTACCGATGCTGATGCAAGTAATTTACGAAAGTACCTGACAGGTGGTGGTTTTCTGCACATTGATGATAACTACGGTCTTGATAAATTTATACGCATTGAGCTGAAGAAAGTATTTCCGGAGCTTGAACTGGTAGATTTACCCCACGACCACCCGATATACCACCAGAAGTTCGATTTCCCGAAAGGCTTACCCAAAATACACGAACACGATGGTAAACCCTCGCAGGGTTTAGGACTTATATACCAGGGGCGACTCGTAGTATACTATACATTTGAATGTGACTTAGGCAACGGCTGGGAAGATCAGCGCATACACAACGACCCGGAAGAAAAACGCCTGCAGGCATTGCGCATGGGGGCTAACATCATTGCCTATTGTTTTACCAACTCGCTATAAGTATATATCCGAAATGCAGCGCTCTGTTCTCGTAATCATTATAGCCTGTATCGGTATACTATATTTTGCCGGCTGCGAATCTCAACCTGAAAAAGAAGAACGGCTTGCCAAACAATACTGCGGCAGTTGCCACACGTTTCCGGACCCTGCCCTACTCGACAAAAAAACATGGACGGATAAGGTGCTTCCGCAGATGGCATTTCGCATGGGCTTCAGCAACATGCAGATGCTGATGCAAATGTCTGATGCCGATCGCGAAATTGTTGTGCAGACGCTGCCCCCACAACCCATGCTCTCGGAAGAAGAGTTCGAACTCATCCGGAAATATTACCAGCGGATGGCTCCCGACTCCCTCACACTACTCCCTCCTCCCGTTACAAAACCTATTACGCAGTTTGAGATCACGCCACTAAAATTACCAGTACAAGGTATACCGCTGGTTACGCTGATCAAGGCTGACACATTACACCAGAAGATATATATCGGCAATCGCTACGGCAAACTATATACTTTTACGAACGCCTTTATCCTGCAGGACTCACTTCAGCTGGAAAGTCCGCCTTCGCACATGCATGTTGAAAAGGACGATGCCCTGCTCCTGCTGATGGGTATAATGGATCCGAATGATCAGGCGCACGGCAAGCTGGTAAATCTTCATCAACCCCAAAAACCTGTTCTTGAATCGTTGCAACGTCCGGTACATATTCAAAAGGCTGACCTGAACAACGATGGTTTGCCGGATTATATAGTCTGTGCCTTTGGTAACTATACCGGTGCTCTTCAGGTATATGAGAACGTGGGAAAAGATACCTATAAGAAACACGTGCTCCTCGGCATGCCGGGCGCGCGCAATACCATTGTGCGTGACTTCGACAACAACGGTTTACCGGATATCGCAGCACTGATGACACAAGGCGATGAGAAGATTGTAATGCTGCTGAACCAGGGAAGTTTCAACTTCAGATTAAACACACTGGTGCAATTTCCACCGGTATATGGCAGCAGCTATTTTGAGCTGATCGATTTCAACAACGATGGTAAACTGGATATACTCTATAGCAATGGCGACAACGCTGATTACTCCATTACCTTCAAACCCTATCACGGCATTCGTATATATATGAATGATGGTACCAACCACTTTACCCAATCGTGGTTTCACGATATGTACGGAGCCTCGCAGGTTCGCGCTGCGGATTATGATAACGATGGTGATGTAGATATAGCGGCCATATCGTTCTTTCCCGACTTTAAACATCATCCTGAAAACGGGTTCTTTTACTTTGAGAATACGGGCAATGGCTTTACAGCGCAAACTACTCCCCTTGCAACCACGGGACGCTGGCTCACCATGGAAACATCCGATATCGATCAGGATAAAGATATAGATATACTCCTGGGCGCCCTCGACTTTGATTCCGATGTTCCGCGCACCCTGTTGGAACAATGGATGCGCGACAAGACTTCGATCCTGTTACTAAAAAACAAGCTGAACTGATTACCTGCCATCAGGCTGAAAACGGCTTCCGGAAACCAGTAACATTTTTTTGATCGGGATTTCACAAGTAACACTTAATTTTGGCCCCCGGTCGTCACATATAGTACTACGAAACAGTATGAACAATAACCTGAGAAGATTGCAAGAGGAGATTGAGCCTTTACGTCAACAATTAATTAATCATCGCATCTATAGCCAGATAAAAACACTTCATGACCTGAATGTGTTTATGGAGCACCACGTATTTGCCGTATGGGATTTCATGTCGTTGTTAAAATCATTGCAACGCCAGTTAACCTGTATTGACATTCCATGGGTACCCACAGGCAATGCCGCCACGCGGTATCTCATTAACGAAATTGTAACGGGAGAGGAAAGCGATGTTGATCAGGAGGGAAACCGGGTCAGCCATTTCGAACTATACCTTCAGGCGATGAAGCAGGCGGGCTGCAATACGTCAATCATAACAAGTTTAACTGATAAACTGCAAAAAGGATTATCGCTTCCTGTGGCCTTGCAGGATAGCACCATACCGCAGCCTGCATTGGATTTCATTCAGAATACATTTGATACCATCAATTCAGGCAAATCTCATTTACAGGCAGCCGTTTTTACATTTGGAAGGGAAGATCTGATTCCCGGAATGTTTATATCGCTTGTTAAAGAAATCAACAAGCAGACAAAAGATCGCATCTCAATCTTCCAGTATTATCTAGAACGTCATATTGAAGTAGACGGAGATCATCATTCGCACCTCGCACAGGAAATGACAATACACCTTTGTGGAATGGACGAAGGTAAATGGAAGGAAGCAACAGAGTCGGTTAAAGACTCGCTCCTGGCAAGAATTAACTTATGGAATTCCATTCAATCTGAAATCCTGAAAAAGAACGCGCTCGTATCAGCTTTATAGTATTCAAGCTGACCTTATAGATGTACTTATACCAAAGAGTCTGTCTCGAAATCTCTTTGTTATAGCGTATAGATTATATGCATTGCTCCCCCACAATAAGCCAGCGCAAAATCTACATTTAATTTTCATCTGTGCCGATACAATTGTCATCAGCACAGATGAAAAAAAATTTGCTTCTTAATAACTAATTATTTAGTTTTATACCTAAACAAATAGTCAATGAAAGATTTAAAGGAACTGACCAAGGCCGAGGATCAGGTCATGCAAATTTTGTGGAAACTAGAAAAAGCTTTTGTAAAGGACATTGTTGAGGAGATGCCCAATCCGAAGCCTGCTTATAATACCGTGTCAACGATCGTGCGCATACTCGAGACAAAAGGATTCGTCAATCATAAAGCGTATGGTAAAACACACGAGTACTTCCCTGCTATTACCAAAGAGAAGTATACCAAGTTTTATCTCAACAACATGATTAAAGGTTACTTCAACGGGTCGTTTCAAAATCTTGTCTCCTTCTTTGCCAAAGAGAATAAAATGGATGCGAACGACCTGGAGAAATTGCTGAATGAAATAAAGAATCAAAAGCAGTAATCGTGTATGGCGCTTGCGCCACGCACTACCGGTATATTAAATAAATAAAGAACAAAACTGAACGCCATGAACGTATATCTTAATTATCTGTTGGAAGCCAACATCGGACTATGTTTCTTCCTGGTGCTATATATCGTTCTGTTAAAGCACGAAACTGACTTTAAACTAAAACGAGGTTACTTGCTTACAGCTCTTGCAGCTTCGGTTATACTGCCGTTGTTTCACTTCAGCAGTTCGGGCAATGTTGTGCCATCACTCAAGGATTTTGTTCCGCCCAGCTGGCTTCCGGAAGTAACCATTGGCGCCAACGGTACGGCCGCAGTACAAAACACAACGAGTACCTTTGATGTGTGGCTTTATGCTTATATACTATATGACATTGGCGTGATTCTGTTTCTGGCGTTGTTCGTCATTCAGCTCGTTCGGTTGTTACGGATGATTTATACGGCTGCATCGTACCGTTATGAAAAGTATATCATCATCGAATCGAAAGAAAACAGGTCTGCATTCTCGTTCTTCCGCTTCATATTTATAGGTCAGGTACAGCAGCTCTCTGCGGACGAGAAACAACAGATCATCGATCACGAACGTGTTCATGTCGAACAACTTCATTCCATCGATATTTTAGTGGTTAACCTGCTGAGTATATTCTTCTGGTTTAACCCTTGCATGAAAGTATATAAAAAGATATTCGTTCAGCTCCACGAGTTTGAAGCAGATGCGCGCGCTGTTACTAACCGGGATATGAATGACTACTGCAGCCTGCTGGCGAAGGTTGCTTTACTGTCGGCCGACTTTACACTCGCCAATCACTTTAGTAATTCATTAACTGTAAAACGAATTGAAATGATGCGAACTATCAAATCCAAAATAAAACGCTGGAAGATCGCTGCCGTGGCGGCTATACTTCCTGCATTTTTCTTTGTTGTGGCCTGTCAGGATCAGCTCAGCGAAGAGGCCAGTGCTATTGCCCAAAACGCTACAATGACATTTGATCTTCCGGAAGAAGTAGCCAACAAACTAAATGAAATGAAGGCTGCCGCACCGGATAAAAAGTTTATTGTGATTGAGCCTGACCGGAAAGATGAAAATGGCTTAACCGATCTTCAAAAGAAAACCCAGGATATTGACGGCTCCCAGATTAGTACCATGAACGTAATGAAAAACATTACCGACAAACAAGGCAATGTGCGTTCTTTCATCATCATCGAGTACAACGAGGCTACCAATCAGGTTGCTATGTCGTCAAGAACAGGAGAAGTGTTTACGATCGTGGAAGAATCAGCAATGTTTAATGGCGGCATGGACGGTCTTGGCAAATTTATCAGTGAGAACCTGGTATACCCGGAAGAAGCCCGTACAAAAGGTATACAGGGAAAAGTCTTTGTTCAGTTCATTGTTAATGAAGATGGCTCTATATCTGATCCTACAATCAAGAGAGGTATCGATACGCAATTGGACAATGCTGCCTTAGCGGTTGTAAAAGCTATGCCGAACTGGAATCCGGGGAAACAGAAAGGTAAAGCTATACGTCAGCAATTTGTGTTGCCGGTGAATTTTGCTTTGGGGGAATAAAGTAAGAAGTAAGAAGTAAGAAGTAAGAAGTAAGAAGTAAGAAGTATAAATAAAATAAAAGACTGGTTTATTGTAGCCAGTCTTTTATTTCGGTATAGGGTATCAATACTTCTGTGGGGCCGGCTGCGTATGGGGCTACTTCGTAGCTGTTATAGTAGAAGAGTATACCTTCTTTGGTGAAGCCGTAGTTGTTATTCAACTGAAATTTATCGTCCGGGAAATCGAACGCGTTACTTTTGAAGGAGGCTGTATCAGCCAGTTGTCGTTGCTCGCGGAAGATTCGCTCTCCTATCTTTGTTAATGCATCTTTATACCCGGGCTTCAGCACATTGTTCAATTGAACACGGGCACCGGTTTGTGCCTGTATATTCAGAAATATAGTGGCTGCATTGGGGTGTGCTCCACCGGAGTAATCTTCGGTATAGATGGATAGTGAGATTAATGAATCAGCATTATTCTCTACGTTAACATTGGCTGAGTAGTACCACGCAGCACCGGCAGCTTCAGGGTCTTCTCCTGTAAACTCCTTGTATTGGTCAATAAAGAGTCTGCCGTTCTGCTCGAAGGATTGAACCATACCTTCTGAAAACCCGATGGATAAAACGGAATCAATTTTATACCGGATTGCTTTGCTGACCGCGGAATCTATACCGGCAAATACCGGATAGCTTACTTCATACGAAGCACATTTAGCTGTGTCACCTGCGCAATTATCAGAATATAACTTGTAGTTCTTCAGCTCGAATGGTATCGGCTCATGCTTTTCTTCCTGCTGTGCGTCTTTCTTTCCGCACGAAGCAAAAAGTAATGACACAACTCCGGCTGCCAGTATATAGCTGCGCATATATACCTAGTTGGTTTTCTTACTGAAGATCTCGTTCAGCTTATTATCCAATGCAGCACCGCGCAAATTCTTGGCGATGATCACACCGTTGGGATCGAGTAACAGCGAGAAAGGTATACCGGTAATGTTATAAGTCTTGGCTGCTTCTGATTGCCAGTATTTGAGATCAGACACATGTGTCCATACCAGACCATCCTGTTGGATAGCGTTCATCCAGTCTTGCTTGGAGCGATCGAGTGACACACCAAATACGGTGAAGCCTTTATCTTTATACTTATGGTAAGCACGTACTACATTCGGGTTTTCCTGACGGCATGGTCCGCACCACTTCGCCCAGAAATCAAGCAGTACATATTTACCTTTCATAGACGAAAGCTTTACTACCTTACCCGTTGTATCGGGCAGTGATATTTCGGGTGCGGGCTGACCAATCGCGAGCGACTTCATGCGATCAACAGACGAAACAAATTCTTTCGATACTGCATAGTCAGGCCATTCCTTTTTCAGTTTTTCAGACACCGCTAAATAGGTATCGAAGTACTGATCGCGATCGAGTATATTTCCCTGTAACAGGTTAATGGTGCCCAGTGATGCCGGCTGACTCTTCAGAAACTCAGCAAGTTTATCGTGTGTCTTTTTGATTTCAGTCTGATAGGCTGCCTGCAATTCAGCAATCTTCTTTTCATCCCGTGCCTGCGCAGCTTTACCAAAGTCTTCATTCAATTTCACAATCACCGGAGAGCGCTCCGCTTCCTGCATGATCGTCTGTGCTTTCTTGATCACTTCTATTTCCGGTGAACCGAGTACTTCTACAAAGCCACGCGGGTCATTACCATCTACGTTGATCTGTACATTACTCTTGAACAGTATAAAATCAACCACCTGGCGGTTGAAGAAATTTATTTTATAGTATCCCGGCTCTGATAATTTTATAGCCTTGGAATATGTATAGTTACTCTTCAGCTTCACAGTGTCCTGCCAGCCGAATGAACCGTTCTTGATCTCTTGTATAATAATTTGTCCTCCCTGCTGCGGATGTCCTACTTTACCACTTACGGTTACAGTCCATGTATTGACACTTGCATTTTCAGTAGCCTGGTCATTGGCCTCCTCGCGGCTGGTAGAAGAACACGAGAAGCCTAACGCTAATAGCATAAAGCTGAAAGCCCTGATCTTACTACCGATACGAAAGCCTGCAGCGTTCTGCATTGCATTTTTTGTTTGCTCTATCATACTTCTTCCAGTTTCTTGGTTAATAATTGAGTTGCCACTTTCGGGTCGGCTTTCCCTTTACTGCGTTTCATCACCTCGCCCATAAACATGCTGATGATGCCTTTCTTTCCGTTCTTATATTCTTCCACTTTCAGCGGAAACTCTTTGATCACTTCTTCCACAATAGGTAGAATTGAATCTTTATTGCTGTCTTGTATAACATTCAATTGTTGTGCCACCTCCAGGGCAGTTTTACCCGGATTCTTTAATAACTCGGGGAACACTCGCTGCGAAGCAATGGTATAGCTTATTTTACCCTGATCGATAAGACCGATGATTTCGGCAATGATGTTCGGTGTAAGCGGAAATTCGTCAGCCGAAAGCGAGAGATCATTCAGGTGTGATTTTACCGGGCCCATTACCCAGTTGGATGCCGCCTTCAGATTACTGGTAAGTTTACATACTGCTTCGAAATATAGCGCTATATCTTTGGAGTCGGTAAGTACCTGTGCATCGTATGCGGGTAATTGATATACCGTTATATATTTTTCGTACAACTCACGTGGCAGTGCCGGCATGGATGCTTGAATATCGTTGAGCCATTGCTCGGATACTTCCATCGGACTCAGATCCGGATCAGGAAAATAACGATAGTCATTCAGCTCTTCTTTTGTACGCATGCCATACGTTTTGCCATCATCGGCATCGAATGTACGCGTTTCTGAGATGATGGGGATACCTTGCTCCAGTAATGCAATCTGACGATCGAACTCGTGTTCGATAGCACGCTGCACATTCCGGATTGAGTTCATGTTTTTAACCTCTACTTTCTTGCCATATTCTTTAGCATCTTTCAACATCACCGAGATATTGGCATCGCAGCGAAGTGAACCTTCTTCCATGTTGCCATCGCATATCTCGAGGTAACGTACCAGCTTGCGTATCTCGGTGAGAATAGCATACGCTTCATCGGATGTGCGTATATCCGGTTCGGTTACAATCTCGATGAGCGGTACACCAGAACGATTAAAGTCAACAAGCGTGTCTGCTTCCGTTGGCAGGTGTATAGATTTACCGGCATCTTCTTCAATGTGTATGCGGTTGAGGCGAACGTTACGCTCGCCTTCTTTTGTAGTAATGGTTACATACCCGCCCTTGCAGATCGGAGTTCTGTCTTGCGTAAGCTGGTATCCTTTCGGAAGATCAGGATAGAAGTAATTTTTACGATCGAATATCTGAAAGCGTGATATTTCCGAGTGACACGCCAATCCCATTTTAATAGCGTACTCCACTACCTTCTTGTTCAGCTTCGGCAGTGTACCCGGATGCGCGAGGGTAATAACACTCACGTTGGTGTTGGGAGCGCTTCCATACGCAGTGGAGTCTGTATTATATATCTTACTTTTTGTAAGAAGCTGCGCGTGCACCTCCAACCCTACTACCAGTGTATACTTATCGCGATTCGATTTACTCATATAGTTAAGCGTAACGCTTACTCAAAATTTATACTTACTCTTTACAGCCGGCTTCACCCGGATGGCAATCTTTACTGAATCAATTTACGTGCTTTTTCTATAACAGCATCCAATCCATTCAGGTTCTTGCCACCAGCGGTAGCAAAGAAAGGTTGACCACCTCCTCCACCGTCTATTTCCTTCGCCAGTTCTTTTACCAGGTTACCGGCATGGTATTTATTGGTCTGCGCAAGCTTCTCTCCGATCATTACCGTTACCTGCGGTTTGCCATCTACATCGGCTGCGAGAATCAGTAACAGATCATCAAACTGATTGCGCAATGCGTACGCTATATTCTTGAGTGCATCTGCATTGGGTACGGATACTTTTTCAAGCACAAGACTATACCCGTTTGACTTCACTGCTTTGCGTGCAAGTTCATCTTTGATCAGGTTTGCTTTCTCCTGGTTGAAGGCTTCTATCTTTTTCTCCAGCGCGTGTTTCTCTTCGGAAAGATTCTTCAGCGAGGCCAACAGGTCTTTGGGATTTTTAAGCAGAGCACGAACTTCATCGAGCAACGCTATCTCTGTACGCACGAACTGCTCTGCGTTCTCCGCGGTAATCGCTTCAATCCTGCGAACACCCGCAGCCACTGAACTCTCGGATACAATCTTGAACAAACCTATATTTCCGGTCGACTTTACGTGTGTACCACCACAAAGTTCAACGGAATATTTCGGATCGAATGTAATCACGCGGACAAAGTCGCCATATTTTTCACCGAACAACGCCATCGCTCCTAACGCTTTCGCCTGATCGATCGGCACATTTCGTTTTTCATCGAGGTGTATATCTTCGCGAATCTTCGCATTTACCATATCCTCCACCTTCTGAATTTCTTCCGGTGTCATGGCAGCAAAGTGCGAAAAGTCGAAACGAAGAATCTTATCATTTACCAATGAACCTTTCTGCTCTACATGTTTACCGAGCACGGTGCGTAATGCTGCGTGCAGCAAGTGCGTGGCCGAGTGGTTATCCATGCTCAACTGACGCTTGTGTTTATCGACCACCGCAGTAAATGCCGTTGATAAATTTTCAGGAAGCTGATCAGCTGAGTGAACGATCAACTCATTTTCTTTCTTTGTATCGGTAATATATACTTTCTCGTTCGCGCTCGCTATATATCCGGTATCACCTACCTGTCCACCGCTCTCTGCATAGAATGGTGTGCGATCAAATACAAGTTGGTATAGCTCTTTATTCTTCTGTTTCAGTTTACGATACTTGGTGATCTTTACTTCAGCCTCCAGGTGATCGTATCCTATAAATTCAGACTTAACATCGTCCCCGATAATAACCCAGTCGCCGGTTTCTTTGGCAGCCGCTGCTTTGGATCGCGACTTCTGTTTCTCCATCTCTACACGGAAACCTTCTTCATCTACCGAGAAGCCTCGTTCGCGTGCTATGAGTGATGTGAGATCCAGTGGGAAGCCGTACGTATCATATAGTTCGAAAGCTTGCTCGCCTGTTATAGCTTGCAAACCTTCCATGCGCTTCAATCCTTTTTCAAGTGTACGCAGGAACGATGCCTCTTCTTCGAAAATTACTTTACCAACATAGTCCTCCTGCGCTTTGAGTTCTGTAAATACATCTCTCAACTGGTTCGCGAGTACAGGAACAAGTTTATAAATGAATGGCTCTTTAAAATTGAGGAAGGTAAATCCATAGCGAACCGCTCTGCGAAGTATACGTCTGATAACGTACCCTGCACCGGTATTCGATGGCAACTGTCCATCAGCTATTGCAAAGGCTACTGCACGCACGTGGTCGGCAATAACACGCATTGCTATATCTGTCTTCTCGTCAGCTTTATATTTTATACCGGACGTCTGGCTGATGAAATCCAGCAATGGCGTAAATACATCGGTATCATAATTCGAAGTCTTGTTCTGTATCGCCATGCAAAGACGCTCGAAGCCCATACCGGTATCCACATTCTTGTTCGGAAGTGGCTTCAGTAAGGTAAGCTTGGAACGCAATCTCTCACGCGCTACTTTTTTATCGTCACCTTTATATTCAAGGTCAAACTTCACCAGTTCACCGGCTCCACCTTTTTCCGGATTCCAATAGCGCTCAAATTCCATGAACACGTTGTTCCAGATCTCAATAACCTGCGGGTGATCGTTGTTCACTAAATCTTTACCCGGTATCTTTTTACGTTCTTCTTCGGAACGAAGGTCAACGTGTATCTCTGAACAAGGACCGCATGGACCGAGGTCGGCCATCTCCCAGAAGTTATCTTTCTTGTTACCGAGTATAATACGGTCTTCGCTTACAAAGCTCTTCCATATATCGAATGCTTCCTGGTCGAACGGCAGGTTATCATCTTTATCGCCACCGAACACACTCACATAGAGTCTGTCTTTCGGTAATTTATACTCTTCGGTAAGTAACTCCCACGCCCATGCAAGTGCTTCTTTCTTGAAGTAATCTCCAAACGACCAGTTACCCAACATCTCGAACATGGTATGGTGATAGGTATCGATACCTACTTCTTCCAGGTCGTTATGTTTACCACTCACGCGTAAACACTTTTGTGTATCGGCTATCCGGCTTGACTTGGGTGTGGCGTTTCCTAAAAAGAAATCCTTAAACTGCACCATACCTGAGTTGGTGAACAGCAGTGTGGGATCGTTCTTCAGTACCAGGGGAGCTGAAGGCACGATGGTGTGGCCTTTTTTCTCAAAGAACTCTAGAAATTTTCGTCTGATCGAACCGGAATCCATTACATAAAATGTTTAAAGTGCGCTTTTCCTTACCTGTGGTCCAACTCCGTTTAATCGTAACCGGGTTTGGCAGGGAAAGGGTTTTTACTATATTAGCCCGCAAAAAATAACAGGCAAGCCACAAAATTAAGAGCGGATGACAGAGATTAAGCAGGTAATAGATATTTTTTTCTGGCTTGAAACATCTTTTAAGAATTGAACCTGACCTGACTTAATGAAGGACATCAAGTACATCTACAACCCTAAAACCTGTCAATACGAGCGTGCGCGCATTACGTGGCGTGATGCAGCGGTGACTGCGTGTGGTGTACTTTTTACTGCCGGACTCTTATTTATAGGTATCGTTTTTCTTCATAACCGCTTCATTACAACGGAGTTTGAGCAAACCCTTCGCGCAGAGAACAAACTTCTGAAAGAGCACAAACCTGTGCTGGAAGAAAACCTGAGCAAGATCGAGGAAACACTTCAAAAGCTTCAGGCTGAAGAAAAAGATCTGTATACCAAGCTTTTTAATGCCGAACCGCCCGCTTCTTCGGCTGCGCAGGCATCACTTACCAAAGAAAAAGTTTTACTGGCCGATGCTTCAAGCTTCGAATCCATGCTGGATGTTTTGAAAGATCGCTCCGATGAACTGTCGAAAAAAGCAATTCATGGCAAAGAAAGCACGCGTCAACATCTGCATATTAATAAAGAGGATGTAACCATTCTGGCGTCACTTCCGGCCATTTTACCTATTGCCAATCTGGAAGCCGAAAAGCTTGTATCCGGATTCGGCAAGCGCGTAAATCCTTTTCATAAAGGTATGTATCTGCATGAGGGAGTTGACTTTGTTGCTGCACGCGGCACCGAAGTGCTGGCAACTGCACCCGGTACTGTTAACAGTATAAATCTCAACGATCTGCAGGCGGGTTATGGCAACTCCATCGTGATTGATCACGGCCACGGTATGTCTACACGCTATGCACACCTTGAAGAAATTAAAGTAAAGCCCGGACAAAGAATAACCAAAGGTATGGTGATCGGCACCGTAGGAAGCAGTGGTGGTTCCGTTGCGCCTCACCTTCACTATGAAGTTATGGACAAGGGCGAGCATGTTGACCCTGTAACATACTTTATGGAGGGGATCACCAGCAAACAATATCATCAGTTACTCGAACGCAGTAAAACCCAAAACCAGTCGCTCGATTAAATGGCACGCATCAAGTATCAATATAATCCTGAAACGCTGCGCTATGAACCATGGCGTTTGAAAGGTAAGTCGCTTCGCATTCGCACGCTTGTACTCTTCAGTATATCGCTTGTACTCGCACTCGGTGCCTATAGTGTTTATACACAATATGTAGGATCGATCGATGAGATTATCCTGAAGCAAAGAAATCATACCCTGAAAGTTGAGTGGGAATTATTGCAGGAGCGTACGCGCAAGGCCAATGCAGAATTGCGCACACTCATTGAGAAAGATGATCATAATTACAGAGTAATTCTGGATACTGATCCGCTGCAACCCAGCGAGCGCCAGGCCGGTGTCGGTGGTAGTGTTAAGTTAGACACCGAGGCTTTTGCTGAATTTCCATTGGTACTTGACAACTATAATTCGGTATTGCAATTGAAACGTCAGCTTGATGTTGAAGTACAATCGTACGATAAACTCAAGGCGATGATCGAAGAGAAACTGGAAGCATGGGCATCGCGGCCGGCCATTCAACCGATCAGCAACAAGGAACTTTCAAAATTACACCTCACCTACGGATCGCGTTTCCATCCGATCTTCCATAAGTATATGTCGCACAAAGGACTTGACTTTGCTGCACCAAAAGGAACCCCGGTATATGCGACTGGCGATGGTAAAGTAGATAAAGCATACTTCTCCGGTTCTTACGGAAATGTAGTATATATCAATCACCACTATAGTTTCGAAACACGTTACGCGCATCTTTCAGCGTTTGCTGTAAAAGAAGGTGAAACTGTAAAACGCGGACAGGTGATCGGCTATGTAGGCAACACTGGTAACTCGGTTGCTTCGCACCTGCACTATGAAGTGTTGTTCAAAGGCGAGCACGTAAACCCGATTAATTTTTTCCAGCGCGATCTCAGCAACAAGGAATACCAAAAGCTGATCGAGATCGGAAGTCAGCAGGAACACCCGCTGGATTAATCTATAGCTTTATTTCGAAAGATACTTTCGTCTCCAGACTTTATACCAATGCCTGTTAACCGGGTAGCGTCTGTGTGATGTTATGTTGTTGAAGAACAATGCAACGAGCAACAGGATCGTAACACCGGTAAGCACCGGACTCACCAGGTACATATACCCGAGGTCTCTGATTTTCTGAGAACCGATAATAGCAATGAGTGCCGTAGCACCGCCGGGCGGATGCAACGTGCGGGTTATCTGCATTAACACGATCGAGATGGAAACAGCCAACGCACAGGCAAGCCATACTTCCGGTATAAGATACCGTATCGTTACCCCAACAAATGCCGCGATGAGGTGACCTCCTACCAGGTTACGCGGCTGCGCGAGCGGTGATTGAATAACACCATAGATGAGCACCGAAGATGCTCCGAATGAGCCGATCAGAAAAAGATTGTCCAACTCCGAAAACGATCTGCTCTGTAAGTATCCGATTAATCCAATACCTACAAACGAACCAACAAAAGTCCAGAGGTGCTCGTTAAAATCGATAAGCGTTTCCTTATACATAACGATCTTCAGCACCCTCATTCTACGCTTCAATTTTTTCATGCCGCAAAAATAAAAAGGAATGGGGTATATACTCGATGAATGTCAGAAAGAAGCTCTTTATAAAGCTTTGTGAGGTTGTGAAAACTGTTTTTCTTTGCACTTTATAAATCGTTGATGATGCGTATTTTATTCCTTTCCATTTTATCCCTTGCTTCTACTCTTGCAATAGCTCAGGTACAGGACACAGTTACTTCACCTCAAGACTCAATTACGGTAGCAAAACGCGACACCGTTGCCTTCGTGAGAAAAGATACGCTCACCATTATTGGTGTTGGTGATATTATGATGGGTACAAGTTACCCCGAAGATAAACTGCCTCCGAATGACGGAGCGTTTCTGATGCGCGATGTAGAACCTGTGCTTCGAAATGCCGATGTAACTTTTGGCAACCTGGAAGGTACACTACTCGATGCAGGCGGTACACCCAAGAATTGTAAAGATCCGAAAGTGTGCTATGTGTTCAGAACACCAACACGCTATGTAAAGAATCTGATCAGCGCTGGTTTTGATATGATGAGCCTGGCGAACAATCACGCAGGTGATTTTGGTGATGCCGGTCGCACCAGCAGTATGAAGACACTTGATGTTGCCGGTATTCTTCATGCCGGGCAAATGCAACAGAAGACCGTGATCTTTGAAAAAGATAGTATCAGGTACGGATTGCTCGCAGTAGCTCCCAATAGTAACTGTGTTCAACTGAACGATCATGCCGCTGCTATAGCATTGGTTAAACATCTTGACTCATTGGTGGATATAATTATAGTATCATTCCACGGAGGAGCCGAAGGTGCACAGTATCAGAATGTACCCCGCACGAATGAACTTTTTCACGGAGAAAATCGTGGTGATGTGTATAAATTTTCCCGACTGATGATTGATGCGGGAGCCGATATAATTTTCGGACACGGGCCGCACGTTACCCGCGCAGTAGATGTATATAAAGATCGTTTTATAGCGTATAGCATGGGTAACTTCTGTACGTATAGAGGTATTAGTGTAACAGGCGTGAATGGTCTGGCTCCGATCATGAAAGTGTATACCGACCGCACCGGAAAACTTTTCAAGGCGGAAATTACGCCTACCTATCAGTCTTATGGCACGGGCGTGAAAATTGATCCGCAGAAACAAGTGATCAAAAAGATACAGGAACTTACCAAAAAAGATCTCCCTGAATCGAAAGTGCGCATTGATGATAATGGTTTAATTACTTATATTGCTCAGTAACATGGCTTATAAAGAAAAGGAAATAGAAAAACTTTACTTCTCCATTGGAGAAGTAGCGGAGATGTTCAACGTTGCCCCTTCCCTTATTCGCTTCTGGGAATCTGAGTTTGATCTGATCAAACCCAAAAAAAACCGGAAAGGTAATCGCCAGTTTACCAAAGAAGATATAGATAATGTAAGAACGATCTATCACCTGGTAAAGGAAAAAGGATTTACCCTGCAGGGTGCAAAAGATATGTTACGCAACGATACACAAGCCGTGAAAGATAAAATGGAAATGCTCGATTCATTGAGACGTGTTCGAAGTTTCCTCCTGGAGATGCGCGATAAGCTTCATTAAAAAAAGAAATATAGATTTTGTTAAAAAGCCGATGATATTCACATCGGCTTTTTATTTTTGAGCAAAGTTGTGTGATAGTTATTTTATGGATCAAAACAGGCTGGCGCTTCTCGCGCTGCATTTCATTCCCGGTATAGGAGATTATACAGTTCGTCAACTCGTGAGCTATTGCGGCTCGGCAGAGAAAGTTTTCAAGACACCCAAAGGAAAGTTATTGAAGATACCCGGCATTGGAAAAGTTACTGCCGATACGATCGCGAACGAACTTCCCTTTAAAAGTGCCGAGCGTGAACTGAAGATTGCTGAGAAGGAGAATACAAAGCTCATCTTCTATACTGATAAAGATTACCCCTATAGATTAAAGCACATCAACGATGCGCCCTCGCTCCTGTATGTAAAAGGAAATGTAAACTTCGAGAATACAAAATCAGTAGCGATTGTAGGCACGCGTAAATCAACCGACTATGGTAAACACCGCGTTGAAGAACTCGTGGAAAGCCTGGTGGCTCACCAGGCATCCATCATCAGCGGACTCGCGTATGGCATCGATATACAGGCACACAAACAGGCACTGAAGCACAACCTTCCAACGGTTGGCGTCATGGGCAGCGGCATTGATGTAATTTACCCCGCTATACATGCAGAGACTGCGCGCAAGATGTTAACGAACGGAGGACTGATCAGTGAAAATCCATTCGGCACCAAACCGGATGCGCATAACTTCCCGGCACGCAACCGTATCATCGCAGGACTATGCGATGCGCTCATTGTAGTAGAAGCCGCAGAAAAAGGAGGAGCACTCATTACAGCCGAGATTGCCAACAGCTATAACAAAGATGTATTCGCGTTTCCGGGAAATATAGGGCAAAGCTTTTCAGAAGGATGCAACAACCTGATCAAGGCAAACAAAGCTCACCTGATCAGCACCGTAAAAGATTTAGAATATATCATGGGCTGGACAGCACACGAAGAAGCAGTTCCGAAAAAACAAACTATAGATATAGCCTCGTACGAGCCCGAAGAACAAACCGTACTCCAAACACTGTTAACCAACAACTATCAATTAATGATCGATGAACTCAGCTGGCGCTCCGGTTTATCCGTAAGCAAACTCGCCTCCATCCTTCTCGGCTTGGAATTCAAAGGAATGATCTCAACATTACCCGGCAAAATATATAAGTTACGTGTTTAGGTGTGTACGTTTTCAGGTGTTTAGGTGTGTACGTGTGTAGGTTCAACTATATACGCTATCACGTTCTCATCGCTCAAAGCGCTACTCACAGCTTTTTCAACCTAAACACATACACACGTAAACACCTAAACACATCTAATAGCTTCCATCATTGTCCTGTGTCTTCTGGTTGCATTTTTCTTTGATTACCTCGTAGGCTTTCAGGTCACCGAGTTCACCGGCTTTGCTGAGGTCGAGGCAACCATTTTTTACATCACCGAAGTCGATGCGAAGAATGCCGCGCATATAGTATGCATCTACATTTTTAGGATTGATCTGGATGATCTTGGAGCAATCGTTGATCGCATCTTCATACGCCTGTAAAAACTGTTTTGCTTTTCCGCGGTTGAAGTATGCTTCGATATAATTTTCGTTCACAGCAATAGCAGAAGAGAAGTCGGCAATAGCACCGTAGTAATCCTGCAGTTTCATTTTAACATTGCCGCGCGCGAAGAATGCATCCGCAAACTTACCGTTCTTTTCAATAGCCGTGTTATAGTCTTTCATCGCACCGTGACGATCATCAAAGCGATCTTTTATATTGCCACGCAGGTAGTATGCAACTGAGTAATTAGGATCAAGTTCTATAGCTTTGTTTACATTCAGAAGCGATTCCATGAACTCGTTCTTCTCGTATAGCTCGCGCCCCTTCTGTGTATATTCTTTAGCACTTTGCGCAAAGGCCGCTCCGGAAAGGAGAATAAAGCAAGCCGTTATAACCAGGTTCTTCATATAATCTAATTTAAACAAAAGTAACCGTTTATTACCGCCCCGGCCCCTCAAAGTAATATTTTCAATGCTTTGGGAAAATTTCATCTGCCAGTCGCAGCGCACCGGCAAATGCATCGCTGTCGAGCCCCGTATTTGTTCCCTGTTGCCCCAGGAAAAACAGTACTGTCTCCGTTGCCAGGTTTCCCACCAGGTCGTCTTTCGCCATGGGACATCCACCATACCCGCGTATAGCACCATCAAAGCGTTTACACCCGGCACGGTATGCAGCTTCAATTTTCTCCAAGGCTGTTGCCGGCGTGGAGTGTAGATGTACTCCCAACTCCAGCGCCGGATATAGTTTGGACAATGATGTGAACAGGTAACTGATATTCTCCGGAGTAGACACGCCAATGGTATCAGCAAGCGAAATGATTTCGCACCCCATCGTGTTGAGTATGTTTACAAATTTACCAACTACCTCCACATCGTACGGATCATTGTATGGATTACCGAAACCCATGCTGATATAGGTTACCAGTTTTTTATTGGACCGTACACAGATGTTTTGAATTTCATCCAGCGTACTAAGCGCTTCTGCTATAGATTTATTGGTATTGCGCTGTTGAAATGTTTCCGATATAGAAAGCGGAAAACCGAGATACGTTATCGCTTCGAAGTGTGCAGCATCTTCGGCTCCGCGTGTGTTGGCCACGATAGCCAATAATTTTGATTTACTTTTTTTCCAATCGAGTTGCGCCAGTACATCTGCAGTATCGCGCATCTGCGGTATCGCTTTCGGTGACACAAAGCTGCCGAAGTCTATCGTATCAAAGCCTACCTTTAACAGTTGATTGATATAGCGAACCTTATGTTCTGTCGGTATAAACTGCTCCAGGCCTTGCATGGCATCGCGCGGACATTCAATGATTTTCATAATAGATGCGAGTATAATAATCGAATGGTATACCAGTGCAACGCACCTGATGCAGGGCATCACTGATTGGTGCCAAGATTACCATTTTAGGAGGAGAAATCAACTCCTCACCTGATTTAAGTAACTCTTGACCGTAGTAAAATAGTTTCAGTTATCGGAAGCTAATGCACTTTATCACCCATTTAAATAAATTTATAGCATTCATCACTATATAGTGATACGAAAACCACCCTACTATCTATGCCATTACCTGAATATGCAGGAACCCTGGGTCAAAAGCGAGCCGCGCATTTATTGCGCAGAGCAACCTTCGGGGCTACCAAGCAACAAATCGATTCCTTTGCAGGACTCACGCCTGCACAAGCCGTTACGCAACTCTTCCGGCAAACACTACCTGATCCCGTTTTACCCATCGATCCGAAAACCGGTACCGAGTGGGTTGTGTCGGGTATAACGGGTGCCAACAGTGAAGGTGGCGACTTGATGCAATACCTGCTCAATTGGTTCATCGGCCAGATGATGAACAGCTCACTGTCTTATTCGGCACGCGAAAAAATTGTCCTCTTTTTACATACGCACTTCACCATGCGTACCGAAAAAGTTAACAACACGCGCGCCCTATATTTCCAGAATCAACTCTTCCGACAGTTTGCACTCGATGCTTTGAATGCTGACACAGATGTAAACTTCAAAATGCTAACCGTTAAAGCCAGCGTTGACAATGCCATGCTCGAATTACTCGATGGCAGACTCAATGTAAAAGGAAGCTTTAACGAAAACTATGCACGCGAACTCCTGGAATTATATAGTATAGGTCGCGGACTCGAAGCTGCACCTCCGCCAACTTCCGGTGAAGAAGGTGACTACGGAGTATATACCGAAGAAGATGTAAAAACAGCCGCACGTATATTAACCGGCTGGGACGTTGATGATCAGTTTTCAAACATTGATCCCGACACAAATTTACCACGTGGTAAAGTAAAGGGAAGTAATGCCAATGCATCGGCTCACGATAACGATGCGAGCAAACCAAAGAAATTCAGCAATCGCTTTGTAAGCACACTCTACCCGGATAATACCATTACACCCGATCCGTTAACCATGCCAGCGGGTGTACCAACCCTCGAGAGTGCATTGGATGAAATCACCAAGCTCATTAACCTGATATACGAGCAGGAAGAGACCGCGAAGAATATATGTCGCAAGCTATACCGCTTCTATGTTTGGGCACCGCATACCAACGCAGAGACATTACCCATCGAAGCCGACATCATCGATGAGATGGCGAAAACATTTCGCGATGGCGGATTCAAGATGCAACCGGTTATTGAGAACCTCTTACGCAGTCAGCATTTCTACGATGCAGCCGCAGGTGTAACCGATGATGCATTTGGCGGATTGATCAAATCACCCATTGATCTTGTGATCGGAACATTGAAATTCTTTAATATACAATTACCCGACCTCGCTACACAAACCGATCAATACTACGAGGCAACAGGTGAGATACTTAGTCACATAGTTGATCAGGGTATGAATTTCTATAACCCGTATGATGTTGCCGGATATGAAGCCTATCACCAGTATCCGATTTATCATCGCTTCTGGATTACCACCAACTCACTGTCTAAGCGTTACGACTTTGTGCGCACGTTGCTCGATCCGCAGGGAACGATGCTCTTCAATGTAAACAGCTACGATTATGTGCGCGCTAATTTTGCCGGTGTAGCACCGAATTCAGAAGAGCTGGTAAAAACACTCATCACGTATCTACTGCCGCATCACGACTTCCTCGCGTATATAGATCCGAATGATAATCCGGATACATTCAATGCCAGTCTCACGGTAAAGCGACTGAATTATTTTCTTAATCGCTTCCTCACCGATGTGAACATGGATCCGAAAGGTTATTGGACCACTACCTGGAACCAGGGAACTGAATTATCTGAATTGCGTGAATGGCTTAACCGCTTGTTCAACGCGTTACTGCAATCACCCGAATACCAACTTGCTTAACCTCCTATCCTGCTATATATGAATAAATCGAGACGAGATTTTTTAAAGAAACTTCCGTTGGCCATGAGTATACCTTTTACACTCGAGGGTATATCCATGCGGGTAATGGGACAACAAAATCCTTTAACACGCATGGCGGCCGCTGCCGCCACGAATGATCGTGTACTGGTAATTCTGCAGATGCACGGAGGTAACGATGGACTGAACTGCTGTATACCCGTAGCTCAATACGGTGACTACTATAATAAACGCCCCAACATAGCTATACCGGCTGCGAACAGTCTGCGGAAATATATACCGCTGGACAGTACTTTACCAGAGATCAACCAGATCGGTCTGCACCCGGATATGATCGCGATGAAACACCTGTATGACCAGGGACGCATGACGGTGGTACAGGGTGTGTCGTATAAGAATAACAACGGCTCTCACTTTCGTGGAAGAGATATAACCTTCATGGGCGGATCGTATGATGACTATATGCAGTCTGGCTGGATCGGCCGTTACCTGCAAGGTGAATACGCTCCCTATAAATACCCGGAAGACTTTTTGAATCCGAATGTACCGGAGAATGAAATGATCGATCCGCTCGCTATTGAAATTGGTGGCGATGTATCCCTCATCTTCCACCAGGAAGGAAATATACCTACATCCTTTACCCTCTCGGAGGAAGGATTGGACAACCTTGATGATCTTGAAGGATTCTTTGAAGACCAGGCAACGGACCCGCGCGGTATACCTCCGGAGTATCTGAAAGATTCCGCATACTATAAAGAGTTGAAATGGATACTCGACCTGGAAGATAAAACAGAAGACTATACCAAGCGCCTGCAGGAGGTATTGAGTAAAAGTTCTGCCACTACGATAAATTACCCGGAGAAATATCCGTACAACGCTCCTTCGGGAAGTATTACCAACGGATTACGCAACCAGTTAAAACTCGTAGCGCGTTTGTTAGCCGGTGGTTGTAAAACAAAAGTATTCCTGGTAAAGATCGGAGGTTTCGATACACATGCAGACCAGGTAGAGAAATATGATCCTACCATGGGTGGTCACGCAGCGTTAATGTATCACGTGGCAAGCAGCATGAAAGCATTTCAGGATGATTTGCGTGCACGCGGATTGGAAGATCGCGTATTAACCCTTACCACTTCTGAATTCTCGCGAAGAGTAAATTCCAACGCAAGCTATGGTACTGACCATGGCACGGCTGGTCCGATGTTTATTTTCGGTAAAGGTGCACAGCCTGGTGTACTTGGTGAAGCATTCAAGACGAATGACTCCGGTAACAACCTCGCGATGCAATACGATTACCGAAATGTATATGCGAACATCATGCGCGACTGGATGCAGGTGGATGATACACGTCTTAATAAAATATTCCCGGACGCGCGCGATGCCAATGATGCCAGCAAAGGCTTGATGACCACTGGTACATCTGATGGAACTGTATTCGAACAACTGCCACTCGCACAACAGGTGATTACCGGCAACGAAGGATTTATAGGCGATCGTTTCTCATTGGAAGATTGCTATCCGAACCCGGCAAAAGATAAAACTACCGTACACTTCAAAGTGAACAGTGCTTACCAGGTAACTATAAATCTGTTTACCAACGATGGTAAAAAAGTGAAAGCCATAGTAGACGGGGTATATAATCCGGGTGAGTATAAAGTTGAAACCGATCTTACCGGATTGCCGGCCGGAAACTATATTTACGAATTGAAGACAGGATTTTACAAAGAAGCCAAGAAACTGATCATTGTGAAATAGACGTTTACCAACCCTCCCTTATGAAAAACCTATACCTTATGCTGCTCTGCTTACTGCTGGCGGCCAATGGAGCATTGGCGCAAAGCAGCAAAAAGAAAAAATCGCCGGCAGCCTATAACAAACAAAATAAAGAGAACGAGAAGTTTCTGGAGAAACAATGGTGGCTCGGTATACGTGGTGGTGTTACACTCACTAAAGTAGATCCTACCACTACATTTTCCGTTCTTTCGCCAACCAACTACGATGCATCCGAAAGCGGCAAGAAGTACGACAACTTCAGCCTGGTAGGAAGTCACATAACGATGGAAGCAACGTTCTACTTCAAACAATTTACCTTCAGTCTGCAACCTACATTTCAACACAGTCGCTTTGCCTATACCAACCAGTATCGCTGGACAGATGGTGCCGAGGGAAGCAACAACAACGTAGAGTTGAATTACAAGCAGGAACAGAAAGTTGATCACCTCCTCATTCCGCTTGTAGTGAAATATGAATTCATGGCCACGACCAGGCTTCGTCCGTATTTGCAGATCGGTATATTTCAGGCATTCCGTATTGGAGCTACCAAAGAAGTTACTGTATCCGGAATAGATCAGGCATCCGGTGGACAAAATCAATTTGAAGATGAACCGATAACCGTAGGCGCACGCGATCTGTTTGCAAAAAAATACTGGGGTGTACTTGGTGGCGCAGGTCTATACTATAATTTAGGCAACAATGTCCGGTTAAACTTCGATGTGCAGTATAAACACGGCATGAGTAACATCGTTTCGGCCGAGAACCGGTATAGCAACGATCGTCTAGCAGGTGTAGGCGATGCTATGGATGACCTTGATATGGACAACATCAATATATCCCTGGGTTGTCTGTTCCCGCTGCGCTTCCTCGAAAGTGGTTTCAAATCATTAAACCGAAAATGATCCTCTCCTATGCTTAAAACAATACGAACCTCACTCTATATTTTATCGACAGCACTTTTTGTTTTTGCCTGCGGAGAAGATTCCAATCCGGTTACCGAAACAAAAAACTTCACGTCTATATTTGACAGCAACCAGTTCACCGATGGTTTTTATCCCATCGACATGCAGCAAACTACCGATGGTGGTTATGTGGTGCTGGCAGAAAGTGAATTACCCGATACACAACTCACCGGAGTATATCTGCTGAAGGCTGATAAGTATGGTAACTTTGTAAAGTTTATTAAAGCCGATACACTTAATAATCCTGTCGGGCGACTCAGCAAGATTGCAGACAAGTATTACTTCTTTTGCATGAACAATACCGATGCGAAACTGGCATCATTCGATGAGACTCTCGATAATTTTTCAATTGCCGATGTAGCCTATACCAATCCGGCCGCATCTGCACCACTCGAAAATGGTTTCTTACTTCTAAGTGTTAACACCGATTCAAAGCAAACGATCATTGCACAGATCGGTGTGGATGGCGGTACAATCCGTGATAAAGGATTTACATTTGGTGATGGTGATGACAGTGAGAAACCTTTGAGCGAACATTTTCTCAAGCAAGGGAAACAATTTCCGTTTGATGTTGGTGTAGTTTCACCAGGTGTCTATTACTTCAACGGGTTCTATGATTATTCATTCTCATTGATCTTTACCAACATGACGAGTGATGATCCGATCGGCATTACGGCCGGACAAAATGATGACGGAGGTTTTAGTGCCCTGGTTCCGTTAAGCTCGAGCAAATATGCAGCAGCACGATTCAACTTTGGTGAAAACTACTTCTTACCCAGTACAACCATCGTTGCAACAAGTCAGAATATTCCCAGCACACAACTCGGAGGACTTACTATACCCGAGCTGATCTCGGAAACGAAAGTAAAGATCCTGCGCTCCACCATAAATCAGAAAAATGTATTGATCTATGCTGCGGATACGGAGACGAGACAGATCGGACTATATTTCTACGATGAAGCAACCGGTGCATTCATCGGCAGTAAATACCTGGGCTTCTCCAATCCGTTTACGATCGGAAACCTCATCAACACCGAAGACGGAGGCATTGCTGTAGTCGGTACAACTTACCTGGCCGGACGCTTCGCGCGACTCTGTATCTTTAAACTTTCGAAGGAAGAAGTTGCATCGAACGTGAAGTAGTGTGTAAGATTGCTCATGCAATCACAAGTGATTCCCATTTTCAGAATATTTGATTATACCAAAGCCATTGAATTCTACATTCAATGGCTTGGTTTTTCTATAGACTGGGAGCATACCTTCGAACCCGGTGCTCCGCGCTATATGCAAATATCACGCGATGGTATAGTACTTCACCTCACCGAACATCATGGAGATTGTACACCGGGCAGTAAAGCGTTGATTCGCTATAGCGGTCTTCGCGCGTATCATCAGCAACTCATCGATAAGAATTACGTCTATAACAGGCCCGGACTTGAGGAAGCACCGTGGAATTCTTTAACGATGACGGTGACCGATCCTTTCGGGAACAAACTTTTCTTCAACGAACCTCATACTTCATAACGCATGACCATTCAGAAAAACATAAGCCTTGCATCGTTCAATACATTTGGATTGGAGGCAACAGCAAAAGAATTTACCACCATCCACTCCGTTGAAGAAGCGCAGGCACTCATTGCATCGGGTGTTTTTCAAAAACAACGCGTGTTGTTGCTCGGTGGCGGCAGTAATATACTGCTGACGAAAAACTTTGATGGTCTGGTAGCGCGCATCGCGATCACCGGAAAAAAAGTTATCCACAAACATGACGCGCATGTAGTATTAAAAGTTGGTGCAGGTGAAAACTGGCATGAACTCGTGATGTATTGCGTTGAAAATAACTGGGGCGGTGTTGAAAATCTTTCGCTTATACCCGGCACCATGGGTGCTGCACCGATGCAAAACATTGGCGCGTATGGTGTGGAGATCAAAGATGTGATTGAAGAAGTGGAAGCGGTAGAGATCAGCACGGGCAACATCAAAACATTTTCCAATGCTGAATGTCGCTTCGGTTATCGTGAAAGTATTTTTAAACAGGAAGCGAAAGATAAGTTTATCATCACCGGAGTTACGTTGAGACTTACAACAAAAGATCATCACTTCAATTGCAGCTATGGTGCTGTACACGATACGATGATAGCACTTGGACACGATGTACCTTCTGTACGCGCAGTGAGTGATTCTGTTATCCACATTCGCAGAAGTAAATTACCAGATCCTGCTGTGATCGGTAATGCCGGAAGCTTCTTCAAGAATCCGACAGTACATGCCGATACATTTGAAGCTTTGAAGAAAACATATCCAACTATTCCAAGTTATCCTGCAGGCGATATGATAAAAGTACCGGCAGCATGGTTGATAGAACAGTGTGGATGGAAAGGAAAACGCTTCAACAACATTGGTGTACATCAACTGCAGGCACTTGTATTAGTGAATTACGGAGGTGGTGAAGGAGAAAAGATATGGGAGTTAGCAATGAATATTCAGGCAAGTGTTCGAGATAAATTCAACATCACACTACATCCCGAAGTAAATGTTATATGAGCATTGATGATGTAATATTTACTCCGTTCACTACATCAATCATCACATCAACATGTGTTGATGATGACATCACATCACTACATCACTCGGTAAAAATTATTGCTTCGAAAAATTTTTTACGAAAAATTTTTGCAGATAAATTTTTTGTTACTACTTTTCGTATAGTTTAAACATAAAATTAAAAACGCTATGGCAAAATCAGCGAAGAAAGCGGCAAAGAAGTCTGCAAAAAAGACTGCTAAAAAAGCTGCTAAGAAGAAGAAGTAATTAGGTTTGACCTAAGAAACTTTGCGAAGGGAAGTAAATTGGATTTACTTCCCTTTCGTTTTTTATACACCGCTACATTCGCTTTTCATAGTAATTATAGCTTGCTATATACCATCATCGCTCACCTGTTTCTCATTTACCGCAGAGTTATCCACATTGTTTTTCCGAAGGAGCACCACTGATGTCATGCTGAGAATATAATTCATGCCTGTAGCATGTTAAACCGGTGCTTTAAGTAATCAGGATTGAACATCAGTAAATTGATCTGACGATCTCATCGCTCATTCGAAACGTCTCCAACATACGCGCGGCTATACATCGTTCATCGTTACAGGATCATGGATCGCGCGCAGGCGTAGGGTTGTATAACATACGCAGCACGATCACGGCATTGTTATTTAGTATGGTATAGTACGCTAAAACAATCATGAACACATACCATGAAGCGAACTATGCGCGTTACAAACACGAAACTCAAACACAACATCAATCGCTGTGCACGCGCTATTTTTTCGTTTTCTCACACTCGGTTGCGTAAATTTTATCCACATGATGCTTGTCTTGCGTAAACATCACTCGTAACTTTCTCTTGTTAAATCGAAAATCACAACAAACAACAATACCATTATGGCAAAAGCACCTGCAAAAACAGCAACAAAAGCTCCGGCAAAAGCGGCCGCTCCAAAAGCAAAGACGAACTCAACTGCTTCATACGACATTGAAACAGCCAGTGATGAAGCGTTGAAGAAACTTCAGTCACTCGGTATCGATCCTCAACTTCAATCTGATTTGGAATGGTGCCTGGGAAGTTACCGTCATGATAAAAATCCTTCCGGACTATATGAAGCACTCGGCCGCGCACTAACCATATTCAATGCCGAGAAAGCCAAGAAGACAAAAGGTATTACGGTTAAACTGATTGGAGATCTGGAGAAAGCATTGAAGATACAGTAGCAACGCGCTTATATCATATGCGTTACATTCGTTAGCTGCTTGTTAAACTTCTCCACCTCTACCCCAAACCTCCGAAGGAAATCCACTCCCTCATCGGAAGCAATGCCCTTGTACTCTGCGTATGAATTGAGGTAAATAACTTTACTGATACCCATCGAGTAGATGATGCGCGAACAAGCCAGGCAAGGCGAAAGCGTTATATACAATGTAGCACCTTCTACGGATGTCTTGTTCTTTACAGCATAAAGAATTGCATTCTGCTCGGCATGCAAGGCTAATGAACAACCACCTTTTGAGTCACGCGGGCACCCCACGTCAGGCCATTCTTCATCGCAGTTATGCGTACCGGCAGGCGGACCGTTGTAACCAATGGAGATAATGCGGGTGTCTTTCGCAAGCACGGCACCTACCTGGCGCTTGATACAATGCGAACGCTTGGCAAGATTTACTGCCAGCTCCATATAGATGTCATCAAAATCGGGACGCAACATGTCGGCAAAAATAGAATATAGAAACGAGAATTTAACATACAGGTGTCCAAAGCATCGTGAATCATGCTTCCTTGCATTCCATTCGTGACGCTTCTTAACTAGTTTTTGCCTGATGCTTTGCGTTTATTCAGTGCTATACGCAGGTAACGCTGCCGGTATACGCGTCATGCCTGTTGTATCGGTTAATGTATGGATGAATGCGATGATCTGCTGCTGTTCTTTACGCGTGAGATTAAGTTTATCAGCGGGCAAAGTTTGATTCGGCACAACGGCTCCGATACCCGCACCTCCTCCCCGATTATAAAAATCAATCACTTCTTCCAGCGTTTTATAAACACCGTTGTGCATATAGGGCGCTGTGAGTGCTGCATTACGAAGCGTTGGTGTTTTAAAAGCAAACTTATGCAATGCGCGGTTATAGGTATTTAACTTACCGGCATCGCTATCAATATTCGCGTTGATGGTATCCGCTTTCGCAGGAACACCAAGTACTTCCGATTCTGTTTCAAAATATTGTGGTGGCACTGAGCCATTGAACAACGGCATAAAGTGACAGGTGGCACATTTACCTTTACCCATAAAGAGATTGAAACCCGCGAGTTCATCTTCTGTAAGCATCGCGCCTTCACCACGCATATACTGATCGAAGCGTGCATTCAACCCCGATAATGTACGGATATAGGCTGCGAGTGAAGTTTGTATACTGCGTTGATTGATAACAACAGATTCTCCGAATGCTTTCTTAAACAAAGCTGCATATTCTTTATTGGCCGCGATCAATTTTGCCGATGCATCCATATCACCATGCATCTCCTGCGGATTGGTTACAACAGCCGTTACCTGGTCTTCTATAAAATGAACACGCTGATCCCAGAATTGAGACTTCTGGTATACGGAATTGACGAGTGTAGGTGCATTACGCAAAACATGCTGATGTGAATCGAAAGCCATGCTTCGTGTTTGTCCATCGGAAAATGCTTTTGCCGGTGAATGACAGGATGCACACGAGCGTGTATGATTGCCTGACAGCACCGGATCAAAGAATAACATTTTTCCTAACACTGCAGCTTCCGGTTTGAGATCACGGTTATAAGCGGGTGAAAAGAAGTCAGTATCAAACAGATCTTTACTGAAGAATGTAGGTCTATCCATTTTCATAGCACTCACCCACCGGTTATTAGGAATCTTCAACTCCTGCTGATATATATAAAGTGTTTCGGATAACGGATTAAGATACTTCCGGATAAATGTAGCGCGATCAAAAGCATTAAAGTCCGTATGCTGCGTGAGGTATTGATACGCTCCGCTAAAAACAGAATGCAGCTTCTGCGCAGATTCATCAGCCGGTTCATAACAAGCCAGTATAGTTTCAATCCCCTGCAGACTTGACTTTGCTTCCGGTATAGATTGAAAAGAGATCGGTGAATCAAAACCGGAAATACCGAGACTCATCATTGTGAGTACTTCCAGTCGTATCGCTTCAAATACATTGGCATCACTTAATGAATTGCTGCGAACAGTATATTTCAGATTATTCAGAATAGCTTTCAGCGCCAGCACGTGTTGTTGTAACGCTTCTCGCTGAACGGTGTCAGCATACAATTCTTCTTCGATCACCTGGAAACCTGTCGGTAGAATAACTTTATCATCATATTCTTCTGCCCGCTGAAGAGCCGGCCCGTTGATGCGCTCATTCTCCTCCGGAAAATAAAACACGATAAGCGATTCTATTTTTTTGTAATGACTTCGTGCCTTCGTAAAAGACTTTCGAAGTTTCTCCACCGAAGTCGAGTCACCATGATCAGCAAACCACCCGATGGTATAATTCAGTGAATCTACCTGGGCAATAAAAAATTCATTAACACGCTCCGCAGAAGTCTTTGAAGCCCGGGAGGAACATGCAGCAAGCAAAAAGAAAAAGCCTGCGACTGTTAGAGTAGTGATATGATGCATAGTTTGAAAATTAGCTGTGAGCTTTGAGCCGCGAGCTGCGAGAGAAAAAAAGGCCACTAGCTGCTGGCTACAGGAGGAACGCAACTTTAGGTTAACCGATGCTATATAGTAGCAACGCATCCTAACGATACTCTTTTGCAGCCTGCAGCCTTTCCTTCTTTCATGTCTCGCAGCTCAAAGCTCGCAGCTCGAAGCTATCTTGGAAGTCCGCGGAGCACCACAATCTGGCTGCCTTCATCGAATGATGTAGCAAGCGATCCTCCGTCTACACCTTTAAATAATGGAGACTTCCAGGTATGGGTTTGAATGTTGAGTGTAAATGTATTCGGTATACCGAGGATGTCGGATACATCTAGCATGGCGCCATATTCCCATGCACCAAAGTTAGACTTACCATAGATGGCTTCGGCATCAGCTTGTCCACGGAAGTGATTGAGTTCAAACACTTTTTTCAGTGCACCAGTATTCAGATTATACTGATAGAGATAAGCATCATGATCGATACCGGTATATTGGTTCGGATCTTCCTGTATATAGGCATAGTTGGTTGTTACCAGAATGTTATCCGGGTCCTGGAACGAGCCTGCTTTACCAGTACGATCATCGCCATCCAGTACAAGCGTGAGTGTACCTTTCAATGGATCAGCGGCATCCAATACTAATTTATATACACGACCATACTTGGTGCGGTCAGCATTACCATCTTGTCCGGTTACGTTAAAGTAAATTTCGCGACCAACACCATCTTTACGATAGTCTATATCTTCAACACGACCGAAGGCGATAGACTTCAATGCCGTAGATGCTGCGTTCGTTTGTGCACCAGTAATGTTCTTGTGATCATCGATCTTCGCGAACTCTATATTGACCGCGGTGTTCACTTGCAGATCCATCTCGCGTGTATTCTGATCAACGCGTCTCATTACATACAGACTTCCGTTCTCCAGATCACCTACGGTATTCGACAGATATAGCGCAAGTTGTCCACCATCCGTACCGGAGTCATCATCACCAATTAAGATAACAGTTTTGCCGGTATAAGCAGTCTTCGGAAGCGGTACAGCATTCTCAGCCCCCCAACGACCAAGGCCTGGCAAGAAGTTAGGAACAGTTGGTGTAGCAGCCGCCAACGGATTGAGACCGTGTATCTGCGCACTACTGTTTTCACTGCACGTTAAGAATATCGGACCAAAGCCGTGTTCTTCCGGTGTCGCCAGTGTAGCCGAGCATAATCTTTTCTGTCCACCGTCAGAATTCAAAATATACTCTCCCTTTATAGGACGAAAAGTTTTATCAAACGTCAATCTCGAAACAGCAATATTGTCTTCGTTATTAACGAGCATCACAAAGCCATCGGCAGTTTTCATGAGGCCGGCACCATCGGCCGCACCACCGAATACAAACGCTGGAGACTGCGGCAGATAATCGGCACTACCGATCAATGAAAAAGTTTCGACACTTTCAAAACCCGGAAGTTTCTTCAGAAATGTAGAAGTAGTAGAGTGATTGGCAAGCACTACCTGGTTTGCATCTTCACCTGCATCGCCTTTGTCGCCTTTATCTCCGGCATCACCTTTGTCGCCTTGCGGACCAACATCTCCTTGAGGACCTTCACACGCAGTAAAAGCCAGTGACGCTGCCACGAGCAGGCACATAATTTTTGTAAATGATTTTTTCATGAATGGGGAATGAATGATTTGTTTTAGGTTGGATCGAAATTATAGTCCTTATAATACCTGAACATCAATCACGTTTTATCTGCGTGTTAAAAAGTTTGATCACATAACCCTGGATGAAAAATCAAAAAGTAATTCGTCCTGAAGCAGTTAAGACGCGTAAGGAAAAGAAAGAGCGTTACTAAATTGAAACGCTTGTGTTAACCGGCAGATGAATTCTAAATTAGTATATTTAAAACCCAATGGCACGATATCTTTTTACACTATATTGTCTGGTAACATCACTCACGTGTTGGTCGCAGGAATTCAAAGCACGAAGTAGTCCGCTGGATGTGATCTCCATGCGCTATAAAGAATCTTATGTCAAGATCACGTACTCACAGCCGCAGAAAAAAGGAAGAGAGATCTTCGGCAAGCTGGTTCCCTATGGAAAAGAGTGGAGCCCCGGTGCGAATGAAGCTGCCGAGATAACGCTTACAAAAGACATAACCATGAAAGGCTTCCTGATCAAAGCCGGTACATATACTCTCTTTACGATACCCGACAAGGAGAAATGGACGATCATTATCAGTAAAGATGTCGGGTTGTGGGGTTCCTATAACTACAATCCGAAAGAAGACTTGATCCGCTTCGATGTGCCCGTGCAGTCCACGGGAGATCTTATTTACGAGCCACTCACCCTCAAATTTGACCAGCGAAACGATGTGGCAAACCTTTTGATAATGTGGGATAGGACAATGGTTACTATTCCGATTAAGTTTATAAATTAATTGCATGATCCGCTACATCTTCTCTGCCCTGCTCATGTGTCTGACTGTATATACACATGCTCAGACTATTCAGGAACTCGAAAAACGAAATGGTTTTAAAGACATCAAACTCGGAACGCTTGCTGATTCCGTGAAAGGTTCCAAAGTAAAAAAGGAGTTTAAGGAACGCGATACCTATCCGGCCAAACTATACTCGGTAGAACATCCCGATTATGAAAAGATCGGTGAGGTAAAAGTAAAGGAGATCGAACTCAAGTCGTATAAAGATCTTATCTACGAGATCAAGGTTATTACCGATAAAGATCCGCGCCTGATGAAAGCTCTGGAGACACTCTACGGTAAAGCCGCGTACGATATGAAGAACCAGCTATACTTCTGGAAGAGCGATCGCATTGTACTACGCTTCAAATCCACCGACAAAAATTTCCTGGAACTCGAATATAGCTCTCCGATCGTACGCAACATGATGAAAGACGAAACGGAGAAGAAAGTAGATGACATTATCAACGATCTATAATTAAACCAGACCAATATGCAAAAAGCCAATCAGTTATTCATGGCACTGGCCTGTATCAGTGCCGGTTACATTGCGAATGCACAGGATCAAAGTAAAAAAACACCGGAGTCCAGCGAGATATGGGAACCACAGCCGCGCATTATCACTGCTGCTGACAAAGTTGGCGATGCTCCTTCTGACGCTACCGTGTTGTTCGATGGTAAATCATTCGACAATTGGGTAACGATCGATGGCACTGCGCCCAAGTGGACCATCAAAGATGGCGCAATGACAGTTACTGCAGGTGCGAAAGATATCAAGACTAAAAAAGAGTTCGGTGATTTTCAGCTTCACGTAGAGTGGCGTTCACCTGCAGAAGTTGATCCGAAGCAAACCGGACAAGGCCGAGGCAACAGCGGTATATTTCTGCAAGAGCGTTATGAAGTACAGGTACTTGATAACTATAACAACAAGACTTACGCCAACGGACAAGCCAGTTCAATTTACAAGCAACATATACCACTGGTAAATATCTGTCGCAAGCCCGGTGAGTGGCAGGTATATGAGATCTTCTTTACGGCACCGCGCTTCAACGCAGAAGGTCGCGTGATCTCACCTGCGTACGTAACGGTAATTCACAACGGTGTGCTTACACAAAATCACGTAGCCATCTGGGGACCTACTGAATATATAGGGTTACCGGTATATAAGGCGTATGAGAAAGGACCGATCCGTTTGCAGGATCATGGTAATGCGGTGAGTTTCCGGAACATCTGGATCAGGGACCTTTGATGAGCCGTTATAAGTTATCCGTTAAAAGTTAAACGTTATCCGTTTCTTGCTGGTAATGTTTAGCAGGTAGCGAGATTTGAAATTCCTTGCACCGAGAACACAAAGAAGACACAGCATTACACAGAGAAAAAAACTTTGTGATCCTTGAGTCTTCTTTGTGAGCTTTGTGCGATTCTCTTTCAGAAAGAAATACATTCTGCTGTTATACCGTTAGTCTTCAACTATACCGCACAAAAGCCTTCTGGCTTTGCTTAACTACCAAGCTATAGTTTAGCCCGGAATAAATGCTAATTTTGATAAACCAGCGTAGCATGAACACCGATATCTTAAAACTGTACAAGCAACTTGACGATATGGACCAAACCAAAGAAGTCAAGCTATTAAAAAATCAAATAAGAGAAACTTTATACCCAAACCTGCGCATGCATTTTCTGGAACTGACAAGTATAGGCCGGGTTATCGGGTATGACGAATTTCAGAATGAATTAAAAAAAGCAATTGAGCTAGTGGAAGCGCAGAAGAAATAAATCCCTTGCACCGAGAACACAAGAATACACAGAGTTATACAGAGAAAAAAACTTTGTGATCCTTTGAGTCTTCTTTGTGGCATTGGATTTTACACACGGATAACTATTAACTGATAACTTTTAACAGATAAAAACCATGAAAAAGATACTCCTCTCACTAGTCCTCCTCACCCTCCTCCAATGCCGGTCATCTGAAAAAACAACAAGCGTGGCAAATCTTGAAAACACTTACTGGAAATTAGCAGAGATGAATGGAATGCCGGTGATTACTCCGGAAGGTTCCAAGGAAGTACATTTCGTACTGAGCAGCGAAGGCAGTGAAAAGCGCATCAAAGGATTTGCAGGGTGCAACGGCCTGGGTGGTAATTATACCCTGAACGGTGATAAAATAAAATTCACCACCATGACTACGAAGATGGCCTGCGATCGCCTGGATGTAGAGAACTTCCTCACAAAAGCAATGGAGTCTGCCGACAGCTACAAGATTAAAGGAGAAAAACTCGAACTATACGAAGGCAACACGCTGCTCGCTACATTCGAGTCGGTATATCTTAAATAGGCTTTTTGTGCATACCCAGCTGGTTCTGTCGCGACCAGCGGGTATATACATATAGCACCGTTAGAAAAATCAGCAAGGCAATAAGCTGCGAATGCGAGAGGTATTTCTCAATGATAAACCCACGTGCTATATCTCCTCTAAAGAACTCAAGCGCATAACGTCCTACCGCGTATAGCAACAGGTACGTAAGAAAAAGTTGTCCATAGAATTTTCTTCTTCCGCGCAGGTATAGCAAGACCAGCATCACCAGGAATATATACCCTGATTCATAGAGTTGTGTAGGATGCAGCGGAGTTCCCTTCGGTGCATGACAAGCCGGATCGGTAAATACCACTCCCCAAGCAGAATCGGTAGGTAAACCATAACAACATCCTGCGAGAAAACAACCGAGCCGCCCAAACATGTGCACCAGGCACGTAGTTACGGCCATTATATCGAGCATGGCATAGGTCGGTAACTTTTGTTTCTTAAAGAACCATAACATGGTAAGTACTGCCAGCAGAAATGATCCGTAGAATACAAAGCCGCGACCGGTAAACAATTTTCCGGGGTGCTCCATATAGTACGAGGTATCTTCAAAGAACAGCAACGCTTTACCTCCTACAAACGCAGCCAGGAAGATGAGCAGGAATAATGAGTTGGCCTGATCGAACGTGAGTCCAACTTCTTTCTTTCCCCGAATCACCATATAGGCCACACCGGCTATAGCACCAATGGCAATCATGAAACCATAACTGTATATGGAGATCCCTCCTACTTCAAATAAAACAGGATGCATAGCAGACAGGTTAAGCCAATAGCGTTACTATATAGTTACTGTATACCCAGTTTTGTGAGCAGCGCTTTATCGATGGCAGCTTTGGGCACTACGAGACTCACGGTGTTAATAGCAAAGTATGCTTCTGATACGTGTACCAATCCTTTTGTTGGACCGTACTCGCCCCACGAATTTTTTACCATGAAAAATTTCTTGCCACCTTTTGATTTCTCAAGACCTACGAGGTGCATGAGGTGATCGTCTTGTGTTGTCAGATTTTCATAGAGCATCTGGCGAATCACCTGGGTATATTTCAATTCTTCATCATCGGGTGTTGGTTTAGCGGGTACCTTTCCATCTTTCCACTGCAATACAAAGCCTTCTTTATTCCGGAAGCACTCGTTGCTTACATCGGCATCCCACATAATAGAATAGCCTTGCTCCACAGCGCGCTCGGTAAGTTTAATCATTTCCTCCAGCGGCAGATTATAGTATGATCCGTTCGAAAAATTATCAGGAGCTTCCAATATAAAGGAAGTATAGAACGGGTGATGACTGAACGAAGTGATGTTCACGTAATCATCCGCTTTGAAATGCAGCACATCGGTTGCAAAACTTTTTGGTGTGTACTGACGCTCACCGTATGTAAATGTCTCCGGTGCTTTACCCAATGTCTCATCGAGTATACCCTGAAATCCTTTCATCCAGTCAGCAGGAATGGGACGCACTTTCAAGAGACTATCCAGGTACGTTTTCAGACGAGCATCCAGCTTGCTGTGATCGTGATTCTTCTGTCCCAGCGGTAATCCGGAATAAGCGCTTTCCGGTACAGCTCCATACGCAGCTATGGCGCGAATCACATCGTGTCCCAATCCACCCGGGCCAAACTGCGCGGTGCCCTGGCGAAGTATATAGTTACGTGCTTTCTCGGTATATATATTCCGTACGGTATACATTTCAGAAATATCTACAGTACCCAAACCGTTGTGTATGGTTTGAGATTCTACGAGCGAAGTAGTTGAAAAACTCCAGCATGTTCCTGTATTCGCCTGGTTCTTGATAGGTGTATACTCATTTTTTTTGATAACCGTAAACACAGGTGGTTCCGCAGCAGGTTGTGCCAGTGCGCAACAGGCACTGAACAACAGGATACACAGGCAAAGAATTTTATTCATGACAAATCGGGTTAAGAGTTTTGTTTTGCGGCACATACTTACTTGAACAAGATCGTACTTTTTTATGAAAAAGCCTCTGAACATCCGGAAGGTAAATTTATACCGGGCATCCAAAGGCTTTACTTTTTTCGGGTGCGACCGATCAGCCCTTATACGTAATGCGATAGATTACGTTCGCTTTGTCGTCAGACACCAGTAATGAACCATCGGGCATCACCAATACATCTACCGGACGCCCCCAGTCTTTCTGCGTGGCATCATCCAGCCAACCACTCGCGAATAATTCGTGACCCGTTACTTTGTTGTTCTGTAATTTCACGAGTGTAACATTGTAGCCACTCTTCTTCGAGCGATTCCAGGAACCATGCTCGGCAACGAAGATTTGATTTTTATAGGCAGCCGGGAAAGAACTTCCGGTATAGAATTTCAATCCGAGCGGTGCTACGTGTGGTCCTAACTTATCAGCAGGTGCTGTAAATTCAGAGCACGCATGTTTATCACCAAACTCCGGGTCTTTGATGGAACCTTCATGACAATATGGATAGCCAAAGTGCATACCTTTCTTCGGAGCTACATTCAGTTCGCAGGCAGGTTTATCATCACCCAACATATCGCGGCCGTTGTCAGTAAACCAAAGCTCTTTGGTTTGAGGATGCCACGTGAAGCCTACCGTATTGCGTACACCTTTCGCATATATTTCACGACCGGTACCATCGGCATTGAGACGTGTGATGCTCGCATATATTTCATCTTTCGATTCACAGATGTTACAAGGCGCGCCTACCGGTACATATAGTTTACCATCCGGACCAAACGCTATATATTTCCATCCATGATGTGATTCAGTCGGGTAATTCTCCGTCACTACCGTTGGTGCAGGCGGGTTGTCCAGCTTCGATTCTATACCGCTATATTTGGTGATGCGGCTTATCTCCGCTACATATAAGTTTCCGTCTTTGAAGGCAACACCGTTCGGCATGTTCAGTCCTTTGGCAATGACCCATTTCTTATCGGCTTTAAAATCACCATCGGTATCTTTTACAGCGTATACTTTATCTTTATCGCGGTTGCCTACATATAGCACTCCGGACGGACTCAACGCCATCGAGCGAGCATTCTCAACTTCCGCATATACTTCTATTTTAAAACCTGCCGGAAGTTTGATCTTATCGAGTGGCAACGTTGCTGCGTATTCGGTTATGGCCGGCACACCGTTGCCGCCAACTTCTGTCGCATTGTTTTTATCTTCCGTAGAACTGGAATTGCTGCAAGCCAGCATGAGTCCCAGTATCAGTACGGGTATGGAGATCATTGATTTCATAACATTCAGGATTTAATCGTGCTGAAAATTACAGCTTTTTGCGTTTTGCGCGGATGCGGATTACGTAAGTGGCAAAAATTCGGCTGTCTGGCAGATTTTAAATTCCGGAATGCTGCAAATACTCATTACTTTTGCAGATTAGTTGAGGTAACAGGCATGCCTGTGCCATTGATCGAAGGGAATTACCAGCTATGATATCCATCACCAATCTTTCTTATTACATCGGAGGCCGCGCGCTTTACGAAAATGCCAACATGTTTGTGAAACCGAAAGACAAGATCGGTTTGATCGGCCTGAACGGTCGTGGTAAATCTACATTGTTAAAGATCATTAACGGTGAGTATAAAATTGACAGCGGCACCATCAGCAAGAGTAATGATTGTACGATTGGCTTTCTTAACCAGGATCTTCTCTCCTATCAGACTGAAGACTCCATTCTAACGGTAGCGATGGGCGCATTCAAGGAAGTGGTAGATATAGAGCGCCAGTTGGAAGTGATCATCAAAAAACTGGAGACAGAATATTCAGACGATCTTGTTGAGAAGATGTCGAAGCTACAGGAGAAGTACGATCACCTGGATGGTTATTCCATTCAGTCCAAAGCAGAAGAAGTACTCGAAGGGATTGGGTTTTCTACAGCAGATTTACATCGTCCGCTCAAACAATTTTCCGGAGGATGGCGCATGCGCGTGATGCTTGCGAAATTACTGTTGGAGAAACCATCGTTGCTCATGCTCGATGAACCTACCAACCACCTGGACTTACCTTCTATCGAGTGGGTTGAAAATTACCTTCGTAATTATGAAGGTGCTGTAATCATCGTATCACACGACCGTACTTTTCTCGACAATGTAATTACCAAAACAGTTGATGTTACCCAACAGCAACTTGTTACGTATGAAGGAAATTATTCCTTCTACCTGCAGGAGAAAGAACTTCGCCAGGAGATCCAGCAGGGTGCTTACGAAAATCAGCAACAAAAAATACGACAGACCGAACGCTTCATTGAACGCTTCAAAGCTAAAGCTACCAAAGCTCGCCAGGTACAATCGCGCGTAAAGGCATTGGAGAGGATGGATATGATTGAAGAAGTGGTTGATGATACCGCAGCGGTAAATTTCCGTTTCAAATTCAAGCAGCAGCCTGGTCGTTATATTATTACGTTGAACGATGTATCCAAATCATACGGACCGTTGGAGATACTAAAAAATACATCAATCAACATTGAACGTGGTGACAAGATCGCGTTGATCGGTGCCAACGGTAAAGGTAAATCTACATTGCTGCGTATCATTGCTGGTGAAGAACCTATCGATGGTGAACGTGTGATGGGCTTTAACGTAATACGCGCCTTCTATGCACAGCACCAACTCGAATCGCTGCGTGTAGAAAACGAAATACTGGAAGAGCTGTTACAGGCAGGCTCTGGTAAAACTGAACAGGAATTGCGAAATGTACTCGGATGTTTTCTCTTCTCGGACGAAGATGTTTTCAAGAAGATCAAGGTATTGTCAGGAGGAGAAAAATCGCGTGTGGCATTGGCGAAGACATTGATCTCGGAAGCCAACTTCCTCCTCCTTGATGAACCTACCAACCACCTTGATTTCATCTCTGAAAATATACTTATACAGGCGTTGCAACAGTACCTCGGTAGCTTTGTCGTGGTATCTCACAACCGTCACTTTGTAAGTCAGATTGCGAACAAAATCTGGTATATAGAAGACAAGCAGATCAAAGAATATCCGGGCACGTACGATGAATACGAATACTGGCGCAAGAAGAATGAAGCAAGTGGTGTAAAGGCAGAACCACCAAAACAAAAGAAAGCAGAGCTTGAAGTAAAACAAAAACAAACACAGACTCCAAGCAACGAAGCGAAGCTAAAGACGCTTGATAAAGAATTAAAGAAAGCAGAAGAACAGATCAGCAAGCTCGAAGAACAGAAATCAAAACTCGAACTTGAAATGGCGAGTCCGGATGTATTCAGCAACGCTGCCAAACTAAAAGAAGTACAAGCGAGCTTCAACAAAACGGAAGCAGAACTTGCAGCCGCTAATAAAAAGTGGGAAGAGGTAGCGACTGCTATCGATGAACTGAATCAGTAATTATTTTCCGTCCCGATAGCTATCGGGACGGAAAATAAAACTCAGTGAATGTGCCGGAAATCGTAATTAGGACGAATGTTATGAGAGAAGTAAGCTCCTATAGAATCAGCAACCATTAAAGCGTCATACTCGGATACAGGTACATCAAAGTACTGATATACTTCTCCCGTCCGGAATTCTACTTCCAGTATAGCGTGGTCTTCATCATACCCTATCGATGCCAGACTTGTGGATGAAATCTTTTCACGAATCATGTGCTATACCGATAAAAATGAATGCCTGTAAATATACTCAGCATTCGCTGGCAAACACAAAAAAGGGATGCCGGCAGGAACATCCGACATCCCATAAAACTAACCATTTACCTAAAAAGGTGATCAGTGTTCCTCCTGACACACCAGTGCTATTAACCAGTCGGTGACTGGTTATGAAAGAGACAATTAGCCTTGCTAATTAATTCCGATACCGATCTGTACCACCCATCGCTCCATATCACGCTCAACCGATGTAACCGGTGCCGCTACATCTGCATACCACCAGAATGAAGGTGTATAGCTATATTTGATGCGCTGAAATTTATAGCCGGAACTGATTTGTATACTAAGCTTATCGGTTTTGATACGATAGCCGAGTAAGCCTGCGAAAGTTTGTCCGCCATCTACATCGTAATCAAGATTATCCTCATACTCCTCGGTACGATATGCAAATGAGTAACCTCCATTGAATTGAATAAAGAATGCGTTGTTCTTAACCTTCGCGAAGTCGTATGAAATAGCTGCAAATGCAGGGAGTGTACGCCAGCCGGTATAGCCATCGTATCCCACACCAAGCCCTGCAAAGAGGCGATTATGTCGTATGCCGTGTACGGTTGATAAAGAAGTATAGCTTCCATTTCCTTTCTTACCCAGTAAAGCACCGGCATGGAAACTATTGGAGTATCGTAATTGATTAGAATGATTGGATGAAACCGTATCGGATTGAGCGGACAGCGTAAACGCTGCCATCATGAAGCAAAAGCCCAGCAAGAGTTTATTCTTCATTGGACGCAACGATATGGCTAAGCAGTTTTATGTTCTTTGGATCGGAATAGTCATACTGAAAGAGACCATCCTCTCCGATCATCATCAACGTATTGTTGAATGGGATTACATCATACGCATGTATATCTGAATAATGCGCCAGCTGTTTGTTTTCGATCAGGTTAATATCAGAAGCATCGTATACTTTCAATCCTGCAGAACCATCGCAGATAAACAACGTTGAATTATCCTTTCCAAGTCCGTGCGGATTCGTCATAGCATACGTCTTCAGTAACTGCGGACTCGTTACATCTTTGATATCAATCACCTCAAGTTGATTGGTAAAGCCCTGGCAGGTAGTTCCTGAACGAAGTGTTACATAAGCATAGTCACCATCAACAATTACCGGGTCGCAGCTGCGTATGTGCGCATAGGTGCTTATATGTGTAGGTGCAGCCGGTGCTGTAATATCAAATATATGCATACCGCTGCTGGAACCTATAAAGAGATGCTCCTCATGTGGAAAGATCGTTTCAATGTCCCAGCCAACATAAGTCTTCGCTTTTGCTACAGGATTCTTTGCATCGGTGATATCAACAGCCTGTAACGATCCGAGATCGAGGGTATATAAATGATCCTGGCTGATGGTGAACCTTGCCATAGAGCCGCCAACTCCGGGGCCAGAGCCGTTCCCCGGAGCGATGGCTGCGCTCTTATCAAACTTTACATAACTGGCTAACGCTATTCCGTCTTCATAATATACTCCACCCCAGGGTTGAATATTGAATTGTGTGTCACAATCCGATTTCTCAATGGATACGTTACGTTTCTCTACCCAATCTGTTACCAGACCTTTTTCCGCATCCAGGTAAAAGCCGAGGCTGTTATAGTTACTGAAAATATTTTCTAGCCGGTTTACTTCTTTTATATCAACAAGCGATGTTATGTCCAATACCACCAGGTCAATAAAACTGTCGGCATATAGCATGCTGCCTTTTATAGCCAGGTCAAAATTTCCCGGTACGGTAATAAAGTTTTTATTTACAGGAGCTGCCGGATTACGATTGTCAATAACGTGAATTCCTTTTCCCGGCTCATTCACAAACAGAAATCCATCTTTATAGTATATCTTCCCTACTGTCTTGATGGGTTCGGGTGCGGTAACGGACACACTGGAACGCAGTTCGTTCAGCGTAGTATATACAGGCTCGTAAAAAGTATACTCGTTCGTTACTTCACACTTGTCCGTACACCCTTCCAGCAGAACACTGATGCCCAAAAGGCCTGTAAGAAAGAGTAACGCATATAGCGAAACGTGTATTCGTTTTTGAAGCCTGCTCTCTAAAGTATCCATACCGGTTCAGGGTTATTTAGTGATTAGACCCTCACCCACACGAAAAGGTTGGAAGCTTAGTGAAAAATATAACGAAAACGTAAACCCACATCGAATGTAAGCGGCATCGCGGTGACGGGCTGATCCGATTTATAAATAGAATTGAATGGATAGCGAATTCCCGGATTCAACGCCAATCGATAATGTTGTCCAAACTTATAACTGAATTCAGTGCCCACCAGACCACTGAAGTTGAACGTACGATACGGAGAATCTTCACCACTGCCCTGCGTTGTCTTGCTTACGTTATCACTCTCCGGAGTAAGTGTATTCTGCAGGAACATATCCGTTGAGACACCTCCGTTCAGTTGTATGCCGAAACGTTTGTTCACAATCATATAACCTGCCTGCAACGGTATACTGACAAACCGGAGACTATTGTTGATGGTATACGGTGCTGTAGATACCAGGCGACTATCCGCTTCGCTCATCATGCTGTTAACTGCTGGCGCACTGAAGTTTGAAAAATCAGATGAAGCCCCCACCGCGTTGGAGGTATAGTCCGATGACTGCGTCATATAGTTTACACCGCCCTGCACCACCCAGCGTTTTGATAAACGCGTACCCATGCTGAGTCCAACGGTATAGCTTGAGCCAGACGCCTTTGCCTGCTGACTTGCTACATTGTTCATAGCAAAAGATTGAGACGTTGATGCGTTTGAATTTACCGTATTAAAACTACCGGCAGCAAAACCAACCGATGTCCAAAGTTTCTCAGTGTTATTATCTTCTTCTTTCTTCTGTTCTTCGCTTTTGCTCTTACCCTCCTCATCAAGTTTTGCCAACATCAGCATAAGTGGATCTACTTGTGGCATAAGTTTGGTTGCATCAAAGTCGACAGGCTTATCAACGCGTGATGGTAATTTCTTTACACCTTCATTGGAAGCAAGTGTAGAGGTATTATTTACTGCGCCAAATTCACCGTTGTTAGCCGTATAGTAGCGACTGAACGGATTGATATCAACTCCATTCTTATTACCTGCAGGACTGCTATCAAGAGCATTTTTATTATCGACAGCAGCTACACCCTGTTGTTTATCACTCGCTATAGCAGAAGTAGTATTTACCGATGCATTGTTCTTGTCATTACCAGAACCAACGTGTTCGTTTGAAGCTATACCTTGCTTGTCAGCACGGGAATCTATACCGTTATCAGCAGATATAGTCTTGCCGTTAACTTCTTGTCCGGCCTTATTCGCGTTAACAGATGCAACCGTATTTTGTCCATCGGTTGCTGACGAAATTTGATTCTGCTGATTAGGAGTGTCACTATTTTTAAAAGCATCATTGGCCGCAACCTGCTGAGAAGATGTGTTTGCTATAGCATTCATACCCTTTGTATTCTTGTCAGAAGAGAGTACGGTTGATTCAGTAGACTGTGCGTTGCGTTGACTGTTATTCTGCTTACCGTCCCTTGATGCAACAGCGTTCTGAGCCGCATGATCAGCGGTGTTACTTTGCTTACCAGGATTGATACTCTTCTGCTCCGTCTTCGCTATTGAATTCTGATTGGCCCGATCGGAAGTACTGTTTGTCTTTTCAGTATTCGATGAAGAACCATTTGTCTTCGCCTGACGCTGTGTTGAATTGGACTGGTCAGCTCGTTTGATCGCTGAAGCCTTGTTATTGGATTTATTTTCAGAATCAGCGGGTGTATTCTCATCATGTGTATTCAGAGATGCTATAGATTTATTCTCTGCTGGATTTTCGTTGTTGTTATTATCATCAAATACAGGCGAAGAAGATGTCGCAGTCTGTTCGTTTGCTGTGCCTGAATTTGCTTGTCCGTTTACAATGGCGTTATCGGAAGATATAGCCTGATCTGCCTTTGAGTTGTCGGCTATATTTTCAGTTACCTGATCGTTACCGGCAGTTTCTCCGGTACGAGTTTGCGCATTACGTTCTGACGATGATTCTGTTTTTGGATTCACAGCAAGTGATCCATCAAATCGTTGTTGATCCTGGAGTATATAATATCCTACACCGGCAACACTCATAGCAAATGCTATAGATGCAGCAGCGAGAAGCTTGTAGAAGAAAATTCTACGCTTCATCTTGTCACCCTCCGCTTTTTCAAGGTCGAGCTCGATGTTCGTCCACACATTTTCTGTGGGACTCACCTCTGCTTCCTTGAAAGCATCACGGAACGCATCCTCAAATTTTCGACTCTCCATATCGTTCATAATACGTTGACTCCTTTAGTAACCGTTGTTGCAGCAAGCTCTTAGCGCGGGCAAACTGCGACTTCGATGTACCTTCTGATATACCTAATTGTTCGGCTATTTCTTTATGACTAAATCCTTCGATGGCAAACATGTTGAAAACGATCTGGCACCCTTGCGGCAATGCCTGTATCATTTCGAGTAACTGTGTAAAATGAATACCGGATATACTGACTTCGTCTTCCGGAAGATTGGTCTCTTCGATGTCGACCATGGGGAGGAGGTAAAGTTTCTTCCGGTTTGCATTCAGTGCTGTGTTCACCATGATCCGGGTTATCCAGGTTTCCAGCTTCGATTCTCCTCTGAAATTCTCGATTCCCTGAAACACTTTTACAAATCCTTCCTGCAGAATGTCTTCCGCTTCGGCCGTAGTCTTCGAATAGCGAAGGCAGACCACCAGCATTTTTCGGCAATAGCGATCGTACAAAGCCCGTTGTGAGGCCCTGCTACCTTTTCGGCATCCTTCTATAAGCTCGGTTTCGTGGAGCATTAATCCGATAATCCGACCATTTGAAACTTAGACACTATCTCCATGCAAAAGGTTGGAATGTCCAAATCGTTCATTCCAGCACAGGTTTTTGATCCTGTTGAAACGTACATCAACCTCATTTGGCTTTGATATTGCCAAATTCTTTTTTCCTTTGCCCTTTATAAAATCAACCTGTAAACCCGAAACACAACGTTTCACTAATCAGCTTAACGAATGAGGTTCCTGTATATTTCGATTGTACTGTTAGCGGCTGCCTGCACACCCATCGCACAAAGTACGGTTAATTCAGATGGTAATCCTAAAACCCTCCAGCTTATCGACCGCGCGTACGAACCACAGATCAAAACCATTCAGTTATATTCTTCGGGAAACACCCTCAACCCGGCCGTTACGGGTTTAGGACAGGCGAACCTCATCCTGGAGTTTGACGACATGCGTAATCAGAATGATTCGTATTATGCAAGAGTCATTCACTGCAATCACGATTGGACGCCATCATCGCTGCAGGACCTTGACTATATGACGGTCTATAATGAATTTCCAATCAACACCTACGAGTTCTCGGTTGATACACACCTCCCCTATATTCACTATACATTTACACTGCCTACCGTAAAATTACCAGGCAACTATGTGCTCGCGGTATATCGCGGCAGCAACAAAGAAGATCTTATTCTCACAAAACGATTTATGGTTTTTAACACCCAGGTGAGTTTTACACAAAATGGAAATCTGATTGGTCCGGGGAGAATTGCTGATCTCAATCAGCAGATCAATTTCACGGTAAACTATAAGAACCTGAATATACTCAACCCGCTTACGGATGTACATGTAAACATCCGGCAGAACCAGCGTTGGGACAACATGGCTTCCAATGTAAAACCAAGTTTTGTTCGTGAGATTGAAAAAGAAATCGAGTATAGATTCTTTGACGATGCACTTATGTTCAAAGGCGGAAATGAATTCCGTTTCTTCGATCTGCGCTCATTGAATTACCCAGGACGTAACGTACGCTATATGGATAAAAAAGTAAAACCATTTAAAGCCTATATACAGAAAGACAAGTCGCGTGAAGATGAAGCGTATGCACAGTATAACGACCTGAACGGTGGCTTTACCCTCGACAATTACGACTACCGCGACATGGCTTATGCCAACTATGTTGATGTGAACTTTACTTTATCAACACCACCGGTTAAAGGAGATGTATATGTAGCCGGAGCATTCAACTACTGGAACCTGAATCAGGAAAACAAAATGCACTACGATACTGCGCAGAATAGCTACGTAGCCGATATACTCTTAAAACAAGGTTGGTATGATTATCAATATATAGTGAAAGCACCAGGAGTTAATCCGTACCGTTTTGAAGGAAGTCACTTTGAGACCGAGAATCAGTACGAAGTATTTGTATACTATAGACCGTTTCAGCCACAAGCTGATTTGCTTATCGGTTATCTGAGACTCGAAGCCAATCCGCGTTAAGCGTAAATTACTTCCTGCTGAGCGGTGCGTTGGATGGAATCGTTGTTAGCGACATCCAGCATACCAAAGCCTTTGTGCGTAAAATGACCTAAGCCATTTTCATATACAAACTGCTGCACTTCTTTGGCTGCGTATAGTGTGAAAGGAAAAGTATAGCCGCGCACTTCAAATTTTACATCACTGTCATACAACGGGTATATACGCGCAAACTTTTTATGTGATGCCTGTATTCGCTGGATATAGTCCTGGTCAGGCACAATCTGAAATTTATAGAAAGATGCTAGTTGCTCAGCCGTATATTTACCCTGTATCTCCATACGGGCAAGGGTAGATTCATAGAGAAGATCAGAGAACTCATCGCTCTCAGGCGATACGAATTTTTTACCACTCTCATCGTTGAAAGCGGCAGGTATAACCACAATCGGAGATATACACAGGAACTTCGATTCATCGCTGATCTTTACCGGGTCCTCCTGCTCTACCGACTCCGGCATCAGATGAAGATTCCCAACGATAATTTCTTTTTGCTCAAACAAACGAGCCAGGAAGTAATCCATAAAAGGCTTATCCGAGCAGGCAAACACAAGCGTAACCTTCGATGAAAAATAATGCAGTCCTTTACGACTAACTTTAGTCTGACCTTTTAACCCCGAGAAATTGTATTGGTTAAAATCCACGTAGCCTTTCTCCGGACCAAATATTAAAAGTCCTTTAATTACCTGCGCCAACAGATATTGGTGGTGAAACGGCACGTACGCACCCCTGTTTTTCAGTGAAAAAATGATCCTGGTTCTCAAGCCAAAAAAAAATTAATCGGGGGGTTAATTCTACCCAAACAAAAAATCCGCTCAATACTGAATGTGAGCGGATTATAAAGCTAAGAAAAAAAAGTAAAGGTTAAATATAATTGTAAGGAAACTTTATACGTTAAAGCGGAAATGCATGATATCCCCGTCTTCAACCACATATTCTTTTCCTTCAACCGCCATCTTACCAGCTTCCTTGCAAGCCTGTTCTGTTTTATAGTGCTGATAATCAGTTAATTTAATAACCTCGGCACGAATAAAGCCTTTCTCAAAATCTGAGTGAATCACGCCTGCGGCCGCAGGTGCTTTCCACCCGCGTTTAATAGGCCAGGCACGTACTTCCTTCTCACCTGCCGTGAAGTAAGTGATCAGATCAAGCAAGTGATAAGATGCTCTCAACAGTTTATTAAGTCCTGATTCCGTCAAGCCATACTCCGCTAAAAATACAGCACGATCTTCTTCGCTTTCCAGCTCTGCGATCTGTGCTTCAATAGCTGCCGAAATAATTACCACTTCAGCATTCTCATCCTTCACATGTGCACGCAGTGCCTCAACATGTTTGTTACCGGTATGAAGAGAACCTTCATCAACATTCGTAACATAGATCACCGGCTTCGCAGTGAGCAATTGCAGATCAGCCACGGCTTTCTTGTCTTCTTCATCAACCTGTAATGAACGGGCATTCTTACCCGACAGCAGTGTATCTCTATATAATTGGAGTACCGATAATTCTTTCTTCAGCTTAGCGTCACCAGCCTTCGCAGCCTTCTCGACTTTGCTGATCTTCTTCTCAACCGACTCAAGGTCTTTCAACTGAAGCTCGGTGTCAATAATTTCTTTATCAGCTACCGGATCAACACGACCATCTACGTGTACTATGTTATCATTCTCGAAGCAACGCACCACGTGAACAATAGCATCCACCTGGCGAATGTTACCCAGAAACTGGTTGCCAAGACCTTCACCTTTGCTGGCACCTTTTACGAGTCCGGCAATATCAACAAACTCAATAGTAGTCGGCAGCACACGCTGCGGATTCACGAGACCTTCCAGGATTTTCAAACGAGGATCAGGCACCGAAATAACACCAACGTTGGGCTCGATCGTACAAAACGGAAAGTTAGCCGCCTCAGCCTTGTTATTAGAAATAGAGTTAAAGAGAGTCGACTTTCCAACATTTGGCAAACCTACGATCCCGCATTGAAGTCCCATGAGCTAAACAAATTGAATTTAAGGCCGCAAATATAAGCGGATAGGGAGATTTGGGAAAGAACTATTTTTGAGGAGCTGCTGGCTGCGAGTTGCCAGCTGCTGGAGGTGTGAGTGTGAGATTAGGATTTGACCTCTACTTCAAATAGTAGGCAATTGAAAATTGGAAGTTTCGGGTATAGGTTGAGACCTTTTCAACTGGTCCTTGGTTAGGACCGGAATTATACTTTATATCTTTCACACTGGTGATTCCATAGTAATAACGTCCTACTACCGACCACTTGCTGGTTAAATTAAACCTAAGACCTCCAACTGCGCCGATATCCGTAGACTCATAAAGACTGATATACGTACTCTCTTTAATTTTAACACCAAATGAAGGTCCGGCTTCGATGGCAAGTAATGAGATCGGCTTGTAAGAGATCAGCAAAGGCAATTCAATATAATCAAGCCGAATATTACCTTCGCTATAGGACGATTTATAATGATAGCCCTTTCTTATATACTGTAACTCTGGAATGAAATCAAACTTATCTGATAATCTCAATTTCGAGAAAACGCCGACATGAAAAGACGCTACCGATGAATAGTCCTCCTCAATAGAACCATCGGGAACATCTTTCATCACGATCTGGCTCATATTTACTCCCGCTTTAAATCCTAACGGAATTTGCGAATAACCGGAGGCATAAACAACTAAAAAAAATGCGAGCAACAAATTCTTCATAACTAAAAAAGATTCTATAAACCCAGACTATATATCAACCGACTCACTATGCCGTATAAACTACTGTATTCCTAAAAGTAAATCCTCTGAATGCACAGGGGCACCCAGAGGATCACAGGTAAGTTAGGTTAGGAATTAAATACCATTGCAAAGGTCTCGTTTATACCTTTATTTCACAATACCGCAGTTGAGGTTGTCTGGAAAACCGGACAAGGATTAGATGTGGCAAATAGTGTTTACAATCCTATAGTGTATCATCGTCTTCGGCTTTTGATCGTATCCATGCGACTGCACCTCCGGTGATTACAGAACAAATTACAATTGCCAATGGTTTTTAGATTGCTTTTATATGATTACTAACAGCTTATGGAATAGTCAACGTCTTCAATTTTTACGTTAAAACGCACAATCACTCTGTTTCCAGCTTCGTTAATGTAAACAGAATCTCGTTTTATCTTGGAAATGTTAACAAGATCCGCATCTGACAAGTCCGTATTTCGGGTCTTTGAACACGATAATACAGCCAATATCAACAATGAAAATACAAATTTTGCTTTACTTTCATTTCTTTTTTCGTATTGAGGGATGAATTACTTCGACCATATAATGTTCTCCGTCTTTCTCAAGGTGTTTAAAAGCTACAAGAGGAAATTTGTGATCAACTAATGTGGAAGGCACCGGTTCATAGTATCCAGGATACCCAGGAATAGGAGTATATTTCATATTGCCCTTTTTTCATCAAACTGCTTTGTAGGATTACTATAACATATATTTAGAAAATTCGATGTACCATCCAATTCATTAGAAATTGCCAGCATAGAGAAAACCGAAAAAATATTATCTATCTTATTTAAGTTCAATATACCTACAATTTTATTTCCTGCGCTTTTTTGTGAATAATCCAGTTGTACTTTCTGACCATTTTGATCCTATACCGCGATACATTTCTCGTCCACGTTTCCGTATAAATCCAAGGCACCAATAAAAATCGAGCACACGTCCTTCGTTAATTCGCTGCCTGACTTCGTCTGCACAAGGTGCAACGAAGTCATGAGCAGCATTCATCGGATTAAAAGGGCTCCGCGAAATTCTTGTCGGTGTTACTTTGCAGGTTACCGGGTGTAAGTCGTTTCGAGTCATTGTTAAAGTCATTACAGTTTAAAATCCATTTACGCGCGGCAGCTTGTCAATTCTTCATAGCGGCTTTACCGCCAATTTTCCAGCCGGTGCTTTCGAAGTGGTTGAAGAATTTCTCTGCCTCAACACGCGCGGTCCCCTGTTGCTCAAAATAGAGCATCACTTCATCGAGCGAGGTCGGTATAGCCGCAGGTATCTTTTTCTCGTGGCGCACTTCTTCCTTGAAAACAAAATGCATTGCTTCATTATCAGCCTGCGCGACCTCGTTCACTTCGTTTAAATGTTTGTAATGTTTTAATATGTTTATAGAACGACTCACCGGTTGTGCACCGGTTGTATCAGTGGCTGTTTCTCCCGTTGTATCACTGGCATATCAAATCTGAGCAGGATAACCTGGCTGCCGCGTTGCTGGTCATACGAAGGTTCATATAAAATATAGTTCCAGTCACTCAGCCCGTGCATACACCGGTGATAGGTATTGATCGAACCATCTTTGAGTATGCCATAATCTCACCTCGATTTATACTGAATGGATTTTGAAAACGGCTAAGATTCCAGAAGTGAAACAATGCAGAATACAAACTGCAATGGAAACAGGTAATACGCTCGTCACTTGCTTGTATCTCCAGCCATTTCTTGTAGTGTTTATGTAGTTCATCGTAACGTTTAGGGGTATATATACTACAATCCGTTCTGCTTATGTCTGTTGACTTTGTTTTGCTCAAGCCGGTTGTTACTATCATCAGCATCATAGAACATCACACGCCCCAATAACGAAAAAGGCAGTTCACCGCTGTCACGCAAGTTTTGTAGCGTGGCCGGGCATACACCAAGCATTCTGCGTACTTCATGCGACCTCATCCATTTGCGTTTGGGCAACGTATGCATTTCAATCATGGCATTTTTCAAGTCTCTGATCAATTCAGTCCTGAACTGTTTCAGATCGTCCCGGGTAAGTTGTTTTTGTAGCATATAAGGTATGGTTAATTTATATACTCAAAACTCGCTATATATAGTTCACAAAAAACAGTTACAACAGGGTTACAACACGTTGTATATACTTGGAATCAGTTATTCAAACGCAGATATAGTATGTATCAACTGCTGAAGGTAATTCTTCAAAAAATCACGCGTTCCGGTTTCCACATTGTAATACTTTAGCCGAAAACTCTCCTGCGAGAACCTATCAAGCTGCTTCACCTTACCATATCCGATAGAAAGCGGGCCAGTTCTGTAATATTTTTATTCTGAATCATCCCACTCTCAACTAAGGCACGTGTAAGGCCCGCAAGCTAAGCACCAGATATACTCACCAGCAATTTATAGTCAGGCTTCGTACTTGAGTCGCGACTGTTACCAAAGGGTAACTGGTTCTGCAACTTTTCACGCAGATAAAACACCTCCTCCACAATACAGCCCATTATTTGATCGCGAATTGGTTTGGCAACAGCATCATAGGTGTACCGGGTATCAACAAACGTCTGCTCAATAATTTTGCTTCAAATGCATAGTGATCAAGTTGGTGAGCATAGTGATCAGATGCCAGCACCTTCTTGAACTAGGCAACGCATCAGCTTCATGCAATACGCATATCCGCATAATTTCTGCGGCAAACTTGCGCATATAGTGTACACTTCGGTAACTCCGCGCGCTTTCCATACGAAAGCTTAGAAAATCATCCATAGGTTCGGCAACAACATTGATCAGTTCATAATCAGCCTTCGCCTTTATCAACACATCGGCAACATACCGGTATACTTCCGCTATCTCCTGAGCAGTCGTAGATATATAGCCCGCAGAAGCCTGTAACTCTTCGTTAGTATAATTCACAAAGTATTTCTCTATGCCCACAGAAGATCCTCAAGTTGTAGGTATATATGCTTATGAAGAAGTAAAGATTCGTCAACGGGCTCATCGGAGTAAAGCGCCATGCAATCTTGCCCCAACTTGTCCGAGTAAAATTCTAGTAACTCTAATACACCTTGCTGGTGAGCTTGAACATAACGAGTAGCAAGCCCTGCATCACCACAGTTGATAACATTGTAACGCAAAACAGTTCGAAGGCGGTCAACTTCATTTGTAAACGACTCTAATTTTTCGCGTACCTCCAGTTCACTTTCTAGTCGTAAAACAATTTCATTTTTTATCAGCGATTCAATCGAACCCAACTCATATTTCATAACTCACAAATTTTTCCCGATACCGTAGTTAATAAGTAAACCGGTATATTTCATTTAATACAATTCCCTATCTCATTGGCAGCTTGAGGCAGACCAAGTATAAATTATTTACTAGGGTAAGAAGTATATCCAAAAGAGCCAATAACCCATTTGTGATTTCCAAGACATGTCAATGTGTAAGGGACATAAATTGGCAAGGTTGCCGGCTCTTCAGCAAGCCTATGGATTCAACTTTCGGGATCGAATCCAGTTAGATCCTTGTTACAGAATCCCTTTCCTTTGGAACTCGTCCCGCGGCACTAAAAAACTTACATAAAAAGGCTCGTGAAATACTCTTCTTACTCACTATCAACCCCTTACATTCCTCAAATTTTTTATTTTGAATTGCCAACTGCAGAAGCTTATCTTTGCCGACTTCCCCCATTGGCTCCGGTAAGTAAGCAGGTGATAGCAGTAGATAAACCTCTACAAACTATTTCATAGTGTAACAAACTGAAACCCAGGCGGGCAAGGCTTTTCACTCCCCACACACGGGCAGCACACAGCGGGCCGAGATATAGTTTTGGCCTGAGCAGATTAAAAGTACAACAACCTCTAACACAAAGGAGAGAGCATGCAATTAGCGAAACTGGAGATTAAAGGCTTCAAGAGTTTTGCCGACAAGGTAGTAATCAACTTCGATGAAGGAATTACCGGTATTGTCGGGCCGAACGGGTGCGGAAAGTCCAACGTGGTGGATTCCATCCGCTGGGTATTGGGCGAGCAGAAAACAAGTGCTCTGCGTTCCGAAAAAATGGAGAACGTTATCTTCAACGGAACCAGCGGGCGAAGCGCGCAGCAGATGGCCGAAGTATCGCTTACCATCAACAACACCAAGAATATACTTCCTACGGAATATTCGCAGATCACCATTACAAGAAGGCTATATCGTACCGGTGAAAGTGAATATTTACTTAATGGTGTATCATGCCGCCTGAAAGATATTACCAACTTGTTTCTGGATACAGGGGTTGCATCAAACACCTACGCAATCATCGCGTTGGGTATGGTGGACGATCTGCTGAACGATAAAGATTCTTCGCGCAGAATGTTGTTCGAAGAAGCTGCCGGTATATCTAAATTCAAGAAGCGTAAAAAAGAAACGCTCAAGAAACTTGAAGATACCGATGCTGACCTGGAGCGTGTAGAAGATTTACTTTTCGAGATCGAGAAGAACATGAAGTCGCTCGAGAAGCAAGCGAAGCAGACCGAGAACTATTACAAAATTAAGGAAGAGTATAAGCAGAAAAGTATAACACTCGCCAAGGTTGTCGTGAACAAACAGAAAGACAAGTTCAACGACATCAACCAGCGCGTGCAGGAAGAGAGCGATCGAAAAATAGCACTCGCGGCAGATATAGCAGAGAAAGAAGCAGCGATCGAAAAAGCAAAAGCTGAACTCGTTCTCAAAGAGAAAACATTAAGCTCTCGTCAGAAAGCTATCAATGAATTCGTAGCGAAGATCCGTCAGTATGAAAGCGAGAAGCAGATCAAGAACGAGCGTCTCAAGTATTTGAACGACCGTGCTGCAGGCTTACGCGACCAGATCGAACAAGACCGCAAGAGCAACGAGCGTGCACGTTTCAGTATACAAAGTCTCGAAGGCGAAAAGGCCTCGGCAGAAGGTATATTAGCAGAGATCACCCAAAAACTCGAACACCTTAAAGCAGAATACGAAGATCAGAAGCGCATAACCACTGAGTTGCAGACACAGTCTGATTCACTGCGCAGAGTACAGCGCGAGAAACAGGAAGAAAGCTTCCAGATCAACAAAGGCGTAGAGATCCGTGAGATACAGGTTTCATCTTTCAAGCAAGAGTTAGAGAAGACTGCATCCGACTCATCTCAACAAAGTGCAAGCCTCGTAGAGTTTGAAAATAAACTCAAGGTGTTGCAGGATGAACTCGGCGGTCTCAACGGTGAATCTGATAAACTGAAGAAAGAAGAAGAAGAAGTGCAGGAGCGCATCGGTGCGATGGAGAAGACCATCGAAATGATACGCGAAGAAATGAACGTAACCGGTCGTAAGCTCGATGCACGTCAGAATGAATATAACCTTACCAAGTCACTTGTAGAAAACCTCGAGGGCTTCCCTGAAGCCATCAAGTTCCTCAAGAAGAAAGTAGGTAAAAATGCTCCCCTCCTCTCCGATATACTTACAACTTCGGAAGAGTATCGCGTAGCGATTGAAAATTATCTGGAGCAATACCTGAACTACTATATAGTACAACACGAGTCTGAAGCGTACGATGCCATCAACATCCTCAGCGATGCTGCCAAAGGCAAAGCACACTTCTTTATACTCGATGCATTCGAGAAGTTCGAGTCGACACCAGGCCGTATATACGATAACGCTTTCCCGGCAACGGAGATCATCGAGTACGATCAGAAGTATAAAAAGCTGATGGCTTTTATACTCGACAAGGTATATATATTTGAAGGCGACATCAAGCAACTTCCGTCAAGCGATGAAAACACCTTCATCACCAAGAACGGTAAACTTACCAAGCGCAAGTTCAGTGTATCCGGTGGTTCGGTAGGATTGTTCGAAGGAAAGAAGATCGGTCGCGCGAAGAACATGGAGAAGCTGGAGAAGGAGATCAAAGAACTCACCTCCAAACTGGACGATATCCGCGGAAGCCTGCTCGAAAAACAATCCGATCTTGAAAAGCTGCGCAACAACAAACTGCGCCAACAGATCGAAGAAGTACAAAACACGATTCGTCAGGTAAACGAAGAGTTTGTATCCGTACGCACCAAGCGCGAGCAGTTCTCACAAATGCTGAGCAGTGCCGACTTACGCAGAGAAGATATACTCGAGAAAATTGATACCCTGCTGAAGGAACTCGATGACCTGAAGCCGAAAGCTCAACAGGCTCAACATGATCTGGAAGCACAGGAAGACCGGTTAAGTGTTATCGCACAAGACCTCACTTCCAACAACGAATTACTTACGCAGAAGTCTGCAGCGTTTAACGAGCAGAATATATTCTTCCACCAGCAGGACAACCGCGTGAAGAGTATAGATCAGGAGATCCGCTTCAAGCAGGAATCAATGGATCAAAGCGCGCAACGCCTGGAAGTAAATGCCGAAGAACTTCGCAAGAACGAAGAGGAAGTAAAACGCATCATTGAAAATACCCAAAGCAATGATGACGAACTCATCGGTATGTACGAAGAGAAAGAAGCGATGGAGAAAGGTCTCGGAGAAGCTGAGAAAGATTACTACGAGAGCCGCGGCTTCATCGATCAGATTGAAAAAGCATTGCGTGAAATTCAACACCAGCGCCAGAACATCGACACGTTGTTGATGGACATGCAAGGCCAGTTGAACGAAAGCAAGATGCAGTTGAATTCCGTGAAGGAACGTCTCTCGGTAGAGTTCAACATCGATCTGGATTCTGTTATCAACCAGGGATCCGAAGAAGAAAGCAAAGACCTCGCTACTGCCGATGAAGACAAGATTCGCGCAGAGGTACAGAAGATACGCGACCGTCTCGATAACATGGGACCGATCAACCCGATGGCGATGGAAGCCTATACGGAGATCAAGGAGCGTAACGACTTTATCCTGAAACAGAAAGAAGATCTGCTCAAGGCGAAAGAATCACTCTTCAGCACCATTAGTGAAATTGAAGGTGTAGCCAGCACTACATTCATGGAAGCGTTCAACAAAATCAAAGAACACTTCATCAATGTATTCCGCTCGCTGTTTACCGAAGACGATCAGTGCGACCTGCGTCTTGTTGATCCAAACAATCCGCTGGAGTCTGACATCGACATCATCGCGAAACCAAAAGGTAAACGTCCACTGACGATCAACCAGCTTTCCGGAGGAGAAAAGACCTTGACAGCAACCGCACTGTTGTTCTCGATGTACCTGCTGAAGCCGGCACCGTTCTGTATCTTTGATGAGGTTGACGCTCCGTTGGATGATGCCAACATCGACAAGTTCAACAACATCATCCGTACGTTCAGTAAAGATTCTCAGTTCATCATCGTAACGCACAACAAGCGCACCATGACAGCAACGGATATCATTTATGGTATTACGATGGTGGAGAAAGGTGTGTCGCGCGTGGTGCCCGTAGATTTGCGAGAACTCGCTTAGAAGTAAGAATTGGCACCGGGTATATTTCCCGATGAGCATAAAACAAAACGCCTGAGCTATAGCAATAGATCAGGCGTTTTTCATTTATAGCAGCTATATATCAACCTCACCTTCCACAAACTTCCGGTCTTCCGGACTTCTTACGCATTACATCTACTTCTTACTTCTAACCAAATTATCACAAATCACCGCAGTAGCAATAGCTGCATTCAGCGACTCCGCCTGGCCATACCGTGGTATCGTGATCTTGTTCGTAACAAACTGTTCCAAAGCATCCGATATACCACGCGATTCATTGCCGATCAATATAAATCCACCGGAACCAAAATCAGTTTTATGAACATCCTTACCATCCAGATAAGCACCAAAGACGGGCAGAGATGTTTTGGACAGATAGTGTTGCAGGTTAGTATAGTATATTTCCACGCGGGCGAATGAGCCCATCGTAGCACTGATCACCTTGGGGTTGTAGAAGTCGGCCGTTTCTTCGGAAGCAATGATGTGCGTTATGCCAAACCAGTCGGCTGTGCGGATAATGGTACCGAGGTTGCCGGGGTCACGTATATCGTCCAGCACGATGCCGAATGTATTGGGCGGTATCTGTGTCGGGTCGTTGGGTTTGAGCCGGGCTACCGCCAGGGCCGAGTCGTTCGTCTGGAATTCGCTCAGGTCTGTGAGCTCCTTCTCCGTTACCTCCAGCGTTTCGGCCTGTACAGGTCGGTTCAGTTGCCGGAAAAAGTCAGCTGTGCCGAGCACCAAAGTCACTTCAAAGTCAGAAGCGAGCAATTCCTGCACACTCTTTGCTCCTTGCACCACAAAACATTGCTCCTGTTTCCGGTATTTCTTTACTTGCAAAGATTTGATAAACTTGATTTTTGCTTTGGATAGCATTCGTATCGCTTGAGGACCCTGAACTATAAATATTTTCTTACGGCTGCTCTGCTCCCATTCGTCCTCTCGGGCTGTCTGGGTATAAAGCACCTGAAAGAAAATGAAAAACTATTGTATCGCCAAAGAATTGATGCTCCGCGGCATATCGATGCGAGCGCATTGCAGGGACTCCATGCACAGCGCCCTAACCGTAAGTTTATTGTTCGTCCGCTGGCACCGCTGGTAAGCATATACTATTTCGGCTATCGCTTCTACGACCAGGAGAAGATGATCAAGAAGAAGGAGCGATTTGAAAAGAAGTTCGATGCCAAGATAGCTGCAACCAAAAAAGAAAAGCGCATCAACAACCTTCAATTCAGAAAGCAACAGAAGAGCGAGAAGCTGACCAACAAGATCGAGAATGGAAACACTGTAATGCAGTGGGGAGAACCTATCGCGGTATTTGACAGCAGCCTCGTACGCGTTACCCTCGAACGCTTTCACAGTTACCTCTTTTCAAAAGGATACTTTACTAACAAGGTGCACGCCAAGGTCGACACCATGAAGATATACCCGAAGCGTGTTAAAGTTACCTATACCGTTGTACCCGGACAGGCATACATCCTCGACTCTATCTTTTACCAGATTGCTGATACTGCTGTGAACAATGTAGTGCAGCGTAATACACAGACTTCGCTGCTGAAAAAAGGTGAGCGCTACGATGAAGATAACTTTACCAGAGAACGCGAGCGCCTCGATCTCCTGTTAAAAGACTATGGCTTTTATGATTTCAGCAGACAGTATATAGAGTACGCCACGGATACCTCTTACAAAACTCCCGATCGCAAAGTTGCCGTGATGATCATCATCAACGATCCGGCCAAGCGCGGCTATCATAAGAAGTTTACGGTGGATGAAGTGCGATTCACCACAGATATAGGTATAAATAAACCAGGAAAAGAACGCACAGGTCGTACCTACCGGGATATACAATACAGTTATTACAACGATGACTATAATCTCAAGATACTCTCCCAGCGTGTGTTCATCAAGCGTGGCGAGTTATACAATCGCTCCAAAACACTTAACACCCAACGACAGCTCGCGCTGGTGGATGCTTTCAAATTCGTAAACATCAACTACGATACTGCCAACGGTAAATTCACCGCCAATATATTTACCAGTCCGTTGCCGCGATACGAATGGAGTAACGAAGCTGGCGTGAACGTAACACAGGGATATCCCGGTCCTTTTTATAACATGACGTTCAAGAAGCGAAATGTATTCAACGGCATGGAGACATTCGACATCAGCGGACGATTTGGTTTTGAAGGTGTCGCCTCTGCTACGGAAGATCAAAACTTCTACAAGAGTACCGAGGCTGGTATAAATGCATCACTCACCTTTCCTCAATTCATCTGGCCCTTCCGGGATCGCGTACGCTTCCGACATGCAGCGTATAACCCGAAGACTAAATTTACGGTGGGATACGCCTATACCGATCGCCCTGAGTATAGAAGAACCGCTATATCTGCCAACGGAACTTATTCATGGCAGAATAACAAGAACAGACTATATCAACTCACTCCTATTAACATGAGTGTGATTGATACAGCAAACTTGTCCGATGATTTCAAACAACTTCTGGCAGAACAGGCGCAACTGGGTAACTTCAGTTTGCTCAATTCATTTCGTCCTTCATTCGTGAACAGTATAATTTTTGGTGTCACCTGGAACTATAGGAATTATGGCAATCAAGAAAGGAACTCTGGGTTCATTCGGGCGCAACTGGAGAGCGGTGGTACCATTTGGAATTTTGTTGATCCATCACTCGTAACACAATACGATTTGGAGTACTTTAAATACCTTCGTCTAAGTTTAGACCTTCGCAGGAATAATGTTATCAATAGAAATACTTCTGTTGCATATCGTTTCAATTCAGGTGTTGCTTACTCCTATACCAAAAACAAAAGTCTTCCCTATGAAAAATTCTTCTTCGCTGGTGGTAGTAATAGTATACGCGCATGGCGTCCGCGAAGATTGGGACCAGGTTCGTTCAAACCGCGGACAACAGAAGATCCGGATTCTAACGGAGACCCTGTGAAAGATGGTTTGTTTGACTATAACATTGAACAGCCGGCCGAGATATTATTGGAAGCGAGCATTGAAGTTCGGCAGAAGCTTTTCGGATTTGTAAGCGGTGCATTGTTTATAGATGCCGGTAACACCTGGACGTTCCAGCAACGCAAGCGTACGGTGAACAACGTTGAAGTAGATAATGGTAATTCGCAGTTCAGAATAAATCAGTTTTACAAAGAGATCGCTGTGGGCACCGGCTTCGGACTTCGTTTCGATTTTACATTCCTCATTCTTCGCTTCGATGTCGGCATGAAGGTATATGATCCGGCCCGCGATGAAGGCGACCGCTTCGTACTCGACAAAGTACGTTTCTTCAAACCCTACGCAACCAAAGTTACCAACGGAGAAACCACCACCTATACCAACTACCGCGAACCGGTTATCTATAACGTGGGGATAGGCTTTCCGTTCTAAATGGTTACTGGCCTCTGGCTACCGGCTGCTGGAGGTTTACGTTTCTGCTATATATATACTTCAACACACATTTTTTCCTGTAACCAGTAGCTTGCAGCCAGCAGCCTTTTAAAATCTCGCAGCTCAAAGCTCACACCTCGCAACTAAAAAGCAAGCAGTTCTCCCAGCGCACCACGCACCTTCTCTGCATTCGGCAACATCATTTTCTCTAGGTCTACATTGAGCGGTACGGCTGGTAAGTTTGCCGCCCCGAGCGTCCATACAGGAGCATCGAGGTGTTGGAAGCATTCTTTGGAGATTCTTCCGGCTATAGATTCTGCGAATGAATTTAGCAGGGGTTCTTCTGTCAGCACGAAAGCTCGCCCGTGTTTCTTTACCGATGACGTTATGGTGTCCCAATCAATCGGGTTAAGTGTACGCAGATCGATGATCTCCACTTGTCCTGCGAAAGATTTTGAAGCTTCTTTCGCCCAATATATACCCATGCCGTATGTAATTATCACACACGACTCTCCACTGTCAATCTTCTCTGAAGAAGCTTCCTGTACAATAGCAGCTTTGCCCAGCGGTATAATATATCCTTCATCCGGTTCAATCGTTTTGGCATCACCCGTACCCGGTACTTTTGACCAGTATAAACCTTTATGTTCTAACAACACAACGGGATTGGGATCGTAAAAAGCTGCCTTCAGCAAACCTTTCATATCTGCTGCGTTTGATGGATATACTATCTTGATACCGCGAATGGTTAGCAACGCAGACTCTACGCTACCAGAGTGATACGGACCACCACCACCATACGCACCAATCGGCACGCGAATCAATGCCTGCACCGGAAATTTACCTTTCGACAAATAACAGCTTTTGGACAATTCCTCTACTAGCTGATTAATGCCTGGCCATATATAGTCTGCAAACTGAATCTCTACTATAGGCTTAGCTCCTACCGCCGACATACCTGCAGTCGATCCTACAATATAGGCTTCCTGTATAGGCGTATTGAACACACGCGCATCACCATACTTCTGCGCTAATGTAGCAGCCTCGCGAAATACACCGCCCAATCTCCTCCCTACATCCTGCCCATAGAACAATGCTTCAGGATGCTTCTTCAGAATTTCATCTACCGCGTGCAATGCAGCGTCCACCATCACTACCTTCTCGCCACCTTTCGGAGTGCGAGTGCCCGTCTCAATTGTGATTGGCGATGGAGCAAATTCGTGTGAGTCAAAATCATTGATATCCGGATCGGCCGCTTGTACGGCACGTTGATAATCACGGGCAACCGTATCTGCTGCCTGTTGCTCCAGTGCGTACAGGCTGTCCGTTGTTTCGCCTTCCTCGAGCAGGTAGCTCTTCAGTTTATCCAGCGGATCTTTCTGCCGGTGCAATTCAAGATCTTCTCCCCGATACCATTCCCTTCTTACACCAGACGTATGATGTCCTAACAATGGACAACGTGCGTGCACTAATATAGGTCCTTGTCTTTTGCGTACATGATCAATTGCCTTTTGTAATCCCAGGTATGAATCCACAAAGTCAGCACCATCCACGCGCATGCGTTCAAGTCCTTTAAAACCTGCTGCATACTCATACGCATCCATGGCACGCATTTCATTCCCGGAAGCAGATATACCCCAGTCATTGTCCTGCACCAGGTATATAATTGGCAGTTGCTTCAGAATCGCCATCTGAAAAGCTTCAGCAACTTCTCCTTCCGTAACGGAACCATCACCGAGTGAACATAACACAACCGATCGCTCATCATCACCTTTCAATAAAGATTGAGACTCCAGGTATGCTATACCGTGCGCCATACCTGTGGCCGGTATAGCCTGCATGCCCGTAGCAGAACTTTGATGTGGTATAACCGGGAAACCTTTACGTCTTAGTGAAGGGTGTCCATAGTACGTGCGTCCACCGGAGAAAGGATCATCGCGTTTGGCCATGAGTTGCAGCATGAGCTCATAGGGCTCTATACCCATGCCGAGCAACATGGATTCATCACGATAATATAGCGAAGCATAATCGATCGGCTTTAGTTGCAAGCCTGCTGCCAGTTGAATGGCTTCATGTCCGCGGGAAGTGCTGTGTACATACTTGCTGCAGATGTCGCGGTTTTCATCGTACAGATCAGCCATACGTTTGGCCGTACACATCAGGGTATAAGCTTTCAAAAGAACTTCACGGTCTATAGCAGTCCGCGGTTTCTTTCTGGCTCTCGTGGTCTCTTCAATCGCCATAGATAAAATGTTGGTCTCGGCCTAAAGTTAAACCTTCTCCACTAAACTATAAGTCATCCTGCATAATTAGTTATCCACCATCATACAACACATTTGCGATGCCGGTTACTGCCGGATGCATGAAGTATAAAAAAAGCAGTTAATTCACCAGATATTCGTTCACTTTATCCTTCTTCAAAAGCAGGATTGGATTTTTTTGTATAACTAGAGTATATATAGAAGCACTTTACAGAAAAAATGACGCATATACTTTTCGCTTCTGTGTTTAACCTTAGTATCTTTTACCGAATATGGCGTTTCGTGTGATCATGATATCCGCGCTCTTCGCGGTCTCCACAATGGCACTTACCGGATTTGTTTTTACGAATCCATCAGTCCTGCATACTCAATCAACAGTCGCGACCGATACATCGCTTTCACCCGCAACATTCCGACAGCCGCCCAGCCAGTATGGTATCCGTTGCTGGTGGTGGTGGCTCAATGGAAACGTAACGAAAGAAGCGATCACGCGCGATCTCGAAGCCATGAAAGCAAAAGGATTCAGCGGTGCTTGTATCGTTGATGCCGGTGGACAAAATCAACAGGGCAATGGCAATGTACCCGAAGGCCCGATGTTTGGTACACCTGCCTGGCGCGAACTGTTTACACACGCTGTAACCGAAGCCCATCGTCTTGGTCTCGTGCTAAGCCTGAGTATACAAAGTGGATGGAACCTCGGCGGACCGGATGTTACTCCGGCAGAAGCCACCAAGCACATCACGTGGAGTGAAATTACAGTGGCCGGACCGTTGAAAAAGTATCAGACATTACCGAAACCTATTTCCAAAGATAACTTCTATAAAGACATAGTGGTAATTGCTTTTCCGAAACGAAGTATACCAGCAACGAGACAACCTATACGAGACCTTGCTGTAAAAGCAGCGTTCAAGGAGGGAAGTCGCTCGGGATATGACACCGAAAAATTACTCGAAGATGTGCCCGCTTCACCGGGTGAAGAAGACACTGCTATAAAAGATATCATTGTACTGCAAAGCAAACTCGATGCATCCGGTAAACTTCGTTGGCATGTGCCAGCCGGTAACTGGACGATCATGCGCTTTGGCTATACCACCAGCGGTGCAGAAGTATCAACGTCCAGTGGCAAATGGCAGGGACGTGTCATCGACTATATGAATGAACGCTACTTCAACCGTTATTGGAACACACATGTAGAACCGTTGTTGAAAGATATAGGGCCGCTGGCAGGCACAACGCTCACGCATCTGCAAACCGACAGTTGGGAATGTGGCGGTATAAACTGGTCTGACAACTTCGCGGCTGAATTCAGAAAACGCAGAGGATACGATATATATACTTACCTGCCCATCATAGCCGGAAAAATTTTACACAACCGCCAAACGAGCAATGCATTTCTCGCAGACTTTCGCAAGACGATTGGTGATTGTATAGCCGAACATCACTATCGCGTATTTGCAGAACATGCAGCCAAACATAACATGGGTATTCAACCGGAGTCAGCGGGTCCGCATGCTGGTCCGCTGGATGGTCTGAAGAATTATAGTTACAACGATATTATGTTAAGTGAATTCTGGTCGCCATCACCTCACCGATCGAAGATTGAAGAACGTTTCTTTGTGAAGCAGGCATCCAGTGCTGCGCATATTTATAACAAGAGACTGGTGGCCGCAGAATCGTTCACCACCATCGGCCGTCACTGGAATGATATACCCTGGGCAACCATGAAGCCTGCCTTCGATCATGAAGTATGCTCCGGCCTTAACCTGGTATTGCTCCATACGTTCACCTGTTCTCCAAAAGAGATGGGTTTACCTGGACAAGAGTATTTTGCCGGTACACACATCAATCCTAACATTACATGGTGGGAACATGCCAACGGATTTTTCGATTACCTGAAGCGCTGCCAGTATATTATGCAGCAACCGGGCAACACGGTTACAGATGTAGTATATTACTATGGCGATCACGTTCCCAACATAGGTCACCTGAAAGAAGATGATCCTGCGCATATACTTCCCGGTTACGACTATGATCTCATCAACGAAGATCGTCTGCAGGCACTCACGGTGCACAATGGAAAACTAGCATTACCGCACGGTACAACGTACAGGCTACTGGTTATACCCGCGAACAAAATACTCTCGCTGGCTGCCCTGCGAAAAATAAAAACTCTTGTAACCAATGGAGCTGTTGTTGTTGGACCCCAACCGGAAGACATGATAAGCCTGTCCAACCGGCAAAAGAGCATGGAGGAATTCAGACGACTTACCGGTGAGCTGTGGGGAAACAGTATCGCTACTGCGGGAGTGCATAAAGTTGGCAAAGGAAAAGTAGTGTGGGGACAGTCTGCGCGTAACGTACTTGCAGCGATGAACATCCAACCTGATTTTGAGATAACCGAAAATCCTGCGAACGGTGCGTTCGACTATATACACCGTAGTATACAGGGAAACGATATATACTTTATTAGCAGTCAGAATGAAAATGAAACATCCGCCACATTTTCGTTTCGCGTCAGCGGGAAACAGCCGGAGTTCTGGAATGCCGTAACGGGTGAAGTAAAAACAGTAAAAGCGTTTCAGCAGCAAGATGACAGAACGATCATCCCGGTACAATTCGATCCGTACGGTTCTGTGTTTGTTGTTTTTCGAGACGATATACCTTCCTCCGTAAAAGGAGTTGTAAGCGACAATACGTGGCACTACAAAACTGCTACTACTCTGAAAGGACCATGGCAGGTAAAGTTTGATAACCTGCGGATGGGCACACCGGCCTTCGTTACTTTTGATACGTTGACAAGCTGGACCAAACGCAAAGAACCTGGTGTCGCTAATTACGCAGGCAAAGCCATCTATACCACATCATTTGATTTTCCATCCTATAAAGAAAACGTTCGTTACTTCCTTGAACTTGGCAATGTACAGGATGTAGGTATAGCACGCGTCAGGTTCAACAACGAAGACCTCGGCATTCTATGGACACCTCCGTTCCGCATCGAGATCACCAAACCTCTCCGTGCAAAAGCGAATCAACTGCAAGTTGAGGTAACAAACTCGTGGCGAAACCGGTTGGTGGGCGACCGTGGCTTATCAGCCGAAAAGCGCTATACCAAAACCAACATTACCATCAAACCCGAATGGACGTTGCTTGATGCCGGTTTACTTGGCCCGGTAAAGATCACAACCATTTCACCGTAAGGTATATATCATTCTACACCGATATTGATGTATCACTACAAAAAGCAACGTGCAGTACACAACGTATACTGCACTTGCTATCTATAGCACACTTAATTAAAATTCTGTGAAGTCCTGATCAGACGCGGCATTGTCCAATTTCAAATCGAAACCTTCGCCCGAGGCTGATGCATGAACCGTTGATTGTTTCGCAAACATTTTTTTATCACCGCGTTTTTGTTTGGCATGAAGCATTGTTTGCATGCTATGATCGACCTTGAAATAGCTAATGGCGATACGTAATTCCTCAGCCTGTGAATTTAACTCTTCAGCATTCGATGACATCTCTTCTGCTGCAGAAGCATTGCCCTGCGTGACTTGAGACAATTGCTGAATAGCCCGGTTAATCTGATCCGCCCCCTGACTTTGTTCAACACTGGCAGCCGCTATATCCTGCACGAGTGATGCCGTTCGGTTAATATCCGGAAGTGTATTGCTCAGTAATGTTCGGGATTCCCTCGCCTGCCTTACCGTCTGCGCAGATATCTCGCTTATCTCCGTTGCCGCACGCTGACTTCGTTCGGCCAGTTTACGTACCTCCGCTGCTACTACGGCAAAGCCTTTACCATGCTCACCCGCACGTGCTGCTTCTACTGATGCATTCAGGGCGAGAAGATCAGTCTTCGAGGCAATCTCTTCTATAACCATGATCTTGTCCGCTATAGAAGTAATCGCGTCAACTGCGCTTGCAACGGACTGGCTACTGATCTCAATGTCGTGTAACGCTTTGGTGGCGATGGTATCGGTCTCTTTCGAGTTATCGGTATTCTGAAGAATGTTGGCAGCCATCTGTTCCATTGAAGATGATACTTCTTCGGTGGCACTCGCCTGCTCCTGAGCACCCTGCGACATTTGTTGTGCTGCCGCAGCTACCTGTACGCTGGCCGATGTTACCTGTTGAGCTCCGTTGTAAATGGTCAGCGCTACTTCACGCAAGTTATGCACCATCTGTTCCAACGACTCATCCAGTTCACCACCAAAATTCCGGATCGCTTTAAAATCAATCGTCAGGTCACCTTTGGAAACGCGTTTGGCTATATCAACAGAATTACGAAGCTTGATGATCATCGCTTGCAATTCCTTCAACATCAGTCCGATCTCATCCTGTGTGTTGATCTTTACATCGGCAGAAAAATCGCCTGATGCTATTTTATGCAAGGCCTGTGAAGCTACTGTTAACGAACCACCTATGTCTTTCAGCAGCCATAGTGCCATGAGCACACTCATAACAATCGAGCAGATGATAGTTAACAGCATAAATCGTACTGCCCCGGAATATATATCATCCGTTTCAACACGATCTCTTTGCAGATCGGCTTTCACCACACTCAGGTAGGCATCAATATTCTTGATCAACGCAGCGGCTATCTGGTCACCTTGCGTATTGGACAACGAAAATGCTTTCGTGTTCGTTTTCTTACGCGCCAGTTCTACAATCTCGCGATGGGTCGTATAGAATGCTGTAAATTGTGATGAATACCGATCGAGTAGTTCTGCACTTTTGCCGCTAAGTCCAAGTCTCAAAGCCGATGTAACTGAGTCCAGTTTACTTTCCAAAGGTATAGCTTGCGAAAGTTCGCGAGCCTGTTGTTCATCCGAAGTATATATAACCAGATTCTTTTCCTGCATAAACAAATCAAATAACAACTCACGAATACGCGAAACATCTGCCACTTGTCCTTTCGTACCGGTTTTCACAAGTTGATCAGACAGTATATTCAATATACTATTTGCCTTTGTCAGTTGTTTGTAGCTCTCATTCAGAATCCGGTCGCTTGCAACGTACTCGGTATTGGCCGTAGCCAGTTTCATCACATCCGTACTCACACGCGCGAGGTCGTTCAGTCGTGGGTCTATCTGTTCAGCCAACGTCAGCAATTCACCAGAGCTCATAGACTTTAACTTCTCAAGTTCGCCTTTGGCAAGCCGCAAGGTATTGTCGATATCCCAGGCGACATCACTCATTTTCTGTTCGTCTTTTTCGATACTGATACGCTTCTGATAAATGATAAGCAGCGAAGTGTAATGCCGTATCTGCCGGATCGTGTGCTGCTGCACTACTTTCTGATCGACAATTACATTTAAGCGATCGTTGATCGCACCGGTATTGTAATAAGACACTGTGAATATACTGCACATCAGCGCAATCAATACGGCAAACACCAGGATTAGCTTATGCCGGATAGTCATTCTGTTAAACATACTATTTGAAAAGGATTTTAAGGTAAAGGGTCAAGAGACGCTCAACTATATATCAATAATTACAGATTGTAATATTTGGAAATTACAGTTTTATCAATAACGCATCTACATATGGTTGATGCGATTGACAGCGAGACATCCGGAGCAGGCATTCTCTAATCATAACAGGTATATTTTAGTTAGTAGCTGCAATGTTATCCACTATCTATACACTCCACACTCAGTACAACCGTAGATTTACACCTGAATTATTTACGCAGTATAGCATCGGTATTTATACTGATGCATAATGTAATAACAAAAACTATTTTCTATAAAACAGAATTACTTTTCAAAAAGAATCTGAAACATAACATCATCACCACATCCATTGCCGGCCCTTTGCATAACAGAAGCATTTGAATGACAAGTGTATATTTATACCTGAACCCTGCAAAAAAGGCAACGGATGTCATTTTTCATTCGTGAACTTACATATTGACGGATGTGTCGCGTGTTACACTTTACAATAATTTAACTTCCCCCACCACCTGCTAAAATTGTCTTTAGATATGAATGTGTATTATACAAGACTATATGTAATCAAGTCATGCTTTTTTCTCTAAAAAAATATCCTTCGTTCCTCCAATCATCGTGATACCAATACACTGTCGGTATATCTGAAGAGGCAAGTTCCACAATCCTGTCTCGAAACATTACCCGCTCAGCCCATTCTCCGCTATACCGAATTCAAAGTGAAATCATGATAACATCGCTACACAATCTATACTATACCCTATACCACTTCTAAAAATCCGTTGCATTTCTCGTGAGCAACCTTACAACACAACGGTATCACGCAGTAATCAGGCAAGCGATTTCCCTGAAACAGCAAATAATCACCAGCCCAAGCGTTACATGAATTAAAGCCGCATTTCATTTCCCAATTGGGAATTACCTTTAAATTTGCTGCCCTATGGTAACAAAGGAATCGATACGCGAGTGGTTTACAAGCTTACAAGACAACATCTGTCGTGAACTGGAAAACGCTGATGGTCAAGGGAAATTTATCAGCGATGCATGGGAACGTTCAGGCGGAGGCGGAGGTGTTAGCCGCATATTGACCAATGGAAAGATCATAGAAAAAGGTGGTGTAAACTTCTCTGCGGTGTGGGGCAAAACACCTGAGCCGGTATTGAAGACGATGAAACTTGACACCAACGATCATCCTGACTTTTTTGCTACCGGTATCTCCATTGTGCTACACCCTGTTAACCCGATGGTGCCCATCATACACATGAACACACGTTACTTCGAAATGAGCAACGGCACGTGGTGGTTTGGTGGCGGTATAGATCTGACGCCCCACTATGTTAACGAAGACGATGCACGAACCTTCCATCAACATCTTAAGAAAGTATGTGATGCGCATCATCCTTCCTATTATCCTGAATTCAAGAAGTGGGCTGATGATTATTTCTATATCAAACACCGTCATGAAACACGCGGAATAGGCGGCATCTTCTTCGACAACCTGCGTGCCGATAACAACTTTACCAAAGAAGCGCGTTTTGAATTTGTTAAAGATGTAGGTGCAGCATTCGCCCCTATATATACCGCGTTCATGAAGAAGAACTATACATTGCCCTATACCGAAAATGAAAAGAACTGGCAATACCTGCGCAGGGGTCGCTACGTAGAATTTAACCTGGTATGGGACCGCGGCACCAAGTTCGGCCTCGACACCGATGGACGCACCGAATCTATACTGATGAGTCTGCCGCCACAAGCGCAGTGGGTATACAATCACCAACCACAACCGGGCACTGCCGAGCAGAGAACGCTTGATCTTTTGAAGAAAGGAATTGACTGGGTTTGAGTCGCTATCGGTGAATCGTTATCCGTGGGAATAAGATATACTCTTCTGTGTACCTCTGTGTCTTCTTTGAGATCTTTGTGCAATTGGATTTAAAAGACGCAAAACGATTATCGCACTAACTATATATAGCTAATGCTTTAAGAAAGTTGTGCGCGCCTGCTCAGATCACACGTGGCGTCCTCTTACCTTTTTATCCTCGTGGTTAGAAGTCTTTTCCGACTTCTTGTTTTTTGGAGAATGCCTTGGCGCTGCCATCGGGTTTTCATCCTGCGGAGCCTGGAAGTCTTGCGTTGTTTGAGGCGGCTGTTGTTTTTCGTTGTTCTCCATGGTTGAAATGCATTAGAAGATCCTAAGCACTGCTTAAATTTCCGTGCCGTGATTGAGGAGAAGTAAGAAGACAGAAGTAAGAAGTTGGGAAGTTGGGAAGTCCGGAAGACCGAAAGTCCGGAAGTTTGGGTTGACCATTTCAACAAGACCCCGCTCGGAAGTAAAAAGCAACTGTTATCTGTACAATGAATTTCCCTTCGTGCCCTTTGCGTGCATTCCTCCGTGATCTCTGTGCAATTGGATTTGTAAACTATATCTATCGCAACTTCCGGACTTCCCGACTCGTGTTCTTCACTAAGGCTCCCACAATTCAACCTTGTTGCCCTCTATATCGAGAATGTGAACGAACTTCCCGTACTCGGAAGCTTCTATTTCATCCAGTATAGTTACGCCTTCTTTCTTCAGTTCCGTTACAAGCGCTTCGAGATTTTCGACCCGGAAATTGATCATGAAGTCCTTTGTAGAAGGTTCAAAGTACTTGGTCTTGTCGGGGAATGGGCTCCATAAGGTATATCCTTTCTCTTTTGCGTCTGCTTCCTGCTGCCATTCAATCTTTGTTCCGTATGGACTTGTATCCAAACCCAAATGAGTTTTATACCACTGATTCATCTTCTCCGGGTCTTTGCATTTAAAGAAAATGCCTCCGATTCCTGTTACGCGTTTCATACCTATTGTTCTTTTATCAGTTTAACAATAATAGTATTTTTTTTCGTTGTCCGGATAGGAGCCTCACGTTATTACGCTGCCAATGCAAGACTTATATTGCAACGAAAAGAACAACTACCCTAAATCATGGCATTTCCAATTGAAGAGAAATATATTGCTGAGGCCGAAAGAGAGCTTGGCGTTAAATTCCCTCCCATATTTATAGAAAAAATGAAAGGGCAAAATGGAGGAGAGATAGAGACAGATGATGACACCTATACGCTTTATCCATTTTTTGACAAGACTGATGTTAAAAAAATCAAGCGAACAGCAAACCATATAATTTTAGAAACAAAGAACGCAAAAGAATGGGACAACTTCCCTTCAACCGGCATTGCTATAGGTGACAATGGCTTCGGTGACAAGTTAGTTCTGCTGCCAACAGCAGATGATCCATCGAAGTTGAGTGACCAGATTTATATATGGTCACACGAGACCGGTGAAACGGCTGCGATTGCTAACGATGTTAACGAGCTCGTTAAATAAAAATACATGTAGCATCGTTTATATCAACATTGGCTATAATTGTTTAAAATCACTTCAAAGATTTACAGAATAATGGACTATTTATACACCGCAACAGAAACGTATGCTCCTGGCTATGATGAGGGAGGTTTTTCGTGGGCAAAGTTTATTGAGTTTAGTAAACTAACACATCTGACAGAATTGGTTTCGTTAGACACAATGCTCAATGGCTCTATAGTAAAACAGGACAATGAAAATCCAGAAGATTCGAAATTTTCTGTTGTCGATAATCTCTACGTAACAGGGCTATTCAATTCATTAAATTATGTAGTCGAACAAGTTAAAGACAAAGAAAGATTTAATCTGCTAAAGGTAGTTAAAGAACCTGACCACAAATGCGAAGAAATAGAAACTAAGGACTTTGAATTTGTTGGATACGAATTATTGGACAAAGACTATTCTACCAGTGCACTCGCGAATTGTGGCGGTTTTGATGAAACCTTTCAACCCTCCGACTTAAACCAGTATGGACTCATAGACACATTTGAAATGGCTTACTACATTCGCGAAAGACTTTTTGCTAATAATCCAGATGAACATCATGCAGACTGCTATGTTTTGGCAGTTTGGAGACACAAAGAAAAAGGAAGAGTAAAGGACACTAATCACTACGACAGCAAACAATAGCGTAGTTCTCTCTCTCGGGCTACCCGGAAAGCAACACTTACCGACGATGTATATCCAACCGTGCCCGGTATACTTACCATTACAAATTACTTTGCTTTAAAAGAATAAACTTACAGACCATGATCTAGTCTGAGCAGAGTCTCTCGCAGAGGACTCTGCGTGCCCACAAGAAGTAATTATACTTATAACATACTTCGTAATTGTATTCAAAAATAAACAATCAAACAGCACGATTACCAATTAACACAACCATGGATTAAGGCCTGTGGACCTAATAATACAGATTAAGTAATGAGCAGGAGCTTAAGCGAGGTAATGAAGGCGAAGTCTGACGAAGGACTCACCGATTACATCAACAATTTTAACAAGTATACTCCCGAAGCAATCCTAGCAGCGGTTAACGAGCTAAGAAAACGTGGCAAAAAATTTAGCGACCAGGAATTGGAAGACATAGACCGGAAGATGCATGCAAGAGCCAAAGCCGAGTATGAAGAGCAAAATTATTTGGTAGCCGATGCCTTAACCAATATTGTTGAAGATCCGAATGCTCCACTCCTTTACTCAAAAGCAGCAATCCTAGCGTTCTCATCGGTGTTCACCGTACTCTTTGGGGCTTTTCTTTTGGCTGATAACGTCAATGGTAAAAAGAAGAAGTTAATTATCATTGGTTTCGGAATAGCCTACTTCATTATTTCAATTATTATAATAAACGTCCCTTCCGTCAGTAAATATTGGCTGACATTGTTAAACGGGTCTGGCGGATTAGGACTCATCACTACCTTTTGGGACAAGTACATCGGAAAAGATGTGAAGTATAGAGCAAAACCTATCGGATTTCCTTTGACTATTTCAATCATTATATCAATACTATTGCTACTTGCAATAATCTATAGTCGCTGATATAGTAAAAGGTTATTCTAGTCTGAGCAGAGTCTCTCGCAGAGGACTTTGCGTGCCGACAGAGAATCTACAACAACCTAAGTAAGTGCCGCCTATCCTATAGCTTGCTTCCGACAGAGTCCCCGAAGCGGGAGACTCTGCGGAGAAATAGAGAGCTACTGTTTTAGTATCAACGGACGGATTGACTGTTCTCACTTTATTAGGTCTTCTAATATGGATACTTAAAAAATGGGGTACTAAAAACAAAGAAGCTACAAAACTTGTAACATTAAAGAACTTTAGAATATATGGACTTATCTGTCTCCTTGTTATAATAGCCGGGAGAACCACAGGCTACTTTGCCTCAACAGATCTTAATAAAGAAATAAATTTACTAGATAACGCTCAAAGATATGAAATTCGGAATAACGCATTATATCTAGAGCTCGTAGATGCAATACTTATCCAGACTAGAGAAATTATTCTTTTGATAATTTTCTTCGTTATCGTGTTTAAGAACAAGCTATCAAACAGCACTAATGACACAGCCATTAATAGCGAGCTTCCGACATAAAAGCATTAAAGAAAATGAAATCAAGAACATTTAAACTCTTTTTATTTAGCGGAGCGATTCTATTGGGAACTATCCTAACTGCAACGTTCTGGGATTCCCTAGAATTGGGAACAAACAAAATACGTTTAGCGGTAACAACAACAATTGCCTTTGGAATTAGTATTGCCGGACTCATAGTTGGAATTGGTGAAATAGGAAAACAAAGACCTTTATTGTTCTGGATAGGCTTCGTAGGACATATAATCGTAATTGGTGTTTTTGCATTCACCATTACTTACGCTATAATGCAATAGATTCTCTGCGGAGATAAAATATAGTATCATCGCATGCCATTAACACACCACTTTCGATTTATAAAAAGCACATGGGGAATCTCCATTAAACTAACAGTCCGAGCGGAGTCTCTCGCAGAGGACTCCGCGTGCCTACAGAAAATCTCCAACAACCTAAGTAAGTGCCGCCTATCCTATAGCTTGCTTCCGACAGAGTCCCCGAAGCGGGAGACTCTGCGGAGACGTAAATTTGTATTCTATTAGTTAAGATATAGAATGAAAAATGAAATCTACATTCTACTGGAAAGCTTCGCCAGAAAGGATATTGACCTATTTCGAAGTAACTATTTAAAAGGCTTTTTACCAGTAGCTGATTACTTTGAATATCCACCATTTCCGTCACATTCAGGAAATCAATTCGAAACTGATAACATGGACGAAATGATCGAATTCATGTCACAAGGTGGTAAGGGGTACTTCAGATTCTATCTTAGACCTCCTTTCACAACCGAAATCTTGATGGGCATGATATTCTTTAATCATGACAATACGTTAACGTTAGGCATCAGTATTTCATCTAAGCGTAATGACTTGTTTATCAATAAACTTGTCAGCGATTTTAAATCAAATTTGATAATGATATGTGAAGGACCACCTCCACCCAGCAATAAGGATGAGTTCATCAAAATTATTAATACCCCTTAATCAAACTATATTGTGTATCCTATCATCCTACACTCCGAGTGGAGTCTCTCGCAGAGGACTCCGCGTGCCTACAGAAAAATCTCCAACAACCTAAGTAAGTGCCGCCTATCCTATAGCTTGCTTCCGACAGAGTCCCCGAAGCGGGAGACTCTGCGGAGACGTAATGCGGAAGGCTCACGCGAAGACCACAATCTAAAGTATGTCGACATTGCGGCCATCACTGGTATTAAACGTAACGTTAGACTAAAGCCCTGAAATATTAAAAACATGACGTTAACAATACCATATATACCCTTTTGGAGCAGAGTTAGAAAAAAGTTCATCGGTCCATTCATCGTAATAACGCTGATTGTTCTTTATGGATATTTCGCCAGTAACAACACGTTTCTATTCTGCGGAATTATAATTTTAGGGTTTAGTGTAACTCAGGCAGTCATATCTATAGTCAGTGCCTGGACTTTTGTCAATGAAGTTAAATTTACCGAGGACAAGATTATCATCGGAGGCGCCAGTATAAATACACATTGGCACAAAGAGTTCGAAATCAGGAACTCGCGAATCGAAATCACGTCTGAAGGCAGAGGCGGCACCAAAATCGGTTATTATTTTACACTGAGCTCACCAGGTCAATCAGTTGATATTAACCGAACTTTCAATTGGAACTACACATCGCTTTTAACAATCTTTAACGAGTTCAAAAGATTAAAAGGAGAGAAAATAATCTTTGACGAAAAGTATTTCCTCGACATCATGGAGAAAAAAGCGAATAGCCAGAACTAACAACTACACGTTGAAAGAATCTCCTCGACCAGTTAAAACTAAAATTAATATTTAAGCATCTCCATTCAAGGAATACATCTCATCATTAGATATATTCACACAAAGCAATTGTTCCGAGGAATATAGGTATCATCGTTAAACGAATAACTATAGTCACATATGAAACTACTACTTTCCATCCTGATACTAACAGAGTGATCTACCGATTGGAGTCACTATATCTCCGTACCATTAATATTGTGAATACGTTGGACTCCAAAGAGAAATATGAAGATGCCACTATAAGTCTATTCTGCGAGTATTATCTTCAGAACGAATTGCCGGAATCAATTGAAGAGATAAAAAAGTTATTGGAGAAGATATAGTTTCATTTTAATATAGGCACTTTATATGGGATAGAAACAAGGCAGTCCTAGCGGAGTCTCTCGCAGAGGACTCCGCGTGCCTACAGAAAATCTCCAACAACCTAAGTAAGTGCCGCCTATCCTATAGCTTGCTTCCGAACGGTGAGTTATGCTTCTTAGAATATAAATCATCTCCACGATATTATCACTGTAACTCCTGTGTCCGAGCGGAGTCTCTCGCAGAGGACTCCGCATGCCGACAGAAATCTCGAACCACCTAAGTAAGTACTTCGTGTCCTCCTCTAGCTTGCTTCCGACAGAGTCCCCGAAGCGGGAGACCTCTGCGGAGGACAAAATTACACAGTCCGTAATTAAACTAAACTTCATATCAAAACATCTTTACAATCGAGGTAACAACGTGTATATTCCTAATCGTTAAAAAGCAAGTATTAACAATAGCTACATGAAACAACTACTTTCGATCGTAATACTAATAACATCCCTGTCATGCTACGGACAGGCTACCCGCCAAACTACGCACAAACCTAACTACGATTCCCTTCGAATCGTGTTGGAAGAAATGGTTTACAAAGACCAGAACATCCGCAGAATTCTGATCGACTCCGTTGGACTTGATTCTCCGCATGCCGGCACGTATATAAAGCAGATGCAAAACATTGATGCTGATAACCAGGTAAAGCTGAACGTTATTCTTGATAAATATGGATGGATCGAACAAAGCAAGATTGGCAAAAAAGCGGCTGAAGGTTTTTTCTATATCGTGCAGCATTCAGATATAGCGTTAATGGAAAAATGGTTTCCTGAATTTAAAAGACTCGCCAGCATCGGTGAAGCTGATAAGACCGCCTGTGCCATGATGGAAGACAGACTGCTGATGTGGAAAGGTAAAAAGCAAATCTATGGATCGCAGGCTTCAACTTTCCGCGAAGACAAGAAGCTCGCGGTCTGGCCTATTGAAGATGCCAGGAATGTAAATAAGCGCAGAAAGGAAATGGGTTTCGATTTAACCGTTGAACAAAACGCTGCGAGGCTAAAGGCTGTCTATAACGAGAACGAACAATTACCTACCAAAAACAAATAAGATTTCAGCACCAGTCATCAATGATTCTTGCATGAAAAAATATGTAAAGATTTAACGATTACAATTCACATGTTCGAATCGAAAGCTAAAATAAAGACATTGAATTTTCTTCAACATATAGAGTACCTGCAACAAAAGGCTACCGATAGAATTGTTAATGGATATCAACAGACTGAAAAAGAACTGATACACAGATTCACAAAAGAAGCCCGAGATCTAATCGAACACAATGAGTGGGACATCGCCCTGGAGAACTTGTTGGAAAATATTTACGAAATAGATTTTACTATTGATAAGCCGGCAGTTGATTTTGCTAAAGACGCAATTAAAGCATGTGGAATGGATTATAGTAAATGGACATTCATTGAAGATCTCACTAATTAAAAATAGCCGCGCAGTAAATATAAAGTTTTAGTTATGCTCCATCTATACATTATACCAGACGATCAACCCAGACCTGATAAAGCTAGCATCCTCCCCTTGGCCGGTGAGCTTGATGAAACTATAGTTGAGAACCTCCAGCAAAAAGGTATCATAGCCGACCGGTTTGATATATACTCTACCTTTCGCTGGGGCACGGACCTGATCCAACAAATGCGACAAACCATCCAGAAGAAAAACATGAGCCGAGATGCCGATGTTCAGCAACTGGTAAAACTCTTTGATATAGCCGAGAAAAACAATTGCGGTCTGTTGGCTCACGGAGACTAATTATAAACTCGCAACACGCGCCTTGCTATATACCGCTGCACGCTCTATACTTTCCACTGCTACCGGCAAACGTTACAAGACGTATTCTATAAATACATCGAGCTTTCTGATACATTCGCTCGCCTGAAATAACTTTCTCCTGGTATACTGTATGGAATGCAGTATTACCTATAAAAAATACCTTGCAAAAAATAGAAAACTCCCCGCAAGGTATATACTTTATCTGCCGTCCATTAAAAAGTATAGCGGTAACATTACCAACCTACGCGCGACTCGTAAACTTTATACCGCTCACTTGCCTGTATTGCGGGCTCGTAGCGTCAAACAGCGACTTAATATATTGCTTCACCGACTGCGCGGTGTCATACAAGCCCGTATTCGCGGCATGTAGCAGCGTATCGCGGGCTATGCGGGCGTTACTCAGCGAAGTAATAGCGGCCACTACGGCTTTGTTCCTGGCACGCAAGTCGGCCAGCAGGCTGTTTGGTGTGGTTACCCGCAACTCGTTCTCATTGGGCGTGTAGTGCGCTTCTGCGGCCACAGTCTGCGTAAGCTTCGCGAAGTTATCAACGAGTGTATCAAAGCTCTGTTGCGATACCGATATACCGGCAGGCTCCGGAGGTGTGTCGTCTTTGCCGGCAACAGCAACAACCTTTTTACCGTTGCGCCTCCCCTGTATTTTAAAGTTTATAGAACTCGCATCATCCAGCGTTAGTTTGCTGGCATCTGTTGCGGCCAGCGCATTTACTATTTTGGTAGATAGTTTCTTGAGCGGTGCAAAACTGGTTTCGCGGTCGTTGGTAGCATTGTCGAATGCAGTTTTAGCGGCCTTTACCGAATCCAGCACCGCGTGCGCATCGTCATGCAATTTGTTCAGTGACGCCAGTTTGATAGACTCTTTACTCGGATTGAACGCCAAAGTGGTGTTTACGTGTTTAGGCTGGCACGTGTTTACGTTCGTTCTAAAAACTTAAACCACGTAAGCACGCTTCCACCAACGTACCAACATAAACACGTACCAACGTAAACACGTAGAAGGTCCGGGCTATACGCTGCAAGTCCGTCCGCACACATGCCCTACCCGCTTCGGGCTTTCCGCTTCTATCCCTATTGCGAGGGTTTCGGTAAGGCAGCGTTACGGCTTTAGGTATATATAGTATATCTGTTTTTTACGTGTGAGGCTCGCTATCACTAACCGTTGAGCGCTCCACTCCTTTCATTTCCGTGCTGATCTTTTTAAAGAAGTTTATCAGAAAGTATAGATGCGCTGCCATGTGCTCAAACTCCTGCGGAAGCGATTGATGCTCATGCATAATATATACCTGGTATACTTCAATCAACGTTTCGCGATACTCTTCCGGTGAGGAGTAATCGAAAATGTCATCGAGGTATTGAATAGCTTCATCGGTTAGCTTGGTGGTTTTTGGCAATGTAACGGTGCGTTGCAGATAGAAATGCTCATCATGTTTAACCATAACTTGAAAATATTTTATTGACCTTGATATATAAGTAATACTTACACAAAAGTAAGACACACTTACACAAAGTCAAGAAATACTTTAATTAAATCTTATATAACTGGAAGTATAACTTTTAGATAGATAAGCTAGACTTGCACAATTCCACTTTCTTGGGTTATTTTCAAGGAAATGGAAGAACCGATAGACGAAATAAACAGGATAAAGGAAGTTCTTTTCTTCCAAAAGAGAACTCAAAAATGGCTAGCCGATGAGCTTGGAGTAAGCACTACAGCCATGACTGCGATGTGTAATAACAAAACTCAGCCTCACTTGAAAGATTTAAAAAAGATAGCTGCGATTTTGGATGTGGATATTAGAGAGTTGTTGATTTCTACTAAAAGAGATTAGAATTAAATTTTGCACTGACAAAAGTTTATATGGCATTCTTACGCTTTTCAGTTGACAGTGCCTTGCTTAGAGAGCTTGGTGAGAAATTAGTTGAGACAGTGCATTTGGCATTGGTAGAGCTAGTAAAAAACTGTTATGACGCGGATGCAACAGAAGTAGAAATAATTTTTACAACAAATGATAATGGTGCAACCATAATAAAGGTCATTGATAATGGCACAGGTATGAGCCATACCTCCGTAAAGGACTATTGGATGAGAATAGCAACCTCGAACAAAGAAGACAGAAAAGTTTCTACTGTATTTGGGCGTCCATTGACGGGTGCCAAGGGAATCGGTAGATTTTGCTGTAGGAGACTTGGCAATCGCCTTACTTTAATAACAAAAGGAACAGCAAATGGTAAGACAGTTGGCAAACAATCTAAAATCGAATATACTGAGGTTGAATTTCCGTGGATGGAGTTTGAGCCAGGAACTGACGTTACTGACATAAAATGTAAAGGTGACCAAACATTTAAGAATGGAGAAATTACTGGTACCACTTTAATAATAAGTGGCATTTCAGAAGAATGGTCACATAGGGGACTTAATTGGCTTAAAAGGCAACTTGCAGTCCTTGCCGCTAATAGAGGAGTTAAGAGAGAGGGATTTAAAGAAGATCCTGGTTTCAATGTCAAGTTAATAGCCCCTGATTTCGAAGGTGGTATAAGAGATCTAAGAGATGATTTAATGAATGCTGGTTGGGGGACTCTAACGGCATATATTAATAAAAAACACCAGGCTGTCTGCGAATTAAATGCACTCGGCATTGGTAGAAAGACAATTACTTCGAGTCAAAAATTTTCAGCTCTCAGAGATATCTCGCTTGAGATTGCAATTATGGTTGATCAACGTGATCAAATGAGAGATACAGGTGTTTTGTCTCAAGGAACTTTGCAAAAAATACTTCCTGAGTGGGGAGGCGTTCAAGTTAGATACAGAAATTTTAGAGTATATCCTTATGGTGATAATGATTGGCTAGAAATTGATAGGGATCGAGGACTTAGGAAAGGGAATCCTAATAGTGAATTATTTGCATTTGCTCAATCCCTTAGAGGTGTTGATCCATCGCGTTCCCTACTGAATTTACTTTCTATGCGAAGTTACGTTGGAAACGTCAACATCGGGGAGGAAGCGGATGGATTTGAAATGAAATTAAATAGAGAAGGCTTCTTATCTTCCGTTGCAGTAGACCAATTAAAAGATTTCGTGCGATTTACCATTGATTGGTCAACAATTTTAAGAGATTATTATATTAGGCAAGAATCGCAAAGACATTTCTTGATAGCGAAAGGAGAATTCGAGAACATTATCGATCAAAAAATTGATGCGGACAAAGTCGTCACTGAAGCTGTTAGCTTTTTAGAACATAATGTGAGGTCAATTATAGATCATCTGCCTGAAAAAGAAGCGAAAGAGATCGAAATCTCATTTACTAAGGCCACAGAAGCAATTCGAAAACATAATGAATCTAATCAGGCTGAGCTTTCACATCTGAGGTTAGTTGCATCTACTTCAACCTTACTTTTAATATTTTCTCATGAAGTAAAATCATTATTGGGTCTTCTAGAGCAAAGTAAAAATTCCCTCACATTGATTGCAAAGAATATGTCTTCCCCAAAACATCAGAGGAAGGTCAACGAAATATCTGCAAGTTTTTCAGAACTAAAAGATAGATTAGAAGAATTGTTACAGTTGACTTCGCTAGTTGGTTCCGACCATAGGAAATCTAAGCCTAGTCAAATAGCACTTAAAGAAAAAATAGCAAGAGTTGAGAAAGTATTTGAACTAGTAACAAATAAATATGAGATAACAATTGATTACAGCGGAGTGCCAGCTAATATAGTGATTAAGAAAATTCTTGAAGCTGAGCTTTATTCAATTTTACTCAATGTTCTTTCAAATAGTATTAAATCAGTTATCGCTGCTGGCAGAAATCGAATAATTCAAATTAACGCAGTAAAGGATGGTATCTATAATATCATTACAATAAAAGACACAGGTCTAGGATTAAAGGAATCAAGTTTTGAAGAAGTGTTCATACCATTTATAGCAGATCCCGAGGGCAAACTTTATCAAAATTTAGATAGTAGATTAAACCCAGAGGATAATCTTATAGTAGGTACTGGAAGTGGACTCGGCTTAGGGATTGTGAAAGAGATTGTCAATGCGCACGATGGCACTGTAGAATTTGTAAAGCCACAAAAAGATTGGAATGCTGAACTAGTAATAAAATTACCATGAGTAAATTGAAATTTATCTGGATAGATGATGATCCTCGTAGGCGCACTTCGTCCGACAACTTAAAAAAAGCAGCAAATCTTAGCGGAGAATTTATTGATGTCAAGAGTCAAGACTATGAAGTTGAAATTAAAAGTCTCTTAAAAAAAGCAGAGCCGGATTTAATATTGATTGATCACAATTTAAGAGAAATCAGTACAGGTATTTTCAAGAAGGGTTCAACGTTTGCGGCCTATATAAGAGAAACTTGGCCCGAATGCCCCATTGTTTGCATTACTGCAGAAGACATCAGCACTGTTGATTCTCAAAAGAGATCATTATATGACGCCATTTTTAGCATCTCCAAAATTTCTTCCCACTACTCCACTATAATATCTATAGCCAAATCATTCAAAAAACTTCGGAATAAACGTCCACAAAATGTGATGGATATTCTGTCTTTGATGAAAGCTCCCAATGAAGATCGTGTTCGCCTAATGACAATTCTTCCTCAAGAACTAAAAGAAAATTTCGGAGACGATAGTTTATTTCTGAACATTTCACACTGGATTAGAAATACCTTCATATCGCGCGCAGGATTTGTTTATGACAGATTGTGGATTGCTACAATTCTCGGGTTAAAAGAAAATAGCTTTAGTAAGGTCGAAGACCTCTTTGCCAAGGCAAAGTATTCAGGAATTTTTTCAGACAGTAGCAATGAAGTTTGGTGGAAAAGTGAAGTATTGTCAATACTATCTGATAATGTAAAAGAATTTGGTTTGCCTTGGGAGAAAGGACGTTTACTCCCCTCTATTTCGAAAAAAGATTACAGTCAATGTTATGTAACTGGGGAAGAATATCCGGAGACCGTTGCTTTCATTGATGAAACAAAAGGTTCGAAAAGAGCACCAATGAAATTACATCAAACGATATCACATCCAAGTTACGAAGATTTGTTATTCTTCGAGGAAATTAGATTAATGAAACCTGCAGAATGAGCATACATTCCGATCACCCAAAATATCCGCAATTCTTTAGAAACGAATTGAGAACCTTGAATGTAATAGCGAGCAACACGTTCTTAGTGAATAAATTTAGGAACTTAACAACAATAGCTGATCGCTTATATCATGCATATAAAGGATACAAAGATAAGGAACTATTAATTCGAGACTTTAAGTTCCATGTAGATTTTGATATTGAAATAGAAAAGCAACAACGCAGAATAGTAATTGAAGCCGGCATTCGAAGTCAATATAGCATGGCTTCGTACGTACTGTCAATATGTGAAAAAAATACGCCTCCTTATAGTATAATTAGGAAGTTTCATTTTGACTATGCGCTTCCAGTAGCCGGAGATTCTCGACCAAAACCCGTTTATCATTTACAATACGGTGGAGAACAATCACCTCAACTTGCTGCGCTAGGTATAGATGTAGGACATTTACACCCCTGGCTGTCATTACCAAGAATCAACTACGCCCCGATGAACCTAGCGTTGCTTCTTGATATGGTTTTTTGCGAATTCAGGACAGCCGATACTGTACATATAATTGAGGACAGCAAATGGCGTGAGCATATTAAACTCAACGAAGATTTTTTACTACGTCCTTATTACTTAAAAGTAAACGGCTTTGTGAATCATGATCATAAAGTCAATTCGTTAATTAGAGATTTCAATTATGGCAGGTGAAGTGGCACATGAAAGAGACAATGGTATATATTATACTCCTCCCATCCTAGCAGAATATTTAGCCAAATCAACTCAGTTCACTCCAGGCATGTCAATCTTAGATCCCGCTTATGGCGAGGGGTCTCTTTTATTAGCGGCCGAGAAAATATATAAAGAGTCGAATTATAACGAAGACTTACATCTATTTGGTTGTGACATCAAACCTGTGAATGGCCTATTGAAGCATCTACCTAAGGCCAACTTAAAAAAGATTGATTTTTTCAGATACTCCAGTAACAACAAGTTTAACCTGATCTTGATGAATCCCCCTTATGTGCGTCATCATAGATTAACAAACGAGACCATTCAACGGGCCAGAAAAGACTTACCAGATCTAAGAATTCTTAACAACTCCGCTGACTTGTGGGCATATTTCTTAGTTAAAGCCCTTTCACATTTGCACATAGGAAGTGGTATAAGTGCGATACTTCCATGGTCATTTTTGCAAGCCGGTTATGCAACTCCGTTACGGAAGCTACTAGCAAAAAAATTTGAAACAATTAAAGTACAAACCCTGGGAGAAGAATATTTTCAAAAAGCCCAGGAGCGGATAGTTATTGTATTGTTGAGTAATTTTGGCCAAGAATGTAACTCAATTCAAATAGGTTCATCGAAGAACATACATGAGAATATACTATACTCAGATATAACTCTTGATAATTGGATTTCAGATAAAGTTCACTACTCTGGAGAGGATAATCTAACTGAAATTCTAAACAGATGTGAACGTGAATTTGGATTTGAGAAATTAGGAACGTATGCAAGTATTCTCATAGGTGTAGTTACCGGAGCTGACGATTTCTTTATTAGGGCAAAAACGGAAATGAAAGAATTAGGTATCAAGTCCAAACATTTGATACCCATCATAAGTACCACAAAAGAATTTACAGAGGTTTTAAACAATGGCGATCAAAATCTAAAGCGATTAATTGTTTTAAATAAAAAAGACTATAATAATTATAGAGGTTTAATACAAAAAGGGCGCAATGGGTTACTTCATTTGCGAGCACATTCCCTTCGAAGAGATCCTTGGTATGCTGTTAAAGTGGGAAAAATTCCCGATGCCTTTTTTCCTTATAGAATAGGCATCACACCTTTTTTACTTACAAATGATCTAAAAATTCAATGCACAAATTCTGTTCATCGAATATACTTTAAGAACATTTCAGAAACGGAGCGAAAATGGATCGAAGTAAGCTTACTATCAATTATTGGTCAACTTTCTCTGGAAGTCTATTCTAAAACTTACGGTAGAGGAATGCTTAAGATTGAACCTAAGTCATTGAAAGAGTCATTAATTATTAGGCGCGAAGACGAAGCAATTAATGAAGTATATGAACTCATTAAAGAACAACTTAGGACTAATAATAAGAGAACCGCATCCGAAATAGCAACGAATTTTATATGTAGATATTTAGGCATTCCTGAAGCTCTCGAAACAGAGATAACTAACTCGCTCGAAAGAATTCAACGTCTTCGTCTAAATAATGAATAAATATTTAACACTATCATGAATGAGATACACAGGTAGCGTCTAAGTAACTGTGTAAAGGTACGATTGACCACAGGTGGTCTATAGTTGAAAAGCTATAGAGCCAGGTCAATCGATGGTTTTAAAACATTACCTTTAAATACACAGTTACAATGAAAAAGAAAAGAGAAGAAAATCCCATCGTCAATCAGGTTCTTACCCCTGAATTTCTCAAACAGTTCAAAGACTCTGGAGAGCTTAATTCCTTCATGGAAAATCTATATGCTCGTGCTATGGAACAAATGATAGAAGGAGAACTGGATAGTCATCTAGGCTATACCAAACATTCTCCAGAAGGTATCAACACTGGCAACTCCCGTAATGGCAAGAGCAACAAGAAAGTCAAAACCACACTTGGTGAAGTCGAGTTGGAGATCCCCCGCGATCGTAATAGCACTTTTGAGCCTGTTCTTGTTCCCAAGCGAAGCCGTACGGTAGAAGGTATTGAAGAAATTGTTATCTCCCTCTACGCACGGGGTATGAGTGTACGAGATATAGAGCTTCAGATTCGTGACCTCTATGGCTATACCATTTCAGATGCTACGATATCTAACATAACCGCTAAAGTACAATCTCACATTACCGAATGGCAGAGTCGTCCGTTAGCCTCGGTATATTTTGTGGTTTGGATGGATGGTATGGTTTTCAAAGTAAGGCAGAACGGAAAGGTGATTAATAAAACCATTTACCTGGCTGTTGGCCTCAACGCTGAAGGTCATAAAGATGTACTCGGTATGTGGTTGGGAGAAAGTGAGAGTGCATCCTTCTGGATGAGTGTGTTGACTGATTTAAAGTCTCGGGGAGTCGAAGATATACTTATCACCAGCACCGACAATTTAAAGGGCTTCACAGAAGCTATCGTCAGTATCTTTCCTCAATCCATAACACAGATATGCGTAGTCCATCAAATCCGAAACGCATCGCGTTATGTAGTATGGAAAGACAAAAAACAATTTGCTGCTGACCTGAAGCCTATATATACTGCTGCCAACAAAGATCTTGCGTGGACTGCTTTAGAGAAATTGGAAGATACCTGGGGCAAGAAATATCCGCATGCCATTCGATCCTGGAAAGCCAACTGGCAGGAGCTATCGCACTTCTTCGATTTTCCATTGGAGATCAGAACGATGATCTATACCACCAACATCATTGAAAACCTCAATGGCAAAATCAGGAAGTATACTAAAACAAAGATGTCCTTCCCCGATGATGCTTCGGTACTGAAATCAGTTTACCTGGCCCTACGAGAAATAACCAGAAGATGGACGCTGCCCGTACGCAACTGGAGTTTGGTGGTGAATCAATTTATCAACATCTTCGGAGAGCGGTGCAAAATATAATCCCTTTACGCAGTTGCTTAGACGCTTACACACTTTTTTAGGCAGTGTCGATACACAATATCACCAACCTTATATTTGTTCATACTTTTTTATACAACAACAATATAAAAAACACATTTTTTCGAACAGAACCTGCCTGCCACAAAGTAGTTATCTTGTAATCAATATTTCGTCCAGTTCTCAACAACCCATTCATGGACCTTCTGATGCGATCGGATATCACCGGGCAAATAATCATGAATCATTTTTTCAATCTTGGAGCCTAGCTCCTTCTTTCTCTGATTTGATTCATCCTTCCATGAAGCTTGACCATTCACAAATCTGTTAATGAAGTATACAACTTCATACCCTTCATGTCGATTCAATAAAACACTATCCGGAAATCCGGTTACTTTAGCACTGTCACCTTCAGTTGTACGCCATGCATAATCACTATAATATAAATCAGATTTATTAAATGTATACATGTCAGTATGGTTAATTTAGTTCTTCGTTGTTTTTATAAAGATGAACTATCCTACTAAAACCGCTTATCAAATTTTTCCGAACGATACTATATTTCTTCCGAACGCATCAATATTGTTTCCGAAATAATTCTAAAAGGATTCAAATAGTACCTGCTTGATGAACACAATACAAATAAACAAAAGCCCATCCACCACTTCTTCCGAAGCGATAGATGGGCTCTACTCTGATAATATATATAAATTAATTTTTGTTACAACATTCTTCCGCTATAAATATCCAACTATATTTCAACAATCATGGCTCGCACATTGCTCCTACTCCTCTTAATATGCCCTTTGATGCAAGTAACATCTTACGGCCAAACAACACCTTGCGATTCTGCATATAGTGTAGTAGATGAAATGCCTAAGTTTGGAAAGGAAGATTTCGACTTGATGTTATATTTTGCAAAGCATTTACAGTTCGGCAGCTGCGGTCTCGATGAGATGAAGATATTAACCTGGACTATCGATCGTACCGGAAACATGATTAATATTGACGCTCCCTCTCTGGAAGGACAATGCAGGCAAAAGATCATTGAACAGCTTAAGGCGTTTCCCCGGTGGAAACCCGGCAGACTAAACGGAAAACCAGTCTGCGTAAAGATGAGTTTCAGAATGTGCATTAAAACCGGATAGTAAAAAGTAATCTCAGCCGCCCGAATATCTTCATACCCCCTAACAACTGCAACGCACACTGATTAAGATTGCCCGCGCGGGGATGCCGCATAGGTCCATTCATCTCCCGATTAAGTTAGCAGTGGCGGCATGACGTGCGCTTGATGTTCTTTTTCATCAGTTCAGACAAATTGTGCTATGGCACACCAGAACAATAGATCGTCATTTCGCTGACACGCTTGTACTATGAAATATAGTACATGCTGTGCGGAATCCCCTGATTGAATAGTCGTTCAAAGTAATGGATTCTACATCAATATTTCTTTCTACGCCCGCTCAAGGATTCGAATATCCAGCTATATTTCCTCCATGATAGCCCGCGCATTCCTCTTGCTCCTCTTGATATGCCCTTGGACGCATGCAATAACTTACGGGCAAACAACACCGTGTGATTCTGTATATACGATTGTAGACGAGATGCCCGAATTTGCAACATCAACTATAGATCCGCTGTCATATTTAGTGAAGCACTTAACGGTTGGCAAAAAATGCGATCAGATACGGATAATAACCTGGACAATCGACCGCACAGGAAACATGGCAAACATTGACGTCCGTCCGTTGGAAGGAGAATGCAAGCAAAAGATCATTGACCAGCTTAAAACGTTTCCACAGTGGAAGCCCGGCAAACTAAATGGACAACCCGTCTGTGTTAAGATGAGTTTCAGTGTTTGCATTAGAGCTAGTGATTAAACCCATGACCGATGTTTTTGAGATTATCTGAGAAATCTGAATAAATTATATTGTACAACTATATGACGAGCTTTATAACCATTGTGTTTCTTTTGCTAGGCTTTCAACCAAGAACATCGACACCTATAATCGAAATAACATCCGTTAACATGACCACCGCGACAAGGACAACTGTTCCATGCTCAGAATTTGAGCAGCGGTTTGATGGCAGGAAAAAAGTAAGAACCTTAAACGGACGCAAGGAAGTTAACAGTTTTCTAAACGAACTAAATAATCTACCCAAGTTTAATCGTAAAAAAACCGATACCGACACGAGAGCTCAGATACTAATTATATACCCCGATCGCACCGAGAAAATAAATTTACAATCCTCCGCGATGGCACCTCTTATAGTATGACTGAAAAACTTAAAAGAATTATTTGGTGAGTAAGACAATAACTTTTGTTACCATGCAATATGCGACTATACCTCAGCAATCAAGTCTAGGAAGTGCGAAGTCGCTAACCATAGATATGCCTTTGCCTAATCATGAAATCATCTCTCAATGCTTAATGACCTGTAAATTAACCACGTGACCGATTTGTCTCGGTTGATAATGGGAGAAATTTCCGTTATTGAAAAATATAGGATCAAAGGTAAATATCCCTCCCTGAGGAGTAACTGCATACTCAATATTGGGAGTCCAATAGGTCCACATCGCTATATTATCTTTTGGAGGAGTACATGCTCCCACTTGAATCCATGCACCATTTAATGGATCAATAGCGACAATTTTGCCGTAATTAGTTACAAGGTAATAGACTGGACTTGCATCATTCGGAAAAAAGCACTGAGCAACATATATTTCACTTACAATATTATTTCCTGTAATGATAGTTGTCGAATTCAGAACGGATTTCAATGCGGAAAATCCCATGCTGTTTCCATCGCTCGTTATTTTATAAGCTTTATTGTCTGCTTCGGCTTCAATTGAACTCCCAAGATCTTTCATATACTTATAGGCAAAGACTTCAACACCCCAATTTTTATATTGCTCTACATGTGTAATTTCATGAGCCCACCAAAAAGTTAAATTTACTGGGGGTTCATTATTAAAAACTATAATATCATCCACAACTACCGCATATTCATTTCCCATATACTTCTGTCCTCGACCAATAAACTGAGGCAAAGTGATTTCAACACTCCCCACAGTGTATCGCACTCTGTCTAATACTTCAGAAGAAAAGTGCGGAGCAAGTAGTTGTTTTATATTTTGAGGCAATGGTCGAGCGCTTCCAATATGTCTTTCTCTAGCAGCCCTAATAGCACCTGCCAAAGGAGCTGCAAGGATTTGAAATGGATTCTGGTTTTTCAAAATATTTCCAACCGTATAAGCACTAGATGTTCCTAATTGCGAATACAATTGAGTAGTAAAAGTACCCACATCAAAAACAAACTTACCAGGCTCGCCAAAAGTACTTGAAAAAGATAGAGCTTGTTGGTAAATAAAGTTTTGAGGTCTATTAGCCAATTCCGCTGCATCAATAACAGCCGTTCCTGCTGACTGTCCCAGCTGTTTATAGGGCTCAAATATAGTGTTGGCATTTGCCTGACCTGTCACAACTTGAGATGTATTGACAATACTTTGATAGGGTGCTGTGGTAATCTTAACACCGGTATCGACTATACTTCCAAATGTCTTACCTATTGACTTCAAAATCTGACTATGTCCATGTAGAGAAGTCAACAAGAAATGCAGCAATAAAAATAGCCGAATCGTAGAAATAGATTTTATAACCATAATTTTACAGTATTACATTGATCCATTGTATTTATAGTTCATTTAGTTGCACTTGAAGAGATATTAGCAATAACACGTTCCAGTTTATTATTATTTATCAAGTCGATCAATTGGGGTTCACTGACACTGTCCTTTTTGAAAACCAATATTTTTGAGCACGGGGCGACACTTATCACAAAGGAATCACCTCCGTAATTAATTGCATACTGCGCATAGTGCGGACATCTTTTGCTATTAGAATCTTTTGAATAAATACTATCTGATTCAATAGTGTCTATAAGCAATTTCTTATTTTCCAAAGTCAGCACGTATTCAACATCAATTTTATAGCCTTGTATATATTTATAATTTTTGTCTTCTGTATCCATAGCTACCGCTTCTGGTGCAACCGCGTACAATGCTATTGTTCTTTCATTGGATTTGTCATTTTTTGATGGAGTCACACAAAAGGATAAAATCAACAATAGGAAAGCTATACCATTCTCTTTTTTCATATTGATTAATTAACAGCGTAAATTCCATTCTGAGGCTCACAACCACTCAAATTTTGCGTTTTATAATTTGCAGAGTTAATCGCTCTTGTAACTATATTCCTCCATGTGGGAGTCTGACCACCCAAATAACTGACCTCCTTATCTATTGACTGGAAAAAACTACTTATAAAGTACCCACCGTCAACTGAACTGCCACAGGATGTTTCCCCACTTCTGGCAGCAGCAGCTATAACATTTGATCTGGTATCAAGAAACAGAGACTTCAATCTTTGAATACTTCCCTGACTCATATTCCTAGATGCAAGTGAGATCAATCCGTTACGATTGGTAGCTCCAAGTTCACTATTACAACAATCACCAATTATTATGTTCAATCGAGCCCCTTTAGCTACAATATTATGATATACAGATTCAAGGCTCATAGTATTATTTTGTGATAACGTCTCTGTTCGTAAGTACTTAAGAGCCATTGTTGGATATGCGCTATTTTGATTTCTCCACCTAAATCCGTGTCCGGAGTACACAAAAATTACTATATCATTCGAAAGTGGCTGAAGTTCCTCTAAGGCTGTTTCAACTGCATCCTTACTAAAAGCTATTCCAGAAATCACTTTTCTGCTAAATCCTATTTTCAGCTCTTGCGAAATGTTTTCCAATTCATTTATAACAGTGTTCTCATCTACAGCGCAGCTCAACCGGATATCTGGAACTTGTGTATTAGAAACCAAAATTAGGTGAAGAGTACTCTCTCCAGTTGGAACCTCCACGGGTGTATTATATTTTAAAAGTGCCGTGTAATAGTATTCATCGTTGTTAAAAAAATTGTAAACATACTCACTTGTAAATTGCTTGGGATCAAGCTCTTTCCAGCTTCTAACTTCTCTTAAAAAAGAAGAACGATTACTCCTTTGTAAATATTGATCATCAATTGTATACAACTTATCAAATCCCTGGTCAGTTACTTTTGTAAAATAAAAATTATCTGCATTATATGCCTTGTCAGCCATATTGCCATCAGAGCTATAAACTACTTTTGCATCTATACCATCAAGTATATACTTCTGATCACCATTGTTCATAGTAATGTACTTCCCTTTACATTCAAATTCTGCAACAATGTAAATTCCTTGTTGGTTATTGTACTTAACACGCATTAGTGCGTCATCATCACTATAGTAAATAAGTAATCCGGTGTAAAGAATATCCTGGTTCACATCCTTCCATATTACTTCATAAAAATTCTGGCCGAGCAGATCTATTTGAACCAATTGTAAAAACAAAATAAGTGCTAGCTGAATCTTTGTTTTCATAGAAAAAGTTTGATTAGGTTAACAACTAAACTCCTAAAAATTATCCGTGCTCGGTACCGAATTATTTTTTTTCCAGCAAAAGCAGGACATCCTCCTTTTTTACAAGGAGGCCAACTAATTATTGAATGAAGATATTGATCCCTGACCCTGTTTGGACGATAATAAATTATATCTCCATAGGTCGGATTTATATAAGACATAAAAAGCCCATCTTATTTCGCTTATTTTCACAAGCGAAACCAGATGGGCTTCTTGAGTATGAAGGTAACAAACTTTTTGATATACGCAAGCACCTGAGACACAAAATATATATCGATAAACCAAATTCAATTACAATTGGTATACTTTGCTTTGAGACATTAGTGTATATGCTGATACGACTGATGAAAATTATTAATTAAGAGATGTGCCTTAAAATTGAACAAATCCGCTTGAAATATATGCGTTCATAAATCGTTATAGGTATAATGTTCTTAAATTAGGGGTATCAGGTTTCAGTCGTTTTGAACACAAACGCAGATGAAAAGATTAATCATCATCGGAATACTGGCGTCTATCACAAACTTGTCTTTCGCGCAGGAAAAACCAAAGTTGGTGGAGTACTATATGCGGCATGATCAGATCGGCTCCAGGTTTACACGATGGTATTGGCATTTGCGAAATGTACCTACAACGGCCTGGATGGAGACCTTGGCATTAACTGATAACGGCAGGTTTGTTCACTATATGGCGTCATCGAGTCTGCCGAGTTGGGTATATGGAACGTGGCAAAAAGAGAACAACGTTATCAGGCTTCAAGCGGACTCTGTTTATAGCAGTTCACTCAAGAAGGGCGCTATATATGAATTCGTTGTGGTGAAAAGAAAACTCTACAACCAACCGGATCAACTCAATAGTAAGCGGTGGGTAATGAAGAGGGTGCATTGAAAATCCCATTGCACGAAGAACACAAAGAAAGACACGAAGTTTCACAAAGGTTAATACAAATTTCTCTGAGAACTCTGTGTCTTCTTCGAGAACTTTGTGGCCCTGGATTATATCTCTCTGAAAGGAACCCCTACCCTCTTAAAAGCAAAAACGCCTCCTATACCCTAACCACTAACGGCCTCCACCAAAGCACAGAAAGCCTGCTCGATCGCACGCACATGCCGCTCCCGATCCTGCTGGCGTTTCGTCAGGGCTATAATTCCTTTCTGTTTGTGGACTTGTCCGAAGGTATAGTTGTCTTTTTTGAAGGCCAGACGATCGGCATCGATAATAGTTATGGCATAGCCTTCTATGGTAACGGAACTATGTCCTGCGGAATCGGTATGACTTGTTATATAGGCATGAACTTTCTCGAAGTTTTGTCTCGAGAAGCAACTGGACGACTGGGGCATTTTTAATAACGTGTATATAAATCCAATGGCACAAAGGACACGGAGGAGACACAGAGGTTCACTGAGTTTAAAGTAAAAAAACTCACAGCATAACATTCCGCACTCCGACAAGAGCTTGCGTGTCTATATCTATAGTTCTAAAAAGAGTATATATCTTTTTCAAATCCATTAACACAGCATCCGTCTCACTCTACGATTAACGGACAACCATTAACGGATAACGGTTAAGCATTCACTTTTTCTTTCCCTGCAATTCCTGCTGAAGCTTCACAATCTGCAATGCCAGCTGATCGGATACCGACTGATTACCTCCGTTACCTTCCGGAAACTGGTTAGAGAAAAATGCTTTCGCTGCCCATATTTCCAATACATCATCGGCAGTGACGGAGAAAGGCTGGTACTGGCGGTTGTCGGATACTGCAAGCAACTTCCCTTCGTCATCGGCAAAATTAAAAACGCGTTTAAAGACTATACCATCCTGTTTGGTTACCAGTATATATAGCTTACCGTTTTTGATATCGCCTACATCTTCAACATACTCTCCAAAAATTATACTTCCGGGTTGTACAGGTAACATCGAGTCGCCCTGTATCTCGAAAGCACGATAGGTTTTATTTCGCGGTAGTACGGGTAAACTTATCTTGGGAAGATCTTTTACAAATTCAGGATCCTGGTAACCGCCCAAATATCCGGCAGAAGCTTTCTGCGATACGAGCTCTACGTTCTCTTTATTATTGGAGTCAACGGTTATCGCGAGTACTTCTTTACCTTTTGACGGAGCAGCTTTACGATCCTTCTCTGATACCTTGCTTAGGTCCTGACTAACCAGTGCATCCAGGTTAACATTGAATATCTTGGTTATATCGAGCAGCGAAGACAACGGAGGGGTTGCACGCTCTTCTTCATAGGCGCCAATGGCGGCTTGCTTCAAGCCGAGCTTTTCTGCAAGTTGTTTTTGTGTAAGTCCTTTCTGTGTACGAAGGAACTTCAGATTTTTATTAACAGTTGCCATTATATATAAGGTACAAGTTTACGATTTACAAAGTACGATTTGAATAAACAAAAATCGAGTTTCCCCAGATATAGTTTATCTGAAAAAACAACACGCTGCTAATACGATCGACTTCGTTTTACAAACAACCCTGAAGGCCTCTCTCGCATAACCCTGCGAGAGAGGTTCAGGCAAACTACACACAACGTTTCATTGAGTTTTATAAGTCTGAATGGCAAAATCAGTTTAACTCCCTTTTTGTTCTCAATGATGACACAAATCTAAAATAATTAGTCGAAAAGAAAAACATCTAACTAATATTTTTAGTTATTTAGCGTCATGGAACGGAACATCATACATCTTGATCTGGACGCTTTCTTTGTGGCGGTTGAGCGCAAGAACAATCCGCGCCTGCAGGGTTTGCCTTTAATAGTAGGCGGAAGCAGTCGCAGAGGTGTGGTGGCTGCCTGCAGTTATGAAGCGCGCCAGTTTGGTGTGCACTCGGCCATGCCGATGTACCTCGCGTTGCAATTGTGTCCCGATGCTAAAGTTATCTCGGGCGATATGGAGTCTTATAGTAAAGCCTCGCATGAAATAACCGAGATGATTGAAGAGGCTGCGCCTGCTTTTGAGAAAGCATCGATCGATGAATTCTATATTGATGCGAGTGGCATGGATAAATATTTCGGTGCTTATAAATGGGCCACCGAACTGCGCCACAAAATTATTAAAGAGAGTGGCCTTACCATATCGATGGGACTTTCGGTTAATAAACTTATATCAAAAGTCGCCACGGGTGAATATAAACCCAACGCTAATAAATATATAGAGCCGGGCACGGAACGACAATTTCTCGATCCGCTCACGGTGGATAAAATTCCAATGGTAGGAAAACAGACCACTACCTTTCTCTATGATATGGGCGTGCGCACCATTGCCACGCTTCGCGAAATGCCGGTGAAGTTCCTGGTGAGCGCGTTTGGTAAAAATGGAATATCGCTGTGGAACAAAGCACAGGGTATAGATGACTCTCCGGTGGTTCCCTATAGTGAGCAGAAGTCTATTTCAACAGAAAGTACTTTTGATGAAGATACCATTGATGTAAAGCGACTGAAATCCATTCTCATCGCGATGGTGGAAAAGGTGTCCTTCCAGTTGCGTAGTCAGATGAAACTTACTTCATGCGTAACGGTAAAGATACGCTACTCCAACTTCGATACCGAAACAAAGCAGGTACATATACCCTATACATCGTCTGACCATGTATTGCTACGCACGGTAACGCAGTTGTTTGATAAACTCTATAATAGAAGAATGCTGATCCGGTTGGTGGGCGTTCGGCTGAGCGGTCTTGTACATGGCAATCACCAGATCAGTTTGTTTGATGATACCGCAGAAAGCATCAACCTCTATGAAGCGATTGACTATATCAAGCATAGACACGGTGTTGAGAAAGTGGTTCGCGCCACAACGCTCGATGTGAGCAGGCGCGTGCGGATGGAGATGAATATGTTTAAGGGGAAGTAGGTTTTAAAAGTAAGAAGCCGGAAGTAAGAAGTAAAAAACAACAAGTAAGAAGCCGTGCGGGAGAAACAACAACCGGCTGAAAGGAAGAATGTAGATAAAAAAATATATAGCAGTTACGGAATAAAAAAATTTTAAGGTTATGAGAAGAACATCAGCACTAAAGATCAGCAGCCCGGTAAAAGAATTATTCTTTATCATTGCGCCTCCGCGTCACATCATGAGTGATGTATCGGTATTGAAAGACGATGTACACTATCTGATCGGCCACGAATTTGGTGACCGGTATTCCAAAGCACACATTTCACTCTTCAAATATAGCGACACGCATGTGGATGATATTGTGCGTCATGTAGAGGCCAAAGCTGCGCAGTTCAAACCGTTCAACGTCTTCATTAAGAACCTGAATGTATTTTATAACGGCTCAAACCGTACTATATATATGGATATTGTGAACAAGTACCCGGTGCGTGATATTTTCGAGAAGCTGATCAAGGAAGAATCCGGGTATACGCCACACATTACCATTGCCAAGAAATTAACACCGGAGGATTTTCTGAAAGCCTGGCCGTACCTGAAAGATTTTTCGTACAGTCAGCATTTTCTCTGCGACCGCATTACTGTACTGGCGCGCGCTGAAAACCGCTGGGTACATTATAAGGATATTATGTTTGGAGAATATTAACTTGCAATCCCCGTTGTATGATGACCCTCCTATTTTTAACCGTTATTAGATTTTATTTAGATATGTCACCCTTGCAAGTTCTCCAAACGCATTTTGGATACTCTTCCTTCCGGCTTGAGCAGGAAAATATTATTCAAAGTGTATTGCAAAAGAAGGATACGTTCGTGCTCATGCCCACGGGCGGAGGTAAATCGCTGTGTTACCAGGTGCCCGCGCTCATGCTGGATGGTCTCACGATTGTTATCTCACCACTGATCGCACTTATGAAAGACCAGGTCGATGCCTTGCGTCTCAACGGTATACAAGCCGCCTACCTGAATTCAACACAATCGTCATTTGAACAGGAAGCGATTCTTGATAAGGCGCGTTCGAAAGAACTGAAATTGCTATACCTGGCTCCTGAAAAATTACTGCGACAGGAAGAGACTGCGGCTTTGCCGAAAAATCAGTCTGCGAAATTTACGCCTACTCCGTTTTTCAATACTATACTTTCGCTTCATGTTTGTCTCATTGCCATTGACGAAGCGCATTGTATCTCGCATTGGGGACATGACTTTCGTCCGGAGTACCTGATGCTTGCCCACCTGAAGCGCGCGCTCCCCGCGGTACCGGTAATTGCACTCACCGCTACTGCGGACAATCTTACGCGAAGAGATATAGTCGACAAACTGGCGCTGAAAGAGCCGGCTATATTTATATCCAGCTTCAATCGCGCGAACATTCGCTATACCGTTGAACCGAAGGCAGGTGCTACGGATAAACTATATGATTTCTTGACGAAGCGTAAGAATGAATCGGGTATTATATACTGTCTTTCGCGGGCGTCAACGGAAACACTCGCCAGTAATTTAAAGGCAAATGGATTTGATGCTCTCCCCTATCATGCCGGCCTGGAACGCGAACAACGTGCACGACACCAGGAAATGTTTTTGCGTGATGAAGTAAAGATCATGGTTGCCACGATTGCCTTTGGTATGGGTATCGATAAATCGAACGTGCGCTATGTGGTGCATATGGACCTGCCTAAAAATATAGAAAGCTATTACCAAGAAACTGGTCGTGCCGGAAGAGATGGTCTGGATAGCGAAGCGCTGATGTTTTATTCGTATGGTGACGTAACGAAACTGAAATACTTTGCTGAGGTAGAAGGAAACCAGGAGCAGACGAATATTGCCTTTCGCAAGCTCGACCAGATGGCGATGTATGGTGACTTGTCATCGTGTCGAAGAAAATATTTGCTGAATTACTTCGATGAACCGGCTGACGATTACTGCGGCAACTGCGACTCTTGTCTCGCACAGGTTGAGCGTGTCGATGGTACGATTGCAGCACAGAAAGTATTGTCGGCTGTATCGCGTTTACAGGAACGCTTTGGTGCAGGGTATATTATTGATTTCCTCCGCGGCTCCAACAGCAGCAAGATACCCGATGATCACCGACAGTTAAAAACGTTCGGTATAGGAAGTGATGTGAGTAAAGAAGAATGGAACCGCATCATCCGTGATATTACAGCGCAGGGTTATCTCGCCAAATCCGAAGGTACGTACCCGGTGTTAAAGCTTACCACGAAAAGTATAGCCGTACTCAAAGGCATGGAGCGTGTAATGATTACGCAATCGCGCGCCATCGTAGAAAAGCAGGAAGCCTCTGAGACCATAGAGTACGATACTGAACTCTTTGACAAGCTGCGTGCCCTGCGGAGGCAACTGGCTGAAGACGAAAATGTACCAGCCTACATTGTTCTCTCGGATGCTACACTTCAGGAACTCGCTGCCTATATGCCGCATAGTATAGATGACGTACGAAACATCAACGGCTTCGGACAAATGAAAGTGGAAAAGTACGGACACACGTTTATGCAAGCGGTAATCAATCATTGCCAGGCGAATGGTCTTGCCTCACGCATGCATCGGAAAGCACCCAAGCGGATACGTAAAGATAAACCAGAGCGCGACAACGATACCAAGCAACAAAGTCTCACGTTATTTCAGCAAGGAAACCCGGTCGAAAAAATTGCTGTACTCCGCGGACTTAGTCCCGGAACCATTGAGACACACCTGGCTTTCTACGTTCAACGCGGACAACTGCCCATCGATAAAGTAATCGATCCGGAAAAACTTCAAACCATCCGACAAACGATAGAACGCGTAGGCGGCATGGCACTCTCCCCTATAAAAGAAGCACTAGGCGAAGACTATAGTTACGGAGAAATAAAACTCGTACTTGCCTCCATGAACAGAATGGAAGTATAATCACTGATCACCTAACTTAATCGATATATAGTAAACGTATACTTACTGGCATATCAATCAAAACTCGCAGCTCACAGCTAAAACCTCAAAGCTCAAAAAAGATGTTTCTCAACTGTCACACCGGGTTCAGCTTTAAATACGGAATGCTTCCGGTGAAGGCGCTGTTTGAAGAAGCGAAGCGTTGTGGTGTGCATAAGCTGGTGCTGACGGAGATCAACAACACGGCATCGTATATGGAGATGCTGCGATTATGCAGCAATCACCGTGCTGATAAAAACGGGGTAACGAAATTCAACGACACACCGTACGAACTTGATATAGCCGTAGGTGTTGAATTCAGAAACGGGAATGAGCTGCTCTATATAGCCATTGCACAAAACAATGCCGGGTTTGAAGAAATAAACCGTTTTCTTTCCAGGTATAATCGAGAGGCAAAAGAGTTTCCGTCACGGGCTCCGGAGTTTACCAACGTGTTTGTTATATACCCCTTCGACAAAACAAGTCCGGAACTGCTGCGTGTAAATGAATATATAGGAGTTCAACCCTTTCAGCTTAATCAGTTCTCGTTCTACACGCCACGCACCGACTACCCGCAGAAGTTTGTGATTCTGCACCCGGTGACATTCCTCCCTCCTGCCCGCAACAAAAGCGGCAAGCTTGTGCACAAGGATTTCAATGCGCATCGCCTGCTGCGTTCCATTGCCAACAACACGTTGCTGAGTAAATTAACGGAGTATCAGCAGGCACGATCTGATGAGTATATGATACCGCAGCAGGAGCTTCTTAAAAAATTCGCGCAGCATCCGGAGTTGATTGAGAACACACAATCGTTACTCTCAAAATGTAGTATAGAGTGCAAACTTGGAGAAGACAAAAACAAAAAGTTCTTTCATACCAGTAAGGAAGAAGACCTGCTATACCTGCGCGAAGAAACACGAAAAGGCTATAAGCGAATGTATGGTGATGATGAAACGATCTGGAGCACGCGCATCGAAAAAGAATTGTCCATCATCGACAAGAAAGAATTCACTGCTTATTACCTCATCACGTACGACCTCATCAACTTTGCCAAACGTAATGGCTATGATTTTGTAGGACGCGGCAGTGGGGCGAACAGCACGGTAGCGTATTGTCTAGGCATCACGAACGTGAATCCCATTGAGCTGAATCTATACTTTGAGCGGTTCCTCAACGAAGAACGCGCATCACCTCCTGATTTCGACATCGACTTTTCGTGGGACAATCGCGATGCCATCTACAACTATATCTTTGAGAAGTATGGACAGAATCACGTTTGCCTCCTCGGTACACACGTAACCTACCAGGGGCGCTCGATCCTGCGCGAGCTTGGTAAAGTATTCGGCTTGCCGAAAGAAGAGATCAACGATATAGTAGAGAACCCGGCTGATAACAACGGGCGCGATCACATCCGCGACCTGGTATATAATTACGCATCCTATATCGTTGACAAGGAACTGCCTGCCAACATGTCTATTCATGCCGGTGGTGTTCTTATTACCGAGAAACCCATTTACGCCTATACCGCCACCGATCTTCCACCGAAAGGCTATCCGGTTTCACACTTTGAAATGCATAACGCGGAAGACTTTGGTATATATAAATTTGATATACTCAGTCAGCGTGGACTTGGGCACATTAAAGAAACCATCCGGCACGTTAAGCGAAACCAGAATATAGCGGTTGATATTAATCGCTTTGATGATTTCAAGAAGGACGATAAGATAAAAGATTTGTTGCGTAACAGTCGCGCGATGGGATGTTTTTATGTGGAGTCGCCCGCCATGCGTATGTTGCTTGGTAAACTTCAGTGTGATGATTATCTCACGCTGGTGGCTGCGAGTTCCATTATTCGCCCCGGTGTTGCAAGTTCGGGAATGATGCGTGCCTATATCGAGCGATACCATACTGTAAAGAACGGTGGGACATATGAAGCCATTCACCCGAAGATGGATGAGTTGATGGCGGAAACTTTCGGGGTGATGGTATACCAGGAAGATGTGATCAAAGTAGCACACGAGTTTGCCGGGCTATCGTTAACCGAAGCCGATGTACTGCGCAGGGGTATGTCGGGTAAATATAGGTCTCGAGAAGAATTTCAGCGTGTACGCGAACGGTTTGTCACATCGTGCCAGGAACGAGGCCACGAGCAACACATCATCGATCGCGTATGGTTCGAGATCGAAAGTTTCTCGGGGTATTCCTTTGCCAAAGGTCACTCAGCAAGTTATGCCGTGGAGAGTTATCAAAGTCTATATTTGAAAGCACATTACCCGCTGGAATTTATGGTAGGCGTTATCAACAACTTCGGAGGATTTTACCGAACGGAATTTTACTTTCACGAAGCTCGCATGAGTGGCGCGGATATACAGGCTCCCTGCATTAACCACAGCGATTACCTCACCACGATTCATGGCAATCGCATTTATGTAGGTTTCGTCCATTTGAAAAGTCTCGAAACAAAAGTTGCTCAATATATACCTACCGAACGTGAACGCAACGGTGCCTATAAGAGTCTGGATAATTTTCTGCGCAGAGTACCGCTGGGACTTGAGCAGGTTCGTATTCTGATTCGTCTGGGTTCGTTCCGTTTTACAGGACGCAGTAAACAACGTCTGCTCTGGGAAGCCATGCTATATTTCAGCAATTCCAAGACAAAAAACAAAACGGTAGAAGATCTATTCGATACCGAGCCGAAAGATTACCCGTTACCCGTGCTCACGCACAATCCACTCGAAGATATATTTGACGAAATAGAACTGTTAGGCTTCCCGTTGGGAGATCCGTTTCGCCTGCTCAAAACAACCGATCGTGGCGACACACTGGCGCGCGAACTGCCGGGTAAAAATGGAAAGTCGGTATATATAGTTGGCTATCTGGTAACATCCAAGAATGCCTATACAAAGAGTGGACAACAAATGCACTTCGGTACGTTCTACGATCATCTCGGAGAAGTCTTTGACACGGTTCACTTTCCCGACATCGCTGCCAAGTACCCGTTGCGCGGTCGCGGGTTCTATGCTATCAAGGGAAAGGTGGTCGATGATTTTGGCGTGAGCACCATCGAAGTTACCTGGATGGATAAACTGGCGCTCATCAACAAGCGTCCCGAGGTGGTGTTTCAGGAGACGGGGGAGCAACGTGTTTAGGGTTACGTGGGCACTTGTGTAGGTGAGTACGTGTTTACGTGAAAGGAAGAATGTTGGGAATGTTAAAACGTCCGGAAGTCGGGGAGTCCGAAAGTCATGAAGACGGAAGTTGGGAAAATAAAACGTTCGAATTATAGCATGTATGGTGAGCGCCTAGTACAATGTTAGCCTCAAAGGTTGAAGTATATGGACCGAAAAATTGAAAGTATAGATAAAGTGGTTAAAAAGAAAAGGCACTGCGACACGACCTAAAAAAGTGTGTACGTATCGCGTCTAAGTAATTTTCCCCCACAGCACCTCTTCAAAATTATATATAGTGAGTTCAGTTTTTTTCGAAGCTGTTAACTTTCAGGCTTCACTCCCGCACCGTATAAATTCTCGACCATCTCCCTCTACGTCTTTCGGACTTCCTTCTACTCACTCCGAAAACCCGATTCGCTTCCTTTCCTTACTTACTCTTCAACAAGTCCCGAATCTCTGTCAGCAGTTTAACATCAGCTGGTGGTTCTACCGGGGTTGGTGATTTTTCTTCTTTCTTCTTGAGTGAGTTCATGCCTTTTACCATGAGAAATATAATGAAGGCCAGAATAACAAAGTTTAACACTACGGTAACAAAGTTGCCCCAGGCAAATACAGGGCCGAGCTTTTTGGCTTCTGCCAATGGTAATCCGGAAGCTACTTTGCTGGACAGCGGAACATATAGGTTGGAGAAATCTGCCTGAAAGGCGATTCCCACGAGGGGCATGATCAGGTCATTTACAATTGAATTTACAATGGTACCGAAGGCACCGCCAATGATAACACCTACTGCCAGGTCCATAACATTTCCGCGCAGTGCAAATTCTTTAAATTCTTTTAACATGGATTGAAGGGTTGGATGTATTGAAAATTACGATATAGACACTAAACAACAAAACGATAGTTCCGGTTATTACCTGTAGGAACGATAAAAAATTGTACCTTAAACACAAAAGAGATTTCCTATGCCTGGCCGAAAGCGCGTTGCCTCCGCTCCTAAAAATAAAACTGTTGCTAGCAGCAAAAGACAGAGGACACTTGACAATCAAAAGACGATCAGCGCTGCAAAAGCCTTGCGCGATAGCCGCAACAACCTGGCCCTGGCTCTTAATGCTGCCCAGATGGGTATTTGGGAATGGGACATTCGCAGCAATGAAGTAAAGTGGTCTGACAACGTACATATCATCTTTGGTCAACCTAAAAAATTATTCAACGGTACATTTGAATCATACCAAAAACTCATCTTGCCGGAAGATATAGACATCGTTACGGCCGCTATACGCGATGCGCTTGCCGAACGGAAAAGTTACTTCGTACAGCACCGTATACGCTGGCATGACGGCAGCATTCACTGGATAGAAGGTGTCGGCAAAGTTATCTGCGACAAGAAAAACAATCCGGTAAAAATGACGGGCACGGCACAGGATATCACGGAGTTCAAGCTCAAGAATGCCGAGAAGGAAAACTGGAAAATGCGTTATGAACTCATCACGGCTTCTTCCGGACAGGTGGTGTATGACTATCACATTGCCTCAGGTAAAATTGCCTGGAGTGGAAATATAGACGAAGTACTGGGATATAGTGCTCACGAGATGGGCGACATCGCCACGTGGGGAGACTTTATTCATGCGGAAGATCGCGCACGCGCATTCGAAGAACTTGCCCGTGCTGAAAAATCACTCTATAAATACGATGTAACGTATCGCTTTCGCAAGAAAGATGGTGTATATGCTTTTATGCACGACCGCGGTTTCTTTCTGGCAGGTGCTGATGGTAATGCCGAACGTATGCTCGGCACCATGCAGGATATATCGGAGCAGGTACGCATTGAAGCCGTCAACCAGCATAATATACGCCTGCGCGAAAGTATTGAGAAGACGATGCCGGGTGAACTATATGTACACGATGTTGTAAACAATTGCAGTCTTTACACTACCGGTAAATCCGTTAGCGGCTATACTCCGGAAGACATCATGCGCATGGGAAGTGAGTTTCCTCAATCGATCATTCACCCGGATGACCTTCATACATTTACCAAATGGAAAGATGAACCTTTTGATACTGTAAAGGAGTCGCAGTTCCGCATCCGGAATAAAAACGGAGAATGGCGATGGATTCATAACCGGAATACTGTATTTCAAAAAGACGACCATGGAAATGTTACGCAAACCATTGGTATAGCATTAGACATCACCGAACGCAAAACGGCACAGGAACAAGTACAGGAACGCGACAAAAGCTATCGCGAACTGTTTGATACGGTAAACGAAGCTATATATATCCAGAATCCTGACGGCACATTCGTTGATGTAAACGAAACAGCCTGCAAGATGTATGGCTACGACAAAAAAGATTTTATCGGCAACAACCCGGCTTTTCTTTCGGCACCCGGCAGGAATAACTTTGAAGCACTGGCGCATCAAACCACACTGGCACTGCAAGGACAACCGCAGGCTTTTGAGTGGTGGGGGAAACGTAAAGACGGCACTATATTTCTGAAACATGTACAGCTTACCAAGGGGTCGTATCTCGGGAAGGAAATAATTATAGCCACTGCACGCGACATTACCGAAGAACGGAAAGCTATCGATCAGCTTCACAAGAGTGAACAAAGCTATCGCGAGCTTTTCAATACCGTTGCGCAGGAAATATATTTACTCACGCCCGAAGGTACTTTTGTTGATGTAAACACCGGTGCATCCGAAATGTATGGATACCCAAAAAGTGAATTCATCGGGCGCACACCGGAGTTTCTGGCCGCGGATGGCAAGAATGATCTCACAGCTTTGGCAAGAGCATTTACACTCGCGGGTCAAGGTATACCTCAATCGATCGACTGGTGGGGAAAGAAAAAAGACGGCAGTATATTTCTGCGGGAAGTACGGATTTCGAAAGGCACTTACTTTGGGCAGGAGGTTCTGGTCGCGATAGCATGGGACATCACGGAACGCAAACACACCGAAGATATACTTCGCGAAAGTGAATACCGCTTCCGCAGTCTCGTACGCAATCTTAATATTGGTGTACTCCTGCACGATGCCCAGGGCACCATCACACTCTGTAATAAAACAGCAGAAGAACTTCTCGGAGTATCGGAGAAAGTATTGATCGGTAATTCTCCGTTCAGTCCCGAGTGGCGTGCGATTCACGAAGATGGTTCTGATTTTCCGGGCGTATCACATCCTGTACCGAAAGTTATTCGCACGCATAAACCGGCACGGGGTATCGTGATGGGACTCTTCCGCAATAACGATAATGAGCTGGTGTGGCTGCTCGTGAATGCTGAGCCTATATTTAATGAACAGCATAAACTCGTAGAAGTGATCTGTTCGTTTACTGACATCACCGTTATCAAAAACATTCAGCAGGAATTACGTGAAAGTGAGCAACGCTTCCGCATTTTACAGGAAGCTTCTTTTGGTGGGTTGGGATTGCACGATCAGGGTGTAATCATCGACTGTAACCAGGGCTTGTGCGACCTCACCGGCTATACGTATGAGGACCTTATCGGCAAAAATGGTGTTGAGCTGGTAGCTCCGGAATGGCAGCCGCTGGTAATAGCAAACATCCGCTCTGGTTATGAAAAACCGTATGACGTTGAAGGTGTACGCAAAGACGGAACGCGTTACTTCCTGGAAGTACATGCTAAAAATATACCGTACCACGGTAGGACTATACGCGTAACGGAATTCCGCGACATCACGGATCGTAAGCTGGCCGAAGAAAAGATCATCGAACAGAACATCAGGCTGCATGCGATCACCGAAGACCTGAAGCGCAAGAACGAACAGCTCGAAGAGTTTACACAGATCGTGTCTCACAACCTGCGCTCTCCGGTCGGAAATATACTTACGCTTTTAAATTTCCTGGAAGGAGCTGAGTCTGAAGAAGAAAAAGCTGAATACCTGAAACTGCTGAAAGAGTCGGGAGCAACTACACTCAATACCCTGCACGAACTGAATGAGGTGTTAAAGATCAAGCAGAACAAAAACATCGAAAAGCAGCACCTCGTCTTTGAAGCAGTATTCAATCATGTAAAAGCCATGTTGAGTGCGCGTATCACGGAGACCGGAGCTGATATCGTAGCGGATTTTTCGGCTGTTCCGATGATCGAATACCCGCGCATTTACCTCGAAAGTGTATTGTTGAATTTGCTGAGCAACGCACTGAAATATATTTATCCGGGAAGGACACCCGTGATACGGGTTAAAACGTTTAATGAGAAGGATAATATTTTTTTGCAGATAACCGACAATGGTTTAGGTATAAATCTGGACCGCTATGGTCACCAGATTTTCAAACTGCGAAAAACATTTCACCGCCACCCGGAGAGCCGGGGTATTGGATTATTCATGATAAAGAATCAAATTGAAGCCATGGGTGGCGAGATCAGTATTTCGAGTCAGGAGAACGAAGGCGCTACCTTCACGATAAATTTTAACAAGTACCAGAGCGATGGAAAATAAGACTCCCATCATTGCCCTTGTTGACGATGACAAGGTATTCCAGATCACGGCTTCGCGAACCATCAAGGCCGCGCAGCTTACTGATAAGATTTTACAATTTGAGAATGCTGAAGATGCACTTCACTTTCTGAAAGACCATGCACGCGATTCTGAAACCCTCCCCGACTATATATTCCTCGACATCAACATGCCTTATATTGACGGCTGGATGTTCCTGGATGATTACTCTCAATTCAAAACCAACTTATCAAAACCGATTCTCATCTATATGGTAAGTTCTTCCATTGATCCGCGCGATATTACCCGCGCCCAGAGCAATGAGAATGTGCGGGAGTATATCATCAAACCCGTAACACGCGAAAAATTTATTGAACTGCTGAGCAAAGCTGCATAGTCTCTTACCCGGCACGTTCGGGTATAAGACCTTTCTCGCGGGCAATCTTCATGACCAGTTCGAGCGCTTCTGCCCGATCGTTTTTGATATGGCCCTCGAGGATGGCTTCTTTGATTTGTTCCTTGATCTCTCCGATGATCCGTCCGGGAGGTACGTTGAACATTTGCATGATTTCATCGCCTGTTACCGGAGGCTGGAAGTTACGGAGGTTATCCTTCTCCTCTACTTCGCGCATCTTCTGTTCTACGAGGTCGAAGTTCTTAAGAAAGCGTGTAACCTTATCGTTGTTTTTGGAGGTGATGTCGGCACGGCACAACTTCATCAGCGCATCGGTGTCTTCGCCTGCTTCAAAGAGCAATCTGCGTATAGCAGAGTCTGTCACTTCTTTCACCAGCGAGATCGGGCGCAAGTGTAGCTTCACGAGTTTCTGCACAAACAACATCTTCTCATTCATCGGCAATTTCATCCTGCGAAATATACCGGGCACCATGCGTGCGCCTCTATCTTCATGACCGTGAAAAGTCCAGCCATGCACTTTATCAAAACGCTTGGTTGCAGGTTTGGCTATATCATGTAGTATAGCAGCCCAACGCAACCACAGGTCGTACGACATAACCGATACATTGTCCAATACCTGCAGCGTGTGAAAGAAATTGTCCTTGTGTGTTTTGCTTCCTACATATTCAACACCGTGCAGCGCGATCATCTCCGGGAAGAAATATTTCAGCATGCCGCTGTGAAAAAGTAATTTGAATCCGTAAGAAGGCACAGGACTCAGAATGATCTTGTTGAGTTCATCGGTAATGCGCTCCTGCGAAACAATACTCAGGCGCTCAGCCTGGTTCATAATCGCTTCGAATGTATCGGGATCAATATCAAAACTCAACTGCGATGCAAAGCGAACAGCACGCATCATACGCAACGGATCATCAGAAAAAGTTATGGAAGGATCCAGCGGAGTGCGGATCATTTTCTTCTTCATGTCTTCGATGCCGTTGAAGGGATCGATCAGCTCACCAAATGTATTCTTGTTCAGACTGATAGCCAGCGCATTCATTGTAAAGTCTCTGCGCTTCTGGTCATCGTCCAGTGTCCCATCCTCAACGATAGGCTTGCGTGAATCACTGCGATAGGATTCTTTACGCGCACCAACAAACTCAAGATCAAGATCTTCGTAGCGAATCTGCGCGGTACCAAAACTTTTGAAAACATTTACATGAACTGCAGGACCTAACAATTCGGCCACCGCCTGTGCGAGTTGAATGCCGCTTCCCACACAAACAAAATCAATGTCTTTGGACGGGCGATTCAGGATCAGATCACGCACATATCCACCCACCACATAGGTATCCACACCGAGCCGGTCGCCCGCAGCACCGATAATTCCAAATATTTTATCCTCCAGGGAAGAAGCCAGATTCATTTCAAAAGCAATTCAGCTTCAAAGGTAGAGAATGTTAACCGTTCGTGGGAATGGTAAATGAAATAGAGTTATAACAGAGAATTCAGCCCTCGCGACCCGTGCCGCTAAAAGCTATAGGCGTATGCCAGCGTAGCCGTGAGCGATCGCGTAGTGCCGCGTGCTTCGATGTCGCGCTGTTGCCAGATAGTGTTGGCGCTCAGGTTATGGCGTTTCAGTAAAGTATAGCCGGCATTCCAGCGCAGGTTCAATACCTTGTTCTGCACGTCACCATCATTGAAACTTACGTTATACGATGACGACAGTCCGGTGGTGATAGCTTTCTTAAACACCTTCGCCTTGACCCCCAACGTAGGGCCTAGTGTAAGGAACTCATCTCCTCCCACGTGATTGTACGTGGTATTGAACGCAGCATTGAAGTTGATCGCCTGCGGAACCAGTAACAATCCATATACCGTGCTTAGATTATAGAATTGAGACAGTGCCCCCGGACGTATTACATCACCTTGTTTATCGGCAGCTTCCTGGTAACTGAGATTTACATTCAGGTTTTGTCTCCGGTTTTCATTCTTGCCGAAATTATAGATCGTGTTGATGGCGAGGTTTTGAGACAACTGCGTGTAGTCAAGCGTATCGAGGTTATCGTAAGGCGACTGTCCATTTATATAATCGAATTGTGACTGGATGTTCATATAGGTTTGGAAGCTTGAATAGGACACCGATGCATTGAATTTCTCATTCGGAGTATAATTCAGGTTTGCCGAACTCACAAAACGTTTGGACGATTGCTCTTTATCATTATCAAGGTTATCGCGCTGCACGCCCCAGCTCAAGGCTATATTTGCTTTGTCTTTTAAGAACGGACGTGCATAACGCAAGGTGATATTCTCATAGTCGTTATTGAAGTAGTATGCTCCCAACGTTCTATACTCCGGATCAATGCGTTCATATCCTACTCCAATCGTGTTCTTGTAAAGTTGATAATTTGCTTCCACCTTAAACGCTTTATAAGCTTCGGTAGAACTTCGGTTAGCCAGTGTTTTGTGAATGATGGATGAACCTTCGCGTGATGCCCGTACATCGCGTGTTAAGAGACTGACACCGTATTCACCCGACAGACTCAAATTATCCATCAGCTTGATTCCTCCCTCCCAGCTGAAAGCTACATTCTGCTGAGGAAATATATTCAGACTATCCGGTTGCCAGCGTAGTGAGTTAGGATCGTCTTTCGCTGCAAACATGGTCATGCCCAGGTAATGATCTTCCTGGTCGTAACGGACCTTTGCCCCGTAGCCCATACGTTGATACGCTGCAGGAACAATCCGGTTGGCAGTATCATACTCCACGCTGCGCTGAAGTCTTCCGTACATCGCACTATATTTGAATGGCCCCTTGGGAGTAAGATCAACGCCCACACCGGTAAACATGTGCCCGTTGAGTGTATACGGAGAGAAGCTCATGGCGACATCCCCTATATGTCCAGTGATCCATTTATACATCGGGTGTACACTAAACCTGTTGGGTAATGTGGGATAGCCGTAGCTGGAACCCAGGTTGGTAATATTGAATGAAAACGGAAGGTTGATCTGGTTGTATATATTAAAATTAACACTACCACTCAGGAAATAGGTGAACGGCTGACGGCCTTGTCCGTCATTGCCATCATAAAATACCGTGTTGGCAGATATACCGCCACCAATCCGGACCGGCTTCTGCGAAAATGTATTTTTCAGATTACCCAAATCAACCTGCTGTGCGTGCAGTTCAACGCCTGCCGACATCACCACAAGAATAGCGAGCACCCTGTATATCTCTTTACAGGAGCCAATATAGCCGATAACTGAGCGGGTATTCATCGTTTTAATTTTTGCACCTTAATATCGAGAAGTATATAGGACTGCGATCCATCTGCCACAAAACTCTTTACCTTGATAGCACCTTTTCTTCCATCACCTGTCTCAAACAAAACCACACGCGGCACAACAGTGCTATTGAAGAAAGAGATCTTACTGTCGTTGCTCTTTATATCGATCGGTTGTAACGGTGTATCATTCATCATGGCATCAAACTGAGTTTCAGAGAATGATATAGCGCTGGATTCAAGTGTATTGATAAAAGCGGTATGCGTTGCCCCCGGAATTGCGGGGAATGAATACTTGGACGCGGAATCAGGTGATATGAACCGACTATAGCTAAAGCTTGAGTTTATACCAAAGAAGACTATATCTACCAGACTTCCATTTTCTGCCGTTACATCTCCCTTCTTTAGTACCTGGCGAAGTTTCGTAGAATAAAAACTACCGGAAGCGGTGTGCCCAGCGCTAATGGCGAGCTTCACATCTTCCATGATATAGAGATTCGTATTCGGTTTTACGGTAATGGTACGCTGGATTGTTTGAACGTCCTTGTCATTTTCTGTCTGGAGCGTTACAGTATACGTACCGGGATTCTCAAAATATATAGTTGTATTTTCGGCTGTTGTATTATCAATAACACCTCCCGTTGCAGACCATGCATAACGCAAAGCACTGATCGTGCTGTTCTGAAGATTAGCCGTTAGCGGTGCCTCGTAATCTTCATCTTCAAATGAAGGTATAATTGAAAAATCGATAGCCATGGCCGGCTTTAAGACAATTGTCTTTGACGAAGAGAAGAATTCTCTTCCATTGCTCACACGAAGTTGTATGGTATGCTCTCCGGGAGAATCAAACCGTACATCCGGAGGGTTCATCTCTGTAGAGGTTGCCGGGGTTCCGCCCTCAAAGGTCCATTCGTATGATGAAGCACCGCGCGTTCGATTCGTAATTTTAACAGTAGCCGGTACAAAGTCATTTACCTGTACAGCCACGTCAAAAGCAACATTAACGGCTGAGTCGAGTGTAAATGTAATTTCTTTGGTGTTCCGTTGCGTGTCATTCCACGCTTCGAGTTTTATAGTATAGGTACCTGCTTTATCATACGAGATCGTTCCGGGATTCTTATCATCCGATGTTGTCGGTGATGCGCCTTCAAATGTCCAGCGATAAAAGTCAGCACCCGATGTGCGGTTCACCAACGTGAGGTCTACCGGCACGGTATAGCTCTCCGGCTGGATATACTCAAAGTCTATAATAACAGGCACTTCCTCCTCTTTATAGCAGGAGAGCGTTACGATACTTATAATAAGACTTGCGAGAAGGGTAGCGTTAAATTTCATACAGGCAACTATCGTTAGGCTAAAGACAAGCTGCAATCACTTAAACGATCACAGCTTGTCTCGTTATAGCTTAGTCATTCAATATACTGGTCAGCGTACCACTGTAATGGCCACTTACCGTATGTTTCTGTGTTTGATTCTCCACGACAACTTCTCCTTCGAAGTCAATGGTATAGATATCACCTGACTTTGCAACGGTTACAGTACCCGACTCAAAATCATACTCAGAAGTAGCGTTACCTGTTGATGCATTGAAGCCAACCGCTATATCTCCGTATACGAAATCCTGTGGCTCTGCTTCTGTATCATCGCCTACGAAACTATGCGAACCAATTTCCAACTGTGTGGTTTCAGAAGCCAACATCAACGTAACCAGATCACCGGTTCCTGATGAGCTTGTACCGTTTACATTTATACCTGCAGATACTAATGTAACCTGGTGATAATATATAGTTTTCCCGGATTTACTTTCTCCCGGACTATCATCATAGAAAAATATACCGGACGCCAGCGTCTTCTTCGATCCATCCAGCGTATAATAACTGGACGGCCCCTCATCATCATCCCCACAAGATGCCATTACAACAGCCACAGCCAACAATAAAGCATTCGTAAATCTTCTTTTCATGTTTATTTATTTTAGGTTAAAAAATCGTCATTTATCGTTTTCCAGGCGATCTATCCAATACCTCTTACTTGGTCAGATCATATTCGAAAGAATAGAAATTGTCACGTGCATCGAGTACGCAAAACTTATTATCGTAGGCCAGAAGCTGCCTGATTACGCTTCCGTCTACATTTATTTGCTTTTTCCAAATGGCTCTTTTATTCAGAATATCTATAACTCCGACATTGGAAGTTCGCTCACCTGTATAGAAGAGAAGATCGTTCGCAATGGAAAATTTATTATAAGACATACCCAGATGATCCGGAAGATCAGATAACTGCTCTGCTATATCTACAGATTGTACTGCAAGCGTATTTGCGTCTAAAATCAATACTCGCTTTTTGTCTGTTGCAAACAACCTTTCTCCATTCAATGTCAGCCAGCCTTTCATATGGTCTGAGGCTTGCAATATCTCTCCGGTGTCTATTTTCAAACAGAATGTTTTAGACTCATTTCGTGTGTAATCATTGAGATAAAAGAATAGCCTGTCTTTAAATGGAATAAGATCGCTCATTATAATGCTCTTTTCTCCTCCCAGCAAGCTATTTATACTATGCCTCCACAACGATACTCCCGCCAAGGTATAGCAACTCAAAATATCTCCCTCCTGGGTTATATAATAATTTTTGTAAAACTGCTTAACGAATGCATCGTTAACAGACATCCTGCTCATCTCAAAATTACGATTGCATTCATAATATACATCTCCATCATCTTCCTCTTTAAGAACGATGAACCTCTCCTCTTCTCCCCAGAAGTGGGACAAAAAGAAATTCCCTTGAAAGCGTTGAGACTTGCCTTCACTATAAATTATCAATTCTCCTGCCTCCAGCGTATATAGTAACGCATTGCCCCACACTTTATATTCTGAGACATTATCGCTAATTCTATCTTTGTTTTTTAACAGCTCACCGTTCTTCGTATGAAGAATTAATTCCGCCCCCATATTAGCCATGGAGAGTATATTTTGATATCGTTGTTCTTCCTTGGCAATCATTATTTAAATATTTCAGAAAACCACTCGTCATTACTTTTCAAAAATTCTATCAAGCGAGCATTCGTTGTTATCGCTTTGGAATACTTCTTCTTAACCCTATAGCTTTCAAAAATCTGTCTCATTGCAGCCGTTATTTCAGATTGAGCACCTGTTATATATTCAACCACCTTGTCTTTTGTAAGCTTGTTACCCTTTATGCGCCATTGCAACTGGCTCAGATCTGTTATACTGTTCAAATCTCTTCGTATAAATTCATCCACAAACAGGTCCTTCGCAACACCATCACTTCCTCCATACCATTTATACTCTACAAAAAGCGGAGGCGTATCGTCTGTTATTAAATCTATTCTTCCTCCCTTGCCATTGGATTTTGTTACATCATGCTCCAATGTTAGCTTTTTCTTGGCAAATGTCTTTGCATCACTGGCAACGTCTTCCATAATCCAGAATGCAGCCTGCTTATCCGTATTAGAACCCGTCTTGAATATTTCCCAAAGTCTGTTACAATTACTGCATTCTATGCCGTTGTTCCCAAGTGTTGTTACGAAGCGATCTATATTATTGATAACTTCCTCATAGCTTGCCTTTGCCGTGTTGCTTAGGCCGTCACCCCATTGCCAGCCATTAATCTCTGATAAAAGTTTATCATTGATACCGACACCGGATTTAGCCAAGTGTGGATTCTTCTTCAGCTTCAACAACGCCTCAAGTACTTCTATCTTTAATCGGAGACTTGGCTTGTTGTTTATTATATCCCATGTATCGACCAAAGCTCCATCGTTCGCATCCAATTTATGAAGAATATCATCTGTAGCATTATTGAAGTCATCCAGAAACTTTTGTCTCTTGGCAGCATCATTAAACGCATCTATTTTCTTAGCGATTCCTTTAAACTCACTTAATCTTTCAGCTAACGTTTTGGTTACGCCTTTAACCACCGCTATATCGCTTTCCTTTGTAGTTGTATTCTCAACCTGAGCAAGCGATTCGCCCTTATCGTTCTTTATTTCGACACCGTTTTCATCCTTCAGAATTTCCTTAATTCTATAAATAGCATTCTCCATTTGATCTGCCGGGTTCATCAGCATCGGCACATTGATTCGCTCCCCATTTGGACCAATCATTTGCGCGACACGCACTAAACTCCAGTCTATTTCACTTGCGGCAGTACCAGCAGCTTTAAATACCTTGATAACATATTTACCATTATCAATAGTCGCCTCGATTAACTTAACTCCGCCTCTTACCGTAAACGTCATTACTTTTGAAGTTCCCTTGAATGCTACTTTAAGACCCGCTCCGGCAATTCCACCAACAACATTACCCAGTACATCTAACTTATCAAGTGTTGTTACTATGGTTCTTATTGTACTTCCAAAGCGAGATGCTGCTGTTCCACTTCCTGCGGTAAAAATGGCAACCACTATATCAAAACCAACTTGTCCAATGGAGTGCGCCAAGACACATGGTTTATTCGCATCGAACTGATCAGCTATAGAACCAAGGATCATCCTTCCGGTACCAATTACGCCTCCTCCTTTCTCGTCAATAAGCTTACCTATAGCTGCTGCACTTTTTTGCGCACCCGGGTCATCGGCAAAATTCATGGTCGCCAATTTTAATGCATCCGGTAAGGCAGAAATCAGTCCGACCAACCCATCCCAAACTCCTACCGCCAGTGCAAACTTCATATCAGCGATAGACATTTCTTTAAGCTTCGCCAACGAAGTATTGTCTTCCGGAATCATATTCTTGATATAGGAGTCTACGACTATATCTGTTGGAGAAAGAATAATCTTCACAACATTCACAAACCACGGAGGATTAAAATAGCGCGGGTCATCTGGAGTAATGCCAAACTCCTCGGTGTTGTTACAATTCCACCAAGATTCAGGAACGTATAGTGTCGAGATTTTCGAGCTCAGCCAATCCGCTATCTTATACGTTGCTGTCGCAACAGCCTTTAAGTCGGATGACGCACTCTCTAATGCTTTGTTGATATCAAAAGAATACGATGCCCTGAATTTATTCTTATATATATCATCGAGCCGCGTTTGATCTACCCCACCTTTAACGATCCATTTATTATCATTTGTCTTATGTATCCAGAGTTTTAAGATACCTTCGGGCACTTTGGCATCCATAACTTCCTGAATCGCTGAAGGATTTTTATAGCTGGTAAGATATAGGTGCGCAACTTTCGTCTGAAGTTCTCCCAAGCGAACATCGGTATACGATAGTTTACCGGAGAGTAAATCGCTGATCGATGCGAGATCTATATTCTCTCCTGTTTTGTCAATGATCTTAAACTCGCCTTGCCCTCCGTTTCCATCGCCACCACTATTAAAACAATTACACTTATCCGCCTTACCAACGACATCAGCACTCCCTTTACGTTGGATCGTATAAGAACAATCATTACCAACTTTTACAACCGTGGGAGTTACATTGTTGCCCTCCACAAAGTCCGTAAACTTATCGTCTACATCTAAGCCTCCGGACGATGTTCGTGCATAGTATAGTGGGTATTTTTCATTTTCCTTCGCCGGATAATATAATTTTCCATCCGACTTTCTCCGAATTATAGCAAGAGCACCTTTATAATTTCCGTTAGTATCGCCCTCCCCTACAAATGCATAGGGTTCATATTTACTGTTTAATAAGATTACTTTCTTATCAAGCGTATAGTAATATTCCGAATCAGCGATTTTGGTTAAACTGACAGGCAGACACCTATATGCAAGCTTATCCCGGTAAGCGCTTGCTGCATCCCCCTCGAAAATACTCACCAACATCGCAGGATCATTCATAATATCCCACTGCCACTTCGCTACGTGAAGACCATTGTTATAGTCCATCACGTTGTCAGTTTCGCCTTTTTTGTAGCCTCCGTAGTGTTCATCGAAGGTGTGGAAGAGTTTCCAGCGGCCGTGTCCTAATTCATGGGCTACGGTAACAGCTTCATTCGCATCTTTTATCTCGCTGGTAAATATATACCCGAACTGAGAGCCACGTGGCATAAAGCCGGTGGCGTCACGATCGTTTACTTGTTCGGAGCCCGTTGCTTTGAGGAAGAATAAATAGTTAGCAGCTTTATCAAACTTATCGGCACGTGCAGATTTATACGCATCGTTGAGCGCACGCATGTCTTCGTTATAGGTGCTCAGTCCGGTTGACTTTTCCATCAAACGGTAGTTCTCAGTATAATTGAAGTTATCATCGAGCACAACGTCCCATGTTACGCCTACAGGACCGTAAATATCCTGTAGCGCTTTTTGTATAGCGTCTTTACTTACCGGCACGTTGTTAACCGGAACCAGAACTACCTTTTGTCTTTGCAGCTCATAGCTTACTATATTGAGCTTGCCGAGGGTATAGTATTTATCTTTACCATTTGGATAAAGAGCATACAATTCCTGCACATCGCCTGCCGGACCAGCTGCAAGTTGGAGTTTATATATACCATTCTCGTAGGTAGCTTTATACTCGGTGCCTTTCGGAGTTTTAAAGATTACCTGCTCCGGCTTGATGTTTTTATCTGTAATTACAATGGTTGCCTGTACTTTATCGGTTTTTCCGGCAGGCACAAGCTTCCATGGCGCATAGTAGTCGGTATATAATTTCTGATATTTACCTTCTATGAGCGATACATTATCATAGTAGTCAAGCCATGTATCGAAGCCATATATACCATCGCCCTTGGCAAATGTTACAATCGCTTTGTCACCGTTCAACTGCGATGGATCGAAGCTTCCCTCGGCCAACGGAGTGCCTACCTTACCGACATACGTTGCCTTGGCTTTCTCAACTTCTTTACCGGTTGCGTCTTTCTCAACAACTTTCTCGACCTGGTATACATTGCCGTCTTTATCCTGAACGGTCATCGGAAAAACAACAACCTTGTTACCTTCATTGCCTTGTCCTTCGTTGTTGGCCGGTGTTATGGTATGAGGCTCACCTTCTGCATCGGTGATGACTAGCTCACCTTCTTCATTGAGACTAAACGCTTCTACGCCCGGTATCGAGAAATCAACTATATGATCAACTTTGGTTATACCCGTCTTGACAGTACCTACATCAAAGCCACCTTCAAATACATCATCGAGATTGGCGATTTGTCCTTCGTTCTTATCGTACTTCGCATCGATATACCCGTTGATCATCTGCTTATCCGTATTCACCGTGATGCTGGTGAATTGCACTGCAATCTTGGCATCGTTCAACCAGGGCACAATCGTCCATCCTTCCCCGGTATATATACCATTGGCGCCTGATATCTTCGTTACGGTTACAGGATAATCATTCGCCATAATGATTTCACCGGTCTTCAGTTCTTTGATCGGCTCTTTGTTCGTAAGATTTACATCCGGCATGATACCACATTGTGCCAGACGTGCACTGTCGGTCTCGGGAAGTGTAATCGAAAATATAGGACTATATACAGGCTGTCCGGCCATACAATAACTCGCCACGCGATATTCGTATGTACCACCGCTCTGCAAGCCATACAGTATAACCTTTGGCTCCTGTGATTGCTGCTCCTTCCATTCGGAAGGATCTACTTTTCCATCGGAAGATCGTGCTTTGATCACGCGATAACTTACGCTGAAACCGATATGCTCCGGCAATGCAGTCCACTCTACATTGAGTCGTTTTTTCTCTGCCGTTGCAAGTACAAATTCAGGGGGCAAACAATTGTCCTGCAGGGTAAACCAGCGGATCTCGCTATAGCCATCGTTTTGGAAAAGATTGACAGCATCCATACCGTCACGAGCCTGCGCACGGATACACCATGCATAACGTTTACCAGCCAGCAGAGGCGGCTGCATGGCGCCATATACTAATGATGTACTCCGTGTTGTCTCACGGTATATTTCAGGTGCATACGGGAATGCAGCCTGTGGCGTCATACCGTTGTCCCAAAGTTCCTTGAGTATAAATTCGTATTCTACCTGTGCAAGACCTTGATGTAGCGGTGTCCACTGAAATAAAACGTTCAGCGGTTCGCGGAATACTATACTTTCATTGTTGCGTGGTAAACTTAGGAGCGGTGGCTTCTGACTGGTGATCCACGCCCGTGTACAGGTTGATAGCGACAACGCTTGTCCTGTATAGGCTTCTACTGCCTGAAAGCAAAATTCTACCATGCCCTCCGGAAATTTACCGGAAGCCATGTATCCTTGTGTAATTAAGTTCTGCGGCTGAAAGTAAGGCGCGAGATCATCTTGTGTCAGGCGCACGGGTGATCCGTTTTCTACAATCAATGGTTCAATGAAGGCCTGTTCGTTTGTTTGCAAACGAAGTCCACCCGGAGCCGTAATGATCATGCGTAAGCGAACATTAAGTGTAGGCTTGAACTGATCGCGATTGATCAGCGTAAGGGTAAGCTTCTCGCGTGTGCCGCTATAGTAATCGCTCAGGTAAGCGCTATAGGGCGGCAACAGGTTTGCGTTGACCTGTATCGGGTATGTTGTTTGTGCCTTCGCCTGCAGAACAAGCGTACTGAACAACACTATATAGAACCAGTAACGTTTTAACATTCGTGCCATGTTTGCTATTGAACTGAATCGGCTTGTCTTATTTATTGATCATTACTTTATAGGTTGATTGTCCCTGTGCAGTGATCAGCTGCAGCATATACAAGCCGCTTCCGGTAGAGGATGATACATCGTATTCCATCTCGATAAATGCTTTACCCGTAACCTGGTCTTCGCGTATGATATTGGACTGATTGGCGTAGAGTATCAATTTCACGGCACCGGCTTCACGCAACTCGATCGTAGCCTTGAAGTGTCCATCGTTTGGATTCGGTGTAACTGCGAATTGTTTTATATAAGGTTCATCCGGAGTTTTATAGTCGGTGAGTTCGCTCTTGTCTACAACGCGTACGGTACTGGTCGATATTTTTTCACACTGACCTTTGAAGCTTTTTATACCAATCGGATACTCGCCTTTGTCCCGGAAGATAAGCTCGAGGTATTCGGGAGTTTCTTCCAACACCGTTGCCTGCGATGGAATGATCCACTCAATGCGGTCGGGTGTCGGGTGACTGATATTTGCCACACGTACTTTTCCTCCCTGCGGTACACGGGTCGCAACGGCCAGGCTAGCCGCAATCTCAGTATCATCGCGGGTAATGGTTATCTCATCCTGGTTGAAACAACCTTTGCTGTCTGTCACTCTTACACTATAGTTTCCAACATCGCTCAACGTTACGGAAGCTGTGGATGCGAATGACTGACCGTCCTTCTGCCATATATATTGTGATGAAGGATCTTCGATCGTTGTATTTAAGTCTAATACCTGGTCGCGACAGAGCACACGATCCGGTCCGAGATCAAGTGCAAACAACTCGGGATTGTCGAGAGTATATTCGCGGGTAATGAAACATCCGTTGGCATCGGTTACCACTACGGTATAGGTGCCGTGTCCAATATCACTAACATCGGCAGTCTCCGGACCATGTTGCCATTTATAGTTGTAATCTGTTTTACCTCCCGTAACGGTCAACACGATGGAACCATCGGTATAGCCTTCACAGGTTGGCGGTGTAACAACTGCTTCGGCAGCAAGGCTGTTCGGCACAACTACTTCTGTTTGTCCAAAGGTTGTACAACCGCGGGTGTCTACTACTACAACGGAATACATTCCATCTGTCAGGTTGCTGATGAGACTGGTTGTCTCATCGGTGCTCCACGCATAGCGGTATGGTTTTGTACCGCCCTGCGGTAATGCTTCGGATGTTCCATTCGCATCACCGTTACAAAGTAATTGTGACGTTTTGAAGTTGATCTTCAACTCATCCGGTTGCACGAGTTTGAAGTCGGGTGACCATGCAATGATTCCATTTCGATCGGTAATCTTCACGCGGTATAGTGCTGACGGACGTTGCAGTGCTGTGCTATCGGATTCTCCGAAGCCAGTAGTACCTCCTGCTGCGTCAACCACAAACCATTCGTATTGATAAGGTTCATAAGTATGCCCGGCAAGATACGGTCTTCCACCTTTAGCGTGAGCCACTACTTCGCCATCGGTATATCCGTAACATGACACATAATGCTGTTGCGCCAGTACTACTTCCAACAGCGGTGGCTCTTCCACAAAGATTGTTAATGTATCGTAGCAACCACGGATATTCACTTCCGTCTGAGGAAAGGCCAATGCATACTGATTATCTTTCGCTACTACGCGATATTTACCTTTACCTATATTGGACAGCGTACTCTTCATACTGCTACCTTCCGTTACAGGTGCATCGCCTGTCATGCCTACACTATTTATCTCATCTGTCCAATCGAAGGTATAGGGATATGTACCGCTCTCGGCACGAACGGTTACGTGACCATTCTTCAAGCCAAAGCCAAGCGGCTCTATATTTTCCACAGTACTTACCAGTACTTTTTGTGCCGGTTGATTTACCTCAGCCGGATTTTCGATGACCGCGCTTGTAATCAGGTTCTTCGGATCACATCCATTGCTGTCTTTCAATCGAACAACATAGTCGCCTTCTTTGAGATTGACGAAACTGTTTCCCGCTGATTCAGTGAGACTGATCGTGTCTATGTAATTATTATTCTGAAGAAGATATGCCGTATAGTTTTGTGTTCCTCCCTGGGCGGTCACAGCAATCTTACCATCTTCACCTTCAAAGCAATGTACATCCGCCTTTACTGCATTGAAGTTTACAATCGGTGGGCGTTCTTTTACTTCAGCCTCGTCTTTATGGTTATCACCATCCGAGTAGCCATTCCCCAGTACTCCGAATGTTGTTTGTAACGTTATCTCATAAAGAGCAGGCGATCGGTTACCGATTTCTATACTGTGATTGGCATCAAGCTGATTAGGAAACGCCTGGAAGGTTTCTCCATTGATATAGATATAGATTAACTCGTTGAATGTTATACCCGAATAGGTTTCACCGGAATACAGCGCACGATCAAACGTAATTTTGAGCTTGGCATTGTTATCCTTATAACATGTCTCCATAATCGGCTCTGTGGATACGATACCCGGTGCCGATGGCAGGTGACGCAGTGGTATAGTTCTCGTTTCTCTTCCTGCGGCACAAGCATATAGTGCCTTGAAGGAAATCTGCTTAAACAGATAGTTATGATAATCCAAACCAACCGCATCAAATAATTTCTTACCGGATATCGTGATCTTATTACCCGTTCCGAATGAAGCTGGTAAAGTTCGCCATATACTTCCTTCTACCAGATAATACCATTGATAACCACTGTATGCTTCGGGAACCGCGAGCGTAATATCATTTGTGGAGGGGAGTATATTTGAACTGCCCGGACTATAATTAACCGGTGTACCCGTGCGCCCATAACGAATCCGTAACGTACCTCCCGGTGCCATTCCAAAATATGGTTCATTTAATGTTACGTCCAGATCGGACGCAGGATCAGGATCATTGATAGCAAATGTCAGTGTCTTATCTGTGATCTGAAGAAACCCTTTCATATAATAGGACCGCACACGCGCCTCTGTTACGCGTACATTTTTACCAGACTTTAGTCTTATATCTGTAAAATCTATACTTTGCCCGTTAACAATATCTGTGTTTGTCATCGTAGCCACAGTCTCTGTTACCCCGTTGGAGTATTTGAGTTCTACACTCGATGTAAAGAAAAACATATTTGATGGAGCAATGGCCCGGCCTTCTGACTGAACGGCATATACACCCGAGAGTGGTTTTACAGTAACCTGTAATGTACTTTCACCATCATATCCCGGAAATGCACCGTCAAAAGTTTGGGAGCTACACGGATAGCTTATCGTATATTCTGTATCGCCACCACCACGGTGATCACAATCCGTCCAACTTTCGGTAAAACGCTCGGAGTGTACTTTAATCTTTACAATCGAATCGTTTTCCATGGAGGAAAAGGTTTTATTAAAATCACCCCAGTTATCCTCCCCCATATTCAAACTCTGATACCAGATATACTCTTTACCAGTCTTCGTCAACATTGTTATTCGAAAGTGGCTCCCACAATCACTCACATCATTCAGTCCTGAACGTATCCTCGCCCGCATATAATATTCATACTGCTGTGCAGACACTGTAACGCAGGCAACTATACATACTAAAAGTAAAATTATCCTTCTCATAACATGACCATTTACCAAACTGTACATCGTAATTATCTTTTTAGTATTGCTTTAGCCGTTGCTCCGCTCTTACCATTCTCAAGTACGGCTCGTATCAGGTATTCGTATTGTACTTCGGGCTGTGCGCTGTCATCGTATACCTGTGTCTCAAAACCTTTTACTACTTTCCATAGTGATGGAGTTTTGTCTAACTCTCTCCGGTATATTTCCAGCTGCTTCAAATTTTGTATATCGTGTTTCCACAAGAGGTCAACGCGCTTGTTCTTCCTGTTGAAGCGCGCGGTAAAACTGGTGAACTCTCCTTTGCGCACGGCCGTTACTGCCGCCTGTATCGTTACAGCCGGTGATGGTGCTGATGACAAACCTCGCTTCGTTACTACCGCAAGGGTATATTTATAGTATGCGTTTGACTGTACGGTTGAATCTATATATTGCGTTACAGTAACATCACTGAATGAGTGCAGCAGTGTACTCTCTGTGCTTCCCCGCTCCTGTCTGAAAAGTTTCAGCAAGCCTATATTTTCTTCGCCACCGGTAACCCATGTCAACACAATACCCTTTGCTGTTGCTTTATAGTTGGTGATAACAGGCGTTGAGGGCGGAATCAACTCTGGTTTTTCCAGCGTAACGGTCTGCGATTTATCGGACTGGTTATACCGGCCGTCCAATGCGGTTACGGCATAGTAAATGTTGCTGTTCAGGTTTCGCACTTCAACGGTATCGGTAAAGCTGTTGGTGCGTACCGCTACGTCATTCAACGGAATTAACTCCTCTCCTGCGGTCTGGGCTCTATAGATGCGATAGCCGAGTATATCCTTCTCCTTGTTGGCGGTCCACGACAGTCTTACAACGCCCAGACTATCCACAACGCCTTTTAGTCCGGTAGGTATAGCAGGCGGAACGGTATCAGAAGGTTGGATAAGCACCGGAAATGATTCAACCGGTTCACCTTCAATTGGCACAGCGGTGATCACAAAGTAATTGGAAGCCTGCAGCGAATCGTACGTGATCCTGCGCTTATCGGCGGCTATATTTTTCACTACCGGTTTAAAAGGTCCTTTCGCGTTATCGGCCCGTTGTAATTCAAAACCTTTTAACAGACTATTCCCACGTTCGTCAAACTCCCATTCTACTTCCAGCTTGCCCGTGGCATCCGGCACAGCACGATTGATATGCGGTACATACATCAACCGGTTCCTGCCTTGTCCTTTTATTACTTCAGACGGAGGACCTTCTTCACTAAATGCTGTAACCCCGACAAGACGGTAATAAACTGTGGATGTATTGTTCGACAATGAATCCGTATAGAACATACGCTGTACATTCACATTGTCTTTGGCGTTCATGTTGGTGAGCGGTATATCGGTAATGCGCTTGAACACCTTACCGTCATTCGATTTCTCGATATAGTAAGAGTTATACAGATCGCTCAGCAAGCCGTAGTTCCAGGCAAGTAAAACACTTTTGTCACCAAATATAGCGGTGAGTTCCTGCGGCTGCGGAAGCCTGGTATATTCATTGAGACTTACATACGCAGAGCCCATTTCTACTTTCAATGTCTTCTCCGGTATAGCGGATATCACACGGTATAAATAGCGTTCATCAGGCTTTACAGATTTATCATCAAGGCCCCACCCTGCAAGTAATGCTGCCGGGTAACACAGGTCGGCCGCATACATCGATACGAGATAGCGTTGCTCCAACTCCTGCGCCAGTGCAATCAATCGCGATACCCCTTTGGAATCTGCATCGCTTAGTTGAAACTCTTCGCCATAGAGTGCCTGTGCTATAACAGCTGCATAGTTATTCGCGGTAGCAAGTGTCTGCCAGTTGTTCAGCGGCTGTGGCTTTAACGGCTGCGGTGTAAGCACTACTTTTTCCGGCACCGGCAATACAACGTTGTTACGCACCACGGTATAGCGCTCCACTCTGAATCCATAGCGGTTGCTCTGCTTCCAGGCTATAGGAGAATTAACAGCCCAGCGCAACTGAATCATATCCTTCTTTATGTTGGCGCGTACGCGAATACGCAGGGTATCCTGCGCCTGTACGGCCCACGAAGCGATGACGCAAAAAATTATAGTAAAAACGTACCGCATGTTATTTTATGAAATTATAGTAGTCGAAACGTGTGCTGGTTCCTTTCGTCCCATCCGGTAATGTATACTGTAGCTCGATGGTATAATTACCTTCGCGGATGAAGCGATAGTATCCATTAATGATATAGTTATAGTCGGCCTGGCGTGCCGTACCGAGGAACTGGTTCACGATCTTCTGCTGGAGATCAGTGAAGTCCTGGCGGTATATCTGCGGCAGGTTATAGATATACGGGAAGCGCTGGCGGGCAAGTCCGTAGAAATTACCGTTCTCCACTTCCGTGAGATACGCTGCCGATACCGGTACAGATTTAACTGGCGGGAATCCGAGTATATTTACATCACGATCCAGCTTGATACCAGCCACCGGGTAATTACGATATACCATTGGATCGATATCTTCCTTAAAGTAAGCATCACTCAGCACCGCTTTCACATCCACCAGTGATCTGTTTCCACTGAAAGATGTACCGGTCATTTCAAGTACTTCGAATGGCTCTGCATTCACAATCTCATATTGCAATGTGATTACATCCGAAGACACACGTCCGGCAACGGCATTTCCTTTCTGAATACTATTTACTTTCTCGGCAAATGTCTCAAAGCGGCTTGTCGCGAAGGTATAGTTGAGCAGGCTCTTGCCTACATCGGAACGAATCACCGTTGCTGCCTGACGATTGGTTACTTCTATATTGTTCTCTTCGTCATTTACAGCCTGCACAGTATTCTCAACAGCAGTCGCTTCTCCACCGGCTGCGTTGCTCAGTGTTACTACGTCAAAGCCATACGCTGTCTGCAGGTCGAGTTCCGGTAAAGTATATTTGATTCGGTTCTGTCCTGCATCGTATGTGAAGGCAAGTGCCTTGCGATCGTTGGTTGCCGATGTGATGTGTACTTCATGTTTATATTCTGTAGAGAACAAATAGCTCTGACCACGTTTCAGCTGGATATACCCTGCGCTGGACTCATCGCGTAAGAAGAATTTCTGATCTACTACCGGGTATGCATACTCTACGTTGGTAAGCGGAATAACATCCGGTGCTGTGCCCGTAGTAAAGGTAGCTTCCATAAACTCTTCCGCTTTTTGTCCGGAAGTATATACTACTACCCATTTACCATTTTGCCATTGTTCGAAACCAACTTTCACGACAGCCTTCAAGGGTTTATTTGGAGGCAACACTTCGTGTGAGTAGAATGATACAGCATCGCTGTTGCTTGACCATACCAGTTTACCATCAAGTTTTTTACCTTCATTTTCCACTACGAAATCGTTGAGGTGGATGCGGTACATCTTCGGTCCCTGATCATCTTCAACCGAGAACGGTACCCCTACACGCATGGTGAAGGCAGCCTGTGGCGCAGCGAATACATCTACATCTGTTGAATTTGCTTTCGGTGTCAGGTCGCTGATCATACGCATCTCCAGCGGACTGCTTCCCGGCACTACCAGTTCGCACTCATCTCCTATAGTCATCTTGAAGCGACACTTACCGCGCACAAGTCCACCGAGTAAATCAAACTGGACACCGAGGTATCCTTTTACAAAAGTAGGGTTCGGAAGTTTAGCCTGCATCAACGCAGCCGCTGCTCCTTTAATGATTGGTATTTTCGTTTTGAGGAACCACAGATTTACTTTCACACCGAGCTCACCCTGCAGGTATACATATGCTTGTCCGTTGGCATACCAGCCATCCATACCAATCTTGCCCGGGCGTCCTTTACACTGCATGTCCTGGTAATCCTTCAACATGATATCGAAGCCTATACCGGCCTGGAAGTTTGCATAGAGAATGAGGAACGTTATATCACCCGTGGCGACTTTAAGACTTGCTCCGAATGCAAAGCCACGTCCATCGCCCAGCGCGTTGAGGTCGCGCATATAATCCAGCTCGGCCATATCAACACCGAGTATATCGGCCACTTCTTTGGGTGGTGGTGGCGATCCTGGTATACGCGAGCCCAACATCAGGTAAGAACCTGTCTCAATGCTGATACCGCCTACGCCCATCTTCAATCCCAGGCGATCCGTTGGCGTACCCATGTGTACATACCATTCTTTCGGATCGATGTGCAACACGGCCCAGCCGGCACGATTGCCGGAAGCCGTTCCGCGAATAACACCACCAATGGCATTGACGTATAGGTCAAACGTTGCGTGCAGCGAACTTTGTGTAAAATCGTATTGTATACCTACGGCTGCAGAGAATCCTGCTTCACCTGGTTTCTCGGAAGGCTCAAATACAGCGGTAGCTGCTTTGTTCGGTTCGTATTGTTTTAATGTCTCCAGTGTTTTGGCCAGAGCCGGATTGTTGTCCACGAATTTCTTTTCAAGGTCAGCAACCTTCTTCATCTTGTCACCTACAAACTTCTCTATATTCTCAGTGCCCGGTATTTTACCCACGAACTTGGCAAATCCATAGAAGCCTATAAAGTTGAGACCACCGGAGCGACTAAATGCAATTTCAAAAGATGCTTCTCCATTGATAGCAGCATCGTTGGCTACATTAAAGAGTACAGATGCTTTTACTCCTATACCTGTATTTTCATCCGGTACATATTTACACCCGGTTGGTGATGCGAGCAGATCAGCACCATCGCGTTTCATACGATAGGACACACCGCCACCAAAACCATTCAGGTTCAACGGAGGGAACACCGGTATACCTTGTCCGAATTTTACGCGGCCATCTACAAACCAGTAGCGGAAGTCTTTGCGGCCAAACATACCGCGAGCCTGCACGTTGAATCCCTTCAACACTTTATCGAACGTCATCTCGATGCTGCCGGCATAGCCATCGCCATAGATCGGGTCATCGTTTAATATTGTAAGCTGCGCTTTGAGACTGAACGTTTCAGCAATCTTGGCATTGACAGCAATGTTACTGATGTTGAGTTTTTTATACTTCCACTGCTCCGATTGTTCTTCTCCTACGCCACCGGATTCTTTCAATTCGCCCACTACTTCCAGGCGTGTACTTCCGGTAAACATGTTGTCGCTCAGCGTGAGTTTTATATCCATACCGAGCGCTATCTCTTTCTCCAATATTCTTACACCGATACGATCGATCGAGATCGGGAAGTTCATCATCTTGATCTCGCCTTTATAGCCAAAGTATTCGGCCGTAAAGCGTGGTGATTCTGTTTTCAGGTGAAGACTTCTGAATTCTATACCTTTAAACTCGGCTATCTTTTTACCGCTGGTAGTATCCGCAGGATTGGAGGATGAACCGAGACGTGCCGCTAAATTAAGACTACCATGCAGCAACGCTTCAGGCTTGAATGAACCGTCAACAACTTTCAACTCTACATACGAGTTAGGAAGTAACTCAGCTTCGGCGTTGAATATATCGAACTTGGTTTTACCGAGCGACTTTACACGAAGCATATACTCGTTGTCCATCGTGATCAATGCATCATACCCGAGGTTTGATTTTTCAGATACCGGTAAACCGATCATACCGGAGAAACCTGCCTCAGTAAGTTGATTGGCTTCAAGTGCCATGCGAAATGCATCTACCGAAAAACGCCAGCCAGACGCTGAGCCTTTATCTATCGGTAAAATGCCGGTTGCTTCAAACACACCGCTTATACCGTTGTTATCCAGCAGCATGTTGTGGGCTGCGAATGATACTCTTGTTTTATCTTTCTTCTTGAAGGGTTTAGGAAGCGTAACGCTGAGGTCGCGCACAAATACACCGCGCCATAAATTCGGGTTGCCCGGAATCATATAGTTGGTTTCGTATCCTTCCGGATAAGCAATAGCCGGGTCGTTACGCAAGTCGCTGAAGTCAAATATAGCTTCGTTCAAAACGAAGATAAATCCTTCCAGACCTTTGATCTGAAATGGAGGAAGTGATATCGAGGCGAGGATATCGTTCCAGTCTTTTACGATCGTTTTGAAACCACCTTTTACGCGTCCGGGGGCAGCCGTTCCTGAAGTGTCTACCGGTTGCAAAAGGCTCTCGGGAAATTCAACCTCGGCTGTAATTCCCATCTCCTTGAATCCCTGGCAATCGATGGATACATAGGTGAGCTCTTTCGCACGACCGGTGTTCTTATCAAAACTTCCTTTCAGCGTTAAGGCTGCGCTGTTACCATTTATAGGTATAGATATATCGCCCATCAACACGAGTGATGCATCGCCTATAATATCACCGTTGTGCGACAGTTTTATACCCTGTGCTCCGAAAAACAGCAGCTTGTCATCCTGCGGAATTTTGACGCGTGCAAAAACCGTAAGCTCGCTATAGTTGGTCTCCCAACGCATGTCGCTTACCGCGATAGTAACTTCAATGTTACTCAGGGTTTGTTTTATACCCATGGGCAACACATTCATATCCGCGTAAGCGAGCGACTCGGTAAAATTGTTGGATTGATCGAGTTTATAAAATGTCTCTACCGCCTTTCTATACTCCTCCGGTTTCTGTGCAGTAGTTTGCGCTGCTGTGGTTCCAGCATCCTGCGCATATACCAGACTAAATTGTAAGGAAAATAGAAAAGCCAAAAGTACAGGCGTACAATGAAGGCATACTGTAACCAGCGTACGAAAAAATCCTCGTATAGACAATATCATGCAACTGACAGGGTTAAGGCTAAAGGGTGTAGGGTTATTCTAAAAATGCGTAACCACAGCACTTCTTTTTACTCATGATTTCCACGTGTTTGCAATAACGACACTATATCTGGCGTTATACATCTTACACACACATGTACCATTAAGCATTACGAAGCAAGAAAGTAACTTTCAATAACCCAAAATGTGTGACTACACGGCACTTCGTTACCTGTGTAAGAATATCATCTGAAAGAATATGGATTTTACGAATTAAAGTTTAAACTCTTAATTCCTTTTCAAAGGAAAAATGCCACGTAAAGGCTATACGCAATCGAATAATTATTTGATCTTCAGCCATTTCAAATTGTTATAGGCGCGCTACGTCCGGCAGCAGCAGATAGTATACCTGCACCGGAAAAATCCGGTAATCCACACAACGTTCTACATGTACATACTATACGCGTGTTCTGACATAATTAGCATAATCTCTCCGAAACTATTAACTTCCTATACCGCTCGCCCACCCCGACACATCAACACGTCAACACCTCAACACATTTTCCCATGAACCGCCGGACTTGCCTTCAACATCTCTCCGCACTAAGTTTAGTACCGTTAACTATATGTGCCACGCCAACTGCTGCAACCATGTTAAAAAGAAAGATACCAACCTCTGGCGAACTACTGCCCGCTATAGGGCTTGGCACGTGGCAAACCTTTGATGTTGGCAATGCGGCTGCTGAACGCGTTCCACTCAAAGAAGTATTGAAGACGCTGCTTGATAAAGGCGGAAGCATTGTGGACAGCTCACCGATGTATGGCTCGTCTGAAAAAGTAGTAGGCGATCTTTCCACTGAACTTAACATCAACACCAAACTATTTATAGCGACAAAGGTTTGGACAACTGGTAAAGATGAAGGTATAGCACAGATGAATAACTCATTCAATCTTTTGCAACGAAAGCAAGTGGACCTGATGCAAATTCATAACCTGGTTGACTGGCAGCTCCATCTCAAAACGTTACGCGACTGGAAAGAGCAAGGTCGCATTCGTTACCTCGGCATTACACACTATACCGAAAGTGCGTATTCAAAAATTGAAGACATTCTGAAAAACAACCCGGTAGATTTTCTGCAGATCAATTACTCGTTGCTCAGTCGCACGGCAGAGGAACGTTTGTTTCCGCTGGCGCAAGAAAAAGGAGTCGCTATAATTATCAACCAACCTTTTGAAGAAGGCGCGTTGTTTCAGCGCGTAAAGGGTAAATCTCTTCCTGCGTGGGCATCTGACTTTGACTGCACCAGCTGGGGGCAATTCTTTCTGAAATTTATCCTGTCACATACTGCCGTTACTTGCGTGATACCGGGCACCTCCAAACCGCATCACATGGCCGACAACGCAGGTGCTGGCTTCGGAAAATTACCGGATGAAAATCAGCGCCAGCAAATGATACGATTTATCGATTCGTGATTCGGTGAAAAATTTATTTCCGGAAGTCTTCCCTTCCTGTAACCTCTCACTTGCAGATGACCTATAATTGGTTAAATTTAGAAGTCTGTATCTAAATCGCTTATGGGAAGATTTTTACTGCTGCTATTACCGTGTTTATTTATTGTACTCCAAGCTCAGGCCCAGGGAATCCGGGTTACCGGAAAAGTAACTTCGGCAAAAGACGGAACTGAACTGCCGGGCGTGAGTGTACGAATAAAAAATACTACCCGTGGTACCATCACGGATGTCAACGGGGGCTTTGAGATCCTCACAGAATCTCCGGGAGATTCTATACAATTTTCATTTATAGGCTTTGTTCCGCAAACTGTATATGCGGGCCAGCGAAGCGTGATTAACGTTGCGTTGGAAGTAGAAACCACCGAGCTCGAAGAAGTGGTGATTACCGGTTTCCAGGAAGTAGAGAAGAAATTATTTACCGGGTCGGCTGTCAATGTAAAGATGTCGGATATACGAACCTCGGGTATGACGGATGCAAGTCAAATGCTGGAAGGACGCGTGGCCGGTGTTACGGTTGATAACGTATCGGGTACATTTGGTACGAGTCCGAAGATACGCATTCGCGGAAACACTTCGATCAATGGCGATACGCAACCGCTGATGGTGGTAGACGGTGTAATTCTCGAAGACCTCAATGCGCTTACTGCCGATGATATCATTACCGGTAATGCCAATACATTAACAGCATCTTCTATAGCCGGTCTCAACCCGGATGATATAGAGTCGCAGCAGATATTAAAAGATGCATCTGCTACAGCGCTATATGGAACGCGGGCTAAAAACGGTGTAATCGTTATTACTACCAAGCGCGGCAAGAGCGGACAAACCAAAGTAAATTACTCCGGTAACTTCTCTATTCACTTACGCCCTACCTATAGCCAATATGATATACTGAACTCGGTTGATGAGATGTCAGTATATCGCGAGATGTATGAGAAAGGACTGATCGATATCACCACTTCGGTTCGTGCCCAGAACTATGGCGCGATGGGTAAAATGTTTACGGAGATATCGGAGAAAGAAATTCCGTGGGGACCTGATGGTACCTTGAATGAAGACTTCCTCCATCAGTATGAGACAGCAAATACCGATTGGTTTGATGTACTCTTCCGCAATTCACTTCAGCAACAGCATTCGATCAGTCTCACATCCGGCACGGAAAAACATAACAGCTACTATTCGATAAGTTACCTGCACGACAACGGACAGACTATTGCTGATAACGTGAAGCGTTATGTAGGTACTGCCAAGAACAGCTTTCAGTTCTCAAAGAATTTCTCGCTCGATCTGAAACTTACAGCAAACTATCGCGATCAAAAAGTACCAGGCACACAAAACCGGGATTTCGACCCGATCACAGGAAGGTATAAACGCGACTTTGATATCAATCCATTAAGCTATGCATTGAATACTGCACGGTCTATACGTCCCTATAACAGCGATGGCAGCCGCGAATACTTCAGAAGAAACTATGCTCCGTTCAACATCCTCGAAGAACTTGAGCTAAACTATATAAACATCAATGTAGCCGATCTTTCCACACAAGCCGATATAACCTATAACATTCGCGAAAACATTACCTTCCGCAGTACGCTGCAAGGTCGTTATGCTACTACCAAGCGCGAGCACGTCATTCACGAACGTTCCAACCAGGCAGAAGCATACCGGGCCGATGACACACAATATATACAGGATGCCAACCCGTTGCTCTATCGTGATCCGGACGATCCGGCAGCTCAACCCAAAGTTGTTTTACCGGAAGGCGGATTTAACAACGTGAACGAAGACGAACTGAAAAACTTCTATATACGCAACAGTATAGATTGGTCGCATACTATCAACCAGATTCACGCCATCAATGTACTGGCCGGCCAGGAGATCAAATATACCAACCGCATGAGCCGCAGAGCCGATGGTATTGGTGTGGTGTATGAAAACGGTGGTATTGTAAATACAGATCCGAACATGATCGACTTCCTGAACAGTCAGGGTATCAGTATATATGCGTTGGGGACCGACCGCGAACGTTTTGCAGGCTTGTTCCTGAATGGCGCATACTCTTTCAAAGAGAAGTATATATTTAACGGAACGGTTCGCTACGATGGTTCTAACCGTTTGGGTAAAAGCAAGAGTGCGCGTTACCTCCCTACCTGGAACGTGAGCGGTGCGTGGAACCTTCACAAAGAAACCTTTATTGATTTCTCATTCTTCACCAACCTCAAGCTGCGTGCAACGTACGGGCTATCGGCCAACCTCGGTCCGAATACCAGTGCACTGCTGAACATACGCTCCGGTGTAACACTTCGCCCTACGGATGTAGAAACGTATCTCTATATACAGGATCTTGAAAACTCGGATCTTACGTGGGAGAAACTGAAAGAGTTTAACGTAGGTCTCGACTTTGGTATACTGGACAACGATGTTACCGGTACCATCGATGCTTACAGACGTAACTCGTACGATCTTATTGGTTTGTTACAGACCAGCGGTGTAGGTGGTAATGCATTCAAGAACGGCAACTATGCCGATATGGAGTCGCAGGGTATTGAGTTCTCGATCAACACCGTGAACCTGCGCTGGCAAGACTTCACCTGGGCTACAAGCTTTAATATAGGCTACACGCACGATAAGATCACACGCCTTGATTTCAACCCACGCATCGGTGATGCTATTGTGCAAGGTGGCGCAGCGGTGTTGGGCGGACCACGCAGAGGTTTATTTTCAACCAGATTTGCAGGTCTTGATTCACGTGGTATACCTACATTCTTCGATGGCAGCGGTGAGGTAGTGTATAATTTTGATCTGCAGGATCGCGACAACCTCACGAGTATATTAAAATATGAAGGTGCTGCCGAGCCACGCGGTGCCGGTGGTTTCTCGAACATCTTCAACTACAAAGGTTTTTCACTGAATGTATTCTTCTCGTTCAAGTTTGATTACAAGATCAGGCTTGATGATGCATTCAGTCCGAGATATACCGACTTCAACTCGCTGTCCAAAAGTTTTGTGAACCGCTGGACAGTTCCCGGTGATGAGAACACTACTAACGTTCCGGTTATACTCGATCGCCAGGTTATCAACGGCACCAATCCCGATTACCTGAGCGCCTACGACCTCTATAACAAAAGTACCGTGCGTGTAGCGAACGGTGACTATATACGTTTAAAGAGTGTACGCCTCAGCTATAACTTCCCGGGTTCGATCGTGCGTAAGATCGGAGCCAGCACTGCGCAGATCTCCATTGAAGGACAGAACCTCGCGCTGCTATACTCTGATAAAAAACTCAACGGACAAGATCCGGAGTTCTTTTCTTCCGGTGGTGTTGCGTTACCGCAGCCTCGCCTGATCACAGCTTCTGTTGCTTTAGGATTTTAATCAAGGATATATAGTATATGAACAAATCCTTCTTTACAAAAATCAGTATACTGATAACCGGCATTGTTATTCTGACGGGATGCGATAATTACCTCGAAGAAAATCCGGATAACCGCGTAGAGCTGAACACGCCTGAAAAGGCTGCCCAGCTTCTTACCAATGCATACTCCAGTGCTGCCTATACCTTTACCGAGTGGATGGGCGATAATGTTACCTTTACCACGGGCACTACCAAACTAACGGAGCACGTTCAGCTCTATGAATGGGAAGAAGTTACCAGTATAAACCAGGATACACCGAGCAACTTCTGGACCTCTACCTACGATGCTATTGCACATGCCAATGAAGTTCTGGCTGTGATCGATAACCTGCCCGGTGATGAAGCCCGCAAGAAAGCTGTGAAAGGTGAAGCGCTGCTTACCCGCGCTTACGGTCACTTCATGCTGGTAAACCTATTTGCCAAACATTTCAATGAGGACACTGCCGATGATGACCTGGGTATACCGTATGTAGAAGAACCGGAAACTGAGTTCATCAAGAAATATACCCGCGCTTCGGTGGAAGATGTATATGATAAAATTGAAGATGACTTGCTGGATGGACTTGAGCTCGTGGATGAAAGTTTCTACGCCAACTCCGGTAAATATCACTTTACACGAAACGGTGCCCTTGCTTTTGCTTCGCGCTTCTATCTTTTCAAAGGCGACTATAAGAAATGTATTGAATATAGCTCGGAGATGCTCGGAGCGGATCCGGATGTATTCATTAAAGATATAGCGACACTGCTGGCGCAGAGTGCAGACTCGGAGGACTTCATTCGTTCCTATGCCTCTCCTACTGATCAGAGCAATTTACTCATGATCCGGAACGTAACCAATTACCCGGTAAATGTAGGCTTCTGGCCTGACCAGCAATTGTTGTTTGGCATAATCGATCCTAACCCGTGGAACGCCAACGATGTTCGTATCAGTGTGCGTTACCCTATATTTGTTCGTGGTAACAATGGACTTGCTCTTGCTAAATATGAGTTCCTGTTCGAGCGCTCTAGCTTAACCTCCAACGTTGGGTTATACTATACCATTATGCCGGCCTTCCGTGGCGAAGAGGTTTTACTGAATCGTGCCGAGGCCTATATATTCGACAACAAGTTAAGCCAGGCTCTTGCAGACCTGCAGGTAATGGTGAACAAGCGTTACGATGGAACTCGTATCATAAATACCACCACACTCCGGAATTACTACGGCACAACCAACGATCGCCTCAACGCATTTTACTTTATACTGGACGAACGCAGAAAAGAATTTATGCACGAAGGATTGCGCTGGTTCGACATCAAGCGTTTCCAGATACCGGTAACGCACGTACTCGCGGATGGCAGCACCATTGAACTGGATGCCGATGACGATCGCCAGCTACTACAAATACCACAGGCCGCTATAGATATCGGTGGACTGGAACCGAACCCACGCTAATACAGGAATTGAACAGAGACTATAGATCGTGAAGAAATGAAAACAAAACTGATAGCACTTCTCTTCATCACCGTCAGTACGCTGGTAACTTCGTGTTACAAAGATGAAAGCGTAGATGCACCCCTTAAAACACATGAACCATCCGATGACGAACTGGATGAGTATATCCAGGCTAATTTTACCGACAAGTACGGTGTAGCGGTTCGGTATACCTATGTAGATCGCTATGTAGATCCGGATAAACGCGTAACACCTCCCAAACGCGAATTGGTTGAACCAATGCTTGACTTCCTGACGGAATACTGGATTGAACCGTTTAAACAAGTAGAAAACGGTGAAGTGTTCTTTACCAAGCACGTGCCGGCTGAAGTAATTTTTATCGGCTCTACCATCTATAACTCGGATGGTACGGTAACATTGGGTACTGCAGATGCCGGTGCACGCATTACACTCACGGAAGTAAATGACATTGACATTGATAATATAAACTGGGTATTCCGCCAGTTGGGAACTATATATCACGAGTTTGCCCACATTGTACACCAGCGATACAACTTGCCTCCGAACTTCAAGGAAATATCACCACAGGGCTATACATCTGCGGGTTCATGGTATAATCTAACAGACGAAGAAGCTTTGCAACGTGGCTTTGTCTCTCCGTATGCCACCAGCTCGTTCAATGAAGACTTTGCCGAAACAGTAGCGCACTTGTTATACTATCCGGAATTCTACGAGCGGTATTACAATTATGAAACGAACTGCACTACATCGGATTGCCTGGCGCGTAATGCCGGGAGAGCATTGATCCGCAGAAAATACAACGCCATCATCGCTCACTACGAACAGTATACAGGTGTTAATTTGTTAAGTGTACGGGATATCATTCAAGCGAAATTCTGACGATGAAAAAAGTTTTATACTATATAACTGCGCTGATCCTCGTATTGTCGTCTTGTAAGGATGATGATATTAATGTATTTGATAAATCTGCCGATGAACGTGCTGCTGAAGCCATCGCTGCACTGAAAGCTGATCTTACCGCGCCTGCCAACGGATGGCGCGTAAAATACAGACCGGAAGCGGGGTCAGGTTCATTTTATGTACTCATGAAATTTACCGATGACAATAAAGTAAATATCAGAACCGACCTTGGGTCCAATGACGGTGAGTTCTACAATCAAACCATTACCTACCGCATCGATAATTCATTAGGACTGGAGTTGATCATTCAGAATTATTCATTCTTCAGTTTTCTGTTTGAGCAGGATCAGGCTACGTTTGGTGCCGAGTTTGAATTCAATTATGTAAACAAGACTCCCGATGGAGCACTGGTGTTCAGCAGTAAATCGGATCTCTCTACGCCAACTACTATTTTATTCGAGGCTGCCCAGGCATCGGATGTAAATTTACTGGGCACTGAGTTATCGAGTAACCTGAACGACATGAGCGATGACCTCGACATCTTCAGCTCTTCCTTTAGACTTACATTTGATACCCGCGACCTGATTTTATTCCTGGCGCTTGATGAAGCAAAACGAACCGTTGATATTGGATCAGCCGTAAAGAAGTCTAACACGGCAGCAGTACAGGCGATCGACTTTACCACAGGCTATACCATTAAAGGTGACTCGCTTGTTTTTGACACGCGTTTAGCCGGAACTTTCGCGGGTGTAAGTATATCTCTAAAAAGTATTTTACTTACCTCCTTCGGAGATGCTTCTATAAACATCTGCACGAACCCGATTGAGACACATACCTATACCGGTGTTACCAACTCAAACCTGCCGGTAGTATTGGAAACAACGCTTCAGAATGCAACCGGTAAACTCTTCGCTACAAATTCCAATTTCTACTATAGCCCGCTGAGCTTTATTATCGACAACGGTTCCTCTGCTTCCAGCGCCATTCAACAAGACCTGCCGGGTGCTGTTGAAATGGATTTATTCTATAACGCACAACTGAACGATGGAACACGACTATACGGTATAGGCTTTACCATCATCAACAGCGACAACACGCAAACATTTGTATATCGTAAATTCAATCCTGTCCTCAACGACAACAATATAGTCTTCAATTTTGAGCCGGGCATTTTTACGCTCGGCAACCCGGTAACTGAAGTTGAGATGGACAATATAAATATATACCTCGATAAACTCACGGAAGGTGATAACACCTATGTATTTGAGTTGTTTACAGACCGGTATGAATTCAACAACCCTTGTACCGGCTGGAGCTTTGTGTTTGTGAATGCGAATTAAAGAATTACAGCAGACGAATAAAATAAAATGGTCTGCATTCTCACATGGAATGCAGACCATTTTATTTTGCGTGGGATTGAACGTTATCTTCTTTGACCCGTCTTCGCTGGCAATTCGAATCTACGCAGTGATTTGAAAACAGCAGCCGGTATTTTCACTTTCTCCTGTTTGCCTACGCGGCTTCCCTCTGCCGGTTCTTCGATCGAAGATATATCCTTGAAGTTAATACCATCTTTCACCATGGTCTGAACAATTTTCGGAGCGATTTCAGTCTCGGTATATTTATTGATGTTTGCCGTAGTATAAGTGCCCTGAAATGTAAGGTAATCATCTTCTTCATCGTAGGAGTAAGTCTCTCCATTCAGTGTACCGAACATGATGGATACAAAATCTACATCATCAGATTCCCCACTAAAGTATGTGTAACTCAGTCCATACGTTCCATCCGGAAAACCGGCCGGTATATATAATCCTTCATAGGGCAATTCTTGTGTACCGGCTGTATTGTCGTATGTTGATGAATTAACTTCATCACCGTCCAGCCAAACAAATAAATCCATGTCCACCGCATTTACATCAGCTGTTTCCATACTGCCGTTTACTGCCCATTGCAACAGAATAACCGGATCATCTTCTACCACTGTTAATGTATAGCTGGTTTTTTGCTCAGCCAATTGCACCGGACCAGAAACCACCGATTGAAGTTCCAATTCAACAGTCTCATTCAGTCCGTCTGTATCATCGTACTCAAATGAGAAATCTTCGTAGAGTCTCACAATGATTGTAGCCTCCGTTACACCCTTCTCAACGGTAAATTGATCATCATCAAGATCCGATATACCATCTCCTGCAACCAATGTGTAGTCGTTTACAGCGCTACCGGATGGGTTGGTAAGAACAGCTGATCCACTGACGTCATATTTAATTACAGCAACATCGGCTGTTTCTCTGTCAAAAACTATTTTAACCTCAATATCCCGCCCCTCTCCCAGCGAGGTCAAATCGGGGTGAATTGAGCTTTCTGTTCCATCTGACTCTGTTACTTCGTCTTCCGTAACTTCGAACGAAATCCCTGCTTTCGGAGTCTCATCATCATCACCTCCACACGAGGATAAAAAAGGAAGACCCGCCAATACCAGAAGTCCCCATGATAAAAGTTTTTTCATACGCTTTGCTTTTTTTGTAGGTACATCTATAAATATAGCCATTGTACCGCAAAATAAAAAAGGCAGTAACCGACTGTTCACATTAAATAATAACCGTTTTTGGAAAAAAATACTATAGGCACTTTCAACCAAGTGGAAAATCCGTGTATCATCGGGTCACTCGTGCTTTAATGTAGTAGCCGGATTTATCAGTGCGGCCTTTATCGCATGGTAGCTTACGGTAAGCAGTGCCAGCGCTAAACCTCCCAGCATGCACATAGCAAACAACTCCCATCCTACTTCTGTCTGGAATTGAAAATCGGCCAGCCACCAGCGCGTCATGATATACCAGGAAACTGGTGTTGCAAACACAAAAGCTATCAGGGCGAGCGCTATATATTCACGGTTCAGCAGTACAAATATACTGGTTAGTTCAGCGCCCATTACTTTGCGAATGCCGATCTCGCGTGTACGGTTCAGCGCATTTATACCAGCCAGACCAAAGAGTCCTAAACAGGCAATAACAATAGCAAACGCAGTAGACAGCGCCATGATGTTAAGCCAGCGGGTATACGATTCGTACTGTCGTGCCACCTCCTCATCTACAAAGGAATAATCAAAAGGTCTGTCGGGGAATAAACGCGTCCAGGTGTCCTGAACGTGTGCTATATTTTCAGATATATCGCCTGCGGCCAGTCGTATGAGAATCGTTGTTGTATACCCGACATCTTTTTGATTGATCGACATAAACATCGGCTCGATCTTCCGTTCCAGCGAAAGAAAATGATAGTCTTTTACAACACCAATGATCTTTGCACCTTGCCCTGTCGAATCCTCCTTCCAGTTCAGATGCTCCTGCAACGGATCGGTCCAATTCATGTGCGCAACAAACGCTTCATTCACGATAAGCGCATTGCTGTCCGATGCCAGCTGCGAATCAAAATTACGTCCTTCTTTCAGTTCAATACCGAGCAACGGTATATATTCCGGATCAACACGGTATACATACGCATTCTTGTCTTCGCCGTTTATCTTAAAGCCATTGCGTGACCATCCGCCATCAAAAGAAAAGTTAGCACCTGCAACATGAAGTATAACGGGATCGTTTTTAACAGCATTCCTGAATTGTTCTACTGCGCGATCGGCCTGCACGTTCCAACCCGTTTGTGTGCCCACCGCCACGACATGCTCTTTATCAAAGCCAAGATCCTTGGTGGTGACATACTTCATCTGCCGGTACATAATAACTGAACAAATAATCATGGATGCCGAGAGAAAGAACTGAAATACAACCAATGGTTTAGTAAAGCCTGCCTGCAACCGCGATGTAAATGTACCTTTGAGAACGGATGCAGGAAGAAATCCAGAGAGATACAGCGAAGGATATATACCTGCCAGCACACCTACCACTATCGAAAGCGCCAAAGCGACTCCTGCTACCTGAAATATACTCGCGGCAGTAAAGACTATTTCTTTACCGGTAAAATCATTAAAGTAGGGAAGAAAAATTGCAACGAGTCCAAGACCGATCATCATTGAGATCAGCGCCAACACAATGGACTCAAAACCGAATTGTTGCACCAGCTGCTTTCGGTATGCTCCCACTACTTTGCGTATACCTACTTCAATTCTTCGCGAAGCTGATGTAGTCAGCGCCAGCGATATATAGTTAATGCAGGCAATCACCAAAATGAGCACGGCTATACCACCCAGTATCCACGAATATTGCGGATCACTTACTTTCTGCCAGTCCACATCCTTTCGTAAATGTATATCCGACAAAGCGGTAACTCCATACTCATACGGTTTAAAGCCGGGCACTAAATTTCGTTCACGCCATTCCCGGGTTTCTTCCGGCACATATTTCTGATATAGCCTGTTCAGGTTATCCTGGAGAGATTCTGTTTTGGTGTCAGGATATACCTGTATAAAAGTCGGATACGAATAATTGGACCAACGTTCACGATTACCTATAAACCACGGATTCATTTCAATCGGCAGAATCATTTCAAATTGTATACTTGAATTAGCCGGAGGAGCTTCGATAACAGCTGCCACCCGCATGGTCTTCTCGCCATTCACATCAATGGTAAAAATCTTACCGATCGGATCTTCATCACCAAAATACTTTTTTGCAGTCTCACGAGTCAACACCGCGTCAGACAAGTTTCGAAACAGATGCGCATGGTCGCCCGCTAACACCGGGAACGAAAACATCTTGAAGAAGCCACTATCTGCGTTGGCATATCTTTGTTTAAATATCTTGTCGCGGTATCGCATCACACCTTCGCCCTGGCTAAAGCGTGTCATGTATTGCACCTCCGCGAGTTCAGCCAGCGCAGTTGTTCCCAGCGGTGCCGGTAAATAAGCAAAACGATCATACGGATCTGCTTCGCCTTTTTTATACTTGTCAGGATTAAAGTCGGTGTCGTGAATACGGTATATATAGTCTTTATTGACATGAAACTGGTCGAAGCTCCGTTCATCCTGAACGAACAAATATATAAGCGTGCAGAATGCAATGGCCACACTCAATCCGAAGGCATTGATAAACGAGTAGAGTTTACGCCTGGCGATGTTACGTGAAGCAACTTTAATATAATTTCCAATCATAATGGTGTTCATTATTTGCAGTGACAATTTATTCCGAAGAATGATCTCCGGCCGGAAGAATCGTACAACATTGAATATATACCTTCTGCGCGCACGCTTCTCTCCGAGCTCCTCAACGTCAGTATCAAACTCTTCCATCAAATCGCCTTCAATACCTTCGTATAAGAAAGGCGGGCAAAACCACTCCAGGAATTTCCTGGCGAAGGACGGTGGTGACGATGTACGAGGATCAGGCTTCTGCATAATGAACGGCTTACTCTATTCGCAAGGATTCAACCGGATTGGACAATGCAGCTTTCAGCGATTGTCCACTCACTACCAGCAATACGATGGTGAATACCAATATACCGGGTAAGACAAACATCCACCATTGAAGATCGATACGATACGCAAAAGCGCTAAGCCACTGCTCTACAAAATAGTATGTCAACGGTATGGCTACCAGCAGGGCGACCGTGATGAGCCATATAAATTCGCGTGCTATCAACACCAGTACATTGGAGACACTAGCCCCGAGTACTTTGCGAATGCCAATCTCCCGGGTTCGTCTCGTTACACTTTGTGAGGCAAGTCCCAGCACACCGAGCAACACAATAAGCAACATGAGTACCGTGGCGAAGCCTGCTGCTTTCTTCATTTGTATTTCGGTCTTATATAGCTTCTCCAGGTTCTGATCCATGAAGGCATACTCAAACGGGTCGTTGGGAAAGACTTCCTTCCAGCGTTGCTCCACGTCTTCTACAGACTGCGCTATATTTCCGGGCTGCAACCGGAACGAGAAATAACGGAAAGCCGGGAATAAATTATTGCGTGTATTCATAAACACGAGCGGCTTTACCTGCTGATGCAACGAGAAGAAATTAAAGTCCTTCATAACACCTACAACCCGAAACGCAATCGGTACACCCTTCAACTGAACCTTATCGCCTACCTGTACCTGAAGCGCTTTCTGTGCTGATTCATTAATCACCATATCATCCGGCTGCTGTACCTGTCCTTTCGGCTGAAAGAATGTTCCGGCCAGCATATTAAATTGATAGGTATCGCGATAGTCTTCATCAGCCATTAATATAGGCATACCAACTCCTTCCTCCGGTTGTTTGCCTTGCCGGTATAGTTCTGCTACAACACCAAAGTTACCGTTGGGTATATCCCACGAGAGGCTTACCGATTGCACTGATGGCACCTGCTGAAACTGAAGTTTGGCAGCATCCATCCGGTTAAAACCTTCGGGTGTCCAATCGCGGGGCACGGATGAAACGGTTAGCACCATTGACTTGTCATAACCTAAATCCTTTTCAAGGAAATAAGACACCTGTTGCGTGATGATGATCGCAGCCGTAAAGACACCAATGGCCAGCAGGAACTGTATACTGATAAGCGACCGCGATAAGGCTATATTCCCCTTGCCTGCTTTCAATTTACCTTTAAGCGACTCCAGTGTTTTATAGGACGCGAGAAAAAACGCAGGGTATATACCGGCAGCTATACCGGTAGCCAGCATAACAACACCTATAAACAACCAATATGACACCGGGAATTCAATTACAGATAGCAAAGAAGTACCTACTATATTGCCGGCATAGGTACGCAACAATTCATACAACCCCAGCGACAACGCGGTAGCAACAAAAGTCATCACCAGTGACTCGCTGAGAAATTGTGTTGTTACCTGTTCGCGTATACCTCCTATAGCTTTTCGCACACCAATCTCTTTCAGTCTCACATTCGAGTTGCCAATTGTAATATTTATGAAATTGATAACGGCCAACAACAGAATGAAAATAGCTATAATGGACAAGGTCATTACCAGTTTTTTTTTCAGGCCATTATCGGACACCAGGTGATAATCATCCAATCCATCAATGGCCATTTTCAAATTACTCTGCACGTTCGCGGGAGCTTTGTTTTTTAACAGCGAAGTAAACGCTTCTATGATCGCATCTTCAGAAGCCACTGGTGTTTTGCGGATATAGCTTATCATTTGTACACCAGTCCATGCTTCGGGGTCAAAGCCGTTAAAATCTTTGAGACTATGAATCGGCAGAAATACCTGAGCGTTCATGTCTCGTAAATTAGTCACGGTGTTAGGCTTCCAATCTTCCAGCACTCCGGTAACGGTATATTGCTGATTCCCATTTTTCTCGGTTGCAAGTGTAAGCATCTCTCCTACCACATCGGTCCGGTCAAAATACTGCCTGGCAATTTTTGCTGTAACAACAATGGATCGCGGTTCGTTGAGTGCAGTACCGACATTGCCATGCAACAAGGGGAACCCGAACATGGAAAGAAAAGTAGAATCGCCAATGAGACTCTGAACGCGAAAATGTTTATCGTCTTTTGATATTGTTATGTTACGATCACTGCAGCGATAGAAATTCTCTACCAGTGTCGGGTACTCTTCTTTGATGAGGCGTGCCAATGGTGATGGCGAGAACAGCGGAACCTGGTTAGCGGCTTCCAGGTTGTTACTGCGCATCAGATATAGTCTGTCAACGGATGTAAGTTGCTGATTGGTCTGCAACTCACCCGCTATAAATATACCGATCAGCAAGGCAAATGAAATGCCCATAGTAAGCCCGAAGATATTGATGGCTGAGTATACTTTGCGTTTCGCCATCGAACGTATCATGATCTTAAAATAATTGAGGAGCATATATCCTTTTATTAAGCGTATTGAAAATCGGTTTCGCAGTAAAATACCTGGACGAAAAAAACGTATCACGTTCCACCTGAGCCTTCGGTTGGCTGTTTTATTTCCGACAGCGGCCCTGTCTTCATCGTATTGCTCGAGCAGATCGCCCTCAATGCCTTCGTATAGGTAAGCGGGACAAAACCATTCGAGCACGCGAAGCCAGGCTGTAGGTGTTGATGTCGTGTGTTCAGTATCGTTACTCATACTTCAAGGAGTCTGCCGGGTTAACACGAGCTGCTTTTACCGCGTGGTAACTCACAGCCATCAATGCTACCAGGAGTCCTAACAGCATGCCTGCAGCAAACAAATACCAGGTCAGGTCAATATGAAACTGGAAACTGCCAAGCCATCGTCTCATGGCATACCATGCCAGCGGTGTTGCCAACGCAAATGCAATAAGCGATAACCAGATAAACTGTTTGTTCAGCATCATGAAGATGCTCATTACTTCTGCACCCATCACTTTGCGGATACCAATCTCCTTCGTACGATTGACAGCATTTATACCTGCGAGTCCGAAAAGACCTAGACATGAGATGATGATTGCGAATGTAGTTGAGAACGCCATGATGTTCATCCACCGATCGAACGATGCATACTGACGCGCTACATTATCATCCAGGAAAGTATATTCAAAGGGTTTATCAGGCGATATCCTTCTGAAAACTTTTTGCAGCTGCTCGATCGTAGCCGGTATATTATCCGGTGTAACGCGTACGAGTATGTGATGGAGACTGCCGTCATTCCTGTCCATTGAGAAGAACATGGGTTTTATATTTTCTTCGAGCGACAGAAAGTGAAAATCTTTTACGACACCGATCACGCGTGAGCCTATAGCTGTCGGGTCGCTCATGTGAAAATTCAAATGCTCATTCAGCGGATCGGTCCAGCCCATATCTTTCACCAGTGCTTCGTTCACCACGATAGTCTTGGCTGTATCCGCAAGATTGTTGATATCAAAATCCCGTCCCTGCACCAGTTGTATACCTAATGTCTTCAGGAAATACGTGTCAATGTTAAAACCATGTGTCGCTTTGTTTTCACCTTTCACCTGGTAACCATAGACCATTCCGTCATTGCCCGCAAACGGATAGTCCGTACCTGCTACCGACACAACGGATGGGTTACCCGCTGCGAGCTGACGAAACTGCTCGACCACTTTATTACCATCCTCCCGCCAGCCAGCCTGTGTCGGAATTACGATTACCTGGTGCTGATTATACCCGAGGTCTTTGGTAGTAACAAAACGCATCTGCCTATACATTACTACCGAGCTGATGATAAGAAATGAAGATAGTACAAATTGAAATACGACCAATGGTTTTGAAAAGCCCGCAGACAAGCGTGCAGTAAATACACCTTTCAACACTTGCACCGGCCGAAAGCCCGACAGATATAGCGCTGGGTAACATCCTGCGAGCAACCCCACGAGCACGGTTAGACCAACGCTTATCCCGCTGAGTGAAATAACATCGGTAGCAGTAATGCTGATATTCTTACCGGTGAATTCATTGAAGGCAGGAAGAAATAAAGTAACGAGACCGAACCCGATGAACATCGACAACAGTGCGAGCATTACCGATTCAAATGCAAACTGGTAAACGAGCTGTCTCCGATAAGCACCTACAACTTTACGTATACCAACTTCCATCCTCCTGCGTGCCGATGATGTGAGTGCCAGCGATATATAGTTAATACAGGCTATAAAGAGGATCAGCAGGGCTATACCACTCAGGATCCAGGCATACTTGGGATCACTCACTTTGTCCCAACTGATATCTTTCTGAAGATGTATCGCGGTAATATTCGTAAAACCAATGTTATAGGGAACATACGCAGCCGGAACTTTATCGCGTTCACGCCATTGCACCAGGTCATCCGTCATATATTTATCACGCAATGCTGCGAGCTTGGTCTGCAGGTTGTTCAAGTCTGCTCCCGGATATAGCTGTACAAACGTGGCGAAACCAAGGTTCATCCATTTATCAAGATTATGTTGATTATAGGGTCCCCAACCTTCAATAGGCAATAACGCCTGGAACTGAAGACTTGAGTTGGCAGGAGGTTCTGCAATTATACCGGTAACCGTTACGGGGCGGTCGTTAATAATCAGTACTTGTCCTAAAGGATCTGTGTTACCAAAATATTTTTCGGCCAGCTTTGGTGTGAGTACAATTTCATCTTTACCCTGAAACAGATGCTTAACATTTCCTTTCAACAGTGGGAACGAGAACATGCTGAAAAAGTCAGGATCTATATATACTATAGACTCGCGGAATATCTTGTCATCTTTTCGGAAAAGTGTATTATTCTGACAATAGTGTGTAGCATACTGCACTTCGGGTAATTCCGCTTTCATGACCGGGGCCAGCGCGAGTTGCATCTGCGACATCTTTCTATAGGGTCCATCTGATTCCGGGTTGGCTGCCTGGCCTGCATCGTATACCTCGCTGTACATACGGTATAAATGCGTTTTGTTTACATGAAACTGGTCGAAGCTTTGCTCGTCTTTTATAAAGAGGTAAATGAGTATACAGAACGCTATACCAATGCTGAGGCCGAAGGCATTGATGGAAGAGTATAATTTGCGTTTGAGTATGTTACGCGATGCTACAGTGATATAATTACGTATCATAATGCCATTGATTATTCGCCAGGAAAATTTATTTCTTAAGAGTATGGATGGTCTGAACAACAACAGGACAGTCCATACCAGTCGCCCGCGTGCTTTACGCAAGCCTATATCCGGTATATCGTCTTCAAACCGTTCGAGCAGGTCACCTTCTATACCTTCCAGTAAATCAGAAGGACAAAACCAGGCAAGAAAACGAAGTGCTACACGGGGAATTCCGTTCAGCTCTTTCATAGTTTACCCTCCTGCAATCTTTAGTTGTGGAATCAATTTCCATAAATCCATACGAGCTTCTTTCATGGCACGAAGCATGGCAAGGCCTGCGTTGGTAATGGTAAATATGCGTTTGCGTCTTCCTCCCCGTGCGTTGGTAGCGCCTCCCATATGCGACTTCACCAATCCTTTATCTTCGAGTCGATAGAGGGTTACGTGTACGGCACTGAGGTTAACATCGCGTCCTACGCGGTCTTTTATCTCGGTAACAATGGCATTACCATAAGCATCTTCACCCAGCACTCCCACCATGGTTAACACCAGCTCTTCAAACTCACCCAGAAACTCTTTACCCATTTCTATATATTTTGTAAGACTAATGTACGTGATTTCTATACATTTTGTTAAACAAATTGATAAAAAAAATTATTTAGCCCGCAGATTGACTATAAAGACACAGAAATAAATACAGTTTCTAACCCGCAGAGGATGCAGATCAACGCAGAAAAAACATAGAAATATAGGAACTCAACAACCTCAACACATCAACACCAAACACTTCAACACAACAAAAACATCTTAGCCTTTCCCAAAGAGTCTTCTGAAAAATCCATTCTTCTTTTTCCGATCGCGGTCGCGGGGTGGTGTTCGGCTGCTGCGGGTACTGAAGGTGCGGGGTTGTTCTGCTTCTTCTTCATTCTTGTTGCCGAAGATGCGCTCGAATATATTTTCATCGGAGCGGTATAGATCGCAGGAAATCCGACTTTCGAGTTCGGGAGACAGTGACGCGAAATGTGCACGACTAATATAGCCTAACTCTTTGTTAGCATTTATCTTTTTGAACATGGTTGCCACAATGGGTAATGCCGTGCGTGCGCCTTGTCCTAATGCAGTAGAGCGGAAGCGGATGCGCGGATCGTCTGCTCCTACCCATGCGCCTACTACGAGGTGTGGTGTCATCGCCATAAACCAACCGTCTGCATTTGATTGTGTTGTTCCAGTCTTGCCGGCCATGTCGTTATTTATACCATAGCGTCCGCGCATACCGGATGCTGTACCTTCATTAATGGTATGCTTTAGCATGTGTACCATCATCCGTGCATTATCGGCTGACATAGCCTGAGGCGTGTTGACGTTCGGTTTGAATCGTTCGAGTACTTTGTTTTGCTGATCGGCTATAGCTGTGATATAAAAAGGTTCCACCGCTTTACCGTTATTCACCAGGCATGCATAGGCACGCACCATTTCAATCATGGATATATTCGCTGCACCCAATGCTATAGAAGGCACCGCGGGCAATTCACTTTCTATGCCCATCTTACGGGCCAGTGCAATTGTATTATCGATACCAGCTTGCTCAAGCACGCGTACTGATACGGTGTTTACCGAGTATGCCAGTGCACCGGTGAGGGAATATTTCAGATCATAGTTGTCTTCTGTATTCTCGGGACTCCATCCGTTCATATTACTATACTCGATTCGTGCAGCAGAAACAAAATCGCAGGGCTCTACACCTTGTTCGAGTGCAGCTGCATATACGATTGGTTTGAACGTTGAACCGATTTGTCTCCGCGTGCTTTCGCGAACGTGGTCGTATTGAAAGTAATGATGATTTATACCTCCCACCCACACGCGTATAGCACCGCGTCTGGGCTCCATGGCCAATACACCGGCTTGCAAAAATTTCAGGTAATGTTTAATGGAATCGACCGGACTCATCATCACCTCCTGCTCTCCTTTATAAGTGAGTACACTCATGAGTATCGGAGTCTTCATTACTTTTATAGCAGCCTCGTGTGTGTTCCCTTCCTCAATAAGTTTCTGATAGCGATCCGATTTACGAATCGCTTCATCCAACAGCCCGGTTTGTTTGCCCCACGGATCCCGTTTACCCCAGTGATCCAGAAATAATTTCTGAAGCGAAGTCATTTGTTGCGCTACAGCTTCTTCGGCGTATCGCTGCAGTCGCGAATCGATGGTAGTATATATCTTCAGTCCATCGGTATATAAATTATAGGGCTCGCCATTTGGCTTGGTGTGTTGCTTACACCAGTCGCGCAATACTGGCCGGATATACTCGCGGAAGTACGGAGCCAGACCGGTATGGTGCGTAATCTTATTATAGGCAAGCTTCACCTGTTTCTTTCGGAATTTTTCGGCTGCTGCGGATTCAAGTTTACCGTACTTTTCCATTTGTCCTAACACAACATTTCTTCGTTGCAGCGAACGGTCCGGAAATACGCGCGGATTATAAAAATAGGTTGACTTGAGCATACCGACAAGGACAGCCGATTGATCTACCGTAAGATCCTTTGTGTGCGTGGAAAAAAATCGTTGCGCGGCAGCTTCTATACCAAAGGTATTATCACCAAACGGCACTGTATTGAGGTATAGCGTGAGTATAGCATTTTTATCGTATACATTTTCCAGTCGCGAGGCAACGATCATCTCACGAAACTTATTGATGAGCATGGAGAACATCCAATAATCCTTGCGAGGATATAAATTCTTGGCGAGCTGCTGCGTGAGTGTACTGCCACCCCCGGAAGATTCCTGCTGCATCATGATCGTTTTCACGATAACGCGCACCACACTTTTTGAATCGACCGCACCGTGATTATAGAAGCGAACATCTTCCGTGGAGATCAGGGCATCGATGAGATGCTTCGGTAAATCCTCATAGCGGATATTGGAACGTTCCTGTATAAAGTATTTTCCTAGCAATACACTGTCGGTGCTATATACTTCGGTTGCCAGTGGGTTTTCTACAGCCTTCAGATCGTCCTTACCAGGAAGCGAGCCGAGGGCACCGATCCATACCAGCATATATATTGAAATTATACCAACAAGAAAAGCCCCTGTTAAAATGCTTCCCGCGCAGAGAACTCTTTTAACAGGGGACTGACTTTTATAGATTGCAATAAATCTGTTCCAGGTATTCTTTAAATAGATCAACAATCGTTCAGTCATTCCTCGCTTTTTATTCAGAACGCAATTTTGACAAAATTATTCCTTTTAACCGAATCAATTACGCTCCCTTATTTCGCAAGAAATGCTGTGAGCATCCAGTGATGCTTTTCTATTTTTTTAATATACCCTTTAATTATCTGCTCTGTACCGGCATCTTCCTGTTCGGAAGCAATGCTCAGTACACTCACCAGGTATCCTAACAAAATTCTGAAATCGCTGAGTATTTCGCGTGCCATAACCTCGGAACTAAGGTCAGAACCGGTCTCTTTTATAGCCGAATGCTCGAGGTAGTCGCGCAATGTACTAAGCGGTGTATGACCAAATACTCGGATACGTTCAGCAATATCATCGATATTCTGATTTGCCTCCGTATAGAGTGTTTCAAATTCCTGGTGCAGGTCGAAGAAGTCACTACCTTTTACATTCCAGTGATAATTTCTGAGTTTCTGATAGTGAACCTGATAGTTTGCAAGCAATTCGTTAAGGGCGCTGGATATACGTTCTGTCTCATCAGCAGACCACCCTAACTTTATTGGTTTAGCCTTCGCAAGGCGAGTGTCTAATTGTGTTTTAGCAACATTCTCGATATCCATAGTACAGAGATTTTAGTTCTCTATATTAGGATAAAGAATTGTTCCGCCTTCTAATCAGGCGGAACAACCTATAAGTGTGGATTTTATTTCACAGCGTTGCTATTGCACGTACGGCTTGATAGCAGCCGACCATAATTCGTATCCCTTCTTGTTGAGATGGAGTCCATCTTCAATAAATATATCTTTCTGAGGTTGTCCGGCTGAATCCAGTAGCGGTGTCCACACATCTACGTAAGTTACTTTTTTCTGACGGCCAGCCCATTCTTTCAGCAGATTGTTGTACGCTATATATTGATCTTTGAGATGCCAGCGTGCTATACTGGGTTTAGGAGTTATGAAATATACCGGCACTTTCTTCGATACTTTTGAACGGATCAGCTTCAATACACTATCTGCGTCTGCGATGATCTGCTTCGGAGTTTTACCTGTACCCAGGTCGTTATCGCCTTCATAAATAAATATTTTCTTCGCTTCGTACGGTGTTACCAGTTTATCAAAATAGTAGATGAGGTCCGACATCTGTGAGCCACCAAAGCCGCGGTTTACAACATTATATTCCGGGTAGTATGCTTTTATATTTCCCCAGAAGCGAATGCTCGAGCTGCCAGTAAAAAGAATCAGGTTCTTTTTGCTGACCGCTGTATCGGATGCTATGAGTGTGGTGACTTCTTTTTCAAAACGGGTTGGATCTTGTGCCAGTACAATAGTGCCGGTACTCAACAGAAAATATACCAGGCAGAGTGAGGTTATACGCATATAGTTTTTTTTGCCGGTGAAGTTACAGCAGCCGATGCGATTCTCAAACGGGTTTACACCAGTGGTAATTATCGCTTCAGTAAATTATTACCAAAGATGCGATTCAACACGTCATCTTTTAGCGCGCGACTGATCGGTACGCGGCCGCTGTTCGGCAATACCATTTCATTACCGTCAATAGATTTCACTTTATCCAAAGCAATGATAAACGACTTGTGCACTTTCATAAAATTACCGACCGGCAACTGTTCTTCCATCACGCTTAGCGTAAGGTACGTGATATATTTGCGCACCGGTGTATGCACAACAATATAGTTTTGAAGAGACTCGATATATAGTATCTCGTCAAAGCGAATGCGTTCGTATTTACCATCGCACTTTATAAAAAAGTAGGGTTGCTCCTCAACAGCCGCTTTGTGCCGAAGCAGGTAGAAGTCGCGTGCTTTGGAAGCTGCTTTCATAAACCGATCGAACGGCACCGGTTTCACAAGGTAATCGATCACATCCAGCGAATACCCTTCCAATGCATACTCCGAATACGCTGTGGTAAATATAACCATGGGAGGATCTTTCAACGTCTTCAAAAAATCAACACCCGATAACTTGGGCATGTGTATATCCAGCAACAATAAATCAACAGGATGCTCGCGTAAATATGCGGTAGCCTTGATAGCATTCTCGCACTTGTCTACCAGGTGAAGAAAATCTATTTCGTTCACGTATTCCTCCATACCTTTACGGGCAATGGGTTCGTCATCAATAATGAGACAGTTTAGTTTCATAATTAGCTTTGAGCTGCGAGCTATGAGAAGCTGTGAGTGGCTTCAGGCTGCAAGCTGCTGGGTAAAATTACTTCTTACTTCTCAATCCAATCGAAAGCTCCACGCTATACATTCCGGCACTATCCTGAATATGAAGCGTGTGACTTCCGTTATATAATAAATCAAGTCGTCTCTTTACGTTCCGTAATCCGATCCCTCCTACGGTTTTTCCATTTACATGGAAATCTTTGGTATTTACTACTTTCATTGTAAAGATAGTGTCACTTCGTTCCAGTACTATAGAGATCTCGTTGTTGCGATCGCTGTAATTCGAGACATGCTTGAAGGCGTTCTCCACAAATACAATCATCAATAACGGAGCGATGTTAAAGTTCTTCACTCCTTCATCACTGCGAAAAGTTATGATATAGTTATCGTCTTTACGCAGGCGTTGAAGTTCGATGTAATTCTGCAGGTAGATCAGCTCTTTCTCAATGGGTATATCTCTACCGTTGCATTCGTACAATTGATAGCGCAGCATCTCCGAAAAGCGCGATAATGTCTCACGTGCGGTTGTGTTGTGTTTGTCGATCTGGAAGAATATGGTATTGATCGAATTAAATACAAAATGTGGGTTAATCTGCGACTTCAGGTATTCCAGCTCTGTATTGAGTTTTTCAATTTCTATCTGCTGCAGGCGCTTTCGCTGGATATACCATTCTTTACTGAGATGCAATGCCACGCTGAATGCCAGGTAGAAAATACCAATCGATATATTATAGTATGTATTATCAAAAAATGATTTCGGTGCTGCACCGGACAGGTGATTATAGAGGTATACATCGTGGCCATTCTTTCCGAACGCATACAGCACAATCAGCCCTATAACCGCTACAACATATATACCGATGCGTTGTCGCTGCGCCAGCCGGGGAATAAGAATGACGAGGTGTGTATAGATTATCGCTGCCAGCAGTCCGTTGCGGATTATGATCTCCAGTATAAACTGCTCCCATCCTGCTGACGCCAACAGTTCCCTGCGGGTATACATGTGGAAGCCAACGGTGGCTGTCCAGAACAGTACATGATCAATCCTATATTTCCAGAATTTATGCATACCCATCAGAAGATCATTACAAATGTCGCGCTTTTCCGTTTACGCGTATAGGCCCAACATTACTTTTCGTCAAGCAAAATCAACAGGTCATCAGAAATTATTGAAACAACTATCGTTCCTTCCGAATTTAAGCAATGAATTACCAGCAAACTAACCCTCAACACCATGAAAACTATTACAATCACTTTCTATATTCTTATCGTGCTTGGAATACCGGCTTGTACACAGCCACCAGACACGCGAGGGTCGCGGCCCGTTGGTGATGGTTGCGAAGGATGTGAAGCTATATTTGAATATGGTAAAACAGTACTGACATCGACCGACACGTTACCCGACTATCACGAGAGTGGTCCGAAGATGATTGTAAGCGGAACGATCTACCAGAGCGATGGCAGGACTCCGGCTAAAGATATTATACTATATATTTACCACACCGACCAGAAAGGCTATTATTCTACACGTGGCAATGAAAAAGGATGGGCCAAACGCCATGGCTATATACGCGGCTGGATCAAGACCGGTGCCGATGGCAAGTATACTTTCTATACCTTGAAGCCAGCGCCTTACCCGGGCGAAAATATACCGGCACACATTCACCCGGTTATTAAAGAACCTGGCATACAGGAATACTGGATCGATGAGTATCTCTTCGAGGACGATCCATTGCTTTCGCCGGCAGAACGTAACCAGCAAAAGAAACGTGGCGGTAATGGTATCATTACACTAACACGAAACAAGCAAGGTATACTGATCTGCCAGCGTAATATTATACTCGGCAAAAATATACCGGGTTATTAACTATATAGTTACGCGAACAGATCGGAACTAAGGTAACGATCGCCCCGATCGCAAATGATGAAGACAATAACGCCTTGCTCGATCTCACTTGCTATTTTCATGGCAGCGCTTAATGCACCACCGCTGCTCATGCCGGCCAGTATACCTTCTTCGCGGGCGAGTCGTTTGGTATAGGTTCGGGCATCTTCTTCGCGCACATCCAGTACACGGTCTACACGCTGCGGCTCAAATATCTTCGGAAGAAATTCCGGAGACCACCTGCGTATACCGGGTATGCAAGAGCCATCGGTAGGTTGTGTCCCCACGATCTGTACCTTTGGATTTTTCTCTTTGAGGAATCGCGATACACCCATGATCGTACCGGTTGTACCCATCGCGGAAACAAAGTGTGTTACTTTGCCTTCGGTATCGCGCCAGATCTCCGGGCCGGTTGTTTTATAGTGCATGCCATAGTTATCGGCATTACCAAATTGATTTAGTATAAAATAGCCTTCTTTCGCAGCCATTTCTTCCGCCAACTCACGCGAGTACTCAATGGTGCGCGAAGCAGGTGTAAGAATTACTTTGGCTCCGTATGCTTCCATCGCTAAAACGCGTTCGCGCGTTGAGTTATCGGGCATGATGAGTGTCATGTCGAGTCCCATCAAACGTGCAATCATCGCTAATGCTATACCGGTGTTACCGCTGGTTGCTTCCACCAGTTTATCGCCACGTTTTATATCGCCTCGCTCTAATGCGCCTTTGATCATACCGTAGGCTGCACGGTCTTTTACGCTCCCCCCCGGATTGTCGCCTTCAAGTTTACCATAGATCGTTACGCGCTTATTTACAGGTATATGCTGCAGTTCAATAAGACGTGTATTGCCAATGAGTTGTTCCAGTGTCATGTGTGGTGGATTTCTAATCTGTTATTCGAACGAATAATTTCAATAATCGGTTTCGTGCACGAACGCTGCTTTACCCCACTCCTCTTTTTCTTTTTCACTCCACAGCTCGGGAAAGAAAATTATTCTTCTGAAACGCGGTGGCAGGTACTTCTGCCAGTTCGTACCACCGGTGGCTTTGATATCTTCCGGATCTTTATGCAGGTAATGTCCCGCGGATCTTAAGTGTGCGAGCGGCCAGAGTACATTGGACAATGTATCGAGCTCGCGAAGTTTCGAAACGATCTCATCTCTGCGCGGAGAGGATGCAAAGTGTTTTATAAAAAGCTGACGCAGGTTCCGGTCTTTCAATTTTGTACCGGCTTCATAAAAACCCGGCATATACTTTTGCTCGAACTGCTGCAGAGTAAGTGTTTTCTTACCGGATGCAAGTTCAGTTGCTCCACTTCGCCAATATAGTTTCTCCAGGAGTCTGCCTATATCATCAGTTTGTACAGTAGCCCGCTCGTTGATATTTACCAGGTTGATCATGTCGGTGGCATGTATCTCGATGAGACGGTATTGCGCGGATTGAAAACCGCTGGCCGGTAACAACGCCATTCTGAATTTCAGGAACTGTTCGCGCTCCATTCCTTTCACCATGATATCAAATGAATTCTCCAGGTGACGGAAGTACCGCACGATGCGATCGAGCCGGTCCATGAAAAATTTCTCATCCAGGTTTTCTTTTTCCGTGATCTGCTTCAACTCGTGCAGCATGAGTTGAAAATATAATTCGGTGATCTGGTGATACATGATGAACACCTTCTCATCCGGGAATTGTGTTTTCGGATTTTGCAGGCTTAGCAATGTATCCAGGTGTATATAATCCCAGTAGGTGAGATAATCAGAGTACAGGAGTCCATCGAGGTAAGACGACAGGTCTTGTCCCATGGCATCGTACTTGGCTTGCAGCTTCCGAAGCTGTTCTACGAGTTCCGGATCAACTTTACTACCTTCCATTTTTAAAATCTAAGAATGTAAAATACTTGTGTAAATTGGCGCTAAAGTTAATTCATTAATCCTATATCTGTATGTCAAGTCAAACAGCAACCGGAAACCAAACCCGGAAATCAATGAAGCAGGACGCTTTTGATCATCCAGACTTTTATGCTCTGGACGACCTGCTGACCGAAGAGCACAAGCTTATCCGCAGCTCTATACGTGATTTTGTGAAGCGTGAAATATCTCCCTATATCGAAGACTGGGCGCAACGTGCGCATTTTCCATACGAGATCGTAAAGAAATTCGGTGACATTGGTGCATTTGGCCCTACCATTCCAACCGAGTATGGCGGTGGCGGACTGGATTATATTTCGTATGGGTTGATTATGCAGGAGATTGAGCGTGGCGATTCCGGTATGCGTTCTACGGCTTCGGTGCAAGGCTCGCTGGTAATGTACCCGATCTATAAATTCGGTAATGAAGCGCAACGCAAAAAGTATCTGCCTAAACTTGCATCGGGTGAATGGCTGGGATGTTTTGGATTGACGGAACCGGATCATGGTTCTAATCCCGGTGGCATGGTAACGAACTTCAAAGACATGGGCGACCACTATTTGCTGAATGGTGCGAAGATGTGGATCTCCAATTCTCCAAAAGCAGATATAGCGGTGGTATGGGCCAAGAATGAACAAGGCAGAATTCATGGTCTCGTTGTTGAACGTGGCATGCCGGGCTTCTCTACTCCGGAAACGCATGGTAAATGGTCGCTGCGTGCGAGTACTACCGGTGAACTTGTATTTGATAATGTAAAAGTTCCCAAAGAGAATTTACTCCCGAATAAAAATGGTTTAGGTGCTCCGTTGATGTGTCTGGATTCCGCACGCTATGGTATAGCATGGGGTGCTATAGGAGCCGCGATGGATTGCTATGATTCTGCCAGACGCTATGCGATGGAACGTATACAGTTCGGTAAACCTATAGCTTCGTTCCAGTTGGTACAAAAGAAACTGGCGGAGATGCTAACCGAAATTACCAAAGCACAATTACTCAACTGGCGCCTGGGTGTATTGATGAATGAAGGCAAAGCTACTACACCACAGATATCCATGGCCAAACGCAACAGTGTACAAATGGCCCTCGAGATCGCGCGCGAAGCCCGACAAATTCACGGAGGCATGGGTATAACTGGCGAGTATCCTATCATGCGCCATATGATGAACCTCGAATCAGTCGTTACCTACGAAGGAACACACGATATACACTTGCTCATATTGGGCAATACGATTACAGGGATACCGGCATTCGTTTAAATTAGCTGTGAGTTTTCGAACTAGCTGTGAGCCTTGAGTTGCGAGCTGCGAGAAAAGGGCTGCTGGGTACTGGCTACAGGAAATTAAAAGTAAGAAGCCAGGAGTAAGAAGCAAGAAGTGTAGATATACTTTGCGACCCGCTATACTATGTCTACATCTCGAAACTAGCAGCTCGCAGCTATTTCCAGCAGCCAGAAGCTGGTAGCCTGCAACCTTCAGTAGCTAATTGAGCTCGATGAGTCCGTTACGGAGTGCGTACATCACCAGTCCTACGCGCGTCTTCAGGCCGAACTTTTCGAAGAGGCTGTCGCGGTAACTTTCTACGGTGCGGGGACTGCAGAACATTTTTTCTGCAATTTCTTTATAGGTTAATTCGGTGGCTGCATAGCGTAGGAAATCTTTTTCGCGATCGTTGAGAGTTATCTTGGGAGCGGCTGGTGTTTCTTTCTCGCTGGAAAGACTTAACAGAACTTTGTGTGCGATCCAGTCGGGATAATAATATCCGCGATCCATCAATGCGTCAAGTGCTTTTTCGAGTTCACCGGGATGTACGTTCTTTAACAAATAGCCTTTGGCTCCGCAGCGAATCATTTTGATGATCGTCTCTTCTTCATCCTGCATCGACAAGGCTAGAATGCGGATACCCGGATGATTTTGTGTAAGCCATTGAGCAGTCTCAAAGCCATTCATCTCCGGCATATTTATATCGACCAATACGATGTCGGGTATATTAACGGGCTGCTTGAATCTTTCTACGAGGGATTTTCCGTTATCGGCTTCGTATAGCACCGTATAGCGTTTAAATTTATTGATCATGCCTGTAAGAGCTTCGGCTATCAATACGTGATCATCTACCACTACAACGGAATGTTGCATACATCAAGCATTTAGTTTATTAACCGGTATATACAGTTTCATCCGGGTACCTTCGCCCGGTATACTTTCCAGCATAAAATCAGCACCGATAATTTCGGCTCTGCGCTTCATGTTGCCGAGACCGATGCCTTTGGTATATATATCTTTATCACTCGTACCAAAACCTTTTCCATTGTCGGATGCCTCGATGGAAAGTCCACGCTCCTGCTGATCGAAGTCCAGTTTTATTTTTGAACATCCCGAATGCTTCAGACTATTCTGTAAAAACTCCTGTAAAATACGCAACACAAAACTTTTTACCGCGGCAGATGCCTGTATTTTCGGATTGTTGGTATGGATCTCCGCCTGGCAAAAACCGGTAGCCTGTACTTTCGAAAACTCAGCGCTAATCAAATGGTATAGATCGATCTGCCGGTAATTACTGTCGGTAAGATTTTTGGAGAGGCTGCGCAGATCTGCGAGCGATTCATTAATGATACCGGCAATGGAATTGATTCGCTTTTGTGTTTCGGGGTCTTCTTCGGTAAGTTGTTGTACATAGAGCACTGCCAGGGTAAGCTTCTGCCCTACATTATCATGTATCTCACGACCGATATACTGCATGGTCTGTTGCTGCACTTCGATCTGCGTTTGCAGAAGCTCGCGTGAAAATTTCTCGTTCATCTCTTCAATTTCTTCTACATGCTCGAGCTTCCGTTTCCGGTAAATGATCATCACTGCCAATACAGTTAGCAGAAAGAGCAGTAACACGATCATCGAAGTTCCGATCAGGAGTAGCCCTTCCTTTGTATCATCCATAAGAACATTGCCGTGTAAGTAGTATACAAAATATAGTTTAATACGCTCATCACATTGGCGAGCATCATCAGTATATCTTTATGTGTTGTAACAAAATACAACCAGTTGCCCATAGCAAAATACGGAAGCGTGCCAACATTAAACAGCAAGAATGCAAATAACATATAGAAGAAAGGCTTACGTAAAAAGTTAAAGTCTGTCGGGTTTTGCAGCATCTCATAAAACTTTACGAGAATGCCGATGATTACCAGCACCGATCCCAAACAATATGCCTGTACATTAAAATGCTTGTCCTCAACAATGAAGAGGTTGGTTAATGTGCTAAACACGATGAGCGTTACTCCGGATGCGACTAAAAATCGCTTATAACTGCTTTGTTCAACAGCCTGATGCAGTATAATAAGATAAAGCAGATGCTGCAGCGGAATCTGAATATTATATATCCAGGCATTAACACTGCCTTTGGACATAAAGAATAGCTGGTATACTTCCACCAGGACGATAATAAAAAGTAACAACGGGAAAAGCCGTAAGTATTTACTTTTCTTGATAATCGGGAAAGCCAGCAGTGAAGTTAAAAATGCAACAAATTCAAAGTAGGGAATAAATCGATTCATACAGCGATCTGCTTTTACACAAAAAATCAATATCCAACGGACGGATGCATGGCGTCTGCTGACTGGAGCGTATTGGCGGTAGAAGTATTGCAGGTTGGAGGACACAACATTCCCTGATTCTTCGCCATACTCGTAGTCGTTGCACTCGCAGCCGTTTCAGATTCCAGCATCAGCAATTTAACATTCTTATCGAGCTGTGAAATGGTATAGTATTTATATTTAGGATTATCGGTTGATTGCTTGGTGTCCTGTTTGCCACTGTCCTGACTGGCATCTTTACCAGGCTCGCGAACACCAGCGGAATAGCGCGGATCAAAATCAACGGGGATGCTATCTGCACCGGTTACAGTAGGTACCATAAACAATGTATGCAGGCTCTTATAGTTTGAACCGTTTAACACGGGACCGGTTGAAGGATATACCGCATAGTAAAAGCGTATACCCAGATCCTCAGGTTTCACATCAACCTTTTTTGAATATTGCTCAATGAGACAAATGAATTTCTTCAATGTATCAATCGAATACCAGCAGCTCCTGGATGCTTCGAGTTTATTGGTCTGCATATAGGAGTCGGCATTCACCAGTTTGGCGTGTGTATTTTTATAACGGGCAACGCCTTCCATAAATTCATCTACGGTTAAGCCATAAAACTCGTCCTGCTTGCAAGTATAGCAGTCCCTGAAACCGTCCTTCGGAGGTATACTGGTTTTCTGACATGCAAAGAAAACAAAGACGCCAACGGTGATCATGCTGGCAGAGGTCAATAGTGATTTCATACTATCCTTTTTTTAAGTTGTTGAATATAGGTACGATTAAAATTAGGGAGGATTTGATCGTATTGAAAGCCCTATACCTCATTCATGCGATAGCACGCTTTATTGAACATCGGAAAACACGCAAATTGATGCGTTATTATACTTTGCCACATTGTTTTTATAGTTCAACCACCAGCCATTTTCCGTTAAACAACGGTGCTATAAATCGCTGTTTATAAAATCAATTTCAGTTGACAGCACATTGTATACCCATGCTGTAACTCCGAATATTGTTACGCAAAACGCCAGCATCTTCCGGAAGAGATCGGCAAACCCGTTTGTCAAAATAATATATAACCAAAATCCCCTCTTATCATGAACTATATTTTTAAGGGAAGACTATGCGGCTTTTTATGCAATGATTGTTCAGAGCCGCTTGCAAATGTGAAGGTGAGACTATATAAACCCTCGCGTGCCGAGACCGTTACATTGTTAGCCGTTGCAGATGCCAACCAGACTTTTCACCAGGTAACGGAAGAAGAGCTGAAAGCAAAACAAAAATTACTGATCGCAGAAGTCAGTACGGATGCCAGTGGTTCATTCACGTTTCAATTAAGCGAGAAAGATAAATATAGCGGAGAAGCTTTCGAGATTGACTTTGTCTGCGGTAACAATTTCAACAAACCGATTCCACCCAGAAAACTGGAAGAGTTTCAGTTTCATATTACTACCATACAACCGCAATGGCGTGAAAAGACATCGGAGCAGGCTATAGCAAGTTACTTCGGCTGGGAATATTGCATACCTTCCAAATGGTGGTGCCAGATATTACGATTGCTTGATCTGTGGGTTATCTGTGGCCGGGTGCTGAGCCAGGGCACCAATCAACCTATACCGGGAGTTCGCGTAGAAGCGTTTGATGTAGACTTGCTGCAAGACGATGCCATCGGATCAAACGTGACGGATACCTCCGGACATTTCAGGATTTACTATACAAGTGCCGAGTTCAGCAAAACTATTTTCTCATGGCTGAACATCGAGTGGCCTGCCGGACCGGATATATATTTCAAGCTATACGATAATGCCACGAACACGCTTCTACTCGAAGAGGATCGTTCGGTAGGACACCGCGCTGACCGCGAAAATCGTTCAAACTGTTTTTGTGTGAGACTGGTCATTGATTTCAATGAGCCTCCGTCAACAGTAAGTGCCTGGACAAGCATTGGTAATTTTACAATACCAGATGGAAGCAGTCTAAATGATTTCGATGCTATAGGTTTTGCATCTCCGGCACGCTATGCATTAACGGGGGTCATTACACTGGCAGGTCAGGTGCCTCGTAAAAACACTTCCAATAACCGTCCGATCGAATATCGATTCAAGGTTAGTACCGTTACGGCAGATAATGGTACTCCGGCCGTTGGTGAACCCAATTTCAATCTGATCATCGGAAAAACTCCGGATCTGTTTGGTGGTGATTGTCTGTTGGGGAAAATGATTCGTTTCTCACCAACCATTCGCATTGTAAAAGTATATGCCGCTGCTACCGATTTTGATGCCGAAGGGTGGCTGGATGTAAATAAATCCATACTCCGTACATTCACGGATGATCCAACCCTTAATCCGGCAGACCTCAACATTCTTAATTTATGGCATTGGGTTGATGATGATCCACTGATTACACTTGACACCAAGATTCTTGTTCCATCAGTAGCGATGCCTCCGGTAACAGCAGGCAACGCAGTGCCTATAGCAAATCGCATTCAGAATAAAAAGATTGCTATACGCTTTGAAGTACGCGAAGTGATCAACAAGGCGCTCAACCAGTTTGTGTACTTACCGGCAAACGGCCAGACGATGAATTCGATCACTATTAACAACGATGCATCGGTTGTTCAACTCGCTATCAATGAACAAAGCGGTGGTGGTGATTGTAACCTGCTGGGCAGCAATGTTCACCTCTCCTATACCGTTCATCATGCCGACCTGCAAAGCGCATCGATCAACGTTCATAGCAACGACCTTGCCGTTAACAAATATTTATCCGATGGTTTCATAACACTATCAGGTAACACGAACGATGCTATAACCCATCACAACAACAACTCGCTGCTGGTAAACAACACACCGGTAAATGATCTGAAGAAATGTTCATACCTCGTTACACTATCGGTACAACGAAGATTGCATACCGGCTATGGTATTGTTGGACCGGAGATCGTGCAAAAGACTTTCTGCTATCAATAGTATATAGTGCTCTATAGTTTTAAACGTTGCTTTAATCTGAAAACCACTGATCACTCCCTGCAAGCTGTCTACTTGCGGGGTTGTGGCGGTGGAAAATTAGCTTCTGGCTTTGAAGACACCGTATTTACCTTCTTAAAAAAAGATTGGGGAATCAATATTGTCATAGTCAAATGGGAGAAGTGAATTTCCCAATGTATCAATCAAACCAACTTTATTATGTTGGGATGCCAGAATCATGTTATCTCCTAATATCTCAACGTAATCAAATTGATATGGAATGTATAGTTCTTTCTTTCGTGTTATGAATCCTCAAAGATTATTGTTCTTGACTGGAATTCTGTTAATGTCAGTACCAAAGCTGTTACCAATTTCATATTCACATCCATATTCTAAATAGCCGCTGGATTAAGATAAAAAATAGAAATGTTTCCATCAGAGGAAATGCAACGATCTATCAATAATGAGGTTGGATGTTTGTGTATTTTACTCCTATCGTAAAATAATTTTATTAATCTTTTTTCATCTATTGAAATAGCATCAAAAATGGGCTCTACGAGACATTTCGATGTATCGTCTTCATCCTTTACACCGTAACCGTTATAGCGATAATCAAAATAAGTAAAGAGCTTACTTTTTGGTGTTTGATGCAACAATTTCGGATAGGCCGTAACAAAAATCTGATCGTAACTACTCCTACATGACAACACCAATAGCAACGCAAGTAATGTCCAAATTACATTTCGCATGCTCTTCAAATCTTTTCCTATAATCTCTGCTTCAAGAGAACTATTAAATCCAACGAAGCTAGACAGACTCCATGCGAAGATATAGTACTGTCAGCTCATAGTAATTCTACCTATATACTTGTCAGTAATAATACGGATATTGCTCTTAATTCCTTCACACTTTTTTTTTAGTAACATAAAGATTCTGCGTAAGATTATTAAGATATATTCATTTTTTTGAGTCACTTCGCGATTAAGAAATTTGCAATCCGCGCTAAAACGCAAAATCCGCTGGTATAATTTTACTATATATATAGCCTGTAGTATGCGCATGCAATTTCCATAAATTAGTTTCGGTGAACCTGCTATTATTGAAGGTGATCTGCAGAATTACTGTATATGCTTTACCTGTACCCCAGCCACTACGTTGCCTATGAGTAGATTCTACACGCTATATATTGTATGTTTTATTCTTCTCTCTGCTCAATGGCTGGTTGCTCAAAATCTAGCAGATGTAGGAAAGACTACCCCAATTACGGTAACAGGTGGTATATCACTTAACCAGATATTTTATACTGCCAGCGGTATTGAAAACAGGCGCAATCCCTATACATACTATGCTTCCGGCAATATAAACTTTTCATTGTACGGCTGGAATGTACCTTTGAGCTTTGCTGTCTCAAACAGGAACACTTCTTTTCAGCAACCTTTCAATCAATACAGTGTTCATCCTACCTATAAATGGATTACAGGCCATGCCGGATATTGCAGTATGTCGTATTCACCCTATACGGTGAATGGCCATATATTTTTGGGTGGCGCGATTGATCTTGCACCCGAAGGCAACTGGAAGTTCAGCGCATTGTATGGAAGATTTCTGAGAGCCGTGCAGCCTGAAACAGACACAGCCGGGCTGATCACCAATACACCCGCGTATAAACGGATGGGCTATGGCTTCAAGACCAGCTATAGCAAAGACGGTACTACCGTTGACCTGATCGTTTTTCACGCCAAAGATGAAATTGGCTCTATTGCTGATATTCCCGATAGCCTCGGCATTTTGCCACAGGAGAATCTTGTTGTTAGCGTTGGTGCCGGTAAAACATTCTTCGATCACTTTGTCTTGAAATGCGAACTTGCTTCCAGTGCGCTTTCCCGCGATATACGCGCAGAAGAAGGTGAGCATACGCACCCGTTGGCTAACATCGGTTTTTTATACACTCCACGATTGTCATCATCATACTACAAGGCATTCAAGGCTTCTTTAACCTATCAACAAGACGCGTATAGTCTTGGTGTTGGCTATGAACGTATCGACCCGCAGTACCGCACACTCGGTGCTTATTACTTCAACAACGATCTGGAAAGTATTACCGCTAACGGCTCTGCATCACTGTGGCAAGGAAAAATGAATGTAGCGGTAAGTGCCGGTACGCAGCGCGACAATCTCGACAAAAGCAAAGTGAGCACCATGCGCAGAATGGTAGGTTCACTTAACGTGAACTATATACCTAACCAGAAGCTAAACCTTTCGGCCTCCTATTCCAGCTTCCAGACCTATACTAATATCAGGTCACAGTTTGTGAATATAAATCAACTTACTCCTTACGATAATCTGGATACACTTAACTATACACAAATCTCGCAAAGCATCACGGCCACAGCCTCGTATGCTTTGAGCAATTCAAAGGAACGCAGGCAAAGTATAAATCTGAACCTGAACGTGCAGGATGCCGCAGACAAGCAAGGTCAGGTAGAACAAAATTCAGGAAGCCAATTTTACAACCTCTACGTGGCCTATATGTATAACATGGTGCCGCAGAATCTCACGGTATCCGTTGCGTTCAATGGTAATGTAAATGATAGTCCTACGATCACAACTAAAACGCTCGGACCTACTGCTTCGGTTAGTAAAACATTTTTTGATCGCAGGCTTAGAGCTACGCTGTCATCATCCTATAACAATACCTATACAAACTCCGAGCGGGTAAGCACCATTCTGAACGGACGCATCAATGGAAGTTATACAATACAGAAGAAACATAATTTGAATCTGAGTATGGCAGCGGTGAACCGTGAAAGTACAAGCGAAACATCCGCAAAATCTTTTACAGAATTTACGGGTACGCTCGGATATAATTATGCCTTTGGAATGAAATGAGAAAGACAATAGAAATAGTGCGCAGCGTAGTAAGTGTAGTTTTACTTCTAATAGCCTGTATCAAAGCACAGGCGCAAACCTATCCTGTCCAGGTTAATACACAAATTCTGGCGCCCTATAGTCCATATCTGACAGACTATACGGCTGTAGGGGCACAACGGCTCATTGTAAATTTCACGCTGAATGATCCTACACTAACGGAGTATCGTGGAAAACTCAGAATTACAATAGAAGGTGTCGGTATTACCATCCGCACGAAGCAAAGCTTTATTCCCCAGCGGCCCTTGGTATTACCGGGCGGAAGTGTACCACTCATGCTATATGGCGAAGACCTGGAGGAATATTTCAATCCGGGTAATCTTGACTTTGCCGGGTTGTCTAAAAATCAATATGAGAAAGGTGCCAAACTTCCGGAAGGTGTATATCGGTTTACGATTGAGGTATTAGACTACAACCGGAATACAGTAGTCAGTAACAAGGGTACAGCCATTGCATGGATTATTTTAAACGATCCGCCATTGCTTAACCTCCCGCGCAATGAAACAAAGGCCGCGATACTCGACCCGACAAACATAGCTTTCACATGGACACCACGTCACACCGGTTCACCCAATTCAGCCTTTACTACAGAGTATATTTTCAAACTGGTAGAGATATGGCCTGCATCACGAAATCCCTACGATGCTTTCCTTAGCCAGCAACCGCTATATGAAATTACAACCTCTTCCACACAAATAGTATACGGCCCTGCCGAGCCTGCACTTATACCCGGAAGAAAATACGCATGGCAGGTGCAGGCAAAAGATACAGAAGATCGCGATCTGTTCAAGAACAACGGTAAGAGCGAAGTATATGTATTTCAGTTTGGTGACCAGTTAGGTATACCGGAAAACCTGGCACTTCAGAAAGCCAATCCTTCTTCACTGGTTGTGCGATGGGAACAGCCGACAGCCGGAACAGATGCGGTTTCTTACCGGGTACGCTATAGGCCCCACAATAGCCGAAGCCACGATGAATGGTATAGTGAACTGACCAGCGATCAATGGAAATCTATACCACAGCTACAGCCCAATACTGAATACGAAGTACAAGTACGTGCGGAGCAGAGCACACAGGTAAGTGACTATGGCCCAGTTAAAATTTTCAAGACCGCTATAGCAGGTGCCAATGATTTTGTATGCAAGAGCGATGTGTCACCACCGGCAGTCCCTGTCAATGCGATACCGGCCACACAGTTGGGAATCAACGACACCCTTTATGCCGCAGGCTACGAAGTGTTGGTACGCGAAATAACTGCCAACGAAGGCGGCACCTATACCGGCTCGGGTATGATGATCGTGCCGTGGTTTCAGTCGGCCAAAGTACGCATGACGTTCAAGAACATTCGTGTAAATGAACAGCACTGGCTTACAGCAGGTGAAATAAAAAGCGTCTGGAATGCCGATAGTAAATTCCTTGTAAAATCAGAGAAGAAAGTTGACTCAACCAACGTGCCCTTAAACGGTGAGTTGCCGGTAAATATAGTTGCCACTGAAACACTGATTGAAATTACGGGTGCTGCTATTGCTACGGTAACAAAAGATGATGAGGGAAATATAGAAGTCTATACTACGGATGGTGAAAAGAAAGTACTGCCAAAAGGTAAAAGCTATTCCATAGCAGACGAAGTAGGCAACGGCTATGTAGTAGACGAGAAAGGCAACATCACCAAAACCACCGCAGACGAAGCGCGCGCAGCAGCCGGACGAGGCGACCGTAATTATACCATTGCGCTTACTTTTAATAAAGGCAATGGTAAATATGGCTTCGATGAAAAGAAATATGAAGCGCTTTCATCATACTATCAACAGGTGGAAGGTGGTCACTATATACCGTGGAAAGCCGTTACGGCATCACAACCCGATGCCGTAGCCGCTACGCTGGAAGGCACGGATATAGATGCTGACAAAGTTCGTTTTGAAATAAACGGCTCGAAAGTGCCAGCCATCAACAGCGGCAGTAATTATACTCTCAGTGTTCGTGGCGGTGCAGAAGGCATGGTGGAAGAATTACTGGCGCTATATACTCCCTCCGATACCGCCAAAGACAATGTATTGGGTAAACTGAATCTGGTAAGCTACGATCAGCTAACCCGCAACCTCGTTATCGTACCGGTAAACGGAGCCACCATCCCCGGAGGACTCAGCTCCAATATACTATCACAAAAACTTACCGAGATATACGGACAAGCCGTAGCCACGTGGGATGTAAAGATCGAACCTTCCATCAAAGTATCGCTTGACGATACCTTCGATGATGGCGAAAGCGGCCTGCTCACCAACTATACCGGTGACATGAAGAAGGTTATCAAAGCCTATGGCAACCTGCTGGATAAAACATACTATATATTCTTAGTGCCCAAGCCAAAGAGTGGTGGCAGTGCGTTAGGTTATATGCCACGCAGCAAACAGGCTGGATTTATATTTACTGACAACCTTAATAGTACAACTGCTATAACTACGATAGCCCACGAAGTTGGTCATGGGGCATTTAACCTGAAACATACTTTCAGCGAGTTTCCATCGCTATCAAAAAGCTCTACAGATAACTTGATGGACTATAGCAGTGGTCAAACTCTCTATAAATATCAGTGGGACAATATCCACAATCCGCAGAAGGTAATAGGGTTGTTTGAGAATGATGATGAAAGCGAGATGGTACTGCCATGTCTCGGTATATTCGATGACTGTGACGATGTGTTAGCAATTATCAACGGCATAAAGAGTAGAGTTACAAACAATGCGAAGTTGCCAGTTTTTAAACCCGATCAGGCAAAAAACAGAAAAAGCTTGTATGACGCATACTATCTAACTGTTGGGGATACTGATTTTAACCACATTTTAATATCAAATGAAATACTTGCAGACACGTTATTAGATCCTAAGATATATTATGACTTTAATTCGACAAATGAAGATCATGAGTGTCAAGCTGGTTTTATGCTAAAGGCAAATGAAAAATCGTTATTCAAAATCTTAATTGGGAGTGAGAAAGACTCTCTAAGCACTTTTGCCAAAGTTGAAAAATTACGTAAATATATATTTGGCGATCTGAAACCGACTGGTGCAAAAAATGAGCAAATCACGAATGCAGCCTGCTCTTCTGGTTTTTGTTGTACTAAATGCAGCAGAGATTTAGCAATGACACAAGAAAGGTTACAATTAATTTTCCCAAATAGCACCATGATCTCTCAAAACGGTGCTGAATTTGCTGACATCTTTAATACAGCGCTTCAAATAGGGAAATTTAATACGTGTGATAGGCAAGCTAAATTATTCGCACAAATCCAACATGAATCAATAGGATTTAAGGCCAGAGTAGAAGGGCAAAATTCTAATGGAGTCGATAGAGACTGGCCAATTGACTTTATATTAACATACTTCAATAAATCTGCGGGAGCTAAGAATCACTTTTTCAATCAAAACTTTTGGGACAAGACAGTTTATAAAAGTATAATAACTTCAAATTATTATGAGAAAGTTGATACGTTGGGAACACATAAGTCTGAAAAATCCACAGATTACTATGGTAAGTATAATGGTAAAGACCAGGCACAGTATCATGTTAAGATTCCTGCGGGTTTCAAAAGCGATTCAACTGGGAAATATAAGAAGTATATAGTGCCCGTAAACCAGAAAGTTCAATATAGAAAAAATATGTTTATAAAGGCTTACGATGGTGCAAATGGAAATATAAAGATTGCCGAAGATGCCAACACTACTGATGGTTGGACTTATCGTGGAAGGGGTGCTATTCAATTGACAGGGCGATCAAACTATCAACGAAACCAACAAGAAATAGCAAAAAAATTTAATAAAGTTGTTGATTTGCTAAATCAACCAGAGTTAGTTGCAACTGACAACGAAGTTATGGTGTACTCGGCTATAGCTTTTATCTTACAGAATGTATCTAATATCAATAATTTTGACACAATGTCTATTGATCAAGTCTCAGCACTGGTTAATACGGGTAGTTCCGGTAGCCCTATTGAAAACGTCAATGGAGGCGCAGACAGAAGAGAACGATACAAGACCTTAATTGAGAACTCAAACCTATTTAAATGTCATGACGAATAATTTATTACTTGTAATAGCAAGTATAGTGCTATTGACAACTCAATCTTGCCACAGTCAAATTAGTGAAAGTAAAAACAAGTGTGGTAGAAAAACCATCGATAAATCATTGAGTCAAAGACTTCCTAAGGGAATATGTATTCCCCTAAATTATACTATAGAGGAGGTTATTACCAATTTAGACTTCGACAGAGATAAAAAAAGCGATGTTGTGCTAAGATATAGTGAATATCCTTTAAAAACTGGGGCAACTAGATTTTACGCTATTTACAAAAGAACTGGTGATACTACTTTTGTTTTAAAGAAGGAATTAAAAAATATTATGCCTCCATATTTGAAAAATATATATGCAGCCGTTGCAGGTAGTGATACTGTTGCTTCGAGATTAGCAGTATCATATCCCTATGACTTGAGAATTGAGTTTATTCAGGACACTATCAAAATATCTCACCTGATCCCGGATTATTATGGAAAGACTTACTCATTTGTTTTTAAATCGGATAACTGGTATTTAAAACAAGTCGCTTATTGGATAGGTGATCTTGACGAAAGAGATGTTACGCAAATGGATTTAAGCTCTAAGCTTTTGAAGCGGAATGTTCTTGAAACAAAGAGAATAGATAACATAGTTCCAATTGATAAGTTTAGCTTGGTTGAATCCAGGAGGAAAGCCGAAACAGAGGAAAAAGAATATTTCATGGAGAATTACGATTTGCTAGAGTGGTCTAATGAAAATAAGTGATATTTTTTTAAGATGAATGATTCAGTAATTAGAGGAATAGTTGTTCTAATGTTTTTTTTAAATAGTTGTGAGGCACAACAGAAGGAACAAACAATAGTTACAATACAGACGAACTGCAATAGAACGGTGTACGGTAGTCTGATGTATATTAAATTACTTCCTTCCTATATATGTATTCCAGACGGTTTTGTCATCGATGACTATGTAAGAGTGTCGGACTTGGGTAAAGATGGAAAGATTAATTTCCTTGCGGTAAAGTATAACAAAAAAGAAGATGACCAGATTGATGGAGATTTAACATACTGGGCTTTTTACGAACGCTCTAAAAGTGCAGACATATTTTCGTTAAAAACAACTTTATCCAATATAGTCCCCCCTTATATAGAAGATATATCATATGAGTATTTGTTAGCTCATCCCGTAGCTGAGAAGCTATTTAAAAGTTATCCATTACGGCTGAGCCATAGCCTTAGTTTCCAAGTCGACACGGATACGATTAGGTTGTCCTATAAATTCGATGACTCTTATGGAAAAAGCTTCGTTTTCACTTACAAGCAAAATAATTGGTACTTGGAAAATGTTGAGTATTTTTTTGGCGAGCTACCAATGTACTGGTGGAAGGATGACGATTTTTTTTATTCTTTAAATGAAAAATTAAAAGTAATAGAAACGCGTAAGCCACAAAAACGAGTTAGTATTTCTGACTTCGACTTAAAAGTAGCTTTTAAATACCGTGAAGAAGAACAGAACCATCTGGCTGAATGGCACATTGACACTATAGATAAAACTAAATGGAAATCAATAGACGATGTAGTTTTTACCCGATGCCACGGAATGGATTTACCTGAAGACTGGCTTTACTAATATGAATTATATATGTCATTCCCGAATTAAGGTATGTGATCGATCTCTATGGAAAATGAGAAGCCGTAGATAATAACGTGATTATATTGATAGAAGCGACCGATACTTTTTATGAATAAAATTTGGATAATACTGCTAATCTCTGGGGCGCCCGCTTTGGTAAATGGACAATCGATGTTTGACATCCTGAAGCTGATCCCTCAAGACTTGCTAGAGGGAATAGATGTAGATTCTTTGATAAAAAACAAAAGCTACTATCCACCAGATAACACCGAAGAGGAAATTATAAAATATACAATAGCAGTGGAAAACGATGCAATCGGAGTTCTGCGAATAGAAATGAGTTTTGAAACCGGACAGCGGGCATTTATAATACATGAATTAAAAAGGATTGAAATAACCGACAAAGAATTTTTGGTTGTTTACTCTCGGGTTAGTGGTGCTCCCATTGTGTTCGCACAAAGTGAACTACAGACTTATCTGTTTAAAAACGGAATTTTAACTAAAACCAAGGATCCACTACTACCATTAACTATTGGTTTGGCGGACTTTCTAAAACGCAACACCCCGGATTCACTTATTCAAAAATATAGTCAGTATTCGAATCATTGCTATGAATTGATTTACGAAGGAAGGAATATTTGTTACGTTTTGTATGAAAACTTTGATTTGGGAAACTTGGATAAATCCTGGCTACTCGGGAACAAAATTGAGTTTGTGTTTAGGAAAAGGAAGTTCAAAAGATTGCTTCCTTATTTCACACAAGAATAAGAAAACGAGACAGAGCGATGAGATATGATGAAATCCAGAAGATATTTTATTGATGCAAGTATATATATCAGTAACTTCTCCGAATCCCATCATAATTGACAATGTTATTTATCTCTTGGCGAATTCTCTTTATGTGAACCATTTGACTACGGCTTAAAATAGAGGTTTACAAACTACATATCGGTAAAGCTCTAATTGAAAATATAGATACTAAAAAACTAATACACGTGCGCCTAATCCTGACAACCTGCCTTTTATTCCTGGCTATCGGAATAACGTTTTCACAAAACATTAAATATGAACCAAAGGATCTATACTTCTATAGATACCCGTTAAAGCCGCTGGACAAGTCGCTTAAAACGTATTCGTACAGATTGGAAGATCTGGGCAATGATCTTGCTGCGTGGCAGCGCGACTCACTCCAGCGTGCATTGCATATACCGGGCTATAAACGCGTTCGCGAGAATGGCGATGTGCAGATTGAACTTGTGGTTAGTCCACTCACCATTACCAACAAGGAAGTCAATGACAAGCCGGTCGATACCGAGAAGAATGGTGTCAAATCGGTCATGCATCAATATTGGTATGACATTACATATTCCTTCCCAATGAAAATTCGGGTAGTGGCCAAAGGTCAGGTAATTACCGAGCAGGATTTGGCAGGTTTCTTTACAACACAGTATTACCCGCAGAACAGGTCTTCATTGTCCAGCCTGCAACAGGAGTATAATAACGACTACAGCTTTAAAGATGGTCTGCGATACGAGCGTACGGAACAACGAAAGGCCGAAGTACGCAACTGGCTGTTCAGCAACTACGGCTATGGCATGGCAGGCGATCGTGTAAATGTTGGTTATGTAAAAGACAAAAAGGGAGAGTATGCTGATTTACTAAAAGCGTTCTCGCTGCTATACAATGCTATTGCCGGTGCCAGTAAAAAGATAGATTACCTCAACGATACATTCAAACAACAGGTAAATGAAGCGATCGGTATATGGGAGGCAGCTTTGAAGGAAGCGAGTGAAGATAAGAACGCACGCATCGATCCGAAAGTGTCGGCTATGATCTATGGTGATCTGGCATTGGCCTATTATGAATTGAATGATTTTGATAAAGCAGAAGAATGGATAAAGAAGATTACCAAAGCGGCCGCTTTTAACACCGAACAGGTTGCGTTCGAACTCAAGCCAGGTATAGCAGACAAGCGTGCCCGTTTTGTTGCTAACGGATTTGTAAACGGAGTTCAGCCTGATATCATAGACCGGGGCTTTGCAAAGCCTTCACTGGCGAAGGAAGATATGGCACCATCCGTGAGTGAACCTGTTGTAGTGAAAGGAGGCCCGCGCGACTACATCGTGATCACCCCGGGCGATACTATGGATGTTCGTTTCATTATACCCTCACACGATGTTATGCCCTTTGGTGATTCTGTATGGATGGAGGATGAAATCATTGTTTTAAAAGACAACAAGCGTGTGGAAATATACCCGAAGGAAATACACGGCTACAGTTACAAAGGAGTCTTCAGGCAGTCACTCACGTGGGTAAAGGATATGAATACAAGCCCCTGGACATACGAGCATAAATTCTGCCAGCGTGTGTTGAGCGGAGCAATCCCGGTGTATAGATATAGTTACGTTACAACGAGTATGCACGATCGTACACAAAAGATCGTAGCTACGCGGATGTACTATAAAAAAGGCGATCAGTTGTTGGAGGTTATGTTTCTGAATTTTAACAGAGGGGTATCGAAGCTTGTTGCCGATTATCCGGATTTGTCAGAGCGCGTGAAGAGTGGTGCGTATCAACGCGAGGATTTTGTAAGGATAATCAGGGAGTATAATGAATGGATGAAGAATAAAACGAAGGGATAAAATGAAACGTCAGGGGGAAGATATATTCGGGAAAATGCGAGGATGTTTGAGTTTTTTCATTTTTGCTATCGTGGTATTGTTGCCGTGTTTGTCGTATAGTCAGAAGTTGGATGAACAGGTAAGCATATATTTTACAGAAGTTCGGGCCGGTAAAAATCCTTCTATACCGAAGAGTATGCTTCTTCCTGAAAATGTTAATGCATGGAAGGAAACATTGGCTCCATATCAGCGCGATACCGTGGCGGCTATACGCGCTAAAGTGTATATGATTTTTCATCAATCCGGTACAAGCGCAAAACAAAGTGTTCTTCGACAGACAGCCGTTCATCATCTGGTACAGGGCTGTAAGGATAAAGACACTGGCAATGCCGGCCTTGCCCTCGACTACCTGACTACATTTCGAAAAGATGATTTCACGACAGCATCAAAAGATAGTATAAAAAATTTAATAAGGAGTAAAACAGCCCACTTCGATCCGGTATTGAAGCTGGCCGGTTTTCTGGAACTGACTGATCTGAAAGAATCCATTCGTCACTATACGAAGACTGGTAACGTGCAGGCTGTGCGTTGGGCAGCATTGGTTTCATTATCGAGAATGAATGATGCCGAGGCTACAGGAGAAGTGATGCGGAGAGTACGCAAGCTCCCGGTGAGCGATGATATAGTATATAAAATCTTCCCCGACCTGATATATACCCGCCATGCGGAAGCCATTCGCTATATGGTTGAGGTCATGCAACGTGATGATAAGAACTGCATGACAGCGGATGCCGAAAGAGAAGAGCCGATTCCGTGCGGCTATCGCATCATGGAACAACTGGCCCCGGTTATTAAAGGTTATCCGTTCGAGCTGGATGAAAGCGGTGATATAAAAACAAAAGACTATACAGCAGCCTTGCAGAAAGTGCGCGAGTGGTTTATAAAACACAAAGACTATACGATCATGCGCGATCGGTTTTAGGTGAGTTGACTTTAACGATGGGATAGTTTCAGGATATGAGAATACATTTACGGGGCGTAGCGATTCTGCTTTTTGCAATTCAATTCATGTATGCGTTTCAGGTTGCAGCATACACCGATTCTACGAAGGCAGCCATGCCGGTAAGACATTTACCGCCTTCCGTACAAGCGGCACTCTATCGCACATTTGATGAGCTGAATTATACACAGTCAGCAGATGCAGCCTACGATCCTATAATAGTTCCACAGGTTGATCTTGCCGACTCAATCGAAGAGCAAAGAGCGTATGCACATGCGTTGCTGGAGAAAGTACAAAGTACCCAGCGATTCATTGAAAATCTTGATGCGCTTGCTGAGATAGAATTACCCGTTGGTGTTGTCCGTTCTGGCGGGGCCGTTGACTATAGTATTCTCATCGACCGGATGACCGTAACTCCGCAAGGTAACATCATGGATGTATATGTATCGCTGGCGCTTCCGCAGACAGGCGATCGTATTGCTTTTCGGGGAAGAATCCCGTTATCCAAAGAAGGAGGTATAGCGGGGAGCGCCAAAGTATACCTGCTGGGAGACCACCCTATAAAATTCAGCGGTATATCGCTGTTAACAATCAAAGGCAGTACTAATACGTATGTTGAATTTGACTGCAACGGTTTTAAAGGCGTAAGCATAGAAGCCGAAGTCCAATTTTCACGTAGTATAATAGTACCGGAAGATGACAAAGGCAACGCAAGCACAAATGATAACGAACGCGTAAAAGTAAATTTTACAACGTACGCACAAAGCCTGAATGATCTGATGGTGGGCGTAAGCATACCGGCCTTTCAGGTTAAAGCACTAAAGGGCTTTGGTTTTAAGGTAACGCAGGCGTTTATGGATTGGAGTGATCTGGCCAATCCTCCCGGTATATCTTTCCCGAAAGATTATTCATCGCCATTTGTTCAGGGAGGGCAGCCATTGTTATGGCAGGGTTTCTATTTGCAGCGCCTCGAAGTGCGACTGCCTCCTTCGTTTGCTAAAAAGGAAGGCGATAACTCTCGTATATCGCTCGGTGTCGAACACATGATCCTCGATGACCAGGGCTTTACAGGAGAAATTTTTGCAGATAATATATTGGATGCCGGGGACATGAGTGGATGGGCCTATACATTGGATCATGCAGAGCTAGCTTTAGTCACCAATCAGGTAAAAGGCCTGGAATTACAGGGGGTGATCTCGGTACCTCATCTCAAAAAACAAGCCGATAACAGCACTACAAAGTTTCAATATGTGGCTGGTCGCAGTGCCGAGGGCAACTATATATTTTCTGTAACTATAAAGGACAAGCTTCGCCTGCCGTTGCTGGTGGCAGACCTTGATCTTCTGCCGGGATCTGTCATTACAGTAAAGGAGAAGGACAATAAATTTTACCCGACAGTAGTTCTCAACGGATGTTTAGGTATCAAAACAACAAGCAGTGGCCCCAAAGCCAACCTTGTAGGTATAGGCTTTGAGGGCCTGCGCATTAGCACGGAAGCACCACACTTTGATATAAAGGCAGTGAGCTTCGGCAAAGAAGGAGAAAAACAATCTGCCTCCAAGTATCCGCTGGTGATCAACAACATCCTGATAAAGAAGGATGGTAAAGACAAGATCGGACTAGGTTTAGATGTAACGATCAATATAGGTGGTAGTTCTTCTGAAGAAGGCTTTGGCGGAACCGCAGGATTAATTGTATGGGGTAAACGAGAAACGGTAGAAGTCAAAAATGCAGAGGGCGTTGTTACGAGTACAGACAAAAGCGATTGGAAATTTCACAAAGTTGAAATCACTGCTATAGGTGTAAACTTTAAGAAAGGCGGTGTAATTGAGATCGCCGGAGAGATACGGTTCTTCGAAGACGACCCGGTATATGGCGATGGCTTTAAAGGCTCCATTGCAGGAAAAATCCAGATGTTCAAGGTAAAGGTCGAAGCACTGTTTGGTAAAACTCCTGAGTTCAGATACTGGTATGCCGATGCACTTGTAGAATTTACAAGCGGTATACCATTGTTTCCCGGTTTCTCTGCGTATGGTTTTGGAGGCGGCTACTATTCGAAGATGAAGCAAAGTACGGATGGCAACGGTAGCCCTATTGGCCGCAATGCCTCCGGTATAGTATATGTGCCTGATGAAAACACAATTGGTATAAAGGCTCTGGTGAAGTTTGGGGCTACCCCGAGCCAGGCACCGTACAATGGCGATGTAGCATTGGAAGTTGCACTCAATAAACATGGCGGTATAAACTCGGTCACGTTCACCGGAAATATAGTGGTTATGTCTCCAGCTCTTCCGGGAGGCCTTGAACGGATAAAAGAACAGGCTATGGCCGTTGCTGGTGATAGCAAAGCTGCCGCGAAGTTGTTGTCACTTGTTCAGGGACAGGTATCAGCCAACGTGAAGATTCTCTTCGATAATGAGAATGATGTTCTGCATGCCAACATGGAAATGTTTATCAATGTTGTGGGTGGTGTTATCAAAGGTATAGGCCCGAATAACCGTGCGGGCTGGGCTGTGATGCACTTTGAAAAAAGCGACTGGTATATGCTGGTGGGTACACCGAATGACCCGGTAGGTATAGAATTACTCTGGATGCTCAAACTGAAGAGTTACTTCATGATGGGAAAAAATCTTCCGGGCAGTCCGCCACCCCCTAGACAAGTCTCTGAAATACTCGGAATCACGGCTGATGATCTTGACTATATGCGCGACCTGAATGCAGCAGAATCAGGTTTTGGTTTTGCCTTTGGTATGAATTTTAGTTTTGATACCGGTAACCTGAGCTTCCTGATGTTCTATGGAAGATTTGCAGCCGGTATAGGTACGGACTTCATGATCAAGAAGTATGCAAAGGAATATCATTGTGTAGGTTCGGATGAGACAATCGGTATCAACGGCTGGTTTGCCAACGGACAGGCTTACGCCTATGTGCAAGGTAAAATCGGTATCAAGGTAAAGCTACGCTTCTATAAGGGTAACTATGATATACTCAGCATAGGAGCCGCTGCTATACTTCAAACGAAAGGGCCAAATCCTTTCTGGATGCGCGGTATAGTGGGTGGCTATTACAAAATCCTCGGTGGACTGGTAAAAGGTAATTGCAAATTTGAAGTAACAATAGGAAAAGACTGCCAGATTGTTGGGAACAGTAATCCATTGGAAGATGTAGACATCATTGCAGAAGTAAGCCCGGCACCGGGCGGCAATGATGTAGATGTATTCACGGCACCACAAGCCGCGTTTAATATACCGATCGGTGAAGAGTTTGTTATTACCGATATAGAGAATCGTAAACGCACTTTCCGCGGGCGACTGGTAGATTTTAAAGTGAGTGATGGAAGTATAGCTGTACCGGGTACACTCCGCTGGAATGAAGATTCCGATGTTGTTGCGTTTGATTCGCATGATGTTCTTCCGTCTGAGAAGAAAATGAATGTAATCGTAAAAATTACGTTTGAAGAACTAGTTAACGGAAGCTGGAAAGCTGTTGTGTTCGAAGGTAAAGAAGTTGAAGAAGTAAAAGAAACAACCTTTACAACCGGTAAGGCACCTGACCATATACTGGCATCTAATGTTTTGATTTCCTATCCGATTATAGGGCAGTATAATTTCTATCCTAAAGAATATAGTCAGGGATTTATACAACTCAAAAAAGGTCAACCAGAACTCTTTACACCGAGCGAAGAATGGGTACAAAAGTTACGTTTGAGCAATGCCGAAACGCAAAGCTATGGAGAAACAACACTGAGTTATGATGCATCAGCAAAGCGCGTCAACTTTGATATTCCTTCGGGACTTCTCACTGATAAAGTATATGCCATTGAAATTCTGAATTTCCCGAAACAGAATGCAGTTCTGGATGCCAACGTTCAGAACGTTAATACAGAACTTCAGACAGGCGATACACTTACTACCAAGCACATTGAAGGTGAACTTGCCCTGCGCGATGTGAAGACTGTATATACCGCTCCGTTCCGCACCAGCAAGTACAATACCTTCCGCGATAAAATAGCTGGAGTAAAACTCAGCATTACCATGAATATACCTTCGCAGGCTGGCGATATGGCGGAGTTGCGTTCATACCTGCAAGGGCCGGAAGCTATAGATCGCTTCGAACTTGAAGGCAAAGACGGCTTTGCACCGCTGATCACAACAGAGGCATTATTGGAGGATAACAAATGGTATAATCAACTGGTATATCCGCTGGTATACGAAGGTTACCCACTGCTGGGCTATATGGGAACCACCCGGGATACTTTAGAGTTTGGACTGCCGGCAGTACGTGCCGCATACCTTGAACAGCTTGGGCAGAGTCCGGAGTTAACGGACGAGGCAGGTGGTGTAACGAATGCTTCCCTGAGCGGCTATATGCGTTACGATCTGATGCGTGTCATGGTGGAAGATTACCGCAGCATTCAGAAGCAGGTAGCTAACTATATAACTGATCGTCCGGAACGTGTTACCGAGCGCCTTGAAAAAATCGTGACCAAACCATTCCCGTTCTATCGTCAGGGTAAATATTATGTCCGGTTAAAATATCGGATACCAGGAATCAATAAAACAACAAGTAGTTATGATTGGGAATTACACAATGTTATACCGGATTAAGATAGCGTTTTGCATCGTGGGTATGGTTGCGTTGATGGTTACCCATACCGTGGCACAACAGGTGCCTAAAGCGGAAGAAGATATAGCGGTGATTGCGCGGCCATCGATAGATTCTATTACGCTGCGCTGGGCTCCGCTTTCGGTTGATCACTGGCGCACAGCGAATGCATACGGATACAGCGTAGAGCGCTTCACGCTGGTTCGCAACGGTAAGGTTATACGTCCGGTGGAGCGTAAGCTGCTCACAAACGTGCCATTAAAGCCGCTGCCGGAAGAACAATGGGAGAAATTCATGGGCAACAAGTATGGAATGATAACAGCTCAGGCGCTGTATGGCGAAACGTTCGAACTGGATATTGCACATACTGATATTATGCAGATTGTTAACAAAGCTCAGGAGAATGAACAGCGTTATTCGATTGCCTTGTTCTGTGCCGATATGTCTCCGGTAATAGCAAAAGCACAAGGGCTATATTTTGCAGACAAGCAGATCGAGAAGAATGTAAAGTATTTATACCGCATCAGCGTTATTACGTCAACGGATACGTTGCGCGGCAGTATTTTTACAGACCCGCAGCAAAAGTATATATTACCTGCTGTGGCTGAAGTCTCCGGACAGACAACGGGCAGTGCGGTAACGCTACGCTGGAAACAGTCAGACTATAGCAGTCTGTATACAACGTATTCGGTAGAGCGTTCGGAAGATGGTAAGACCTTTATACAGGTGTCAGATGTTCCCGGTGTTACGCTGAGCAAGCAAGGACAGGACAGTAAATACCAGTATGCGGTTGACACCTTGGCGGTGACTGGCAAAGAGTATAGTTATCGCGTAAGAGGGATTACACCGTTTGGAGAATACGGTCCGGCATCCAGCATCGTAAAGGTGAAAGGCAATAAGACAGTGACGTCAAGTGTATTTATAACCTCAGCACTGAGTACGGATAACAAGAGTATAGATATACAATGGGAATTTCCGGAAGCAGAGAATGAAGCGCTGGCAGGTTTTGAGGTAACGCGTTCGGCAACATCCTCCGGGCCTTATAAGACGATTTCAAAAAGTATATTGCCTCCTGCTGCACGTTACTTTACAGACACCACTCCACAGCACTCCAATTATTACAAGCTCAAAGCCAAAACACTGGACGGTACGGAAGTGATTTCCATGCCTTACCTCGCCATGCTGGTAGACAGTATACCTCCGGCTATTCCTGTAGGACTAAAAGGAAAAGTTGATGATTATGGTAATGTAAGTATTAGCTGGAAACCCAACACAGATGCCGATATATATGGCTATCGTATCTACAGGGCGTACTATCAAAGCGAGGAGTTTGCATTGATGACGGGCGAACCTTTAAAAGACACGGTGTTTACCGATCGTGTACAGTTGCAAAGCCTGAATGAAAAAATCCATTATCAGGTAATGGCAATAGACAAGAACCAGAACCATTCCGGTTTATCGGCTATACTGAGTCTTGCACTTCCTGATAAAGTACCTCCGATGTCACCAGTGTGGCGTCCTGTCAAATCCACGAAGGAAGGTGTTATACTGACCTGGGAGCCGGGCGGTAGTCAGGACGTTGTAAAGTATGAACTATATCGTAAAGGCGATCAGGGACAATGGATGCGGCTTGTTACGAAAGCGGCAGGAACCGATTCAATATATACCTACACCGATCAGCACCTGACTGGCAGTGATGTGCAACACTACACCGTAGTTGCCATTGACGAATCCAATTTAGAGTCACCACCCGCACCGGTTGTTACCGGCTTTATGTTGCCCAAGCCCAAAACTGCTGTAAGCATGGCTCAGCCAACGGTAAACCTTGAAAAGAAAACAATTTTACTGAACTGGACATACGATCAATCAAACGTTGCTTCTTACCGGATATACCGGAAGATCAATGATGGTGCAATGCAATTATACCGCACCGTAAAGGAGAAACAGTTTGTTGATAGTGGAGTGGTAACCGGTACTAAATATAGCTATAGGGTTATGGCCGTGTTTAATAGTGGAGCGTTGTCTGAAATGAGTAAGATTGAAACTGTAGGATTTTGATTTTAGTGGTATTGTGATATAGATAAATGGAAGAAATGATGAGGATAAAATTTTACCTTCTGTTCTTTTTTGTTGTGGGGATTTTTAACCTGGGCTTTGCGCAAGGGTGGGTGTTGGAGTTTGGTGTATATTACTCAGCGGAGGGTAATCCTCCTTATTCTCCTTGCAAATTTGGTAACTATCAATTTAGCATTGGTAATAGTACAAGTGGATCTATGTATCTATTCGGGCAAAATGGGGCCGTAAATGATCACTATTATCTGAGTGGAACAGACTGGGACAACCTTACGGATAAGACTATTACTATAAATTTGAATACGGTTTCATGCGTCAATTCGAATTCAAATGTATCTCTTGGCGGAAATGATAATGCCAGTGATAATATAAATAGCAATAGTAACATCTGTTACAATTTGGGAATCAATCCAACGGGGACTGTTACCATGAAGTATAGTAGCTCCGGTAGTAGTTCGTATGACTTTAAAATGGGCTATATCTTCTGGCCTCGATTGGTCATAGATACAGCTCGTAGCTGCGATGCAATAACCTTGTCAGCGCCACGCTGTTTAAAAGGGACTGCTAAATGGGAAGTGTCCAATACATCATCAGGTGGCTGGAAAACAGTGAGCAATACTTCTAAACAAATTACCCTGACAGCAAGCGATCTTTCAGCATTGGGACTATCCTCAGTGTATGGAGTATTATACGCTCGTGTCAGCGATTCAGGTTTGGCAGGCCGAACGAGTGCGGCACAAGCATTTAATGTCTATGCACCACCGCCAACAGTTTCAATCGCGGATAGCACTGATGCTATTTGTAAAGGGGAATCCAATGGTACAGTTACTTTACAAATTTCAAATGCTGCGTCAGCGGTGAACCGGTTTTATATCAATTGTACGCATGCGGATGGAAGTCTTAAAATCGAACCTGTGGTATATCCGGGAACCTATCAAATCAAGGATTTAAAAGCGGGCGATTGGCAGTTTCTGGTCGTCAATAATGCGTATGATCCGACAGGTACCGATCAAACCGTAAGCGGAAAATACGGACACTGTAACACCACGATAAGTCATACAGTGAATGAACCTACACAAGTAACGATAGGATTCGTTACTCCTCTTCATAACGGTTATGCTATTGCATGTAATGGTGGTAGTATAGGTGAGTCTACAGCTATTGGTGCCGGTGGTGTTGGCGGGTATAAAGATTTTAGCTGGAGTACAGGCGCAACAATCGAAAAGATTACCGGACTTAAAGCAGGTACCTATACTGTAAGTCTCAAAGACGCCAATAACTGCGTTGCTACCAACCAGGTAATTTTACAGGAACCTACGCCAATAAAGGTTTCTCTTTCTGCGGCTACAGACTACAATGGTTACCCGGTAAGCTGTTGGAATAAAAGCGATGGCGGAATTAAAAGCGCTGTGTCGGGTGGTATAACTGGCTATACCTATCTGTGGTCAACAGGAGCAACGGGGAACTCTGTCTCCGGGCTTGGCGTGAACACATATAGCGTAACAGTAACCGATGGCAATAGCTGTAATGCTTCCGGTAGTCTTGCGCTCACGGCTCCGGTAAAGATAGATTTCAGTATCGATCAGCTTGCTCCTTTAAACTGCCCGGGAGATAAGACCGCTATACTTGAAGCAAAACCCGTAAATGCTACCATTATTGGTGCGCCCCACTATAACTGGTCTACAGGAGAAACCTCGTCAACTATCACTGACAAAGGCTCCGGTATATATTCATTAACACTGTCGGACGATCAGGGATGTAGCACAACAAAATCTATAACCCTGAATGAACCACCGGCCTATAAAGTTGCAATCGTACCACAATCAGATTATAACGGAAGCTATATAAAGTGCAACGGAGATGCCAATGGTATGCTGGCCGCTGTGGTAAAGGATGGTAGCAACAATATCGCCACCGCACAAAACTACTTATGGACAGAAAGTGGAACTACCATCGGGGAAAGCGCATCACTTTCATCGCTTAATAATCTGGATGAAGGTATGTATAAAGTTGTGATTACCTATGGCAATCAATGTAAGGCTGAAGCTAGTTATTTTCTTACTGACCCCGATCCTGTGGATTTAAAATTGTCTATCGGAAGTAACTACAACGGTCAGGCTATCAGTTGCTATAACATGACCGATGGGAAACTACATGCCATTGGTTCTGGGGGAACGAAGAGTCTTTCCTATAGCTGGAACACAGGCGCAACCGGATCACTGCTTTCGGGTATCGGTGCAGGTTCCTATACCGCTACCGTAAAAGACGTAAATGGTTGTTCTGCCACCGCTACCATGTCGCTTGAAAATCCGTTACCGGTTCAGGCAGTAATCACCGATGTTTCCGATTACTCCGGCTATGACGTATCCTGCTATGGACTCAGTGATGGTTCAATAGTTTCTGAAGGAAAAGGAGGTACAGGTGTATATACTTATGTATGGTCGAACGGAAAAACAGTGGCTTCTGTCAATGGACTTGCTGCCGGTAGTTACACGGTTACTGTATCCGATAATAATGGTTGCAAGCAATCGATCAGTCAAAATATTACAGAACCTTCATTGCTGGCCTTATCGCTAGCAGATAAACAAAATATATCCTGCTACGATGGTGCCAATGGGAGTATACAGCTTTCTGCTTCGGGGGGTGCCGGTAGTTATACCTACTCGAAGGATAATAAACTTTCATGGCAGAGTGCTAACTCCTTTACCGGATTGAAAGCCGGTAGTTACACTGTTGTACTTCGCGATAACAATGGTTGTGAGAAGAGTATAGCAACTACATTGACACAGCCATCGAAAATCAATATAGCGTTCAAAGATATGCAGCCTGCTTTCTGTAGCAATCCTACAGGTGCGGCAACAGCCGTGGTAACAGGTGGTGTAAGCGGCTATACCTATAGCTGGCAGGATTCGAAGAACAATATAGTTGATACGGACGTAACGCTTTCGAGTGTAAAAGGTGGCATCTATACCTTGATTGTTACCGATAATAATACGTGTACGATGAACGGAAGTGTGGGTATCACAAGCACCGATGGTGCAAAATCCACTTACACCGCTACTGCCGCTAAGTGCTTTGATTCATCCGATGGCAGCGCTTCCATTACCATTACCGAAGGAGACGGCCCGTTTGTTATCGAGTGGCCGGACGGGCAAAGTACACTACAAGGTATTAACCTCAAGAAAGGAACCTATGATGTATTAATCACGGATTCTCATAATTGTCCGGTGGTACAAACTGTAGAAGTTACCGCTCCAGACGCACTTCGGTTAGCAGTTGCTCAAGAGGCGGTTCCAACCTGTAACGGAGTCTGCGATGGTGCTATAACGCTCAAAGCTACAGGCGGTGTCGGTAGCTATACCTATCAGTGGAACAACAGTACAGGAGCAACACAATCCAAGTTATGTGCAGCAGTATATCCGGTGGTGGTAAAGGATTTCAATGGTTGTGTCTTGACAAAAGACATCGAACTAAAACATCCGGAGCCGCTTGTTATAACGGTAGTAAACACAACGCTTCCTACCTGTAAAGATGGATGTGACGGCTCACTGGAAGTAGCGGCCAGTGGTGGAAACGGAACGTATATATATACCTGGGCCACGGGAGGCAACACCAGCATCAAAAGCAATCTATGTCCGGGTTCTTATGTTGTGAGTGTTTCCGATGCCAAAGGCTGCAAAGGCGAAGGTACAGTTAAGTTGGACAATACGCCCGCTTTACCACTTAATCTTGGCAATGGGGTAACATTGTGTGTTGGTCAGACCTATACCCTTGATGCCGGAACCGGTTGGAAAAGTATAGTTTGGAAAAGTAACACTGGCTATACAAGTACCGATCAGAAAATAGTAGTAAAAGATGCAGCTAGCTATTGGCTGGAAGTAGTAAATGATAAAGGATGTATCGCGCAGGATACGTTTCTGCTGGAAACATCTTACGATCTGCTGAAAGCATCCTTCATGATACCCAAGCAAGCTATCGCTGGCGATACGGTGGTGATGATTGACATATCATGGCCGATTCCTGAAAAGGTTGAATGGAACTATCCACTTGATATGACGGTGCTCCAGGACAATGGCGATGTGCTTTCTGGCAAATTCAATACTGCCGGTACGTATGAAGTAAATCTGGCGACACATTTAGGGGAATGTTTCGATCAGGTTAGCAAGACGATCACCATTATTGAAAGCGAAGGCGACTTCGAAGGAGGAAGATTAGGCTATGAGGAATATGTGAAGAACTTTACACTATATCCGAATCCTAATAATGGTGCATTTCATGTTGGCGTAGAACTTATTGACGAGATGCCGATTACGGTTAGCGTGTGGCATTCACCTAGTGGAATTTTAGTCAGGAAGATTCAGCAAAACGGTGAAAAGATATACCAGCTATATTTTGATTTGCGGCCACTAACTTCCGGTACGTATGTACTTAGACTGGATTATGAGATGGGGAAGAAGTATATACGGTTTGTGGTTAATTGAAGTGTGCTTATGAAAGAAGGAATTATTACAAGATTTCTTATAGTCCTTTTATTCCTCGGCATGACTTTGACGAATGTCACCGCACAGCAAAAAAAATATGTATTATTCGAAAGTAAGAAAGGACGATTCACCTTTCAATGTCCGGATACTTGGCAGTTTGAAGTAGCAACCATTGAAACAGATACTTCAGAAGAAGTCCGTGATTGGCGAAACGGAAGGTTTGTAAGTACTGACTCCACCGAAGCCAAATATATAAAGATTGCTATGACGGAATAATTTTTATATAGAAGTAGTCGACCGATCACTAGACCTTACGTTACTACCTGATAATCTATACATCAAAAAGGAATCAACCTACTATAGTAACTTTAGAGCTACATGTCTGGTAATCCTGCTGAGTCCGAAAATATAAAAGGGAAAAATTGGACAGGTATACATCATTTTAATAGTTGCAGAATTTTTCTGTAAAGAGGACGATGTTTCTCCTATTGTGGACCTTCACGATAACTTAACGGTTATTCGCCAAACATCACCTTCCCTCCCACAATCGTCATAGCTACTTCAGTCTTTAGAATATCTGCTTCAGATATAGTCATGATGTCTTGTGTAAAGATGGTGAAGTCTGCAAGTTTGCCGGGAGTAATAGAGCCTTTAATATTTTCTTCAAACGCACCGTATGCTGCATCTATAGTATACGAGCGCAGGGCTTGTTCGCGGGTCATTTTTTCTTCAGGTTCGTAGCCTCCTTCGGGTTCGCCTTTCAAAGTCTTGCGTGTTACCGAAGCATAGAAACAAGATATAGGATTGATCGGTTCTACGGGTGCATCGGTACCATTTACAATTTTAGCCCCCGACTTCAATAGCGACTGCCACCTATACGCACCTTCTTTAATGCGCTTCTCTCCTAGCCGATCGATCGCCCACGGTCTGTCTGACGACATGTGTATAGCTTGCATGGCGGGTATAACTCCGAGACCGGCAAAGCGTGGTAAATCTTTCGGATCAATATGTTGTGCATGTTCAATACGAAAGCGATGATCTTTCACTTCGGGATGTTCTTTGAAAGCTGTCTCATAACGATCGAGTATCTCGCGGTTGGCGCGGTCGCCTATAGCATGCGAGCATACCTGAAAGCCATGCTTCAAGGCTTCACGCGAAGTCTTCAGTACAGTATCCATAGATAGTGTCGCCATGCCGGAAAAGTCTGGGCGATCGGTATAGGGCTCGAGCAGCCATGCACCGCGCGAACCCAATGCTCCATCACAATTCAATTTAACAGAACGTATCGTTAGTATATGTGCTGAATCTATAGCGGGTCCCTTTTTAAACCACTCATACATCAGATCACGATCATAGCCTGTAATCATAACATACATGCGAACCCCCAATTTACCTTCATTCTTAAACTGCTGGTATAGCGCTATATTTTCGCGACTCACCCCGGCATCGTGAAAACTTGTTATACCATTTCGAAGACATGCCTGTATAGCAAGATCGAGCGCCTGTGCATCGGTCTCGGCTGTAGACTCGGGTATATTTCGCGCCACCAACGTCATGGCACGTTCGTTGAACAAACCGGTCGGGTTGCCCAACTCATCGCGAATGATCTCTCCTCCTTCGGTATTACCCTGCTTTATATTTTCTTTGGACAGTGCCGATACACCGGCAACCTCCATCGCTTTTGCATTGGCAAATGCTGCATGGCCACTGGCATGCCACAGGAACACCGGGTTATCGGGCGATACTTCGCTGAGTTTGGTATGGATCGGAAAACCTTTTACAAGTTTCTCAGGCTTCACATCCCATTTATCCTGGTGCCAGCCGCGACCTACAATCCACTGTCCGGGTTTAGCTTTACTCACAGCTTCCTTTACTTTCGCTACGATGTCATCGAAGTTTTTTACATTCATCAGATCGAGGTTCAATTCGTTATAGCCAACACCCATCATGTGTGCGTGACCTTCAATGAAACCGGGAGTCATCGTCTTGCCCTGCAGATCAACGACCTTGGTTTTATCTCCGGTAAACCGGGCAACATCCTTCTCTGATCCGGCAAAGACAATTTTATCGCCCGTTACGGCAACAGCCTCCACGATGGGATTACTCTCATCGGCAGTATAGATCTTGCCTCCTTTAATTACCAGATCAGCAGGTGTTTGGCGGGAGCATTGTGTAAGCAACAAGAGCGCGCCCAGGTATACGAACAGATATTTTCGCACAAGTTTATACATTAGGTTTATAAGGATAATGTTAAGATAAATTATTGAAGAATTCACCACCTGTTATCTTTGCGGATTATAATCAGGATATGCGCGCGAGACTTCAGGTTTTTCTTTTACTGACTATTTTCTGGCTTGGATATATGATCGTTATACGAGCGTTGTTCCTTGCCTATAACTACGATATATCTGCTCAATTAACGGTTGGCGAAATGTTTCTCACCATGATGCACGGCTTTCGTATGGATGCCAGCATGACGGGGTACTTTCTGGCGCTCTTGGGCTTGCTGATCACGGTATCGGCTATCGTCCCCGGCCGCTGGCTGCACACTACGCTTACCTATATCAATTTCACCCTGCTGGCTATATCATCGCTTATAACCATTGTTGATCTGGAGCTATACCGGCACTGGGGCTTTCGCATTAACAACACGCCTTTCTTTTATATGGGATCGGGCGCGCTGGGCAGTATCAGTCCGATGGTGATCATAAAAGGTGTTATCATTCTCGCTGTATTGATAGCCGGTTGCTGGTGGGTATATCTGCGTGTGATCAAACCGCGCACCGCGGCACTGCCTCCGCCTCAACAGAAGAAATCTGCTTTTGTACTGCTCGCAGTCTCAGGATTAATGTTCTTGCCAATACGCGGCAGCTTTAGTGTAGCACCGATGAATACGGGTTTTGTATACTTTCATAAAACGAAAGCGTATGCAAACCATGCTGCGATCAATGTAATCTGGAATTTCATCTATAGCGTGCGCAAGAGTTCGCGTTCCAGTTACCCGGAGAATTTCTTTGACAAAGAGAAAACACAAAAGCTTTTTGCATCGCTATACCCGGCCAGTGACTCAACGATACGGCTATGGCACACGGAACGACCGAATGTACTGTTCATCATTCTCGAAAGCTTTACAGCAGATGTAGTAGAACCGCTGGGTGGTATTAAAGACTTGTGTCCTAATATTACCGAACTTTGCAAGGAAGGTATATTGTTTGATAATTTTTATGCGAGTGGTGATCGCACCGACAAAGGGCTGATCAGTATACTCAGCGGTTACCCGGCACAACCTCAAACGTCCATCATTAAATATCCGGCCAAAACACAGCGGCTGCCGCACATCAGTCAGTATATGCGCGCGATGGGGTATAAAAGTTCTTTCTTATACGGTGGTGATGTTGACTTTGCCAACTTCCGTTCTTACCTCACTACCGGTGGCTTCGATCATATTACCGACATGGATGATTTCCCTTCCAGACTCAACACATCCAAGTGGGGTGTTCACGATCACTATATGTTTGCCCACGCGCTGCAAGAACTGGATACAACACACGCTCCTTTCTTTAAAGTTATACTCACGCTGAGCAGTCACGAGCCGTTTGATGTGCCGATGGAGCCCTATATAAAAGGGAACAATGAAGAATCACTGTTCCTCAATTCATGTCACTATACCGACAAGAGTCTTGGTGATTTTATACGTGCGTGCAAACAACAACCATGGTGGCAGAATACAATTGTTGTTATGACGGCTGATCACGGTCATCGTCATCCCGGTAATAAACCGCTCTCGGTAAAGGAACGTTTCAAGACTCCCTTGCTGATCATTGGCGGACCGATTAAGAAAGATACTGTGATCCATACCATGGCCGGGCAAACTGATATAGCCAATACCTTGCTGGCGCAACTCGGCAAACCTTCGCCTGATTTTATATTCAGTAAAAATATATTCGGCAACAAGGTTGTGCCGTTTGCTTCGTTCTTCTTCAATGATGGTTATGGTTTTGTGTTACCCAACAAACTGATCATCTATGACAACCTGGGCAAACAATTCTTAAAGAAGGAAGGCGCTGATGAAAGCGACCTGGAGTTAAGCAAAGCTTACCAGCAGGCATTGTACAGCGACTATAACAAACGATGAGGCCTGCTATATATAGCGGGTTATAACACCAACGTAAACCAACAGCGATATGAGAAAACTATCTATACTGACAATTTTATTTTTAGTTACGATGGCCGCGCAGGCGCAGGACTTCGGTTTGTCGTTCTCTTATTTCATTCCAAAGAATGGCTACTTTTCAACGCCCATCAGTCCGTTTTCAATACGCGGTTTAGGATTTGACATCAACCGTTTTTTGGCAATTGAGACAGGCGCTTCGCTATACCGCATGTCGGGTCTGAACATGAAAGACCTTCCTTTCGAAAGTAAAGATCCTTTGGTGGGACCTAACTTTACCATCTTCGTTCCGGTGGAGTTAGTGCTTCAGTTCAAAGGACAATCTGCTGAGTTTGATATCAAAGGTGGTGTATTTGGTTTTCATGGTATGGGACAACGCATCAACTATGGCAACTTCGATCGTGCTGTTCGCACGTATGAAGGCTGGCAGGTAGCCAACAGCGACCTCACCTTTAGCAACAATCCCGGCTGGGGCTATCACGGTGGTGCAGAGCTTACAGTATATGTTACCGGGCAAGTAGGTGTATCGATCGAAGCGAATTACCTCGTGGGCGAATCTAAATTTCCGCTCAAGGGAAGCTATACCGGTGGCAACACATCGCTTGAGACAAAGGCTGTTGATTATCCGAACGCCAAGATTGATTTTACCGGCATGGAGTTTTCCATCGGACTGATCTTTAGTTCAGGTGGCGGGCCGTCCGCGCCTAAGAAACCCAAGCGTAGAAGAAGATAGCTTTGAGGTGCGGGCTGCGAGAAGTAAGAAGCCAGAAGTAAGAAGGGCTGCTGGCTTCTGGCGGCAGGATGTTTGTATATACTTCGCGTGAGCTATATTATATATAATCAGCGTTTTTTGTTAGTCTTTTGGGATGCTGTCGAGTGGGATTTCGGGAGAGGTTTGTAGTGGTACGGGTATACTTTTGCTCTCCTCTACACCTTTATTATACTTCTTATATAGCAAACGTGAATCGTCTACAAAAACTTTATAGGCTGCTTTGGATGTTACGTCTTTTATAAAAGGTACGGCATCGGTTTCTACTTTGGGTGCCGGCAAGATATAGTAATCTTTATGAGCATCCACCGTGCGGTATACCCATTCCAGGTAGTAGGCAGCACTGTCAATCCTAGTAACTGCGCTGTCGGGAGTATAATTTATCTTTTGCAGTTCAAGGTATGCCATGGCACCACCGTCTGTGTAGCGCTTCCGTTGTCCGGACACAAAATTACCAAGCGAGTATGCCACGAATTGATTTTTGTCTTTACGCCACTCCATCGGTTGTATAACATGCGGGTGGGCACCGATTACAAGCTGAGCTCCGTGCCTGAAGCAAAGTTCGGTAAGGTTCTTCTGTTCTTTGGAAGGTAAGCTTTGATACTCTGATCCCCAATGAGTAAATACAATAATTACATCAGGCTTAAGTCCTTTTGCCTTGATCAAATCTTTACGCATCACAGCCGTGTCCAGGCGATTAACCACGTTCGGTTTATATACTGGCAAACCATTGGTGCCATAGGTATAATTTAATATAGCCAGTGTAAATCCATTCTTCTTTACCAGCAGCGGATGATCATTCATGCGACTCACCGTATCGACAAATGTACCGGTATGTGGAATGTCGAGGCTGTCGAGCATCATGATGGTGCGCTCCAGTCCTTTCTTGCCACGATCCACGCAATGATTATTAGCGGTTACAAGTACATCAAAGCCTATATCTTTCAAGGTCTGCGCGAGTGCATCGGGAGAACTGAACTGTGGATATCCTTTGTGTGGCGGACCGGCCAGCGTTACTTCCAGGTTCCCAATGGCAAGGTCTGCACCTTCTATATAGGGTTTGATGAGTTGAAAGCAATTGCTATAGTCATACTTTTTGGCTACAGGGTCGTATGCAGAGTTGATCTGCGAGTCGTGTCCCATAATATCACCGACAAACATCAGTGATAGTCGCGTAGTATCCTGTGCCGATGCGCAGAGGGTCAAAAAGAAAAGTACTGAAAACAATGTGGTCTTTATCATAGAGGTTCAGGGTTCAGGCAAATATAGGTTTGTATGGTGACGCGTTGTTACGCACTCAAAATACTAACATCAATCACTTTATCTTCAACGATGGCGAATACACGATCTTCTTTTTTCGGTTGAATGCGTGCTAATCCTGTGAACATACCGAATGCCGGAAGCAATGCAAGATGTTTTCCGAAATAAAAACAGGGCAACGTCATGGCCTGTCGTGCCTTGCCGCGCAAATATACTCCCGGGTGAATATGTCCGGCCATATTATACTTGGTTTCATGTGCCTCTTCCAGCGGGTGATGCGTGAATATAAAATCATCAATCACCAGTTCATTGTGCACAACGATACCCTTACGCTCATACTGCAGGTCGCTCATGATGTCGTGGTTGCCGAGCACAAGTTCAAACGACACGCCTTTAAAATGCTTCACGAGTTCACCAAACACTTCCCACTCGGTGTTATAGTGGCTGTGAAAGAGATCACCCAGGCAAATCAATCGTTCCGGTTTGGTGCTTTGTAAAAGTTCGATCAGGATTTCGAGGTTATGATCATTTGCTTTGGACGGCACCGGGATGCCCGCCTTTCTGAAATGGTTAACCTTGCCGAGGTGAAGATCAGCCAGCAACAAGGTTTTATATTTTTTCCAGTACAATGCCTTTTGAGGGCACAGGTAAAATTCGTCCGCTCCAATAATCAACTGCGTCATTCGGCTGCTCAACTTTCTGAAAAGTAAGAGGGTTCAAGATACTATTTTCCTTTTTCCATGAGCTTCCGATCCCTTAAATTTACGTAAGCTGGTTCGTGTTTTTTGGCGGGTGCACACAAACAAAAGTTATCACTCCAAAACGACATAACAAATTGACAATCAACACAATTAATACGATCCAAGTGTTTTTGAATTAAAAAAGTTAACATAGCCATAACAATGGGTGTAGTAAATCAGCTTAGATTGCGCCCGAATTTCAACTCTTATGTTTGAATTAGACCTTTCTTACTCTGTCCTGCTAATTCTGTGTCTTATTGCTGCCTGCGGATTTGAATTTGTGAATGGATTTCACGATACGGCCAACGCTGTGGCTACTGTCATTTATACCAATTCACTAAAGCCCTGGACAGCCGTGATCTACTCCGGTATCTGCAATTTTGTGGGTGTATTGATCGGTGGCGTTGGCGTTGCTGTAGGTATCATTAACTTGTTGCCGGTTGAATCGCTTGTCGATCAAAACATTGCACACAGTCTTTCCATGGTCATGGCGCTTTTGCTGAGTGCTATCTTCTGGAATTTGCTAACCTGGTATTTCGGTATACCCTGTTCAAGCTCCCATACGCTGATCGGTTCTATACTCGGTGTGGGTATAGCCTACTCGTTGTTACCGGATTCACGCGAAGCTGCTGTGAACTGGGGCAAGGCGCAGGAGATCGGCTTATCGCTGCTCATCTCTCCGCTCTTTGGTTTCTCCATGACGATCATCCTGATGTTCCTGATCAGAAACCTCACCAAGAAAACTTCCTATGGTGACAGTCTCTTCAAGGAACCTAAAAAGAATACGCCTCCGCCCGCGGTTATACGCGGCCTGTTGATCCTTACCTGCGGCAGCGTAAGCTTGTCACACGGCTCTAACGATGGACAAAAAGGTGTTGGGCTTGTGATGCTGATCCTGATCGGTATCGTGCCTACATACTTTGCATTGAATTCAAAAGTAGTTCCGAGTACATTGGTTGCTCCGCTGCAGCGGATTGAAACGGTGATGGGTTCTATTGATCCTTCTCCGCTTTCAGCACCTGATCGCGTAAAGTTTGAAGATGCCCATAAGATGAATCGCGAGCTGATCGCTAAACTCAGCTCAATACCTTCAGTTGAAGGGATCAGGAAAGAAGAGCGCTTCATTGTACGAAAAGATATACTGCTGGTAGATCGCCACATGAAGGCGCTTCTTGAAAAACCTGAGCTGCGCCTCAGCGAAAGCGAGAAGAATACGATCAAGAATGAAATGAAAGAAGTAAAGAAAATAACCGATTACTCTCCGCAGTGGGTTATCATTATGATCGCTCTTTCATTGGGACTTGGTACCATGATCGGCTGGAAGCGTATTGTAAAAACGATCGGTGAGAAGATTGGGAAAGAACATTTGAACTATGCACAAGGCGCCAGCGCAGAAATTATTGCTGCCAGCACCATCAGTATATCAACGTATCTATCACTGCCGGTGAGTACAACGCACGTGTTGTCATCCGGTATTGCGGGTAGCATGGTGGCGAGCAAAGGTGTGAAGAATCTTCAGGCCGATACGGTGCGTAACATTCTTATGGCGTGGTTGCTTACACTGCCGGTAGTAATCGTTCTTTCCGGAACGTTATTCCTGCTGTTCCGCGCTATATTCTAAGAGACTTCCCTAAACAACCTATAGCTATACCTGGTGTATGATCTACATCAGGTATATTTTTTTATACGCTCTGATATTTCTGTCAGTGACAACACCAGGTCAGCAGCACCGAGTTTAATCGCTTCGCGTGGCATACCAAATACAACACTGGACGCTTCGTCCTGCGCTATAGTCTTCGCTCCTGCTGCTTTCATGGCAAGCAGGCCTTCGGCACCATCGCGGCCCATACCCGTCATAATAACACCGAGTGCATTCATGCCGGCATGTTTTGCTACCGAGTTGAAGAGTACATCGACTGAAGGCCGGTGGCGGTTCACCAGTTCACCATCCCTTACGCGGACGAAGAACATCGTACCGTTACGGTATATTTCCATGTGCTTGCCGCCGGGGGCTATATATACATGGCCGCGCATAATGTGATCGCCATCGCTCGCTTCCTTTACTGTTACTTCACAAAGCGAGTTGAGCTGCTCGGCAAACGAGCGCGTAAAACCCGCAGGCATGTGTTGTGTTACCACAATGCCCACATTATTGGCAGGCACATCTTTCAATATATAGCGCAGTGCTTCTGTGCCACCGGTAGAAGCACCGATGGCAATGATGCTGTCAGAGGTTTCATTTGTGGAGGGCCGTACACTCTTGATAAATGGCTTCTCTTCACGTGACGGTCTGTTCAGCGCCAGGCGCCTAACGGGTGCCATATACGCAGCCTTGATGGCATCTGTGATGCGGATCTTCGATTCTTCGAGATGAGCTTTGGTGGCACGGATCTCTGACTTTGCCACCACTTCAACGGCACCAAGATCGAGGGCACGCAATGCCATGCGACTTCCCTCCTGTGTCAGGCTTGAAATGATAACTACGGGCAATGGACACTGGATCATGAGTGTCTTCAGAAATGTTAGTCCGTCCATGCGCGGCATCTCTATATCCAGCGTGATGACATCGGGAATGTTATGACGTATTTTGTTCGCAGCAATATAAGGGTCTGCCGCGGTTGAAATTACTTCGAGTTGAGAGTCTGATGATATGATGTCTTTCAGTGTCTGACGCACCAATGCAGAGTCGTCAATCACCATAACTTTTATAGGCCGTTCCATGCAGGTTAGAAGATTATGGTTCGGTATACATTCCTCATTGCATGACAATCTTTCTGTTGCCTTCCCATGGAAGGTGTTATACGACTCTGATACGCTATACCTAATTTCTCTATCACTACCTTCATAATCCCTTCACAGGCTGAAATATATCTGATTCACATCAGAAAGATGTCGTCATGTGTTCTAAAAATTTACGAAAGCGTTGTTGTGAGATCAACTGGCTGCGTGGTTATAAAAAAGAAAAAGCTTCAGGCCGTCTGCCAGAAGCTTTTCTAATTCCTGTAACCCTAAACCCAAAACCTATAAATGTACAGGAGAATTTTACTGTGTATGCGTAGCAAAGGTATGATGCGAAGAGGCGGTGCAGTAGCCGAAATGAGCAAGTGGATACTTTTTCTGAGTAAGTGGAAAGTCACGGTTTGGCACCTTGTGAAATCACAGCAGAATCAGTCTGAAAAGGGATTTGCATGTGAATTTCCTGCACATCATCATGTGGAAAACAAAGTCGCACCTGTGCCTGCATGGCCTGCGCTATTTTGCGGGCTGCGTAATAGTTGATCAGGTTCGGTGAAATGAGTAGCTCCGAGTACAATGAAGTTCGCTGTAGCAACGCCTGGCGAATAGTACACCCTACCGTAAAACCTGCCGCCCGAATCTGGATGAGCAAACCGTTATCGTTTTTAGAGATATGACAGTTGATTGTTGCTCCATCTTTTCGTGGCAGACTGATAATGTAGAGCAAGATGTTATTCAAAAGCGATTGCACCAGGTGCTCATGCACACCACAGATTTCCGCATGATCGCTGGTGAAATGAAAATTCACAACATCGAGCAGGCAGTTCAATGCCAGCGTTTCACGAAGAGTTTGTTCAAGCAAGGCAAGCTTCAGATCACCGGATGGAATTTCTGCCTCGTGTGAATCTGCCAGGTATAGAAGTTTAAAGAGACGTTCATCCAGGTTAGCTGCGCATGAATCAAGCATCTCCAGCAGAGTGTCCACTTCCGCATTATCTTTACGAAGCTTCATTACGCCTACGAGTCCACGTATAGAAGCGAGCGGTCCGCGCAGATCGTGAGCAGCACGGTATACAAAATTATCAAGGTCTTCGTGCCGGCTGTCGTGACTGCGTGTTTGTTCTTTTACCTTATCGAGATTCTTTACCTTGAGAATAATATAGCCGTTGATGTTACTCACCAACCCGAGGTAAAAACCGGATATACTAAACACAACCGGTTTGTTATGGCGACCTTTTAATGTTGCTGTTGCCTCTTCAAAAAAACCACGGTTCAAATTACTGAGCAACAGGTTTTGCAGGTTCTCTTTATAGTTCAGGAAGCTGATACCTTTTCCCTGTACTTCTTCCAATGCATAGCCCAGGGCATCCAGCACATCATTGCTGATGAGATCGATGTCAAACTTATTCGTCAGTATAATGGATTCAACAAAAACTGACGTGAGCTTTTGCCTGATCTCTTCTTCTGAAATCAGACTCAGCGAAATGTCCGTGAGCGATGTCATCTAAATTCCCCCTCCTGTTTAAGCACACTTGCGCGTGCCAGTCCTCCTACCCTAAAAACCTGCTTGTTATTTTACAACGTGCACTCCATTTTTCAGCTGCGGAAGGTTCAATCGTTTAGCCTGGCGATTATATAGCAGCAAGGCCATTTCAGAATCTTCAATATGATAACGTGCACCTATATATTTTACAATTTTACCGGCTTCATCTTTTACCGGTACAATAGTGGCATCTACCCAATAATAGCTTCCATCTTTTGCACGGTTCTTAATGATGCCTTTAAAGACTTCACCTTTCTTAATTGTTTCCCAGAACACGCGGAAGAGTTCTTTCGGCATATCCGGGTGACGAAATATACTGTGTGGTTTGCCAATGAGTTCTTCTTCTGTATACTTGGAAACTTCGCAAAGCTTTCTGTTCACCGCGAGGATCGTTCCATGTACATCTGCTTCGGACAGAATGGTGGTGAGGGTAAATACACTCTCGCGAATTTCAAGATCGCGTTTCATACCCTGCGCTTCCGCCAGCAGCTTTTCAGTTTGCTGTTGCAGGTTAATCTGGCTGGTTATATCTTTTGTAAAAAGACTTACACCTATAACTTCGCCCGCTGCATCGCGTAACGGATTATAGGTAATGAGATAATGATGTTCGAAATAGCTGCGCGTCATCTCTACCACTTCTCCGGCCAATGCTTTTTTATAAGGAAGCAGGAATTGTTCTTCTTCATTTCCTTTGGACAGCCTGGTTACGTGAAAGCCTACATCGATCGGTATACCCTGCGCACGGAAGGTCTTCAGCATAATATCGTTCGCCATCACCACGTGCAAATTCTTATCAACGGTAAGAATGGCATCGCTGGTAGCATTGAGCATGTTGTTGAGATATACTTCTTTGTCTTTCGCTTCGTTACGCGCGTTTACAATTTCAGTAAGATTCTTCGCGAAGCAGGCAATCTCGATCACGGTTCCCTTGTCATCACGTATAGGTGAATACAGATTCAGGAAGTGAGACTTTGCTCCGTTTATCTCGATCGTATCGTTTACTTCGTATGCTTCACCCTTAAATGCACGCTCGTAGAACGAACGGTGCTCTTTCTTCTTTGCTTCGTTGTCACCAAACAACGAGAGGATATCAAAACCTTTTTCAACAACGATACCTATTTCGGTAAGACCTTTGGTGAATGCGCTGTTATAGCTTACCACTCTGAAATCGCGATCGAGTGTAAAGATGGATTCTGCCGATGCGTTCAGAATTTCACTTACATACCGTTCTTTACTTTGTACTTCGGTGAGTATACGCTGCATTTCTTCCTGCGTAGCCGAAAGTTCTTCCATGTTCTGGCGCAGTTCTTCTTCCTGCGCTTTCATCTCTTCGTTTGCCTGCTGTGCTTCATGCGCCATGCGTTCGGCTTCATGGCGTGCGCGCATCATTTCTGTAATATCTTTCGCATAGCACGCAGCAGCAAATACTTCTCCGTTCTCTCTGCGCAGCGGTGAGTAATTACTCAGGTAATACGACTGTGCTCCACCTACATTAAATGACTCGGTGATGTCGAACGTTTCTCCTTTCAGCGCGCGCGTGTAGTAGTCACGTTGCTTCGCACGCTCGGTGCCTTCCTGAAAAATAGTAAGTACGTCAAGTCCTTTTTGAGGTGTTAACCCCAGCGCTTCAATGCCGGCAGCAAATGATTTGTTGAAGCTTATGATGTTTAAATTCTTATCAACGGTAAAGATAGAATCCTTGGATGCATTGAGTACTTCATTCAGGTATCCTTCCTGGCTTTGCACTTCGGTGAGTATACGCTGCATTTCTTCCTGCGTAGCCGAAAGTTCTTCCATGTTCTGGCGCAGTTCTTCTTCCTGCGCTTTCATTTCTTCATTCGCCTGTTGTGCCTGGTGCGCCAGTCGCTCGGCTTCATGGCGGGCACGCATCATTTCCGTTACGTCTTTTGCATAGCACGCTGCGGCAAACACTTCTCCGTTCTCTTTGCGCAGTGGCGAATAGTTGCTGATGAAATATGATTGTGTTCCTCCCAGGTCAAATGACTCTGTTATATCAAACGTCTCGCCTTCCAACGCGCGCGTATAGTACCTCCGTTGCTTGTCGCGTTGTTCGCCATACTGAAACACGCTGAGTATATCCATTCCCTTGCGAGGCTCCACGCCCATAGCTGCCAAACCTCCCACAAATGCTTTGTTGAAGCTGATCACCTGAAAGCTTCTGTCGACAGTAAAGATAGAGTCCTTTGATGCGTTCAGGACTTCATTCAGGTATCCTTCCTGACTTTGTACTTCACGGATAATGCGCTGCATTTCTTCCTGTGTAGCGGCAAGCTCTTCGAGGTTCTGACGCATCTCTTCTTCCTGTGAACGCATCTGCTCTGCCTGCACCTGCGACTCGTGCAATAATTTCTTAGTACGCTCGCTGCCTTTCACAGCTGATATGGTAGAAGCTATACTTTCTCCAAGCTTCTCTACGAATTCAATCTGGTGCTGTCCTATTTCCTGGAAGGATGCAATTTCTACTACCCCCCACACACGCTCTTCTATTTTTAACGGCACTACCAGCAGGTTGCGTGGCAAGCCTTGGCCAAGTCCTGATGTAATGCGGATATAATCTTTTGGAATCGTCTTTAAATATGTAGTGTTCTTCTCTAACACGACCTGACCGATAATACCCTCACCCAGTGCAAAACGTTGGTTTAAATGCTTCTGACGGTTGTAAGCGTAGCACGCTACCAGTTCCAATGCTATATTATTCGGGTCTTCATCGTCCAGTATATATAGTGCGCCCTGGTTGGCTTCCATATATTTTACGAGACTGCTGATTACCTGATTGGTTAACGCTGCCAGGTCATCATTCTTGGCGCGCAGAATGTCTACAAAACGCGCCAGTCCTTCTGTTACCCAGTTACGCTGCTTCTCTTCCGATGAAAATTTCTTCATCTGGTCGCGCATGCTCACAAGCGAAGATGCCAGCGAGTTTTCATCGCCTACTTCATCGGTATTGTTGTATTGTATATCGAGGTTGCCCTGTTCAATCGCTTTTACGAATTGTGTAGCACTCGTAATCTGCGACTGATATAAAGAAAGTTGCTGTTGTAATGTGTTAAGAGTAGTCTTCTTGATGATAGAATAGGAAAGTGCTTTCATCCGGAAATTGAAATTTCATGCAATGTACTTTCAGAAGCACTGTCCGGAGATTCTCAATGAGTAAGTGGCGGGTTTCGGTTAGTATCTGGAAACGGAAAAAGTCAGGTACTTCTCGCTACAATTTGGCCCCTATGCGCGCCAGAAAGCCTTCTTTCTTTCGCTTTGAAACATCGAGTGATTTGTCGTTTGCCATGATCACGTATCCACCTTCTCCACGCACGTATTTTTTTATGGCGTTGAGGTTAATAAGGTATGAATTGTGGATGCGATAGAAATTATGTTCGCCCAGCATGTCTTCATATTCTTTCAGCGTGCGACTTACTATATATTTCTTTCCGTCCATCACGGTGATTTCTGTATAGTTACTCGAGGCTTCACAATACAAAATGTCCTGCATCTTGACAAACACCAAACCATCTGTGGTGGGCAAGGCCAGTTTGTAATTTTCCGAGGAGGTGTTTTTCAGATTCTGCATCAGTTGTTGCAGGCGCAACGAGATGGAGGCGTTCATGCGCTTCTCTACTTTGGTGAGCGCCCGTTTCAATTCTCCAATGTCAATGGGCTTTAACAGGTAATCGATCGCAGCAAACTTGAAAGCCTTGATAGCATACTCGGCATACGCGGTGGTAAAGATGACTTCAAAATCAAAATCACCGAGTTGTGTCAGCAGATCAAAACCGGTTTCACGTTGCAATTGTATATCGAGAAACACAACATCAGGTTTATATTGCTGAATCGCCTGCACAGCTTCTGCAACGTCCTGGCATAGCGCTTTAACAGCGACATTATCACAAAACTCTTCCAGTAAAATTTTCAGACTTTCACGGCTTTTCAGCTCATCGTCTACAATTATAGCGTTGATCATAGTTTGGGGCTTACACAAGTTAAAAAAGTAAACCTTTATAACCTCAGAATCGTACCCAAATATTTACGCGGGTTCCGGTTGCATTTCCGGCACGATCCTGCAAGTCCTGAATCTCCAATGCAACTTTATCCTGCTCATTGATTAATCGCAGTCGTTCTTCCGTCAGGATGGTTCCCATAGACTTATGCTTTGGAAAATTCTTGGCGCGTAAAGCTTGTGATGCCTTGCGGCCGATGCCATTGTCCTCAACACTAAACAATACACGATCGCCATCATTTTTCACAGCTATACACAAAAGTCCTTTCTCGGGCTTGGAGTATAATCCATGTAAAATAGCATTCTCTACATACGGCTGAATCAACAGCGATGGTATCTCGATGTTGTCCAGGTCAAGCCCGGGATCAACATCCAGTACAAACTCAAATTTATTCTCGAACCGAACCATCTCCAGGTTTATATAGTAACGAAGCAAATCAAGTTCATCGGCCAGGTTAATCTTGTCTCGCACCGAGTGTGTGAGTACACCGCGTATAAGTTTGGAGAATGTAGAGAGATAGTTGATCGCATTCTGACGATCGTTCTTCGCGATGAAGTATTGTATCGAGTTTAATGCATTGAAAATAAAATGCGGATTCATAACAGAACGCAGTGCCATGAGTTTCAACTCTCCTATTTTCTTGTTGGCTTCCGATAGTTCCTGAGCCTTGCGTTTCAGTTCAGTGATATCACGCGTATATACCGATGCACCTACAATGCGGTCATTCTCGATGATCGGGTGCACCGAATTTTGTGTCGTAACAATTTTACCGATATACTCTTCCGATACAGATTCTCCTGTAAAGGAGCGATTGTATAAACTAACCCAGTAATCGATCAGGTAATCCGGTAAATATCCGCGCGATGCTTCTACCATGTTCTGTCCAACACTATATTCTATGTTGTATAGTTCCTTCATGGTTTCGAAGAACACATTGTTGATCGCGGTGATCCGGTAATCCATATCCACCGACCATATACTCAGGTCGGTGTTGTTGATGATCGCGTTCAGTTTGATCTCGTTCTCACGTATCTTGTCTTCTGCTATTTTTTGTTCTGTTATATCTTCAGCAAACACCGTTACCCCGGTAATAACACTGTCCTTTCCAACAATCGGACTAATGGAATATTTAAAGTAGCGATCGTTGCGCTGCTCCTGCAGTTCGTACGATTCACCTGCACACGCGCGGCTGTATCGTTCGCTCCATACATCACGCAGCCAGCTTGCATCCGGGAGATTCCATGCAGCCGATATAATGGGTTGACCGTACGTGATCTCAATGTTATGGTTACGCTTGATATACTCCTGGAACGTTTGATTGCATATGATGACGCGATGCTCCCGATCAACCGCCCACACCATGAACTTGGTGTTGTTTACGGTAGCCTGCAGGTTCGCTTCACTCAGCATCAACCGCTCTTCTGCCTGCCGCTTGCTGGTGATATCATCCATATAGGCTGTGATACCACTGATCTCGTCTTCTACAAATATAGGGTGCAGCACACAGTGGTATATCCGATTGTTGGTTTCTATATCAAACTCTTCGGTTGCGCGTCCATTCTTTACAATCTCATATTTACTCCGCCAGAAATCACTGAAAGATGCCGGGTTGATAAAATCCAGAATGGGCATGCCGACAAAGAGATCCGTTTTTTGAAAGCGCTTGAAGTATTCCGCAAAGCGATTGTTGAAGCGAAGTAATTTATAGCGTATATCTACCGACCAGATAAAGTATTCGGTGTGATTCAGAATCGATTGAAGGTTCGCTTCGCTCTTTACCAGGTTCTGTTCAATGATCTTTTTCTCCGTGGTATCGCGTACTACTACGAGCAAATGATTTTCACCGTGCAGGTGTACGCGTTGTGCTGATATAGTACCGAGAAAGTGCGTTCCATTCTTGCGAAGAAAAACAGAATCGATCGTAACGTGTCCCTGACTGGCAAGTGTGGAAAAATACTTATCACGATCTTCCGATATAGCCCACAGGTTAAAGTCGCGCGAGGATTTACCGATTACATCCTGACGGGTATACCCTGCCAGTGATTGCAATTTTTCATTTACCTCCACCAGTTGCAGATCGCGTTCGCGGAAGATAAGCATCAGGTCCGGGTTCAGATCAAAAGATTTCCGGAACCGCTCTTCAGCATTTCTGCGCTCCGAAACATCACGCACAACGGACAGGATATACGGCACGCCTTCGATCTCCAGCCGGTTACTGGATACGATCACATATATAATGCTGCCGTCTTTGCGCACGCACGGACACTCTATCTCTACCGTTTTATTGGCATTATAGCGTTCATAAAAAGCTTCACGATCTTTTTCATAGATGAAGAATTTTACATCGTTCAGGGTCTTGCCCAATATTTCCTGCCGGGTATATCCCATGACGGTTTCAATGCACTCGTTCACATCCGCGATCATACGATCGCTTTCGCGTACAATCATCATCAGGTTGGGATTGCTATGAAAAGCGCGGGAGAATTTCAGCTCGCTGCTCTTGATTCGTTCCTCCGCCTCCTTCAGGTAGGTAATATCAAACACGAGGCCCACCATACGCTGCGCTATACCGTCTTCCTCAATCGGATATGCTGTAATGCGCACCCACTTTCTATAACCCAACGGAGTGAGTATACGCCCGGTAATATCGAACGACTCACGCTGGCGCGATTCCATCTGCCTGAATATTTCCTGTATCAGTTCACGATCCGGCATTTCAAAGCGCTGCTCGATCTCGCGGAGGTCGTTGGTATTGAAGCTCTGGTCTACACCAAAGATGTTATACATCTCATTCGACCAGAACATGGTTTTATTATCCGGATGATATTCCCAGCTTCCGATGCGCGCCAGCTTCTGCGATTGGTTGAGTATAAATTCACGCGCGGATAGCTGACGGATGTGATGAGACAACTGATCGTTGCTTTGCCGGAGTTCTTCTTCCGCGGTAGCGAGTTCTTCTTCGCGTTCCTGTAATACATGGTTCAGCGCACGTTGTTGCTCCAGTGAGCGTTCCAGCACTTCTTCACGCTTACGTTCGCGTGATATATCGATCCAGCTTCCTACAGCTTTGATCGCTTTGCCGGATGCATCGCGCACAAATGTACCCTGGTCGATTACGTGAACGATGCCCCCGCTCTTCTTGTGAAACCGGTATGTATCAAAAAAATTCTCCTGTGTCTCAACCGCGTGATCAAAGTTCTTGACCACGCGTTCCCGGTCTTCGATATGTATATCGCTGATCCAGTCTTCCAATGTATAGGCTGGATTATTGAAACCGAATTCCTCCAGCGTAGCGTTACCGGCCATCCATTGTAGCTTGCGGGTAGCGAGGTCTACTTCCCACATGGCAGCGTTAGAGAGTTCAGCAATGCGCTTGAAGCGATTTCGTTCAGCTTCCAGTCGTGCCAGCAGTTCGTTCATCTGCTGCTCACGTGTATGCAGATGCGTGGTATCACGCCAGGCACCAATAACCCGCCTTACATTACCGGCTGCATCGCGCAACAGGCGTATGGTATCGTGAATATAGTACACATGGCCGGCAGCACAGAAACGATAGTCGTGTATATATACCGACACCGAAGAATCCCGGAGGGCATTTTCAAATCCGCTGACAGCGCGCTCGCGATCGTCCGGATGTATATTGTTACGCCAGAAATCATTCAGCGCTTCATCGTCCGGTATAGCATATTTGATGCGGTTCGCAGCCGATGAAAACCAGTGGAGTTGATTCCGGGTAAAGTCGATTGTCCAGATAGCCTCTCCCAAAGTATCCAGAATTGCCGAGAACAATTCCGGATCGAGAAGCTCATTAAATTCTTTTTCGGTAATGTTATTCAATCGCGCATGCTTTATACGCTAAAGGTAAGCAAAACGTGTCTAAGGTTTACGTGTGCACCAGACGCGTGTTTATGTGTTTAAGTGTTTAAGTGTTTACGTGTGCACGTTGATACGTTACCTGAACATAAACACGTACACACATAAACACGTGCACACATAAACACGTGCACACGTAAAACACGCGCATCACGCGCAGAGGTTGGGGATTTCGAAGCTGAACGTTGTGCCTTCGCCTACTTTGGATTGAACGCTTACGGAGCCTTCCAGTTTTTCGAGTACGCCTTTTACGATATATAGGCCAAGTCCGGACCCTTTACTATCGGCATTGGCGCGGAAAAACATTTTGAATATCTTATCGACATACTCTTCCGGGATACCTATACCATTGTCGGAAAAGCGAAGTATAGCACGCTTCTCATCTACCAGTATATCAATCTTCAGGTATGAATCTTCCTTGCGTGTATCACGGTATTGCACTGCGTTGGATATAATGTTGTTGAACACCATCAGCAACCGGCTATAATCTGAACAGAACGGTGCCTGCTGTACTATATTCCGGATGCTCTTTACGGTATCGGCACCTTCCATATAGCGCAGCGAATCGATAGACTCCTGCAGCAGTTCGTTGAAGTCGATCTGCTTCGGCATGATATCCATGCGCGCATTACGCGAGTAGTGTATAATATCCGAAATGAAATGATCGAGTTTGTTTACACTCTTTTCGATGAGCGCCAGGTATTGATCCGTGTTCTGTTTTTCAGGATCGAGCTTGATCATGTTGATCAATCCTTTAACAGACATAAGCGGAGCACGCAGGTCGTGCGAGGCGCTATATACAAAACGATCAAGCTCTGAGTTTATGCGGATGAGCTCTTCATTTTGTTTTTTCAAAAGATCTTCTGTCCGCGTCTGGTTTGTTATGTCGCGTGAGTACATGGTTAAACCGGTTACTATTCCATTCTCCACAATCGGATACGTTTTTATTTCAAAAATCCTGTTGTCCTTCTCGATCTGGTAAGAGTCATAATATTTACCAGGTCTTCCCTTTAATCCACTTTCATAACGGTTGCGCCACAGCTCGCGCAGCTCGGGCAGGTCATCCGGTATCAATCCCAGAATGTTCTCACCTCGCAGCAACTTAACGCCATAAGCCTGTTTATATTTTTTAAAGAACTCACGATTAAAGTCAATTAGTTCAAAATCGGTGTTGATTAACCAGATACTGTCTTCAATTGTATTTAAGATCGACCGGAGATTCGCTTCGTTCTCTATAATTTTTTTCTGATACGCCTTGCGCACGGTAATGTCACGGCTGAAGACGGATATAATTTGCGAACCATCGGGACGGCTACTGGATTTGAAGTGTATCTCCCAATAGTAATTACGACCATCGATCTCGAATACATCTTCAACTTTTATAGCAGTACCACTCAACGCTACCATACAACGGTCGCGCCAGGTGTGTGTGAGTGTTGCGTGTACACGCTGCATCGATTCAAGAATGGAAGTACCTTTCTTAAGTTCGATTCCATACGTCTCAATAAAGATCCAGTAGAAGCCAGAGTTGAGGTTAATGATGCGAAAGTCTTCATCGAGTAATAAAATATTAGAATCAGCATCCTCAATTATAGAAGTAAAGATATCCTGCCACACGCCTATCTCTGCATGCTCCAGCATCGTCATACGCTTATTGTTTTGATAAAAATTAACAGACCCGCTCAACGCCTATTCAATACATTTTAAACACCATTCACGATCATGGATATTGCTGGCAGCACACCTTTGACACAACTTTCAACCTGTACGTTGTTTTTGTCAACGTAAAGGTTACTACTGCCTGAAATATCAACCTGTAAGATCATGGCGTGTGTACGTAAACAAGGTAATTTGGATGCCTGCCGTTTATACCAAAAGTGTCTCCATTTTGGAGCTACGCGTTTTTTAGCCTCAAAAACTACATTTTTATGGGAGCAATTCCGGTGAATCACATCATCAGGTGACGGGTTCATCGACTGATTTTTACCCTTCCTCAGAACCTGAAGGTGCGTATAACAGAATTTCATATCTTTCCGAATTAACTCAGTAACCTTTGCAAGAATTCAATCAACTCATGTCCGATATTGCTGCCTATACCTGGTGGCCTGTATTATTTCTGATTATCGGTGGCGGACTTTTCTTTCTGATATACTCCGGCTTTGTTCAGTACAAATATTTCAAACATGCGGTGGATGTATTGATGGGCAAGTATCACGATCCCAACGCACCGGGACAGATCAGTCCGTATAAAGCTTTATCAACAGCACTGGCCTCTACGGTAGGTATGGGAAATCTTTCCGGTGTAGCGGCTGCTATAGCGATGGGCGGCCCCGGAGCATTGTTCTGGATGTGGGTAACGTCATTCATTGGTATGTCTACCAACTTCTTTACCAGTACACTGGCTAGTATGTATCGCGGTCGCGATTCGAATGGTGAGCTTCAGGGCGGACCGATGTATGTAATTCGTGAAGCGCTGGGTAAACCGTGGCTGCCACTGGCAACGCTCTTCTGCGTGTGCAGTCTTATTGGTATGCTCCCTATATTTCAGGCCAACCAGCTTACGCAGGCTATCATTGATATAGGGTTGAAGCCGATGGGTGTTGGCGAGCATTTTATCACGATCGGCAATACACCGGTGAGTGTGCTGAAACTTATCATCGGACTTTTCATTACTATACTTGTATCAGTCGTTATCATTGGTGGTATACAGCGGATCGGCAACTGGGCAGGACGACTCGTTCCCATCATGATCGTTTTACATTTTGTTTCTGTTGCGGTCATTCTTATTTCGTATGCCGACCAGGTGCCATACTATATCAAGCTGGTGTTTACCGATGCCTTTGCTGCGAGTCATTATCATGGCGATCCTTTTCTTGGTGGTGTGCTCGGTGGTATCATTATGCTCGGTGTTCGCAGGGCAACGTTTTCAAATGAAGCGGGTATAGGTACAGCACCGATGGCCATGGGCGCTTCTATCAGTACAGAACCTGTGCGTGAAGGTTTGATATCGATGTTGAGCCCGGTGATTGACACATTAGTATCGTGTTCCCTAACAGCCTTTGCTATACTTGTTACCGGTGTGTGGCAAACAAAAGATGCTACGGGTATAACCCTTACATCGCTGGCGTACCGCGCTGCGATGCCATCCGGAGAATATATACTCTTGCTGTGTACATTTGTGTTTGCGATCAGTGCGCTATTCTCCTATAGCTACTACGGACGCAAGGCACTCTCCTACCTGGTAGGCGAAAAGCAAAGCCGCTGGTATGATTACTTTTATTTATCCATGATCATTGTAGGTGCTATCGCTTCGATGGACCTGGTGCTGAACATTATTGATATCTCGTTCGCACTCATGGCTATACCTACCATGCTCTCCGGTTTTGTGCTGGCTCCGCATGTAAAGCGCGAGGCTACCCGTTATTTCTCGAAGCTGAAGTAAAATATTTTTCAAGCATGGCCGCAACGCCATCGTTAATATTGGAGGCCGTTGTATACCGTACAACGGCCTTCACTTCTTCGCGGGCATTGGCAACCGCTACACCATGACCAGCCGACTGCAGCATCTCGATGTCATTATAATTATCACCGAATGCCATGGCTTGTGCTATATCCAGGTTATAGTAATGCTGTAGCGTGAGCTTTAATGCCGATGCCTTGGATATAGCCCGCGGTGCAATTTCTATATAGGTTGATTTGGATCGGTACACATGTATAGCCTGCGATAGCGATGCATTCAACGTTGCTTCCAGTACATTCATCTCTTCTTCGGGTCCCATACACATGACCTTGTGCGCCCCGATGCCCGATACCTGCCAGCGTTGCAACACCTCGGGTAAAGCGGTGATTACTGGAGTTACTTTGGTAACACGTGCTTCGCGTTCGGTCCAGTAATCGTCTTGCGGTGCATACCAGTTGTCTTCGGTATATAAGCTCAAATGGATTGTTCTACCGGCAGTATAGCCCAATATAGTTTCACAAACCTGCACCGGTATGGTAACAGTATCCAGTACCTCAGGCTTGTTACTTCCCGTTGTATATCGAATAACATAGCCACCGTTATAGCAGATGAGCGGATGATCGAGTATATCCAGTTCATGTTGCAAATGTCGCATAGCCGATGGCATTCGCGATGACGCCAGGATTACCGGCACTTCATTCTTTATGCTTTTAATAACCTGAATAGTGCGTGGTGAGAGCTCTCTCCTGCTATCCAGCAATGTACCATCAATATCGGTACAGATCGCGCGAATGTCCATCATCATAAATTGAAGGGACAAGATAGTATAAACGAAACATAAAAACGCCTGACGTTGTAAATGGCTTCAGGCGTTTTTACTTACGGAGCAATCCTAATATGAAGGAGTATCGCTATATTCTACAGGGCTATTACAATTTTCCTATAGTAGATCCGATCGTCTAGTTCTTTTTTGTGACACTTAAATCAATTCACCACAAACATTTAATCTTTTTTTGGATCTAAGTCCTGAAATCCAATAGGCAGTACATATGTAAATGGATCAAGTAAAATGCAATTGACGAATGACTGATTTTCAGGTTTCACTAACATTTCTCTAAAATCCTTTTCAATTCCAAATCCTCGTCTTACAAAGCCATCCTTACAGCCTAGTTCAATTGAAATATAAACTGGAAGTATAATTGGCAAACTTTCAATAGGACGGTTATTAACTTTCATTATACTCCAAGAGGAAGTCAAAACAATTTCATTAAGTTTATTGCGAACTTCTTCGGGAAAACTTTCTGATATTTTGATTGATTTAACATTACCATCTTTACTTACATAAAATTCTACTAAACCTAGGCTGATGTCACAAGTATTCGAAAAAATTGCATCCGCTTTCAATAATTCGGAACGCACATAATTTTGAAATGAACTCTGAGGACCTTTAAATTCAGGATATTGGATTTTCTGGCTCAGTGAATAAGTATAAGTTATTAGCAATAAACCAACAGTACTATATAGTCTCATATGTTTCATTAAATAATTTTTAATTACAGGAGGTGCCTTTTGTACCACTACGATACTCTTCAAGTAATGAGGTTAACTCCTTAAAATTCTCAAAGCCATAAGTCTTGATAAGGGAATCAAAATAAGGAGGATTGCTTAACATAACTTGTCGTAGTCCTGCTAATGCCAAAGCATTCGCAGACCTGCGCGAAAGTGAAGGAAATGCCTCACTTAATGCATCGCTTAACCAAACTATGTACTCATCAGCCATTTTAACATGTTGTTCAAGTTCATCTTGAACTTCCTTATTAGCATTTAAATACGCATGCATTGCTTCGTGGTAAACTACTGCTGCTGCATATTCTGAAGACGAATTTTCAAGATTAGGATTTAACCAAATAGTAACATTAAATGGATTTTTCTCATTAGTCACCTTTGTTCTGCCTGGAGTGTTCCCCAAGGCAGGATCTTCTTCAATGATTAAATTCATATGAGGATTCGTTTCGAAAATCTTCAAGATGGCTATATTAATATCATTGGTCAAATCCTTACTTATAAGTTTTTTTACGGTAGCTCGTAAACAGGGAGACTTCACTTTATCATAAATAATATCATCATCATTTGGCGGCACCACTACTACCGGATTCTTTTTTACTGGCTTAGGTGTACCTGTACTTCCTCCAGAACCTCCGCTGCGCGGAGTCGCATCGCTTGCTCCTACGTATGTACCACCATCACCACCGCCTGCGGGTGGTATACCGGTCATATCATCGCACCAGCCACGGTTAAATGAAAATGCACATACTGTGCTCACCTCAGTTTTGTGATCGTACTGGCAATGGCACGGATAATCGGTTCGCGTTTCTACTTCATAGATAGTTGTGCAGGTTTGCTCAATGCTTTTTACACACTGATTCATGAGTTGCGTTCTACCTCCGGCAGCTGCACTGTCTTGCGCAGTCGGTAAGATAAATTCACGAAGCAGTTCTCCGGTAAGATTGTATTGCTGAAATGTGCCCTTAAAGGAATCGCCGGCTATATACGGTCCATCCGGGATATAGCGGTATATAAATCCATAGAAACCATCCTCGTATTGTGATAGTACAAGGTTCTCGAAGTAGTCAGGAGAATCATCGGGTAACCGAAAGGTATAATTCAGGATGCCGCTGTCGCTATCTTCGTATTTAAAGAACGCATCGGCAATTTCAAGGGTGCTGATCCGTCCATTTGTGGCAGGGTTCTGGATTTTGGCAAGCAGGTCTTTCACAACAGGCTCATGATCAAGGTCTGTTAGCGTTATTTTTTTATGCTCTGTAGCTTCAGAACGTGCAGATTCTTCATGGTCGCACGATGAAATCCATAAAAAAAGGATGGGTAAAATAATGGATAGATACTTCTGCATAGTATAAAATGATATAGTTAAATCTTTACATAACCACCTTATAAATCCGGTGGTATACCGCAGAAAAATCAATCCCTAAAATCTCAACAACACTATATCTTCTGCCCATGCCAAAGCTAATGCAACCCGTGGGCAATCATCAATAGGTATATTACACATAGTTGTGTGGGGAAAGTACAGAATTATACATCGGTATATAAACTGGCAATAATCATATTAAAAATTTAAACTTATAAATTTATCAGACCGTATTTCAAACCGCGCGATACCAAAGGCAGAAGGCGTATCGCTATATACATTCTACCGGGCTACTACAATTTTTCTATAGTAGATCCGATCGTCTATTTGCAATTTAAGCAGGTATGTTCCGGTGCTGATCTCAGCAAGCTCTAACTTTTCACGAGCGTTGCTGGTAACTTTTTTTTCCCGAAAGAAATGTTTCAGTCTTTGACCGGTAACATCCATAAGTTCCAACGATGCTGTGCCCGACTTCCTGATCTCGATCGTAACGGCTCGTGATTCCTCCACAGGGTTGGGATATAAATTCATTACCTCGCGGGCATCGTTCTCATCTATACCGGTAACAACTTCACCCTTCGCTCCCTTTAATAAAATAGACGTGACTGACATTGACGGCAGCGTTACGTTCAATGCATTCTGCGAAGGAGTAATAGTCGACTTCTGCAAGGCGTTGGTTTGATGCGACACAAAAGTTTCCGAGCTTGTAAGGCCCGATAATTTCAAGACATCAAAAGATTGATTGGCCAGGTTGAACCCGGAGAAATTTACCGTTGCTGTTTTTGAAGTGGAAGCCCGGTTCACCAGCACAACGGTAATGGAGTCTCCCGATTGATTTATAGTAGGATAAGCCGATACCGATGTCTCATCTGAAGAAGTTGCTTTAGCATACTGTGTTTTGTTATAGCGTGCATATAGATGCAATACTTCCCACATGCCTGCCTGCCATGTCCACGGAGCAAAAATTTCCACTTCCGGGTGACGCATAAATTCGCCCAGCATACCGGCATACCAAACCGCAGAAGTATTTGCATTTACCAACGATATACCGGTTTCCGAAACACCGAATGTCACTCCATGACTGGTGCCTATATATTGAGCAAGCCATGCTTTACAACGTTCAAATATATACTCTTTGGTCTGGGAGTCGTCCCAGGTACCTGAAATATTCTTTACACCGAGAGCTTCCGGGTATGAATAATCCTTATCGAAGAAAACGCGGTGGAATTGTACAATTTCAGTCGGGTTTGTACTGCCCGGGTAAAAATGTATATCGAGAACATCAAGCAGCCGAACGCCACTGGCCTGTTGTTCTTCCGCTATACGTTTGATGAAATACTCCAGCCAGGTATATTTCTTGCCGTCCTGTGTAATGCCTCCCTGCCAGTTATACCATTGCCATTCATTGGCAGGCACCGGCCCCACGAGCTTGATACCAGGAAAAGCTTCTCTTGCCTTCTTCGCTACAGCAAAGTATCGTTGCATGAAAGCTTCGGCCGACTCTTGCGTGGGCATTACATCATCGTGTGTGCCCGACCAGATCTCCACTTCGTTATCCATGCTCCAGTAAGTGAGCGAACTCTTCTGCAATGCCAGCTTGTTGAACCAATGGTCCAGGAGGAGTACGGTTGAGTCTGCCGTCCAGTTCTCCAGGTATAGATCAGGATTTCCGTTTGTAGTAGCTGCAGAACCACCGGAAGCATTAACAACACCGCCACCTGCCAGATTCTGGTTTACACCACTCCACCATTGTGAGCTGTTGTAGCTCCAATCGTTAAAGTTGGCAGTTGTTGTTTTGGCTGCCTTGCCGATCAGCTGAAACGACCACATGCCTTGTACATCCGTCAGGTTTTGTTGCATTGACTGCGCTGCAAAATCCCAATCATGTGCGTATACATTGTTATACCAGTCCGGGTGACTGGAAAGTTTACGTCTCCAATTATATTTAGTACTGTTATTCCCTCCGCTTTCGCGAAGAAATTTTATACCGGAATCTTTGATGCGCGTCCACTCAGCCGCAGATAACGGACTGCCCGGATTATCCGAAAGCGAATTGTTGCGCCCGTATATATAGGGTGAAACAACGTGCGGCTCAACTGACAAATCTATTGTAACAGTAACCTGGGCGAATGTGCAAACAGACAAACCAAACAGCAGTGCGGTGATTGTTAGACTTTTCATAAACAGAAATAAAGCCCGAAGTTATCTAGCATCTTTATCAACCTTGTGTATGAATTGTATCAGCGTGTGGTAGAAAATGTTAAAAGAGATATTTTTTAAGGTGTTTGATTGATGTACTGACTGATTTGTATCGATAGATTTTAAAATCGCATCCTTTCACAAAAATGTTTAACAAGTATACCTTGTGCTTACGCGAAGAATCGCAACTCCGAAAAATCTTTATCCGTGAATCACTGCAATCAATCCCCTTTAATAACCTGCACCCAGCTTTTACATGTGGCGTGGTTCTGCACCGTTACCTCGAAGAAATATATACCGGAAGCAAGGCCTTCGGCTGTCCAGTCGTTTTTGTAGTCGGTGCTTTCGTATACTTTGCTGCCCCACCGGTTGTAAATTACGACCGATGTACCAAAACCAAAATCCAGAGGTGTAGCACCTTTTACTTTACCGTACTGAATGAAGAGTGATTGATTCAGATCATCGCCATTGCCGGGGGTTATTACGTTCGGTATCTTCAAAGTATATACCGGAATAGACTGCGCATTTTCCGTTACACATACGCTGTTGCCGATTGTTCGTACAGCAACAAGCTTTATAACATACGTTCCGTCATTCTCATATTCATGTTCTGCTTCCGGACCATCAGCCGTAGTGCCATCACCAAAGTCGAAGAACAAGTGATCTGTTGCTTCCAGGCTGTCGGTCAAGTCTGCTACCCGGATGATGGGCAGTGTAAAACAATTCTCCTCGCGGAACATTTCAAACTCCGGGGCTACCACCGGAATTACGTTGATCTGAACTGTATCACGATGTATACATCCGTTCGCTTCGGTTACCCGGATATAGTATATGGTAGTATCGGTCGGTTTTATTACCGGAGTGGGTAAATTGGATTGAAAGGTCCCATCAGCACTCGTCCACGAATATATAGCACCACCGCTTGCCTTCAGCGTATACTCCTTTCCTTTACACAGATCATCATCGTCTTGTATAGTCGCTTCTGCATCGAATACATCGACAATCGTTGAGACCGAATCTTTTACTTTACAAGTTCCAGGATCGATCGCTTTTAACCACACGGTATACCGTCCTGTATTTTTATAGGCGTGTATAATCATCGAGGTATCATGCTTGGTGATCACCGTTCCATCTCCAAGCTTCCACTCAAACACTTCGCCACCGGTGCTCAGGTTTTGAAAAACAATTTTGTCGGGTAAACAAATTTTGTTAAGACCCGGCATATCGAGTTGTACGGAATTAGTTTGCAGTCGCGCCTTGAGTGACGAGAGATCAAATTTAAAAGCAGCGTTATTACAATTGAGGCTTCGGTTGGTACGCGACCATGCTTGGGGCGTTGTCGGAAAATCGGAATACGGACCACCACAACCGGAACATACGGCATGGTATACAATTCCGTTCTTATCAAAGCGACTCGTGCCTCCATCAACATGCGTCTGCGAGCGATTGCCACCTAAAAATGTTCCGTATAAAAACTGTGTAGCATCATCCGTCAATACGATAAAGTAAAAATCATTGCCGGTCGTGTTCGATTGAAGTGCATCGCTGGTGACTCGCATGCCGTCTGTACTGCTGAACTCCCAATGTGCCCAGTTCAATGAACCTCCCCACCCCGCCATATATAGGTTGTTACACTCGTTTACCAGGAAAGCGGTAGGCGATATATCCGGTATACCACTACCCGAACCAAACACCGTGGAGAACCTCAATAACTTCAGGCTACTGTCAAACTTCTGCACGAACTGTCCACTGTTAGGGTTACGGTATACATTGGCTGGCGTAATCGGCATCTTGCCAGAAGTCTGCCCATAAACATATACCTCTCCGGCTTCATTCAGGTCCAGAAAGTATATCTGGTCGAATGACGTTGTGCCGGTGTATGTTGAATGATATAGTATATCTCCCATGGGACCCACCTTTGCGATCCAGCCATCGGCATTGCCCGCGAATTTGTTTTGATAGACTGAGGTTGTTACCGGGAAATCAGCGCTGGCAGTTCCTCCTGCTATATAGATGTTGTTGTCTGCATCAAGCTTGAGCGTATGGGCAGCGTCTTCCTTACTTCCGCCCAGAAAAAGCGAGAAGTCCATCTGGCTCAGGTTTTCATTGAAACGAAGTAGGATGGCATCCGTAGCCCCACCGTTGTAGGTGTTATCCTTACTCGGTGCCTGCGGAAAGTCATCGGATCCTGTTACTGAGCTGACGTATATATTTCCCTGCACATCTGTAATGACATCGCCCCGCAATTCATCCCCATAGTTCTTGGTTAATATACTGCTGTCGGGGTTCAGTCCATCATTCTTGCTCCCGCCTACAAATGTGGATGCTAATAATTTCGAACCATCTTTACTGATGCGCGCTAAAATTATATCCGATCCATTATTATAAGTAACTACATGCGATACCGTTGGCCCACCGTTAAAAGTTCGGTCGAATGCATTGGGAGTTGTGGGGAAGTCTGCTGAGCTACTGGTACCCAGCACAATCAATTCTTCTTTTGCATTCATCACCAGACTGTGTGGCGACTCAGAATCATCACCTCCCAGGTAAGAGGCATACAACAATTTACTTCCGGAAGAATCGTACTTCAATATACCGATGTCATATAAACCTCCATAAGTAGTTTGAAATGCACCACCGGTTGCCGGGAATGTTCCACTGTATCGCAGGTTTACATAGTGATTGGTTACACCCGCAGAGTATAGATTACCTTTTTCGCCAGGCGTTGCTGTGCTTCCCCAGTTATCGGCCGTAGAACCGGAATAGGTGGAGAAGATCAGCAAGGGATCGATCACCAGTTCATAACACGGATCATATCCTTCCGGGAAAATGAATGAGACACGCCTATTGTTCAAATTATATTCGCACGCTACCATTACCTTTCGGCCGTTGATCCACTGCCAGGCTACCGGCTTCTTTTCGATGATGAAACCCAACGGGGTGGCTACTGTCAGATCGCCTTGCACAAGCTGTATATCGGCCCCGCTATATTCGAGCGCAATCTGCGATGGATCTCCCTGCGGTGCCACGATAAAATCGTACTTTACATGTTCACCGGAAGAATATACTTTCATATCCACGCCGGCATAAAACGAAGGGTATATAAATCCCTGGTATGCATACGCACGCGATGCCCACCGGCATGAATCACTTCCTATAAAATAATTATAATACTCGGATGATTGTCCGAACGGCAGCGGCACAGCATTGGTACTGGCACCTGCAAAATTTACATAAACGGCATGGCCGGTAATAGCATTGTCTGTAAGATCGGCTTCGCTGACTTCGTGTGGATGATGAGACCGTTCGTGTATGCGCTGTATCTTTTCTTCATCCAGCATATAATATATGAAGCGCCCCGACTCCACCTGCATTGTTACACCGTGTACACGTGTTGAAAATTGTACGGGAGCAGGCCATTGATTTTTATTCTCGATAAACTTCACGGCCGGTGCAGGGTCGGTTGCCAGCGCAAGATGTGCCGAGAAGAATAACCAGGACAGGAAGAGTTTCATGATCCTTGAATGGTAAATCAATTTAATGAAATAAAAAATACCTGGCTCTGGCACGTAAGGTAACAGTTAATCCGGAGATGTAAAACAACGAATTAATAACTTCTATTGGGTGATATGTGTTACCCTAAAATCCTTTTGACTCCGGGTCTGATTCCCTCTTCTCTCACAACAACCGATGTCCCGATACAACGTCATGATCGCCTCATGATCCGGCCTCTCCATTGTCATCGAACAACTTGATTGAAACAACATGATGAACAAACTTGTCAGCCCATCAGGCAGATATTTCAGTAACGTTGACACTGCCCTATATCTTATATACTACGCTGCAATCGTTTACTACTAGTATTCATGTGCAGAACCATTCTATATTTTAAATTTTTAGGAGTTAAAACATTCATAATTAAAAATTCATCCTTAATCTTGCGCCTCCTAATCTTAACCGCGCTATACATATATAGGTAATTAAATTTTTATCTGCCCATGAATTAGGTCTGCGCTTCTGCTATAAAAAACTCCCGATCAGGCTTTTTGCCTGAAGTACTATATCTGTTTTCTTTTTAATCCTACTATACCATTGAAAAAATTTATTGGCGTTCTCATAGCCATAACGGGAACTATTTGTGTCCACGGACAAAGTAAACTTGGCAATTTCTACGTTACCTGGGGCTATCACCGCGATCAGTATACCCGCAGCACGATTCATTTCAAAGACACGAAGACGGATGACTATAACTTTACACTAGAGAAAGCGAAGGCTCGTGACAAACCCGACTTTCATGATTTCTTCAACACCCCCCTTACGGTACCACAGTATGTTATCAATATAGGGTACTTCTTTGCAAAGAAACCGGAGTGGGGAATTGAAGTGAGCTGGGATCACCTGAAGTATGTAGTTACCGACAACCAGGTGATGCACCTGAAAGGTGAGATACGCGGCAAGTCGTATGACCTGGACACGCTTGTAACACCGGCATTCGTTCACCTCGAACATACCAACGGCAATAATTACTTAATGGTGAGTGCCGTGCGCAGAATACGGTTACTCCAGGAAACGCACTTCAAAAATCATCTGAGTGTATTGGTAAAAGCCGGTGCGGGAGGATTGGTTCCGAAGACAGATTCATACATCATGGGCAACCATAATGACGGTCCGTTCCGCCTGAGTGGTTTTGTTGTAGGCTCCAGCGTAGCGATACGATACGATATATTTCGTTATGTATATGTGGAAGGAAGTGTAAAGGGTGCTTTTGCAGATTATACTTCAGCCAAGCTATATGAACAAGGTCGCGCGCGGCATACGTTCTTCTCGGCACAGTATATATGGTCGGCTGGTATAAATATACCGTTTCACGGCTAGTACACGTGCGTAAGCGAAAGACTTTGACATACCAGATGCCGTTCCTTTCCGGGAGCGGCATTTTTGTTTTCAGGACCAACACGAAAAAATTTCTGTATACTTGAACCCCGAAAACACCACCATGGAAAACCCCACCCGAAAAAAAGTAAGCCGGAAAGCAATCATTGGAATTATACTGGGCATTGCCGTTGCGATTGCGGTGAAGATACTTGTCTTTAAAACACCTTCGCACGAAGCGCAGCTGCAACAGGCGGCCAGCAATCTGAATAAATCGTGCCCGATGATGATTGATCCGGAAACCCGGCTGGATACTGTAACAATACCGGCTGTACGCGTGTTTCAATATAATTATACCCTGGTGAACATGAAGAAGGCTTCGGTTGATATGGAAGACCTGAAGAATTTTCTGACACCTACAATCGTGGAAAATGTAAAGACGAGTCCACAACTGCAGCTCTTTCGTGAACAGAATACTACACTGTCCTATCGTTACAATGACCTGGACGGTGTCTTTTTATTTGATATTGTCGTTACCCCTGACCTCTACAAAACCCAACCCTGATGCAGAGTATATTTCAACTTTCACTGGTCGTTAACGACTATGATGAAGCGATACAATTCTATACACAAACCCTGAACTTTAAATTAATAGAGGATACCGTACTGAGCGAAACCAAACGCTGGGTGGTGGTAGCTCCGGATGGTTCAACGGGATGTTCGCTGCTGCTGGCAAAAGCTGCGAATGACGAACAGAAGCGATGCGTTGGCAATCAAACCGGTGGACGCGTTTTTTTATTCCTCCATACCGATGATCTGGCGCGCGACTACAACGCAATGCGCGCAAAAGGCGTTATCTTTGTGCGAGAGCCATCTACGGAAGCGTATGGCGCGGTGGCCGTGTTCAAAGATCTGTACGGCAACCTCTGGGATATGATTGAACCGAAGAAGCCTGGCTAAAAAATCCAGGACTGAATCGCGCAGCAGCAGTACATTTCAACAGGTCTTTGCAAAATGTATAAGCACATACACGGCATCGCTATATCTATACCTTCGTGAAAAAAAGTCTTAGTATTATCTTTTTATTACTGCTATGCGGCTTACTGGTATACTATTTTCTGCCGGAAGAACGCCTGCCGGCTCATACCCGCATTGATAAACTGGTCGTGATAAAGAGTGAACGCACCATGCATGCGTACGCAAAAGGTAAACTTGTAAAAGTATATTCTATAGCCATCGGCAGGAATGCTGTTGGCGATAAAGAATATGAAGGAGATAAACGAACTCCCGAAGGATCGTATTACATTGAAGGTAAAAATCCCAACAGCGGGTACCACAAGAACCTGGGCATTTCTTACCCGGATAAAACTGATCAGCAGGAAGCCAACGCAAAAGGTGTGCGTGCCGGTGGCGATGTTAAGATACACGGCTTGAAGAATGGCATGGGGCTGCTCGGTAAATTTCACAGGCTTCGCAACTGGACTGCCGGTTGCATTGCTGTAACAGATGAGGAGATGGATGAGCTTTACGATGCGGTTGCTATTGGTACACCAATTATCATCCGCCCATAGGGCTATCGGTCCCTTGGTAAAAAGGAGGGTATTTTGTATCTGGTATTCATAGTAGTTAGCATGGGTTTTATATAGCTATAACACAACATCGCATCTATACTATATAGACCCTTTCTAAAAAGCTGTCCGGTCGGCCTTATTTTTCAGGTATAGTATATATTAAAAGATTTATTAAGGCAGTTGATCGGTTATTTTGATTATCGTAAAAAAAGTGAACTTTGGCGCACATGAAAAATTCAAGTAGTCTTGTCTCTACCTCCCTGAAGAAGGCACTGACCAATTGCATTGAAATACTGGAGACCTGCTCACTGGTGGTGAGAAGTGTTGACGACCCAAAGCTTATGCGACTGGGAAAAGTAGTTGGCGATTGTCTGGGAAGCTGCAAGAAGACGCTCATGCTTCTGAACAGTGAAGCGGAGGATGTAGTTGACTTCTTTCCGGTTTGTGAAGTGGCCTGTAAAAAATGCAGTGCTGCCTGCAAAGGTGTTGACCTCGATATGTTCAAAAAAGCGGTGGTGGCACTCACCGACTGCATTGCCGAAATACACTACGCCACGCCATCCGCCAGAAAAAATATACTTTAAGTCATCAACACATCACCAACGTTACACGTTACGAAACATCACTCTTCAAAATCGAGGTCGCGGCCAAAGGTTTCTTTCATGTTGTATAGTGCCAGCAAACCTATCAGGATCGTGAGTGCTCCTACTACGGAACCACTGGCAACCATCCCTATATTTACCCGCAAAAGTTCGAAAGCAAAAGTCAGCGGCAGCACGGTGGCGCGCACAACATTCGGCACCGTGGTAGCAACGGTAGCGCGTATGTTGGTTCCAAACTGCTCGGCTGCAATGGTAACAAACAACGCCCAATAGCCGATCGAGAATCCAAGCAACAAACAGCTCATGTAGAATAATGTTACCGATGTCTGCGCAACAGTAAAGTAGAGTGCTATAGCAAGAGCCGTTATGCCCATGAAGATCAGCACTACTTTCTTTCGGCTCTGTAAGTATTGGCTCAGACTGCCACTGCTCAAATCACCCAGTGATAAACCGATATAACAGAACATAACTGCTTTACCGGCATCAACAACTCCGGGTACAGAAAGCGTAGCGGCAAACTCGGGTGAGAAGGTAACAAGTATACCGATCACAAACCAGATGGGCAGCCCGATGAAGATACACCGTATGTAACTGACAAACGTACTATAGCGCGTGAACAACATAAAGAAGTTACCGCGTTCGACAGCCTTTGCCTTAGCTGCAGCAAACATACCCGACTCGGCCACACTATAGCGCAGCAGCAACAAACACAAACCAAGCCCCCCACCTATTCCATACGCAATACGCCAATCGGTATAGGCAGCAACAACGTAGGCCAGCACAGCACCGAGAAGTCCAACAGACGCAACCAGTGTTGTTCCGTACCCGCGAATCTGTTTCGGCAATATCTCAGCCACCAGCGTTATACCGGCACCAAGCTCTCCGGCCAATCCTATACCGGCTATAAATCGTAGCATAGCATATTCCGGTACAGTGGACACAAAACCGTTTGCCAGGTTTGCTAGTGAGTACAGGAGAATCGAACCAAACAAGACAGAAAGTCGGCCACGCTTATCGCCCAACACGCCCCACAGTATACCGCCCACCAAAAGGCCCGCCATCTGAACATTGATCAGAAATATACCTTGCTTCAGCAAGTCATCACCGGTTAACCCCAAGGCTTTAAGACTAGGCACGCGTACAATGCTGAATAACAACAGGTCGTATATATCTACAAAGTATCCCAAAGCGGCAATAACAACCGGTGGCTGGAGTACCTGCCTCCAGACGCTTTTATGATCCATACTATATATGATTTTAAAAAATGGAAAACTATGCTATAGCGAAGTATATACAGAAATATATACCTCGCCGCCATAGCACGTTTATTTTACTTCAATTGCTGATAGAGTTTGGTCAGTACATCCTTGCGACTGGTGCCGGCCTGCGCCTGGATCTTTATACCGGAGAGTTTCTCCCATGCAGCCAGCGTTATCTCATCGGCAGCGTCAGTCAGTTTCGCCTGCCATTCCGGTAAATATCCGCGCAAGGCCATGTACTGAACCATCGGAAAGTCCGCATGATCAGGTTGCACATCTTGAAAGTATATCAACGTTGCCTTCTGTTCAATCAGCACTTTCTGCAATTCAGCGATCGCTATATTTCTCACCTTTTGATTGCGATCAATCGCAAGTGATGCCGCTACACCGGCAGCCTGCCCGAGCGCCATCCAGCAGGGCTCCATGCGCAACGTTGAAAAACCTATGTGACTACCGGATACAGGAACAGGCAGTATCAGGTTATCAACAGTCTTCGGTACCATTACACCGTACGGCACGGTATATACCTGCGAAGGATAACTCAGGAAACCATCCAGGTGTATACGATTCGGTTCGCGCTTGCGCACAGCATGAGAATCTAATGCATAGTGACTTGCCGTTACACTCGAAGCATGCAACGGAGGACGCTGCCCCGGAGCAACTTCGGTTGCGTCTTTTGCCGTGAAGAAGTACAAGCCTTCAAACCTTCTGCCTTCACGTACATATACCTGGCGCGGAAAGTTATCGTTATCCGTATACTCATCTTTTGCAAAGCCCCACTCCTTCGCAGCCTTCCTGAAATGTTCCGGCAGTGCTTTATCATTCTGCGCAAACCAGATTAACCCTTGTATATAGTTTCGCAGGCGTTGTGCATACTGATCTCGCCATGCCCATGCTGATGTCGGCCACGGCCAGTTTTCTTCCGGAAGGTCAGTGGAGATAAACGCCATGTGTTGATTGTTGGCATCGGTCTTCGCATTGGGCAATGTTACCATGTTTGTTATTTTAGCGATGCCCCACACATCGCCCGGTATTTTACTGGGCTTGCCGCTCGCTATATACTTTCGGTTTTCTTCCAGCATGGCGGCAGTAACCTGCTGCATGTGCGCACCGGTGTGCCGGCCTGTCCAGACGTCTTCGATCAGCGATATATACTCTTCACGATTATACTGCAGCGGTTTCTTCACCTCAACACGATTGGCCGGATTGTTCGTGAGACACAATCTGTAGTTATACGATTGCACCGCGTTGTCGCCCTGAAATGTAGAGCCCTCTCCTTCCGTACCGCCCCAGTATTTATACACGATACCGGCTCCGGGTTCATTGAACTCATCTTTACCCTCACGACCTAACCGGAACGGCACTTTGGCAGCTGCCCCCAGATCACCTTCGTAGGTGGCATCCACAAATACTTTACCCGTATATTCTTCACGCTGCTGCGATTCGCGATTGAAAATGTATATCTTTTTGATCTGGTCATTCTCCATAAGAATATTCTTATCGAGCACATCAAACTGTCGCATCTTGCGAACGGTGATCTTTCCTTTTTGCTCGGCCAGCATTTGCTCGAGTATCTGTTCCGCCACAGAAGGCTCAAAGTGGAAACCATCTGAGCAATCTTTCACCTGCTTCGAGTCGGCACCGTACTTTGATATATAATATTGTTTTACCCGTGTGATAAACTCGGAAAATAAACCCGTGGTAGCACCGCGCGTAGCAATATCCGTAGCACCCAAACCATTCGCGGGCAATCCACCGATGTGCGTAGTGCGCTCCAGTATAACCGAGGTTTTACCTTGTCGGGCGGCTGCAATGGCTGTCATTATACCACCCGGTGTGCCGCCTACAATCACAAGATCGTATTGTGCATACGCACTTATCGCGATCAGCCATAATACATAGCTTGCTAATATTTTTTTCATGTGTATAGTTATGGTGCATGCGCACCGTGAACAATGAATACTTACGATTATTCAGATTATTTTACCGGCACCCAGATCACGGCATCTGCCAGCACTTTACCATCGGCCTTTGCATTGGATATTTCCGCATACGCAGATTTACCTTTCGACAAGGTATATTTTCCAACCGAAACCCATTCGCCTGAAGTTTGTCCTTCCACAATAATATCCGATGACTTAATGGTTTGCGGATATTGTTTGTTACCATCCGAAAGCGTTACAGTAATCTGTGACGACATGCCTGATACTTTCGGAAAGTATATATATACCTGGTATGTTCCGTTTTGTGGAATCTCCGGAGTAAAACGAACAGTCTCCTTCCCCGCACCGCCTTCAGCACTTACGAAGAATGATGGACCGTAACCGCCTTTCTTCTCGACAGTCCAATTACCCTGCTTGGTCACTTCGGCAGCATCGTCATTATCTACCAATACATCGAACAGTTTGCCATCGGCCAGCGGGTTGGCTTTTAATTCCTGCTGCAACTTCGCGATGTCGATTGACTGAATACTCTTGCCCTCGTTAATGGCGTGTACCGCAGCCGTTGCAGAAGATTGCGCCAGTACCATGAACACAGGCTCCATGCGAATGGAACCATACGCTATATGCGTTGCCGAAAGACAAACCGGAACAAACAAGTTAGTACACTCTGCTGCCTTTGGGACAATAGAACCATACGCGATCGGGTATGGACCAAAGCCACCCACTTCTACGTTCCCTTCGTTCTTCACCTGTCCATTCACCACGATACGTTGACAGTTGTGTGAGTCCATAGTATATGCAGCCATTCCTACACCATCTTTCACCACTTCTTTACCTTCACAGTTTGCCTGGCTCATCACGTAACTTCCTGCCATGCGTCTTGCTTCACGAATGTATAGCTGGGGCGACCAGTTGCCATGGTCTGTATACTCATCTTTCGGATATCCCCACTTCAACATTTCGTTCCGAAGTTCAACCGGAACGCGCGTATCATGACCGTAGAAATATAGTAATCCTTTGGTATAGCGTTCATGTTCATCAATGATCTGCTTGCGCTGATCATACGTGCCATCGGGATATTTATAATTCATGCCTATCATATCCGTAGAAAAGCCACCGCGATTGTTAATATCGGTTTTACTATTCGGCATACAACTCCAGATGAAGTAATCATCCAATCTTTTCCGGTCCGGATTCGCTTTCAACAAACGCACTGCGAGTTCGTATCGCGTGGAGTCATATCCCTCCGGCCGCGTAATCGGCACCATGTTATTTTTATCGGATGTAAGACAGATGCGATAATTATAGGCCTGTACTTTTTTATCGCCTGTCCCATTCGGTTGCAAAGTCTCACGGCTTATTCCCCACACAAGACCACTCTCCGGTTTACCGGGAATTATATAGGGATCTATACCATCCTGAAACTGGTGTCCGTGCATCAGCTGCACCCCATTGATCGTCTCGTTAAAATCTTTATTATCCTCGCGCCCGACTACATACGATACGCCAGCCTTTGCCATCAGGTCACCTTCGTATCCACAATCAATATATACCCTGGCGCGTACAATAACTGCGGCCGCGCTGCGATCAACAGCATTCTCCAATACCACTTCAGTAATGCGAGCTCCCTGTTTCTTTACATCGCGCAGGCGTGTCTCGTATAACACCTGGAAATTTCCCTGCGCCACATATTCCTTGAATATATCTTCCGCTACATGCGGCTCAAATGTCCATTGTTCAAACTTGCCATAATGTTTTCCGATGCGCCTGTAGAAATCGCGGGCCAGTCCGGTAATCGCATACTTGTTTCCGATATCAGTATAGCCTAATCCGCCCGAGCTCATGCCCCCGAGGTGGCGGCCGGGTTCAATCAGTATAGCTTTCTTGCCCAGTTTCTGCGCGGTATAGGCAGCAATAACACCTGCCGAAGTACCGCCATATACACATACATCTGTTTCTATAATTCGTTGCGCGGATGCCGCGGTTGTAACCAATACGAATATTGCAACCAACGCAACCACTATACGCCTTTTCAAAATCATGTCGTAGGGTTTAGTACAAGTAAAAAAAGGCATCTGCATCATGCGCAGATGCCTGTCTCAAAGTATATAGTTAGTATCCCGGGTTCTGGTCAGAAGCGTCCAGTGCTTTGTTATAGAGCATTTCTGAGTTCGGGATCGGCCAGTACATATGTTTCTCGGCCACGATTATATTTTTAACTTCCTTGATGCGTTGCTCGGCAATGCCCAGGCGTTTCAGATCAAGCCAGCGCTTGCCTTCATACATAGTCTCGTAACCACGTTCTTCCACTACTTTATCAACAAAGCTGGTGAGATCGAAATCACCGATAGCAAAATCAACAGGCGATGGTGTGTTTGCATCATAACCGTACGCTCTGCGGTGTACTTTATTAAGACTCTCCACCGCTTCAGCGGTAGGTCCGTTGTTAGCACGCGCTGCAGCTTCTGCATGAAACAACAACAAATCGGCATAGCGATACCACGGGTAATCATTGCCTGCACCGAGGTTGGTAGCAAGCGGGTCCCTATATTTCCGATAGAGACATGTATTGGCACCGAGGCCTACATCCACATTGTACAGAATGTGTGCTTTGCGCAGATCGCTCTTGCTCCAGTTTTTGATAATGGAATTGGACGCTGAGTCTGTATACTGTGCATATACACCGCCGGGACCAAAATATTTATACTGTGACGTAGCACGGTGTGCATAGTTTACCAAACCGAATCCCTGCTGGCGGGAGTACTTCAGATAGAAAATCTCTTCGGATGTGGACACCACTTCGGGGCCATAGATCTTCTGAAAGTCTTCGGATGTGGATACCGGCACCAGGCTATATTTACCCGAAGCAATTACTTCGGCTGCTTTGGCTCTTGACTCAGCCCACAGACCGAGGTTCAAATATACTTCTGACAATAAAGTTTTCGCGGCCCACTTCGTTGGTCTTCCGGGTTGGGCCGGTACATCCGGCAATGCCGCTTCGGCCGCCAGTGCATCACTTTCAATCTGATCGTATACCTGTTCAACGCTGGCGCGTTCTATATTGGGTTCTGTCATGTTGTTCTCAGTACGCAGTGGCACGCCTTTCCAGTTGCGTACCATCGCGAAGTACATGAGTGCACGCAGGTATTTTGCTTCGCCTACATATAGATCGATCGCAGCCTGCGATATATCATTTCCGTTCGGCACGTTCTTGATCACAATGTTGGCATTGCGTATCGCCTGGTATAGATTGTCCCAAACGCCACTTACACGCGTGATGTTGGTGTTGTCCAATCCCTGGTATAAACTTACAGGTGTCTGACTTCCGCGTGAGTTACCATAGTCGGCCATGCCTTCCAATTGTGCGGGGTAATTGAGACCGAGTGCTCCATCGGAACGCATCGGACCATATATAGCGTTCACAGCAGCGGCTGCTTCATCGGCCGTGTTATAAAAAACTTCTGCTGACAATGACTTTGGATTTTCCTCTAAAACTTCGCTGCACCCTGCGAGGGCGAGCGATGCAATTATATAGGTGAATACTTTTTTCATACGCTTTCTTTTTAAGTTACGAGCTGCGAGCTTGGGGATGGTGTGTGGGGTACTAGAAACCAAGTCGTACGCCTACCGTCATGCTTTTGGCTGTAGGGTAACTGTAGTGATCTATACCGAGACGGATGGAGTTGGCTCCTCCGTAGGAGTTGATTTCCGGATCGTACCAGGAGTAGTCGGTAAGCGTGATCATGTTTTGTGCGCTTACATATACCTGTGCCTTGCGCAGCCAGTTCAGGTTCAGATCGGTCACCGGGAGATTATAGCTCAACTGTATATTTTTGAAACGCAGGTATGAGCCGTCTTCCACAAAACGATTGGACACTTGTGTTTGCGTGGTGCGACTGATCACCGGGTATTTGGCATCGGTGTTTTCGGGTGTCCAATGATCTTCGTATACCTCGCGTGGCATGTTCAGCGCCTGGCCATAATCGAGTGTCTGGTTTACGGCACTCAGGTTGAAGATATCATTACCGTAAGAGCCTTGTATGAATACATTCAATTCGAAGTTCTTATAACTCATAGTTGAGTTAAATCCATAGGTATATTTCGGATTCGGATTTCCGATGATGCGTTTGTCGCCTATATCACGTGAACCGTTGGCACTGAAATCTTCGTATACAATTTTACCATTGGCATCATAACCTTTTTCAACATAACCGAAGAAGGAACCGATCGGAGCACCTTCACGCAGAATGTTAATATTATCGTTCACCACCGAGATATCAATGGATTGTCCTAATACATCATTGCCACCGTATAGTTTAACAACTTTGTTTTTATTGAACGATATATTGGCTGATACATCCCATTGAAAAGGACCTTCCAGTACAACGCCACCCGCAGAAAGCTCAAGGCCTTTGTTCTGCACTTTACCAACATTCTGTATGGTATAGCCATAGCCCAGTGACGAAGGAAGCGGAACTGTATTCAACAGGTCGCGTGTGTTCTTTATATAGTAATCCACAGTAAAATTAAAGCGGTTCTGCAGGAAGCCTATATCAAGACCTATATCTGTCTGTGCTGTCGTTTCCCATTTCAGCGGACCTGACAATCGTGTGCCGGGAGCGTAGTATGTAACCAGTGCATCACCGAATACTACTTTACCGGATTCAAGTTGATTCAATGTTTGATAGGGGTTGATCGCAGTACTTCCGGTTTCACCATAGCCTGCACGTAGTTTCAGGTCAGAAATGAATGATATACTCTTTATAAATTCTTCTTCGGATAAGCGCCATGCCAGCGAAGCCGATGGAAAGCTTCCCCACTTCTGTCCATCGCTATAGCGCGATGAACCATCGGAACGGAAACTTATCGTAGCGAGGTATTTATCTTTAAAGGTATAGTTTACGCGCGCGAGGTACGACAGTAACGCCCACTCAGAGAAGGAAGAGCTTGGTACACCTTGCGTAGCAGCAGCACCTATATCAAACGACTCCTGCACATCACTCACAAAACCACTGCCCGATGCATTGAGTGTTGTGGTGGTATAATTCTGATAGGTAAATCCCGCGACAGCGGAAATATTATGCGCTCCGAATTCTTTGGTATAGCTGATGGTATTTTCATTCAGTACACTGCTAATCTGTGTTGTAGCGATCGATGCAGACCCCGTTGAGTTGATGAACTTCTTTGTGGTGTAACCATCGGTGCGGTCTTCGGTATTCTCTACACCACCGGATATTTTTATAGCGAGTCCTTCTATCGGAGTAAAAGTGAGCGCTCCGTTGATCAATACTTTATTCGAGCGGATGTGATCAGACTGTTGCTCGATATAGTTAAGCGGGTTGGTAATAACATTCGATCCCCATGAATATGCCGCTGACAAATTGGTATAGGTACCATCTGCGTTATAGGGCGTTTGTGTCGGATACCCGGACAGCATAGCCGAAATCAGTGAACCACCACGGTTACCACCACCGGAGTTCTTGCGATCGGAATCGATACGACTTAAGATCGTATTGAGATCGAACTTGAATTTTTTACTGATGTCGGTAGTCACGTTAGCACGTACGGAGTTACGAACATAATCACTCCCGATGATGATACCTTCCTGGTTGAAATTGCTTCCGGAAATAGAGAAGCGTGTTTTCTCGGTACCACCGTTTATACTGATCGCGTGGTTTTGTATAGGAGCTGTTTGTAAAACGAGATCCTGCCAGTCTGTACCTTGTCCAAAGGAATTGATTTCATCTTGCGTAAAGTGAGGAGCAAGTCCATCGTTGGCAGCCTGCTCGTTATAGAACAACGCATACTCACGCGCACTCATCATATCGATCTTCTTGCGGATGGTCTGCCAGCCATAATAGCCATCGTATTCAACCGATGTTCTCCCCTGCTTGCCGCGTTTCGTTGTGATGATCACCACACCGTTCGCACCGCGCGATCCATATATAGCTGTGGCCGATGCATCTTTCAGTATCTGTATCGACTCTATATCTGCATTGTTGAGCAATGTAGGATTACCGGAATACGGAAAGCCATCCACTACATATAGCGGTTCGTTAAACCCCTGCACAGAGTTCGTACCCCGTACACGAACACTGATGGACGCTCCGGGTGCACCTGTATTTTGCGATATCTGTACACCGGGCGCACGCCCCGCCAATGACTGCACTAAATTGGTTGTGGGATAGGCGTTCAGTTCTTCCGACTTGATCGATGCAACGGAACCGGTGAGATCCGATTTCTTTACTTCACCATATCCGACCACCACTACTTCCTGCAGCGATGTAACATCGGCCGCCATTACAACATTCACGCTGGTTTGACTTCCCACAGGAACTTCCTGTGTAAGAAAGCCAATGAATGAAAAAACAAGTACCGAACTTTCGTCTTCAACGGAGAGGCTATACGTACCGTTGGCATCCGATGTAGTTCCGATCGTGGTTCCCTTTACAAGTATATTTACTCCGGGCAAAGGTTGTCCCTGCTCATCGGTAATGGTTCCGGTGATGAGTATATCATACGGCATTTTATTTTCCGAATCAGCCGGATCAATGTCCAGCGCTCCGGTGCGTTGACGCGTCAGCACGATCTGGTTGCCATCGGCTTCGAACGCAATCTGCAGCGGATCGAAAATTTGTTTCAATAAATCTCCCAAACGTTCATCCGCTGCTTCGATGTTTACGTTTTCTTTCGGAGAGATGAGTTGCGACTGGTAGAGAAATTTAACGTCGGTAGCACGTTCAATTTTTTGAAGCGCCACGCGAAGGCTTACATCGTTCAGGTCGATGGTAATTTTCTTTTCCAGAACCTGTGCAGTGATCTCACTGGCGTGAGCAACACCGAGAAATGTGAGTACGCAAATAAAGTGAATGAATGAGACCTTCATAATGAACAATAGCTGTCCATGAACTTGTAGTTCTTTTTTCATACTTTTGAAAATGGTTTGTCTTGAAGTGAAATGCGGAGAGACAACGCCCCTCATCCTCGCCAGGATGAATACGGGGCATTTCAGAACCGGTGGTGTTAGCGCACCATCGGTTTCTTTTTTGTATGGGTATTATGTTTTCATAAGCTTATACAATTGGTTTGGGTTTGGGTAGTGTTGTGTTCAGGTTTTCACTGACTCGTACATCCTTTGCTGTAGATGATGATGTGTGAGTCAATGATCTCGTACGATGCATCTATACCTTTACAGATGAGTTTCAGTTTATCGTAGAGCGGCTCATCCGTTAAGGATGCATTAATGGCACAGCTGGCCAGTAATTCTTCATCGTATACTATATCTACACCGTAGGCATTTTCAATGGCATCAAAAACTTCCCGGATCGGTGTATCGGTAAATTCAAATTCCTGTTTGGCAACCGGTATCAACACCGATGGATTTTCTACAAGTGATTTCACCATCTTCATGGCTTTTCGTTCATATACTACTTGTTGATTCGGCATCAGTACAACACCTTCCACGCGATCTACTGCATCTTCAACCACTTCTTCTTTCTTCTCTTTTTTCTGATCCTTGAACACGGATACTTTACCGGTCTTTACCTGCACCGTTACATTCTTTTCTCCTATGAAATTGCGCACGGTAAAGCTTGTTCCCAGCACACGCGTTATAATTTCATTTGCATGTACGATAAAAGGACGGGCAGGATCTTTCTTTACTTCAAAGAAAGCTTCACCGATCAGGTATACTTCGCGCAGATCTTTTTTGAAATGCTTCGGGTAACGCAACATGGTATGCGGCTGCAGCACAATAGAAGTACCATCTTCCAGCACAACAGTCTTTGGCACATCATTATTATTGACGTGTTTCTCCAGGTTAATCGTAGCTACCACCGGATGATGATTAACGGCAGGATGTCCGGTAAATACAACCTGATAGGTATACCATCCTATACCCAGTATAACTACCACGGAAGCGGCCTTCATATACCAGCGCTTGTAGAACGGTATAATTTTCTTCTCCTCCTCTGCGAGTATAGATAGTGTACCGGAAATTTCATTCCATATAGCACGTTGCTTTTCATGTCCCGGTAAATGCTGAGGCTCTTCGAGAATAGCCCGTATCATCAACCGCGCTTCATCTACTTCTTCCTTTCGATGCGGGTGTTGCTCAAGCCAGTTCTTCCAAAAGCGGTCGAGTTCCGGGTAACGGTTTGCATACTTCACCCATTTGATGAAGTCATCATCAGTGGCTAACTCTTCAGCACTAAAGCGGGCATAATCTTTCATACCTTGTTGAAATCAATTCAAACGTTATAATTACCAAAAGCAACGTTTTCGGGATTTAACTCACCCGGAAGGAAAAATATTTTTGAATTATAGCAGAAATGTGGCAAGGGAGAGAATTTGAAAGGAAGAAGATCGAATATTGCAGGAGTTGGGAAGTCGGAAAAGTCCGTAAGTCGGAAAGTTAGAAAGTCAGGAAGACCGGAAGCGAGAAAATCGGAAGTTAAAGAATTCCGGATGTTTAGAGAGTTATAAAGAGTTGTAATTGTGTTTGAGAATATAAAATCTGAAAACTTACGCTATAGTGACTATAGACCGTAGAGTATATAAAATTATAGAATATAGGGATCAAAAAAGTTATTGAGCCCGAAGGCCATTGCTATAAAATTCATTCAACGTGTACTACCAGGCTTCTTCAGCTTTCTATACATTAAAGTCATTCTTATCTCGACATTATTACATTCGCACTTCCACTCTTTTCCAACTTCTGGTCTTCCGGACTTTCTGACTAAAAAAAGAGAAACACCAACAATCCAATCACATACTTAGCATAATGCCGCAGTTGCAGCAGGCCGCGTTGCACGAGGTTACGCGCGGATTGTTCGTTCACATTCAGGATGGCTGCGATTTCATCGAACGACATTTCATCGTAGTAACGCAACACCAACGCTTCATACTGACGGGGAGAAAGATCGCTGAGTAATTTTTTTAACCGATATATACGTTGCTTGTTATTCTCTTCGTCAATCAACTCCTGCTCGGATGAAGGTGTTGCAGCTTTCAATGCGTCTTCAATGATGGAGCCATCGGCTGTGAAAAAGTTACTGCGCGAATCATTACGCATCAGTCTTCTCCGCAGCGAGCGGTATAAATAAAACCGAACCGATGTTGTTGATGACAGCGAACTGCGAAAGCGCCACAGGTCTACAAAGAGATCATGTATACCATCTTCCAGCGCGGCATCTGTTGTGCCGATCTTCTTGCCGTAATTATAAAGTAACTTGAAATAGCGATCGTATAACCATGCAAAAGCCTGTTCATTGCCCGCCCGCATAGCTTCCCACTGCTTCAGTTCTATTTCGTTGTGTACGTTGAGGTGCATGGTGTTGACGTGCTTAAATACGGGAATTTATTTTACAAAAACCAGTATCCCATCTTATTTAAATCGTTTGAACTTTTCAGTAATGCTGTTTTTGATGTAAGAAAAAATAATAAATTGATGGAATAAATCTGTTTTAATAGTGCCGTGCAACGGGCAACGATACTACAAACTTCACGCGCTTTTTTAACTTTGTCTGTTTCAGCTTTTATCACTCTACCAACATGGCACTTTCCTCACACAATATATTACTGTTAGGCTCCATTCTTCTTTTCGTCAGTATCATTACCAGTAAAACATCTTTCAAGTTCGGTATACCAGCACTCATCCTTTTTCTGATCGTAGGCATGGTGGCCGGCTCGGATGGTCTTGGCGGAATATATTTCAACGATCCAAAAATTGCTGAGTTCCTCGGTGTGGTGGCGCTGACATTTATACTTTTCTCCGGTGGATTGGACACGAAGTGGGAAAGTGTAAAGCCGGTACTCAAGAGTGGTATTTCATTATCGACTATTGGTGTTCTTGTTACCGCCACGATCGTAGGCGTGTGCTCATCGTACCTGCTGAATATATCTGTAATGGAAGGTCTGTTGCTCGGAGCCATTGTCTCATCTACCGATGCTGCTGCTGTATTCTCTATTCTCCGTTCGCGAAATATAGGACTCAAAGGTGTAATTCGTCCGTTGCTTGAGCTTGAAAGTGGAAGTAACGATCCAATGGCATACTTCCTCACCGTAAGCTTTACGTTCCTGGTACAAAATCCGGATGCTTCCATTGTATCGCTTATACCGAAGTTCCTGATTGGTATGATACTCGGTACGGTATGCGGATATACTTTCGGAAAACTGATGATCTTTATTACCAACAAGATCAAACTTGATATCGAAGGACTATACCCTGTATTGATCTTGTCGCTGGTGTTTTTCACGTTTTCCTTCACCAACTTTATAGGCGGCAACGGTTTTCTCGCGATCTATATAGCGGCTATCATTCTGGGTAACGCTAATTTTATACACAAGAAAAGTCTCATGAAGTTTTACGATGGTCAGGCGTGGCTTATGCAGATCATCATGTTCCTTACCCTGGGACTATTGGTATTCCCGAGTCAGATCGTTCCCTTTATAGGGCCGGGTGTTTTACTGGCGGGTGTGTTGATATTTCTCGCGAGGCCCATTGCTGTTTTTATAGCGCTTGCCAACTCTGACCTCCGCTGGAGAAAAAAACTTTTTATATCGTGGGTAGGTTTGCGCGGTGCCGTGCCGATTGTATTCGCTATATATCCGTTGATTGCCGGTGTGCAGAATGCTCCGATGATTTTCAATCTTGTATTCTTTATATCCGTATCATCCGTACTCGTGCAGGGCACTACGCTGGCGCTAGTGGCAGACTGGCTAAAGGTAAGTGTTCCTGAAAAGATCAAACGTAAATTTCCGCTGGACATTGAGATCAAAGACGATATCAAAGCTGAACTGCTGGAGTTCGATATACCCGCCCACTCCCCTGTTGCCGGCAAAGCTGTTGTCGAATTGAATCTGCCACGCACAGCGTTAATCGTATTGATACACCGCGAAGGTAAATATATGACGGTACGTGGTGATACCGTTATCCAGGAGCACGATCACCTCCTCATTATGGCCGATAACAAGGAAGTTGTAAAAGATATACATGCCTGCTTCGAGGTTGAAGGCTAGGAAATAGCTGCGAGCATTGAGCTTTGAGCTGCGAGATTGGGGGAGTATATATAGTATCCGTATAAAAGTATAAATCCATTGCATAGAAATCACGAAGAAAACACAAAGTTTTTCTCCGTAACTTGTGTCTCCTCTGCACTTTGCACAATTGGATTTTCTAATAACGGATAACGATTCACAATCAACGACTCAACGCCTGTACGCGCCAAATGGTATTCGCTGCATCATCGGCTACGAGTAATGCTCCATCCGATGCAACGGCTACGCCTGCCGGGCGGCCGTATACTTCTTTACTGCTTTCGTCTTTTATAAAGCCTGTGAGAAAATCTTCCGGAGTGCCGGGCTTGTTTCCTTCGAAAGGTATAAAGACAACTTTATAGCCGGTAAATTTCGAACTGTTCCACGATCCATGCTGTCCTATAAATGCACCATTGTGATATTTTGACGGAAACGTTTTGGCATCATAAAATACAAAACCAAGTGAAGCCGAATGCGCATCCAATGTTACATCGGGCACAATTACATTCCGGATCGAATCCGGTAACGGCATGTCAACATCCGGATCATCGTGATGACCCAAGTAGGTATAGGGCCATCCGTAAAAGCCTCCCTCCTTAACACTCGTTGCATAATCGGGGACAAGACCATCACCCAGATTATCGCGTTCATTTACCGCAGCCCATAGTGTATTGGTGCCCGGTTGCCAATCTATACCCACCGGATTGCGAAGTCCGCTCGCATATATACGCAATTCTTTCCCATCCGAATTAACCTCAAGTATATTCGCTCTTCTGTATTCATGTTCCATACCGTTCTCGCCATTGTTACTGCCAGAGCCTACTGCTATATATAGTTTGGTATTATCAGCGCTCGCAATAACATTTCGGGTCCAGTGATTGTTGTAGCCACCTGCCGGCAATGGTACAATCATTTCTCCTTTTCCTTTCAGTGTACTAGCACCGGCCTTATACGGAAAGCGCCAGAGTCCATCGGTATTGGCTACATAGAAATAATTATTGAGAATAAGCATACCGAAGGGTTGATTGAGATCGTCAAGAAAAACGGAGCGTATCTCCGGTGTACCATCTTTATTAGTATCCCGTAACAGTGTAATGCGGTTCGCGCTCTGTCCTGAATTTTGTGAACCTGCTTTGCCGGTAACTTCGTCTTTAACCTTGGCAACGCCTTTGGATTCGGTGTTGGCCTCTGCTACAAATATATCTCCGTTAGGTCCTATATATATCCAGCGCGGGTTCTGCAATTGATCTGCAAACTTCGTTACTTCAAAACCTGCAGGCGCTACCGGCGTTGTGCCGATGGGCCAGCCCACCACGTTGCTGTAGTTCTTTACCGATTTGGTTGCATGGGGCTCCGGTAAAGTGCCGGCAGTGGTTGCAACGGTATCGGTAGACGCCTTTTCAGAGTCTTGCTTACGACTGTTACAGGATGAACCGATCATCACAGCAAAAAGGACTATAAGCGGTATAAAAGTTTTCAGCATGCAGTTATGGATTTGGGTTTATCGGATCGTATTTTTTACGTTGATCTTTCTATCAACACCCGGTGTGATGGATGTCTTCTTGCGAATTTTCATATTCAGCACTTCAATTATGACAGCAAACGCCATAGAGAAGTATATATAGCCGCGCGGTACATGTACATGGAAGCCTTCTACCACCAGCAACGTTCCGATCATAACCAGAAATGCGAGCGCCAGCAACTTCATGGCCGGATGTCGCTGTATGAAATCGCTTATGCCACGGGCAAAGAATAGCATAACGGCCAGTGATATAACAATGGCAATAATGATAATGATGACGTTCTCCACCAGGCCGATGGCAGTAAGGATAGAGTCCAGCGAGAATATAAGATCGATGAGTACGATTTGAATAATGGCCGAACGCAAACTTAACAAGCGTGGTTTATTTTCGGCATGTGCCGCTCCTTCCAGCTTGGCATGAATCTCGGATACACTCTTACCAATCAGAAAGAGACCTCCAACAATCAGAATTATATCGCGATAACTAAGGTTGAATTGATTCATAGTAAGCACAGGCTTCTGCAATCCAATCAGCCAGCTTACGCCCAGCAGCAAAATGATGCGCGCCACGAGTGCTATACCAATGCCCAGCACACGCGCCTGGTTCTGTTGTGCCTGTGGCAACCTTCCCGAGAGAATTGAAATGAAAACAATATTATCGATACCTAAAACTATTTCTAGAAATGTGAGCGTTAAAAGACTCACCAGCCCTTCCGTTGTGAAAATAGAATCCATCCTTCCTGGTTATGTGATCAGGACGAATACTAAAAATCAACGCCAATGCAGCTTCAAAGTATATTTCAAAGGGTTACGTGATCTCCATTCACTTTCACGGGATCAGTGTCCAAGTATTTCCACAGATGTGTATTAAAAAAGAAAGCCCTGAGTATTACTCAAGGCTTAATCTTAAAACTATATCTCAGCTTTCTACTTCTTTACTTTATAAAGAGCAAATCCATAAACAAAAATTACCGAGTAGCAGATGATCGGTAAGTAATATGCTGCAGCAACACTTTTGTTCGCAACAATGCCCATGATGGGAGGAAACAACGCTCCTCCTACTACTCCCATAACAATATACGATGAAGCCTGCTGGGTATATTTACCCATATCTTTCAAGCCGAGACTAAAGATGGTCGGGAACATAATGCTGAAAAAGAAGTTGAGCATAATAAGCGATACAAACGAAACGGTGCCCCAGCTCTGCGCGATGATGATACAAAGTATAATGTTGGCAACAGCATAAATCGACAGCAATTTGTTCGGTGCAATGAACCGCATCAGGAACGTTGACAGGAATCTTCCCGCCATCATCATCGCCATGCTTAATGAGAAGAAATAAGCGGCACGTTCATCACTCATCCCAGGATTGATCTCTACACTATAATTAATGAAGTATGCCCACGTACCTCCCTGCGCAGCAACATTAAAAAATTGTGTAACAGCCGCCCACACAAAATGCCGGTGTTGAAAAAGCTTTTTAGGCGGTGCATCAGTCGTACCTGGTTCGTCTGCGTTATGCGGATCGGAAAGTGGTGGAACTTTTACAAATGCAAATGATAAAGCAATAACAGTTATGACTGAACCGATGACGATGTATAGGAATTTAACAGAGTCCAATTCATTGGTATAGTCCTGGCCTGCGCGAAGAATGAAAAAGCCTCCGAGTGCAGGACCAATAACGGCTCCCAATCCATTGAACGATTGAGCAAAGTTAATTCGCTGATCGCTCGTACGCTGGTCTCCCAGCGAAGCAACGAACGGATGCGCTACTGTCTCAAGCGTGGCAAGTCCACAGGCAAGTATAAACAGTGCTGCGCGAAAGAAGGAGAATGATTCTGTGTTGGCTGCCGGTATAAACAGAAATGCTCCAAGGGCATACAGGAACAATCCCAGCAGAACACCATTCTTGTACCCGAACCTTTTCATAAACAGGCCGGCGGGTATGCCCATAACTGCATAGGCACCGAAGATCGAGAACTGCACCAATCCGGATTGCGATTTGGACACGTTCAACACATTCTGAAAATGTTTGTTGAGTGTGTCGCCCATGGTAATGGCAATGCCCCATAACATGAAGAGGGATGTAACAAAGATGAGCGTAACGATGTACTTCTTCTCGGTAAAGGATGGTTTTAAGGTCATGTCAAAGAATTTAGTAAGATGAACTTGAACCGCCCGAAGCAACACTTCGTGTTTCACTCCGGCATATTACCTCTAACATAACTCACTTTATCGAAATATCTATTATTCCGCAGAAGGTTTCTGGAAATAAGGTGCCTTGATATTGTATACTTAAAAATCTCTTTCCGGGAGAAAATCGCTTGGAGCCTTTCAATTTAGCTCAGGTGTACTTTTTCACTTTTTGTTGATTTTTTTAAGGCTGCCTTTCATGATTGTTTTGTAGTATCAAAATAACCCCTCTTCAGAATGACGTATGTACTATACCTGTTGCTGAGTCTTTACTCAGCGGCACCTGCTCAACCCGAAACAATAACCTCGCTCCACACTGCAAACATCACGGCTGTTACCGATTCTATCGATCACACAACTGCCACACATGTTGATGCCGCTGTTTCCTTTGACGACTCGTTGCAGACTCTCTATACGTCTATCGGACTTGAAAAATATAACCTGTCGTACAAAGTTTTCAAGTATGCTGTAATCGGCTACTACACACTGCGCATGCAGGGAAAGCTTAACGATAAAAACCTGTTATCTATTATTGATTTCACCAAACCAAGCACACAAAAGCGCTTCTACACCATTGATCTTGAACATCATATCGTAAAATTCTTCACGTATGTGAGTCATGGGAAAAATACCGGTGAAGACATCGCCAAATCATTTTCCAACATGGTTCATTCCAACCAGAGCAGCCTCGGCTTTTATGTAACTGCTGAAACCTATGTAGGCAGCAAAGGCTACAGCCTGAAACTGGATGGCATGGAAAAAGGCTATAACGACAACATGCGTGAGCGTGCCGTGGTTATGCACGATGCTGAATACGTGAGCGAATACTGGATTAAACACTATGGCCGTCTGGGAAGAAGCCAGGGCTGCCCTGCTCTTTCGAAAGAAATTGCCAGAGAAGTGATTGATGCCATCAAAGGTCACACAGCCATTTTCGCATACTTCAATGACGAAAACTACCTGTCCACTTCACGCTACCTGAACCTTGACCAACTATTGCAGAACGTCAACGTAACGGCTAAGCGCTGATTACTCTTTCTTAGATTCCAGCTACAGCCGAAGGTTTCTGCGCAGGATATAACTGTTGCAACTGACGTTTATCGTGACCGTAGATATCTTCGCGGAAGTTGATCAATCCATTTTCATCTACCCATGCCGTGCGATACTCGATGTGCACCGGGTATTTTTTACGCAGATGAATGGTTGCCGGAGTTCCGGCATGCATAGCTTTCTGCACAGTCTCTTTTGTCCAGCCACGTTGGTCGCGGAGTAAATATTCTGCAAAACGTGCAGGTTCATCCAGGCGCACGCAACCGTGACTGAGTGCGCGATAACTCTTCTTAAACAGGCGGTGGTTCGGAGTATCGTGCAGGTAAATATTCATTTTGTTAGGCATGCCGAACTTCACCAGTCCCAGCGAGTTGTCAGGACCCGGCTGTTGCACGATGCGATATTTATAAGGATTGACCGAACCATCTTTCCACGCTTCCGCTGAAGGATCGATTGTTTCTTCATTCTTATAGAAAGCATAATTCTTCTCGGTATAGTAAAGCGAATCTTTCTGCAGACGCGGTATAATTTCCTCTTTGATGATGCTGGTTGGCACAGTCCACGTAGGACTGAAGATTATATGATTCACTACATCGTTGAACACCGGAGTAGGTTTATTCGGAGCACCTACAATCACGCGCATATCAAACGCTTCTTTACCGTTCTCAAACATGCGGAGTTCATATTCCGGGATATTTACCGTGATATAATTATCCCCATACGCATCCTGTGGCAACCAGCGGAAGCGCTCCATGTTCATGGCGATGATGTTGGCCTTATCTCGAAACGACTGATTCAGAAAACGCACCGTCTTCTCTCCAATGATACCATCCGGTTCCAGTCCGTGGCGTTCCTGGAACCATTTTACAGCAGATACCAACGCTGCATCGTAGCGCAGTGAATCGGTTTGACCGGTTACAGAATCTATGGGAAGTGTATAGGCTTTCAGATCCGTCAGCAATAATTTTTTACGGATCAACGGTATAACCTGGTTGCGTTCATCCGGTTTGATCTTGCTCGCAGCAACACTCACCGGAAATTCTTTAGGCTCCGCTTTCTCGAGTGTCTGGTATTGCTTCAGTGCCTGTTGCAGTTTGGCATATTGCTCATATACAGGTTGCAAACTGTTTACAGCGGTGATGAGTTGTTCAGGCTCAAGAATTTTAGCCAGTGTAAATACATCTGTAGTATTATCCTCCGGCTTAAACTCGCGGAGCCATACGGCAGTGGTGTTACCCGGATTTCTCACCTTACCTTCCGCAAGGTGCGTGGTGAAAAGGAAAAGCTTCTCGCTGATCTGTATATCCAGATCAATGAGTGTTGCTGTATCCAGCGGCTTCCGGCTATATAGTTCTTCGAGCTTTGCAGCGAGATCGGTAATGGTATAGTCTTCAGGCACCAGTCCATAACCGGATGCATCTGCCATTAACGCTGTGAATTTCTGATAGAACGGATTGGGTGCATATTCACCTAACCACTTGGTGTGATAGTCGCTCAGCGCATAAAAGCGATGCACTTTATCGTGAACTTTCTGATTATAGTATACATCCTGCTTCCATACCTGCGTGAGGCGGGTATCCAGCGGATGTTTCAATGTATCGATGGAGAGATTGCGTCCGGGCCGTACAGGCTGCGCATAGAGTGAGTCGGTTTGAGCCGCCACTTGCTCAGTGGCACCCTGCTTAGATGCTGTGTCTGTAGGTGTAATGTTTTTACTGCAAGAAAAGAATATGGCTACGCAGAGTACACCGACAACGTAACTGCCCGACTTTTCAAAAATCTGATTCTTCATATTGGTTCTCACCTTTCCTGAATTGAAAAAATAATTCCAACGGGTTGGGTCTTCCTTACGCATGCCCAACTCGTAAACTTGTGGAGTGACAGCGTATTTAGGTCTACAGAAAAGGCTCATAACTTGTCTACAGGTTTATTCCTGTATAATCGATATTGCAACCTTTAGGCCAACTATTTTTCAAATAAATTAGAGGATTTTAGCGTATGTATGATTTGTGATGTTATGAGAAAGTAATTTGCATAAAGCCTATACTTCACCACAAAACTATATCTGTTTTCATTGGGAACAAAATAAAAATCGGATTTAGCTGAACGAACAATTTTGCGCTATATACCCGACAAAAGAACAGCCTGTGCATTTTTATACCCAGGCTGACATATATAGCCTGTATTACTCTTTGGGGAACCTGACAAAAAATACAGCCCCATCATTCTCGGTACTTTCAAACCAGATCTGGCCGTTCATCAACTCGACAAGATTCTTCACAATCGGCAGGCCCAATCCCATTGATTTTTCACCCTTCAGTCCCGGCCTGCGCACCGCATCGTTGCGTTGAAATATAAAGGATTGAAATGCCTGCGGTATACCGATGCCGTTATCTTTTACACTCACAACAAAATCCTCTTCACCTTCTTCCAGTGTTATATCAATCTGGCCACCTTCGGGTGTGAATTTGATGGCGTTGGAGATGAGGTTATGAATGATCTGAAAGAACTTAACACTGTCAGCATTGATATACAGGTTATCCAGCTTCGTTATAAGCGTAAAGTTCTTGTCGTGATTAGTCTCTACCAGTTTCACCAGTGTTGCGCGCACCCGATCAACGATATCAAAACGACTTTTCTTGATAAAGATGCGTTCAGACTCCTGGTGTTCTTCGCGTAAAAAGTTGGTCACGATATCAATGCATTCACGGGTTATACTGCGGATAAGTTGCAGCTGCGCATTCATGTCCTTATACGAATCTCCCTGATAAGACTCTTCGATCTTGTCTAGAATGCTTTGCGAAAGATTCAGCGGTCCGTAGAGATTATGGGTAACCATATCCAGCAGTGTATCTTTCTTGGCACCATAGTTAATGATATAGTTCTCGTGCTCCTTGATGCGGCTGACATCTTTTACAAAACCGATAACCGTAGTATTGTTATCCAATACATACGCATCGCACGAAACGTGCTTCAGCAACCCGCTTGAAATTTTTATCGTGAACTCCGTGCTGGTTATACAACCAAAGTGAATGAGATCCGAGAAGCGCGAACGCAGGTAATGCTGGTCTTCCGAGATGATCAGATCCAGCAGTAACCTTGACTGTGCGTAAAGATTTTCGTGACTTACATAAAAGATCTCACTGAAGGCCGGATTGACGTACTGAAATTTGCGTTCGTCAATCTTATAAATGAAAACACCATCGCTGGATAATTCTCCAATACGTTTGATCTCCGTGTACACCGGGGCTTCTTGCATGGGGCTAAAACTTTATAGCAAATAGAAAGGTATATACTATACTTTCAAAAAGCCACGCGCAGAGGCATACGCAATAAGTTCAGCTGTATTCTTCACTTTCGCCTTCTGAACCATGTTCTTGCGGTGAGACTCCACGGTCTTTTCGGTAATAAATAAATTTTCGGCAATTTTTCTGGACGAGTGCCCTTTCGCCATCAGCTCAAGCACTTCCCGTTCGCGTTTGGAGAAAAACTCATCTTCTCCGCGCAACGTATCCTCAATTCCGGCTAAAAATTTATTAATGTTTTTCAGTTTTCGCGAGGTCTCGGCACAAATATATTTCTTGCCGCTGTACACGACTTTAATAGCCTGGATAAGCTCTTCGTATCCGGCTTTCTTGGATACAAACCCCATGGCACCGGCTTTCATGATCTTGGCAACCCGGTCGGCATCATCATAAACTGAATGGGCGATGATCTTTACTTTGGGATATTTCTTACGGACGATTTCACATACTTCAAAACCATCAATGGTACGAACGTCCTGCATTCCGTCCAGGTAGATATCAAGCAGGAGTATATCAATGCGCATTTTATCGATAACACTCAACAGCTCCTCCCCTTTTCTTGCTTCGCCTACAACTTCAATGGCTTCATCATTACCTAACAAAAACCGAATGCCATCACGTATAATTTTGTAATCTTCGAGATGAAAAACTTTGATCTTTTCGGGCATTTTAAAGCGATTAAATCCTTAAAGGTATATTGCTTTAATGTTAATAAGTCCAAAAACCGGTCAAATCCGACTAAAAATCAGGGAAATCCCTGATAGAAAGTTAGGGTGTAACCATCTAATATTGAACTGTTGTTTGGAATACATCAGCGGGCGATATAGCATGAGCTGAATACGTAAAAAAAATGATGCCCGTTTACCTTAACTTATACTTTATCCCGATGAGTGAAGACCTGTTGATTAAGAATATTTTTTACGCTGACGATGATCCGGATGATATACTATTATTCAAAGACGTATTTCAGGACTTAGGACTTCCGATCGATATTACGATCGCTGAAAACGGAATTATACTCCTGGAAAAGCTTCGTGCTGCCAACCGGTTTCCCGATGCTATCTTCATGGATCTGAACATGCCGTTGAAGAACGGCTTTCAGTGTCTCAAAGAAATAAAAGAGCATCCCGAATTCAGTTCTATACCGGTGGTTATTCTGTCTACATCTTCTACGCTGGATAATATCGAGAAGTCGTACAAACTGGGAGCCTTTCAGTATATACAGAAGCCATCGCAGTATGCACACCTGAAAGTGTCTATCGAGAAATGCCTGGCTAAACTTTCTGTATAAAGAAATAACCGGCTATATATTTTTAGTCTTTGCCTATGCACGGTAACTGGCCGGGGCTTTTCCTGTCCAACGTTTAAAGGCACGGGTAAAGGCACTCAACTCATTATAGCCAAGCATACCCGATATTTCCTTGAGTTGGTAATTACCCGAACGGATATAGTGTACCGCCAGTGACTTTCGAACGCTGTCAGACAACTGTTGATACGTTACTCCTTCTTCGCGAAGCTTTCGCTGCAGGCTCCGCGCACTGATGTTAAAATTAGCAGCTACCTCCTCCTGGCTAAGTATACCCAGATACGCATGCTGTAACAGGTACGTATAAATCTTAGACTGCAATGTTTGCGCATTACCTTCTTCTTTACCAATTGTATTTACTTTGTCCAACAACACCTTCTGCAGTTCATAGTTGGCGGTGAGAATGGGTTCGTCCCAGTATGCATTGTCAAACTCCAGGGTATGCTGCGTCTTGCGCACAGGCGTGCAACGAAGCACGCGCTCATATTCATGTATATGCACAGACTGAAAAGCGTGTCGCACCGATACAGGCTTTACTTTCTCCAGCAACAAACCATCGAGTTCATGTATCGTGAATATCATGAGCAGATCGAGCATCTGGCGAAATGTAACGGTATCGCTTTGTTGCTTCCCGATAGCGGTTGGTATAAAATGTACTGTAAAGGTTTTCCTGGATTGTATCACATCCATCGTTACAAGGTCAGTTACCATCGGAGTCATGGCTGCAGCATGCGCCAACGCTTCCCCTACTGTACCGCTCATCTTGATGATCTCGCCTACTACGCCAAGCGCACTCAACTGCAGCGATTCACCAAAGTGCAATCCAAATAAAGGATCATCGCACAGGTGACTCGCATTCACCCAGAGGTCTTCCTGTTGTTTGCGCGTAATGGTAACGGCTTCATTTCGTTTCAATGCCGCCAGGTCAAGATTACAAAGCTTGCAGAGTTGCTGTGCCGATATACCCCGTTGCACTGCATACGCCAGCAGACTTAGTACGAATCGCTTTTGTTGCTCATCCATACAACAAATATACTGGTTCAATCAAGGTGTTTACCATGCCACCCTACCGTTGGCGCAAGATGGTAACGGGTTGTCGCAAAAAGATAAACCGCAGGGTATGGTGCCGGTATACCTTTGCTTCATCAATAAACACTAAACGTAAATGTATATGCTATCTCTAAAAAATGTTCTTCTCATCAACGCGGTAAGCTCAGGTGCTACCGGTATTGGACTTGTAGTATTGGCAGAAACCGTTGCCAACCTCTTTGGTACAACCGCTGTAGGAACGGTTATGGGTGTTGGTATATTTCTGGTGGTGTTCGCTGCCGGTGTATTGAATGAAGCTGTACAACGCACAGCACGGCTTACGCATGTATATATTATTATTGCGCTGGATATACTCTGGGTTATAGGTAGTATAGCCATTGTACTGCCGCAGTTATTTAATTTGTCTGCGATAGGCTATATCGCAATTACCGCAGTAGCCTTGTGGGTGGCAGCCATGGCTTACCTGCAGATTAAGGGGGTGAAACAGACCGCAGCAGTCTGAGTTAAACCGAACTCCTTATAGCCTCACTGTGCAGCACCACGGTGAGGCTTTTTATTTCATATTAAAAATATTTTCACTTTGATGATCAGCATGATGAAGCGGCCATCAAAAACGAATCTGCACCTGGCTGAACCTTTCCCGCTTGCAGTTGTGTTTATAGAAAATACATAAACACACCCCTTCTGAGACAGAAGGCATCTATTGTCATGAAATTAAAACTCAGCGTACTCGATCAGACTCCCATTCGCAGAGGAAGCAACGCACGGGAAGCCCTACAGGAAAGTATACAACTCGCTAAACATACCGACCGGTTGGGCTATACGCGCTACTGGTTATCGGAACATCATAACATTGCAACATTGGCAGGTGCAGCTCCTGAAGTACTCATTGCACGACTGGCCGGTGAAACAAAAAATCTGCGCTTCGGTTCCGGAGGTATCATGCTGCCCAATCATAGTACATTAAAAGTAGCCGAGAATTTTCGTTTACTGGAAGGACTATATCCCGGTCGCATTGATCTGGGTATAGGGCGTGCTCCCGGTGGCGATCGTGTTACAGCTTCGCTGCTTAACCCGTCCAATACGTTTAGTCCGCAAGATTATATTCAGCAGATCATTGACCTGAAAGCGTTTTTGAAAGATGACCGTCAGGCCGGCACGATTCACGAAAAAGTAAAAGCTATACCGAGCATTGATACGCAACCGGATCTGTGGATGCTGACAAGCAGTGGTGAGAGTGCCTATATAGCAGCACACTTCGGCATGGCGTTGTCGTTCGCACAGTTCATTAATCCGGTGGGTGGTCCTGAAGCTATACGTGCCTACCGTCAACAGTTCAAACCTTCCGAGCAATTGCAAACGCCACAGACCAGTGTTGGTGTATTTGTATTTTGTGGTGAGACCGAAGAGAAGGCAGCGCAGATGCAGGCCGTTATGGATTATCGCTTGCTCAGCATCGAGAAAGGAAAAATAGATGAAGCACCTTCATACGAGGCGATCAAGGGATATGCATACTCACGCGAAGAGCTTGCTCGTGTGCAATATAACCGCCTTCGCACCATTACGGGTACTCCTGACGTTGTGAAGGAGAAGATCAAACAACTGGCACGTACTTTTGATGTGGATGAAGTGGTAGTTGCTACTTTTGCAGATACATTTGAAGATCGCGTGCGTTCGTATGAATTGCTGGCGGAGATGTTTTTTTTACCGGAGGATGTCTTCGTGAAATAGTGTTAACCGTTATCGGTTAATCGTTAATCGTGAGGAGTGTGGTTGGGGCGTGCTATATATAGTAGCAGGGTTCTCATAATGCAACGTGTGGCAAATCTAATGGCACAAAGGAAACGGAGAAGACACGAAGTTTCACAGAGGGTCTATATAAAAAAATAATCGTTACCCGCAGGTTATACCTACGGATAACGATTAACAATTAACGGTTAAGAAAACGGATAACGGCTATATCTTCAACAGCCGTACTACGATCGGCTCGCCATCGATAATTAGCTTGATGGTATAGAATCCTCTTCTCCCCGATTGGACACGGTTTGTAAGGGCTGCGCTCAGTTCTTCGAGTGTTCCGGTGCCAGTATAGATTAACTCTCCGTTACTGTTGCGCGCTTCAGCCTGAATTACTTCATGGGCTTCAAGCTCTTTGCATACCAGTCGTACAAAGCCGGAGGTCGGGTTTGGTGATGCGATTACAACGGGTTGTCTCTTCTTTACATCAATGATTGTAAATACTGCTATACGCGGATTAGAAAGCACTAGTCCGTCCGTTGTTTTATCCAGGTAGAAAGACACAAACTCCAGCGGGAATTCCTTTTTGCCATCGGCTATCGGATCTATAGCAATCGAAGCTTCGCGGCTACCTGCCGGAACTGTCAATTGTATCGCGCGACCGGCTACAGCAGGTTCCGTGCTATAGTCTTCGCCATATACTACACCCGGGCCTTGTGTTACCTGGATCGTTACAACCTGGTCGGAAGCAACGGCTGTATTCAATTTCAGTTTCAGGTTATATATACCGCTGCCCTCTTTGGCGCTGGGCAGTATCTCGGCAAAAGCAATAGTTGGCACATCGTTGTCTTCAATGGAAAGTGAAAAGTTTGCCTGCGTTCCTCCGGCTACACCATCTTCTGCCAAAATCGTGAAGGTAGTTGTCTCCAGCAGTTCATCGGCTTCATCGTTCAGCATTATGATTCGGAATGACGTCAGCAATGTATCTGCCGGAAGCGTCACTGTAATTTTATTATCAACGGCTGCCGGCTCGGTTACAAAATCCTGTCCATAGGTTGCATCGCCCTGTAAGGCTATAACAATCTGTTTGGCCGATGTCGATTGTTTATCTGCCTGAACATATACGTGATGAGATGCACTGTCTTCCGGTAACGTTATACCGCTTGCTGTAAAATTAACACGCGTTGGCTGCAACTGGTAACGTACAATTACCGGCAAGTGATCGGATGTAGTGGCAGCATAATTCGTGATAAAACGGAACGGTGTTATGATCTGCTCAGAACCTCCGATAACCTCTTGGAGAAGGTCGTTCGTGATGATCTGGTGGTCGATCACATCCTGGAAACTGATCGTTGATCTTGCTCCTGCATCACTGAGGTTTTTCGTAATGCCGGTATAATTCAACGAGTCTTGTATAAACGCTATATATGGACTTTCCATACCGGTAACAATCGACTGATCGAGATCATCGTTCAAATCACCGAGTATAATTACCTGCTCATTGGCAAAGTGTAAATCGAGCGAATCCTTCAGCACAGCACCATCATACTCTCTGCGACTTCTGTCGGCTGCCGTAGAACCAGATTTAGCATGTATACCAACAAAGGATATGCGCTCGGTTACGCCTCCGATGGTAGCATCAACCGTTAACAAATACGGAAGGCGTCCGCTGGAATAAAAACTTGAAGGACTTCCTCCGGGATAGTTTGGTAATATATTCGGGTTAGTCGTGCGTGCTTCATCGTACAACGCTTCAAACATCGGACGTGCCGCGCGTACATTTACAGTTGTTGTGTCGTAGATAAAACATACTTTCTGCGGAGGGAATTCATCGCTGGGTCCATCAAAAGAATACGAATAACGATCAGAGCAGGTAGCCCTATATTTACCCAATTGCGAGATCAGCACGGTAAATAACGAATCGTCTGATACTTCCTCAACAGCGATGACATCAGCCTGCAATGAATCCAGTACACGTTTTACATTTACGAGTTGCTGTGCTTCATCTTCCGGACCGTACTCTTCATTACGATAGTCTTCTTTTTTCGCACCGAAGAACTCCAGGTTCCAGGTAACAACATCGAGTGTTTTACTTTTCGGAATACTATCTGAAACAGGCGATGGTACATGAGCTCCCGGTATATCTGCACTGAAACGTGGCAGCAGCTGAGCATTGGTACGGAAACGACCTACAACACCGGTGATGGACACAACACCTTGCGGCTTGGTAAGTCCGGGTATATCGGTGTCTCCGTCAATACGCAGATCGGCCTGTATACCATCTGCCGTCATGCGATCGGTGCTTTGCGGATAAAACACAAATGCCTTATTAACCAGTTCTACACTGTCAACCGTAACCAGTTGTCCTTCGTACGCGGCCAGTTGACCGATAGCGATAGGTGCCGGATCTATATAGCGCTTTGAAGAATCAGGCTGTATAAAATCTATACCACTGCCACTGATCTGTACCTGGTCGTTAAACACACCTATAGGTCCGGTAACAATTACCGAGTCGCCAATGGAAACATGGGTAGCAAAAGCATAATCAAAAACCGGTATACCCCCCGTGGCATCCTGTACATAGGCAGGGTTGCCCAGTTCGTTCGCTACAGTAATTCGTCCACCAACCGTAACTTTTTGTCCTACCGATTTGGTGCGTGCTTCCGCGATGGATATAACACTGCTCACAAAATCAAAACCATTGCCTTCCACATGCACCACTTTTGACGTAGTGCCGCTGATATGCAACAATGAATCTCTGGAAAGTCCCGGTGCTACCGGTGCAAACTGTACATATACAAAACCTCCGGTAGCCGGTACTATAGCAGATCCGGCAAAATGTATACTATCCGCAGATATAGTATAGGCGTTATTAAAAGTAAAGATCGCGATGGAATCCTGCAGGTTGGCACCGATCACCTGGTAACGAAGTTGCTTTGTCTCATGTACGGTAACATCGCCAAAGTTCAGCGATGCAGGTACTACCTGGATAGCCGGTTCATTCGAAGGTACACCGAAGGGTGTCAGTATAAAATCATCAATTGCCAAACCATCATCCGAGCTTGCTACATTAAAGTCGAGCCAGCGCAGGTAAAACGTTTCACCATCATCAATCGACAATCCATTTATAGTAAAGGTAATGACGGTGTTGTTAAGCGTGTCGTTACCATTGAGTGCGCCTGCTGTACCCGTTGTAACCGGACTGATGAAATCAAGTGAATCTATATCGGTCCATGTACCCGATGTTATGGAAGTAGCATCGGTACTGTATTGAAAATCGAGTCGGTCGGCTGCACGCCCTGTTGCGCCAAGACGCCATTGCTCACCGCGGTACTGTATGTGTAATGCTGTAATGGTACTGCCGGTATGGTTGATGAACCCGGCACCAACGGTTGAGTTAAGCGATCCGGAAAGTAAACCTCCGAGTGCGCGGTCATTAGCTGTCAGTCCGAAGCTATAGGTGTTACCGGCATTTGATGAACCTGTACCAGCTGCATACGTAGTGTTGGCATTGGTACCTGACTCACTGAAGGTCCAGCCGGCCGGCAATGTCGCTATATCATTGGTAGTGCCTGCACTGGCAAGTGAATCAAACTGCTGTTGATACGGTGAATTGATAAGATTAAGATGCACTTGTGCCGAAGCCCACTGTGCTCCAGTCAAAAATGCGATAAGTAAAAACCATAACGGGTAATGACTTTTCATGTATATAGGGTTTAGTTCGGAAAAATTACAGTCCGGTTGCTAAACTACTTTTAAAATGTGAAAAGAATGTTGCGTGCAGGTTATAAAATATAGTGTAGAGGTTCGAGTTTAAACACTTATTATTATCTATTGTTCTTTATCGGTTATATCGTTATCAGGAAATAAAATACGGAAACACAAAGGCCACGAGGAGACACAACGCACAGGGAAATATATACTTTGTGAAACTTCGTATCTTTTTTGTGGCCTTTGTGCAAGGAATTTTGAAATCGTTAATGGACGTTTTATGTAGGGAAGCTACTCACCTGATTGCTTTTTCCATTCAAGAATCGCTTCTCTCAAATCTTTATTAAAAGCAGCATTCTGAAAATAGTATTGAAGCATTTTATAGGCTACCTGCCGTGACGCTTCGTTGTCGCTTGGATAGTGTATCCCCATAATCTCTCTTGATCGTCTGATCTCTTCAGCCAGGGCGATGAACTGTGGTTGCTTTTCGGGCACAATCTCACTCCACGTATACGCCTGAATAAACGCCCAAAGTGTATGGCCGCTGGCAAACGATGGCGAGTTAATTTTTGTCAGCGGCTTTAACATCGGCTCGAGATGATACGGACGCGGCCTCAGCAATTTATACTTGATGGTAAATTCCATGATGCGCATATCCTGCATAACACCCTGAAGCAACTTTGAGATCTTCGGAAAGTTTTTCGAATTAACATTATCTCCCAGCAATTCTCTTCCCTCAAAGAACAGGTCCTGCAGATTATGTGCATAAGAAGTATGTGATGGTACCATATTTACCGAAGGCCAGTAACCAATATCTCCCAGAAATTCAACTCGCTTTATCTGCTCAGGTGTTCGCTTGTTCTGAAGTTCCAAAAGATAGTCTAACTCCTTTCGAACCTGGTCAGAACTGTTTGCCGGAAACCTCACGCTCTCGCTTAATTCTTTTACCTGCGCATCGGACAAGTAATACGGCTTCACTATCAGATATACTATAGAAGTTCCATATTCTGCCGGTGGATATTTTATAGTATCCATCCATGCGCGCTGTTGGTTCGGCATATTACTTATGGATTGCAACGCCTTGTAGTGATCGCTAACAGGGGCAAGATTGAATTTGCTCTGGCCATTGGAATTACTGAAGCGGAGTAATACAAGAAACAGAAAGGCATAATACTTTTTCATGTGAAATAAATTTTTCCCTGAGACGTGATGCAGACTAAAAAGACGCGTTATTTTTCTTGATGCGGGTTGCGTCTTTTTTCAGGAGCATGCGTCTTCTATCCGAACAAAATGTTCAATTACTAAATATTCACATAAAAGTTATTTACTATGGAAGATCTGATTATTTCCATCGAAGGCGGTGGATGTTGCGGTGGCAGTGGTTGCTGCTAAAACAAGAAAAGGCGGGAACAGTCCCGCCTTTCATTTATACTATTATACTATATATGAGATATGCTTTAATTATGTCAACTTTTTATTTGCAACAACTCGGATCACGGTCTACGCAAACCACTATATTTCCATACGCATCGGTTTTGATGATCAACGATTCATGCAACTTTTCTTTTAACATTTGCCGGGCACGCTGCACGCGCGACTTAACACCCGAGTATGAAACACCGAGACGTTTAGCCATTTCTATTTGCGACAGTTCTTCAAGCTCTGCCATTTGAAGCGCTTCTCTGTACTTCAGTGGAAGCGTTAACAGCAGTTTCCGGAGCGTGTTTTCAACGCATTCATTAAAATTCAAAACTTCATCATGACTGTTAACCACAGAAGCATCTATATATTTTGATTGTTTTCGGTAGTGATCGATGATCATGTTCCGGGTAATCTGGTATATCCACCCGGTGGCTTTTTCCGGTTCTTGTAGTTGTCCAATCTTATCCTGCACCCGTATAAAAACATCGTGAACAATGTCTTCCGTAAGCGCTTTGTCTTTCACCCGTTTAAAAACAAAACCTTTCAGTTCATTTTCAAAAAAGCTTCCTTGTGCTACTGTCGATTCCATAATCATTTGATATACTTTTACCTGACTAAGACGCAATACTTTCAAAAAAGACGCAAGCTTTCCGGCCGCTTGTTATTTCAAGGAAAGTGATTCTTTCTGTTTGGTAATATAGGTACTGAGCTGCTCTACCGTTGTCTTTGCAGAACGACCAACACCGATCAATGTTGCGGAAGCAAAGCCTGTCCAATTTCCATACCCCACAAGCCAAAGGCCGGGAATGTGCATTGCCCTTGTACCATCCGTATCAATTTTTCCTTCTTCGTTAATCACTCCCAGCGCGTCCAGGTGATTGAGTGATGCTTTGAATCCGGTGCAAAAAATAACAACATCTATTTTTTCTTCGTGACCATCTGACCACACCAGCGAGTCTTCTGTAAAATGTTGAAAGGGTCTGATACTGCTGTTATATACTTTATTACTGCGTGCTTCCTTTACAGCGTCAACCATAACAATATCGCCAAGCGATGGCAGTCTGTAACGCTTGCCTGCCTTTTGCGCTTCGTACATTTGTGTAGCCGCATCAAACAGGAAACGTCCATCGATGTGGTCCGGCAGAAAACGCGGCTCCTTTTGTGTGATCCACAGTGTGCCGGTCACTTTCGAAATTTCGGCCAGTATCTGCGCACCCGAATTTCCTTCTCCGACAATGGCTACGCGCTTGCCGGTAAATATATCCGGTGTTTGATACTCGCCTGAATGCAACACCTGTCCTTTAAATACATTTATACCCTCGAAGGAAGGTATATAGGGATTCGAAAATGAACCGGTTGAACTTACTACTGTTTTTGAAAAATATAATCCATCAGACGTTTCCAATTGGAACTCCCCTTCGCGTTTATATACCCGCGTCACCTGAACCGGTCTGCGTATGGAAAGATTATATTTAGTCTCGTACGACTTCAGGTATTCAATGGCCACATCTCTTGTCGGATAATAATCCGTTCCTCCGGTCATGATCATGCCGGGAAGAGAACTCCATTGCGCAGGAGAAAATAAACGAAGCGATTTCCAGGTGTGTAACCACGCACCTCCAGGCTCTTCCTGGTTGTCAAGAATAATATAGGACAGGCCGGATCGTCTCAGATAGTATCCAAGCGCAAGACCACTCTGTCCGCCTCCAATAACAATTACATCGAACCTGTTCTCCATACGTTAAACAGCTTTAACCGGATATAGTTTCTTCTTAAACCAAAAGGCAAGATTTACCAGCAAGATCAACGCAGGTACTTCAATAAGCGGACCTATAACACCCGCAAAAGCCTGCCCCGAATTAATTCCAAATACTCCTACTGCCACCGCTATAGCCAACTCAAAATTATTGCCGGTTGCCGTAAATGATACTGAAGCATTCTCTTCGTAGTTAGCACCCAGTTGTCTGGAAAGTATGAAGCTCAAAATAAAGATGACAATAAAATATATAACGAGTGGAATTGCTATACGCACTACATCCAGTGGAATTTCCATGATCAGCTTACCCTTGAAACTGAACATGATCACGATGGTAAAAAGTAAAGCAATCAGCGTAAGCGGACTGATCTTTGGAATAACATGATCTCTATACCAGGTCTCTCCTTTTGTCTTTACAAAAAAGAAACGCGAGAGAAAACCCGCAGCGAAAGGCACACCTAAATATAACAGAACACTTTTTGCAACGTCAGCCATGCTCACGTTTATCTCATAGCCTGCTATACCAAAGTACGCTGGAAGTTTTGTGATAAACAGCCAGGCGAACAAACTATAAAAAAGCACTTGAAAAACACTGTTCAACGCAACAAGCCCTGCAGCATATTCTTTATCTCCTTTCGCCAGATCATTCCATACCAATACCATGGCAATGCACCGTGCAAGTCCTATCAGGATCAGCCCCGTCATATACTCTGGTTTGTCGCGCAGAAAAATAACAGCCAGTACAAACATTACTACCGGACCGATGATCCAATTGAGGATAAGCGACAAGCTGATAACTTTTACATTCTTAAATACTTTTCCCAAGTGCTCGTACCTGACTTTTGCCAAAGGCGGATACATCATCACGATAAGCCCGGTTGCCAGTAGTATATTTGTAGTGCCCGCCTGGAAGTTTGACATGAACGCTTCCATCGGAAAAATATTTCCCATAGTAACGCCCAGGATCATTGCGAGAAAAATCCAGAGTGTAAGGTATCGATCCAGGAAACTGAGTTGCTTCGTATTATTCATATCTGCACTGCTATACTTTTACCTGCGAAAAGGCAAACAATATTTCTCTGCCAATTTGATGAACGCGCTCCGTATACTTGGCTGCTTCCAGTGGTGTATCATCAAAATTTTTGGGGTCATCGTAACGAAGCGGAATTCTTGTTACGGCACCATGTACTATAGGACAGTTTTCATCGGCGTGTGAACACGTCATCACGGCAGCAAAATCTTTATTGTGATTGAACGGATCATCGTACTTCTTCGAGAATGCTTTTATACCCGGTATAGCCGGTGAGTATTTTACTTCATATACAGGGTTATCGCCTTCCGTTGATAGGGCGATATCAAAACCTGCTTCCCGCATAGCCTTAACTGCTCTCGGATTAAATGCGGTTGCTTCTGTTCCACCGGAAAAGCAGAATACATCCGGAATACCAAAATAATATGCAGCGGTCTGAGCCCATATCTGTGAAAGATGACTTCTGCGGGAGTTATGCGTACAAATGAAATTCAGATATACCGGGTGCTTTTTATCAATGCCCTTCTGAATGAATTGCGTTAGCTCGTTCAGTACCGGTTTACGTTCGGCAGGAATCTCATTAAATTCTTTCGCCAGTTGTGTAACCGTAAGCTGTAAAGAAGGAAACAGGGTAATGTTGTGTGTTGACATAGTATAATCCTATCGTTAGGTGGCAGTGTAGTATTGTAATATTACGGTACGATTGGGCAAATTTTTTAACAGCAGTTCTTCTTCGAAACAAATTGAGAGAACATATTGATAAATATATCTTTGGCTTCCTCCCAAACTTTTTCGTCAATGCAGTAATTGACTTTTGGACCTTCAATCTCTCCTTTAATGATGCCGATGCTCTTGAGTTCTTTCAAATGCTGATTGATGGTTGATTGAGACAAGGGCAATACATCAACAAGGTCGTTGCAGATACAAGTCTGATTACTTAGTAAATGCTCAATAATAGCGACCCGCGCAGGGTGATCAAATGCTTTCGCCAGATGAGCAATTCTGTTTTGTCGTTTCTTAAACAGTTCTGATTTCGTAATTCCCATAGTACCGTAATAACGCAATATTACGGTATATTGTTATACAAACCAAAACCCAAATTCTTCACCTCGGGAAACTTGTACAATACGATTACCGGATAACGGCAAAGCAAAGAAAAAAGCGCCTCTTTCAAAGCGCTTTGATCCGATAGCGGTGTTACCCGCAACTCTGGTTTGGCTCCTGTTTCTTGCTACATCACCTGTAATCCTCATGCAGATTAGTGACGGAGGCGGAGGCTCATACACCCGTACTAAAAGTACAGGCTTCCGATTCGTAAACATCACAAGTTCCTATCCCCCCGGTAGGTACTGCAACGGAAACTACCTCCACCTCCTCCGCCAAGCCACATGATTCATAACAGGCCTGTTCAGGAGTCATGACATCGGTTAGACTATACTCACCAACTCAAACAATAAACTATAAACAACAACCTATAAACAAAAAAACAAACTCTAGTTAGCACCGTTCGCATCGCGCACAGTTTTATTCGGTAGCCACAGAAAAAATTTGGACCCGGCTTTATATACCGAATGTACCGATACACTTCCGCCCATCTGCTCCAGCACTTCGCGCACCACGTGAAGTCCTATACCCAAACCTTTCGACTTTTCTGTTCCGCGGTAAAAGAGATCAAATACTTTTGATTCTGTTACGCGTTCCATTCCTATACCGTTATCAATCACGTTCACCGAACAGCTTGTAAAATTTACGTTCCCGAGTACTTCAATAAACTTCTTTTTTTTTTCATCATCGCTGAACTGGATCGCATTATCAATGACATGCGCCAGGGCTACGCGAAACCGGCTTTCATTCATATATAGCTTTACGTGCTGCTCAACCTTTATGGTCACGGCTATATTTTGCTCTCTGATTTTTTCGCTGTAGTCTGCCAACACTTTTCCAATCAGCTCGGCAAGATCAACCTGCTGATCCGGAGCATTCTTCTGCGAGCTTTCCAGAGATTGTTCCAGATCATCTACCATACGTTTCACCATTGAGCGTTATCATTACTTTATCTTGTTGTACTGCCGCCATGTATATCCATGTTGACGATACAAAGATCCACTCCGGGCGAGCGCTAAACCTTTAGCAAAAAGAGGATTTTAAAAAATCAGGGACAGGATTAGATGCGTAAGTCTATACCCGTGATTTATAGTCTTTATCGGAAATATTCTGGGTAAATCCAGGGGAATGGATTAGATTTTCCTAAGGTATTCCCTTAGAAAAAGTAAGCCTGCAAAAATTAGAGTTGATTGAAAAGGTTGGCAGATAACCGGTATAGCTACGCACGAAAACCGTTGCTATACCCTAAAATCCTGAATACCGGGAAACTGGCTATATATTCACGATCTTGTTTTCGATCGCGTAACGTACCAGTTGTGCCGTGTTGGTAAGGTTCAGCTTTCCCTGGATGTTCAGCTTGTGTGTCTCAACCGTTTTTATATTAATGAAGAGTTGATCGGCAATTTCCTTTAAACTCTTGCCATGCGCGATCAGCGTTAATACCTCCAGCTCGCGTTTGGTGAGATCGGTTTTTACTTCGCGTGCACCCGGTGTCTTCTCTACTTTTTCCTGTGTATAGAAATCCTGGAATACAATCGTCATTACCTCGGGACTAAAATAGCGTTCACCTTTTATTACTGTGCGTATGGCGGTAAGCAACGCATCTTTACTTATATCTTTCAATACATAGCCTGCTATACCGGCTTTGATTCCGGCCGCTATAAATTCTTTATTCGCTTCCGCTGAAATTAAAATGATACGGATGTCAGGATTTATATCCGTGATCCAGCGCGTGGCTTCAATGCCCGACATACCCCGCATCTTGATATCCATTAAAAAAACATCAGGTAGTACGGTGTTGGTCAGGTTAACCGCCTCCTCTCCTCCCTGCACCATACCGATTACGGTTATATCCGGTACGTTCTCCAGCATGGAAGCAATCCCCTCACGCATCAGTCCATGATCATCTGCAATTGCTACTTTAATCATCTCTAACAGTTTAGTTCAATAAGCTGTATGTTTGCAACGGTATATATACTTCAAAAATCAAATTCCGGCAAGTACTTCGTGTATTGTGTCCAATATTGTTTCGATCGTGCCGGGTTTCCGAATAAATTTTACCGCTCCCATCGCCAGCACTTTATCTTTACTCTCCTGTTCGGGTTTTGCAGAGAATACAATAACGGGTATATTTTGCCACAATGTATTCGCCTTCAGTGTTTCGATCAGCATATAGCCATCCATAACTGGCATCAATAAATCCGTTATCACCAAATCCGGCACAGCCTCGCGTACCTTGTCCACGGCATCCTGACCATTTACGGCAGCCATCGTTTCATACCCTTCCATGGCCAGTACCTGGACTATACTTTTCAGAAGATCAGCGGTATCATCAACTACCAGTATTCTCTTGCCTTCCATCGATGGGTATGGATATTGTAAAGGTTGTTCCTTCATTTAATTTACTCTCAACCTGTATTACTCCGTCCAGTAAATCTACCGTTTTTCTAACAATCGACAATCCAAGTCCCGTACCTTGTATGGCACCGGCATTGGAAGCACGATGAAACGAATGAAATAATTTTTCGCGGTCTTCATCCGGTATACCCAGCCCTTCGTCCTTTACTTTCAGTTGCAGGGTATTGGTAGCGCAACTGATCGTTACCCATACTATATTCTTGCCGGGTGAGAACTTGATTGCGTTGGTAAGCAAATTTACCAGGATGATGCGCATCATGCGCGGATCGCTTGCAATAGTTTTCTGATCGCAGCCCAACGCCATGTGAATGTGATGCGTGCGTCCGGTGCTCTCGTATACTTCGCTGGCTATCTTTTCGAAGAAGGCCGGCATTTCGATCGGTGCTACATTTACCTGCACCTTACCTGACTCTGCTTTACCTACGGTCAGTACATCTTCCAGCAGGTAATTCATGTGTTCTACCTGCCGCACAATGTCATCAAGTTTCTTGTCTACATCTTCGGGAGTAATTTTCGCTTTATAGCGCCTGATGAAACCGGTAGCGAGTGATATTGTAGAGAGCGGTGTCCTGAATTCATGCGAAGCCATGGAAACAAATTTTGTCTTCAGATCTGCCAGTTCTTTCTCTTTCTGCAGGGCATCGTTCAATTCACGCGTACGGTCCTGCACCATTTTCTCCAGTCCTTTCCGATAGTCGATGAGCTCGGTAATATTCTGCGCCACGATAATTATACCTCTGATCTGGTCCTGCGCATCATAGCGTGGCGAAGCGCTCAGCAACAGTATAATCGATTCGTTGTTCTTGGTTATCACCGGTAACTCGAAATTGGTAAGGGAGTGGCCGTGTAAAACGCGCGTCAGTAAATGATCTACCGTTTCGCGGTAAGGTTTCTCAACAAATTCATCAATCCACTTTTTACCGTATGCATCTGCTTTGCTGTACTGCATTACTTCTGCTGTTACATCATTCCACTCATTTATATACCCGTTCTGATCCAAACCGAAAATAGGAACATTGGATGTTTCAATGAGAACAGACAACTCCTTGGCTATACTGGTAATTTTATTTTCGTATGCTTTCTGCGATCCTATATCCCGGTAGGTGGAAACGATACCTTTTACACTCGGTATATGCGAGAGGTTGATGGACGTACCCTGCATCCAGATCCAGCCTCCATCCTTATGACGTGCGCGGCATGTAATGGACACCAGCTTGCCCGGGTTCTCCATAACAACGGTCCACTCGCGCGCATACTGTTCAAAATCATCGGGATGAACGAAGTCATGTCCTTTGATCTCGCGGATCTCTTCCCATGTATATCCCAGCTTACGTGTAAAGCTCGGACTGGCATAGAATATATTTCCTTCCAGGTCTACGAGTGCAAATACATCATCGCTATATTCTACTACCGCCCTGAATTTCTCCTCACTTTCACGCAGAGCAATTTCGGCAGTCTTCACAGCCGTAGTATCGCGAAGATTTATACAGTAGCCTATCAACTGCCCGGCTTCATCGTTCACCAGTGTAATGGTAACAGCTACCCAGTACAAAGTCCCCCCGCTGGCAGTGGATTGCACTTCATATTGCACTAGTTCGCCCTGCCGCGCACGTTCGAGCATCCCCATAAAAGGCTCTCTCCGCTCTTCCTGGATATAGTCCGCTATATTGGCGCCTACTTCCGGTTCACGCTGAAAATAGTACATCATACGCTCTTCGTATGCACGGTTATACGCAATGATGTGATAGTCTTTTGCGAGCAATATATAGGCATCCGGTGTACTGTTAAAAATAGCCCGCAGGTTGGCTTCCGATTGCTGCACAATTTTCTCGCGTGCCTTCTTCTCCGTAATGTCCATCGACATAATGATAACATGCGTTACCTTGCCGAACTGTCGCACGGGTTCATACCGCAGCAAGTGAACAACTTCACGCTCGGGTGTTGAAATATAGGCTTCGGTAACAACGGCTTCACCATTCAGCGCCTGTATATATAGCTGCAATGCCAGGTCTCTCCGCTCTTTCACCACCACATCAGTAAGCCGCATGCCGCGCTTGGGTTTAATACCTGCGGCACCGCCAATAAATGTCTCGAACGTTTTATTAAAAAGTACAACGGTATTATTGGCATCGAGCAACAATATACCTTCTTGTGTATTGGAGAAAATGATATCGAGGTTGCGCCTGTATTCGCTTAGCAACTCGTCTTTCTGCCGGATAATTTCTTCGGCCTGATCGCGGATCGTTGCCTTTGCATGTTCAAGCTTGTCATTCAGCTCGACCAGGTTTTCATTGGAGGTAATGAGTTCTTCATTGGTAGTAGTCAGTTCTTCCAGTGCAGCGCGCAACTCTTCGTTGGCAGCGGCTGTTTCATGATTGGAAGCCTGCAACTCGCGGTTTACATATTGCAGCCGGTTGGCGTTCATCTTTTGCTGCAGATCTTTTCGGTTCAGTGAATTGGTATTGAACAGAATCAGCAAGGCAAAAACAATAATGAAACTGAGGACAATACTGGTTACTCCCAACTCGGTGGAAAGCATATTATACCAGTGCGCCCATAACCGTATATAGCCTATAAGCAACGGCAGTATAATTACCAACGGTATGAGTACACGCGCAATAACACTACCGGCATAGGGACTGGTAAATTGCTTCATCAGTCCTTTATCGGCATGGGCCAGCAACAAGGCTACCGATAGAAACAGAAAACTCACCGAGGTTAATGCGGCCATGGGATAATAATACCGCGACAAGTAAAACTCGGGCACGCGGTACATATAGCCCAGCAGAAAGAACAATGCGTTCAGCATCACGATGAGCGCGCAGCACTGGGCCAATGCCACGGTTCTGTTCTTCTTTGAAAAAACAGTAAGCAGTATAATTATGATGAGTAGAAAATTAACAGCCGTAACCAGCGGCATACCTTCGCGGTTCTCGTTCTTTTCGGCCAGCACTCGATCGGTATATAAAAATGTATCCAGTACAAAGTCAAGACCGAATACGACCTGTATGATTTTGTACGTTGAGACAAAGACCATAATGGCGATCAGAATATAGGCCAATCGTTGCTGCACTACCGTCCTTTCTTTCCGAACAAAGAGTGCTAACACACAAATAGCCAATATCAACATCAATGCCGTTAAAGGGCTCATTGGCATGGTGCCGGGTAACGGTCGCCTGAGAAGCTCTATATTGAATTGCCAGCCCGCCAGTCCCAGCAACGCTATAAGCAGAACAGCCACTGAAAAAAAACGGGACCAACGCGCAACGTAGTTACCTTCCATAGTTAACAGTCATCATGAACCATAGAAAGATATAAAAATAGTGCGATACAACGATTATCCGCCAGTGTGCGCCATCTGTGGCAAAAACGTAACGCTGTGTGTACTAACGCGCTTCTTTGCTGAGAACTTTGCCAGCGGGATCAAGAACCACGTGCAGGTCTTCATCATCAGACGACAGATCTACTGCATAACGTTTATTGCCGGGCTCCTGTATATAGATGTAGTTGCTGCCGTCATATCCTTTATCAAGATAACTTTCGCGCACCACGCGCATCACTGCAGGCGGAAACTGATCGGGCGATAAAGCATCTGTTGTTCGCAACCATTTACCATCCAGGCTTACTTCGATGTTGCGAAGTACCGGTACATGAATGATGGAAGCGATGTACTTCTTCCGGTTCTTGTCAAGTACCCACAGCGTAATGGGATGCTTGTCGCTTTGCTGTGTTACAACGGTACGGATATTCGCAGGTACCTCGGCTTCCTTCACCTGTTGTGCCCATGCTGTCGTGCCTATACACCACAGCAGAAAAATTGAAAGTATATACTTCATCGTTATGATGATTACAGTGTCTCATTTAAAAAAGGCAGGGAGACTCTTTCGAATCCATCCCTGCCGGCCAACCTAGACATTAAAAGAAAAGAGAGGGTCTTTTCTTTTTACCTGTCGTGTGTACGATGCCGTACAACGATCCGCTAATATTCATAAGCCTGCCACATGAACATGCAGGTTTATTCTATTTATCGGATAAAAATCACGGTCGTTTTCAAACCTTTTACGCAAAAATCGTTTCTAAGATGTGAAAGCTTATGCATCATGGTACTCAACCATCGTAGTGTGGTGTTGAAATAGAGTTCTGGCAGATTGACGTATCGTGATTTTTTAAACTCTAAACCTGTGTGGTATGAAAAAACTGTTGTTGTTTGCGCTTACCCTGTACGTTGTATCGCTTCATAGTGTAGCTGCCCAATCGTTGCAACCCCTGACGGGCAAAGACTCGGTCAACATATTGCTCGGATTTTCCAAAAAGATATACAAAACAGATGTTGACAAAGCCCTCTGTCTCACCAAGCGCGCGTACCGCCATGCACAGGAAGCACGCAGTATGGATGGTGAAGCGCGATCGTCACTCATGCTCGGCATTCTTTACAAAGAAGTAAACAACTATACCGAGTCACTGAACGCTTACCAGCATGCTCTTCGCTTGTTTGAAAAACTGAATGACTCTACGCAGATCGGACTTACCTACAACGGCATGGGCGGAGTATACCTGTTCAACCTGAATCACGTTACGTGGTCTGCCTATTACTTCGGCAAGGCGCGTGCGTACCTGCAACACGATTCTGTTAACCTGGCGCTTCCGCTTACCAACCTCGGCTCGCTGAAACTACGAACCGGCAAATTAGATGAAGCCCTCGCACTATACGAAACAGCCTATAGCTTGCAGGTAAAGTATAACGACCTGCCGCGCATGAGCACTACGCTGAACAACATTGCTACATTGCTCGATTCAAAGAAAGAATATGCAAAGAGTAAAGAATACTATGCAAGAAGCCTGGAGATTGAGAAAATACTTGAAAATCCCAAAGGTATTTCGTGGACATTGCTTGGACTTGCAGGAGCATGCTGCATGAACAACGAACATGAACAAGCGGAAGTACATGTGCGCGAAGCGATGGGCATTGCAAAAAAATATTCCCTGCATAAAAACTATATACATGCCCTGCAATACCTGGCGTATGAATGTGAGCATACTCACAAGCTGAAAGAAGCCAAAAGCTTTGCCTTGCAAGCCAGCAGCCTTGCTGATAAACATAACCTGTCGCACGTAAAAGGTGAACTATACCAGCAGCTTGCTTTTGTTTGCGAAAAGATGGGCGAGCTGAAGCAGGCGCTGCACTACCAGCAAAAACATAGTATATATAAAGATTCGTTGGCTGAAGCTGAACGCAAAGCAGCCGATGAAGTTGCAGAGCTTAAGGATAAACCAGCACTTGCTTCAGCACCGGGTGCCACGAACGATTACTGGCCCTGGTTAAGTTTCGCTGTGATCTGTACAGCATCCATCGGGTTTATATTTCTGCGAAAGGCAAAGCATCCGCATCAAACAGAAATAACGGAAGTACCCGGGACTCCGGTTGACGAAACGCCATCACCTGCTATAGATATACCTATACCATCACAACCCGAAAACAACGGACAGGCTACCCTACCGGATAGGGTACACCTGGAGGTGATTAACGGGCAAGGCATGAAGATCATCAACCTGGACAATATTCAATGGTTTCAGAAGGATGGCAAATCATATCATGCCTTTACGGAGAAAGGTAATTACCGCGTGCGCCAGAATATGACCGAACTGGAGGAATCATTGCCGCGGGGCCGCTTCTTCCGCATCAATCGCACGGTGATCATCAACATGGATGCGATGAACAATTATTCCTTCTGGGAGAATCACAAGTATATCATTCGCATGAAGGATGAGCAGAAAACAGAATTTACGATTTCACGCAACCGGCTCCGTGAGATGAAAGAGAGCTTCAATGTATTTGAGCACTAGCGATCGCAGCATAATCTGCCTGTTGCAATTGTGACGCTATATATTCCTGTACTTTGCGGATGCGTGCAGTATCAAATTTACCGGTTTGCGCATTGACGCGACCGTCATCAATGAAGCATTGTTTTTTACGCGGACACTGACAGGCTTGTCCCGATCGCAGCAAACTACATTTACCGGCCATCCAGTTACGCAGGTCTTTTCGAGAGCGTGATAGTTTCTGGCGGTAATTATCGGGAGTTATTTTCAACACTCGTGCAGCAGCCTGGTGGTCCATTCGAAATATATCGGCCAGTACCAGCGTCATACGCTGGTCTTCACTGAGACACAGCAATACGCCCGAGAAGTAATCATTCAGGAAGTTATCCGGAAATATAGTCTCTTCAGCCAGTGTGTCATCCGCAGCGGCAAATGCCTGTTGACGCTGGAGTGATCGCTCCCTGCGCATCTGTTGTAAAACATGATTTACGGTGATACGGTATAACCATGTAGTAAACGAACTTTGCTGCTTGAATTGCGGAAGGTGCTCCCACACAATCGCCCATATATCCTGCGTTGCATCTTCAGCTTCAGCGGCATTGCGACCTAACTGTTTTACCAGCCGCATCACAAAACCGGTATGGCGCGCAAACAATACCTCTGCTGCTTTATGGTCGCCTCTTCCTGCAACAGCAACCAGTTCTTCATCATTATAACGGAGTAAATCCAAACGCATACAACGGTAGGGTTATGCACACTTTGCAGCATGCTCTTTATCCGCGATCATATCCACCAGATCATCAAACCCGATAGATAACTGCCGGGCGGGCCACTGCACGTTACCGCGTCTTATTATACACTCATGCTCTGCGCAGTTCCAGTGAACGGCTGTTGCCTGCGTAAAGAAAGTTTTGGTCTCCGCACATAGTACTTCCAATTCTGCAAAAACATCCGCAGGTATAACCTCGTGGTGAATTGGCGGAGTGACCAGCGTTGGCTGAATACGGATCTGGGTTATATCACGTGAAAGCTCGCGCGATATGAGAAAGCCCAGTCCAAACCACAGCACACGATCGGATAAAGGGGTTTTAACCTGCAACACAACGGCACCACTACTGTGAAACGAGAGTGCCTCCACAACAACCGGTTGCCGCGCCTGAAACCGGACACTGGCTATACCATCGGAGTGTCTTTCAACACGGGGATTTAGGGTGATCTTCATAGCGAAAGGGTTCGTTAGTCTTTTCACCAAAAATCACCGATGTTATATTGAAAAAAATGCGAGACTGTACTGAAATGTAGCTTTGATAGCCTGAGATGGAGCCCTTTGTTCTTTGAATAAGGAGGTTTTATACTGAAATATACCCATCATCCCTACTCCATCGTGCGAGCACTTCTATACCACGCATCAGTTCTGCATGGCAATGGAAGTCATCACAATCTTGTTGCGGCACTGTGCTTCGTGCGAAATCATGAAGACCAGAAATTCATACGGCGTGCGAAAGTTTCGAACCTTACCTTCGCGCATCGTTTTACGAATGAGTTGAGTAATGGCATCGGCTGTCTTGTCGAGCGCCTGTTTCAGTGTTTCTTTTTCAAGGCCGCGGTCTTTGAGTTTTACCAAACCACTGGCAAGGGAAGGTTCATTCTCTTCAATCCACAACAGTCGTGTGTTGTGCATGTGTACAAATTGCTCGAGTAAATTCGAAGCACGGTTTGAAGACAGTGCCCTGCGAAAATTTTCATCTGCAAAAGAATCCAGCAGCAGTAAATTGATCCGGTTGTTAATTTCCCACGTATCCAAAAATCGTTTCATAGTAATTGCGTCTATACTGGTTAAAGTTTTTTAAAGTGCCCGGTAGTATTTACCTTACCGGGACACTTTCTTTTGGATCAAACATCCCACGTCAGTCTATGTCCCACCACACCCGACTATGGTGCTTATCTCCTCCGCTGATCCGGGCAGAGGCAGCTTCGTAATTAATCTTGTTCAGGGTGGCCTCTACATTCGGGTATGCATACCGTCTTGGAATCTCACCACTCTCGTTCAGCGCATAGGGTGTGGGTTGTAAATCCGGATACCCGGTTCGTCTCCACTCAAACCACGCTTCAGTTCCGTTCGGATATAGCGCGAGCCATCGCTGTGTTCCGATCTTCGAAAGTTTTTCTTCGTCTGTGCCGGAGAATTCTACATCTGCATGACCGGTATATACTTCGAATATATCCTGGTCAAAAACTTCGTGCTGCTCCCACGATGCGCGAATGGCATCGTAATACAGATCAGCGGCATCATCGCCAATCCAGTTTCGTACGGCAGCTTCTGCTTTTGCAAGTTGCACTTGAGAAGCCGTCACTATATATCCGCGTGTTGTTGTCTCACGGATCGCTATACCCGGGCGTGAGTAATCATTTTCGTTTGTCCAGTCGATGAGCAGCGAGCGGGTTAATCCGTATGGCAATCCTACAAATTCCTCGTCCTGGTTCCGGTCGGCAAATACTTCAATGCGCGGGTCGTTGAGATTCGTTAATGTATTCATCAACGTTTCACTCACACCGTAATCATCCCTTCCGTCAAAGAGTACATTTACCGGGTTGCGTAGTTTATCATCATCGAGAAAACCTACAAACACATTATCGTCATTGGAAGCAACGTGCCCTGCCGGATGTTCATACGCACTGATAAATTCATCGCGCGCTGTAGCTGGTTCAACATTCGAAAGACGAAGCGCCATGAGCATGCGCAGTGAGTTTGCAAATTTCTTCCACCGTGATGCATCGCCATGAAAAAGTATATCTCCATCCAGCATCCTTCCATTATCAAACTGGTCTACAGACTCACGCAGTTCTTTCAGGAGATCGGTATATATTTCCTGCTGCGAAGTATAGGCTGGTAATGTATTCTGTTTCAACGCTTCAAAATACGGCACATCGCCCCAGCGATCAGTTACCACCCAGAATAAATATGCTCTGAGAATACGTGCTACTGCGAGCTGATTATTGATTGATGCAAACTTCACCATTTGCTCACGAGTTTCATCTTTTGTATTGAGGTCGATGATCGTTTGTAAATCCTGTAAGGACACAGCATAGTAATTGTCCCATAGGGCAAACGTTGTAGCATACTGCGAATCTTCCGGATATTGACTCTCGGACCAATACTGTACATACAACATCGGTTCCGGTGCACCCACGGTTTGAATACCTGCTATACCTCCGCGCAGTGTATATCCCGCTTGCGTAGCGGGCACTCCTGTGATCGCTTCCGTCAGCAATGCAAACGGTACGGGTACACGTGCTGCATTCGGATTTTCATTGGTATCACCAAAGTCCGAGCAGCCTGCTCCGAGCAACAGCAAGGCAACTGCTGCCCACCTTTTTTTAACTATACTTAATGCCATAATGCTTGATTATATAATATGATTGTATCAGAACGATGCTTTGATATTAAAACCGAGTGAACGTGTACCTGGCTGCTGTCCATTCTCGCCCCAGCGCTGTGAAAGTTCGGACGTATCGATGTTCCGGTTGGACAAATAAATAAGCCATGGATTACGCGCTACCACCGAGAACGTAAGGTTCTGCAACACGCGGCTCTTGAGCGGCACTTTATAGCCCAGACTTATCTCACGTAACTTCACATACGAAGCATCGAATACAGAATTGTCCAGTATACTGTGATCGACAAACTGGTGGAAGTAATTATAGCCCTCTACATCGTACGCCACAGGCTCACCGTTTTCATTTACACCGGTTACATGTACACCACCGCCTTCTGCAACTGCATCCCGCACATTCTTACCGTTGCTGTTAGTTGCTGCGGTTTGAGACAGCAATCCTGAATACTCACCCCACAGATTAGACAATGAGAAATATTTACCACCGCGTTGAAAGTCGATCGCTACGGCCAGTGAGAAATCCTTATAGGTAAAATTATTAACGATACCACCCGTGAAATCGGGAAGCACGGAACCGAAGAACACATCGTTCTCTGTCTGATAAGTACCATTGTCATTCAGTACCGGCTGACCGTTGATCTTGCGTATACCCGTACCGCGCAGTTGTCCCCATTTATTGCTGCCTCCATCGTAATCCGTCTTGTTCACGAGGTATACAAAATCAAAGTAATCGGACACATCGTATCCAGGAGTGGTAGCATTGATGGTATTTATACCGTCTGCCAGTTCAATCACTCGCGAGTTATTGCGCGCCAGATTTATACCTATATTCCATTCAAATGAACGTGTACTTACCGGAGTTCCTTCAAGGAGAATCTCAATACCATTACGCTCTACACGACCTGCGTTGATCACCTTGTCAGAGAATCCACTGGCAGTACTGATGTCTACATTCAGGATTTCATTCTTCTTTACTTCTTTATAGTATGTAAAGCTGACACCGGCACGGTTGTTCAGGAACTTCAGATCAAAACCCATTTCATACGCAGACGAAAGTGAAGGTTTGATGTTAGCGTTCGTTAACAAGTCCGGAGTTGTCATGAGTATATTTCCATCGAACTGGATCTGATCTACCGGGTACGTTAAGTATAGCTGGTAGGGATCCATGTCTGAGCCAACCTGTGCCCAGCTGCCGCGAAGCTTACCATATGAGAGAAATGGAAGCACAGTTTGGGTAAGTTCGCTGAACACAAACGATCCACCCACCGAAGGATAAAAGTATGAGTTGTTATCGGCCGGCAATGCAGAGCTCCAGTCGTTGCGCGCTGTGAATTCCAGGAAGGCAAAATCTTTATAGCCAACGGATGCTCTTCCGTACAAACTTCTCACCGTTTTATTCTGGCGGTAGTTATAGTAATTCAACGCTCCTTTGGAGTTTGAGACAATGAAAAGATCGGGCACAACTAGACCTCCGTTGGTCGCGATGCGCACATCTTTATAGGAGTTCTGCCGGATGTTACCCCCTATATTTACATCGATATCAAAATCACCTACCACCTGGTTATAGCTAGCCAGGAACTCATAGTTATTTTCAATGTTGGATGTCTGGCCGGTGCTATAGGCGGCCTGAGCATTTGTCTGTGCTACACTTCGCTCGATGATGTCCGGTGTTTTATCTTCATAGTTTGAAGACAACTGATTTCTGCGGAAGAAACCCTGCACACGGAAATGTTCGTTAAGTTTAACCGTCAGATTTACATCTCCGAATAAGCGATCGCGCTTGGTGGTGAAGTTAATATAGTCCATATAGGAATATGGATTATACCAGTAATTACCACGGTTAAAATTCAGAGACGAAAATGTTGTGGACGAAGTCGGATTGGTGTGATTCCAGCTTGCCAGTGCTCCCGTAGGCGTTTTGAAATTACGCAACTCTTTGAGTTTGCTCATATCCAGGTCGCGATGAAACCATTGGTTAAAAGAACCTGCTCCGCTATAGTTGGAGTAATCATCATCAAAATTACCGAACACCACTTCGTTTGTATAATTGATATTCGAGCCAATGGTAACATAGCGACCGAGGTCTGCCGAATTTTGTGTAGATATATAGTTACGATCCAGGCTTGTATTGGGAAGTATACCGGTTTGCTTCAGGTTGGTATAGGATACACGTACAGAATATCCTTCACCGGATTTACTGAAGTTTATATTATTATTGAATGTTTTACCGGTTTCATAGTAGTCACGTACGTTATCAGGCTGTGCAGTATACCTGGCTGTTTTGAAAGAATACGCTGTACCGGGATACCATGCATACCAGGGTATATATTCAGAGCCATCAATCTTCGGTCCCCACGAAGCATCGTCTGAATAATCGTGATATTTCTTGCCATCGAGCGCAGCCCATTCTGCCGGGTGCACACCCGCGTTATAAGTAAATGTTCTGAAATCAGAACTACCTCCGCCACCGTACGTATTCTGATAACTCGGTAGTATATTTACTTCTTCAAAGGTTGTTGTACTGTTCAGTTCAAGTCCTATACCTTTGGTTTTACGACCACGCTTGGTGGTGATCTGTACAACACCGGCATCACCACGTTGTCCATAAAGTGCTGTAGCGTTGGGGCCTTTCAGAATTGAAATGGACTCTACATCATCCATATTTATACCGAGATCAACCGGAGAAACACCACGGGCACCGCGCTCAAAATTATTCACGGGGGTTCCGTCAATTACATAGAGCGGACTCTTCTCGGTAAGAGAAGCCGAACCGCGAATACGAATGGTAGCAGCAGAACCGAGCTTTGCCCCGGATTGATTCAACACCTGTACACCGGCAACTTTACCGGCCAGCGTTGAGTTGAGATCTGCATCGCGCGTGATGCGAAGTTTTTCATCCGCCTTTACCTGCTGTGCCGAATAGGACAATGATTTTTCATTACGCTCAATACCCAGCGCAGTAACAACCACTTCCGACAGTTGCTGAAAATCGGGTTGCAACGGTACGTCTATTGCCGTACGATCGCCCACTTCAATCTCCTGCGACTTAAAACCAATAAATGAAAATACCAATACGGTATTTCCGGCAGGCAACGCAATGGTATAGTTACCATCGGTATCAGTAACAGAGCCAACGGTTGTACCTTTCACCAGTACATTTACTCCGGGCACTCCCTGGCCATCTTCTGCGGATGTTACCTTTCCGGTAACAGTCCGGTCTTGCGCAACGCTGGTACCACCAGCCAGTGCGCAGAGGCCCAGCAATACAATCTGTAAAATCCTCTTCATAGATTTTGGATATTTTTTAAGAGGATTGGATGCAGCTCTATCAAAGGTGTGACAGTTCGTGACAAAAAAAGATTTCAGTCACATTCAAAAAGAAATGAGACAATACAAAAAAATCCTGGGCGTAATGTCCAGGATCCTATCAAACAACTCGGTTATACACAACGTATTTGTAAACCTTATCTCATCGCTTTCTGCTTTTCTTTGCCGTTTTCTTAGCGCCTTTGCGCGCTGATTTCTTCGCTCCTTTTTTTGCTGCTTTCCTGCCCGCCTTCTTTGCTCCTTTCTTCGGAACTTTAGCACCTGCTCGTCTCGCTTCTGATAAACCAATGGCAATTGCTTGTTTGCGACTGGTTACTTTCCTTCCACTGCGGCCGCTCTTCAACGTGCCTGCTTTTTTCTCGCGCATTACTTTCGCCACTTTTTTCTGCGCGGACTTTGAGTATTTTGCCATAGCGTTTTTTTTAGATTCTCGGGGCTAAAAATCCGTGCCGTTCGGGTGGATTGGAAGATTGAAAAATTTTAAAATTGGAAGATTAGTTTCCGGTATAGCCATGTTTCAATTTCTAATTTTGTAATCTTGTAATCTTCCAATTTTACAATTCTCCATGAGCTTGAGGCGTTCGGGTACGGCAGATCTTCCTTTACATTACGGACATGTTCCGCGGTGGCTCGCGGAGCGTATGGGCAGACTTGGTCTCGCGATTACGGAAGCAATTATAACTGAGTATGGTAAAGCGGAAGTACTGCGAAGACTTAGTGATCCGTTCTGGTTTCAGAGTCTGGGTTGCGTGATGGGAATGGACTGGCATTCTTCCGGTATAACTACTTCGGTGATGGGTGCATTGAAGCGTGCTATAAATCCGCATGCGAAAGAACTGGGAATCTATATATGTGGTGGTAAAGGGAAAACCTCGCGTGAGACACCTGCTGAATTGTTAAAGGTTGGAGAATATACCGGGCTTGATGGTGACTTCCTCGCACGCTGCAGCAAGCTTAGTGCAAAGGTTGATAACACCGCTGTGCAGGATGGTTTTCAACTATATCTTCATAATTTTATCGTGAGCAGCGAAGGACAATGGGCTGTGGTACAACAAGGCATGAGTCCGATGAGTACAACTGCGCGAAGGTATCATTGGCATTCGGCTTCACTTACTTCTTTTGTCGAAGAGCCGCATGCATCGATCTGCGGAGAGAACCAGGGAAATATACTGAACATGGTGGCACGCGAAGCTTCTCCTACGCGTTCGAGCCTGATGGAGATGGCGCATGAATCACCTGAGCGCATGCTGAAAGAAATACGTCAGCTCATAATGCCTTCGCATCATGAAGTAAAAGCAAAAGATGTAGACATTAAACGACTGGGAAGTATACTTTGGCTCGCGCATGAAAAGCAACCCAAAGATTTTGAAGAATTATTGTTACTCGAAGGACTTGGCCCGCGGACACTGCAGTCATTAACATTAGTGAGCGAAGTTATTTATGGAACGCCTTCACGTTTTAAAGATCCGGCTCGTTTTTCATTTGCGCATGGTGGTAAAGATGGTCATCCATTTCCTGTACCTGTAAAAGTATACGATGAGACTATCGCGACACTCCGAACAGCGGTTGATAAGGCCAAGCTTGGAGAAAGCGATAAACAACAGGCCATAAAAAGTCTTTCGGATCTTTCGATTCGTGCCGAGAAAGACTTTATACCGAATACAAACCTGGATGCAGTGATCGAGAAAGAACGTGAAGAATCGTGGAAATACGAAGGTCGCACCGTATTTGGTAAAGCCGTGCCTCCCCCTCCCAAAAAGAATCAGCAGTTAAAGCTATTCTGATTTTTATCAGCTTCGCGTTACCCTATATCTATACTATCACTACGACACTATTTCCATTTGCTTTCTTGCGCGCGAAGCAACCGATTCACGGGAAAGTATATTACTCATAATAACATCAGCCTTTACCGATGATCCGGTTACTGCATGATGTTTACCTTGCAGCAAAGCTTCATACCCGATACGCGCGATATCTGCAGGGTCAGCAAGATCATTCTGAGCCACCTTCGTCTGGGCCGCATGAGCTTTTCTGAAAAAGTCTGTACGCGTTGGGTCCGGTATCAGAGCCGTAACTGTTACACCGGTTCCCTCCAGTTCATTAATGAGCGAATCCGTAAACGAAAGTATAAAAGCTTTGGTAGCAGCATATACCGACAGTAATGGTGTAGGCTGATAGGATGCAATCGAAGCGAGTTGAAGAATGCGTCCGCGTTTCTGTCGCAACATATCACATGCATATAATTTCGTCAGGTGTATCATGGAAGAAACATTTAACTGAACGATGGACAGATCGCGTTCAATGCTTGTCTCACAAAACAAACCGTGTTCGCCTGCTCCTGCATTATTGATCAGTATATTTACCTCCATACCCTGCAACCTGGTTTGCTGGTATATATTCGCAGCAGCGCCTGCTATAGACAAATCGGCCACAACAGGAAAAACGTTCGGTGCTCCCAGCGCATGAAATTGTTCTGCGACTTCATGCAGTGTACGTTCAAATCGCGACACCACTACCAGGTTATATTTATCCGCTGCAAATAGTTTGGCAAGCTCATACCCGATGCCACTCGTGGCTCCTGTAATCAGGACCGTGTCATAATCTCTCATATTGTTTTGGTTTAGCATCAACGTTGTTAATGATCAATGAGTAAAGTATCATGTCCAAAAATCATTCCGCTGCTATATGTGATCCACTTAAAATATTTGCGTTTTGGGGAGTGTATACCCCACGGTAGTTCATACAACAACGTGTTCAGTATAAATTATCCCCAATGAAACTTCGATCCGGCTGGCAGCAAAATTTATTCACTCTGGCTAAAAACCATAAAGTTATGATCACACGAGATGGAGCTTATGTAAGTCTGTGGCAGGATATGCCGGTTTATGAAACACAACGTAAAGCATCGTCAACACTTATATACGATGCTGTGATTGTGGGTGGGGGAATCACGGGTATATCTACCGGATTGTTATTGCAGAAGAGTGGTTTAAACTGCCTCCTACTGGAGGCACATAATATAGGGTTTGGAACAACCGGTGGTACAACAGCTCACATCAACACATTGCTTGACACCCCGTATACTACGATTTCAAAAAACTTCGGAGAGGACAACGCGCGACTGGTGGTACAGGCTACCCGTGAAGCTGTCAACCTGATCAAACGAAACATACAGGATTACCGGATTGATTGTGAATTTGAAGAAGCATCTGCTTTCTTATTCTCGCAGGATGACAAACAATCCAAAGAACTGGATGATATCGCAGAGGCTTCTGAAAAAGCAAGTCTCAAACTCGAGCCGATTTTTAGCATCCCCGTTCCTATACCTTTTGAAAAAGCTATCCGGGTAGAAGAGCAGGCTAAATTCCACCCGATGAAGTATGTTTATGCACTGGCTAAACAATTTGAAGCGCTGGGCGGAACCATTGTCCAATATTGCCGTGTAACGCATGCAAACGAAGATGATGACATGATACAGATCGAAGCAGAGTCAGCATCATTCAAAGCATTGAAATTAATTTACGCTACACATATACCGCCTACTATAAATTTACTGCACCTGCGCTGCTCCCCTTGGAGAAGCTACGCCATGGCCATAAAGCTGAAGAGCGGTAACTATCCGGATGGTCTCATCTATGATCTGTATGATCCTTACCATTACTATCGCACGCAGGTAGTTGATGGTGAAAAATACCTGATTGCCGGAGGAGAAGATCACAAAACCGGTCACGAGCCGAACACAGAAAAGTGTTTCCGACAGTTGGAGAGTCACGTCAGAAGGTATTTTGATGTGAGTGAAATCAGCTATCAATGGTCATCACAATATTTTGAATCAACGGATGGGCTACCGTACATCGGTCACCTTCCTGGACACTCGCACAATGTATATGTAGCAACCGGTTTCGGCGGCAATGGCATGACCTATAGCAGTGTGGCTGCCATCGTATTAAACGAGCTTGTTACAAAGAATGAAAGTATATATGGCGACCTGTTCTCGCCTACACGTATCAAGCCGATTGCTGGCTTTGCAGATTTCATTGAGCACAACACCGATGTAGCGAAACAATTCATTGGCAAATGGTTTACCACCGGGGAACTGGAAAGCATGGCCGACCTCGCGCAAGGTGAAGGTAAGGTTGTGAAGTTTAACGGTGAAGTGATTGCCGTATCAAAAGACAGCGATGGTTCCCTGCATGCCGTGTCACCGGCCTGCACCCACATGAAATGTAGTGTAGCCTGGAACCTCGCAGAACAAACCTGGGATTGTCCATGTCACGGGGCACGATACTCTCCGGATGGTAAAGTATTTACCGGCCCGGCCACGCGTGACCTGGAGCCGGTTGAGCTTCGTACACTCTCCGAAAAAGAAAAGTAAGCAACGCACTTCTATGCAGTATACTCGTAATGAGTTATACCGCATGGTATATATACTTCGACAATGCCGGAAGGACCATCCATCGTTATTTTGAAAGAAGCCGTTCAGGCATTTAAAGGGAAGAAAGTTACTGACGTCAATGGCAGCACGCGAAAGTTTGATGCCTCACGTCTGAAAGGAAAAAAGATTACAGACTTTAAAAGCTGGGGCAAACACTTTTTAATTTGCTTTCCCAGGTTCACAGTCAGAGTACATTTTCTGCTCTTTGGCAGCTATCGGATCAACGAACAGAAAGATGCTACCCCGCGTCTGCACCTTCAGTTTTCCAGGGGAGAATTAAACTTCTACGCCTGCGCACTCGACCTCATCGAAGCACCGCTGAACGAAGTATACGATTGGACAGCCGATGTAATGAATGAACATTGGGATGCTGATCAGGCCCTGAACAAACTGAAGGCAAATCCCAAAATGCTGGCATGCGATGCGCTGCTGGATCAAAGTATATTTTCAGGTTCCGGGAACATCATCAAGAATGAAGTATTGTTCCGTACGCGCATTCATCCTCTAAGCTACATCGGAAAATTACCGCCCGCTAAAAAGAAGTTACTGGTTACCGAAGTGGTAAACTATAGCTTTGATTTCCTGGAATGGAAGAAAAAGTTTGAATTGAAGAAACACTGGCTGGCACACACCAAGCGTACTTGTCCGAGAGATAAAGTCCCACTGAAAAAGGAATACCTCGGAAAAACAAATCGAAGAACCTTCTACTGTGACATCTGCCAAAAACTATATACATAATGCAACAGAACATGAATATATTAACCGCTATAGTAGCGGGTATCGGAGGAACAGCCTTGATGACAGCATTTATATACCTGGTGTCGTACATTACACACAAGCGATTGAAAGTGGTAAAGATATTGGGCACCATGCTTACATTTCAAACTACTCCCGATAAAGAAACCTCCGAACACAGCTCTGCTGTTGTGGTTGGGATTTTGGGACATTACCTGGTGGGTATTATATTCTCTGTGATCTACTATTTACTCTGGACAAATGGAATCGGAAAACCAGATTTCATAACCTGTGTACTCTATGGCTTCATCAGCGGCATTGTCGGCATTATCGTATGGCGCATCTTTTTCGCCATCCACCCCAACCCACCAGCCGTACCGTTGAAAGACTATATCCCATCCATCCTTGTCGGACACATCTTCTTTGGTGCGGGCGTCTGGGCGACTCTTCAACTCCTAACCTAAACACCAACACACGTACCCACATAGACACGTCAACCTTCCAGTTTCTTCAGGCACTTCGCCATATCAATCCCTTTCTTCAACACGCCTTTGAACAGATCGCCTTTTTTGTCCAATCGCTTCGGTAGCGTCTTCATGGTAAACTGTGCAGGTGACAATCCACGCTTTACTTCTTTCCAATCGAGCGGTGTAGATATAGTCGCACCCGGCACCGGACGCAGACTATATACCGAAGCCAGTGTTTGTCCGCGTTTGTTCTGCAGGTAATCCAGGTATATTTTATTCTTGCGTTTATTGAGTGAACGTTCCATCGTAGTCGTGTCGGGCAATTGCTCCATCGTCAGTGTGGCAACAATCTCCGCGAACGAACGCGCCTGTTCATAATCATACTTCGCGCCCAACGGTACGTATACATGCAGACCCGATGCACCAGACGTTTTACAAAACGAAGCCGCACCGGCTTTGGTCAGTATATCTTTAATAACCCGGGCCGCATCAATCACCTCGTCAAACGTACTTTTTTCAGAAGGATCTATATCCATGATGAGATAGTCAGGATTGTCCAAACTCTTTACACGCGAATTCCACGGATTGATTTCAATGCAACCGAGATTATTCAGGTATAACAACGTTGCCTTGTTGTTGCAGAGGATATAGTCAATCTCCTTGTCGGCACTCTCTGAATATAGTTCTATACTATCCACCCATTCCGGAGCGGCATCACCGGCATCTTTATGAAAGAAGCCTTTATCCGCTATACCATTGGGATTTCGTTTGAGTGATTGCGGTCTGTCCTTCAGGTAAGGAAGAATGTATTTATGAATGCTGTTATAATATTCAATCACTTCCCCTTTGGTAATACCTTCGTCTGGCCAGTATATTTTATCGAGGTGTGTAAACTTCAGTTCGTGTCCCTGCACCTTTACTATACCGCTGTCGGCTTCTGGCTTACCACTTGCTTTCCGCCTGGCAACTTTCTTAGCTGCTGGCTTCCGGGCAACTGTCTTTTTCACTTTTGTCTTTGTGTTTTTGTCTGATGCTACTTCCACGTCCAGGTGATCTACTTCTTTAGCTTTCTTATCAATCCGTAATCCCATGAACACAGGGTGTCTCAAAATTCCATCATCCGTTACTTCGGTATATTTGATAGCACATACGTGCTTAGGATCCACCCACGTTACCGGTGCATTGATGGGTACTTTCGTATCGAACGGGGATGTCTTGCGAACATCCGGTTGCAGCGTTTTGAACACATCCTTCAGTATCTTCTCAGTAAAGCCTGTGCCGGTGTGTCCTATATATTTCAATTTACCTTTCTGATACATGGCCAGCACCAACGCACCGAAATAACTTCTGCTGCCGCGCGGCTCGGTATAGCCCGCTATAACAGCCTCTTGTGTATTGTGATTTTTTATCTTGAGCCAGTCGTACGTTCTTCTTCCAACGGCATATGTACTTTCTGCGCGTTTCGCGATTATACCTTCGAGGCCGAGCTTCACAGCATGTTCAAAGAAAGCCTTTCCATCGGCAGCAACATGGTCGGAATATTTCAATACATTACCTGGCGGCAACACCTGTGCGGCTATCTTCTTCCGCTCAAGCAACGGCAGGTCCGTTATATCTTTTCCTTTATACCGCAGGCAATCAAACACGTAATATACCAACGGCAATGAACGATTCTCACTATAGTGCTGCAGCTTTTGAAAACTCGGACGATCATTCTTATCAAGCACAACAACCTCACCGTCCAGCACAACATCATCTTTAATCTTTTTCAACTCTTCTGCTATCGCGGGATATAGTCTTTCGAATGACAAACCGTTCCGCGAATAGAACCTGATGTTCTTCTTACCCACTTCTGCTACTGCGCGATAACCGTCCCATTTAATTTCAAAGATCCAGTCTTCATCATTAAAAGGCTCCTCACGCGTATAGGCCATGGTGGGCTTAATATAGTCTGTTACCTTCTCCTTTGAGGATCGTACAGAACGCGGCACCGATATATCAGATGAAGTGCTTTTATCTTTACTGCTCCTGGATTTACGTTTTACTTTAGACTCTTGTTCTATATCATACTCATCCGTTGCATACTCATCGCGATGCTTGATGAGCAGCCAGTTCTTGCCATCACCATTCTTCATCTTTACCAATGCAAAAGAACCTTTCAGCCTTTCGCCATAGAGTATAAATTTCAGGGAGCCATTCTTCAACTCCTGCATCATTGTTTTATCGAGATCCGATGCTTCTTCTTCCGGTTGGTATGTGCCATGATCCCATATCTCTACGGTACCGGCACCATAATTACCTTCAGGAATTTCGCCTTCAAAATTTCCATAGGCCAGCGGATGATCTTCCACCATAACTGCAAGTCGCTTGTCATTGGGATTCATCGAAGGACCTTTCGGTACAGCCCAGCTTTTTAAGACACCGTTAACCTGCAATCGAAAATCATAGTGAAGTCGCGAAGCATCATGTCGCTGCACGACAAAAGTAAGCGCAGCAGATTTCTTTTTTGCTTTGCCGGAAGGCTCGGGTGTATGCGCGAAATTACGCTTGCGGGTATATACCTGTAGACTCATTATGATGCACGTTTAAGACTCGCCTTAAGCTGCGACATCAGGTCTGTCGATTTACGATGTGTTACTTTCAGTTTCGGGTAGTCTGCTTTCTTACCGGTAGCTTTTGCCTTGATCAATTTACGCAATTCACCGGTATAGGTATCTTTAAACTTATCTATTTTGAACGGACCTGTAAGCTGGTCGATCAGCGAAAGTGCCATCTTCAACTCTGCTGCCTTAGGCCTGCCGGCTGGTAATTTCAGCTCGGATGTATCGCGAATCTCCTCAGCGAAACGTATCCGGTTCAATACAATTACTTTATCGCTGGCGCGCAATACACACAAGTGTTCTTTACTTCGCAATACAAAACTTCCCACGGCAGCCTTTTCACTTTTTACAAGTGCGTCATGCAACAGGCTATACGCGCGGGACCCCGAACGCTCCGGCTCCAGGTAATACGGTGTCTCATAATATACCGGGTCGATCTCATCTTCCTGTACAAAGTCAGTGATCTCGATCATCCTGCTTTTCCTCGGACTCGCCCGCTCAAAGTCTTTATCATCGAGTACAACGTATTCACCTTTGTATTTATAGCCCTTCACGATATTGGCCCACGTTACCTCTTTACCGGTTTCTTTATTAACGCGCTGGAATTTTATATTGGCGTGATCTTTCTTGTCAAGCAGATCAAGATCCAGATCACTTTGCTGTGTGGCACTATATAATTTTACAGGTATATTTACCAGACCAAAACCTATAGCACCTGTCCATATTGCTTTCATTTTAAAACGGGTTTGATGATACATGCTGATGCTACGCGCACGTACAATAGTACGTACGTGCATAGCTTCTGCACACAGTGTTATAAATAATGTGCCAGCATAAAAAATATACCCCTCTCGGAGAGGACTTGCGTCCTGCTCCTGAGAGGGGGGATAATGGATTGTTTGCTTTAAAGAATTATATACCTCAGAAAATTCTGATCTGTCCCGCGAGTAGCTGTCTCACCGTAGAATTGAAAGTTTTTTTAGGAAGTTGTTTTTGCTTGATTCTCTTTCTGAAATTGATATACCGGTTCAACTGTTCTGCATCGCGCACCTCATCACCGAGGTGAAACCAAACCGTAGTATCGGTAGCGTGCAACCAACAGGCGCGATTGTTGTCCAATGCATTGAAAGTCCCAAAGGCCACTTTATTATTGCGAATGAGGCCATGACGAAAGATATCAAAGGCATGCAGTCCCGTATCTTCCGGTTGTATCTGAAAAGTAGTATCGGACGAAGGCGAAGGAAGATGCACTTCATCTTTCAGCAAAAAGTCTTCAATGCGAATTATATTTCCCTTGGCGAGTGCCGGAGAATCAGCACCCGGACTGAAACTTACTGAACCAATTTTAAAAGGAATATTAACCAGGCCAAATTCCAGAGTTCCTGTCCAAAGTGTATGCATAAATTAGCGAGGGTTGTAGCGAAGCATACCGTAAAATTTCGTGCCCGAGAGTTTTACACCGTTTAGAGCGATAATGCTGAAGGCGGGGTTTGGGTTTGTAGAAATGATTGTCCAAAAACAGTTGCGAGCCGCGAGCTTTGAGCTTCGAGAAGCAATACAAGGGCTACAGGCTGCTAGCTGCATGAAAAACTCGCCACGCGTTACAAGCTAAGAGAATATAGCGCTGCCAGCAAAAACGGTTTCGCTACGGGAATCAAACTACAGCTAGCGGCTGTTTTAAACGTTGCGTCTGCACGCCTGTTCCATTGCATCACCCCTCCCTCCGGTATAGTTTTTTCGTCCACGCACAGCTTCACTAAAACCAAAAAAATTATGGCGACAAAACTGGGAGATAAAAGAGTAGCTGTGCTCGCAACAAATGGTTTTGAGGAATCCGAATTTACAGAACCGATCAAAGCCTTGAAAGAAGCTGGTGCGCACGTGGATGTTGTCTCATTGCAAAAAGGAAAGATCAAGGCATGGGCTGAAAAAAACTGGGGCAAAGAATATGATGTCAATAAAACTGTAAGCGAAGTAAACGCGCAGTCGTATGATGCCCTGGTGTTACCAGGCGGTGTACTCAATCCGGATCAGCTTCGTGTAAACAAGGATGCTGTAAATTTTGTAACTGCATTTCTGCAGGAGCATAAACCTATAGCAGCTATATGTCACGGTCCGTGGACGTTGATTGAGACAGGTCTCTTGGAAGGACGGGAAGTAACATCCTACCCTTCTATCCGCACCGATCTCATCAATGCCGGTGCCAACTGGGTTGACAAAGAAGTGGTAGTTGACAACGGTTTAGTTACCAGCAGGAGCCCAAAGGACCTACCTGCATTCTGTCGAAAAATGGTAGAAGAATTCGCAGAAGGTGTACACCAGGAATAGCTGCGAGCTTTGAGTTATGAGCTGCGCGAGGCATATATAGGGCTTCTGGCTACTGGCTACAGGAAAAAATGCAACAAGCAGATAACACCTCTTGTAGCCAGAAGCCAGCAGCTAACCTTCCTCGTAGCTCATAGCTTACATCTCCACACAACGCTACCACTATAGCACGATATACTATACTCCGCATTGGCATGCTTTTTTAAATATACATTTCACTATACCCTGTAGAAGTTATTCCGCATCGTTATGCACGTTCATATAATTTTTTTAACAAATTCTTTTTTTTAATTTCTACACGCGTGTATTTGTGAAGATTTCTCCAGTAAATTGTTATTTCAAAATTTCTACCTCATGGGCAAAAAAACGAAGACAACTCATTCATCTTCGAAGAATGGTGATGATGTTGCTGTAATTTCCCCTCCTAAATCTGCCGGGAAAAAGAAAGCTCCTACACGCTATACTATAAATGAAGATCAATACCAACAGTTCATGGGTATCCTCGATAATCGTGAACTGCTTCGTGTATTAACAGAAGTACGCAATGGAAATTTTTCAGTGCGCATGCCGTTCGACCAGGTTGGTATCAGTGGTAAAATATGCGATACACTGAACGACATCATTTCGATGAACGAAAAAATGATGCAGGAGTTTATGCGTGCCGGTAACACTATCGGTAAGCAAGGTAAACTTACGCAACGCATCGATTTACCCAATGCAAAAGGTTCATGGGCCAGTGGTGTAAGCTCACTCAATGTCCTGATCTCCGACCTTGTACACCCAACGATAGAAATCGCGCACGTAATCAGTTCTGTTGCAAAAGGAAATCTCTCGCAGGAGATGCCGCAGGAAATTGGTGGTCACGTATTGCAAGGTGAATTTGCGCGCATCGCGAAAGAAGTAAACGACATGGTGAAGCAGTTGAACCTGTTCTCCATGGAGGTAACGCGTGTGGCACGTGAAGTGGGTTCGGAAGGTAAACTTGGTGGACAGGCGAAAGTAAAAGGTGTCGATGGCGTGTGGAAAGATCTCACCGACTCGGTAAACCAGATGGCCGGTAACCTTACCAACCAGGTACGAAATGTAGCGGAAGTAACGACAGCTATAGCACGCGGTAATCTCTCGAAGAAAATTACTGTGGATGTGAAAGGTGAAATGTTGGAGCTGAAGAACACCATCAACACGATGGTGGATCAGCTCAACTCTTTCTCTTCCGAGGTAACGCGTGTGGCGCTTGAAGTAGGTACGGAAGGAAGACTCGGTGGACAAGCAACGGTGCGTGGTGTTGGTGGTGTATGGAAAGATCTCACCGACTCGGTAAACCAGATGGCGGGTAACCTTACCAACCAGGTGCGAAATATAGCAGGGGTAACTACCGCGGTGGCGAAAGGTGACTTGTCCAAGAAAATTACTGTGGATGCCAAAGGAGAACTGTTGGAGTTGAAGAACACTATAAACACGATGGTGGATCAGCTCAACTCATTCTCTTCCGAGGTAACACGTGTGGCGCGTGAAGTGGGTTCGGAAGGGCAGCTCGGTGGACAGGCTGATGTACCCGGTGTAGGTGGTACATGGAAAGACTTGACGGACTCGGTAAACCAGATGGCGGGTAACCTTACCAACCAGGTGCGAAATATAGCCGGTGTAACTACTGCTGTGGCGAACGGTGACTTGTCCAAAAAAATTACGGTGGACGTGCGTGGAGAAATGTTGGAGTTGAAGAACACTATAAATACCATGGTGGATCAGCTCAACTCCTTCGGTTCGGAAGTAACACGTGTGGCGCTTGAAGTTGGTACGGAAGGTAAACTCGGTGGACAGGCAACAGTAAAAGGTGTAGGGGGTATATGGAAAGATCTTACTGACTCCGTAAACCAGATGGCATCGAACTTAACAGGTCAGGTGCGAAATATAGCGGGGGTAACAACCGCGGTGGCGAACGGTGACTTGTCCAAGAAAATTACCGTGGACGTGCGCGGTGAAATGTTGGAGTTGAAGAACACTATAAATACCATGGTGGATCAGCTCAACTCGTTCGGTTCGGAAGTAACACGTGTGGCACTTGAAGTAGGTACGGAAGGTAAACTGGGTGGACAGGCAACGGTGAAAGGTGTCGGTGGTGTATGGAAAGATCTCACCGATTCGGTAAACCAGATGGCATCGAACTTAACAGGTCAGGTGCGAAATATAGCGGGGGTAACAACTGCGGTGGCGAACGGTGACTTGTCCAAGAAAATTACCGTGGATGCGAAGGGAGAATTGTTGGAGTTGAAAAACACTATAAATACCATGGTGGATCAGCTCAACTCATTCTCTTCCGAGGTAACACGTGTGGCGCGTGAAGTGGGTTCTGAAGGGCAGCTCGGTGGACAAGCAAACGTACCGGGTGTTGGTGGTACATGGAAAGATTTGACGGACTCCGTGAACCAGATGGCATCGAACCTTACCAACCAGGTGCGAAATATAGCAGAGGTAACAACCGCGGTGGCAAAAGGAGACTTGTCCAAAAAGATCGCGGTGGATGTACGCGGAGAAATGTTGGAGTTGAAGAACACTATCAATACCATGGTGGATCAGCTCAACTCCTTCGGTTCGGAAGTAACGCGTGTGGCACGCGAAGTAGGTTCCGAAGGTCAGCTCGGTGGTCAGGCCGATGTACCTGGTGTAGGTGGTACGTGGAAAGACTTGACAGATTCGGTAAACAAGATGGCGGATAACCTGACAAACCAGGTGCGAAATATAGCAGAGGTAACAACCGCGGTGGCGAAAGGAGACTTGTCCAAGAAAATTACCGTGGACGTGAAAGGTGAAATGTTGGAGTTGAAGAACACCATCAACACGATGGTGGATCAGCTAAACTCATTCGCATCCGAGGTAACGCGTGTGGCGAGTGAGGTGGGTTCCGAAGGTAAACTGGGTGGACAGGCAACGGTGAAAGGTGTTGGTGGTGTATGGAAAGGTTTGACTGACTCTGTGAATCAAATGGCGGGTAACCTTACTGCACAGATCCGAAATATAGCGAACGTAGCGGTGGCCGTAGCGAACGGTGACTTGTCCAAGAAAATTACCGTGGACGTACGCGGAGAAATTTTGCAGTTGAAAGAAACGCTGAACACCATGGTGGACCAGCTTCGTGGTTTTGCATCAGAGGTAACGCGTGTGGCGCGTGAAGTGGGTACTGAAGGTAAACTGGGTGGACAGGCATTCGTGCCCGGTGTAGCAGGTACATGGAAAGATTTGACTGACTCCGTAAACCAGATGGCCGGTAACCTCACTGACCAGGTGCGAAATATAGCGGGTGTAACAACCGCGGTGGCGAACGGAGACTTGTCCAAAAAAATTACCGTGGACGTGCGCGGTGAAATGTTGGAGTTGAAGAATACGGTGAACACGATGGTGGAGCAGCTCAACTCATTTGCATTTGAAGTAACGCGTGTGGCACGTGAAGTTGGTACCGAAGGTAAACTTGGAGGACAGGCTGAAGTACGTGGTGTGGCGGGTACATGGAAAGATTTGACAGACTCTGTAAACCAGATGGCATCGAACCTTACCGGCCAGGTGCGTGGTATAGCAAAAGTTGTGACGTCTGTTGCGAAAGGTAATTTGAAGCAGAAACTTTCCATCAACGCATTGGGAGAATTAGCACAGTTGACCGATACGATCAACGAGATGATTGATACACTCGCGGTGTTCGCAGACCAGGTAACAACGGTGGCGCGCGAAGTGGGTGTTGAAGGGCGACTCGGTGGTCAGGCAAGTGTACCGGGTGCATCGGGTACATGGAAAGATTTGACCGAGAACGTTAACCAGCTCGCAGCGAATCTTACTACACAGGTGCGTTCTATATCGGAAGTGGCATCAGCCGTAACGAAAGGTGACTTGACGCGAACCATTCGTGTGGATGCGAAAGGTGAACTCGAGGCGTTGAAAGATACGATCAACCAGATGATCACCAACCTGCGCGAAACTACATTGCGTAACCAGGATCAGGACTGGCTCAAATCAAACCTCGCGAAGTTTACGCAGATGTTGCAGGGACAACGCGATCTCGATACGGTATCGAAACGTATACTTTCCGAATTGGCGCAAGTGGTGAATGCTCACTTCGGTGCATTCTATATTCTGAAACAGGATGAGGAAACTTCAAATGTGAAATTGCAGCTCTTCTCTGCGTATGCCTATAAAGATGAAAAAACAGTGCCGAAAGAATTTGCCATAGGGGAAGGTCTTGTAGGGCAATGCGCATTTGAAAAAGAAAAAATATTACTTACCAATATACCACAAGGGTATATCAAGATCAGTTCCGGTTTGGGTAAAGCGAAACCTTCCAACCTGATCATCCTGCCGGTGTTGTTCGAGAACGATGTGAAAGCGGTAATCGAGCTCGCATCACTCGAAGCATTCAATGAAACCCACATCGACTTCCTGGAACAGGTAACCGAAAGTATCGGTATCGTGTTGAACACGATCGAAGCGAATACACGTACGGAAGAACTTCTTACCCAGTCGCAATCCCTGGCGAGTGAATTGAAAGTACAGCAAGGCGAGTTGCGCAGAACAAACGATGAGCTCCAGGATAAAGCATTGCTGCTGGTAAAACAGAAAGAAGAAGTGGAAGCGAAGAACAAGGAAGTAGAAGAAGCCCGCAAGTCGCTCGAAGAAAAAGCAGAGCAGCTTACACTTACTTCGAAATACAAATCCGAATTTCTCGCGAACATGTCGCACGAGTTGCGTACACCGCTCAACAGCTTGCTCATTCTTGCACAGCAACTCTATGAAAATGCAGAAGGTAACCTGAACGAGAAACAGATTCGTTATGCGAAGACAATTCACTCGTGTGGTGATGACTTGATCCAGTTGATCAACGATATTCTCGACCTTTCCAAAATCGAATCAGGATTTATTTCAACCAACATCTCCCCTGTTCCGCTTGGGGAAATTGCGTCCTTTGTTGAAACTACATTTAAGCCTATATCCGAAGCACGCAACCTTAAATTCAGAATTGAAATGGATTCAGCGTTGCCGAGTGCGATGGAAACGGATATACAACGACTCAACCAGATCCTGAAAAACCTGTTGTCCAATGCATTCAAGTTTACCGAGAAAGGTGAAGTAAGCCTGAGTATATATGATGCGAAACGCAATTGGAAACCGGGCAACCAGAATCTGGACAATGCGAAAAAAGTTATTGCTTTCTCCATCAGTGATACCGGTATAGGTATACCGCAGGAGAAACAGATGATCATCTTCGAAGCCTTCCAGCAGGCAGAAGGTTCTACCAGTCGTAAATATGGTGGAACCGGTTTGGGATTGTCCATCAGCCGTGGTCTTGCCGAACTCTTAGGCGGTACCATTGAACTCGACAGTTCACCGGGCAGAGGAAGTACATTTACTTTGTTCCTGCCGGTAGACAGCGTTCCAAATATAGCAACCCTCGAAACTTCCAAGAACCTCAAGGCCATCGAGCAAATGCAATTGAGTGATAATGATGGTAACATTGATTCATTACTCAGCACATTGCGCGTAACCAAAGATGGTGTTGATAATCGCGGAGGCGGTATGGAGATTGTAAATGAGATGATCAACGAGGCCGGTGACGACCGTACGCATGTTCAACCCAATGATAAAGTGGTGTTGATTGTGGAAGATGATTACCGTTTCGGAAAGATCATCATTGACAAAGCACACGAAGTTGGCTTGAAAGGAATTATTGCCACGAACTACCTGGAGGTGTTCGACTTCATCAACCGCTTTGCGCCAGTAGCCATTACGTTGGATGTAAAATTACCGGCAACGAGCGGATGGAAAGTGCTCGACCTGTTACGCAATGATCTCAACTATCGTCATATACCAATCCACGTAATCTCCGGTGAAGAAAATAAAGCACTGGCATTGAAACGTGGTGCCCGCAGTTTCCTGCTGAAGCCATTGGACAACACAGCTCTGGACGACTTGTTCAAGGATATCGCTACCTATAACCAGCGCGATATCAAGCGAATACTGGTGGTGGAAGACAACGAGATCGACTCTTCACAGATTGCCAAGATTGTTCAGGATGTTAACATGCAGGTAAGCATCGCTTCCACCGGTACAGCTGCGCTGGAAATGATCAAGGCGGAAGATCCGGATTGCATTATCCTGGACTATACATTGCCGGATATATCAGGACCGGAAATTGTGAGTAAGATAACGCAGACGAAAAAGAAACTCACACCGATGATCGTTTACTCCGCACGGGAATTCTCGAAGTCTGAGATGAATCAGCTCAATCAGAATTCAAATGCTGTAATTCTGAAGAGCGCTAATTCCATCGAGCAATTACTGGAAGAAACAATCGCGCACCTGCACATTAATCACAAAGATCTGTCGCGTGAGAAAAAACGCATTGTCGAAAACATCCGTAACAAAGAAGATATACTGAGCGGACGAAATATACTGGTAGTAGATGATGACGTACGAAACCTGTTTGCATTGACTACCGTATTTGAGCGCTACAATATAAACGTAATCACGGCCGAAAGTGGTAAGGATGCTATTCAGATTTTGAATGACAACCCGAAAATAGAAATGGTGCTGATGGATATTATGATGCCGGAAATGGATGGCTATGAGACAACGCAAAAGATCAGACGCGAACACAAGAACAGTTCGTTGCCGATCATTGCTGTTACTGCAAAAGCCATGAAAGGCGATCGGCAGAAATGTATTGAGGCAGGAGCTTCCGATTACATTACAAAGCCTGTGAAGATCGATCAACTGCTGTCACTGATGCGATTATGGTTCTGTAAGTAATTTTTTATATTGGTAAATATTTTTGCTCCATGCAACCAAAGATCTTACTCGTTGATGATCGCGAGGACAACCTGCTTTCTATTGAAAGTATATTGGAACCCAATGGTTATCATTTTGTCAAGGCCAGGTCTGGAAGAGAAGCACTGAAGATACTGCTCTCTGAATTTGATTTCGCCATGATACTCATGGATGTGAAGATGCCGAACCTGAATGGTTTTGAAACGGCATCACTCATCTATGAGCGTGATAGACTGAAGCATATACCCATCATCTTTATAACGGCCAACAACTTCGGTGATGAGAACATGTACAAAGGTTACCAGGCTGGTGCTGTAGACTATCTTTTCAAACCCATCAATGCAGATGTACTGCGCGCGAAGGTTTCCGTGCTCGTAGACTTGTATAAAAAAACACACGAGCTGAAAGTACAGGAACAGAAACTGATTGCCACCAACAAGAGCCTGGAGAATGAAGTAAAGGAACGTATAGCCTCCGAGGAAAAAGTAAAGCAACTGAACCAGGAGCTACTGGTAAATATAGAACGGCTTCAGTCTGTGAATAAGGAACTGGATCGTTTTGCATTCATGGCGTCTCACGACTTGCAGGAACCACTGCGCAAGATCAGGCTCTTTGCCAACAAGCTTTTCATGAAGTATAAAGATTCACTGGATGACAGTGGTAAAGCTGATTTTGAACGCATTCAGAAATCAGCCGAGCACATGCAATCGCTCATCCGTGATATACTTACCTTCTCGAAGATTTCAGAAGATACACGCGAGTTTACATCCACGGATATAAACATTATCATCAGTGATATTCTGGGCGAACTGGACGAAGAGATACGAAACAAACACGCCCAGATTACCACTGATAAATATCCATTGCTTTATGGTAATCCGGGGCTTATCCGCTTGCTCTTTCACAACCTCATCAACAATGCGCTGAAGTATTGCAAGAAAGATGTACCTCCTGTAATTACCATCTCCTTCGACTGGGCAACCAACGGACAGCCTAGTGTACCGCCCTACCATAAGTATTGCCGCATACTGGTAAAAGACAATGGCATGGGCTTCGATCAGAAATATGCGGAAGAAGTATTCGGCATGTTCAAGCGCCTTCACACCGAAGCAAAACTCGAAGGTACAGGTATAGGTCTGGCGCTCTGCAAGAAAATAGCCGAGCACCACAAAGGAAATATATCTGTGCTCAGTAAAGCCGGTGAAGGCTCTACATTTATGGTATCACTTCCGGTGGAAACCCGCGAAGCTGTCGTTCACGAAAAATCCCCTGTTGTAGTCTCCAATTCATGATGCCGGCTGTTTCACCGGTTCACCGCTTTTTTTGTCCGGGAACTGAACGGTATATATTTTACTTTCTGCAAACACGTTGTAGATGGCCAGTATCGCGTGGTGTCTGGCCTTCATAAATTCCTGCGGATGATTATTGCTTGTCCAGAACGATATATACACCTGTATCTTCGGATCGGCTATTGCTGAAAAATATACTTCGATGTTACGGATCGTATCGCCTGAAGCCGCTTTCTCCAACGCATCTTTAATACGATTGGATATAAAATCAAGATCAATCGTATTCACAATCTGAAACTCCAGCTCTACCTTTCGTTCTTCAGTAAGCGAGTAATTAATGATAGGCTTCTGAAATATATCTTTGTTTGGGATGATCACGTGCAGGCCCGCGTAGGTACGCAGTGTCGTAGACCGCAGGCGAATCTCCTGTATCGTTCCGGTAAAACCGTTGGTCTCAATGGTATGTCCTATATCAAACGGTCGCTTGAACGCGATGAACGCACCGGATATAAAGTTGGCTGTCAGATCCTGGAAGGCAAAACCAAGAGCAAGTCCGATAATGCCAACACCCGCCAACAATGAAGACACCGCCTTGTCAAGTTGCATGATCTGCAGGGCCGTCATGATTCCAAAGATGATTACCAGTGAATATAGTATACCGGATACCAGTCCACTGATGGATTCACTCTTGGAGACGCTCATAAAAAATTTATGAGATAACCGCTGCGCCAGACGTGCAGCAAAAATAAACAGCAGCAGTACAATAACAGCCAGTGCAAAGTTTGGCAACATCTTGATGAGATATACCCACCAGCGCAGTAGCTTGTCCTGAACGAGATTGATCCAGTCACTCATGACGTTATAATTTTATAGTGAGAACAAATACGTGTTATAAATTTAATACCATCATCCACTCAAGGCATAATTTTTTGCCCTATTCTGTACAAACAAATATAGAACATCATGAGAACTACAAGAAGAACAACCACACGGGCGTTCAGCCCCGATAATACACTCAACACTTCGCCTGTAATTGATGAACAGATTGCAAGAAGTGAGGAAAATCTTGCTGATGAAACCACGGTGGAAGAAATTTACACACCGGGGTCACTATCGAAAGATGGAAAATCGAAAGAAGAACAGCCGCGCAAAAAGCCTGTGCTTAATAAGAGAGTGGAATAGACAGGATACAATTTATTCTATAAAAAAGCAGTTGTGATTATAACAACTGCTTTTTTATTAAGGGTTAACAACATATAATATAAATATAGCTATGAATTGCCAGGATTATTTAATCCTGATTCATTTATCCCGCTGATGTTAAAATATAACATTCGGTGCTGGGCTGTAGATGGAGACAATTTAATTGAAATGAATTATTGCTGACATCTAACTCAAATTCAAAGCCTCAAAGCGAACGTAATGACGGCTTTGAATTTGAGAAATATACAAGCCTATATACTATACCTCATCCCGCTGTAACATACTTCCTGACATAAAAGCTATCGTCAGCAGTCCTACTTGATCAAATACTGCAAAATAGCACCATCGCGAAGGCAGGGTTGAATAATGCGTTTATTCTTCTTATCAAAGTATATATCGGCAGCGTCCGTTTTTACGAGTCCCATCATCGTTGAAGAGTCGATTTTGGAAAAGGTATTTGTCTCTGCTTACTCTTCGCGGTCCAGTTCTTCCTGTTTACGAATCATGGCCTCTTGTGTTGCCTGCAGCTCTTCCAGGTTTTGACGCAATTCTTCTTCGGTAGCACGCATCTCTTCGGCTTGTCGTTGAGAAGTCAAAAGCAACTCCTGCATCTTCTCTGTAGTACGTACTCCCTGCAAGGCTGACGCTACAAACTCACCTGCTTTTTCAAGAAATGTTATTTTATAGTCCTCTAACTTTGTGAGACTCGCTACTTCTACAATCGCCTCAATTTTATCGTTATGCTTCATCGGAACAATTACCAGGCAGCCTGGTGTTGCTTCGCCCATACCGGATGTTATATAGGTATATCCCTGCGGTAATTTTGTGAGCAACATTGTTTCTCCCTCCAGGTATGCCTGTCCGACAAGTCCTACACCAATATCTATTCGGCGTTCTACAAACTTCTTTTTATCGAAGGCATAGCAGGCAGAAAGTTCCAGATACGAACCTGCTGCATCTTCGCGCAACGCAAACAGCCCACCCTGTTGTGCTTCCAGGTATTGCGTAAGAAAGCGAATTACCTCGTTCGTCAATTCTGCTAAATTACTTTGATGATTGCGCACGATCTCCGAAAATCTGGTGAGTCCTTCATTGCTCCATAACCTGCGCTCTTCTTCACGCTTCATCTGTTCCAGTTGCGCACGCATGTTGGAAAGTCTTCCGGCAAGGCTTGTTTTGTTAAGATCCTCGTTTGCTTCATTAAGTCCCGCCCATTCGGCAGTATATTTACCTTCGGCTATGTTTTCAATAAACCGACTCGCTTGCTGAAGATTTACAATAGAGTTCTCGATAACCTGTTCAGCATCAGCGGCTGCTATGGTTGTGCCGGGATCAAATATATACTTGCGGTTATTCTCCTCCAGGTTCAGCAGCAACGCCTGCCGCTGTCGTTCATCGCTTTGTAACTTGTAGACTACATAGCCAAGTGTAGGCAAACCAATCAACAGAATAAATGCCTGCAGGTATAAATTATTATTTACAGCAGACTTGTAGTCACTGTTTGCCTGAGCCTTTATAGTTCTTTCGTAGGTCTGAATCTTTCTTCCTACGTCCCACCACTTCAGAAATACCTGTAGTCCCCGATCCTCTTTCATCATTTCCTTAACTCGCTGCGTGCTGTCCAGGTCAATCATTTTCTTCATTTCCAGAACAAAGTCCATATAATCACTATACGCGTTGCGTAATTCTTCAAGCGGAGCCGTATCATACTGCTGACTATCCAGTGCTATTTTTATAGCATCGAACCTTTTATCCTTCACATTTATGGCGTCCAAAGCCGGGCTAAGGATGTTTACATCTTTTGTAACACCGTATCCGCGTATACCCATTTCAAGGTTGTGTAACATCACTGATAGCAGTTGGTCAACAAGATTGGAGATTTCATCCGATTTATGAATGATAGCAGTGTTCCTTATTATAATATTTTTGTTGTGATAGACCAGCACTGCATTGATTACGAGCAACAGCGATACAATGGTGACTACCGCTACAATGCTTTTTTTTCTTACAAATGATACTATTTTCATGACTATATAATTATGTGCGCTTAAGATCCCGATCATCGGCTATCATGGTTCTCAAACCGGATGCTTGGTATAATAAAGATTCGAATTGCCAAATGCCTTCGCGTATTTGGGCAGTACAATGGTGGGGGAATTGCGCAGTTATTCTCCAGCGCAAATTTCAAGGCAAGTATAGCCACCCGTTTCGCGCGGATAAATAAGAAGCAGACGACAAAATAGTGGTCAAAACAAAGCTGCGAACGGGTTTATGGTATGCAAAAGTCTACGTATAGTAAACCTCTACATTTCAAAGTCACAATAGTCCCAAAGAACTGTATACGCAGTCTGAATTTCCGGTTTATGCAATTCTCAAACAGAATGCTGCAAGAAGCTGCCATATATTTATAAATGTATTTATTACATTTATAAATTAAAATGATGTTCCTCCTGCGTGATCTTCTTGCTCATGCAGGAATGTGACTTTGTAAACTCTAACCCACGCCAAGATGTTAAAAGACATTATCCTTGTTGTTGCACTCATCGTAGTTGCAACATTTGCAAATGCTCAAAAGTACGAGCGAATTCCCTCCGGTATCCGGGCAACGGTCGGCACCACCAACGTGCATACCATCGAATTGACTTTTTATACCCCTTCTGTTTTAAGAGTCGTGAAGACGCCTGCGGGAGCAGTTGCCCAAACAAAAAGTCTGTCCGTAATTAAGACTCCGGAGAATGTTAAGACCGAAGTAAAGAATGAAAAAAATATTGTTACACTTTCTTCGGGAGTTATTGTTGTTGATCTCGATTTACAAAAAGGCACGCTTAACTTCCGGAGCACCTCCGGAGAGAAACTATTGAAAGAAGGCAAGACGGCTATATTTGAAGATTTCAACGATGCCGGAAATAAAACCTTTAGTGTATCGCAGTCATTTTTGTTAGACTCTGCCGAATCGATCTATGGCTTAGGACAATTTCATGATGGGAAAATGAATCAACGTCATCAGACTAAATACCTGGTGCAGGGAAACCTGGAAGATGTCATTCCATTTTTTCTTTCCGTGAAAGGCTATGGTATATTCTGGGATAATTATTCTCCTACCACCTTTTCCGATAATTATACGGAAACGTATTTTAAATCTGAGGTGGGAGAATGCGCTGACTATTATTTTATGTATGGCAAAAATGCAGACGGAGTTATTTCACAAATGCGCGGGCTTACCGGTAAAGCTCCCATGTTCCCGTTGTGGACATTTGGTTTTTGGCAAAGCAAAGAGCGCTATAAAAGTGAAGATGAGATTACAGGTGTAGTAAAAAAATATCGCGAGCTGCATGTGCCGCTTGACGGCATCATACAAGACTGGCAGTACTGGGGTAACAACTACCTGTGGAATGCCATGGAGTTTTTAAATCCTGAATTTCCGAAACCGAAGAAGATGGTTGATGATATACATGCGCTGAATGCACACATGATCATTTCGATCTGGTCATCGTTTGGTCCGGAGACATTGCCATATAAAGAGCTCGACAAAAAAGGAATGCTATTCAACATTACCACGTGGCCGATGTCAGGTCTTGATGTGTGGCCTCCGGATATGCGATATCCATCCGGTGTACGGGTTTATGATGCCTATAATCCGGAAGCACGCGATATTTACTGGCGCTACGCCAGCAAAGGTATATTTTCGCTGGGTATAGATGGCTGGTGGATGGATTCAACAGAGCCCGATCATCTTGATTTAAAAAAAGAAGATTTCGATACCAAAACCTATCTCGGTTCTTTTCGCAAGGTTAGAAACGCTTACCCGCTGATGACGGTTGGCGGTGTATCGGATCATCAACGTGCTACTACTTCAGACAAACGTGTATTTATACTTACACGTTCTGCGTTTGCCGGACAGCAACGTTACGGTGCCAACACATGGTCGGGAGATGTAGTCTCTTCGTGGAAAGCACTGCACAATCAGATTACTTCCGGATTAAATTTCACACTTTGTGGTATACCCTACTGGAACTCGGATATAGGAGGATTTTTCCTTCTGGAATATCCGGCTAAATTAAATGATGCCGACTACCGCGAACTATATGTGCGCTGGCTACAATTCGGTACGTTCTGTCCGATGATGCGTTCGCATGGCACGGATGCTCCACGCGAGATTTATCAATTCGGCAAAAAAGGCAACCGCTATTATGATGCGATCGAAAAGTATATTAACCTGCGATACTCACTACTCCCCTATATCTATTCAACTTCGTGGGATGTTACCAACAAGAACTCAACTCCGATGCGAGCGTTTGTTATGGATTTTCCGAATGATAAAAACGCGATTGACCGGAACGATGCCTATATGTTCGGGAAGTCTATCCTGGTTGCACCGGTTATTAAACCTATGTATTCCAAAATTGCTGTAAGCGAACGTGATACAACCCGTGTCGAAGATTTCAGCACAATCAAATCGAGAGCGCTCTATCTTCCTGCTGGCAACGACTGGTATGACTTCTGGACTGGCGAAAAAATAGCAGGAGGTCAATCCCTCCAAAAAGAAACTCCTCTGGATATTATACCGCTCTATATAAAGACTGGTTCTATTCTTCCATGGGGTCCGCGCGTTCAATATGCTGAAGAGAAAAAATGGGACAATCTCGAGATAAGAATATATACCGGAGCCGATGGTGAGTTTACCTTGTATGAAGATGAAGGCGACAACTACAACTATGAAAAAGGGCAGTATTCTGAAGTAACATTTCACTGGAACGATAAGCAAAAAGTTTTAACCATTTCAAAAAGAAAGGGTTCGTTCCCGGGTATGCTTACCAATCGAACATTCAATCTTATCACGGTGTTGCCTGGTAAAGGAACAGGTCCCGCACTATCAGAAAAGTATAACAAGGTGGTGAGTTACAAAGGCGATGCTATAAAAATCAAACTATGATCGCCTATACTGCGTAAACGGCTTTTAATCATTTAGAATATATTATATACTCATCAACACAGCCTCCTGCCCAATGAACAGGAGGCTATACACTATAATTACGCTAAAGTAGATCTCAACATCGAATTTGACATGCCGGTAAATTCCGGACAGCACAAATGAAAAAATACGTTTATTTTATGGGCGGGAAGAATAAAACTAATCTGTCTTCCGTCTTGTTCTCTGCGTACCTCAAATCAAACGTTCAATGTCGAAACCGAAAGTTACTATTGGCCATGTTTTTAAAACCATTGTATGGCCCCGCAGAAATCTTTTGTTTGTTGGTCTTATCCTCATTGTTATCAGCCGCATCTCCGGCCTTGTTCTACCGTGGGCGAGTAAATACCTGGTTGACGAAGTGATCGCCAAGAAGAACATCACCATGCTATATTATCTGCTGGGCGGTGTAGTGGGTGCTATCATAATACAAGCAGTAACATCTTTTCTGCTCACCAAGTTACTGAGTGTTGAAGCGCAGCACCTTATATCGGTGTTACGGGTAAAAGTTCAGAAACAGATTCTCAGACTACCGGTGCGTTTCTTCGACAACAGCAAATCGGGTGCGCTCGTATCGCGCATCATGACGGATGTAGAAGGCGTACGCAACCTGGTGGGTACCGGCCTGGTACAACTCGTGGGTGGATTGCTCAGCGCAGTAATCTGCCTGGTGCTGTTGATCAACATCAGCCCGATGATGACGCTGTATGTATTATTGCCCGTTGCCATATTTGGATTTATATCCCTGCAGGCGTTTAACAAGATACGCCCTATATTTCGCGAACGCGGCAAACTCAACGCAGAAGTTACCGGTCGCTTAACGGAAACACTCAACGGTGTTCGCGTTATCAAAGGTTTCAATGCCGAAGCACAGGAGATCAAAACATTTGAGGCAGGCGTTGAAAAACTTTTCCTCAATGTAAAACAAAGTCTCACTTCTACGAGTCTCGTTACTAGTTCAGCAACGTTTCTCTTAGGACTCGCCAGCACAGGTATTATGGGGATTGGTGGGTATATGATCATCCATGGTAACATGACCTTCGGAGACTTTCTTTCCTTCACGCTGTACCTTGGTTTTATGATCGCTCCTATTGTGCAGATGAGTAACATCGGCAGTCAATTGACCGAAGCGTTTGCCGGGCTCGATCGTACGGAAGAGATCATGAACATGACACCGGAAGACGATGGCATCACGCGCACCATGAAGATCGGCACGATCAAAGGCGATATAGCTTTTAACAACGTGTCGTTTGCGTATGACGAAGGTAAATCTGTTTTGAGAAACATCAGTTTCTCTGCGCCTAACGGTACCGTTACGGCCCTGGTGGGTACATCAGGTTCAGGCAAGACAACCATTGCCGGACTCGCTGCTTCCTTCCTGAATCCGGAGAGCGGTACTATTACGGTAGATGGTGTTGATCTCGCGAAAGTTTCGCTGGACAGTTACCGGAGTCAGTTGGGAGTTGTATTACAGGACGACTTTCTGTTCGAAGGAACGATTCGTGAAAATATACTCTTCCCACGCCCGGGCGCTTCTGAAGAAGAATTGCTGCAGGCAGTTCGTGCTGCCAATGTCGATCAGTTCACGGATTCATTCGAGAAAGGACTCGATACGGTTATTGGCGAACGGGGTGTAAAACTCTCCGGTGGACAGCGCCAACGTGTTGCTATTGCACGTGCTATACTGGCCAACCCGCGCGTTCTCATTCTCGATGAAGCGACATCTAATCTTGACACCGAATCAGAATCGTTAATACAGGACAGTCTCAGCAGACTGATGAAAGGCCGCACAACCTTTGTGATCGCGCACCGGTTAAGCACCATCCGCCAGGCCGATCAGATCCTGGTAATTGAAGGAGGCGAGATACAAGAGCTCGGCAAACACGAACAACTTATTGAAAAGAAAGGCCGGTACTTCGAACTATATACCTATCAGGCCAGAATATAAAAGCAACGATCTTACCTGTCATTGCTATTTATAAAGAGAGAGCGTTTCAATACAACGACTCTCTCTTTACATATAGATCATATAGGTGGATTAACGAATTATAGCTCCCCTCGTAACCTCACCGCTACCATCCTGCAGCCAGCAGCCTTCCCCTCAATCTATCTTGATCACAATCTTCCCAAAGAACGTGCCTTGCTGCATGTATCGGTACGCTTCCTGTATCCTATCCATCGGGAATACCGAATCAATAACAGGTTTCAGCTTTACAGTCTCAACAGCTTTCAGCAGTGCTCTGAAATTCTCAACACTTCCCACTGATATACCGCGCAGGGTTGCGTTGGCCGGCACCGTGTCATATATATTAAACGGTACTACAGCACCGGAGAGATTTCCCGTAAGGCCTATAAATCCATCGGCTTTAATCGCGTAAATAGATTTGGTAAGCGTGTCCGTTCCTACTACATCGAGAATAGCGTCAACGCCCTCCCTATCCGTCAAACGCCTTGCTTCAACATGCCAGTCGGGAGTCTCGCGATAGTTGATCACTTCATCGGCTCCGAGCGCGCGAAGCTTCTCCAGTTTTGCAGGTGAACCGGACAGCGCAATAACCCGCGCCCCGGCTGCTTTAGCGAGCTGCAGGGCAAAGATCGATACACCACCAGACCCTTGTGTCAGCAGTGTTTGTCCGGGTTTTAATCGCGCGTATTCGAATAGTCCGGTCCAGGCTGTGAGTGCTGCTATCGGCAATGTAGATGCTTCCTCTGCTGAAAGTATATCGGGTGTACGCACGAGCGCAGTTTCAGGAATGGAAATATACTCTCGCAGTACACCGGGATGTTCGAGACCGGTGCGACTTAAGAATAACTCAGGTGTTTTGCTTCCGCTGATCCATTGCTGAATGAAATGTGTAGTGACACGATCACCTTTTTTCCAACGGGTTACGTTGCTTCCGGTAGTTTCCACGGTGCCCGAGCCATCGGAACAAGGAACGTGTGGCAACGGAAGTTGAGGATTATACTGCCCGTTGATCACCATCAGGTCGAGGTAATTTAACGATGCAGCTTCTATCTTTACCAGCACTTCATGAGGGCCGGGCGTTGGTTTCGGAGTGGATGTGATTTTTAAATTTTCAATTCCAAATTTGTCTGATTGAATGGTCTTCATAAAAATTGCGTTACATAATGAAGCAAACTAACATGACGGTGAAGCCGCTATCAAGTATGCACTTTTTGGTACCCTGCGCACCAAAAGGATACTAACGGTGATAATCAGTCAGAAAAAATTTTCAGGTATATGAAGAAGCAAAAAGACACTGCACCTCAATGCTCGGTTGACTATGGTTTTCAACGCATCGGAGGTAAACATAAGGGCCGGATTCTCTGGCACCTGGGCGAAGGGTTGCTGCGCTATGGCCAGCTGCGAAAAGCCGTTACCGGTATAACACCCAAAATGCTGACGCAAGCCTTACGGGAACTGGAAGATGACGGACTGATAACACGCCATGAGTATATAGAACTTCCGCCACGGGTGGAGTATCAACTTACCGGCAGTGGTCATGAGCTTATACCGTTCATCAAGCTGTTAAGCGATTGGGCGGAGAAAGAAATGATCCGCCACAACATTCCGCGCATGCATGATGTAAAGAAATGTGCAACGGGTATACCGGAAGCTTCTGCCGATCGTTCTACCGGTGTACTGGTGTAGCTGAACGATGCTATATCTGTTGATGTCTGCGAGCATACAACATGGCCAAAAGCTTTATTTTCAGCTATATTAACGCGATCTATACACGCAGCGTACGCAGGAAGACGTGCGAGTAACGAACTATAGTCTTGTTCCGCTGAATGTATTTACCGGCATGGATAACCGAAGTAAAACGCACCGCTATAGCGCATATCCATACCTGCTGCAAGGTATACACCATGCTACATGAAGAGATATATTTTGAATAAAATCTATATATTCCTTCAGAAGTAAAAAGATTATTAACTAACTTTTCGGTACCTAATACATAACATTCACCGCTATGGCAAAAAAAGCAAAGAAAACATCTAAGAAAGCTGCTAAAAAAACAGCGAAGAAAGCTGTTAAGAAAGCCGCTAAAAAAGTTGCCAAGAAGGCAACAAAGGCGGCAAAAAAGAGCGCTAAAAAAGCTGCGAAGGCTCCGAAGAAAGCTGCTAAAAAAGCAGTGAAGGCTGTTAAGAAAGCCGCTAAAAAAACTCCGAAGAAGGCAGCTAAAAAATCATTTACCAGCAAAGTAGCAACCAAGGCGAAGGCCGTTAAGAAAGCTGTAACCGAGAAGGCTGCAGACTTATCTGCTGCTGCTGTAGAAAAAGCTGTAGAGCTTAAAGATGCAGTAGTAGAAAAAGTATCATCTGTTGTCAGCGCTATTGAAGAGAAAGCAGCCGAAGTAAAAGAAGCTGCTGAAAACAAAGTTGATGACGCCCAAAAAAATCTCTTCAGCGGTAATTGATCTTTATCCTGAAAAAATCAGAAGAGCGATGGTATCTCCTACTATCGCTTTTTGTTTTTAGAACTTTCACCTTCCCTTCTGCTCGTATGAAAACATAGACAGCCATAACTCGCTACAACCTAAACCACCATGAGCCCAAACCCAATTGTACTATCCATCCCGATCTTCTTTTTATTGATCGGCATTGAATTGCTGATCGAACGCTTTACGCATCAAAAACTTTACCGCCTGCCCGATACCATTGCCAACCTGAGCTGCGGCATTACCCAGCAACTCTCCGGGTTGTTTCTGAAGATATTCGCAGTTGGCGCTTACCAGTATTTATTTGAACACTACACGCTCTTCACCTGGGAGCGTAACGCACTATACTGGCTTGTACTTTTCCTGCTGGTTGACCTCTCTTATTACTGGGCTCATCGTATGAGCCACGAGGTAAATCTGTTCTGGGGTGGTCATGTTGTGCATCATCAGAGCGAGGAGTATAACTTGTCGGTAGCGCTCCGTCAAAGTTCATTGCAAGTAGTGTGGACGTTCGGCTTCAGTCTTCCCATTGCCTTCTTTGGATTTGAAACACTCGACTTTGTATTGATCTCTTCACTCAACACACTCTACCAATTCTGGATACACACCGAGACGATCGGTAAACTCGGATGGTTCGAATATATCTTTAACACACCGTCTCATCATCGCGTGCATCACGGTCGTGATCCGAAGTATATCGACAAGAACCACGCAGGGTCGCTCATCATTTGGGACCGGATGTTTGGCACCTTTCAGGCTGAAGAAGAGAAGCCCACCTACGGCATTACCAAACCGCTTAACAGCTGGAATGCCGTGTTTGCCAACGTGAGTCATTATGTTGATATGCAAAAAGATCTGCAGCGCATTCCGAAATGGAGCGACCGCATCCGCTACCTCTTTAAAAAACCGGGGTGGCTCCCCGACTATCTTGGTGGCTACCGCGCAGCACCGGCTGTTGATAAAGCCGCGTACCGGAAATACGAAACTCCTTCCGGTCTGTTATTAACCAGCTATGTGCTCTTTCAATATGTACTTTGCCTGGCGGGCACTGCGTTGTTTCTATTCAGTCAGAAGCAGGCCGATGGAAGTGATCGTTTTACAACAACAGAAAATCTGTTTATTACTATCCTCATCTCGGTTGTGGTTGTAAATTGCAGCGTGTTATTTGAAGGACGAGCGTGGGTAAAGCGGACCGAGTGGTTCCGCATCGTTTTATACCCAGCCCTTCTGATAGTAGCGGTGTACCTTAATACATGGCCTGTGTGGCTGTACGGTGTGGGTGCGCTATATTTTATAATTTCAGCAAGCTGGTTTTATTTTATTTGTACGCATGAGAAGTCTTAGTGTTGGTTGTCTGCTGGTATGCCTGATGTGCCTGTCGTGCAGAAAGCCGTTACCGGAATTGAAAGGTATTGAAACGGAAGTATGGATGAATGACAAGAACGGATGCAGCGGTGCCCGTGTTACCTCCATCGAAACACTGAAAGAACAGAAGGCTGCATTGCTCGGCCTGAGTGAAATGGAAATTGTACAGGTTCTGGGTAAACCTGATCGTAACGAACTCTACAAGCGTAACCAGAAATTCTACTACTATTATCTGCAACCTGCACCCGAGTGCGAGCAACATTCTGACAGTGCTTTGAGACTGGCCATTCGCTTTAACGCGATGGGTCTTGCCAAAGAGATCAGCGTAGAGTAACATTCTCTCTACGCACCGGATTTATCCGGTATATTTCGCCTCTTCAAGTATATATAGTACTATATATAGTACATAACAACCGAACGATTTCATTCTATAACAGGGACGCTATATTTCGTCCTGATACCGCATTAATATCTTCTTCCATTCGCTTGGAGCAATGCTTTACAACCCGCTACTTTTAGCCGGTATCAATTAAAAACGTTGTGATAAAATCAGTACTTATAGCATGCCTGACATGTATACCCTATACTATATTCGCACAAAGTGCCTCTACACAAATGGGTGCTCGTGCGCAGGGCTTAGGCCTTGCTTCTGCCGCACTCACCGATGAATGGTCTGTTTTCAATAATATAGGTGGTCTTGCGAAAGTAAATCAGATTACAACGGCCTGCACATACGAAGCGCGACCCGGTATAGCGGCATTTAACACCATGGCTGCTGTTGCTATATTACCGGTATCCTTCGGAGTTACCGGTATAGGTATATTTCGTTTTGGCGATGACCTCTATAACGAACAAGTTGTCACGGCCGGTTTCAGCAACACGTTTGGTCTGGCTTCGCTCGGTATACGTTTAAACTATATACAATACCATGCAGAAGGTTTTGGAAATAAAGGTGTATTGAGTTTAGGGTTTGGTGGTATTGCAACCTTATCGTCAGCGTTCTCGGTCGGAGCCTATATTTCCAACATTAACCAGCCGACACTTTCGGAAGACGATGAGCGGCTCCCCACAACACTCACGGTAGGTATAGCTTTTACGCCTACTGATAAACTGCTGGTAACATCCGAGCTGGAGAAAGACCTGGAGTATACCCCGGTGTGGAAAGCCGGACTTGAATATGAGTTCTATAAAAAATTCTGGTTTCGTACCGGGGTTAACCTGAAACCCAATGCTGCGTTTGTCGGACTCGGCTTCAAGCCCGAGAAGTTTCGCATTGACTATGCCTTTATGCAAAACACCGAACAGGGAGCACGTCACCAGGCTACCGTTGCTTACCGTTTGAAAGCGAAACGTCCATGAGATATTTACTGCTAATGTTGTTTATGTCGGGAACGCTACTTGTGTTCGCGCAGGACGCTGTTGATGGTGAAAATGTTTTTCAAAAGATCGCAGACGACCTCTACGGTGCACAAGATCTTGACCTGAATTACGAAGATCTCTACGATAATCTTGCACAGCTTCTCGCCCACCCGCTTGATGTTAACGAAGCCACGGATGAAGAACTTCGCTTTCTCAAAATCCTGAGTGAAGAGCAAATTAAAAACCTGCTGGAGTACCGGCTTATAAACGGATATTTACTTTCAGTCTATGAATTGCAGGCTGTGCCGGGATTCGATCTGGTTACCATTCAAAAGATAACTCCTTATATACAGGTTCGGGATCCGGCCTCCACCATTAACCGCTCGCTTTGGCAACGGGTAAAAGATGAATCTGATAATTACTTCATCATGCGCTATGAACGCATGTTACAAACCAAAGCAGGCTTTCGATCGGAGACAGATGCCGATAATCATTTTAAAGGATCGCCTGATAAACTCTCGGTTCGCTTCCGTTCAAGCAGGCCGGGTGATTTCAGTTTTGGATTTTCAGCCGAGAAAGATGCTGGTGAACAAATGACCTGGAATCAATCGCGACATCAATATGGATTTGACTATATATCTTTTCATGCGCAGTTGCAAAACAAAGGCAGGCTGAAGAACCTTGTTATCGGAGACTTTCAAAGCCAGTTTGGACAAGGACTGATGATCGGAGGTATATTTGGGATGGGGAAAGGGGGAGAAACCATCACGACTGTACGCAGAAGCAACATCGGCCATTTACCCTATACATCGTTTTCCGAAGCAGGTAACCTGCGCGGCATCGCTGCTACATTGGAAGTTTCCCGAAATATATACTGGTCAGGGTTCTTCTCGAGCACCAAACGCGATGCACAGGTTAGTGATAGTATACAGGAAACATCGATCATATCTTCGCTGATCACTACCGGACTACACCGAAACGAAAAAGAACTGGCGAAACGAGCTGCGACAGGTGAACAGAATTTAGGAAGCGTTATCCAATACAAAACCCAGCGAATGGATGCCGGTATACTCTACAACCAGATTGTGTATGACCATGCCGTAGCAAAGACTGCCACACGCTATAACCAGTTTATATTCAGCGGAACGCGCAATGAAAATATAGGGAGCTATCTGAATTATACACTTCGTAACGCAGCGTTCTTCAGTGAGTTTTCACATTCGCTTCATGGCGGCAGCGCGTATGTAGCGGGTGTTCTCTGGAATATGGCTCCGCGTGTTGATCTCGCTTTACTCTACCGGAATTTCGATCGGGCGTACCATGCGTTCTATTCCAACGCATTTGCTGAAGGGAGTACGACACAGAATGAACGCGGCACATACTGGGGTTGGAAATATACCTTTCACCGCAGGCTTAATGTTACCGGCTATATAGACCTGTTTCAGTTTGCGTGGCTACGCTATCGCATCTATACTCCCTCTGACGGGCATGAGTGGTTGGTGCGGGTCAATTACCAACCTTCACGAAAGACTACGCTGTTCGCACAAATTCGTGAAGAGGCAAAGGTTCGGAATATAGCATCACCGGCATCAACGCTTTACACAACTGATCGGGGCAGAAAGTATAATTACTGGATCAGCAGTGACATTGGTGCATCCGATCATGTTCGTTTTAAAACACGGTTGCAATTCAGTTCTTACTCCATTCATCACCAGACAACCCGCGGCATGGTGTTGATACAAGACATTCGTTTCAACATGCGAAAACTCGAAGTTACTGCGCGGTATGCGTTGTTTGATACCGATGACTACGACAACCGGCAATATGTATATGAGAATGATGTGTGGCTCGCGTTTTCATTGCCAGCCTATTATGGCAGAGGCATCCGCCGGTATATACTACTGGAGTATAAACTCAATTCGTACGTAAGTTTCTGGGTCCGCTATGCAGACACACAGTATACCGACCGTGATGCGATTGGTTCGGGGGTTGATAAGACGGACGGCTCTGTGCGCAGCGATCTGAAATTTCAGACACGCATAAAATTCTGAACGTTCGAACGTTCTCACAAACATCTTTGTATTTTGTCACACGATGGAAACGCTAATCGAAATACTGGGCTGGATCGGCTCGTTTGAAGTTATTATTGCTTATGGACTAAACAGTTATCAACGGTTGCGGTCCGACACGTTCCTGTTCTATTTTCTGAACATCACGGGAGGTTTACTGCTCATTATCTATTCTATTTATAAAGGTGCGTTTGCCAATACGTTCATCAACGTGGTGTGGGTTATTATTGCCATTCCCGCAGTCATAAAATTGCTTCGAAAATCAAAAAGATAATTGTTATTTGCGCCCCATCCTGGGTTATAGATCGTGGAGGCAGCAAAGAAAAATATTCAAGTTCAGAAATGGGTGGCGGTACTTTCGGTATCTCTCCTGATTGTCAAAGTGATCGCCTATTACCTTACGCATTCGGTAGCCATTCTCACCGATGCACTGGAAGGTATTGTTAACATCGTGGCCGGCTTTATTGGTTTGTATAGCCTCTACGTTGCAGCCAAGCCCCAGGACGAAGATCATCCGTACGGACACGGCAAAGTTGAATTTATATCGGCTGCCCTGGAGGGCAGTCTCATTTTTGTCGCCGGCATTTTCATTATCTACAGTGCGATCATCAACCTGATTCACCCCAGGGAACTTCACAAGCTCGACATCGGTATGGGCCTGATCTGCATAACAGCCTTGCTCAACTATATCATGGGAATGATCTGTATTCGTATCGGCAAGCGCAACAATTCCATGGCCCTGCATGCCAGCGGTAAACATTTACAGTCAGACACCTATACAACGCTGGGTATAACAGCCGGATTGATCGTAGTGTATTTCACAAATATACTCTGGCTCGATAGTGTAGTGGCGATTGTGTTTGCCCTCATCATCATGCGTACCGGGTATAAAATTCTGCGCAGCTCGCTGGCGGGTATCATGGATGAAACGGATCGTGATCTGTTAATAAAAATGGTAGGATTGCTGAACAGTAATCGTAACTGGAACTGGATCGATCTGCACAACATGCGCATCATCAAATATGGCAACCAGCTGCACATGGATTGTCACCTTACTGTGCCGTGGTACCTCAACGTAAACGAAGCTCACCTTGAAATTGATAAACTCACCGGACTGGTACGCGATCGTTTCGGCAGCTCCGTTGAATTCTTCATCCACACCGATGGCTGTCTCAAGACCTCATGTCCCATCTGCGACAAAGGCGACTGCCCCGTACGCCAACACAACTTCGTAAAAAAGATCACCTGGACGGTGGAGAATATCTCGGAGAATAAGAAGCACTCTTTGAAAGAGAGCTGCGACCCGTGAGCTACGAGCTGCCAGAAGGCTTACTGGCTGCAAGCTGCTGGCTTCAAGGTAGAGTAAAACTGCTATCGTGTTTACTCCTAATGACGATATATACTCACTTATTACCGGGGTACCAACAACTCTAAATTAAGATACTCCTCCTGCAACCAGCACCTTGTAGCCAGCGACCTTTCCTTTGTCTCTCGCGCGAGTCACAGCTCAAAGCTCGCAGCTATTTCTCATTATCCAATCTCAATGACTACATCATCCGTCAACGGGTGGCCTACGCAGGTGAGTACGTAGCCTTCGGCACGTTCGGATTGTGAGAGTCCCTCTTCTTCATCGAGTTTTACCTGCCCGCTTAATGCTTTACCGCGGCAAGCTGTACACAAGCCGCTCTGACATGAATATGGAAGATCGATTCCCTGGTCGAGCGCGCTTTGAAGTATAGTATTGTTGGGCTCTACCTGTACTTTGTATTCCTGGCCATCGTAGCGAATGGTTACTTCGCGTGCTTTGACATCACCGGTGGCCGCGGGCTTCTCCTCTTTTTTATCAAGTATACCTTGCACAAAGCTCTCTTTGAAAATTTTCTCTTTTGGAATCTTATGTACATCCAGTAATGTCTCGACATTCTTCATCATGCCTTCCGGTCCGCACATCAGGTATGTAGTTTTGTCGATGCCCCAGTTCGGAACACGCTCGAATAATTTTACAAGCATCTCGTGGTTCAGTAAACCCGAATATCCCTGCCAGTTCATCGGAGCGTTGTCGAGTACATGTATAACATGCAGGCGACCTTCATATTTCGTCTGCCATTTATCAAGTTCATCGCGGAAGATGATGCTGTCTATATCGCGGTTGCAATAGATCAACGACACAATGCTGTCAGGCTCTTGTGAAAGTATACTCTTGATGATGGAGATCATCGGAGTTATACCGGAGCCACCGGAGAACATTACGATGTGGCGCTTGCCTTTTACATCGTACTCTGTTGTGAATTGTCCCATCGGTTCCATCACCTTCAGCGTCTGCCCTTCTTTCAGATTATCCGGCAACCAGTTCGACATCAATCCCTGCTCCACACGTTTTACCGTTACGGCCAGGTCTTCATCTACAAACGGTGAGCTGCACAATGAATAGGCCCTGCGCACTTCCTTGCCTTGTACGTTGGCGATCAGCGTTAAAAACTGCCCTGACTTATACCCTATATTTTTTCCCGAAGGTTGCTCGAATACAATAGTGATGGCATCCTTCGTTTCGTTAATGATCGACTTGACCTTGAGGTCGTAGTAGTGCGGTCCGCTGTGTGTGGTTTCTTCCTTCTTCGGTTCCTGCTTGGATTTCTTAAAAAAACTAAACGCCATTCTCTTAATCAGTTATGTAGTTATACCCGGCCTTTTGAAGACCCAGGCAGCGATAAAATATAATTCTTAAAATATAATTCCTTCACCACAAAAGTAGTTAGGATTCTTCTTTGTAAAAAGGTAAACCGTGTATCAAAGTACACAGCGAACGCATTTCAAGCGCCTTAATTGCCTGTAAAACAGCTAAAATGTACCTCAACGGTTTAAAACACAGATCGTAAAGCCATTATCGGCAAGATTTGGGTGTATAGCCATAAGCGATTAATTTTGAGCTTTAACACTGACATCGTGCAATTAAATCCACTCACCGCTATATCGCCCGTTGACGGCCGGTATTTTGAAACTGTTAAGCCTCTGGCCCCTTATTTCTCTGAATTCGGATTAATGCGGTACCGTGTACAGGTAGAGATCGAATATTTCATCGCGATGTCTGCCACCATCGCGGAGCTTGAAGACTTTCCGGTACACATGCTGAACGACCTGCGAAAGATCTACAAGAATTTTACTGAATTCCATGCGGGCGAGATCAAGCTGATCGAAAAAACAACCAACCACGATGTAAAGGCTGTTGAATACTTTATCAAGAAAGAATTTGAACGCCTGAAACTGGATCACTTCAAAGAGTTTATTCACTTCGGGTTAACGTCTCAAGACATTAACAACACGGCTATACCTTTGTTGTTGAAAGAGTTCATTGAACGTGAATACCTGATCTCTGCCGAGATGTTGCTGAGCAAACTCAACGTGCTGGCCATTGAGTGGAAAGATATTCCGATGCTGGCATTTACACACGGCCAACCTGCATCGCCAACACGTTTGGGTAAAGAGATTATGGTGTTTGCTGCGCGCCTGGAGAAACAACTCAACCAACTGCGCACCGTGCCGCATGCCGGTAAATTTGGCGGTGCCACCGGTAATTTCAACGCGCATGCTATAGCCTACCCGGGCACGGACTGGAATAAATTCGGTGATGAGTTCTGCCATCATTTAGGACTTGTAAGAAGTTACCCGACAACACAGATCGAGCACTATGATAATATAGCAGCGTTGTTCGACAACCTGAAACGTATCAATACCATTCTCATCGACTTCAGCCGTGATGTATGGCAGTATATTTCGATGGAGTATTTCAAACAAAAGATCAAGGAAGGCGAGATTGGTTCATCGGCTATGCCGCATAAAGTAAACCCGATCGACTTTGAAAATGCAGAAGGTAATTTAGGATTCGCGAATGCGATCTTTGAACACCTTTCCGGGAAATTACCAATATCCCGCCTGCAGCGCGACCTCACAGATTCTACGGTGTTACGAAATATAGGTGTGCCGCTTGCGCATACCTATATAGCCATGCAATCTTTACTGAAGGGTATCAGCAAACTGGAACTGAATCAGGCTGCGATCAACCGCGATCTTGATGACAACTGGGCTGTGGTGGCGGAAGCCATTCAAACTATACTCCGCAAAGAAGGATATCCGAATCCGTATGAAGCGTTGAAAGCCCTTACCCGCAAAAATGAAAAGATGACACAGCAAAGCATCGCTGATTTCATCGATACACTAAATGTGAAGCCTGCATTGAAAGAACGTCTGAAGGCGATCACACCTTTCACGTACACAGGTATATAGTAGCCTGCGAAAAAAAAACAAAAGAGGAGGTATATGCTTTATATACCTCCTCTTTGTTTTAATGTATAATTATACTTGCGAGACGCTACTCAGGCTTGTACAAAAGCTGCTTGGTAGAAAAATCGTATAGTGTTAATCTGCGCAGATCATAATAAGCTGTCCAGAAAGATTTCAGCGCCTGGATATAGCTTCGCTTTGCGTCATCTTTCTCGGTCAAGGCTATATTCAGGTTGGTGATATCGATCTTGCCGATCAGGTAACGGTTCTGTGCTACATTATAACGCTCCGTAGCAACTTCGTCTGCTTTCTTCGTGATCTCAATCTGAAGTCTCAGCATTTCGAATTGACGCACCTGTGTCATTACCTCCTGCTCGAAGTTTATCTCATCCTGTGCAATGATATAGTCGTTCAGTTTTTTATTGGCGATGGCGGTGCGCATCCGCGATTTGTTTCGCCCCCAGTCAAGTACCGGCACACTCAGCGTCAGGTTAAATTGCTGCAGTTCCGAAGGATCGGTATATACATCATTCAACATCAAACCATTGTTATTCAAACCAAATGCAGCGGTGAGCTCTGTTTGAAAACGCTGACCACGCGCCTCCGCTACTTCGCGATCGGCTTCAATGCGCCTTCGTTCGAATGCTATATAGGCCGCGCGATTCTTGCGCGCATGTTCAAGTGCTTCATCTACGGTAACATCAAAGGATGGAATGAATTCCGGTAAGCTAAGTGCAAATGTTTCACCCTCGGTAAGACTTATATAGGTACGCAGTTGTAATCGTGCTGTTTCCTGGTCGAGTGTTGCCTGTGCTACATCCTGGCGCGAGCGCAGCAACTGCAATTCTACCTGAAGCAATTTATCCTGCGAAGTTGTACCGATGTTATAGCGGCCTTGTTCAATCTTATAGATCGTATCGTTGTTGGCCAGGTTGAATGTAGCGATCTGCAAATTGATCTGCGCCTGCAATACATTAAAGAAACGACTGACAGCTTCGCGCGATATAAATTCCATTTGCTCTACATATTCGCGTTTGGATTCTTCATAACGCAAGGGTTCAGTCTTGCGATCCCAGCGAAGTGTATTGAATGAGAAGAGCGGTTGATTGAGTTGTATATTCATCACCGTTCCACTCCACTGCTCCGCTAAGGATGTAGGGTCATTGAAATCTTTAAAGTATCCAAGACTGCTGTTGGCAGAGATCACACCGCCCGTCCACTGAAGTGGTTGTTGCAGACCGAGGTTTACATAGTTATTGGTTTGCTCTACCGGTATATATCGAAAGGTACCATCCTGCTGCGGTATCTGGTTTACCCGTTTATAGTAGCTGGGTAAACTCCCTTCGAGGCGCAGTTGCGGATTATAGTTTGATTTATAGAACCGGTATTGCCAGTAGCGGTTTTCTTTTCGTGTCTCTGCCTGTTTGGAAGCAGGCGATTGTCCTTTTGAACGCAAAATGATATCATCCAGCGTGAATACATTCTGGGCGTATGAAAAAGAAGTGATGAGAAAAAAGAATACAAAAACAGGTAGAGAAGAATATACTTTATTCATATCGTAAGGATGTGATGGGGTCCTGGTTAGCAGCTTTACGGGCCGGGGCAATTCCGAAAATCAACCCGACTGTAGCGGCCACACCGAATGATAACACGATGGATGTAAAACTGATGATGGTAGGTATACCGGCAAACTTGGAGACCAGGTATGCCAGGGTTACACCGAGTATAACACCAATGATACCACCGGTAACGCTGATCATGATAGCCTCGAACAGGAACTGTTGTATAACATCGCTCTTCTTGGCACCTATGGATAATCGCAGACCGATCTCTTTGATGCGCTCCAATACAGAAGCGAGCATAATGTTCATGATGCCTATACCACCTACCAATAAAGATATACCGGCAATGGCTCCGAGCACGTAGTTGAATATATCATTAGTGCGTTGCTGTTGCTTGAGTAACATTTCCGGAATCTCAATTTCATAATCCACTACTTCGTAGTGTCTGCGTTTGAGTAATCGGGAGAGTATCTCTGCCGTTGGTGTGAGCTGACTCGTTTCATTTACCTGTATAACCAGTCGGTCGAGCTGGTGGTAATTTTTCCGCTCCGCCTCACTTTGTTCACCATTGTTCTGGTTGTTGGAGAACACCATGCCGCGGCTGCGCATAGACTCTAACCGAAGTTGTTCACCGGTAATTTTATCGCGGTTCTTATAGCGAATCAGTATAGATTGTATAGGTGTATACACATCCATATTAAAATCGCGTATACCCAGTTTACTGATGCTCGATTCAGACACCGCGCGTTCTTTCAACACGCCAACAATGGTTAACCAGTGCTGTCCTACCTTGATGGTTTTACCGATTGGATTTTCAGTCGGGAAGAACTTTGCTTTTATAGAACTACCAATAACACAAACCGGTGAGCCTAATCGTTCCTGCTCTTGCGTAAAGGGTTTGCCATCGAGCATTTCAAAATTATAGATCGTGAAATATACCGGCTCCACACCTACCAGTTTGGCGGAACGTCTCAGACCGCTGCGAATCACATACGTATCCAGAATTATTTCCGGAGATATACTTGCTATACCGGGAATGGTCTGCTTGATGTTGCTGACATCGCGCATGGTAAGGCCGGGCGAAAATTTCTTTTTATCCTTCTGCCCTGTCTGCTCTTCGATCTTTTCTTCTTTCTGTTCAACAATTGGTTTGATCACGATGTTGTTTACACCTACCAGTTTTATCTGGTCAAGAATTTCACGTTGAGCTCCGTTCCCTATGGCGAGCATGGCAATAACAGCCGCCACACCAAAGATTATACCCAGCGCTGTAAGCAAGGAGCGCACTTTGTTGGAAATAACCGCCCCTATAGCAATGGAGAGGTTTGCCAATATTCGTGGTGGAATCATACAATGAACAGATTAATGGTTCGAAGCTGTCGGTATAGCCTTGGCCGGTGCCTCAGGTTTTTCTTCCTGTTCTTTCTTCTTGCGCTTGCCGTTCATCTCCTTGAGTAGTGTGATGGCATCATCGTCTGTTCCCGGAGGTATTGAAAGATATACCCGGTCACTTTCAGCAAGACCGCCCAGTATAACCACATCGTTGGCGTTGGTCTGTCCTACCATCACTTCCTGCTTCACTATATTTATACCGTCCTTTTTATATACATACGTTACGGTATCAGCCTGGCTGTGCAGACACTCCAAGGGTATAAACATCGCTTTATCAATTACACTCGCGATGATGCGATTGCTGGTAGTCATGGAAGGACGCAGCGTAGGATCCGTACCGTTGATCTCAACGGCTACTTCAAATACTTTTGCATCGGAGTTCGGACGTTGCTCACCTACGTTGGCCACACGAATTACTTTACCGGTTAACTTCTTATCAGGATATGCATCAAGACCAATGCTAACATCCTGCCCTGCTTTTACTTTGCGTACATCTACTTCATTGACATACGTTTTGGACATCATCTTGGTAAGATCCGGTAGTGTAGCTACCGTTGGTTCCCACATGTTTATTTGTGAGCCTGCTTTGATCGGTTTACCATCCCAGCCTTTTTCATAGATCACCATACCATCTTCCGGAGCCGTTACATTGAACGATTCCATTACTTTGGTCATGGACGTAAATTCATTTTGTACTTTGCGCAGTTCGGCTGATACTTCGCGCATCTTCTCGATGTTCTGTTTCTTTTTGATCTTGTTATTCTCCTCTGCCTGTTCCAACGCGCGAACTGCTTTCTCGAGGTTTATTTCATTTTGTTTGATGGTCGCCGGTGGTTCAAACTTGGACTGATCAAGGATGATCTGCTTCTCGTCACGCCCATAGCGAAGGTTGATAAGTTCATCGCGCGACTGGCGCATGGTGAGTGTTGTATCGAGTTGTGTCTGTACAAATTTTGAATTTGCCTTTTCAAGCTCGATCTGTTTTTCATTAAAGCGATTCTGGAACTCGGAGCGATCGAGTGTTGCAACCCAATCACCTTTCTTTACAACGGTGCCTTCATCAATGATATTCTGGATGGTAACATTCCAGATACGAAAGTCACGCAGTTGAGACGGACCGAGAATCTTAACTGAGTTCTTGGCTTCCAGTTCGCCTGTTGTTTCGATCTCGACTTTGAAAGGACCTCGCTTTACGTCAGCGATCACGTCTGCAACTTCGTTGGCCTTGTTGCCGCGGACGATAAAAAATACAATGAGTAACAGTGCAGATGCACCTGCACCGATTAGAAGTTTTTTCTTCATTTCAGAAGGTTATTAGAGGTTAAAGGGTTCGCTTGTAAAAAAAATCATTAACGGATTACTCCTCTAACACCCCTTCAACACTATATCCGGTCACACCCAACTACACAATCCGCTTTTCTAAACTGTACTCAACTCTTGCCAGATGGTTACAATAATTAGTCCATTGGTTTAAAAAACTACATCAACGGCAAGAAACAAACGTGCCGGCAAGTAATAACATTGTACTGCCGGCACACTATATTTTAAATTACGGTATGGTAAACTTGCTTACTGGTTCTCGCCTTTCTTCACGATAAGCTTCGCCAGTGCTGCATTTTTATCCAGCTTACCGGCATTCACATCTTTCAGAACAGAACCTTTTACAGAGATCTCGAGTGACGATGGTATACCACAGCTTGCACAGCGTGTAAGGCGCACCTGGAAGATCAGCACTTCGTCATCTTTCAGACTCTTTACGGTTTTACCATACTCCAATACATTCTCTTTCAGCTCGCGTTCAAAGGCCGGGTAAAGCTCGCCTACTTTCTTGTTGCGTGTTGCCTGATCTACATCCTGCAGGTTCAGCGTTGGCATATCGAAGCGTTTGTAGTCGCGCTCGCTGCTGCTATATACCTGCATGTAGTAGATCACTCCGTAATCTTTCAACCGTTCGTAGTATATATTCTCTTCGGTGAAATATGTTTTGGACAGATCCACACGGTAAAGGCGCGAGAATATACTTGACAGTAGTTCCAGATCAGGTTCAACCGCATTGGTTGATTCTGTATTCACCACTTTAATCTTCGCGTCAGCCTGTACACGCGTCAGCTTGCCGGCTTTATACTGTGCTATATCTGACTTCAATGCTTCAATGGAAAGGTGCGTACGGTTCGGTGCGTTGAAGTACTGACCTACCCATGCGCGCGGCTGGTTGCCCTGGTTCGTTACTACGATTCTTTCCTGAGGACCAAGCTGTGAGATCATGTCACTGTAATCGAGTATAAATTCTTTTGCAGCTTCAATCACTTTCAGGTTGTATGCATCGCGGATGCTGTCCATGTCAACACCACGGGTTCTGCCCTTTGTCTTCTCTTTCAGCTTATAGGTGTTTCTGCCGTTCACCACTGCGCGGTCGTCACTGCCATCTTCGCTACCGCGTATATCAATAGTAGCGGGCTCTTCAAACTCATCGCTATATACCACCACACCATTGCCAGAGCCGAGCGTGAAGGCTATCGGAGTAGTATAATCCGCAGGCAGTGAAAAAGTCACACCGTATCCCTGCTGGTAATTTCCTTTTATCTCTAACTGAAAGAATGTACGCTGATTGCTGAATTGTTGTTTGATCAATGTACCCAGCACATTTTCAGCTACGCTTATATCCCGTCTCATGCGCTCGTCATCAATCTTCTGCGCGGTTGCAACGTGAGCCCCGATCACCAGCACCAACACACTGCTCATCCATACTTGAATAATCGATTTCATATTCCTTGAATTATCTAATTGTCTGTTCATTTTTTCTTTATCGGTATATATACCGGATCATCAATACTTCGTTTCTTTTACTTCAGCACCATTCACCGTGGTAATGATACTGGTTAGTATCTGTTCGGTTTCCTGCTTGAAAATGTCGGTGTTCTGCTCCAGCGCTTTCAGCTGTGTTTGCACCAGTTGCAGGTCATCGTTGCGTTGTTGCTGCAGGTATTTTGCAAAATCTACGAGTAGTCCCTCAATATATTTTTTCTGCTCGGTTGAAGAAAGCTGAAAGTAATTCTTTACTACTTCTGCATTGTCGTTCTGCAGCGTTGATACAAACTGACGGATCTGTTCCTGTGAAGCATTGGAAGCTTCTTTCACCAGCTTGTCGATCTTACCGGAATTGGATGCGAGGTTACTGCGAATAGAAGCATCGAGCTTTTGCTGTGTTTCTTTCCAGCTTGCCTGCATCGCTATATTGTTCTGGTTAAGCGACTCGTTGATCATGTTCTGCACTTCGTTGGCGGATAGCCAGGCCGTTGCCGGTTGCACCATTTCGTTTTTAGGGGCATCACCAAAACTCAACCTGAACTCGTTGCCCGACATACTTATTTGCGTACCGGTAAGTTTACCCACCAGGATGATGATAAGAAGAGAAGCCGCAATGCTGGCCACCATGCGCACGGCCGGTGTATTCCAGATAAAGCGCTGGCGATTATCGCCCACTACGATAGGCGGAGCAATTACTTCTTTGTCTTCTACGGTGCCCATCATTTTGCGCAATTGCTGGTATTGCTCCAGTTCTTTGCGTGCATGCGGATCCGATAAAAGATACTGCTCCATCTTTTCTTTTTCAGCACCCTCCAGTTCGCCATAGAGGTAAGCCATCCAATCGTGTTGATCAGGTTTATAGCTCATAGCCAATTGTATCTTTAGTAATATTTTTTCGTTCCAGAATTTTCTTCAATCCATCAAGACCGTAATACATCCTCGACTTCACTGTGTTCTCTGATATATTCAGCACTTCCGCGATCTCACGAAACTTCAATCCTTCGTATTCCTTCATGATCACCACTTCGCGTTGTTCATCACTCAGCTCAAAGAGCGCCTGCTGCAGAATGTCGGAGAGTTCGGCTTGCTGGTATTGGCTTTCCGGGTTCGCATACCGCTGTGATGACGACTCCCACTTGGGCGAATCTTCAGCTTCACGGTTCCATACCACATCGAATGATAACGACCGGCTCCCTTTCTTTCTGCGGGCTTCTTCGCGGCAATAGTTTACAGCAATTTTATAGAGCCATGACTTGAACCGGGCAATGTCCTGCAGGCCAGCCAGGTTCCGGCACATCGAGATAAAGGTTTTCTGCGATACTTCCATGGCCAGGTCATGATCCATAAAAAACTTGTAGCTGAAGTTGTAGATACGTTTGTACCACAACTGCACCAGTTTACCTTGAGCATTCTGGTCGCCTTGTTTCGCCCGGGCAATTACGGTTTCAGAATGCATCATCGCGATGTCGAGTAAGGTCTCGGCCATGAGGTCTAATTTCGAAGGATTTAGGCATTACTGCCGTTTTCTGATATAAAGATGATAAGGGGGCTTGAAAAGTTTTATGATTGTGAAAGAATTTTGAGGAAAGGTCTCATTGACAATAACCGTCACACAATCAACAACCTATTTCAATCGGTGCGCTAGTCCTATAGAAAACCCGTTGCTGTCGTGAGAGGGATTCCGCGCTGCACTTTTGGTGTTTCCATTGGAGATGTGAAGATGTCGGACGCTGACGATAATCGAAGTACTCCTTGAAATGTTGATGTCAGAACCTATGCCATACTTTGTTATTCCATTTAACTGAAGTCCGAGTCGATTGTCCCGATCGGTGGGCTCAGGAAATTCAGTCAACGTATAAACAAGACTTCCACCGGATTCAAAATACAATCTCCATTTTACTCTGTTCACCGGGTAAAACCTGGCGAATGGCCTGATGGCAAAACCGTGGCAGCATTGAAGTCGTCCCTTGGAAATAGCGCGATAAACTCCACTCCTATAGACATAAACTTTCTTAGCTGGTAATTTATATTCTTTCGCCTGCCGGCAAGCAAGTACCTGATGATTACCCGCCAATTAACTATTAACCGATAACGATTAACGTTTATCTTTGCGCCCGCATGAAAAAAATCATTTCCTGGCTTATCCGTTTTGTACCACGCAAGTATCTGCAACGTGTTGGTGGTTTTGGTGTTCGCGTTATCGGACTTTTCTACCGCGGCAGCGCTGTTACCTGCCCGGTGTGTGAAACGAGTTACCGCACCTTGCTGCCGTACGGACGGATTAATCCAAGACCGAATGCATTGTGTCCAAATTGCCTTTCGCTGGAACGTCACCGACTCATCTGGCTTTATCTGAAAGAGAAAACGAATTTCTTCGGATCAAAACTTCATGTATTGCACATCGCGCCCGAGGCTTGTTTCATCAAGCGCTTTGAGAAAGTTCATGGTGATAACTATATCACCGCTGACATTGAATCTCCATTGGCCAAAGTAAAGATGGATATACATGAGATTCCGTTTGCTGAAAATACATTTGATGCCGTGCTCTGCAACCACGTACTGGAACATGTACGCGATGATATACAGGCGATGCGCGAGATAAATCGTGTGTTAAAACCCGGGGGCTTTGCTATACTGCAGATTCCGTTTTTCAATCCGGTGCCCGACACTACCTTTGAAGACAATACAATTACTGATCCGCGCGAACGCGAGCGGATCTTCGGCCAGGATGATCACGTTCGTAAATACGGTCATGATTACCCTAAACGCATTGAGCAAGCCGGCCTGCAAGCTATTGAAGACGACTTCGTAAATACGTTACCCGAAGCAACGCGCCAGAAATTCGGATTGGTTAAGGGAGAGATTTTATATAAAGGCGTGAAGGTGAAGTGACTTTCGGAAGCATTTTTCGTTACTCATACATTCTACTAAACCTTATACGTGATGAAGAAGCTATATTTCACTTCGCTTTATCTTTTGTTGGTCATTCATGTTTTCGCCCAGAACCAGAAGCCTCCGCTTGTAGAGGTTCGAGGTAACGCAAGCATGCAGGTACCTCCGGACCTGGCCGTGATCAGCATCTCATTCAATTCCGTTGAATTGGCTTTTAATAAGGCTGTAAAAAGTGTAAACGAAAAAAACGCATCGTTACTGAAGCAACTCGAAAAGCTTGGTTTTAAAAACACTGAAATCAAAAGCAACAGCTTTAATGCCGGAAAGAATTCATTTTACAGAAACGATGTAATAGTCGATAGCGGATATATAGCATCACAGTCTGTCATTCTTGAATTTAAATATGACCAACAACGCGTTACCAAACTGGTAGATGCTTTTATGGAGACAACGCTCGATCTTAATTTTCAATTCAGTTTCATTTTATCGGAAGAAAAACTGGCGGAGGTCCGCGGTAAACTTATTGAACTCAGTATTCAAAACGCACAAGAACGTGCCGCCATCATTGCACGCCAATCCAAATTAGCATTGGGTAACATTCAATCTATACAGTACGGATACGGATATAATGAAGATTACTCACTACGTGAACGACTACGCTACCGTGATTATGCACCTATACCCTTGTCTGCTTCCAACAGTGACACCGGGTTCAGTGATCTTACCGTGCAGGATATAGAGGTATCAGATGAAGTGATAATCTCGTGGCTCATCAACAATAAACCATAATCACACGCGGCTCTTCCTAAACCTCGAAAGTATTGTATTGATCTTTTGCCTGTTGAAGAATATTACCCAGCAGCAACAGATCAATACGATAAGCGCGAGACAAAAAAGATAGCCGCCATCGCCTTTTACTTCTATACCCAATAATGTTGCATGCATACCAAGTGCACCCGCCATCAACCCGGCACCCAGCAATGCGCCCAACCATGCCGTGGCATTTATGATCAGTAATACAGAAGCAACAAGTTCAAGTATACCTACTGCGATGCGGCCCACTGGCTCCATACCTACTGTTGAGAAAATATATACAGATTCTTCTGCACCCGTGAATTTAAAATACAGTGTTTGCGCCATAATAGCGGCCGCTATAATTCTGGCAGCCCAGCAGGCCCATGTAAATGTCTTCATACAGCAAAATGTTAATAGGGTTCTTAGTTGCTGTAAAAGTATGGTGACGGGTGCCTGTAAAATGTCAGGCACCAGACTTCCGGGTGAATTTTTAACTGGAGGAGGTATAAATCAAAAAAGGAAACCGCGATAACGATTTCCTTTAGCAAATATCTTTTTAGTCAGAAGAGCAACCCTCTAACTATGGAAGCGCTATAAATATAGTTTAAATACGCTGAGAAGAATCTTTAGCCTGTTTCGGAGCCTCTTTCTTGGTATAGGTAGGGCATGTATATTGGCTGCAAGCTGACACAAAAGCTGCCAATAGAACGAATACTACAATCTTTTTCATTTCAATGGGATTGATTACAAGCAAAAATATAATTCTTTAAGAACAAAACAAATATCAGGGTAAATCTTAACCGATCATCAGATTGCACCCGCGCACGTCACTATTATCCATTCTTCCCAGAACTTCAAAGGTCCCATCCGGGTAAACCTTGCCTAAATCCTCGGTTTCTATAAATGATACCGTTTGAATGTTAGCCAGATCGATGACATTAATCCCGGCTGTTTCGCGAAGTAACCCCTTGCTGAGGGGGTCGGTGATGTCTCTCCCGATAATTTTCATCCACGGAGGGCATTTAAACCGAAATTCGCCTGCCGTATAGGCTTGCGATAGCAGTTCCGTCATACCATATTCCGAGTAAATATGCGATGCCTTTAGCCTCTCATGGAGTATACCATGAAGTTCAGCGCGGGTAATTTCCTTTCGTCTGCCTTTCATGCCTCCGGTCTCGAATATCAGGCAGTGACTCAGGTCGATCTCGAATTTTTCGGCCAGGTCCAGCAAGGCAAAGGATACCCCCCAGAGTATAACTTTCCGCGATGTATCGCTTCGGAGTTTAGCGAGGTCTTCCAGAAGTTTATCGATCTGAAAAAGATAATATGATGAATATGAAGAGTTACTATGCCTGATAAAATAATCCATCATGGCAATGAGAGACGATCCCTGCCGTTCGAGGTAAGATGGCAGCAAAGCCAGGAAGTGATAGTCTGTAAGCGGTCCGAAAAAATACTCGAAGCATCGTTGTGAATGCCGCTGGTAAAATTCGAGATCGGCTACGGCATGTTTACTGGTAGTTGCTCCCGTGGTGCCGCTGCTGGTAAAGGTTACTTCGGGTTGCCAGTTACCGCTTTGCAACGCATGGGTTTTAAAGAATGAGATTGGCAGAAAAGGGATATCCTCAACCCGTGCTATAGCGGCCGGATCTACCGACAGGTTTTGAATAAAAGCGCGATATACCGGATTGTTAACGGCCTGAAAACGAAACACCTCTAAAGCAATATGAGCAAAGGTTTGATCGTTAACGGAGTATAATGTAGATTCAAAACTTTTAAAAGTATCCAAGCGTTTACGTAACTTAACAGGGTTCAAAAATACAGAATGAAAATTACAAAGGGTCTATTGGTGTTTGGTGTTTTAGCAGTGGCGGCAAGTTCATGTTTCGATCCGCCCGAGTATCCGAATACCCCCAGTATCAATTTAGCAGGACTGGAGTTTTATCAGGAAGCTGATGCTATCGACTCGCTTGTTCTTTCTATCAACTTCAAGGATGGCGATGGTGACCTCGGTCTTTCAAGTTCACTGGAAGACATCTCCTACCCGTTTCACCCGAAGAACTACTACCTGGAAAACAACGGCAACCTCATTGCTGTTCCAACCATTACCAAGTATACCAACATCCCTCCCATTCTTTTAATAAATGCCGGTCAGACCGGAAAGCTTGCAACCAACCGTACACTGGACAAGCCGGAGTATGCGAGCAAGATGCCGGAGTATATTTATCCCTATACCTGCAACACCTATATATTTGATACGCTATATGTAGAACGTGGTGATCAATCCACCTTTGATGCTACCTATAACATCACCGATACACTGCGAAGCTCTAATCCGGAGAACCCGGATCTGTACGAGATCAAAGAGATATTCTATACACAGAAGAATCCGAACTATGATAATATCACGGTTGATTTCATTTTGAGCAACGGTACGGAGCTGGATTGGGAAACCATTACCGGAACAGAATGCGGTCCGTCTTTCGATGGAAGATTTCCACGACTCTCGGATGAGAATGGCCCGCTGGAAGGTACACTTCGTTATAGTATGAAATCGGAAGGTCTTGCTATTGTGTTGGGATCACAGTCGTTCAAGCTGCGCGTTACGATTAAAGATCGCGGTTTGAATTCCAGCAATACAATAGAGACTGACTTTGTTACTCTTGAAGGAATCAAGAAATAAAAAATCAGTCTCTCCTCTCCCGGCAGTATTCTTAATATTTAATATAAAGACGGAAATGTATCCGGATCTACTTCGTGCATGAGGGTATATACCGTCTCAAACACATCTTCCGGATTAGGTTTCGTAAAGTAATCGCCATCGGATGCGTATGCCGGACGATGCTCTTTTGCTGTAATGGTTACAGGCTTGGAGTCGAGATACTGATACGCATTCTGTACTTCAAGCACCTGCTGCATCATATAGCTGGTGGCACCACCGGGTACATCTTCATCAGCAAAAATAACCCGATTCGTCTTCTTAATTGATTCGACTATACGGTGATGTATATCAAATGGCAGCAACGTCTGCACATCGATCACCTCGCATGATATTCCGAATTGCTCCAGGTCTTCTGCAGCTTCCATTACAACGCGGCACATCGAGCCATAGGTAACAATGGTTACGTCAGAACCTTCCTTCAAAACTTCCGGTACACCGAGCGGAACATTAAACGTTCCTATATTATCCGGTATTCTTTCTTTCAGACGATATCCGTTGAGACACTCCACGATGATGGCAGCGTCATCAGACTTTAACATAGTATTATAGAAACCGGCAGCCTGTGTCATGTTGCGCGGAGTAAGTATATATATACCGCGTAAGCTTTGCAGCATCATACCGATCTGTGAACCGGCGTGCCATACACCTTCCAGGCGGTGACCGCGCGTACGAATGATCAACGGAGCTTTCTGTCCGCCCTTCGTTCTATACTGCAAACACGCCAGATCATCTGACAGTGTAGGTAATGCATAAATGAGATAATCGAGATACTGCATCTCGGCTATAGGTCGCAAGCCGCGCAAGGCTGCTCCTATACCTTGCCCGATGATGGTACATTCGCGAATACCGGTATCGGTTACACGCAGCTCGCCATGTTTTGCTTGTAAACCGGCAAAGCCCTGGTTCACATCTCCGATCTTCCCTACATCTTCACCGAAGGCTATCACCAGCGGATCGCGTGTAAGCGCGTCATCGAAACAAGCCTGTAATACTTCTCTTCCATCTACAATTGAAGAGTTATCGCTATACTGAGGCGGTATAATTTCCACCTTGAGGGCAGCTTCATCCGATGTACTATATAAATGTGAACTATAGCGATTATAGTTATCGCTCTCGGCAGCGCGCACCCACTCGATCAATTCCGTTTTTGCTTCGTGATCTTCATCGCGGAAATAGCGAAGCGCCTTGCGTGCAGCCTTCATGGTATCGAGGCGTGTGGCGTTAATCGTAGTGTTTAATTCATTACGAAGTGCCTCTATATCTTCACCGCGACTGCTCAGCTTTTCTGCTTTTTCCAATATAGCGTCAACGATGTTCTGGTCTTTGCGTACGTCTTCTGTAAATGCTTTCCAGGCACGATCTTTCGCCTGTTTAGCAGACAGTTTCGCTTCTTTCTCAATGGCATCTACTTCTTCCGGCAATACCATTACATCATTAATAATCCACTCGCGCATCTTGCGAATGCAATCATGTTCTGCTTCCCACGCAAGTCGTTCTTTCGATTTATAGCGCTCGTGCGATCCCGATGTAGAGTGCCCCTGAGGTTGTGTCAGCTCTTCAACGTGTAGCAGTACCGGTACATGTTCTTCGCGGCATATCTTCTCTGCTTTCTGATAGGCTTCCAACAGGCCGGGGTAGTCCCATCCTTTGGCGAGTATAATTTCAAAACCTTTTTCAGTAGCTGTGCGCTGTAAACCTGCCAGTGCTTTTGATATACTTGCTTTGGTAGTATGAAACTCAGCCGGTACAGATATACCATAGCCATCGTCCCACACCGAAGTAAGCATCGGCACTTGCAATACACCGGCAGCATTGATCGCTTCGAAGAACATACCTTCTGATGTAGATGCATTGCCAATGGTACCGAACGCAATTTCATTACCATTCACTGAAAAATTAGTATAATCTTTCAGTGCCGGGTTGTTACGATATAGCTTCGATGCATAGGCAAGACCGAGCAGTCGGGGCATCTGCCCTGCTGTTGGCGATATATCTGCGCTGCTGTTCTTGAGCTCGCTCAGATTTTTAAATTTACCATGCTCATCGAGTGTGCGTGTACCGAAGTGACCGGTCATTAAACGGCCGGCTGTAGAAGGATCTGCTTCGAGATCAGTATGCGCATAGAGCTGAGCAAAAAATTGCTGCACGGTAAGTTCACCAATCGCGAACATAAATGTCTGGTCACGATAGTAACCTGAACGAAAATCTCCGTTGCGAAAAACTTTCGCCATAGCAATCTGCGCCACTTCCTTACCATCACCGAAGATACCGAACTTGGCTTTACCCATGAACACTTCTTTGCGGCCGATGATACTGGCTTCCCTGCTTTCTACTGCGAGACGATAGTCTGAAAGTATATCTTTCACTTTCGTCTGCGAGAATTTTGTCTTTGCTTCTTTTAATGCGCTCAAAATAATCCGGGATTAGGTGAAACCTGTTGAGTCCAAAAATAGGGAATAGTTTTACCTTTCAAAAGCACCAACGATTGCAGTACTTCATTTTACAAACACGGCTTACAAATTTTATTTCGGAAAAACTCATTCATCGGAATTTTACATGAATGATCGCTCGCTTTACAACAAATTATTTCGAATAAAAATCATCTTTCATTCTCTCCTTTTTCATACTTGATGCAACTGTATATTTGCAGCTCTCATTAACAATCTTATAAATAATTATGATCATTGGCGTACCGAAGGAAATCAAGAACAATGAAAACCGCGTAGCCCTCACCCCTGCAGGAACGCAGGAGCTGGTAAAGCGCGGACACTCTGTGCAGGTTCAGAAATCAGCAGGAAACGGAAGCGGCTTTCTTGATGAAGATTATCAAAAGGCTGGCGCAACATTGATAGACAATGCTGCCGAGATATTCCACAACGCTGAGATGATCATGAAAGTAAAAGAACCGATCGAGCAGGAATATAAACTCATTAAGAAGGATCAACTTGTTTTTACATACTTCCACTTTGCATCCTACGAACCGCTTACAAAAGCCATGATCGAAAGTGGTGCAACATGTCTTGCGTACGAAACGGTTGAACGCAATGACGGAAGTTTACCGCTGCTCATCCCGATGTCTGAAGTAGCCGGACGAATGTCGATACAGGAAGGTGCCAAGTATTTGGAGAAGCCCCTGAAAGGAAGAGGTATATTGTTAGGCGGTGTTCCGGGTGTTAAGCCTGCCAAAGTATTAGTACTGGGTGGTGGTGTGGTTGGAACCAATGCAGCCAAGATCGCTGCTGGTATGGGTGCAGATGTAACCATTCTGGATCTTAACCTGACGCGCCTTCGTTACCTTGATGACGTGATGCCGAAGAATGTTCATACTATGGTATCAAACGAATATACCATTCGTGAGCTCATCAAAGATTCTGATCTCATTATCGGTGGTGTATTGGTGCCAGGTGCAAAAGCTCCGAAGCTGATCACACGCGATATGCTAAAGTCTATGCGTCCTGGTACTGTACTGGTAGATGTAGCGGTTGACCAGGGAGGATGTATTGAAACATGCCGCCCTACTACACACGAAGATCCTACATTCATCATTGATGATGTAGTACATTACTGCGTTGCCAACATGCCGGGTGCAGTGCCTTATACGTCAACGCTGGCGTTGACTAATGCTACCCTTCCGTATGCCATACGGTTAGCTGGTCAGGGCTGGAAGAAAGCTTGTCAGGACAACCTGGAACTACGTCTTGGGTTAAATGTTATTCAGGGTGAAGTAGTATATAAAGCGGTAGCCGATGCCTTTAGCCTGCCGTATACAGATGTTAAGAAGTTTTTATAGTCAGGCATAGCCTGTTGAATATAAAGCCGCAGGTCTACGAAATACCTGCGGCTTTTGTTTTAAAACGCGTTAACTTGTTGATAACTTAAAGTACTTTCTGAAGTAACCCTCACTTGGACTATCGCGTTTCTTATTCTATTTTTAGCGCCAAATAAACTCCGAACTACTCGGCATGGAAATATTCGCCCACCCGGAAACATGGCTCGCCTTGTTGACGCTTACGTTTTTTGAAGTCGTATTAGGTATTGATAACATCATCTTTATTTCCATTGTTGCCAATCGCCTTCCGGTGGAAATCCGGGCCCGTACCCGTAACTTAGGTTTGATCCTCGCACTCATAGTGCGTATCATTCTCTTGCTTGGTATCACCTGGGTTATATCGTTCAAAGAACCTTTGTTCCATCTTTCTGATATTATCGGAACCAAGCTGGTACACCTGTTCAGCGATCACGATCATCCGTTCAGCGGCCGTGACCTGATCTTGATGTTTGGTGGTCTGTTCCTCATCGCCAAGAGTACACGCGAGATCAACCATGAAATGGAAGGTGAAGACGAACTTGATCAGGAAACAAAAGGTAAAGTCAACGTTACAGGTATAATTGTGCAGATCATTCTGCTCGATATCATCTTTTCATTCGACTCGATTCTTACTGCGGTGGGTCTTACCAACCACGTAATCATTATGATTACTGCCGTAATTATATCCATCGGCATTATGATGATATTCTCCGGAGCCATCAGTGATTTTATTAACCGTCACCCTTCCATGGAAGTGCTTGCATTAGGATTTTTAATCCTGATCGGTTTCATGTTGTTCCTGGAAGGACTTGAGTACGAAATACCAAAAGGCTATATATACTTTGCTGTGGCGTTCTCGTTGCTGATCGAGATGGTGAATATACGGGTGCGTAACAATCGCAAAAAAGCAAAAGAGGAATTCCATGAATAATGACGAACAACTGCGTTATCCCATTGGCAGATTTACAGCCAATGACTCCTATACACTAGAAGATGTAAAGGCCAACATTAAACGCATAGAAGCTGTGCCGGCAAGCATTGAAGCACTGTCTTCCAAGCTTACTGCAAAACAACTGAACACTCCGTATCGTGAAGGCGGCTGGACTGCCAGACAAGTATTGCATCATGTATCGGATAGTCACATGAATGCCTATATCCGCATTAAGTGGACATTGACGGAAGAGACTCCTACCATAAAAGCATACGATGAGAAGTTGTGGGCAGATACTTTCGAAACGAAAGCAGATCCTGCTATTTCTATAGCTTTATTAAAAGCACTTCATGCTAAGTGGACTGTATTGCTAAACGGCATTACGCAAGAACAACTGGGAAGACAGTTCTATCATCCTGATTCCAAAAAACACGTACGGATCGATCAGGCTATTGCCAGCTATGCGTGGCATGGAGAACATCACCTGGGGCACCTGAAAATTGTAGCCGGCAAATAACAATACCTTGTCGAGTTATCAACCACCATTTTTCCTTTTTAACGCTCACCTCGAAACTATATATCCGGCCTTGCTAAGGCGGGTGCCGTTGCAGGCGTATACTCGCGAACGCATTGCTACACCCGATCAGGATTTTCTTGATCTCGACTGGGTAAAACAAGATGCCGGCCGACTGGTGATCATTTCGCACGGTCTGGAAGGTAATTCTCAACGAAGCTATATCAAAGGTATGGCACGAATGTGCCTTGCCAATAACTTTGATGTACTTACCTGGAATTACCGCGGCTGCAGCGAAGAGATGAACCGCGAGCTTCGCTTCTACCATAGTGGTGCTACAGATGATGTAGGTGTAGTGGTTAACCATGCCATCGCCTGCGGCTATACCAACATTACGCTCATCGGTTTCAGTCTCGGTGGCAATCTCACACTGAAATATATAGGTGAGCAACAACCTCCGAAAGAAGTAAAGAAGGCTGTAGCGTTTTCCGTACCGCTCGATCTGCACTCAAGCTGCATTCAGATATCTCGTCCTTCCAACCGAATATACTCCGAACGCTTTCTGAAAAGTTTGAAAAAGAAAATTATTACCAAGGCTGCCCTTCGCAAGGAGCTTGATATAAAAGGTATAGATGCCATTGCCTCGCTTATTGAGTTTGACGATCAATTCACGGCCCCTATCCACGGCTTTAAGAATGCTGTTGATTACTATACTCAAAGCAGTTCGCTGCAGTTTCTTACGCGCATTACGATTCCCACCCTTATCATCAATGCACAGAACGATCCGTTTCTGAGTAAAGACTGTTACCCGGCAGCAACACTTCACGATCATCCTTTTGCCAGGTTCGAAAGTCCTGCATACGGAGGCCACGTGGGCTTCGCCCAATTCAATAAAAATGGATTATATTGGAGTGAAGAGCGTGCGATGGAATTTATAAACGCTTAACTTGCTGACGGTACTTACTCCGGCAAGTCATTAACTGTATGCATCACCTTTCAAAGCCCCTATATTTATGATCGAACGATACAGCCTCACCGCTACACCCGAAAAGATCAGCGAAAGGTTTTCGATAGATATACCGGAGTTGTTCAAGCCTCGCTACAACGCATGCCCTACACAACTAATGCCGGTAATCACCTCCGCATCACCTCAGGGTATTTCTACGTTTTACTGGGGTACATCACCGGAGTGGGCAAAGAACAAATCGTTGAGTGAAAAGATCATCAACACACCGGTTGAATATATAGCCGAGAAGCCTGCTATAAAACGAGCCATGATGAAAACACGCTGCATTATTCCGGCCGATGGATTCTACGCGTGGAAGAAAGCAGGGAAGAAAACATTTATACCCTATCGATTCATTTGTACTGACCAGGAGATTTTTTCATTCGCAGGTTTGTGGGAAGAGTATGAAGACACCGATGGCAACGAGTTTCACACCTTTACCATCGTTACTACGCGCGCCAACACCATGGTTGCGTCTATATATGACCGCATGCCGGTAATACTGAATAAAAAAGAAGAAAGTGTATGGTTAAATAAAGAAAGCACGGAGGAGGATCTGGCGTTTGTGTTGAACGCGTACGCAGGTGAGCGAATGAATCTATACTCCGTATCGCCACGCATCAGCGATGTGAAAGCAGATGTACCTTCCCTGATTATACCTGCACCTGCTGCTGATCAATTCGGAAATCTGACGCTCTTTGACTGATCCTAGAATCCATCATCATCGTCTTTCTTTTCTTCTTCAGCAGGTTCTTCCTGTGCAGCCTCATCCTTCTTCTTTTTGGATTTCTTTTCCTTTTTCTTCTTGGCAGGTTTTTCTTCCGTAGCGGAATCGTTGTTAGCCGGCTCTTCGGTTGATTTCTTTTTCTTTCTGCGGAACAGACCTTTCTTCTCAGGCTGTGCTTCTTCCGTTACAACAGGTTTCTGCTGTTCATCCTCATCAACATAATCGAAGTCATCAGCTTTGGGCTCCGGTACAACTTGCTGCGCAGTGGAATCAGCAGGCTGTTCTTTCTTTTTCTTCTTGAACAGGTTCTTGAAGAATCCGAAGAAACCTTTCTTCTTCGCTTTGGCAGCTTGCTTTTTCTGCTCGGCTTGTCCTTGCTTGGCAAGACGCACATCCGGCAGCACGAGGTAATCGCGCAGGTACCACATATAGTTGTCCTGCTCCACGTTAAAGGTAATTTCAGTTACAATATACCGCGGTGTTTTCGGCACATATTTACCCGTAGTAGGGTCGTAGATAAGACTATCCGGGAAGTCATATTTCAGTACGCGAACTTCCTTGTCTTTACTGATCATGTATACACTATCTTCTTCAACGGCCGATGTATCGCGCTCTACATCTTCGATGTAAATACTATCGATAACCGAACGGGCCGCCAGATCAAGTTCTGCGCCCGGCACTACGCCATCTTCACCATCCATACCAGCTTCCGGGTTGAGTGAATCCGGCAGCGTAACATACACCGGTTTCATCTCTACCGTCTGCATGCTCCGTATCTTTTTACGATACGAGGTTGGCTCGGCAATGAGATACTTATTTTTACTGGCCGTGAATACTTTAGGAGTTGAGTCTTCCTGGAAATAGCTAAACTTCTTACGAAGTTCATTCTTATCGTAAATAAAGGCGCTCTGGTACGCAGGGCATATCATGCGCTGGGTACAGGCACTTAAAAGCAGGCAAGCACAAACAAATACAAAAAATGCCCTCAGCATGAACAGGGTAATTCAAACAAAAATAAGGATTTTAGTGTGAACTGGTTCTTAGTGCGCATGAATTATCACGTTTTTGAAAGTTATTCCTTCAGTTATAACGCCAGAAGGTTGTTTTTAGTGGGATGAGCCACGGAAAAAGCACTCGTTTTTTCACCAAAATCTCTACATCTGTACGAAAGTCTGTCAAAAATCGCAGCTTGTTTGTTCACACTTTCCAAACTTTGGTTAATAACCTAATCTTCCTAACGTATGGAATCAAATCAAACCCTCGTCCTGGAAATCACAGACGAAAGCAACAGTAAAACAGACATTGACCTTGGTGACGTTACCAAAGTGCTCATCCTTTCCATTCTTTCCTTCGGGCTTTATAGCATCTGGTGGAAAATGCAGTGGATGTGAACACGACACATTCGTAAAGAAACTTCTACAGTTCTGTTTTATTCTTCAGTCTGGCTTTGTCCTTGCCAAACCGCAAGGCATATAGGGACAGACTATAGCTGCCTCAAATAAAACCAGGCGTTCCCAATATTGTTAAATATTATCAACTGAGGTCGATTCGGTACATCTGTACAGAAGCAATCGAAAAGTTAGGGCTTATCAAGGTGCTCTTTGCAATCTTTGGTAATAACCTAATCCTGACCAACCATGGAATCAAATCAGATCCTTGACCTCAACATTACTGATGAAAGTAACAGTAAAGTAGAAATTGAAATCGTTGATGGCATGAAAGTGCTCATTCTCTCTTTAGTTTCCTTTGGCCTGTACGGCATCTGGTGGATCTATAAATCGTGGCGTTTCTTCAAAGAGAAAGATGGCCTTGACATTATGCCGGTCGCACGCGCTATATTCTCTATCTTTTTTCTTTACTCTTTATTTGAAAACATACAGCACTACGCTAAGTCTAACGGGTATCAGAAAAGCTACTCCAGTTGGGCGCTTTTTGCTGGCCAGATCATTTTCAGTATTGCTTCGCGATTGCCTGAACCGTACTGGCTGATATCCATTGTATCATCTTTCTTTCTACTGGCTCCTGCTAACGCCCTGAATTTTGCTATCGCCAATTCAGAACAGTATAAAGCAACTACTATATCGGGTTTTAATGGTCGGCAGATTGCTGTGCTGGTTATCGGTGGTATATTCTGGATACTGGTGCTAGCTGGTTTATTCCTGGCCCCTGAAACCCAATACTAAGGAGCGTATATTCTCAATCAACAACATGTATATATAAGCAATTGAACCTGTTCAAAGTATATTTATATTATATACCTCAGAACAGCTTCAATTGATCTTGTACCGGGTCTCGCTTTTCACGCGCGATCACCTCTCCAAAATTAGAAAGCGATATACCCAGCAACCGTACTTTCTTGTTGTTCATATCGGCTGCCGCCAGAAGCTGTTGAGCAGTCATGACAATCGTATCTTTATCATTAACACCATGAAGAAACGATTGACTCCGGGTAATAATCTTGAAGTCGCTATATTTTACTTTGACGGTGATCGTTCGTCCTTTGAGTGTATAGTGATTCAAGCGTTTGCTCACCGTTACAGCGAGCTTATCGAGCTCGGTATACATTTCTTCCAGGGTAGTAAGATCGTACGCAAAGGTATCTTCCGCTCCTACTGATTTTGTTTCGCGGTGCGGCTGCACTTCACGATCATCCTGTCCGCGTACAATCTTGTAAAAGAAGCGTCCTGTTTTACCAAAGTGTTTTACGAGTTCATCTTCGGATAATTTCTTAAGATCAGCCCCGGTGTGCAAGCCCATCGCTTTCATCTTGGTTGCTGTTACTTTCCCTACACCGAAGAACTTCTCCACCGGAAGCGACTCCATGAACGACTGGATACGCGAAGGACCAATGAACGTGAGTCCATCCGGCTTCTGCATATCAGACGCTATCTTGGCAACAAATTTACTAACCGATACACCAGCGGAAGCGGTGAGATCAAGTTCATCTTTTATAGCCTGCTTGATCAGCGTAGCAATCTCGATGGCAGAGCCTATATTCTGTTTATCTTCCGTAACATCGAGAAAGGCTTCGTCCAGCGACAAAGGCTCAATGATATCGGTATACCGATGAAAGATCTCACGTATTTTTCCGGACACTTCTTTATAAACTTCAAAGCGTGGCCGCACAAAGATTATATCCGGACACAGTTGCAAAGCTGTTTTGGAAGGCATAGCTGAACGAACACCAAACTTGCGCGCTTCATAACTGGCTGTAGCCACAACGCCACCCCTACCCTCTGGTGAACCACCGACCGCAATGGCCTTCCCTTTATACTCCGGATTGTCCCGTTGCTCGATAGACGCGTAGAAGGCATCCATATCAATATGAATGATCTTGCGGAGCCTTACTGCCGGTTGATTTTCCATGAAGCTTACCGTTGCCTGCACAAATATACAGCCTCTTCTTTCAACAGATGCTTCCGGTTGATATATACTCCTTTCTATCTAAAACAAATCGATTACAGCATCATACCACCTGAAGCTTCTATGCGCTGCGCATTTACCCAGCGGGCATCTTCGGTACATAGAAACGCGATAACTCCACCTATATCATCCGGCTCGCCCACGCGCCCCAGTGCTGTAACCGATGTAATGGCGGTTGTTACTTCCGGATGCGCCTCAAAAGTACTTTTCGTGAAGTCGGTATGAATAGCACCGGGAGCCACAACATTTGCACGTATACCACGCGATCCTAATTCTTTCGCGAGATACTTCGTAAACACTTCGATCGCTCCTTTCATAGAAGCATACGCACTATATCCCGGGAAAGAGAAACGCGCCAATCCGGTGGACACATTAATGATACTTCCGTTATAGGCCAGCATGGGCAATAGTTTTTGTGTAAGAAAATATACTCCCTTGAAATGTACGTTGCAGAGTATATCAAACTGTTCTTCGGCTGTTGTTGCAATGGGTGCGGCATATTCTGTGCCGGCATTATTAACCAGGAAATCGAACGTATCGCGATTCCAGTTTTCTTTTAACGCGACCACGAGCTGCTGCGAAAATGCATCAAATGATTTTACCACACTGGTATTCAACTGCAGCGCAACGGCTGCCCTACCGGTATTTTTAATCGCTGCCACAACAGCATCTGCATCTTCCTTACGATTATTATAGGTAATGATCACATCAATACCTTTGCGCGCCATACGCAACGCCGCATTTTTTCCGAGACCCCGACTACCGCCCGTGATAAGAGCTACTTTACCTGATGTTTGCATAGTTTGTATTGCTTGATTTAACAATACAAACTTCCGCACCATGTGTTGCAAAAAATGGTGACGAATTCAGGTTAAATGGTGATGAGTTCAGTTTTTAATATCATGCGCATCGACCTTAGACAAGTGTGTTTTTCTCCACACTGGCGAGTATACCTTTTATAATCGCGCTGATTTCTTCGCAGCGATTTACAATCATAAAATGTCCTCCGTCTTTTATGCTATAGTCCGGAGTGCTGCCGCTTAAGAGCCTGTCGCTTGTACCATGAATAAGCACAGCATTGGGCAACAAGATTTTATTCTCCCAGTTGATAATATGATCGATGGCCCAGTGTACAAAGCGTTCATCGGTAGAATTCAAAATATCTTCCAGTAATTGGCGCTCTTCCTTACTGGATACACCAAAGAGCCATGCAATGATTCCATATAAATCTTTCATGCGGCCCATCGGCATAAGCTTGTTAAAATTAACAGCGCCCATCACACGATAGTGTAAGGGTATATCTTCCTTCGTTTTTACAGAAGATATAAGTATGATCTTTTCGGTTTTGATCAGCTTTCCGATTTCAACCGCAATCATACCGCCAAATGAGACACCAATCAGTACCGGATTTTCAACCTTGATCTGTTCACAAAGTCTGGCCGCATACTGCTCCAACGTTTCATCTTCATTTGCACGGATCCATTGGAGACACGTTCTCTTATACGGCTGCAAGTCTAAATATTCAAATACGCGCTCGTCTGCCCCGAGCCCGCTTACCAGGTAAATCTCTTTCATTTTTAAATCATGCATTCTATATAAATCCATTCCCATCACAAAAAACATGAATATAGCTTTTAAACAATACGTTTGTAGAATATACCGTACAGTTTTAGGAACATTTAATGCAGCGGAAATCATAAAATCTACTTACATTAAACAACTCTATCCGGGGTGTTACCCCATCCAAAAAAAGTGAAACAACTTACGCATAAAAGCTGGATCAATTTTGCTGTATCACTCACTATTGTATTGATCATCCTCAACGTTATTATTACGCTTAACAATAACCGGATCATGGAAGAAAACCGTTTGCTGCAACGGCAGGCGGAAGAGATAAAAGTTACGGTCTCACAATTCGCCATCATCATTATACACAACCTCGACCTGGGTATTCGCGGGTATGCGTTATTCAACCACGACAAGTTTCTATATCCGATGCATTTTGCTTTACGCGATAAAGATTCACTCTTCCTGTCCGTTGGTAATTTACTAGAGCAGCAAGGTTATCCGCTGGATGAGTTCTACCAGTTGCAGGACTCCACCGATGCCTATGCCGACTTGTGTGTACAAATGAAAAAACTGATCGATGACGGCAACATGGATGAATTCAAACGACTATCGAACCAGGATAAAGGCTATAAATTATGGCTGCAATACGAAAAAGTTTCTACCAAGATAAACCGCTTTGAAGACGATATAAATAGCCAGGCATTTACAAAATACCACACAGCCCTTCGCAATAATTACCTGGTGCAGATATTTCTCTTCCTCACCTGTGTACCGACATTACTTTTCACGGCCTTTCAAACACACAAAAAATTTGCTATACAGGTAAAGCTTCGTGAATCAGAAGCAGAGAAAGCCGTTATACTTTCACGGCAGAACGAAATACTTGAGCGACAGGTAGCAGAACGTACCCGCGAGATACAGGCACAAAACCGGATGCTGCAAAGTAAACAGGAAGAGATCACCGCGCAGAATGAAGAACTGAAAGCACAGCAGGAAGAAATCTCGAAACAGAAAGATTTACTGGAGAGTCAGAATAAAAAACTGAGTGAGGCACAGCAAACTATATTGATGCAAAACAAGAAGATCATTGCCAAGAATGATTCACTGGAGGAAGAGATTCGCGACCGTACAAAAGAGCTTATCGAATACAACCAACAGCTGCAACAGTTCGCATTTATAGCGGCTCACAATTTACGCGCACCGGCCGCACGCATTCTCGGCCTGGGTAAGGTGTTAGACTATGCCAGTGATACCAATGAAGAAAAACTGATCATCGACAAACTGATCAGCTCAACACATGAATTGGACACGGTTATTAAAGACCTGAATGTTATTCTTGAAATAAAAGGTAATGGAACAAGTTTTCTCACACCGGTAAATCTCAACGAAGAGCTTGCCCTGGTCATGTCAAACCTGGAACGGGAAATACAGGGAACGCATGCCGACATACGCGTAAATTTCGAAAACGCCCCGGTAATAGTATGCGTAAAACCCTATATCGACAGCATACTTTTCAACCTGGTGAGTAATGCTATCAAATATAGACATCCCGATCACAAACTTGTTATCGAAGTAAAATCATACCCGATCAATGAGTATATCTGTATCTCGGTAAGCGACAACGGACTCGGCTTTAACACCGAAACACACAAACAAAATCTGTTCACACTATATAAACGCTTTCACTTCCATGTAGAAGGTAAAGGCATGGGGCTATACCTGGTAAAAACACAAGTAGTAGCCATGGGAGGCAAGATAGAAGTAGAGAGCAAGATAAATCAGGGCACTACGTTCAGAATATATTTACGCAAACGGCCGCCTGAAAATTTCACCATGCGCACTGCCTGAACTTTATTGCGATGCCCGAAAAGTTGCACCGCAACTGCTAAAAAGTTCATTTAAACGCTGTAAAGACATCTTTCGCAAGAGGCTTGAAGAATATAGTAATAAAGTAACCTTACGAGGAATCAGTATTTTTACTGATATAACGCTCAATTCATCACGGATGTATCATTTGAAATAAGCCCCTATACTTGCAGAGATTTGATTCAAGGAGAATGCAGCAAAAGCACAATCTGCCTATGGAAGAATTTAGCCTACGTGAATCCTGCTATAAACTGGCCAATAAACTAAACCGGTATCGTACGGTATTGCTGAAGCTGAACATAGACGTTCAGCTAGACGATGTCTATTTGGGCAACCACGATCGCCTGGTGGGCGCTATCAAGCATGGCTGCCTGTTTTTAGCTAAATCCTTTGACATCAACGAAGTCTTTATTGAGATCACGCGAAAAGATCAATTCGACAATGTAACGATGATCGTTATCGACATTACCGGGTACGACCGCGAGAATATGAAGATCGATCTCAGCAAAGGCAACGAGAAGAAAATTACATTTCCGTTCCGCCTCATCAATGCACCTACCGAAAATACAAAGCGCCCGTTTGAAGGTAAAAAAGTATTAGTGGTGGAAGACAGTAAAATCAACGCGATGCTATTTCAATCCATGTTGGAAGGCTGGGGATGCACAACGCTGCTGGCAGAAAATGGAGAGGACACCGTGGCCCTGGTATCGGAGCAACACGTTGACCTAGTGTTGATGGATGACCTGATTCTTGGCGAAGATGGAAATATAGCGACAGCAAAAATCCGGGAGTTCGACAAATATATACCAATTATCAGCTGTCTTACAGCCCCGGTGCTGAAAGAAAATATAGCAGATGCCCTGAGTGCAGGTGCCAGCAGTTGTTTGCTGAAGCCTGTTAACAGTGCTGAGCTCTTCAGAATTCTTTGCAAGTACCTATACAAAGCTAACACCGCCCAGGTAGGTATGCAGCTTACGAACATCCTGCAGTAAGAGCATTACAAACCTGAACAAGAGAGACACGCCTCTATGAAGCGTATTTTTTTAATCCTATACCTGTCTCTTTTCATGGGCATAACTGCTCATGCACAACAGCCCTTTGTGCAGTATCATACATCCGATGTATATAAAGCAGCTTCACTTCAAAACTGGTATATCAAACCCGACTTTCAGGACAATATTTTCATTGCCAACAACGAAGGCGTATTAAAATATGACGGTACCAAATGGGATATGTTCGCACTTCCCAACAAAGATATTATCATGTCTATGGCTCCGGATACACTCGGTAATATATATGTAGGAACCAATTCGGATCTGGGATATTTCCGCAAAGATTCAACGGGACAATATAAATACCACTCGCTTCTAGATCAGGTTCCTGCCCCCTACAATAATTCAAGTATATATCTTATTGCAGTTTACAAAAATGCCATTTTTTTCCAAACCGATGATTTTATACTCCGCTATGAGGATAAAAAATTCTATCCTATAGATATTTCTAACCAGGGGCTCGTGAAAGTTCAAAGCCGGCTTTACCTGGTAAGGCATAATGAAATGTTGCTTTACAAAGAAGGAAAATTTGAACACGAAGATTTTAGTGATGAGCTCAATAAAATATCAATACGCTGGATTGATGCCTATGGTATAAGCTCACTTATTATCCTTGATCAACAGCAGCAGCTATGGACCCTTGACATCACACCGGGTGCAAATGGCAAACTAAAATTATTCCCAAATGAATTAAAGTCTCATGCACGGGGACAGGATTTTACGGTACTCAGGGCTCTTGATAACGGTATGATCGCAATCTCATCTGACGAGGAGATTGTCTTCATGAACGGAGACGGCAATATAACATCTACACTGGATGTTACTGCGTTGGGCGATTTTGTAACGCCCGGCATTTTGTTTAAGGACATGCAACGCAATTTATGGATCTCTTCCAATAATGCTCTTATCCAGATTATTGCCAGTTCGCCACTCACCTTTTACGACAAGCGAAACGGTTTACAAAACCAAATTGTATCATTGGGAAAATCTGGTTCGGATCTATATGTTGGTACCGCCAGCGATCTTTATTATAAAAATACTCCCGACACATTTATACCTATTCAGAAAGGAGGCTGCTCAAATTTTCTAAACATCGGTGAGCATCTGTATGCTGCGCACAATACCGGTGTTTACGAACTGAAGGGCTCAAAGGCTATACAGATCGTTAGCCATACAGAAGCATACGTTCTGTCTAAGATTCGAAATCATACCGACCGGATGATCATGGGGGCAGTAGACGGGCTCTTTCTTCTAAGGAAAGAAAAGGAAGTGTGGAAAAAAAATCAGATTAAAGGTTTTGACGACATAGGATTTTTTCTGGCGGAAGATGAGGACGGATACCTGTGGAGCAGTCATCGACAAAAAGGAATTTACAAGATTCTGTTAAACGAAGAGATGGATGAAGTCATATCAGTATCATTTTATGACAAGCGTCATGGTCTTCCATCAAATCTAAACAATCGCATTTATCAGTTAAACAGCAGCGTTGTAGTAACCACAACCGATGGGCTATACAGGTATAACAAGGCTAAAGACCGGTTCGAACCAGACTCCAAAACACATACGTTACTTGACAATTTCTGTATATATAGCGTGGCCGAAAGTGCAGAAGGAGATATTTATTTCTGGGGAGCAAAGCCCGGCCAGCAAGAAACAGCAGGAGTATTTAAAAGTCAACACGATGGAACCTATAAGGTATACTTCACTCCATTCAACAAAGTTGCTATCCCTATTCGCGACTTGCGCATTGGTGTACGCGCCCCCATTTTAATAACCGGCCCGGAAGATGTTTTTATCGGTAACGAACTGAGGTTGCTTCACTATAATCCAAGTCAAAAAACATTTTATGACGATCCTGTTTATACTTCGATCCATAACGTTTGGGCAAAAGATTCGCTGATCTATACGGGTAACCAGAATTCACATCAGCCGGCAATTGCTTATAGAAACAATAGCCTGAAGTTCGACTTTTCAAGTTCATTTTATGAAGATGCTGAAAAAACAGTATACCAGCATAAACTTGAAGGTTTTGAAAATGAATGGTCTGACTGGTCGAGCAGTCGTGAGGCTGCATATACAAATATACCTGGAGGTACCTATACGTTTTTAGTCCGTTCTAAAAATATATATGACGTTATCAGCGCACCCGCGGTGTTCACGTTTACGATTCAATTTCCGTGGTACCAGAAATGGTGGGCCTACGTACTATACTTTATTTTATTAACGGTTATCATCTGGACAATTATATATTACTATACGCAACAGATACGTTTACAGAAGAAATTACTTCAACGCTTGGTTAATGAAAAGACAAAAGATCTTATCGCCAAAAACCAGGAAATTCTGAATAAGAACGAAGAGATTTCAATGCAGGCTGAATCGCTCGAAAACCTGAATCTTACCAAGGACAAAATATTCTCCATAATATCGCACGACCTGCGCGGTCCCATTCACCAGGTACAACAAATGCTCAACCTGCTGGAATATACCTTTATAACGGAAGGTGATTTCAAAAGTGTTTTGCCTGACCTCAAGGAAAGCGTACGCTATACCGTAAGCCTTACTGACAACCTGCTACATTGGGCCCGCAACCAGATGGAAGGTGTGAAAGTTAAACCTTCAGCATTTGATATTCATGAAATCATTGAGGAGAACTTCCGCCTGTTCAGACCGCTGGCAACCCGTAAAAATATAGTACTCACCAATACATTTGAAAATCATGCCGATGTTTACGCTGACAAGGACATGATCAAACTGGTAATCCGTAACCTGGTGAACAATGCCATAAAATTTACCGACACCACGGGCCGCGTGGAGATGGGTGCGCATATAAAAGAGAAATATATTATGGTATACATCACCGATACAGGCAAAGGAATCCGAAAAGAAGACGTTTCAAAAATTCTGCAGAAAGAAACGTTCTCCACCACAGGAACGCAAGGTGAACGCGGTGTTGGTCTAGGATTAAGTCTTTGCCAGGAGTTTATTGAAAAGAACTCCGGTCAGTTATACATCGAGAGCGAACTTACCAAGGGAAGCAAATTCTCTTTCACCATTCCTATATCGGCATAAGCTTCTCGGCAGTCGATCAGCACATTTAGCCCAGTAGTATATGATCAATTAACGCCTATTGTTATCCAGGCGATCATTTTTTTGGTCAAAAAAAAGGGGCACACATATCTGTGCGCCCCCGACCCAAACCCCACTATCGAAATAAGCGGAGAAATCTTCAATCATTGTAACACAACAACATTTACTATCACACTATCTATTATTCTATAGCACAAAGTAAAGCATCTTCTAAATCATCTGTTCTCTGTATTAATAATGGTAGGGCCACCGATTTTATTACTAAATACATGTCCGTATTTATACGGATATAAAAATGATTGGGAATAGTTATATCAAAGAACCTATCTACATCTGTATTTATCATACAACCACGTAGGTATATTCCCCTACAAGCGGAACAACAATCGCTGGCTACCTTTACTAAATCCTAACAAAATTTACTTATGCGATTCAATTACCTAAAGCGATCAGGATTGCTGCGCTATATCCTGTTGTTCATGATCGTTACGGTCTGCCAAGATCTGATGGCGCAAAACCGGCATCTTGAAATTCAGAAAAAGAGTTCGTACGAATTAAAGGGAGACACGCTGATTCTCGATGAGCTTATCATGCATGATTCCTCCTACCTGGTTCTGAAACACGGTACTTCGGCATCCTATATCAAAATAAACAAGCTAAAGATCGGTAAGCAATGCTGGATTATTGGTAGTGGCATGCACGGTACAAGCTCAAGGCCTTCTAAAGATGCAGATATATCAGAAGGTCCGTGTAACCATGGTAAACCCGGTGCTGATGGAAAAAATGGTGCGAATGGTGAACGAGGAAAGAATCTTACACTTGAAGTAACACAGCTTGAATCGAACATGTATCCTTTACTGTTACGACTGAATGGAGGAAACGGTGGTGATGGCGGAAGCGGTGGCAGTGGCGGCAATGGAAGCAAGAGTACGATCCACTGCGATTGCAACGGAGGAAATGGTGGCAATGGCGGAAATGGTGGCGATGGTGGTGCCGGTGGTACATTTACATTTCGATGCGCACAATGCCCTGCTAATTTACTCTCCAGCGAAGTAATCAAATTTAACCTGCACGGTGGATACTCTGGCTATGGTGGTGAAGGGGGGCGCGGAGGCGCTATCGGAACTGGAGCTATGCAAACTTCAAAGCGCGGCACCAATGGCAAGCATGGTGAGCGAGGCAAGAACGGACAGGAAGGTAATTTTATATACAACAAGGCTGGCTCCTGATCAATTTATATATTGCTATATACCTAAACTAAAAAAAGCCTCGTTCCGAAATATACCCGGAACGAGGCTTTTTAGTTAATGAGTTATACAGTATTCTGCTATCCTAATTTACACTTTCTTTCAGCAAGGCATTAACAGTCTCGTTGAATCGCTCGATATATTGATCGTAATAAAGACCAGTACCAGGTCCGGAGAAACCAGTGTGTATCTTTCTTACTTTACCATCTTTACCGATGATGATCGTTGTCGGAAATGCCATTACCTTGTTCAGCATGGGTAATGTCTGCGATGCTTTCTCTTTATCGTTGGTTCCTGCTATTACAAATGCATACGGCACTTTCAACACGTCAATCATCTTGCGAACACGACCGCTGGCATACGAGAAATCACTTTTACGTTCGTAAGCAAGACCTATAATTTCAACACCTCTGCCTTTATTTACATTATACCAATGGCTTAAGAAAACTGTTTCGTCCATACAGTTTGGGCACCAGGTACCAAAGATCTGCAGCACGACAACTTTACCGGTATATTTAACATCCGGAAATGTTACTTTCTTCCCAGCGATGTCAGGAAAAGAGAATTCAATTTTTTCATAGCCAGGTTTCAGGTACGTAAGTGACTCCGGATCTGGCAGACTCGCGTTTTCATCTTTCTCCGCTGTCCAGAATTCTGTCCAGGTAAGGCCCGAGAAAAACTCACCAAGTAATTTTCCTTCTCCATCTTTGTTGGCAGTAAACAGATACGCGTGGTTGCCATCAAATGCACTGAGACTCATCATACCATTGACTACACTTCCCTCCAGGTAACGATAGTCACCTGTTGTAGTCAGAAATGTACCGGTTATGTGGTTACCCTGTTGTTTGAAAATACCAATAGCATCGGATGTATCGGTTTCGTGAATAAACTTCACAGCATATTTACCGCTATAGTCAGGTTCGTTCGCATTGAAATTAACTTTTGCAAAGCGATAACCTTTTCCGTGAGCTGCATGAAAAGGAACTTGATAATGTTGTTCATAATTCTTAATGAATACTCCGCTAAGCGAATCGCCTTGTCCGAATATTTTGGCTTTGATGTTAGCATCAAAAATATGAAGCGCTATATTGATAGAATCGCCTGTGATACGTACTTCATCGAGACGTAAACGCTCTTCTCCGTTCATGATCTGGATATCGTATCCACCGGCTGCATCGGTTGTTACTTTAAAGTTGAAGGGTAACTCCAGACCCTGCATTTCCAATACGCCTCTCCATACCCCGGATTTGATGGTAGATTTAGTTGAGCCTGCTGTTGCTGCACCAGCAACGAACAGACAAGTGATTAAAGCAATGACTGTTACAATTTTTTGTTTCATGGTGATTTAGTAAAAAATAGACGCCACAAAAAACGTTAAAAGCCAGACGCTTCTCTCACGGTATTTATAAACAGAGTTGTGTACTATGTACACCTAGATACCACTCCGTAAAAACACGTATAGTATAGTAAAAAGATGAGAAGAATAAAAGAAGACTAGTCCTCCAGTATTTCAATTTCCACGCGAACGTTTTCCTGCGCTTTGGCACTGTTCTTATTATGAACAGGTCTTTTACCGCCCCACGCCTTGATTGTCATTCGTTCTTTTTCGATACCGGTACTGATGAGGAAATTACGGATAACACGAGCTCTCTCTTCGGAAAGTTCTTTGGCGGAACCGAAGCCTTCGCGTGTATTGGACAATGAAAAGAAATTATCAGATTTACCCATGTAGACGATCTTGCCGTAAGCACTTCCATTGGTATGGCCGTGAATTTTTATTTTATACTTCGGATTTTCCTTCAGCATTTCCACAAGGCTGTTTACTTCGTAGTTAGACTCTGGTCGCATGATCGCGGCATCTTTAAAAAAGTAAACGTGGTACATCACCGCGATATCACCTTTCTTCAATCGTACCAATTCAAATGGAACAACTATATTCTGACTAGAATCTTGTGAGACACCATCCATCGCCAGGGGATCCTGAAAGTTAATGGTATTCTGTGCGCGTCTGTATCCAAACACTTCGCATATAAACGATACATCGGTGAGATCACTGCGCTCAGCAACGCGCACCGGCATATTTGATTTATAGCTGCCGATCTTTCTCGAACGAACTACATCAATCGCATCAACATCTCCTTCGACAGCTTCACCATCATTCGCGCGGAATACATGAAACAGGAAACGCTTTCCTTCACCTTCATCAATACTGGCAGATTCGCGAACAGGCTCGCGATCAACAACAGCTTCCGGTTTGCGTTCAGGTGGAGCAACGACACTCACAGTTGAGGATTCCAGTTTCTTTTCTGTTGCTGTATTTGTTAAGGGAACGGAGGTCATGGTTATTTTATCTTCGTTATCATCGGTGAGAACATGAGCATCCAATATCTCTCCATGATAAACCCATGTATCGGTCAGGTTAGCTTCCAGGCGTACTTGCTGCGCCTGTTCAACAGCCTTCTCGCGATCATCGGTGCGAAGTACATAAACGTAGTATAAATTTTTATCGGTATTCAAGGCATAGGATGCAGGTAACTGCAGGGAAGAAGCATGCTTAACAAAATTGGTCGCGTTATCATGAACGGCAAAAGCACCTATAACAACATAGTATTGATTACTGGCAATAACATCAGGCTCTGTATTATTCTGCGATTGTACACTGAAGTGTATCATCACACTCATTGCCATGAGTAGTACGGACTTAAAAAATTTCATACTCAAAGAACTTCCTATACTAAAATTATACTGATTGGGATTTTACATTTCGCTTCCTGCTTTTCATGCACGCCTCACTCCTCTCCTACTACATCAGTCCGTTTCCACGTTTTACCATGATCGATCTGCTCAACAATTTCAGCGTGCTTCTTATAGACTGAAAAAAGAAGTTTCGCTTCATACTCGGTTATCTTCCTGACAACAACAACCCGCGGAGGCTTATCTGGTTTCCCTTTTACTGGCATATCGGTCACTGAATTATTTCCCACAATACTTATCTCCTTCAGATTTCGGTATATACTCTCATCCGGCTGGAATCGCAGCAGAGCTATAAACAAAATTACCCTGAAGGCGACAGGGGCAGTGTCAGGATTTTCCAGCAGGTAACAACCGGATTTTACGCGAATCGATATCCGTATTTTTACGGATATACCATCGTTACATCACTCCCCACATCAGGAAAAAACCATCAAAAGAAAAATCAAAAAAAGAACACCTACACCAAACATGATCGAGATCACCTCTCTATCGCCTCTGTTCATGTTACCGTTTGACTGCATATTGTTATTCGTTTGTTTTTTTATCGATTCAACCTCGTTGTATATCTTCCTAAATGAAAGATACACAGCCACAAAGATAGACCGGAAGCAAACGTCTCACGATAAGCTTCTTTACCTAAAGCAGAACACAATTTTTACGCTGAGCTATATCCGTAGAAATACAGAGAGTTAAATCCGTGCACAAGTTCCAACAAACCCGAATACGGCTACATGGCACAATCGGTGCATCATCCACGATGGCAATTTATCTTACATCGGTTATTGCATCGCTGACGGTTCTAAAAATTCACATCTTCACGATCTTTTTTCATCATTACCAAAATATTTCGACAAAAATATACCAACGTCAACTTCCTGATATTCTCAAATATATCCGCACATCTTACTTAACCGATCCGTAATTATACTGATATATACATCTGTGTAGTACGGAATTCGTGTATAGCATCTCACCTTACCTTTGCCAAAATGGTCTCTGTATCAGGTAAGGCCCTATATATACTTTTTAAATACAGCGAAAGTTATGCTTAAATCTGTACGATCGATTTTTTTGTTTCTAGTTACCTCAGCGCTTATCCCTACCGTTGTAAATCATGACGCTCTAGCACAATGCGTAGGACTCCCCACTGTTTCATCACTGGGTAGTAATAAGTTTCCGGCAGGTTTCTGCTCACCGGTAAGCGCGCGCGTTACATACAATGTAGGGTTCTTAACACCTGTACCTGCAGGTGCTGTAGATATATACATTGACTGGGGCGATGGAAAAAATTCAATACTACCACAGGCACAAGGGCAAACTTCCTATAGTGCTGATGTTACACATACCTTTCCTGTAGACAGCGACTGCGAGTTTGTCGTTGTGATGACCTTACGGTATAAAGGATCACTATGCCCTATAACACGCCAGGTACAACGCATTGCCTCTTGGCGAACCGATGAATATAACGGAGGTAAGGTACAGCTAATCTCACCCGTTACCGGAACCAATGAACACCAGGTCTGCGCAGGTGTTGATATATCAGTGGTGTTTCAGGATGCAACCAACTGGAACTGTAATCCAAACTACATACACCCTCCCGGACCTGATGCAGTGGAGAGTCCGAATATAGCGAACCGCTGGCAGCAGATTGTCTACAACACAGGCACTGCTGTGCCGAAGATACCGAACCTGAAAGTAGATGGTATACCCGTTACCGGTGCCGGTGGCGCAGATATACTCACCAACTACCAGGATACACGCGGAGTTAACTACATGAGCAGCTCTGCCGTGATTGCCAATAATAAAAGACCTTCGCTCGAGATTACAGCACCCGGAGGATTTGGTGCGGGCTATCCTCAGGTTGGTGATGTGATCGAACTGAAAGTTCGTTACTGGAACTTCTGTAATCCATACTCCAATAACCCGTTATCACCACTCGTGCCGGTTAACGGAGACTTTGTAAACGGAGATAACCCTCCCGTGGAGAAAACTGCTACCGTACGTATCGTCAGCGCTCCGCCTCCGCCAACACCTGCTGCTGATCAAACTGTTTGCTACAACAACACACCGAATGCTTTTGCTATATCCGGTGTACCGCCCACGTATATTGTTAACTGGTATAAAAATGTGCCGGGAGCAACTGACTCCCCCGGGGCGTTAATTACTTCGGGCACATCTACATCATTGCCGATTACTTCGCATCCGGATTGGGTAAACAAAAAAACTCCGGGTGTATATAAAGTGTGGGCCAGCTATCAGCCCAACGTAGCCAACGGGTTGAATTGTGAAAGTCCGAAGGTACTGGTGAAGCGAACGATACGCGAAGATATAACGCTGCCAGACCCGGTAAGCACCATACCAACTGAAGTATGTAACAGTACATCCACCGGTACAACCACGGTTACCATTACCATGCCACCGCTTACAACGGAACCGGTAGGCGGAGCCACACAATATGCATGGACGAGTTCATCGGGAGTTACACTGGCTTCGAGCACGGATGTAACCGCCACGTTCAAGTTCAACGTAAATTTCTCATCAGGACAAAGATTTGTTGACAGGACTATAGCGGTACGCAAACAATATGCAAGCTCGCCTTCCTGCTTTAAAGAAAAATCATATACTATACGCGTATACAATCCATCGGTTGGCGGAACACTGTCATCTGCACCGGATGTATGCCAGACATCACCAGTCGGTAACATTACACTCTCCGGAAATATAGGCGATGTATTGCGCTGGGAAGTATCCGTAAACGGTGGTGCTTTTACTGAAGACGCATCGCTTGGAAAAGGTACTACCATATCACCCGGTGTACTTTCACCAGGTGTATATAAATTCCGAGCTGTAGTAGATAACGGCCCCTGCAACGAAGCAGTCAGTTCGGAAGAGCAGGTTGAAGTATCTACGAACCCCGGGCTACCGGCCAATGCAGGTCCCGATCAGTTTGTATGTCAGCTTACCGGGGCAACGCTGAATTCCAATCCCCTTGCGGCAAGCGATCCATCACCGGGCACAGGCAAATGGTCTTATATAGGAAGTGTACCTTCCGGATTACCGGAGCCAACGTTTAGCACCGACAAAACCGATCGCAATGCCTACATATCGGTTCCATCTGCGAACGCTGGCGCCTATACCCTCCGCTGGACGGTAAGCAGTGGTTCATGTTCCAGTTACGATGATGTTGTCATCGACTTTGGAACGGACCCTACCGATCCGACTGCCGGTGCTGATAAACAGGTATGCGGCCCCTCTACCGTGCTGGAAGGAAATACACCTTCGATCGGAACGGGTAAATGGAGTGTAGTAAGTGGTCCGGGCAGTTGTGCCGGTGCTGCATGTTCTATCAAGATAGATAATACAGGCGCGGCAAAATCACCTGTAAATCTGCAAGGTTCACCATATATATATGGTGCCTATACCCTTCGCTGGACGATCACCAGTGGTGGTGCTTCATGCTTCGAGAAAACAGACGATGTTGTTATTACATTTGATGAGCCCGCTGAAATTACTAGCGCTCCGGATATTGACAGTGTTTGTCTCGATCCGAAAAACTTCACGCCGATAAAAGTATCTGGTATAGTTTCAGCTGGTGCTACCGGTGGTCATTGGGAGAATATATCCGGTAACGGAACTATATCTGCCAGCACACAAAGCGGCAGCGGACCGATCACCATTGAAGCAACCTATACACCAACGCAGGAAGACTATGATGCCGGTGTACCGATCCGGATAAAACTGGTGGCTACGCCAGCCGCTACGAGTTCATGTTCATCTGTAGAGGAAGAAGTAAAGATAAATATAGACCGCAAACCTGTTGCCAACGCAGGCATTGATATACCCAACATCTGCGAGAGCTTTGTTCAGTTAAATGCAGATCCGGCAACCTACAACGCCACGGGTGCATGGACTACAAGCGTGGCAGGCGTTACGTTTGATGATAAAACAAATCCACAAACAACCGTGCGTGGATTAACCGCTGCCCCCAGCAGTGTACTCGTTACCTGGACGCTCACCAGCGCAAGCGGCCGATGTGTATCCGATCCTTCATCGATTACACTTACACGTGCAAAACTTCCGGATGCCAAATCATTTACCACACGTATATGCGAAGAGCCTCCGGCCGGTGCACCGGTTACCGGTAATATACTCTTAACAAACTATGAGGATTCTGTTACTACATTACCTGCAGCAGATCGAAGTATAACCTGGTATAGAAATGGGACACCTCCTGCGGGGACGCAGGTCACCGATCCAACGATACAGGAAACCAATATTACTTCGGGACAAATATACCTGGCCCGCATTCGCGATATATCTTCCAATTGTACCAACGATGCTATGGTTACGGTAGACGTGCGCGCGTTGCCGGTAGCGAAAGATGCCACCGTTGCATTTTGTGAAGATTCTCCCGGCAGCAACAAAGTATCGAATATAGATCTGAATGATGCAACGTATATAAATGAAGTAACCGGTGGTGCCAATAATGTCGCTGTTGCCTGGTATCCCTCCTTGTTCGATGCACAAAACAATACCTTCGAGATAACGTCTCCGGTCGAGGTAAACGGTAGCGCTAAATATTATGCACGGATAACATTCAAAGACAAACCATCCTGCGCAGACTATGCTGAGCTTACACTGACAATAAAAAATATTCCTGCAAGCAGCGAGATCTTCGGAAGAGAATCTGTTTGCCAGGGCGATGCCGTTGAAATATACCAGATCACTCCTATAAAGGGTGTTAAGTATCGTTGGAATATACCGACTTCGTCCTATAAAGTTTTTGGTGGCGGAACGGACAGCGATTTCTTTGTACTGCTGCAATTTCCTACAGCCAGTGTTAACGGTATAGCCGATACCATCAGTGTTCAGGTTGAACTGAACGGATGTAGCGCGCCTGTTACCAAGAAAGCGATACTCGTCTCTCCTACTCCCGGCAAACCCACTATACATGGCGACTCGGTGGTCTGCGAAAATGATGAAGGCATCAGTTACAACGTAACCCCTAACAACTACCCGGCTTCATCCTATAGCTGGGAAGTACGTAAGTTGTCCGACAACTCACAGGGCGGAGCATTCATCTCCGATGGTCAGGCAACAAACAAGATCCTGGTAAATTTCCTTACGGAAGATGTTGTGATCAGTGTACAGGAAAGTAATTCGATATGCGTTAGTCCGCTGGCGAAAGATACGATACGGGTAAACAAGCGACCGATCATGTTGAATGGTGATGCAGACGTCTGCAGTGATTACGCGACCGGAGTAAAATTCCAGGCTGATCCATCAAGCCCGGTTCCGATCAACAAATATAACATCACCAATGCGAGCTTCGCCACTGAGATCATACCGATCGTTGGCCCGACCAAAGGCAATGGCGTTGCCGATGATGCTATCGTGAACGATCAGTTCCAAAACCTGAAAGCAGTTCCGTTACCGGTGAACTATACGGTGATCCCGGTAAATATAGGATCCACCGGCAAAGAGTGTCCAGGAGATGCCGAGATCATTACGCTCACGATCAAACCGGAACCGCAGCTTCACCCTACACTCGACAAAGAATTATGTAGCGATATTGAGACAGGAATCATTCTGTCATCCGCATCCAACACATTCCCGGCTGACAAGTTCATCATCGAAAGTATATATGTACCAGCTGGTGTAAAGGCTATTTCGGCTATACAAACACCCGATGCCACTACACAGTATAATTCGGACGCCATTAAAAACCATCAGTGGGAAAACAACAACGGTGCCGACAGTACAGTAATATATACCATTCGTCCGTACAGCACACAACTGAATTGTGCCGGAGCACCGCGCCAGGTAAAAGTTACCGTTCATCCGAACACAATCATCAAGCCTGTAACTGACTTTGCGGCCTGTAACAACGATCTGTTGCACGTACCTTTTGAATCCACGAACAATACTGACGCAACCTTTACATGGACTGTAAAGAATGCTGATGCTTATATCTCCACCGGTTCAAACTCAGGTCAGGGTGATATTGATAATCTGCTGGTACAAAATTCAAAAACTATTGATGGCACTGTAACATTTGAAGTGATCGGTACAAACCCGGCAACGGAAGGAAACTGTTCAGGATCTGCCATTACCTTTACTGTAACGGTGCATCCTTCTCCAGAGGCAACAAAAATTGAAAAGACGGTTTGTTCTGATGTTCCGGGAGGAAACACTTATACCGCAGACCTGAAGGCACTCGAGTCATCGATAACACCGAATGCCGGTAAAGCAGATACAAGACTCACCTGGTATAAAAGTCAGACGCTGAATAGTGCTGATATTATTCCGGATGCAGATTTGAAAAAGTATACCGTAGAGAACCAGATACCACTCTATGTAAAAGTAGAATATATACCCACAGGCTGTACCAACGTTGTTACGGTTGAGTATACCGTTAATCCGTCAGTATCCTTTGAAGCAACACCACGAAGCTTACTCTGCAACGGTCTCAGCAACGGAGAGATCAGTATCGTTGTTAAAAACGGTACACCCACCTATTCCTACAAGATCAACAACGCCATACCTGTTACAGCACCTTCGGACAATTATACCTTTACTTCACTGTCGGGTGGTAATTATACCATTGTAGTAGAAGACCTGAAAGGATGCCGTGCAACATCCGTTGTATCACTGTTCGAACCTACCGCCCTGGCAGCAGATGTTAAATTAAAGAAAGCAATCAGTTGCTTCCAGGCTAAAGACGGTGAAATAGAAACCATTGTTACCGGGGGAACCGCGCCTTATACGGAATATCGGATCGTGCAAAGCAACGAGCTCGATGCAGACAACGATGGTATATTTCAAAACCTCGGTGTAGGAAGCTATAACGTACGCGTGAAAGATACCAATGGCTGCTTTGCTACTTCGGAAATGCTCACTATGGATCAGCCTACACCAGTCGAGATCAACACGGTATCAGTCGCTACCGATGATGATGGCTATAACCTGACCTGTAAAGATGCTACGGATGGCGAAGTAAAAGTAACCTTCACCGGAGGTACACCTGCTGCCTCCGGCTATACCGCAGTACTGTCTAAAGTAAACGATGCCACTACCTCTGCCACATTACAAGGAACGGACAGCGTACGCTTCAAGGACCTTGGTAAAGGAACCTATACCATCGTGATCAAAGATGGCAACAACTGTGCATCACGTCCTTCAGCCGCTACGATTCTGAATCCACCTGCGTTGAACGGAGGTTCTATAGGTGTTGATCAATCGGTTTGTCTCAACACACCGGCAGAAAAGATCACAGAGCTCTCGCCTCCTTTTGGTGGTGTGGAGAATTACCGTTACCAATGGCAACAGCAACAACCTCCGGACGGAGAAGCACCGACAACGGATAACTGGATTGATATACCAGCATCCGCGAATGGAAATTCCAATGAATATACTCCGGAAGTGTTAAGTCAGACTACATACTTCAGAAGACTTGTATGGAGTGTCTCGACTCGTACGGGTAAATATTGCGAAGTAAAAGGAACAGACGAACGCGAGATGGTAAAGATCACCGTAAACCAGCCACCGGTAGTCCGTCTCGATGCACCTTCAAATTTGTGCTATGGCAAACCGGGACAGATCAAGCTCATTGTAGAATCCGGTGCTATACCGATTACCTATAGTTATACCGATGGCACCAATACCGTATTGAACGAAGAAGGCGGAAAAACCAGCGTTGTAGTTCTGCCGGAGATTACAGAAGACAAAACGTATAAATTCTATGATATAGTGGATGGCAACGGCTGTAAAGGCGATGACCAGGAAGCAAGCATCAGCGTTGTAAATGTTTCTACCGACTTTTCTATTGTAGGATCAGACGCGCAATGTCCAGGTAATGACTTTGAATTCAAATGGAATGTAGAGCCTGATGTGAAATACGAATGGGTTTGGTCGCGCGACAGCTCAACCGTAATTCGTGAAGATTCACTTGCAGCTGGCGAGCATACCATCAGACATGGCTTCGCTGCCGGTTCACCGAACAACTCCACCGTATATAACGTGAAGCTGAAGGCATCGAACTTCCTGTGTACACCAGATCCGACCACACGTGAGATCACCATATACCCGCTCATCGCGCTCAATGTGTTGCCGGGCGATACTTCGCTCTGCAGTGGCCAGACCATAACGTTCCAGGATCAGTCTCTTGGTATTGATCACGGCACATGGTACTACCATGTACCAGGCACAACGGACAGGCTGGAGGAAAAACCAGCTCCGGCCGCAGAAGTATCGTATGTAATGACGAATACATCTTCGCAGGAACCTATTATATACGAAGTAGTATACCAGGCCGCCAACGCAGAAGGTTGTACCGGTGAGTATAAAAAAGAAGTCGTAGTATACCACAGTGCTACGGCAGACTTTACTTACGACAATGTACCTCCGCTAACTGCGGGTTTGTCAACCATTACGTTTACCAACACATCGTCCACTATTAATACAAATGACTTCGAGTATATATGGGACTTCGATGATATAAAAGCCACACCTCCTACTGCAAATGGTGCAGGTCCTTATACCGTAGAGTATCATGCTGCGGGTACCAAGGAAGTTCGCTTAACCGTAACCAACATCGCTGCGCGCAATGCAGGCGAAACATGCTCGAGTACAAAGATGGAGAAGATCACCATTCTGTTACCGGCTGTAAAGGCTGCGTTCACCGCTACACCGCTGGCAGCATGCTTTCCAGCCAATATTGAAGTAACCAATCTGTCTCCGGGAGCCGATGCTTTCCATTGGACACTTTACAACGGCAGTACACTGGCTGACAGTTCATCGCTGCGCAACCCGGTGTTCAGGGTATCCAAGCCGGGTAAATATAGTATAGCACTGAAGGCTGAGTTCCGCTCTACCGGACAAAGCGATAGTACAAGTATTCGTGGTATTGAAGTATTTGATGTGCCTACTGCCAACTTCGAGTTGCGTCCGTCCATAGTATATATACCCGATATGGAAACGCAAACTTTCAATTTCTCCACCGGAGCCAACCAGTATAGCTGGAATTTTGATGATGGCACAATTTCCGATGAGACCGAGCCCAAGCATCTCTATACGCTGGAAGGTAAATATACCATTACACTCGTGGCTGGCTTCGACAACGGCAGCAAGGATGTTAACGGTGACGGAACCCTGGATGGAAATATAGTATGCTATGACACCGCGCAACACCAGGTTGTAGCTATACAGGGTGGATCGTTAAAAGTACCGAATGCATTTACACCAAACGTAAACGGATCCACACATGGCAACGGGGTTCCGGGCAGCGGAACATTCAACGATGTGTTTATGCCGATTGTAAAAGGCGCTGAAGAATATACCATGCAGATCTATGACCGCTGGGGAAATATGATCTATGAAACGGTAGATAAAAATCAGGGTTGGGATGGATATGACCGGAATGGCAAACTGATGCCGGCAGGTGTATATGTATACAAGATGGTGATCCGGTTGAGTAACGGCCAGCGCACCACCAAAGTTGGCGACATCACCCTGATCCGGTAAATGTATATATCGTCAAATAGAACGAAGCGATGAAAAAATATATAGTATTCATTTTTCTGTGTGCAGGATTTGTGGCAACTGGTCAGGACCCGCACTTCTCACAATATTACCAGGCACCGCTATATCTCAACCCGGGGTTTACCGGTATAACGCCCCAGCAACGCCTCGTGGTGAACCACCGTATACAGTGGCCTAGTCTGCCACAGGCGTTCTCCACATACGCAGCCTCTTACGATATTTTTGTAAATGAACTGCGCAGTGGTTTTGGTATACTTTTTACAACGGATAAAATGGGCTCGGCCGGCTGGCGCACCACAACAGCCAGCCTGCTATATTCTTACAAGATAAAACTTACCAGCAAACTTGTTTTTTCACCTGGTATATCTTTTGGTTATGGTATGAATGGAATTGACCGCACCAAGTTACGCATGGGCGATGGACTTGAGTATAACGGCACTTCCCTCGATCCGGAATTGAGCAGGATCGGCAATGAAAATTACCTCGACTTCGGATCGGGCTTTGTTTTATACTCAAAAGAGATATGGCTCGGAGCTTCTTTCGCCCACATCAATCAACCTGATCTTTCAGTGTTGGGAGAAAGCAGCCGATTGCCGATGAAGACTTCGATACACGGTGGTGTAAAGATTCCGCTGCAAGGCTCGCGCACAGCACGACCATCGTACCTCACGCCCTCTTTCATTTATCAGATGCAAGGCGCTTCATTCTCACAACTTGATCTGGGTTTAAATTATCACATCGACCCGGTATCACTTGGACTCTGGTATCGGGGGAAGCCGTTCCAGAAAGGTGTGAACAACACGGTTGAGCAGGACGCCTTCATCATTTTTCTCGGACTATATTTCAAGAATTTCAACATCGGGTATAGTTACGACTTTACCATCTCCAAACTGCAGTCTGCCTCGGGCGGAGCACATGAGGTGTCCCTTGTATACGAATTCGCGGCACGTAACTCGGACAAGAAGAAAAAGAAATACAAGCTTATTCCCTGCCCTTCTTTCAATAGCAAGGAAGGCTTCTGGAATTAGCCATGCTGTCTCATAAAAAAATACCCGCGCTCATGATACTCACAATAATTGATCCTAACCGAAAGCACTTACTGCTGCTGAAGCTTATCGGTTTGTTACTCGTATGGAGTTATAGTATAACAACTTCCTATGCGCAAACGCCCGTGATCCAATATGTGAGTAAAACAAGCGGAAGCATGGAACAGATCGTAACGATGAAAGGCAGTGGCTTTGGTACCGATGCAACCAAAGTGCTCGTGATGTTCGGTGCTGCCAGAGCAGATATAGTGTCGGTAAGTGACCAGGTGCTCACGGTAAAGATTCCCGCACTTACTACATACGACAACATTGCCGTTACGAATTTAACTTCCAACCTGACAGGCTATACGCAGAATCCTTTTCTCCTGAGCTTCCATGGTGATGATGCACAGCCGTTCAATCCTAATAATCTTGAAGGGCAGTTTAATTTTCCCGGAGGTGCTGCCAAAGAAGAAGGGCTATATGATTTATGTCTCTGCGATCTTGATGGTGATCGGAAGAGTGACCTCGCTACAGCCAGCGATAATTTTGCCAAGATCAATATATACCGGAATACCGGCACTGGTCCCGGTAATGTAGCGTTCAACAGCAATACGGCTATAAATCTTTTTTCGCGCACGCTTCAAATCAAGTGTGGCGATTTGAATGGAGATGGGAAAACGGATCTCATTGCTACGGAGAAAGGATCAACCAACAAAATATTTATACTGGAGAATAATAGTCCGGGACCGGGTACACTTTCTTTTACATCACAATCTATCAGGCTCACCAACATTACCCCGCGGCATATAGAAGTAGCCGATATGGACCTGGATGGTAAACCTGAATTGCTCGTTACATCACAGGCAAGCAACGCAGTATTGGTGTTGCAAAATAAAAGCAAGCGTACGTCCATCATATTTGCACCAACTCCGGTAACGATCTCCATTCCGGGTATATCGGGTACCGATGCCTTGGCTTTTGCCGATATAGATGGCGATCGTCTGCCCGATATAATAACTGCACCCTATCAAACTTCCGGAGATATATGGGTAGCAAGGAACAGCTCCATTCCCGGTTCTCTTTCATTTGAAAATGCGCAGAAATTTACGGCAGGAACAGCGATCAATACCATTCGCGCGGGAGATATAGATGGTGATGGCAAGGCGGATATAGCATTTACGCAATCATCAGCTTCCGTGGGTGTGTTGGTAAATCAGTCCGGTGCATCGGGTATATCTTTTGGTGCACTCAAAACTTTTACGACTGACAGTGATCCCTGGGGGCTTGCCTTCGGTGACCTGGATGGCGATGGAAAAGCGGACCTCGTAGCAGCCTCCGTGAAAAAGAAATCACTGACCATCCTCAACAACACCAGTACATCGGGAAATATATCTTTTCAAGCTACAACGAAATCTACCACGTACCTCAACCGCCACGTAACCATCGGGGATGTGGACAGTGATGGCAAACCTGATATAGCGTTTACCAGTATCGATGATCCGTTGCAAAATATAGCAGCATCAAAAGTCTCGATCTTCCGCAATAAGACTTGCATGATTCCGGAGGTAACACCGGCCGGACCGCTGAATATTTGCAGCAGCAATTCCGTTGCGCTTACCGCGACACAAGGCGGTGGTATAGTATATGAATGGACAAACCTTTCCACCAACACAACATCATCCGGCACAAATACCTATACGCCTGCCGTATCCGGCGAATACAACGTGAAGGCTACTGCTGAAAATGGATCTTGCGTGCCCGTATCAAACAGTGTGAAAGTTACCATAGCAGCAGGCGCAGCTTCCGATCCGCAGCCCGCAAACAACGGACCGGTGTGTCAGGGTAAAACACTTATCCTTTCGTTAAATAATAATCTCGGTTCAGGCTTCAGTTATCAATGGACGGATGCTTCCGGAAAAGTTATCGGCACCGATGCAACGGTTCAGATCAACAATGTAAAAGTCGAAGATGCCGGTATATATTCAGTAAATGTATACGCAGGTGATGCAGCTACCGGTTGCCTCGCCCGGACAGCCACTACAACCGCGCAGGTTACGGCTATACCAGACTTCTCCATTCAACGCTCGACTCCCGAAGTAATCTGTGGCGGTCAGCTCTCAACGCTCTCGGTATTTCAATATAGTACTGATTTTACCTATCAATGGTATGAACGAACAGCAGGTGCACTTTCATCAGGTAAGTCAATTGTACGGGGAACATCCGGAGAGTATTATTACACGGCAACTTCCACTAATCCGAATTGTCACGTAGCAACCTCATCACCAGCAACGCTTATTGTTGCCGATCCTCCTGCTCCGGCATTCGATGCTCCGGCATCGGCATGCCAGGGAACAGAGATAACGTTCAGGAACAACACCAGCACCTCCGGGTCCGCAGAAGTATTTTATACCTGGAGTTTTGGAGATTCTCAAACATCCAATGAGCGTGAGCCTGTCCATATATATACTTCAGCGAATCCCTCCTACTCCGTTACCCTTAGTGCCTCTTATCAGAGTGGAGCCTGTATACGAACGGCAACAAAATCCATCAGCATTACAGCGGCCGTTCCTCCGGTTATGAACAGCAGCACAGGTGTATATGAAATGTGTGAAGGGCAATCGCTCATACTATCACTCTCGGGTTCGTTCAATAGTTATCAATGGAGCACAGGATCTACCGAGCCGTCTATAACTGCAACACAACCCGGTGCCTATACGGCAGAAGTTACCGGCAGCGATGGTTGTATCTTTACCATTACAGGCAACGTAACCGCGCTGCCTCCTCCCAACGTAGTTGCTACAGCACACCCAGCAACTATTAATGAAGGTGAAAGTACACAATTGGAAGCCTCCGGATTGGCGACCTATAGCTGGGAACCTGCTATATCTTTATCGCAGGCAGATATACCGAACCCGGTGGCGCGACCAACCGTATCTACCCTCTATACTGTACAGGGAAAAGATGACCACGGATGTTCCGGAGAAACAACTGTGGAAGTGCGCATACAAAACGCAACAGCATCAACCAAGCTCAAGCCGAGTCTCTTCTTCTCACCGAATACCGATGCCATCAATCCATACTGGACGGTTGAAAATATACTGGACTATCCGCAATGCAGCGTCACCATCTTTGATGACAAAGGTGTCAAGGTATACGAAGCCAAGCCCTACCTGAACAATTGGGATGGAACGATGAATGGCAGAGCACTGCCCGATGGTGTTTACTATTTCGTTATTCGCTGCGATGGCCAGGAGAAAAATCCCCGGACCGGGAGCATCACACTGCTTCGCTAGTATATATCAAAGCTTCAGCAGTTCTGATACACGCTCCGGTGCATCTTCCGGATAGATATGCATGAATATATCACTCTTTTTCACCCATTCCTCTTCCCATTGCAGTATCTTTAACCGGGTCGCTTCTTCATCGAATTTCTTTCCGGCTGCATGCGCTTTCTTCATCTCTTCAAAAAACATTTTCCAGCGCGGAACATAAAAACCCCTATACATACCCTGCCATGATTTGGAAGCATAGTCTTTCAGGTTATCACCTCCCCATATTGTAATCTGTGTTCGGGCATTCTGCACATATAGTGCAGACTCCTGCTTATTGTCGCCATAACGCGATGCTCCTTCAAGCCAATAGTCCAACACATTAAATTCCTGTACACCGATAAGCGTATCCAGTTTCTCTGCTATAAAAAATGATTTATCAGCCAATGCATCACCCTGCGAGAGATTACCGGCCTTGTAAGCTTTCGTTGCATCGATTAATAATGAATCGATATGCATGCTCATATAGTGACGCGTAAATTCAACAAGGTCATATATGAGCAACGTACCAGGTTTGTTGTGCCCGGTGTCTTTCAGCAAGCGTTGCACAGCATTTCGGAGTTTCTGATTATCGCCCGGGTATCCTTTAAAATCAACAATGTTAGCCGTAGGTCGCTTGAACAACAGATAAGCTCCTCCTCCATTCCACCAGCGTGGTGTCCAATAGCGTGTCTGAAAAACAGATTCTTTGAGCAGATCCCATGAGGTGAGTATATTATCCGATATATACCCGTATCGATCCATACTATATTGTCTGATCCAGTCTTTCCATGCTATACCTTCTGGCGACCATGACAAATCATATATATACTCATATACCACTGAGTTGTTGTTTAGTCCTTCAGGCAAAACACCATAGCCAACAAGGTTACGTTTATCCGTATTATTCAGCAGGCCAGTAACTTCTTCATTATAGAAATCAAAGTCGCCGTATACCGGGTTTGAGCCTCCATAGTTGTGTACATAGCCGTACGTCCATTGTTTGCCACCATACGCTTTGGTACGTTTCCATATACCGGGATAGCGATCATTACCAAAATCCTGAATGATCATTTTCGATGGCGGCACTTTACTCAGAAAAGATTGAATGGATGTAGTGTCCCAAAAAACAGAATCATTGCCGAAGAGCCATCCCTGCATGACCCACGTTGCTGAAGAATCGCCTTGTTGAATGGATTTATATACCGCTTCACCATATTCTGCCAGCAGGCTTTGTTTGTTTGCCGGAGTAACCGGAGGCTTCATTTCGTTGAATGAATCTGCAAGATAGAACGATGCATCTCCATACATCTCCTGGTATAGCTCAATGAATCGTTTGCCTATAGTGAGGAACAGCGGATCTTTCGGATCGAGCATATAGGTGCCTTCAAATCCTTTCTCCCACGGTTCAAGTTGTCGTATCTGTGCCGATTGAAATTTATCCTTCAGTTTTGCAGGAACATAGCCGCTGAAGGCAGGTACAACAGGTTGCATACCCAGCGATCGCATTCGTTCGAGTATCTGCTTCTGCAATACTTCTTTCTTTTTGATGAAGCTCATGGGCAGCGGACCACCATAGCCATTTATATTTCCCATACGATGCCACGGTAAAAATGCCGCACCACTGAAATGCTGGAGTATATCTGCTTCCGTAAGCCCCATTTCTTTCCAGAGACGGAGATATACCGCCTCCTGCCCTTCCATCGCAGAAGGCATGTTGATGCCGCGTATAGCCATCCAGTCGATTTCCTTTTCCCAGCGTTCCCAATCCCACCAAACCGTAGTATAGCCAAAGGCACACACGTTGAGATATTGCCGGTAAACAAAAGGTGATTGCAATGTTTGCAAAGACTGATCGGGCCACTGTGCTGGAAGACTCACACGATTCCCTTCCCAACTTATATGAACAGCTCCGATCTTTCGCAGGTACGTATAGGCACCATAGCATATAGCCGGGATTGAACTGCCTTCAATAATTACTTCACCCCGTGCTGTGCTGATCGTTACCTGGTCGGTGGCATGGTTTGTTAATCGCAGTACAAATTCATTTGCTCGTGGACCAATCAATCTTTCCAGGGCATTATAAGCGGGCATAACATTCGCATTGTACTCACGGATTTCCCGACCGGTTCGGCAGGAAATCAAAAGTATAAAACAGAATAACAGGCAACCGGTATATGTACCGCTGCTATAGATTACTTTCTGAAAGGATTGACGGAGGCTTACAAAAGAGGTGTCTGGCATGTGCTATAGTTATGGATATACCATAAATATAGCACTAAATACAAACATCCGAACAGACTATATTTACCTATTGGTCGAGCCAGGCTTCCGCTTCTTCCACGGATTTAAAATTCTGCTTGGGAAATTGTGTTGTTTTAGCCACGGCATTGAGTTGCATCTCGGCCAGGTCATCATCCCGTAGTATTTCTGCTACTTTCACAACACCGGCTTTCAGCAAGATTGCCTGTGCCTGTTCGTGCAGCTTTACTACTTCTTTGGGATGTGTTTTCATCTCAGAGGCATCTGTTAAAAGCGTAAAACCTCTTTTCAACCTGGACACTGCAGCGGTCCAGTGTTTGAGATAATCTGGTACGGCTTCAGGGTTCCTCCAGAAGCCCAGAATCTTCAGGTAGGCTCTGTTCTTTTCAGGAGATATCGAAATGATGTAATACTTGTTGTCGCTGATTTTTACAAGGGACATAGGGGTAAAGGGCTTTTTGAGACACTAAATCTATCTGATTTTTTGATTGTACTCAACGGCAGCCCCGTCTCTTTTGTTGCAACGAACAATGCGAGCCCTTCCCTCGTCAATACTGCAAGTTCTCTACATAGCTATAAAGCATGGTGTTATGCCTGCATAGTTCGATATGTAAATCTTTGATAATCGGTGAATACTCGTGGTATTTTCTGAACTCTTCAAACGAACGTATCAGGGCGTTGCAACGCAGGTTCTTTACGATCGGAGAAAGTTTATGAATTTCTGCGCGTATACCATCCATGTTCTGCTCTTCCACGTATCGTGTTATGTTTTCTTCCATTAACCGGAAATCATTTATCAGGATAGTTTTAATTTTCTCCATCTCTTCCGGATTATAGTTGAATACATCTTCATAAAACTGGAACGACAGGAAGTCTTCTTCCTCTCTTCGCTTCGGACACACTTTTACGATTTTACGAATGAGCATGTCAAGCTGGAAAGGTTTTGTAATGATATCCTGGATGTGATACATGGCCGTGCGTGTCTTGAGATTTTCCGACAACGCTTCGGCTGTAAAAGCAATAACCGGAGTATGATTGTTACGTCCGCCCGGTTGTAAACGCAGCGCCTCGGTAACTTCATAACCATTCAGACCGGGCATCTGCAGATCCATGAGGATAACATCGAATGTTTTATTGGCTGTGTGCTTCAACGCGATCTCGCCATCCGCAGCCAACGTACATTCTACTCCGCAGTCTTTCAGATAACTTTCCACTACCATGCGGTTAGACTCTACATCTTCCACATACAAAATCCGATAGCCTTTGAACGATGCTATCAATGCACTTTCATTCCGTTCTTTTATACCTACATGCTGTGGTATAGCAACGGAACAGATATTAAACGGAACTACCACGGAGAATACAGAGCCCTCTCCCGCTTTACTCTTCACGGAGATTTCACCCTTCAACACGGACACCAGACTTTTTACAATCGAGAGTCCTAAACCGGTACCACCGAATTTACGCGATATATATTTTTCAGATTGATGGAACGGCTGAAATATATGAGGCAGTTTATCTTCTGAAATACCGATACCGGTATCATGCACTTCAAATAACAACTTGCACTGATTTTCATTCTTCGTGACTAACGACACTTTTACTTTTACCTGACCATGCTGGGTAAATTTCAAGGCGTTGTTAACAAGATTGTTCAGGATCTGGTTAAGTCGCATCGAGTCTCCGCTTAGTATAGTAGGTATAGTTGCATCGGCTGTTACCCGGAAATCAAGTCCTTTCTCGGATGCTATAGGTTGATACGCTGCCTGGAACTGCTGCAGGAACTCAATGGTATTAAATGTTATATCTTCCAGCTCGATCTTGCCGGCTTGTATCTTGTTAAAATCAAGTATATCATTTACAAGATGAAGCAGATTGTCGCTCGAATACTTCAGTGTCTTCATGATTGGCAACTGGTCTTCACGCGGTTGTTTCTTCAACAGCAGATTAGACAAACCGATAACCGAATTGAGCGGAGTACGTATCTCGTGGCTCATCACCGAAAGAAAGTCTTCTTTCTCTGCAGACGCTACTTCCGCCAAACGTTTCGCTTCCATGAGCTCTGCTTCACGCTTCTTATCCAGTGTGATATCATAGCTGAAAGAGAAGTACCCGGCAAACTCACCGTTTTCAGTAACGGGCACCATGTGTTTGAGACACCACACCAGGTTCCCGGATTTAGCGCGATAGCAGATTTCACCATGCCAGCCGCGACCTTCCATCACATCGATCCAGATATCTCTGAAGAAATCATCGGTGTGCATGCCCGAATTGTATAGCGTATGTTTCAGTTCGTTGTATGTATTGCCGATGATTTCGGAGCGATCATAGCCCATAACGCTTTCAAACATTTCGTTTACATCCGAGATTTTTCCATAACGGTCGCACAAAACGATGATGGCGATTTCATTCAGCGCATCTGTCTTCAGTTTTAATTGTTCGTAGGTATGCTTCAATACCCGCTGTGATATGGTAAGCTTGTGATTGGTGCTTTCAATCTGCCGTGATCGTTTACCCAACTCTTTCAACAAATAGTTAAGCTTACGATTTAATGTTTTATACTCCCGCACGGAATTGGTAAGACGCGCATTCGAACGATTCAGTTTTTCTTCATAGGCAATTTCATATCCTATATCCCGCGTGAGACAACGTATACCTGTTACAGTACCATCCTGATCTTTAATTGCCCGAAAACTTTTCTGACACCAGATATAGGTATTGTCCTTACGTTTCATACGGACTTTCATCATAACAGACTCGTCCGGCTGACTGAGTGCGAGCCGGAAGTTGGTGAGAAGCTGACGTTTGTCCATCGGATGTGCGCGATCTCCCGTTAACTTCTGTCCTACTATATCGTTGGGTGAATATCCGAACATACGTACAACCGCTGGCGAAATATACTGTACGATACCATTCAAATCGTATAGCCCCAGTACTTCATGCCCCGACTCGGCCAGTATTCTATATTTCTCTTTGCTAAGTCTTAACTCTTCTGCAATCTGTTTTGCTTCCGTTACATCCCACGCTACACCAAAGATCTCAACCGGATCGCCATCTTCATTTCGAAATACATCTCCTTTAAGTTTTACCCAACGAACCGACTTTCCTTCTTCAGGAGCTGTCCGGTGTTCAACTTCAAAAGGTTCATGGCGTTCGATGCTTACAGTCGCGGCAAGCGCAATCTTGTCCCGATCTTCAGGGTGTACACATTGAAAGAATCGCTCGGCATTAACTTCTTCTGAAGTATCAACACCATAAACTTTATAGGTTGTCTTCGACCAGAGTAAACCACTTGTATTAAAACTCCAGCGCCAGCTGCCTATATCTGAGTAGTGCTGCGATAAACGGAAAAGCTTCTCCATCTCCTCCGATGCCTTTTCAGCCGCCAGCCTGTCCGTTATCTCGATGAGTACATACATGCGGCAGCGCTCGTTCTCCAACACTATATCTCCGGCCTGTACTTCGAATGAACGGATGTTATTATCCTTATCGTAAAAGTGACCTATAAACGATTGAGGTGTTTCGTTACCCTCGTTGTAACTACGAATGATTGACTCTATCAACTCCCGTGTTTCCGTAGTAGCGTGCGTGGTAACGCCCACAACACCTTTCTGAAAATACTCTTCGATATTGTTATAGCCAAAAATCCGGAGCAGTGTCTTGTTAGCATAGATGATCTGCTGGTTTCGCGCTATAGATACGCCGAGCAATGTACTTTCAATAAGCGTTTTATACTTCACTTCACTCTCCAGGCGAAGTGCTTGCTCTTTCAGGAGTTCCAGGCTCTTGCGTTCTACCTCCAGTTTCTTTTTTGCTGACAGGCGCTGGCGGCTCAAGATCAAAAAGAACACGCAGACAAGACCGCCCAGGGTGATGAGTATACTATTTCTTCTATGTACTTCGATCTGGTGTTGATGCGAAAGAACGGAGATCTCTTTTTGCTGCTTCTCCATTTCATAGTTATTGCGAAATCGCTCGATGGCACTCTTGTTCTCGGATCGCTGCAAGCTATCATTCAATGACATGTATAGCTTTTGATAGGCATACGCTTTTCTGAAATCATTATTGGTTTCGTATGCCTTTGAGATGAGTTTATAACTATTGGCAATTTCTTCTTTTGAATTTACCTGGCGGGCGAACTGCAATGCGCGTTGAGCAGCCTCCAAAGTCTCTTTATATTTGTGTTGCTCCAGGTAAATTTCGCTGATGGCTAAATATATAACGGCATAACGGGTAGTAGCCCCGGCTACCTTTGCTTCCTGCAACGCACGTTGCTGATACGTAAATGCATCCGCTAACTGATGTCTTCGAAAGTATATTTTACCTATGGAATTCAGGACTACGCTTACGGAAGATTTACTTCCCAGTTCTTCATTTAACTTCAGGGCACGACTGTAATATTCAAGTGCCAGCGAATCTCTCCCTTCCCTCTCAGAAACTATTGCTATATTATTGAGCGCACGGGCAATTCCGCTTTTATAGTTTAATGCAGTCCAGACATCGAGCGCTTTATCAAAATAGTTATAGGCTTCCCGGTTATCCTCCTGCGTGAGGTAAATGACGCCTATATTATTATAACAGGCAGCGATGAGTCTTTTATTCTGAAGTTGTTCGTAAATGCGAAGTGCTTTCAGGAAGTAGTCTATTCCAAGATATGATTTTCCGGTTCGATCGTTATATACCCCCAGAAATGTATAGGCCTTCGCAGTGCCCTGGGGATAATCTATTTTTTCAGACAGCGTCAAGATCTGGTTCGCTGTTTCAGGAATAGCATCGTAATCTACATAAGACTGTGCATCGCATAAAAGCACAAGTGTCTTCACGCGGTTGGTATCTTGCCGAAGAACTTTCAGCACAGTCTTTAAACTATCAATCTTTTTGTTCTGAGCGAGCGTGGCATGATTGCCAAGTAAACTCCCCAATACCAAACAGAAAATTATGCTCCCCTTCATGACATGCGGATTTAATGACGCGCTTCTCTGCATGACCTGCTGGCCACAACTTTACGTGTTCATATACAGGCTTGCCGGATATATACCTTTTAGAACCGTATTTTCTGTTCGGCTATTTTAGCGACCAGCTCTGTGGTGTTTTTCAAATCGAATTTACCCAACACGTTGGCGCGGTGTGTCTCAATTGTTCTTGGACTCACTTCCATACGCGCAGCAATTTCTTTGCTGGAACATCCTTCGATCAGGTATTTCACAACTTCTTTTTCTTTGCTAGTAAGGAATGGAAGGCCTCGGTAGGATTTCTTGTAAAGGCTGCTCACCAGCAGGTTTGATATCTCCAGGGAATAAAACTTTTCACCCTGCAATACTTTGTGCAGCCCCAGGATGAGTTCTTCCGACTCTACATCTTTATGGATATAGCCGTCTATGCCGGCTTCCATCGCGTTCACGATATAGAACTCTTCTTTGTGCGAGCTGAGTATAACTACTTTTATACCAGGTTTTTTCTCTTTGAAGTACTTTGCAACATCCAACCCACTCTCCTTATCCAACGAAATATCAATCAACACAAGGTGCGCATTCAGATCCTGAACGTGAGGCTTTACAGCTGTAAAGCTATTGTACTCGCCCACAACGTTAAATCGGGGATCTTTTTTCAGGATTGATACAAGACCGATTCTGAATAGCGCGTGATCATCAATTACAATTAGTTTTACCATATAGTTATTGAGTTTTCTTTTCTGTCAATTTTTGTCGGGTTCAAGGCTCCAACCGACCGTAAGTAAGTAGCCGTGTACCTTAGATGCTTAAAGCGAACAAGGGTAACAACATATTCGGATTGATCCCCTGACGTTTGAACAAATATGTAAACCCCTTTACGATATCACGCAAATTGCACCATGACAAAAAGGTGTACTTTGGTCCTCCACGTTATCAGATCGCTCCGGAATGGGTACCTTTTGTTAAATATGCCTTCACCCACTTCTTACCGTTCCTCCTGACGTAACGACCATTCATACCGTTTCTAATCCAAAAAGTAATGTCCACCCGTACGTCCAGCATGTAATTTTTACTTAGAATGTTGTAGGTGTTGTTACAAAATGAACAAGGCCCCGACTCTCTTTCAGGAGAATCCGGGGCCCTGAGTCAGCCTACCAATGGGGTAGGCATTACATGCGAATTTGTAAAAACTAGCGCTTGCCTTTCAGTTGGAATGCCCGAGTAACGTTAAAGCCCAGGTGTATATCGCCATCAAAGAAGTCTCCATCAGTCTCCGTAATGAACGAACGCTCAATCATACCGCGGGTATTCGTCAAGATGATCTGAAATACGTGACCACCGGTTTCTATGTCTACTGCTATACCAATGGCATCATTATAAGAAGCTGCGGCACTCGGGTTAACCCGGTAATAATATTCGAGATTAACCGAAACACTGGGGGTCATTTTTATGCGACCGCCAACGCCAACTGCAACCTGATTGTTATCACCTTCATCAAGCGCTACCCAGTTTTTATGCACCAGCGTAGGCATCAACTGAAGAGATAAAGCGGATGTAAATTTTCTGGCAATCAAAAGCTGAGCTGTGTATGATAAACGATCGGTACGCTGAAAACCATCCGGTACGTCAGCATCTTTAGGAGATGTTTTATACCCGGTGCTTCCGAACGCAGTGACTGTAACAGGCGATCCTTCTCTCGACTGCTTCACCAATTTATACTTCAGGTAACCGTCAACTGTTTTATCGACCGAGTTGCGACCGATACCAATACCAAAATTATCGGTAACACCGTACTCCAACCCGAGACGCACATACGCATCATCAAGGCCGTACATTTCATACAAGCCACCATTGAGGCGACCGAAACGGTGCGAGAAGATAAACTCCAGCGTTCCTTCACCAATGGTTTCAACGGAGTGACCATTTATTAACCGTGTACCTTTAAAAGTTTGTGCAGTATACGATGGTTCCTTCTCCGAACTTGACTCAAGCTCCTTCAACAGATCGTCTTGTGCAAAAGCCTGCGATGTACAGAAGAAAACAAAAATGGTTTTTAAAGCGACTATATTTCTCTTGATCGACTGCATGTATCTCTTAAAGTTTGTATGTAAAATTTACGGTTACTTCTACCTGCTCCGCTATATTCTGCCACATCAGTTTCGGGATATCAACTTTATAGTCTTCCAGCTTTACAATGAATACCGACTTCATTACCAGTTTGTCGCCTTGCTTTTCAATCGTTCCGGGAATCTCCACATCTTTTGTAACTCCGTGGATTGTTAATTTACCCTGGGCCTTTACGTTCTGTGTAGCCGCGTTTGCATCAAACCCTACGATCTTTCCCTGAAAGGTAGACTTCGGATATTTTTCAGTTTCCATATACTTTTCATTGAAGTGCTCCTGCATCAACGACTTCTTGAATTGAAATTCATTGATCGGCACTACGAACGCTATATTTCCATTAGACGCATCAAACACACTCGATGCCTTAGCATTATCTGCCTTTATATCTTCGAGTGCTGCACTCGAAAAGAACGTAACAGTACTTTTCTCAGAGGTATACTTCTGCGCATTGGCTCCTATCGCGATACATGCGAACATCACTGCTAAGCGGATTTTCATATTCATAATGTTTAATTTTTACTTTATTCGATTCAGAATCCCTGTTTGATTTCTAGTCACTCTTTGCACCATCGTCTACCCAGCAGGCGATCTTGGTGATCTGCTCCTGCGTAAGTCGCGGCTGACTGGCCGGAGGCATTGAACCATTACTGGTCCGTGTCTTGATATTAGTAGCATTATTCTGAACATTGGTCAGGTTAGACCAGTCCGGAATCTGATTACCACTTACATGACAACCAGATATAGCACAGTTTGCATCGATGATCGGTTTAATATCGCCTGTCCAGCTTACTCCGGTTTGTCCGCGCACAACAGAAATACTCAGCGATATAGTACAACCTTGAGAGTCTCTCACCCGAACAGTATAGGCACCATAGTGCAAATCAGTGAAGGTATTGGTTGAACTGAAACTACCCGACCCAATGCTAAACTCGAACGGTGTATTTGTACCGGTAGCGTTCACCGTAATGGTTCCGTTGTTTGTTAAACACTCGCTGTCTTCGGTTATTTCATAGGTAGCTGCCAGGTCTGTTGACTTGATAACAAGTGTCCCTTGCACTACATTTTCACAACCTTTAGAATCGCGCACAGTAATAGTATAGGTACCACCACCCAGTCCGGCAAAAGTTGCTGATGACTGATATGTACCACCGTTGAGACTATATTGATACGATTCACTTCCACCGGTACCTGCTACAACAATAGAGCCATCATTGCTATCGCAGGTGGTTGGGTCCGTTGTACTCTCTACCGTAACCGAAGGCTTATTCGCTTCACAATCCACCACTTCGGTTTCAACGTGATTTGTACAGCGCACGAGGACAATCAATAAAACAACTACGTTAACAAACTTTAACCTGCTCGACATATATATACATTTATACCTATTTCAATTTATACTTCAGCGTAAAGAACGACCCGGCACTTACCAGATCAATTTTACCCTGACCAACACCCGACATCGGTGCTTTTAAGAATGGCTCGGCCTGAAGTTGTAATCTCGGACTGATTCTATACTGCAACCCGAATGAAATATTCAGCATAGCGAACCAATGACGATTTTCGTTTTTATAATCTTCGTAGTAATAGTAATTGCTATTATTCTCGGTAACCGTGTATACATAATCCTCCTTCAACATAATGTAGGACGACACTCCTACTGTTGCATAGAAGTTAAGACGGGCTTCCGGCAATATATAGTATGTTATGTTGATGGGTATATCCAACACCCTGCAATCACCATCGAGGTAATCTGCTTCAAACGATGTGCCACCGTATGAATATGACTTACCTGGATTATTTTTATCGTACAATTTTTTAGACCATATAGCACCAGTGCTAAAACCCCAGTGTTTAGCAGGCGAATACTCAACGGTTAAGCCAAAATTGAAACCGGTCTTACCAGGCTTGTTATAACCAATAGAACTGAAGTCGGGCGACACCAGCAATTTTACATACCAGTTTGACTCGTTTGATTTTTTCTCTTCTTCACGCTTATCCTCCGCTGCATTCTTATTCTCTGCAGCATGATTCAGTGAATCAGCTTTTGTGATCGGCTTGGCCAGCGTGCTGTCGTTTACAGTAACTGCGTTTGATTTTTCGCGTGCCTTCCGAATTGCAGACTCGGGGTGATTGCTCAATGAATCGATAGATGTACCTGTGCTGGATGATATAGTCTGTTTTTCTCTACCAGCATTATCGTCTGTTAATTTAGCGAACGCTTCATCTCCTTTAGCAGTGTTACCATCTTTAGCAGGAGCAGCGTTATCTATCACTTTTGGTTTGGAATCAGCTTCATTGCGAGAAAGACTGTCTGATGCCGAAGCGCGATCAATTTCGCTTGCAGGTTGAGTACTGGCATTCTCAATTCCGCCAGTTGCCGTTTTTCTTGTGTCGCGATTTCCTTCATTCGTACGATTACGATTTGCAACGGTAGAGTCAGCAGCAGATATACCTTTATTTTCATTGTATACATTTGCAAGCGCAGGCGCGCTGCCTTGCAATGAATCTTCTTTTGAAGTTGATTTCTCTACAGGACGATCATTCGCAACCACACCAGTCACATTTTCCCGGTCTGTTGATTTTTCAACAACGCCTTTTGCAACAGACGAAATATTGTCGTTTGATTTCAACACAGGTGTCACCGTTGAAAGACTATCGGCACCCGCTATATTTTGATTTGCATTACCGGTTTGATTGGCGGTTGTATTGCCGGATGTAGCATTATGATCGTTCAGCATCGCACTATTCTTCGATTTCGCACGGGTATCCGTTAAAGCCAAAGTATCCGAAGTACCGGAAGCAGATGCTTCCTTATTTTTCAGTTGAGATGAAAGAGTATTGCTGTTTGCCTTCGCCTGATCAGATGTATTTGATTGATTGGTAGCAACTGCTGCAGTCCCATCATTCTGTATTGCTGAATTATTCATTACATCAGCACCGGTACTCGTTCCGGTTAACGCATTGCTTTTCGTATTGGCTGCGTTTTGTTTCTCACTGGAAGTTGTAGTGATAGACGCGGACGATAAACGCTGTGTGTCAGAAGCTATATTTTCATTCTTCTGATTATTACCAGTTGTTGTCTCATTGCTTGAAGCTGTGTTACCCGCCTGTTTAGAAGATTTTTCAGCCTGCACAGATGTTAATGACGATTTCGCATCTTTTTCTATAGCAGATGTTTTCTGTTGACTTTCAGAAGTCAGTGCCAGATCTTTTTGACTACCGTTATTTTCTGAATTACCGGAAGCAGAAAGCGAACCCTCATCACGCTTCTTCTTCTCTCCTGCAACGGCTCGCTTCTGCTTCTGTATCCTTTGCTGATCGTTGTCTGTGGCTGTACGCTCAGCCGATTTATGTATAATAGCATTACCGTTCTGATCTTTTGTACCCGCTGCTGTTGAATTGTTCTCCGCAGTCGAAGTTGATTTACTGCTGGTATTTTTACGCTCCGCTGTATTTTGCACAGCCGACTGCGTAGCTGATGTTGATGCTATCGCACGATTTTGATCTGCCGCTGCTATATCTTTCGCTTTTTGTGTATCGGTATTGTTTCCGGCAGATAATGAAGCCTGATCCCCTGCAGAAGAAGTCTGTCCATTCTGAGAGTCACGCGATACAGCAGTTGCACCTTCTGACGAAGAACCGGCAGGCGTACCGTTATCATCACCGGCATCTATACCTGCATATTCTGCGGATGCATTTGTATCCGTACTATTTCGTGTTTCGCCAGCAGCTGCGTAATCTGGTATTTCTTTCTCTATACCCGCATCGCTGTTGTTGACTGCATTGTTTTTGCTGTCCGATTGTCCCCGATAGTAGTTAATACCTAACCATGTAGAGAATATGAGCAGCAACGCCAGCGAAAGGTATATAGCAATTCGTTTGAAGAGATTGATCCGATCACTGCGGTCAATGCGCTTTGATAATTTATCCCAGTCTCCCGGATCGAACTCAGGCTCGATCCGCTGCGCAGCATCCTGGAACAACTTGTCCAGTTCGTTATCAGAAATATTGCGCATAGTTATTAATATTTATCTTCCGTAATTGATTCTTCAGGTGCTCGCGCGCCTTGAACAGATTCGACTTCGAGGTGCCTACTACAATTCCCAGTTGTTCGGCAATCTCTTCGTGAGTATAACCATCGATAACATACAGGTTAAAAACCGCGCGATACGCGTCTGGTAATTTTTGCACCATCTTGATCAATTCCTCATACGAAATTGTCTCATTGCCCTGTGTGTTGTCGGCCATATTCTGAACCGTTCTATCCTCTATATCCTGGTGGTGATAATGTTTGTTGTGTTTGCGATAATGATCAATAGCGGTATTGATCATTATTCTTCTCAACCATGATTTTACAGAAGCTCCTTCATCATGCTGATGTATGTGCGTAAAAAACTTCATAAAACCATCGTTCATGATCTCTTTTGCTTCTTCTTTTGTTTTTGAATAGCGCAGACAAACACTCATAGCATACCCATAGAAGTGCTCATAAAGACGCTTCTGTGCTTCACGACTGCCTTTGCGACAGTCTTGAAGCAGCACTTTTATCTGCTTTGGGTCCTCCAAGTTTTTTCTAGAATCTTCCACCAGACGCAGGGTTAAAAAAAAGGGTTGCCTTCCGAATCGTCATTTTTATGAATTTACACGTTATACTTCTATTGATAAGACCGAAAGAGAAATTCCTCTGACCAAATTCTACCAGATAAAACGGTATAGTCATTAAACTGAAAGCTTTGCTAAAAATAACCTTATTGTGTGCGTTGCTTGCGGAAATAAGCAGGGACAAAAACGTTGGCAATAAAGAAAGAGGGGTATATGATCTTAAAACAACGAAAACTCCCCGATTGCCTCGGGGAGTTTTTATTAACATACGCTATTGTTTTACAATCTTCACAACAAACCGGGTCTTCTCACCCGCCACCTGTACCATATATATTCCGGTAGGTAACTGCGTCAGATCGAATGTCTGCTCTGTTGATTCAACCTTGCTGGTCAGCTGCACTTTGCCGGTTACATCGGTAAATAGAACATTACCGCCCGCCATTTCTTTGGTAAAGCGAACCGTTACCTTATCCTGAACTGGGTTCGGATATGCCTGAATAAAGTCTGACTCTGCTGGTACTTCGGCAACTTCAGGTGCAGCCAAGCGCGCACTACTGGTAGTAAAACTGATATAGCCATTGCAATTCAGCCATTCGCTGTTCGAGCCGCCACAGGTATTGTTCATCCACACACCTGTGTTGGTTGCCTGGTTCTCTGCCTGATAGGTTACACCACCAATCGTTACATAGTCGATCTGTACATCGCGTGATCCTGCATCGTTAGTAAAATGAACAGTAACCGTACCGTTTCCTGACGATGAAAAATTCTGATACGCTGTTGTAAGTGTCCAGCTAGCTACAGTTGTGTTGTTCACGCGGAGATCAATGGTCTCGCCACCTGCCACACCACGAGCCCGCACAACAATGGCACTGTTTCCTGTAACAGTAATGGTGAAAGCCTGTGTACTCACGCAGCCGCTGCTGTTGGTATAGCGGGCGGTATAGGTACCGGCTTGTGCTGATTGTATATTGGATATAGTAATCTCGCGTGTTGTTGCCGTAAAGTTATTCGGACCTGTCCAACTCCAGGAGCCACCCGTTGTGGGCTGCGGACCGAACTTTACCGATCCTCCTGCTGCTAATGAAGCAGACGCTGTTTGTTGCCAGCTACCTCCGTTTATCTGTATATAGGGTACTATGGCAGTCTGTGTGCAACTGGCAGGTTCTCCATATACTATACCACGACCTGCTGTACTCATATATACTCGTCCGTATACATTCATGTCTCCTATAACAAATTCACCATTGCCTGGTCCGCCATACTCATGATCGTTATCGTTGACGCGTGTCCAGGTAGCTCCTTCATCAATTGAACGATGTATACCGAGTACACCGCTTACGGTTCCCCAGATATAGAGTGTCGGGTATGTTTTACCGGGAGCTTCTTTTCCTAAGCCGACTGCTCCGCAGTACGTTACGCTGGAGAGTTTGGTAAACGACTGTCCTGAGTTTGTTGATCGCGACAAACCTCCGTTAAACAACGGCACCCACAAATGACCTTCTACGCCCGGTGTTGTACGAATCACTCTCCCTCCTCCGCTACCGGGAGCTCCGGTTGCCGCGAATGAAGAGCCTCCATTCGTACTGATATACATGGAACCGCTGCCCGGATCATACGCATAGAACTTGTTTGAATTTACAGGATCAGCTACCGGACGAGCTTCATTTATACTTAGTCCGCTTACGGAAGTCCACGAAGTGCCGCGGTTGGTTGATCGATAGGTTGTAGTTGAAGTCTCGGGACAATGCAGAAATGTATTTCCATCAGCAGATATAGCGACTTTACCTTTGTTGCCATTCTTGGTACACTCGGTCCATGATACACCCATGTTGGTAGAGTAATACATATTGTTACCAACGCGCAGAAGTACATTTGTATTCTGTGATGCACATGCCAGCCCGGTAGTTGTACCGGTGCTCGGTGAATGCATCGATGTATATTGTGTAATGTTGGTATGTCTGAATCCATCGTAGTCACCAATCACGGAAACCAACGGACCGTTACTCGGTATACTTACGATATCCAGTGGTACCGTCTCTTCCAATCCTTGTACCCGAAACTTCCATACGCAGGGAGTAGCATCAATATCGTCTGTAGAAAATATACCGTTACCGGATGTTACCCATACCTTCTTGGTGTTGTACGGATCGAACTCTACAGAACCTGCCCAATGGATGGCGTGTCCTGCTATCCAGGATATACCGTTTGAATCAAGACTGAATCCGCGTGCGATCACATCTGTCCAGCTGGCACCGCCATTGGTACTCAGAAATATTCTGTCACCATACGGGCCGCCTTGCGGAAGGTAGGTATTGATGGTAGTTGCTACGAGGCGACTGGCATTGTTTGGATCAACAGATATACCCCCGAAGGCACGATTTATACCGGATGGAGATACATTGGTCCACGCACCGGTTGAAGTGTTATACTTCCATATTTGTCCGTTATCCATCGGTTCAGGAACAGACCAGTGTCCATGGGGGCCCGCTCCGTTTCCATACGTGATATATAGATTACCATCGCTGGCCAATACGGCACGGTGTGGCATATAGGTTGTGGGTGCACCACCTACTGCCGAGAATGTAGTTCCGCCATCCGTACTGCGGTATAGATTGGTGCTTCCGGAACGCGATACACCTACATATATAGTCTTGGTTGCTGTGCCAGAGGTGCTGCTGGATTTATCCATCACCACAAAGCTGATCCCGTTTTCATTGGGTGTAGTAGTTACATCCAGCGATGTTACACGACTCCAGCTTACACCGGCATTGGTACTCTTGAACAATCCGTTCCAGCGCGTACCACAAAAGAGTATATTTCCATTGTTAGGATCTACGATCAGCTTCTCCCCGGTTTGTCTTCCCATGCCATTACCATGTGCCTTGAATTGTGAAGTAACATCGGTAATAGAAAATGTTTTACCATAATCAGTAGAGCGAAGTATAGCGGTTTTACCATTGTCGAAATACGATATACCGACAAGCATATATAGTTTGGCAGGTGCCTGCGGATCGATCGCCAGTGATTCCACTCCGAGATATCCTTTTTCATTTTCGGCAGCCCAGTCAAGTAAGGGTATCCACTTGCTGCTGGCTGCATCCCACCGGTAGGCCCCGCCAACATCGGTTCGTGCATACATAAGGTTCTGCTGATTTCTGCTCGTTACCACTGCAGATACAAAGCCCCCTCCACCAATAGCAACGTTACCCCAGTTGTACGTTGTCTGAGCTTTCAGATCTGTTGTTGAAACGCCTGCGAGTAACAGGCCAATCATCATGATGCACAGCCACCGTTGCCTTCCCTGCGGGAAGATTCGAAGCCGGCCGGGTTCTGTTGTAAAATAACTCTTCATAAGGTTTACTGGTTAATTTTGAGATATCTCACGAGTAGCAATCGTTTTAATGATTCACTAAATCGTTTGCGTAAACCTAGGGAAAATCACCGCCTGCCACCGTATCAAAAAGTTAACTTATAGGGTATAAGATGTTCAGGGGGGGTATGAAACGTATTCAATTGGTATATAAATCATGCATATACCTTTCCCGTGGAAGAGATCATGCCGAAAAAATAACTAGCAAAGCCGGTGTATAGATGAATGCAGAAAGAAGCGGACTATACCAGCGGAACGTGAGAACATTTTCATAACCTGATCTCACTTGAGCCGAACGAAAAATACCTGGTCGGGCCACAGGTATTTCTGCTTGCCGTACCCACCGGTTATCGGGTGCGATGAAAATATAGTTATACTCTTATGCGGTTCAACATCAAAAACTACCCCACAATGTCCGTATGGTATACCTAAATACGTATTCCAGAATTGCACAAAATCTCCGGGACGTACATCTTCTGCCTTCAGAACTTCTTCGCCTTTACGTGCTTCAACTAATGATGTATGGACTCCCTTTATAACCGGTGACTGCTGTATTAATAACAACGGTATATCTTCACGGGTAATAATCCGGATCTTGTTCTCCTCAGCTGTTGTTAACGGAGTAAATTTCTCAATGACTTTAATAACAAACTCTGTGCACACTACCTGCTTGTAATCCGGAGCCAGCGTTCTTCCTTCTGCATTTACCAACTCAAGAATCTGTTTATTGCGCACGGGTATATTCTCAACATCGCTTACTTCACCGGCATTCAGAATTTGTACCGGTTGTGTGTTGATCCAATAGCAGGCAAAATATACCCCCGCTCCTGCTACCAGAATTAAAAGTGCAATGAACAAACTGCGCTTCATCATAAAAACAGGTTTATGCTATAGAGGTATACTACAGATTACTTCACAATCGTAAACTCCACTCGCCTGTTCAGCTTGCGTGTGTCTTCGGTAGCGTTGCTGGCAACCGGTTTAGTTCCGCCCAATCCTTTACCGGTAATGCGATCGGCTGCGATACCTTTACTTACCAGGTAATTCTTGATGGTCTCCACGCGCTTTTCTGACAGCTCTTTATTCAACGCAGGATTACCGATGTTATCCGTATGACCGGTTAATTCAATCCTGATCGCAGGATTATCATTCAACACTTTTACCAGTCGCTCAATCTCCGGATAACTTTCCGGAAGCAGGTCAGCTTTGCTGCGTACAAAGAACACGTTGTTCAACGTAACCGTTTTTCCAACCTCCAGGGGTGTGAGGTATAAATCGCGCTGCACTTCCTGATAGGCTTTTACTTCGCTCAGATCCAGGTTACTGCTCTCGGATAAAAACTGTTCCTTCTCCGCCAGGAAACCATAGGCTTTGGTATAGGGCAACACCATTTTATAGCTGCCATCTACAGGGTTGGATTCTGCGCTCCCTATATCTTTACCGTTGGTCAAATCATGATACGTAATCGTGGCCCCTATCGGCTGGCTGGTCGTTTTATTATATACTTTACCGTGCACAATTACCACGGGCTCCGGTTGCGCTTCCTTCACCACGCGTATACTATAAATATCAGCACCGCCCTGGCTCTTGTCGTTCGATACTATATACGCTATATCTCCGGATGCCGGCACGCTATAGTATGCATCCCAGTTCATGGTGTTAACGGATGGACCGAGGTTCTGCGGCTCGGACCAGTTCTTCCATGAATCGTCCAACCGCCTGGTAACAAATATATCATTACTGCCATACCCGGGCTTGCCGTTGGTTGAATAGTATAATGTTTTACCATCGGCAGCGATGGTCGGTGTTATATCTTTACCATAGGTATTGAGAACCGATCCCATATTTTCAGGCGCTGTCCACGTACCGTCCGATTGCAGGAACGATACATACAGATCGGTACTGCCGTATGTAATGTCCCGTTCGATGGATGAGATCAATACCTGCTGATCGGGCGAAAGTGCAAATGAGACTTCGGTAGAGTAATTATAGAAATTATCGATCACAAGTTTCTCCGGCAGGCTCCAACCCGTGCGCGTACGATGCGTCATGGATAAGCCTTCGTATTTGTTTATCGTTCCGTTGCTGCTCACATAGTCGCCATTGATAAGAAGCGAGTTGTTGTCGGGCATAGCGTTCACCACGAAGTCTGCTTCACGCGTATTTAAGGGTGTCCCTATATTTTTTCGCGGATTCCAAGTACCATCCGCCTTGCGTGTGGTATACCATATATCAGAATTTTCGGTACCGCCTGCATTAGACGGATCGTTCTCAACAGCATAGTATAGTGTTTTTCCATCGGCACTGATGATCGGCATAATATCATCATCTTTTGTATTAACAGCCGGCCCTAAATTATCTTTGGTATAATTGACCGAAGCATTCGGCACGAGGTTCAGTTTGAAATTCTGTTTTACTACTATATAGTCAGCTTCAATTGCTCCCTGGTCGTACAAGGCATAGCCTACAAAGTTTCCCCAGAAGCGTACATTGGAAAGTGTAAACATCTTCTGACCGTTGAAGTAAAAATTGGTAACACCACTTTTCTTTTCTACAGCCAATGTGTTCCCGGTCGGTGATGGTGCCACTACAGGCGATTCATTCTGATAGTATAGATAATCGGTTTTCTCACTGCTGTTTTCACAAAAGATAAGGCGACCGTCCGGAGCAATAAGGTAATAATACCATTTATTGTTTTTCGTTTTACGTGTATCCGCGAAATATAGCCCGTAGGTAATATTGCCGCCTGCGTTCTTCTTAATCTGTGTTTCGATGTAGAAATCTTTATCAGGATCGACCGGGTAATCGTGACTCACAAAGGCGCTCTCGCTACTCCTGTTATCGAGCACCAGTTTGCCGTTAGCCATATATATATTTCGCGAGCTGTTTTCCTCAAGTCCCCACAAGTTAGCGTTGTTGTTGAAATCTTCGCGTACCAGTTCCTGTTGTGCATAGACTGGTATAGTTACACCAATACAGACAATGAAGTATAAGAGGCGGAGCAGCATGATGATGGTTGTCTCAATTGAAGTACTAATAATACGAAAATTTAACGATGCGGTTAGACTGAAATTTTCCGTTACCTGCGAACGCAAAAGACCGCGTTTTACTTTAATGACATCAATTCAGCCTGCTGTTTTTTTGTGAGGCCGGAAACAACCAACTGATACGAATCATCGATCCACTGCTTCACCAGTTTATCGGGTATAGAACCATCCATCAATACGGTGATCCAATGTTTTTTATTCATGTGATAGCCCGGCTGCACCGATGGGTACTCTTCGCGCAGTTCAGCACCTTTCTCAGGATCTACTTTCAGATTTACACTTTCAAAAAACTCTACATCCGTAAGGGCAAACATCTTCCCCATCACTTTATACACCAGTGTGTTTTCACCGAACGGAAATTCTTCGGTTACTCCTTTCTTTCCTATGCAGTATGCGCGATAATTTTCAATGTTCACTTACAAGCGTGGTTTAATGACCAGCTTGAAGATAAGATATAGCACACCGATTAAAAAAATGAAAATGGAAATTTTATTCACACCGTGCATCATGCGTATGTTGATGTTATTGGGGCGTGTTTGATCTTTTTTGCGGAAGAAATAATTTCCAACTTCTCCCAGGCTAAAGAATTCTTTCCATCCTGATTTCTTCGGCTTATTTTCATGCGCAGGTGCTGCGCTGTTTTTAATCTCTTCCATGTCGTGTCGTTGTTTTAGAGCAACATCAGTTCATTGTCTCAAGTTCAATCCAGTCGCCATGCTCACGAATCAGGTTCACCAGTTCGTCAACAGCCTGTGCTGTCGGTACATTTTTCCGCACTACTTCTTTTCCCTTGTATAACGTAATTCGTCCGGGACCAGAGCCTACATAGCCATAGTCTGCATCGGCCATTTCACCCGGGCCGTTTACGATGCATCCCATTATACCAATCTTCACTCCTTTCAAATGGCTGGTGCGTGCGCGTATACGTGCCGTTGTTTCCTGCAGATCAAACAACGTTCTTCCACACGAAGGACATGATATATACTCTGTCTTCGATATACGGGTACGTGTGGCCTGCAGAATACCAAACGCTGTCTCATTGATCATCTTGTCTGAGCCACAATTCTCGGCTGCTATAAAGACACCATCGCCTAAACCATCCACAAGCAATCCGCCTAAATCCGTAGACGCATAGAGCTGAAGCTGCTCTGTTGTTAGATCAGCATACGCTCTGCCAATGATCACCGGCACATCACAACCTTTGTTGATCAACTCCACAAACAACCTGCGCTGTTCCGCCATACCATGTTTGTTATAGGTATCGACAAACAACACAGAAGTCTTATCTTCTTTTAACCGGGCAATCAACGTGTCGTTAATATCCGGAAGACAAGCGTAAATAAAATTAGCCTGATCCGACAGTTCTACTCCGGCTATATATTGCTCTGCCCGAACGAACGGGTAAGCTCTGTCTTTGTCTTTCTGTGTAAGCCAAGTCTTGTGATTGTAGATCAACCCGAGTGTGCCGGGTATTTCAAAATCAATCGTGCGATCACCCAGAAATATATAGTCACACGCCATGTCCGTAATATTCCATTTGTCCAATGGAACCGAATACTGATATCCCAACGCAAAAAAGGACGCAGCGGTAATTTTTTCCTTCGCAGAAAAATCAGCAACTACACGCGGTATCAAGTGTTCAACACCACCAATATTAAGTACCGGTCGCGTAGGTCTGCGGTTGTATTCGAACGGAGTGACCGGGTAATTTTCTACAGCAGGAATAGGATTGTGTATCGCGCGATCATCATAGCGCTTGGCCAACGTATAGGCTACCGGCACTTCGGCTTCCGGTTCTTCCGTAAGTGATACCCGAATGGTATCGCCCAAACCATCTTCCAGCAAAGTACCTATACCTACTGATGATTTTATACGACCGTCTTCACCTTCACCGGCTTCGGTAACACCGAGGTGTAACGGGTACGGCTTCAGTCCTTCTTCATCCAGCTTTTGTACCAGCAACCGGTACGCTTGCACCATTACCTGTGGGTTACTGGACTTCATCGACAATACTATATTATAGTAGCCTTCGTCTTCACAAATGCGAAGAAACTCCAGCGCAGATTCTACCATTCCCACCGGACTATCGCCATAACGACTCATGATACGATCGCTCAGCGAACCGTGGTTGGTACCAATGCGCATAGCGGTGCCATACTCTTTGCAGATCTTGATTAGTGGTACAAATTTGTCGCGGATGCGTGCTAGTTCAGCCTGGTAGGTTGCTTCGGTATACTCAATTGTCTCAAACCTTTTTTTATCGGCATAGTTACCGGGGTTGATGCGTACTTTCTCTACGAGGCGTGCCGCGAGTTCGGCAGCGTTGGGCGTAAAATGTATATCGGCTACCAGCGGAACGTTATAGCCACGTACCCGCAGTTCTTTTTTAATCTCTCCCAGGTTCTGCGCCTCCTTCATGCTGGGCGCGGTAATGCGCACATACTCGCAGCCAGCCTCCACCATACGGATCGTCTGCTCCACCGAACCCAGCGTGTCCATCGTGTCAATTGTTGTCATCGACTGGATGCGGATGGGATTATTACCGCCCATGGGAACATCACCGATCTTTACCTCTACTGTTTTTCTGCGACTGTATTGTACGATGCTGTTGCAGTATTGCTTGAATGAAGCTATGGATGAATTCACAAAAAATAGTTTAGTGCAAAATTAACGGTTTATCCGTTATTCGTTAGTCCGTTACCAGTTATTAGTTGCGCGGATGGCGATTCGCAAGAATCTATTTCTGCCAGTCGTAACCGACTGAAAAGTAATTAAATACAATTGCCAATGCTTCCGCTTTTTAAGTAAGTTCGGTACACTTTTATAAAACTCTCCCGTTATGAAAAATGTTTTACAAAAATTGTCAGCCGTGCTGGGAGACCAACGCGCACGATTCGTTCCACAACGCGCAATTATCATCCTGTACCCGGTGTCGTACAATGCCCACCGTTCACCACCTCCCTTTTAATCTTAAACACCACCTGAAGTCTGTAGGTTGCGCACACTTTAAATCAACCTTCTGAAAAATTTCCGTTGATTGATATCCCCGGCTATACCTGGCAACAGGTAAACTTCTGCCACTTGTCTTCATTTCGATTCCAACGCCCCATGAGTAGCTCACCGCAGCAGGTATATAGTCTGATACTATAACTATAGTTACTGTTTTCAGTCTTTACAGGCTATACCGATGACCTTCACAATGATATTGATGCTATCGCTTGTGGACAATCCACTACATTTTGCGCGCCTCTATACAGCCGGAAGAATACTATAGCTGGCAACGGTATCTATATACTATATCAGTATTCCGCGGCAGAATCAGGGTATGCTATAGTTCTGTAAAGGGGTAATTTCCTGCTATTCGGCTATATTATAATCGGTGTGCTGTTTATAGGAGCAACATTACCGGATAGCGACTACAACAACGGCAGCCATACAGCCACCGCAACTAAAAATGGTTGCTGTGCGAAAATAAACTTCCCCACCGGAGGTTGCTATGGCCCAACTTTTGAGTAAGTTAGGTAGAGCTATAATCTATCACTTATGAAAGGTATTTTTACCCCGATTTATCACATTCCGTTACTGCCGGCTTTGTGCGTTTTTACCGGCATAATCCACTATGGAAACACATCCGCCCCTATACCAACCTCTTCCCGTGCAAAATTGTACGCTTACCATCAGTCCATTTTTAATATGAATGTCTAAAAGTTGCTTTGGTTTTGATCAACGGGGGCTTTATTTGGTCGTTGATTGACATCCTGCTGCACCGGCAAACCGGGCAGTTTATGTATAAACAATTATTGTAAATCCTCTCTAACAACCTAACTGTATGGAAAATCCGCCTATGCATACGTATATAGCCTGATGCTATCACATCTGTAAGATGACGAGTTCGGCCCCAACCCTCTCTGCCGCTTACGAAAATAAGTTCCGGTCTGTCCGGTGGCGGTATACCCGCAAAGAATTCATATACTACATATTGCTATACATTGTGTCCATAACGACATGAAAAGATTATTCAAAGTGCTTGCAGCTTTCGGGCTGTCTTGCTTGCCTCTTGTTACCATACATGCGCAAACATGCGATGGATTTAAGATTGAGTTCAATAGTGGACTGGGATCGGGATTGGTTGGCGAAATCGGATGGGGCCAGGTGTGTCCCAATATGTTTGAAAGCTCCGTTCACTATACGGTTGTGAGTTTACCCGATGGGTATTCCGTTGACGATTACCAGGATGGAGAAGAATGCATCCGAATACACGGTGCAGCTCAGCAGAGCGGTCTTCTTCACTTTGTTATTAAAGCAAATACAACCGGTGGCTGCGAGTATACGATTGACTACACCAAAACTTTTCAGTGCCCACCGGTCGGGTCGATCAATCCTACAAACTCCATGCTTCCCGATGCAATAAATGGAAAATTCTATAGCCAGGATTTTAATTTACAACTGCCCTACACGGTTGAATCGGTGCGATATGAAATGGTAGGCTCTATACCCGGACTTACACTTCAAAGTGGTTCCAATGAGACATCCGCATTCTTATCTGGTGTACCAACTACAGTCGGAACCTATAAATTCAGAGTTCGTGCTATACTGGGCGATAACTGCGTAACGGGTGATCAGCAGTATACATTGATGGTGGGTAACACCGAATCGGTAAAATCACTTATCATTTACCAGCTGTGCAACCGAACCAACTTTGTGCGCAACTGGCAGATTCACAATCCCAATAATTTTGCAGTACCGATGAAGTGGGAGCTGTTATTCTATACTGAAAATGCCGTAACCAGCGTAGATGCCTTTACTGCCGAACCGGGCGATACTTACTTTGAGACACCAAGCACGGCCAATCCGAATACCATTCAGATATCGTGGTACGATGGTGTGAGTTCCGTGCAAAACATCGAGAAGTCATCTTTTGTAGGACTCTGTAATCCTCCTACCTGCGTATATGCATCCAACGTTGTTAAATATACCCTAGGACTTAAGAAGAGCGGAGAGACTCTGTCCGTTGAACAAAATTATGGTACGGCTACCCTGGGCGAACCCGATGCCAACGATGCACCCAATGCTGTCGGTAAATATTTAACACTGGGATATACCGGCTTTGTGGTGCTGCAGTTAAGCAGTGTACTGATCGATCAACCCGGTAATGATTTGGTTATATATGAATACTCAGCCGGCAATCCAGCCTTTGGCACGTACCCGGAACGCGCAGAAGTATTTGTCTCAAAAGATGGCGAAGAATGGATATCATTAGGGATAACAAACCCGGCTACGTGCCAGAGTAAACTGGACCACTCGTTTGATCTTTCCGGAAAAATAGATTGGTGTCGTTATGTACGCGTGCTTGATAAAACAGACCGGCATGCCAAGGTACTTGATCCGGTAACGTGCGAAGTTACGTCTGCATGGGCGTTCGATGATAACTCCGATGGTTTTGATCTTGATGCCATTACCTGTGCACAAGACAGCGGTATTCCTGTATTAGGTACCGAAGGAGACGTGAGCGCCAATACCTATATATTATCTCCGAACCCTGCGCATCATTGGTTAACGGTTGATCTCTCCAAAGATCAATCTATAGCTATACCAGCCGACAGACGCGTAGAAGTAAATATTTCCGACATCAGTGGCAATGGTGTCTACAAAACTATACAAACCCTGCAGGGGGATGGCGTAGTAACGTTAGAGGTTAGTGATTTGCGGGCAGGTATGTATATACTAAATGTACGTACCGGAATATATTCTTCCGGTTTTTACAAATTCATGAAACACTAAAAGTTGTTATCCGTTAGCCGTTTTATCATTAGCGGTTAACAGTTACTATAACAACAATCTTTGTGTGTCATCGAAGCATCTCGGTAGTCTTTAGATCTATTTATATAAATCAACACATAACCTCTGTACAGATACAGAGGTTTTTGTGCTTTTTCTTTTTAAACAATAATCAATAACTAAATCCAATCATTAATGATCCACCTTTAACAACTAAACGTATGAAAAACCCCCTGATCCAGTTGTCCATCATCTTCTGTTGTCTCATTTGTTTTAATGTACTTGCCCAGCCCGGACATAATCCTGGTGATCCGGATTTACCCTGTAACTTTGAAATAGCGGCCATCTATGGAGAATCCGGACATAGTCTTGTCGGTGAGTACGAGTATTATGGAATCTGTTCTGTGCATAGCGAAGAGTCTGCCATAGCATACGAGGTGCTACATATACCTACCGGCTATACCATCCAGAATTATACCCCTGGCTCTCCGTGTATTGAAGTCTGGGGCTCAGCCGTTGAAACGGGAATACAGAGTATAATTATAGCGGCCTCTACGCCTGAAGGATGTCAGGACACACTTACCATCACGCATAACTATCAATGCATGACAACCGAGCGGATTGCTCCGGAACCTGCTGCTGTTAATCATGGTGCTGTTAATCAATATTACAATCAACGATTCTTCATCGAGTATACCCCTTACCCACTAGGCCTTCCCTTTCATTTCAATATCACGAGTGGCTCACTTCCGCCAGGACTTGTCTTATTGGACAGTGGGTATTACGATACATTTCTGCGAGGTACACCCACAAGAGCCGGTGAATATACCTTTACATTGCGTGCTTATCTTGGTAACAACTGCACTGCAGTAGAACAGGAATATACTATTGTGATTGATGAAAATCCTGAATGCGCATATTTCGATCTTTATGTTGCTTATTCTGAAAACACATACGCAACCGTAGGTATACCGGAATACTATAGTATATGCGGTGGCGGTGCGGAACCTGTCCAATTCACCGCAGTGAGTTTACTGCCCGGATATACTATATCGTCATCGGGTTCAGCATGTGGTGACCTGAACGGAACCGTAGAGGAAGCCGGCACATTCAGTATGAAAATAGCTGGTACAAATTCACTGGGATGTACGGATACGCTCACGATTACCAATACATGGACGTGTGCGAATGCGGAGTTTGATCCGTATGAATTCCCCGCCTTCCGGGTAGGACAAGATGTTCACGAAGGTCTCTTGTCTACCCCGCAATCATCTTTAGGTGTTCCTGTAAAGTATGAAGTAACAGCAGGCACTCTTCCCCCCGGACTCTCTTTGGAGCCCGGCATGGGACTCTCCTTTTATGACGGCTACCTGAGTGGCGAACCGACCATGCCCGGCATATATACCTTTACCATACGCGCCTATCTCGGAAGTAACTGTGCAGGATTTACCCGCACCTATACCGTGCAGGTAGTCGGTGGCTATGCCCCGCTATCACTGGTACTCACACCGCGCTGCGCAGACAGTATAGCGGTAAGAAACTGGGAGATCTATAATCCCAATCAAAATGCCTATATACTTGTCAATTGGGAATTGCTGTACGAACCTTCTTATCAGGGAACACTGGTGGTACCTCCGGGATATACTACTTTTCAAACTCCGAATATTATACACCCGAATACAATCCGCATCAGTTGGCAGGACGGCATCACGGGAACCAAAACACTTATACGCGGAGCATCGTCAGAACTTTGTAATCCACCGGTGTGTGTTATCGGGGCAAGTATAATTACCTATCACCAGGGCTTTCAGAAAAACGGTCAAGCGGTACCTGCACAATTCAGCGATCCGCTGCAGGCACTCGGTGAACCCGATGCCAGCGATAGTCCCAGTGATCCGCCACGACATTTCGCACTCGGGTATAACGGATTTATAGTATTGGAATTAAGCAGTAACCTGTACGATCAACCCGGCAATGATCTTATTGTACACGAGATGTCGTTTGGTGATCCGTCCTTCTCAAGTCATCCGGAACGTGCGGAAGTATTCGTTTCACAAAATGGGACACAATGGGTTTCAATTGGAATAACCGGATATGTACAGGATTGCAATGCTCCGTTGGACAAAGCATTTGATCTTGCAGGTAAAATTACCTGGTGCCGGTATGTGAAGATCGTAGACAAAACAGATCGACATGCGCGGATACTCACGCCTATAACGTGTGCCCCCACCAATGCATTTGCGTTTGATGGTTTCACCAATGGTTTTGATGTAGACGCTGTTACCTGCGGAAGCTATACTTCAACACTGGCATCGGCCCGCATCGCTTCAGAACAATCCTCTGCATCTACGGCAACAGAATATATACTATATCCGAACCCTGTAAACGATTGGGTAACCATTGATTTGTCTCAAGAACGCGAGTTGGTATCGCCTGAGAGTAAAGAAGTACAAGTGGACATCCGCGATATGAGTGGTCGATCGGTATATACACAACTACATACGCTCGATCCTGATCTGAAAACAAGATGTAATCTGTCTGGTTTTCAATCCGGCCTGTTTGTATTGCATGTGCGCACATCGCAAGGTGCACGCTTCTACAAACTGACCAAACAGTAACCTATAAAAGTATACTGCCGTGGTATACTTTATCGCGGCAGTATACTTTTATATATCGCCCAGCTGCGGGCGAATAATAATCTCCTCAACAACGCTTCGTCCGGATAAACTATAGGCGCTGTAAACTGTATCGGCTATATCTTCCACGCTCATAAAACGTTCCTCCGGGATATTTACACCTTCCCAGCTCGCAGTCAGCGTAGCACCCGGCATGATAGCGGTTACGCGAATATTAAAGTTCTTCAACTCTTCCCGTAAGCATTTACTGAAACCTAACAGCGCAAATTTGCTGATCGCATACGACCCGCCATTCGGATAGGCTTTAATACTGGCAATGGAACACATGTTAAAGATATACCCGCTCTTTCGCTCGCGCATGCCGTGCACCAGTCCGCGCGTGGTATAGTATGCACTGTAAAGATTCGCGTTGATCATACTTTCAAGCGTTCCCTCCGCTTCCGTGGCAATCTCTCCCGGAATAAAATAGCCGGCATTGTTCACCAGCACATCTATAGGCCGGTTAAGATGCAGAACGAAATCTATAAACTTCTTCACATCATCCTTCACCGCCATGTCGGCTGACTGAACATAGACTTTGACGGCATGACGTTGCTCCAGCACAGTCTTGAGTTGCTGCAGATCGTCTTCGTTACGCGCACAGGCAACGACATCAAAACCCTGCGCTGCAAATTTTTCAACAATGGCTCTTCCAATGCCTTTGGTTCCGCCGGTAACAACAATCAGTTTATTCATGAAAAGGATTTCACACGCAAATATGGGATATACTCCTGTAGGTAAGACATTTAACACCGATTGGGCTGTTTTTCTGATCTTTACCGCCAGCGCTGCAAATCTGAAACTTGAAAGTTAAAAATCCTTATACTGCGGATGTTTTAATTTCAATTATCTTAGCGAGATAATGAGGGCGTATGCTTAACGTATGATAACGGAGATTGGTAAGTACTTTATTTTTTTAGGACACCTGTTTACGAATCGTGAGTCGTTCAGAACCTACTATCATCTTATTCTTGAAGAATGTATTGCCATAGGTATCGGTTCGCTTTTTCTCGTAGCGCTGGTATCAACCTTCATGGGCGCGGTAACCACCGTACAAACAGCCTTTAACATGGTGAGTGATTTTATACCCGACTACGTTATTTCGCAGGTTGCCCGGGAGATGATCGTGCTCGAACTCGCGCCCACTATTATTGCCGTGATCTATGCCGGTAAAGTTGGCTCCAGTATGGCCAGCGGTCTTGGTACCATGCGCATCACCGAACAGATCGATGCACTGGAAGTAATGGGTATCAACTCCATCTCTTACCTTGTGCTTCCAAAAATCATTGCATCCCTGCTCATGTATCCGCTCCTGGTGATCATCGCAGGTTTCTGTGGTATGCTTGGTGGGTATCTGGCAGGAACACTTACGGGCGTTATCACACCGGCCGATTATATATTAGGACTTCGCTCCGGCTATAATGAATTCACCATCACCTTTGCGCTTATCAAGTCCGTTGTATTTGCATTTCTGGTTTCGTCTATCTCTTCATACAACGGATACAATACACAAGGCGGTGCACTCGAAGTTGGTGTATCCAGTACAAAAGCAGTTACCAGCAGTGTAATTGCCGTACTGATTTCCGATTATTTGCTGGCTCAACTTTTACTTGGAAAATGATCAAGATACAAAGCATAACCAAATCGTTTGGCGACAAGCTTGTACTCAACAATGTAAGCGGTACGTTCGAGAAAGGTAAACCCAACCTGATTATCGGTGCCAGTGGTACAGGTAAAAGTGTATTGTTGAAATGTATTGTCGGGTTGGCAAAACCCGACATGGGACAAGTATTTTTTGATGGTCGTGATTTCTATGCAGGCGATCGTGACTTAAAAATAGAAGTGCGCAGAGAAATCGGTATGCTCTTCCAGGGGGGCGCGTTGTTCGACTCCAAGACCGTTGAACAAAACGTAATGTTCCCGCTCGATGTACTCACCCGCATGAAGCTCGATGAAAAAATCGAGCGCGTTAACTTTTGTCTCAAACGCGTAGGACTCGAAAACGTAAATAAGAAAATGCCTTCCGAGATAAGCGGTGGTATGAAGAAGCGTGTAGGCATAGCACGTGCTATCGTAAACAATCCGAACTATCTCTTCTGTGACGAACCCAACTCCGGTCTTGACCCACAGACTTCTGTATTGATCGATGATCTGATCCAGGACATAACACAAGATTACGATATGACCACGGTAGTCGTTACACACGACATGAACTCCGTGATGGGTATAGGTGAAAAGATCATGTTCATCTATAAAGGGCAAAATCTTTGGGAAGGCAACAAGAACGACATCACACACTCCGGTATAAAAGAACTCGATGACTTTGTTTTTGCCAACAAGGTTATGAATAGTCTTCGGGAGAAGTAATTTTTCTCTTCCAACATTCTCTACTTTGCTATAGAACAGCTGCAAATATCTGTCATTCAAATGCATATTGTGAAGTATCACCGCTATATATAGTATATTTACGTATTAATACGGACAGGCACTTCTGTATAATATCCATTCAACATCCGTAATAATACGCTTGATTCACCCACCGCCCTCTTACTAGTTTTGGCGCACGCAGGTGAAAATTTGTTAGGAGTTATCGAGAGAACTTTTCACGCCCTGCCAATCGAATTCATGTGAAACTACGGATCTCACATGAACTCATATCATTACACATTTTTAAATCTATAGGTATGCGTAAACAATTACCCATTGTTGCCGTGGTTCTGCTATTGTGGAACTCTGCATGCAATTCCGATGAATCCGGTGTGACACAAATCCAACCTCAAAACAAGATCACACTAACAGATCTCGATCATGAGCCTGCTGCGAAAGAATTAGTTTCAAAGCTTCAAAGCCAAGCAGCGACAGGAAGAGTCAGCGCCATTAAAGTCACAGATGCATTCTTTAAGTATGAAGACCTTGACAGCGGCATCTGAATTATACATTCAAACTACCGGATGACTCTCCCGACTATTTTGAAAACCTGGTACTCTCAAAATATAACGATGGGTTCTACGGATTTGTATACCGCTATATTCCCGAAGAAGATTACAGTGATGACGCGGAGTTCAAGGGCATACTTCAATTGTATAACCTGGAAGGCGGACTTATACGAGAACTTCCGATACCCTTTAACGACAGTATCTCTGCCAGTGGAAGAACACAACTTATCAACCAGTGCATACGAAGTGTAGAACAGACATGCGTTACAACCTACCAAGTAGAGACCGTAACAGACTACCCATGCCACTGCCAGTACGATCGCAAAACAGAGGTAAGTAAGGTCTGCACCTTTTCATTTAATATGGGCTGGTGCGATGACATGATCGCTATCCCTCCAGCGGGTGGCGGTGGCACATATATAGGAGCAAGTGATGCAACGCCCCGCAGCGGAGGTTCAGGAGGAAGTACAAGCACGCCTAAGCCGGTGAAAAGCAATCCGGTAGTGGTAATTGTCCCTGAGCCCGGCTTTGACGATATTACTTTTAACAATGTAAAATCGCCTTGTTTGGTAAGTGTAATTAAAAACTTACTACGCGATGATTTTAAAAATAAAATAAATCGTGATGCTAAGTATTGGTTTGTTGATGCGGAGGTAGCACAAAATTTAGATTTCAAAGAAGTAAATATCATACTGGATAAAAATGACCAACCAGTACACGCACAAACAGCACCTCCCAATCTTGACAAAGATCATAATACCCATATCGAAATAACCTTAAACGCCTCAACTCTACCAGGAACAAGTGAACTATTTCAAATTATTGCAATCTACCATGAAACCAAACACGGCATTTTCAATATAAGAGAAACCTATCAAAATAAATCTCAGAAGGAAAAGCACGAACTAATGTCATCTACTTATGAAACTCAGTCAATGATTGATGTTGTATCAGAAATTTATGGCAAAAAACTAAGCACGGAAGAAACCCAGCAAGTAGCAGCGCTCTGGTTGTATAATTTCAAAGACGCAATTGGATCAATTAACTTCCAGCAGTCAATGAGCAAATGGAGTTTAAGTGAAGACAAAATCATCCAAATTGGAGAAAAAGAAGAACGAGTCGTCAAGGTCAATGTGGGCGGAGTTCAAAAGATAAAAAGTATTGGAGGTAGGAATTGCTCTAAGGATTAAGTAACAAACAAATAATTAATTATGAGACTATATATTAAGATATTTCTATCACTCATGCTAATTAGTAAGAGTGCACATTCACAATTAAGTGTACAATTTCTTAATGAAAGCGGCAAGGAAGTTTCACCGGAGCTATACTTCAAATTCAAATTACAGGATACAATTTTCAGCAAGCATGAAGGAATTAAACTAAAGAATTTTGCTTCTGTGAAATTTGATATAGACAGAAATGGTCTTGTTGATAACATCTTTTTCTCTGCATTAACAGACTCGTTACTGAAACCATATATCATAGACGTTTTAATGACAACTAATAATCGCTGGGTTATAAATCAAAATGGAAAAAAGTTTAAGAAAAAAGTGACACTAATTTTACCAATGATATTTACACTGCGACCACGTATTGAGCAGAAAATTTCTACCAGAATAGATGTTCTTTCAGAAAAACCGTTTGAAGACATTGAAGTGGAAGCCACTGGTTTATTTCAATTTGAAAAGAATGATCGCATTCTGTATTTCGCTCATAAGAACCCTTTAAAATATTTTGGTATAGTTCTGAATCCTATAGAAGTAAGAGTGCCATACGATCCAGATGCAAATGATTACTGAATGAATAAGATAGCATTCCGCAAAATTTGAAATTGAGACAAAAGGAGATTAATAGCTATCAATTTGCAAACATGGATGAGCTAATTCAAATAACAGATCAATATCGCAATGGCACCAAAGGCCACTCGTGCCTTTGAACAATTAAATTTTACAATATGAAGTCAATATTAATCCTTAGTCTCATTCTTACCACTGCCAGTCATGCAGGTAGAAGCGACAACTCGAATTATCAGAATAATAAACTAACAAAAGAATTCATTTCGTTTATTAAGAAAACTAACTCATTGGAAGATCGACTCCTATTAGTGGACAAACCTGAAACAAGGGAATTCAAGAACTGTCTCGAATGGATTTCGCATGATTCTTCCATCGTTGGCTCCGCATCGAGAGAATTCATAATCAAAGCCATCGATCAACCATCTTTAACTTCATGGACTTCAGAACTAACAGGAACACCTTTTTTTATATCTAAAGATACCATTAGCAACATATTTACCGGAGCACGGCCTAGAGGTTGGGACTATTTTAACAAACGATATGGCAGTCATTATTACATTTTCTCATCTCCTGTCTTCTTTAACAACGGAACAATGTGCCTATTCTATATTGATTATCACTGTGGAGAGTTGTGTAACGAAGGAAAGATACGTCTATATAAAAAAGATAACCATGGGTGGAAGGTTTTGAAAGAATTCTGTTCATGGATGAGTTGATCCTTATTGATAAATATTATATCCATACCACCAAACCTGTAAAGAATCCAGTTATGGCGATTCCAAAAAATCGATGATACACTATTTTTCACCCACCATTTTTACAGCGGGCCGCACCGGCTTCTTCATTCCTTCACCTAAATAATATCCAACATGCGGAGGTTGATTATAGGCTACATTCTGCCAAACTATACCAAGGCGGTATACCGGGTCGTGCATCAGTGTAGTGAAACGGTATGTTGTAGGTATCGTGGTGGTATATATATGAAGTGCTGTATTATCGTTGGTGCGCCAGATCACTTCTTCACGCCAGTCGCCAAAGAGGTCTGCGCTTAGCACGGGCGTTGCTTTGGTTCCGTTGTTGGCGGTACACTCTTCTGCGGTTAACAAAGGCTGCAGTGTACTGCTCTTCCAATCCCATTTGGAAATTATATTCTTGTCGAGCAGCTCGCGTAGCAGGTCGCCATCCCACCATACGGCAAAATTACAGGCACCCGGTTCCTTCACCGCGATCTTCTCTCCTTTTGCATTGAACAGCCCGGTAATGTTCGCCCCGCGCACCCAACTCTCACTTCCCTTATACCGCGGGTCTATGTCAAATGAATTGCCACGTCCAGGACCTTCACCATCATCACCAGCCTTTACCGAAGGCTTTTTCCAAAGTATCTCACCGGTTTTTGCGTCACGAAAATGTGCTCCGGCATCATCAAATCGTTCCTGTATATCAAATAACTCAAGCCCCGGACGATCAGGATCAAGATCAGAGAAATGAAGCGCGTCACCATGACCAAGCGCTGTAGAGTATAGTCCTTTACCAGAATCGTCAATCACACAGGCGCCATAAATGATTTCATCTTTACCATCGCCATCCACATCACCAACACTGAGATTGTGATTACCTTGTCCGCGGAATTTACGATTCTCTTCTGAAGCATCACTATCAAACGTCCATACCGAACTCAATTTACCATCACGCCAATTCCAGGCGGCCAGCACCGTGCGCGTATAGTATCCACGCGCCATGATCAAGGAAGGACGCTCGCCATCCAGGTAAGCAACACACGCGAGGAAACGATCCATGCGATTACCATAACCATCTCCCCACACTTCTTTCAATTGTTCAGTCGTAGGATTTTCCGTATCCGGATGCCGCGGAGGTATATAACGTGTTGTAGCCAGCGCTCCACCCGTAACACCATCAAATATAGTCAGGTACTCCGGACCTTTTAATATATAGCCACCGTCATTAACATAGTTTGCATTCGCATCACCGATCACTACACCCTTACCGTCCTTTGTACCATCGGCCGTTTTACAGGCAACTTCAGCTTTACCATCACCATCCAGGTCATATACTATAAATTGCATATAGTGCGCACCCTCGCGAATATTCCTTCCAAGATTAACAGACCACAACAATGTCCCATCCAGTTTATAGGCATGAAGAACGGGTTCATCCGTTATACCCTTATGAGAATTATCGTGCGCTTTCCCCGTCATGTGAATTACCAATTCATATTCACCATCACCATCGAGGTCACCTACCGATCCATCATTAGGCGTATATCCTTGCGGAGTTTTCAAAGGCACCGTGAGATACTGTCCAACAGCGTGGCTAGCCGCCATCGAAAAAGATTTACTCGCAGCCTGCTCCATCTTATTCACAACAGCACGAACAAACCATTCATTGGTCTTTGAAAGATCTGCCGTCTCGTCCACAAAGAACGTTACATCAGCAACCGGCTTCTTATTCAGCTTTAAAGTTTTACCATCCGTAATTCTATATATATTAAACACAACATCATCCGGATCATCTATCAACAACCGCCAACTCACAAAAACCTTTTTCATATCCTGCCTCACGGCCACCACCCCTCTCCCAATATCCTCCATATACCGCTGAGCAAAAACACTCGTACTCATTAAGACCAGTATACCTATAATCCCCAACCTATACATATCTTATCGCTTTATCTCAAAATATACCTCCACAAACATCAACACCTCAACACATCTAACATACACACGTAAAAACTTAAACACGTAAAAACTTCCTCAAAGCAAGCTTCTTCTCCCCTCTAATCGCCTCCGCTACGAGCGCAGCATTAATCCTCGCTCCTGCCTCGGTAGTATGCGTATGATCTTCCAGGAAAAGTTTCGACTTGACTTCCTCCGGTCCGAGTTGTTCATAGCGCGATGCTACCAGGTCATTCAGATCTATATAGTATGCCCCTTCAGCCTTTGCTACATCCGCAGCCCACGTTGCATAACTGTCCGTGGAGCGGACAACCTTACCATCCTTCCAGACATTGCGCGCTACAAGCGAGCATACAATCGGTATAGCGCCCTTCGCTTTGGCATCGCGTATATACTTGCGCATATACCATCCGTATGAATGCACGATCTCATGTTTATGCGTGATGAGATTGTCGATCTCTTCAGTCTCCTCTCCTATACCGCGTATCGATCCGCGGGCACGCAACGTATCATTAATCGCCCCGCCATCGTTATGACCAAACTGCATAATGATATAGTCACCGGGCTTTACGTTTGCCAGCACGTTGTGCCAAAGCCCTTCGGTTTGGTACGTGCGACTGCTTCGTCCACCGCGGGCGTGATTTTCGATACGCACTTTGGTTGTATCAAACTGGGTATAGAGAAAATCTCCCCAGCCCCACAAGCCACTGTCACCTTTACCACTTCCATTCTTCACGGTTGAATCGCCCACCAGGTATATAACAGGCTTCTGTTTCTGAACTGTAAACGATGTTGCTATACCCAGCAACACTAATAGTACTATATATCTCATACTCTAAATTACTTGGGAAACATCAGGGCGCTATCGTTAATATCAGCCGGATGATTTTTTAAAAGACTATAGATCGATGCACCGGCAAGCAACACAGGTCCGTAACCATGCGCTGCATATACATTTACCGGTCGGTAATAATAGAACGCAGGATCGAACGCCATACCGGTTCCAACACACGTGCCTTCCACTTGTCCCTGTGCATTTACTTTTGTAGCTACTGCATTCCATGCGAGCAACGCCATTGGAGCATGCGCTTCACGGTTGATCCAACCTTTATTGATCGCATGGGCAATACAATGTGCATATATAGCGGTAGCTGATGTTTCGAGATATGAATCATTCCTATCAATGAGCTGATGCCAGAAACCATCGCCCGACTGATGCTGCGCTAATCCCTGAATGTGATCTTTGAGAAGTCCTAACACCAAAGGTCTTTCTGGATGATCTTCGGGAAGTACATCTAATACCTCCACCATTGTCATCAATGCCCAGCCGTTGGCGCGTGCCCAATGAAACTGCGGATGTACATCCATGCTTTCCACCCAGCCGTGCATATATAGTTTCTTCTCTTTATTGAACATACGCTGCGAGAACTGGCGGATCTGTTTAACAGCTTCATCGTAATACTTGCGGTCACCAGTAAGCTTACCCATCTGTGCTATCGCGGGTACGCTCATATAAAGATCATCCAGCCACAACGTATTGGGTAGCGGACGATTTCGTGCCAGTGTACCATCCGTCAATCTATACTCTTTGGTAAGAATATAGTTGATATAGTTATCGATCAACGGACGAAGGTCAGCATTGATACCACCACGAAGTCCTTTGATCATCGCAGCACACACGGCACCGGCATCATCGAGCGCGTGAGGCTCAAGCACTTGTCTAAAGGGGTTACGCTCATCCGGAAACGCATTACCATACGCACGGAAATACGGAGCTGCCTCTGCCAGAAATTTAAACCGTGCAGATGTATACTCGCTATAGCGTTTGTCACCGGTAACTTCACCGGCCAGCAACATCGCGCCATAGGTTACTCCCCACTCATAACTCGTCAGACGAAAGTCTCCTGCTTTTACAATAGCATCCTTCACCGGCTTCTTCAGGTCCGTGATAACGGAACCCGTTTTTCGATCGACTACTTGAGTCGGTGTAACTTCTGCCAGGTATGCCAGCACGCGATCCATCACTTGCTTTACATCCTGCGTAGTAGTTTTACCGTATGGAATTTTATAGTTCGGTTGCAGGGCATGCAGCGGAGTGTTGCTGTCGTTTCCTTTTGTATTCTGTGCCCGCGCAGTTACACACACCAGGAGTATATATAGCAGGCATCCGTATTTCGCGATAGCGTTGATCATATACGAAATCTTAACTGGTTACAAATTGTCTTTTTGTTTCAGGCTTGATGCTGGTGAGGTCTGCAATCTTTACCGGCAAACCTGTCTCACAGCTCTTACGCGCTGCTATACCTACGAGAATGGACAATGCGCCATCGCGCACGCTGGCCGACTGATGCAGCGGATCTTCGGTAACGCCCCCGAAAATTTTATCTTTCAACAAGCGATCACCACCACCGTGTCCGCTGGTACCGTGTGGCACTTGTATAAATTCACGTGTTCCGAAATTGTGCGTGATCATGATTTCATCATACGGTTTCTCCAGGAGCGGATTACTCTCTTCGATCCACACATCAATTCTTCCTTTTGTACCGTTGAACGCAATGCGATAGCCTTCGTATGGCGAGTAGGTTGTAAGCGAGTAACTCACCTGCACACCATTCGCATACTTGATGGTAGCAGCCATCTTATCATATATATTGATATCTTCTTTCCAGACGCAGCCATCGCGCAGGTAACCATCATGCTTTTCGTTGTTTACGTAGAGCATGGTATACATCTGGTTTTTGGTAACATCCCAATAAAAATTACACTTCTCTTTATGCGGACAGGGTCTGCAGTTGGTATGACGGAATGAATTGTTCTTGCCGTAAAACTCCAAAGAACCACTGGCATATACTTCGGCAGGATCGGATTCAATCCACCAGTTGAGTAAATCAAAATGATGCGTGGCTTTATGTACCCAGAGTGTACCACCTTTCTCTTTGAGACGATGCCACCTCCTGAAATAATCGGAACCGTGACCGGTATCGAGATACCAATGAAAATCGACAGAAGTAAGATCACCGATCGTACCGCTGCGAAGTAACTCATATAGCTTGGCACGATGCGGAGAGTAACGATAGTTGAAAGTTACCGTAACTTTTTTACCAGTGCGTTTCTCTGCCTGTAATATAGCTTCACACTTTTGCTCATCGGTGGTCATTGGTTTCTCAGTGATGATGTCCGCTCCCATCTCCATACCTTTAATGATATACTCATGATGCGTGGCATCCACGGTGGTCACAATAAGCACATCGGGTTTTGCCGTTTTCATCATCTTTTCAAAATCGGTAAAGGTCGGACAGGTAAATCCGGCTGCTGCTTTAAAAGATTCAAGACGACCAGGGTTTACATCGCATAAGCCAACGTATTCTACATTTTCCGGGTACGACATCGCTACATCTTTCGACCACATGCCGAGTGCCCGGCTTCCCGTACCCACAATAGCAATCTTCTTCTTTTTGGCCGGTGCCCACTCCGTTGCAGCAGCTGCAAATGGACTCATCACCATGGCTCCTGCTACAGCGGTTCCTGCCGTGGCCATGAATTTTCTCCGGGTTAAAATGTTGTCGCTCATACTTCAGGTTGTTAAAGTGATTATTCTTTTTAGGATTTGAGTTTGAAAACAAAGGCTGATGAAGTCATGTAATTCCCTCCCTGCGCTGCCGTGAACATATATACCGGCTTATCGTCCTTCATTAATAACTGCGGACGTTCCAGTCTGCCATAGCGTTTCAGGTGAGCCGGTGCCGGTGGTTCATCCGCATACGTCTTTAATTCTTTATAGGCGATGCGCGGCTCAGACCATTTCATACCATCTTTGGATTGCAGGTGTAAACCCGCTTCGTGATTGAAGAAGCCCATGTCTCGTGCAATCATGTTGAACGTATTATGCTCACGCCATACAAAAGCATCTTCGAACTGGCGATTGTTACCAAGTGAAGAAAAATCTACCACCGGGTTCGATGCGGATTTGATATAAGGACCTTCGAGTGCATCCGCAGTGGCCAGTCCGTATTTACGATTGCCGCGAATAGGTTGACCGGCTGCCGCTATATATTCTTTTGTGTTCCACGATTTATAGTATAGCCAGTATTGACCATCGGGATGTTTGATGAAAGCCGGGTTGGTAGTACAATGATCATCCCACGCACCTTCCGGTCCAGGTTCCAGCAAAGGTTTATCGGGCCGCGTCCACGGGCCGTACAACGTAGTGGCTACCGCAAGACCGATGCGTTTGGTATCCGTCTTTCCATTCGCATTACCCATATAAAAGAGACAATACTTTCCATCTATATATTGAATGTGAGGATTATGACACGTGGTGCCATCCCAGTAGCCTGCACCGCGCGGAGCGAGTATCGTGCTCACATATTGAAAAGATGCTTCGGCATCGTCAGCAACCGCGTGCGCAATTTCACTTGAATTGATCCACCCGCCCATGCCACGCTGCGCAGGCCAGCGCGAAAAGAAAACGTGTACTTTTCCATCAGGCCCGTAGATGGGACTGTTGCACCAGATATACCATCCGTCCATCTCAAGCCTGCGGCCTATTGGCTTCAGTCTTTTGGCAAAAGGCGACATTTTCGCATCGTCCTCAAGAAAATTTTTGAAGCCGGTCAGGGCGGGAAGCATCAGCATTCCCTTCAATAAATCTCTCCTCGAAACAGCAGAATCGCGCATGACAGTGAATTTAGCAAGAAATGAGCAATCGATTGCACATTTTCCTAAAACTAGGCGCCTTAAAAATGGGCACTGTCCTGTACTATACCGTTTGAAATGTTGGGAAAAACGATTGTATTTTTTAAACTTTGGTAATACCAAACCAAATCGAATGAGCATGAGAGCACAGGAATTGGAACAAATCCATGAGATCCGGATCGACAGCGAATCGCGCATTCCGAAGTATCACCAGATTGTTAACTCGATCATCGAAGACATTGAAAAAGGATTACTCACCGTGGGGCAACGTATACCTTCTATCAATGAGATCAGCGAAGAGTATTATCTCTCGCGCGACACGGTTGAAAAAGCTTACAACCTGCTGAAAGAAAAACAGATCATCGTTTCGGCTAAAGGCAAAGGCTATTATGTAGCCCGCACGATATTACCGTCCAAGATGAGTGTGCTGTTTCTGATGAACAAGCTCAGTTCCTATAAACTGGGTATCTACAACTCATTTGTTAACAGCCTCGGCACACAGGCACAGGTAGACCTCAATGTATACCACTGCGATCCGAAAATATTCCTGAACCTGCTCAACGAAAGTATAGGCCGGTATGATTACTACGTGGTGATGCCTCACTTTAAAGATGAACACCTCACCCACCAGAGTATAACCGGGGAAGTGATTGACGCGCTTCGTAAAATTCCGGAAGACAAACTGGTGTTGCTCGATAATTATTTACCCGAACTGAAACGCGATGTTGCTTCGGTATACCAGGATTTCAAAATGGATATATATGATTCCTTACGGGAAGGCATTGACCGTTTGAGACACTATCGGAAACTTATCCTGGTATATCCTCGTAAAACGGTTTATCCGTTCCCGATCGAAATACAGCAGGGATTCCAGAAATTCTGTTCCGACTTTGATTTCGACTTTGAGGTTCTTGAAGAAGTATACAATGATATGGAACTACAGGCGAAAGATGCCTATATCATTATTGAAGAGAACGACCTGGTAAACCTGATCAAACAAGTGCGCGACCGCAAATTCGTATTGGGTAAAGATATAGGTGTTATATCCTATAATGATACACCATTGAAAGATCTGCTGGGCATCACGGTAATCTCCACTGACTTCCAGGTGATGGGTGAAACCGCGGCCTATATGATTGTGAAAAAGAAAAAAGAACTCGTAAAGAACGCATTCCGTTTCATTAACCGGAATTCGATCTGATCTAACAAGCCTTTTGGTTGTATATACGTATAAAGTATAAAATCCCTGTTGCGTGCTGTTCACGGGCAGGGATTTCTTATCCATAGTACCAACGCTCCATACATGCTGCGGTTCATACCTGAAGCATGGTTTTTTCCGGACGGTTAACCGCAGGGTCCAATACCGGAAAGTGTAGGGTTTGTCTGGCAGCACACAACAGGACAGGCATGCCGCTCATCAGGAATAGCTTTGACATACTCAGACTTTTTTCAAATCAATTGAGTATATTTTTATGGAAATCCTTGAAAAAACATTTCAACACGTTGACTATCGTTGGGATAAAGCAAAAGAAGCTGCGCTGAAGAACGATGAAGTAGGTTTGCTGATTTACCGCTCCAACCTGTTAGGCTCTGATCTCCGCATTACCAACTACGGAGGTGGCAATACCAGTTGCAAGACGATCGAAAAAGATCCGCTTACAAAAAAAGAAACTGAAATTATGTGGGTAAAGGGTTCTGGTGGCGACATCGGTACTCTTACCAAGAGTGGCCTGGCGGCTCTCTATATGGAGAGACTTCATGCACTCAAGACTATATATAGGGGCTTGCAGTACGAAGATGAAATGGTAGAGCTCTTCAATCATTGCATTTACGATCTTAACTCCAAGGCACCTTCGATCGATACACCGCTGCATGCATTCCTGCCCTTCAAACACATCGACCACTTACACCCGGATGCTGCTATTGCTATTGCTGCTTCCAAAGATGGCGAGCGTATAACCCAGCAGTTGTTTAACGGACAAATTGCATGGGTACCGTGGCAACGGCCGGGGTTTGACCTGGCGTTGAAACTGGACAAGGCATTAAAAGATAATCCGGGTATACGAGGCATCATGCTTGGTGGACACGGTTTATTTACATGGGGCGATACTTCGTTCGAGTGCTATATCAACAGTCTCGAAATAATTGACAAGGCTTCTGAATATTTACAAGAGAACTACGGAAAAAAAAGACCGGTGTTCGGTGGTAACAAAGCTACCGCGTTACCCAAAGAGAAACGTCAGCAACAGGCAGCAGTACTGGCACCTGTACTGCGCGGGCTCGCATCAAGCCACGCCCGCATGGTAGGACACTTTACCGATGACGAACGCGTGCTGGAGTTTATCAACAGTAAGGACCTCGACAGACTTGCTCCCCTTGGCACGAGTTGCCCCGATCACTTTTTGCGCACGAAGATAAAACCGCTTGTACTCAATATACCTGCCGATGCTGATCTCAGCGACAAGCAGGCACTCAAAACCAATCTTGAAAAAGAATTTGAAGAGTATAGAAAGTACTATACCAAGTACTATAACGATCATAAACATCCGAACAGTCCGGCCGTGCGTGATCCCAACCCGGTAATTATACTCTGGCCGGGTGTAGGCATGTTCTCATTCTCAAAAGACAAACAGACTACGCGTGTGGCGAGTGAGTTCTATATCAACGCCATCAATGTGATGAAAGGTGCCGAGGCTATATCCGAGTATGTAGCCCTGCCATTGCAGGAGGCTTTCGACATTGAGTACTGGTTACTTGAAGAAGCCAAACTACAACGCATGCCGAAGGAGAAACCGCTTTCGCGGAAGATTGCCTTGATCACCGGTGGTGCCGGAGGTATAGGTCTTGCTATAGCAAAAAAATTAGCAGGCGAAGGCGCTTGCGTTTTCCTGACCGATATCAATGAAACATCGCTACAGCAGGCTACCAAACAGTTTGGTCGTGATGTAGCATCCGGTTCTTTGATTGACGTTACCGATACTGCCTCTATACAACAAGCCTACGACAGTGCATCGCTTTACTTCGGAGGTGTAGACATCATTGTGAACTGCGCGGGCCTCGCCATCTCCAAGCCGCTTGAACAAACTACCGAGAAAGATTGGGATTTGCTGAACGATGTTATTGTAAAAGGACAATTCATGGTTTCCAAAGTTGGTGTTGAAGTGTTACGCGCACAGAATTTAGGGGGCGACATCGTAAATATAGCGAGCAAGAACGCACTGGTTGCCGGACCGAACAACGTTGGTTATGGAACAGCCAAAGCAGCACAAACCCACATGAGTCGTTTGCTCGCAGCGGAATTAGGTAAAGAAAAGATCCGCGTCAATGTAGTAAACCCGGATGCCGTGATCGAAGGCAGCAAGATATGGGAAGGCGAATGGGCGGCTGGCCGCGCGAAGGCCTACGGCGTTACCGTTGAAGAGCTCCCTGCTTTCTACGCCAAGCGAACCATCATGAACGAGATCATCACGACAGAAGATATAGCCAACGGTGTATTTGTTCTCGTAGGTGGACACCTGAGCAAAAGTACCGGCAACATCATCAATGTAGATGGTGGGGTGGCGGCAGCATTTGTGCGATAAAATATAGGTATATATATAGTCAGTAATCACATCGTTGTCCTATCGGCAATGCTGTAAAATTTTGAATGTATGAAACTGGAAAAACAATTTATCGAGGATCATAATAAAAAGCTTCACAACAGCCATCAGTCAGCCTTTAATTTTCTGGCGGAACGGCTTACGCAGGAAGGACACGATGTTGAACGTATACTGAACAAAATCGCTGCGCTGCAGATTGCTATACCCAGCTGGGCACTCGGCAATGGCGGCACTCGCTTCGGAAGGTTTTCCGGGGGCGGTGAACCGAGAAATCTCGAAGAAAAAATCTCGGATGTAGGCTTGTTGCATGCCATGAATCGTTCCAGCGGTGCTATATCCCTGCATATACCCTGGGATATACCGAAAGATGCCAAGGCTATAAAAGCACTCGCAGCGGAACATGATATAGCCTTTGATGCGGTAAACTCCAATACCTTCCAGGATCAACCTGATCAGGCATTGTCCTATAAATACGGCTCGCTCTCGCATAGCGATAAATCAATACGGAAGCAGGCGGTTGATCACAACATCGAAGTGATTCGTCACGGAGAACAACTTGGTTCGAAGGCGCTAACGGTATGGCTGGCAGACGGCACCTGTTTTCCCGGGCAACAGAATTTCAGAAAGGCTTTTCAGCGCACACTGGAATCGCTAAAAGAAATATATACCGCACTGCCCAACGACTGGCAGATGTTTATCGAGTATAAACCATACGAACCTTATTTCTACTCCACGGTAATACAGGATTGGGGCACCTCTCATCTGCTGGCTACGAAGCTTGGCAAGAAAGCATACTGTCTTGTAGACCTGGGCCATCATTTACCCAACACCAACATTGAGCAGATCGTAGCAACATTAATGATGGAAGGTAAATTAGGAGGCTTCCATTTCAACGACTCCAAGTATGGAGATGATGATCTTACGGTGGGCAGCATCAAGCCGTATCAACTCTTCCTCATCTTCAATGAACTGGTATACGGCATGGAAGATCCTGCGAGTATAAATCCTTCACCTGCGTGGATGATAGACGCCAGTCATAATGTAAAAGATCCACTCGAAGACCTGTTACAATCTGTAGAAGCTATAAAACTTGCCTATACACAGGCGCTGCTGGTAAACAAAGAAGAACTGGAAGCAGCACGCGAGAACAACGATGCTACACAAGCGCAGGAAATTCTGCAGCATGCCTACCGCACGGATGTACGTCCGCTGATAGCCGAAGCCAGAAGGCGCATAGGCGCTGCATTGCAGCCGATAACCTTCTTCCGAAACCTGAATGTGCGCAAGCAGCTGATCCAGGAGCGCGGACTTAAAACTGTTTCTACCGGACTCTGATTATGGCTATACCCGTTACTGCAATTTTTGATATCGGAAAAACCAACAAGAAGTTTTTCCTCTTCGATGAAAACCTGCGCGAACTTCATCACGAATACTTCAAGCTTACGCCTACACTGGATGATGACGGCTTCGAGTGCGATGATATATATGTACTCTGCAACTGGATACAGAACACAGTTCGGAAAATAACTTCGTCTGGTGAGTATCAATTGAAGCGGTTGAACTTTTCAACGTATGGCGCTACCCTCGTTCACCTGGATGCCGATGGCAAACCGGTAACACCGCTATATAACTACCTGAAACCGTTCCCGGATGATATTTGTGATCAGTTTTACAAACAGTATCCGCAAGACGAACATAATTTACACACGGCATCACCTGCACTCGGTATGCTCAATGCAGGTCTTCAATTATACTGGCTGAAATATACCAAGCCGCAAGTCTTTCAACGCATACGGTATACGCTACACTTTCCGCAGTACCTGTCTTACTTGTTTACCGGTCAGTTGGTGAGTGAGCCTACATCCATCGGTTGTCATACCAAACTTTGGGATTTCTCCCGAAACCGCTATCACGACTGGGTATATACTGAAAAGATTGACCACCTGTTGCCGGAGATTGTTCCTGCTTCCAAAACATTTCAAACGATCATTGGCGGTCACGCAGTAAAAGTTGGCGTGGGTATACACGACAGCTCCTCGGCATTAGCTGCCTATATGATGCGCACGCAGGAGCCTTTTGCACTGATCTCTACCGGAACATGGAGCATTACGCTGAATCCCTATACCAAAGAAAGTCTGACGCGTGACGAACTCAATCGCGACTGTCTCAATTTCCTGACCATAGAAGGTAAACCGGTCAAGGCATCGCGTTTATTTCTCGGGCACGAACTCGATCATCACCTTCGCATCCTCAATGATATATTTCACAAGGAAGCGCGATACTATAAACAGATCAAGCTACAGGACTCATTCCTGAAAAAGATACATAACCACGAGCTCACTCCGTCATTTTATCCTGCAACTATTGCCAACCCGTTACTCTCACAAGATGTATTCTCCTCCGACAACTGGAAGCCGAATAATTTTGAATCGTACGAAGAAGCGTATCATCATCTCATCTGGGGACTAACATTGTTACAAGTTGCTTCCGCCAGGCTCGCCCTAGGCAACTCCGATGTCAAGAAGATATATATCGATGGTGGCTTCATCGACAACGATATCTTTATAAAACTCTTACAATACTATCTTCCAAACTATACCATCGAAGTATCGCACATGCCGCTAGGCTCTGCTCATGGAGCAGCAATGATCATGCAGGGGAAGCAGGTGGAGCTGGTGGTTTAGAAGTAAGAAGTCGGAAAGTAAAAAAGTCCGGAAGACGGGAAGTCTGAAGGTAAAAATTGTGACCGCATGGTTCGCTTAGACCTACCGTTGCTTTTTTGAAGAACGGTTTGAATGGAAAAGTACGGAAGCTAAATTCCAGAAGCTTGCAGCCGGCAGCCCTCTTCGCCAGCAACTCAATCTCGCAGCTCAAAGCTTGCGTCTCCTACGGCATTTTTCGCAGTCCCTCCCATCGCACGTTCCATTGACCATTCTTCGGAAAGCCTGGGTTGGCTTCGGTGTTATCATCCCAGCCGGCTGCCATCATAGCTATCGCAGCGAGAAGGCCTCCGTTACCAGGTAAATATAGGCGCAGGCGTGTATCCTGATAGTTGTGTCCGTTTACGAGGTATATATTTTTCTGTACGTCTTTCAATAATATATCGATGGCTTGTTCGGGTTTGTTGAGTCGGGCGGCTGTCATGGCGAGTAGCGGGTAATCCCAGCCCCACGTTGTTTCCCATTGCCAGCGGTTCATGATCTCATCAAATGTATTGGACATAATGGTTGCATCAACTCGTGCGTTCGCAGGAAGAAAACCCAACGCGCCTACTACTGCCGGGTGATCTCTTCTGAAAAAGTCATCGGTATAGGCTGTAGGTGTTGTCCCGTTGGGCAGGTATAATTTCCCGGTGGCATCTTTTGCCAAAGGTGCAAGGTCTTTTAATATAGCACTCCATGTTTTATGCTCGGGCATGCCCATTCTTTTTCGCCACTCCTGTGCTATCGATAATCCGTAATACCAGTATTGTAATTCATAGGCAGGATCATCCGTTTCTGCTGCCTTGAAAATTTCCTGCGCTGGTATCAGCGGGTGGCAGAGGTGATATTTACCATCACGCAGCTTTACGAATGAAGTCATGAACTCGGCTGTCTCAAACACTATATCTTTATACTGCTGAAGTGTTTCCTTGCCGGGATTTGACCTATAGAGTAATTCTGCAAAATATAGCGGGTGCGGTTGCTGCCAGATAATAAAAGCACCTACGCTCGAAGGACTTTCATTGCCATGCGGGTCTGTCATCTTCTGCCAGCGTGCCCCGGTATAGCCTTGCCATTTGGCTGTTGCTTTTGCTTTATGAAGCGTTTGTGTATACCAAGGCATGCTGCGCGCGAGTAAATAGCTGCGATTCCACAGGGCAAATTGTGCGGCATGCCACCAGTGCATTTCCAAATGAAATTTACCGTACCAACTGTTCATGGTTAAGCCGGTTTCCTGCGGTGGTAATGTACCGGCACATTGTATTTTTGTAAGGTATTGAGACAGTATAACTCTGCGCTCCAGTTCCTTTGCACGCGGATCGATACAGGCACTGAAATCGACCGCGGCACCTTCTGTCCAAAATTTTTTCCACGATGCTATATTTTTATCCCATACATTACTGAATTGCACAGACCTGGGGGTGTTTTCTTTTTTGAACATTACCGTAAACTCGAACGCAGAATTCCTGTCAGGAGACAAAACGAAGTGATGCTTCTTTGCTTCATGAATGACCGATGACTTATGTGTAACCTGAACATAGTAGCGTGTTGAATCTAATACACGCTCAATGACTGTACGCTCTTTTTGTTTTGCGACTATTGTCGAACGATGCGCATCAGATTTACTCCAGTCATACCCGGGGCATACGTGGCAATTCTTTCCATAGGGAAAACGGAAATTTACTTTCAATCGTCCGCTACTGATCAACGGTGACTCTACCCGCACGGCAATACCATCTTCATCCGGATGAGCCATTGTTATTACCTTTACTTCCGTTCCTTCAATTTCAAATTTACTCTCCAGCGTTCCCGTCCAGAGGTTAAGCTGTTGGTGAATGTTTTTCAAATCGCCCAATGTTACGGCATCGCCATTTGTCCTCGTCATAATCAGACCGATCAATCCGAGATGCAGCCGATGCGGGTTTGCACGTAACGCCTCGGTTGCTTCACCGGCTATACCTTCTTTTTGTTGCACTGCGTAAGGTGCTTTCGTTCCATCGCACGACTCGTATAGCTTCGCTACATCATTCAAAGTATATTTCTTATCTGTCGGAATGCTGTGCCAGGCCCATTGTGACTGTGTACCCAACGAGATACCATTTTCATATTCTTCGTAAAAAGTCTGCAGTCCGGTAACATCGGCTGTAAATGCAAACTCACCATTGCCCACCGAAAGCGAACCGAGTGTATCAACCTGTTTCAGCACAACGTTGTTGCGCGTTACCAGCGCAAAACGATCTATACTTTTTACAGACACACCTTGCGCAAAGGAAAATATACTCCATGCAACGGCCAGCATACTGATAATAACTCTCATATTAAAAATGGTATGCGATAAAAGTCATCAATTCAACACAAAAAGAAAAGCACTTTTACAGATGGAGCAACATGCATGCAGGACACTACCTGAAAGTTTTCGGAACATCACCTGTTACATTGGAGGTACGTTTCACTTCATTTCTACAACCATGACACATGTGAGCAAGCAATCATTTTTGTTGATAATCTGTCTGGCACTAGGCACTACTACGCTTCAGGCACAAAAGAAATTACCGGCACAAGACAAGATACTGGAAGTTATGCACCGCACGAACAAGTACTTCCAGGAGAAGTGGCCTGATGTAGGCAAACGCATTGTAACGGAGCGATCGCGCGCCAGCAACATCTGGACACGCGGAGTATATTATGAAGGATTGATGGCGCTCTACAAACTCGATCCGAAACCAACAGACCTTGAGTACACCACACGCTGGGCCGACTTTCATCAATGGAACTTGCGCGATGGAGAAACCTATACGCGCAATGCGGACAACCAGTGTGCAGGACAAACCTATATTGATATGTACCTGCTCGATCCGAAGCCCTATAAGATTGAAAAGATCAAGGCTTCGATCGACAGTATGATGCGCACTACGAAAGTAGATGATTGGAGTTGGGTGGATGCCATTCAAATGGCCATGCCGGTATTCGCACAGCTCGGTGTAGTATATAACGAACCTGCCTACTGGGAGCGCATGCACGAAATGTATATGTATACCCGCAACAAGCATGGCGACAATGGCCTGTTCAATCCGAAAGATGCGCTGTGGTGGCGTGATAAAGATTTCGATCCGCCCTATAAAGAACCTAATGGTGAAGACTGCTACTGGTCACGCGGCAACGGCTGGGTATATGCAGCACTTGTGCGTGTACTGACAACTATACCGAAAGATGCACCGCATCGTAAACAATATGAAGATGACTTCAAGGCCATGTCAGAAGCATTGGTGCCGATACAACGCAAAGATGGTTTCTGGAATGCGAGTCTTCATGACCCGGGTAATTATGGTGGAAAAGAAACAACAGGCACATCGCTGTTTGTATACGGCATGACGTGGGGCATTAACAACGGATACCTGGATGCGAAAAAATATCAACCGGTTGCAACGAAAGCATGGAATGCGATGGTAAAAGATGCCGTGCATGAAAATGGTTTCCTCGGCTATGTGCAGGGCACCGGTAAAGAACCGAAAGATGGCCAACCGGTAACCTATACATCGGTTCCTAACTTTGAAGATTACGGATTAGGATGCTTTTTGCTGGCGGGATGCGAGGTATATAAACTTGTTACCGCGCGCAAGATATAGCGACTGCTATTAATCAAGAACAAATATTGAACAGCCTTTGCAGATCATTTCATAACCGATTTGTAGAGGCTGTTTATCTTTTGCAGGAAACTTCGTTTTGAAAAGTTATCAACGGCATACTTCGCGATGGCCTCTGCATTGTAGTCATGGCACGTGCGCATCATTTGTTGTATTCCTTCGCGAAGTGCATCTGTATTTTCATTGGCTACGAGCAAACCGTTCAGCTCGTTAACAAAATCCTCAGGACCGCCACATCGTGTTGATATTACCGGCCGCCCCGCTGCCATCGCTTCAACGAGTGAGACACAGAATGTTTCATAGCGACTGGAGCAAACATAGAAATGCAATCGCTCCATAAAGGCAGGTATATTCTCGTATGGAATAAATCCATAGAATTTACATCTTGTTGCTATCCCTAAATCTTCCGCCAGTTTCTTATACTCGTTCTCAAGTGTACCGGCTCCGCCTATATGCAATACAAAGTCTTCCCGTATACCGGCCAATGCTTTCAGTAAAATATCAAATCCCTTCACAGGAGTATTCATCCCACCCAGAAAGCCTATCTGAATACCACTTTCCTTTACCGGAGCAAGCCCCTGAAATTTTTCAACTTCTACTACATTGGGTATAACAGCAACATTTCTATTTAAAAGTGCTTCCAGTTCAGAAGCCAGACGTCTGCCAACGGCAACAAGAGCATCGGCCTTACGAAGTCCTGTCTTGGTTAGTGTTTTATGAAATAAACTCCTGAAGTTGTTTTTTACGCGGGTGTGTTCCTGCAATATATAGGGCCTGCCGGTTAATCGCTTCAACAGCAATCCCCAAAAAGCTCCGGGGTATCCGATGGAAGCGTGAATAATATCCGGCTTGAAATTTCTGATCACTTCGCGTGAATACCAGAACATGATGAACCAGTAATTCAACTGGTTATATACCGGTAGCGATCGGTTTATGATAATCCGGTGCTCTTCCACCTTTCCGTAGAATGACTTCTCGCTATCAAATGAACACAATCCGAATTTACTATAATTTACTTTTGCCGAGATCACAACAACTTCGTGCTCGCCACTCAATGCTGCTGCCTGGCTGCGGATGAACGCTCCCGAGTTAAAGCTCAGTTTATCTGGATACCAGGGAGTAACCATGAGTATTTTCATAGTCGCGAAGAGTATATATAGTTAAGCCGGATCAGGAACAAATATAGCGTTGCAAAAATCCGGAATCGATGATACAGGCTTCAGTGTGCCTCGCTTGGTCATCACGTGCAATGTATAGCGCATCGCTTTAAAAAATGCAATTACATCAGGCACCGTATAGCCCGCTACCTTATACGTTGCCGGGTTGATCTCGAGCATAATGTGCGGACGAAAACGTTGAATTGTTTTCTGCGCGCCTTTCAGCACCAGCATTTCCGCTCCTTCCACATCGATCTTCATAAAATCAAGACGCTTCAGATTCAGCAATGGAACCTGGTCATCCAGCACTCGTAACTCTATATTTTGAATAAACCGCGCGCGTTGGTTGCTCTGAAAAATAGTAGCTAACCCTTCGTGCTCACCAGCACCGGTCTCTCCCATATAGATGGGAAGCTGTCTTACTTCATTCGACAATCCATAGTGAAACGTATCTATATTCCGGTAATCATTGCGTCCTATATTCTCGCGCAGCAAGTTGTAAAAAAAGTCAACGGGTTCAAATGCCAGTACGCGACCTTTGGTCAGTCGTTTTGCAGCAAACAAACTGAACTCGCCCTGGTTCGCCCCTATATCTGCAAATACCATATCGGGTTTCAGGTAACGATTCAGAAAGCGCCATTCGTTCAACTCATGAAAACCCATCCAGTAGAATGCAGCGCCCATCGCTTTGGATATATCTACCCGCATGGTGATATCTTTATCGATGTTGGTAACCAGCACGTGTTCTTCTTCATGCGGACGTTTCATCCACGAGCGATAACACTTCTCGGAAATATATAGCACGGCTTTCAGCGTTTTCTCTACCGGCCAGGGCAATCCGTATAGCAGGTTGGCATTGAGAGAACGAAACAAATTAGTTACACCGGATCGTATCATATAGCGTGCACGTAGTCGTTTACAGAATTTCTATTTAATAAAATTACGAGGATCTATCAATTTAACTTCCTGCCGGTATACCCAGTATAAAAGTACCAGGCATGAAACCAGGTATATACCATGTATGGTATAGGGCTGCGTAGTTCCCAACCACGGCTCCAGCACCGCGATGAGTAAAAACAGGATCAGCGGTGCCAGCACAATCTTGAACAGGTTAAAGCGAAACTGAAATTTCTCACGAGCCTGATAACGCAGCAGCAATACTTCTACCGCGGCACTCAGTATTGATGCCAGCACAACGCCATATATACCAAGATCGCGCAGCAGCAGTACCATGCAAATAATCTTTACAGCCGAAATGATCAGGTATATAATCGGCAGCGGCCTGGTATACTTGAGCACGCCATAGGGTATAGCAAAGAACAGGCGCATGGGGCGGATAATAAATACCAGGGATATATAGGGTAAATATTCAATCGCGCGTTTATAGTCGGGCTTGGTTACGAAAGTCTCAATTGCCCAGGGGAATGCGAGTATACTCAGGCAGACAAGAATCATGATCACTGAAGTAAAGCCGTGGTAATACCGGTTTATCTCGATTGACGAACCCTTGTCCTTTTGCGCTGTTACGGAGCTAACAACTTTCGGATAGAAAGAACTGTGCAGTCCGTTGAGAATGAATTCAATCACCGACAAACACTTCACACCAAAATCATATACCCCTACATCACTCAACGGCATAAAGAAGAGCATGATAAAGCGATCGAAGTAGTTGATAACCCATTGCTGTAACTGGTAAATAAATGCATAGAGATTAAACTGAAACGATGATCGCAGTAACGGATAATTAAAGTGTACTCCAAACTCCGAGAAGATTCGCGCGAGCACCCATATACCGGCAAGCACAGCCGCGATCATTCTTCCGCCTATCGGACCAATCAGCGAGTGCGGATATAGCTGAAGTCCTATAACGGTAAGCCCGGCAATGAGCAGGAACGAAATCAGGTTCGACCAGAAAAACAGTTCGGGTTTCTCACGACTCTGCAACAGGTTACTGTGTACTTTGAAGAGTGCCTGAAAAATTCCGGTAACTGCCGCCAGTATACCGTACGGAAAGAAGGAGATACTTTTATCTGTAAAAAAACTACTGAAGGTTAAATCGCCCAGCACCAGCGAGAGTAATCCTACTCCGCCCCCGATCATCAGCATGAGTACAAAAGCCGAGCTTATGAAGGACGAGAGTTTTGCCGGGTCGTGTTTAAATTCGTGAAAGTGTATATAAAGCGAAGTATCAAAGCTATACGTGGTGAGTATCTGGATGAACAGCGAGAACGCCAGGTAAATAGAGAGCGCTCCGTAGTCGGCCGTGCTCAGGTTTTCAATGTAAAACGGGAGCAGAATAATAGCACTGGCCATGGGCAGCATACCTGCCACTGTATAGATAAGCGAACTCTTTATAAAACTTTTACTAATGCGCATAGCGAAGCCAGCAAGTTAGCACCCTTTGACGTATTCGGAAAAACAGATGGGAATAACTTTGCAAGAGTAAACGTATCTTCTGGCAGTAAAAACCAATCCCTTCCGGCATCAAATTTATTATATTTTTGCAAACCGGTTTGATACGGTCGCAGGTTAACGATCAGTGAATCAGTGGCAGTAACGTATACGGGAAACAAAATTCATCGGATGAAAGATATTCTTGTTCTGGTTTTCAGCAACCTCAAGCATGATGCGCGGGTAACGCGGCAGGTTAATTTTTTACGGAAGGAGCATCGCGTTACCGTGGTATGTTTTGATGCTGAAGATACGGAGGGTGTAACGTTTATCCGGGTTAAACAGACCAAGCTTACTCCGTTTCGAAAAGCGCTGATGGCTGTGAGCCTGCTTACGCGACAATACAATGCGGCTTATAAACTCTTTCATGATTACGGGTATCTTCTTGAATCACTGAAGTCCAAACGCTTCGATCTTGTTGTGGCGAATGATATTGATACCTTGCCGCTGGCGTTCCAGGTAAAGGGTGATGGAAAAGTTATCTTCGATGCACACGAGTATGCTCCGCGACACTTTGAGAATAATCGAATCTGGAAAACGTTCTTTCAGCCGTTCTATATTCACCTTTGTAAAAAGTATATACCGCAGGTGGCGGGTATGCTTACGGTTGGCAAAGGATTGGCAAACGAATATGAAAAGAACTTCGGAGTTAAGCCGGTGATTATTACCAATGCTACGCGTTATCACGATGTTATACCTGCACAGGTTAAACCGGATACAATTCGTCTTATCCATCACGGTATAGCCAATCCTTCGCGCAGGCTGGAGCTGATGGTAGAAATGATGGATCACCTCGATGAACGTTTTACATTAGACATGATGCTGATGACTTCCGACTTTGCCTCTGGGCAAACGAAAGCCTTTATCGAAAACCTGAAAGCGAACGCTGCTAAAAATCCACGCATCAAAATATTACCGCCTGTAAAAAGTCACGCAGTGGTAACTACCATTCAGCCGTACGACATCGGTGTTTTTCTGTTGCCCCCGGTAAATTTCAATTACGAGAATACATTGCCGAACAAGTTGTTTGATTTTATTCAGGCACGCCTGGGGGTTGCTATAGGGCCGACACCGGAGATGGCTTCCATTGTAAATCAATATACTATAGGTGTTGTCTCGGAAGAATTTACCCCTATGAGTCTTGCCAAAAAACTGAACGCACTTACTGCTGAACAGGTAGCGGCCTTTAAGACCAATGCAGGCGTTGCTGCCAAAGAATTGAATGCCGAACGCAATGAACAAATCTTTAACCAGCTTGTACGCGAAGTATTAAGCCATTAGCAAGTTTGGGTGGATTGTGTAATTTGGGCAACTTAATTAAACAAATCCATGAAGCCCAGACTACTATCAGCACTCGCCCTGCTTACTGTTTTAACGGCATGTAAAAACAATGAGATGAGAACCATCGGATCAATTGAACGCATAGACCCAGCACTGGATGCTATTATATCTGCATCGGCTAAACCTGAAATTATTGCAGAAGGTTTTGAATGGAGTGAAGGCCCGCTATGGCTCGAAGAAACCAAAACACTGATATTCTCGGATGTCCCTAAAAATATTATTCATCAATGGTCGGAAGAAAAAGGATTGTCGGTATACCTGACGCCTTCCGGATATACCAGCTCGGTGCCGCGCGGTGGCGAGATGGGCTCCAACGGACTCACGCTTACACCGGATGGTAAACTTGTACTTTGTCAGCATGGCGATCGCAGGGTTGCCTATATGAACGCCCCGGTAAATGATCCGAAGCCTGACTTCATTACCATTGCTGATAACATTGATGGAAAAAAATTAAGCAGTCCGAATGACGCGGTGGTTCGCAGCAACGGAGATGTATTCTTTACCGATCCTCCCTATGGACTTCCCTCACAAAGTGATGAAGACCCAGCCAAAGAAGCTCCGCACAACGGTGTATATAAAGCTTCAAATGGAAAGGCTACGTTGCTGGTGGATTCACTCACACGCCCCAATGGTATAGCTTTTCTGCCGGGAGAAAAAACATTTATAGTGGCTAACTCTGATTCGAAGAAAGCGATCTGGTATGCATTTGATCTCGCAGAGAATGACTCTGTTACCAATGCCCGTATTTTTTATGATGCTACCGAGGATGCGAAAAAAGAAAGAGGGTTACCCGATGGATTTAAAGTAGACAAACAGGGTAACATTTTCGCTTCAGGCCCCGGTGGTGTATGGATCTTTAACCAGCAAGGAAAAGTGCTGGGCAAAATCAAAATACCCGAAGCAACGTCTAACTGTGCTTTAAGTGCTGATGAGAAGACTTTATACCTCACAGCCGACATGTATGTATTGCGTGTAAAACTTCGCGACTAACTATATACCGGCCATGGTATATTGCAATCATGGCCGGTATACTTCCATTGAAAGCAATCTCACTTCGCTTTCGCAACAGCAATGCTCCACGCTGCCCCGCTATAAACTTTATACTTCTCCGAGAAGCTTCCCTGGTTTATACCCAGCGAAAATTGCAACAGGCTGTTCATGTACGACATATTCTCCCCTATTGCCACATCGGCAAATGTATTCACGTAGGGTATATCTTTTTCAAACACTGATTTTCCTTCGTGATAAATCGTAACGTGTATTTTGTCTTTTATTTTTATACCGAGTTTGTCCAACAGTGATTGATCGATATTCGTCCACACGTTACCGTACTGTATATCGAGTACCGGTATATTTCCTTTCACAACGCCATTCTCTACAACAGGTTTCTGATAGTCGATGCGTACAACCTGCGGATTAAGTTTAGAACCGACCTCCTGGAAAGATATAGCCCCCGAAGCCAGTCGCGCTCCCGTATAGGCATATACATCGCGACCGTGGAAGGTATACGATTTACCTGAATTACGCAGGCGGTTCTTCGCTTCATCAATCTCGCGAACTTCTTCTATACCCAAATGCTCTGCTACGAGTGTAAGCGTTCCGTTATCCGGAGTAACAATATAGTGCCCTGTTTTTGTTTTGAGCACAACAGACTTACGTTCTGAACCGACCCCCGGATCGATGATCGAAACGAACACCGTGCCTGCCGGCCAATACGGAGCCGCCTGGTATAGCCGATAGGCACCTTCCCAAATGTTATAGGCCGGAATTTCGTGCGTGATATCAAACATGCGCAGCTCCGGTGAAACTGAAAACGCAACACCCCTCATCTCCGAAACAGCACCATCCTTCAATCCGAAATCCGACTGAAACACAAGCGCCCGCGGCTGTCCTATAGCCGTCACCGAACAAATCATAACAAACAAAACAAACAGCAGTCTATACGAAGCCATATCCAATCATCATTTATACCAACAATATATAAAACCCCAAACAGATTTACGCCCCCACCCATTCTTTCCGTAACTTTACCCAACCTAAACACCTGACCACATACACACCTAAACACGTAAAAAAATGCACGCTGTCAATCAAATAACCCCCACCGTACTGCTCCTCATGTGCATTGGGGGAATTGCTTTTATACTCATCATGAAGGCCATTTTCCGGAAACAGAAGTAAGTTTTAGGACAACTTCGTAAGGGGTAACATCATTTCTACCGATCAACGTACCTTTTAATCGTCAGGATGATTTTATAATTTACCTGTCCAATCGTTACTTGATCCGTATAAATCAACCTATTCAACAAATGAAAAAAGCATTCGTCCTTTGCGCGCTTGCCCTTTTTGTTTCTGGTGCCTTTGCACAGACTACCAAGAAGACTCTCGAACTCCCTGATTTTAAAGGAATCTATGTTAACTCCGCCTACACTGTATACCTGAAGCAAACCAACAAACAGGAAGTTACAGTAGAAGCCCTGACCGAGATTTACTCCCTTACTGAAATAAAAGTAGAGAACGGAGTACTGATGATCAACATGGAACGCAAGCCTGACAATCCGAACAAAAGCCTGTGGGCAAAGATCGATGACATCAAGCTGAACCCGACCATGAAGGTATATGTGAGTGTAAAAAACCTGAACGACCTGCAGGTAAACGGTGGCGGCAAGATTGTCTCTGAAAACTCAATTGCAGCAGACTATATTAACCTGGCCGTAAATGGAAATGGCACCATGGATGTTGATATCAAAGGCAATACGGTAAAAGCCGGAGTTAGTGGCTCCGGAACGCTGATCCTGAAAGGCTACGCTACTTCGATCGATGCATTGGTAAGCGGTACCGGTTCACTGAAAGGATTTAACTGCCCGCTTGAGACAGCCAAAGCTACCGTAAGCGGAAGTGGAGCCTGTGAGCTGAATGTAGCCAACAACATTGATGCTGTTATTCTTGGCAGCGGTACTGTAAAACATAAAGGCAACACCAAAACAGCCGTTAAGAAAATATACGGTTCGGGTGTAGTAGAAAGAGCCTACTAAAAAAATCAAAGGTCCTGTTAAGATTCGAAATCAATCATTTCTTATCTTGACAGGACAATTTTCTGTCTATGGGAATCTTCGGAACGCTCATCATTGTAGCCATTCTGGTATATTTGTTTCGCAACAGTTTTACAGGCAGAAATCTCGAAACAAAAGAAGACCGTTACAACGCAGCCCGCAATAAACGCCTGGAAGAACTCGACAATCTCCTCGACAAGATAAACCGCCACGGAATAGACAGTCTTACCGACTACGAACGAAAACGCCTCGATGAATTATCGGGGAAGAAATAGCCTCTCTGCAACATTACAGGAAATATAGTCTTCGGAATCGGCTCTGGTATATCTATACCCTGCCTACATCATCATGTGAGTATACCCCATAATGTTTGCGTAACCGTTACAAAAAGATTACGTTACCTTGCATTACATCCTCACCCCTATGCTTCAAAACTATATCACCGTTGCACTGCGCAACCTGGCGCGGTCGAAAATGTTTACGTTCATCAACATCGGTGGACTCGGCATTAGCCTGGCAAGTTGTGTGTTTATCCTGTATTTTGTATTTGATGAATTGACGTTTGACCGCTTTCACGATAAAGCCGATCGCATCTACCGCGTTACTACAACTTTTGTTGATCCGCCCAATACAAACCGCGTTCGCATCACCGATCAAAGTATAGGTCCGTTTTTGAAGCGTACATTTCCGCAGGTAGAAGAGTATGTTCGCTTTGATGATCTGCGCGACAGGCTATATATCAACCACGAATCGATAAAAGAAGAAGGTATATATTTCAGTGATCCTTCCGTTTTCAAAGTGTTTACCTATCCGTTGGTTGCGGGTAATCCGGAAACAGTTTTTGCAAAATCCAACAGCATTGTACTTTCAGAAACATTAGCCGCTAAATATTACCGGGGCGATGCCATTGGAAAAACGATCGACATTCGAGGCAAGTCTTACGAAGTTACGGGCATTATGAAGGACGTTCCGGAGAACTCCGATAAACGGATCAACGGTCTCATCAATGGTAACTTTCCGACTGAAGAAAGTGCCAACAAATTCTTCAAGTTCGATACCTATATTCTGCTACGCAAGCCAACCGATGTAAAGGAGTTTACCACGATGCTGAACAAGGCTACTGAAAAAGACTGGAAGCCGATGGGCGCTACGTTTGAAGTGCAGGCCTTGCCGGATCTTCACTTCACACAAGGCATTCAAATGGACAATGCAAAAGGGAATCTCAACAACATCTATATATTTATACTGATCGCTGTTATACTCGCTACCGTTGCTATTTTTAATTTCATCAACCTTACCACGGTACGTTCGCTGGAACGCGCCAAGGAAGTTGGTATACGAAAAGCCATTGGTGCGCGGCCGTTTCAGCTTGTTAAACAATTTCTGGGAGAATCCTTACTCGCGGCATTGATGGCCGGTATAGTTGCGTTCCTGTTCCTAAAAGTATTCTATCATATCTTTCATGGTATAACGGGGAAGACGATCAACTTTACGCTGGAGCGTGATATCGTTATAGTCTTTTGCGCATTACTCCTGCTCATTCTTGTTTCGGTGATTGCTTCGCTTTATCCTGCCTGGATACTGTCATCATTTAAACCTGTAAAGGTGCTAAAGGGAGAGATTGGTCCGGTAACAAAAGGTAGTCATGTACGAAAGTTCTTCATCGGTGTACAGTTCATGTTCAGCACTGCATTGCTGATCTGCCTCGCGGTTGTAGTACGACAAATGAACTATATGCAGCATACGAACCTTGGCTTTAACGAAGACCAGGTTCTTGTTGTTCAGAACCCGGGCGACTCCGCTGCCCAGGTCAACATGGGTTTTCTTACACGTGAATTGATCAACCATAACCTGGCAACAACCATCACCACGGGCGACCTGCAATCTTTACCCGGTGGTATAACCGGAACGACAAACATCTGGTATAAAGAAACGGGTAAAGAACATGAAATGATGCCGCAAAGTATACTGGCCGATGCCGGCTATATCTCCACGATGCAAATGAAATTAATCGAAGGAAAACCGTTCGATGATTTTGCCGCACCGCGCCATGGAGAACTTGTACTGGTAAACGAAGCTTTTATCAGGGAAACCGGTTGGAAGAATGCTATTGGACAAAAGATTGAGATGTTTACTTTCTCCGGGAGGAAAGCCGTTACCATTATTGGGGTGTTGAAAGATTTTCACTTCAGATCCATGCACAATTCCATTGACCCGCTCATCGTACTCTGCGAACCGGCTTCTCCGGGTGGGTATCTTTATATACGCATGTTGCCTGGTAAACTAGACGAGGTAAAAGCCACATGGTCTAAAGTATTACCAGACTCACCTTTCGAATATCTCTTCCTCGATGAATCGTTCAACCGGCAGTACGAAAACGAGGAAATATTACTCGCTTTGTTTATATACTTCTCTGTACTCACCATCATTATCACGGGCTTGGGTTTATTTGGTATAGCTGCATACTCGGTGGAGATACGCACGAAAGAAATAGGCCTGCGAAAAGTGATGGGCGCTGGTGCCGGTTCACTGATCCGTTTACTTTCAAAAGAATTTATAGCGTTGACTATAGCCGGTGCGTGCGCGGGTATAGCGTTGTCTGTCTATGCTGCAACGGGGTGGCTGGATCGTTTTGCGTACCGCATCGATCTTACATTCTGGTTTGTACTGCTGCCTGTCGTAATCATTGTACTTTTCTCTGTACTGATCACGTCATTAAAAATACTACAGGCAGTACGTGCCAACCCGGTAGATTCGCTGCGGTACGAGTGACCGGTGCTATAGCTGAAGTCGTATCTTGAGCCTGTTCAACCCGACCACAATTACCATCACGATAACAGCATATACTGCCGACCAGATAATACCCGTTATTCCCTGGTAGAACTGCTCGGGCCAGTGTATGTGCAGCAAGTGCATCAGCGCATATACTATATAGGGAATAATATAGGTTAGCAACGGATTGGACGCAGCCGGCTTAAAGAAGCTCGTCCAGCCGCTTACTTTGCGCAGATCAATAAGCCCGTATAAAAATGCAAAGAGCAAGGTGCATACGGCAGCACTGTATAACGCCCACGTGGGTGTTGCGTAGATCTTGGATATAGTATAATACGGACGCAGAATATACCCTACGCCAAACAATATACCTGCAAAAACAAAAGCCAGTATAAACCGGACCCGGGTCTCCTGTTTCTTCTTTTGATCGAAGAAGAACAGTGACACCATAACACCGCAAAGTGCTATAGCAGTATGAATGGCATGACCGGTCTGTCCGCTCATCCACGCGGCTACCGGAGAACTTTCGGTAGCATCCGATTTACCAACAATGTAGAATACTATACTTACCGCGAGTCCTGATAGTACGAGCAGCAATCTACCTCCGGCCAATTGATATATAATACACGTGATCAGGTAAGCCCACCCGATCAGCCCGAGAATGCCCCACCACTGCGGTGTCATGGTCTGCGAGCCGTCTTCGCCTCCACGGTATAAATATGCCAGCACAACCACAAGTACCAAGCCGATACCGCGCAGCACCCAGCGCAAAACGTTCGACTGAAAGGTATATACATTCCACACCAGTATAACACCAGCATAGAAGAGCAGCGACCACAATGCTATCGGCATGCCCATAGCCTGTTCGTTGTAACCTCCCTCGGCATTTACCATAAATACACCGAGCACCAGCAGTCCGATTGTTCGCACCAGTATGTGAAGCTGCAACTGCCACATGTTATCACCTTTGGACAACCGGTTGTTGATGGCAAAAGGTATAGACATACCTACGATGAATAGAAAGGCGGGAAACACCATATCCACGAAAGTCATGGCATCAGCATCTGCGGGCATGTGTTTCATCCAGATCGGTATACCTTGTACACCGGCCAGTTCATTCACGAAGATCATGACGAGTATCGTTATCCCGCGCAACGCATCGATCGACAGAATGCGTTGTGTAGTCAGTGCGTTGTGTATAGCCATGCTGTTACGGGTTTGTCACTACCGATGTCTTCCCTGCCCTGCCTTTCTGGTTAAAGGCCTTCAGCTTAATTGTACCTTTTACTGCGATGGGTGAAGTATATACCGGACTCTTCAACGAAGGCTCTTTACCATCCGTAGTATAGCGAATGGTGAAGCCGGGATACTGCATATTTACCTGCACCTTGCCATCTTGTACAACGGCACCCGGTGAAGGAATTCTATATTGGAAACCACCTGCATAGTAATCAAGTCGCGGCAACTCGCGCCATCCGGCGGTGGCTATAAATTCAGACCATGCCTGCTGGTATAGCTTATCACTTTGCGCGGCATCTTTCTCGGTGCCCCATGCCGGATCTTTCGCCCATGCACGTTCAGCCAGTCCCAGAAATTTAGGCAGTATCATATACTCCATGCGCTCGGCCCCTTGCACGGTCTCGCTCCATAACAAACCTTGTATACCGACTATATTGGATCGGCCGTAATCCGTGAGTCGTTCTTTGCCTATGAAAATTGATTTATTCAGCGCGTTACCGTACTTGTCTTCTTTTGCATTCTTAAAGTAATCGTAGGGAATGAAATAGTAAGGTTTGTCTACATCTATAAATGCGCCCCAGTAATATCCGGGTTCATCAAATGCTTTATGGTATGCCATGTCAAAGTAAAAATTACTTACGCATGACAGTACTACTTTATAGCCTGCGTTGGCCAGCTGGTAGGCCAGGTCTTCTGCACCCCAGCCGAGCACGTTGTTCCATACATCAACCTGGAAACGGTCTTTTACAAAATCAGGATTGGGTATATATGTATTGTTACCATCCAGTTTTGTTTTACGCATGGATATCTCTTCCCATCCGTACATGGTCAATCCTTTTTTCTGCAGCATGGTATTTATCTTTCCATAGAAATAATACCAGAGGTCATCTACGTTGTTAACTGATGCATTTTCGTCTATCAGCTTTTTACATAGCGGAGATTTTTCCCATACACCTGCCGGTACTTCATCCCCACCAAAGTGTATCGTATTTAAAGGAGCTCCGGCTTGTTTATACATCGCGGTGATTTCGTCTACAACGGTTTCCAGAAATGTATAGGCCGAAGGCAACGCAACGTTGATCACATTATCGTTCCATCCCTGCACAGAACGGTATTGCGATTGGTCTTCCGGATCGTGGAGTAAATATTTCTCTGCTTCTTCTTTCTTACCTTGTTTGAGCAGGCGTTCATAACGGGCAGCCATGGATTTAACAGCAGCACGCGCGTGTCCCGGAGTTTCGATCTCGGGTATCACACGAATGTGTCGCGCTGTTGCATACTTTAAGATCTCGATATAGTCAGCTTTGGAATAATATCCCGTGCCATAGGGATTGTTTACATCTGGTCCGGAGCCATACGATGGCGGCAAATGTGTACTGCCGGTTAACGAATGGCCACGCTTCGAACCGATCTCAGTCAACTCCGGCAACGCAGGAATTTCCAGTCGCCAGCCTTCATCATCGTTCAGATGGAGATGAAAGACATTAAGTTTATAGAGAGCCATCAGGTTCAGCGTTTTAAGAATCTGTTCCTTGCGCTGGAAATTACGCGATACATCCAGAAAGAAAGCACGGTGCGAAAAGCGCGGAGCATCTTCCACCGTTACCAACGGTATGGCTACTGTCGACTGGGATTTCGACCACGACTGCACCGGCAACAGTGACTTCAACGATTGGATGCCATAAAATACCCCGACCCCGGAAGACGCAGCAATGGTTATCTTCTCTGCGGTAACGTGTAATTCATACGCTTCTTCCGGCAAACTATTTTTGACCAGTTGAATCATCTTCTTTGCGCTTCCCTCGGTCGTTACAATAGGCGGTTTCGTTTTGAATATCGTAAACAAGTCGCTTCCAAGTATTTCGGCTTCGTTCCGGAAAGCGGCATCCGCTACGATGACTATATCTTTAGACAACGCAAAGAAACCACGCTCTTCCCGATAGGACACGGGTGTTGGAAATATTTTAACAAGTTTATCAGCCGCTACCGGCAATGTATTTTTATTCTGATCATACAGTGCGGCTGGTGTTATCAGTCCAATCTTGTCTCCGGGAAAACGCAAATATTGTTTCGGCTCCGTGGATGGTTTAATGGTGTAGTCGGTGATCACTACACCTTTTTCAGGTGCATGGGCCCAAACTATATATATACCGGCCGGGGCATCGGTAAAATTTACCACCCAGTCGCTGGAGACAAATTCAACACGCAGTGATGCGCCTGCTTTTATACCTTTGAAGTCAGGCTTGGGATATAGCTTGAAGAAATCGCCATTTACCCGTTCAATCATCACACCCCCCGTAACGGATGTCGGATCTACGGCACGTACAAAATTGAAATATAGTGTCCAACCGACAGCCGGTATATCTTCTTTACCAGTATTGGTAAATGTAAAAGCAGACAGAAACTGTGATTTATTCTGATGACTGTTTTCGATTACCTCCCATTGTACTTTGATTTTAGCAGCGTCAATGGTTTTAGGTTGCGACTGTACTAAAAAAGAAAAGAGTACAAGCGCAGTAAGAAGAAGTGTTCTCATTAATGGGCTACGATCTTAATTGGTTTTGTGGTGAATATAGGATGAATTGAAATGACTAGCATGAATAATTCGAAGCACACCGCGCACACTTGAAAATATATTTAGACACACCGGGCACACTGACGAAAAGTATATACCTGGGTTGTTACCAACCTTTGTAACATTTGAAGTTACGGGTACATGAATGTCGTAACACGCAAGCTTCATAAGTGTACCTATAGTACGAGGCAGTTGTAAATTATTTTACCCGGCTATGCCCGTTCTTCCTGCTAAAAGGGCCAATTTTTAATCAGAAATCGATAGAAAACAAAGAATTGCTGGAAAATCAAAAAATATTTCTATTTTGCACTTGTTAATTGTCATTCTTTACTGAGGCCGCCCTCAGAAGTAGTTCAGTCGAAGTCTGTCAGTTTTCAAAAATTAATTTTTCTCATTTATCTTTTAAACAATGAACATTTACGTTGCCAACATCCCTTTTAAGGCATCCGAGCAGGAATTGAAGGGATTATTCGAAGAGTATGGCGAAGTTTCTTCAGCCAAGATTATCATGGACAAAGTAACGCAACGCAGTCGCGGTTTCGGTTTTATCGAAATGGCGGATGAAGCAGCGGGCCGTCAAGCTATCACAAGCCTTAACGGATTCAACTTCTTGGGTAAAACCCTTGTAGTAAACGAAGCTAGACCTAAATCTGACGCACCTCGCTCTGGCGGTGGTGGCTACAGAAGCGGTGGTGGCGGTGGTTTCAACCGCAGAAATAATAACAACGATTATTAATTCGGAGAAATACCCACAAAAGACTCGGAAGGCTGCCCGGTAAATAACCGGGCAGTTTTTTTTATATTCACTTTCGTAACTATACTACCAACCCCTATAGATATGAATATGAGTAAACCTCAAAAGATAGCGCTGCTCATCTTTACGCTATTGCCGCTCGTAATGGTTCCCTATATATTCTACCAGATATTCCATTTCGTAATGGAGACCATTGAGACAAGCGAACATCACGAACCTTCTGAAACCGTAATTATAGCCGGTATACTTTCCTTCATCGTTCCCGTCCTTATACTTTCCTTTATATCTTTTGCATTACACATACTTTATATAGTGCATGCAGCCTTGAACAAAACAATCGATCAAAGCGAGAAGATCATCTGGATATTGATTTTTATCTTCTTCGGTACTATACCTTTTATTATCTACTGGTTTCTTCGCATCTGGAATGAGCGACAGCCCACAGCCCACGCGGGGTTATGAATTGTTCGAATCTACTTGGTTTTGCCAAAGCATTTTCGTAAACTTTGTATAGATTAACGATATAAAGATTATGAGTGTTATCACCGATGTAGAAAAATGGGGTAACAGTCACCGCCCCGGTTTTCTGGATATTCTTCGAATCGCGCTGGGAATATTTATCACCTATAAAGGCTTGTACTTTATTACGCATATGCATGAACTTGAGATGACAACCTCGGGGGTCAACGTGTATTTCGCAGGCGCAGTGCTCGCACACTATGTTGTATTTGCACACATCTGCGGAGGACCGCTGATTGCTTTTGGAGTATTTACACGTATAGTATGTTTTATTCAAGTACCCATATTGATTGGAGCTGTATTCATGGTAAATGCTCCCAAGGGATTTCTATCAATAGGCCAGCACATGGAACTCTGGCTTTCCGTTGTCGTATTGGTTGGTTTAATCATGTTCATGGTGTTTGGAGCAGGGCGTTACTCCATTGATGCCAGGCGAAGACGAGAAATGCACATTACTGAGCATCAGTAAAAGCATTCTCCTAACCTAAACCGAAGGCATCCGATTTACCAACGGATGCCTTTTTATTGTATCCCCTTCTATACCGGCATTAACCCGGCATTACTCAATAGGAATTTGTACTTTGGAGTTTTGATTTCACCATGCAATATATTCTTGGCATTGACATCGGAACGGGAAGTACAAAAGCAGTAGCCGTTGATTACAACGGTAAGGCTATACATACTGAACAGGTTGCCTACCCTACACTATCACCCCACCCCGGCTATAGCGAGCAGGCTCCTGAAATTATATGGCAGGCCTTTCTGAAATGTATTCTTCGTTCGATAAAAACACTTCAGCATACTCCACATGGTATTTCACTGAGCTCGGCCATGCACAGTTTTATACCGGTAGATGCGGCAGGCAATCCGTTGATGAACATGATCACCTGGGCAGACAACCGGAGTGCTTCCGTTGCTGATCGTATCAAGAACTCCCCTGCAGGCGAATTGATATACCGGCAAACCGGTACGCCTGTTCATGCTATGTCGCCTTTGTGCAAGATTATCTGGCTGCGTGAAAATGATCCCGACCTGTATGCCAGAGCAGTCAAGTATATATCCATTAAAGAGTATATCTGGTTCAGGCTTTTCGGAGTACATGAAATTGATCACTCGATTGCCTCTGCAACGGGGCTATTTGATATTGAAAAATTGCAATGGAGTGAACCGGCTTTGCAACTGTGCGGCATCACTGCCGATAAACTTTCTGTACCGGTAAGCACAACCTTTCAACGAAATATACTGACGACAGTAGCGGCTGATACAACGGGAATCCCCGCTGGTATACCATTTATGGCGGGCGCAAGTGATGGTTGCTGTGCCAATGTAGGCAGCTTCGCAGTTGAACCCGGTATAGCAGCTTTAACGATTGGTACCAGTGGTGCTATACGCGTTGCCAATACAAATCCTACTTTCAATTTTGACGCGATGACCTTCAATTACCGGCTGGATGAAAGTACATTTATTTCCGGAGGACCGATCAATAACGGAGGGGTTGCATTGCGCTGGTACTTGTCCAGTTTTCTGAAAAAAGATATTGCAGATGCTGCTATATATAATGAAGTGATCGGAGAAATTGATTCGATAAAAGCGGGCTCGGACGGATTGATCTTTTTACCCTATATATTGGGCGAACGTGCTCCGTTGTGGAACAGCGAAACCTCTGGTGTATTCTTTGGCATTACAGCGCAACATACACAAGCTTACTTTACACGTGCTGTACTGGAAGGCATCACGCTGTCGCTTTATCACATCAGTCAATGCCTGGAGGAATCCGGACTGGTCATACAACAGGTTAACGTAAGCGGTGGCTTTGTACATTCGGAGCGATGGGTACAACTACTGGCCGATATATTTGGTAAACCGATCGGACTGGTAAACACGGATGATGCTTCGGCCATTGGTGCAGCCTACATGGCGCTGCGGAAAATCAGTTCACTCGCAGACTATCGCTCTCTGAAACCTGACCGTGTTCGTATCTTTACTCCCAATATTGAAAACCACCGGGTATATAAGGAAAGTGTCTTTCCGCTATTCCGTAATCTTACCAACACGTTGCTTCTTAACATGGGTGTTCTTTCAGACATGAAGACTTCTGCACTGATCTGATGTTTTATTTATCCGGATGGTGATTTAACTTTCGCGCTCAATATATAGGTATGCAAATCGGGTTGATCGGCTTTGAAGGCACTGCGTTGAATCTTGCACTTGATCTGCAGGCAAGCGGTCATGATATAATTGTTTATGACCACGATGAAGTTACACTGCAAACGATCCGGGAGCAGGGCATCGCGACAGCTTCATCGTTGAAGACATTTTCAGAAAGTATAGTTTCCAAACGTGTTGTATGGATTACCATTCCGGCAGGCGAACTGCTTGATCAGATCCTCATCATCCTGAAAGACTATCTTTCTGTAAGTGATATTGTTATTGACAGCAGTGACTCCTTCTACAAAGATACTATTCGCAGAGGCCGCGAGTTGCAAGGTTACCAGATCGATTACCTGGATTGCAGCATTTTATACAACGGTCACGATGCATCCTTTCAACCGCGTTTTGTTATTGGCGGAAATCGTTTCGCGCTAAACTACTGTGAACCTGTTTTGCAAGATATCGCCGGTGCGGATGCCTGTTTATATTGTGGTCGCAGCGGCTCAGGGCATTATGTTGGTATGGTTGCGAAAGCCGTGCAAGCCGGCACCATTACCAGCCTGCAGGAAGGACTAAGCGCGCATCGCAGCGATGACTTTACACTAGACACCGGAAAGATCGCGCACTTTCTGAATATATAGCTATATCTCGATTGGAACATTCAGAGTATATATACCAACCCTGTAGCGTGCATTATCCACGCTTGAGCTCGATGATGGTAAGTTCAGGAGGCATACCGATGCGTCCCGGATACCCGAGATAACCAAATCCGCGATTTACATACAGATATTGAGAACCCTCCTGGTACAATCCGGCCCACTGCTTGTATGCGTATTGTGACGGACTCCATTTTATATTTCCGATCTCAACACCAAATTGAAAGCCATGCGTATGTCCCGCAAAGGCTACATCTATATCCGGGTATAGCGGACGTACCTGCGAGTCCCAGTGACTAGGGTCATGTGAAAGCAAAAGCTTTACAGGCGCTTCTTCTGTGCCTGCATAGGCTTTATCAAGTTTACCGTACTTTGAAAACTTGCGTTCGCCCCAGTTCTCTATACCAATCACGGCAATCTTCTCTCCTGCTGTTTCCAGGAAATGATGTTGATTCATCAGCAGGTTGAATCCCATCAGGCGATGTGCTTCGATCAGGTCTTTAAAGTTCTTTTGCTTGGCTGCGTGTGAAGCCCATTGATGATAATCACCATAATCATGATTACCTGTAACAGAATATATACCGAACGGTGCTTTCAGCTTGTTGAAGATGTCGATATAGTCTTTTACTTCGGACGATTCGTTGTTCACCAGGTCTCCTGTAAAAAACAGCACATCCGGTTTTTCCTGCAGCATCATCTCCACACCACCTTTCACGGCAACCTTGTTAAAGAAACTTCCGGAATGTATATCCGAAAGCTGACCGATCTTTATACCATCAAAAGCCTTGGGCAGATTCGGCAAGTATATAGTCTTTCTTCTGACGCGATAATCGTGTGCACCCGACACGATCCCGTATACCATCGTACCGAAAGGTATAGCGGCAGCCACCAATGCTGTCTTCGATAAGAATTCAGAACGAGTAATTCCTTCGCCTGGTAAATCTCCGGAAGGCCCTTTATAGAAGAAGCTTACCGCCCATTTGAGGCCGCGGTAAAGATCGTCAATGAACAAAAAGACTACAGCAAATACTTTTGAGAAGTAAGTAGCGATGAGTCCGGTAATAATCCAGTTTCGGGTGGTAGCACTTACACCATACGGATCACCAAACGTCCACCAAAAAAGCGCAGCAAAGCTCAATACAGTCGGAACCCAGAATGCTGTGCGGGCTATCGTTTTCCAGAGCGGAGTCCAATCATCACTAACCGTTTTTACAGCCTGAAAAACATAATAATCTATTACCAGGAAAAGTAACGTGAAGAAAATCAAAGTCATCATACGAGGTTTCATAAAAGAAAAAGTCGTCCCTGTGTAAAGACGACTTTCGCTTAAATTTAGTTTCTGCGCTTACAGAAAGTTAATCGTTAACTGCATCCTGAAAAATCAAACCAAACCTGTTACCTATGCAGTTAACGATTAAGCCTCCCCTGCTATTTATATAGCAACAATGGCTTCTTCTTTTTCATCGCCATGCGCTTCTTCTTTCTTCGTTTTGTATACGCGTGCTCGCAGTCTCGCCATGATCAGGTACATTACAGGCACCAGGAACAACGTAAGGAATGTACCGAAGATCAAACCAAAGATCATGGTCCATGAAAGAGGTCCCCAGAATGCTACGTTATCACCACCGAAGAATATATGCGGGTTAAATTCTGTGAACAACGTAACGAAGTCGATATTCAACCCTACGGCTAGTGGTATAAGTCCTAAAGTTGCTGCCATGGCAGTGAGCAACACCGGCGTCATACGCGTTCTTGCAGCTTCAATCACGGCATCTTTCAATTCTATACCTTGTGATATAAGCAGGTCGGTAAATTCCACCAGCAATATACCGTTACGCACAACGATACCGGCCAATGCCATGATACCTACACCCGACATCACGATGGATATTTCCATTCGGAAGAAAGAGAAACCAAGCAATACACCAATCACACTGAAAAGAATTTCGGTGAGAATAATGAGCGGTTTACCTACCGAGTTGAATTGAATCACCAGGATCATAAAGATCAACCCGAGGGCTACCAGCCCGGCAACACCTAAGAAGTTCGAAGTTTCAGCCTGGTCTTCCTGCGCACCGGTCATCTTTACAGTTACTTCATCCGGAATTGAAATTGACTTAAGACGATTCGTGATCTCAGCCACTACTTCGTTCTCGTTGTAATCGCTGAGTACGTTGGATGACAACGTAATCACACGCTTCTGATCAATACGCTTGATACCGGCATAGCTGTTTGAATACTCAATCGTAGCGAACGAAGACAGCGGCACCTGGCGAACAGCTCCACCCGAAGCCATATCACGATAGGTTATCGGCAGGTTCATCAACGTGTTGATATCATTGCGTTGATCTTCCTTAATACGAAGTTCAATCGGATAGTCATCGTTCTCATCGCGGAAACGAGATACTTCTTCACCATATATAGCGGTGTTCAATGTACCACCAATCTGACCGGTAGATATACCTTCGCGGTTTGCTTTCTCGCGATCGATCTTGATCACGATCTCAGGCTTATCACTTTGAAAATCTGATTTCAATTCTTCAACACCCGGCACTTGTACAGAGTCGAGATAACGCTTCACACGATCCGCTGTAGATACCAGCAAGTCGAAGTTATCAGCGGCAATTTCAATGTTGACTGGCTTACCGGTTGGAGGTCCACCCTGCTCCTGGTCAACTGAAATTTCAGCACCTTTTATACCTTTCACCGCTTCACGGATCTTACCGAGGTATTCTTTCGATGAACGCCCGTCACGTTTCGCAAAATCTACAAAGGCAACCGTAACTTTTCCGAGATGCGGTTGTGATTGCGCACCGGAAAACTGATCTTCAGCAGCACCAATGGATACGTTGGATATAATTGACTCTACCATTGTAGTATCCTTGCCTATAACTTTAATGATCCTGTCTTCGGCAATATTGGTAATAGAATCGGTTACACGCTGATCGGTACCGATCGGCATGCGCACATAGGTAAATATAAAGTTAGGATCGCCTTGCGGGAAGAATACCACCGGAGGTTTACGAATGCCTGTAAATATGATCGAGAAAATAAACAATGCCACTACAGCGAGTACAACACCCCATGGTCTCCAGCCCTGAAGGCACCATGTGATCCATTTCTGGTAACCGTTTTGTACCGATGGCCATGCTCTTGTCTGGAATGCCGATATAACACGCTCGAGTACGAAATGATGCAGTGCATATAGCAGGTATATAAAGATGGTAAAGTTACCCATACCAAACGATCCTGTTATGTAGAACAGCAACGCTATAGCAACGAAAACGACAGTGGATACTTTAAAGCCTTTGGTAAGTTTAGTCTTGTTCTCATGATCGTGATCGTGCGGCTTCATAAAGTCAGCAGCAAACACCGGGTTCATGATATAGGCAACAACCAACGAAGCAAGCAATGCCACAATCAATGTTACCGGTAGATAGAACATGAATTTACCAATAACACCTGGCCAGAATGCAAGCGGCACGAATGGTGCCAACACCACCAATGTACCCGATAGCACCGGCATGAATACTTCACCGGCAGCAATCTTCGCAGCTTTACGAATCGGCACTTTACCATTGTCGAATACGCGGTGTGTGTTTTCAATTACCACGATCGCATCATCCACCACAATACCCAGCGCCAGCAGGAATGAGAACAGCGTCATCATGTTGAGCGTAAAGCCGAGTGTAGGGAATGTAAGGAACGCTATAAAGCTTGACAGCGGAACCGACAGACCTACGAAGATCGCGTTGGTAGCGCCCATGAAGAACATGAGAATGATCGTTACCAGTACGAAACCGATGATGATGGTATTGATCAGATCATGCAACGTCATACGTGTGTTGTCTGACTGATCGGCAGTAATGGTAATTTTCAATCCCTGAGGAAGAATAGAACTTTCGTATTCTTTTACTATTTCGTTGATCTGGTCAGAAGCAATGATCAGGTTTTCACCACCGCGTTTTACAACGTTGAGTGTAACCACGTTCTTTTCATCCAGTCTCGCGAAGCTTTCCTGTTCTTTGTGTGTATCGCTTACATCAGCAACATCGCGCAGATATACTTTTCCACCTTTTGTACCACCGATCACAATACCTCCGAGTTGTTCCGCTGAAATAAATTCACCGTTCACACTCATGGAGCGTTTCATACCGTCTACAGACAACTGACCACCTGCTATAATTACGTTCTCGTATTTGATCGCAGATGAAATATCATCGAGACTTACACCGGCCAATGCTGATTTATAGAGATCAACGTTTACCTGTATTTCACGATCGAGTGCTCCTACTATATCTACTCTCCGAATCTCTTTCAATGACTCGATGCGATCCTGCATCTGCTCGGCATACTTCTTCAACGTTTGAAGATCATAGTCACCGGAGAGGTTGATGTTCATAATCGGCACTTCCGATATATCTACATCCACAACCTGTGGATCATCATCCAGGTCGGTAGGTAAATCCTTCTTGGCTTTATCAACGGCTTCCTGTACTTCACGTTTGGCTTCCTTTACCTCCACATCGGTTTGAAACTCGATGATTACGTTCGAAAAGTTTTGAAGTGAGTTACTGGTAATTTTCTTTACACCGGCAATTGATTTTACCTGCTTCTCAATTTGCTTAGAGATCAGGTTCTCAATGTCTTCCGGTGCACCGGGATATATAGTGGATACATATATCTGCGGAAACACTACCTCCGGGAAGTTTTCCTTCGGCAGACTGTTATAGGTCATGATACCGGCAAGACAGATGATAAGGGTCGCTACGTAAATAGCGATCTTGTTATCGATCGACCAACTGGTGGGTTTAAATTCCTTTTCTACATCATGCATAAACTTGAATGTTAGTAGTGGGTAATGATATACTCCGGGCGATATAGTATCGCCCGGCACACTATATCTTTAAGCTATATTTTAATTACCTGGCCATCGTTAAGACCCTGGTAGCCGAAGGTTATGATCTTCTCACCTGCCTTCAGGCCATTTACCTGTGCAAGGTTATCGTATACACCTTCCACGGTTACTACTCTTTTGCGAGCTACAGTCTGCTTGCCATTGGTTTCTGCTACGAATACGATCTTTTCTTTGTTAAGTTCCTGCACTACGTTCACCGGCACTACAATAGTAGAAGGTTCCGTATGGAAAATTACTTTTAATATACCGGTCATGTTCGGACGAAGGTCGCCATCTGCCGGTAACTTTATTTCTACCGGGAATGTACGCGAAAGCGGATCGATTGTCTTTCCTACAAACGTTACCTTCGCAGTGATCTCTTTCTTCAGCTCAGGTATACTGATAACAGCCGAATTACCTTTTTTGATCGCGGTAACATACGCTTCTGATACATTGGCTATGAGTTTCAGATCTGATGTATTTACTACGCGAACAGCAGGCATACCGGGAGCAATGTTCTCTCCTATCTTGATAGCCACATCATCAACCGTACCGCTGATAGGCGCCTTGATGCGTGTCATATCATTCTGTTCGTTGAGAGACTCGAGTTGTTTCTCGAGACTTTCTTTATTCGTTTTTGCCTGCAGGTATTGTACTTCTGTACCTATCTTTTGATCCCACAGATTTTTCTGGCGCTCAAATACTGTCTTGGCCAATTCAAGTTGGGATTTTTGCGCCTCGATGCTGCGAATGATTACCGAGTTATCGATTTGCGCAAGAACTTGTCCTTTTGATACCTGTTGTCCTTCTTTAATATATACTGCCGTAACAACGCCTGGCGATTTTGCACTTACCAGGATGTTATCTTCAGCATCAACACTACCTTGTGTCTTTACATAGTGATCGAATTTACGCAATGCCAGTTCAGCTACCGTTACTTCTTTTGATTTTACAACAGTTGTTGAGTCTGGATTCTCCTGAGCGATTTCACTTTCCAGTTGCTGGATCTGCTTGGAGATATCTTTCTCCTGCTTCTTCAGTTGTTCCAGTTGTGCTTTCTTATCATCAGGTGTAGCAGCACTGCATGCAGCCAGTACGCCTGCGATAGCGATGACAGTTAAGCGGGTGTATATCGTGGATTTCATAAAGTGTTTATTTTTCATTTGGGGTTATGCTTATTTAGCGGGCTGGGCTGTGGTATATTGACTTGGGTCGATCTTCGCATAGGCTTTATCAAGATCTACTTTGGCGATGATCGCATCATATAGTGCATTGTAGTAATTTACCTGCGCTTCGCGCAAGCTGCTTTCAGCATCGGTTACTTCAATGTTCGATCCTACACCTTGTTCATATTTGATCTTGGTAACACGCGCTACTTTTTCAGCCAGCTCCATGTTTTCACGCTGCGACTTCAAGGTCTCAATAGAGTTCTGATACGTTACGGTGTTCTGTTGTATGCTCAGATCTATACTCTGACGAAGTGAAGTAAAGCTGTTCTCAATCTTCAACAACGAAAGTTTAGCTTGCTGCACCTGGTAGTTTCTCTGAAGACCACTAAACAAAGGTATTTTCAATGACACACCGAATGATGAGAATGAATACCATTTATCAGGACCGATCTGCGATGTTTCCTCCATCTCCGTATTGGTTTTGAAAAGACCGCTCACATTGGGTGATTGCGTAGTATAGCCCAGGTTTGCAAAGCCTGATAAACTCGGCAATGAATTTGAGTATTTATTCTTGATATCAAGTTTCTGCAACTCGCGTTGTGTGCTCAGTACTTTATACTCAATTCTGTTTTGAGGATCAAAACCCTGCTCATATTCGGCAGCTATATTTTCACTAACCTGAAAATTATCCAATGTACCCTCTACAGCTAAAGGTTGATCCATCGGGTAATTCATCTGGAATTTTAGAAGTGTTAGGCTCAGGTTCTGAAGGTTGATAAACTTCAATCTTTCTGATTTCAGATTGTTAAGTGTTACCTTAATTCGATCAACATCAATCTCCTCTGCAAAACCATTTTTATTCATCGCAGTTGTACTTCTCAGCAGTGAATCAACACGAGCTATATTATTATCAAAAAGATTGATACGCTCATTATTAACCAACACAGCATAGTACGCTTTGGTTACGTTCTCTACAACCTGTATCTGTGTTTGTTGCTCAGTTTTATAGGCAAGCTCTTTATACGTACCTGCGGCTTTCAAACCAACCAGGTATGTACTGCTAAAGAGTAATTGATTGATGGTAATACTGGCATTACCACTGCTTGGTAATTGAAAAAAGTTTGGAGATGCAACAACATCGTTTGGTTGCAGTCCGGGTATATCTAATAATGGATTACCGTTTTCATCCTGTCCTGCAAAACCTTGTGCAGTAGCATAGGTCGAAAAGAAGCGTGGTAGTTTCTGGTTGTGCTGAAGACTTACTTCACCACTTACTTGTGGTAAACCTATACCAAAGGTTTCTTTTACTCTTGCTTCTGATATCTGCGCATCAACACGTGCGTTCTTAACATCTACCGTATTCTCCAATGCATACTTGACGCATTGTTCCAATGTATAGGATGCCGTGTCCGCTTGCTGGGCAAATGCCCCGGGCGGCACAATCAAACAAAGTAAAAGGATTTGATAAAAGCGTTTCATATTGGGGTTAATTATCGTGTTACAGTTTCTGTTATCGTGTTACCGTTTCAGGTGTGTTCTTCTCTTTGCATCGCAGGTATTGCTTTCTTCCTTTATCCGTTAAAATGCCGAATACAAAATGCTCGAATATCTGCATCTGTACTTCCGTCATCCTGAACTTGTCGTGCGAAAAAGTTTTATCATCAAAAGCGGTTTCGATCAAAGCCATTCGTACAATACTGATTATTTCGGTATTGATCTCTGGTCTGTAAAATCCTTCTGCTATACCTTGATCGAGATTCCTTTTTATAGAATCGTAAATGCACATGCGCTTAAACTCCAGCCACACCGCCCACGCTTTCGGATAATACTTCTGCAAGTCGAATAAAAGCGAAGGGTTTATTTCATCAACGTTCTTCTTCAGGCATACGGAAAGCTTGGCCAGTTCGTCTATCGCGTTCTCAGCCGTATGATGGATGGCTTCAAATTCCTTCCGGCTCTCGCTCAATACTGCTTCGAAAACAAGTGTCACGATATCTTCCTTATCCGTGAAGTGCTGGTACAGCGTTTTCTTGGATACCGACAGATGTCGGGCGATATCGTCCATCGATATGCTTCGTACACCATATTTTGTAAAGAGGCCTTCTGCCCCTTTCAATATCTTGTCACGTGTGCTTGAATCTTCCATAGGCTCGTAAAACTATGGAAACTTTTTACATTTCAAAAGTTTCCAACGTTTCCTTCAACGGCCTAAAAAGCTTGTAGGTTGAGTTTTTTGTGATTTTTTTCTCGATGTATTTTCCTGAAACAGTCAATCAGTCGCGCGAAGTGTCTGATTTCTGTGTCGAAGTGCTCTTCTCGAAGCTGCACCATTTTTCTTTCATTCTCCGTTTGAATTCCTCACGCTGCTCTGCCGGCATGTTGGAGAATTTTTCATAGAAACGATGTTTCCAGTAAGGCGTGGCTCCGGGGGTCTGATAATGGCGTTTACCGCCCCATCCCCAGAACAATATCTTGCTTAACACCAGCAGGCCGAGTGCCTGCCAATATGTGATAACAGGACCGTTGAACAGATCTGGCACCAGCCAGTTCCATAATAACATGGTTACTACACCTAATAAAGTAATTGCCAGTAACCCCAACACCGCGCATTTTGCAAAATCTGACTTTCTCATAACTCTGTTGTTGGCCTATATATCGTTATATAATCGTTGTAATTTTTTTCGAAGCGCGAGAATAGCATATCGCTTTCTGGAAAGCAATGTATTGATAGAAACACCGGTTTGTTCTGCTATATCGCGAAAGCTGCGCTCTTCTATTTCATTGAGAATAAAGATCTCGCGTTGTTCGGGCGGCAATTCATCAAGGGCTTCCATGATGGCTTCCCAGATCGCTTCGCGCAGGTATGAATCTTCGGGAGTGTTACCCAGGTCGGGTAAAATCTCTTGCAATGTAATAGGCGCATCTTCTTCCAACCCGGTGGCTATACCAAAATCCGCACGTTGTGGCCGGGCGGCCTCTCTGCGATAACGGTCGATGATTTTGTTACGGGCTACCGAAAATAACCAGGATGTAACGCGGTCTATCGACTCGATGGTTTCGTAACCGGCTACAAATTGATAAAAGACATCCTGAAGAATATCTTCTGCCTCCTCTACAGTAGACACACGATTACGGATAAAGCTCAGCAGCCTGTCTTTCTCCTTTAGAAATGTCTGTTCTTTTATTTGCATGGCCAGTTCCATCGCCTTCACATTGCTTTATTTAGCTTGAAAGACGGTGCTATGTATCCATTTATTTTAGGTAAATCGAAAATAAGTAGGCGAACAGCAGCCACCAGTCGGTAAGATATTTTAATTTGTCGGCCTGCACAGCCATGAACGAATCAACACCGGAGCTATTTTATACTAAACTCGGTAACGGGAAAGATGTACTCCTGCTATTTCACGGCTTCGGACAAGACAACACCGCGTTCACTCCGCTTGCACGATCGCTCTCGAATCGCTATACCTGCTATATATTCGATCTTTATTTCCACGGCAAAAGCAAGTGGGCACACAACGAACAACCCTTAGAAAAGAAAGTGTGGCGCGCTATACTGCAGCGTTTTCTTCACGAGAATCAAATTGATTCGTTTTCATTACTAGGCTATAGCATGGGCGGAAAATTTGTGCTCGCCACATTGGAAGCTTACGCTGATAAAGTAACTAAAGTTTTTCTGCTAGCACCAGACGGAGTCAAAACTAATTTTTGGTATTACCTTGCTACATACCCGGTTCTGTTACGAAAGCTTTTCAAAAGCATGATTCATCACCAGGATCGCTTTCTATCGATCAGCAGAACATTGAATCGCATCGGGATCATCGATAAAAGTATTCTCCGTTTTGCTGAGTACCAGATGAATACAACTGAAAAGCGGGAGCGAGTTTACTACTCGTGGGTTGTATTTCGAAAACTCAAATTCAACATTACTGTACTTGCAACACTCGCCAACGAGCGTGCTATACCCGTAACGATCATTGTGGGGAAGTATGATAAAGTTATTACGCCAGCAAGCATGAACACCTTTGTAAAACAACTTCATCAGGCCTGCTTTATCGTGATAGAAGCTGGCCATAATTTCCTTACGCATCCGGAACTTGCCGAGCTTATCTGAGTATTTCTGAGCATTCAAAAGTTATCAATACAATATTTACACAAAACACTCCCATTCCTGCAAAATGCTTGTATTTTTGCAGGCTCAAATCCGAGTTTAATCCAATGATTTTATTCTTTCGTTCGAAAGCCAACACGATATATGCGGTTGGTACGGTACAGCCTTTGCAAAATTCAGACATTCAGAAACTTATCTGGCTTTTTGGTAAAGCTGAGCCGCTCTCAGAAAAAACGTTAACCGGAAATTTCATCGGCCCTCGTAAAGAAATGATTACTCCGTGGAGTACCAATGCCGTAGAAATTACGCAGACCATGGGCATCAGTGGCATTCAGCGCATTGAAGAATTTATCGCCGCAGAAAACGATTCTGTGAAGTACGACAAAATGCTGCAGGTGCTTTACAAGTCGCTGGATCAGGACCTCTTCACAATTCATCATACTCCGGAGCCGATCATCGCCATCGATGATATTGCCGCATATAACGAGAAAGAAGGATTGGCTTTGAGCAAGGTAGAAATCGAATACCTTGAAAATGTTAGCAAACAACTCGGACGCAAATTAACCGACAGTGAAGTATTCGGCTTCTCGCAGGTTAACTCGGAACACTGCCGCCACAAGATCTTCAACGGTACATTTATAATTGATGGCAAGGAAAAAGAATCTACACTTTTCCAACTGATCAAAAAAACATCGAAAGAGAATCCGAATTATATAGTATCTGCCTATAAAGATAACGTAGCCTTTATCAAAGGTCCGGTAATTGAACAGTTTGCACCTGCACGCCAGGATATAGCCGACTTCTTTACCATCGAAGATATAGCTTCGGTAATTTCATTAAAGGCTGAAACACACAACTTCCCGACAACGGTTGAACCTTTCAACGGTGCGGCTACTGGTTCTGGCGGTGAGATTCGCGACCGCCTCGCTGGCGGTAAAGGGGCATTGCCCTTAGCAGGTACTGCAGTATATATTACCTCCTACCCTCGCCTTGAAAACGGAAGACCGTGGGAAAAAAAATTCGAAGCACGTAAATGGCTTTATCAATCTCCGGAAGAAATTCTGATCAAAGCTTCGGATGGTGCTTCTGATTTCGGTAACAAATTCGGTCAGCCGGTTATTGCCGGAAGTGTACTCACCTTCGAGCACATTGAAGACAACAAGAAGTATGGTTTCGATAAAGTGATCATGCTCGCGGGTGGTATAGGATTCGGTAAAGAAAAAGATAGCAAGAAAGAACATCTCGAAGCCGGTGATAAAATTGTATTGCTTGGTGGCGATAACTATCGCATCGGTATGGGTGGTAGTGCTGTATCTTCTGTAGCTACCGGTGAATATGGAAATGCGATTGAGCTTAACGCGATACAACGCTCAAACCCGGAAATGCAGAAGCGTGTGATGAACGCGATCCGCGCCATGGTTGAGTCCGGTGTAAATCCGATCGTTTCCATTCACGATCATGGTGCCGGTGGACACTTCAACTGTCTATCAGAACTACTGGAAGAAACCGGTGGTACTATACAGGTTGATAAACTTCCTGTCGGCGATCCTACGCTGTCAGACAAAGAGATCATCAGCAACGAATCGCAGGAACGTATGGGCCTCGCGATCAAACAAAAAGATATAGATCTTCTGAAACGCGTTTCGGAACGTGAGCGCGCACCAATGTATGTAATTGGTGAAGCTACAGGGGATAATAAATTACTCTTCAAAAAAGATGGTCAGCCTCAAAAGCCGATCGACTTCGAAGTAAAACATTTACTCGGTTCATCACCGAAGACTATACTTACGGATAAAACACAAGCGAGTAACTTCAAGTCGCTTCAATACGATGCAGCGAAACTGAATGAGTACCTCGAGCAGGTGCTTCAACTCGAAGCCGTTGCTTGTAAAGATTGGCTCACCAATAAAGTTGATCGTTCCGTAACCGGTAAAGTTGCCACACAACAAACGTGCGGCCCTATACAATTACCGCTGAACAACGTTGGCGTTATGGCGCTTGACTATACCGGCAGTAAAGGTGTAGCTACGTCCATCGGTCACGCACCGGGTGCTGCACTCGTTGACCCAATAGCCGGAAGTAAACTTGCCATTGCTGAGTCGCTCACCAATATAGTATGGGCTCCGCTTACGCATGGACTGAAAGGCGTATCACTCAGTGCCAACTGGATGTGGCCAGCGAAACAGGAAGGCGAGAATGCTAGACTATATCAAGCCGTTGAAGCGGTGAGCGACTTCGCCATCAAACTGGGTATAAATATACCTACCGGTAAGGATTCACTTTCCATGACACAGAAGTATCCGAATGGTGAAGTGGTATATTCTCCGGGCACTGTTATTATCTCTGCAGGAGCAGAAGTAAGTGATATAACCAAAACTATTTCTCCTGTTCTTGAAAAAGCAGAAGGATCAAAAGTTATACTCATCGATTTCTCTGGCGATGAACGCAAACTCGGAGGCAGCAGCTTTGCACAGATACTGAACCTGCTCGGCAACGAGGTGCCTACTGTACAAAACGAAAGTTACTTTGCTAAAGCTTTTGAAAGTGTACAGCAACTGATCGGCCAGAACCTGATCCTGGCAGGTCACGATATATCTGAAGGAGGATTGATCACGGCATTACTCGAAATGACTTTTGCCCAGCCGGGCGTTGGTTTAACACTAAATATAGCTTCGGTTGATAGCGATATTATTAAAGTACTATTTGCTGAAAATCCGGGCGTAGTAATTCAGGTCGCTGATGAAGCAAAAGCAACGGCTGTTCTGAAAGAGAATGACATTCGCTATAGTATACTTGGTCACGTAAGCGGTGAACGCAACCTCACTATCAATCACCAGAACAAACTGTTGAAGTTTGATATCGACAAACTTCGCGATGTATGGTATAAAACTTCTTACCTGCTCGATAGCAAGCAGCGTCCGGCCAAACATGCCGAGAGCCGCTATACGCACTATAAGAAGCATGTATTGAGCTATAACTTCCAGCCGAAATTCGATGGCAAGTTTGAAACCTATGGCATTGATTCAAGACGCAGAAAGCCTTCGGGTTTAAAGGCAGCGATTATGCGCGAGAAGGGTGTGAATGGCGATCGAGAGATGGCATACTCCCTATATCTGGCAGGCTTCGATGTAAAAGATATACACATGACCGACCTGATCTCGGGTCGCGAAGATTTGTCGGATGTAAATCTTATTGTATTTGTCGGAGGTTTCTCCAACTCGGATGTACTCGGTTCTGCGAAAGGATGGGCCGGTGCATTCCTCTATAATCCAAAGGCAAAACAAGCTCTTGACAATTTCTACAAACGAAAAGATACATTGAGTCTTGGTGTCTGTAACGGATGCCAGCTGGTAATGGAATTAGGATTGCTATATCCGGAGATGGGCGAAGAACATCCGCGTATGCATCACAATGGCTCGGGTAAATTTGAATCAATCTTTGTGAACGTTACTATACCAGAGAACAATTCAGTAATGCTGAACAGCTTTGCTGGTGCAAGACTTGGTGTATGGGTAGCACACGGTGAAGGACGCTTCCGTTTACCTGCTGATAAGAATACATTTGCCATCGCTGCACAATATTCACACACGGAGTATCCGGGCAATCCGAATGATTCAGATTATTCTGTTGCTGCACTTTGCTCGAAAGATGGACGTCACCTGGCAATTATGCCACACATCGAACGCTCACTTTTCCCTTGGAACTGGGGATTTTACCCCTCAGAGCGGAAGCAGGATGTCGTGTCTCCGTGGATTGAAGCTTTCGTGAATGCACGGGAATGGATCAAAAAAATTAAATCATAATAAAGGTTTCAGCCGGCTGTTGTTCTGATGAATCAATAACCTTATATTCACAGAATAACATGCCGGCATATGAAGACGATCGCACTCCCTCTCGTGATATTGGCACTTCTCACCTCGTGCCTTGGATACAAAGAATTACCTGTAGAATACGACTATAGCTATAAGGGTAATTTCAAGAAGTATAAAACATTTGACATCATGAAGCCTGCAGGGCCTGCAGACTCCAGCATGACGAACAACATCATCGAGAAATCGATCGTTGCACGCATGAAATTTCTGGGCTATAGGCAATCTACCAGTAAGCCACACCTCATCATCGGATTCAAAATGTTTAATGATAGTCTTCGCTTCAATGGCTATAATCAACCTGCTATTGAAGAATGGGTAAAGACGCAGAACGACAACATTGAATACGATGCGCAGAAATTTAATTTGAGAACCGGCACACTGCTCATTCAGTTTTATGACAGACGCCAGAACAGATCGATCTGGCAAGGCTACGCTACTACCATGTATGGAACCATCGACTTTAATAATAGCCGACACCTGCGCAATGCAGTTATATCCATCCTCGACAAATATCGTTTCTGGGCCGAAGGTTTTATGGAAGGCGGCACCACGGTATCTCAAGAAAATGATTTTTAATTTTTTTGGTTGAGGTTAACATTTCTGAAAAATAATTCTACCTTTGCAATCCCAAATTCATGGGACTGACATCGAATTGACGATTCAGCGACAACATTGTCCGATGGTGTAACTGGCAACACGCCTGATTTTGATTCAGGAAAGTCCAGGTTCGAGCCCTGGTCGGACAACCATATAAGAATCCCGCTTATGCGGGATTCTTCGTTTGTAAAACGGAATCAGATAATAATAAACTGATAACGATTAACGGCACTAACCATGGCAGTTAAAATCTTTAGCGGAAGAGCTACAACCTACCTGGCTGAGAAAATCGCCAACGCTTATGGAGAGCGCTTAGGTGAAGTAAACTATCAGCAATTCAGTGACGGTGAAATGTCGCCCTATATTACTGAATCCGTTCGCGGCCATGAAGTATTTCTGATTCAATCAACGTTCCCTCCTTCTGATAACTTAATGGAATTATTATTAATGGTGGATGCAGCCAAACGTGCCAGTGCGTCCAGCGTTAACGTTGTGATTCCATATTTCGGATATGCCCGTCAGGACAGAAAAGATAAACCACGAGTTGCTATAGCAGCCAAGCTTCATGCTAATCTGATTTCAGCAGCCGGAGCATCGCGCATCATGGCGTGTGACTTACACGCTGACCAGATCCAGGGCTTCTTTGATATACCGGTGGATCACCTCGATGGCTCCTATATATTCGTTCCGTATCTTAAATCATTAGGTCTTTCTGATATCATGTTTGCATCTCCGGATGTAGGTGGTATAAAGAGAGCGAGAGCATTTGCTAAATTCTTTGATGCTGAGCTTGCTGTATGCGACAAGCACAGAAAAGAAGCCAACAAGGTTGAGTCCATGCGACTGATCGGTGAAGTAGATGGCAAAGATGTTATACTCGTGGATGACCTGGTGGATACAGCAGGAACAATTTGTAAAGCAGCAGCACTGCTGAAAGAGAAGGGTGCTAAATCCGTACGCGCTGTTTGTACACACGGCGTACTCTCCGGTAATGCTTATGAAAACATCGATAGCTCTTTACTGGAAGAAATTGTGATTTCCGATACGATTCCGCTAAAGAAGGAAAGCCCTAAAATTAAAGTGCTTTCGGTGTCTACACTGTTCGCCAAAGCGATCCGTAAGATTCATGACAACGAATCGATCAGCTCACTCTTCATTAAACTTTAATTCAGAAACTTTTAATTAAACAATTATATACTATGAAAACTGTTGAGATTATAGGGTATAAAAGAGCAAATCTCGGCAAGGCTGGTTCCCAGAAGTTACGGGATGAGGGTCTTGTTCCCTGTGTACTGTACGGAGGAAATGAACAAATTCATTTCTATTCTCCGATGATTCTGTTCCGCGAACTGGTTTATACCAACGAAGCACACTTTGTTCACATCAACATCGAAGGTGAAGAAGCACAGGCAATTCTTCAGGAAGTTCAGTTCCACCCGGTAAGTGAAGTAATTCTTCACGCTGATTTTCTGCGCATCTCTGAAGACAGAAAAATTAAAATGAGCATCCCGGTTCGTCTGGTAGGTCAGGCTAAAGGCGTTGCTAAAGGTGGTACCCTTGTACGCAAGCGTGCTGCTTTGAAAGTATACGGCTTCCCGAAAGATATGCCCGATCATATCGATGTAGAGGTTTCTGATCTTGATTTCCACCACGCTATTAAGATTGGTGATATGAAAATGGAAGGCCTTGAGTTCCTGGATCCTAAACAAGCAACGATCGCTGCTGTTGAAGTTCCTCGCGCTGCTAAAATGGCCGCTGACGAAGCTGCTGCTGCTCCTGCTGAAGGTGCTGCCGCTGCTCCTGCTGCTGCGAAGAAAGAAGCTCCTAAGAAAGAAGAAGGTAAAAAGTAATCTGATACCTGAATCATATTCAAAAATCCTTCCCGGCAACGGGAAGGATTTTTTGTTTATTACGGTTTCGAATGAAATCTTTGACCCTGGTATTGAACCACGAATATCATTTTTATCCCGATGAAGTATTTAGTTGCAGGACTTGGTAACATTGGCGCAGAGTACGAGCTAACGCGCCATAATATTGGTTTTCTTATACTCGACCAGTTAGCCGACCAACAGAAAGTAAATTTCACAACGGACAGGCTGGCGGAAAAAGCAGAGTTCAAATTTAAAGGCCGCAGTATACATCTGATTAAACCCACTACCTATATGAACCTGAGTGGCAAAGCCATAGCGTATTGGCTGCAGGATCTGAAGATACCGAAAGAGAATTTACTTGTACTGGTGGACGATCTCGCACTTCCTTTTGGAAGTCTGCGACTGCGTACCAAAGGCAGCTCTGCCGGGCACAACGGTTTAAAAAATATAGAACAGTTACTCGGTGGCCAGGATTACTCCCGTCTGCGTTTTGGTATAGGCAATGATTTCGGCAAAGGCCAGCAGGTGGATTTTGTGTTGAGTAATTTTGACAAGGCAGAGTTTGAGAAGTTACCGGAGGTAATCAACAAGGCAAACGAAATGGTGTTATCGTTTTGTACCATTGGTCCGGAGCGCACTATGAACGTGTTCAACAATTAATATATAGTATCATGAAGAACCAGGTACATATAGCGATACAAATTGTTCCTATATCAAAAGGACACCCCTACCCGATCATCGATAAAGCGATTGAAGTTATTGATAAGTCGGGCGTTGCCTATAAAGTAGGCGCCATGGAAACGGTTATGCAGGGAGATTACGATACGTTGATGCGTGTTGCCAAAGAGGCTCAACAGATCTGCCTGGATTCCGGGGCGGATGAAGTCGTAGTGACGATGAAAGTACATGCCCGAAAAAACGGAGATGTAAACTGGGAAGAAAAAGGCATTCAATAAAAATTACTGAATGCCTTCTATATTTTAGGATACGGTAGATCCCGGAGAAACTATATCTGTCGGCTGAACGAGTTTCAGCTTTCCGTCTTTATCTTCCGCCATCAGAATCATTCCCTGCGATTCAATACCCATCATCTTGCGGGGAGCAAGGTTAGCAATGAACGTAACCTGTTTGCCTACCATCTCTTCAGGCGTATAGTGCAAAGCTATACCACTTAATATAGTTCTGCCACCCAACCCATCGTCTACACGCAGCTTGAGAAGTTTATTTGACTTCTCCATTTTCTCAGCAGCTGTTACCGTACCGACACGTATATCAAGTTTGGAGAAATCATCAAATACAATCTCCGGTTTCAAAGGCTTTACCGGCACATCTTCAGAGGCTACGGGAGCCACAGTCTGCTGAGGTTTCTTCAAGCGCTCAACTTGTTTTTCAATCTCGGCATCCTCCACGTTTCTATATAATAGCTCGGCCTTACCAAGCTGATGCTGTGGCGGCACGATATGTACCAGTTCTTCCTTCTTCCAGAAATCTTTGCGACCTTGCTCCAACTCGCTGTTTAATTGTCTGCGAATGCTTGCTGCACCATCCGGCAGGAATGGTTCACACGCCAACGCTATATTTCCAACGACTGTCAGAGCATAATTCAAAATACATCCAACAGCTTCCATATCTTCTTTGGCAAGTTTCCAGGGCTCTGTATCCGCCAGGAGTTTATTACCTATACGCGCCAGGTTCAACATTTGGAATTGTGCCTCGCGGAAACGGAAGTTCTTCAAGGCATCAGTCATTTCTTTTACTGATTTGTTCAGATCTGTATGAGCCTGATTATATAGTGACAAGATTCTCTTTCTTCTGTCATCTGTGCCTTGCAATTCATGTTCAGAGGGAACTTTACCATCAAAGTATTTCCACACCAGCACCATCACACGGTTTACAAAGTTACCGAGTATAGCTACCATCTCGCTGTTTACTTTCTGCTGGTAATCTTTCCAGGTGAAGTCAGCATCTTTTGTTTCCGGAGATATAGACGTCAATACATAGCGCAGTTCATCTCTTCTGCCTGGCAAATCCTGAAGATACTCGTGCAGCCAAACAGCGTGATTACGTGAAGTAGAAAGTTTATCACCTTCCAGATTCAAAAATTCATTGGCAGGAACGTTATCCGGAAGTATATAATCTCCGGCAGCTTTCAACATCGATGGGAAGATGATACAGTGGAATACTATATTATCCTTGCCAATAAAATGTATCAGGCGGGTTTCCGGATCTTTCCAATACTTTTCCCAATCATTCGGCTTCAACTCTTTTGTAGCTGATATATACCCTATAGGGGCATCAAACCAAACGTAGAGCACTTTGCCTTTAGCATCGGGGAGTGGCACGGGAATTCCCCAATCCAGGTCGCGTGTAATCGAGCGAGGCTGGAGCCCCTGATCGAGCCATGATTTACATTGACCATATACGTTAGTCTTCCAGTCTTTATGACCTTCGATCAACCACTCCTTCAACCAGTCTTCAAACTTGTTCAGCGGGAAGTACCAATGCTTCGTTGGTTTCAACACTGGTGTATTACCAGAAACAGTAGACCGGGGGCTGATAAGCTGCTTGGGGCTTAAACTCGTACCACACTTTTCGCACTGATCGCCATACGCATTCGGATTACCACAATTCGGACAAGTACCGATGATATAGCGGTCTGCCAGAAATATACCTTCCTGCTCATCGAAATACTGATCAGACGTCTCTTCAATAAAGAGGTCCTGGTCATATATCTTCTTGAAAAACTCCTGTGCCGTTTCGTAATGCACCGGGTTTGAAGTGCGCGAGTAAATATTGAAGGAGATACCAAAATCTTCAAAGGCCTTCTTCATCAGCCCGTGATATTTATCAACAAAGGCTCTCGGCTCTACGCCTTCCTTGCGTGCTCCAAGTGTAATAGCTACGCCGTGCTCATCAGAGCCGCAGATAAAGACTACATCTTCTCCTCTAAGCCGCAGGTAACGGACATAGGTATCAGCTGGTAAATATGCACCGGCAATGTGGCCGATGTGAAGTGGACCGTTGGCATACGGCAGAGCAGCCGTAATGGTATATCGTTTAAAGTCTGTCATGATTCAAAATGCACGAGCGTGCAAAGATGATAATAGAAACGGAGGTAAAAAAATTCCTTCAGCGATCAGATAGAAGGCTTTTCGGAGTCTTCATCCTGTTTGGGAGGCGTAGTCGGGAAGAGCACGTAAAATTCAGTATAACCTTCAGGCGTTGTGAGGAGTCCTACCCTGCCCCCAAGCTTGGCCGTTGCAGTCTTAACGATGTACAAGCCTATACCGCCCGTCTCAGAGCGTTCTGAAGCCCTGAAAAACATCCGGAAGAGTTTGCCAGGGTTTGCCTCGCTGATGCCGATACCGTTGTCTATAACGCGCACACGCACCTGCCCTTGCCCGTTTGTATTCACGTGAATATCTACGAAAGAATCAACACGGTCAGACTCATTGTAGAACTTGATAGCATTATCAATAAGGTTCTCAAGTACGATGCGGATCAACTCTTTATCGGAAAGTATAGTAGCATTATCTTCAACATACCTCCTGATCTTGAGTTTCTGCGGGAGTCCCTTCTTCTTCTCCAGTAACAACACATCGTTTATGATCGTATCAAAATCAATTCGTGCTACACTTAATTTCGAGTTGTTGATCTGGTTTATAATCAGCAATCGGGTAAGTATAGTATTTAATCGTTCCGCAGTTGTATCAAGTTTACTAAGGTAGTCGAGTGCCACCGGATCTTTCACATCCATCAGCGCCACGTTACACATCCCCTTCAAACTCGCCAACGGACCGCGTATATCATGTGAAGTTTTATAGATGAAGTTATCGAGTTCATCATTTACCTGCTTCAACGACTGATTAACACGCTCCAGATCAACAGTCTTTGCCTCAACTTCCTTATCGAGATATTTATTCTTGTCTTCGAGTAATTTGTTCTGCTCTTCAATTACCTCCTTCGCTTCCGACAGCTGCGCGTTCACTCTCTTGATCGTTCGATTGCTTCGCTGCAACACCAACACCAGCAACCCTGCGAGCATGGCAATTATAGCTATAGCTATATTCAGATCACGTTGTTGTTTGATTACCTCTTCTTTGGCAGCGATGGTGGCAATGTTTTCGCGTTGTTCAAAATCTGTTTGGATTTTTGATAGGTTCTTGATCAATGATTCGCTATATATACTATCTTTTAGATGTATATATTTATCTTGGTAGATAGCTGCTTGTTGGTAGTTTTTAGACTTATTAAAGAGAATAGAGAAACCTTTATAGATTTCTATCAACAATAAATTATACTCAGTATCGTCAGCTATCTGTTCTGCTTCCTCCAAAGATTTTTTTGCATGCTCAACGTCATTAAGCTCAGTATATATTCTCGCTAAATAAACCAGGTTCTCCAGTCGCCATCTTTTATCACGGATCTGGTTGGCAACGTCATAAGATTTTATAAAATTCTCTTTCGATTTAGAGTAGACAGCAGTATCGTTAGTAACTTCAGCCTCTATAAAATACGAGACGCCTAACCCAAAATTACCTTCAATTCTTATCGCCTCACTGCAAATACTATCACAGAAATTAAACGCATTTGTAATAAACTTTCTTGCTTCCTTATAATTTTTAAGCTGGTTATAACACAGACCAAGATTGATAAGCAATCTATCCATATCATATGTATAGTTTATGTCATTTTTAATCTTCAGACAACGCTCATAATACTCAACTGCCCGCTCATAATTTTTAAGCTTAAAATACACGAGGCCTATATTGTTTAACGCTACACTAATTTCATCTTTTTTGCCACCCTTTTCTCGAATCACTAAAGACTGAAAATTATACTTTAACGCTTCATCATATTCCGCCCGGAGTGTATGTGTTAGGGCTAGTGCATTAAGAATCTTTTTTTCTTCATCTTCATAGGTATTTCTCTTTGCTATAGGTAATACTTCTTTTAGAACATCAATCGAATTTTCCAATTGATCAATCCTTCTATAAATTTGCCCTGCCAATCTCCCCGAGGTAACTATCTTCAAACTATCGCCAACATCATATGCTAAGTCGTAGGCCTGTTTAGCATAAACTGATGCCTCTCTGTTATCTACATCAAAAAGATCATAAGCTAATTGGTATAGTATCTCATAGCGATCTCGCCCTGATTTTTCCTTTAGAATTGATTTTAATGAATCAACGTTGGATGTTGTTGTCTGTGCGCAAATACCAGTATAGATAAATATGGCTAACAGAAGAAACCCAAGCTTATAATTTATTTGGTACACGTGTGATTTTCAAAAATTTATTATCCCGAAAAATAAAATTCAGACCACCATCTTTGGCTTACAATTTAACGACAAAAAAACTAAATACTAAACCTCAACATACTATGAAAAAAATTATCTACATCCTTTTAATTGCTTTTTCATGCGCTTTGACAATCACTTCTTGTACTGAAGAAGAAATAACTCCTACAAGTACAGATATGAATGGTGGCGGAGGAGGAATGGATCCTAAATAATCAAAGCTCATCTAAAGTAATTCATAGAACTTAATTCTCTAAGAACATGAAAACAAAAGCATTAAGCCTTATAGCAGTGGCTGCCATAGCAACACTCTCGTTTACTTTCGTAACCGTAAAAACTAGAAACGTTAATAAGAATATCGAAACTAAACCTTTAAAAGTTGTGCATGATGAACCTATCGGAGGATTTACAATGGAGGATAAACTGTAGTACATCTGACCAAGAGATATATAACAACCCACAACAACGCTACTTATGATCTTGCCTGATTAGTAAGCAGCGTTGTTGTTTAAGACTATTCTACCCGACTGTCCATATTTTATCTGTAACCGCTCGTTTGAATGTTTCGAGAAGACTTTTGAAGCAGGTTCGTTAGGTAATAATTTACTTTTTTAGCCCACTTGTTGCATCTTAAGCAATTTCATAGGTCGAATCTATTAAATCACTGATCCAAATTAAGTGTAAGAACACTTATTAAAGTAATACTTTAAGTATTACTATTTCATATTTCTCTAAATTCATTACATGATAAAATCGTGATATTACGGTCAAAAAGTAACCTTATTTGTCAGGGCAATAGCATTTTTGACTGATAAAAGCCTTTTTATTAGCGTTTTTTAACTGTTACAACAAGGTAACCGATAATCTTATATAAAAAACCGACATTCAACACTGAAAAACGATATTCTAAGGATTACAGCAATAAAAAAGGCGACCGATTAGATCGATCGCCTTTTCTCCATAAGACTTTATGATTGAAGCTATAACTAAGCTGTAACCTCTTCCTTATACGCCTTCCGAGGCGTTAACTGAAGCTGCTGGAACATCTCCTGATCTTTGATATAGCCTGGGTTTGGCGTTGTTAAAAGTTTATCTCCGGCAAATATACTGTTGGCTCCGGCCATGAAGCATAGTGCTTGTTCTTCGAGATTCATGCGTACGCGACCTGCCGATAGTCTTACCATTGTCTTCGGCATAATGATGCGTGCCGTAGCGATCATACGAACCATCTCCCATACGGACACTTTCGGTTGATCTTCGAGTGGCGTTCCCTCTACGGGTACCAATGCATTTACCGGCACAGACTCAGGATGCTCTGGCAATGTTGCTAACGTGAGCAGCATGCCGATGCGATCATCTTCCTGTTCACCCATACCAATTATACCGCCTGAGCACACTGATATATTTGCCTTGCGTACGTGTGACAGCGTATCCAGACGATCTTTATAGGTACGCGTAGTAATTATATCATCGTAAAACTCTTCGCTGGTATCAAGGTTGTGGTTGTATGCATACAGGCCTGCGTCTTTTAGCTTCTGCGCCTGCTCCGGTGTAAGCATACCAAGTGTACAGCATACTTCAAGACCTAACGAATTTACTCCCTTTACCATATCGATCACTTTATCGAAGTCGCGGTTGTCGCGTACTTCACGCCAGGCTGCACCCATGCAGAAACGTGTACTGCCAGACTCTTTTGCTTCTATAGCTTTATCGATCACTTCATTTACCTCCATCAGCTTCTGCACTTTTACATTGGTATGATAGCGTGCAGCCTGCGGACAATACGAACAATCTTCAGGGCATCCACCGGTTTTTACCGACAGCAGTGTACATACCTGTACTTCCTGTGGATCATGAAATTCGCGGTGTATTGTTGCCGCCTGGTATATAAGGTCCAATACAGGCTTGTTATAAATGGCTGCGATCTCTTCGCGTGTCCAGTTATTGCGTATAGCGGTCATGTATATCTATAGGTTAATGAATTAATGAAGTTGTATTTCGAATGGCAAACGTGCCTGCTCGCCCTGATATGTTTTAATCTTGTTGAGTTGCTGATACCAGATATAGGACTCTCCTAACTCTGACTTGATTGCATCTGCTTTCGCATTCTCTTCAAGTTGTGATATCAACTGTTCAAGGAAAGGTCTTTGCTCCGGATAGAAGCGAACTTTATAGTCGTCACCAACGCCAGCGCTTTCAGCTGCAATCTTTACTGCATCATCAAAACCACCGAGAGCATCCACGAGTTTTCTTTCCTGTGCCTGTGCTCCTGACCATACTCGGCCGGAAGCAACTTTTTTAATTTCTTCTACAGCCACACCTCTTCCCTCAGCTGCTTTGCCGGTAAAGGTATCGTAGTGTTTATTCAGATTTTTCTGCCAGAAATTCTTCTCAGCTTCCGTTAACGGACGTGATACAGTATACATTTCACCGAATTCACCGGTGCGTACTTCATCGAATGTAATTCCAAGCTTGTTGCCGAGGAATCCACTCATATCGAACATCATTCCAAATATACCGATCGAACCTGTTATCGTGTGAGGCTGCGCTACAATCGTATCGCATCCCATTGCCAAGTAGTAACCACCGGAAGCAGCGTAATCGCCCATTGATGCAATTACCGGTTTTGCTTTCTTGGCAAGTTGTATCTCGCGCCACATCATATCGGATGCACGAAATTCACCACCCGGAGAATTTACGCGAAGAACAATAGCTTTGATATCATCGTCTTCACGTGCCTTACGAATCTCTTCTACAAATGTATCGGCACCAATTACCTGTTGCTGATTATCTGCTTTGCCTGGCATAATGGTACCATCTGCTACAATAACCGCGATCTCGTTCTTGGAGCTTTTATAGTTTGAATACGCCTTGCGATATTTGTTATACTTGATGAATTTTATATCATCGCTTTTGGAAAGACTTAATCTGCCTTTCAACTCTTCGATGAGTTGATCTTTATAGTATAGCTCGTCTATCAAACCAAATTCTTTTGCTTCGGCTGCACTATGTACGAGCATCTTGTCAGAGATCTCTTTCAATTTCTCTGCCGGTATATTTCGTGCTTCGCCTATACGCTGCAGGGTAAAGCCATAGATAGAGTTAGCGAGCTCTGTAAGTTGAAGTCTGTTCTCTGGGCTCATCTTCTCGAGTATAAAAGGCTCTACGGCACTTTTAAATTCACCTACGCGGAAGATCTGAGGTTTGATCTCCAGTTTATCGAATAGTCGCTTGAAGAATGATATTTCAATCGTAAGTCCATTGAATTCAACTTCACCTTCGGGGTTAAGGTATATTTTATCGGCAGCTGACGCGAGGTAGTACGCACCTTCCGACATAACTTCATCGTAGGCCACAACCCATTTTCCGCTTTTACGAAAATCGAGTAATGACTGACGGATCTCTTCGATCGATGAGAAACCTGCCATCGGGTAACTTACTTCGAGATAAATACCTTTGATGCTTGCATCATCTTTGGCATGTTTGATAGCATCCTTTAATTGAAGCAAACCAATTTTAGGTACTTCGCTGGAGAATGGTAATCCTGCCAGAGGATTCTCTACCTGAAGCTCGGTAATCTGAGCATCGAGTTTTAAATGTAACACGGAGTTCTCTGCCACAACAACTTCTTCCTCTGCGGCTAATCCTCCGATAATGCCAATAAGAAAAATGAATGCGACAAAAGAAAACACAATCAGTGCTACGAACGCAGCTAAAAAGCTTTTCCAGAAATTCATACGTATAAGACTTTAAAGGTTCGAAATTAAGCAATACGCCCCCGAATAAAAAAAGTATGTTTGCATGACATGAACAACGGCATTTTTCTTTTGTTAGGAACGAATTTGGGTGATCGGAGTCAGCATTTAGCCGCAGCCCGTGCACTAATCGAGGCAAAAGCAGGAAAAATCATGAAAGCGTCCGCGGTATATGTAACGGCTGCGTGGGGCAAAACCGATCAACCGGATTTTTATAACCAGGTAATTGAAATCGATTCTATACTTTCTCCAGACGATTTGCTGCGAACTACAAAGAATATCGAAGAGGCAATGGGGCGCGTACGAACCGAAGCATGGGGCGCCCGCACCATGGATATTGACATACTCCTTTACGGTGATGTTATTGTTGAGCGTGAACAACTTACTATACCACACCCACGCATGAACAACCGAAAGTTTACCTTAATACCACTTGCCGAAATAGCAGCTGACGTAATCCACCCGGTTGAACAAAAGTCCATCCGCGAACTCCTCACCCTCTGCAACGACACGCTTGACGTGTCTCCGCTGGTACGCGTTTAAGTGTGTACGTGCATTAACATAAACACCTAAACCCGTACACACGTAAACACACTAAAGGCTTGCAACTTCAGATTCGGGTGAAATCTTCTTCACGAGGCCCTGAAGTACTTTTCCGGGACCGCATTCGATGAACGTTTTACCGCCGTCTTTTACCATATTTTGAACAGATTGTGTCCAGCGTACAGGAGCTGTAAGCTGTGCGATCAGGTTCTTCTTAATCGTTGCTATATCTGTTGATGGGAGTGCATTTACATTCTGATATACCGCGCATATAGGCTGTGCAAATGTAGTGCTCTCGATGGCTGCGGCTAATTCTGCGCGGGCAGGTTCCATAAGTGGTGAGTGGAATGCCCCTCCTACCTGCAATGGCAACGCGCGCTTCGCTCCGGCTGCTTTCATTTTTTCGCAGGCTATTTCGATGCCTTTTATGGTTCCGGAAATAACAAGTTGTCCCGGACAATTATAGTTAGCAGCTACTACAACGTCATCGATAGATGCACAGATGTCTTCTACTACTTTATCATCAAGGCCCAGGATGGCAGCCATTGTAGATGGATTGATTTCGCAGGCATGCTGCATGGCTGTAGCGCGTTTGGACACGAGTCTCAAAGCATCTTCAAACGACAGTGTCTTGTTAGCGACCAGCGCGGAAAATTCACCGAGCGAGTGTCCTGCAACCATATCGGGTTGAAATGTATCGTTCGCCAACGCTACGGCTACTGAATGCAGAAATATAGCAGGCTGTGTTACTTTGGTTTGTTTTTGTTCATCGGCTGTTCCTTCGAACATAATCTTCGTCAGCTTGAAGCCGAGAATTTCATCGGCCTGATCGAACAGAGCCTTTGCCTTTGCACTTGATTCATACAAGTCTTTACCCATTCCGGTGAACTGTGCACCTTGTCCTGGAAATACATATGCCTTCATAAATTTTTCGGATCGGGATAATTAATCCGCGCCCAAAAATAGTAAAAAGCTGAAATGTGAGAATAGCAGCGTCTTAATCGACAAAACGGGCCTTTAATTCCGGTGTGGGAATCATGCAGTGATCCTGCTTTCCGAAAAAACGGTAGCGGTTGGTGGCGATAAAGTTATAGAGGCCATCGCGGATAAATTTCGGAACCACGCGAAGGATATATAGCCAGTGCCAAACGCCCGAGAGATGCCTGGCGATTCGAAGAGCTGCATCGCTTTTCTGGTACGCCACACCATCTTCGATTACGATAACACTATAGAGCTGATCTGTCGGGAGATTTACCCGGCGAAGCAAAGCCTGCGCGTAGTCTGACTGCAGGGATGCGAAGCGAAATATAGCGGCACGGTCGCGTTTGATTACAAACTGAACCGTGCCGTTACAAAGATTGCAGACGCCATCAAAAAGAACCGTGATATGGTTACTGTTGTCCATCCACGAGGTGAACCCATCCTTTAAAGGTCTTCACACTGTTGTTCGGATCGAGCGTAAAGAATGTTACTTCTGCTACATAGTAGTATACGGCCGGTGCCAGTTCTACGCCACCTTCATCTTTACCATCCCAGTCGATATATATACTGTTTTCACTACCTGATTCGTACGAGTATACTTCCTGCCCCCAACGATTAAATACCTTGAACTTTACCTTATCGACAAAGCGTGCGCATTTTTCAATGAGGTGTTGTGGTATTGTACAATCTTCAGGGTTTGGACAGTTCTTCAAATAATCACGAATGTTAAATGCACTGAACTCATCATTCTTGCCATCGCCATTCGGTGTAAACACGTTTGGCAATTCGTAGTAAGGACAATTGTCGTTACATACTGGTTCACTTGGTTCGCTTTCATTACCGGAGCGATCTACAGCAACAATAGTATAACATCGTGCGAACGAAGGTAGGCCTACATCTGAATAGGTAGTTTGAACAGCCGGTACCTGCGCCAGGAATACACTTTCGCCTCCCGGAGTTGCCGAACGGTATATTCTGTAGCTGGCAATGTCAGCCTGACATTCTGCAGAGGCATCGTTCGTCCAGTTCAACACGTTGGTATAGGTTGAATTATCGCACGAGTTCTGCTGCAGTTTAAACTGATCGCAGTCGAGCAGATCAACCGTTAATATAGGTTTACACGGAGGTATACTATCACCCGGCTGCACACAGATTATCTGCGAGAAGTTTTCGAGTGGCTCCGGTATTTTTGTTGGATTACCATACCCTCCACGTGTCAATATACGGTAGCAGTAGGTAGTACCTTCATCGAGCGGTGTATTGTTAAACTGGCCCTTGTCGACATATACCTGTCCATCAACTGTAGCATCTACACTATCAATCAATACCAGTTGATCCTCGGTTGATCCTTCTGGTCCACGGTATATCAAGTGGCGTGGATGTGATTGTATCTGGTTAGACCATGGTACTACAGCCGTCCAGTTCAATTGAATTTGTCCTACTTGTGATTTTGTATCGAGTCTTACAGCAGAAGCAACTTCCGATGTTCCCACGAATTTATTTGTCAGTGGTGAGCCCGGAGAATAAGCGGCAATGCTATAATTATATATACTCTCTTCCGTATTCAATCCCTGATCCACGAACGTAGTATCGTTCGTAGTTTGTACTAATAAAGAGTCTGTTCCGCGTGTATACCCAACTGCTCTGTATACTCTATACTCATACGGTGGCGGGTATGTTGTTTTATTCGCATCAAACGGTCGCTTCCAGCTTACGCGGATCTGTCCATCGGCCGTACCTGTTTTTTGAACACTAACATGCGTAATGATCGGTACATCGGCAGGTATAGGTCCCACACAAGTATCTTTAGAAACATAGCTTTCACCACCATCGGGCAATGCAAATGTCGCTACGAGTCGGTAGCAGTACATTGCTCCCGGTGCAAGTCCTTTACCTTCGTTGTCATCTATATACTGTGTTACCTGTGTACCGGTAGAAGTCTTGGCAGCTATGGTTGCTATATTTTCATAACCGAGAAACTCCGGCATACCCGTCTGGCAGCTATCCGGCCTGAACGAAGTGCTGTCAACCTTTCGCCATATCTGGATCTTTTCTGCATTGATACAGGTATACGGATCCCACTTGATGGTTGCCGTTCGGTTACTGAGATTGAGTTGTGCGTCATTCCACGTTGGTGCAGGACCGACAACTTTTATCCGCCAGGTCTTATAGGTTACGAGCGACACACCATTGCTCCTGCTATCCGATACTTTGAACACCACCTGGTACGGTTGCTCACGAATATGTTCGCAGGTAGTATTCCACTCAAACTCCAGTTTACCCGGTGAGTTCTGAAATATAGCGGGGTCCGGTGAAAATGTAGCCGGAGATTCAGATGGTATCAATTCGAATATTTGCGAGAACGCTTCGATTTTTACTTTATCCGGTGGTATATCCGGATCCGTTCCGATGATCGTTTCTTTTAAAGTTTTACCTGCTTCTATACAAACATCTTCAGGCACTTCCAGGTCGGGGCGCTGGTTGTTACAGTCATCTTCAACAATGATCTGCATATCGCGTCTCACATATCCCATGGCTACCCATTTGCCAAGTACCTTCCTCCACTCGCGTACAATGAAGGCTATATTATATTCACCCGCAAAGCCCGGAGCATCCCAGGTAATGGTTCCGTCAAAGGCATCGATCTTGAAGGTAGGAGGACCATCGTCTGTCTCATTGCCGGTAGCATAATCAACATAAAATTTAGGATCGTTCGGAGCTTTATAGTTCAGTACTGTAGCATTGCGATCGCGGTAAGGCACTACCATCTCGTATGACAAGCTATCATTTCCGTCCGGATCATAAGCACCCGGGTTGTGGAAGAAAGCTTTACCAGAGCAGGCTCTGTCGATGGGAGGAATAGTAAGATCAGCAGGTGTACTGCAACCGAGGAAAGGATCGATAACGATTTGTGTCTCGATATAGAATGTTGTGTTAACCGAGTTATCCATGTTAAGCACACCTTCGTTACGGTTCGGCTCAACATAGCTGATGGTGTAACGGCCCGGACCGCCATAGGTATACTCCACGGTATAGAATGCGCGGGCAATACCGCGTTGCTGATCGATCACTGAATAGTTGGGATGTCCCGGACCGATTTCCGGAATGAGTATACGCGGGCTCTTATCACCGAAGTCAAGATAATCCTGGTCGCCACCGAATAAAACATTTGTATTCAGCGTGTTGGTATACACTATCACGGTAATGCTATACTTTCGTGCACTACAGGCACCGATTCTTCTAACAATGATATTTCCTGCACGCAAGTGAGTTGCAAATGCAGCTACGCCAGACAGAATGAAACAAAGTACGAGGAAAATTCCTCGCAGCATACTTCGGGTTAAAAAGGGCGCCTTCATGGATGTAAATGTATTGTCCTGCTGATCAACATCAAAAGAATACGATAAGTTACAATATAAAATCTTCCAGTGGATATGGAAAGGTCAACTACTTTAACGGTATAAAACGCTTTTTATTCTTCACCTGACTGGTTTTTAATAGTATAGACCCGCTTTCAACCCGTTCCGTTGGAACTTGCGTTGCTTCTCCTTGATCTTTACTCACCACCGCAGAGTTCTGTTGTTTTTATGCCGGCAGAAGTCGCAGATTTTCGCAGATAATTTTGATGGAAGTTCGTTCTTCCGATAGCTCATGATGAGTAGTATTGACATATCATATTCTGAGAATGTTTAGGATCGGGGGAACTTAACCTTGTGCGAAGCGTATTACTTCTTTTTCAAGAGATATACTCCGGCACGGCTATATTTCATTTACCAGCTTTGGTTTGCGTGTGTCTCCATTTCAATTACACTTTCACGCTAAAAAAATATACCCCATCTTTTTTCACTTTAGGTTTTATACAATATCTTCGTCTCAGCCAAAACCAATCACCTTAACCTACTCATGAAACCTGATCCTAAAGCCTTGAAGGCTTCCTTGCTGAGACGCGAGCTGGAACTTCAACGCCTTATCCGACAAATGAAATTTGATCAACTTCACAACAGCCCGGTTTATAAAAATCTTGAAAAGGAACTCAGTTCTGTTAAAGCACAGCTAATTCTAACAGAATCCTAATTCTCTTCATTCTCACGCTTTTACCGAAGAAAGGCATCTATCATTACTATTTTTTGATCACGAATATATTTTCTGATGCGCCAAGTTTTGATCCTTCGGTTCAAATCACTGAACTTTACGGGCTTAACATATATTTAACACGACCTTATATGCGCGTAGTTGGAGAAATTCCGCATCCGGATTGTAAGATCACACTTTTTGCCTGGAACAACCGCTACCTGATCAAGTTTGAACAGGGCTTTCTGGAGCAGACTTTTAAGATCCATGAATATGATGTAACATCGGAAGCAGACTTGCAGGCGCTGGTCGATGAAACCTTTATCCATGAAACGCTAACCCGATTCGAAGCCATGGGAGCCAGTCTTCGTAACAGGTTGAATGCGATAGGTTAATCATCGTATGGCCTAATGATTTAAGGAATAACCGATAACGTTCAACTTTTCACTATTTTGCGTCCCCGAATGGAAGTCGTAGAGAAGAAAAATAAGAATAAGAAGTATAAACCTATCCTGGAAGGTATACCCGACTGGCCTGTATATCAGTTAAGTAAAAACCGGAAGGAGTTTATAGAAGAAGTTGCAAAGAAGTCTATTGCACGTGTTAAGGAACTGCGTCCGACAACGAAACAACTTTTAGACGAACTTCAAACTACTGTTTACCGCGAACAGCAACGCATGAAGCGTAACCGCTGGCGAGTTGACCCGGTAGATGAACCTCGCTTTTGGGCTACCATTAAAGACGACATGGTAGGGCTTGATACCAAGCCTGCCGAAGAAGCCCAGGCTAAAGCTGAGGAAATTCTGCATCGAATTGTTTCGCGTTACGCCAACGAAATTGCCGGTAACTTTAATGCGAGCTCATATAAAGTAACGCGCGAGATTGTTAAGTTCTGGTTTGCCCGCTTATTAAATGGCGCGCGGGTTAAAAAATTCGGAGCATTCTTCCGAAACCGCTATACCCTCCGTGATAAGATACATATTGTTGGCAAGGTAAAGCAACTGCGTAACCTCGCTACCAAGGGTACTGTCATTATGGTACCGACTCACTTCAGCAATCTCGATTCTATATTGATAGGTTGGGTAATCCATTCGTTAGGATTGCCTGCATTTATATATGGTGCCGGACTGAATCTCTTCAACATCAAGATATTCGCTTACTTTATGAATAGTCTTGGTGCCTATAAAGTAGACCGCAGAAAGAAGAACCTGCCCTACCTCGAAACGTTGAAACTATATTCAACCCTGGCGATACAGAAAGGTGCGCATAGTTTATTCTTCCCGGGTGGAACACGTTCGCGTTCTGGCGCCATCGAAAAACAATTGAAGCTGGGCTTGCTCAGCTCGGCCGTTGAAGCACAACGAAACCTCTACCTGGACGCTGTTGATAGCAACAGCACCGAAGAAGTTCGTAAAATATTTGTAGTACCGGTAACCCTCAATTATCACTTTGTACTGGAAGCTCCCGATCTGATTGATGACTATCTTTCTGTTAAAGGTCAGGATCGTTATTTACCTGAACAGGATAAATACGGGAGCTGGCAGTTGCTGCAATTCCTCTTCAAGTTCTTCACCAAAGGTTCTAACATATCTGTTTCCATTGGCCGCGGACTTGATGTAATGGGTAATTATGTAGATGATGACGGTAATAGTCTGGATGCACAGGGAAGGGTAATTGATACGCGTGATTACTTTGTAAGCGATGAACATGTAACGATCGATAAGCAGCGCGAAGACGAATATACCCGCATGCTCAGTCAGAAGATCGTATTCGAATATCATCGCATCAACCGTGTATTCGCCAGCCACCTGGTTGCCTTTGTTGCGTTCGAGATGTGGCAGAAGAAACACTCGAAGCTTGATCTGTTTGGATTGCTTCGCTTACCGGAGGAAGACCAGGTTATACCGTACGAAGAGTTTCGCGAAACCTGTAAGCGTGTGCGCAAGCATATCTATAAATTAAAAGATGAAGGCAAGGTATACCATGCAACGCACCTGAAAGGACAGATCGATCTGGTGATTCGTCATGGACTTGATAACGTTGGTATATTTCACTTGAAACGTCCGTTGTTGCTGAATCGCGAAGGAAATATTATCACAAAAGACTTCAACACATTATATTACTATCACAACAGGCTGGTTGGCTATGACCTTGAAAAGTTTATCTGACGATAAACCGGTTGGCGTAATCGGGGCTGGTAACTTCGGCAGTGTGGTGGCTAACCTTCTGGCGCAGCACCGGAAGGTATTGCTATATGCACGCGATGAAAAAGTTATTCAGCGTATACGCGAAACGCGCGAGAACCGCGGGCATAGCATGCATCCGAACATCGAGCCCATTAACGACCTTGCTGCTATAGCTGAGCAGTGCGATATATTGTTTCCGATTGTACCCTCGGAGCACTTTCGCTCGATGATGAAACATCTCTCACCGCATCTTCACCCCTATCATATATTAATTCACGGAACAAAAGGTTTTGACCTTACGCTTACCAACGGACAAAGCATCGAGACAATTACGAAGCTTAACCGAAGCCAGGTAAAAACCATGAGTGAAGTAATTATGGAAGAAAGTGTTGTGGTGCGCGTAGGCTGTCTGGCCGGACCTAACCTTTCAAGAGAACTCGCGGCTAATCAACCCGCAGCAACAGTTATAGCGAGTCACTTTAATGAAGTAATTACACTCGGTAAACGCTTACTCCGTAACGATCACTTCCAGGTATATGGCAACAACGACCTGGTGGGTGTTGAATTGGCCGGTGTACTCAAGAATATAATTGCTATAGCAGCCGGTGCGTTAAGCGGACTCGGCTATGGCGAAAATGCAAAAGGTTTATTGGTAAGTCGCGGCATGGTGGAAATGATATACCTCGGTCGCGCGTTAGGAGGAAATACAAAAGCTTTTTTAGGTGTAGCCGGTGTAGGCGATTTGGTTACAACCTGCAACAGTTCATTAAGCCGAAACTTTACAATTGGTCACCGTCTTGCAAAGGGCGAAACGCTGAAAGAAATTCTGGCGAGCACCGATGAAGTGGCCGAAGGTATAAATACCATACGCATCACCAAGAAATGTGCAGACTACTACGGTGTGCGTGCTCCGATCACTACCACACTCTATAAAGTTTTATTCGAAGATCTTACCATGAAGCAGGCACTGCGATACCTGATGCGCTACCCGTTGAATGTGGATATTGATTTCCTTTAGTGATCGTTAATCGTTATCTATTATCCGTTATACGAAGAGAGATAGTCCGTGCTCGGTATATATGTATACATAAGAAACGTCTGTAAAAATCAAAGTACATATAAATTAAAAGGCACCGAATTTCTTTGTGAAACCTGGTGCCTTCTTTGTGTTCTTTGAGTAATTGGATTTCGTTATCCGCCAACCTTTATACTAATTACGATTAACGGATAACGATAAAGACTACTTCACCACGTTAATCTTCAACGTGTTGGTACGTGCCTTTTCCTGAATAGGCATACTTGCCAGGATGATAAACAGATCACCGCTCTGTACATGTCCTTCTTTCTTCAGTATATCTTCCACATCTGCTATCGTTTCATCGGTAGAGTTTATCTTATCGTAGAAATAAGCCTGTGTACCCCAAACGAGGTTCATTTTGGTAAGCAATGCTTTGTTCGATGTAAACACAAAGATGTTAGCGTTTGGTCTGTAGGCAGATGACTGGAATGCTGTGTAACCAGATTGGGTCATACCTACTATAGCCTTTGCTCCTACATCTTTTGCCAGTTTACAAGCTGCCAATACAAAGTTATCGTGTATATAGGTTGGCGAATTCTTATTCACATCGCGGAAGCGGTAGTATATATTCGGGCTCTTCTCAACCGAAGCAACGGTACGAACCATACTGCGGATTACTTCGATCGGATATTTACCGGCAGCAGTTTCTGCAGAAAGCATCACAGCATCAGCACCATCCATCACAGCGTTGGCAACGTCATTGGTCTCTGCACGTGTAGGACGAGGGTTCTCGATCATACTTTCCATCATCTGCGTTGCTACGATAACCGGCTTGCCTGCGCGATTACATTTTTCAACGAGCATCTTTTGTACCATTGGTACTTCTTCCAGCCAGATCTCAACACCCAGGTCACCACGAGCCACCATCACCGCGTCAGTCAGCGTAATGATTTCATCGATGTTACTCAGTGCTTCCGGCTTTTCAATTTTTGCTACGATGCGTGCGTTTGATTTTTTCTCGTCAATGATTGAACGTAACGATTCTATATCAGAAGCTTTGCGTACAAACGAAAGCGCAATCCAGTCAACATTATTTTCAATACCGAAGTACAGGTCAGCTAAATCTTTTTCGGTTAATGACGGAGCAGAAACTTTTGTGAAAGGAAGGTTTATACCTTTTCTTGATTTTAACGGACCGCCATATACTACTTCCGTTACAACGTCTATATCACGTACTTCTTTTACTTTCAATTCAATTTTACCATCGTCAACCAGGATGGTATCACCAGGTTTAACATCTTTCGGAAGATTTTTATAGGATGTGCTGGCGATTTCGCGATTACCGATGAGGTCACGGGTAGTGATGATAAGTTCTTGTCCACGTTCGATAACGATACCCGGTTCCATTTCATCCACTCTGATTTTAGGCCCCTGGAGATCCTGGAGAAGCGATACCGTTGTACCCATCTCTGCGTTTAGTTCGCGAACGAAGTTAATAACCTTCAGGTGGTCTTCGTGTTTACCATGAGAGAAATTCAGGCGAAAAACATCTACTCCTTCTTTGATCAATGCGCGAAGCATTTCTTTCGAGTTTGAAGCAGGCCCTACGGTGGCAACAATTTTAGTCTTGTTGAACGATACTTTTTCTAGCATAAAGGTTTAAGATATTTCGTGTGGATGGTTAATATGAAATAAATCAGTGTGCATCGGAAGAATCAGAAAATAAAATTTGATTTAGACTTGAGACCGTCCAAAGGTATGAAGGTCACAAACTGAACAGAAGATATCGACTTGATCAACTCCAGCAACTGCGGATGGGTGTACTGATCTTTCATAGCCGCCAAAATTATAAAATCGAAATGAGGAAATTCAGGGATTAGGAAATACTTTCCGGGGTCAGGTTCAGAAGGTTTGTTTTTGAATAGTTTCAATCGATTGAGTTGAGTTTCAAAAGAATAGAAAGAAAAGTACTTTTCGTCATTATTTTTGAATCCGACCGCCAAATCGGGCTGTTTTACCAGTTGTATGTGCAGTGCCTGGTTAAGTTCCCAGGCAAGCTTATAACCCCTTGCTGTCGAGGTGAGTCCCAACAGTTCAAAGTCGTATTCATAGTCTATGACAAGCTTGGTTTTCTTCATTTTTCAGATCAAAACACTCCTTAATGTGACAGAGAGCCGTTTCAAAAAAGTTTGATAATATTCACGTAAATCTCTTTCTTTGCAACTGATTTTTAAATCATAAACCTTAAAAACATGTCTGAAATTGCACAAAAAGTAAAGCAGATCATCATCGAAAAACTTGGTGTTGAAGAATCTGAAGTTACTCCTGAGGCTAGCTTCACCAACGACCTTGGAGCTGACTCACTTGACACCGTAGAACTTATTATGGAGTTCGAAAAGGAATTCAATATTTCTATCCCAGACGACCAGGCTGAAAATATCTCCACTGTTGGCCAGGCCATCTCTTACTTGGAGCAAAACGTAAAGAAATAATTGACCACTGCCTTTATACAACCACACCCCATAGATCATGACATTGAAGCGAGTAGTCGTTACAGGACTTGGTGCACTCACACCCATCGGCAATACGTTACCAGCGTTTTGGGATGGATTGAAGAATGGTAAAAGTGGAGCAGCTCCCATAACACGCTTTGATTCAACGCTCTTTAAAACAAAGTTTGCCTGCGAGGTGAAGAACTTCGACATCGGTAACTTTATGGATCGAAAGGAAGCGCGTAAGATGGACCCGTTCGCGCAATATGCTATGGTGGCTGTGGATGAGGCTATAAAAGATGCAAACCTCCCGCTAACTGAACTCAACCCGAATCGCGTTGGCGTGATTTGGGGGTCAGGTATCGGGGGGTTGTTAACTTTCCAGGAAGAAGTTAAGGTATATGCCAAAGGCGATGGAACTCCAAGATTCAACCCTTTCTTCATTCCTAAAATGATTCCCGACCTGAGTGCAGGTCACATCTCTATCAAGTATGGTTTCCGCGGGCCGAACTATGTAACGGTTTCTGCCTGTGCTTCTTCTACCAATGCACTTTACGATGCCTTTACCTTTTTACGTTTAGGTAAAGCTGATATCATCGTATCAGGTGGTTCGGAGGCTGCTGTATGCGAAGCAGGTGTTGGTGGATTCAATTCCTTAAAAGCTCTCTCCGAGCGTAACGATTCTCCGGAGACTGCATCACGCCCGTACGATAAAGACCGCGATGGTTTTGTACTGGGTGAAGGTGCCGGTGCATTAATACTCGAAGAGTACGAGCACGCGAAGAAACGTGGTGCTAAAATATATGCGGAAGTAATCGGTGGCGGTATGTCATCGGATGCTTACCACATTACAGCGCCACATCCCGAAGGTGCCGGTATCATTCAGGTAATGTACAACGCATTGGAAGATGCCGAGATCAAGCCTGAACAAATAGACTATATCAATACACACGGAACTTCTACTCCGCTTGGTGATATAGGTGAGATCCGCGCCATTCAAAAAGTATTTGGTGAGCATGCTTATAAAATGAACATCAGCTCTACCAAATCCATGACAGGCCACTTGCTGGGTGCCGCGGGTGCCATTGAAAGTATAGCATGTATCATGGCGATCAATGATTCAATCGTCCCTCCTACCATCAATCACTTTGAAGACGATCCTGATCTTGATCCTAAGCTGAATATGACCTTTAACAAAGCACAGGAACGTAACATCAACATCGCGTTGAGCAATACATTCGGCTTTGGTGGTCATAACTTCTCTGTGATCTTCAGGAAGATCTAGTCCCTTTTTTATCCTGCTAACAACCTGTGCCGCTATATTGTGCTATAGCTATAGGGTTTACTATGCGTTGCTATATCCGCGTGTATGGGTATAGTTGTGGTAGGCTCTATGGTAATCGTTTAAACAATAATCTTAGATAACACGACCGGTAGCAGGATATTAATACCAATAATCTTATTAAATTAGCATCCGACTATAAAATGAACTGATATACAACTTGGTCTGGAAAATCCTTAAGCTTCCGAAAGGAAAATCGAAGAATGATGAGAAGCTGATCAGGGCTATAAAGAATATTGCCGGCCTTACACCTTCCAATCTTGAACTATACCGTTTGGCAACAGTTCATAGTTCTATTGCCAAAGAAAATGGTCAGGGTTTCAAAGAGTCGAATGAGCGCCTGGAATATCTTGGTGATGCCATCCTCGGTGCAGCGGTAGCAGATTACCTGTTCAAAAAATTTCCGTTCAAGTCAGAAGGTTTCCTTACCGAAATGCGATCGCGCATCGTAAACCGCGAAACACTCAACCTCCTTGCGCGTAAAATCGGTGTCGGTAACATTGTTCAATACGATCAGAAGAACTCTCATCTGCAGCAGGTTATACTCGGTAATACACTGGAAGCGATTGTGGGTGCTATTTACCTTGACAAAGGATACCTGCGCACCAAGAAGTTTGTAATCGATAAACTTATCGGTCCTAATTATGATCTCGATGAGCTGGTAAATTCCAACTCCAACTTTAAGAGCAAGATCATTGAGTGGGCGCAACGCGAAGGAAAAGAAGTGCGCTTCGAAATATTAAACGTTAAGAAAGGCAAGAACCACAAAGAGTTCACCGCGCAGGTGCTGGTTGACAATGAAGCCAAAGGAACGGGCTACGGCAACAGCAAGAAAAAAGCCGAGCAGGATGCTGCCTTGAAAACGTGTGAGATGCTGAATCTTCTCTCCTAATCAAAAACATTTCATTTTTCTTCCTGTAAAGTCATTAAAAGCTGTTCAGCAAGGTGACAAATTAATCTCCATATTTGTTGGATGTATACAGGCATAAGGCAGGCATAGTCTTATAGGTATACGTATATAGTAAATGACTTTGGTAACGCGAAGTTGTTCAATTGCACTTAATTGATTTGAGATTTTAATACGCACATCCGCCATGATAAAAATTGGAGGGGCCACCGTCAACCAGATTCCGTTCGATTGGAATAACAATACCCGAAATATACTCGAGGCCATAGAAGAAGCGCGCAGGCAACAGATCAGGATACTATGTTTCCCCGAGCTATGCGTTACCGGCTATGGCTGCGAAGATCTTTTTCTCAGCGACTGGCTGGCCGAACACGCCTGGAAAGAAGTACTGAAAATACGGGACTATACACAAGACATCACAATATGTATAGGTTTACCGATACGCCTGGAAGGCATAACGTATAACGGCTCGTGCGTAATCAGCAATGGAAAAATTATAGGTATAACATTCAAGCAAAACCTGGCACGCGATGGTGTACACTATGAACCGCGCTGGTTTGATCCGTGGGTTCCGTATCGTACGGTTGAACTTACGCTGGGCGGTGAAAAGGTACAGGCCGGAGATCTTATCTATGAAATTGAAGGCGTTAAGTTCGGCTTTGAAATATGTGAAGACGGCTGGCGAAAAAATTATCGTCCGGGTTACCGGTTGATGGAGCGCGGAGTAAATCTGATCTTGAACCCAAGTGCGAGTCACTTTGCTATGGGCAAGAGTACGCTTCGTGAAAGAGAGGTTGTGCTCGATGGTTCCGTTTCCTTTAACTGTGTATACCTCTTTACAAATTTACTCGGCAATGAAGCCGGTAAAATGATATACGATGGTGATATTATTATAGCACAGAAGGGAAAGTTACTCGCAGTTAACAAGCGACTCTCCTTCCGTAACTATACTATACTGGCTTGCTCGGTTGATTTTAAGAATCCGGAGCAAAGCGAAGTTATACCCTCCGCCGATGTAAAAGATAGAAATGAAGAGCTCACACAGGCGGTGGCACTCGCGCTATACGACTATGCGCGAAAGAGTAAAGCAAAAGGTTTTGTGCTCTCGCTGAGTGGTGGTGCCGACTCATCATCGTGCGCTGTATTTGTAGCCGAAATGGTAAAGCGCGCAGTTGCCGAAGTTGGTTGGGACATATTCAACAAAGCACTGGGTATAGAAGCGAATGATATAAAAGAAGCTGTTGGTAAATTATTAACGTGCGCATATCAAGGCACTATAAATTCATCGTCACAAACTTTTAATGCCGCCAAATCGCTTGCGGATTCTATTGGTGCCGAGTTTCACCAATGGACGATTAATGACGAAGTAAATTCATACTCCCGTAAAATTGAAAATGCCATTGGCAGAAAACTTACGTGGGAGCAAGACGATGTTACGCTACAAAATATACAGGCGCGTTCGCGTTCACCCATTATCTGGATGCTTGCCAACGTAAAGCGTGCTGTGCTGCTCACAACGTCTAATCGCAGCGAAGGCGATGTTGGGTATGCCACTATGGACGGTGATACCAGCGGAAGCCTATCGCCTATTGCAGGCCTTAGCAAAGTATTTATACTCCAATGGCTTCGCTGGGCAGAAAAGAATCTGAATCAAACCGGGCTGAACCTGGTCAATAATCTTCAGCCTACAGCAGAACTGCGACCACTGGAGCGCAACCAAACCGATGAGGACGACCTGATGCCGTATGCTGTATTGGCTGAGATCGAGAAGTGGGCTATTCTTATGCGCAGGTCTCCGCTGCAGGTATATGAAGTAATGAAGATCAACCATGATCCGGCCATGCTGAAGAACTGGATCCGGAAATTCTTCAGGCTCTGGTCTGCCAACCAATGGAAGCGCGAACGCCTCGCGCCTGCCTTTCACCTGGACGATCTGAACGTAGACCCGCGCACGTGGTGCCGCTTCCCGATTTTATCATCAGGATTTACAGAGGAACTGGCGAAACTCGATCAATATTAAACCGGTATTATCCTGCGGTAATTTTATTGTCAGTCAACGGCTTTTTGGTTTTAAGCTTTTCACTTTACGCCTCAACAGGCTATTTGATTTAAGCTTTCTGCTATATTTGCCGCTATGGGTATACTGAGTTACATCATCTGGAACGCTAGTCCGGAGATCTTTTCGTTCGGTTCTTTTGCACTTCGCTGGTATGGATTGTTTTTTGCATTAGGCTTTCTCATCAGCCAGCAGATTCTATACTATATGTACCGTAAGGAAGGCAAACCTGAAAAGGATGTCGATACCCTTACTATTTACATGGTGATTGCCACCATTCTGGGCGCACGCCTCGGCCATGTTATTTTCTATCAACCTGAAATAATATGGACTGATCCACTCGGCATTTTTTTACCCTTTGAGTTTAACCCGTTCCGCTTTACTGGTCTCCAGGGACTCGCGAGCCACGGTGGGGCTATCGGTATCCTATTTGCCCTGTGGTTATATAGTCGCAAGAAGAAACCCGGACAGAATTATCTCCAGGTACTGGACCGCATTGTTATACTCGTAGCATTAACCGGAGCATTGATCAGACTCGGTAATTATTTCAACTCCGAGATCATTGGTCTGCCTACTGATAAACCCTGGGGTGTTGTGTTTACAGGCCGTTTAACGGAAACTATAAAAGACAAGCGACACGATGTTGATGGGATTGTAGACGATGTAGTATATCATCGGAATGATTCAGTGCCTGCTGTTGGTGAAGGTCGCGTACCGCTATATGTATATATATTCTTTAAGCCGTCAGCCAACGAGACGCAGATTGACGAACTTGTGAACGGCCCGGTACGACAAATGCTCTCCTCACAACTCTACGAGTTTTTTGACGAGACTCCGAAATTACGGCTTGACTACCAGGTTGCTAACCCGGATAACAAAGGCTTTGTTGCCAAGATCCCTACAACCGGTATAGCACGTCACCCTGCACAATTGTATGAATCTATTTCATGCATCATTCTGTTCCTGGTGTTACTCGCCATCTGGGCGCGTTACAAAGAGAACCTGGTGCAGGGCCGCATCTTCAGTATATTTTTGATCTGGTGCTTCGGCATGCGTTTCCTGTTCGAGTATCTGAAGGAAAACCAGGAAGCCTTTGAAGCAACCCTACCACTTAACATGGGGCAAATCCTCAGCATTCCGCTTGTATTGGTGGGTATTGTTATCCTGGTATTATCGTTCAGAAAAAAGGCGTCATAAAAATCCGGTTTTTACAGAAAGTAACATTAAACTTGTCTAAGTACTACGAGTCTTAGCGTTACAAAATGCTGGTAATTTTATTCGTTCTCCTAAGCTTTTTTGCAGAAGCAGAGCCTGTTCAGAACTCTGACGCAGAGCTTTTGCCTGACTCTGTAAAAAGACCTGCTTCGGCTCGTGTAGCACCGATGGATAGCATCGGGAGATTTGTCAGGATCAATCGCATCTTTATCATTGGTAATCGCATTACGCGCGATCCGATCATTCTGCGCGAGCTCACATTAAAGTCCGGTGACTTTATTTATAGCACCGACCTGCAACATATACTGGAGACCGATAAGAAGAAGCTGATCAACACGCGCTTGTTCAACACGGTAGAGATTCGCACACTCGAACTTGAAACCGATCTGGTAGATCTGCTGATCGATCTCAACGAACGGTGGTATACATTCCCCTCCCCGATATTTGAACTATCGGATCGTAACTTCAATGAGTGGTGGCAAAATTATAATCACGATTTCAGTCGCGTTAACTACGGTCTTCGCCTCTATCAGTATAACATGCGGGGTCGTAACGAAACACTTCGCTTCATCGCTCAATTCGGTTTCTCACGCAGGTTCGGTATTACCTATCGCTTTCCCTATATCGACAAAAAACAGCGTCATGGTTTAGCGGTTGACTTCGATTTTATCGAAACAAAAAACCTGGCGTACCGCACGGCCGATCACAAACTTGAATTCCTCGAATCCAAAGATATACTTCGCACCACGCGTGTAGGAGGATTGACCTATACGTACCGGCCATCGTTCTACGAATCGCATCTGGTATCCCTGTTCTATCGCAGTACCAATGTTCGCGATACCATCGAACTCCTCAACCCGAATTATATCGGCAAAGAAAAAGATACACAGCAATACGCATCGCTCACCTATCAATTCAATTCAGACCACCGCGATTATGTAGGCTATCCGTTGCGCGGCTATTACCTCCAGGCATTCCTTACTAAAAATGGTCTCACCTCCTCAGACGATCTGAACAAGTTTGAAGTAAGCGGAACCTTTGCAAGCTTCATCGACCTGAACAAAGGATTTTATCTTTCCAATTATACGGTAGGCTATTGGAGCTCGCCCGATGATCTTCCCTATATGAACTACGGTGCACTCGGTTATCAGAAGCAGATCATTCGCGGCTACGAAGTATATGTTATCGAGGGACCGGAATATATACTTAACAAAACTACATTCAAGAAAAAGATATTCTCACGTGCGTATAACTGGCGTGCTATGCCCATTCCGCAATTCAGACATATACCACTTGCTATTTACCTGAAGACGTATGCTGATGTAGGATATGTAAGCAACTATCCGCACTATGAAATCAATAGTCGTTTAACCAACAAATTATTATCCGGTGTAGGAATGGGTATTGATATCGTTGGTTCGTATGATATGGTGCTGCGCTTCGAGTATACGTATAATGCAGAAGGCAACCGCGGGTTCTTCTTCAACCTGAAAAAAGAGTTCTGATCTTTCATTCGTTGCTGCATCGTTTAAAGTTACGTTCAACTCGTTACTATCCTTATCTTTGTTCGCTTTAAAAATCTAAACGACATGAAGAACATTGCTGTGATTGGCTCAGGCACCATGGGAAATGGTATTGCACATAGTTTCGCGCAACATGGTTATACGGTTACATTGATAGACATAGCGGAAGATGCTTTGAAGAAAGCACTAAGCACCATTGATAAAAATCTCAGCAGACAAGTAGAGAAAGGTTCTATAACTGAAGATGTAAAGAAGCAGACGCTGGCAAACATTACAACGCATACGGATTTAAAAACCGGCGTGAGCAATGTTGACCTGGTAGTGGAAGCAGCAACGGAGAACACGGAACTGAAGCTCAAAATTTTTCAAGACCTTGATGCAGCAACAGCACCGCATACCATTCTCGCGACTAACACCTCCTCTATATCCATCACAAAGATTGCTTCGGTAACCAAGCGCACTGATAAAGTTATCGGCATGCACTTTATGAACCCGGTGCCGATCATGAAGCTGGTAGAAGTTATACGCGGCTATAACACGAGTGATGATGTAACACAAACCATCATGAAACTATCGCGCAGTCTTGAAAAGATACCGGTAGAAGTAAATGATTACCCGGGCTTTATAGCCAATCGCATTTTAATGCCGATGATCAACGAAGCTATATATTCTTTGTACGAAGGAGTAGCCGGTGTTGAAGAAATAGATTCCGTGATGAAGCTCGGTATGGCTCACCCGATGGGACCGTTACAACTTGCAGACTTTATTGGTCTCGATGTTTGCCTTTCTATTCTGAATGTACTTTACGAAGGTTTCGGCAATCCCAAATATGCTCCATGTCCTTTACTGGTAAACATGGTTCAGGCGGGGCACAAGGGAGCAAAATCCGGAAGCGGATTCTATACATACGTGCAGGGAAGCAAAGATTTGAAGGTTTCGAAGCGCTTTGAGAAACAGGAAGCCTGAAAAAAGTGAAAGGCCAGTTACTCGATTCGGGTAGCTGGCCTTATTAACACTTCTCTCCTGCCCTTTAACCAGTGGCGAAGCCACCAGCCTCTGCGCAGGACACTGTGAAACGCTATGGCAAAAAGCTAATCACTGTGTGGAGAGGACTTTAAAGTACGGGCATAACCTCGAATTTTCCTAAGGAATTTCGGAAACTTTCCCGGGCGTAAAAGTTGACTTTTTCAGAGGCCCCGAAAAGGCACTTTTTGAGTCAGGAGGTTTTTCAAAAAATCCAATAAAATACTGAAAAACAGACAGTTAATTATTATACACAATCGATCCACATTTTATCCACAACATCATTTTTGGACGAGAATTTCATGATAGAAGACAACTACAGACATCGCGGTTTGCGCAATAAACTGGTTAAGAAACTTGCCCTGAAAGGCATCAAAAGTGAGGCGGTTTTGAAGGCTATCGGTACGGTACCCCGCCACGTTTTTTTTGAAAATGCGCTGCTCGAACATGCGTATGAAGACAAGGCTTTTCCGATTGGCGAAGGGCAGACGATATCACAACCTTATACCGTAGCATTTCAGTCTGAGAAGCTGGAGATCAAACCAGGCGACAAAGTTCTGGAGATCGGCACTGGCTCCGGGTACCAGGCATGTGTACTGCTTGAGTTGGGCGCGAAAGTGTATACCATCGAATACAAACAAAAGCTTTACGAAACTGCTAAAGACTTTTTACCACGGATGGGCTACAAGCCAAACTTCTTCTTTGGTGACGGCTCGAAAGGACTTCCCGCGAAAGCGCCTTTCGATAAAATTATAGTTACGGCCGGAGCACCCGTTGTTCCAACAGCGCTTACCGATCAATTAAAAGAAGGCGGTATACTGGTTATACCCGTAGGCGATAAAGAGAAACAGGTAATGTTGCGCATCCGTAAACAGGGCGGAAAGCTTTTAAAAGAAGAGTTTGATTACTTCGCATTTGTGCCGTTGCTGGGCGAACAAGGTTGGAAAGGATGAAGGTATCCGTGTAATGCAACTTTCAAACGATTGATAGATCACAATAAAATGGTTCAACAGGAGTTAACATAAAAATTCGTTTCTTTGCCATTCCGTATGACAAACAACATCGTTGAAAATATCCTGAAACTGCTCAAAGGTGAATTTATCAAGTTCGTTTTTGTAGGAGGTATATCTGCTGTTATCGAGTTCTCGCTACTCATTCTCTTTGTAGAGAAACTTGGTATCGACTATCTCATCGGAAATATAGGAGCGTTCGCGTTAACTAACATCGTTACCTATATACTTAGCAAGCGCTATGTATTCAATGCATCGGCAAGTGCCAACAAAGCACAGGAGGCCGGACTCTTCTTCTTATGCCTGCTCGGTGGCCTTGTTGTAAACCAAATCGTGTTGTGGGCCCTGGTGGAATTTACTTCCGTAGATTACCGCATCGCGAAAGTTATAGCAATCGCCATTACGGTAATCTGGAATTTCTTTACGCGCAAACATCTTGTATTCCGTAATCGCGCGGTAGCCACCGTGGAGCAACCGGCTCCTACAGAGTATTCAGAAGAAAATCTTTAAAGCTGGTATAGTCGCTCTTCAGCGCTATACTCTTCTTGCTTTGCTGCAGGAAGTGCTGCAGAGGCTTGGGTATATCAATGGATTTACCCAGCGTATCATCTACAACTTCCTTGAACTTGGCCGGGTGCGCTGTCTCGAGGAAAATTCCCGTTACATCTTCTCCCTGTTCTTCGAGGTATTTGATCAATCCGAGGTAGCCAATCGCTCCGTGCGGATCCAATATATACTCTGTTGAAGCAAATACATGGCGCATAGCAGCACGCGTCTCATCATCAGAGAATGAATAGCCGGCTATATCGGCTGAAAGTTTAGTAAAATCGTTCTGGAAGAGATCAAGCATGCGGGCGAAGTTGCTTGGATTACCAACATCCATAGCGTTGCTGATGGTTTGCTGAGACGGGCGCGGTGCAAATACGTTCGTGCGCAGGTACTCCGGCACTACATCGTTCACGTTGGTGGTCGCTATAAATTTACGGATGGGCAACCCCATGCGCTGCGCCAGTAGGCCGCCCGTTAAGTTACCGAAGTTACCGCTCGGTATGGAGAACACGAGATCCTTCGCTTTATCTTTCATCTGCGCATACGCGTAGAAATAGTAAAACGACTGCGGTATAAGTCGCGCTATATTGATTGAATTGGCAGAGGTGAGAAAATACTTCTTCCGTAACACATCATCCAGAAACGCTTCTTTTACCAGGCGTTGGCAATCATCGAACGTACCATCAATCTCCAGTGCCGTAACGTTCTGTCCCAGCGTTGTAAATTGTTTCTCCTGTATATCACTTACTTTACCGGAAGGATATAGTACAATTACCTTCGTTCCCTTTACGCCTAAAAATCCGTTGGCAACCGCACTGCCGGTATCACCGGATGTTGCTACGAGAATAACGATCTCCTGCTTCTGCTGGCGTGCAAAGTAGCCCAGCAACTGCGACATGAAGCGTGCGCCAAAATCTTTAAACGCCAATGTAGGTCCGTGAAAAAGTTCAAGCGCATACGCGTGATCATCTACTTCAACCACCGGTGCATCAAACTGGATGGTGTGGTCTACAATGCGTTTCAATTCATCGGCCGGCACATCATCACCGATAATATTTTTAGCTACCGTAAAAGCAATCTCCTGAAATGATTTGGTGTCAATGGTATCAAAGAACTCCTTCGGTAATACCGGAATGTACTCGGGCATATAAAGTCCGTTATCCGGGGCGAGTCCTTGTGTTACAGCTTCCTTTAAATCAACTTTTAAATTCGGGTTGTTCGTACTATAAAATTTCATCGATGGTGGCCTGTTATAAAGTTGTTCTTTTTTCTAAGTATATATTTCGTGCTGCGGGATTGCGTTTTATGCACTCAGTATTTTGGCACCTTCGCCATTGATGCGCGACACAAACACATCGCTCTTCAGTTTCAAAAGATCGAACTGTTGTTGCATCGCCTTGCCTACACGTTCGGCAACAGCGCGCTCGGACGAGAGCGCAAATATAGTGGGGCCTGATCCGGATATACCGCATCCCAGTGCACCGGCCTGCATCGCTTCTTCCTTGATTTTATGAAAACCCGGAATCAACACCGAGCGAATCGGTTCGGCCACAACATCATGAAGTGAACGTTGAATCAATCCGTAATCCGGTTTCATCAACCCTACAACCATACCGGCTATATTTCCCCATTGCGTGATCGCATCTTTGATGGGTATGCTGGGCTTCAGCACACGTCTGGAATCTTCTGTCTTAAGTTCCAGGTGTGGATGTACCAGCGTACAATACAGTTCAGCAGGCGTAGGTATACTCGCTACATCCAGCGGTGCATACCCGCGGATAAGTACGAAACCTCCGAGCAAGGATGGCGCAACGTTATCGGCATGCGCAGAACCACACGCAATGCGTTCTGATTCCATCGCGAATGGCAGCAGTTGTTCACGCGTAAGCGGATTACCATGCAATTCGTTGATGGCAACAAGAGCCGCAGCCGAACTCGCAGCACTCGACCCCATACCACTGCCTAACGGAAGATGTTTATAGAGCTCGATGTTTGCGCCTAGTTTACTGTCGATCGCTTTTAAAAATTCAAGCACGGCTACACCGGAAGTATTCTTCTCCGCTTCCCGTGGAAGTCTTCCATCATCGCCAACAATTTTTGATATCGTAACACCCGGGTTATCGGTGAGCGTTACGATCACTTCATCTGCCGGTGCTTCTACGGCAAATCCAAAAATATCAAAGCCGCAGGATACGTTCGCTACCGTAGCGGGTGCAGATGCTTTTACTGATTTCATTCTTTGGTCGTTATCGGTCAAGCTTTATTAGTCGTTAACCGTTATTAGTTAATCGTTATTCGTGTGAGTGTGTCGTGGGTGCGAGGTATATATTTAGCCGTACCGGATAACCATTAACGATTAACAGATAACCATTAACGGATAACGACTCCCGCTACTTCGCGTAGTGTCCTATACGGATCACATCGGCAAATACACCAGCTGCTGTTACCGCTGCTCCTGCTCCGGGGCCGCGTATTACCATCGGGCGTTCATGGTATCGTTCGGTAGTAAGCAGTATAATGTTGTCGCTACCGGAGAGTGAATAGAACGGATGCTGGCTGTTTACCGAACCGAGTTTCACACTCACTTTGCCTTCGTTCAATACCGCCATATAGCGAAGCTTCTCTCCTTTGGAAAAGGCTTCATCGCGAAGTTTCTCGAACGATGCATCGTGTTTCTCGAGTGTCTTGAAGAAATCATCTACACTTCCTTTCTGACAATCAACCGGCACCAGGTTTTCTACCTGTATATCGCTGAGCTCAAATGATAATCCGGTTTCGCGAGACAAGATCAATATCTTACGCGCTACGTCCATACCACTTAAATCATCGCGTGGGTCTGGTTCGGTATAGCCTTTTTCTTTGGCTTCTTTTACTACATCGCTAAACTTCTTGCCGTCAGTATAGGAGCTGAAGATAAAGTTCAGCGTTCCGCTCAATACACCTTCAATGCTGATCACTTTGTCACCACTCAGCAGCAAATCGTTCAGTGTGTTGATCACGGGTAGTCCAGCCCCTACGTTGGTTTCGTACAGGAACTTGACACCACGTTTAAAGGCTGTCTTTTTGAGGTTGGTATATTGCTCCATCGAAGCCGAATTCGCTTTCTTGTTCGGTGTTACAATGGAAATATTGGCAGACAATATAGTTTCATATACAGCCGTAACTTCTTCGCTCGAAGTACAATCCACAAAGATGCTGTTCGGTAAATTGAGACTTACCATTTTATCAGCAAACTCTTTCATGTTCATTGACTGGCCATCTTTCTTCATCTCGTCTATGCACGATGACAGTTTAAGGCCTTCTTCATTGAACAGCATTTTCTTACTGTTCGCTACAGCCACTACATTTACTTCCAACAGATTTTCTTTCGCGAGCTTATTATACTGCTCCTCGATCATATTTACCAGGGAGTTGCCGATCAGACCGGTTCCCACCAGGAATACATTTAATACTTTACGATCCGACAGGAAGAATGCTTCGTGCAACGCATTCAACGCTTTGGCTACATCGGCCTGACGAACCACGGCCGATATATTTCGCTCGGATGATCCCTGCGCAATCGCCATTACGTTCACACCGTTCTTACCCAACGAACTGAACATGCGTCCACTGGTACCAGGACTATGTTTCATACCATCGCCTACAACGGCTACGATAGACAAATCCGTTTCTACCTGTACTTCATCAATTTCTTCGTTGCGTATCTCGTACTGAAATTCTTTATCGATAGCCGACTTGGCCTGACGTGTGTACTGATTTTCAATAGCAAAACATATAGAGTGCTCCGATGATGCCTGGCTGATCAGGATCACGCTTATCTTTTCACGTGCCAGTGTAGCAAACAATCGCATAGACGCTCCTACTACTCCTAACAAACCACTTCCCTGCACGTTGAGTAAACTCACATTGTTCATCGAAGATATACCTTTGATGAGTTTACCGTTCTTGGCATTGGCGTGAATAACCGTTCCCTCAAAAGTCGGGTTAAACGTATTCTTGATCCAGATAGGTATATGATTTACCATGGCGGGTTGCATGGTAGCCGGGAAAATTACTTTCGCTCCGAAGTGCGATAGCTCCATCGCCTCCTCGTAGCTCATCTGCGGCACAGTAAACGCCTTCTTTACCATGCGCGGATCGGCTGTCATCATGCCATCTACATCGGTCCATATTTCAAGATCCGTTGCATGTAAAGCACCGGCAAAGATGGCAGCAGTATAATCAGAACCACTGCGACCGAGCGTTGTTGTTTCACCCGTCTCGGACGTACCTATAAATCCGGTGATGATCTGCAGGTCTGTATGATTTTTAAAGTGATCGTTGATGAGTTTGTTCGTTACATCAAAATCTACTTTCGCATAACCAAAGTGTCCATCGGTGCGCACTACTTTGCGCGCATCGAGAAATTCAGCTGCTACACCTTTATCTTTAAAAGCTTCTGAAATAATATAGGCAGACAGGCGCTCACCAAAGCTCATGACGTAATCCAACGTGCGGGGTGTACGCTCTTTCACCAGGAAGACACCGTGCAGTACATCTTCCAGTTCATTGATCATAAACTTTACCTGGGCCAGAATGCTGCTTTGTTTTTGTACACCGATCAATTCGCGTACAGCATCGAGGTGACGCTTCTCGATATCAGCCAGTTTTGTTTTGTATTCGAGATTACTTTCCAGTGCGAGTTTACTAATGCCAATCAACACATCGGTAACTCCGCCAAAAGCGGAAAAGACTACAGCAACATCGCCTTTCAGATAAGGCTTTACTATTTCTATAACCGATTGTATTCTCGCAGGGGTAGCTACCGATGAGCCACCGAACTTTAATATTTTCATGAACAATTAATTATTCAGGGTGTAGTATTCTATTTTTAAACTGTTGGTTTACGATATCATCTCCTGGAGACGGACATAATCCTAATGGGGCCGGGGTATAGAATGAGCACGGGGTCACCCCGTAATGATGGTAATGGTAATAATAGAAATAATAGCTATCGGGGTAATGCAAGCAATCGTCTTCCCGAATGAGAAGAAAGAAGATGATGCTATATTTTGTGTTGCTTGCATAAGGCGCACCGAAATAATGAAATGATATACTTGATTGCAAACTATTTTTTTAGATTTTTGCACGAACTAACGCTTATTAGCGCTATGCAATCGAATGTTATGAAGTGTTTACGTGTGTAGGTGTTTACGTTTTTACGTAATAAAATCTATACTTCACGTAACCACTCACACACGTACACACTTAAACACTAAAAAACAGATGCGTAAAAAAAAATTTCCCCGCGAATCGTTCGTCAGCATGACGGAGCTGGTATTACCGAATGATACCAACACATTGAACAATCTAATGGGGGGACGCCTCATGCACTGGATGGATATTGTCTCGGCTATTGCCGGACAAAAACATTCCAACTCTACTGTGGTAACGGCTTCGGTAGATAATATATCTTTTAAACATCCGATCAGGCTCGGTAATGTTGTTACGCTGAAAGCAAAAGTTACCCGCGCGTTTAACTCTTCGATGGAGATACGCATTGATGTGGAAGCTGAAGATGTACCCACCGGACACAAGTTTGAAAGCAATGCTGCATACTTTACCTTTGTAGCGATCGACCAAAACGGCAAGCCTATTAATGTGCCTGAAGTAGAACCCGAGACTGAAGAAGAAAAGGAGGTCTATAATGGAGCACTTCGCAGAAGACAACTTCGACTGATACTCGGAGGCAGAATGAAGCCGCAGGAAGCGAATGAATTGAGATCTATATTTGATATTAAAGAAGCGTGAGCCAGACATCTGCCATCGAAAGCCTGTACCAGGAAGATCTTTACCAGATACCTTCACGTGTACTCATTATACTCTCTCGTTCGTGGGAAGAACATACGGAAGATGAACGCACTGTACTGTCCAAGATGCTCGCAGCTTTAAGGCTGAGTCTGCCGGCGGTGCAGATCATCACACGAAAAGATTTCACCGTGGAAGACCTCGCCCCACTTGCTCCCACGAAAGTGCTGGCGCTGGGTTCAGTATTCAAAACATCCGACAAGCTATATGAACACCTCACGGTGAATGGTGTGTCGGTAATAGCAGCTGATGCAATCAACAACCTGGACGATCTGAAAAAGAAAAATCTCTGGATCGCGCTCAAAAAAATGTTCGGACTGTAGCCATTACTCCACGCATCACAACTAATCTCCGCTGTCTGGTGTAACACCCGGACGGCACACAACAATCCCGCGCAAACCTGTGCGCTGCTTCTTTTGGCAGTTTGCCACCTATTTATATATTTGTTGTTACTGAAAAACCATCTTGTATAAACAAGGTGGTTTTTTAATGTGTTAATTCAGATTCCCTAAATCTTAAACAATGAATAGTACTTTACTTTTGATCCCCGCCCTCGGGATAATTGGGTTGATCGCGATGGCGATCAAATCAGCGTGGGTAACCAAGCAGGATGCAGGCGATGCCAAAATGCAGGAACTGGCAGGCTATATCGCCAATGGAGCCATGGCTTTTCTAAAAGCAGAGTGGAGGGTCCTTGCTTACTTTGCCGTGATCGCTGCTATATTATTAGGCTGGTCGGGCAGCCTCGTTGAAGACTCGCACCCTATCATCGCTGTATCTTTTCTTCTTGGTGCTGTGCTTTCTGCCTTTGCAGGTTATATCGGTATGAAGATCGCTACCAAGGCCAACGTGCGCACAACACAAGCTGCACGTACAAGTCTTGCTCATGCATTGAAAGTTTCATTCACCGGTGGATCAGTAATGGGTATCGGTGTTGCTGGTCTTGCTGTACTTGGTCTGGGTGGATTGTTCATTATATTCTTCAATTATTTTGTACCGGAAGGCGCGGCCATTACCGGACTTGAAATGAAAAAAGCGATTGAAGTGCTCGCAGGTTTCTCACTGGGCGCTGAATCGATCGCGTTGTTTGCCCGTGTGGGTGGTGGTATCTATACCAAAGCTGCTGACGTGGGTGCTGACCTTGTAGGTAAAGTAGAAGCCGGTATACCGGAAGATGATGTGCGCAACCCTGCCACTATTGCTGATAACGTAGGTGATAACGTGGGTGATGTTGCCGGTATGGGTGCCGACTTATTTGGTTCGTATGTAGCCACTATATTAGCAACGATGGTGTTGGGTCAGGAGATCGATGCATCGTCTGATAAATTCGGAGGCCTCTCTCCTATATTATTACCCATGCTTATCGCTGGTCTTGGATTGATCTTCTCGATCGTAGGTACATGGTTCGTTCGCATCAAGCATGAAACTGACAGTGTTCAGAAAGCATTGAACATCGGCAACTGGTCATCGATCATCATGACTGCTATAGCTTCTTACTTTGCAGTAAAACATTTACTTCCTGAAACACTCGTACACCGCGGTGTCGAGTTTACTTCTACCGATGTATTTATAGCGATCATTATCGGATTGATTGTAGGTACTTTGATGAGTATCATTACCGAATACTATACCGCGATGGGTAAACGTCCGGTGCTCTCCATCATCAAGCAATCAGGCACTGGTCATGCTACGAACATCATCGGTGGTTTATCGGTAGGTATGGAATCTACCGTATTACCAATCTTCGTTCTTGCCGGTGGTATCATTGGTTCTTATGAATTTGCCGGACTATACGGTGTTGCTATAGCAGCAGCCGGTATGATGGCAACCACCGCGATGCAATTGGCGATCGATGCCTTCGGACCTATAGCAGATAATGCCGGTGGTATAGCCGAGATGAGTCAGTTACCGGAAGAAGTTCGTCATCGCACCGATAACCTCGATGCTGTGGGTAACACCACGGCCGCTACCGGAAAAGGGTTTGCTATTGCATCCGCTGCACTTACATCACTCGCGCTCTTCGCGGCTTTCGTAGGTATATCCGGCATATCGTCTATCGATATATATAAAGCTCCCGTGCTTGCTGGCTTGTTTGTGGGAGGTATGATTCCATTTATATTCTCATCACTTGCTATAGCAGCCGTAGGGCGTGCAGCCATGGATATGGTAAATGAAGTACGCAGACAGTTCCGCGAGATACCGGGCATCATGGAGTATAAGGCAAAACCTGAATATGAAAAGTGCGTAGCTATATCAACAAAAGCATCCATTCGCGAGATGATTGCTCCCGGTGCTATAGCATTGATCGTCCCGATTCTTGTCGGATTTACATTTGGTCCCGAAGTACTCGGAGGTTTATTGGCTGGTGTTACTGTATCCGGTGTATTGATGGGTATGTTCCAGTCGAACGCAGGTGGTGCATGGGACAACGCTAAAAAATCTTTTGAAAAAGGTGTCGAGATCAACGGTCAGACATACTATAAAAAATCAGAGCCACACAAAGCATCTGTAACCGGTGATACCGTGGGTGATCCGTTCAAAGATACATCAGGTCCTTCCATGAACATCCTGATCAAACTTACTTCGATCGTGGCCCTTATCATAGCACCACACATCTCGCATAAAGATCACACGGCTGCAAAAGCAGAACCGGTGAAGCCGAAGATGGAAGTAATCAGTGATGCTTCGGTTACAATCAAATAGACTTTACAAACTTTATGAAAGCCCCGGTAATGCCGGGGCTTTTGATTTATACCGCCTATACTGTTTTACGGTATAGATCAAGTATAGCAAGCCGTTTACATCGCCATCGTATCCCGAAGCATCGCCCGTATTGTTGACTAGGCCGGAGTATTGCTGTGATAAGACCTAAAATAGACTATTTTTAAAAAATTTTAATCACCTATAATTCCTGACGATGAAACGGATAGCCCCTCTCCTCCTTGCTTTGATTACTTGCTCAGGGTATGCGCAATCCATATCCGGAACATGGAAGACCATCGATGACAAGACTGGCAAACAGCGGTCTATTGTCGAAATCTTTGAACGTCACGGGAAGGTTTTTGGGAAAATTATAAAGATATTTCCTGCTGCCGGAGAGGAACCAGACCCGGTTTGCAACGAATGCCCGGAAGATGATGCCCGCTATAACAAGAAGATAATCGGCATGGAGATTATCAAAGACATGGAGAAATCCGGGGGTGAATATTCAGAGGGGAATATACTCGACCCTGAAGAGGGCAAGGTATACAAATGCAAGCTTTGGCTGGAAGGAAATGATTTGAAAGTGCGGGGTTACTGGGGTCCTTTTTACCGAACGCAAACGTGGACACGTACAAATTGATCTTCTATATTCGTTAATTCGCAGAAAAATACACAAAAAAGGAACCCTGGCGGTTACAACTTTATTTAAAGATGGTATACAGGTCGAGCTCACACATGGACGAGAAGGAGATCTTCGAGCGCATCAGCAAAGGTGATGAGAAGGCTCTTGAGTTCTTGTATAAGAAATATTACCGGATGATGACCAAGCTTGTCATCACCAACAGTGGAACAGAAGAAGAGGCTCGGGATATTTATCAGGACGCACTAATCGTTTTCTGGCAGAAAGCAACCTCAGGCAACCTGGTAATGACTTCGAAAATCAGTACCTATATCTACAGCATTTGTCAGAACCTGTGGCGAAAGGAACTGGATCGTAAAAAGCGCCTTTCCAACGAAGAGAAAGACTCTGCTGTTTCGCTTGATACGGAAACTGCTGAACGCGACCGTATCATTTTAAAATGCATCGAGCAACTTGGGGAGACCTGTAAAAAAGTGCTGATGTATTATTACTTCGAGGAGATGTCGATGCAAGAGATCGCAGACAAATTAGGGTTCGCGAACACTGACACGGCCAAGACCAAGAAGTATAAATGTAAAATGAAACTGGATGAATTAGTGAAAGCTCAGTATTCTGAGCATGATTTTTTGGATTAGAGAGTTATGGCATTAGAAAAAGATTTTGAATTGCTGGATGAATACCTGCGCAACAAATTGAATGCAGCAGATAAAGCTACGTTCGAACAAAAACTGCAGGCCGATGCAGACCTCCAGCGCGAATATAAACTGCAACAAAAAATTGCAGAAGGTCTTCGCCAGGCACGCACAGCCGAATTGAAAAACATGCTGAACAATATACCGGTATCATCCGTGCATGGTTCAGAAATTTCTATCGGTGTGAAAACATTGATCAGCATTACCGTTGCAGGTTTGGTTGCCACAGGTATCTATCTGTATCTCGATAAAGAGGAAACAGAAGTTCCAGCGCAGCAGCAGATCGCCAAAACGGAAACACCGGCTGAAGTTCCAACGGAGCATCAGACAGAACCGGCACCAGCCAACGAAGCGGAAGCCACAACAACAGCCCCCGCCTCTTCATCACCGGCAACGGAAACACCACAGCCTGATCAGCCGAAGCAGCAGCCTGCTGTTACTAATCAGCAGCCGGCAACAAATAAAGAATCTACCAGCGTAACCAAACCGGTTATAGCTCCGAAGCAAAAGGACAGCGTTTCAAAACCGGAAATCCATGTCTTTGAACCCGGAGAAGAAACCGAAAGCACCAAAGCTGTAGATGATAAAACGGCTACCGAGAGCACTCCAAAAGCAAACAAGACTACGCTTACTGTTAAGACAGATGCGAATAACAAGAAGTATAATTTCCACTATCAATTTAAAAATGGCGAGTTATACCTGTTCGGTCCGTTCGACAAGAAGCTGATCGAGATCATGGAGTTCTTCAGCGATAACAAGCACACGGTATTCCTCTTCCACGAGAATAAATACTATCTGCTGAACGAAGCAAATGAAAAAGTGAAACCGCTCACCTCGATCACCGATCCTACGCTTATCAAGAAGTTGAAGGAACACAGATCCGGAAACTGATTCAACATAGAAGATACGATATAAAAATCCCGCCCTGGCGGGATTTTTTATTTATAGCACAACAGCCATCTACCTGCACCGTTATGCTACTATTTGGTATTTTATCATAACTTTGGCAGTTGACATGGAGAAGAAAGCCCGTAAAAAGAAATTAGGTGGCTACCCCGGCATTGGCGTAGTCGTGAGCATTACACTTGCCCTGTTTGTTATAGGCTTGTTTGGTGTGCTCATTATATACTCGCAGGAACTGGAGCACCAGGTACGCCAGAACATCAAGATGCAGGTATATCTTAAATCAAACGTGACTGAGACTCAACGCCTGCAGATTGAGAATAAACTTCTCTCCATGGACTTTGTGAACCGTGAAGATGGCAAAGGTGTAGCCTTCTTTTCCAAAGATGAAGCCGCCAAGAAATTTATAGCCGAGACGGGAGAAGACTTTACCCAGTTTATTGGTGAGAACCCGCTCAAAGATGCATTTCTCATCAACATCGATCCTGATTTTCACTCGAAAGAACAGATGGAGAAGATCAAAGCAGATCTTCAGAAGATGAATGGTGTTTTCCAGGTATACTATGTAGAAGGTCTTATCGAATCGGTTAACAGCAATGTTACCAAGCTTGGATTTATACTTATTGGATTGATCGTGTTGTTGCTGATCACCGTTGTACTGCTCATCAATAACACCCTTCGTCTTGCACTCTTCTCACAACGTTTTCTCATTCGCAGTATGCAGCTCGTAGGAGCCAAACGCTGGTTTATACAACGTCCTTTCCTGGTGCGCGCAGCACTCTATGGAATACTGGCGGGGGTTATTACCTCGTTGCTGTTATGGTCGTTGTCTGATTACGCACAAAGTAAAATAACAGACCTCGCATTGTTGCATAATCAGGAACACTTCATGATGATGCTCGGTGGTCTGATCGTTATCGGAATGATCGTAGCTGTACTCGGCACGTTCTTCTCCATCAACCGCTACCTGCGCATGTCACTCGATCAATTGTACTGATAAAATATATACTATACATGGAAAGCAAACTTCCCTTTGGCAAAAAGAATTATCAATGGATGATTATCGGTGTAGCCGCCATTATCATCGGGTTCGTGATCATGTCGCTTGACAGCGCTCCCCATGGTTTCGGTTTCCTGGGACTTACCCTCGGCCCTATCGTTGTTATGGCAGGGTTTATTATTCAGATATACGCTATACTGCAGAAGCCAACCAAATAGTTTATCTACACTCCACCGGCTGAATCTTAGCGGAATATATACCGGGGAGTCTGAAATTTATTCGCATGACGATTCTTCAAGCTATCATCCTGGCCATCATCGAAGGCATTACGGAATTTTTACCTATATCCTCTACAGGGCACATGATCATCGGCTCATCCCTGATGGGAATCGCCAGTGATCCGTTTACCAAAATGTTTACGGTAGCCATCCAGCTGGGTGCTATACTTTCAGTTATTGTATTGTACTGGAAGCGGTTCTTTCAGTCATTCGATTTTTACTTTAAGCTCTTTGTTGCCTTTTTACCGGCTGCTATTGTAGGATTTCTTTTTAATGATACCATTGATGCGCTGCTGGAACGTGTAGATGTGGTAGGCTATACATTGTTACTGGGAGGTATATTCTTTCTTTTCATAGACAAGATCTTCCAGGAGAATGAAAAGAGTGACAAGCAAGTAGATTATCCTTCAGCACTGAAGATCGGTATATTTCAGATCATCGCCATGATTCCCGGTGTATCACGTTCAGCCGCTACGATCATCGGAGGTCTTTCGCAGAAGCTTAACAAGAAAACGGCAGCAGAATTTTCATTCTTCCTGGCAGTACCAACCATGTTTGCTGCTACGCTCTGGAAGATGTATAAATACTTTGATGAAGGAGGCGCATTCGGGTCAAACGAAATTACCCTGTTTGCCGTTGGCAATGTAGTAGCGTTTATTGTAGCGATGATCGCCATCAAATCGTTTATATCATTTCTTACCAAGCATGGTTTTAAGCTGTTCGGGTACTACCGCATTGTACTCGGCATTGTTATACTCGTACTATATTATCTTGGAGTAGGACTCTCCATCGTATAATGGAAAATCCAACACCCGAAGAAGGCCGCATCCTTCTCATTAACAAACCACTGCAGTGGACATCGTTTGATGTGGTTAATAAACTGCGCTATAAACTAAAAATCAAAAAGATAGGTCACGCGGGTACACTTGATCCGCTCGCTACCGGACTGCTCATTATCTGCACCGGTAAAATGACCAAGCGCATTGAAGAGTTTATGGGCCAGGAGAAAGAGTATACCGGCAAGTTTACGATTGGCAGCACCACGCCATCGCACGACCTGGAGACTGAAGTAAGTGAACAGGTTGATATAGCACACATTACCCCGCAAGCTATAACGGATGCTACAAAGAACTTCATTGGTAACATCAGTCAGTTACCTCCTATGCACTCCGCTATACGTGTTGGAGGAAAACGTGCCTATGAGTTTGCACGCAGTGGAAAAGAAATAGAGTTGAAACACCGCGATGTGGAAGTCCGGGAATTTGAAATCACCCATATCCAGTTACCAGAAGTATCATTCCGGATTGTATGTTCCAAAGGCACCTATATTCGAAGTATAGCGCGCGATTTTGGCAATGCACTTGGTGTTGGCGCATATCTTTCTGAACTTTGCAGAACGAGGATCGGGTCTTTCTTGTTGAAAGATGCAATGACCATCGAACAGGTAGAATGACCATTCATTTGTATATTGGGGAATGAACATGGAGAATCTCAAACTTTACAACCAAATAGAGTCCTTGCCACAAGAACTTAAACAAGAGGTTAAGGACTTTGTACAGTTCCTTCTTGAGAAGTCCAAGAAGCGTGAGAAAAATCCTCAAAACGAACCAACTGCGGGCTTAGCAAAAGGCTCAATTTCTTAGTGAGAATTACACATTACTTTCCAGGGATAAAATATTTAAATCGTACGCTGTTGACGTAAAGTGGGGATAATACTATATGAAGATCTATCACGGCATCGATGACTTTACGAGATTAGACTACGCGGTTGTTACCAGCGGCACTTTTGATGGTGTTCACGTTGGTCACCAGAAAATATTGAACAGATTACGCGAGATTGCTTCGCGCAACAACGGCGAGACTGTTGTCATCACGTTCTGGCCTCACCCGCGACTCGTGCTGCATCCGGAAGATGATACACTAAAGTTACTCAATACCTTCGAAGAGAAAGCAGAGCTGCTGAAAGAGCAAGGTATACAACACCTCATTCGAATACCTTTCACGAAAGAATTCTCCCAGTATACTTCCGAAGAGTTTATTCAGAAGATATTGGTAGAGACGATTGGTACCAAAAAACTTGTTATCGGTTACGATCATCGCTTTGGTCACAATCGTGAAGGCAGCTTCGAACAACTCAAGATCAATGCGCCACGCTACGGCTTTGAAGTAGAAGAAATTCCAAGACAGGATGTTGATCATGTTGGTGTAAGCTCTTCAAAAGTTCGAAAGGCTCTGGAAGAAGGCGACATCGACACAACTACTCATTTTCTGGCCCGCCCTTATGCGCTTACCGGTCGCGTTGTAATGGGCGATAAATTAGGACGATTACTCGGATACCCTACTGCCAACATCGAGATCGACACAAAATACAAACTTATTCCCGCGGATGGTATATATGCTGTAACCGTACTGCATGAACACACCACCTATAAAGGTATGCTATATATAGGCAACCGCCCAACCGTAAACGGAACCAAGCGCAACATTGAAGTAAACATCTTTGATTTCGTGAAAGATATATATGGCGAGTCACTGACGCTTTACTTCCACAAACTGATTCGTGGCGATGCTAAGTTCAGTGATCTGGAAGGGTTGAAAGTTCAATTGGGTATTGATAAGCAGGATGCGCTTCGTATTCTCGGATAGTCGTTATCCGTTATCGGTTAATCGTAAATACAAAATCCAATTTCATAAAAGGAATCACGAAGAAGACACAAAGTTGCAGAGAAAGCTTTGTGTAACTCTGCGTCTTCTTCGTGCTCTCAGTGCAATGGGATTTTAAAATCGTTATCGCTAACTTTTACTTAATTTGGTCAACGTAATCCGGGCCTCACCCTCGGATAACGATTAACCCATTTACGATTAACGAACCACCATGCTCTGGAGTCCATCAAAAGAATTCATATCGCAATCAAACCTCGTTCGCTACCAGCAATGGCTGAAAGAGAAGAAGCAGTTGCACTTCAACGACTATCATTCTCTATGGCAATGGTCCGTTGATAACATCGAGGCTTTCTGGGAAAGTATATGGCAGTACTTCGATGTTATACACGATGGTTCCTATACGCACGTGGTGCAAGGCTCCATGCCGCATTGCCGGTGGTTCGAAGGCACAAGCCTCAACTATGCGGAACATATATTTCGTAAGGCAAACACACAGCATCCTGCGATCATCTTCAAGAATGAAGCAGAACCAATACAGGAAATATACTGGGACTCACTTACAGCGCAAACAGCTTCTCTTCAACAGTATCTCAAAGCTCACAACGTAGTGGCTGGTGATCGCGTAGCGGCTTACCTGCCGGGATGTCCGGAGGCAACTATTGCGTTTCTGGCAACCAATGCGTTGGGGGCAGTGTGGTCAAGTTGTTCGCCAGACTTCGGGACAAATGCTGTGATCGATCGCTTTGCACAGATCGAGCCCAAAATACTCATCGCTACCGACAGCTATCAATACAACGGAAAGATGTTTGACAAGCAAGAGGTGATACAAGAACTTATCAAGTCACTGCCATCGCTGGAACAAGTCATCATCGTTTCTTCAAAAGATATAGTACCCGTTTCTGCTAAACCTATCGCATTATGGAAAGAAGTTACAGCTAACAAAACAGCAAAGCTTGAGTTTGAACGCGTTCCATTTGCACATCCGATCTGGATTCTATACTCCTCCGGAACTACCGGTTTACCAAAAGCAATTACACATTCCCACGGAGGTATATTACTGGAGCAACTCAAGTACGGCACCTTCCATAACGACTTTAAGCCTGGTGAACGTTGCTTCTGGTATACCACTACCGGCTGGATGATGTGGAACTATATTCACGGTAGTTTACTTGCAGGCGCTACCATGGTGCTATACGATGGCAGTCCGGCCTACCCGACCCTAAATATACTCTGGCAGTTCACACAAGATGCCGGTATACATCACTTCGGTACCAGCGCAGGTTTTATACTTGCCAATATCAAAGGTGGTACACATCCTGCAAAAGACTTTAACCTCAGCTCTCTCCGATCGATCAGTTCTACCGGCAGTACATTGCCACCGGAAGGTTTCGACTGGGTATATAAAGAAATAAAGCACGATCTGTGGCTTGCCTCGATGAGCGGAGGCACCGATGTGTGCAGTGCATTTGTAGGCGGTATGCCAACGCTACCGGTATATTCTGGAGAGATACAATGCCGTGCGTTAGGATGCAGACTGGAGGCGTTTGATGAAGATGGCAAGTCGCTTTCACGGCAAGTCGGAGAAATGGTAATCACCAAACCTATGCCTTCCATGCCGGTATATTTCTGGAACGATCCCGACTATAAACGTTATGCGGAAAGTTACTTTGAAATGTACCCCGGAGTATGGCGCCATGGTGATTGGACGGAGATCACCGAACATAACGGAGTGATTATCTATGGGCGTTCCGATGCAACGCTGAATCGTGCCGGTGTGCGCATTGGCACCAGCGAAATATACCGGGCAGTCGATAAAGTAAGAGAAGTAAAAGACAGCCTCATTATCTGCATCGAGAAAAAAGACGGAGAATTCTGGATGCCGTTGTTCGTGGTGATGCAGGAGAATGTTGAACTGACCGCTGATATTAAAAAGAAGATCAACACAACCATTCGAAGTGACTATAGTCCACGGCACGTGCCAGACGAAATCATTGCCGTGTCGGATATACCGTATACGATCAGCGGAAAGAAAACCGAAACACCAGTTAAAAAGATACTGATGGGGAAAGATCCGAAACAGGTTGTAAACGCAGGTGCGTTGAAAAACCCGGAGTCGATGGATTTCTTTATCCGATTAAACCAGAATAAAAATTAATCATCCGCAGTGTATGACCAAAGTAATCAAAACAACCTTTGACGAAGAGTACAAACTGAAGGATGAAGCATTGCTCGCACGTACACCGCTGCAGCGATGGGAATATGCCTATCGTATGAGACAGAAAATGTAGAAGCCTGGCGTGAATTACTCGTTTAAAGGAATGAAAGTTACCGTGAAGAAATTATCATGGGCGTGCGTGCGCGAGCGTGATCTCAACAAAAAACACGAAAGCAATCAACCCGAAATAAAGCGCTACGTTAATATACTCTTTAGCTGTCCCCATCATCCTGCAGGATAAAATTATTGCAAACGTATCCTGTAATCTATTTCAAAACTTAATCTCATTTACTGCGATTTCCCTTTGCTGCTTCGTCATTGTGGTGTAGCTTTAAAACCCGATGGACGTAGAAATTCTCTCCCGCATACAATTCGCTTTTACAATTGCTTTCCATTACATCTATCCGCCACTGAGTATAGGACTTGGTTTGGTGATGGTGTTCATGGAAGGAATGTACCTGCGCACCGGCCAGGAAATATACCAGCAGATGACACGCTTCTGGGTAAAAATATTCGCACTGATCTTCGGCATTGGCGTAGCAACAGGTATCGTTATGGAGTTTGAGTTCGGCACCAACTGGGCTGTATACTCGCGATACGTTGGTGATGTTTTTGGAAGTGCACTGGCAGCAGAAGGTATCTTTGCATTTGCTCTTGAATCGGGTTTCCTCGGTATATTAATCTTTGGGTGGAATCGTGTAAGTCCAAGAGTACATTTCTTCTCTACGATCATGGTAACACTGGGTTCGATGTTCTCTGCCATCTGGATCGTAGTAGCAAACTCCTGGCAACAAACACCAACCGGCTATCACATTGTTGGTGAAGGCATGAAAGCTCGTGCTGAGATCACCGACTTCTGGGCGATGGTGTTCAATCCTTCTTCCATCGAACGAATATCGCACGTTTGGTCTGGGGCATTTCTCGCAGGCGCATTTCTCGTTACGAGTGTAAGCGCGTGGTATATATTAAAGGGTAAATATATAGAGCTGTCCAAAGCATCTTTCAAGATTGCTTTATCGGTGGCGGCAGTTACTTCACTGCTACAGTTATTTACCGGGCACAAATCTGCTGATGTTGTAGCACACTATCAACCGGCCAAGCTTGCAGCGATGGAAGGTCACTTCGATTCATTGAAAGCGGCAGACCTATATCTTTTCGGATGGGTAAATAAGAAAGAACAGACTACGACCGGTGTAGCTATACCCCGAGGCTTGTCCTATTTTGTGCATGGTGATATTGACAAGCCCATTCGCGGGCTCAATAGCTTTCCCGAGAATGAACGTCCGGGGGCTGTAAACTTTGTCTTTCAAACGTATCACCTCATGATTGCCATCGGTATGGCGTTGATCGCCCTGTCGCTATATTCTGTTTACCTGTGGTGGCGCGGAACACTTTTCGATAAGCGCTGGCTGTTGTGGATCTTTGTATGGGCCGTATTGTTACCTCAGATAGCCAACCAGGTAGGCTGGTATACCGCTGAAGTCGGAAGACAACCGTGGGTAGTCTATGGACTGCTTCGAACTTCCGATGCTTTATCGGAAGCCGTCACGGCCAACCAGGTTATGTTCTCGCTCATCATGTTCACACTGGTATATATACTGCTCTTCGCCTTATTTATATACCTGCTGAACAAAAAAATAACACACGGCCCGTACGATCATCACGATGACGAACACAGTCCGCGACACATGGAGATGGCAGGATCATTTACATCCGAACATCCCACGGAAGCAACACCGGCAACGCGTGGTAAAGATTCAGAAAGTATATAACAGCGTATAACGAATAACGCATGAACACATTTGCAGGTATAGATTTCCCAACGTGGTGGTTCCTGGTGATCGGAGCAGTATTTACCGGCTACGCCATTCTCGATGGCTTTGATCTCGGTGCCGGTGCGTTGCATTTATTCTTCAACAAAGAAACCAGCAGACGCACGGCACTCAATGCTATAGGCCCCGTGTGGGATGGTAACGAAGTATGGTTGGTTATCGGAGGTGGTGCACTGTTTGCCGGTTTCCCGGAAGTTTATGCCTCACTCCTCTCTGCGTTCTATATACCGTTCATGATATTTCTAGTAGCATTGATCTTTCGTGCAGTCTCCATCGAATTCAGAAGTAAAGAACCGATGCTCTGGTGGCGCAAGATGTGGGACATCAGTTACTGTCTCTCCAGCGGACTGCTTGCATTTCTGTTAGGATTTATACTCGGCAATGTAGCCATCGGTATACCACTTGATAAAGACCACATCTACCGTGGCGACTTCGCAGACTTTATCAACCCCTACTCGATCATGGTCGGTATAACTTCACTCGCATTGTTTATGATGCACGGAGCTATATACCTGGTTATGAAAACAGAAGACCGGTTATACGCCAAGCTCACCATCATCGTACGCAGAACCACCATATTCTTTGTGATCAGTTTTGTCATCACATCCTTCTATACCCTGCTATATATACCACACCTGGTCGATCAGATTCATGATAGTCCCGGCATGTTTATACTTCCCGTGATCATGGTCCTCGCCATTGCCAACATCACGCGCCAGATCTCCAAACGAAAATACCTGCTGGCCTTCCTGTCTTCCGCAGTAGTCATCAGTGTAGCCCTGATCATAGTATCGCTGGAATTATACCCGACCATAATTTATTCACCACAAACCCCAGCCAACAGCCTCACCGTATACAACTCCGCCTCCTCCAACAAAACACTCGGCATCATGCTCACCGTAGCCGCCATCGGAGTCCCGCTGGTAGCTGCCTACACCACCTTCGTCTTCTGGACGTTTAAGGGGAAGGTGAAGCTGGATGAAACAAGTTACTGATGTGTTGAAGTGTTCATGTGTTAAGGTATTGATGTTAAATACCGTCCGACCTCAACACTTCAACACCTCAACACTTCAACACAATTCTTTATTTTTGCTCCCATGAAAAAGTCAACCATAAATTTCTCTGTCGAGCTGGATCATAATAATGTGCCGGATAAAATCCTGTGGGATGCTACTGATAAGCCGGATCCAGGCCTTTCGGAAACCAAGTCCATGAGTGTGGCACTTTGGGATCATAAGCATAAGAATACACTTCGCATCGATCTGTGGACGAAGGATATGCCCGTGCACGAAATGAAGCGTTTTTATATTGATTGCATTGGTGGTCTGGCACAAAGTGCTCTTACCGCTACGGGTGATGAATATATAGCGAACGAGATCAACGCGTTGTGTGAGCGCCTTGTAAAGCACATCCAGAATACAAAAGACGAATAAACAGCACCCTCCCGCTGTCAGAAAAGTATCAGGTATAGATAGAGTCGCGGATTTTTACCGCTCCACTCGTCTTTTCTGATACTTTTTCTTTTAAAAAGAAAGCCTGAAAAACCTCTTCTTTTCCCTCCTTTAATTGGTCCAGCGTTACAACAAGTGATTTCAAACGTTTGTTTTTTGTAGAATTTTTGTACTTTTCGATAAGAAACTCGGTATGCATACTATTTCGGGTTTCTGAAAAACGGAAGTCATAATCCTAAGAACCAAACCAAATTGTATCTATGAAAAACTTTTACAAGGCTTCGTTAGCGACCGTGCTAGTGATGCTGTTGTCTGGCTCGATGGTCTTTGCGCAGACTACCATCTCGGGTAAGGTAACAGATGCTCAGGGCGAAGCCATGCCTATGGCAAGTATCAAAGTAAAGGGAACTGTTGCCGGGACCACAGCCGATGTGGAAGGAAATTTTTCGTTGTCTGTAAACAGTCAGCCTCCGCTTACGCTTGAAATTTCTTATGCTGGATATCGGAAGATCGAGCTGCAGATCACCGATGCCAACACCACAGGACTGGATGTAAAATTAGAGCCTGAAGAAAGTGTTCTGGGAGAAGTAATTGTAACCGGAAGTTTCTATCCGGAGAGTCTTACAAAAGCACCCACTGCGGTTGAACACGTTGATCGCCTGGCTATACAGGCAACCGCTGCTCCTGAATTCTATGAAGGACTCGCGCAGGTAAAAGGAGTACAGATGACTTCCAGCAGTTTAAATTTTCCGCAGATCAATACACGCGGATTTGCTACGATAGCAAACACAAGATTTGTACAGCTCATTGATGGTATGGATTGCTCAGCTCCCCTGCTCAACTTCCCTACCGGTAACATTGTAGGTATAGGTGAACTGGATATGGAAAGTATGGAGTTACTTCCGGGAGCTGCTTCTGCCCTATACGGACCAAACGCATTTAACGGATTGTTGCTCATGAACAGCAAGAGTCCGTTTGACTACCCGGGATTGAGTGTGCAATTCAAAGGAGGTGCTACAACATCCGATGCACAGGATAAAGCATTTCCATATTATAACGTAGCTATACGCTATGCAAAATCATTCAACAACAAGTTCGCGTTTAAGATAAACCTGTCATTGCTTGATGCCGAAGACTGGTATGGTAACGACTATAAAACAGATGTCAACAGACCATCGTCAGAAACGGACCTCAGCGGTACTCCTGATTTTGATGGCTTAAACCTATATGGTGATGAAATTGAACTGCCCACTGGTGTACCCAGCGTTGGTAACATTCACAGAACCGGTTGGAAAGAAGGCGACCTGCTTGATAACCGCGATGCTAAAAGTATAAAAGGTGATGTAGCGCTTCACTATCGCATTACTGATAACTTAGAGATACTCTATAACTATCGTTACGGTGGTGGTAGCTCCGTATACCAGGGCTCACAGAAATATGCATTGCGCGACTTCACACAACAGTTTCATAAACTGGAATTACGTAACAACAACTTCTTCGTGCGTGCCTATATGACGGAGACTAACGCAGGTGATTCATACAACGTAGCTGCGTTAGGTTCTTATGTAAATGAGCGCATCAAGCCTTCACAAACCTGGGCGCAGGAATATGTACTGGCTATGCAGGGATATTTTATAGACCAGGGTATACCGGGCGGAAGTCACACAGCAGCACGTGCCTTTGCTGATCGTAACAGACCAGCTGTAGGAAGTGCCGAGTATAATTCATTGCTTGAATCCGTACGCAACGATTTATTCCAGCGCAACCCTCCCGGAGCTAAATTCAAAGATAACTCCAGACTATATCACGCCCAGTTCAACTATAACTTTGCTGACCAGATCAAATTTGCCGAGATACAGGTAGGCGGTAACTTCCGTCAATATAGCTTGTTCTCCGATGGAACGATCTTCAATGAAGATCCGGATGACGGAACTGATTTCAAACGCATTACCATTAACGAGTTTGGTTTCTATGGACAGATCTCCAAAACTATAGCAGAGGCTCTGAAACTTACCGGTTCACTTCGCTATGACAAGAACGAAAACTTCGATGGCCGCATTACACCACGCATCTCGGCGGTATATACCTTCAGCGAAAATCATAACATCAGGGCTTCTTACCAGACTGGTTTTCGCAACCCGGATACACAAGCCCAGTTTATATACTTTGATTTAGGTACAAACATCCTCCTGGGAAGTACAGAAGCCAATGCATCGCGTTATGGATTACATAATGGTGGCGCCTATACCGAAGCTTCATATCGTGCCTTCAGAAGTTCCGGTGGTACATTAAATGCAGACGGAACTACAAGTGGTGGTAATCCTTCTCTACTCGTAGAAGCAAATATACCATACGTTGGTCCGGAGCAATTGAAGTCGTGGGAAGTTGGTTATCGCGGAACCTTCAGCAACAAAGTGTTTGTAGACCTTACGGGATACTACACAACCTATACGGACTTCATCGGTGGCGACAACTATGCATTGAAGAAAGCAACAACACACCAGGGTAAAACCGTTGCTGCGGGAACTATATATTCTCCGTATGTAAACTTCCCGGATGATGTTACTTCATACGGTATCGGTATTGGTATCAACTATAGCTTATTCAAAGGATATACCTTGAGCGGTGGTTACAACTACGCTACGTTCGAAGACAACCGTGATGCGAACAGCTCTTTCCGCGCAGGCTTCAACACACCTGAAAATAAATTCTCAGTTGGTTTAAGCAATCGTAAAGTTACCAAGAACTTAGGCTTTAACGTTACGTACCGCTGGCAGGAAAATTTCCTGTGGCAGTCTGATTTCGGGGAAGCTGAAATTCCTGAGTTTGGTGTATTTGATGCACAGCTGAGCTACAAAATATCTTCCATCAAAACGACAGCGAAGCTCGGTGGTACAAACCTGTTTGGCGGTGACTACAGAACTAACTTCGGTGGACCATTCGTAGGCCAGATGTACTATATATCATTGACCTTTGACGAATTCTTTAAGTAAGAACCAAACCTTGACTTACCATGAAAAAGATTAATTATAGAGGATATACACTTTCATTGCTTCTGTTGCTGGGCGCATGCTCGCAGGAAGATATAGATCTGCAAGCACCCGAAACAACAACAGACACTTCGTGTGAAGATGCAACGGCTGGTTCCGCTGACTTCTCTAAATTTGTTGTGATTGGCGATGCTCTCACGGCCGGCTTTCAGGCGGGTGCCTTGTTTACCGAAGGACAAAACAACTCGCTTGGTAAAATTCTGAACAAGCAGTTTGAATGCGCTGGCGGTTCGGCCACTTTCAACCAGCCGGATATAAATTCAGTGAACGGTTTCAACTCCACCAACTCGAACGTAGGTGCCGGTGTAATTTTAGGACGACTGGTATTGTTTGATGCTGATGGAAGCGGCTCGAAAACAGCAAGCCCTACACCAGCCGGATATCCCGGAGTACCGGCTCCCTACAACACTGCAGATTTACCGACTGCCTATACCGGTGATAAATCGAAGCTGAATAACTTTGGCGTACCCGGTATAATTCTCGGACAAATACTTACCGCTGCAACAGGAGGTCCTAATTCTCAAGCTAACCCGGCTTACAACGGACTGTATGCACGCTTTGCCTCTGTTCCCGGAACCTCCACTATATTAGGCGATGCCATCGGAGCGCAGGGAACATTCTTCCTGTTCTGGGCAGGTAATGGCGATGTACTCGCATACGCTGTAGCGGGTGGATCAGGTCCTGTAGGACTTACTTCTATTGATGATTTCTCTGCGCAGTATAATTTTGCACTGAATGGTATACTCGGTTCCAATTCAAACCTGAAAGGTGTGGTTGGAAATATACCGGATGTGGCTACGATTCCACATTTTACAACCGTGAAATGGAATGCCATACCGTTGGATGCTGCCACCGCAGCTACTGTTACAACGAACTTAGCAAATAACTATAATGGCTTTCTGGATCAGATTGCGTCCCTGGGTATCATCACTGCAGCAGAACGTGATCTGCGCAAGGTATCATATGCCGCAGGACAAAATTCAATCTTGTTAACCGATGAGACACTTACCGATCTCAGCCCCTATATGCAGGGAGAAGCTGCAGCACTTTTACCGTATGCAAAAGCACGTCAGACTAAAAATACGGATCTCGTACCTTTATCCGCCGGAGCTATATTGGGTACTACCGTGGGTGGTAATGCACAAATGGTATATGGTGTTACGGTACCGCTTGAAGATAAATATATACTTACTTCAACGGAAGTTACCGAGATACGCACGCGTACTACGGCCCTCAACAACATTATTAAAGGAACTGTAGAGAGCAACAGTCGCCTGGCATTGGCAGATGTGAATGCAACATTCTCAGCCCTTGTAACAGCTACAGCCGAGGTTAAGAGTGGCGTGACGATTACACCTACACTGACTCCTCCTACCGGGGCCTTCTCGGAAGATGGTATCCATCCGAACAGCAGAGGCTATGCGTATGTTGCCAATATTTTTATTAACGCAATAAATGCTAAATTTGGATCTACAGTTCCGCAAGTAAATCTGGGACTATACAAAGGCACTGGCCTTCCAGTAAGTCCACAGTAAAAGATATAACACAACCTAAACCGAAGAAGCTGCCGCAGGGCAGCTTTCTTTTTTTTGCACAGTCTAGATCGAAATTCCATCAGATATACCCTGCAAAATTATAGGCAACCATCCCGACCCATTCCTTGAATAATTTATGCCACACATGTAGCGCATCCAGCTTGGGTATAATAAAAGCATCGGGATAATATTCCCGCGGATGCGAATAGAAATCCGTTGTAAAAGGCTGGATATTCAAACCTACTTTTTTATAGCAGGCAAGCGAACGTCTCATATGAAAAGCAGATGTAATCAACAGGCATTCCTCCGGTTTATACTTCAGTGAATCGAGCATCTTTACTACCTGCTGTGCAGACTCAGCTGTGTTGCGTGTCTCATTCTCGATAATGATATCGGTAGAATCAACTCCCATCATCATCATAGCCCGCCTGTATTTATCGGCTTCCGGTTCGTCTTCGGCAATCAAACGGCCCGTGCCACCGCTGATCAGGATTGTACCAACCAATCCCTTCTTGTATAGCTCAACAGTATGGGTAACACGATCGGCCCCGCGACTGAAATATATACGGTCATTCGGTTCGAGTCCCGGAATAGTGGTTCCGGTCAGTACAATTCCCAATTTATAGGGCGCCATATCTTTATATGCAACCGGCTTGATCTCCCAGGCCAGCATCGCCTCATTAGCCAGAAAATCATTTGAAAACAGGAACAGCAGGATTACTCCACTGTATTGCAGACGCTTCTTCCACTTCGGATTCTTCAATACAATCGAAAGAACCAGCAGTAACATTATAATAGCAAGCGGCAATATCAGGTTGTTGACTAATTTGGAAATGATGAAGAACATTGATCATTTGGTTAAACTCAAATGTACAAATATCTGAACACTCGAAGACGCGTTTTTATATCAAAGGGATATCAAAGGGATTCCAAAACACGACACAGCTCTATAAAGTCACGCAACAAACAGATCCCGGATCTATAAAATATACATTTTTCACGAAAGTCCGCAGCGCCCGGTGCGCTGGTTTATCATAACATTCACTTAAACGTTAAAACATATATAGTATATATCCAGTATAAAGTTTTCACAAACAAAAAAATACAGAGTATATTCTATCCGTTCTAATTTATAAATTAGCATATAACAAATGTTATCATGCTACACTCAATCTACCTCAACGCTGCACGCGCCAGCACCATCATTCTTTTATTGCTTATCGTTACGATGTTACCATCGGTTCACGTGTATGCTCAGCCTAAAAATTCCAATAAAATTCCCAAGTCGTTAGCGATTGAATGGCGAAAAGACTGGAAGAGTTTTATCAACCAGCTAACATCCAACGACAACAAACGAAAAAATTGTGTCATCGACTCGCTCAAAGCGCTTCAGGGATTTTTCATCCCCATCGAAGATCTGAAACAGTTTATCAAAGAAGCTGAATCTTCGAAGGTGCCGGCCATCGGTATACGTTTATACCTCGCTATTGGTAAAAATGATTCCACCCAGAATAAAGAGTTCAAGCTACTCATGGTTGGTGTATTGGAGACCGGGGTCGACATGATCGCTCCCAATTCCCGGGAGCAAGATTTCATTTTTGATCTGACAAGTCCTTGTCCCAACACATGCGACTCCGGAAGTCCGCTATATATTAGTAACAGCAGCAGTAAAGTTCAAAAACAATAAAAGCAAACACCGGTGGAAATTTCATTCACCAAACTGGTTCTATGGGCGTGCAGTATATCTGTGTCCTTTCCTTTTATTGTTATGAAACTCTTGCCCGGAAAGATACCGCCTCCCTTCTACTGGCTATCGGTTAGTGTGATTGTTACGCTCATACTGGAAATAGTAAGTAAAATACTTTGGACATTGAGTCTGAACAATATGCCGCTGTTTCACATTCACACCTTAGTAGAGTTTATTTTGATTACGCTGTTCTTCAGATCGATTACAACGTTCTTATCCAAAAAAACTGCGCTTTTGTTAAGCTTCATCTTTACTATTATATGGCTTACACCTTTTATATTCAATAAACATGAAATATACCGGTATAACACCATCAGCAGAAGCGTAGCCAGTTCGGCATTTATACTCTATGCCTTACGCTATCTTCTTGGTTCCTTAAAAGGTGACACCTACGCAGGCAGCAGATCGATCCGCCTGATTATTTACGCCATCCTGATATACTCGGCTACATGCCTGCTGATATTTTCCTTTGGTCAGTATATACAGGGGCTATCCAAAGACCTCAACCGGGCGATCTGGAGCATTCATGGTTTTATCATCATACTTTATAATATATTACTATCAATAGCACTATGGGAGCTGCAGAGGAAAAAGCTATCTTCCATTTAGTATTGATCGGCACAATGGGTTTCCTGTTGACTGTTATTTTTATCATTATGCTATATACCCGATATCGGAATACGTTGCTAAAAGAAAGACTAAAGACTGAGGAGCTGAAACATCATTACCAACTCGATCTTTTACGAAGCAACATTCAGACACAGGAACGAGAGCGCATGCGTTTTTCACGCGACCTGCATGATGAAGTGGGCGCGGTGCTTTCCATGCTAAAAATGAACCTCATTCAACTGAACAAATCCGGATGTTATTCCGATGAACAAAGAAATTACCTGGTGTCGCTAGAGGAACTTACAATTGCAGCGTTGAACAGCTCCAGGAGAATAAGCCACGAGTTAATTCCTCCTGCCCTGGAGACTTTTGGATTGATTCACGTCATGGAGGGACAAGCATCTATACTACAACAAGGCGGCATCGATATGACACTACATTACGAAGCTTTCGAGCGTGTTCCTGCCTTAGTGGAACTGGGTATATATAGAATCTTGATGGAGCTGATCAACAATACAATCAAACATGCCAACGCCAAGAGTATAGCAATCACATTTCAGCTGATTAACAGCGCGCTGCATATACGCTATTGTGATGACGGTCGCGGGTTTCAAACGACAGAACCGGCAAAAGGACTAGGCATAAAGAATATTGAGAGCAGAGTGGCGGTATTGAATGGCTCGGTGTCATTCACAACGCAACATACCACGGGCATGGCTGTAACCATCATACTGCCTGTAAAGGAAATGCAAAATTCTCATCACACCGAAAATATACCACGAGTATGATACGCATCGGACTGATTGAAGACCAATTGCTTTTTAGAAAAGGAATGAAGGCTATTATTCACGAGTGGACCGGAATGAAAGTTACCCTGGAAGCCAGTACAGGCGTTGAGGCTGTTACTTTGTTAAAGGAAGCGATTGAGAAACCCGATGTAATACTGCTCGACCTCGGCTTGCCAACGGATAAAGAACCTGCATTAAACGGAATTGATCTGACTATACATATCCGGTCTGCATACCCGGAAATCAAAATTATAATTTTGTCTGTTCATCAACACGAAGACTATATTTCACATCTCATCGAGCAAGGTGCGCACGGCTACCTGGTAAAAGATACCGACCCCGAAGAAGTACGGGAAGCCATTCATGCAGTAACCATTAAAGGATTTTACCTGAACGAACGCACGATGTATGCCATTCAGAATGGTCTTTCAAAAAAAAAGAAAAGTAAGATATCACTTAACGACACAACCTATCTCACGTCACGCGAAAAGGAAATACTCGACCTGGTATGCCGCCAGCTAACAGCAGAAGAGATCGCGGAGAAATTATATATCAGTGTAAAAACGGTTAATGGACACCGGAACAATCTGCTACAAAAAACGGGCGTAAGAAATACAGCGGGCCTGGTGGTTTTTGCATTGAAAAATAATCTTGTGGATGTTGACCGGTATACATTGTGATGACCCTATTTATATAATTCAGTCTTGCTCCCAAAGAAAACATCAAAGTCTGTCGGGTGCGATGCAATGTTATAGCTGTCCTTCTTTTGCCATATCCTCACCCCTTTCTTATTCCAGGTGTGGGGTACAACAGGAACATCGTCACTGGTATACTCGGCAAGCCACAATGGGTACCGTGCAAAGACATCGTGTTTCAGATATGTATTCGCAAAACTGAGGTCCGTATAGATCATCGGTATACGGCCGCTTTTTGTTTCTATATAGTTCAGGAACTGAAACAGCTCACGCTCCAGTTTCATCATATCTACAACTCCAGAACGTGCTATACTTCCCTGCTCAATATCCACAATGGGGGCTATATCCAGTGAATCGATCTTTTGTATTGTTTTCCAGAAGTGATTAGCTTGCTTACGCGGATCATCATTTACACGATAAAAATGATAGGCGCCTTTGATCATTCCCTTCGTTTTCATCGCCTGCCAGTTGCTCAAAAAATCAGGATCAGTAATCGTTACGCCTTCTGTAGCCTTACAGATCATAAAACTAAGACTATCCTCTGCATTAATTTCTGTTATCACATCTCCATTATATTTTGAGACATCAATGCCGTATAGCGTGGATATAGTGTTGTAATCAGAATGATCAATCTGCTCATCGTGCTGCGACACCGTATCGTGTATGATGATCTCTGTATTGATTGGCTCCTGTACTCCACGCTCCGGAACATTATACCGGAAGGCCGCTATCACGACAGATATAGTAAACAAGCTCATTACCGCGATACATCCCATCAGTACACGCTTCAATTTTTCAAACCGGATATCTTCCTTCGATCTGAAATTTCGCTGCACAAGCTCTCGAAGCGCGCGGGATATATATACTGATCCCACCAGGTTTTCAGCCATCATGTCGTATGCATCGGTATCAAATAAAATTCCCTGGTATACAACGCGATCATTCTTATCACAAATAAATTCAGGATGCGCAGTATAGTAGCCATTATCATTCAACACAACTTTATCCTTTTTAGGAACGGGATAGGTAACAACATCCTGCCAAAAGTACATCGGCTTCAGCCGGGTTGTGGTGCCGATGAACAAAGATATATACCGCTGATCGCGCAGGTAACGTATCAAAGAAAGTATATCCAGGAATAAAGCAGTTTCTTTTTTCCGAAGATTTTCATCCTTAAAGATTTCTGCATGGATGTAAAGCACAGCAAACCGCGCTTCCGTCTGAAGAATAAGGGCACGTCTGTAGCGTTTCGTAAACAGTGTTTGCGCCAGTAGCTGACTGATCGAAAAGACACCATCGGCCGGCATGGAAACAAGCCTGCGAATAAACCTCTTCTCTATTTCGGTAAAAGCACGCATACCAGATTATTACAGAGTAACACTGAAAATAAAAACATACACTGCTAATATTCCATGATCAGAAATATACCGGCTACCAATATGCTAACCAGGCCGATGACAAAAATGACGTTCGCAATAATGCGATACCGAATACCACAAACTCCCCGTAAATAAAAGTATGACAGCATCATGGAGATTGTAAAGAAAAGAGATGAAACACAAAGCACTTCATCTATAAAATATGCCTGGCGTTTATCTGCAACCTCAAACAACGTAATAATCAAAATACACGCACTCAGCAACGCTATAGAACCATCATAAACGTGACCTACAATTCTGGATATCTCTTCTTCAGTTTTATCACGATGATTCATAACAGGTATATAGTTTAAAAGAAATTTATTTTACATCAGTTACCGGAGGCACGTTGTTCGCAGCAGGCTTTTCCTTGTCGGGATAATATTTATCCAGCCACAACTTCGCTAACTGCTTTCGATTGATATTCTTTAAGTAGAAACTCACGGGCACACCAACGTCACGGTCTTTCGCTTTGATCTGATCCAGGTAATTTTCGAAGGCCGCCATCATCGAATTAATATCAAGCATTTGGTTTGCGCCCTGGTCAATTTTATCCAGCCCCTGCATTACGCTTTTTATAGTTGCGCTTTGCATGTTCAACAACCGCGCTCCTGTCCTGGCACCGGTAGCTCCTGTCTCCAGTGTTTCTGCTTCTGCGCTGGTTGCAGCAGATATAGCTGATAAATAATTAGTCATTTTTTCAGAATCGGAATCAACCAGTTTACTCAACCCCAGGCTCAATTGTTTTGAGGCAATCGAAGGCAGCACGCCCATAACAATCACACTGATGTGAGACGTTATATTCTGTGTACTGAGTAAATTTTTTACTTCATTGGCGATGGATGAATCAACACCAAAACCTCCGGACGCATCTTCCAGCCAGCTCCCGATCTTTAGCCTGCCCTGTATATCAGATGCCAGCGAGACCATCGATGCCGAATCGGTGAGTGTCTTGTTCAGTATATGTACCATGCCTACAAAGCTTGACCCATACGCAACTCCGGAAAGTATACTGAGCGATTTATCTCCACTTGCCTCGGAACCTTTTGCTATTGTCTGGACACCTTCTTCTTCATCAACGTTGATCGGCTCATCCCTATATATTGCGTTCCAGGTTTGTATAGCTTTATCGACATCGAGTATAAACGGTTCGATGATGGCTACGTTCCGATGTGTACAACTTGCTGTGATGATCAGTGTACCGGCAAGGCTGTGATTTTTGCGTTGCTGCCTTATCTGTTCCGTTGCAGCTTTTGCTACCTCATCAGACTTTGCTCCTATATTTCGTGTTGATTCGCGAATGTAGTTCTCTATACTGGCGGAAGCGTCTTCTTCGTTGCTCCCATACGAAAAATACTGTGCATCCAATTTCAGTGATTCAGAAGATAGCGGCAATCGCTTTATACTGCTCAAGGTATAGTCAATCGGACTCTCCATTGTATCACTTACCTCTTGCTCAGTAATTTCTTCGCGTAGTTGCTGAATGCCCGTTTCATTGGCAAGGCGTACTGTCATATAGTCGACAGCAGCCTGCGTAATAGCGGTATCTACTTCCGCGATCCTGGTATTTACATCCGCTACATCAATATTCAGGTTCACCAACTCATTCAGCATCATACCAAGACTCCGTTTCATGGCGATGTGCGAGTTCAGTTTATCCATGGCAGCATCGGTCTTCGCCTGAAGGCTACCAATCTTCTTCATCCGGTTCAGAATAGAAGTATCCACTATATTTCCGAGAACAAGGGACGGATGATCGTATGGTATGGATGAAGCCACGTTTTTTTGCTTTCGTAAAAGAAAAGTAAAACATCCCGCCTGCCAATGCCTTAGCAGGCGGGTATATGATATAGGTATTCTTTAATTGAGCGGTATATAGTGAGTAACTTTATCGTACCCGTTTGAGGTCAAGAAATCGACAGTTTTATCGGGGGAAACAGATTGCCCCCAGGTCAACAAATTTCCATTGGAATCAATATATACCCAGTGCAGCAGACCATTTCGATAACCGCCTGGTTTACCAGTAGCTCGTCCCAAGCCATATATCGTCTTTTTGCTTTTCAGGTTACTCGCCAGCGAGTTGGTTGTGGCGGTCGTGCCATGGAAGTCTGAATTTTTCAGCCCAAGACTTTTACAAAGCCTGCTTACTCCGTTGGCAGTCATTGCAATTCCCATATTATCTCCCAGCAACGTTGTATCAGTTTTCATTTTGCCAACTACCTCTGCCAGATTTTTATAGGCATACTGCACACCAAACACCGCAGAGAAATCCAAAAGCTCTTTCTCAATATCGGCATTGCTGCCGCAGAATTTATCGATCACCGGGAACAATGTATTATAGTCTGTGTCCTTTAGCAAATTAACAACACCGGTATCAGAGGCCGCCTGAATCGCAGCGACAAAACCACAAACACCCCATTTGTTTTGATTTAATTTAGACGCTTCCATTGTATTTAAGATTTTAGTTTTTCAGCTTACTCATATCGTTTTTCGGCATCCACGCTTTACTCTCTTGAAGGATTTTCAAGGAACTCCGTTCTATTCTATAGAATGAATGACCTATATTTTAGCTAATGAATATCAAGACTTAGGTGCATTGTTATTTGCTGGAGCACTATCATCACCCGATATAGCCAGATACTGTCCGGGATAGTATTTAGTCATCCACATCTGTGCGATCTGCGATTTGGTTATAGGCTTGAGATAGTAATTGATCGGTACGCCTACATTTCCCTGAAGACATTTATTGATATAGTCTTCCAGCGCATCCATCATCGAATTCGTGTCGATCACCTTGTTGGATTGCTTATCTATATCCGACAACGCACTTAGTGTAGCCGATATCTGCGAGCTCTTCATTGCTACCAGTTGTCCGCCGGTGCGGGCAGCTTCTGCGGAAGAATCCACCGAATCATTTTCAGTCGCCGTTGCATTCTGTAGTTTCTGAACAGCCGCCATGGACTTTGCCCCGTCATCATCCGCGAATCCCTTCACTCCCATCTGCACGGTATTGGACTTAATGGAAGGTATAGATCCCATGGCTACCAGTGTACAATGCGATGTCACATTCTGCGAACTCAATAAGTTCTTGGCGTCATTGGAGAAACTGCTATCGACACCCATTCCTCCGGACGCCTTTGCCAGCCAGTTACCAACCTTAAATTGAGTTTGCAACGAAGCCGCTACAGAATACATCGCTTCGCTCGAACGCGTGTCCGTTGTATCGAGTATATGTACCATGCCTATAAAACATGAACCGTACGTAGCACCGGAAAGAATGGTGAGTGATTTTTCTTTTTCTGTTCCCGACTGCGCTGCAATCTGCGCCATGTTCGTAATGCTATCCGTTTTGATCATATCACTTTTATAGACGCGATTCCAAACGCGCACAGCTTTATCAACATCAAGTATAAAAGGAGCCAGAAGTGATGCATCACGATGTGTACATGTAACGCTGATTACCAGTGTACCGGATATACTATGCCGCGAGTGCTGGCTATTCATTTGTGCCTGCACAGCGCTGCTGGCCTGCGACTGATATGATTCGCCCATATAGCTTACTTCTTCACTCACAAACGATTTGATAGTGGCAGCGTGCGTATCGGAGCTTTGTTGATTCTCGTCAAAGGCAAAATACTGCACATTCATTTTCAGTGAGTCGGCCGAAAGCTGCATCTTCTTGATGTCGGTCTTGTTATAGTCTATGGGACTTTCAATATCATCATGCACACCTATAATTTTGGCGCGTAGTGGTTGCATCTTGGTTTCGGCGTCAAGCTTGGCCTTGGCATAGACTATAGCCGATTCCTGTATCTTCTTACCAACCTCGGCACTTTCTTTAATTAACTCGGTTGTATCAATCTGCATATTGATCAACTCCTGGATCGTCATATCAATGCTCCGCTTCATGGATATGAAAGAGTTCAACGTGTCTTCGGCAGCATCAACCGGAGCTTGCAATGCGCTGATGGCGGTGAGATTATCAAGTCGCTCCTGGTGAACAATATTACCCAACACCAGGGAAGGATCGTATGGAATAGTGGATGGCATCGTTATAAAAATATAATTACACCTACTCTGTTAAGGCTTTTCGGTTTGCGCCTTTCGGTCAAAAGCTTTTGATAGATCAAAGATGTTTGAAAAGCATGGCGGGATACAGAGCATAATTACCTGATTTCAAAAACAGGTATTTTTACCCGGATGCAAAAAAAATAGCGACCGGTTCTGGTCGCTATTACTTTATGGGATGCCCTGAACGTTGCGTTTCAGGATTTAGGATTTCGCCTGTACAATGGATTGGAAATATTACTGATGCCATCGATAACCCTGCGCAGCACATCGAAATATAGCATCAGTGCCAGCGTGAGCGACATGGACCAGATCACTCCGGTATTGAAAAAGAATGTGTCGATGTTACGATTCAGAAAATGTTTCTGCGGCATGTAGAACTGCGCGTTGAAATCAATCGCGTGCTCCGGGTTCGGCTCTTTGTAAACCGGGTATATCTTCTGGATCAGCTTACCATCCTGCTCAATGATACGGTGTGTCTCCGATGTATTCTTTACCAGTTCGGTAATGGCATCGTTATGATACGCTTCGCGGTAACGGCTGAAAGCGTCTTCTTTTTCCGGAGTGCTGGTATAATTGAATATCTTCCTCTCACGCTGTTCATCCGCTGTGTTATACCGTTTGATATAGTATCGCTTCAGATTTACCAGGTAGTCAGATATAGCGGTGTACACAGCAGAATCAAATTTAGCCAGGGTTAGATTATCCAGCGCGGGCAGCGTTTGTCCGGTCTCTTCGAGTTCACGCTTGATCTCGCTTTGCATCAACACCATGTTGTTCTCCACTTTGCTTCGTACCTGCGGATCGGTTGATTTATAATTGTTGATGGTATGCTGGAGTCTGCTCTCTATCTCCGGTATCAAATATACTTTCTTATAGTCTGCATTAGCCATCGCTTTGTCAAACCGATAGAATTCGCGTTCGAAGCTGTTGTCCTTAAACTGCGACACCATGGCTGCTTCGAAGGCCCAGCGTGAAGCCATCAGGTCCCCTACCAGCGGTACGGTTGCAGTATTACCAATCGCAGGATTCAGTTTATCAAACTTCACTACCACGCCACTCAGAATCAACTGTGGAATAAGCAGCAGTGGAATCAATATATAGATCGTAACAGCGGAGTTAAAACCGGAGGATATATTCAGTCCCAGCAGGTTTGCAAAACATGACGTTGTAAAGAGTATAAACCAGTGATGGAACAACATCCCTTGTATCTCCAACACATAATTTCCCACCAGCACAAACGTAAACGTCTGTATAGCGGAGAGTATAAACAAGATGGATATTTTAGACAGGATATAGCTGCTGCGGCTCAGGTGCAGAAAGGCTTCGCGCTTCAAAATCTTGCGATCGCGAATAATCTCTTCGGCACTCACCGTTAATCCCATAAAGAGTGCAACAATAACACTCATAAACAGGTACGCGGGTATATTCAGGTTCTTGCCGAATACATAGCCTATATTTACAGAATCATCCACGTTGTAATAGCGCACGATGAACGCCAGTATAAAAGCCAGCACCGGTGCCTCCAGCAAATTGATAATCATATACTGGCGATTGTGAATCTTGGCCTGTATATCGCGCAGCGAAAACAAATGCGCCTGCTTCAACCGGGTGGGTATACGCAAAGTCGAATGCGGCACTTCGCTCGAAGTCTCCACGGCAAACGGACGGTAATTTTGTTTATAGATAGCATTCCACTGCTCGGCCGAGATCTTCCGTTCATTTGTGAAATGTCCGTACTCATTGATCACCTTCGTTTCAATGATGTTGAAGATCTGCTCCGGGTTTACATTGCCGCAGTCGTGGCACTCACCTTCTTCACTGTTCACCAGATTTATACTCTTCTTGAAATACACCACAGCGTCAACCGGGTTACCATAGTATATCTGGTAGCCACCGGTATCGAGTATAAGAAGTTTATCAAACATCTTGAAGATATCCGATGACGGCTGGTGAATTACAGCAAACACAAGCTTGCCTTTCAACGAAAGTTCTTTGAGCAGATCGATGATATTTTCCGAGTCGCGTGACGAAAGACCACTTGTCGGTTCATCACAAAACAGCACCGCGGGCTCACGCAATAATTCAAGTCCTATATTCAGTCGCTTGCGCTGACCACCGCTGATGGTTTTACGCAACGGAGAGCCCACCTTCAGATCTTTGGTTTCTTCCAGTCCAAGATCTTCGAGTACTTTCATCACCAGCTTGTTAATCTCGTCTTCTGCTTTATTGCTGAAGCACAACTTCGCGGCATAGTACATATTTTCATATACCGTGAGGTCTTCAATCAACAGATCGTCCTGCGGTACAAAACCGATCACACCTTCTATAGCCTGTGGGTTGTTATGTATATCCAGACCATTGATGAGCACCTGTCCTTGTGACGGTTTCTCCGATCCGTTCAACACATGCAACAAAGTCGATTTACCGGCACCGCTCGCGCCCATCAACGCGATAAGATTACCCGACTCTTCTGCTAAATGTACATCACGCAGTCCTAACCTTCCGTTCTTGAATTTGAAGCTAATGCCTTTCCCTTCGAACGATAGTCGTGGAAAATCACCAAACTTCTTGAAGCGGTTCAGCAGGTCTCCGTAATATACCGGTTCATCTTTGTCCCAGCGCAGCATACTGCCTACACCCAGCACACCGATCTTGCCGCTCTTTACCGGCACACCGTTCAGGTATACATCTGAACCGCCATGGTATTTGATAAAGTATATTTCAGCCTGCTCGATATATACTATCGCTATAAATCCGTGCAGCTCGGAACGCTGGATGTGATGCGCCTTCTTCAGCGAGCCTTCCGGCATGGCATCAATGATCAGGATATGGTCGTGGTCCAGCGCAGCAGCATTTTTACCGTCTACAAATACCTTGATCGCTTCGATCTCGTTCTGTGATATTTTCAGGTTTGCACCAATGGCATTAACGAGTTCCTCTTCGCGCGGGGTAATCTGTTCATCAGCATGCACAATGGTGAGAAGCTCCAGCAGGATAACTACTTTCTGTTTCTGCGTAAGCTCCTGGTTTACTTCCGAACAAAGCTTTTCGATGCGCTGCAGTTCTACGCCTAGCTCACCCGTTGCAGGCAACGCTTCTACATAGCCATCAAACTTTTTTACATAGGTATCAACAGCCGAACGACTGAGGTGATCCTGCAAAAACTTCCGGATCTGTTCACGCTCCTGGTGGGTAACTTGATCTTCTTTAGCAACTACCGCGAACAACCGCAGAATGGCTTTAAGTAGAGGTTCACTCATAAAACTGAATTACATGATTCTAAATATAATCGAAAGACAGGCACCAAAAGAAAAGGACTGGCTTGAACCAGTCCCTTTGTATTCTTCTTACATAAACTTTTACAGTTTATTCAGTTATATTTTTACGCATCTTCTCAACCACCTTTGTAATTTCTTCGAGGTTCTTGTCAGACAACACGAGGTCACCGCGGTTGTTTTTGATTTGCTCTTCAATGTTCAAGGCAGCGTATGCTTTTTCAAGTGCAGTAAGATCACCAACCAAAGTTGTTACAGGCTCAGTCTGTTCAACAGTTTGCAACATCTTCAGCAATTCACTTACTGATTTTTTCTGCTGAAGTATAATGCGCATCAGCGGAGTAAGTACCTGGTTACGGTTATCTTCCGGCAACAGGTTCTTCGGATATGTTTTGATAAGACCGGTTGAAATATAGAGGCCTTCGATGAAGCTACCGGCTACTACCAGTGACGACAGTTTGTTACGGCTATCATCTTTCAGGAAGTTCTCAGTCTTCTTGATAGCAGCATCCAGTAAATGCGTTAATGAATCTTTGTTACCGATGTTCGTCTCGAATCTCTTCAGGATCTCAACATCGAATGAACCGATCACACCCAGGTTATCTGCCAGTGTTTTGCAGGCATTCAGGTAATCGATCGCCTCCTGTGTTTTTTCATAAGAAGCCAGGTACCCGATATCAGCAGCATAAACACCAAGGTTTAATGCAGCCTTGTCTGTGCGTGAAGCATACTGATCAACTTTTGTACGTGAATTGATGAGACTCTCATTGAATTCAGCACCGGTAGCTTGTAACAGGTAAGGTATTTCGGATGGAGAAGGTATATTGTAAACTACTTCTTCGATTTGTTGTTTCAGACTGTCAGCCGACTGAAAATCAGCAGCGTTTTTGTCTTTATCGCTGGTAGAAGATCCGCATGAAGCTAACCCTGCGGCCAGCACAACACATACACAGAAGTTAGTAAGACGATTCAATTTCATAGTGTGAAGCTTAGGTTTTGAGTTCCAAGTTTAACACATTTTTCATGTGTATGAAAATTAATTTTGAAGGATAGCGGGTAATTTTTTCTGCCTTCGGTTACTTTTTATTAAATTTAGTAATGCACATTCTAAAAAATGTTATGGCCAGATTGGTTGACAAGACACTCCTGATTGATGACAGCGATATAGATCTCTTCATCCAGCGCAGGTTCCTGGAAGTGTACAACTTCTCAAACCAGTTGGTACTTTACAAGTCAGCCAACGAAGCCCTCGACTGGCTCAAGAACATCAACGGTGAACCTGCCCCGGACATTATCTTCCTTGACCTGAACATGCCTGAAACAGACGGCTTCTCTTTCCTGAAAACATTTATGGACCTCCCTGAAAAGGTCACTTCCAAGTCGCGCATTGTGGTGCTCACCAGCTCGAATAACATTAAAGACCGTGACCTCGTATTCGAGAATAAAAATGTTATTCAGTATATCACCAAGCCTCTCAAACAAGCTGATATAGAAGATCTTAAGAAGATCATCAACCAAAATTAACAGTATATCTCCCCCGCTATTTTTCTTATCGGTCCAGCCAGTCTTTAAATTCCTGCACACGCTCGCGTGCTACAATAATGTCTTGATCCTGCGATCCTTTCAACAATAACTTTAGCCGGCTGTTGGTATAGCTGATAATGTCCTGCATGGCCGTGGCAGCGATAAGATACTTTCGGTTGATCCGGAAAAAACGTGCGGGGTCTACCATCTCTTCGAGTTGCTCCAAGGTATAATCGAGAATCAGGTTCCGGTTGTCGGTCGTGCAGCAAAACGTTGTCTTATCCTGACTGAAGAAATAGAGTATATTTTCAACCTCCACGGTCTTGAGATGCTCCCCTACTTTAATAACGAACCGCGACTTATGTTTTTTGGTGAGCATCTGTATAGTCTGCTCGATGTTGCTCAGCAACACGTTTGTCTCCGGCTCCTGGCGGGTAAGCGCCCTGAACTTGGTGAGTGCTCCGGCCAGTTCGTCTTTATCAACCGGCTTCAGGATATAGTCAATACTGTTGACCTTAAATGCCTTGAGTGCATACTCATCATACGCAGTAGTAAAGATCACAGGCGACTTGATAGTACATTGCTCGAAGATCATAAAACTGATACCATCGGCCAGTTGTATATCCATGAAGATAAGATCAGGAACGGGGTTGTCTTTCAGCCACAACACGGCACGCTTAACCGTATCTATCTTATTCAGAATATTAACGGCAGGTTCGAGACTTTTTACCAGGTTCTCCAGCCGTTGTGCCGCCATCGGCTCATCTTCTATAATCAATACATTCATGCGTGAACAGGAATAACAGGAAGCTTTACTATAAACTTATCGTTTTGAATAATTTCTACCGGGGTGTTACTGAGAAACTCATAGCGCTTGCAGATGTTTTCCAAACCAATACCGGTTGACTCTTCGCTAAATACCATTTTCTTCTGCAGGTTATTTTCCACCACTATAAAATTATCCATCGTATATACGTGGATCTCCAGCGGGTTTTCTTCCGATACTATATTATGCTTGATGGCATTTTCAATAAGCATCTGTACCACGAGCGGAGCCACCATACTCTTCACGCCTTCCAGTTGAATATTCAATTTCAGTTTGTCCCCGAAACGGATTTGCTGCAGGTATAAATAAGACATCAGGAATTTCAACTCTTCGTCCAGCGTTACCACCTCGCGATCGCGTGTGTCCAATACATACCGGTATACTTCGGATAACTGCTTGATGAACTTGGCAGCTTTATCCTGATCTTCGTATACCACGTTGGTTAAAACGTTTAATGTATTAAAGAGGAAATGCGGATTGATCTGACTTTTGAGACTCTCGTAATGAGCCGCTATATTTTCTTTCTGAAGGCGTTCTGCATCGATCGCGACCTGCCGCCAGTTAATTAAAAATTCTCTTCCGTGCATAAACAGGGAAATGATGATCGTAATAAGAATAGAATACCCCGTGCTATAGTTGATCGCTACCTGCAGACTCCACGAGTATAAAGCGATGATGCCATACATGGCCGCGAGCGAGTATACAATGGTAACGATGAGCCCGATGATGAAGCGCTTCATCGGAAATTTGATCCACGGCCATTTCCAGGAAATAAAATTGGCCAGGTATGAATTACCTTTCCAGAGCGCGACCCACATCAGGGCATTGAGCGAGCCTATCTTCCAGAAGCGAGGCGAATTAAAAGTACATTCGTTACATCCCAGTCCCGACCATGCAAACAGCATCCCGAGAATGATCAGAACGAAAACACTCTTCATTTCCTTAATAACCAGACTCCGGTCGATGGCCATACGCTATAGTCCTTGTGCTTTATATGAGTAATCCAACCCCTAACGTAATAAGCCCGGCTGCCAATAGCAATGCACCGGTATAAATTAATGCTACAAGTTTACTCGGACGGGTTGCATTGGGACTCATCGATGAAAAGAAAAATCCTCCGGAGATAAGCAACGCGGATGCCGGAATTGAAGCCCGCACAAACCACGTAGCACCCAACGGTAGGGCTACGTGATCTGCGAGCAACTGGCATACCAGCGACAGAATAACAATAACACCGGCATGCGCATGCCCTGCCCTGAACATGGACTTCTGGAAAGCATTGAATTCAATTTTGGTAAACTTACCCGACAATACCATCAACAAAAAATACCCGCCATATTCAATAGACGGAATCGTGATCAGTATAATTCCACACATGAGTTTTGATTCGACTGTCATACGCTAAATTGGTTACTGGCTGCAAGAAAAGCTGCGAACTTTACTTAGAAGTTTCGAGCTTTGAGCTGCGAGACGTTACTGCAGCGCCCGCTGCCATTATGAAAATTATATTTATAGTTACAAGTTAAACCTCACCGACATCTACTAGCAGCTAGCAGCTACTTACTCAATGTCTCACCGAAAACCAATACGCCCACCCGATAAAAAACACCTGGAGAGGAATGCGAAACACCAGGTACATCGGTCCGTTTTCCATGCCGCCCAGTTCTACGTGTTTGAGTGAGCCTATGATGTTGGCGGGAAGTATACATATAAAGAATACAATGAGAAGTATACCGGTTAGTTTCGCGATGCGATCGAACAGCAGTGCGATGGCAGCGAGCAGTTCCACTATACCAGTGAAATATACCAACTCCGTTTTATAGGGAAGTATATCGGGCATAGACTGTACCATTACATCCGTCTTGAAGAAATGTGCCGATCCCGTCATGAGCAACATCAACGCCAGGGCCACACGCCCCATGAAACTAGCCGAATGCTTTTCTTTCAACACAAACCGGTTAACAAACCAGAACAATCCAAACGAACCAATCAACACAAACAGAGGCGCCATAGCATGGAGATTTATCTTTATTAGTAGTACTTTTTTAAGTTGCGAGCTTTGAGCTGCGAGTTAAAGGCTACGGCTGTTGACTGTAATTCGTTGATGTGTACTTACTATGTAGCAGTCAGCAACATAATCTATCAGCAGCTGGCAGCCAGAAGCCTGTGGCTTTTTCCTCTCGTGGCTCAGGGCTCATAGCTCGAAGCTATTTCTGACATTTACTCTTCATTCCTTCCGCCATCTGCTGTCCCCATTGTGGTGCCAGCGGGTTGTCTGATTTGAAGGTAGCAAATTTTTCGAGGGAGCGATCGGTTGTAGCGCATGCTTCGGCTGTCGATAAACCGGAAAACTGTGCAATACCCAATTGCATTTGTGCCAGCAATGCTAACGCACGCGGGTTGTTGCCATCGATCGCTATAGCTTTGTTCAGGGTTTGCATGGTGAGCGCTGCATATTGTGGTCCGCGGGAAGCAGGGTCTACCGAAACACGGATCATGTTGATGAAGCCTTCCATCGCAATTATTTCTGAATCGTTGGGAAGAATTTCTTTCGCTTTGTTCAATGATGTTGTTGCCAAGTCGAGGTATGCATCTTTTTTAGCTGCTTCCTTTTCTTTTGTGCTCATCATAATATACCCGAACGATGCATAATAGAATGGTTCCCATTTTGTTTTCTCGGCTGCACCGATACGTTCAAAAGTATTGACAGCGGTCTGGAGGTCTGCAATAGACTGTGCTGTATAAACACTGTGTATATTCTTTTGCATCGCTTCCATGTACTTGCTGTCATTGGCAAATACGAGGTTGGATACAGATACGATCACCACAGCGATCAGGAAAGGAATGATGTTTAATGTTTTCATGTATATATGTGTTTAAGGTTTACGATTTATAGACTTGGTAACTGGTTTACAGATTTATCTTTTGACAAAGTGATGAATATACCTACGAAAAGAAATCGCGGTGCTGCCTGGCGGATCGGTCTGCCGTTATATATACCTTCTGCATTTTGCTGTGTGCTATATTCGTAGCCGAAAATATTATCACGCCCCAGCAGGTTGGTACACGACAGGTAAACGATCAGGTATGGCTTTGGCAAGTAGCTCCAGTTAAAACTCAGATCGCTGTAAGCCGGTGTTTTACCACCATTGAATTTATCAGCATTAGGGTTGTTATACGGGCGACCTGAAGTATAGGAGTAGGTAAAGCCCAACTGACTCTTAATGGACTGCACAAAATATTTATATACTACCGAGAAGTTGTGTTTCGAAGCAAATGTTGGTGTTGAGCGGTATGGATAGTTCAGGTAATTGCGTTTGGTATCCAGGAACGAGTACGAAATCCAGTAGTCGGTATTGCGCAGGGAGCGGTTATCGCGCCAGAACAACTCTATACCTTTCGCATAGCCAGAACCTGCATTGTTTACTGCAGCAGCGTTTCCGTTCTCGTATTTTACCAGGTCGCTATATTTCTTGTAGTAAGTCTCAACGCGGAACGTACGGTTGTTTTCAATGCGCTGGTAGTTCAGAATAAAGTGTTCAGCTTTTTCAGGATCTAACGTAGGGTTTATGCGCACGAGCTCGTTCTTCGCGGTCTGGCGGAATTTACCATAGGCAAATGATACCTGGCTATACGTTCCGGTTTTATAGGCCAGTGAAATGCGCGGATCTACCGAGAACTGATTCATCAGGTCATTATACTCCAAGCGGGCACCGGCACGTGTTACAAATTTATTGCTGGTATACAGATCGGCCTCCGCGAAACCTCCGGCAATCGTTTCATCGAACGAGCGTGCATAATCATCACCATCACTGATGATGTACTCCTGATCGTACGAACGCTGCAATACTTCAACACCGGTCTTCAACTCCACTTTATCGGAGAGCGATCCTTCAAACACTGTTTTGGCATGTATACCTTTTTCAGTCTCAACAATATTATCGTGATCCGCGAAAGCGTCATTTTGCTGATAGGTATAGGAAACACCTCCGCGTACCATCCACTTATCATTCAAAGACTGCTTGTAAAAACCATTGAGGTAGCGGTAGTTATTCGTTAACTCGTACAGGAATTTTGAATTATAGTCATCGATGCTGTGCTGGTAAAGGGAGTAGTTTGTGTGATTAAAGTTACCGTATACTTTCAGCATGCCATCTTTACCGATCTGCTGACGAAACGCACTGCTGCCCTCCAGCGATACCGGAGCTTTTTCCCAGTCTACTTCCTGATTGATCAAACCGAAATACGGACGGATGTTGGTGTATTGAATTTTACCAATGATGGATCCGCCTGACCAGGCCTGTGTGTGTGCTACATCGCCACCCACCGAAAGTATACCTATATCTGTACGCGTCATTTCTGATTGATCTTTTGAATCGAGTACAAGTGCAGAAGAAAGTGCCTGACCGTACTCGGCAGAATATCCACCGGTGCTGAAGCTTGTACCTTTAAACATGAAAGGAAGAAAGCGACCGCGTGACGGTGTATTCGGTGCAGAAGGACTATACGCATCCAGCACAATCATACCATCAATAAAGGTCTTTGCTTCGTTGCCATCACCACCGCGTACAAAGAGTCTGCCGCTCTCCCCTACTTTTTGTGTACCGGGCAATGTATTCAGTGCACCTGCTATATCGGCTGTTGCACCGGCAGTGGTCGCTATATCCAGCGCTTTGAAAACGGTTCTTCGCGACTCATCGCTTGCTGCAAAAGCACCGGCTGTAATCATCACGGCTTCGAGTTCGTTGATCATTTCTTCGAGTGGCACTGCTATGTTTACCGGCTTTCCTTCCAGCACAACTTCACGCTGAAAATCTTTGTAGCCTATAAATTTCACCAGCAATATTTTGGTGCCGGTTTCTGTGGTGGTGAATTCAAAGTTGCCTTCGGTGTCAGAGGTAGTACCATCGTAAGTATCTACGAGTACAATGTTGGCCAGCGGTACAGCGACACCGCGTTCGTCTGTTATCTTACCGGAGATGCGGGTCTGGCTATAGCCCGTTACCAGTGTGCATGCGAGAAAAGCGGAGTAGAATAGTTTCATCGTTGAGAGGATTATGCTGTAAAGATTCTGGAAAGAATAGTCCTTTGAAAAAAGGAGTTACTGAACTGTAAGGAGATCAGGATGAACTGTAGAAAGCCCATCCTGAATTTTTTGCTTTTATTTTACGAGTGCTTCGATTTTGGTGATATAGGTATTGGCATCAGCCTTCATACCGCCCAGGTGTTGTCCTTCAAATGTCCAGAACTCTTTCTGGCCAACCGCATTGTTATAGATTATTTCACTGCCAACGATGGGTGCTTCTTTATCTTCTTTGCTGTGCACGATCAGCTTCGGCATGTTGGTTAAAGCCTTCACGTCTTCTTTCGCTGCATAAGGCGACACGAGGTATTGTTTGATCACAGCATGTTGTTCCTCCGGAGCATATAGCAATGCTATATCGGTGAATGAACTGAGTGAACCTTCCAGCACCAATGCATTTACTTTTGACTGATTGTCTTTCGCGATCTTGGTAGCGATCTGCGAACCTAACGAAGCTCCGAATACGATGAGTTTAGTATTCTTTACATCCTTACGATTGATGAGGTAATCAAATACAACCTGTCCGTCCTGAGCAACATTGATGTGCGTAGGTTTGCCGGTAGATTTACCATAGCCGCGGAAGTCGATCATGAATACCTGGAAGCCGCGATCAACCAGTGGCTTGGTCATGAATGTATAGGTTGAGACATTACCACCGGCTCCGTGAAAGAACAGCACGGTTGCTTTCGGTTTGCCGGTTGGTTTCAAAAATATACCATTGAGTGTAACGGTATCTGTCTTGATGCTGACTTCTTCGAACGCAATACCTTCCATCGGCTTCCACGCCTTTACCGGGAAATAGAATTTGTCATCGAACTGAGCGTTTGCAAAAGAAATGGTCAGGAATGTTACCAGCAGAAGTAAAGAGAATGATTTCATATAGGATGTGTTTTTATTTGGGTTTGTGTGAATCATGAGTCAAAAATTCACTTCCGTTCCCACATCCTCAAAAAGACCTTACTGAACTGTAGAACATGCCCGACCAACTGTAATGAACCGTTACCGAAATTTATACCCCGGGCGTGCGTACAATGATCTTTCCGGGAGTTTTATTGCCTTCAAAGACTTTGAACGCGGTATAATAATCGTCATATACCCCGGCAATAACCGGCCGAACCGGATTTACTTCGAGGAACTTTACAAACTGTTCCAGGTCTTCGCGGCTTCCGGTAGTATAGGCCTGCAACCGTATATTTCTGCGAATCACACTCACCAGGTCGATCGCTGTTTTGGTGTCTTCCAGGAATCCGATCAGCGCCACTTCCCCATTGACAGCCGTTGCATGAATTGATTCCTGTACCGATGAACCACCGGCCACATCGATCACCAGGTCAACCCCGCGGCTATGCGTCAATTCCAATACCTGCTGTGACCAATGCGGATGTAGTTTATAGTTGACAATCACATCCGCGCCAAGCTGTCTCAAAAACTCTTCATTGTCTTTTTTACCGGTGGTTACAATCGTGCGCAGTCCCATGCGCTTGGCAAGCTGCAGTGCATATAGCGACACACCGCCCGTACCCTGAATAAGCACCGTATCGCCCGCCTGTATACCCGACTGCGTCAACACACGAAAAGCTGTTAGCCCGGCCGTTGGCACCGTAGCCGCTTCCTCAAACGACAATGTTGAAGGTGCCTTGGCTATACTTTGTTCATGGAACGATATATATTCGGTAAAGACACCATCTACCGATGCCCCCAACTGAAGCGAAGCTTTGAAAGCATCCAGCTTACCGCCATACCAGCGTTGTCGCAGTAAACTGATCACGCGATCGCCCGGTACAAAGCGCGTAACTTTACTACCCACACGTTCAACAATACCAGCCGCATCCGAGCCCAACACCACAGGCAGCGGCTTTACCACCGGATACTTTCCGATAATAAAAGCATAATCACGATAATTAAGCGATGTCGCTTTCACGCGCACCAAAACATCATACTCTCCTACAACAGGAGCAGCAGCGTCAGTCCATTGGATACCTTCTAACGAACCGGGGAATTTTAGTTGTAATGACTTCATATTTATTAAGTTGATGACTGCCTGATTGCAATAGCGCAGGCTTTTTTAAAAAACTGTGAGCTGCTAGCTGCCAGAGGTGTGGGGTTGGGAGAGGGTGTGTTTGGAGTGCCGTCTAAGCTGCGGGCTACTAGCTTCCAGACGTGTGAGTTTGGTAAGTGGGTGTGTTTGAGATGTTACACAATTATCTAAGTATATATTCTATTTTTACTTCAACTTAGCCAGGGAGCGGTAACATCTCGTTAAGCAGTAACACCCTGGAAGCTCGCAGCTGGTAGCTAGAACCTTTTACAAAGAACGCAGTACTGGTCGCGACAATGCTATCTTTGTAATTCGTAATTCCTATCGCATTGATCTGAAAAAAGAATGGAACTCAAGCATCTTCGTTATTTTAAAGTATTGGCAGAGGAGTTGAACTTTCGCAAGGCGGCTGCGCGACTGAATATATCGCAGCCTCCGCTGAGTCAGCAGATCAAAGAGCTGGAAGAATCGCTTGGTATACCTTTGTTTCACCGGCTCAAGCAAGGCAATGAACTTACCGATGCCGGAAAATTACTCTATCAATATACACTTGAAATATTCGAGAAGGTTGAAGAAGCCGAAGAACGCATCCGCGCGATACGCGAGAAGAAAGCTGGTAAATTAGCGATGGGACTTGTGCCCGGTATACGTCCGCTGCGTATAGCCCAAACGATACAACAGTTTCAGCAGGTATACCCGGAGATGCAGGTAACGTTTACCGAACATTGCACTTCCACGCTGATACAACAGGTAAAAGAAAACCAGCTCGACCTCGCATTAGTGTTTGGTCCGGTACAGGATGACGCTCTTGAATGGACTGCTATCACCGAGGAAGAATATCATGTTGTATTGCCGGCTGATCATGCTTTAGCAAAACGTAAAACATTATCGCGCGAAGATCTGCAGGATCAGCCGTTCATTTTATACAAACGCCAGGACCAGCCCTGGCTTCACGATGCCGTTATGCAACAATTGAAGTGGAACGATCGCGAGCCTGTTATCGTCAGCGAACTGTCATCTCCGCGCACGCGTGTGCTGCTTGTTCACCAGGGACTCGGACTAACCTTTGCCCCGGCTTCCCTGCAGGAAGAGTATCCGCATGTTTCGTTCCGTCCGCTCGATTCGCTCAAACCTGTTTCCGTAGGCATGCTGCGAAAGCGGAATAAAAGCAATAAGGCGCTGAAAACCATGATCGAAGCCTTTCAAAAAAGTATGCAGTAAGCCTTTCATTCAGGCCGGTAATTTTCACAAAAGGCTTATTTTTGCCGTTCGCCTAACAGAACGAACTACAACATGGCCGATTACAGCAAAGACGAGATCAAACGCATTGAAAAGAAGTGGCAGGATAAATGGGCCGCTGAGGGTATTTACAAGGTAAAGGATGATACTTCCAAACCTAAATATTATGTACTCGATATGTTCCCCTACCCTTCCGGAGCCGGCCTCCACGTTGGACACCCCCTCGGGTATATTGCCTCCGATATTGTTTCTCGCTACAAGCGCATAAAAGGATTTAATGTATTGCACCCGATGGGCTTCGATGCTTTCGGGTTGCCTGCTGAACAATATGCTATACAAACCGGGCAGCATCCTGCTGTTACAACGGCTAAAAATATAGAGACCTATAAACGCCAGTTACGCCAGATCGGATTTTCGTACGACTGGGATCGCGAAGTGCAAACATCGGATCCGGCATACTATAAATGGACACAGTGGATCTTCTCGCAATTGTTCAACGCATGGTATAATAAAAAAGCTGGCGCTGAAGGAAAAGCAGAACCCATCACTGCACTGATCGCTGAACTGGAAAAGAACGGCAATAAAAATATAGTGGCTGTTACCGATGAAGATACGCCGGCTATAACTGCTGAACAATGGAAAAGTTTTAACGAGAAAGCGAAAGAAGATTTTCTGCAGAAGTATCGCATTGCATACCTGAGCGAAACCATGGTAAACTGGTGTGCTGCATTAGGCACAGTACTTTCCAACGATGAAGTAAAAGACGGTGTAAGCGAACGCGGTGGCTACCCGGTAGAACGCATCAAGATGATGCAGTGGAGTATGCGCATTACTGCATACGCTGAACGCCTGCTGAGAGGACTGGATACGATCGACTGGCCCGAGCCGGTAAAAGAAATGCAGCGCAACTGGATTGGTAAAAGCGTTGGCTGCGAACTTGATTTTAAAGTTGACGCTGCACAGGACTTGTCCATTCGTGTATTCACTACGCGCATTGATACTATATATGGCGTAAGCTTCATGGTGATTGCTCCGGAGCACGAGCTTGTGGACAAGATCACCACACCGGAACAACGTGAAGAAGTGACGAAGTATGTAGAGATCGCGAAGAACCGCAGTGAGCGCGATCGCATGAGCGAAGTAAAAAGAATTACGGGTGCCTTTACCGGTGCGTATGTGATCAACCCGTTCAACCATGAAAAAGTACCGGTATGGATTGCCGACTATGTATTGGCAGGCTATGGTACCGGTGCTGTAATGGCGGTACCATCCAGCGATACACGCGATTATGCATTCGCCAAACATTTCAACCTGCCGATCATTGATGTATTGGAAGGCCCCACCAGTGATATAACGAAAGATAACTTCGAACCGAAATCGGGCACGATGATCAATTCAGACTTTCTGAATGGATTAGTATGGAACGAAGCCATCGAAAAAGCATTGCAGCGTGTAGAAGAACTTGGTATAGGTATACGCAAGGTAAATTTCCGGATGCGCGATGCGATCTTCGGAAGACAACGTTACTGGGGCGAGCCGTTCCCGGTATATTTCGATAAAGGAATACCGAAGCTCGTAGCCGATAAAGATCTGCCGGTAACTTTACCGGAGATCGATCAGTATAAACCTACTGAGAATGGTGAACCTCCACTGGGCCGCGCCAAAGACTGGAACTATAAAGGCCATGCGTATGAGCTGACTACGATGCCGGGCTGGGCTGGTTCTAGCTGGTACTGGTTCCGCTATATGGATCCGAAGAATGAAAACGAGTTTGCTGCCAAGAACAAAATAGATTACTGGAAAGATGTAGACCTGTATATGGGCGGCAGCGAACACGCTACAGGTCACTTGCTATACTCGCGTTTCTGGTGCAAGGTGCTGAAAGATTTAGGCTATGTAGATGCTGAAGAACCTTTCAAGAAGCTGATCAACCAGGGGCATATACAAGGTATGTCGAAGTTTGTATACCGCGTTAACGGCACCAACAAGTTTGTGTCGCATGGCTTGCGTAAACAATACGATGTAACACCGTTGCATGCCGATGTAAGCATGGTAGACAATGATGTACTGGATGTAGAAGCATTCAGGAAATGGCGTGATGATTTCAGCGATGCCGAATTTATACTCGAAGATGGCAAGTATATCTGCGGAACAGAAATTGAAAAAATGTCGAAGTCAAAATACAACGTGGTTAACCCGGATGACATTGTAGTGAACTACGGTGCTGATACGCTGCGTATGTATGAGATGTTCCTTGGTCCGCTGGAATTATCGAAGCCCTGGAATACCAACGGTATAGATGGTGTATATAAATTCCTGCGCAGGTTCTGGAATCTCTTCCACGACAAGAATGAGAACTTCGTGATCAGCGATGAAGAAGCTACGCGCGAGGAGTTGAAGATCCTGCACAAAACCATCAGGAAGATTGAAGAAGATATCGAGCGTTTCTCGTTCAATACATCGGTAAGTGAGTTTATGATCTGCTGCAATGAACTGAGCTCAATGAAGTGTAACAAGCGCGCTATACTGGAGCCGCTGGTGATCGCACTTTCTCCGTATGCACCACACATCACGGAAGAACTGTGGGAGAAACTCGGTCATGCAACCTCTGTGTTGAATGCGAGCTTCCCTAAATTTGATGAGCAGTACCTGGTTGAGAGTTCATTCGAATACCCGATCTCTATCAATGGAAAGGTTCGTGTAAAAATGAACTTCGCCCTTGATATGCCGAAGGAAGACATTGAGAAGTTGGTCGTTGCGTCCGAAGCCGTTCAAAAATGGACGGAAGGTAAAGCTCCGAAAAAAGTAATCGTTGTACCCGGCAGAATTGTAAACGTGGTGGTATAGATACCATTCACATAATTATACATACCGGAGGCTGCTGTAAAAAGGTAGCCTCTTTTTTTTGTACAGAAAATACAGAAATTAAATATCAGCCTGTAACAAAAATATATCCCCATCGTCATGCAAACCGTTGGACGTTTGCTGTGGACTGTCTATCTTAAAAAATATTGGCCGCCACCAAACTAACTCTTAACCTAATCTTTATCCATGCAGCTTGTTATTGACAACCTTTCGAAGACGTATGCCAATGGCGTACAGGCTTTGAAGAACGTTTCGCTTACCATTAACCAGGGAATGTTCGGACTGCTCGGTCCTAACGGTGCCGGTAAATCTTCACTCATGCGTACTATCGCTACATTACAGGAGGCCAGCAGTGGTTCCATTACGCTGGGCAACCTCGATGTACTGCGCGAGAAACATGAAGTACGAAAAGTACTCGGCTATCTTCCGCAGGAGTTCGGTGTATATCCGCGTGTAACAGCCGAAACGATGCTCGATCACATTGCCGATCTGAAAGGTATAGTAGATAAAAAACAGCGCAAGGAAATTGTACATACACTGCTGGAAAAAGTAAATCTCATTCATGTTCGTAACAAGAACCTCGGTACATTCTCCGGTGGTATGAAACAACGCTTTGGTGTTGCACAGGCACTCATCGGCAATCCTAAACTTATTATTGTAGATGAGCCAACAGCAGGTCTTGATCCGGCCGAGCGAAACCGCTTCTATAATTTACTTAGCGAGATTGGTGAGAATACTATTGTTATACTCTCCACCCACATTGTAGAAGATGTAACAAACCTCTGCAGCAACATGGCTATTATTTGTCTCGGTGAAGTTATAGCACAAGGACACCCGGCCGACCTGGTTGAATCGCTGCAAGGCAAAGTATGGAGCCGCATTATAGAGAAGAACGAACTATCCTTCTTCCGTAATTCATTCAACGTAATCTCTACCCAGCTCAAAGCAGGTAAAACACAGATACATATAATCAACGATTTTCGTCCAGATGATTTCAAGCCGGAGGAAGCCAGCCTGGAAGATGTATACTTCTCAAAGATAGCGGAGAAGATGGATACCATTACCGTTTAACCTAACCTTACCAACATCTTTATGTACTGGAAAATATTTCTTTTCGAGGTAAGGTATCGCTTTAAACGGCCTGCTACCTATGCATACTTCTTTGTATTGTTCCTCTTCGCTTTTGTGAGCGGTATATATGGAAACAGTCCTGCGTCCGAGAAAGTATATGTAAACTCGGCGTATGCCATCGGCTACTTCATGATCATACTCAGTATATTTGAAACCCTGATCGCTTCTGCTGTGATGGGTGTACCGGTATATCGTGATATTGAATACCGCACCAAGGATTACTTCTTTACCTACCCCATCACCGAGAAATCATATTTACTCGGCAGGTTCTTCGGATCATTTGTCATTCTTATTTTTATCAGCTTCGGATATCACGTTGGTACCTGGCTTGGTGGGCCGCTGGGTGTCGCCACGGGTGAAGTGGAACCGGAGCGCTTTGGTCCGTTTATACTCTATCACTATATCTACAACACGCTGGTATTAAATATACCCAACCTGTTCTTTACAGGCACAGTGTTCTTTGCACTGGTGGCACTCACACGAAAAATTGTAGTGACGTATGTAGGAAGTGTAATTCTCTTTATCGGGTACCTGCTCGCCAACGCACTTACGCAGGATCTCGACAACAAAGACCTTGTAGATATACTCGATCCGTATGCACTCACCACCTATATCAACGCTACCAAGTACTGGACACCTACTGAACAAAATACAGGACTGATTCCGCTGGAAGGTAATTTCCTTCTGAACCGTATGCTGTGGATCGGCATCAGTCTGCTTTTGTTTGCTTTTACTTTCTTCCGGTTCTCGTTCCGCAGCATGCTCGAAGTAGCTGCCGGCAAGATTAGAAAAGATGACGAGATTGAACGCAAAGGACGATCGCTGTCCGATCTCCCGGTTGTTCAGAAAGTATATTCACAAAGTATATATCTCCGTAAGACGTTCCGGTTGGGATTACTGGAATTCAGTAACATTATAAAAGACTTTTACTTTATCGCCATATTACTGGCCGGTGTATTGTTCCTCTTCCTGGATGGCTGGTTCGGCTCGCCCATCTTTGGTACACCTTCCCTCCCGCTAACGTACTACATGCTTGAGGTAAAAGATTATAACTATATCATCTTTGTTTTTATCATTATAATCTTCTATACCGGTGAAGTGGTACATCGCGATAAAAGCGTGAATTACTCCAACATTGCCGATGCCTTACCGATTCCTAACTGGGTTGTATATGGCTCTAAATTTCTCTCGCTTGTCTTGATCAGCTTTGTATTGGTAAATCTTGTGGTGATCTGCGGAGTGCTGAACCAGGTTGTAAAAGGATATTTCAATTTTGAGTTCGGCATGTATTTTACCGATCTGTACCTGATCGAATTCCCAGAGTACATTCAGCTGGTGATGCTCGCATTCATCGTACACATCCTGATCAACAATAAATTTATCGGGCACGTGGTATCCATCGGTATATGGGTTGCGTTGTTCGGCCTGCGTAATTTTGCCGAGCTTAACTATAATCTTTTCTTCTACAGCTATATTCCGGAATACAGAATATCCGACATGAATGGCTTTGGACATTTTCTGAAGTCCACCACATGGTTCAATGTATACTGGCTAAGTCTCGGGGCGATATTTGTAGTCATTGGTAACCTTTTCTGGAATCGTGGAGCTGAAACGAGCTTTGTAACACGCTGGCAGATTGCCAAACAACGGTTTAGCGGACTCTCGGCTACATCGCTCACAATATTTACCGTGCTGTGGATCGGCAGCGGTATATTTATATACTACAACGTAAGCGTACTCAACAACTACTACACTGCGAAGGAAAGCCGGAACATCGGTGCTGACTTTGAAAAAAAATACAAGAAGTATGAGTTCGCAGCGCAGCCGAAAGTAACCGATGTAAAAGTCAACATCGATATATACCCAAAAGATCGCACCACAAAAGCTTCCGGTATATTTACGATCGTGAATAAAAGTACAAAGCCAATCGATTCACTCATCCTCAACATCAGCAGTCCGGTGGATCATACCATTATTGAAAAACTTTCGATTGATGGAAGCGAGCCCCAGCTCCTGATGGAAGACAAAGTGAACCGCTTCTTCATTTACAAAATGCCGAAGACGATGCACCCAGGCGATACCATGACGATGGACATCACGATGGACGCTGGCTATAAAGGTTTTACAAACAGCGGTCTCGGCAGACAAATTGTTTACAACGGTACCTTCTTTGACCTGAGCATATTTCCTTCGTTCGGATACCCGGGCGATCCGCTCGACAGTGACAAAGAACGAAAAAAGCATGGCTTGCCGAAGAAAGACTATACCCTTCCGCCTCAAACCGATCCGCATGGTTTGAGTAATTTACTCTTCAATGATGATGCAGACTATGTAACGTTCGAAGCCACTGTTAGCACCGATGAAGACCAGATCGCACTGGCTCCCGGCTATCTTCAGAAAGAATGGGTTGAGAACGGAAGAAAGTATTACCACTATAAAATGGATGGTGAGATGGATCTTTTCTTCAATATATCCTCTGCACGCTATGCCGTACACCGCGATGTATGGAAAGGTAAAAATGGAGAAGCTGTTAACATCGAAATATACCATCATCCTGATCATGCCTATAACCTCGATCGCTTTGTAAATTCTGTGAAGGCATCGATGGATTATTTCTCAAGTAACTTCCGTCCGTATCAATATAAACAGATGCGTATACTGGAGTTTCCGCGTTACGCTGGTTTCGCGCAGTCATTTCCGAATACAGTACCCTATACCGAAAGCTTCGGATGGGTTGCCGACTATAGCGATCCGAATGATACAGACTATACCTTTTATGTTACGGCTCACGAAGTGGCACACCAGTGGTGGGGCCACCAGGTAACACCTTCTGCTACACGTGGAGCGAACCAGATATCGGAGTCGATGGCAGAATATTCGTCACTCATGGTGTTGCACCACGAGTATGGTGTTGACTGCATGCAGAACCGTTTAAAATATAGTCTTGATCGTTACCTGCGCGGTCGTTCTGGCGAAGATAAGTTTGAAGCCACCCTGCTGGAGAATGATTCGCGTTCGTATATATGGTATGAAAAAGGATCGCTTATACTCTATGCGCTGCAAGACCTGATTGGTGAAGAGCGGTTGAATGGTGCGTTCCGTAAATTCATTGATACGGCTGCCTTCCGCCAGAAACCTCCGTTCGCCACATCGCGCGAATGGTATAGCTATATCAAAGCGGCCACTCCGGATTCATTGCAATACTTCATAGACGACTCGTTCGAAAAGATAGCGTTGTACGAGAACCGGATTACAAAAGCAGTATCGGAACCGTTGAAAGATGATGAGTATAAAGTCACACTCACCGTACAAACGCGTAAGCTGTACTATGATGGTCTTGGAAAAGAAACCGGTAAAGGCACCGGCAAAGACCTGATCGACATCGGCATCTTTACCGATGATGGCAAGAATGAAAAGGGTATGGTAAAGAAAGTGCCGCTGTATTTAAAGAAGCACTGGCTTGACGAAGGCGAGCATACGTTTACCTTTACCGTGAAGGGCAAGCCGGTTAAGGCCGGCATCGATCCGTACAATAAACTGATCGACCGCATTCCGGATGACAATATGAAAACCGTGGAAAGCAAATAATTTCCCCGGGGGGAAACATCACGATACAAGATACCAGGCTTCAAACACCTGGTATCGTTCGTTTTATAGGGCATCAAGAAAGACAAATCCCTTTGTAAATGTTCGCTCCGATCTTCGAATTCTTTCGTTAATTTGCCCCCGATCTAGTACATGAGTATGCAGGCAATCAAGGAAACCAACTTCAAATTTCCCGGGCAAACGGGCTTTTATAAGGGCAAAGTTCGCGATGTTTATTATTTCGGAGATCGTATGGCGATGGTTGCCAGCGACCGGATCTCGGCCTTCGATGTTATTCTGCCCCGCGCCATTCCGGATAAAGGAAGGGTTTTAAACCAGATTGCTGCCTTTAACCTGGAGGCTACCAAACATCTTGTTCCCAACTGGGTTATTGCTACGCCTGACCCGAACGTTACCATTGGCTTCCGGTGTGAGCCTTTCGCGGTGGAGATGGTGGTGCGCGGTTACCTGGCCGGCCATGCATGGCGTGAGTATAAAGCCGGGAAAAGATCGGTATGTGGTGTACCGCTTCCGGAAGGCTTGAAAGAAAATGACAAGCTTCCGACTCCGATCATCACCCCTACTACCAAAGCGCATGTAGGACACGATGAAGATATTTCCAGGGAAGACATTCTGAAGCGCGGCATTGTAAGCGAGAGCGACTATAAAATACTGGAAGAATATACCTTTAAACTTTTCCAGAAGGGAACCGAACTGGCAGCCGAGCGCGGGCTCATTCTCGTAGATACCAAGTATGAATTCGGTAAACATCAGGGCACGATTTACCTGATCGATGAAGTACACACTCCGGATTCATCACGCTATTTTTATAAGGAAGGTTATGAAGCGCGCCAGAAAGCCGGTGAACCACAGAAGCAACTTTCGAAGGAATTTGTTCGTCAATGGCTTATTGAAAATGGTTTCCAGGGAAAAGACGGACAGCAAATACCTGAAATGACGGACGAGATTGTGAATTCAATTTCTGCCCGCTACAAGGAACTTTACCAACAGGTACGTGGCGAAGCACTGGACTCTGTTGATTATACCGGCATCACGCAAAGAATTGAGCAAAGCATTCTCAATTCAATAAATTCCGTTAACTTGGAAAGTCAGAAAATCTGAAGTTTTAAATAAAGGTGGACATATTGGTGAGTCCTGAAGACACAAGACGGATCATCGTAGTTTCCATCAGGACGCATACAAGAAAATTATATACAGCGATGAAATATACTATAGACAAGCAAGAGAAGTACTGCATGCTGAAGCTGCATGAAGAAAAGCTGGATTCCAGTGTAGCACCCGGCCTTAAATCAGAGTTGATCACGTTGCACGCAGAGGGCATGAAGAACATCATCCTGGACCTGGCCGATGTAAAATATACTGATTCATCCGGTCTCAGTGCTTTACTCGTGGGAAACCGCATTATGCAGGAAGACGGAGGTATCTTTGTACTGGCTTCGCTTTCTGATCATACTCTGAAGCTTATCAAAATCTCGCAGCTTGACAGTGTACTCAACATTCTTCCTACCGCTGAAGAAGCTATAGATGCTGTTTATATGCACGAGATTGAAAAAGATCTTAAGAGCGGAGATCATTAATCTTTTAGCAACGTAACGTCTACACGACCAAAGCTCTCCGGGTTTTGGTCTTTTTATTTCTTCAGGCATGAGCTTTAAAGTTACGATACTCGGTTCCAGCGGTGCCATGCCGGCTTATGGTCGGCACCCCAGTGCACAGTTGGTGGAAATTCAGAACCGGTATTTTATGATCGATTGTGGTGAAGCCGCCCAGATGCAACTGATGCGCCTGGACGTAAGCTACCATCGCATCAATCATATTTTCATCAGTCACTTGCATGGCGATCATTACCTCGGTCTTATGGGACTGATCTTTACCATGCACCTGCAACGCAGAACCAACGATCTGCATTTATATAGTCACCGCGGGCTCGATGAGATCATTACCACGCAACTTCGCTACTCGCAGTCGTCACCGTCTTTCAGGATCATCTTTCACCGTCTTGAAAAAGATGAGCGCAAAATCATTTTTGAAGATGATGCTGTAACGGTTGAGACTATACCGCTTCGTCATAAAATTCGTTGCTCGGGTTTTCTGTTTCGCGAAAAGCCTAAACAGAAACGTATCGACAAGGATAAATTGCCTGCCGGTATATTGATCCAGCAGATCGCCTCTTTGAAACGAGGTGAAGATGTACTCGATGAAAACGGAAATGTAAAGTATAAGAACGAAGATCATACATTGCCCGCCCGAAAATCCAGAAGCTATGCATATTGCTCCGATACAGCCATACAACCTACCATGGTTGACCAGATCAAGGGTATAGATTTACTATACCACGAAGCTACATTCGCTACCGATGAAGAATCGAAAGCGAATGACACCCTGCACAGCACCGCGGCACAGGCAGCGATCATTGCTAAAATGGCCAACGTAAGCAAACTGCTGCTCGGACATTTTTCAGCACGCTATAAAGATCTGGCTCCTATATTGGAAGAGGCTAAACCGATTTTTCCAAATGTACAGTTAGCCCTGGAAGGTGACGAGTTCACTTTACAGGAATAATATATTTGAACGTAGAACAGAAGACCCTCTGCTCAAGCAGATATATACATACCCATGGAGAGTACACTTGAACAAAAACGAAGTCGCCTGTTTGTGATCCTGGCAGGAATCTTCATTACGAACGCACTGATGGCCGAGATGATCGGTGTTAAAATATTCTCTGCCGAAACAACGGTCGGGCTACAGCCTGCGCACCTCAACATCCTGGGCTTTACCATGGATTTCAACCTGACAGCGGGTGTCATTATCTGGCCGGTTGTTTTTATCACCACCGATCTTATCAATGAATACTTCGGGAAGCCTGGTGTTAAACGGATCAGTTACTTTACCGCTATACTCATCACGTATGCATTCGTTGTGTTGTTCCTCACAATAAAGCTCCCTCCTGCCGGCTGGTGGATTGATGCCTATAGCAAAGATCCGCAGGGCAATTACTTCAATATTGACTATGCGTTTGGCAAGATCTTCGGACAAGGCCAGCGTATTATTATAGGTTCACTCACAGCTTTTATTTTAGGACAGCTTGTAGATGTTTTTGTATTCCATAAACTGCGCCATGCTACCGGCAGTAAGTACCTATGGCTGCGTGCAACAGGTTCTACCCTCGTATCGCAGTTTGTTGACAGCTTTGTGGTGCTATACATTGCCTTTGCAGGAATATTCTCCAACCAGCAGATCATCGCCATTGGTATCACGAACTATATATACAAATTCGCCGTAGCGATACTGCTTACACCACTTATTTACTTCGGACATTCCCTGATCGATAACTACCTCGGTAAAGAAAATGCAGATAAGCTTTCCGAAGAAGCAGCAACAAAAAGCAAGGGCTTCCTGTAACAGAAGCCCTTCATTTTATACTTAAAATATATTGCAGTCTAATTCCAGAATCCTTCTTTACTGTTAAAGGTAGGACACGGTATCAGTTTATACTTCTTCTTCGAACTGCGGTTGCTCGGTTTGGATGAGAATTCCCACACCAGTGAAATTTCATGCGCACCTCCGGAAGCAGTCTCCATCTCGGAGATTGTAAAATCATAGCTATACCCGATCGAAAGTTGTTTGAAATATAGTCCGAGGGTTAAGATCAAAGCATCTTGCGCAATCGAGTTAACCACTGTCTTCTCAAACGGCTTACCACGATACCAGAGTCCAACAGAAACCGGGTCTATGTGATAGTTTACACCGAGATCAAGCTGTGAGAATGATTTGCCTTGCATGCGGTATATAAACGAAGGTGTGAGATACGAAACCCGTCCTCCGTTGTGAGGACCTCCGCTCAGATCAATGCGCGCCCCGGCATGTATAGCAGTCTTCATCGGCAAACGACTTGACTCATTCAACACGGATATACTCGGTCGATTCATGTGTGTAAACGAAGCACCAAACCAGAGTTGTCGGCTATAGATGAGAAAGCCTGATCCAAAATCAAAATAGGAACTGTTACCGATGCGCGCTACATCCGGGTCAAGCGATGATCCGGGCACATCGTATTCTACATCGAGATCTTTTCCCAACCGTACTTTACTTCGATCGATACCATTGGTACCATAACCGAAATATAGTCCAGGAGAGAAAACAACCTTATCAGTGATCTTTACTTTGTACGAATACAATAGCCCAGCCGTTGTGGTGCGCCATCCGGCAGATCCCATCTGGTCGGTGGTCAGCAACAAACCAAAACCACTGCGCAGTTCCTCTACAAATATATCATACGAAGCTGCGTACGTTGTAAAAGCTTTCGGCAAACTCGGCCATTGTATCCGGTAATTCATGGCCACCCGCTGCTGCGGAGTAACACCGGTAAAGCCCGGATTCAAATATAGCGGAGCCTGGTAATATTGCGAGAACTGCGGGTCTTGCGCAACGGCTGCTCCATACGCCATTACAATCATAGCAACGCCCATCCATCGTTTCATCGTGTTCTTCATCTGGTGTTATCGGATAAGTGTTACGTCCCCTAGTTGTGTTGTGCGCTGATCATCGGACAAACGCATGACAATTTTATATACATATACTCCTGCCGGCAACAATCGTCCGTTTTTATCATAGCCATCCCATCCCTGGTTTTTATCATTACTCTCGAAGATCAGGTTACCCCAACGATCGAAGATCTGCATCTGGAATTCTTCAACACCATCCATGATCGGACGGAACACATCGTTAAAGAGTCCATCGCTATATCCGCCATTCGGACCGGTAATATTCGGTGTAAAAGCATTTGGTATACGAATACGACCACCCTTCTTCGCGATGATTACTTGTGTAGCCGTGTCGTAACAAATCAGGTCACCATCAATTATACCATCGCCATCAAAATCCTTCGGACCGTAATTATGAGAAGCGGAGAGCACGATCAGATAATTACCCGCCAGTTGATAATGATGTTCCGGCTGAAACTCGGCAGATGTACCGCCATCGTTAAAATCCCAGTAATAGTTATTGGCACGAAGCGTATTATTACGCATCTGTATACCGGTCTCGTCCGGCACAAACACAACCGAATCCGGCACCACTTCAAAAGCAGCATACGGGTTATCCATAATTTGTACCGGTGTATTACGGTTATCTGATTCAGCGGTTTGCCCTGTAATGGAATTCGTGGTCTTCAGGAATATAGTATATTCTCCGGGCGCAGCGACTTTAAATACCGGCAGTGTCTCATTGGTTATCACCAGCGTGTTGCCTGCTTTATCTTTCAGTGTCCATTCGTACAGGTCACCTGTAGCATTGTTTTCAGTGATCGTTATAGCAGCCGGGAAACAGGTAGCCTGTGGAGTATATTTGAATGATGCACCCAATGGAGGCAACAATACCTCTATGCGCAAAGACTTGTCTTTAAAGCATGAGAGACCTGCCGCTTCTGCCAATTTATTGGTAACAACGAGACGAATATATTTTTCACCGATCGCTGTATAGCGAATCTGCGGTGGTGTATACCCATCAAATGTAGTTGGCGTTGAAGCTGTACCGAAATCCCATTCATAACGGAAATCCGGATCGTTCACAGGCAGCGATGTATCGAGGAAATCTGCAAAGGCCTCGCCACCGGTATACGCTGTAATAGAAGTAGCATTGAAGTCGGCTATCATTGAACGGTATACCGTTACCGGCATCACGATCTCATCGGAACATGAACCATTCGTTACCTGGTATACGATTTCATATACTACCGTCTGGTTGGTTGTGTTCGTCAAGGTATATTCCTGCGTTGCTGCCGTTGCAAAGGTTCGCTCCTCGCGAACTTCACTCGGATCACCACCTTGTGTGCGATAGAACCAGCGATGCACCGAACCGCCCACAGTCGAGTTCACAAATTTCACTTTCTCACCACTGCATATTTGTGTGCGATCAGGCGCCACGTTAATGAATATATTCGGATAGATGGTAATGTTCTGTGCTACCGACTGTTTGATACATGCTGCAACGGTCGTGCTACGCGCAGTCAGTGTTACCGGTATAACGGTATTGCCACCTACGTTGGCGCTGGTAAAGATGTGCTTCACCTGCATTACCACCGGACTTGCCGGCCCCGGTATTGCCGGAATTACTTCTTCCGGTGAACCATCGTTCCAGTTCCATACATATTCCACATCCGGATTAACCGTCCAGGTAAAGGTATATTCGCCTCCGCTACACTGCGGTGTTACCGGTGCAACCGTAAAGCTTGTGTTCATATTGATCATCTTTACCGTTACAGGTTGCGGATAAGACACCGGTTCACATCCATAAAAATCTTTCAGATGTGTAAGCGTAAATGTTTTGGTTGCAGTATAGTTTAGTATCGGCACAGGCCTGTCTTCTCCACCCACCAGGCTATAGGTAGTAGTACCATCGGAGTAATCGAAGAAGTACGGAGCTTGTCCATTGGTGAATTTGAAATCGAGCGTAAAGAAACCATTCTCACAAATTTCGCTCGGAGCTGTGAGTGTTGCCTGTGGCAATGTATGCACCACTACCTTCACAACATCTGTAATATCTTCCGCACATGTACCCGAAGCCACTACCCTGCGGTAGTACATCAGGTCTGTTAATGGAGGCGGATCGTACGTAGGATTATTATTTATACCCGCTGCCGGAGCATACGCTATATTGTCGGCTGACTCTTCCCATCGGTATACATAGTTGCCGATACCTCCGAACGGTTGAGACAATTCCTGAAACGCGGTTGGATCTGCACCTTCGCATATATCTTTATCAAAACCAACCACACCCGCGAACAACGGTATCGGGTCGATCAGTAATTCAGGCAATGACGTTTTCTGACATCCCTTGGTATCGGTAACCGTAACCGTATATAGTATATTTGCTGACAATCCCTGGAAGCTTCCGTCTGTAGTGCCACTCAGGTTGAGCGGGTCCTGATCCAGTACGTATGTATAACCCGGGTTGCCTCCGGTGATGTTTGCTATATCTACACTGATCTCGCCATCACTTTGTCCTGCACAGCTCACATCGTAACCGTTGTAATCGGAAGTGATATCAATTGTGAAGGCTATATCTCCCGGTTGCTTCACAACAATGTTCGGAACATATAGTGTACAACCATTCTTGTCTTCGATGCGAACAGTATAGGTTGTAGCCCGTAGTCCGATGAAGCGTTCATTAACGGCATCATACGGTACATTGGAGTCCTGCAGCAACGAGAAGATCAACGCATCGCCTCCACCTGCCGCTGTTCCACCTGTAGCCGCTATATGGATCTCCCCATCCGGAGTAGGATCGTTAAAGCAGCTCACGTCTACAACGGACGGGGTACCCGCCACAATCGGATCGGGCTGAATAATGCTAACCGGTGCAGAGTCCTGGCAACCTTCAGCATTTTTGGTATAGATGATATAGTTACCGGCACCGAGGTTTGAGAACAACACGGCAGGCACAAACGTAGTACCGTCTTTACTAAACGTATGATTGGTACCATACTGTGCCCATACAGCGATCTGACCATTCGCCAAACCGTTACAGGTAATATTGAATCGCGGATCAGTTGTCTCAATCGGATCAACCGTAAGCTGCGGTGTAGGACGCACATCAAATGTTACGGTTGCATCTTTATAACATCCGCTGGTTGCCGCAGGATTCAGTACGCGTACATATACCGGCAACGCATCCGTAAGAGTATATGCCGTAATTTGTGCAGGCGGAATCTGTGATCCGGCAAAATCATTTTCATTCGTAAACCAGGTATAGGTTACACCGGGCTCTGTACTGACTTGTGTATGATATGAAGTAAGATCTTTAACAACCGTATTGCCACCATATCCATCCGAGCAGGCTGTCTCATTCAGCGGAGTTGTAATGGCTGGAGAAGGTCTTACGGTAATGGTAATATACTCGGCCGGGCCGCTACACAGCGGTGCTGAAGAAGGATTGGTTGCCCGTACTTCGTATACTACAGTGCCTACTGCAAGACTGTTGTTTACAAGTTTATCGTTAATGACATTCGTTGTCGAACCGGTAGCCCCGGTTATATTTCCATTTACCTGCGACACCGTCCAGGTAAACGTTGCATTATTAACATTGACAGATGTGAGCGGTATATTCAACACATCGCCACTACAAACCGGGGGTAAAGAAACCGGAGTTACCAACGGCTTACGCTGAATGGTTATTACCACCGGCACGGCAGGATTTCCATAACAACCCGTTGTAGAATTATAAGGACGGATGTTATAGGTTACGTTCGCATCACTGCCGGTAATATTTTCCCAGCGATGATTATAAATTATATCCGGATTATAAAGTGTTGCCCCGGTTGCCGGCAACGGTGTGAGCGGTGTCAGTACTGCTGCATCGTAGACTATAGATTCGATAACAAATTTATCTGCTGGTAAAAATCCGATAGCCGACTTCAATGTAACTTCAATCGGGTTGTCACTACATACAGCTTTACCCAGGGTTATATCCATCACGGGCTCTGCTTTTATATCCAGTGTTATACTCTTCTCTTCACCCACGCAACCTACTGCGCTGATCGGCTTAACGCGGTATAACAAAGAGAGAACCGGTGCAATGGTTTGATTTTTATAGCTGTCGTTCGTGATGCCGGTTGGTGCCAGTACACCTTGTGTTGGTCCGCTTACGGGAGTTATCCCCGGTAACACGGCAGGCACCTGCACATCAAATGTTGTTGCTACAACCGGACTCGTTGCGTTCTCTGAAAGTATAATTCCGGTAACATCACCACTACAAATGGCTGTAGTTGCATTATCCATAGTAGGTCGCTTGTTAACAGCAACCGGAATTTGTGTTGGAGGTCCGGTACATCCGGATGCGTTACTCTCCGATACTTTTACAAATACATCTTCACTCAGGAATTGTATCTGTACCACACCAGTAGTTTGTCCATCGGCTACAATACCGCCTCCGGGTAAACCATCGCTTTGTTTCAATACCTGCCAGTTATAGGTTGAGCTACCAGTATTGTTCGGAGAAACGGAGAATTGGTATATACCATTCTCGCATATATCTACGTTAGGCGGCACAATCGAATATCCCTGCGGATCATCCGATACCTGGATTGTTTTGGTAACAACGTTACTCTCACATCCATTAACCGTTACCTTTACCGACAGGTCATCGGATACAGCATTCGGGAAACTCAACAGTATATAAAAGTCGTTGGCACCACCTCCACCGAGGTATTGGAACGTAGGCGGGTAAGTCCATGTATAGGTTGCTCCTGCGATCTGTCCTACGCGGTATAATTCTGAGCCATTTTTACAAGGATCTCCTTTACCGGTAATCACCGGATCAGCCGGCAATGGTTTCACAATCAGGTTTACCTGTACAACATTGAAGCACCCGGTATGTATATTTTCAACACGCGCGAAATATATAGTGCTAGCAGTGATGTCTATATCATTAGGATTGGCCAGCAGGTTAACGGCACCTTCGGCATCAAGCTGTGAGGTGTACCAGGTAATGGTACGATCAGCTGCGGGTAACGCAGTAATGTCATCTCCTACCGTAGCGAGTGTCAGATCTATGTCATCTACACGACCTGTACCGGCCGGGGCTTCTTCGCAGTAATAAAAACTTGTCGCCATCACTACAGGCTTCGGATTAACCGTGAAGTTTACTTCCTGCAGCGTGTGGCAATTCAGCGGAGCTGTTGTTATATCAATTACTCTTACAAAAAGTTTATCACCGTCATGAATATCAACCGTTGTTATCGGGTTGATATCATTTACCTGGTCGAATGCGTTGGCATACCACTTCACCGTTCTGTCGGCAGGAGCAGCAGCACCGATTATAGCAGCATCGTATACCGAGAGCGTAACATTCGTAGTGGTAAGTGTACCGGCTATGGTTTCACAAAGATCGTTCGGTGCTGGATCGTTAGCTTCCGGCAGCGGATTTACCGTAACGATTACATCATTGGTGGTAGCAGCACAAGAACCGTTCGGTGGTGTCGCGAGGTTACCCATGGCACTATATACAGTCCACGTAAATGTTGTTGTAGTCGTGAGACCTGTTACCGTTGTTGTCTCATCATTTACATCTGCAACACCAGTCGCAGGAGACCATATACCTATACCGCCATTGTTAACAGCCACAGCATTCAGGTTGGCAACATCACCTTCGCATATAGCGAAGTCAGCACCGGCATCAGCATCAGCTGGTTTACGATCGAATGTAATGGTAAGATTGGTTGGACTGTTTACATTTCCGCAAGGTCCGGCACCATCCGGATCGATTGCTACAAAACGAAGTTGTACAGAGCCTGCTGTAAAATCTGCAACGGAAGGTCTATACGCATCATCCGTATTGGCGGCTGGCAATGCAGCTCCCGGGTTACCGTTGTTGCTGGTAAATGTACCCGAACCACTCACAACTTCCCAGCGACCTTGCGCAGCACCACCGGCTACGGCAGCACCGGTTAAGGTAATGGGAGCTAATGTTGTCTGATCAACGCAGGATACAAAATCAGCCGGTACAGATGCAGAACCCGGTTCGTTAAAAGTAATGATAACATCATCGGTGCGCGGTGTACAGTTTCCGCTAACCACCGTCCAGCGATAAGTGTAACTGCCGTACGCAGCCGGTGACGTATCCAGCAACGCGATATTTGTAGCAGCCTGCTCGTCATTATCAAAAGAAGTATTACCCGCTATAGGGCCTGCAATTTGTGTCCACCTGCCAGTTCCTATAGCAGGAGCTGTAGCATTGAGGGAACCATTCGTTCCGCAGAAGGCATTGTCAGTACCGGCATTCTGTACACCGGGGTCTGTACCAAACTCCACATTCAATTCAGCAAAGCTTACGCAGGATCCACTCGTTACCGTCCAACGCAAGGTATATATACCGTATACATCTCCGGTAAAGATTGAATTACCACTCGTTGCATTTGAAAAATTTGCCGCTGATGCGGAAGAGCCTGCAGGTCGTGACGTTACTGTCCACGCACCTGTGCCAGGCGTAGGGTCACTTCCACCTAATGCTGTTGAAGTCAACAAGGTCTGACAGAATGATTGATCTGCACCAACACTTGCCGCTGTAGGATTCGGAAAAACATCTACTGTCTCAATCGAACTTACAGCTTCTGCACACACACCGTTGGCAACTACCGCGCGGAATCTATAGTTACCCGCAGTTACTATACCGGGTGTTATAGAATTACCCGTGCCTAAAGCAGCATTGGGCAAAAAGGGTCCGTTATTAAAAGAGACTTCCCAGCGCTGAACGGTGCCCAACTCTCCGGTTAAGTTTATAGTACCTACTCCTGTTGTCTCACAGACATCCGGGGTTGTTGAAAGCGTCCCTCCTACACTTGGTGCAAAAATCTGTACACTTAAATTTCTATTCGGTGATGTACAGGTTGGATTAGCAGTGTATCTTCTGTTAACGCGTATAATTCTCGTTACCGAAGCAGCGCCACCAAAATTTATACCTGAGAAATTAAACGTAGCACTGGTTGCCGTTGATGTGAACGTTACACCGCCACCACCGCCTACGGTCCATACATATTGTGTAGCTCCGCCTATTGTTTCGGTAGCAGCCGCTGGCAATGTCAGCGTCATGGTAGCATCGTTACAGATCTGGTTAATATACCCGGCAGGTATAGGAACGATTGGTAGATCTTCCCGTATCGTCAGCGTAACAGGTATCCGTGGACTTTCGCAGGAAACTCCATCAGCATTATTAACTGCATAGTAGCTCGCCCACACTCTATATACACCGGCTACAGCATTGTTTACGCCAATAGCCGATGCGGGTAGGGATGCCGTTGTGTAACCAGCAATTACAGTTCCCGGTACACCAGCGTTATCCCGAAACCATGTAACAACAGAACCCGGAAATGCACCAGGTATCGTAATTGAAAAATCGGGTAACGGACTCACTCCGTTACAAACTAAATTATTGTTAGCTGTGGGAGCCGGCGGTTGATCAACCACGCGGATTCTTGCCGTCTCTGTTACCGGAGTTCCTGGAAATGGATTACAGGTATTCCAGTATTCCATTGTGATCTCGAACTCCTGTCCTACCTGTGCATCTGCCGGAATTGTTATAGGCAAGGTAACAGTTGGTGTAAGCGGAGCGATGGATGGGTTATCGGTAACAACTGCTCCCTGAAAAGGATATGCCTGAACTGTCCCGTTTACTTCAACGCCTGTTGCTGATGTAACGGTGTTTACTGTGCCGTATGTAAAACGTCTCCAGCGTTGCGCCTGGTTGATCGGGTTGGGTAATGTATACTCTGGGGGTACACAGTTTAATATACTCCTGTCGGTAAATGTGACAGTCGTTTCCGTTCCGCGACAAACGAGATATGTGTTTACATTGGTTGTAGTTTCTTCTAGTCGCAGTTCACCCGAGTTCTCATCATCTACATTCCATCGCGTGAATTTTGGTGATGCACCAAAGTTCGGAGTACACTGAACTCCATTGACAAGCAAAGCAACACGAGGTATATATTCGCATTGAACATCGTTACCCGTTGTCGGAAAGTAATGTTTCAGATTTACTACCTGCCAAGTATTGGGGCCTGTCTTCGTTGCAGGTACTACTTGAGGTGCTGTCCCGTCATCCCAGTCTACTGTAAATGAAACTATGTCACCGTCAATCACATTACCGGCAGTGATCATAAGTTCGGCACCGGTACCTGGACCGCCCAACACATCTATATTGGCACATGGTAGACCAGCGCTGGTACTTACCGCTCCACCGGTTATCCCACTACCACCAACACCGAAGCATGCCTGCGCATATGCATTGGTTGAGCAGGTGAACAGTAGCAGAGCAAAAAAAGGTGACAGTAGTATACCTCTTACCGGGTAAAGAAAATTCATCTCGATAGAAATCAGTTAGGTTTTAAGCCCGAAATTAAACATTAAAGCAGTCCTGCCAAAGAATTACTACCACGATAAGGGTAGCAGATTCGTGTGTTTAATTAATGATCCTTGAGGGAATGTAACCTTTAGGGAGACTTTTTTCAACGAGATTATCAGCAAGAGAACGCATGTATTGATTTACACAACGGAGTAGCTACACACAGATTGAGATATGCAAATGAAATTACTTTAAAAAACGAAAGCCCTCCATATTCATGAAGGGCTTTCAGTTAGGTATAGGTCGGGTTAGGTAAAAAAATCAATCCCATTTAAGTTCTGTATCTAACGTTGAGGGCTTCGAAGAAGCTTCTGCTGGTTCTTCAGCTTCATGCATGTGATCGAATTGACTGAAGTCCACGGTTGGCATCAATTCATTCTTCACGTGATTTACTGTGTTTGTCAAAGCTTCCAGGAATTTATTAAAGTCTTCCTTGTACAAAAAGATCTTGTGCTTCTCGTAGGAGAAACCATCTTCTTTAAAGCGTTTCTTACTCTCCGTTATCGTGAGATAGTAATCATTCGAGCGAGTCGATTTCACATCAAAGAAATACGTCCTCTTTCCGGCCTTTACTTTCGCTGAGTAAATTTCGTCTCTGCCGTTTTGCTTGTTCTCTTCCACAATCCTTCAGTTTTTAGGGTTAGGTTCAAGTTTGGTTCCAACTAAGTTAGTACTTTGGTCATTCATTCCAAACTAACCAAATACTATTTCGTTAACGATTTCGGTTTATAGTGCTAATAAAGCTTTACTATCTCCAAATAATCAACAATATTCGGCTTTTCCAAATACGTGAAGGCAGACCTTAATCAAATTAACCAAAACAGCAGCCTCGAGCTTCTCGCACATCAGCTCGTAGAAGGCTTTATTACGGGACTCCATAAGTCACCATATCACGGTTTTTCGGTTGAATTCGCCGAACACAGGCTCTACAATGAAGGAGAGAGTACACGGCATATCGACTGGAAAGTATATGCGCGCACGGATCGGTTATTTACAAAAAGATATGAAGAGGAGACGAACCTTCGATGCCTGATCGCACTGGATGTATCAGCTTCCATGTTCTATCCGGCAGATTCTCGGGCAAAAATCCGGTTCAGTAAATATGCGGCCGCAGCACTGTCTTATCTATTGAATCGCCAACGGGATGCCGTGGGATTGTGTTTGTTCTCAGATACCATTCACGAACTCACTCCGGTAAAATCATCACCTACGCACCTCGATAAATTACTGCGGTTATTGAATGATCTCGAAGATCGAAAGCCTGCGCAGACTAAAACGCAAGTGGCTAAAGTTCTTCATGAGATCGCTGAGAAGATTCACAAGCGCTCATTGGTAATTATATTCAGTGATATGTTTGACTCTGAAGAGAGTACCGATGATCTCTTTAAAGCACTGCAGCATTTGAAGCATAACAAACACGAGGTAATCGTATTCCATGTGATGGATAACCAGACAGAGTTACTCTTTAACTTTGAAGATCGCCCGATGGAATTCATTGATCTTGAAACCGGCGATCGTCTGAAACTAAATCCTGCAGACATCAAACAATCTTACCGAGAGGAAGCTGATCAATTTCACAAAGCACTGAAGATGCGCTGCAATCAGTATAAAATAGACTTCATTGAAGCCGATGTTCAAAGCGACTTCAATGGAGTTCTTCAGACATATCTGATTAAGCGAGCAAAAATGAGATGATGTAATTCATTAACCGTTAATCGTTATTAACGTAGTCGCTACATTCCGATACGACTAACTGATAACGATTAACGGATAACCATTCACTACGCTGCAACTTCCTGATGAAGCCAGGCTTTCTTCGCGAGCAGTTCTTCTTTCGTTTCTACGTAGTCAGGATCAGGCACGCAGCAATCTACAGGACATACTGCCGCACACTGAGGTTCTTCATGGAAGCCTGTACATTCCGTACATTTTCCAGGAACGATATAATAAAATTCATTGGACACAGGAGTCTGTGAGTCCTTAGCATCTACTGCCGAACCGTCTTCCAATTCTACTTTTTCCAATTTAGTGCCCCCGGCCCAATTCCACTCGCGGCCGCCTTCGTAGATCGCCGTGTTGGGGCATTCCGGTTCGCATGCACCGCAGTTGATGCACTCGTCCGTAATAATTATTGCCATGCTTTATCTAATTTTGGTCCGTTTACCAATACAAAAATAATCTAAACATCCATAAAACGGACACGTCTCCATAAAAGTTTACAACTGATGAATGCACATGTAAGAATAAATGCTTTTAGTTTACTAGGACAAACATTAAAAAACATAGATGACGCTGAGTTTCAAACGTTAACCGAGCAGGTTGCCCGCGAAAATCCCTGGTTTACCAAAGAGAACGTTCGTATGGCAATTGATGGTATCATAAAATTACTACAGAAGGAAAGACTAGAGCAATGGGTTTCTTCCTACAACTTACGTGATCAATCTAAAAAAATTGCACTTGTCCTGGCCGGAAATATACCACTCGTTGGTTTTCATGACCTGCTTTCGGTGCTGATCAGCGGGAACAACGCCCTGATAAAACCAAGTTCCAAAGATTCGGTATTGCTGAAGTTTGTTATTCAAAAACTGAACGACATTGAACCTGCATTTCGTGATAAGATCGAGTTGGCAGAGCAGCTCAGGAATTTTGATGCCGTGATCGCTACGGGCAGTGATAACTCCGCGCGCTACTTCGATTACTACTTTGGTAAATATCCCAGCATCATTCGCAAGAACAGAACATCTGTTGCTATACTTCACGGAAATGAAAGTGAAGATGACTTAAGAACACTCGGCATAGATGTATTCAGTTACTTCGGATTAGGATGCAGAAATATATCCAAGCTTCTTGTACCGGCCGGGTATTCATTCAACAAACTATTTTCAACGTGGGAAGTATATCAGCCTATTATTAATCATCATAAATACTGCAACAATTATGATTACCAGAAATCCATCATGCTGATAAATCTGATTCCTTTTCTGGATAATGGTTTTGTTATGCTTCATGAAAATGCCAGGATGGTCTCTCCTATCTCAGTTGTCTACTATGAACGGTATACCGATGAAGCAGACTTGTCAAAAAAGTTAACGGAGGCTAAAGACAAGATCCAGTGTATTGTAGGCAATGGAAATCATGCTATACCATTCGGCAAAGCACAGTATCCTGATTTGTGGGATTATGCAGATGGCGTTGATACGTTGAAATTCCTCACGAATCTATAATGGATAGCTTCAAGTATATATCCAGAATTCACAACCTCCACAAAAAGAAAACACCGGACTATTAAGCCCGGTGTTTCTGTTTTAATTATACACGCTATGTTTACTAAGGCTTCGCACCACGAAGTACTTCAACCCAACCGGTTATAGCAGATCCATCGGCTATCTTGAGGCGGTAGAAATATATACCATCGGACACTCCTTCTGCATCCCAGTTATTCTGGTAGCTGTTTGTTGAGTATACCTGTTTACCCCAACGATCGGTAATGACAAGCTTCGCGTCTGCATCTGGCAAATTACGAATGAAGAACACATCGTTTGAACCATCTTCGTTCGGAGTAAAGATGTTTGGTATATAGATGTCTGTATCCAGCGGCACACGCCCTACAACTTCAATCACGCATCCGATCGAATCACGTACCTGAACATTGTAGCGACCTGCCGGAATGTTGCTATAGTTTTTCTCGTACTGTAGATTATTGTTAAGCAATACTTCTTCCCAATCCGTCTGAAATGCCTGACCACCTACTGAAGCTGAGTCGAGCTCAATACGGACTTCGTATGGTATCTGACCTCCGGTAAATCGGGTCACCTGCATTTTACCCGTAAGTATATCCGGATAAGACTCGCTGGTAACGCCTACCTGTGCGAAGAGATGAGGTGTTACTTTATAGTCAACCAGTTCAGAAGACAACAAGCAGAATGATGAAGACTGTACCTGTGTTATCTGGATCTGGTATTCATCCGGAAGTTGCAGGAACGTATGATCATCGTAATCGAGGAGCACACTGTTTGTTACCGGTATGGAAGCAACCGGAGTAGTTTCCATCGCAGTACTTGTAAACTTCTTGAATACCTGAATCTCAAATGGTGTTCCAGGTTCGCCTGTAATATTTGTCAACGCTATCGATACTTCATTGTCATTACAGATTGGAACGATATCGAATGTAAGTGCATATACTCCATCGATCGTGAACGGACCTTGTCTTGTAGCGCACAGTGCAGAAGCACCTTTCGCAAATACATAGTACGTTCCTCTTCCTAATGAATCGAATGTAAGCGGCACATCGTTGGAAGGATCGAACGTTGTATAGGATCTATACTTCGTTGGTTCAACCAAAGGATCTGCACTGATACCTGCCTGGTATGTTCCAGGATCATTGAATCTGATCGCAAGCTTACCGCTCAATCCGTTGTTCGTACAAGTTGCAGATACAACAGACGTTGTGAAGTCGATGAAGCCAGGGAATGTTACGGCAGCTGTAAAGGTCTGCACACAACCTATATTATCTTTCACAGTAAGTGTATAGGAACCGCCTGATATATCTGTGAATTCATTATCCGTCTGGAATGTAGTTCCATCCAATGAATATTGATAAGGGCCACCTACACCACCTGATGCCGTTATGTTTGTGATCGCACCATCATTACCGTTACAAGTTGATGACGTAATATCAAATGTTGCGTTGATAGCAGGGTTAGCATCCTGCATCACCACGGTAACAGCCGCGTTACACGGATCAGAAGCATTTCGTCTCACACTGATTACAACTTCAAAGGTAGGCGCAGCACCTGCCGGTATACCGGTTATCTGGCTGCCTGCCGTAAATGATGTCCAGTTGACTCCATCCAATGACCACTCGAGTAAATTACCAGCTTCACCAGCAACACTCAAGGTAAGTGCCCCTGTAGGTGTACCGGCACAAACCGGCTGTACTATATTAGAAGCTACTGGCGTGCCTACTGTTCCGGATTGATCGATCGTAAATGTTCCCGGCTTGATACAGCTTGAATCACCATATACTATAGTATAGGTATAGGTACCCATTGGCAGATTCAGGAAGGTTGTATCATTATAGTTTGTACGTGTGATGTTCAGGTTTGTACTTGAAACACCATCGATACGAATAATCACACCTTCGTTGTTGATTGCCGGAACAAGCGGATCAATCGTAAAGGTCACTGAACCATTCGACAACGTACATGTAGCCGGTTTCGGGTTCGGTGTGATCTTAACCGTAGCGCAGTTACCTGTACCACCAGCACATGAACCTGTATTCGACACGTTCACTACAATTTGAGTGGCAGGGCTTTCACCGCAAGCATATACCGCTGTAACCTCATAAGTAAAGGTTCCCGGAGCTGTGCGAATTAACTCAGCACCTGGTGTGAAGGTTCCTGTCGTTGTTGTTGCCAGAAGTGTTCTGGTAGCCGGTGCCGTAAACAGATACCACTTGAAGCTTGTTGCTCCCGGAGCGGTTGCTGTTAATACCGGTGCAGGGTTGTTAACACATATTGTAACCGGGCTGGTAGCCACTGGCGATGCAGAGAAGTTAATCACTACATCATCTGTACTTGGCGTACACGAGCCGTTGGTAATTACCCAGCGTAATGTATAGGAGTTACCAGCTACCCCTACAAATTGAGATGTAGGGCTCAGCGGGTTAATTACAACTCCACCGGTTCCACTTACTATGGTCCATACACCGGTTCCAACGGTCGGGCTATTCGCAGCAAGCGTTGTTACAAACACGCCACAAAGTCCTTGATCCGGACCTGCGTTGGCTACTGTAGGAGCAGCATCCAGTTTAATTGTCACCTGGTCGGATGTTGAAGCACACGCATTCGCGATGGTCCACTGAAGAACATAAGTCTGACCTGCTGTACCGGTGAATACTGTTGCCGGATCATTGTCATCTGCGAAGCTTCCACCTGTACCACTTATTATAGTCCATGTACCGGTTCCTATAGTCGCCACATTTCCAGCTAAGGTTGTAGTTGTAGCACATACGGTTTGATCGGCACCTGCATTCGCTACTGTAGGCGTAACGTCAAACGAGATCGTTACGTCATCGGTGCTCGGTGTACAGATTCCGGTCGTACTGATTGTCCAACGTAATACATAAGCAGTTCCTGCTGTACCGGTAAATGTACTGGTAGGACTTGATGCATCACCAAATACTCCACCTGTTCCGCTCACCACGCTCCATGCTCCTGTACCTACAACTGCTGTGTTCGCAGCCAGTGTGGTACTAGTATTACATATAGCCTGATCAGGACCAGCGTTTGCTGTTGTTGGTGTGTTGATATCAAATGTTATGGATACATCATCGGATGTTGCTGTACAAGATCCGTTTGTGATTGTCCAGCGGATTACATAAGTAGCTCCACCTGTACCGGAGAATGTTGTTGTCGGACTTGAATCATCTGCGAAGACACCACCCGTTCCACTTACTACTGTCCACTGACCTGTACCTACCACTGGTGCATTCGCTGCTAATGTAGCAGGACCGCATACAGTTTGGTCAGGACCAGCATTGGCAGGTGTCGGAGCAGCTTCCAGTTCAATTGTTACCTGGTCGGATGTTGACGCACATGTATTCGCGATGGTCCACTGAAGAACATACGTCTGTCCTGCTGTACCGGTGAATACTGTCGCAGGATCATTATCATCTGCGAAGCTTCCGCCTGTACCACTTACTATAGTCCATGTACCGGTACCACTTGCAGCTGTGTTCGCAGCCAATGTAACGGTGGTAGCACATACACTTTGATCAGGGCCGGCATCCGCTACAGTCGGTGCAATATCAAATGTGATCGTTACATCGTCTGTGCTTGGTGTACACGTTCCTGTTGTACTGATTGTCCAACGTAATACATAGGTAGTACCTGCTGTACCGGTAAATGTACTGGTAGGGCTTGATGCGTCACCAAAATTACCACCTGCTCCACTCACAATACTCCATGCACCAGTACCCACTACCGGATTGTTTGCCGCGAGTGCTGTTGATGTATTACAAACCGACTGGTCTGGACCCGCATTGGCTGTAGTCGGTGTATTGATATCGAAAGTTATAGATACATCATCTGTACTTGGTGTACATGATCCGTTGCTGATTGTCCAGCGGATTACGTATGTAGTACCACCTGTACCAGAGAATGTTGTTGTAGGATTTGTATCATCTGCAAAGCTTCCACCTGTTCCACTTACAATTGACCATTGACCCGTACCAATTGCCGGTGTGTTTGCTGCTAATGTAGCAGGACCACAAACGGTTTGATCCGGACCTGCATTCGCTGGTGTAGGAGCTTGTTCAAATACAACTTCAACATCATCAAAGGTAGTTGCACATGATCCGGTTATCGTCCAGCGCAATACATACGAGGTTCCTGCTGTACCTGTGAAAGTAGTTGTAGGAACTGCATCATCGCCAAAGCTTCCACCTGCTCCACTTACTATAGTCCACTGTCCTGTACCTATAATCGCAGTGTTTGCTGCTAGTGGTGTAGATGTACCACACACGGATTGGTCAGGACCAGCGTTTGCTGTTGTTGGAGTATTGATATCAAAGGTAATCGACACATCATCTGTACTTGGTGCACATGATCCATTGGTGACTGTCCAGCGAAGTACATAGGTAGTGCCGGCAGTACCTGTGAAGGTTGTTGCAGGATCTGCATCATCGGCAAGATTTCCTCCCGTGCCACTTACTATAGTCCACTGACCTGTTCCAACGGTCGGGCTATTGGCCGCCAATGTAGCAGGACCACAAACGGTTTGGTCAGGACCTGCATTTGCTGTTGTCGGAGCAGCTTCCAGTTCAATTGTTACCTGATCAGAAGATGTACCGCATGAGTTCGCGATTGTCCACTGAAGAACGTATGTCTGTCCTGCTGTACCTGTGAACACAGTAGCCGGATCATTATCATCCGCAAAACTTCCACCGGTACCGCTTATAATTGTCCAGGTGCCTGTACCGATGGTAGCAGTATTGCCAGTCAGCGTTGCTGTTGAAGCACACACACTTTGATCTGTACCGGCATTCGCTGTTGTAGGAGTTACTTCAAAAGCAACAGTTACATCATCTGTACTTGGCACACAGCTTCCGCCTGTGCTTATCGACCAGCGTAATATATAGGTAGTTCCGGCAGTACCGGTAAATGTACTGGTAGGACTGGCTGCGTTTCCGAAGCTTCCGCCTGTACCACTCACGATGCTCCATGCTCCTGTACCTACTACCGCTGTGTTAGCAGCCAGTGTAGTGGTTGTGTTACATATAGATTGGTCAGGGCCAGCGTTTGCTGTTGTTGGCGTGTTGACATCAAATGTAATGGACACATCATCCGAACTTGCTGTACAGGTTCCGTTGGTGATTGTCCAACGTAATACATAGGTAGTACCTCCTGTACCTGAGAATGTTGTTGCAGGATCGGCAATATCTCCAAAGCTTCCTCCTGTACCACTTACGATTGTCCACTGCCCCGTTCCAACGGCCGGGTTATTGGCTGCTAATGTAGCAGGACCACATACCGTTTGATCAGGACCTGCGTTCGCTGCAGTCGGAGCCTGATTGATTGTTATCACCACATCATCTGTACCTGCATCGCATAAACCTGCAGGATCATTTGTAGTCAATGTAAGTGTAACCGTACCTGCAGCAACTTCCGCTGCGCTTGGTGTATAGACTGCATTCAACGTGCTGGCGTTCGGAGTAAATGTTCCGGTACCGCCACTCCAGGTTCCGCTTGTAGCAGATCCGCTAACCGATCCGGCCAGCGTTACTGCACCACCTGAACATATATCCTGATCTGTACCTGCATTTGCAGTGGCAGCGTCATCTATAGTAATCGTTACGTTATCCGTTGCTGCTGTACATGCTCCCGCAGGATCATTGGTAGTTAATGTCAACGTTACTGTACCCGCAGCGATCTCGGCTGCGCTTGGAGTATATATAGCATTGAGTGTTGTATTGTTCGGAGCGAATGTGCCTGTACCACCAGACCATGTAGCCGATGATGCAGAACCTCCAATAGTACCTGCCAGCGTAACTGTACTACCCGCACAAATATTCTGGTCTGCACCCGCATTCACGGTTGCGGCAGGACTAATGGTAATGGTTACGTTATCACTTACTGGTGCACAAGGTCCGCTGGTAGTAAGTGTTAAGGTTACTGTACCCGCTGTAACTTCTGCAGCACTCGGTGTATAGACTGCATTTAATGTTGTATTGTTTGGTGTAAATGTACCGGTGCCTCCGCTCCAGATTCCTCCTGTAGCTCCGCCACCAACTGCACCAACCAATGTTATTGAACTACCAGCACAAATAGCTGAATCAGGACCGGCAGTTACCGTTGCTGCAGGACTAATGGTGATTACAACATTATCTGTTAATGTAGAGCACGGGCCCGTAGTTGTAAGCGTCAGGGTTACCGTACCGGCTGTAACTTCTGCAGCACTTGGCGTGTATACTGCGGTGAGCGTGCTGGCGTCTGGAGCAAATGTTCCGGTTCCTCCACTCCAGATTCCTCCTGTAGCGGAGCCACCTACTGATCCGGCCAGCGTTACCGTATTACCTGCGCATATAGTTTGATCAGGTCCGGCATTTACAGTGGCGGCAGGGCTAATGGTAATGGTTACGTTATCACTTACCGCTGCGCATGGTCCGGCAGGATCGTTCGTTGTTAATGTTAATGTTACTGTACCCGCGGCAATTTCTGCTGCGCTCGGAGTATATACTGCACCGAGTGTGTTAGCGTTCGGATTGAATGTTCCGGTACCACCTGACCATGTAGCCGATGTTGCAGAACCTCCTATCGTACCCGCTAAGGTAACAGTACCGCCTGCACAAATTGTTTGTGCTGTACCTGCATCAACAGTAGCGACAGGGTTGATCGTAATTACTACATTATCAGTTCCCGCTGCGCATGGACCAGTCGTTGTTAATGTCAACGTTACTGTACCTGCCAATACTTCCGCGGCACTTGGTGTATATACTGCATTCAGCGTGTTAGCATTCGGAGCAAATGTTCCTGTGCCACCACTCCAGGTACCTCCTGTAGCAGCACCACTTACAGATCCTGCCAGCGTTACTGTGCTGCCTGCGCATATCGTTTGATCAGGTCCGGCATTTGCCGTAGCTGCCGGACTGATGGTAATCGTTACATTGTCCGTTACTACTGCGCATGGCCCAGTCGTTGTAAGCGTTAAGGTTACTGTACCGGCTGTAACTTCGGCAGCACTTGGTGTATATACTGCATTGAGTGTGTTAGCGTTCGGAGCAAATGTTCCGGTGCCGCCACTCCAGGTAGCACCCGTAGCAGAACCTCCTATAGCACCGGCAAGTGTTACCGTATTGCCTGCACAAATCGTTTGATCAGGTCCGGCGTTTACAGTGGCGGCAGGATTGATTGTAATGGTAACGTTATCCGTTAGTGTTGCGCATGGCCCGGTCGTTGTAAGTGTTAAGGTTACCGTACCGGCTGTAACTTCTGCAGCACTTGGAGTATAAACAGCATTCAGTGTAGTCGCATTCGGAGCAAATGTTCCGGTGCCTCCGCTCCAGGTTCCGCCGGTAGCAGATCCGCCCACTGTTCCTGCAAGTGTTACCGTATTACCAGCACATATACTTTGATCAGGACCCGCATTTACAGTAGCAGCAGGATTGATTGTAATTGTTACGTTGTCTGTTACAACTGCGCATGGCCCGGCCGTTGTAAGCGTTAAGGTTACTGTACCCGCTGTAACTTCTGCAGCACTCGGTGTATAGACTGCGTTCAGCGTAGTAGCGTTTGGAGCAAATGTTCCGGTACCGCCACTCCAGGTTCCGCTTGTAGCAGAACCACCTATTGTACCGGCCAGTGTTACGGTGTTACCCGCACATATACTTTGGTCAGGTCCTGCATTTACAGTTGCTGCGGGAGTAATGGTTATCACTACATTGTCGCTCACCGCCGGACAACTTCCTGCAGGATCGTTGGTAGTTAATGTCAACGTTACTGTACCCGCTGTAACTTCTGCAGCACTTGGTGTATATACAGCGTTCAGTGTGTTGGCATTCGGAGCAAATGTTCCTGTACCGCCACTCCACGTTGCACTGGTAGCTGAACCTCCAATAACACCTGCGAGTGTTACTGTATTACCGGCACATATAGTTTGTGCTGTACCGGCATCAACAGTGGCAGGTTGATTTATTGTGATTGTTACATTATCTGTAGCGGCCGTACATGCTCCCGCTGGATCATTCGTTGTTAATGTCAACGTTACGGTACCCGCTGTAATTTCTGCTGCACTTGGTGTATATACTGCATTCAGTGTAGTTGCATTCGGAGAAAATGTTCCGGCACCACCACTCCACGTTGCACTGGTAGCTGAGCCACCAATTGTACCTGCGAGGGTAACGGTGCTTCCACCGCATATTACCTGTGCTGGTCCCGCATCCACTGTTGCGGCTGGTGAAATAGTGATCGTAACATTATCCGTTGCTGCCGGACACAGACCCGTTGGATCATTGGTAGTTAACGTAAGGGTTACTGTACCCGCTGCTACTTCTGCAGCGCTTGGTGTATATACTGCATTGAGTGTAGTAGCATTCGGAGTAAATGTTCCGGTACCACCACTCCACGTTGCACTGGTTGCTGCACCTCCTATCGTTCCTGCGAGAGTAACTGTGCTACCGGCACATATAGTTTGTGCTGTACCGGCATCAACCGTAGCAGGTTGATCAATAGTAATAGTCACATTATCGGTTGCTGCAGTACATGCTCCTGCAGGATCATTGGTAGTCAACGTCAGCGTTACTGTACCGGCAGTAATTTCTGCTGCACTTGGTGTATATACTGCATTCAGTGTAGTCGCATTCGGAGAAAATGTTCCGGTACCTCCACTCCACGTTGCACTGGTAGCTGAGCCACCAATAGTACCTGCGAGTGTTACTGTTCCACTTCCACATATAGTCTGAGCTGCACCAGCATCTACAGTCGCAGCTGGAGAGATTGTAATCGTTACGTTATCCGATACAGCAGGACATGAGCCGGCCGGATCGTTCGTAGTCAAGGTTAGTGTTACTGTACCTGCAGCAACTTCTGCTGCACTTGGTGTATATACTGCATTTAAAGTAGAGCTGTTCGGAGCAAACGTTCCGGCACCTCCACTCCAGGTTGCACTGGTAGCAGAACCTCCTATAGTTCCCGCCAGGGTAACAGTACCTCCTGCACATATAGTTTGAGCAGTTCCAGCATCAACCGTTGCAGCCTGGTTTATAGTAATGGTAACATTATCCGTAGCAGCTGTACATGCTCCGGCAGGATCGTTGGTTGTTAACGTCAACGTTACTGTACCGGCTGTAACTTCCGCAGCACTTGGTGTATAGACTGCATTGAGCGTGTTGGCATTTGGAGCAAATGTTCCTGTACCACCACTCCACGTTGCACTGGTAGCTGAGCCACCGATAGTACCGGCAAGGGTAACGGTGCTTCCTCCGCATATTACTTGCGCAGGACCAGCATCAACAGTTGCAGCTGGTGAAATAGTAATCGTAACATTATCCGTTGCTGCCGGACACAGACCTGCAGGATCGTTTGTTGTCAATGTAAGCGTTACAGTACCAGCGGCCACTTCCGCAGCGCTTGGTGTGTATACTGCATTTAAAGTAGAGTTGTTCGGAGAGAATGTACCCGAGCCACCGCTCCAGGTTGCTGTAGTTGCTCCTCCACCTATAGTTCCTGCCAAAGTAACTGTACTTCCGGCACATATAGATTGCGCTGCACCGGCATCAACCGTTGCGACCGGATCAAGTGTGATCGTCACATTATCAGTAGCGGCTGTACATGCTCCGGCCGGATCGTTGGTAGTTAACGTTAGCGTTACTGTACCGGCCGTGATCTCAGCTGCGCTTGGTGTATATACTGCATTGAGTGTAGTATTATTAGGAGAGAATGTTCCTGTACCGCCACTCCAGGTTGCACTGGTAGCTGAACCACCAATTGTACCGGCAAGCGTTACAGTGCTGCTTCCGCACACAGTTTGTGCAGGACCAGCATCCACCGTTGCGGCTGGTGAAATGGTAATCGTAACATTATCCGTTGCTGCCGGACATGAACCTGCAGGATCATTCGTAGTAAGCGTAAGGGTTACAGTGCCTGCAGCAACTTCAGCAGCTGTAGGTGTATATACTGCAGTCAGTGTGTTGGCATTCGGAGAAAATGTACCAGCGCCTCCACTCCAGGTTGCACTGATCGCTGCTCCGCCAATAGTTCCGGCTAATGTAACAGTGCTTCCGGCACATATAGTTTGTGCAGGGCCGGCATCTACCGTTGCTACAGGATCCAGCGTAATCACAACATTATCAGAAACTGCCGGACATGCACCTGCAGGATCGTTCGTTGTTAAGGTTAAGGTTACAGAACCTGCTGTAATCTCCGCAGCACTTGGTGTATACACTGCTGTGAGCGTTGTATTATTAGGAGAAAATGTTCCTGTACCGCCAGACCAGGTTGCTGATGTAGCGGAACCTCCTATCGTACCGGCTAATGTTACCGTACTGCTTCCGCATACAGTTTGCGCAGGACCAGCATCAACCGTTGCTGCCGGACTTATCGTAATTACTACGTTATCCGTTGCTGGCAAACATGGACCTGCCGGATCATCCGTAGATAATGTTAATGTAACGGTACCAGCCGTTCTGTCATTTACACCCGGAGTATAGATCGCATTCGGGTTTGTTATATTATTGAATGTACCATCACCGGAAGTGCTCCAGGAAACACCGGTTGCCGATCCACCAAAAGTACCTGCCAATGTCACTGTGTTACCAGCGCATATCGTTTGGGCAGGACCTGCGTCTACCGTAGCCGTTGCATTGATTGTAATAACAACGTTATCACTCACCGCCGGACAAGGTCCGAGTGGATCGTTGGTAGTTAATGTAAGCGTCACTGTGCCTGCAGTTATTTCTGCAGCACTTGGCGTATAGGTAGCATTTAAAGTTGCATTGTTAGGAGAAAATGTACCGGTACCTCCGCTCCAGGTTGCACTGGTGGCGGAACCTCCAATAACACCGGCTAATGTAGCGGAACCTCCGTTACATATAGTCTGAGGTGCACCAGCATCTACCGATGCAGGCGTACTTCTTGTAATGGTTACCGTTGATGTTGTTCCCGAACAGGTAAGTCCTGAATCAGTTATAGTCCAGCGAAATACATTGGCCCCAAAAGACAAATTACCAACCGTAGTAGTTGGTGAGTTAGCATTTGTGAAAGTTCCGGTTCCTGATACAACTGTCCAGGTTCCGATCTCTCCGGTGCCTGCTGCATTACCAGCCAGTGTTGTATTATCGGCACAAACTGTTTGATCGGCACCTGCATTCGCTTGTGTTACGACTGGTATAGTAACCGATATAGTTGTCTGGCATCCGTTGGCATCTGTTGCTGTTACTGAATAAGTACCCGCGTCTATATCTGTTCTGTCTTCCGATGTTGCTCCGTCTGACCATAAAAATGTATAAGGCGATGTACCACCTGATGCAGTTATGTTCACGTCACCTTCACCTATACCCACGGACGGATTACAATCGGGATTAATTGAGTTTACCGTAATTGCCAGTGGGTTGGTTGGTTCGTCTATAGTAACAAATGATGTTTTACGTTCACAGACAATGTTACCAGTACCGCTGGCCTGAACAATAACTCTATATTGACTTACTCCAGTATTGGCAGGAATACCAAATGTTTCTGCACCCGGTTCAGTAAGCGTACCATTGCCTGTTGTAAAGGTTACAGACGTGCTGGATGTCGTTACACTTCCCAAGAGTGTTAACCCGCTATCATCATAATATAAATCGTAACGATAAGGAGCCACACCAGTATTGACGGTTACGATAATCTGACCATCGTTACCACCGTTACAGTTTACATCCTGACTGGAGACATTTGTTGTTAAACATTGGCCTATAGCCGTGTGTGACGATAATAAGACTAGTGGGAATGCTAAGGCTAAAAAATATTTGTAAAGAGTTTTCAGCATATATTATTTCCCTCCTTTTAGATCAATGAATTCTGAAACTTTATTTCTGCACAGGAAGTCCTGCTCATTATGGAAGGCAACTTTTACTACATAACTCTTGTCAGTCGCAAGGTTTTCAAACAAAAAGCTCTTCGCGTTTGAACCAGAAAACTCTTTCACCACGATTTCATTTATTCCTTCGTATTGAATCAGTTTACCCGAGAACTCTCCTGAACCGGAAACATTCACTTTAATACCGTTGCGAACAGAGGATACCTTAACTGAAGATTTGCAGGTTGATTGTGCCCGACTTACAAAGGATATACCTATTGAAAGTAAGACAATGAAGAATAGTGAAATTCTCATTTTTTTAAGGATGAGTTGGATTAATCTATATTCTAAATATTATTCAAAAAATTATTGTAACCGTCTTTATTGAATAAAGATGGGGTTACACTACTCAGTTCAAAAAATTCGTACAGTTCAAAAAATTAACTTCCCTTAATTCGTATGTACTATTTTCTTAAAAAATTAAAATTTCCGTTGTAGAATCTCACCCATAACGACAGCCTTCTTCAATCCATCAGGATCTCTGAAGTCTGCTAAATACTCCTGGACCAAGTCACGGCTTTGTTGCTTTTCGAACACTTTAAATCGTTCGTAACTCACAACCGTGTCGTCCACCTTCATCGTTTCTTCCAGGGAAAGTTTGTTGAATGCCTCACGCTTACCTTCATCATATACATCGTAGATCTTATCCTGTTTACGATAGTCATAGTCAACGTCTTCAAGATCTTTTTCTTCCTCTTCAATCAGATCATCGTAATCAACATACTCTTGCTGCGGCTTCGTTGTTTCCTGCGATTTGCCTTCTGTAATTTCTTTCAGCAACTCTTCGAACGTCAACGGCTTGGGTAATGCAGCAGTAGATGGTTTTGCAGTAGGTGGCTCAAACTTTTGAACCGGCTTCTCCGGTCCCTTCGAAGGAAAATCACTCGGCTGCTCAGGCTTCTTCTTTAACCTGGTTAACAGGTAGATGACGCCTATAATCACATACAGCCAAAACTGAAAATCCCTCATTACAAACAAATTTATGTAAAATTATTGAAAAAAATACTGATCAGCACTTTAGCCCTTGTGCTCTCAATTGAAAATTTAGGTATGATATTCATCGTGACGGGCTTAAAAATACAGTCTCGGAAAAGCTCAGCTCCCCACTTCTATCCTGCCTGCAAAAAATTTTTGAAACAATAATATTCTGGCAGCACCGTCTTTTACCGTGTAATATCCGGCTCGTTCCTGATTTATAATTTGAGTGCATGGTGCTGAGAAGCCTGAGCAGAAAAAATAAAATGAGTAAAGACCATGAAAGCGGGCGAACTTTGAATAATAGGCTTCAATATTTATCCGAAAAATCTACCTTTGCACCCGGTTTACTCAGGCTGCTTCACTAATCTATGTCATCTACTGCCAAATACATCTTTGTAACCGGGGGAGTTACGTCATCGCTGGGAAAGGGAATCATTGCTGCTTCGTTGGCGCAACTGCTTCAGGCTCGGGGATTTAAGGTCACAATTCAAAAATTCGATCCGTACATCAACATCGATCCGGGTACGCTTAATCCGTATGAACACGGTGAGTGTTACGTAACAGACGATGGTGCGGAGACCGATCTTGACCTGGGGCACTACGAGCGTTTTCTGAACGTTCGCACTTCGCAGGCTAACAATATCACCACCGGAAGAATCTATAATAATGTAATCACCAAAGAACGAAAAGGTGAATACCTGGGAAAGACCGTTCAGGTCATCCCCCACATTACCGATGAAATAAAGCGCAACATATTCCTGCTTGGTGAAAGCGGTGAGTATGATTTTATTATAACAGAAATCGGAGGATGCGTTGGTGATATCGAATCACTGCCCTTCATCGAAGCGGTTCGCCAGGTGAAGTACGATCTTCCTCCGAATCACTCCATCGTTATACACCTTACGCTGATTCCATACCTGAATGCAGCGAAGGAACTGAAGACCAAGCCTACACAACACTCTGTTAAGGAATTGCTGGAAGCTGGTATTCAGCCGGATATACTCGTTTGTCGTACCGAGATGCCGTTGCCGGTAGAGATCAGAAAAAAACTGGCGCTCTTCTGTAACGTTCATATCAATTCGGTTATCGAAGCAATGGATGCTGAGACAATCTACGATGTACCTCTCCTGATGAGAAAGGAGAAGCTTGATGAGCGTGTGCTTTCAAAACTGAAAGTACAATCTAAGGAAGAACCGAATCTCGATCAGTGGAAATCTTTTCTGGGTAAATTAAAGAACCCGGTAAATGAAGTTCATGTCGGACTCGTAGGTAAATATGTTTCGTTACCAGATGCCTATAAATCTATAGCAGAAGCATTTGTACATGCCGGTACACGTAACGATTGTAAAGTAAAAGTGAAGTGGATCTCTTCGGAAGACATCACAAAAGATTCTGTTGAAACCGTATTGCGCGGACTCGATGGAATTCTGGTAGCACCTGGTTTTGGTGAACGTGGGTTGGAAGGAAAGATCGAAGCGATCAAATATGTGCGCGAGAATAAGATTCCGTTCTTCGGTATATGTCTCGGTATGCAGTGTTCTGTCGTGGAGTTTTCTCGAAATGTTTTGGGATTGGAAGCTAGCTCTACCGAGTTGAATCCGAAAACAAAAAATCCGGTGATCGACATGATGGAAGAGCAAAAGAAGATCACGATAAAAGGTGGTACCATGCGCCTTGGAACTTTTAACTGCAAATTGAAGAAAGGCAGCAAAGCATACGCAGCGTATGGCGAGTCTTTAATAGAAGAGCGTCACCGTCATCGTTATGAATTCAACAACAAATACCTCGAGCAAATTGAAGAGGCGGGCTTGAAAGCAACGGGGGTTAACCCGGACTCAGGTCTTGTAGAAGTAGTTGAATTAAAAGATCACCCGTGGTTTGTAGGTGTGCAATATCATCCTGAACTAAAGAGCACGGTGCTTAATCCACATCCTTTGTTTGTAAAATTTGTGGAAGCATCGCTGGAGCACAAGAAGTCGGTAAATAAATAACAGAATTAAGAACAGAATACAATGGATAGGAACTCGGCTATTGGCCTTACTTTAATTGCAGTTTTACTGATCGGATATTTCTACTGGTTCTCTCCACAACCACAACCGGTTACTCCTAACGTAACGGCTACACGCCCATCCGTTTCTGAAAAGAAAGATTCCGTTCAGGCAGCACCTTCTGTTCCTGACGACAGTGTTCTTCAGGCAACGTATGGCGATATATCGGTTGCTATGAAAGGCACTGAAGCGCCAACCGTTATTGAAACGGCTGACATCAAAGTTACTTTCAGCAATAAAGGTGGTTCCATCAAAGAACTGGAACTGAAGAAATTCCAATCCTACGACCAGAAGTATAGCAAAAAAGTAAACGATCCGCTGAAACTTGTTTCTTCCGAAGCAAGCGAACTAAAACTGTTGAGCCAGTACCAAGGCAGAGAGATTGATCTGTACTCTTTATTCTACCAGGTTGATCAGAAGGATGTAGGTGATACAACCGTAGTAACATTTACAGTAACGCTTAGCAGCGGTTCTTCCATTGCTCATACCTATAAAATACCAAAGAGCGGTTATGAGATTAGTTATTCGATTGTAAGCAAAGGTTTTGATACACAACTCACCGGTGAAAACCTGAATTTCCAATGGAACTATACCGTGAAGCCATTAGAGAAAGATCTTACAGACACACGTAATAACACCACCATTACATACTATACCGATGAAGACGGGTTCGGAGAATTACCGGCACGTGCTACCAGCACGGAGACAGAAGCATTTGCTACTCCGGTCAAATGGGTTGCTGTTAAACAAAAATTCTTCCTGGCATCCTTCATTTCAAAAACGAATTTCGCGGGTGGTGAAGTACAATCAATCGTAAACACCAGCGACTCTTCTGTAGTAGAGAAGGCAGCCATTAAACTTTCTATACCAAAGAAATCACTGGCAGACGGTACTGCCAACTTCAAATTCTATGTTGGTCCGAACGATTACCAGGTAATCGGAGATGTATCCGAGCGCTTTAAAGAGAACGTATACCTTGGCTGGAGACCGGTATACTGGATCAACAAGTTTGTAATCTTCCCGGTATTCCATTTCCTCACACAACATATAGCCAACTACGGTATCATCATTATTATACTGGTAATTCTGCTGAAGCTTGTGTTGTTCCCGCTCTCCTATCGCTCGTACCTGAGCATGGCGAAGATGAAAGTACTGAAGCCTGAGCTTGACGAGATTAAGGAACGTGTTGGTGAAGACATGACAAAGGTACAGCAGGAACAAATGAAGCTATACCAGCAGGTGGGTGTAAATCCGATCAGTGGTTGCGTTCCTGTATTGTTGCAGATGCCGATTCTCTTCGCGATGTTCTATCTCTTCCCGGCCAGTATAGAGTTACGTCAGCAACCTTTCCTGTGGGCAGAAGATCTTTCTACATACGACTCACTCATTCAATTACCGTTTATAATTCCGTTCGGTGTTGGTAGTCACATCAGTTTATTTACACTGATCATGACTATATCTACACTGATATATACTTGGCAGAACAATCAGTTGTCATCCGTACAAGGACCGATGAAGTCGATGTCGTATATCATGCCGGTAATTTTCTTCTTCTTCCTGAACTCATTCTCTGCCGGTCTTACCTTCTATTATTTCGTATCGAACCTGGTAACATTTGCGCAGCAGGCGATCATCAGACGTTTCGTAGATGAAAGTAAGATTCGCGCCATCATGGAAGAGAATAAGAAAAAGAATGCAGCCGGTGGTGGTAAGAAATCCAAATTCATGGCGAAGCTTGAAGAAGCCATGAAGGCAAGTGAGGAAGCACGGAAACGATCTGAAGATGACAAAAAGAAGCGTAAGTAATTGTTTAGTGAGAGGTAAGTGATTTACAAACAAATCTTTAGGCTAAATATATTCATGAATAACTATTAACAGGCATTCAAGAACTGTTAACGGATTGTGCAACGATTGTGGATAAACCGTTCCACGATGTTCCACGCTCACTTAAGTTTTCCCATATATTTGTGCCCGCCTGGTTAAGACCCCCGGGCGGGTTTTTATTTTTTAAACGTCATTCTTAGATGGGAAAAATCATTGCGATTGCAAATCAAAAAGGCGGTGTAGGTAAAACAACTTCAGCGATCAATCTTGCAGCCAGTCTGGCGGTATTAGAAAAAAGAACGCTGCTGGTGGATGCCGATCCGCAGGCCAACTCAACTTCTGGTTTGGGGCTTAATCCGAAAGACATCACGCAGGGCATTTACGAATGCATGGTAGATGGTGTGAATCCGAAAGATGCACTTGTAAAAAACGATCTGAAATTTCTGGATGTACTACCTTCTCACATCGACCTTGTAGGTGCTGAAGTCGAGATGGTAAACATTGAACGCAGAGAAGAAAAGATGCGTGATGCGCTGGGCATTGTTCGTGATGAATACGACTTCATCATTATCGACTGCTCACCTTCGCTCGGTCTGATCACGATCAACGCGCTTACGGCTGCTGATTCGGTTATCATTCCCGTACAATGCGAATACTTCGCGTTGGAAGGTCTCGGAAAATTACTGAATACGATCAAGATTATTCAGACACGTTTAAATCCCAAGCTTGAAATAGAAGGCATCCTGCTGACGTTATATGATTCACGTACCAGCTTAGGAAACCAGGTAGTAGAAGAAGTGCGTACGCACTTCCAGAAGATGACGTTTAATACCATCATTCCACGGAACGTAAAATTGAGTGAATCACCAAGCTTTGGTTTACCAGCCATCGTTCACGATGCAGAGAGTAAAGGAGCCATAAGCTACCTGAATCTGGCGCACGAAGTATTAGATAAAAACGGCATGTCTAAATGAGTACCAACAACAAGAAGAAAGCATTAGGACGCGGACTCAGTGCGCTGCTAAGCGACAGTTCTGCTGATGAGAAATTGGAAGTAGATATTCCGGTTGGAGTTTCAGCTGCAGCGATAACTACAGCTCCGGTTGCAGCTATACCGGTGAGTGGTATAACTGAAATACCTGTTGACGAGATTGAAGTTAACCCCTTCCAGCCTCGTACACATTTCGACCAGGAAGCGTTGATTGAACTGGCCGAGTCTATTACTGTACATGGTATCATTCAGCCTATAACAGTAAGAAGACTCACCGATCGCCAGTACCAGTTGATCTCTGGTGAAAGACGTTTTCAGGCATCGAAACTCGCGGGCTTAAAAGCTATACCAGCCTATATTCGTTCAGCCGATGACCAGCAGATGCTGGAGATGGCATTGATCGAAAACATTCAGCGTGAAAACCTGAATGCTATAGAAATTGCGTTAAGCTATCAGCGACTCATTACCGAGTGTAGTCTGAAGCAGGAAGAACTTGGCGAGCGTGTTGGCAAGAACAGAACTACAGTTACCAACTACCTTCGTCTGTTAAAACTTCCACCGGATATACAGATTGCCGTACGCGACAACAAACTCTCTATGGGTCAGGCGCGTGCTATCATCAGTGTAGAGAACCCGGAACAACAACTCTATATATTCAAGAAAACGTTAGATGAAGATCTTTCTGTTCGCAGAGTAGAAGAACTCGTGCGCGAAGTATCAGAGAAGACTGCTGTAGCAAAACCGGAGAGTGCGCAAGCCAATAACCCGGCATCAAGAGAAATTTCTCAGTTGCAATCTAAACTATCATCACACTTTGGCACTCGTGTTGTAGTGAAGAGCGATGGTAAAAGAGGCGAAATCAAGATACCGTTCCTTTCAGTAGAGGATCTGAACCGAGTGCTCGACATTCTGAGGATCCGTACAGAGTAAAGCATACAGGTTTTTTAACCTGATTGCTCTACCCTTTTACTCGTACAGAAGCGTTGCTTGTCTTGTTCCGATGTTTCGGTAACTTGTGCCTGTTTTGCCTCAAGCGGCAACATTCAATGAAGAACCTGTTCGTACTTAGTGCATTTACATTTTTGCTCACCTTTCAGTTACAGGCACAGACTGCCGTGGCAACAGAAAGCGATAGCCTCATCGTTGAAAGTCAGGACACTGTCTTGCTGAAGTCGTATGCATCACGCTATAATCCGCGTAAGGCTTTATTGTTTGCTGCTGTCCTTCCGGGGCTTGGCCAGATATACAATAAAAAATACTGGAAGCTTCCGTTGGTATACGGAGGCTTTTTTGGAACAACCTATGCGATGGTATTTTACAACGACCTATACCGCGATTACAAACAGAAACTCTTTGCCAACCTTGAAGATGGATATGACGCTGACTCTGATATACGGCCGGGCGATGTATATACCACCAAGAATTATCGCGTAGCCGTAGACCGCGCCAAACGCAGCCGCGACTTCTGGTTGATTATGATGGGCGCCATGTATTTACTGCAGATCGTTGACGCACACGTAGATGCCCACCTCAAAGAATTCGACTTGAATCCTCAGCTCCGCGTGAGTATAGAACCGATGATGGAACAGAATATGATGCTGGGCAAGCAATCCGGCCTTTCATTGGTGATTCGTTTTTAGGAGGTCTTCTTAATCTTTAAAGGCCCTATTTTCCACGGCATATTTTTAGGTGATAGTCTTTGAAATCCAAAGACAAAATGCATTTTTACAGACAATTGACTCTGTATGAACATTATTCTTTTAGGCTACGGCAAAATGGGCAAGATCATCGAACGTGTGGCGCTTGAACGAGGCCATACCATTACTGCCCGCATTGACGTAAACAATCAACACGAATTTGAAACCATAAAAGGCGATGTAGCCATTGAATTCTCACATCCCGATGCTGCATTCGAAAATGTAAAGAAGTGTATTCTTAAAAATATACCGGTAGTGTGTGGCACCACAGGCTGGCTGAAACAAAAACCGGAGATAGAAGAACTTTGCCGCGAAAAGAATGGAGCGTTCTTCTATGCATCCAATTATAGCCTGGGAGTAAACATCTTCTTTAAACTCAACGAACACCTGGCAAAAATGATCGGGGCGTTTGATGAGTATAATGTTGGTATGGATGAGATTCATCACACCGAAAAAAGAGATGCACCCAGCGGCACCGCTATTACCCTTGCTGAAGGCATACTCAAGCATGTAAAAACTAAAAAAGGTTGGGTAAATGAAGACACCGATAAAGGTGAAGATTTGTATATCCAGTCGTTCCGTATCGACCAGATACCGGGTACGCACGTTGTCAAGTATTCTTCGCAGATCGATGACATCGAGATCAAACATATAGCACATTCGCGCGAAGGTTTTGCCAAAGGAGCCGTGATGGTTGCCGAATGGATAAAAAACAAGAAAGGTGTGCTGAGCATGGACGACTACCTGAAATTCTAGGTGGTTTCGTGCGACTAATCATACGATCAAATTATTTTCTCTTTATTTACAAGTTTTAAATTCAGTTATACGATTATGAATTGGCAGTTTTGGAAGAAATCACAGAACGAAGCAAAACCAAAATCAAAAGCCCGTGAGTGGTGGGATGCTATACTCTTTGCCGTTGTTGCTGCCACGCTTATCCGCTGGCTTATCATGGAAGCCTATACCATTCCAACGCCTTCTATGGAGAACTCTTTGCTGGTAGGTGATTTTCTTTTCGTGAGCAAGTTCCATTACGGAACACGCACTACAACTACTCCCCTGCAGGTGCCGCTGACACACCAGAAGATCTGGTTTACCAATGTGCCTTCATATCTGGAGTGGATAAAATTACCACAGTATAGATTGCCAGGCATCAGCGAAGTAAAACGTGAAGATGTAGTGGTCTTCAATGTACCGCCGGTTGGTTTAAATGAAGGTAAAGATTACCCGGTCGATCTCAAGACAAACTATATCAAGCGTTGTGTTGCTATACCAGGCGATACCCTGACGATTAAAGACAAACAGGTTTTCATCAACGGTGTAGCGGAAGCGAACCCACCAGAGATGCAATTCAGCTACCTTGTAACATCAAACGGTCCGATCAGTGAGCGTAACCTGGAGAAGCTTGAACTTGGTCCGGAGGATTACCAGGTATATGGACGCCAGGCTGATGGCAAGTTCGTATACATCATGTGGATCACCGAGAAAAAAGCTGCTGAAATAAAAGCACTGTCCTATATCCAAAGTATAGAAGTAGAGAAACGTAACGAAGAGGATGGCACAATCCCCTACTCTACTTACTACGATTGGTCAGGTGGAAGCAACTCTAAAAAATACTTCCATTGGTCAACGGATAATTTCGGACCGATCTGGATACCGAAAGAAGGCGCTACACTGGCTATCAATGACTCAACGCTGGCCCTATACGGCACAACAATCAAGCTATATGATCACAACGAAGATGTAAAGATTGAGAATGGCAAGTTGTTCATCGATGGTAAAGAAGTTACCGAATATACCTTCAAACAGAATTACTATTTCATGATGGGTGATAACCGTCATAACTCGCTTGACTCACGCTTCTGGGGTTTTGTACCGGAAGATCACATCGTAGGTAAGGCATTCTTCATCTGGCTTTCCATCGACCGTAACGCAAGCATGATGCACAAAGTACGCTGGAGCAGATTCTTCAAACTCATTAAATAAGATTGGAAGATTGTAATATTCGAAGATTGAAAGATTACGTAGAGATATAGGGGCATCCCCAATCTTGTAATCTTTCAATCTTTTAATTTTCCAATTAATTACCCAAACTCACCAATTAATTTCTTTCAGCCCTTTGCTGCGGAGGTACTCGTTGGTTTTGCTGAAATGTTTGTTGCCGAAGAAGCCTCTGTCGGCTGAGAAGGGTGATGGGTGTGCAGACATCAGCACATGATGTTTTTTGCGATCGATCACTTCTCCTTTTTTCTGAGCGTACGATCCCCACAATAGAAATACTACATTCTCTTTTTCGTCTGATATCTTTTTAATGACCGCATCGGTAAAAGATTCCCACCCTTTATTCTGATGTGAGCCTGCTGATGAGGCGCGTACCGTGAGCGTTGCATTCAGCAGCAACACACCTTGTTCAGCCCAACGCGTCAGGTCGCCAGACTTTGGTATAGGTTTTCGTAGATCGTTTTGTATTTCTTTGAAGATATTAACCAGCGATGGCGGCATACGCACATCCTCACGTACCGAGAAGCAAAGTCCGTTGGCCTGTCCGGCTCCGTGGTACGGGTCCTGCCCTATAATAACTACCTTAACATCGTTAAACTCACAGGCGTCAAAGGCTTTAAATATTTCTTTTCCGGGCGGATAAACGGTTTGAGTTTTGTATTCCTGCTTAACAAATTCAATTAACTGGTTGAAATAAGGCTGGCTAAACTCATTTTCCAGCTTGGTTTTCCACGAGGGAGCAATTTTAACATCCATGCCTAAAACTAAACGCCTGCAAGGAAACCTCCAATTCATTACGAAAACCAGAATAAATTTCAGCGATTTTCAGTATTTTGAATGACTATTTGTCGGAAGCACTTGGTAATTCCAAAAAATTAATATTTTTGAAGCGCATGGTAACGGAGATCACCAAAGGAATCAAAGTAAGTGTCGAGACGGAATATCAACCCGCTTATTCCAGTCCCAGCCAATATCACTATGTCTTTACCTATCGCATCACGATTGAAAACCAGAGTGAGTATACCATTCAACTGTTACGCAGGCACTGGTATATACATGATGCAGGATTTAGTCCGCGCGAAGTAGAAGGTGAAGGCGTTGTAGGTCAGCAACCTGTATTGGAACCAGGACAAGCACATCAATATGTATCCGGATGTAATCTCAAATCAGGTATAGGCAAGATGGTTGGAACATACCTGATGGAACGCATCGTTGATGGGCTAAAAGTTGAGGTAAATATTCCTGAGTTTACAATGATCGCACCTCTGCGACTCAATTAAATTTACTCCTCCCGATTATACTTACTTATTGAACAGGTAACAGAATGTTGAAGATAGCTCTTATGAATTTCATCATTCGTTGACCCCCTGCTCAATAATACGTTCATGCCTACATTTTTTCAGTTTAAAACTTACTTTGCCTACTGGTTAGACCAGGTATCGGAGCATTCGCTTCACTCCCCTTTCCTGTTTGATTTTTATACCAAGGTTCTTCATGCCAAGAGCGATCCGGCTATATATCATTCCATCGAGCAACGGAGAAAAGAATACCTCCACGACACAACGCTATTGACTATACAAGATCCGGGAGCCGGATCACTTAACCTCAAGACATCTTCACGCAAGGTATGCGATATAGCACGCACCAGTCTGAGCTCATCCAAATACTCATCACTATACGCACGCATCATTCATCATTTCAATTGCAAATCTATACTGGAGCTGGGCACATCGCTTGGCATCAATACACTTTACCTGGCCACCAAGCCCGACAGTTCTGTCACCACACTGGAAGGTGCGCCTCCTATAGCAACTATAGCACTCGATACTTTCAAAGAGCTGAATAAAAAAAACATTCGTCTTGTAGAAGGTAACATCAACTCCACGCTATATAGCTACCTCGGCAATTGTACCTCGCTTGACTTTGCCTTTCTGGATGCCAACCACCGATACGAACCTACTCTGAAATACTTCGATGCTGTTGTGCAGAAGATCCACGTAAAAAGTATAGTGGTGCTGGATGATATTCACTATTCACCAGAGATGGAGAAGGCCTGGAACCATGTGCGTAAACATGCTCTGGTATATGCCAGTGTCGATCTATACCGATGCGGATTGTTATTCTTTGATCCTTCACTGAACAAACAACACGTTGTATTACAATTTTAAGCGTTGAATAACCGCGCGGGATAACCTATTTTTGCGGTTACCCATTTTAATCACCTATGAGCGAAACGACTAGCACACAACCGGTTCAGCCGGCTCCGAAGAAATCACACAAGAGCACCATCATTATTGCGCTGATGGCCGTGATCATTGTTGTTCAGGGTATCAAGATTTTTGTTCTTGATCCGCGTGAAGAACAACGTCTTATTGCTGAGAAGACATCAACACAGCAAGAGCTGGATGCTACCGTGCAGCGCCTTACCGAAATAAAAGGAGAGCTTGATGCCAAGATTGCCGAGGTTCAAAAACTGGGAGGCGATGTTTCTGATCTTGAGAAAGCCAAGCAGGAATTGGAGACTGAACTGAAACGCCAGAAACGTGCCACAGGCAAAGAAATAAAAGCATTGAAAGATCGTGTTGAAGGATATGAACTCCTGCTGAAGAATAAAGATGAAGAGATCGAAAAACTGAAGAGCGTAAACAAGGAGCTCATGACCGAGAACCGCAGTTTGAAGACCGAGAAAAATCAACTGGGCGACTCGATCAATCAACTCAGTCAAAGCAAACAAGAGCTTGCAACGAAGGTTGCTATTGCATCGGAGTTAAAGGCTGAGAACCTGCGTATACTGGCTGTGAACGATCGCGGCAAAGAGCGTGAATCTCCCTTCAAGAATCGCCAGTTGGGTAAGCTGAAAGTTGAATTCAACATTGCTGAAAACAACGTAGCGCCAATCGAAGGCAAAAAGATCATGATCCGTATAATCGATGAGAATGGGCAGGTGATCTTTGATGTAGCCCGCGGATCCGGCACCTTCATCTACAATGGCAAAGAAGAATTTTACACAGCATCGCAGGAGATCCTGTTCGATAATACTAAGCAGAAGCTGACGTACCTGTACGAAAAAGGCTCTGATTATACCTCCGGAAATTATACACTAGAGATCTACTGCGACAGCTATAAAATGGGTAGCGGGCAGTTTGCTGTTAAATAAAAGCCGGAAAAAAGGCTGAAAAGCAGAAAGTTCATGGTTTGACAGACCTCGGGCTTTCTGCTTTTGCATTTGTGTCCTTACCTAATAATGGAGCCAGGGCTTTGAAATCGTGGAGAAATGCCTACCTTTGCAGGCTCAAATTAAACATCATGAAAAACTACGAGACGGTATTCATTTTAAATCCCGTTTTGTCTGAAGACCAGGCAAAGGATGCTGTCGATAAGTTCGTGAAGGTTTTGAAAAAAGCTAATGCAGATGTGTTGAACATCGAGCAGTGGGGCTTAAAGAAGATGGCTTATCCCATCAACAAAAAGTCTACAGGCTTTTATAACCTCATCGAATTCAAGGCTGAAGGGCCTGTTGTCGACACACTCGAAACCGAGTACAGACGAGACGAATCTATCATGCGCTTTTTAACCACAGCTCTTGATAAACATGCGATTGTTTACAACGAACGCAGACGTAAAGGCGAATTTAAAAACAAAGAGAACAGGAAACCTGTTGCTAAAAAAGCTGAGGAGGAGCGTGGAAGATGACATTAATGAACGAACCAATTAAGCGCGCTGAGATTAAGCCGAAGTACTGCCGTTTCAAGAAGAACGGTATCAAGTATATCGACTATAAAGATCCTGACTTCCTTTTGAAGTTTATCAACGAGCAAGGCAAGATCCTTCCTCGCAGATTGACAGGAACCAGCCTGAAATTCCAGAAGAAAGTAGCACAAGCTGTTAAGCGTGCTCGTCACCTGGCGATTCTTCCGTACACTGGTGATTCATTGAAGTAATCTTTAACCTTTAAAGAACACGAACATGGAAGTAATTTTGAAACAGGACGTACAGGGCCTTGGCTATAAAAACGACATCGTAAAAGTGAAAGCTGGATATGGTAACAACTACCTGATTCCAAATGGTTTTGCACTGATCGCCAACGACTCTAACAAAAGACTCGTAAACGAGAACATTCGCCAGGCTGCCCACAAAGCGGCTAAGCTTAAGCAAGATGCTGAAGCACTTGCTGCTAAGATTGGCGATGTTACGCTTGAAATTAAAACGAAAGCTGGTGAATCTGGCAAAATCTTCGGTGCTGTTACAGCCCTGCAGATTGCTGACGCGCTGAAAGCAAAAGGTTTTGATGTAGACCGTAAGAAAGTAATTCTGAAAGATGCTCCTAAGCAATTAGGTTCTTATGCTGTAACGCTTGACCTTCATAAAGAAGTGAAGCATGAAGTTAAGTTCAATGTGGTAGGTGAATAATTTCAGAGTATACCAATATCAAAGGGCTGTCTTTCTAAGACAGCCTTTTTCATTTTATACCCTTCTGTCGCTTGATTACACATTCAGCCTCAACGCGAGCCGCTAAATTTGTCATTTAAGACCTCCTACTTCTTATGGTAAACTATATATCAATTGGTAACCTCCTTTTACTGCTACATTCGTTTGCATAAATATTTCCACAGGTCACGTTAATATATTCTTCATGTCGTGGTAATTTAGGTTCACTTGAATCTGAAAACCTATGGCTGCAACATCCCTTTTCCAACATTACAATGGTCATTCTTCTGTGTGGGATGAAATGTTTGCCAATGCCTCCGACATCCGGCAGCACTACCAGAATGTAGCCAACTTCCTGTTGACGATACCAGGTGATGAACTCAACAAGAAAGAAGAGTTAGCCAAGCGTTTGTTTATGAGCCAGGGTATAACCTTTACCGTATACTCCAGCGGAGAAGGCATCGAAAAGATATTTCCATTTGATATTATTCCGAGGATCATTACAGCATCGGAATGGGACTTTATTGAACGCGGCATCAAGCAACGCCTTCGCGCATTAAACCTCTTTCTTCGCGATGTATACCACGAGCAGTTCATTCTTAAAGATGGCGTTGTTCCTTTCAACCTGGTTTATTCCTGCCCTCATTACCTGCGCGAAATGCAGGGTGTAAATGTACCGTATGATATATATGTGCACATTGCCGGCATCGATCTGATCCGCGATCATGACGGAACCTTTTACGTACTGGAGGACAACCTCCGCACACCTTCCGGTGTGTCGTATATGATTGAAAACCGGGAGATCACCAAACGTATCTTTCCGGATCTCATTCCGCAGAACCATGTTCGTTCAGTAACACACTATCCCAACATACTATATAAAAATCTGATGGCCCTCTCGCCACGGAAAATCGCCTCACCCAATATAGTTTTACTTACACCCGGGATCTATAACTCGGCATACTTTGAACACACAACACTCGCCAGACTCATGGGTGTTGAACTGGTGGAAGGCCGTGATCTGGTAGTTGAAAATCATCATGTATATATGAAGACAACGGCCGGGCTACAGCAAGTAGATGTTATATACCGCAGAGTCGATGATGCCTTTCTGGATCCGCTGGTATTTGATCCGAATAGCGTACTCGGTGTATCTGGCATTCTCTCGGCTTACCGAAAAGGTAATGTTGCTATTGTAAACTCGATCGGCAATGGTGTAGCGGACGACAAAGCTATATATGTATATGTACCGGATATGATACGATACTACCTGAACGAAGAGCCAATTCTAAAAAATGTTCCCACCTATCAGCTTGGCAAAGCTGATGAGCAGGAGTATGTTTTAAAAAATATAGATAAGATGGTCGTAAAAAAGACCAACGAGTCTGGAGGCTATGGTATGTTAATGGGACATGCCGCTTCTGAACAGGAGATTGAAGCCTATAAAAAAGAAATTATGAAAGAGCCCCGTCACTTTATCGCCCAGCCAACGATAAGCCTGTCGTCTGCACCATGCTATATAGATGGCAAAGTACAACCACGCAGAGTAGATCTACGGCCATTTGCCTTGTGCAGTCCCAACGGTATAGAGATCGTACCCGGGGGTCTTACCCGTGTAGCCCTCCGCGAAGGCTCTCTCGTAGTAAACTCTTCCCAGGGCGGAGGTAGTAAGGATACTTGGGTGCTTTCTATTTGAGCGTGTTTACGCTGGTACGTGTGTACGTGCCTTCGTTACACTTAAACACATAAACATCTAAACACACATCGAACATGCTCAGCCGCGTTGCCGATTCACTTTACTGGATGTCGCGATATATCGAACGAACCGATAGTACGTTGCGTACTCTTACGATTAACCATCTTTCTGCTCAGGATAATCCGAAAGAATTTACCTGGGGGCCTTTGCTACGCATTTTCAGCAATATGGAAGAACAGGATATAATAGCCATTGAGCGCAACGGCAGACAAGTGCTGCAGTATATGGTGCTGAGTCGCGACAACCCTAACTCTGTTTCAAACCTGGTTATACAAGCGCGTGAAAATGCACGTGCTGTACAAGACAATATCACGAAAGAACTTTGGCAATGTCTCAATGAATTCTATCATGTTGTGCGGGATCAGCGTTTGAAACAGGCGTTGCAATATGATGACCCCGCTACCGTACTCGATACGTTAATACGACAGTGTATGCTTTACTACGGCACAACGGATATCACGATGTTCAGAGGAGAAGGTTTGTGCTTTATGAATCTCGGCAAGTACCTGGAGCGTGCTATACAATCAGCAGACATACTCGATATAAAATTCAGCGACTTGTCGTATGACCTGGATAAAACCACCGATACAACGTACTGGAAACATTTACTGAAATCCGTATCGGGCTATGCGCTTTACCTGAAGCGTTATCGCTCCGGCTTTGAAGCACGTAATGTTGTTGACCAGGTGTTGTTCAACAACGATTTCCCCCGATCTATTTTATATTCCATCAATCAGTTGCACCGATCGTTCAACGGGCTAAAGAACGATCAGAATACAGAGGGCTACAGCAAAGTAGATTTTCTTATTGGAAAACTTCGCAGTAAACTTCAGTACTCCAACGTTGACAGCGTTTCGAGGATTGGACTTCATCATTACTTAACGGAAATTACAACCGATATTTACGCAATCGGAAATACATTGAATCAACATTATTTCGCATACAGTTAATCAGCTCGCATGTCAAAATTTAAAATCAGACACATTACCCGATACCGATATGAAGAAACCGTTCGCGATAGCGCGAACCAGTTGATGCTTTACCCGATTCGTGATCCTTTTCAGGATATACTTGAACATACCATTACGATCACGGGCAACCCGATGGTACATATACATACTGATTACTTTGGCAATCACGTAGGTACATTTACCAATGCACACCCGCATCGCGAACTGGTGATCGATTCGCAACTGACGGTTGCAACCAAACTTCGCCAGATGCCAGAGGACAACTCCCCTCCTGACAGCCAGTGGGCAGCTCTTCAACCTTTGCAACATCACATGGAGTTTGTTGATTTTCTGAGACAAGAAGATTTCAAGGCATTGCCGGAAATACGATCCATTGCAGAAACAGAGCTCGCCAGGAAGCAATCACCTTTTCAGTCGGCACAAAACGTAAGCGAGTATATATATAAGACGTTCGAATACCGCACCGGCATTACCACAGTAGAAACAACGCTCGATGAGATCTGGAAAATAAAATCAGGTGTATGCCAGGATTTCGCCCACATGCTACTGGCTATACTCAGGCTGATGAATATACCGGCACGCTATGTAAGTGGATATATATGTCCGAATAAAAGTGGCATGCGCGGAGAAGGTGCCACACATGCATGGGTAGAGATCCATTTACCTTTTTATGGATGGCTTGGACTAGACCCCACCAATAACTGCCTGGTGAATGACACACACGTGCGTCTTGCTGTCGGGAAAAACTTTTCAGATTGCTCACCGGTAAAAGGAACTTACCGCGGTACATCCAACCACTCCCTGGATGTTACCGTAACCGTAGTCAACGAAGATGGCAGCACCACTACGGCAGACACCTCAGTTACCCCCGGGCCAATGGCCACTACAACCAACGAGCAACAAAACTCTTTCAGAAAATACCAGGAAATGCAGATGCAGCAATAGTTAGCTGCTAGCTTTTAGCTGCGAGCTGTGAGTAAAGTTGCTGGCAGCAAGCTGCTGGAAGGTTTTACTTTTTGGATATAGATATATACTTGAAATGAGCTGCCGTTTGAAAAGTTTTTTTCAAACGAACTACTTCTCTTTCCTGTGACCAGAAACCAGCAGCTAGTGGCCAGAAGTGCTGTAAAAAAGCGCGAGCTGCAAGTACTCTCTACTCGCAGCTCGCAGCTCAAAGCTCAGAGCTATTTCTAAAATTTGTGTCTCACAAAAGCTTCCATCGCTTCGTATTCAGCGAGGCCAAGTTTGTTATAGGCTTCGGCTGTAGCGTGGTTACGATCTTCAGCACGCATCCAGAATTCACGCTTGTCGCTACCCGGGAACATAGCGCTGTCTTTTTGTGACTGGTGTTTGAATACCGCTCTGCGCTTACGCATTAACTCTTCCGGACTCAGTGGTACAGCCATCTCGATCTGATCGATGTCCCACTCCTGCCATGCACCACGGTATAACCATACCCAGCAGTCTTTCATCCAATCTTTACTCTTCAAACGGTTCACGGCTTCCATTACGGCAGCGAGACAAACACGGTGTGTACCATGCGGATCAGACAAATCGCCGGCAGCGTATATCTGATGTGGTTTGATCTTCTCGATCAGGTCCATCGTGATCTTTATATCATCTTCACCAAGCGGTTTCTTCTTCACAGCACCGGTCTCATAGAAAGGCATGTCGAGGAAGTGCATCTGCTCATCCGGTATACCTACATAACGGCCACCAGCTTTCGCTTCACCTCTGCGGATCAATCCTTTGATCTTTAATACTTCAGGACTATCATTTTGTCCGGCACCTTTCTGCTTGATCGACTCAACAACTTTCTTGTAGAACTTCTCTCCGTCATCTTTACTCAGATTGAACTGATGATTGAAGTCGCGCACGAAATCTGCAAAGCGAACAGCATCATCATCAAACACCGCTATATTTCCGGATGTCTGGTATGCTACGTGTACTTCATGTCCCTGGTCTACAAGACGAATGAAGGTACCGCCCATTGATATAACATCATCATCCGGGTGTGGCGAGAAAATGATAACACGTTTCGGGAATGGCGTTGCACGCTCCGGACGGTGTGTATCATCAGCATTCGGTTTACCTCCTGGCCAACCTGTAATCGTATGTTGAAGGAAATTAAATACTTTGATATTTACCTGGTACGCTGAACCATACTCGGTAATGATATCACCCATACCATGTTCCATATAGTCATGGTTGGTAAGTTTCAATACAGGTTTACCCATCGTCTGACACAACCATACCACGGCTTTACGGATCAGCGCGTCATTCCATTCGATGCTATCAATCAACCATGGCGTCTTGATGCGCACAAGTTCAGATGAAGCAGCTTCATCTAATATTACCAGGCAATTGTCATGCTTCTGCAGGAAGGATGATGGTATCTGATCGGTGATCGGTCCTTCAACTGCCTTCTTGATAACTTTTGCTTTTCCTTCACCCCATGCCATCATGATAACACGCTTGGCTTTCAGGATCGAACCAACACCCATGGTGATTGCTTTGCGCGGAACATTTTCTTCACCAAAGAAATCGCTGGCAGCATCGATACGTGTTACCTGGTCGAGTGTAACAAGACGTGTGAATGACTTCTCAGTAGAACCTGGTTCGTTGAAACCAATGTGACCTGTGCGACCTATACCGAGTATCTGTATATCTATACCTCCCAATGCATCGATCTTCGCTTCGTACTCACGACAGAAGTCAGCTACTTTTTCTTTGGACAATGTTCCGTCTGGTATATGAATCTGGTTCTTCGGTATATCTATATGATTGAATAGATGCTCGTTCATAAACCTCACATAACTCTGCAGGTTATCCGGTTGCATCGGGTAATACTCATCGAGGTTGAAAGTATATACATGCTTAAAGCTGAGACCTTCCTGCTTGTGCATGCGAACAAGTTCAGCATATACACGTGTAGGCGTAGAGCCGGTAGCCAGGCCAAGCACACAGTTTTTTCCCTCCTGCTGACGGTTTTTAATCAGGGCTGCAATCTCGCGGGCAACAAATTCAGAAGCCTCGCCTGAGCCGGAAAAGATTTTTACGGGGATTTTTTCAGAAGCAATAAGGTCGTTGTTCATATTTTTGGTTGAATGATTAACTCTATTGAGAACTAAATTACTTCAAAACATGCGAAATTTTCAAGTGTTTGCGGTAACATAATTTATGAACCCCTTCAGAACCGTTTTAAATGCAGGTGTGTCAACGCACACAATTTCTTTGTCGGATAAAATTCTGACACTCGGGTCGTGCTTTGCCGATGCCATTGGCTCCAGACTCGTTCGTTCCAAAGTGCAGGCACTGGCCAATCCGTTCGGTGTTTTGTATAACCCGCACTCGATTCACCGGCTTTTGCAGTACACTGTTTTTAACGAGCCGGTGCCGGAACATACCTTTCTGAAGCACCAGGATATATACCTGAACTACGACTTTCACTCCGAACTATCGGCCTTGCAGAAAGACGTGTTGCAACATACCCTGCGCAACATGATTGGCGCCACGCACCATTTTTTAAAAGACGCACAATGGCTGCTCATCACCTACGGCACAGCATGGGTATATGAGCGGGTGGATACCGGAGAAGTTGTAGCCAACTGTCACAAGCAACCGGCTGGTCAGTTTCAGAAATCACTTCTTACACACGATACAATCGTTCAATCCTTTGACACTATATATAGGGCATTGAAAGAATTCAACCCGGACCTACGCATCGTATTAACCGTAAGTCCGGTAAGGCATATTAAAGACACCCTTGAGCTAAACAGCGTAAGCAAAAGTATACTTCGCGTTGCGTGCCATGCATTGCAGGAGACGTATATAGATGTTGAATACTATCCGGCTTACGAAATGCAACTTGACGACCTGCGCGACTATCGTTTTTACAAAGCGGATATGATTCATCCTACCGAACAAGCAGAAGACTATATCTGGGAACAATTTGCTACCCGCTATTTCGATGCACCACTAAAAAGTTTTATCGACAGGTGGAAGAACATTCAGCAGGCACTGGCACACAAAGCGTTTCACCCGTCATCAGACGCACATCAGAAATTCCTGAACGATACGCTTAAGAAACTGGAAGAACTAAAATCGCTGGTTAACGTTGATGAGGAGATTGCTTTTGTTAAATCTCAACGTACCGGTTAACATCGGGTATGATTATTTGCATCAGGCATACATCCTTACGATAAACTATATTTATTTACACGCACCAACTTTGTCAACTATACTTTAGCATGAACAGACTCCGTCACTCCACATCACCTTACCTGTTACAACACGCCCACAATCCGGTTGACTGGTTTGAGTGGGGACACGAGGCTCTTGAAAAAGCCAGGCAAGAAGATAAACCTATATTGGTAAGCATTGGCTATTCGTCATGCCACTGGTGTCATGTAATGGAACGCGAGTCGTTCGAGAATCATGACATTGCACAGGTAATGAATGAACACTTCGTTTGTATAAAAGTAGATCGCGAAGAACGTCCCGACATCGACCAGATATACATGGATGCCGTACAGGCTCTGGGAGTAAATGGAGGATGGCCGCTTAACGTATTTCTTACACCTGAACAAAAACCATTCTTTGGCGGTACATACTTCTCTCCTGCCGCGTGGGTTCAGATCCTTACCAACATCAACCGTGCGTTTCAGGCAAACCGTAAAGAGATCGAAAGTACAGCTACCGAACTAAGTCTGCATTTACTCCGCTCGGATGTAGCACGTTTCAAACAGGAACCGGTTGATACAGCGTTAGGCACCGACCTCGAAGATATATATAAGAAACTGGCCGTGCGGTTTGATACAAAATGGGGCGGCATGGACCGCGCTCCTAAATTTGTAATGCCTGCTGTATGGCAATGGCTGTTGCGTCATTACAACATTACGCAACACGAGCGTGCGCTTCACCAGGTTATACTTACGCTTAAGAAAGTAGGCATGGGCGGTATATATGATCAGGTTGGTGGTGGTTTTGCGCGGTACTCGGTAGATGGCGAATGGTTTGCACCTCACTTCGAGAAAATGCTCTACGACAATGCTCAACTGATGACGCTTTATGCAGAGGCATACGCTATTACCCGTGATGAAGAATTCAAGACCGTTGTTTACGAAACGTTTGAATGGATGCAACGCGAAATGACCAGCGAGGCCGGTGGCTTTTACTCAGCACTGGATGCTGACAGCGAGGGCATAGAGGGTAAATATTATGTATGGACAAAGTCAGAACTTGATTCGCTGTTAAAAGAAAATGCAGAACTGATTGCTGCATACTATAACGTTACACCGGACGGTAACTGGGAACACGGTAACAACATCTTAACCCGCCTCCATACGGATAAAATATTTTTGAATACACACCCGGTAGATGAACAGTCGTGGAAGAGTATCGTAAAGCGCAGCAAACAGATACTGTTGCATGAGCGTGAGAAGCGAATTAAACCGGGACTCGATGACAAGATCATTACCGCCTGGAATGCCATGATGATCGTTGGATTAACCGATGCCTATCGCATCTTCAACGATAGTATATTTCTGAAAGCTGCCGAGAAGAACATGCGCTTCCTGGAGAATGAATTAATGGAAGGCACAAAGCTATACCGATCGTTCAAAGGAAGTCGCTCGAAAGTAGAAGGATTTCTTGATGACTATGCGTACGTGATACAGGCATACCTCAAACTATACCAGGTAACTTTCCAGGAGTACTGGCTAAACCGCGCTTCGCTGTTACTGGAGTTTACGCTGGATAAATACTTTGATGAAACGGAAGGATATTTCTTTTATACCGGACATGACGCCGAAGGACTGATCGCCCGCAAGAAAGAAATCTTCGACAATGTTATACCTTCCTCCAACGCTATCATGGCACAGAATCTATACCACCTTGGCGTTATACTCGACCGTGACGACTGGAAGATGAAGGCTATTGCCATGACTACGTCATTTGCACACCTCATTAAAGGCGAACCAAACTATATGGCATACTGGGCCATGGTGTATACTGAAATTCGCAAAGGCATGGCCGAGGTGGTTATCACGGGAGAAACCCTGCACGAACTTCGAAGCGGGATACAGACTTCCTTTCATCCCTTCGCGCTTTATATGGGTACCAAGACAACGAGCAACCTTCCGCTTGTTACAGATAAAACACTGGTGAACGGGCGCACAACGGTATATGTATGTCGTAACAAAACATGCCTGCTACCGGTACAAACCGCTGAAGAAGCGAGCCAGATGATCGCCACGCAGTAACTATATTTACCGGTTGTTTCACTGCTTATTCTGAGGGTAAATGACTATCTTCGGAATAAATGCAGAAATGCCTCTCCATCCTATTGCGTTTCCTGAAGCCGTATGGTATACCTGTGCTGATGGTTGCAAGTTTAGTATCAACACACCATGTGTATGCTCAACAGGTAACTGGATTCTACTTTACCGTGGAATGCTCGAAGTATACCGGCAAGCCTAAACCCGTAACACTGGGACTGACTAAAATACAGGTGTGCACAACCCCACAGCCAGTGGTTTCCATTGATGGATTTGAAGCCATCAGCGAATTGTTTGAGATACCGGAACAGAACTTTGCTTTCTTTGACGTTACGCTTTCTGAGAAAGCACACCTGGCTCTTAAAAAAGTGGGCGCTACGTTCACCTTCAATGACCTCGCGTTTGTGATGGACGATGAAGTAGTTTTTCTTTTTGCCGTGGAGACTAATAATCCTACCCGCATATTTCGCATTACCGATAGCAGTCATTCGCGCGACCTGAAGCGAATCCACGCCAAACTGAAGTCTCTTAGCGTAAAAGAGTAATCATCCGATCGACATCCATTATTATTGCCGGAAAAAAATAGCTTTTTTTGGGAAGTGGAAATCTTTGATCAACCCGATACAGTCAACACATTCTTTGCAGAAGTTCTGTTACCTGTGCCGATCCCTAAACTTTTTACCTATCGGGTACCTCACGCCTGGAATGAGCATGTTTTGATTGGACAACGGGCTATCGTTCAGTTTGGTGAGCGTAAGATCATTACCGGTATCATCCTCGCCCTCCATCATCAGGCACCGAAGGAGTATGAAGCCAAATATATTCTTGAACTGCTCGATAACTTTCCGGCTGTCAACGATGTACAGCTAAAGTTATTCCAGTGGATGGCTGACTATTATCTCTGCACATTAGGGGAAGTCATGAACGCTGCACTTCCATCCGGATTAAAACTTTCCAGTGAGTCGATCGTGCAATTACACCCGGCTTTTAACCTGGAAGAATCAAACCACGCGTTCTCCGAAAAAGAGCTTATACTTTTAAAGCGGCTGCAGCACGAATCACTCGGCTATTCCGATATCGCGAAACTGCTCGGTACAAAACATCTATATACTATACTGAAATCTCTCACCGGTAAAGAAGCGATTATACTCTTTGAGGAGATCCGCGAAAAATACAGACCGAAGACGGAGAAAAAAGTTCGCCTCACGCCCGACTATAATACTTCGGAAGCGCTGGAGCAACTGTTCAACACCATTGCCAATAAACCGAAGCAGGAAGATGTTATTTTGAAATACCTGCAACATGTACAGGTCATTCATCATCCGGAAGCAAACAAGCAAGGTATAGCCAAGAAGCAACTCATTACGGAAGATATATCCGAGTCATCGCTCAACACGCTCATCAAAAATAAAATATTTGAAGAGTTTGAAGTGGTAGTGCCCCGGTTCGACACCGAAGATAAATCCGAGTTGCCTATAGTTCTGCTGAGCGAAGAACAGGATCGCGCACAGAGCGCTATATTTAAAAGCTTTGAGACGCAAAGTGTAGCGTTGCTCCATGGCATTACCGGCAGTGGCAAAACGGAAATATATATCAACCTGATAAAAAAAGCACTCGATAGTAACACACAGGTACTATACCTTTTACCCGAGATAGCCCTCACTACCCAGATCGTACAACGACTGAAAAAAGTATTCGGCTCCACGATGGGTATATACCATTCAAAATTTTCGGATGCCGAACGTGTTGAAGTGTGGAACGGTGTGCTGCAGGGTAAATTTGATTTTATTGTTGGCGTTCGCTCTTCTATATTTTTACCGTTCGATAACCTGGGGTTGATCATTGTAGATGAAGAGCACGATTCATCGTACAAGCAACAAGACCCGGCACCCCGCTATAACGCGCGCGATGTAGCCATGGTGATGGCGCAGTTGCATCATGCAAAAGTATTGCTGGGCTCTGCCACACCTTCGATTGAATCATACTACCAGGCACAACAAGGTAAATATGGATTGATCGAATTGAACAAACGTTTTGGTGACGCTCAGTTACCACAGGTTATACTGGCCGACATGGGTCGTGAGCGAAAACAAAAAACAATCAAAGGAGAATTCTCCGGTTTACTGTTAAAGAAAATAGAAGAGACATTAAAGGTAAAAGAACAGGTAATTATCTTTCAGAATCGCAGAGGTTACTCACCCATGGTAAACTGTGAAGACTGCGGCTGGGTGCCCAAGTGCGTTAACTGTGCCGTGAGTCTTACCTATCATCAATTTAGAAATGCATTGGTATGTCATTACTGCGGCTATAAAGAATCATTACCGCAACAGTGTCCTACGTGTACATCTGCGCGTATCAAGACCGTGGGGTATGGTACAGAAAAACTGGAAGAAGAACTGAGCCTTCATTTCGCAGACGCACAAGTGCAGCGCATGGATCTGGACACGACACGTTCCAAGACCGGCTACGAAACCATCATCGATCAATTTGAACGCGGTGAAACGAATATACTGGTAGGAACGCAGATGGTAACGAAGGGGCTTGACTTCGATCGCGTAAGCCTGGTAGGTATATTTAATGCAGACCGCATGATTCACTTTCCGGACTTCCGTTCCTACGAACGTGCCTTTCAACTCATCACACAAGTAAGTGGGCGCGCAGGGCGAAGAGATAAACCCGGACTGGTTGTTATACAAACGTCAGGACCGGATCATCCGTTGTTACAGACTATACTTCGTCATAACTATAAAGAATTCTTTGCCTCCCAACTGGCCGACCGGAAACAGCACGACTACCCGCCCTTTACGCGACTCATTGAAATTACCATTAAGCATACCGACAAGAAAACCTGCAAAACAGCAGCGGATATATTAGCTGAACAACTTCGCGATACTTTATCCTTCATCCGTATACTCGGTCCGGGCGAACCCGCTATATCCAAGATCAGGAATCAATTCCTGATGAATATACTGCTAAAAGTACCGCGCGGTAAATATGACCTGGCAGCGATCAAGAAAACCATCGTTACATTAACTACCCAGCTCACCACCGAAAAGCAATTTCGAAGTGTTCGTATTACGGTGGATGTAGACCCCATGTAACAACAGCACACCTATATATACCTCTGTATAATTACCGATCCGATTTCCGGTAATTATAGTATATCTGATTCTGTAAAATCACGCTTGTTATTGCCCGACCACTCCGTTTAGCTTTGATTTAGGCAACTGAAATATAGATCAATGTCGGATTGAGGTGATAGATACCTATGAAGAAGAGACGAGGAAGGCCGAATCGTGGTAGGTGCTGAGCGATATAACAAAATGTTTTTAGATAAGTGGCTATCGGTATTGAAACAACATCATACATTGATCAATAAAAGAGGCTGACCTATATAGGTTAGCCTCTTTATATTTTCAAACTATATATTTACTAACTCGACTTCTTCACCGACCCTCCGCTGCTTGAATCGGTAACGGATTTGTTCGGGTTTCCGCGGAAGCGTATACTTCCTCCGCTGCTGGCGTGAGCGTTGAGCTCGGTTGTAACACTGATCTTGATGGAGGCTCCGCTGCTGGCTTCAGCTTGTACTTTAGCAGCATCAAGATTATAGGCATCGATCTCACCGGCACTGCTGGCATCAACGCTTAGCGATTTTGTTTTACCGGTCAGTTCAAGTTCACCGGCACTGGACGCACTGGCGGTAACCGACTCGGCATCTATAGCAACTTCAATTTCTCCGGCACTGGAAGCGCTTATATCCAATGAAGAACTCTTAACAGCTTCTTCAGAATAAATACTGCCGGCCGAGCTGGCGGAGAGTTTATCCAGTTGAACGTACGTAACGTACACCTTCACATCAATATTCCCGCGGTAGCGGCCATCGCGCATGTGTACTTTCAGGTATGAGCCCGATACTTCGGTAACAACATTTTCTGGATCGGTGCCTGTAACTTCCACCCGTAAGCTTTCTTTATCACCTTTCTTAAGGTAAACGTTAACACCTTCGGCTGCTTTTATTCCCGTGAAAGAACCAACCGTACGGTTCTGGGTTTGCTGAGCTGATGCTACCGACAGGGAGGCTATAAGTAAGATTACGCTTAATAAATTCTTCATGGTATTATCAATTTGCCCTAAAGACAAGCTGCAAATATAAGGGTTGCATGCGGGACGTTGACATGTAATAATTTTGAGGATGTACTAAAACATTGTATTTTACACTAAATTTCATAGTCCATTTTTTAACATTTGCATTTCTAACCAAGAGCTTCTATGATTTTTGACAAAAAAGCCGAACTTAATGTGCTAATCAACCTGGCTGCGAGCGATAAAAAAGTAGCCGACCGCGAATCCAAACTTATCCAGACTATTGCCAAAGCAAACGGCATTACGAAGGAAGAAGTTGATCAGATGCTAAGCAACCCTCAACCCATTGGCAACATCAACAGTCTCACAAACGATGAAAAATTCGAGCACCTCTACTTCCTGATCCAGTTAATGAAAATGGACGGACAGGTTTTCAGAAGTGAGATTGTATTCTGCGAACACATCGCTGAAAAACTGGGATTCAAAAAGGCTGTTGTAGCGGAAGTATCACAACACGTTTACAGCGACCCTTCCATCACTGCCGATCGTGATATGGTTAAGCAAAAAGCTGTTAAATATCTGAAAGCATAACATCTAAAGTTATCTTCTGAAAAAGCCCGCGATATATACCGCGGGCTTTTTTATTTACCAGCCTTCTGCGCTATATATACTCAGCTTTCCTTCCGCAGTATCTGCAACGGAGGTGTACTGATCACTTCGCGCGAATTAAACCAGCCAATCGTTACGGTAAGTACAATGACACCAGCCGCTATAATCAGCAGTTCTACCCAATCAAAACCAAACGTGATCTCGAAGAAGAACTTCGTGAGCAGCCACCCCCCTCCCATCGACAGGATCATTCCGGTGAGCGCGCTAAACAAACCCAGCCATGCATACTCAATGAGCGTTATCATGGTAATCTGCCGCGTGCGTGCCCCCACCGTGCGCAGCAACACATTCTCCTTGATGCGAACGAATTTAGAGTTAATCACTGCACCTGCCAATACAACGAGTCCGGTAATGATACTGAACAGCGCAAGGACACGAATCACCAACCCAAGCTTGTCGAACAATTGATTCACGGTACTTAATATCAGCCGCAAGTCGATCAAGGAGACATTGGGATATTGCATCACCAACTGTTGTTGAAACTGGTTTGCCTGCTGCTGATCGTTAATGCGTGTAGCCGTCACGTAGATCTGTGGTGCATTTTCAAGCACACCACTCGGAAAGACGAAAATAAAGTTAGGTGGATCTTTCGGCCAGTCAACTTTACGGATACCGGCTATACGCACTTTCACGGGTATACCCTGCACATCGAATACGAGCGAGTCACCTATCGATACCTTCAGGTTTTCTTCCATGCCTTCGGAGATCGTTACCCATACGGAGTCTTTACTGTTTTTCTTCTTTTGCAGTTCACCCTTTATCAACTCTTCAGCACTATTCAATGTATCGCGATAGGTTACGCGGTATTCACGTGACAACGCCCAGCCGGGTATATCATCTGTTGTATCGTTTTGCAAGGTCTCAACACGTTTACCTTTTACTTCGCTCAGCCGGCAGGTAATGATCGGCACCACCTGGTTTACTTTCAGTTTGTTGTCCTGCATCAATTTCACAACGCCATCTTTCTGGCCGGGCTGTATATCAAACAGAATTGTATTGGACTGATTCTCCTGTCCGGTAAACTCCACCTGTCCTAACATACTTTGCTCTACAATGTTTAATGTAGAGATGATGAAGGCGCCTAGCCCGATCGTTACCAGCAACACACGCGTCTGGTTATTCGGACGAAACAAGCTGGAGAGTGAATGTCTCAAAACAAAGCCGGCCTGTGACGGAAAAAATTTACGCACCAGGTATAGTAGCAACGTTGCCACCAGCGCAAGACATCCCAACGCAGCAATCAGTCCCAGGAAAAACATGAGACCTGTCATGATGCTTTTGGTTTGTATCGCTGCGAATGCCATGGGGAATAAACCGATCAATACCAGCACTACAATTTTTGTTTTCGAAAACTTGCTGGTCGATTCTGATGAAGCCCGTAACACCGTTAAAGGCGGCACAAACCGAACCGATACCAGCGGCAGCACGGAGAATAAAATAGACACAACAGTACCCAGCAACAATCCCACCGCGAGCGAGCGCAGTGAAAGTGAGAAACCAACCTCAAACGGAATAATGCCCTTCAGAAAAACTGGTATCAGTTGTTGTATACCTATACCGATGAGTGAGCCTATCATGCTCCCCATAATACCAAGTATAAAGATCTGGATAAAGTATATATTGAATGCCTGCCAGCCGGAAGAACCCACGCAGCGCAGCATGGCAACTTCTTCGCGTTTCTCGCGGGCATAAATATGAACGGAGCTTGCTACCCCTATACATCCAAGTATCAATGCAACAAAACCAAGCAGCGAGAAGAAACGATATATAGACATGAATCCCTCTCCGAGTCCCTCCTTTCTGCGCTCGACAGTATCATACGAATGTCCGGATTTCTTTACCAGCGGCCCGAGTGTTTTTTCTATATCTTTTACCTGCTCATCATTCGCTGTTTTGAAATATTGTTTATAGCTCACACGACTTCCATATTGTACCAACCGTGTTGAATCGAGATCACGCATCGCTATATATACCGAAGGTGTAAAGGTTGTCATGATACCGCCTCCACCCGGAATCTTCTTCACTACACCGGCTACTTTAAACACACTGTTACCCAGACGTAGCGAGTCGTCTGAACTTACCTCAAACTGACTTGCCAGTGTCTCATCCAGCATGGCATAACCTCCACCCTGCATGCGTTTATAGGCATCAGCAGGTAATGTTTCAATTTCACCATAAAAAGGAAAAGGTCCGGAGAGCGCTACCAGTCGTATCAGGCGCGATTGATTGTTATGCAGAAAAAGCACCATCGAAGCCATATCAGCTTCCGATGCCTGTGGCATTCCTACGGTATCAAATGCTTTCTGTAACTCGGCACTGAATTTCTTATCGCCATTCACTACAAAGTCTGCACCGATCAGTTCTTTTGCATTCCGATCGATATCATTCTGCAAAGTATAGTTCAACGAATCAAGCGCCACAACGGCAGCTATACCTGTTACCAGCGATGCCGTAAACAAAAGCAGTCTTGAAAAATTATGACGTGCATCACGCCACGCCATCGTCCATACCCAGCGATCGGTAAATATATTCCGGGCCTTGCGCTTTATTTTAATTATATATTCAATCATGTGGTATAATTGGAAAATTGGAAGATTGGAAGATTAAGAGATCAGAAGATTGGAAGATTCAATTTTAAAATCTTTCAATCTTCGAATCTTTTAATCATTCGCTACCACCAGTGTATTTTGTATCTCTTCAATCAGCTTGCCACCTTTCATTCGCAGTATACGTTGTGTGCGCTGGGCCAGATCAAGGTTGTGCGTAACGAGTATCAGTGTAGTGCCGTTCTCTTTATTCATACCAAACAACAACTCGGTAATATGCTTCGCATTTTCTTCATCGAGGTTACCAGTAGGTTCGTCTGCGAACAAAACTTTGGGATCGGTAATAAATGCGCGCGCCATCGCCACACGTTGCTGTTCACCACCCGATAACTGCGTAGGGTAATGATGCAGTCGACTTCCAAGTCCTACACGCTCTAATAAACCTTTTGCTTTATCCTGCACATTTCGTTCACCGCGTAACTCGAGTGGCACCATTACGTTTTCGAGTGCTGTTAGCGTTGACAAAAGCTGAAAGTTCTGAAAGACAAATCCTACATATTGATTGCGGATATAGGCACGATCGTCTTCACTCATATTATTGAGTTTGAATCCCATCAGTGAAACCGTGCCGGAAGAAGGTGTGTCTAGGCCGGCACAGAGGCCGAGGAGTGTGGTTTTGCCACTACCGGATGGACCGATGATCGCGACAGAATTTCCCTGGTTAACCGAGAACGATACATGATCGAGCACGGTTAGTTCATTACTGGCGGAGCGGTATATTTTGGTGAGGTTGTCAGTTTGCAGTACCGTGTTTGACATGGTTTTTGTTTATGATATTGTAAGAGTAATCGTTAAAAGAACTAAAATTGTTTTCGTTTAATTTAGCACGAATAGATTTATTACACGTATGGTCGGAAAATTAGGGTTGATTATTTCATTTCTGCTCCTGTTTCAGGCAGGAAATTCTACAAAAACGATTTTGTTTTATGGCGACAGCCTGACGGCAGGACTGGGTCTTACAACCGAAGAGGCTTTTCCGGCACTCGTTGAAAAGAAATTCAAGCAGCAAGGCAAGCCCTGTAAAGTGATCAATGCCGGGTTAAGTGGCGAGACTTCCGCAGGTGGTCTATCGCGTCTGGAGTGGGTGCTTCGTCAGCCGGTAGATGTATTTGTACTGGAACTCGGTGCCAACGATGGTCTGCGGGGTTTACCCATTGAGCAAACCCAGAAAAATCTTCAGGCTATTATAGACAAGGTAAAAGCTAAATATCCGAAAGTGAAAATTGTTATAGCCGGCATGATGGTGCCCCCGAACATGGGACCAGACTATACATCGAAGTTCAGAAAAATATTTCCGGAGCTCGCGAAGAAAAACAATGCAACACTCATCCCCTTTCTATTACAAGATGTAGCCGGCAATGAAAAACTCAACCAGGCCGATGGTATACATCCGAATGTGGAAGGACATAAGATTGTAGCCGAAAATGTCTATAAGGTCATTCAGCCGTTACTCTAAAATATAGCCTTTCAACTGCGTTGATCGTTTAAAAATGGATCAACGCATTTTTTGAAGTCAAAGCGATTCGTCATATTTCAGGTCTTAACTTGGGCTTAAGCAATGGTTTGCCGGATGATGGACTATATGGCGCGTCAAAAACACACGATCGGTGCTATCGTGCTGGCATTACTTACAACGGCCGCTATAGCACAACCACACCCGCTCGATAGTCTGAAGAACGAGCTCATCATCAGCACAGCTTCCAATCGCATCAATGTGCTGCTCGCTATATCGCAGTACTTCATCAACGTTAATCTCGATAGTGCCAACGGGTACGCGGAAAAAGCAATGCAATTCGCTACCGATACCAAAGCTGACCAGGACATGGCTCGTATCTATTCGCAGTTGGGACGTGTAAAATTTATAACTCCTTCGTATGATGATGCCCTCGATCTCTTTCTGAAAGCCGAACATCTCCTCAAACAACAAGAGCCTGTTAATAAAAATGAATTGCTGCGGGTATACTCAAACCTCGGTGCTATCTATGAGCGACAGGATGAACTGGATAAATCGTTGCATTACTATGAACGATCGCTGAGTCTGCTGAATGAAGACGATCGCGATAAACATGCAACAGCTCCCTCGGCTTTGCACGCACCGATCTATAACAACCTCGGCAATACGCTCATCAAAATGAAAGACACGGTGAAAGCTGTGGTATACTATAAAAAGGGATTGCAATATGCACTTGACATCAAAGACTATCTTCATGCAGGCAACCTGCTGAACAACCTCGGCAAAGTGATGATTGAGAAAAAAAGAATGGCGGAAGGCTATCCATACCTGAAGCGAGGCGAACATCTCCGTGAGATGATCCATGACGATCGCGGACTGGCTTCGTCCTATCGGAACCTGGTGATATACTTCATTGCTGTTAACGATCTTGACTCTGCGAAACACTACATCCACAAGACCACCAGCGCGCTGAAAAAAATTGGTGACCTCACCGATAAGTTCGGAGAAATATATATGCTGCTCTCGGATATTTATACCCGCGAAGGTAAATACGATAGCGCACTCTATGCATTCAAGCTACATGTACAGTATAAAGACAGTGTCTTTAACGGACCGAAGTTTCGCGAACTGGCGCGCGTAGAAGCTCGTTACGAGATGTTGCACAAAAGTCAGGAAGAACAGGTAAAACAAAAGTCGCGTGAGTTCAAAACGATCATTGCTATTTCAATTCTTATCTCCGGCATTATTATACTGCTGCTGCTATACGCCATTCAAAAAGTACGGAGTAAAAATCAACGGCTGCAATACGAACAATTAAAGCTGCGCGAAGAGAAGCTGGTGAGCGATCAGAACAACCTGCAACTGGAGCTGGAGTATAAACAAAAAGACCTCACTGCGCAGATGCTTTTTCTCTTGAAGAAAGATGAGTTTATCCACAAAGTGATTCATCGTCTTGATACCGTTAAGAAAGATCTTCCGTCTGAGGTGCAATCAAAACTCCTGCGCATTACCAAAGAGCTGGCTGCTATATCGAAGCACAACGATACTTCGTGGCAGGAATTTGAACTACGCTTTAAGGAAGTACATAAAGATTTTTATGAAAAGCTGGAAGCCCGCTATCCGGAGTTAACACCAAAAGAACGAAGGCTCTGCGCATTGCTAAAGCTGAACATGACCACGAAGGAAATTTCTTCCATCACACACCAATCCACACGAAGCCTGGAAGTAGCACGAACACGTCTGCGCAAGAAATTCAATCTTACCAATTCAGAAGTCGGGCTGGTAGATTTTCTTTCGAAGATCGATCAGTAAAAAAGGGAGCACCCGGTATATACCCCGATACTCCCCAAAGGTTAAGGTTTAGTTGTGTTACTTCTTTTTCAGCACTACTTCAAAGTCGCCAAACATACCTTGCGTACGACCGCTCTCATCCAGCGGGTCAGATATAGTAAAGGTTAGTGTCAGCGTATTGTCGGCAATGGTATAGTGCATAACCGTTTCGTCTTGTCCACGTTTTATCGCGGTAAATGTGTTGTCGGTAAAGCTCCAGGTATCAGCCGAAACATTGCCAAATGCATAGCCACCGTTTTGCACCAGGTATACCGGCACATCTTTCGTCCCGGTAAAAGTTATAGCCAGACCGGTATATTCTGCACTTACATCCGTGCCATCCGCTTTTATATAGCCACCATTAATCGTCCAGGTGCCCGCTAATTTATTGACTGCTTCCGTTGCCGGGTCGGTAGTGTTATCACCACCACACTTCGTCATCAACGCCAGCGTGACAACGAACCATACATAGTTAATTTTTCCCATAGACATTAGGTATAGGTCAGGCTACCGAAATGATAGCCTGACTGGATTAAGTATTTATTGTTTGATGAATTTGAAAACATGCGAGGTCTCTTTGTTCTGAAGCTTGATCAGGTAAAAGCCAGGCGCAAGCGATGATACATCGGCACGAAGCGAATGGTTCGCCACTGCAGGCTGCTGCAGTACTTCACCTGTAACATTCAAAATCATAGCGTTTTCAACATTGACACCGGCATCTTCCCACGAAAGATTAAGTATACCCGAGGTTGGATTCGGATACAGCTTTACACTACCGAAGTTAGTTGTCTCAATGGCTGTTACCAGGTTTACGACAACCTTCAGTGTAGTTGTTACCGAAGCACCACTGTTATCGGTAGCGGTTATTGTCAGTATAGATTCACCAGCCTTCTTCGGCTTGATACGAAGCTTATCGCTGGATGCCATCACTTCCGCTACGGTGATATCCGAAGATATAGCCGATACATTCAGTACGTCATCGATATCCGGATCAGTAATGATCGAAGACATAGCAATGTCATCCGCAGGAGCTGCGTAATCGTAATGACGATCGGTATGATCTACCACTACAGGTGCGCGGTTCATATTCCATACGTTGATCGTTACCGGTTTAGTGTTGTTTCGGTTACCGGCATCCTTTGCCTGTATTGTTAAGTTAATCACGCGGGGTGAAATATAGTCTGGCGTATAGGTTACGGTTATACCGGTGGCCGATGTTGTCCAAGTCATGCCTGTCGGAGCGCCTGGTATTGTTCCGGTTACTGCTTCTCCTTCCAGGTCAGTAACTGGCACTTCAAAAACAGAAGTTTCTGTTTCCGTTACGTACCACTCATATACCTTCTCTTCAAACTGCGGAGCCTGGTTGATGTGAAGCTGTGCCTTGATACTTGTAGTTGCATGGGCCGGATCATTTGATCTGATAGCTATGGTTGCATACGCATCCGTTGATGTACCCATGTTTGCAGCGTTAGCCATTACCGACACGGTCAGTGAATCTCCTGCAGCTACAGAACCTTCGGCAACTGCGGGCAACGTGAGCCAGCTTCCATTTACGAAATCTTTCTCCAATGCTTTCACAAACCATGCGGCCTTGCGATAATCTGGAATGGAATTTATATCGGACCATACACCGGCATCTGAATAATAATACAGGAATTTACCCGGCATGGCTTCGGTGAGATTAGAAGTTCCCTGTGGATGTCCTGTACCCAGCGGATAGCTGATCACTACAAAAAATGTTTCGCCCGGATAGAACGTGATCGGAGTCTTCAGATCGAACATCAATGTATTCTTGTAGTTCTTGCCAAGTGCCAGTTCATATTCTTCACTGGCCAGCAAGGCTGCCGTCTCTACATCATCGCCTGCATATATACTTACTTTGATCAGGCTGGATTCCAGATCACCGGAAGCATAGTATGTCTGCACATGCGTTAATGTGAAGCCATCGCCAGGCGCTGTAAATTTAGTACCCGATACAAATGCGCCACCAATTCCAAAGCCGAGCATATTATCGGCCTGATCTTCCGCTATATATTCCAGCGTACGGTTATAGCCTTCTACGGCTGTTATACCTGTTTGAAGACCTGCTGATGCAAGCTCGATGGAAGGAATAGCTCCGCTCTTCACAGATTTTTCAGCTACAGGCGCCAACGTTGTACCTATGCGCTGATACTGCATCGAAACACTATATTTCAATGGCGACAAACCTTTCTTGTTGCTGATCACGAATGATTCACTACCTGTATAGGTATTGTCGTTCGCCTGGAATACGATCTCTTTCCTGCTCACGCGCATCGCCGGAGGAAGTACAACATTCGCCTGCACCGGTATTTCGATAAGTCCTGCAGGATCATTACTTTCTATCACCAGTGCATCCGTTAATGTATAATTGTCCATAGCAGGCGATACAGTAATTCTGAACTTCTGTGTTTGCTTGGGAGAAAGTATAATATCACCCGCGGCAACTTCACCCGGAATTTGTGCCCAGTAGTTTCCAAAGAATCCAGACATCTCCATCCAAAGTGTCATATCACTTCCGCTCTTCATTTGCAGTTGTGTGAAGTTCAGCATAGCTGCACCAGTATTGCTCAGGGTAAATTCCTGGCTATAGGTTGCCGGTATACCATCTGCTTCTTTCGCAACCACATCACCGAAGTCTACTGCATCCGGAGCGATCAGTTTCGGAACACCCGTTACCGTAAGTGACACCGGTATATGGAGTGATGTTTTTCCTGGCACGTTGGTTTGCAGCAACAGGTTAGATGTATAGTCACCCGCCATCAACTCCGTTGCATCTACGCGTACGTTAACGGTCTTGGTTTCACCCGCTGCCAGCTCTACGCGATTGGCTGGTGTAAGTACTACAGCCAAACCATTCTCAATAAAATTCTGGTAAGCTGCAATACGCACACCCTCCGTTCCATCTTCATTCTCTACACCTATAACGCCACCGTTGGTATAAGTCCATCCGGGTATCTGGTATTGATAACGAATGTTACCATTCTTATAGAGCAACACCTGCATGTTCCACGGATCGCCCATGCCAAATATATTGTATTGGTTTACATATTCGATCGTTACTACATCTTCGGTAGCATGATAGTATACACCATATACATCGTTATCAAGTGAATAAAAAGCTCCGTTGCTCCAGAAAGGTGCGATGAAGTTATTCGGACCTTCCGGATCAGGTATCGTTCCGGATGTAAAGATGCCCACGGGCTGGTTCGGGGTAAAATATACCAGGCCATTCGTGCTCACATATACTTTGTTATACTCCTTGCCGTAGAATCTAAATGCAAAAGGCAGTGGCATCTCTTTCTCTTCCGGATAACCATCAATCACAAAATCAATCCGGTTTTCTTTCTTCATGATCTCCTCCCATACATATTGCACAGAACCATCTTTGCTGGTAGACCAGTAATATGTATTCTTCGGATATTGTATACCGGCTGCACCTGCTACAGTTTCTGTATCGACCGGGTACACCCACGATGTACCGGATGGCACTACGTTCAATGTACTGGCTCCGTTATTGGTAATACTGATCGTATGATCAGCAGATGTTCCGGCTTCCAGTACATCTTCGATAGCATCATATGCCAACGCTATATTCGGAGGCGTTTGTACCACAGCATGTACCGCTACATGTTTCACCGAGTTATCGCTGAAGGTAATGTGAAGATTATCGTTCACCTCTCCTGCCGTGACTCCCTTTTTGGCTACACCAATATATAGGGACGACCGCGCCTTCAGACTATACGGAAGCGCATCGTGTGTTATTGTGAAATATCCATGATCGGAAGTAATACTCTTGATACTGATGGCTTTTGTGCCTGTGTTTTGTACCTGCACGATATCGTTTACTTCATCACCAATAAAAACATCACCAAGGTCGAGTGCATCTGTACTCAGAGCGATATTGGGTGTGCCACCGGAGGTTATATTCACTTGTGCTTTGAACACCTGGGCTGGTGTTGCCGGATCATTGCTGACGATCACAAGGTTTTGCCAGAAGCTGCCTTCCGTCAGATCACTTGTTTCAACCTTATAAGTAACATCGGTTGATGCGCCAACCGCCAGTGTTCCGGTAGTGGAAGAAATCTCCTGCATTATGTCTCTTCCCGGAGAATTAATTTCTACAGAGAATCCACTCGCTGCATTCAATGGCTTTTCATAGTTGGAGATCAGGTATCCGAATTTCTTGGCCGGGTCTTCGATCGCCACCTCGATATAGTTTGTATTGAATGCATCCAGGCTGATGTCTTTATAGTTGATCAATACATTTCCATTATCATATACAATGATCTGGAAGGTGATGTGCTGCGTGTCGTCCCACTCGTGCGGTACATTATCGTATTGCACAATCAGCTTGCCTGGTTTCGCCTGGTAGTATATTTTACCACCTTCAGCGCTTATACCTTGGTTAAATGCGGATATAAATCCAAAGGGCATATACTCGCTTCCTATATCGATCATATTCCCCACCACATTTACTTTATCATCGATGGTGAGCATACCATAGCGTGTGATCATCAGTTGATCGGTAGTCTGGTTAAAGATCGGGAAATCGAATCCCAGTTTTACCGGGTAAAAATCATTGTTCACTACATCTTTAAAGAAGGTCGTGATGTCCTTACCGGTAGCTGCTATATCTTCCCAAGTGTATGCAAGGCCTGAACCATCGGTACTGGTGCGATAGGAATATCCGTAAGCATTATACCCTTCGCTCACATAGTCTATACCTTCACCGCTCGCATACTTCGGCATGAAATATTGCAGCGGATAGTTACCGGTGTTCTTAATCGTAAATTTACCCGTAGCGGTAGCACCGAGTGCCAGGTTATAGGTAGCAGCAGCCGGAGTAAGACTGATCTTCGAAGGCGATATCCCTACACCTACTAACGATATACTATATTTATTTCCACTGGCATCAGATAAGGTAAGCACTCCATTGCTGGTGCCGGTTTGTTTGGCGGTATACTTTACACTGACCTTACCATTACCCAAGGCATTAATCTTGTATGGAGTATTGGTAATAACAAAATCGTCATTGCTTACCGTGGCATTATCTACTATAAAGTTGCCATAGCCGGTGTTGTTTATAGTAAGCTCAAGTTCTTTACTGCGGCCTATAAATATACCACCAAAGTCTGCGACCGATGCAGAGGAAAGCACGGGTTTCTGTCCTTTCACCTGTACCGTAACAGGAATTGCTGTGAGACTGTTGCTATAGTCGTTGTTCAACACCACTACATCAGCGCGATACTCACCGTTTATCAGGTGACTTCCATCAACCGCCACCGCTACAGGTGTTATATCTTTACCGGCAATCGCTCCTTCTTCCGGCAACAGTGTAATATACTGATCGAGTGCAGGACTATTAGATACAGGCGTTTGTACCCAGGCATAGTATGGATTCTGTATAGCGTCTGCCAGTGGTGTCCAGTTCTTGCCTACATCGAAGCTGATAAAGCAATTATCGGAATAAGAATCAGCAGCCTCCTCGCTCATCCCCAGCGGATATAAATGTCCGGCAGGCATGTGAACTACAACCCAAAACGTTGAGCCGGATGCAAAGTATAATTGCTGGCCCAGTTGCAATGAATATACTACATCATAATTGGAGTTACCGGAAAATTCCGAGGCATATACCAGGTTCTGACGATCCATGGTTTCACCGCGGTATATCTCTACAATGAAGGGAGGATCGTTACGTTCGATGTTGTTGTTCACCAACAGGCGCAAATCGGTCATGTTAAAACCATCCGCATATGGCACAATAAACCTGGTAGCCGATGAATTGGAGATCGTTGTATCTTCTTCACCGATCATATACCCGCCATAATATTCATCAAGCACATGACGAATTTCGCGAGGCTCATACGAATCGTTATACCCGGTAGTAACAGCCTTCGGTCTGTCTTTCAGATTAACGTGCGATGGTTGTACACCAGGTTTGCGCACTGATCCTGCGGTAACTTTCGCAGCAGGATATTTCAAATGATTCCAGTCGAGTGAGTAATCTCTCTGTCGCACTTCTCCTTTCCAACGCAGCTCTCCGTTGGCATTGTTCTGAATGATGAAAGCATCCTGTGCCTGGGTGGCGGTAGTCACATCAATTGAAAATTCAAGAGACGACCGATCGATCATTACACTCGGACCTTCCGTTGTTTTTACTTTAATGATCGCAGATATAGCCGACTTGTTTCCCCAGCGATCAATAGCATATATAGCAACATAATATTTCGTAGCGGCAAAAAGCTTACCGATGCTATACTGCATTTTTGCCCCGGCATCCCCAAGGTTTGCTACGGTAGCTGTCTTGATATTTTTGCGCCTCGCCACATCGAGACTGTCCTGTGCATAGGTAATCTCGTATTTAGCAGCAACACCATCATCGCGGTCGCTGCTCACACTCCAGGTTAATCCTATATAGTCTTGTCCTGTATCGGCTGCTAACAGGTCGGTTACTATAGCAGGCGCCACCTTCTCGTTGGTCTTCAAGGCTAATGCTGCATCGATATAGCCTACGCCTAACTGATCGATATAGTCAGGATTGTATTGATTGATGTCGTGCGTACCCGTGATCAACGCTGTCCAAAGGTCTTGCGCAGTATAATTTTTACCACCATGCTGCGACACCACCAACGCTGCTATACCCGACACATGTGGGCAGGCCATGGATGTTCCCTGGAAGAAACCATATTGGTTATCGGGTAATGTACTTAATATACCATCCTCGCTGGCGTTATACTGATCGCCACCCGGTGCCGACAATTCTACCTTCGCACCATAGTTGGAGTAAAATGCTTTCTGATTGGTTCTTCCCAGCGATGCTACAGCCATCACATGATCGTATGCTTCGGGATAATAGTCGAGATCGTTGTTCGAGTTACCCGCTGCAAAGATCACAATCCCTCCTTTCATCGGACTGTTCGGATAATTACCAGCCTCTTCTATAAAATAATCGATGGCATCCAGCACAGCCTGATCGTATGCACCGGGCGTTGTGTAAGTCCATGAGTTTTGCGAGATCACGGCTCCGTTATCCGCAGCATATATATAGGAAGCTGCAGTGTTGTCGTACATACCGTTGAGTATCTTGGCGCTCATTACCTTTACACCACTGTTCACGCCATCACCACCGGCTACACCGCTCACGCCAATGCCGTTGTTGGTAACGGCTGCAATCGTACCGGCTACGTGTGTTCCGTGATCACCGGGAGGTATAGTACCCGAGTCACCTGAAAAATCGTAACCGTTGATGTCATCTATATAGCCGTTGTAATCGTCATCTACTCCGGGGCGACCATTCTTCTCGGCAAGGTTTACCCATACGTTCGCTGCGAGGTCGCGGTGCTTTACATCTATACCGAGATCGTGTACGGCCACAATCACATTCGGATCACCAGTCTGTACCTTCCATGCTTCTACCAGGTTGATGTCGGCTTCGGGTATACCTCCGTTGGTCTCGCCATCATTTTCATAATGCCATTGCAGATAGAAAAGCGGATCGTTCACTGCTTCCGTTACGGAGCTGATGCGCGCATCGGAAACAATGGTAGCCTTGCCCGGCTGTATTGCTGCTTTGGCGCGGATGGGTTCCGCATGCGCTATATTACCGAGTCTCTTGAACTCCCGTGCTGCCGACTCTACATCCGTGTTCAGCGGAACGGTAAGTTCGTACCAGAGGTGTAAGCCGTGCTTGCGGTGTACTGCTTCTTTTTTGGGATTGTAAGGAAAGACGCGCGTCATTTCCATTGCCTTGTGTTTTACCGCCAGCGCATCAAAGCCCGCTATACCGGTCTGGATGTAACCACTCTTGCGTGCGACCTTCATGGTCTTCAAGGTGGCCTCCATCCCGGAGCTGAACTTTATCCGCACTTTGCCGCTCACCACAGCTGCCGATGTTGTTTGTGCCCACACATCCACGATGCTGCCTGCTATCAGCAAACAGACCACGGTTGTTAAGGACATTAGCCGTAGAAAATTCTTCATAGGTTTTGATTAGGTTAATGATTATTGGGTGCATCGCACATGCAACAGTAGGCAATTAAAGACAGCTATACCCCAAAAGCGCTATTCACAACGACCATACAGACGAGAAGATGGGACTGCACAATGACTGTACAATGGGATTTTAAGATACTGTTTATCTGTTGATTGAGTGGACACTGCCCTGCTAGCTGCAGGCCGCTGGCAGATGCGCGTTTAGCCTGGTGCCTGGTATTCTGGCATGATACTGGGGAAGCGTTTTCCACCTGACATATAGAAAGAAAAAGGTTAAGACTTCATCGTACGATGAGGTTAGGAACACCCGAGCACGAACACGCTCCCGCCAACCTCAGATGAATAGGGAGAATAAAGAACAGGAATATCGATTAACAAAATCTTGATAGATGCACCTAGTCCGAGCGTACTCCTTCTGCACTAACGGCTAGCGCAATAATTTCGCACGCTTCCAGGAGCTCGTAGTTAAAACTCGCAGCTCGCAACTATTTTATTCAAATCTCAACGACTCGATCGGATCAAGTTTCGAAGCTTTGTGTGCCGGGTAGTAACCGGAGATCAGCCCCACAACAATACACACAATCATACCGATCAGCATCCACATCCACGGTACTACAAAGGTATCTATACCCATAGCACGCGACATGAGGTTGCCTATAATTATACCAAGTATAACTCCTGCTATACCTCCGAGTAAACATACCACGATAGCTTCGATCACAAACTGCTGACGAATGCGCAGCGGAGTTGCTCCCAATGCTTTGCGTACACCTACTTCGCGGGTTCGTTCGGTAACGGATACAAGCATGATGTTCATCAAAGCTATAGATGCACCCAGCAGTGTTATAAAGCCAACACTGAAGCCGCCTATACGCAGTGCATTGGTAATAGTAGCCATGTTCTCAGCCAGTGTCTCACTCTTTTCAAGTTCGAATGAATCCGGCGTTCCGATACGATCGTGACGAATGTTACGCATCACTCCAGTAGCTTCACCCATAGCATATTCAACCTGGGTCGGATCATTTATACCTACTGTAAGTTCATAACTTAGTCCACGGCCCTTCGCCATCTGGTTGGCTTTGATCACCGGCACCAGCACCATGTTGTCAAAATTATCTTCAGCCAGTTGTCCTTTCTCTTCCAGTACTCCAATCACTCTGAACTGCGCTCCCAGAAATGTTACTTCAGAGCCCATCACTTTTTCGTTCTCTTCATACAACGTCTTATATATCTTATACCCGAGCACCGCTACCTGCGAACCACGCTCGATCTCTATACGTGAAAAGTTACGGCCGTCTTGTAACTCCAGTGCTTTTATAGCGGCATACTCTTCGTTACATCCTATAACGCGCACATTTGGGTTTGTCTTTTTGGATTTGCGTTTTACTTCGGCAACATAGGTAAGATCGGCTGCGAGACTTTTCGTTGAGGGTACACTATATTTCTCGATAAACTGAAACGCTTCCGTAAGGGTGATCTGTGGATACACCTTCTCCGTCCTGCCCTGGTTGTTGGCACCCCGGTTCGTTTTGGATTTAATATCAAATGTATTCACGCCCAGTGACGCCAGACTCTCGTTAACCGATTGTTCGATACCATCAATAGCTGTGAGTATACCTACCAGTGAAGTTATACCAATGGCTACAATCAGCGCGGTAAGGATCGATCGCAGCAAGTTGGCCCTCACTGACCGGAGGCCTTCCTTCATATTTTCAACAATATCCATGTCTGTCTGAAACGTTTAGAGCGTATACATAGGTTGATAAACGGCCCGAAATGTTACACGTACGGGCAACTAAAATTTAGCCGGCCTGCGTTATTACCAAATTCGGGCATCATTCTCGTGAATGTTACGCAAGTGTTGTAAATTTAAACTGAATAATGGGTCGTGTATGAAGAAATGTGTGATTTTACTCGCCTTGGTGCTGATCGGTAAGATCGGCATGGCTAATTCGATTTTTATACCAATGGATGGAAAGCAGGCCAACCACCTGAAGGCGTATGGCATTGCATATTGGATATTGAAAAGTGAAATGGAAGTTGACTGGTTGCTGAACTATCGCGGTGGTAGTTTTATGTGTCAGTATCATCCGGCTATACAGAATGAACTCGTGGTGCGTGGCGTGAGCTTCGAAGTTATTTCCGATGCGCAGGCAAACCAGATCATCAATGAGATTGCGAGTCCTGCCGTTAACTACGATCTGATGAAACTCGAAAAGTATCCGCGCATTGCCGTATACTCTCCCAAAAGCAAGCAACCGTGGGACGATGCCGTTACGCTCGTATTAACGTATGCAGAAATTCCGTATGATGTGATCTTCGATGATGAAGTAATGAATGGTGTACTCCCGAAATACGACTGGATACACTTGCATCACGAAGACTTTACCGGACAGTATGGAAAGTTCTATAGTCAGTTCAGTAATTATCCGTGGTATGTAGAACAACAGAAGGAAGCAGAAGACCTCGCGCGTAAACATGGATTCCATAAAGTATCACAATTGAAACTTGCTGTTTCCAAAAAGATAAAAGAGTTTGTTAGTGGTGGCGGATTCCTATTCGCGATGTGCTCGGCTACTGATAGCTATGATATAGCTTTGGCAGCAGATGGTGTTGACATCTGCGATCACATGTACGATGGCGATCCGGCTGATCCGCAGGCGCAGCAAAAATTAAACTACGACAATACACTCGCGTTTACCAATTTCCGATTGGAGCGTAATCCGCTTCAATATGAATTTTCGGATATCGACAATCAACCCAATGAACGCGGGCTTCGTCAAGACAATGATTACTTCTCGGTATTCGAATTCTCTGCCAAGTGGGACCCTATCCCTACGATGCTGACACAAAATCACACGCAGGTAATCCAGGGATTTTTCGGACAGACTACAGGTTTCAAAAAGCATCTTATCAAACCGGATGTACTGGTTATGGGCGAGAATAAAGAGATCAAGGAAGCCAAGTATATTCACGGTGTACTCGGCAAAGGCTTCTGGACTTTTTATGGCGGACACGATCCGGAAGATTACCAGCACCAGGTTGGTGAAGAACCTACCGACCTCAATCAGCATCCGAACTCACCGGGCTATAGACTTATTTTGAACAATGTGTTGTTCCCGGCTGCGAAGAAGAAGAAGCAGAAAACGTGAGTTGTGTTAAGGTGTTCGCGTGTTGATGTTATTGGATAGGGCAACAGATAATATATAGTATATAAAAAGCGAAGGCACGGAGTACGTGCCTTTTCGCTTATCTATCAGGTTAGGTTAGAAAAATATCAGTTGCAGATGGTGATGGTGAAGCGGCCGTTTACGAAGGTGTCTTCTTCGGAACGGGCATCAATTCGGCCGGAGATCTGAGTCGATGTGATCGATGTGATTTCTACGGCTCCTTCAGAAGCAAAGTAGTTGGTCGTTGTCTCTTTGTCGAATAACGTTACAATCTGGTTGTCCTCTGCATCCCAGTTGTTGTAATCAAACTTAAGCTTGTATAAACCCGTTGCGTTCGGCACGGTAAAGAAAACATGATCGCCCTCCGGAGTTACACTACACCCTTCGCCTTCATGCCCTTGTACCAGTGTAATATAAAGCGTACTCTCTGACGAAGCCCCATCTTGCGATGCATAACCGGCCTGATAAGCCCAGTCGGCATTGTCAATCTTTCCGGTCAGATTCTGATCTTTGAAATTGTATGCAGGATTTTCGATATCGTCTTTGCAGGAGAAAGCTGCTACGGACAGCATGCTTAAAAGGAGGAAGTTCTTTTTCATGTGGGGTTCTTTGATACAAAGAACTCAACTTGTTATTATTAAAGTAGTCTGAAAACGAGCTATATATTACATGTATAGTATATACCAAAAAGTTTTGGATTTCAGAGAGATACCCGGTATGAGTAGCAACATCTGAAATCCCGATCAGTCCTTACTTCGATATATGTTTTACGAAGAGTCGCTTGGCCACCGGCATTAAGGTTTCGTAAAACGGGAACTTCATCTTCGACAAAATCAGATAGGTAGCCGGGTTTGGCAGATCGGTAAATTTCCGGATCAGGTCGAGTTTCAAATTCTCGTAAGTATACAGCGGACGCTTCTCAACACACTCTATAAATTCGGTATTGAGGCTGCGTAGTTGTTCCTGGCTCCCTTCAAATATACTCACCTGGTAGCGGTAAATGTTGGTTTCCTTTTCAGGAGGCACCGTTACAAAGAGATAGCCTTCATTAGCATATAGTGGCGTTACCCCTATAGGAGCAATCTCGCACTGCGACTCTACATATTCATAGATCACCGAACCTTCCTGCAGCGAGTCTTTTATCTTCGGCAATGAGAAGTCGATGATGTTTTCAAGTTCGGTCATAACAGCATCATCTTCTACCAACTGTCGGTATGTTAACTCAAGCTTGCGGAATTCTTCCAGTGATATCTCTTTTGGAAATGATTCGCGTATAAGCGTTTTGTTTTCTTTTACCGCTAACAAATTCCGGTAATGAAAAACCAGGTCAGCGAGGAACGGATATAGTTCAACTTTGCCGAATGAACTTCGTACGGTTTGAAGATATGCCAGCAACACATACTTCTTATACTCAAAATCAATCAAGCCCTGCGTCAGCCAGTCTTTTGACAATTTTTCCATATCTGTGCGTTTTAACAAATAAAATTTAACAAATCCTTTTGAAGCAGTAAAGACCCGAGGTTAGAAAATCGCAAAGTGGAGCGTAAGGTTTGGAGGAAAGTGGGAGTTTTTGATTGAGTTAGTGAAATCGGGAAGTCCGGAAGACCGAAAGTCAGAACGTAAAAAAATCCGAGTCTGAGGAACGGAGAAATTTGAAAATTGGGTTTGATAATGAATCGCGCCACCTGCACGAACTCAAGCTTCCCGACTATTAGTCTTCCGGACTTTCTAACTTTTTCATCGCTTAGCACCCTTCGCCCCTACTGCCATCTTGCCATTATTGCATTCTAATTTCATGCCACCAAGGGGATAATAAGGTAGTAAAAGCTGACAGGAATTGGAAAAATTGTCCGTTATTCGCGTCTCTTTCCGCCATGGCACAAAAGCTGTTAAGCGGTGACTATCAAATTTGTTAAACCTTAAAAATCCATTACGTATATGGCAAAAATCAACTTTAAACCAAATGAGGACAGGGTGCTAGTTGAACCCGCTGAAGCTGAAACGAAGACAGCGTCTGGAATCATCATTCCTGACACAGCTAAAGAGAAGCCTCAGAAAGGCACAATCATCGCTATAGGCGAAGGTCTGAAAGACAAGCCGGTAACAGTGAAAGTTGGAGATACTGTACTCTATGGAAAGTATGCCGGTACTGAAATCAACATCGATGGAAAAGAGTACCTCATCATGCGTAACTCTGATATCTTCGGAATCATTTAATCAATCAACTCAAACAATCAACTAAGAATTATGGCTAAAGAAATAACCTTTGATACGTCCGCCCGCGACAGAATTAAGAAGGGTGTTGACAAACTAGCGGATGCCGTTAAAGTTACTCTGGGTCCTAAAGGACGCAATGTTATTCTTGACAAGAAATTCGGTGCTCCTACGGTAACAAAAGACGGTGTATCCGTAGCGAAAGAAATCGAGTTGAAAGATCCTATCGAAAACATGGGTGCACAACTCGTGAAAGAAGTTGCTTCTAAAACTGCTGATGCTGCCGGTGACGGTACAACAACCGCTACTGTATTGGCACAAGCTATCTATGCACACGGTATTAAGAACGTGGCTGCCGGTGCTAACCCGATGGACCTGAAACGCGGTATCGACAAAGCTGTTGATGCTGTTGTTGAAAACCTGAAGAAACAATCTAAAAAGATAAAAGACTCTAACGAGATCGCACAAGTAGCAACTATATCTTCTAACAGCGACACTACCATTGGTAAAATGATTGCCGATGCTATGGACAAAGTTGGTAAAGATGGTGTGATCACAGTAGAAGAAGCTAAAGGAACTGAAACTGAAGTGAAGACTGTAGAAGGTATGCAGTTCGATCGCGGTTACCTGTCTCCTTACTTCGTTACCAACACGGAGAAAATGGAAGCCGATCTGGACAATCCTTTCGTTCTGATCTACGACAAGAAGATCAGCAGCATGAAAGAATTGCTTCCTATACTGGAGCAATCTGCACAAACCGGTAAACCACTTGTTATCATCTCTGAAGAAGTAGAAGGCGAAGCGCTTGCTACACTGGTGGTAAACAAAATCCGTGGTGCATTACGCGTAGCCGCTGTTAAAGCTCCTGGCTTTGGCGACAGAAGAAAAGCAATGCTGGAAGATATCGCAATCCTTACAGGAGGTAAAGTGATCTCTGAAGAGCAAGGTTTCAAACTGGAGAACGCTACATTGGATATGCTCGGTCGTGCTGAGAAAATCAACATCGACAAAGACAATACTACGATCGTAAACGGTGCTGGTAAAAAAGCTGACATCGATGGTCGCGTAGCGCAGATCAAAGCTCAGATCGAATCAACTACATCTGATTACGATAAAGAAAAACTGCAGGAGCGTCTTGCTAAACTTTCTGGCGGTGTAGCTATACTTTACATTGGTGCTGCTACAGAAGTTGAAATGAAAGAAAAGAAAGATCGCGTTGACGATGCATTGCACGCAACACGCGCTGCTGTTCAGGAAGGTATCGTTCCAGGTGGTGGTGTAGCCTATATCCGTGCTATCGAAGCACTGAAAGATGTAACTGCTCTTGGTCTTGATAACGATGACCAGGCTACGGGTGTAAACATCGTTCGCCTTGCACTGGAAGCTCCTCTGAGAACCATCTCTGAGAATGCTGGTCAGGAAGGTTCTGTAATCGTAAACAAAGTTCGCGATGGCAAGAAAGACTTCGGTTTCAACGCGCGCGAAAACAAATACGAAAACTTCTTTGAAGCAGGTATCATCGATCCTACTAAAGTATCACGCCTTGCATTAGAGAATGCAGCTTCTATCGCTGGTCTTCTGTTAACTACTGAAGCAGTAGTATCAGAAATACCAGAAGAAAAAGAAGCACCTGCTATGCCACACGGTGGCGGCATGGGCGGCATGATGTAATCCGCTTCGGATCTATACAAGTAAAAAGGCTTCATCAAATGATGAAGCCTTTTTCTTTTACCTAAACCAATAAACAAAGTAACACACTTAGTCTGTACCTACTTTCTTCTTATCACCATCAAGTGATACTGAGTCGGAAACATTATACTTGTTACGATCTATACCTTTGGCAGACTCCAGCGCACCGTTAGGCAAAAAGCGAACTTCGATGCGATCTGATTTACTGCGCTTGTGATAGCTATACCACAACGGCTTGGTCGCGGTACGCTTTCCTTCCTGAGTAGTTTCAGTATATACCATCCAATATCCATCTTCCGGTAACGAGTTGAAATCCCTGTCATACGTTTGCTTCACTGCAAGCGGCACTTGCTCAGGTGTTATACGGATCGTTTGTCTTACCGGAGTCTGCGCCTGTGCAACCACGCCTAGCACACACACCATCATGGCCATCATTAATATTCTTTTCATGGGCTGATTGTATTTTGTTTATAGCGTAGTAAACGTTGTAGAATGAGACCGAGTTAGGGTAAATACATACCGCAAGATTGTGTATTTTTTATTCAAGTTGTCACTCAACATGCTAATCCAACGGTATAGCCATACGACATACAAAGTATTCTTTTTGAAAAACTTACAAGCTTAAAATATACTCTTTTGACAGGGCTTGGGATGTATGTATAAACAAGCATGTATAAATCTAGCATGCACGACACGGTTGTGTGTTGATGCATTGAAATGCAGCCTCTTCTTTTATGCTGAAAGAACACACACCTTACCGCAATGTGTATCATGCACAAAACCTATATATAGATAAAACACACGATGATTCTGTGAAAAGCAGCCAACGGTCTGGTTGACACTTACATTCCTGTAAAAAATACGCGTATATACGTATTTATCTTACACTCAAACCTGTGCCTGTAACCTATGCCGTTCCCATGGAAACTGCTGAATTATAAGGATTTCCTATAAATTTGGCATAACAACAAATCTGAAGTAAAAGCTGTCTATGGGCAATAGAATACCGAATATCTGGATAATTGATGATGATCCTATGTCATCATTTATGCTCAAACGACTGGCTGAACTCGGGGAATTAGCTGACATCATCACTATTTATAACAGTGCACGTGCTGCGCTGGATTATCTGCAGACCAACCCGAAAGCAACAAATCAATTACCCGACATTATTCTGTTGGACATTTATATGCCGGTTGTAAATGGCTGGGACTTCCTCTCCAAGTTCAAGGAAATCAAAGGCACGTTGAGCAAGCAGGTTGATATCATGGTGGTGAGTTCGTCTGATCACCCGCGTGACATCAACCAGGCCCAAAGCTTTGAAGAAGTGATGGCGTATGTTACCAAGCCTGTATCACTGGAGCGATTAAAAGAACTTCTAGTTCGTTCCTGATTTTCCATCGCGTTTTTCGTGACCATCTTTACCATCCAGGAGCTGGAGTCCATCGTGACCATCGAATTCTATTCTCACGCCATCGATCGGAAGGATGACTAAAAATGTGGCGCCTTTATTCAACTCTCCTTTTCCGTCAATTATACCTCCGTGTATCTCTACGATCTTCTTGGCAATAGATAAACCTATACCCGTGCCTTCATAGTTACGGCCGTGTAATCGTTGAAATATACCGAAGATCTTGTCGCGGTATTCATTTTCAAAACCAATTCCGTTGTCTTCTACCTTCACGCACACAAAATCTTCTTTACGAATGTTGTAATCAGTCGCCATGTCATCCGTAATGGCGTGCTCTTCAATAATTATCCGCGGTATATCTTTATTGCTGAACTTTAACGCATTGGTCAGAAGATTCTGAAAGAGTTGTCTCATTTGCCCCGGAACAGCATTGATAATAGGCAATGTACCCACAGTGATCTCCGCATTCTTCTCCGTGATGGTAATATCGAGATCATCACAAATGCGTCTTACGATTCTGTTCAGATCAGTCTTCTCCTTATATAATTCACGATTGGATAACTTCGAAAGCGTCAGCACATCTTCAATTAATGTCTGCATGCGTGTAGATGCAGAGACGATCTTCGTCAGGTAATTCAATTCACTTTCAGATAGTTTATCTTCGATCTTCGACTGCAGTATATTTCCAAAAGCCTGGATCTTGCGAAGAGGTTCTTTCAAATCGTGCGATGCCACCGAAGCAAACTGCAACAAATCAAAGTTAGATCGCTCCAGTAATTTATTAGACTCCACCAATTTCTGCGAAGTGGATTGTAAATCATGATAGCTACGTGCGGCAACATCGGCTGCGCGTTTTTTATCGGTAACATCATTGAACGTTGTTACCACACCGTCCAGCATACGCACAACCACAACATCATACCAACGATCGTCTTTGTTAAATTCAAAGCGTGCAGCATCACCGGTCTCTACTACCTGAACATACGTGGCAATATAGTCCTCAAAATCGCGCACGTCTCTATACAATCTCTTCCCAACAAGCGGCTTGAACCTGGCCCCCAAGATTCTGTCGGCTGTCTCATTCGCAACAATACATTGAAAATCGGCAATTTCATTCTTTTCATTACGTACAGCCTGGTACGCCATAACACCACTGGTTGAGCTGTGAAAGACACCTTCAATTATACTGGACAGCTTCTTCGATTCCGTTATATCGATCAGGTTAATCACTACACCATCCTTCTCGCGCGTATGACGCAAGTAAGGTGTAATGCGCACGGAGTAATATGAATTATTGACAAGTCGGACTTCTTTCTGAATAGATTTGCCTTCCGCAATTACCTGCCGTATACAATCAATAAAATCAATATCCGTAAGGTTGGTCGTGATGTCCATAATGGAACGCCCTATATCTGACTCGATCAGGTTAATGACTTGTTTTACCGCGGGACTAAACCTGCGAATCGTAAATTTCTTATCGATCAGTATCTGCCCTATACCGGAATTGGTAAAGTAATTACTAAGATCATCGTTAAGCTCGAGCAGTTCTTTTATTTTCAGTTGATGCTCTCCGCTTACGGTATGAAGTTCTTCGTTCAGCGACTGCAACTCTTCATTTGTACTTTGCAGCTCCTCGTTCGTGGAGATGAGTTCTTCGTTGCTGGATTGAAGCTCTTCATTGGTTGTTTCAGTTTCTTCAATAATCGACTGAAGATTTTCGCGTGTCTCTTTCAGCTCTCTTTCAAGTTCAGCAACACGTTCGTAGTCGCTTGCTGCCAGGTTCGCTGCAGATGCCACCCGTCCTTCTATCGCTTCTTCTTCCAGCACAACACATAGAAACGAAAAATCAGGTTGACGATAAAAAGGCTTCACCGTGATGTTCACGAAATGTTCGGTATCTTCCGGGATTAACACATGTCTCATCACCATGCGTTCGTTCTTGGCAAGCGCCTTCCGCACACATATACCCAGTGTAACAGCGAGGCCCGGGCGCACAAGTTTCAGCAAATTGAAATTGAAGTGATCGTCCGGCAACTGCATAAAATGCTTGAAGCTACCGGTGGCCTGCTTGATGTTGAACTCACGATCGATGAAGAAGCCGGCAATCTTTCTGCCTTCAATCAAAGTTTCTTTAAACGCCTCTGCCATGCTATTGGTAACCTGCTTGGCATACGGGTGTTGCGGGTTAACATATAGCCGGTTCTCCAACGGAGTAATGATGCCGTCCTGGTCGGTGATACGCGATTTGGTAAGGCAGCGGTATACCTTCCACTTGCGGCTTACTTCATGCATCACATCTTTTAATATACCTATATTTTCACTCGGCCCCAGCATCAGGTACGAGTTTATATTCAGTGCGAAGTGAAAACGCTTTAGTGCTTTTGTTTGCAGATCAGACGTGAGGTATATAAACATATTCCGGCACGTAATAAGATCGAGCTTGCTGAATGGCGGGTCGCGCAGAATATCATGATTCGCAAACACAACCACTTTTCTCAACTCCTGAGACACACGATAGGTATTGCCCTCTTTAATAAAATACTTCTGCAGAAAATTTGAAGGTACATCTGCCGCAATCGATTCACTATATATACCACGCGAAGCCACTTCAAGCGCCTCTTCATCTATATCTGTTGCAAATACTTTTATGGTACAATTAACATTTACCATCTCCAGGTGTTCCAGCAACAGAATGGCCACAGAATATGCTTCTTCACCACTGCTACAGGCGGCAATCCATATCTTGATTACTTCACCCGGTTTCTTGAGTGAAAATATACCGGGTATAACTTCAACCCGAAGACATTCGAACGCATCACCATCACGGAAGAAGCGTGTTACATTGATCAGGAATTCTTTACAGAGTATTTCAAGTTCCTGTCCGTTATCGCGCAGATAATCGCGATACTCTTTTAATGTTTTAATCTCCAGTTCCGTCATGCGCTTGGCCAGTCGCCTGAACAACGTTGGCCGTTTATAGTGCATGAAGTCATGTTGCGTGTGGTCATGCAACATCTGCAGTATATCTTTTACCAAAGCTTCTTCAGCTTTTGTAAGAGTGTTCATGGAACGGATCAGCGGTACTTCCCTCAGAAAGTCCAAAATCTCGTTGCCCATTATTTCAGGTGGCAATACCAGGTCTACAAGTCCCGTAGCAATCGCGCTGTTTGGCATACCGTCAAACGCTGCACTCTGCGGGTCCTGTACGATTACAATACCCCCCCTCTCTTTTACAGCCGCTATACCACGCGATCCATCGGTACCGGTTCCCGACAGAATTATAGCAAGGGCATCTTTACCTTTGTCGATAGCAAGAGAAGAAAAGAAAATATCGATCGCATGATTTGGCTGAGGCGTATTTTCTTTTTCCTCCAGCCAAAGTTTTCCCTCTCGTATTGTCATCGTTTTCTTGCGCGGAAGTATATATATACAATCCGGCTGAACAGTCATTCCATCTTCCGCTTCAAACACATCCATGGAAGTATGCTTGGACAGCAATTCAACCATGAGACTTTTATAATCGGGTGAAAGGTGTTGGATAATAACAAAGGAGAAGCCTGTGTGCTGATCTATATTGTCGAACAAATCGTGAATTGCTTCCATGCCGCCTGCAGAGGCGCCAACGCCAACAATATAGTGTTTTGAATGTCGTACTAAGTGGGCCATTTTAACTCAAAAGCCAATTTTTTGGAATTTGCCGGGTAAATTAATGTGCCTATATTTAAGCAATGAATCTCCTCAACATTCTTTTGGTAGAAGATGATCCGGATGACGTTGAACTCCTTTTAGAAGCGCTGCATGACAATGATGTAGAGTTTTCCATGGAGTCAATTAAAGAAGGTGATAAGGTGTTGTCCTACCTGGAAGTGTGCAATAATTTCCCCGATATTATTATTCTGGATTTGAATCTTCCGAAAATGCACGGACGTGAGGTACTTATTTCCCTAAAAGCTTCGCGCTTCAATCATATCCCTGTAGTGATCCTTACCACTTCCTCTTCGAAAGAAGACATGGACTTCTGTTTGAAGTGCGGAGCCGATAAATTCCTGAGCAAGCCTGCTACTGTCGATGGATTCAACCAAACCGTTACAGCTATTACGCAGATCGCCACGCAGCACGCTGAGAAAAACTAATCCCTTTTATAAGCCATCCATAAAAAAAGCGAACCTGTCTTTACAGATTCGCTTATCATAACTATAGCTATATATACTATTTATTGGATGCACATACAAAATCCGTTCTCGGTATATCTGTTGCTGCAATTGCTTTGAAACCTCCGCTCACTTCAACAAGATTATTCCATCCTCTTGCTTTCAGAATAGAAGCCGCGATCATGGAACGATAGCCACTCGCACAGTGTATATATACCTCACCTTCTTTCGGAATTTCTGCCAGGTGTTCATTCAGAAAATCCAATGGAGTACTGTGGGCATTTTCAACATGCTCGGCCTGAAACTCTCCGGGTTTACGAACATCGAATACAGCAAGCTTGCTTTGATGAAAGCGTTTGGCAAATTCATCGGCAGATATAGTATCAATGGTATCTACATCTTTACCGGCTTGCAGCCACCCTTTAAAACCACCTTTCAGGTATCCCAACGTGTTATCATAACCAACACGTGCAAGGCGTGTTACAATTTCTTCTTCGCGACCTTCATCAGCGATCAGTAAAACAGGATGTGTTACTCCGGGAATCAGTGCCCCTACCCACGGAGCAAAACTTCCGTCAATACCAATGTTGATGGAGTTCGGTATAAATCCTTTCGCGAATAACTGGGCAGCACGTGTATCAAGCACCAGAGCTCCTGTCTCATTCGCAGCTGTCTCAAATTCATCGGGCGTAAGCGCGTGTGTACCTTTACTCAATACCGTGTCGATGCTCTCGTAGCCTTCCTTGTTCATCTTTACGTTCTCCGGGAAATAAGCAGGCGGAGGAAGCAGTCCATCGTTCACTTCTTTGATAAACTCATCGCGCGTCATATCTGCACGCAATGCATAATTGCGTACGCGTTGGTTGCCAAGTGTATCAACCGTTTCCTTCATCATACTCTTGCCGCATGCAGAGCCCGCACCGTGAGCAGGGTATACAATTACATCGTCAGCCAGCGGCATGATCTTCGAGCGCAGTGAATCGTAAAGCAATCCTGCCAGTTCATCCTGCGTCAGGTGTGCCGCCTTCTGTGCAAGATCCGGACGACCAACATCCCCCAGGAATAAAGTATCACCGCTGAAGATCGCGTAATCTTTTCCGCCCTCGTCTTTAAGAAGATAGGTAGTTGACTCGAGTGTATGCCCCGGTGTATGCAACACCTTGATGGTAATGTTTCCGATCTTCAGTTCTTCACCATCTGTAGCAATGTGTGCGTTGAATTTCGGATTGGCATTCGGTCCGTATACTATAGTTGCTCCGGTTTTGGCAGCAAGATCAAGGTGACCGGATACGAAGTCTGCATGAAAGTGTGTTTCCAGAACATACTTTATAACCGCGTTATTCTTCTTTGCTTTTTCAATATAGGGGGCAACTTCCCGCAGCGGATCGATGATCACAGCCTCTCCCTCCGACTCAATGTAATACGCTCCCTGGGCCAGGCATCCGGTATAAATCTGTTCAACCTTCATGGATAAATCATTAATGAAGCGCAAAGATAATCATAAGTTAAGTTTTTCGCTTTACGCTTCATCGGTTAATCGTTCGGTATAGTCTATAAACTTGATCAGTTTATAGCCACGTTTTTAAACCTGATCCGCTTTATAACCCGCTTTTTGCAAGGCATCCTGTATCTTTTCGGATGCAACATCACCTTCTATTGTTAAAGTTTTCTGTGGATCGGCAAGATTTACCTGCCAGTTTCCATTTCCGGCACTTTCGTTCAGATACGGTGTTACTTTGGCCACACAGGCATCACATTTAATATTGGTTTTGAACTTTTTCATAATTCATTGTTTAAAATGTATGTTAAAAAATCTCTATTGATTCATTTTTCTCTTAAAGCTTACTGAAGCGCAGACGCAAACTGTTAGATACAACGGAAACAGAACTCAGTGCCATGGCGGCTCCCGCAATCATTGGGTCCAACAGGAAACCATTTACGGGATATAGCACACCGGCTGCCAGCGGAATACCGATCACGTTGTATATGAACGCCCAGAATAAATTTTGTCGTATGGCTTGTACCGTTACAGATGAAAGTCGTAACGCCTTCGGTATAGATTGAAGGTCTGAGGTGATCAGCGTCATCTTCGCTGTATCCATGGCTATATCAGATCCTTTACCCATGGCGATACTTACATCTGCCTGTGCCAGTGCGTGCGAGTCATTTATACCATCGCCCACCATTGCCACAACTTTTCCCTGTTGCTGCAATTGCTGAATGAAAGTTGCTTTATCAGCCGGCAACATTTCAGCGCGGTAATGTTTAAGTCCTACCTGGGCAGCAATTGCCTTTGCAGATTGCTCGTTATCACCGGTAAGCATATATACATCTATACCTTGCCGTTGCAGATCAGTGATTGCCGCTTTTGATGTTGCTTTAACTTCATCGGCTATCGCGATGATGGCGAGCACATTTTTTTCATCCGCAAAGTATACAACCGTTTTAGCTTCCTGCAACCACGCTGATGCCTGTTGATCTATAGCAGTGTCAACGGAAGATTTAATCTCATCAATATACCTCCTACTCCCCACGAAATATACCTTTCCACCGACGACACCTTTTACACCACGCGCTGTAACACTCTCAAAGCTTGTAACCGATGCTGGTGCTATAGCTTCATTTTTAAGTTTGTTCACCACAGCCTCTGCGAGTGGGTGTTCCGATTGGTTTTCCAACGCATACAAAATCTGTTTACCGTTTGGAGGAAGAACTGCATTGCGCCACACTATATCGGTTACCACCGGTTTACCTTGTGTAATTGTACCGGTCTTATCAAGTATAATGGCATTAACGCGATGAGCTGTCTCCAGACTTTCGGCATCTTTGATCAGGATGTTATTCTCTGCGCCTTTACCAACACCTACCATAATGGCCGTTGGCGTTGCCAGTCCTAATGCACACGGACATGCTATAACCAATACCGTAATAGAAGCAAGCAACGCATGCGTAAACGCATTGTCACCTCCCAGGATCAGCCACACGATGAATGTAAGAATTGCTATACCAATAACAATAGGCACAAATATACCTGCGATCTTATCAACCAGTTTTTGTACCGGTGCTTTACTGCCCTGTGCCTGCTGCACCATGCGAATGATATTGGACAATACCGTATCGGCTCCTACTTTAACGGCTTTGAATTGAAAACTTCCCTTTTGATTAATAGTTCCGGCAAATACCTTATCGCCACTTTTCTTTTCAGCAGGTATAGGTTCACCGGTAATGGTACTTTCATCTACATACGATATACCGTTTATCACCACACCATCTACTGCGATCTTCTCTCCCGGGCGCACCACAATAGTGTCGTTTACTTTTACGGAAGCGATAGTCACTTCGCTTTCAATTCCATCGTCTCGTAATAATCGTACAGTTTTGGGTTGTAGTCCCATCAATTTCTTGATGGCAAAAGATGTATTGGACTTGGCGCGTTCTTCCAGGAGTTTTCCCAGCGATATAAATGCAATTACAACCGCGGCCGCTTCAAAGTATACATGTGCATGAAGGCCGCGTGCATGCCAGTACTCCGGGTAAAATGTATTGAAAGTACTGAACAGAAAAGCTATACCGGTAGAGAGTGCCACCAGTGTATCCATATTGGCTTTACCATGGCGCGCCTGCTTCCAGGCATTTACAAAAAAACTTCTTCCAAAATAGAATACCACAGGCGCTGTTAACACTAGTGATATATAGTTTCCATAGGGCAAATTCATAAAAAACATACCGATGATCACCACCGGTATAGCCAATACCGAAGCGCCAATGGTTCTGTTCTTGATTTGCTGATAGTGTTTATACTGTGCTTCTTCCTGTATGGATTGTGATTCTTCTGCATTGCTATTAACGACAAGATCGTATCCTACAGAACGTACAGCACTTTGCAATGCCAACGGATCGGCCAGCGCCTGATCATATTCAACCGATGCTGACTGGTTCGCAAAGTTAACGGCTGCATCTTTTACACCGGGCACCGTTTTGAGCATCGATTCAACACTCACGGCACAAGCTGCACAGCTCATTTCCAGCACCGGAAAAATCTGCTTCACAAGCTTCCCGTTATTTATAACATTTCCCTTCATAAAAGTCGTGTATTATTACAGTACAATTATACAGGGAAATGCAGGCTGGTGTTTTACAGAATTATAGAGACGATTTATATCATTTCTGAAGCTGTCCAAAGACTCATTGCACAGCGTCAAGCGGATTTCTTACATCCTGTGGTTTTCTTGATTTCTTTAATTCAGACGGAGTAAGTCCCGTTATCTTTTTGAATTGAGATGAAAGATGTGCCACACTGCTGTAGCCAAGTTTAAGGGCGATTTCACTCAAGTTGAGTTCATCGTAGAAAAGAAGTTCCTTGGCTCGTTCTATTTTTTGCCGGATGATATACTGCTCAATTGTAATTCCTTCCACGGAAGAGAACAGGTTGCTTAATGAATTATAGTCGTGGTTCAATTCATCTGCCAGTATATCCGACCAGTTAAACTTGCGATCGATGCTGTCAACATGATGAACGCGCTCGATGATCTTGTTCTTTACACTTTCAATGAGTCTTGCCTTGCGATCATCGATCCGCTCAAACCCGACTTGCAGCAACGCCTGATCGATCCGCTCCAATTGTTCCTTCGATAACTCAGACTCCGGCAACGTCACCTCTCCAAGTGTAACATGATCTGCCTTAAACCCCAGCTTTGTAAGTTCCTGCTCCACCACCATTTTACAGCGGTTGCAGACCATGTTTTTGATGTGAAGTACCATATCCTAAATATATCGTTCTTTAAAACAACTTTAGCGGCACGCGAAAAGTTCTGCATACCATCATTGCAAACCACCTTTACCACGATAAAGACTTACTTTACCTTCAAGCTCAACGGCCAATACGGTAAGATATTGATCATGCTGATCCTCAGGTGTCTCAATATATACCAGTCCGGGCACGGGACTCCAGGATATTTTACCAACTACTTTAACCTTCGCTTCGGCAGATGTACCAACAACACGAACGCGCTTGATGGTATTCTTCAGTCCCTTGATCATCACAGATTGCTGCGGATTCCCCTGCAGAAATAAATATAGCGTTGATGAATCTTTTGATAACGTTGTTGGTCCGTAAAAGTGTCCCGCAGGTAATCCGGCCTGTGTACCAAAAATAGCTTCACCATGTTTCTTATTCCATTTACCAAGTTCTTGCAATATATATACTTGTTTATCGGGAATCGTGCCATCCTCTTTGGGCCCTATATCCAGCAAAAGATTTCCGCCATAACTCACAACATCCGCGAAGATTGAAATAATTTGATACGGACTTTTCCAGGCAGTGTCTGTAGGTTGATAACCCCAGTTTGCATTGGTGGTGAGACATAATTCCCACCACGGAAACGCAGGCTTCTCTACCGGGAAATTTTGCTCCGGAGTTTCATAGTCGCCATAACCCTGCAAACGTCCATTGATAATAGCGTTTCGATTTGACTTCAGAATGATCTGACGAATTTCAGGTGCCTGCCATTCTTCAGCGCTATGCTCCCAGTCACCATCAAACCACCATAAATCCGGAGTATATTTTGTTGCTACTTCCTGGATCTGTCCTTTATTGTACGCCTGAAACTTCTGCCAACGGGCAGGCTGTGCGCTGATCTTGTAGCGTGTACTGTCTTTCAGAAAGGCCGGATAATCTTTGTACGACCAATCGATGAGCGAAAAGTATGCACCGCATTTTATATTGCGTTTTCGCAATGCTTTATAGAAAGGCTCCAGCAGATCACGCTTTGCAGGACTGTTGTTTACTACATTTACCGGTCCTGATTTCCACAGTGCAACACCATCATGATGTTTGGTAGTAATCACAGCGTACTTCGCTCCGGAAGCCTGCACAATATCAGCCCACTGCTCCGGATTATAATTCTTCGCTGTAAATCCTTTCAGCTGTTTCATGTATGCTTCATGACCAATCTTTTTATTATAGAACGACCATGATTCATCAACTCCGTTAACGGCATAAATTCCCCAATGAATAAAGATACCCAGTTTGGCATCTGCAAACCACTCCATCTTGTTTGCTATAGAATCTGCTGGAATACGTTGTGCATATATAGTGCCATGCGTCAACAATAACAGAAGGCTATACAGCCATAGTTGTTGCGCAATTCGATTTGTTTTTTTTGTCATAGGTGGAATAGTTATATCACGATTTTAACTGTGAAAGCTCTTGCGAAAATAGAAGCTTCTTTATATTTTGTTAACACATTCGCCCCCAAAATTAAAGTTCTTTTTTTACACTTTTTACCGTGTTTATTCCGTGTTTTCCTAACGACCTATAATTACTCTTTTCCTAATAAAACCTAACTGCCCAATGTCCAAAAAGTATTTTTTTTGTTGGTATATTTTTACGCTGCTCGCTGTTTCGCACACAGAAGCACAGAAGAGCACACCACTTTTTACACTTCTAAAACCAGACGCAACCGGCATACGCTTTACAAACAAAGTGCGGGAAGACGACTCGCTGCACGTGCTGGTATATGAATATCTTTACAACGGACACGGTATTGGTATAGCTGACTTCAACAACGATGGTTTACAAGATGTATTTATATCCGGTAATGCTACCCCCAATAAACTCTTTCTGAATAAAGGATCGCTGAAGTTTGATGACATTACCAAAGTTGCCGCTGTCGCTGGAAACGGAACCTGGAGTACGGGTGTCAGTATAGCAGATGTAAATGGCGATGGCTTGGCAGATATATATGTATGCCATTCCGGAAAATTCAAAGACGCCAAACTGTCCAATGAATTATTTATCAACACAGGCATTACCGATGGGAAGCCCGTGTTTAAGGAGCAGGCAAAGCTATATGGACTGGATGCCCCCGGAACGCAATCAACACAAGCTGCCTTCTTTGACTATGATCACGATGGAGACCTGGACATGTTCCTGCTGAATCACTCCACCAACACATACTATGCTTTTCTCAACACACGGAAGCAACGGGCTACACCCGACCTTCGGTACGGCAATCGGTTATTCAGAAATGATAAACAAGCCGATGGCTCCACTATATATACCGATGTAACACTAAAGGCCGGAATTATCAATAACCCGCTTAATTACGGGCTTAGTGTAAACATCAGCGATGTGAACCAGGATGGCTGGCCCGATATATATACCACCAGCGATTATTCAGAACATGATTGTTATTACGTCAATAACAAGAACGGTACCTTCACACAGGCTTTGCAAAAATCGTTTTCACACATCTCCAAGTTTTCAATGGGTGCTGACATTGCCGACTTTAATAACGATGCACTTCCGGATGTATTTACATTGGACATGCTTCCGGCTGATAATCACCGACAAAAATTATTGAAAGGTCCGGATGAATATGATGCATACCATCTCTTACTGGACAGCGGATACTATCGACAGAACATGCGCAACATGTTGCAGCTAAACAGGGGAACTGATGCCAACGGCAACGTACGCTTTAGTGAAATAGGACAGTTTGCCAATGTATCAAATACAGACTGGAGCTGGGCGGGCTTGTTTGCTGATTTGGACAGCGATGGCTGGAAAGATCTTGTCATAACCAACGGCTATCTCCGCGACTTCACCGATCTTGATTTTCTGAAATATACTATGGCCGATGCACAGCTTGAAGCTGCGGCAAAGGGTAATCTTAATTTCAAAACCTATAGCCTGGTGCAGAAGATGCCGTCTAACAAACTCAGCAACTATATATTCAGGAACCAGGGCGACCTCACGTTTCAGGACATTACAAAAGACTGGGGTTTTTCTGTACCGTCCATTTCCAACGCTGCTGCCTATGCAGATCTGGACAATGATGGCGATCTCGATCTTGTTATTGGAAATAACAATGAGCCGGTTATGGTATGGAGAAATAATGCAGCAGGATCTCATCACTGGTTACAGGTACAACTGAAAGGCAGCAACAGCAACACCGCGGCATTCGGCACTAAACTATGGTTGTATGCTGATAACAAAGTACAATACCAGGAGCTATACCCGGTAAGAGGCTTTCAGTCGTGTGTATCGCCCGTGGTATATTTCGGTATGCACACAAGCCACGCGGACTCTATGATTATAGAATGGCCTTCCGGAAAAAAGTCTGCTATAAGAGAAGTAACCATAGACAAACTTTTGACGCTCGTGGAAGAGACAACACCAACTGTAACCTATAAATCAAAGTCTCAATCTCAAAAGAAACTATTTACTCAAGCACCTGCACAACAACAAATACCATTTCGTCACCAGGAAAATAATTTTGTTGATTTCAAGGTAGAAGTACTACTCCCCTATCAATTAAGCAAACTCGGTCCTGCGCTCGCTACCGGTGATGTGAATGGTGATGGACTTGAAGATATATTTATAGGTGGTGCGATTGAACAATCTGCACAACTATATCTACAAAACTCTCAAAGTGCATTTTCTCCCGCAGCAAGTCAGCCATGGGGTAAATATACCCAATGCGAAAATGTAAACGCTTTATTCTTCGATGCTGATGGAGATAAAGACCTTGACCTGTATGTAGTACACGGAGGCAATGAATACCTGGATGGTTCACCAGAATTTCAGGATATACTTTACCTGAACGATGGGAAAGGGAATTTTGAACCTGCGCTCAAAGCGCTTCCCCGCATGCTGGGAAGCAAACAAGCTATCGCTGCCAGCGATTTCGATCAGGACGGAGATCTCGACTTGTTTGTCGGTGGCCGCGGCAAGTCCGGTTATTTCCCGGAGGCTTCACGCAGCTATATATTACGAAACGACAGTCGGGTAGATAAAGTAGCGTTTACCAATGTAACAAAAGAAGTAAGCGAGCAATTGGAATTACCCGGCATGGTAACCGTAGCAGCTTGGGCTGACCTGGACAATGACAAATTTCCCGAACTTGTTATGGCAGGAGAATGGATGCCGGTAATGATTTTCAAGAATACAAATGGCAAACTTACCAATACATTGACCGGCACAGACGCCAACAGTCTTTATGGACTCTGGAGTGCCATACACATTGCCGATATAGATAACGATGGCGACCGGGATATACTGCTTGGGAACTGCGGCACTAACAATCAGTTCAAACCTTCTGAACAGGAACCCATGACGATGCACGTCAGTGATTTTGATGGCAACGGGAATATAGATCCGATTATATGTTATTATATACAGGGAAAAAGTTACCCGCTGGCAAGTCGCGATGAGCTGCTGGATCAGATACCCGTGCTCAAGAAGAAGTATATCAAGTATACGGATTACGCAGATGCCACGATTCAAACCATATTTACCAAAGAACAACTCGCCAAGGCAAGGGTGTATAAATGCACCGAAGCAAGAAGTATTGCATTGATCAACAACAGCAAATTGAGTTTCTCGAAAAAGATACTACCTTCTGAAGTACAGTTCTCAAACGTGCATAGCATTCTCACGGATGATCTTGATAACGATGGAAAAACGGACATCATCATAACCGGAAACTCATTTACCAACCGCACACAATTTGGAGACAATGATGCCAGCCTCGGTATCGTGATGAAAGGAAAAGACGGTGGCGAATTTGAGACTATAAATCCTTCTGCATCCGGACTTTTCGCAGATGGCGATGTTCGTGCTGCCTCCGTGATAAAAGATGCCAATCACACAAAGAAACTTGTCATCGTAAAAAACAACGATGCTGTGCAAATCCTTACCATTCAACAACCATGAAGAAATCTTTACACTATATATTAGGAATCATACTTATACACTTTACTCAGACTGTATACGGGCAACAGGATAAGTCTAACCAATCGGCAGCACCCTTGCATCATGCACACCAGGTATTAACAAGCATTACCATTCACGATATATTCTCGCCACCGGTGGCGTCACGCATATATGCCTATGCGCACCTCGCGGCTTACGAAACGTTTATCAAAGGAAATGATTCCTATTACAGCCTTCAGGGACAATTGAAAGAATTTCCTGCTATAGCTGCTCCGCAGCAACCCGTGTCCATTCCGCTGGCAGGAGTATATGCCTTTATGCTAACCGGCAAAAATCTTATTTTCTCTGAAAAAACGATGGAAGACTCCATCACACAGGTTATCAAAGTATATAAGAAACAACTGTCACCAAAAGCTTTCCAGGCATCGCTCGCGTATGGCAAAATGGTTTCGGATAGTATAATAAGCTGGTCTAAAAAAGATCACTATGCAGATACACGAAAACTGAGGCGCTATGATTTTGTAAAAGGAGAAGGTAAATGGGTTGCAACACCACCGGTATATATGGCCGCTATTGAACCGCACTGGCGCATGATCCGCCCCTTTGCATTGGACAGCTCTGCACAGTTTGCGCCACATCCGCCAACACCTTTCAGCAAAGACAAGAACAGTGAATTCTACAAGGAAGCTTACCACGTATACCATACACGCAATACGCTTACACCGGAACAAACCGCGATCGCCAACTTCTGGGATTGCAACCCGTTTGCTGTAAATGTTCATGGACATATTAACTATGCAACCAAAAAACTTTCACCGGGAGGACACTGGCTCTCCATTGCAGGTATAGCCTCACAAAAAATAAATGCCGACATCGTAAAAACATCAGCAGCCTATACCCTAACTGCTATAGCATTGTTTGATGGTTTTATCAGTTGCTGGGATGAGAAATTCAGAAGTAATCTTATCAGACCAGAGTCCTATATCAACAGTTATATAGATGAAACCTGGAAGCCGCTTCTGCAAACACCGCCTTTCCCGGAATATACCAGTGGCCATAGTGTAATCTCTACCGCTTCGGCCACTGTATTGAGTAATTTCTTTGGTGATAATTTTTTATTCACTGATACTTCCGAAATTCCGTATGGTTATCCCGCACGCACCTTTACTTCTTTTATACAGGCTTGTAATGAGGCAGCGATCAGTCGCCTGTATGGAGGCATTCATTATTTACCCGCGATTGAGCAAGGACAGATCCAAGGCAAAAAAGTAGGCGAACAGGTATTGCGAAAAATAAAACTGCAAAAGACGTGATCAGGGTTGATCATATACCAGTGTCTCATCACCGGCTTCATACGGCACATATACCAGCAGCAGTGTAAGCATCTCCTGGTCACTTCGCATGTCTCCGGATGACTCCACAAACTTCGGTGGGTTATTCGGATTCAGCGGATTGTTCGCAGTGTTGTCGTACGTGCCGTATACATTTACCACATCGCCTCGCTTCAGGATTACCGGCTTTTTATAGCGGTATATTTCCTGCCAGCGAAAATCCCACGCAGGTATATGTACCAGCGGAATGGTATCTTGCTCACGTGTAGCAAAAGCCTTGAAATCTTTCCCGAGATAATGCATATGGGGCCACACGTATAACAGGGATATATCTTCCCGCGAATTCGCTATGCGCAACCGGTGCGTCTGCACTTCACCTGCAAAGAGGACGAGGGGTGGGTATATTTCACTTTCACCGATGCCTCCAGAACCTAAACTGATTACTTTTACGTGACGTTTCACCGGCGTCTTCTTAAAAAAAAGATTAATACCGTTTATACTCTCTACTGTCTTCCCTGACGGAGCAAAATGCACCGTAAGCAAAATCACACCACGTTTAGGCATAACCCATCCTATATCTTTTGGATAAGACTCATATGAAGTACCGGGTATCCATCCTCCATAGTATATCATTCGTTTTTTATAGGGTAACCATTGATCGTACAAATGCATAGATGTATTGAGATCCACCGAGTCAATGGTTTTATAAATATCTATAGCGGGATCTTCAACAGGATGTACAGCAAAGTTTGCGTGGTGTATAACTCTTTTCTCGTTCGTGGTAAATTCTATTGCCTCAACATTTGCCTCTTCTTTTAATTCAAAAGGAATTTTAAAAACAACAAAGCGTTCGCCCCGGTTTGCTTTTACCACGTAAGGAGTTTTCATTTTCAACACCATATCGGGTACTCTGCCATAGGCTGTCCCCAAACGTATTTTCTCCAGTATCTCTTTTTCGGATTGAAGATTTACTTTTCCTTTCGGTGTACCGGCATCAATCCACGAAGTGATTTTCTGAATTTCATCATCGGTCAACGAGCGTTTATTCGAGAAGTCAGTATAGTGATCATCGGCTCTCCATGGCGGCATATACCGACTCGCGATTACTTTTTTCACAAAATCTGCGCGCTTGCTTACATCATCATATGTTATCAGACTAAACGGAGCTCCTCCTCCCGGCCTATGACAACTGGCACACTTTGTATGTACCAATGGCTGAATGTCTTTATAAAAAGTAAGCTTCTGTCCTTTAACCTGAACAAATAGAAATAAAAATGCTGCAAGAAGTTTATACCGGATCATCATTAAAAATAAAGAAATCTTCTAAAACATCTATATACCAAAAAGTAAAGGGTGGCTTTTTACGGCCACCCTTAAAAACCAAACCAAATAAAAAGATTATTACTCTACATCCCACCAAACTCGGCCAAAAGCATCCGTTGGGCCTTGACCAAAACCAGAGTCTTTAGCCATATCATCATACGCTGCTTTTATGTTCTCGTAGTTTGGAATTCCTTCTGATGGAATACTAAGCGGAGCCCTTCTTGGAATTGGCAGAGAAACTCCGTTAGTCTTCATATCAGTCAACGCTAACACACTTGTTGTACTCGGGAAACCAGTACGTTTCCATGAAGCCCAACCTTCTGCCGGTTGACGGAAGTAATGTAAAAATGCCTGACATGCAATTTGCTCTACAGCTATATCCGAATCGAAGGCTATACCAGGTTGAGCAAGATAATCAGTTATCTGAGATCCTGTCAACGGAGTATAGTTTGTCAATGCTGCACCTATGGCAACTTCGTTATACCACTCGATAGAAGCTGTAACGCCTTTGTTATAAAACTCTTCTGCATCTTCGCTTGTAATGTTGCGTGCCGCTAATTCAGCTCTCATGAAGCAGAATTCAGGGTATGAAATTACTGGCAAGTAGTTCAATCCTGTACCAGTATTGAATGCAGGCTGAAACAATCTTCTTTGGATTAATGAAAGGGTATCAAAGGTCTGACCATTCAGTGAACGTGTTGAATAGTATTGATCCTGAATATCTTCATCAGCCGCATCATCAGGGCTTGTAAAGCTTCCAACATAACGAACTGTTTCAGTTGTTCCTGCTTCAAGCTGACCTGCAGCTATCAGAAGATTGATATTAGCCTGTGAATAGCTGTTAGGAGCAAAGAATGCATCGATACGAGGGTCGTTATAGTCAAGCATGAAATCAACCAAAGGCTTAGATGCTCTCAATCCGTCAGGATTGAAGTTACCACCGCTTGTAATTCCTGATGATGCTACAAGTACCCAACCATCATCATTGCTTTCCATGAGATTTCCAGCATCGTTCAGCACTTCCTGAACGATAGCTTTTGCTGTTGTCTCATCTCTTTTAAGTATACGCATCGCCATTTTAAGACGAAGTGCATTAGCAGCTTTTATCCAGGCAGCAGGATCACCACCGTAGTACTGATCATAGCTTCCAAGTGATATTTGTTGAATAGACGGTGTCTCTTTCAACCCATTGATCGAAGCCTCAACCTCTGCATCCAATTTAGCAAACAATGCTTGCTGGTTGTCGTATGTAGGGAACATCGTACCTCCATAACGCGCCTGAAACGCTTCTGTGTATGCTATACTTCCATATATGTCACTAACATAAAATGCATAGTAAGCTTTCAGTATATGTGATATATGAAGCATCTGCGCATACTTCGGTTGCTCTTCTTCCGGAAGATTCTTTACCAGCATTTCCAGATCGGTCAATACGTTTCCGATTCCGTTATATAGTCTGCCATAACGGTTAGAGAAGTTACCGAAGCCAAGTGTAAATGACTCTGGATTACCTGTCAATGGTGTTACATATTGCATCCAGGGCATGATACGTCTATAGAAATCATAGTATGCTTCAAAGTCCTGACCATGTATACCAATAGTCGCATTCAGGAATTGATTTTCCGGTGGTATTTCATTGAGAATATCCGGGTCTTTGTTAGCATCTATATAATCTTGATCATCACAAGACACTACCATTGCACACGACACGGCCAGGCACAATAACACCTTTTTATAATATATTTTCATAATGATTTTCTCTTTTAAGTCTTTCAAATTATTAGAATCCTGCTGTTACAGAAAAACCCATCTGACGAGTAAATGGAAGACCTCCGTACTCAGAGAATTCACCAGCTCTGTTACTCTTCAAACCTTCAGGATTCAGGTTGATTGGCAATGAGCTATACAGATACGTCAGGTTACGACCGGTAACACTTAACTTCAGACTTTGCAGTTTGATTTTATTTACAAAGCTCACTGGCACATTGTACGATAAAGAAACTTCGCGCAGTGCTACCCATGAGTTTTCAAATGCAGAGTATTCACGTATACCAGCACCCCAGTTAGAGATGTTTCTGTAGTAACGTCTTGCCTCAATAGGAAGTAAGTGGCCGCCATCAACAGCTTCCTGGTACGTAATACCACCTAAATCACTACCATCTTTAATAGACTTGATACCGTCAGCCAAAACACCATCCGGTATAATACCATCAGTTCTAACATCTCCGTTAGTAGCAGTATACTGCACACCACCGTGATCTAAATCGCGACCATATAAACTGTTAGTCAAGCTACCATTTGTAGTACCATACTGGTGCGTTGCAGATACAAGCATACCACCTACTTTTGCATCAACCTGAACGTTCAGTGTAAAGTTTTTGTAAGATACCGTGTTGATGTTGCTCAACAGGAAGCGCTCCATAGCAGTACCGATTGTCTTCTGGCCCTGGCCATAGTCACCACTTCTCAGGAAAGTCAACGCGTTTGCATTCGGGTTAGAACCGATTACGCGTTTACCATTGTTAGGATGATCTATAGGATTACCTTCAGAATCTTTTGCCTGATAAGTAGCATAGGCATAGTTCGTAACAATTGTAGCATAGTCTTCACCAGCTTTAGCAATAGACTTAACGTCTGCACCAAATGCCAGGCTCAACTCGTATTGTTCTACACCTTCAGCAAGTTCAAGAACTTTGTTTCTGTTGCGCGTAAAATTGACGATTGTGTTCCACTCTAAATCTGCAGATTTAATTGGTGTAGCACGTAAGGTAATTTCAATACCCTTGTTCTGAATCTTTCCACCGTTGATAATCATATCACTCACGCCGGACTCAGGTGCCGCTGCAAGTTTAAAGATCTCATTGCGTGCAATCTTATCGTAGTAAGCTACATCTAAGCCAATGCGGTTATCGAAGAATTGAAGATCAGCTCCAACTTCCCACTCACGAGCTTCTTTGTTTTTCAACTTCTTGTTAGGAAGTGTATTGTCAACAAAGTTATAGTAGTTTACTAGACCATTCGGTGACAGATATTCACTGTCGGCCTTTCTATAAGCACCCGTGCTATTGATAGTCCAAGGATCAGTATCACCACCGGTTATACCGAAGTTACCGCGAAGTTTACCAAACGATAACCAATTTGGCAACGAAGAGAATGTTTCAGTGAATGTCCATGCAAGACCTGCAGCAGGATAGCTATAGCTCCAGTCACCACTTCCATCAGCATAAGCAAGTGTAGAAGAGAAGTCGGTACGATGGCTCAATGTTAAGGTTAACATGTCTTTGTAAGTCAGGTCACCATATACATAGAAAGCGTTCTTGAGTCTTGACGGATTCAGACTTGTTGTTGTGTTGATACCGTTCACACCGTTTGTAATTGAGAACACACCTGGCAGACGTAAACCATCTCTTGTTTCCAAGGTATAGTTTCTACCACCACTCACTTTATTAGTCTCACCACCGATTGTAGCACTCAGGAAGAAATTATCATTAAGAGATTTATTAGCTGTTAAGAGAGTTTGTATACGGTATTGAGTATTATAAGACTCGTTCTGGCTATATGTACCACCTGAGAAGCGAGGACCATCTCCCAATCTCTTTCTTTCACCTTTGTACAACTCGTTCTGCATATTAGCACGAACAACCCAATTCAACCAAGGTCTCACATGCGTTGTTATATCGAGGTTTGCTCTGAATACATTTTCTGTGCGCTCTGTTCTGTCTTCAAATGTATCCCAAAGGAAACCTGTAATACCATATGGATCGTTAGCATCAGCAAGTCTTCCGCCATTTACCGGATCTTTATAATTATTTCTCCAGTAGTCTATATCAAAGTGTCTTGGCTGGAAATATACTAAGGCAAATACAGGGTTGTAGTTACCACCTTGACGAATAGGGTTTACCAGATCGTTGTTGGTATAATCTACATTTACACCAATATCAAACAGCTTTCCGATTTTTTGAGAAGCATTTGCATTGAAGTTATTACGCACCATTTCAGTACCACCAGGCATGATGGTAGAGTTGTCAAGGTGTGAATAAGAAATACGGAATGTAGTGCGATCGCTACCGCCCTCAATCACCACGTTATTGTTAATGAATTTACCCGTTTGGAAAAGGCTGAGCGGGTCATTCGCTTCCCACTTGATCATACGACCGTCAACGTCACGCACCATGCGTCCGTCAAACTTCGGACCGTAGCTATAGAAAAATAAAGCAGGATCAACTTCTTCTACACCGTCAGATCCTTTAGCAAACGTAGCAGCGTTACCACCACCGAATTCGTTTTGAACATCAATAAACTTATAAGCTTTCTCGAAAGATGAAGTATGGCTATAGGTTACACCTAAACCTGGACGCTCATAACCTTTTTTAGTAGTGATGATAATAACACCGTTCAATGCGTCTGATCCGTAGAGAGAACTTGCTGCAGAACCTTTCAACACAGTCATTGACTCAATGTTATCCGGGTTCAGGTTCTTCATGATATTTCCGAAGTCCTGAGTCGCTCCCCAAGAGTCAGCACCAGTTACTGTAGGTCTGATCAAAACTCCATCAACAACAAACAAAGGTTGTGTGTTGTTACTTAATGAAGAGTTACCACGGATACGAATACGTGAAGAAGACATCGGACCACCAGTACCCTGGTCGATTTGTACACCGGCAATTTTACCTTGAAGCGCGTTTACAACGTTCGCGTTATTGGCACGTGTAAGTTCACCGCCTTTAACTTCCTGAACAGCGTAGGCAATTTTTCCTACTTCCTTCTTTTCACCGAAAGCTGTTACGACTACTTCACTTAACTGCATCGCATCTTCAACCAACACAACATCAATAGCAGTGCGTCCGCCAACGGGTACTTCCTGGGTTGTAAAACCAATAAATGAAAACGACAAGATAGCATTGTCGTTCGTACCTACTGCGATAGAGTAATTACCATCAGCATCGGTCGTGGTACCAACGCTGGTACCCTTCAGAACTACAGACACTCCCGGAAGGGCGGAGTTGTCTTGTGCTGCCGTGACCCGGCCTTTCACTGTCTGCCCATAAGCAGTCAATGCCGCCAGTGTAAACACGACTGACAGGAATTGTAAACGTTTCTTCATGAAAATTTGGGTTAGAGATTAAAATTTCAGAAACCATATAATCAACAGAATATTCTATCGAAAAATGAATTTCCGACCAAAAGGTAGGAAGGTATTTGTTAAACTCCAAGAAAAACATAACTTCGTTTCCGCGCACGGGGAAAACGTGCACGCAAACGAAATATCAACATATAACGTATGAAGGGGTATATACACGACACTAAAACCGGGTAACCGTACCTAAGAAAGATGTTTTTTACCTCCGAAATATCCCTTAACATTAGCACCAATGGACAAAAAAATCAGAATCAAAGACATCGCGCAGATGGCCCAGGTATCAGTTGGAACAGTCGATCGGGTCATCCATAACCGAGGAGAGGTTGCCAAAGAATCCTATAGCAAGGTGATGGCCATTCTTGAAAAGACCGGCTACAAACCCAACCTCATCGCCAAAACATTGGGCTCTAATAAAACTTATAAGATTGCAGCCCTGATGCCTAATCCGGAACAAGACGAATACTGGAACCAGTCTATAGAAGGTATCAAGCAGGCAAAAGAAGAATGGACGCAATATGGCGTGCAACTGCAAACCTTATACTTCGATCTTTATGATAAAGAGTCATTTATAAAACTTGCCGAGACAGTTTGTGAAAGCAATCCGGACGGTGTGCTTATGGCTCCTATATTTTATAATGAAGCACTCCATTTTATTAATACGTGCAAGGAAAAGAATATTCCTTTCGTGCTAATCAACAATAACATTGAACAGGCAGGACCATTAAGTTTTGTAGGACAAGACCTCTATCAAAGCGGGCGTGTAGGGGCCGAGTTGTTACACCTCAATGAAAAGGAGAACGGCACCTATGCTATTCTTCATATATATGATGACATTCACAACTCTACGCACTTGAATGAAAAAGAAAAGGGATTCAAAGACTACTTTGTGGAGCAGAACAACGGCCATACCTATAACGTATTGAGTCGCGACCTTAACTATACACACGAGTCAACGCTCGAAAAAGAACTCTCTGACCTGCTCAACGAATCCACCTTGAAAGGTATATTGGTAACAACTTCCAAAGGAGCCTACACGGTATCCAAATTATTGGAAAAGAAAGGAAAGAATGGCGTTCGCCTGGTAGCGTACGACCTCTTGGCTGAAAACCTCCACTACCTCAACAATGGCATCATTGATTTCCTGATCAACCAGAATTCAAAACGCCAGGCGTTTGTAGGTATCAGTCAATTGTCCAATCATTTGCTATTTAAGAAACAGGCAACAGCGTCTTACTTATTTCCATTGGAAATCATTAGCCGGCAGAATGTGAATTCATATCTGAATTCAAAACAACATTGATAAGTGTCGGTAATATATGTAGCTATGTATAGTGCTTCATAACAACTTCAACACTATACATAGCTTGCCACCCCTCTCTCCTAATATTGCAAGTGCCGTGCAGGCATAAATTTTAATGAGTAACTTTAACAAAGCGTATGCTATGGAACAGTTACTCATAAATCAACTCTTTACACTCGTCAGCAAAGCTGGCGGAAGCTCGCTCATCAAAGACCTCATCTACAAGACAAACCAGAATGGCAACGCTAAGAACTGGACCGTAGACGAAATAGAAAACGCCATCAATTACCTACAGAATATTAACCGCTATTTTGATGAAGGCGATGCCAGGGTAATCATCGAAAATCTTTCAAAGACATACAACCTCACTACCCCACAGGCAACCATACGATAACGCCATGCCGTTTCTACTGAACTAAACCGTTTATAACGAATATACTTCGACCGTCATTTTATTTTTATCTTCATACACAATTCGCAGCCTTCGACCTGTAGGCTACGTTAACTGCAAAAAATAACCAGTCGTATGCAGCCCATTAAAATAGCCTCCGCTCAGTTTGAAAACAGAAGTGGCGATAAAGCCTACAACTTGTCGGTAATAGATCGGCTGTCTCAACAAGCGGCCTCTCAAGGTGCACATATGATCGCTTTTCATGAATGTTCCATAACCGGCTATACGTTTGCGCGTCATCTTAACAAACAACAGATGCTAGATCTGGCTGAATATATACCGGATGGCGAGAGTACAAACAAACTTATTGCACTGGCCCGTAAAAATAACATTGCTATACTCGCGGGTCTTTTCGAAAAAGACAGCAATGACAAATTATACAAAGCCTATATATGCGTAACGAAAGATGGACTGGTGGCAAAGTATAGAAAGTTACACCCCTTTATCAATCCGCATCTAGTGCCAGGCGATCAATATTGTGTCTTCGAATTATACGGATGGAAATTCGGTATACTGATCTGTTATGACAACAACGTCATTGAAAATGTACGCGCCACTACCCTGCTCGGTGCCAATGCTATATTTATGCCGCACGTAACCATGTGCACACCATCAACACGACCGGGGGCTGGTTTTGTTGATCCGGCCTTATGGAAGAACAGAGAAGCAGACCCTACATCCTTACGCCTGGAGTTCGATAGCATGAAAGGCCGAGGCTGGCTCATGAAGTGGCTACCGGCACGCGCATACGACAATGCCATCTATGCTATATTTTCAAATCCCATCGGCATGGACGATGACCAACTCAAAAACGGCTGCTCCATGATCATCGATCCCTTCGGAGATATACTCGCAGAATGCCGTACGCTCGGAGATGATTTTGTAATTGCTACACTAACACCCGAAAAGCTTACCCAGGCAGGTGGCTATAGATACATCAAAGCGAGACGACCGGAGCTGTATAAAGATATACTTGGGAAGGAACATGAAGCTGAGCAGAAGGTAGTGTGGATGTAAAACATTCATATCCTTCCAAGACTTCTTCAATTAATAAGCTATTAGTCCAAGTTATCGCAATCTCGAAAAGCAGGTGGCACATCCGAACCTCCAAGAAATTTATATTTACCAAAAGGGAAAACAAATTGCGAGATCTCAATCACTTTTCCCTTGACAGTCCACTTGAAGATTGTCAATCCAAAAACGCTATCTTTAAAAACAATTAGATTATCACTATTACCCAACACATCAATCTGGTCTTTAGTCAAATACTCGCTTAGGTTTATTACTCGCACATCCTCATCGAACATTGGCCTATATAATCCTTTATAATTTTCATAATATAATTCATGCAAAAACACCTTCAACGAAACCGAATCTGATGACACCGATGTAGATGTAAAAAACTTATTCACCACCACATTTAAGTTGTCATTCTTCATAAGAATTAAATCTGCTGAATCATTACGATTCGAGTGACTTAGCATATAGTTTTCAAAAGCACCAAAAAAAGTCCAGTTTACCTCATTTTTATTTTTCATCATAGCAAAGGAAAAATCTATCGAGGGAATAGTATATGACAAGATTTCGATACCATAGATCTCCCTCAATAGGCTACCTCCTGCATTCTTTAAGTCGCCTTGCTTCAAGATGTTTACAAAAAAACAGCTATCATAATCACTTAGAGCATTTTGATTGTAGCTATTAAAAGACTCTAGTACTAAGCCTTTAAAATCCTTTGATTGCTCTTTCTTCTCGGAAGAGCAGCCAAAAATCACCAAGAAGGCAAAAAAATAAAAGCTAGACGAAATCACCTTATACATAAGCGTCTATTTGCTAACTGGAATTGATCCATGTATTTTTTTTAGTCGTTCAATCATCCACTTATCATGTTTAGGATTAACAACAGATCCTGGATTTTCGTCCATAATAGTATTAATAACATGGCCCTCTTTATCGGCGCTCGGATGGCCATTTAGCTTTGAGTGTCCATCTTCGTGCACAGCTATTTTTGAAGCTTTATCAACCATACCGGCATATCGTTCCATTCTACCATCCTTTCCTATTCCATTCTGTGCTAAGTTATCAGAATTTAATAATCCAAAATGGTCATCATATGAATGGACGCCATTTTCGTTCTCATATGTTGTTCTTGATACCCGTTCATCCCATCCACCTTCTTTGGATGTAGCTTGCTTCGCTGCTTTTACCAATTGTTCATTAGATCCGAGCAGTAGATAACTATCTGACTTATGAGCCCCCTCTCTTGAATAGAATTCTTTCTTACTCATTACTCTATTCGAATAATGAACCTCTACCCTAAGATCAATCCCTGCCTCCTTTAACATAAGGGTTATTTTATTAACTATTAGTTTCAGCGTTTTTATATCAATAGCTGGGATATTTTTCCTATTCAAAAGCACTTGAAGATAAATAACTCCGTCCTTACCATCAGGATCTACTATAGTAATAGGGTTATTAAACGCATAATTATAGGGGCTTACTGAGCTATATTTATAACTATGGGGATCAATCACGCCCCACCTTCCAAGCTCCGGCATGTACATACGTGCACCATAATCAAGCCAGTCAATCCCCAGTTCATTTTGCTGTTCCTTTCCATTATATAAATGTCTCTGATCGACTGAATTTTCTCTTTGATAAGAATTAAAGGTCAACCCAAAAGGATAATAATCCTGTGTTTGAATAACGGGCGACTTAACCTGTTCCACCATAAAGTCATCAAAATATACTTCATAAGGATTTGTACCCTGTTCATTGGAAAGGAATACATATATATACCCTGGCTCGGTAATAGTGACGGTACCCGATAACAGCTCATGCGCCACATCACTACCATCCTCTTTGGCAACAGAACTCATCTGTCTGAAGCCACTCTTTGATGCTATCAAAGTATAATTACGATCATATACCAACCAGCTCAAGAACGCCTTCGGGCTAGCCTCACTGCTGCTCGATGTATTTTGTGTTGCATCAGCAGGGAATGGAAACGAACTTGTGCTTGCCGCATAGCTTCCCCCGTCTATCACTGTACCGCCAGGGGCTGTACCGGCAGCAATCTGCATGATAAGTGTATTCAAGGCCGCTGTCCGGTTCGATTCATTCGGATCTATATACTTTGCATATACTTCCATATTTATAACATCACCCGGCATTACACTCAACGATTTTGCTAAGCCATATATTTCATTACCCTGTCCACTTAAACGCTGCGCTCCTCCTTCTACTTGTGTTGGCTTCGAACCTTTCGTATGATCGAACAAGAAGTGATTTACAATTCGCGTATTGTCGTATCGCAAAAACTTCCCTTGCTCCTCTTCTGCATTTTCATCTTCCAGTGTAGCTGTGTTGCTTTCTATATCTTGTTTTGTGGTAAACGTCAACCTTACGTTGCCTAAATGATCTTTCAAATTATACTGATACTCCGGAGTAGTACTCTCCAACTTGATTAACTCAAATGCATTTAAGAATAGATGAGCCGTACCTGTGGGGGAATTCCATCCTATTCCGACTTCCATTGTCGTTGTATTAGCAGGCACTACATAAATCTGTTCTATCCACGACTCGTTTGCAACTAGCGCAGGCAAATAACTACCATACGTTATCGTTGAATTATTACGTCTGACCATAATAGCTACATTGTAGTCACTTCTGTAACCCTTAACCCTGATCAAATACTTTTCTCCGGGAACAACATTGATAGCATTGCCTATAGGGAAAATACCAGAGCCTGAGCCACCTGAAGAAGCGCTAATATACTTCTCCCCGTTTATTGTCATCGGAGTAAGCGTAGTATTTAAGGCGGTGAGTCCTTCAATCACATCCCCATCATGCTTATACAAAAGCTTTTCAGATGAGACCACAATTCTGCCTTCCTCATGATTTACAAATCGCAGGAAGTCATTTTCATAAATAAACTCTCCTGCGTAGTCAGTCTGATTCACTGCCAACCCAGTCCGTACAATCTGAGAAAGTTTGCGGCCCGTAGCGTCATATATATACCGAATATTGTTCACGCTCTTGGTAACAACCTCCGGAAGATTAAGATAATTATAGGTTATTGGTGTACTCAATCCCTTATTAAGATCAACGGTCATATTGCCATTCACATCATAGGTATAGTCGTTGCAACTACAACATAAGAACCGGGTTCACTTACATTCAAGGTAGCACCGCTTCCCACAACAATGTTATTTTGCTTCCAGGTACACAAGCTGCGGACATAGGTATATCAAAGCCGGATGGCCGGAGTTATGTAGGGATATACCTGGCTGGAGCACGAGGCAGAACAGAAAGTTGGGTGCAGAAATTGTAGTTTTATACACCAATCCGATACCGACAAAAAGTGGTAGTACTAATAGTAGATATATCGATATTTATATCGATTATGGGATGCCATATCCTGTATATACCGCGTAACTCGGGAAGAATCTAGTAAGCCCTTAGAGAAAAAGAATAAAAATTCCTTCTTCAGCCGATCAAATTCTTTTATATCCTTAATTTCTCCGTTTTCATAGTAATTATATTCTGCGGTTGTTTCCCAATGATATTCATCATCGCTGTTTAGCGACACTTCAATTTCCTTACGAACTAGTTTACTTTCTGAATAAATATACATGAGTGGGCCAAAGCCATCATCAAATTCCTGCGTAACTTTTCCTTCGCTGTCAAGAACAAAAAAATTTACTTTATAAGGTCTTGTTGTTGTATCACCGTGCAAATTCCAATCACGAGAATTACATTCTCTCATCGTTTGAATTAACGTATCTCCTCGAACCGAGTACCGGGCTATATATTGCACAGAAAAGTCAGAAAACATCATTCGTTTCACAAGAAAATCCCTTGCATCATAGGCTCTCTTCTCTCGTTCATACGGCCCGGTTATGCTAACGACATTGCCATGAACATCTAACTCAATTGTGTCAGGACGCGGATCTATTTCTCCGATTCGTTCAAATACAATAAACCTAATATTCTTGTTTCGAAAAGATTGCAGGTAAGGATCGCTTAATTCAGGTGGCAGGATTGTCACTTGATTACTCCTCTTGTCTTTCACGGTACATTGAGCTACCACGACCATTAACACAACCAAAGCAACACACTTTGACATATTTTTACTTTCCAGTGATTTTTATATCCAATCTAGTCAAAATCATCGTTCCTATATTTCTTCTCATAATATTGATAGGTAACAAACCATGCAACAAAGAAAACACATACTTGAGCAAGTAGTGTGTACCAATATCCATCCGAATCGGCATACATAATACCAAAACCGACAAAAGATACTGGTAAAGTCAAAAGAACGCCAACAAAGGCCCAACCTCCATGAAATAATGATCCGGGATAGATAGACATCACGCTAATGGTTCCCAAACCAACGTATAAAAAGGATGCCAATAGCGAGTCATAAAATGCTTTTTTGTTCATACAGTACTTATATCTTTGCAATCTAGAACTAAAAAAATTGATCGATGTACACCGGCTGTTGGTTGATAATAAAAGATGACGCGAAAAGAACGTACGAGGTTTGCGGTCAATCTCCGGATGGCAATTTGTTTTATAACAACACCATTGCCATGCAACGAGCTGGGATGAATGTTAGCTGTATCACACCTCCGATCACGAATAAAAACTCCAGCAAAGAATTGGTTAAAGTACCCGGGTATACAAAAGAAGACGGACTCCGCGAACGCCTTCAAAATCAATACCGGGAAATATACATGAAATCCGTAGACAATATGGATGACGACTGGGATGTTTCCTGAAAGAGTAAAATCTCCTGCGATATATAAAACAACTAGTACCTATCAGTAAACTATACTGACGCCAAAGCAAAATCATTCTGCGTCTATCAGCGCTCTCTGCGGGCTAAAAATTAACCGAGCCCATTCCGGTAAACCTGAGGTGCCACGCCAAACTTTTTTCGAAAGGCTATCGAAAAATTATTAGCGTGTTCGTAGCCGATTTCATCTGCTACTTCGGTTATGGATTTGTTTGTATTGCGTAGCAGGAGACCTGCGAATTGAAGTCTTCGATCTTGTATATATTTTATGGGAGATGTATCGAATAGTTTCCGGAAACCGTATTTCAGTTTAAATTCGTTTATACCAAACCTGCGCGAGAGGTCCGTGAGCGTTGTCTCATCGTGATAACGTTCGGTGAGAAAATCATATATAGCCATCAATGTATCGCGATCACGACTCGTGAGTTTGGCGTCTTTAGGTGCAGGTTTATCACTTACCGCATAATGGAACTGACAGCATTGCAGCATCATAAGCGCTTTGAGTTGAGCGGTTATATACATGTCGCGCATGCCGTTCTTGAAAGGACAATGGAGTATATTATGCAGCACTCCCTGAACACCGGCATCGATTGGTTGACGAGCATTGATGGTATTGAACTCTTCGCGATTCAGAATTTTTTCAGTCAGTAAATTTCCTTCCATAACACCATCGTGTAACAACGTGTTATAGAATGTATCGTCCAGTACAAATGTGATGTCATGTTGTCGCATGCGTTCATCCACCAGGCTACGACAATCATACATATTAAAATAGTTAATAGACTGGTGATAGCATGGCAGTAAAAACGGATTATGCTTATCACGGTATGCAGAGTAACCACCAAACTGAAAGATCATGGTAATGCAAGGTGTCTTGCGAGTAATCGGAATTGTTAATAACGGACCTTCATTGGTATACTCATGCTGCAACAACGAGAAGTGCTGATGACGCGTCACCCGGCATTCGAATTTTCCCAGCTCATTTTGTACCCGGAGCTGATCGGTTTTACCATTCATCAGAACTGTACTTAGCGCATGCTCCAGTTCTCCTTTTGTTTTAATAGCCTCCATCATGATCATTCGTGTTAAACGAATCGACTCGGTATGGGTTCATCATCAAGTGTCAACTATTTAACGACACTTGGCAGGTAAACACAAAATACTTCCCGCATAAGCTTTCATCCGTTTCGCATAGGCTGAAGGTTTTCGGTATACATAGTTTTGTCAAAAAAAAATTAACCTCAAATGACAACAACAACTGAAAACCTCCCTTCAATCGACCTGTCCAAAGTAGAAGCTTTCGCAGGACAGGTTATTATGGACATGTCTGCTACCATGGGTTCTGCCATGACGCAGCTCGGCCATAAGCTCGGTTTGTTCACCGCGATGCATGGTGCGGGATGGATCACACCGCGGCACCTTGCTGACAAAACCGGAACACATGAACGTTATGTGCAGGAATGGCTCAACTGTATGGCTGCCGGAAAGTATATATACTATAACCCGGAATCCAAGACATACCAACTTCCTTTTGAACATGGCCTGGTATTGGCAGAACCTGAAAGCCCTGCATACCTCACAGCGGGTTTAGATATACCGGCTACCGTATGGGCTGAAGAAGAAAAACTTGTAGCGGAGTTTAAAAGCGGCAAAGGTTTGGGATGGCACCAGCATGCTCATAAACTTTTCTTCGGGACAGAAGCATCTTTTCGAACAGGCTATAAAGCACATCTCGTGGATGCTTGGATTCCGGCACTGGATGGTATAAAAGAAATACTCACGGCCGGCGGAAATATTGCCGATATAGGTTGTGGACACGGGGCATCTTCGTTGCTTTTGGCAAAAGCATTTCCCAACAGTCATGTATTCGGGTTCGACTATCACAAAGAATCTATACTGGTTGCGCGGCAGCGTGCACACGAGCAAGGTATCAGCAACGTTACGTTCGAGAATTGTACCGCGGAAAATTACCCGGCTATCGGGTATGACCTTATTTGTTTTATGGATGCCTTTCACGATCTCGGTCATCCCAGCCGTGCGGCTATATATGCGTTACGTGCATTGAGTAAATCAGGTTCCGTGATGCTCGTAGAGCCACTTGCCGGTGATCGCGTAGAAGACAACCTCAACCCGATCGGTCGCATGTACTATGCGGGGTCCACTGCGCTTTGCGTACCTCACTCACAACACGATGGTGGTGAATGTCTCGGAGCTCAGGCGGGTGGTGCGAAACTTTTTGACATACTGCACAAGGCTGGATTCAAAAATGTACGCACGGCTATAAAGTCGCAGGTAAATATGGTTATTGAAGCCAAACGTTGATATATACATGAAGACGCTTCGTTTAATAGCAGGCAAACTCCCGGACCTCTCCGGGATTTGCTTTTCGTTTCTCTGCATGATTCACTGCATAGCCACTTCGTTGGCAGGTACGCTGCTTGTGTTTTACCCTCACGAACATCACGATCATTACTTTCACCTCGCTGTACTCGGTGCAGGTATCGGGCTGTCTTTTCTTACGCTGCGAAATAATACTGATATGAAATTCAAACCGGCAGTCATTGCTTCCTTTATCTCCGGCTGGCTGTTATTTATACTTTGCGAGTATACACATCTTTATGGTATGATCCTGATCCGCATCCTGTCAGGATTGCTCATCGCTTCGGGACATATACTAAATATGGTGAGTAAAGGTTTTCATAAACATTAACTTTAAATCCATTGCACGGAGTACACAAAAGAGGCTTAAAGGGGCACAAAGATTTATACCTCTGTCTATCTTTGTGCCTCCTTCGTTCTTTGTGAAATTGGATTAAAAAAAGACTATATATTAATTCGCTTGTGAATTTCGAGGCACGGTAAATCTGAATACAGAACCCTTGCCTTCTTCACTTTCAACCCAGATGTGTCCGCCATTCTTTTCAACGAACTCTTTACACAAAATGAGTCCGAGGCCGGTACCTTTTTCATCGGCAGTACCTTTGGTAGTGTGCTTGGTGTCGATGCGGAAAAGTTTATTCATTACATCTTTGCTCATCCCCACACCTGTATCGGCAATCGAGATAACTACTGAATCTGCCTGCTGCTGTGCGCTCACGGTAATCTTCCCTCCTTCCGGAGTAAATTTGATAGCATTGGCAATGAGGTTACGCACCACGGTGTTAACGGAGTTCTTATGCGCATAGATCATCTGCTGTTGTGTACTTCCGTTTTCCAATGTTATCTTTTTATTCTGTGCCTGTGCGGTGAGTAAATCTTTATTCTCTTCCAGCAACTTGTGTACATCAAAAGCCTCCGGTTTAAATTCAATCTTGCCGGTTTGCGAGCGCGACCACTCCAGCAGATTTTCGAGTAGCGCGAAGAGATTCTTCAATGATTTATCAAGATCTTTTGCCAGCATCTTGATTTCATCTTTACTCAAACTGTCGGTGTGGTTAATCAGCAAGCCCGAAAAAGATGTAAGCGAATTCAGCGGCCCTTTGAGATCGTGACTAATGATCGAGAAGAATTTATCCTTTGTAGCATTCAAATCCTGCAATGCTATATTTTGCAATTGCACTTTATCATTCGCCTCCTGTAAAACTTTATTCGATCGCTTCTTAACGATATAAAGATAGGTTACGAGTATAACAATGATACAGCCAAGCCCGATAAGACCGAAAAGTACATTTCTGAATTTCTTCTGCGCTGCGATTTCTTTCTCGCGTTGGATGCGATCAATTTCAAGTTTATCGATCTGTGATTCTCTCTTTTTCAGCGCATAACGATTTGCCGTTGCAAGCGCCTGCTGTTCATTACGCTCATTCACTATAAAATCGTGTATACTTAAGTATTCATCTTTATAGTTCAGTGCTTTTTTAAAATCACCTACAGCCTGGTAGCAGAAGCTCAGGTATTCATAACTTTTTTGTATCTGCTCCTGTGCCTGCGCTGCACGCGCGGCTTCCAGCGCTAACTGCAAATTGGCAGCAGCGCGCTGGTAATTTTTCTTCCGGTAGTATAGAGCACCAATGTTATTGTACGATTCGGCAATAGTACGCTTGTCTTTTAACGCCTGCCGTATTTCAAGGGCTACTATATGATTGGCCAGCGCCTTTTCATCGTTCTTCATCAGGTGGTATAATTCACCGATGTCATTCAACGATGTTGCTTCACTTTTTTTATCGCGAATAGATCGGCTAATCGCCAAAGCTCGTTTATGCGTCTGCAATGCTTCGGTATATTTACCTTGTTGTGAAAAGAGATGTCCCAGGTTAAACAAAGCCTCGGCTTCTATGCTTGGCTGGTTCAGTTGATCTTCATATTTCAACACCATCTCATAGTTCTCGAACGCGTCATCAATCTTTCCACGCTTCGCATTTACGCGTCCGAGTTTGTTCAGGATCAATACAAAAATTTGGGGATCTTTGAAAGGCTCGCTGATTGCAAAGGCATCGTTTAAAAAAGCAGCACTTTCCTGGTGAGAGTCTACCTCCTGTGAAACCTCAGCCATCGCCAGATACGTAAATATTTTTTCATGGTTCAGGTTCAATGAGTCTTCCAGCGCAAGCGCCTGTATGAAGAAATCCATAGCCCGATCTACATTGTGTGCGCCCGTCAAATGTAGCAACCCCGTTTCCATCAGCGCTTTTACTTCGGCTGTCTTGTTGCCAGTACGTTTTGATTCTCGTAACTTAATAGTGGCTTGTTCCAGTTCTTTCTCAACAGGTTTACGCTTGCGCGGTTGAAAAAAACTCTCATACCAGTCAATTGAACTACCGGGAGCATCCTGTGCCGTTACCTGTTGCAGACTGAGCATGCAGAGCATAATGCATCCTGAAAAAAAACGTATCGAAAAGGGCATTAGCAGATTTTCTCCAAAAGTGTCGAAAAAGTAAGAGTATAGAAATGGAAGTTACCGCTAAATATTACACCTCGTCTGGCGAGTGGCATATAAAGCGGGCAAAAAGTGATACAAATAGTTGGTGTAAGGCCAGTGAAGACCCGATTTGTCTACATTCTATTGTGTAAAGGCTGGTACACTATTTTAATCGGATTTCTTGTAAGACTATACGCAGACTATAAATTCTTACGATTATGCCCGTAAATAGAACTGAACTGGATGACAAGATTCACTGGTACAAGGATGCTGTGATCTATGAATTGCACATTAAAGCCTTTCGCGATGGGAATGGCGATGGCATTGGTGACTTCGATGGCTTGCTGGAGAAACTCGATTACCTCAAAGACCTCGGGGTTACAGCTATATGGGTGCTGCCGTTCTACCCATCGCCGCTCAAGGATGATGGTTACGACATTGCCGATTACTATAGCATTAACCCGGCTTATGGCAATATTTACCAATTCAAACAGTTCCTGAAAGAAGCGCATGACCGGAACCTGAAAGTAATTACCGAGCTTGTTATCAATCATACTTCCGACCAGCATCCGTGGTTTCAACGGGCGCGAAAATCTCCGAAGGGTTCAGACTATAGGAATTACTATGTATGGACGGATGATCCGAAACAGTATAAAGATGTACGCATCATCTTCCAGGATTTTGAAGCATCTAATTGGACATGGGACCCCGTAGCACAACAGTTTTACTGGCATCGTTTCTTCTATCATCAACCCGATCTTAACTACGATAACCCGCTCGTGCAACAGGAAGTTTTCAAGATCCTGGATTACTGGTGCGAGATGGGTGTAGATGGGTTCAGACTTGATGCTGTTCCCTATCTCTTCGAACGTGAAGGTACCAACGGAGAGAACCTTCCGGAGACACACGATTTTCTAAAGGAGCTTCGTAAACATATTGATGAAAATTACCCCGGCACCATGTTACTGGCAGAAGCCAACATGTGGCCGGAAGATTCAGCTTCTTACTTTGGCGATGGCGATGAATGCCACATGAACTATCACTTCCCGGTGATGCCGCGTATGTTCATGGCGTTGCAGACGGAAGACCGCTACCCCATCACGGATATATTTGATCAGACTCCTCCTATACCGGAAACATGTCAGTGGGCTATATTTCTGCGCAACCACGATGAACTCACCCTCGAAATGGTAACGGATGAGGAACGAGACTATATGTACCGGGTATATGTTAAAGATCCAAAAGCACGCATCAACCTGGGTATACGACACCGGCTCGCTCCACTGATGGGGAACAACCGGAATAAAATAGAGTTACTCAATTACCTATTGTTCTCACTACCCGGCACACCGGTGCTATATTATGGTGATGAGATTGGCATGGGCGATAATTTTTACCTGGGCGATCGCGATGGTGTTCGTACGCCTATGCAGTGGTCATCAAATCGTAACGCTGGTTTTTCAGAATGCAATCCGCATAAGCTATACCTGCCAGTGATACTCGATCCGGATTATCATTACGAATCTGTTAACGTTGAGATTCAGGGACGCAACACCTCATCGTTGTTGTGGTGGATGAAGCGGCTCATTAACAAGCGCAAACAATATAAAGCTTTCAGTCGGGGCGACATGAAATTCATAGCGTGCGAGAATCCGAAGATACTCGCGTTTACACGCAACTATAAAGAGGAAAGCATCCTGGTGATTGTAAACCTTTCGCGCTATACGCAGCCAGCCGAACTTGATCTTCGTGAGTTCCTGGGTTATGTACCGAAAGAGATATTCAGCAATAACAAATTCCCGATCATCAAAGACGATGGTATATATTTCTTCACGCTGAGTGCACACGGCTGCCAGTGGTTTGTATTGGACAAAGTGCACCCGGAAATAGATCGCGCCAAAGAATTGCCACACCTGGCTATTCGCGATTGGAAAGAAATTACCAGCAAGCGCATATTGGAGACGTTGTCTCAAAATGTACTCCCTAACTATATGCTGAACCTGCGCTGGTTTGGAGGAAAGGGCCGCGTGATTGAAAACATGCAGATCATTCAGCATGCCACCATACCGCACGAAACCAGCACTACGGTTATTCTGCTTGTTGAAGTACACTATCAAAGTGGTTTATCGGAGATATACCAGTTGCCGGTAGCATTCGGTAAAGATACACTGGCCACCAAACTGCGCGAGAGCTGTCCGCAGTCGGTTATCTGTAACCTCACGATTGGCGAAGAACAAGGTATACTATACGATGCGCTCTACGGTATAGAATATCAGCTGGCATTAATAACCGGTATGGCTGCCAACCAAACTATAGGCTTACGCGACAGTGAAATACGCTTCCAGGCAAGTCGCACGTTGAGTAAATATATAGAGGATCAGGAATCAATAAAGCCTCGGGTATTGGGAGGAGAACAAAGCAATACATCGCTTACGTTCGACAATAAATTTTTCCTGAAGCTATACCGCAAGGTAGATCGCATCATTAATCCTGATCTTGAAATTTCACATTTCCTTACAGAACATGCGCACTTCCAGCATGTGCCTCCTTTTGTAGGAGCGATCGAATGGCGATTGGGCAATGATGCCATTGTGCTGGGCATGATGCAGGAGATGGTAGAAAGCAGCAGCGATGCCTGGACTTACATGCTGGATCGCCTCGATGATTTCAACGAAAAAGTATTGTCGCTCGCGGATGTACCGAATTTACCTTCACTGCACGGAACCATAACAGATCCGGTTGGTTACGACCAGATGCCGGAGTCTTTGAAAGAACTGATCGATGCTACATTGGCGGAGCGTGCACGACAACTCGGTATACGCACCGGGGAAATGCACCTGGCACTCGCTTCCGGAAGTTCGCTGCCGGCATTTTCATCTGAAGAATATTCATTGCATTATCAACGATCTTTATTCTCCGGATTACAGTCGCTCGTGCGGGGTACATTTCAGAATCAGACACGAACATTATCGCGACTGTCCAGCGAAGTAAGGCATGAAGCAGAAGAAGTACTTTCGATGAAGGATGATATACTAAAAACATTCCGCAATATATATAAGCGTAAGATCGATGTGGTCAAGATCCGAATCCATGGTGATTATCATTTAGGACAAGTCTTATTTACCGGTAAAGATTTTGTGATCACAGATTTTGAAGGGGAACCGGCCCGCAGCTATAGCGAACGCAGATTGAAACGTTCTCCGTTACGGGATATAGCCGGAATGGTACGTTCTTTCCACTATGCTGCCTATGCGAGTTTGTTCCTCGACAACCAGATCCGGAAAGAAGACTATAGCAACCTGATACCGTACGTTGAACAATGGTATCACTACATGAGCGGCTTCTTTGTTAAAGCGTACCTGGAAACGGTACAGGGAAGTGCGTTCATTCCGAAAAACAAAGAAGACATGGATATACTCATGAATACATTCCTGTTGGAGAAAGCTATATATGAATTGAACTATGAGCTGAACAATCGTCCGGACTGGGTAATTATACCGCTGCGTGGCATCAAGGCCATCATGCACTACGAAGAATACCACGAACTGGAAGAACTTGCCACGGTATAGCAGAACGTGCACGCTCAAAAGGATACTGGCTTCAAGCTGCTGGCTACAGGATTTACCAGTTTGAAGCTAGTAGCTAGTTCAGGTCCTAAAATAAAGGGAAGCAGATCATGAATCGTTTTCCCTTTATTTTTTATATAGCTACCAGCTTAAAACTACAGACTACAAGATAAACGGCCAGCAGCTTAAAGCTAGCGACCAGTAGCTAATTCAAATCCACATGTTGTAGTAGCGAAGGATTGGCAAGCTTCGTAGTAAACTCAGATGTATAGTCTATATCAATCTCGGCTTTGCTGATCTTGCAGTCCAGTAAATGTCCACCTGTGGTTTTATTGTTGTCGATATAGTGAAAATGATATACCGGACTATTCAGAACTTCGGCTGCCCTAGGTGTAAAGAATCCTACGAGCGTTCCCTGTACATCGGCACCGGCAAATGGAATTTCCTTTACATCCTTAATGGGCTTATACGGTTGTTCCTGCACTTCGAACGATCGGTATTGTATGGAAGCAAAATGTGCGCGGATGCGTATGGCGGCAAAAGAATTCTGGGTAATTACCGAATCAAGTAACGATTCAAGTTCCGCCATGGTAAGCGATCGTTTTACAAACAGCTTTTTATCACTGGTAAAAAACTTGACAGCAGCGAAAGCGATCTTGTTTGTTTTAGGCATAACATGAGCTTTACCACTAGCCGGTATACTATAGGCAATTCCGTTCAGCAATACCAGTTCACCGGCAAGCCGTTCTTCACTGCCTAGTCCAAAGTTACCATGAGTCTTCAGTTCGTTAACTGTTATAACACCATCATATTGTCCCTGGTGTATCGCTTCATTGAGGGAAGCATAGTATAGATCATCGGACTGCGGATTCATTCTCGGGTCTGACCGTATCATCAGGACAGAGCTCAGCAGAATAAAAAAAAGCAAACGCATATCGACAGTGATTAATAGAGTTTCACCGAACCTATATAAATCTCGTGCCCATCATTTTACTCAAATTATACATCGGGCATACTTTTTTCCACTTGTTGGTCAGACCAAAAAACAAACGATATGAAAAAGTATGCACACATCACGCTCCTGCTCATCACCATGACCCTGATAGCCATTTCGTGTAATAAACCGAAAGAACAAGACAGTAAAGAAGAAGCTGTTGAAGAAAATAAAGACAAGTTTGCCGAAACCGATCTGAAAGCCGATTGGGAGTTTGCCGTAAAAGCTGCTGCCGGTGGTTTAATGGAAGTTGAACTGGGCAAGCTCGCACAGAGCAAAGCCACGGATCCGCAAGTGAAGGCGTTTGGTGAAAGCATGGTAACCGACCATGGTAAAGCTAACGAAGAACTAAAATCGCTGGCACAACAAAAGAATATATCTATACCTGATTCACTCAGCGAAGAGCACAAAAAGAAATTTGACGACCTCGCGGCCAAATCAGGTAAAGATTTTGACGAAGCCTATATCAAGCACATGGTGGATGATCATGAAAAAGATATATCTGAATTTAAAGATGAATCTGAAAACGGAAAAGATCCGGAATTGAAATCCTGGGCTGCAGCAAAATTACCGATCCTGACACACCACCTGGAGATGGCAAAGCAGGCAAAAGAAAATGCTGAACGCAAAGACGACAAGGCTAAGAAATAAAAAAAACAGACCCCTCATATACGTCTGTTCAGGAGTGTTTCCGCAAGGACACTCCTTTTTTCTATGCTATATATATAGTAAAATAAAAATATACAACGAATGTCTCCGATCAGCCTCGGTTAAAAACCTTTGTCCAATGGCGTAGCTGTTCTTCGGTAGCGGACGTGATTTTACCGGGCAGTAAACGCCAGCGCCAGTTGCCGTTTACCGAGCCGGGCATGTTCATCCGGGCCTGATCGTCTAAGCCGAGTATATCCTGTATCGGAACGATGACAATCTTCGCGATGGAGCTATACGCGAGCCTGATCAATACATCATGTATATTATTTTCACGAACCGATGTGCCGGCATAGAGCGCTAAATTCCGGATATGCTCTTTCTTCAAATCGCTCTTGAACCATCCGGCTGTCGTGTTGTTATCGTGGGTACCGGTATAGGCTATAAAGTTATCCGAACTGAAGTTATGCGGGCTATACATGGATTTACCGATATCATCTGTCACGGCAAATTGCAACACTTTCATACCGGGCAAACCAAATGCATCGCGTAGCTGGTATACATCTTCCGTTATCTCTCCTAAATCTTCTGCTACAAAGGGAAGTTCGCTAAATTCATCGCGAAGTATTTTAAAGAAGTCAGCACCCGGACCGCGCTGCCATTTCCCATGGATGGCAGTCTCCTCACCGGCAGGTACTTCCCAATAACCGGCAAATGCGCGGAAGTGATCCAGGCGTAACAAATCATAGAGTTCCATGTTTTTGCGAAGACGCTGTATCCACCATTGATATCTCTGCTTTTTCAGCACACCCCACCGGTATACGGGCATGCCCCAGAGTTGCCCGCTGGCATTAAAGTAATCGGGAGGAACACCTGCTATACATTGCATCTTTCCCTCGGCATTGAGACAAAATATATCCCGATGCGCCCACACATCCACGGAGTCGTAACACATGTAAAATGGCAAATCACCAAACAATTGGATATCAAGGCTGGCGCAATAGGTTTTCAGTTTTTTCCACTGACGTGTAAAGATAAACTGCAGCCATTGTACATATAGTATAGCTTCTTCATGTTCATCTGCAAATTTTTCCAGCGCAGCAGCATTGCGGTTTCGGTATACTTCCGGCCAGTCGCACCAGCAGTGGTTTTCATGGTGGCGCTTCAACACAACATACAAAGCGAAGTCATGAAGCCAATAGGACTCTGTCTCAACAAATCGCCGAAACGAAGACTGCAACGGATCTCTTTTATTCCGGTTAAAATTCTGCCAGGCTGCTTCCAACAACTTCTCTTTCTGCGTTTGCAGCGTTTCGAAATTTACCTTATCCGAGGCCGGCAATATATAAGTTGATGCATCTTCACGGGTAAGCAGATTATCTTTCACTAGCAACTCCGGACTGATCAACATCGCATTACCTGCCATGCTTGAGTATGCACTATACGGAGAATATTGCGTTCCGGCATCGGTAGGGCCCAGCGGCAATAACTGCCAGTAAGCCTGATGACTGCGGTATAAGAAATCAGCAAAGCTATAGGCTTCCGGCCCCAGATCACCAATACCATACGTTGACGGAAGTGAAGTGATGTGCATCAATATACCGGCACCGCGATTTTGCGAAACATGCTCCAGCTTCAAAAAGGCAATCGGCACATGGCTGAATAGATCTTTTACAGCGAGCGTACCGGTGTGCTTGCCTGATTTGTTCACCAGTATATCCGTTACATCGCCAGGCACTTCGGGTGGCAACACGATGTGAGTATCTTTCCACCGTATATCCAGCGGACCTTTCTTCTGCATTTTACCAAGCGATGCCAAATGCAACGGAGCTACCGTAATATACCACGTCTTCTTATACCGGCGGGCATAGGCAACAACATAATCTTTATACTCGCCTTCGACCAACAGCGGTATATATTCTCCTTCTGTAAAGGCTTCGGGATTTTCTTTGCGCGCATGCAGCAAGGTATAGGTTATCCATTCCTTGATCCGGGCATTGTTACGCTGCTGCCAAAGCTCCTCCAACAATGCGGGAGCATCTTCGCTCGCAAGGGCTTCCATCTCGGTGAGCCATTGCATGCGCTGTTGATAATCTACAGGGCGCCTGTTATCCGGGTCTACCATACTGAAGTCCCAAAGCTCACACCCCTGGTATAGATCGGGTATACCGGGACAGGTAAATTTGAGTAATACCTGTGCCAGCGAATTAACAATGCCGAAGTCAGCTATAGTCTTGTGAAATTTTTCAAAGCTCTTCCAGAAACGCCCCTCTCTTTCCAGCAGTTGAAGTGCAAAATCGGTCGTGGATTTTTCGTACGCATCGTTTGGCGATGCCCAATCGGAATTCCTTTTAGACTCCCGTAGAGACTTCACTATATATTCTTCCAGTCGTTGTGCGAACCGATCATCATTGGCAGGATATACTCCGATGAGTGTCTGGTATATAAAGTATTCATCGTTGGTATCGGGCATTCCCAATATCTTTTTGGATGCGTTCAGTTTTTGCCATTGTTTTACGGTGGAGATCCACTCGTCTGCCAGTTCCGGTAAAACATTCAGTCGTGTACGCACATCCTCCCCCCGCTTGGTATCGTGCGTAGCGGTGGCATTCATGGCGAGCGGCCATTGCTGTTGCCGGTCTTTCATACGCTTGTGAAATTCTTCCGTTGTAATACCGAAGAATACAGGCGAATCTCCCACTTCATTGTGTCCTACAAAACGATTATAGGTATACATGAGCGTGTCCTCCACGCCTTTCGCCATGAGCGGTCCAGTAAATTGCATGCACCGCATATAGAAGCGAAGCACACGGTCATTATAAGCAACATCATCCTGCTGTGTTCTATTCAGCAGTATATCTTCCAGGGCATTCGCAACGATTTCAAGTTCCGGTTTATATTCCCGAATATTTTTAAATATCGTCCGTATAGCTTCAGCTTCATCATTCTCCAGCGGCATCTGGTTGCCATAGTAGCGGTATACCGGACAGCGGATGAGAAATTCGGCAATGGTTGCTTTTATACTTTCCGGATCGATCTGCTGCAAAGTAGCATCGTCAAGTATATTCAGGTCGAGCAGAAAATGTTTCAGGTTCTCCAACTCCCCTGCCATGTGCCGATGCAGGATATGTGACTTCTTGTCCCATATCTTTTCATCAGCCGGTTGACGATCTTTTAACAGCGCGTTATAGAAAGATGAGAGTTTCCCTTCGGATTCATTCCACGTAATCAGGTTATTGACATACGCAAGAAAGTCGTATCCAGTTGTTCCCTGCACGGGCCATGCCGGTAATTTTTCATCAACTTGCAATATCTTTTCAACTACTATATATACTTCCGGCCCCACCAGGTTACGAAGTCGCTCCAGGTATTGCGTGGGGTCGTACAACCCGTCAATGTGATCAATGCGCAAGCCATTAAATATACCATCGTCTACCAATGTCTTGATGAAGCAATGGTAATGATCAAACACCTTTTCGTTCCGGACATTCAGACCGATGAGATTGGTTATGGTAAAGAACCGCCTGAAATTTATCTGCTCATCCGATCGCTGCCACTCACAAAGCTTATACTTCTGCTCATCCAGTATAGCTTTCAGTTGTTCTCCAGTATCATTCATGACCTGCAACCGATTCTCTATATAATTCCGGATGTCGGTGTTGTTCATCAGCGCTCCGAACTGAAGCAACAGCTCATGCCAGCGCATGGTATAATTCATCGCGTCATCGAGCGAGTGCAACTCACCAATCTGCTTTGTAAAAACCTGTATAGATTCCGGTGCATCATCCATTTGAAGAATGGTAGCATACGAACGCGGATGTATAGGATAGGTGCTTTCAAAATACCGGAACACCAGGCGTTGCTGAAAGTACTCAATGGTAATCTCTTTATTGAAAAGTATATCTTCAACAGATCCCCCTAAAAATGGAACGACAAGTCTGCCCTGAAAAAGATCGCTCGTCCAGGCCAGGTCAAAGAACGAAGCATACACCGAGTTTTGTCCTTTCTCCAACACATCCATCAACCATATATTGTTGGAATGAAAGGCCATGTGGTTGGGCACTATATCCTGTATCCATTTTATACCGGCCTGCTTCAGTTTATTGCTGATGTTACGTAGTTGTTCTTCGGTGCCGATCTCCGGGTTAATACGAAGCGGATTCACTACATCATAACCATGTGTGCTACCCGGCACGGCTTCGAATACAGGCGATGCATATATAGTATGTACACCGAGCTTTTGCAGATACGGTATACTTTCTTCAAAATCACTAAAGTTAAAATCCTTATGAAACTGAATGCGATATGTTGATACGGGATTAAACATAGTTACTGGTATAAATAACGATCGATTCAGGCTGAAGCGTTAGTACAGAAATATTGGTAAGCAGATCAGCGGATGCTGCGGGGCCGCTCCATTGTGGATCAGCAGAGTCGAATACTCGTTTCCAACGCTGCCCGGTTGTTACAGATATAGTCTGTGGTGCATTTGAAAAATTCATCAGACACAACACATGCTGATTATTGTGCCAACGATGCAACTGCAATGTCTTATTGGCTTCACTATGCGAGACTTCCAATTGTTTTCGATCAAGCCGATGCAACGCGGGGAGTTGTCTGCGTAATGCAATCAATGCCCGGTAATAGTCAAATAATATTTTATGATGATCTTTCTCCGGTAAATCCCATTGAAGTTTTGATTTGGCAAACGTCTCTTCGGCTTGCGGATCCGGGGCTTCATCTGCTATATGAAACGCTGCAAACTCAGCTTTGCGCCCTTTGCGAACATTTTCCACCAGTTCCGGATCACCATGGCTTACAAAGTATAGAAACGGATTGGTCTCGCCATACTCTTCTCCCATAAACAACAAGGGTATATATGGACTTACCAATACTGCACCGGCCAGCAACTTCTGCATTTCAAAACTTACCAATACGCTGGTACGCTCGCCCAGCATCCGGTTACCGATGTGATCGTGATTCTGTGAGAAGACTATAAATTGACTACCGGGGTGCTCGGCTGCTTTTACACCAAACTTCCGGTGCCGATGTGTAGAATATATACCATCGTATACATAGGCATCGCAATATGCTTTTGCCAGGTGTTTTACACCTTCGAAGTCGGAGTAGTACCCGGTTCCCTCCCCGCCTGCTGTTACGCGCAGCGCGTGATGAAATTCATCGATCCACTGTGCATCCATACCGTAACCACCTTTATCGACTGAATTAATATAGCGTGTATCATTCAGGTCGAGTTCTACAACCATATAGTGATTGCGTTGTTGTTGCCGGATCAGGCTGTCAGTATAACTGTGTATTTCACGCAGTATATGCACCGGACTAAAATCCTTGATGGCATGCACGGCATCCAGTCGCAAAGCGTCAACATGAAAATCACGAAACCACATCAATGCATTCTCAATAAAATAATGCCGGACACCATCGCACCACGCATCATCAAAATTTACAGCCATGCCCCAAGGTGTTTTATACTTGTCGGTAAAGTATGGGGCATATTGATGCACATAATTACCTTCCGGACCAAAGTGGTTGTACACTACATCGAGCACCACGGCTATCCCCTGATTGTGGCAAACATTTACCAGGTGTTGCAGATCTTTCGCGCCACCGTAGGAATGTTGCACTGCGAAAGGAAATACACCATCATATCCCCAGTTGCGTTCACCCGGAAATTGGGCTACCGGCATAATCTCGATCGCATTAATGCCGAGGGATTTTAAATGCGGAATTTTCTTTTCGAGACCGCGAAATGTACCGCGCTCTGAAAATGTACCGATGTGTACTTCGTAAAATATATACTCTTCCAGCGGTGGATTTATCCACGCCTGGTCGGTCCATTGAAATTCGTTGAGGTTTACAGCTTGTGACGGTCCATGTACGCCACCCGGTTGTGCGAGCGATGCGGGGTCGGGCAATTCCAGTTTTTCATCCAATACAAAACTATACAGTTCTCCGGTCTGCAGTTGTGTGGTATGGAGATGCCAATAACCAAACTCCTGTTTCTTTAAAGCAAGCATCCGATTACTATCGAGTAAACGGATGCTTGCTTTATTTGCCATGGGTGCCCATAACAGGATTTCCGCTTCGTTATTTGCTGTAAAGTTTACCCCAATAGATCTTCGGTTAATGTTTAGTGGATTTACCATAGGCAGTGGGTTGTTGCAGTAAAAGGATGGAGCGGCCTTCTACTTGTATAACACTCTCTGCTGGATATACTTCACCGGGTTCTATTTTACCATCTGCAGTACTTAACAACCGTGTCCAGCTCCTGGCATATTTTGCGCCTGGCAGCTTAAACTCAAGTGCTTCGTGATGCGCATTAAAGATCAGGTAAAAATCATCATCAATAATCTGCTCACCTTGTGGTCCGGGGGTGTGTATACCGCGGCCATTCAGAAATACAGCCATCGATTTGGCGAAATCTTTCGTCCAGTGCTCTTCAGTCATCTCCTCTCCGTCAGGCTGAAACCATGCTATATCTTCAAGTCCTATGCCTTTTATCGGTTGTCCCTGGAACCAGCGTCTTCTGCAAAACACCGGGTGATCTTTACGTAACGCAATCAACTGTTGTGTGAATGCCAGCAGTTCATCATCGGCATCCTTCCAGTCGGTCCACGATATCTCGTTGTCCTGGCAGTATGCGTTATTATTTCCTTGCTGTGTGCGACTAATCTCATCACCGGATAACAACATCGGTACACCTTGCGAAAGGAAAAGTGTGGTAAGCAGATTACGTTTCTGACGCTTGCGTAATTCAATTACATCCTGCTTATCAGTCTCTCCTTCTTCACCACAATTCCAAGAACGATTATGATTCTCGCCATCATTATTGTTCTCTCCGTTCGCATCATTATGCTTTTCATTGTAGGACACGAGGTCATTCAATGTAAAACCATCGTGGGCTGTAATGAAATTTATACTGGCTGTCGGGCTCCTATAGTCTCCTTCGTATAAGTCAGAGCTTCCGGTGAGTCTCAAGGCAAATTCACCGAGCATACTGTCGGCCCCGCGCCAGAAATCGCGGATGCAGTCCCTATATTTACCATTCCACTCGGCCCAGCCGGGAGGAAATTTACCAACCTGGTATCCGCCCTCTCCTATATCCCATGGCTCTGCAATCAGTTTTACCTGCGAGATCACCGGATCCTGGTGTATAATATCAAAGAAGGCACTCAGTTTATTTACTTCATGCAGCTCGCGGGCTAACGTAGATGCAAGATCAAAACGAAAACCATCTACATGCATGTCCTGTATCCAGTATCGCAGGCTGTCCATCATCAGGCGTAATACATTCGGAAGATTTGCATTGAGTGTATTACCGGTGCCGGTGTAGTCCATATAGTATCGCTTATCATCGGATACCAATCGGTAATAGGATTCATTATCGATACCACGGAAACACAGCGTTGGTCCCATGTGGTTACCCTCTGCTGTATGATTATATACTACATCGAGGATAACTTCAATACCTGCCTTGTGGAGTTCCTTCACCATGTTCTTGAACTCATTCACCTGCTCGCCTAACACGCCACTGCTGGAGTAGCGAACTTCAGGTGCAAAGAACCCGATCGTGTTATAGCCCCAGTAATTGGTAAGTCCTTTTTCTACAAGATGACGGTCTGCAATAAAATGATGTACGGGCATTAACTCGATCGCAGTAATGCCAAGTTTCTTCAAATACTCTATTGTTACCGGATGTGCGAGCGCGGAATAACTGCCGCGTATATCTTTCGGTATATCCGGATGCAGCATGGTGAAGCCACGCACATGTGCTTCATAAATTATACTTTTGTGATACGGTATACGCGGAGGTGTGTCGCTCTCCCAGTCAAAAGTCGGATCAATCACTACGCACTTCGGTAAAAACGCGGCACTGTCTTGTTCGCTCAAACTGAGATCTTCTTCTTCGCTTCCTACTTCGTATCCGAAAAGCGAATCGCTCCATTCAATTTTACCAGCTATAGCTTTCGCATAGGGATCCAGTAAAAGTTTATGGGGATTGAATCGCTGTCCGTTATTCGGTTCATACGCACCGTGTACCCGGTAACCATAGAGTTGTCCTGGTTTCAGGCCGGGTATATAGATGTGCCATACCTGGTGTGAACGTTCGTTCATCTTCAATTTCACAAACTCTTTTTCGTCTGTGGTTGATTTGAAGAGACAGAGTTCTACACCAGTTGCTTTATCTGCATAGAGCGCAAAATTTACTCCGCTACCGTCCCAGGTAGCTCCGAGGGGATAGGGACTACCGGGGTATGACTTTATCTTGGGTGTGACAATGGGTTCAATTTCTAATTCCTTAGTGCTCATAACTGTTTTGTAAATTCATGGCCCACGTAGGCACTTGTAGTTCTCTTCGCTCCGCTTCTGAGCGTATTGCACCGGCTTTCTGTTTGTTCAGCGGGTGACGCTCGTGTTCACTTACCTGGTATGAGAAATCGTTTAACACGTTCATATAGTTCATGAAAGCTTCGTATGGTGATGGATATGGACTAAAGTATGCATGTACATTTCCATCATCGTTCTTCTTGGTAGACATATAGTAGAAGTGATCACTGGTTTGCAGCCAGCGCCAGCGCTCGAGCAAATCCGGATCATCTATACTTTTGATATCGCGTTCCATGCGCACCATGCAGTCAAATGCATCGCGCTGCATATCGTTGCCCAGCCATGCCGACAAATCGCGTTCCTGGTCGGCCCATGAAATATAGTGGGGCACAGAAAGGGTATCGTGCGGCTTCACCGTGCGAATCACTTCCGATGCCGTTGCCATCACGAAGCGTTTTTGTTTTGCTATCGCGGTAAGCAATCCTTCCAGGAATTTTACAATGCCGGTGTTGGCTTTCTGGTGTTCACCAAATGTCTCATAGTCCATCGCCAGCGTCACCACATTTTCATGGTGCGGTATACCGTTGAGCCACGCCATATACTTTTCCACGGTAAGCCCGTGATGCGAGAAGCGAAATGCTATATCATCGCTTAAGTGATAGTTGCGTAAAAATATCTTTAATCCTCCCAGGTCGGAATGCTGGTATAAATGATGCGGACTGCGACCATGCAGTATACGCTCGATGCCATCGGTAAATATACCGTTGAAACCCAGCGCTTCTACACGTCTGCCAATCTCATCGCTATAGATCAGTTCGGTGTTACGAAAAACAGTAGGCCTAACGTTGAAGTGTTCGTGCAACTTCGCAGTGTGATCGAGTATCTGTAACTCAAACTCATCGCCTGGCATCATGCAAGCCAGTGAGTGATGGTCTGTTTCCGACAGGAATTCAACGCACCCTGTATCCGCCAAAGCACGGAAGCTGTCTAATACTTCCGGAGTATATTCTTTGAACTGATCGATCGCCACGCCAGATACCGAGAACACCACCTTTATCTTCGGGTACTTGCGAATGAGTTGCAATAACAAGGCGTTCGTAGGCAGGTAACTCTGTCGGGCTACACGCTCTGCTATAGCTTTGTTCTGCTTATCGTCAAAGTACTCTCCGCATGTTCCAATATCAAAGAAACGGAACGGGCGCAGTCTTCTGGGTTGATGTACTTGAAAATATAGCACGATGTGCTGTTTGGTTGTGGTGTCAGATAAGTTCATGATATATAGTTTTTATTTTTTTTGCAGCTTTATCCCACGTTATATTCTTGATCTCTTTCAAGCTGTTCTTTTTTAAAGTAGTTGATAAACTTTCGTACGCTAACACGTTGCAGATCGCATCTGCCAGATCATCCGTTTTCCAGAAATCAACCTTGATGGCATGTGGCATTACTTCGGCCACACCGGATTGATTTGAGACAATAACCGGTACACCCGCCTGGATGGCTTCCAACGGGGTAATTCCGAATGGTTCGGAAACCGAAGGCATAACATATACACTGGATACAGACCAGACTTTATCTATATTTTCGCCCTTCAGAAATCCGGTAAAATGAAATCTTGATGAAAGTTTTAACTGGGCGACTCTTTCAACAACCTGAGGAAATAGGTCCCCGGAACCCGCCACAACAAAATGCGCATCCGGAAATTTTTCCAATACTTTTCGCGCAGCTTCCACGAAGTAAAACGGACCTTTCTGATAGGTAAGTCTGCCAAGGAATGTCACAACATGTGAACCGATAGAAGGCATCACCGATGTTGTTTTCAAGTCTTTCGGCATGATGCCGTTATAGGACACACTGATTTTAGCAGCATCAATACTATACCGGTATACCAGTATATCTTTTGTCCATTTACTGACAGCCAGTATATGATCGGCCTTCTCCACACCTTCTCGTTCAATGGCATACACTTTCGGATCTACATATTCACCGGAGCGGTCAAACTCGGTAGAATGTACATGAACAATCAGGGGTTTGTTGCTTGCCCGTTGTGCTGCTATACCGGCCGGGAAAGTCATCCAATCGTGCGCGTGAATAATATCGAATGAAAAATTACGAGCGATCTCGGTTGCTACTTCCGCATACCGGTTTGTTTCTTCAATGAGGTCAGGACCGTATGTGCCCGAGAACAGATGCGTAAAGGTGTCGATAACTTCTACTTCTTGTGTAACCTCATGTGTCGTAGGTTCCAACGTATAACTCCAGCTCTCCATGTGCGTAACCGGAGCATGATACCGGGACGAGCGGTATGGCGAAAGAACAGACTCCACTTCTATTGTTGTGATACTGATGTTAACACCACTCACTTCTTCTCCCGGCTCCTCGATACGGTGGGTCGTGTATTCTTTATGACTGCCAATTTTAATCGGCACTTTTCCCGCGTCAATAAAATCAACACGCGGAACATCTTCACCTCCATGCAGTTTGGGTACAACAAAAAGGATGTCTACATTTTCTTTCGTTAGTGATTTAGTAAGTCCATAGCAAGCCGTTCCCAATCCTCCCGAAATATGTGGAGGAAATTCCCAGCCAAACATTAATACTCTCATAGTGTGCCCCTCAAGATTTTACGATAACAAGTCATATATCCGGATAAGTATACGACCGCATACCTTTATCTAAAATTTATGCCAGCTTATGCTCCACACTTTGGGCAAAGCATTGCAATGCTGCTTGGTAACATTATGATAACACGGTGGAATAATTTTTGCGTGACGATCTTTATTCAGAGAAACTTCTTTGTGCCAACATATACGTCACACCGATCAAGCCAACTTATATATACCGCTCTGATAAATTCCGATTTTTTTTGATAAGGAACAAGCTATCTACAGGTATAAATTTAACCCACAAGTATAGCCTTCCCGAAACGGATAAAAAGTAAAGAATATAGTATACTAATTTTAGTATTATCCTACTGCCGGCTCAGGGGTTTTCTGCAGTGCCTTCATTAATTCATTTTCATTGGTAAGATCAAGACGTAATGGCGTTATGGATACATATCCGTTCTCAACAGCCCATCGGTCAGTTCCTTCCTGTGCTGGCTCGAGTGTCGTAACAGTAAACCAGTAATGTTTGCGACCAAGCGGATCGGTACCTGGTACAATCTTACCATCATACTGCTGCACAGCTTGACGTGTCCATTTTATACCCTCAGGTTTAGGAGGAAAATTTACATTGATCAACGAAAGATCAGGATGCTCTAATAATACAGAGAGAGTCTTCTCAACAAAAGGTTCGATTGCATTGAAGTCTGGTTCGGATTTACCGGCCGGTGTACTCAACGCTATGCCACGCATACCCATCAGCACGGCCTGCTTCGCTCCTGCCAATGTACCGGAGTGCCACATGGAGTTACCCAAGTTCGAACCCATATTTATACCGGAGAGCACAACATCCGTCTGCGCCCACAGGTGCGATCCCAAGGCTACACAATCTGCTGGTGTTCCGTTCACACGGTATGCTTCTATATTTCCAAAATTTATAGGAGACTTCTTATAGAAAAGTGGTCGTGAAGCTGTAATGGCATGTCCCATAGAAGATTGTTCAACATCGGGAGCTACTACTTTCACTTCACCAAAACGTGCAGCTATTTTAGCCAGGCACGCTATGCCCGGGCTATATATTCCATCATCATTTGTTACCAGAATTCTCATACGCCACTTCGTTGTTTCCATTTATTCCATGTTAATATTCATACCAGGCATATAATTAGCCTACATGCCAACAGGAAAATACTTTATATGAAACTAGCCAAGCTTATTTACAACCCTACGGCCGGAGAAGGGGTGGATACTACTCAAAACATTGTTTCTCTTTTAAACAAGGCAGGCTACGAATGTAGCAGCTCATCTACAAAAGAAGACGACTGGGGAAAACTGGATTCGAAAGGAACTGAACTGATTGTGATAGCCGGTGGTGATGGTACGGTGCGAAAAGTTGTCTTTGAATTATTAAATAAACGACTACCGATTGGACTTATACCGATGGGCACTGCCAATAATATAGCGCGAACACTCGATCTCCCGGACGATCCACAAAAAATTATTAAAGAATGGAATCTCAACAAAATAAAACGCTTTGATGTAGGACGCATCTATAATCTGAAAGATCAAAAATTTTTTATTGAAGGATTGGGCTTCGGAGTTTTTCCAAGGCTGATGAAGGAGATGCGGAAGGAAAGCAAGAAGGATCATTCGCCCGATAAAAAACTACGGACGGCCCTGGAGATTCTCCACGATATAGTATTGAACTACGAAGCACGTAAATGTTCCATTCAAATTGATGATGCCGAACACTCCGGAAATTACCTGATGGCGGAAGTGATGAATACACGTTCGATAGGTCCCAACCTGAACCTCGTCCCGTTCGCTGATCCCGGGGACGGTGAGTTTGAAATTGTATTGATATCCGAATCTCAACGCGAGCAGTTCGCTAATTATATACTAAACAAAATTATGGGCAAGGAAGAGCCCGCCTTCTTTAATATACTAAAAGGCAAAAACATCAAGATCAACTGGCAGGGTGTACACCTTCACGTAGACGATGAGTATATCAAGTTTGACAAAGAAACCGAAATCAAGATCGAACTACAGGAAGACGCAGTGCACTTTTTGAGCCACGAAACAGCGTAGCTGCTGCCGGAATCATATAACTTCGAAGAAGCAGTAACTTCCTGTAGCCAGCAGCCTGAAACCAGCGGCTTTTTTCTCTCGTAGCTCGCGGCTCAAAGCTCACCGCTATTTCCCATGTTCAAGCCATTCAATCGCTTCGTTTTGTTTGTTGAATAGTTTTGTTACGATGGGGAATTTATTTACTGCAGAGAGGATCAGGTTAATATAGTATAGCTTGAAGGCGTTTCCGTTTGTAACAATGGCTGCACGTTTCAGTCCGGCTGCTACTGCGCGGGGCATCATTTCCTTTTCAAACCATTTCCGGTTATCAGGACTGATCACACCCTGATTCGAAATATCAGACAACATGCTGTCAACAGGATGTGTTTTGCTATACTCCAACATGGTAACAAATGGCACCTGGTATTCTTCCTTGGTCGGACTTCCGTTCCATACCAGTACCAGCAAACGCTTTTCAGGGTAGTAGGTTACTGAAGCATAGGGTGCTTCAAATACTTTCGGATTCATTACTCTAAGCTACGAAATAAATTCAAATGCTATACCACTGCTATAGATTATCAACGTTATATACCAGACTATACTTACGGGTATATTTAGGTTATGTTAACAAAATGATCTTACCGATATGCTCACTGCTTTCCATCAGAGTATGTGCTTCCGCTGCAGCCTCCATCGGGAATGTTTTATAGATGATCGGCTTAACCTTGCCTGATGCGAGCCAAGGCCATACGTGAGTTTCAAGTTGCCGGGCAATGGCAGTCTTAAATGCAGTGTCGCGCGCGCGAAGTGTTGAGCCCGTAATGGTAAGTCGTTTTCGCATAACAGCTGAAAGTTTCACAGGAGTTTCATCGCCACGCATAACGTTTATTAAGACCAGCCTGCCTTCTTCTGCCAATAGCTCCAGGTTTACAGGTGTATAGTCGCCTCCGATCATATCCAGGATAACATCTATACCTTTACCATGGGTGGCCTGTCGCAATACGTCACCAAACTTTTCGGTTTTATAGTTCACGGCCTTCGTTGCTCCCAGCTTTTCACAATATATACATTTATCATCCGTACCCGCGGTTACATATACTGTGGCTCCCCACGTGTGCGCCATTTGTATAGCGGCTACTCCTATACCGCTTGATCCTCCGTGGATCAGTAAAGACTCTCCGGGTTGCAGTCTGCCTCTGTCAAATACATTGCTCCATACGGTAAAAAATGTTTCGGGTAAAGATGCCGCTTCCGCGAGCGAAAGATTAGCAGGCACGGGCAGCGCCTGTCCTTCGGGTACTACACAATACTCAGCATAACCGCCACCCGTTACCAATGCACATACTTTATCACCAACCTTGAATCGCGAACAGTTCGTCCCGGTTGTTACTACAGTACCGGCTATTTCGAGACCCGGTATATCCGGTGAAGCTCCGGGTGGTGGCGGATAGTGTCCTTTGCGCTGCGCAACATCCGGACGGTTCACTCCTGCCGCAGCTACTTTCACCAATAGTTCATGCGCCTGTGGTTCGGGTTGTGGGCGCTCTTTATATTGTAACACGTCCGGAGCCCCGGGCTTCTCGATAACGATGGCTTTCATATACTTTAAAAGTAAAAAGTTAAACGTAAAGCAAAAAGCTCTTGCCATATATCCATAAAAAAAGTGGGCAACATTACTGTTGTCCACTTCAGTTATACTATAGGACCGACCTGCTTCAGATGAGCGATGCGTCCAGTGTGATGGATGTGTTCAGTAATTTTGATATAGGACAATTTTCCTTGGCATCTTCGGTACATGCCTTGAATTTATCGGGCGTTATGCCGGGCACCTTTGCCACTAACGTAAGGTGCGATTGAGTAATAACACCATTCTCGAATGTAATGCTGCAATCTGTGGTAAGTTTCTCCGGGGTGAAACCTGCTTCACCCAATACAAAGCTGAGTTTCATAGTGAAGCATCCGGCATGCGCAGCTGCTATAAGTTCTTCCGGATTTGTTCCGATTCCTTCTGCAAAACGTGAGTTGAAAGAATATTGAGTGGCGTTCAGTACGGTACTTTGTGTTGTTAAATTACCGTTACCATCTTTACCTGAACCGTTCCATACGGCTGTTGCTTTTCTTTTCATACTATATATAGGTTATAATTATACTTTATTTTTTTAATGAATTGTGATTACCTGGCAAACTTGATTAGTTCAGCATTGAACTTTTCGCGTTCTTCGATGAAGAGGCCGTGTCCGCTATTTTCAAAAGGTACGATCACTGAACCTTTGATGCCGGCATTCATTTGTTTTGCCAGGTCGTATGAACAGATCTTGTCTTTGAGACCGTGAAATATAGCAGTAGGTATTTTTATTTTAGCAAGCTCCGGACGAAGGTCTGTATCACGCAATGCAATGAGACTTTGTGTGGTAGCATACGGTGAAGCCGACAGGTTGATTTCACCTAACCAGTTTGCAAGTCCTTTGGATACAGAGGTTTCAGAAGCTGCGAAGATGGTACCGAAGTTTTCCAGTAGCTGCGGGCGGTTGGTTTCGCTTAACGCGATCAGTTCGTTTACACTTTCTACAGAGAATCCATACGGATAGTCATTGCGTTGTGTCCACACCGGAGCGGCAGCACCAAAGAGTACAAGTTTAGCAACGTGTGCACTGTTGTGACGGGCTACATAATGAATGGAGATGGCACCACCCATGGAGAAACCTCCCAGCGTTGCTTTCTCGATCTTCAGTTTGTCCAATACAACTTTAATGTCATCGGCATATACATCATAGTTATATTTACCATAAGGCTTATCGGATTTACCAAAGCCACGCAACGTGATGCCTATTACGCGGAAACCGTTTTTAACAAGTTCGCTGTATTGATATTCGTACATCGCATCGCTTAATGGCCAGCCGTGGATCAATACTACGGGCTTACCTTCCCCCAGGTCTGTAACATGCAGCTTAACGTTGGGTTCCACTTCTATATACTCACTGCGTCCGGCAGAAGCATTTACACGAGGTTGTGCCCAGGCTTGAGCAAAACTTACCAGAGCAAAAACAGCGATAAGCACTGATTTCGCGTCAATCATTTTATTTATTGTTTTCATAGTTTGTGTTGTTTTTTTATTTAATGTTCAACGACACAAAAGTATAGCAACGGGCTAACCTGCGGGATAGACATTTTTCTACAAGAATTGGACATTTTTCCCTGACCGGGCATGGAAGGTCATATTTTTCTAAACTCGAAGCAATCCGGCAACATGGATAAACGGCCCTATGAAGTCGCTAAGACCGGTCACAGGCTAGGTGTAAAGCCATCCTTTACGCATATAATAATATGTTACTCGATTACATAAGCACCAGCAAATCAGGTTGTAAGGCGAAGAATGAATTCGTCAAGCCCCTCTCCATCCGGTATATTGAGCTTCTTCTTCAGCCTGTATCGTGATTTCTTAATGCTGTCGGTGGAGATGCCCAGGATGGTTGCTGCATCCTGCAACGTTATGCCTAAGCGTATAAAGGCAGCCAACCGGAGCTCTGAAGCGGTAATATCGGGATAGAAGTATCGTATGCGACCGAAGAAGCCGGGATATACTTCCTCAAATGATTTCTTAAAACGATCCCAATGATCTTCCGTTATAATGTTGCTCAGTAAAATAGTGTGAACCTCGGCGAGCTTGGCCTCGTTCTGCAGCGGTATTGTTTTCTTCAGCTCTTCAGCATCCTGTGTTATTCTTTCCAACAGTTCTGACTTCTCTTTCAGATTTTGAACCTGCAGGTTCAATTGCTGTGTATTGAACTCCAGTTGCCTCGATACAGACGCAAGCCGTTGACTATACAGTAATAGTCCGATGATCAGAATCCCTACTATGGCAATTACCACAACATTGCGCCTGAACCGCTGATGTTCATACTGCTGCGTTGCCGTTGTTAGTCGCGCTTGCTTCTTCTCCAATTGGTATGCGGCTTCCAGTTGTACGAGCTTTTGCCCGCCCTCTGCGTGGTTGAGCGAATCGCGCATGGTATTATAGAGCGATTGATAATAAAATGCTTTTTTATAATCGCGCGCCAGGTAGAGTGCCTGGGCCATGCGATTATAGTTGTTCATTATATATATAGTTGACTGCGTACGTTGGCTTAATTCAAGCCCCCTGCCTGCCAGATATAGGGCTTGCTTAACATCCTGCTTAATCACGTAGAGTTCGCTCATCGAACCGTATATTTCAGAAATGATCTCATCGTTATGGGTTGCCTCAGCAAACACAAAAGCACGTTGACGTAACGTAAAGGCACGCGCATAGTCCTTTTGAGCCTGGTATATTTCACTTGTATTCAACAGCGTGTATACCATTAAAGCCGTGTCTTTCAGATTTTCGGCCATGGATAGTGACCGCTCGTATAAACGTTGCGCCCTCGTATAGTCTTCCTGCTTCTGACAGATCAATCCTATATTAAACCAGGTGTTCATAACGCAACCTTTACATCCCAGCTTGTGCCATATCGCCAATGCTTTCCCATAGTATTCGTGCGCCATCGGAAAATTATTCACATCCATGTATACGCCTCCTATGTTGCTGTAGGAACATGCAACACCGTCCTGGTCATCGATCCCTTCATATATCCGGAGACAATAGAGGTAATGCTCTATAGCTTTTACCGGGTCGTTCATCAACACATACGTCCATGCCTCACTGTTGTAAGCCATGGCTTCGCCTTTGCTATACCCTATATCTTTCGCCAGGCGCTGCGCCTGATCTGCTGTCAATAACGCTTCACCCCGATTGGTATATTGATATTCGAGACTCAGGTCGACCAGGGCATGAACGTAGTTTGAGTCCTTCGGAATCTCCTTCAATACATGAATCAGACTGTCTATAGCGTGTGTCTGTGCCGTAGCCATGCCGTTGTAGAATACAAACAATACAATGCTTAAACTCAGGTGCTTCATTTCAACTCAATATTTCTTCTGCGCGTATTCTCAACCACTCCTATATTATGCAGTAAGCCGAATAATGAATTCATCGACATTTTCTGAATCGGGGACTTCCAGCTTCTTCTTTAAACGGTACCGCGATTTCTTTACACTCTCAGGAGATATACCCAGCATGGCTGCTGATTCTTTCAAGGAGAGTTTTAATTTGATGAGCGCTGCGAGGCGAAGTTCCGAAACGGTTATGCCCGGATAATGATATCGCAATTTAGCAAAGAACCCCGGATGCACGCCCTCAAACGCAATCTTGAAACTCTCCCAGTCGTCTTCTGTTAATATCTGCAGGTTCAATACTTCGTTAAACTTCCGAATGTGTATATCTTCAGTTGACAACGAGTTTCGTAATGTAGCAAGCTCCTCATTCACCTGGCGTATCATTTCGGATTTCTCCACCAGACTTTGTGTATAATTATCAAGCCGTTGCCTTTTCAGCATCAGCTTCTTATCGAAAATAATTTTTTGTCGATTATAAAGCAGCCCGCCAATAGCAAGAAAAGCGACCAGTGCGCCGATAAACGCATTTCTGCGAAACACTTCGCCATCGCGTTGATGCTGAATGGAAGCTATAGCTGCTTCTTTTTTATCCAACTCGTAATTAAAGTGCAGTCGGGCTGCTTCATGGTGGCTGATTGCGCGCTGTAGGCTATCGTTCAACCGCACGTACCTCGCCTGAAAATCATAGGCCTGTTTAAAATCAGATAAACACGCATATACCTTATACATTTCGAAATATAGCTCTGCGACATCTTCCGCGCGCATTTGCTTTTTTTTGAACATCAGTGCCTTATTAGCAGTTATCAATGCATCGCTACAATGTCCTTGTGCCTGCTGTATTGCACTCTGTCGCATGTATATAGTCGCCACGGCAACGGTATCATGCGTGTAGGACGCCCGTTGCATGGCATCTTGCTGATATTTCATGGCGGTAGTATAATTTTCAAGATGCAGGTATATCGCTCCGATGTTACTGAGCAAATGAACCATACGAACGCTGTCACCTTCCCTTGTTGCGCTGGCGAGTGACTGGTGGTAAAAATATAGTGCAAGCGAATCATTGGCTTTTTGCCGAAAACGATCCGCGATTTTTTCAAACGTTTCTGTTGAATTAAAATTATACAGGATGCTGGATTGGGCAAACGAAATTTGCACCGAGCTACCGACAATCGCCCATAGAATAACAAAAATGACCTTCTTCATCTATTGATTCTCTTTTCAGTAAACCATAGGCCGGGTCTTTGGTTCACAGGTATCGCTAAAGAATATACAGGTATAATTCAGAACACATCTCCCTATGTATAGCTGCATTACCGAATTCAAAAGTAATCCTTTTTATCGCTTATGTCTACTTAAATGTCCGTTCATCCAAAAAAGAGTTCACCAAACTATTAACATACATCTATATTGGGTATGTAAACAATATATTAATAACTACTAAAATGTTATTTTATCAAGACAAAAAGTATGATCTAAAAAATACATATTTAAAAATTCAACAGATTATAAAACCAGCAGCCGTCCACAGGTAACGCTCATCCGGCAACGCTTTAATGTACTGGGGAATTTCGATACTTTTATTTAATCACCACGTGCACACATCTTTTTAACTGCTACTCGGCATATGAATAATCTCTCCACACCATCCGGCACCACACTCCTGTTACAAGCCACGCAAACCTTGCTGCAGGCCCGCGACAACGATCGCGTGATGGCAACTATACTCTCCGTTGCCCGAAAAATTACCAGTGCACAGGGTGCTGTCTTTATCGTATATGAGGGTGAGCAGTGCTTTTTTGCAGATGAAGATGCAACACAACCTCTCTGGAAAGATTTATACTTCCCTATCCATCAACGTATAGAAGGCTTAGCACTACAGAATAAACAAACGCTATGCGTTGAAGATATTTATACTGATGATCGTATCGAACCGGAAATATACCGATCTACATTTATCAAGAGTCTTACTGTCGTTCCATTTGATCGTGCTTCATCAACCGGAGCGATCGGTATATATTGGCCTTATATACATCGTTCTTCTGATGAAGAAATTGCCCTGCTTCAATCACTGGCTGGTATAGCAACTGCTGCGCTTGAGAATATTCATATACTTCGCCAGCAGGAACAGACTGAAATACAACTGGACCATCTGAAAAAAGAATACGACAGTTTAAATAAAGAGTTCGAGTCCTTCTCCTACTCCATGTCACACGACCTGCGCGCCCCTTTACGTGCTATTGTCGGTTTTTCCAGGATGCTGGATGAAGATTACCGCGATGTGCTGAATACCGAGGGCTCTCGCATACTCGGTGTTGTGCAGCGCAATGCCTATAAAATGGAGAATCTGATTGACGAATTGCTCAAGCTTTCGCGCGTTGGCAGAAAAGAGATTATAAAGATTGTTATCGACACTCCAAGATTGGTACAGAGCACCATCAATGAAATCAATAATTCTGTCTCGCACAAGAGTACAATTCAGATCGGTGCGTTGTTACCTTCTTTCGCAGATTATGCTTTGCTAAGCCAGGTGTGGACAAACTTGCTATTGAACGCCATCAAGTTTTCATCGAAAAAGGAATCTCCATTCATTGAGGTGGGTTCGTATACCACCGAAACCCATATCGTATATTTCATTAAAGACAACGGTGCTGGTTTTGACATGGCTTACGCTGATAAATTATTCGGTGTATTTCAGCGATTGCACAAGCCTACTGAGTTTGAAGGCATTGGTATAGGGCTCGCACTTGTACAGCGCATCATTAGTAAACACGGAGGCTCCATCTGGGCTGAAGCGTCTGTAAACGAAGGAGCGACCTTCTATTTCTCCTTACCTGCTCAAAATTGAGTAGTATAAAAAAAACAAAAGACCGCTCCATACTTTAGGTAATATATATACTATCCTATTTCTTTACGATCCGTAAATCATCTACACAAAAGTTTATCTGCAGCGACTTTTCATTGTTATTGGCTACAACCAGCACAACAGCATTATCGAGCGGAAGACTTTTCCAATCTGCGTAGATGTTTTTATCGGGGATATTGAAATCGGCTAATGATATCGAAAATTCAAACCAGCGACCTACAGGAACTGTTCCGGTCTTCCACGGCTCCAGTTTTACCGAATAATTTTCGTTGTTGGCAATGCGTACATCTATATATACAGCATCTTTCCATTCATAGCCGGAATAAAAATTAAACTTGAGCGCCAGATCGCTGATCGGTGTATCATCGCTAATTGACGTTGGCCAGCTATTGATAGCATAACCGTTGGCCTGGCCCCAACCGGTATAGGCAGGAATTGTTCCCGAGAATCGTGTGAACTTTCTGCGCGCTACAGCCGGCGATGAACCGTTAACCGATTCACTGCTGGCCCATGTCCAATTGCCGATACCATCGTGATTATATATATCTTTTGTCGTATCATTAAGCACCACTGTACCCGGTACTTCCGTACTGCTGGTTACAATTTTCAATATACCTACGGCCTGTAGCCTTGGCGTTATGAAAGACAGGCGCGTCTGACTTGCATTGATGTGAATAGCGCTTGCTGGTACTTCCACATTACCGGGCAGCACAATTCTCTTAATACCCATAAAATACTCACCGCTAATCACAAGCGAATCGCCCCACACCGGCATATCCGTACTGATACCGGTGATAAAAGGAGTAACGGTTGCTCTGAAAATCTTTGAAGCCTCACCGCTCTCCGTTACTACGGTGATGGTACCATCCGCATCGCCTCCCGTGGGAATTGTTACATATATAGTATCATACGTGCCGCTAACCGTGAACGCAGTCACATCAATTGCCTGACCACCGGTAGCAAAAATAACTTTCTGCACGTTATAAAAATTAGTACCGATTATGTCCAGCGTCTGCCCTGCGGTAGCTGGGAGCGAAAAATTAAACTGCGCAATGGTTGGTGCTGGTGACAGAAAGGTAAAGCTATATACTGCTTCACCATGCGCTGTTGTTATTTTTATCTGATTGGGCAACGAAGCATCCGTGCCATGTAACGGCAAGTCTTCCGGAATCTCCACTATTATACTTCCGTCCCGCACGTATGCAGGATTAATACTCACCACCGTGTTGTTCATGGCAACGCTTTTCACATCAATGAAATTCTGTCCTTCCACAACAACCTTTATTCCAGGAAAAGCTTCAGTAAATGTACTGTCCTGATGAGCAGGGTCAATCAGTCGCACTTGCGTGATAACGGGAGCACCAATCTTTTCATCATCGTTGCAGGATATCATACTATAGCCACCTGCCACCATTAAAAGAAGCAGAAAAGCTCTTGTTATCGCTGTGCTTGTAGTATTCTTATTCATACAATTCTTATGTTTCTTCTTTAATGATCAATCAAAAACTATACGGCACAGGATCCCTCAACAGGTTCGGTGCACGTGTTAATTCAACGGTAGGAATCGGCATTGTAAAATTGCCGGAGTTGGCTGTGATCTTCCTGGAATAACTCAACGATATAGTCCAGCTCGTAGGCTCTGCCGAAAGATCATTACCGGTATATACCGGTGTAATCGTATATAGTCCGCGCTCCTGGTCGCTGAGAAGATCGTATGCTCTTGCAGGACTATAGTAATGCAACCGAACATAATCGTACCAGAGTTGTCCCTCCATAGCAAATTCGAGAACGCGCTCGGTATAAATATCATCCCACGTGATGGAGGTTTTTGATGAGAGTCCCGCACGTGCACGAACCTTATTGAAGTACTTCAAGGCTTCCGCATTGGCCGTAGAAGCATTATTCCCCAGTATAGCTTCTGCATAGATGAGGTATACATCTGCCAACCGTAATATATAGGTATTTATACCTGTACGCTGTTGCAATACTTTACCATCATTATCTTCCGGTCTGCCCACTACATATTTCTTTACCCATGCCCGCGCTCCGAAAGAACCGTTGCTCAAAGGAACTTTCAATTCCTGAATGGTACTCTCACCGGTCTGGGCATTTGTTACCGATTGATGTATATAGCTATAGTGATCGCCCGGAAACATGAACGTTCCCTTCCTGCGCTTATCAGCAGCTTCATACTTTTCAAGTATAAACATAGAAGCGCCAAGGTCGCCCCCCCAGCCATCGTTGAACCCGGTAATTTCCGGACTATACGCCAGGTACGATTGCATCGCGTTCTGCGTTCCCCAAGTTCCGTTGTATATCCACTGCAGTGCGAACAGACTTTCCGTGTTGTTGTTATTTTTCATCTTGAAGAGCTCTTCATAGTCTGCTAACAACGAAGCACCACTGTTATCGATCACGGATTTGGCATAGTAAGCAGCGCTGTCCAGATCCGATTGATTTCGTGTTCCGGATATACCGGCACGGGTAAGAAACATTTTCGCCAGAACGCCTTGCGCAGCATACTTGGTGAGTCGTCCATCCTGAATAGGTGTAGCTGACAACGTTTTTGCTGCATAGCGGATATCGCGGACAACAAACTCCCATACCGACTCAACTGTGTTACGCGTTATTTCGGTATCACTAAGCGATGCCTCATTATCGGTAATGATGGGAACAGGACCCCAGTTTTGAACCAGGTATGAATAGGCAAGACCGCGCATAAAACGCGCTTCTGCTATAGCGTATAGCTTCGTACTTTCGGAAACACTTGATGCCGTATATTTCTCTACATCACTCATAACCCGGTTGGCTTGTCCTATCACATTATAAAAAGCACGCCACGCACTGCTGTTATCCGATGAAGCACCGGATGTCTCAAAGAGTATATTATCGATCTGGTTAACAGTACCGGTAAGTGTTCCACCTCGCGCATCGCCTATACCATACGATGGCGTTGTGTTATAGTCAAACCATGCGTAACCGTATAGGGATGCCGTTGCAGCCAGCACCTGGTCTTTAGTCTGGTAGAAGTTCTCATTCAACGGGGCATCCAATGGCTCACGGTCAAGAAAGTCGCTCTGACAACTGGCCAGTGACAGCAACAGTCCAACAGCAGCTCCAAGGTAATATCGGCGATTAATATTTCTTTTCATTTCGATAGTCTTTATTGGCTTACAATTCAACATGGATACTAAAGGTATATACCGGTGTCAATGGGTATCGTCCGTAATCGACACCTATAGGCTGATTGTTAGCCGTCATCGATTTACCTACATACGCTCCCACCTCAGGGTCATATCCTTTATAGCCCGTAAGTGTGGCCAGGTTCTGTGCACCTATTGCGATGTGCACATCTTTAACCAGGTTCTGTTTGGACAGCAGTGATGACGGCAGTGTATACCCAAGCTGTACATTTTTCAACCGCAGGTAAGATCCATCTTCTACAAACCGGTTACTGATGCGTGTATTGTTACCGTTGGCCGTACCTACAAGACGGGCTTGCTGTGTGCCCGCATTTAAGAGATAAGGATTACCCTGTGCATCAGTTGCTACCTGTGCATAGCTCATCGTTTCGTCAAAAACATTCATTCCCAGATTTACATTGTTGGGATATGAATTGGCATAACGCATATAGTTATAAATGTCGTTTCCATACGAACCGGTGATCAGCACGTTGAGATCAAAACCTTTATACTCGAATGTATTGGTAATACCGAAGAAAAATTTCGGCCAGGGATTACCAATATAGGTGCGATCTTTTTCATCAATAACACCATCCTGGTTTACATCTTTATACTTGGTATCGCCTACCCATACGCCATACTCGCCAACGGATAACTCTTTTCCATCACTGCCAACCGGCAGCGCACTCGCATTAATCTCATCAACAGACTTGAACAGTCCTTCTTCCTGGTAACTATAGAATTGCCATGGAGCTTTACCCACCACAGAACGCTGTGTAAAATTATTCATATACCAGGCCGAGCGATCGATAATAGCGGACTCGGAATATAGCCTGGTAACTTTCGTTCTAAACCCGGATATATTGAAGTTGGTATTCCACACAAAATTATTCCGATCGAGATTTACGGTGCTTACGGTAATGCTATAGCCACGATTTTCAAGTGCACTTATATTTTCCGTTGGCGAAGCAATCGAACCGTTTCCGTTCGTTCCTAAATAATCAGGCAACTGACTTTTCATGATCAGGTTATCAGTCTTCTTGATATAGAAGTCGCCTTCAATATGAATATGATCCTGCAACAGTCCCAGGTTGAAACCTATATTATAAGTCGTAGTTTGCTCCCACTTCAGATTATGATTTCCATACTGGCTGGTAACGAAACCTGTTCCCCATGAAGTAGTGATCGGGGTAAGTGCGCTATATACTCCGCCATTACCCTGGTTACCCGTAACACCGGCCTCAGCGCGGAGCTTCAATTCGTTGATTGGAGTTATACTCTTCATGAACGGTTCCTGCGAAATACGCCACGCTACGGAACCCGATGGGAACACTCCCCAACGATGGTCGCGACCAAAGTTTGATGATCCATCAGCACGCATCGCTGCCTGTACTATATATTTATTTCTAAATGTATAGTTTACCCGGCTGAAGTAAGACTCCATCGCCCAATCCGATTGCGTACTACTGTTTGATGATTCACTGCTGTTACCGGCATTCAGGTCGAGTATATTGGTAGTAATAAAGCCCATGCGTCCGCTGGAGACATTCTTCACGAGACCGTACTGCGCTTCATGACTCACCATAACGCCAACAGCATGATCACCTATTGTTTTATTGTATTGCAGCAATTGGTTCCAGCTCCAGTAGCTAGAATTTGTCTCTGTTATGGTAAGGTTTGCTATATTGTTTGCCTGTTGCCCAAGCGTATAGGTCGGTACAAAGTATGTCGTGCTGGCTGTACCTATATTTGTATTGAGTGATGTTTTGAACGTAAGTTCCTTCGCAAGATTGACCTCAGCACCTACACCGCCCAGTAACTGTCTGCGTTTATATTTATTCTGGATGAGGTTGGCAATGGCTACCGGGTTGTAAGGCGTATACTGCACGCTGTTGCCGTTGGCATTATCTGCTCCGCCCCAGCTACCATCGAGATTTCGTACTGCTATATTAGGAGCAATAGCAAGTGTATTTACAATTACATTTTCGCTTTGTGCAGTAAGTTTATCATCGGTCTGGTTAACATTCAGATTCAAATTCAGTTTTAACCAAGAGCGCGTCTGGTTATCGACATTTAACCGAATGCTTCCGCGATCAAAGCCTGCTCCCGGAGTAATACCATCCTGTTTGAAATAATCACCCGACAAATAGAATTGAGTATCTTCTTTACCACCACTGATGCTGAGCTGATGGTTCACCAGGGGGGCCGTTGTAAACAGTTCACGTTGCCAATCAGTACCTTTGCCCAATAACGATACGTCCTGAAATTCTTCCGGACTTGTCCCCCCCGCACTCGCATGTAATTCGTTTGTAAATTGAGCATACTGTTGCTGGTTCAACACCGGAAGTTGCTTTGGGGTATTCTGTATACCATATTGAAATCCATATCGTATACTCAGATCACCTTGTTTGCCGCGTTTGGTTGTGATGAGAATTACACCATTGGTAGCACGCGATCCATATATAGCCGTGGCAGAAGGTCCTTGCAACACTTCGATCGTCTCAATATCTGCCGGATTCAATCCCGCCAAAGGAGATACTGCACTGTTACTGCCGAATGCTCCGCTGGTATTAATCTGTATACCATCGATTACATAGAGCGGATCATTTGTACCGTTTACAGAATTTATACCGCGTACGTTTACGGATACTGATCCATCGGGCTGGCCCGTGTTCTGCGTAATATATACTCCGGCTGCACGACCCTGCAACGCCTGCTCAACCGTAGTATTCAATGTCATGTCAACTTGTTTGTCATCCAACGATACCTGCGCACTCGAAAGATCCGTTCGTTTCAATTCACCGTAACCAACCAATACAACATCCATAAGTTCTGCGAGTGACTGTATATCTTCTTCAAGCGCAACATCGAGGTGTGTGTTGTTGCCTACAGGGAGTTCGGCAGATATATACCCTGATATCGAAAAAACCAGTATGTCGGTTGATTTTACCAGGATCGAATATTTACCCTCGGCATCAGTAGTTGTCAAGGTGAGGGAATCCTTAACCATGACACTTACGCCATGAATCGGTGCTCCCAGTGATGGATCGGTTACAACTCCACTCACCACCTGCTTCTGAGCAAGTGCGCTGGAAATTCCCATGAGTATAAAACAAGTAAAAAGCAAATAGTGTCGCCTGTTGCGTCCTTTTTTCATACAATTGTCAGGTAAAGTAAGGTTGTCATGTATAGTTCTCTCATTATTTGGATTCACTCAAGAATATTGTTGGCTAACGCTGTTAGTTGTGCCGAAATTTTCAGATTGCGTTTGTCCAGTTCCTTCATATTGATATCGAACTTCAATTTGCTGTTGATCACTATAAAACTCATTGCAGCGCCTTTCTTATGAAGTCCTTCCCTTTCCGCTATAATCATTACAGGTTTACCATCTGTTACTTTCAACAGCTGCGATAGTTGATTACTCGCACCATCCGCTATATATATAATGCTCGCATCCTCTATACTGGCATCATCATCATCGTTCTTTACAACAGTGGCGGCAGACCCGGCTATCACTTTACCTGCAACGCTCTTTACGATTTCATCGTAAGCCTTTGTATTTCCTACAACCACCACTTTAAAACCACTGGGTGATACAGGCCACGAACTATACCGGGCGAAGCTTTGAACAAACACGGCATACGAGTAATGGATCGAAGGTTGTGCATAGCTATGCACGTATAGGGCAAGCATCATTATGTTTGTAGAAATGAATGATGGCCGAAGTTTGATTCTCCAACGATGCGTCCATTGAAAAAATCCTCCTAACTCTAAACGCATTACGAAATGGATTGTGTTGACGAACGATCATCTCCCTTTCTTACAGAGAGTGCTGTTCGATATTCAAGTATATCTTTTGTTTCTTCGTCCAGCAGAACGGTAATGGCTTTGATTACGTCATCAAGTTCGGTGGCACTTTTCTCCAGCATTTCAATCTGGTCGTCTATTGAACGGATACTCTCGTTTTGATTAACTGCGGAGGTTAACCGGATCAGGTATATGAGCCCCAGTATTCTGGCTAACGGCCCTCTTACTTTGTGAGAGTTGAAGAAAGCGTATTCAATCAATTTCTGATTCAGCGACTGTATATCCTTGGTTCGCTCTTCAACCAGTACTTCGAGTGATCGGTTGTAAGACGCGATAACTTCATTTTGCGCGTATACCTCTGCGTTTGCTTCCTCCAGTTTCTCGTTGGTCTCAAATACACGCTCGCGCTCTTTCTCAAATTCTTTCTTATAGAGGTAAACTATGTAGAGTACATTTAAAATGCGGGCAAATATCTCGGCTATATTCACGAGCACGGAATCTTTGTCGCGCACGTTGGATATCCACTCCGGATGTGCAATCTGAATATAGGACACAGTCAGAATCTGCAGTGTGTACAACGACAAAAACACAACGCGTTCGCTCCCGTTAAACACGAACGTAAGCGCAATAATAAGTGCAAACATATCAAAGCCATTGACATTGAATAGTCCACCCTGAAAAAAGAAACCTCCCAGAACGGAGAGCATATACATGCCCATGATAACTTTGATAATGCCACGTGCACCTCTCGTATATAGAATGAGAACATACAGGCTGCTATATACAATCATCGTAACACCGGCCTTTACACCAGCATCAAAATCGTTCTGAAAAAAATCATAAATTGCATAGAGTGCCGTAATGATCATTGTGCTCTTGGTGAAGCTAAGCACAATGTTCACTTCCAGTGATCGATCTTCCCGGGGGTAATTAAAAATCATCCGAAATCAGTTCAATCCAATGTGGTTATCAGGCAGCACCCGCTATACATCGCAGTATATTTCATTGATCAAGGTTCTTACCGGAGTCCGGCAATATGATAAGCTTCCTCTGTACTCGATGTATATACAGTCTCTACACGTGGCTCAGATAGTCGCACAAAATATCCCTTCGAGGGTTCTTCAACATCCTCCGGGCCAATCGTATTCGTTACAATCACACGCTTGAATTTCTGCCCCGAGAAAGTACGCATAAAGTACTTCTTGGCGTACTCAAGCAGCGCAGCAGTAGCATACCGCTGCAACTCTTCGCTCGTATTATGCTCCAGGACGTTAAACACCAAAATTGCGGGGCGATGCTTTACCATCAATTCCGCAACCATATCTATACCTGCCTTAAAAATTCCCTGGGGAGTAAATCCTTTCCAGATCACTTCCAACCCCTCTGTGTCAAGCTGATTAACGATCAGATAAGTTCTTCCTGATGTTGTTGTAAGCCTGAGCAACTCCGTCACACGCATAGATATCATTTCAGTTCTGTTTAGCTCCAAAAGCAATAATTATGTCCAGGTCTTTTATGGTATATATCTGTAAGTACTGTTTATAATAGTATCAAAGTAGTTATCAGTTTTCAGGCTTCCTTTAATCTCCGAAGCTCTTCTTCCGTAACTTTCAGCTTCTCTATAATTTTATTGGTAGCCTGGCGATTGCTCTCAGCTACTTTACGCGCACGTTCGGCCTCTTCTTCGCGTATGCGATCAATCTCTTTTTGCTTGCGAACCATTTCCTCCTGCGTAGCCTGCAGCTCCTCCAGGTTCTGGCGCATTTCTTCTTCCGTAGATCGCATCTCTTCTGCCTGGTGTCGTGAAGCATCAAGCAGGTTCTGCATCTTCTCTGTTGTTCGTACGCTTTGCAATGCAGAAGCAACAAACTCCCCTGCTTTCTCTATAAACGCTACGTGGTAATCTTCAAATTTCTCCAGACTCGCCAACTCAATGATTGCTTCCGTTCGCTCATTATACTTCATCGGCACAATCAACAAGCACTCTGGTGTAGCTTCTCCCATTCCGGATGTTATATAGGTATATCCTTGTGGAACTTTCGTAATGAGGGTGGTTTGTCCTTCGAGGTACACCTGGCCGATGAGCCCCACGCCTATTTCTATTTTCTTCTCTATATATTTCTTGCGATCAAAGGCATAGCACGCTGCAAGCTGCAGGTAAGATTCACTTTCATCTTCTTTCAAAACAAAAAGGCCGCCCTGCTGTGCATTCATATACTTGGTAAGGAAACGCACTACTTCGAGCGACAGCTCCGTTAAGTTCTTCTGGTGATTGCGAACGGTTTCCGAAAACAGCGTTATACCTTCGTTACTCCACAGCCTGCGCTCCTCCTCTTTCTTCATTTGCTTTAGCTGATCGCGCATGCGCGTAAGTCTGCCGGCCAGGTTCATTTCGTTGAGTGCTTTATTGGCATCGTTCAACTCAGTCCACGTGGTATCATATCGTCCTTCCGATATATTTTCAATGAACTCACTCGCCTGTTGAAGATTTTTGATTGAGTGTTCGATTAACTGTTTCTGATCGTTGGAATAGGATGACGTTCCCGGATTGAAAACATATTTACGGTTGTTCTGTTCGAGTTCTGTGAGCAAAGAAAAGCGTTCGTTGTTATCTTTTCGAATTTTATATATTACAAACCCGAGTGTCGGCAAACTCACAATCAATATAAAGAACTGCAGGTATATATTATTATTTATGGCAGCCTGATAACTCTCTTCGGCTTGCCCGTTAATGACATCTTCGTGAATACTGATCTTTACCCCGACATCGTTCCAATGCATAAACACTTTCAATCCGCGATCTTCCGACATCATTGCGCGAAATGTATTCATACTGTCCAGCTCAATCATGCGTGCCATCTCATGAATAAACTTACCGTACTCGATATAGGTCTTGCGAAGTTCTTTCAATCCCGCCACATCATATGGTTGTGCCTGCTCCTGCAGGCCGCCTTCCAGTTCATCAAACACTTGATCTATTTTTTCAATGGCTGTCATCGAAGGAGCTAACATATCCTTGTTCTTGGTTGCACCATACGCACGTATACCGAGGTCCATATTATGCAATACGTAGTCAATCAATTGGCCAGACTTATACTTAATCTCTTCAGCCTTTTGCTTAATGGCGGTGTTCTTTACAAGCGTTGCTTTATATTGAAGAATAAGCACAACGTTTGTTACCAACAACAATACGATCATGATGATCGCTACCGTGATTGCATTTCGGGTAAGAAATTTTTTTACTTTGGTTTTCATCCTTTATACCTGATTGGGATCTAGCGTATATTCATTGATAACTTTGAGTAGCCTGCTCCATCCAGCGAATAGCATCTTCAAATGATTCGAAAACAGCAAACGTCAGTATACCAATATTCGTGAGTCTCTCACTCTTAGGTATTTTTGAAAAAATATCTTTGGACACAACGGTAGCCTGATGCGAGTATCCCGCGCGAACGGCTTTATTGGCCCATGATGTAACGGACCATTCCTGGTCTTCCGAAGACAACGTCCCCAGCTGCGATGCATCAACAACAACTTTTCCCGTTTTAAAATGCTGCATCGCCAGAAGCAACGTATGCAGACCTTGCCTGAAATCATCTGAACAGGGGGCTATCTTCCATTTCAAAACAATGAATGTATAGTCTGTATTATACTCTATGTTTACAAAGTCGTTATCAAAATATACGCGCATGCTTATCGAGACTATATATAGTATATCCTTACTTTTATCCGGTTGATTGCCAACCGCCACCCTTCAACTCGTTATCAGTTATTTTACACCACCGGATTGCAGTTCCTCCATCATCTGTCGGAGTACATCTTCCTGCGCTTTCAGTTGTTCTTCCTTTAACCGGATCTGCTCAGCCTGCGCCTGCGTTTCGTTTTCTTTCTCCTTCAGCTTGGTAATCGTTTTCAACATCATCTGCTCCTGCGCTTTCATTTGAGCTGCGCTTCGCTCGAGTTCTCTGCTTCGGTTAGCTTCACCTTCCAAAGTAGACTGCAGTTCTTCCATCGTTTGACGAAGTTCTTCCTCCTGCGCCTGTGTTTCCTTTTCCTTCTCTTTCAGCTTCTCAATAGCCTTTAGCATCATCTGCTTCTGCGCTTCCAATTGAGAAGTATTGCGTTCCAGTTCGCGACTACGTTTTGCATCACTCTCCATCGTAGCCTGCAGTCTGTCCATCGTGTCGCGCAATTCAACTTCCTTCAGCCGGCTTTCATTTAACAACCTGTCAACTTCCAGTTTAGCTTTTGTGATGTCAGTTACGTCTTTCGAAAAAAGTGCTACAGCAAATACATGATTACTATCATCACGCATGGGTACATACTGTACTATAAAATGTCTATCCCGGAGCGTTATTTCTTTATGGATAGTTTCTCCGGTCAGCGCACGATCATATATTTTCTTCCAGTCAGGATCTTTCGTATTATTACTCAGCAAAAGAAAATTACTTTTCTCCTGCAGCCTTATGCCCTCTGCCTCAAAGCTCTTTTGCATCGCAGTGTTGAAATGTATAACCCTGTATTCGCGATCGAATGTTACAATCGCATCTGTTGATGCATTCATGAGATCACGCAAGTAACGCTCCTTATTCTGTGTTTCAGTAAGAATACGCTGCATCTCCTCTTGCGTAGCTGCAAGTTCTTCCATATTCTGCCGCATCTCTTCTTCCTGTGCGTGCAGATTTTCAGTCTGAAGTCGGCTTACCTCCAGCAGATGCCTGGTCTGCTCGGCATTTTTTGCAGATGCTATAGCAGCCGCTATATTTTCACAAACCTTTACTATAAATTCCTGTTTGTGTTGGGGGTATGGTTCGAAGGATGCGAGTTCCAGCACACCATATATAGCTTCGTTGATCTTGAGCGGTACAATAAAAATAGATCGCGGAGTAGCATAGCCGAGACCGGAAGTAATGTGCACATAGTTGGCCGGAACCTGCGTTAGAAAAACAGGATTGCCCTCCTGCCAGCATTGTCCTACAAGTCCTTGTCCTTTATAGATTTTCTTCTCCTCAAATTTCTTCTTATCCCACGCATAACAAGAATATAGCAGCAGGTGCTCTTCTTCGCCTTCGGCACTGTCCTGCACAACAAACAGACTTCCTTGGTTTGAGTTAGTATACCGTACAATGTTACTGATGATGGTATCGGCCAGTGTTTGAGAATCATCCTGACTGCGAATGATCTCTGCAAAATCTGCAAGACCTGCTATAGACCAGTTTCGCTGACGCTCGGTTTCTGTATTTCGCTTCAGGTTGTCACGCATATCGAGCAATGCCTTACCCATAGCATCACGATCGCTTTGTAATTCAAAATCCGTATCGTATTCGCCTTTACCAATCTTCTCGGCAAATACGAGCTTGGAATTCATACCTTCTGTAAGAGAAGCAAGTGCCTGACCGATCTGACCTATCTCATCGTTTCTCTTTTCAAAAGCTACTTTTGCTTTACTGCCCTCTCCTACTTCGCGAATCACTTTTTTCAACTCAATGATGGGATCTACCACGCGCGTAATGGAAAAGAAATACGCCATCCCCGCTATACCTATAAACATGGCAAGCATCACAATCAACGTAATGACTACACGCGTATAGGCATGCTGTTTGTCTGCTCGTACTTCATCGATGGTAGTATCAAGATTGTGGATGTGTGTGTCGAGTTTATCGCGTAACTGCCTGGTTTGAGGGGTAACTTTTTGTTCAAAAACGCGATGCGCGCGATCAAAAGATTCTGTGTTTAGGTATGACGAATCGTTTTTGAGTAAACTCATCAATTCATTCTGCGCAGAAATTACAGTTTGAAAATCGCTAAACAACTCCTGAATTGCCTGGCGATCAGAGGCCAGTGATGAGTTCTTCAGTATTTCATCCAGGTTTTGTTTTACTTCGAAATATTGTGTCTTATGAATAGTTCTTAGTTCCTGTTTCTCCTGGTTACTGTCTTCGTGCGCCACCCAACGACTGGTTAGTCTGTATGAATTTGCCAGCAGTGCATCAAGATCCTTCAGGGAAAAGTAAAACGGCATGTACACTTGCTGTATACGTGTATCCAGATCCTTGTTTCTTTCCAACGCGCTAAAGCATGATACTATAGCGATGATAGCGACCAGTACGATTACCAGATATCCCGCAGATATCTGGTAAGAAAGTTTGAATTTCAGCTTCATGTTTCGATCAATGTTCTTCTTAATAAAGGGAAATGGGTTTAGGGGTCGTATCTGTTTGGTTGTATTACCGACATATCGACTTCTCTTTTGCCGGATATTTCATATATATACTTTCGTTTTATAGTTGACAATTTTATAGAAGCAAAAGTATATTCTTCCCCAAGGAACTGTTGTCTGGTTTAATGCTTAACTCAGAATCTATAATTACCGAAAACAACCTCCGTATTTCTACGGATATCATCATACGTTAAAGAAATGAAAGGATCTAACTTGGTTTGCCGGATAGAAATTGTCGAAGAATCTTTTCAACGGGATATACCAGCAACGCGATGGCTGCCTGCACAAAGAAGTTGATAACAGGAGATGTGTTGGTAGCCCAGTAACTCTCTACCAGGTTTTGGATCAGCTCGATGATGAGCACCAACGTTAGCAACGTAAGTATACGCGTAATAAACTCATAGCGACTCTCTTTACGATTAAGTCTGAAGGTTGCCCACAACAATGAACCGAAGAAGATAATTTCCAACAGGTAAAACCACGAGGTCTTCCAGTACGGAGGCACTACATTAAAATGGATTACCTGTTCTTCAGATACCTTACCCAACGTATCCCGTATACGCACATGAAGATTGTACGAACCTGCGGGCAACAACTGGTATGAAAGTGACGAGTTGGGAGTCCAGGCTGTCCACTCATCAGAAAGTCCGTTGAGTTTATACTGGTACTGAACACCGATTAATCCCAGGTAATCCGGATGAACAAACTCAAACGCAAGCGAACTGTTATCCTGCTCTACATGAAGGTCTTCGAGTGGCAACGGCTGTCCTTCTTTACTCCGGACTTCACGCAACAAAACCTTGTGCATCATGGAAGACTCGTTATACCCGGCAGAAGAAACCTTGTATAGTTCGTTGGTACTGGTTGTTACCCAGCATTCTCCGCCTTGCTGTGCATACAGCGATTTTACCTGCTTGAAGAATCCAAGTACATTTAATGCCCGATGCTGTGTGTCTTTATCGGTGAGACAGATCCATCGGGTGCCGTTGAAAATCCATATACTCTCATTGCTCATGATAACGCGCTCCGCTTTACCGAACTGCTTTTTGAATTCACGATCGTGCAACAGAACTTTACGCGATGCATCGTAATAGAAACAATCGTGCGAAGTGATAAAATATGTTTTATCATTATGCACGAACGAGTATACATCGTCATTGAATGGATTGCTGATGCCCAACGTACGCACTACCTGCAATTGACCCGCAATATTGCGCTGTAACAGATATATAGCATTGCGACCAGCCAGCCATATGTCCTGCTGGCTCGTACGGTTAATATGTACTATATCATCCTCGATCTTTATCGAAGATGACATTGACCATTTGTCTTTTTCCTGCGAGAATACTTTTAAGATATGATCGCCCGTAAACGAGAATATCTCGTTAAGAGTCGCATCGTAGGAAAACACCAGTGTGTTATCGTCATCAATGCGAACTGCCTTTTTTTCTTTGATCTCAAATAAACCACCCGTACCACCTGACAGCAGGCTGTTTTTAAGATGCCTTATGCTACTGCTTTTGCCCGTAAAACCCGCTACGGCCTTATAGATATAGCGCACAGATTTTAATTGGCGATGACGTTCAAAAATAGTCTTGGGCTTGCGTGAAAAAATGCGTTGTATAAACGTACTTTTTCGTTTAGCAGGCTCGACCGTTTTTTCTTCAACCTCCGGCCGACTTTCTTCTTCTTTTACTTCTTCTTCACGTGCTTTCTTTTTCTTCGACTTCAGAAATGAAAAGGCCTTGCGTTTTGTTTTTGTATTTGCCTCTTCCGTTATTGTCTTTACCGGTTGCGCCTCTGTCTTAACGGACAATTTGTTCTCGGTACGCTCTTTCCTGTTTTGTCGGGGTGATCCTTTTACCTCAACACGCTGCAGTGTTGTCTGAAAATTTTTAGTCTCTTCCAGGTAGTACATGCCCGTGCTGGTACCTGCATATACTGTATTTTCAAAAGGCATTACCGCTAACAGATTTCCTTCTATACCCGGAAAATTAGAGAAGCAACGAAAAGGAAGTTCCGGTGCTATGCGTGTGAAGCCATACTCATGTGCTACCCATACTCCTTTATCGCGATCGCTGCCCAGCGCATATACCTCATTATCCGGTAAACCGGTATGGTAATTAACGATCTTATCGATCATGCCCGTGGTAGCATTGAGAAATACAACACCACCCCGCAGTGTACCGATCGCGATCAGATTATTACTTACCCAGCTACACGCCGTCAATTCAGATTGCTCGATATACCCATCGTCCTTCGGATATATTCGCGATGCTTTACCCTGACGTATCCAGTAAAGTTCATTACGATCTGTACCAATGAGGCTGATTGATTTATTAGACGGATGATCTGCCGCAAATAATATCCACGCATTTCGCGGGCATGCCGTTACCGCCTCCTTTAACCTTCCATTTTGCAGCGTATATATATTCTTGTTCTGTGTCTGCAACAGAACCTTTCCTGACAGGATAAATATATTTGTAAAATCATTATTCTCCGGAGCCTGAACCTGGCTGGTGGTATTCTTCGACTCCTGGTATATATAGAGTGTCTTATTACTGAGGAACAGGATACTATCCGCGCGCTGCTCAATGCGAATAATGCCTTCTACCGGAGCTTTACTGAATATAGGGATATAGGATGCATTTGACAAGCCTGTAACATTTTGCAGGTAACCAAAACCGGTTTTACCGGCTACATATACCCGGTTCTGTGGTGTGATGTGAACATCGTAAACGGAACCGTTGCACGAAACAAGGTCCCAGTTGTGACCATCATAACGCAATATGCCCCCTTTGTTGGCAATATAGATAAGACCGTTGCTGTCTTGCGCTACATCAAAATTTACCGGATCGTAGCGATCATCATCGTACTTGTGATGTGTTAAAAAGTAGTCGCCTTCCTGTGCCAGGCATGCCGAATGAAAAAACACCAGTAAGAACAATGCTATATGCAGCTTCATCTCAACCCTCTTTTTACGTTCCGGAAATCAGAATAGATTTAGCACCAGCTCCCCATACGGGTAACTCATACAGCAAGTCAGGTGTTTCTGAAGATCAAAAGTAGCGCATATATAAAAATACACTTGTCCTAATTGATCAGGAAGAGTATGTACATAAAATATAGAGTTTCATATCCGTAATTATACGGATACAAGCGAGAGACTAAACTGCTTTATTGCGGTCGTTTATAGTTTAACTCAAAACCAATGGCGGCTTGCATGCTAAAAAAATACGGTAATACTATATTTGGATTAGACCATCAATACGCTTATCTTATTATTAAGATTTGATCGTCAGCCTGTTCGCCACAGATGCAGGTGTGTTTTGTGCGATTATGTATAACCTGTTTTCATAGTCCTGTCCTTTACAAGACAGTGAATACTTAATATTGTTGTTTTAAATGGAACTGTTCGCTAATAATAAGCCCGATCACACACAAGCAATTTTAGCTTCAATAGTTGATTGCACGGAGGATGCCATCTTTAGTACTACCCTGGCGGGATCTATTACAAGTTGGAACAAGGGAGCCGAAAAACTTTTTGGTTTTACCCGTGACGAAGCATTGGGTAAACCAATAACATTTATACTACCTGTCGACCGCACGGCTGAAGCTGAAACTATACTGGAGCGGTTGAAGAACGGTGAATCCATTGATCACTTTGAGACAGAGCGGCTGCGAAAAGACGGTGTACCGGTATATATATCACTAACGGTTTCGCCTCTTCGGGATATAGCGGGTAACATTACCGGTATAGGACAGATCGCGCGCGACTTTACCAAGCAACGGAAATCGCGCGAAACGTTCAAAGCGTTACTCGAATCTGCTCCTGATGCCATGGTAATTGTAGGACGTGACGGCAAGATTCAGATGGTCAACGAACAAACTGAAAGACTTTTCCTGTACAAACGCGAAGAGCTTGTTGGTAATAAGGTTGAAATACTGATTCCGCAGCGATATACCCAGAATCATCCGGATCATCGTAAAGGTTTCTTTAACGATCCGCGTGTGCGAGGGATGGGTATAGACCTGGAGTTATATGGCAAACGAAAAGATGAGACGGAGTTTCCGGTAGAGATCAGTCTGAGTCCACTGGAAACAGAAGCCGGTATAGTTGCACTCGCAGCCATACGCGATATCTCGCTCCGGAAAAAATCGGAAGAGAAATTCAAAGCACTCCTTGAATCTGCCCCGGATGCCATGGTTATTGTAGGACAAGACGGTAATATACAAATGGTAAATGCCCAGGTGCGAAATATATTTCAGTTTGAGCGCAGCGAGATTTTAGGACAGCCTATCGAGATTCTTATACCGGAACGTTTTCATCATGCACATCCACATCACCGGCATGGATTCTTCAACGATCCCCGTATGCGGGGCATGGGTATAGGACTGGAGTTGTACGGCAAACGAAAAGACGGAACCGAATTTCCCGTAGAGATCAGTTTAAGTCCGTTGGAAACGGAAGACGGCACCCTGGCGCTCGCAGCAATACGCGACATCACCGAACGAAAAAAAGCGGAACACCAGATCCAGCAACTCAATCGCGAACTGGAGGAACATATCGTAGAACTGGAATCTTTTTCCTATTCCGTATCACACGATCTGCGGGCACCGCTGCGTGCTATCGATGGGTTTATCGCCATATTCATGGACAAGTTTCAGGACACGGTTGATCCGGAGGGCAAACGACTATTGGACAACATCCGCAGAAATGTTACCAAGATGAGCAACCTTATCAATGATCTGCTCATGCTTTCACGCATTGGTGCAAAAGATATAGACCGTACGTTCATAGATATGAAAACTTTAGTAAATTCAGTACTGGATGAATTCAAGGGGACGCATAGTCATGCAACGGTACGGGTAGGCGATTTGCACCCGGCATCCGGAGATATAGCATTGATGAGACAGGTCTTTCTGAACCTGGTCTCCAATGCCTTTAAATACTCTTCCAAAAGAGAACAGCCGCATATTGAAATCGGATCGATTGAAAAGAAGGGAGAAATTCAATATTACGTAAAGGACAATGGCGTTGGCTTCGATATGGAATACTATAACAAACTGTTTGGGGTATTTCAACGGCTGCACAGTCCGCAGGATTACAACGGTACGGGCGTGGGTCTGGCCATTGTAAAGCGCGTTATAACACGACATGGCGGACAGGTTTGGGCAGAAGGCAAAGAAGGTACAGGAGCTACTTTTTATTTTTCACTAAATACAACAACTCATGGAGCAAGCTGATCGTGTAGAAGTATTATTGGTAGAAGATAATCCGGATGATGCAGAACTAACCATGCATGCGCTTCGTCTCGGAGATAATAAAATAAATCTATTGCACCTGAATGATGGCGCAGAAGCGCTCAACTTTGTGTTCGCCAAAAAAAGCTTTGAGAACAAGCGCATTCAAAATGATCTCAAACTTGTATTGCTTGATCTGAAGCTGCCGAAAATAGACGGACTGGAAATACTGAAGCGGATTCGTGAAGACGAACGAACGCGTACCCTACCCGTTGTAATACTCACATCCTCGCGGGAAAAGAAAGACATTGCAACAGCCTATAACCTGGGTGTCAACAGCTATGTAGTGAAACCCGTAGAGTTTGAATTTTATGTACACGTAGTAAAGACTCTTACACTATACTGGAATACTATAAATGAAAAGCCTATAGGACAGATTTAGCATGAACACAACCGAAAGCCCCCACCCGGAGATTGTTCTTGTTGAGCAAAATGATCATGATTCCGAAATGATCAGGGATTTGCTGGTGCGCAACAGCATTCACAATAATACTGTGCGCCTCCGGACCGGCGATGAATTGCTGGACATGCTATTTGCACGCGGCCCCTATATACAAACACCCGTTAAACATTTACCGAAAGTAATTCTGATGGATGTAAATCTTCCCACCATCAGCGGACTCGAGGTACTCAGGCAACTGCGCAGCAACAAATCAACGCGCAACATTCCAGTGATGGTATTCACATCAGATGAAAATGAGAATGAAGTTTTCGAAAAGTACAAGCTGGGTGTTACTGCCTATATCCACAAGAAACTCGATTTTGAAAAATTCGAAGAAGCGCTGCTCCAGGTACAGCTATACCTGAAAACCTATCGTATTTTAATATTGGAAGATAACCCTGACGATGCCGAGTTGCTGCTATACGAAATCGCTTCCTTCAACATTCAGCTGGTCTCTAAAATTGCCAGCAATAAAGAGGAGTATATAGCAGCGGTAGAAAATTTCGATCCGGATGTAGTCATTGCAGATTTTAATATTCCACCCAATTTCGATGCCATACAGGCTATACGTATACTGCGAAAGAAGAACGCACGCGTTCCTTTTATACTTATCTCCGGAGGATTGACGGAAGAATTTGCCGCAGGTTGTTTAAGCGAAGGTATAGATGATTACCTGCTGAAATCAAACCTGAAGCGCTTCCCGATAAGCCTCACCAACATGCTGCGGAAAAAGAAAGCAGAAGATGAAAAAGAACTGGCGCTGCAGATGCTGCGCGAAAGCGAGGAGCGCTATCGTAAGATTATCGAAACAGCGCAGGAAGGTATATGGGTACTCAACGCCCACAACCAGACTATATTTGTAAACAGGCGCCTGGCTGAAATGCTGGAATACTCTGAAAAAGAAATGATCACGCGATCGTTCTTCAGTTTTATGGATCACGATGACCGTGCCCGCTCCATTGAGCATTTCAAAAAACTGGGCAAGGGTAAAAAGATATCGCTCGAAATTAAACTGAACTCCAAGACTGGTAAAAAAGTGTGGACTTCTATATCCGGCAACCCGCTCTACGATAACCAAAGCAGCTATAGCGGTGCGTTTGGAATGATAACGGATATAACAGCCCTTAAGACTGTACAGTTTAGTCTCGAGTCCAAGATTACGGAGTTGAATGCATTTCTATACCACACTTCGCATGTATTGCGCGGACCGGTATCTTCTGCACGAGGATTGATCAATGTACTGAAGATGATTTCACAAGATACCGAAGAGCAGGATTTTCTGAAAATGCTTGACGACTGCAACGTAGATATGATAACAATTCTCGAAGAACTGACACGCATCTCTACGCTATATTACAACCCGATTATCAACGACAAAATCAACTTTGAAGAAATAGCACGCGAGGCTATCCGCGATCTTCAATATTTACCCAACAGCGAACGTACTACACTTTCGATACATCAAGACAATGATATAAATTTTTACAGCGATCCGTTTATCATCAAGCCTATATTTTATTGTCTCATTAAAAATTCCATGACCTATACTGATGATACACAGGAATGTGCGATCAACATTACGGTAACGCGAGAGAATAACCGCGCCAAAATTGAAGTAACAGACAATAGCGATGGTATACCACCAGAGTTTTTACCGCGCGTATTTGATATGTTTTACCGGGCACATAAAAAAGCAAGAGGCCCGGGACTAGGTCTCTATATTGTTAAACACATTGTTGAAAAACTAAATGGAACTGTAGGTATATCCAGTCAGAAGGATGCCGGCACTACTGTGGTGATACGGTTGCCACTCGCCTCTTCTCACGCACCTGCAACGGTATAGCGATTCGCCCAGCGCTATATCACGCGCTCTGTTGCCAGAGTGTAAATTTTGCCACCTTAAGACGCAGCTCTTCCGGATCAAACGGTTTACTGATAAAGTCATTCATTCCGGTTTCTATTACTTTATCACGCATACCACTCATGGCTGCGGCTGTCAATGCAATGATAGGTACTTCTTTAAAATACGGATCTTCCATGGCACGTATCTTTCGCGAAGCTTCATAGCCATCCATACCCGGCATCTGCAGATCCATAAATATCATGTTATAGGATTTGCGTTTGATCATGGTGAGCGCTTCAAATCCATCATTCGCTATATCAACCGCTACACCCCATTGCTGTAAAAAGTTAAGTGCTACAATCTGATTGATGCGATTATCTTCTACCAGCAACACGCTGATCGTTTCATCATTAACAAGTTTACCGGGCACGGAATTAGTTTCGGCAACAGGCTCATCTTTACCTTTGTCCATCGTTAATACAAACGAGAAGGTAGAACCATAGCCGGGCACGCTTTCCAGATCAATCTTGCTGCCCATGAGATGAAGTAAACCTTTGGTAATGGTAAGTCCTAAACCGGTACCGCCAAACCTCCTGGTAATATCATTATCAGCTTGGGTAAAATGTTCAAAGATTGTCTCAAGCTTATCGGCTTCTATACCGATACCGGTATCTTTTACAGCGAACTGTACTTTATATTTACCTTTCTCTTCGCCCAGTAATTTTACAGACAGCTCAACATAACCGCGCTCGGTAAATTTAATAGCGTTGCTCAGCAGGTTGGTAACAATCTGTGAAATACGAACCGTATCGCCTTTTAAAAATTCAGGCAACTTCGCATCATACTTCATATAGAGCGATATATTTTTCTCCTGCGCGCGCTGCTCCAGCATTTGTCTTGTATCCGAAAGCAGTTTCTTCAGGTTTATATCGATAGACTCGAGAACCAGTTTACCAGCTTCAATCTTGCTAAAGTCAAGTATATCGTTGATAATCGTTAACAGGTTATGCCCTGAAAACTTCAACAAGTTGAGACGCTCGCGTTGATCTTCGCGCGGATCATTCTGCAAAAGTAAATTGGTGAGCCCGACTATAGCGTTCATTGGTGTGCGTATCTCGTGGCTCATCATCGACAGGAATAAACTTTTCGCGCGCGTTGCTTCCTCGGCCTTCTCCTTGGCAACCTTCAGCGAAGCTTCAAACTCTTTTCGTTTTGATATATCACGTGATGAACTCTGAAACCCGGTCATGTTTCCATTATCATCATAGAACGGATGCGCATGAGATTCCAGCCATACATAGGTACCATCTTTCCTGCGCATGCGATATTCAAGTGTCGCGGAGTTTCCGGTAAACACAACAGACTTCAATATCTTCTTTACCTGTGCTTCATCTTCGGGGTGTATATTATCATAGGGAGAACTTCCCACCAACTCTTCCGAAGTATATCCCAGTATATCGTTTACTGAAGGTGATATAAACGTACGTGTTGCAGACGCATCAATCTTGTAAAGCGCAATCATGTCGCGCGTATTGCTGGAGAGCAGGCGGTATAGCTCTTCACTGTCACGCAGCTTCTGAAACATTTGCTTGCGCTCGGTTATATCGTGTGTAGTGCCAATATAGCCCGTCAGTACTCCGTTGTCGTCCAGCACCGGTACACCTTCGCTGATCACCCAGCGTATACCCTGTGTATCATTTACAAAACGGAGCTCGATTTTGAAGCCGTGTTTTTCTTCAACCGACTGTTGCAACGTAGTGGTTACACGCAAAAGATCTTCCGGGTATACAGCTTTTATCCAGCCTTCCCGGAGCATATCTTCTTCCGGCATGCCTGTAATTTCACTGACACGTTTATTCACATACGTGCATACACCCGTTGCATCAGTCTGAAAAATTCCGACCGGTGCATTTTCAGCCAGCGTACGAAAACGATTTTCACTCTCCATACGCTTCAGCTCTGTATTCTTCAATGTTGTTATATCGCGTGATATAACACTTACTTTTATAACTTTATAGTCATCGGTAAACTGCATGTTTACATTCTGACCGATCCAGATTCCTTCTCCGCTTTTTGTAAGCATAGTAAATTCCAGGTAAGTATTACGCTTACCGGACCTACGCTGCTCTTTATAAAAGTTGACGATGCGATCACGATGGTCCGGAGATACCAGTTCCCAATACCGCATGGCAAACAACTCTTCTCTTGTATACCCGGATACGCGTTCCATTACCGGGTTTACAAATGAAAAATATCCTTCTGTGTTAAGTTCATATATAAGGTCGGTGGCATTCTCCACCATCTCGCGATATTGACGTTCGCGAATTTCGAGCTGGTCCTGAAGCGACTTGATATGCTCCAGGTTACCGCGACTCTCGCGGTTCAATATAGCCAGCTTCATGTTGGATTCTTCCAGCGTGCGAGCGCGCTCATCCATCTGGCGCGCCATGTATTTCAACTCAATTTGTTTAATGACGTTGCGTGCGAGTGTACGCAAACTGAGACATTGAAAGTCGGTAAGATTTCCGGGCTTGCGGCCCATCACGCACAACGTACCTAGCGTGTAGCCATCCGTTGTAATCAGTGGCATCCCGGCATAGAACCGGATTCCCATAGAGCCTGTAACCAGCGGGCTCGCAGCGAATCGTTCATCAGCCAGCGCATCCGGCACAATCATCAATTCATTTTGTAATATAGCATGCGCGCAAAAAGCGTGTTCGCGCGGAGTTTCTGATATAGCTACGCCAACTTTTGCTTTGAACCATTGCCTGCGTTCATCGACTAAACTGATAAGTGCTATAGGAACATCACAGATGGTAGCGATCAATTGGACTATATCATCCAGATCTTTCTCATCACTCGTATCCAGTATCTCAAGTTTGCGAAGTGTCTCCAACCGACTGTCTTCAAAAGCTGTAGGCAGAAAGCAGTTCATGGGGGATTGTTATAGAGAGGGGCTTGATTACGTCAGTTTTTTAAGAATGGTCTCGGCTTCTTCCATCAATACTTCGTGCGAAGTAATGAGCGCAGCGATCCGGCTTTTATAGTCAGGATCACTTACATGGTTTGCATTTTCTTCCAGATGTATAATCTCAGAGTATAGCGAGTCTGAACACAACAAAGATGTTGACGATTTCAGTTTATGGAGTATACGCGCCACATCAGCAACGTTCTCGGCCATAGCAATGGTGCGAAGTTCTTCCAGCAGCGCAGGTGTAAATTCCAGGAACGCTTCGATCAGTTCCGCCTGTATCTTGTCATAACCACCAGTGAGCTTATCAAACTTGTCGTGATCGAAATAACGGCCCACAGCCTTCGGTTTATTCATAACATCCCGGCCATGAACAGATAACTCTACGAATGTCTGCTTATTGTAGAATGCTGGGTTAATGGATCTGTTCGCGCTCATAATTTTAAAATTTAGTTGTTACTGCGTGGTTATTCGTCATACAAAAGTGGAATGAAAAAACATCTAAAAAATCAGTGACAAGCTGATTTTTACAGAGATCAAGAGCTCCTCCATATCCTAAGGATTTTCCCTAGAAAATACGTAGAACACTTAGATGGCATTACGATTTGAGGTTGGGAATCCACACGAAGAAGCTTGAACCACATCCTTCCTCTGACGTAACGGTAATGCTGCCGCCCATTTTTCGCAGCACTTCATTTACTACATACAGTCCTATGCCTGCACCTTGCGACTGTTGCGCTCCGCGGAAGAAAAGTTGAAATATATTCTTCTGAATGTCAGACGACATACCGATACCATTGTCCAATACCTTAATATGACATCCGTTTTCGTTAACGCGCACAAATATATCGATGTGCTTGTCGGCCTTCTCGGAATCATTAAACACCAGCGCATTCGAGATGAGCTGTATCAGGATAAGATTGAGACGCTCCACATCCGTGAACAACGGAACTGTTTGCGTTATACTTTTCGAAAAACGGATGTTCTTACTTTCAGCCTCTCTGCTATAGCGTTCGAGTATAAGATCAATCGTTTTGGACATCGACACCGATTCAATAACAAGATCTCTTCGTGAGTTCACCAGGAACTGCTCAAGGTCATTCAGAATGGTTTCCATTTTATTAACCGTCTTCTGGATAAGCTCAAGATGTTTGTAAGGATCTTCTGTTGCTTCCGGATTCTGCAAAAGTTTTATAAGACCTGAAATAGATTTCAATGGTCCACGCATGGTATGAGAACAGCCGTACAAAAATTTATCAATAACATTTTTAGCTTTTGCAAGCTCTTGTGCTATTGATGTATCGGTGCGCTTCTGTTCTCCCATTGTTTGTAAATTGACTTGTATCATAACTGTAAACTGATGCGTCAAAATTCTATAACAATGTGTAGACTTGAATCCGTGTGATGCTGATTTTGAAAAAATAAGGACGCAGATTTGTTCAGTAAATCTCCTCAGTAAAATCCTTAGACTGCAGAAATGCGATTCTTCATTTCAAGATGTACCGCAATAACACGGCTGATGATGCTTAACGATTGGATCTGCTCTCCTGAAAATTTACGAGGCTTGCTGTCAGACAAAGCAATTATACCGATGCGACTTCCCTGACCATTAACGATGGGCATACCCGCCAGAAAACGAATAACAGGCTGATCGAGTACACGTGAATCAAATTTGAACACTACATCTTTCAACGTGTCTTCGACTTCGGTATATTGTTCATGCTGTATCAATGCTTCCCATAACCCGATGCGTTCGGTTGAAAGTATAGTACCGGCTGATGCTGTTACGCGCAACACTGTATTGTCATAAACACAAATGGACACGGAAGTTGTACGGCTGATGGTGATGGACAACTGTGCGAGCTCTTTCCAGAAACGCTCGTTGGAAACACTGGCATCCGTATGAAACAAAAAGCCCTTTCGTTTTTCTCCTGCCAGTAAATCAGTGTCGGGCGTTGCCATGGTTTAATATGCGTTAATCAGAAACAAATGTCTGATTGCGCACCCTAAAATCTGACAGCAATAGAATGATTTTACAAAATCAGGATATTACTGATGTAGCCTACGTGAAAAGCTTAGTATCGCGTTACCTTGCGCTCCAGGGCATATCGCACAAGCTGTGCCGTGCCGGTGAGCCCGAGTTTATCCTGGATATGAAGTTTATGCGTTTCCACCGTTTTCACACTGATAAAAAGTTCTTCTCCGATCTGTTTCAAACTTTTTCCTTCGGCTATCAACGTGAGTACTTCTTCTTCGCGTTTGGAGAGTACGCTGCCCTTCAGCTTTTCTCCCCGGTCATTATCGCGCGTGGATTTTTGTGGTGATGAAAATTCTTCCAGCACGAGCGAAGTGATATCAGTACCAAAATATTTCTCTCCCTTCATTACACTGCGCACAGCTTTCATCAACACATCGGATGTTGTACTCTTGTTGAGATAGCCATCCATACCGCTGCGAAGACCTGCGCGTATAAAATCCTTATTTACTTCGCTTGACACCAGTATAACTTTTACATGCGGGTTTTGTTCCTTAATCCAACGCGTGGCTTCTATACCCGTCATTCCTCTCATCACAATATCCATAATAACTATATCCGGTGAAAGCTCCGTAGCGTAGTTCACGGCTTCTTCTCCGCTATCTACACTTTTCAGGATTTCCACTTCACCACTTTCACGTAACAACGAAACGATACCCTGTCGCACCAATCCGTGATCGTCTACAACTATAACTTTTACAGCACTCATGATCTTCTTATTTATCCAGTATACTTTTTACTATCTCATGCAGATCGTCCAGCGAGCACGGCTTCTTTATAAAGGCCTGCACATTGAGACTCAATGCCCGCGCTTCGTTTTCATGCGGTGGCTTTGCCGAAAAAATTGCAACCGGTATATGTTGCATAGTCTTGTCCTGTTTTATTTTTTCAATCAATGCAAATCCATCGAGCTTGGGCATTAGCAAATCCGTGATGATCAGATCCGGTTTACTATATGCCAGTTTCCGATACGCATCATGACCATTCGAGCAAGGCTCTACATCATATCCCTCCATCGTGAGGAAATCTGTTACATGCTGCAGCAGGTCAGGAGTATCTTCTACTACCATAATTTTCTTAGGCATGTTCCAACGGAATTACTATAGTTATTTCTGTACCTTGTCCGATTACACTCTTTATATCTACATAACCTCTGAGCAGGTCCAGCGCTTTCTTAATAATAGAAAGACCAAGCCCGGTACCTTCCACATCGGCAGCATTGCTGGCGCGGTAAAACGGTTCGAACAGATTTTTTATATCTTGCTCCGGTATACCTATACCATAATCCTTTACACCTATCGCAAGCTTGTTATAGTCTGCAGTTACAAACAAATCAACGTATGAAGCACCCGGAGAAAACTTGACAGCATTGGTGAGCAGGTTTATTACCATGGTACGAATCAGTTTCTCATCGGTATTCACGCTACCTTCTATACTATCGATATGTAACCGTATAATATGTGTATTGCCAGTACTTTGCTCTATCTCATTTTTCAACCGCTCAAACGTATCAGCAATATCTACTTCCGATGGATGTACCACCAGCTTTCCGGCTTCCGTTTTTCCGATCAGCAGTACATCGTCCAGCAAATGCGTCATGTGTCCCACCTGCTTTTCAATGTTGTCCAATCGTTTATCAACTTCCTCCGGTGTAATCTTCTGTTTGTACTTTTTGATAAAACCTGATGCCAGTGAAATGGAAGAGAGCGGTGTACGGAATTCGTGGGACGCGATGGAGACAAACTTGCTTTTCATCTCTACAAGCTCCTTTTCCTTCTGCAACGCCTCGTTCAACTCGCGTGTGCGATCGTAGACCATACGCTCCAGATTTTGTTTATACTCTATAAGCTCCGTTATATTCTGACCGACAATCGTTGCACCAACAATTTTATGTTCAGCATCTTTCCGTGGTGAAACACTGAGTAGCAAGGATATCTTCTGCTTCTTCCGACTCAGCACCGGCAATTCAAAATTACTTACGGGTACACCGCTGAGTGCATCTTTCATAATCGCTGTTACTACTTCATGATATTCCGGTTCGAGTAAATTCGTTATCCAGTCACGCCCGATCATTTCGGTTCTTGAAAAACCTGTGAGTTCTGCTGAGACACGATTCCATTCGTTTATCTTTCCATGTTGATCAATGCCAAATATAGGCACGTTGGCATTCTCGATTAAGCTTGACAGCTCGCGCGCTATTGCCGTTAATGTACCTTCAAATTCCTTCTGCTCATTTATATCATGCGCTTCGATGCAATAACCAAAGAGTTTACCTTCAGCCGATCGTACCTGACTGATGGTTATTTTAAACCACGCAGCTTCAAGTCCTCCGTTCTGAAGATTAGCTTCGTAGGAAATCATCTCACCATTCTCAACACGTTCCAGTAAATAAGTAAAAGCACTTCTGCGATCTTCATCTATATACTCCAGCAGGTTTACACCTGTACGCAGTTCCTTGTTGGTGCGCAGCAGCACATTCTGAAAATTAGCTTTATTAAAAGCAATGATCGTATAATCCGGAGACAGCAACGTAAAAGAATCGCGGGTGTTATCAAATATAGCTTTCAGGTTTGCTTCCGATTCGCGCAGTATATTTTCCTGTTCTTTCAATTGCGTGATATCGGATGCTATAATGGCAACATGCGTAGTTTTACCATCGCTAATAATCGGTTCGTATCGAACAGAATGATATATAGCATTATCCTGCATATAAAACACCGCCGTGGTCTTTATCAATTTACCCTCAAGCGCTTCCTGGAACAATCGCTGCGAAACCTCCCTGCGATCTTTGGTAGTTATATCCCATATATACTTTCCTACAACCGGCCGAACGCCTGTTACAGCTTCCGCGAAGTATTCAAACGCTTTATTAAACAACAAAACTTTTCCGGTAAAATCCATCAGCACTATATTTTCCTGAGTGTTGGAAAATATAATATCGATTTGCTGCTGATAGCGAAGTATAATTTCCTCTGCCTTCTTTTGATTAGTAATATCTACAATGATCCCCTCCTGTCGTAACGGCATTCCGTTTTCATCATCCACCACGTGCATTTTTTCGAACAGCCATTGATAACCATCATCAGCGGTGCGTATGCGATACGTACACTCTGCGTAGCCATCGAGGGATACATTTCGGAGCGCTTCTTCTTTTAACGGCCAGTCTTCCTCCAACACGAGGTGTTGCCAATATATAGCATCGATCAATAATTCTCCCCGAACATTGTCGCCCAGCACCTGCGTGGCAGAGCGGCTGATATAATGTTTGCCGGCCCCCGTTAAATCGATCGACCAGATTATATCCTGCGAAGAATCGAGCACACGGTTAAGTTGTTCATCTTTCTGACGAAGTATCGTTTGTGTCTGCTCTGCTATTTTTACATGAGCATCTTCCAGCTTCTGGTTGGTATATTTCAATTCTTCGTTAGCTGCAGCAAATTCTTTATTGGTAATTAACAATGCTTCGTGGCGTTTGTTTAATTCGCGATACGCCCGGCTTTTCCGAAGTGCAAACACCATCACAACTGCGCTTAATACCAACAGGCACACAAAAGCACCTAACAGTATAGATATAGGTTGAGTACCGGTAATGCGTTCAACTTCAAAGTCAGGTTGAAGCAGTGGCATACCTGCATGTACAATCACAATATCAGGAACCATTACGGCATACGAAAACTCTGCACTGAGTTTTCCACTACTGCTCGCCCGGTTACAGGAAAACAACAACTCCAAACAAAACAAAATACAAAGCCAATGATGTATCCGCATCGTTGAAAAATTCAGATCAACACACCTAATTCTAAAATGATCTACTTAATGATCTTAACCAATAATAACCTGTAATCTATTGCACCGTCAGGAATGTGCAGGAACAATTCAAACAATCTCTACTCGATCAATTTAATGTAGAAAATAGTGAAATATCAGAAATAAAAAAAATCCAACCGTATGAATACACGCAGAATAAAAAAATTACAAATAACACGATTTGAGACAGGTAGTATTGTCCTATCAGGATCAGGACAAAATGTTGCAACGTATTTTAAAAAATGGTGAAACGCAGATAAGCGTGCGTGTAGTATCCTATCAGGAAGTGCTCCCGTTAAAACAGCAAGACTATTTCCTACTGCGAGAAAATACTTCACAGCAAAACGAAATATAGCGAGCAATCTACCGACCCTCTTTTTCGGCTTGCTTTTCTTCATGCAGTTCTTCGGCTTCTTCGATGGAGTGTGTTTGTTGCATGCTATCTTCTTCCTTACTCATGGTGGCGAGTTTCGCATAGAACTTGCGCAGTACTCTTAACTCTTCTTCCGTGAGATCTTCTACCGAAACAAGCCGGTTGCTTGCTTTGCTATGCGCTGCAACCAATTCATTCAATTTAAGATGTATGGCAATTGATTCTTTATTCTGACTTCGTTGAATGAGAAATACCATTAAGAAAGTAATAATGGTAGTACCCGTATTAATAACGAGTTGCCAGGTATCAGAATAATTAAAAATAGGCCCGGTAATCAACCACACCAATATCAATAACACCGCCACCAGGAAAGCTGATGAACTGCCAGCAGCACCCGTTACCACAGTGGAAAATTTTTCCAGTGGGGTTATTTTTTTACAAGATGAATTCATACGTAGTGTAACTCTGTTGTGTAGCACTGTTTAAAAATCCATTCCCGGGTGGAAAGTATATTCTCACGGCATTATTTTTTTATTCACTTCCGTTAACGAAACCAATCCAATTATGAAAACGCACACTAAATCACATACACAAAACACCCCCCGCATCAGCAGACAAAAGCAGGGCCGTGACGCATCTTCCCCCAAAAGTAATGTAGATACAGGCGAACATATATCTACCGATTCTTCGAAAGAAGATCCTGGCAAACCAAAACGATTGGGCGAGTCACAAATCGAAATTAATGACGAAACCACGATATAGCCTTTTCGCAATTAAAGTTACAAGGAATGTTTTTTTCCAAGCATGACGTATAGAACATGATCTCACGAAAGAAAAAAATTCTATGGGCGTTAGCAATTGTTGCCGTGCTGCTGGTAGCCGTGCGACTGGCACTCCCCTATATTGTTCTTCATTACCTGAACAAAACACTTGCCAACATGGATGGTTATTATGGCAAGGCCGATGATATAGATATAGCATTGATACGGGGCGCCTATGAGATTGACAGTATATATCTGAACAAAGTAGACAGTACTACACAAAAGGAGACACCTTTTTTTGGTGCGTCTCAGATTGATTTATCCGTAGAGTGGAAAGCGTTGTTTCACGGTTCGATCGTGGGAGAGCTTGTCTTTGAAAACCCGATGATACGATTTACCAAAGACAAAGTGGAGCCGGATGAAGTGCGAGACGACTCCAGCAGTTTTAAAAATCTGCTCGATGACTTCATGCCTTTGCAGGTAAACCGCGTGGAGATCAACAATGGCAGCATTCAGTATATAGATGAAACTTCTAAGCCTCGTGTGGACATCAGTCTTACCAATGCCTACGCACTGGCGGAAAACCTTCGGAACAGTTATGACTCAACGGTTGTGTTACCGGCATCCCTTCGGGCACACGCCAATGTATATGAAGGAGATCTTGCCATTAACATGAAACTTAACCCACTGGCGGATGAACCAACTTTCGATGTGAACGCTGAATTAAAGAACACGAACCTTGTTAAGCTTAACGACTTCTTTAAAGCCTATGCTAAGGTAGATGTTAACAAAGGCCGCTTTGGACTTTATACTGAGGTGGCAGCGAAGAAAGGTAAATTTACCGGTTATGTTAAACCGCTCATTCAGGATCTGGACATTCTGGGACAAGAAGATCGCGATGATAACATTCTGCGAAAAGCATGGGAAGCTACAGTCGGTGTTGCGGGAGAAATTTTTGAAAACCAACGCAAAGACCAGGTTGCTACCAAAATTCCTTTCCAGGGAAGTCTCAAAAACCCGGAGACAAATGTATGGTTCGCGCTTACGCGTGTGCTGCAAAATGCTTTTATACAGGCGCTGCAACCTTCCATAGACCAGGAGATAAATATAGCAACCGTAGAATCACAATCGAAAAAAAAGAAAACTTTCCTGGAAAAAGTGTTCGGCAAAAAAGACGACAAAGAAAAGGATAAGAATAAGGACAAAGACAAAAAGAAAAGCTGATTCAAACACTACATCTTCGAATCAGCCTGTCTCCTTTTTACAGATTGGTATATACAACAACGCTTAGCGGCCGTATCGTAACAACTTCTCCGGCCAGGACCTGTTCCGGATGTTTATTTGGGTTTCCTGTTATACACCATTGGTCCTCTTTCGAATCCAGTACCTTTAGCCATTGTGTGGTGTAGGCAGCCATGGTATACACATACTTCTCTTCGGAAAAATTAAACAGGCACAATAGATGTGCACGATTATGTTTACGATGCAACAGCAAGCCTTTTTCACCTATTACCGTTGCCTGAAAATCTTTTCGGGCATAACTCTTCAAGGCAACATGATTCTGTCGCATGCTGATGAGTTGTTTGTGCCAATTGCGCATAACCGCATGCTTCCCTTCATTGCGCTTGTCCCATTTCAATTTGGATGCATGAAACGTTTCCTGCGCATAGGCATCGGGTGGTTCGCCTTCAGAGGCAAATGCAGCGAACTCTTTCTTACGTCCTTCGCGTACCGCATCAATCAAATCAGGGTCCTCATGACTGATAAAATAAAAAAACGGAGATTCGTCCGCGTACTCTTCGCCCATAAAGAGCATGGGTATATACGGAGACAGTAACATGGCTGCCGCTGCGAGCTTCAGTCTTTCGAAATCAACCAGTGCCGATAACCGCTCGGCTCGCACACGATTACCAACCTGATCGTGATTCATGGTAAAAACTAAAAACCGATTGGGTGGAATACCGGCAGATGAAGCACCATATTTACGTTTCCGGAATTTCACGTACTCACCGCTCATGACAAAGCCTTCGTTATAGGCTTTCTCCAATTGTTCCATCGAGCCGAAATCTTCATAACGCTTCTTTCCGCGTTTGTCCAGCAAGACATATAGGGCATGGTGGAAATCATCTAGCCACTGTGCCTCAAAACCAACACCACCCTTCCCGATTGGCGTTACTATCTTCGGACTGTTAAAATCGCTTTCCGCGATCATATACAACGGCCTGGCTACTCGCCTTTCAAGCGCTTTAATCCGCTTATGACAGAGTTCCCAGAAATGTTCTGCACTCGTATCAAAGACAGCATGTATAGCATCCAGTCGTAAGCCGTCAATATGAAAATGGTTGAACCAATATATAGGATTGCCGGAAAAATAATCGCGCACACCATCCGACCACTCGCCATCAAAATTTATAGCATTCCCCCACGGGGTACGATAGGTATCAGTAAAATACGGGGCATAATGCTCAAACCAATTTCCTTCCGGCCCTATATGGTTATATACTACATCGAGTACCACTGCTATACCTTTTTTATGACACGCGTTCACCAGCTTTTTCAATCCCTGCGGACCTCCGTATGAGTTCTGTACTGCATACGGAAATACACCATCATATCCCCAGTTTCGCTCACCTGAGAATTGAGACACCGGCATAATCTCCAATGCATTTATGCCATTGTCCAATAAATCTTCGAGGCGCGGTATAATTGCTTCGAAAGTTCCTTCTTCGGTAAATGTACCGACATGAAGTTCGTATAGTATATAATCTTCCAGGGGCTTGCCGCGCCACGCTTCGTCCTCCCAGACAAAAGCATTGTGATCTACTATTTCAGATGGGCCTTTTACACCGTGCGGTTGAAAATGAGAAGCGAGATCCGGTATATCTTCCGCTCCTTCCGGCATGAAGAAGTATTGCGTACCGGGCGTTACACGGCTCAGCTTCTTATAAAAGTATCCGGATTCGTCTTTTATCATCTCCACTTTCTCTTCCTGTGGAGCCACCAGGTGTAGTATCATTTTCTTCTTTTCAGGAGCCCATACAGAAAATGTACAGGTACCATCTTCAGCATATACTGCACCGTGAATGCGTGCGTCTGTAGACATATATATAGTTAATCAACAAATTTATTTTAGGCATCGAGCCGCACAACAATGGCTTCATCGCCACTCAGGCTGGTGGTACCCTCTACGGTCGTTCCCTCCAGCTCAGGCGAAGTAGACACAAGGATGGTGCCTTTCAAAGGTTCTGCCAGCGATTTGAAATAACACGGGCGATGACTAAAGTTTAATACAATCAACAAACGCGGTGCTCCTTCAGCAGCACGTATATAGGCCATCATCTGGTGATCGGCATATACTGGCATATAATTACCGGCTACCAGTGCTATATATTCTTCACGCAGCCGAATCAATTTCCGGTAAAGCTGAAGCATGGAGTATGCATCATCCTTCTGTGCCTGTACATTGACCTGGTAAAAATTACGATCGAGTCGTAACCATGGTTTACCAGCTGTAAAACCACCTTGTTCACTGTTGTTCCATTGCATAGGTGTGCGCGAAGGATCACGACTCAAATTCTTATCGGGCATATTAAGTCCCTGTGGATCTTGTATTTCATGAAACGGAATGGGTACATCGCGCATGCCTATTTCATCACCATAGTATACCGTGGGCGTGCCACGCAAAGTCAGTAGCAACGTAGCAGCTACACGCGCCTGGTGGGCTCCAACCCGACTGGCAATACGAGGCTGGTCATGATTACTCAATACCCAGTTCGGCCAGCCCTGTGAAGGTAATGCTCCTTCGTACTCGCTCACGGCAGAAGCAATGACGCGCGCATTCCACGGCAGCGTAAGCAACTGGAAATTAAACGGAAGATGTGCCCCCTGATTATCTTTACCATAATACGTAACCAGCTTATGAATCGGAAGGTATATTTCACCAATCAGCATGCGCTCGGTATAGCGATCGAGCAACGCACGCATTTCACGAACGATATCATGTACTTCCGGCTGATCGGTTGAGTATACTGGTAATAACTGATCGTATGTAGCCATGTGATGCTGATACGCGGTATTCACCGGGTTATCACGCAGCTTCTCATCCTTGATCATGTGCCACATAACATCCACCCGAAAACCATCCACGCCTTTCTCGAGCCAGAAGCGCATGGTATCAAGCATAGCTTGCCGTACAGCCGGGTTGCGCCAGTTCAGGTCGGGCTGTTCTTTCAGGAACGCGTGATAATAATATTGCTGTGTTGTCTCATCCCATTGCCAGGCCGATCCGCCAAAAGCTGCAAGCCAGTTGTTCGGCACGCCACCATCCGGTCGTGCGTCTCGCCATATATACCAGTCGCGCCTGGGGTTGTTGCGTGAAGATTTTGATTCGAGAAACCACGGATGCTGATCGGATGTATGGTTGGGAACAAGATCGAGGATGAGTTTCATGTTCCGTGCATGTATCTCACGCACGAGTTCATCAAAATCATCCATCGTACCAAACATGGAATGTATATTGGTATAATCTGCTATATCATACCCGAAGTCGGCCATGGGCGAAGGATATATAGGGGAAATCCATATAGCGCGAATGCCCAGCCATTGCAGGTAATCCAGTCGGGTTATGATGCCTCGCAGATCGCCAATGCCATCGCCATTGTTGTCCTGAAACGAGCGCGGATATATCTGGTAAATAACTCCGCTCTGCCACCACAAAGTGTTTGGTTGATTGTTTTGTACTCCCATACCATTCTTGTTTCCAAAAAGCTGTGCCAGTACAATAGAAAGCTATATGAAAATGAATAAGTCGCGAATTGGCATTTTTTTACTCATAAAAAAGTATACCCTTCTGAAAATGAGGAAAGTCATTGATATTCGACATAAAAAAAGAACCTGAGTGTTATACCTCAGGTTCTGCTTATATCGTTTTCGCTTCTCCAGCAATTGATTAGACCGGGGCAATGGCATTCAGCTCACGCAGATCCAGATCGTTCAAATCAAGTACTGCGGCTTTCATGTTATCTTCGAGGTGCTTTACGCGCGATGTACCGGGTATTAACAAGATGTTATCAGCGCGGTGCAACAGCCAGCTAAGCGCGACCTGGTGTACGGTAGCATTGTGTCGGTCTGCTATATTTTTCAACGTTTGCTGTGCTGCTACATTTCCGGCACTAAGCGGATACCACGGAATGAAGGCTATACTATTTTTATGGGTATATTCCAGTACCGCTTCCCACTTCCGGTTATCAACACTATACATGTTCTGCACCGATACCACGGGAAAGAATTTCTGTGCACGCTGTATATCATCAACGCTAACTTCCGAGAGTCCTATATGCTTTATCTTTCCTTCCTCCTGTGCCTTGCGTAAAAACGCAAATGATTTTTCAGCCGGTACTTTGGGATCAATGCGATGTAATTGATACAGATCGATTTGTTCAAGTTTGAGACGTTTCAGACTTCCTTCCAACGCACGTTTCAAATGATCGGGATGTGAATTGACATTCCATACATTCGGACCGGAACGTTCGAAGCCACCTTTCGTTGCAATCACCAGGTCTTTCGGATACGGATGCAATGCTTCGGCTATCAGTTCTTCCGAAACATCTGGTCCGTAACTATCTGCAGTATCTATAAAATTTACGCCCAGCTCTACTGCACGCTTCAATACGCGGAGTGCTTCGGCTTTATCGGCTGGTGGTCCCCATATACCTTCACCTGTAATACGCATAGCGCCATAACCCAAACGGTTAACAGTAAGATCGCCTCCCACACGAAATGTGTCGTTGATTGTTTTTGTACTCATAATTGTATCGTTTAGACAATTGAAATGTACCTTACAACACAACCCGAATCGAAAACATTTTTAGGAAGCGTGTCTTTTTTCAGAATATTTATTTCTGCCACCCATCAACAACCTACATTATATAAACGATCGCTATATACCGATAAACAACCATAAACGAAATCCCCACACACGTAAACACATAAACACCTAAACACGTAACCTCATTCATCACGAAGACACCGTGCCGGATTAACACGCGCAGCACGAATAGCCTGCAAGCCAACCGTTAACCAGGATATAAACAGCGCTATACATCCGCCACTTACAAAATACCACCACGTTAACGGGATCTTATAGGCAAAGTTATCCAGCCAGAATTTACCTATATAATAGCTCACAGGTAATGCCAGTATAATAGCCACCAGGACAATGCGCGTAAAATCTGCCGTAAGCAGTATAACTATATTTGTTGCGCTCGATCCCAGCACCTTACGAATGCCAATCTCCTTGAGTCTTCGCTCAGCCGTAAAGGATGCAAGTCCAAATAAACCCAGGCATGAAATAAGAATGGCAAGCCCGGCAAAGTATTCTGATAGTGTACCGATGCGTTCTTCTGCAGCATATTGTGCCTGATAGTCCTGATCGAGAAAACGATAATCAAGATCGAATTCCGGATTATAAGTCCGGTAAAAATTCTGCAACCTGTCAATTGTCTCACGCTCGGAGCCGGCCGTCATACGCGCAATGATCTTGCTTGTATAAGGAGGTGCTATAACAAAGAACATCGGTGCAACTTTACTGTGCAGCGATTCAAAATGAAAATCTTTCACTACACCTATAATTTCAACATTCAGTTTATCGTTGCCAAGCTGTATCGTTTTACCTATCGGATCTTTAAGTGCCATGATATCAATGGCTGTCTCATTAAATATAGCTTTAAACCCCGGACTATCGTCCCGCGAGAATGCGCGACCTTGCAGTAGTTCCAGGTCCAGCATTTCGATAACATCATAGTTAACCGGACGTATAGCAAATGGGACAAGCATATTCGGTTCTTTACCTTCCCACTCTATTTCAGTGGTGTTACCTCCGCCTACCATGCTTTGTCCTATACTCGAAGCGCTCACAATGCCGGGAAGTTTTCGGAGTTCATTCAGAAATGTTTCCGGATTTTCTTTCACACGTCCTTCCATCGGGAAATGAATGACGTTGTCTTTATTATACCCGAGGTTTCTGGATTGCAGAAAATCGATCTGCATATATATGATCAAAACAGAAACGATAAAGATTACCGAGAGCGTGAACTGGAATATAACAAGACCTTTTCGTGCCCACAGTTCGCCTGTTGACGAATTCAGTTTGCCTTTCAATACATGGACCGGGCTAAACCCGGAAAGATATAGGGCCGGGTAACTGCCTGCCAATAAACCGGCTGCCAATGTTATGAGGAGCGATGCCACCACAAGATCGGTGCTGAATGTTAATACCAGTTGCTTAACCGTTATGATGTTAAAGCTGGGAAGGACCAAATCTACCATGAGCACTGCGAGCAGAAGCGAAAGGAAACTCATAAACATCGACTCTCCTAAATGTTGTATAACCAATGTTCGTCTGCCTGCACCTATGGCTTTCTTTATACCAATCTCTTTAAGCCTGCGTGATGCTTTTGCTGTAGAGAGGTTCATAAAATTAATGCAGGCAATAACGAGTATAAAAGCAGCGATTACACTAAACAAGATCACATAGTCAATTCGGCCACCGGTGGCTATACCATTTTCAAACCGGCCGAAGAGATACCCATCTGAATATTTCTGTAAAATCAGATCGCGGTGTGTAGCGGTTGTCTTTGTTTTAATGAGACCTGATATTTTTCGCTCGAACAAAGTGGCATCGGTTCCTTTCTTTAAAACAAGAAAAGTCATGGGACCGGAGTTAGCCCAGTTGAGTACACCTTTGTTGGTGTCCTTCATAACCTCAAACGACAGAACGAAATCAGATCGCAGAGACGAAGCAGAAGGAATGTCTTTGAATACACCACTCACGATATACTCCTGCTCGCGCTGCCATTCGATTGCTTTACCCATCGCGTTGGCTGTTGTTGTAAACAGACTCTTCGCTATACTTTCGGATATCACAATGGAATTCTTATCTGCGAGTACACGGCTGGCATCACCGTGAAGCAGGTCAAACGAGAAAATATTAAAGTAATCCTTACCGGCATATATACCGGCTGCACTTATCCGCTTGTCCTTTACCGATAACGTAAAGCGGTCAAACCAATAGGGAGGCGTAACCGTTGATGCATACTCTACCTCGGGCATATCTTCCGCCAGTGTTTCAGCCAGTAGCCCGGGCGTTGAATCAGTAACTCCGATGTTACCGGAGTGTTGCTGCTTCTCAAATATTTTATACAGCCAGCTGTCGTTGGCGTGGAATTTATCAACCTGCCACTCATCATATACCCACAGGTATATCAGCAAGGTACAGGCAAGACCTGTGGAAAGACCAGCCAGGTTGATAAAGAATGTACCTCTGAACCTTTTGAAATTCCGGTAAAGGAGTAAAAAATTATGTCGGAGCATATAGATCCCTGTTTCTTTCTCTAGGTGTTTACCAACACGATGCCATAAACAATATGCTCCTTTTCGTGCGAAATACAAGCGTATTCACCTGAATCGTTATAGCGAGTGCCCATTCATAAAAATAAAACTGTCCATTGGTGGGCACTTTCTATTGCTTTCAGCCATGCTGTCTATACCTTTAACGATCGGTACCTATAAGTCTGAACAGCCATGAAAGCAGCCGGAAATATACTGCTCGTTGATGATGATGAATTTGTTCTTCTCTCGGTCAAGCTATTGCTCGAACCCTATTTTACTTCCGTTAAAACGATCAGCAACCCCGAGCGCATTCAGGCGTTGCTGGACCGCGAACAATTTGATGTGGTAGTGCTCGACATGAATTTTCGCCAGGGCGATACCACGGGGAACCAGGGACGGTTCTGGTTGAAGAAGATCAAAAGTATAGCGCCTGAGACACAGGTAATTTTATTAACGGCTTACGGTGATATACATGTAGCCGTAGAATCAATGAAAGAAGGTGCACTCGATTTTATAGTGAAGCCCTGGCAGAATGAAAAGCTACTGGCTACCGTTAAGACAGCGCACTTGTTAAGCCAGGAGAAAAAGAAAGTAAAGCAGTTGAAATCGCAGCAGCGATCACTAGCCTCTGCGTTGGATCGGCACGAACCGGTTATCGGTATATCTGAATCTATACTTGCCATCCGAAAGGCGATTGAGAAAGTGGCGCCCACGGAAGCTGATGTCCTAATTCTCGGACAAAACGGTACGGGTAAAGAAATTATAGCGCGCGAAATACACCGGAACTCCGCCCGGGCCAACGGTATATTTATGACGGTGGATGTAGGTTCTCTAAGCGAAAGTCTTTTTGAAAGTGAAATGTTTGGACACCGTAAAGGAGCTTTTACCGATGCAAAAGAAGACCGCGCAGGCCGGTTTGAAGCTGCGGCTGGTGGTACTTTATTTCTCGATGAGATCGGCAATCTGTCACTTTCGCTTCAGGCCAAATTGCTCACCGTGCTACAACACAAAAAAGTTACCCGACTGGGTACGCATGAAAGTATCGATCTGGATGTACGAATTATCTGTGCCACCAATGGCAACCTGCAGGCTATGGTAAAGGAAGGTAAATTCAGGGAAGATCTATACTATCGCATTAACACGGTAGAGCTCACGTTGCCACCGCTGCAGGATCGCGCAGAAGATATACCTTTACTGGCTGAACACTTTCTGAGCCGCTTCAGTCATAAATACCAGAAGCCTTACTTAAAGTTTACCGATGATGTTATCTATACTCTTCAGAAATACCGGTGGCCGGGTAATATACGCGAACTGCAACACGCGGTTGAGCGTGCGGTAATTATGTGCGAAGGACAGCAGATCGAATCTGCAGATTTCGGAACCCTGCAAAAACAAATGTCTTCTGAAGTTACCTTTGAAGATTTCAACCTCGAAAAACTTGAAGCCTGGGCGATCCGCAAAGCTATAGCGAAACACCACGGAAACATCAGTCATGCTGCCGATGAATTAGGACTTTCGCGTGGTGCACTATACCGAAGAATCCAAACCTATGGTATTTAAGAATTTCAAACTTCAGATCGTTTTCCGTGTGTTATTGCTGACGGGCGCTGTCACGCTATTTGCCTGGTGCATCGTGCTCGGGTATTATCTTCGAAGTATATACCTCGCTGGCGCGATCTTGATTCTGCTCGTTGAACTGGTGTGGTATACCGACCGTTTTAATCGCGACCTGAAAAACTTCCTGACGAGTTTACTGCAAAGTGATTTCACTACGCATTTTCATACTTCGGGTAATGGCAAGAGTATCGATGAGTTATATAGCATGCTCAACAAGATTGCTACTGCCTTTCGCAACATCAGCGTGCAGAAAGAAGTGCAATACCGTTACCTCGAAATGTTGTTTGAGCATGTGCGTGTCGGTATACTCAGCGTGGATGCCACGGGCAAGGTACAGCACGCCAACCAGGCATTGAAAACCATGCTGCAAAAAAATATACTGCCCGATCTTCATGCTTTCGAAAATATTGATGCTTCGCTGGCGAATACAATACGTGAAATACGTACAGGAGAAACACGCCTGGTAAAGCTGCGCGTGCAGCAGGAAGTATTACAACTCTCTATACACGCTTCCGAATTCAAGCTGGAGGATATGTACTATAAATTGATCTCCATGCAGAACATCCGGCAGGAACTGGATATACATGAAATGGATGCGTGGCAAAAACTGATTCATGTTATGAGTCATGAGATCATGAATTCGGTATCGCCTATTATATCATTAAGTTCAACGTTACATGGCCTCGTTGTCCAAAGTAAAGCTGCCGATGTGCCCATGCCATCGATCTATGATTCCCTGAATCAGGGGCTGGACGCCATCCATATACGAAGTGAAGGACTTTATAATTTTACAAAGACTTACAGGAAACTGGCGGCTATACCCAAACTCAACGCAACCGAAACTAACCTGCGTGAAATTGTTCACCGGGTGGAAGTACTCATGGCCGCGAACATCAGGGAACAAGGCATAGCTTTAACCACTTCTGACATCGATCGGCCTGTTATAGCTGATCCTGGTCTGATGGAACATGTGCTGATCAATTTATTATTGAATGCTATTGATGCTGTAGCGGGTAAAGCTGCTCCTGCTATTCACATTTATACTACACCTTCGGCCAAAGGCCAGGTAAATATTCATATTCGCGATAATGGCGAGGGAATGGATGAAACTACATTGGAAAAAATATTTATACCATTCTATACTACCAAAAAAAATGGCTCCGGTATAGGACTGGCTATATCGAAGCAGATATTGCAGTTACATCATGCTGATATCCGGGTGAATAGTGCGCCATCGCTGGGCACCGAGTTTATTATTACGTTATAATTTTCTTTCCCGCAGAGGACGCTGATTTACGCAGAGTATAAATACATGCACGAAACCTTTCTGCGTATACCTGCAAAACTGCGGGCAATAAAAAAGCCTTCTGCTGATGCAAAAGGCTTTCCATTTATATATAGGTTTAAATACTATAATGTAGCCATATCGATAACGAAGCGGTAGCGAACATCGCCCTTTACCATTCGCTCGTAGGCTTTGTTGATGTCTTTGATATCGATTATCTCAATATCAGAAACGATGTTATGCTTGGCACAGAAGTCGAGCATTTCTTGTGTTTCAGGAAGTCCACCGATCATTGAACCTGCCAGTGTCTTTCTCCCTGCAATCAGGCTGAATGCATGAACAGCAGCAGGATCTGGCGGAACGCCTACGCATATATGTGTACCGTTGGTTCTCAACAACGACAGATATAGGTTGAAATCATGGGCGGCAGAAACCGTATCGAGTATGAAGTCAAAATATCCGCGAACACTTTTCACTTGCGCTTCGTCAGATGTAACAACAAACTTGTGTGCTCCAAGTTTACGCGCATCTGCTTCTTTGGACGCAGATGTACTCAACACCGTTACCTCAGCACCGAACGCTACACCAAACTTCACAGCCATGTGGCCGAGACCGCCAAGACCAACTACAGCAAGCTTGTGTCCTTTTCCAACTTTCCAGTGACGAAGCGGTGAGTATGTAGTTATACCGGCACACAGTAATGGTGCCACTGCAGCGAGTGAAAGTTTTTCAGACACGCTCAGCACAAAATCTTCGTGCACTACAATGGTGTTGGAGTAACCGCCATACGTTGGTGTTTTGTGGTCTTGCTCGTAACCGTTATAGGTTGGCGACATACCATTCAAACAATATTGTTCGAGACCTTCTTTACAGTTCTCACAGGTTCTGCATGAATCCACGAGACATCCAACACCTACAAGGTCACCGGCTTTGAATTTCTTTACGTGCGCACCAACTTTAATTACTTTACCTACCAGTTCATGGCCTGGTACCATCGGGTATATAGATCCTCCCCACTCATCGCGTGCCTGGTGAAGGTCTGAATGGCAGATGCCACAATATTGTATATCGAAGTGAACATCATGAGGGCCTACTTCGCGTCTCTCAAAATTCCAGGGTGCTAAAGCCGAAGTGGCGTTTTGCACGGCATATCCTTTTGCTTGTATCATAAATGGCTAGTATAAAGTTTAATGAAGTTTCAAAAGTCGAAAGAACCGAGTTATACCGGATATCAAAATTCAAACAGAAAGGTATAAAATTCAAACAATTTTCTTTTCCTGTCAAGGCTGCAGATTTTTGCAACCACGGAGTGCTGCATAATGCAAAATTCTTCCTTCTTACAAATCCATCCGTAAAAATTATATCTCCTTCCGATACCATCAGGCACAATTTTTTTAAGTTGTACTATAAACCCACCAGCTATGAAAACTCAAGAAATTGCAAACAGACTTGCTGCTTTATGCCGTGAAGAAAAGTATGAGCAGGCACAAAAAGAACTTTATGCTGATAACGCGATCAGCATAGAACCTGAAGCATCAAATGGCTTTGAAAAAGAGACCCACGGATTAACTGCTATTATTGAAAAAGGAAAAAAATTCGAGTCCATGGTTGAAAAGAGTCATTCGATCACCGTTACCGAGCCGTTGGTTACACAGAATAGCATCGCCTTTTTACTCTCCATGGATATGACGATGAAAGGAAGACCGCGCTCAACCATGAGCGAGCTATGCGTCTACAACGTAAAGGATGGCAAGATCGTATCTGAACAATTCTTTATGTAGCCTTTGCGATACGGGGCGCTTAGACTGATGACCTATAGTATATATTCAACTCCTCATTTAAGTATAAGTTCCATTTGAATATTACAACGCTCATACGGTGTTGCGTGCCCGATTACTTTTTTAAAACCAAGTTTGTGATAGAGGTTGATGGCAGGCGCAAGAATGGTGTTGCTCTCCAAATATAGTCTGGATGCACCGAGGGATTTTGCTTTTTTAACAATGGCCTGTCCGAGGAGAAAGCCTATATTTTTACCCTGTGCCAGTGGCGACACCGCCATCTTGGCCAACTCGAAATCATATACCGGGTCATCCATTTTGATCAACGCACACACACCTACAGGAACATCATTGTACAAGGCGACAAAAATATGTCCACCGTTCTTTAATATATAACTTTTCGGATTGTCCAGTGCTTTGTAATCCGCTTCCTCCATTTTAAAGTATTGTGTAATCCACTGTTCATTCAGGTCGCGAAATGCTTTTTGATATTTCGGAGTATAATCAACAATCTTGACATGCTGGCTTTCGCGCTTTTTCTTTTGTTCCTGCACACGCTTCAGCAATGGTTTCTGTTCCAGCAGAAACTCCCATTCTTCCAACGCCTGCCACAGGTCGTGTCGGGTTTGTGTGAGTATCTCTTCGATCGCATTATTCACATCCGTATACTGTACAGCGATCTTTTCGGTTATAGCTTTCCCCTTGGGTGAAAGTGTAACCAGCGTGGTGCGACCATCCGCCTTGTCTTTCTTCTCTGTGATATACCCTTTCTTTGTCATCTCGCCAATGATCTTGCTTACAGACGGATGCGAGTGTCCTATCTCGCGGGCAATGGTTGTGATGGTTCGAGGCTCACCTTGCGAGAGCACGTAAAATACTGGGAACCATTTCGGTTGTAGTTCAACATCGTAAAGTTTATAAATATGAGCCGCATCATCGGTGATGCGTTCTGTTAACATGCGCAGCCTGCTACCCAACGCAAGCTTGCCAACCTGATTGAAGAATTCCATACGTAATCAATTATGTAACCAATTACGTAAATTATGAATGAATGCAAAAACTTTTTCGTCTGAATCTTTTCAGAACACCTTTATCGTAACAGCAGAGGTATATTTAAAGCCCTTCCCTGCCTTCTGCCCAAAACGCCTGCGCCCGAATGTTTCGGGGTGGTACACCTTTGGTTAACAACACCTTGCGTACACCTTTTATAGCATTGGCATTTCCCGTCAGGTAAAATGTACTCGCGCGCCAAACGTCCCATAGCTTGCCGTGCAAACCGTTCAGGTAAGCAGCAGAATGTTCATACGGCATCACGGTATCTTTCGGGACTACATCCAGCATCAGATCAAGTTTATCGGGCAGATCAAACAGATCCGGGTGAAGTGTTAACACACCCAGGTACTCCTGCTGGTTGGCGTGAATCTCATTCTTAAGACTATTGAAAAGTCCAAGCGATGTCTCATCACCAAAGAAGAAATGATATTTACTTTCGGCTTCATACAAACTCTTTCCGCGCGGACCGATCATCTTCAGCTTGTCGCCCACCTGAAGACCGGATGCAAAGGTGCTCCCGGGACCATTGCCGTGTAAATAGAAACACACCGAACATATACCGGCTTCGCTGTCAAAAAAATTAGGCGTATAATTCCTATAGTGTATATCGTCTACACGAAAGGCAACGGCCTGCGTCAGTTTGAAATCAACAGTCGAGAAGTCGCCCGTAAACGTTACCTTCTTCAAATTAGCATGTATATACTCAACATCCGATACGGTAACATCGTGTATAAATCTTTTAAAGACAGTCTCCACAACGTTTCCCATCCATTTTGGCATGTGTGGCATAGTGATAATATTTATATGATTAGATTAGCCACAAAGATCCCTTTATACGTTAAGGGCCTTGTACCTTAAAAGGATTTTGTTTTACTCTTAAAGGATTATTTATGGTAGTGCGGCTGACCGATGCAGACCTCGAGGAAATCATATACGAACGGAATCTGCCGTCCGATCTGAAATGTCAGGATGGTATAGCTGAAAATATATCCCTGATCGACTGCCGGTTTGGTAAAGCGACCATGCGCGAAACGTGGTTCGAAGGGGTGCACATCAGCCACGGCAGCATCAGTCTTCAGAATGATATATCACTAAAACTGGAAAGTGATACTCCGATCATTGAGATGCATTTCAACCTGGCCGGAACGCAGTATGCACAGGTCTATGGTAACGGCCAGAAGTTTGTGGTTCGCGAACGCCAGCACAATATGTTTTACATGCCTGAGTTCGAGGGCTATATAGAATCAGCCAGGCAAAAAGAGACGTCACAAATGTTGGAAATACACCTTACCGAAGCATACTTTCAACGCTTTGTCTCAACTGACTCAACGCTGTTAAATCGTTTTACGGAAAAGATCGACAAGAAAGAGTTGTCGATGCTACACCACCTGCACATGACGATCACGCCCTATATGGAGACACTGGTTCAGCAGATTCTTCAATGCAGCAAGCAGGGCATTATGAAGCGCTTGTTCCTGGAGTCGAAAGTTATGGAGCTGCTTATGCTGCAGATCGAGCAGTTTGAAACGAGCGTGGAGAAAAAACAGTCTACGGTGATCAAGGCCAACGATGCAGAGAAAATTCATCATGCCCGCCATCTGCTCGAACAAAATATAAGCAAGCCTTATTCGCTGCTGGAGCTATCGCGCATGGTAGGCCTGAACGACTTTAAGCTGAAGAAAGGTTTTAAAGAAGTGTTTGGCAATACGGTATTCGGGTACCTGCACGAGATACGTATGCAGGAAGCCAAAAAACTTTTGCTCGACCAGCAGAAATCAATCCACGAAGTTGCCGAATACTGTGGCTACCAATACGTGCAGCATTTTTCCACGGCATTTAAAAAACGATTTGGCATCACGCCCGGTGGTATGCGTGTATAACACTCCGTATAGCGCACAGGCTATATATACCTTTCATACAATGTATTTTCCTTTCACTTTGTAATTGTATCACGCATGGGCTGGCGCGGTAATTTTGTTATGCTCAGTTCGAACGTCTTCGGGATAATTTATCGTTACAACATCAAATAAATAAATGCTGTAACATATATATCCGGGTATTCGCAGCGTTTCAATTTTTCAGTATATTCCTTTGCTTAATCGGGCACCTTTGTATGCATAGTAGCCGTTACCACTTCCTGGTTCTCTTCGTTCTCATGATCGCACAGGTCGGATGGGGACAGAAAAAGGATTTGATGTTCCGACATCTCAACACTTCGCATGGACTTTCACAAGATCACGTTAATGCTATTCTGAAAGGTTATAAGGGTTTCATGTGGTTTGCTACCGATGAAGGCCTTAACAAATATGACGGCTACCAGTTTCAAACCTATAAGCATGACGATGCTATACCGGCCAGCATCAGCAGTAATTATATACATGATATAATGGAAGACGATGAGCGAAATCTGTGGATCGCCACAGCCAGCGGCCTCGATCGTTTCAGCCGGGCACAGGATACTTTTACACATTTTACACCTGGCGATTCAACCATCATTACCCGCGACATTCTTTTCGACAGCAAGCAAAAGTTAATCTGGCTGGGTACAACGGAAGGGCTATTTGCCTTCAACCCGAAAGATCAATCCTTCCAGTATTATCCCTATGCGGAAAACGGAATCCTCAACCTCGCTCAGAATTTCATTTATCGCATTACACAGGAATTGTCTGGTGACCTGTGGCTGGCAACAGATAACGGTCTCAACCGCTTCAACCCCGCAAGCAAAACTTTTAAACGGTATACGCATCGGCCTGAAGATCCGGGCAGCATTGGGTCCAATACAATCAAGGCTGTATATACCGATGCGCAGGGCCGGGTATGGATCGGCACACTGGGCAGTGGCATTGCACTTTACAATCCTCAAACTGATTCATTCAAAAGTTTCCGGCACGATCCGAACAATACTACTTCCATCGGTCACAACGATATACTTTCGTTTGCTGAAGATGACAATGGAAACTTATGGGTAGGAACCGAGAATGGCGGCATTAGTATATTTCATAAAAAGACACAGACCTTCACCCGCTATACCTATAATTTGTTTGACCCCAACAGCCTCAGCAATAATTCGATCTATAGCCTGTATAAAGATGATACCGGCAATATGTGGATTGGAACGTGGTCGGGAGGTATAAATTTTGTTCCGAAGTTCGGACAAAAATTCAATCTATATCAACAGCAACCTGACCATAAAGGTTTGAGTAATAACATTGTGCTGGCTATAACCGGAGATTACAAAGGAGATCTGTGGATTGGGACCGATGGTGGCGGACTAAATCTCTTTCATCGTAAAACCCACACGTTTACACATTTTCAACACAACCCGAAAAATCCCAATAGTCCTGCGAGTGATTATATACTCTCTGTTGTGGAAGCAACACCCGGAGTGCTGGCCTTAGGATATCATCGCGGTGGACTAGACCTGTTCGATACGCGCACCGGTATATTTATACACCACATGCCGGAGGAAGGAAATCCCACGAGCCTCGCACACACTACGCTGACGGCCGTGTTCAAAGACCGCGATGGGCACATCTGGATTGGCACGTGGGGAAGCGGTATAGGTATATATCATCCGGATAAGAAAGAATTCACCTGGTATCAGCAACACCCCCATGACAAGAACAGTCTCAGTGATAATTTCATTTATACATTGGGCGAGGATGCCGAGGGGAATATATGGGTCGGTACTACTTCCGGTTTGAATAGGCTGGACAAGAAGACCGGAAAATTTACAAGGTTCTACAATAATAAATTTGATCCCAAAAGTCTGGGGCATGATGTAGTGGGCACCATGCTGTGCGATCATCTCGGCAACATGTGGTTCGGTACTTCCGGTGGACTGAATCTCTACAACAAAACCACCCAGACGTTCACTCCCTATACGGAGCATGACGGACTTCCCAACAACATGATCCGAAGTATACTGGAAGACAATCATGGTAATTTGTGGGTCGCTACCAACAAGGGTCTCTCTCGCTTTAACCCGAAAACAAAAGCAGTTCGCAACTATACTACTGCCGATGGCTTGCAGGGAAATGAGTTCAAGTCTCATTCCTGTTACAAGACTGCAGACGGAGAATTATTCTTCGGTGGCCCCAACGGGCTGAATAGTTTCTACCCCGATAGTCTCAAAGACAACACGTCTATACCGCCTATATATTTTACCGGTCTTCAGATCTTCAATAAACCGGTTACTGTGCACAGTAAAGATTCTATACTGGAGAAACAGATCAACGAAACAAAAGAGATCACGCTATCCTACGATCAATCTGTATTTACGCTGGAGTTTGCTGCGCTCAATTTTGTACTGCCCGAAAAAAATCAATATGCCTACAAGTTGGATGGTTTCGATAAAGAATGGAACTATGTAGGACACAAACGCACGGCAACCTATACCAACCTCGACCCGGGCGAGTATATATTTCACGTAAAGGCCTCTAACAATGACGGTTTGTGGAACGAAACCGGCGCGAGCATACGCATTGTTATTACACCACCGTATTGGTATACATGGTGGTTCAGAATTTTGATAGCGTGTCTCATTGCAGGCACTATATTTATCTTTGTCCGCATCCGGGTAAAGGCTGTCGATAAACAACGTGCAGCGCTGGAACACCAGGTAAAGATCCATACAGCGGAAGCGGTAGAGCGGAAAGAAGCACTCGAAGCGCAGGCTGAAAACATGCAGACGCTGAACGACCAGTTGCAGGCGCAGACTGAATTTCTGCAAAACCTCAATGATGAAATTGAACAGCAACGTATAGAGGCAGAAGAAGCTCGCAGTGAAGCCGAACGTGCCAACCAGGCCAAGAGTATATTTCTGGCTACCATGAGTCATGAAATACGTACACCTATGAACGGTGTGATCGGCATGGCATCGTTACTGGCCGAGACTCCGCTTTCTTCCGAGCAACGCGAGTATACAGAAATTATACGAAGCTCCGGGGAAAGTCTGTTAGGTGTGATCAATGATATACTGGATTTCTCCAAGATTGAATCCGGTAAAATGGAACTGGAGGAAAAGGATTTTGATCTGCGCAATTGTGTGGAAGAAGTGCTGGACCTGTTTGCCAACAAAGCGTCTGATCTGCGACTCGATCTACTTTACGAACTGGACCCTGATGTACCGGAATATATTGTTGGTGATAGTCTGCGCCTGCGACAGATTTTGATCAACCTCGTAGGAAACGCTATCAAATTTACCCAACGGGGTGAAATCTTTGTGAGTGCGCATGTGCAAGGTAAAGATGGCGACCGGTATCAATTGCGCATTACTGTTCGCGATACCGGTATAGGTATACCCGAAGACAAACTGAACCGTTTGTTCAAAGCTTTTTCGCAGGTTGATGCATCTACCACACGTAAATATGGTGGCACCGGATTAGGACTCGCTATATCTGAAAAACTGGTTGGCCTGATGGGTGGACACATCTGGATTGAGAGTACGGTTGGCAAAGGGACAACTTTTTTCTTCACGATTAAAACCAGGTTAAGCAAAGAGAAACCGCCAACCTATATATATGACAAAGATGCGCTGCGAGATAAAAAGATTTTGGTAGTGGACGACAACGCTACGAACCGTCTTATTCTGAAAAACCAACTGCAGCTGTGGCAGGCTGAACCTGTACTGGCCAATTCCGGAGAGAATGCCATGGATATACTCTCCAAGACTTCCGATTTTGACCTGGTGCTGACAGATATGCAAATGCCCGGAATAAATGGATTGGAGCTGGGAAAAATGATTCGGGAGCGCTATCCGGAACTGTCGATGGTCCTTTTAAGTTCAATTGGGGATGATCGCAGTGAACGTTTTACGAAAATATTCTCTTCTATATTAACCAAGCCTGTAAAGCATAGCATGCTCTACAAAATTATACTTATGAACCTGCGCAAACATGATAAAACTCCGGCTCCGGCCGACCAGGTGAATCAAAAGCTACGCGATGACTTTGCGCAGCAATTCCCATTGCATATTCTGATCGCAGAAGATAACCTGGTAAACCAGAAGCTGGCTACCCGCGTACTGAACAAGCTTGGCTATAATCCGGATGTTGCCTCCAACGGACGCGAAGCGCTGGACTCGTTCATGGCTTCGCACCACAATATGATTCTGATGGATGTACAGATGCCGGAGATGGATGGACTTGAAACCACACAACGTATTCGCCAGCACAACGGCACACAACCCGTTATCATCGCCATGACTGCCAACGCCATGCAGGGCGACCGCGAACAATGTATAAAGGCTGGTATGAATGACTATATCAGCAAGCCGGTTAATCTTGAAGAGTTAATGAAGACGATTGAACGCTGGGCTATACAGGCAAAAAACCAGCGTTAATCCGTCCGCACAAGCAGCATATATACTATACTATTCTATCATCACCGACTTCTGCAACGTAGACTCTTCGTTAACGGCCCGCAGCAGATATACTCCGCTGGAAGGACTTGCTGAGAGATTTACTTCATAGGTGCTGGTGCCGGACCGTGCCACACCGGTATATATTAACCTGCCCGTGCGATCGTGCAATGATATATACGTTGGACTTTCCAGCTGCGTATGGAAATCAAGAAGAAACTTATCTTCTTTTACCGGATTGGGGAATGCCGTGAGTCTCAACTGTCCTTGCAGATCTACCCGTACTATATCCGAGAATTTATACATACCATCGAAATCAACCTGGCGCAAACGGTAATACGACCGACCGGACAGCGGGTCTTCATCAGTATAACTATAGCTGTTTAAAATCTGACTCGTACCAGCACCCGACACGCGCCCTATCTCCGAAAAATTTATACCATCGTTGCTTCGCTGTACGGCAAAGTAATCGTTGTTGGTTTCAGAAGATGTTTCCCAGTATATATCTATATTTCCTTCTTCATTCGGCTGTGCCGAAAAGCTTAACAGCTCAACCGGCAAAGGCGCATTGTTACCCGATAATGTCCACGGAGAAAAAGTAGTTACACCGGGAACCGTGGCACTGGTTGCAGTACTGGTTTGTCCTGCCAGCGGAGCATCCCATCCATTGGCCGATGAATTCCAACGCTGTGCACGTAACTGCGTTATAGTGCCTACCTCGCCTGCTGCCGCATCAAAACGTAATGTAGCAGTACCACTTACTCCATCTTTATCAACCTGCCAGAACCGGTCTACTACATTTACACTGTTATCGGCTCCGTTCCGGTATATATTCGTTACTGCGACAGGCGAAGAAGGATACGGTGTATTATTCGTGGCCGTAGGAAATGTGGATACCGTAACGTTGCCTATATTTCCGGCCGTAAGGGTAAGCGTAAATGGTATATAGCCACCGGATGCTGTGCCGAAAGGAAAAACGTGCGCACTTGTATTGGTGCCTATATTCCACCGTAACTTACTTGTATTATCGGTTCGCTCACTTAATATATACCCGGTAACACGCGTAATGGCATTGGATGCGCTGTTATTTATAGTAAGCGTTGTTCCGTTCAGGATCAAAGGTCCTGCTGTTAACGTGAGCGCATTGCTGATGGCAACATCACGCTGCATGGTTATACCCGCGGCATTATTCCCTCGCAGATTATAAAATGTAATGGGCGATGTACCAGTAATGATCTGACTTGAGCTTCCGTAAAAGTATACACCCCCCAGATCCGTAAACGTTCCGTTATTAACAAAATCACCAAAGAACGCTACAGAAGCTCCCGAAAACACCTGCACGTTTCCGGTATTGGTAAACTGACTTTGTGCATTGGCAAACGTACAAATCAAAAACAAGGCGCTATATATCGCTATCTGCTTCATACGCTGTTTATAGTATAGTCTGTATGACATTCGGTTAAAAATATAGGATTACTATAGCGCACTATTTTGTTTCAGTATACCACTGTATATCGCGGAAGGTAATCGCATCGCCACTGTTGGCTGAAGTACAGTATATTTCAAAATAATCTCCGGGTGCTATGTCTGTCAAGTAAATGGTCGTAGCAAACTGGTAAGGATCGTTAGCCGTTGTCAGGCGAAGATCAGTTTCACCAAATCGTGTTGCCACCACTCCGTTTTTTACAATGGCTATCGATATAGTCCGGTTGTTGCTGGGCACGGCTATATTGCCGGAGATGATGGCCCATCCTTCACTTTTATTAACAGGCTGATACGTAATCCGGTTTGTAGCAATTGTCCATTTGGTAGTGAGTGATGTTTGATTGCCTGCTGTCCAATTGGCTTTATACCATGTTCCGGCTGTTGTTACCGTTGTAGTGGCACTATTGTTATTCACATTTATCCTGCTGTGCGGGTTCTGATCCGGACCACCGGAGTTGTTACGAATAAACACGTTTGCATCCCGGCCATCGGAGCGTGAAAAATCAAAGCCGCTCATGAAGGTACCAACGTTGTTCCAGGTGTTATTGGTAATGAACATACTGGAGATAGAAGTAAATGAGCCTGGTACGTAATTTATACCTATACCACCAGAAGCATTGTAGAAGCCACAGTTTAGCACCGAAGTTACGGAAGCAGATCCCGACAAGAAATTTATACCTTTCGCACAACCGATAAAGTCCGTCTCTGATATCTTGAAAGAAACTCCGCTTGATCCACCGGCAGCCAGTTCTATACCAGCTGCAACAGCATTGGTGATGTCAACTTCAAACACCCACAACTCAACGTTACTGATGGCAGCGATTGCTTTGTTAAAGCTGTCAAATGTGCAATCCTTTACTTCGAAGTATTCACCACCCGTTACCAATTGTATCGCAACATCACCGGAATTTGATCCATAGCCACCGAGTGTTGTAGCATCAAAGGCCAGCATCTTGAAATAACTTTCGGATACACAACTAAACATAGGTGATCCACCTAAACCTGAGGCAGCCGTAAGATACGATGTGCCGTACGAGCTTCCCTGAATCGTGAGCGGATGCGGCAGGTCTATTGTTTGCGTAGAAGATATAGGATAATCACCACCTACGAGTTTAATGATCGAAGGCCCCACCATGTGTAAATCCAGAAACTCCAGTATCTCTTCAATCGTTGTCCAACTTCCACCGGGTTTTACTTCAAACACATTATCATCCCTTTCTTCACTTCCTTTCATAATCCAGTTGCCGTTCATGGCTATATATGTTTTCCCTACCCATCGAAAATGTTTCGATATCGTGGAACCTTCAATGGTAGCAGAGCCGTTGGGAATAACATCTACTTCATCGGTATGTGTTCCAATGTTCTTAACGGTTATGGAGAGACCATTGTCTGCAGCAGTAACGGCCGGCAGGGTCAGCGTTATATCATTGCTCGCCACCACAAAGGTTTCGCTCTTGGCAATAATGGAAGTTGTTGTTTTTGAAGTAAGGCTCGGTTCGCCCGAAGTAATAAACGGCACCCATTGACCACCGTTCCAATAATAATATCCATCAGCAACCGCTCCCCCACTGCTATATACCAGCATCCCTGCCGGTACAGTTCCAGTGAGCGGAGATACCGAAGACAAGTTATTAATGATAACACGCGGAGGAAGTAATCCCTTGTTGGTACTTTCAAGTTCAAGCAACGAGTTGGGGTCGATCGTAGTCGGGTTATTCCCCACTTTGACCTGTGCATGAACACTAAAAATAAGATGGATCAATAAATAGATAAGAAGTAAAAATCGTTTCATCATATACAGCTTGGGATTAAGTATAGTGTGAGGAACACTAACAAAGGTGGAAACATATATACTGCTATGAATCAGGAAAAAGCTGATTTTGGATTAGGCTTATGCTTAAGGCTAATTTTCTTTTCGAAGTTCAAACTTCTTTTAGAAGTAGAAGTAAGAAGCCTGGAGTAAGAAGTAAGAATGTGGATGTATGCTGAAATACTTTTTCAGGAAGAAGTGTTACAACTGATTCTAAGATTCTCCGAAGCGACATTTCACTACTAGCCTTATCTGATCTTACTTCCTACTTCTTACTTCTAAATAGTAATGCTTCCCTGATTCGACTGCATGTGCAACGCCCACTTCTCCAATACAGCAACGAGGGCTTCGAGTTTTACGGGCTTGCTTACATAATCGTCCATGCCTGCTTTCATACATTCATCGCGATCGCCTTGCATGGCGTTGGCTGTCATGGATATGATAATGGGTTGATGGTATCGTTTCAGGCGGATCATGCGCGTGGCTTCCAGGCCATCCATCTCCGGCATCTGTACATCCATCAGGATTACATCGTAAAAATCTTCGTCAAATTTGTCCAACGCTTCCAGACCATTATTGGCAACTTCAACATCGTTATAACCAAGCTTGCTGAGTATACGTGTTGTTAATTTCTGATTCACCGGGTTGTCTTCTGCTATGAGTATACGCAGCGGGTAACGTTTTGCAAATTCTTCCGACAGTAATTGTTTCGGTGCTGTATCTTCCACCACACTTGCCTTTTGCACAGGCTGAAGTGCTGTTTGTATAGCACGGTATAGCGCCTGTTGTCTCACAGGTTTATTTAAGACAACAGCAAATAATTCTGTATACTGCTTTTTATTTTCATCACCTACAGAGCTTAAGAGTATAACCGGCAGATCAGCATTGCTCTTCTTCAGTGCCTGCGTAAGTTGCACACCATCTATATCAGGCATCTGCATATCGGTAATCACCAAGTCGAACCTTCCCGTGCCGGATGAAAGTATATCAAGCGCTTCTTTACCGGATACAGCCAGTACCGAAATCAGCTTCCATTGCTCCATCTGACTTTTCAGAATAGCGAGATTCGTTGCGTTGTCATCTACCAGCAACACACGCTTGCCTACATGATCACCCTCGGCAGCAACCTGTATAGTTGCCGGGCGTTCATTACTTACTGTACCATTTAAGGTAAAGGTAAATGTAGTACCTACACCGGGTTCGCTCTCAACACCAATAGTTCCTCCCATCAACTCTACCAATCGTTGGCTGATGACAAGGCCAAGCCCTGTGCCCCCATACTTGCGTGTCGTAGAGGAATCAACCTGCGAGAAAGCCTTGAACAGCCTCGACAATTTATCCGATGGTATACCTATACCCGTATCGCGCACATGAAACGACAGTTCCAGTTTATCACCGCCATTACTCAGTAAATCCACACCAATGTATATTTCACCGTGGTGAGTAAATTTCATGGCGTTACCAATGAGATTGATCAATATCTGTCGCAGCCTGTGACTGTCGCTGATGATCTGATCCGGAATGAGCGGATCTATATAGTATAAAAGATCAAGGCCTTTCTGTGCTGCTTTTCCGGAGAACACATCCATCACATCTTCGATGCACTGACGCAGGCTGAACGAGTGACTGTCCAATTCAAGATTACCCGATTCAATCTTCGAGAAATCCAGGATATCATTAATCACCGTAAGCAGTGCTTCCCCACTTCCGCGAATGGTATTGGTATATTCCTGTTGTTCCGCGGTAAGTTTGGTTTCCGCTAACAACGCAGCCATACCCAGCACACCGTTCATCGGGGTGCGTATCTCGTGACTCATGGTAGCCAGAAATATACTCTTGGCCTGGTTGGCGCGCTCGGCTTCATTCCGTGCTGCTTCTGCCTCTTCGCGCTGCAGGTGTATCTCTTCATTTATCGACTGCAGAAAATTAGTTTGCTCCTGAAGCTGCTCGTTCAGCGTTTGCATATCTTCCGTCTGCGCTTCGAGTATTTCTTTGCGTTCAATCGCTTCTGCTGTGCGTTCATTCACTTCTTTCTCCAGTGCCTCCTGCAATTTCTGCATAGACCGCATGCGTGCCTGATACCCGAGGAAGACAGTTCCGATTACCAGTAATATAGCGCTGGTCATAAACCACCAGGTACGCCAGAACGGTGGCGTTATGGTTAGGTGCAACTGCAGCGTATCCGTTGTCCAATTGCCTTCGCTGTCGCGGCCGCGTACTTTAAATATATACTGACCGGGGTCGAGGTTGGTGTAGGTAACACTGCGTATGTCGCGCTCTATACTCCACTCCTTGTCGAAGCCTTCCAGCATGTAGCTATATACTTTCCGTTCGTTTGAAATATAGTTCAGGGATGCGAACTCAAACGATATAACAGAAGCACTGTGCGACAATGTAATGCCATCGGTTTCCGTAATACTCTTCGAAAGCGGAGAATCATTCACGCTATCAGCAATAGATACCGGTGCATTGAATAACTGAAAGCCGGTTAACACGATGGGCACCTGGTAACTCGTGCTTCTAATACTGTCAGGAAAAAACTCGATGAAACCATCTTCGCCACCAAAGTACATGGCACCATCGCTACCTTTCAGAAAAGCACTCTGTTTAAACTCGGTGCAGCGCAATCCATCCGCCATACCAAAATTCTTGAATGTACCCGTTGGTGGAGTAAACTTCGACAAACCGTTATTCGTACCTAACCAGAGATTTCCTTTTGAGTCTTCCAGTATACCATAGATGGCATCGCTGGGTAGCCCATCCGTTGTGCGGTATATCTTGAACTTTTTGGTTTTCATGTCGAGGTAATTTAAACCCGACATCGTGCCAATCCAGAAATTTCCGTTCTTGTCTTCATACATCTGGTTCACAGCATTATTGCTGATGCTGTTCACACCGTCTTTATGTAAGAAGGCTGTAAACTTCTTTGTTACCGGATCAAAAAGATTAAGTCCGTTACCTTGTGTACCAACCCAAAGCCTGCCTTTTGAATCTTCAAAGACCAGGTATACTTTATTTCCGCTAAGACTGTTCGGATCATTATCGTCATGTACAAAATGCGTGAATGAACTGTCTTTCGGATTAAACAAATTTAACCCTCCGTAGAATGTCCCAATCCATATATTCTTGTGACTATCTTCCAGAAATGCCCACGCGTTATTGCAGTTAATGGTAGTGGAGTCTTTGGGATTTACTTTATAGTGTACGTATGTATCTTTCGTGGGATTATATACCGTTAAACCATCTGACCATGTACCGATCCAGAAATTACCATTGCTATCTTCATTAACATTCAGCACATAGTTACCGCAGATACTGGCAGGATTGTTCGGATCGTGCAGAAAGTGTTTGAAGTTTCCAGTCTTGCGATCAAACAGGTTTACACCGCCACCATCTGTACCAATCCATATATTCTTTTTGGAATCTTCGAATATATGAAGAACCTTATTATAACTCAGGCTTACAGGCGAAGAAGTATGTCGGTAATGCGTAAAGCGTGATCCATCTTTGCTTAACAAATTTATACCTCCGGAAAATGTACCTACCCACATATTACCCTTGCGATCTTTGTATATAGACCAAACGGAGTTAATGCTCAGGCTTGCCGGATCTATATCATCATGACGATAAGTATATATTTTATTCGCATGCTGATCGAGTACACTCAGTCCGCCATTTTCAGTACCAACCCACAGATCACCATCAAACGATTCGCTTATGGACATCACAAAATCATTTGCCAATCCCTGTGGATGTCTGAAGTGTTCAAAATCTTTTGTAGCCGCGTTAAATTTATTAAGACCTGCGCCCCATATACCAAACCACATCTGGTGATGGTTGTCTTCGTAGATTATTTTAGCATTGTTACCGCTGAGAGATCGCGGGTTCTTTTCGTCATGCTGAAAACGGCTGAATGTCTTAGTCTTCCGATCGAAGAGACTGATACCGGCCCGCGTTGCAATCCATACATTATGCGCGTGATCTTCAAATATGTGTGTAATCGCATTGCCGCTTAAACTGGCGGGATTGTTTTTATTATAGGTATAGTGAACAAAAGAATTGTCCTTTTCATTATATACATCCACACCATTATTGTCCGTACCAATCCACAGCAGCCCTTCGTGATCGAGCATTACGGTTGTTACGTCATCACCAGAGATTGAATTTACATTCCGGGGATCGTTCTTATAGTGTGTGAAGTTTTCCTTATCGCGATTAAAACGGCTCACGCCTCCACCGGATGTTGCAATCCACAAATTGCCTTTTTTATCTTCTATAATGGCTTGAATGAAGTTACCGCTTATGGAGTTTGGATCTTTCGGATTATTACGATACACGGTAAATGTATAGCCATCGTACTTGTTCAGACCATCGCTGGTACCGAACCACATAAAGCCGCGGCTGTCTTCGAGTATACATACTGTATTACTGTGCGATAGTCCATCACGCTTACCGATATGGCGGAAACTTAAATTTTTGTTTTGGGCAAAAGCTGCCACTGACAACATCATGCACAACACGATGCAGCCCATATATATATCAATATAGTTCGGTATCCTGCGAAGCATTACTGTCTTACTTTTACCTGTACAGCCCACTTCTCCAAAATGATTACCAGCTCTTCAAGGTTTACCGGCTTGCTGATATAGTCATCCATTCCGTTCTTCAAACATTCTTCACGATCGCCCTGCATGGCATTGGCCGTCATCGCTATAATTACTGGCTGGCTCTCCAGACACACGCGGATCATGCGCGTTGCTTCCAGGCCATCCATCTCCGGCATCTGCACATCCATCAGGATCAGATCGTAATTACGTTTACTCACTTCTTCGAGAACTTCTTTACCATTCTCGGCTATATCCGGATCGTACCCGAGCTTGCCGAGTATACGCATGGCCAGCTTCTGGTTCATACGGTTATCCTCCGCAATGAGTATGCGCAGCGGATACTTCTTGGAGAAGTCTGTTGTCAGTTTTGCTTTAGCCGGAGCAGCATTAACGGCAGAGACATCGCCTCTGTTCAGCAACGCGCTGAGCATGTGCTGGCTTAATATACTGTGGCGTATTGGTTTCGTTACCACCGAGCTGAATAACTCCGGATATTTTTTACTGCTCTCATCACCGATCGTGCTCATGAGTATAATCGGCAACTGCGGATGTTTCTTGCGTATGGCGAGCGACAATTCCATGCCATTCATTTCCGGCATCTGCATTTCGGCCAACACTAAATCTATACCGGCACCATGAGACAATAACTCCAATGCCTGTGCACCTGAGTCGGCAATTACCGGAATCAGTTTCCAATATGAAATTTCTTCTTTCAGAACATTACGTAATGTAGTGTTGTCTTCTACGATGAGTACGCGTTTACCTTCCACGCCCACCATATCCGGATTGCTGCGCAATGTATGCGAACCGGTATTAACAGGAACATTAAATTTAACAACGGTACCTTCATTTACCCAGCTTTCGATGCTGAACGATCCGCCCATAACCCCTACCAGACGATTGCTCAAAAACAATCCTATACCGGACTGTTGCGCGCCTGATTGTGTAATGGTATTGCTGAGGAAACGCAGTTCATCTTCTGCTATACCTACACCGGAGTCGCGCACTTCAAAGCCAAGGTCCATTACACCATTCGGCTCTTCGTTACGTACCCATACTTCCACAAATATCTCTCCCTGCTTGGTAAACTTCACCGAGTTCTCAATCAGGTTGGTAAGTACCTGGCGAAGTCGCGTATTATCACCAATGATCTGCGAAGGTATGCGGTGGTCTACCTGGTATATTAACTCTATATCTTTCTGCGCGGCCTGCCCTGCGAAAATATCAAACACTTCTTCTATCGCGTTGCGCAGATCGAAATCGTTTTGTTCAAGCTCGGCTGCATTAGACTCCACTTTTGCATAGGACAACACATCGCTCAAAAGTATATCATTGATAACGGTGAGTAAGCTTTCGCTACAATTGCGAATGGTATCATTAAAATCTTTCTGTTCGTTGGTCAGTTGTGTTTCCGACAGCAACGTAACCATTCCCATAACACCGTTCATGGGAGTTCGTATTTCGTGGTTGATACGGCTCAGCAGGTTTTTCTTTTTCTTTTCTACTTCTGCTTTATCCTCCAGTGCTTTTTGTTCGCGTTTACCGGAATATAGCAGCAACTCTGATTTTTCGTTCAGCATGCGTTTCAACTCGAGCTTATCGTGTTTGAGGCGATTTATTTTTATCGACAACACAATCAGTAAAACGCATAGCAGCGCGGTAATGACAAGAATCTCCATCCATCCGAATGAAAGCATAAACATTGTCGAAGTAGCTGCAAAAAGAGATGTCATATATATCAACTATTAGGGGGTCTTTTTTGATGTCTCAATTCCAAGATTTATACCCAGCACGAAATACCGGCTGTTATCGAAGGTATTGAAACTATATATCGGTATACTCCATCTTCCAAACTCAAAACCAATTACGGCACCATGTTCAAACAACGCTGTATTTGCATGAAGCATCTGTGTATGCTGCAAACTTAAGCCCAGGTAAAACCACGATGACACTTCATAGCCTACTTCAGACCAGCTGAAGAAAAAATCAGCCATTGGGTCCTGCGTTGAAAAAGTATACTGCGACTGGGATGAGAAGAATAGTTTCTTCAATTCAACCGTAGTGTTCAATCCGGCAGAGCCACCATCAAAATCACCGGCAACAGCTCCCACAATAGGCGTTAATGTATACATCAGTCGTTTACGTTCGCCAGAAAATTTCTTTCCGGCATAAAGCGAAAATGTATTCTTCTCTTCGTAGTTATAGCGTGCTTCGGTATACCAGTTATTGGAAGTCTCAAAACTAACGATGGGCACAAACTCCACCGGTTGCTTTCCCTGTACGTAGTAATACTGCTCAACACCCGCCTGTCCGAACACAGTTGTGCTGCACAACGCTATATATACCGATATGAAAATGATTTTACTTTTCATTTTCGATAATGATTAATTCTGCTGTCGCCAGTTTATTCAGTATGGATATATCTTTCAGGTGCGGATTCCAGTAGAACAGCAACAGATCGATCGGTCTCCACAAAAGCACCCAGCTGAAAATATCAAGGCTGTTACCGAATGCAGTATGAAAACGGTTATGCTCATCGAGAAACATGGGCACAAATCCCTGGCAGATTAATACCATAAAAAGACTGATGCCCAACAGTATCCAGCTTCGGTTTTTAAATCTTTTAAATTCCTTCTCGCGCATCTCCTTCTTCATCTGGTAATGCGTGCGTATAGCATACATCAACGGCTGCGCGTATTGCTTGTCTATTTCACTAATGCATTTAAACTTGTAGAATACGGCCGAGTATCGTTTCGCAGAAACGACCGATGTTCTGATATACTCTTCCAGCTGATGACTGAGTTGTCGCTTATAGATCGGAGCCGGATCGTGACTATTAAAATAATTATTAATGGTTTGCCGATCTACCGTCAGGAAGATATCAATTTTGTCGGATGCAGCAGACTCGTCCATGTCTAGATATATACAATAAAACTGTTTTGCTAAAGTCTAAATGAACACTGGTGGTTTACTTGCTATCGTGCAGGCTGATGATAATCTCTGCACAGACCCTGTCAAGGTCCTGAGCTTGTTCAATGTTGGTGATATCGGCTTTTAACTGCTGCACGATGTCGAGCAGTTCGCGATCTTCCAACATATCGAGCGTAGCTTTTATCTTGTGACAAACGCGCTGAAAGAGTACAACATCTTTCTGCTTGGTAGCTTCACCCAATACCTGTTGCATTTCCTGAAGGTTATCGATCATCAGGTCGGTTATCTCTTTTTTGAATTCAGGATCACCGTCTGTGTAAGCATCGAAATCGATAAAAAGGGGTCTTCGGGCTGAATCGGTTGAAGTTCTGAAGGTCCTCATATACAGTATGTGTTATGTTGAAGCAAAGATGCCGGGTCTGGGGGCGGTATAAATCAGGAGAAAACTGATTTTAAAAAATCAGGACAAACGGGTGAATAAGCAGAATGATGACCCTGGAAAAAGGCTTTTCCACGCTCGTGGAAGAGTATTTAGAACTGAATAGAGTACAACGCCAAGCGCTCCGGAGTAAGGTGTTTCTTACCGGAGTTAAAAATATAACGGGAAAGCTGTTTTTCTGCAGCCTTCGTGTTTTCAACAGGAAAAAGGAAATCTGGATCTGACAGTGAAGCTATCAGATATGTCTTAGAAAGCGTCAGGAAATTCCTGATGTCCTGAGGCCTTCCCTTAGAATGGTATATCAGGAGGGGAATGCTGCTGCATCCGGAACGCGAATGTTATGTGGCGGCATCGCCCGTAACAGACTAAGATTCCTTAACGGTCTCTATATTTTTCAGTCGTTCCTTCTCAACGGTTATAATGCTCTGGCCCATGATGATGCTATAAACAGTCTTGGCTTTGTTGATGGCTTTAACAACGGACACAGGGGTTTTACCGTCCAGCAGATACTGACGGCCATTTTCGATTTCCATATAATTTGTTTTTAAAAAGAATCATGCAGAAGATCTAGTCTTCTATTATCAATAGGTATATTTTTTAAAGAGCGCGCTGATCTCCTGAACAAAACGTTGCTGGTGTTGCACCTGGTTAATGATGGCAACATTGCCGGAGTCTTTTATCTCTTTGATGAGTGCAGCGTAATGCACCAGGTCTACGGGAGCAGACCAGAGTTCTTTCAGATCGCGTTTCAGAAATTCGTTTTTTATAGCACTTACTTTCTCAAGACCGTAGTGTTCTGAAAAGTAGGCACGGATAGCTTCATCTTCCTGGTAAAATTCTATTAGTGTGTTACGGGTTTGCCGAATGAGTTCGATAATCTTCTCCGTTGATAACCTCAACACCTCAACCTCTGCCGGTATGTTTGACATAAGACGAATCAATGTTCAATGATACTACAAAAAGATTTCAACAACATAATTTTCTTGCCTTGCAAATCCAGAAAATCTTCATTGTTTCTCAACTCCCTGTCTATTACAAGGAAAGAATCGAAAAAATTCCTGTGCCTCTGCCTATAACTTCTAAAAAAATGTGTCAATAGTATTTTTTTACCAGTCATTTCATGGTAAAATTTTACTACTCCCAAACTATACATTCTATTGTGTATTTGTAGTATTACATCCATCCAAACACCTGTTATAATTTCATACCCCATGGAGTTTAATACCGAAGCTCATCTGAAAATACGATACCAGAAACACCTGTACGTTGTTTTCTTTGATGAACACCCGGACGTTCTTACATGCGATGACTGCTGTAAAATTGTGCTGCATCCCATCTGGAAAGACTGGATCGTACGTATCACCAGTCCTTCGGTACGGCAGCTGATGACTGTTACCAAAGCAGACTGTGCCTTTGAAAGAAGTGATGTATTGCAATAAACTATATAATTCATGTATAGAACCTGTTTAGGTTTTTACCTGTTGCTATAGTCTTACAAATATTTTTGCTTCTATATCCAGTACATCAAATTGATGCGGATCAATCAACGGCATTACCGCATCGTAGAAGCCAATGATCAGAAGCCCGCCAGGCTTCAGCGAGTCGTAGAACTTTTTCAGTAGTTTAAGTTTGGCTCCGCTGTCAAAATAGATCATAACATTGCGGCAGAAAATAATATCAAGGTTTACAGGAAACGGATCGGTAATCAGGTTATGATATTCAAATGATACATGTCGTATCAGGTCGCTGTGCATTTGAAACGTGCCTTTACCAGATGTGGAGTATCGCTTTAAAGAACCAAACGGATTAAACTCCTTGTAATTTTGCTCATACTCCGGGAACTTCAATGCATGATAGCCACCCCGTTGTGCCTGTTCAATGGCTTGTTTGCTGATGTCGGTAGCCCAGGCAGTAACGTTATTGGCGAATACCGACTCCCGTAACACAATGCCGAAAGTATAAATCTCTTCCCCTGATGAGCAGCCGGCATGCCATATAGCCAGTTCACTTTTTTTTACGAGATCGTTGTTTAACAGGTATTGCATTTTTCTCCAGAGCACAGGGTCTCTGAACATGGCGGTAAGGCCAACGCTAACCTCATCCATGAAGGTATAGATAAACGTTCTGTCGCGGAGTATCAGCCGCCACAGAGCGTGTATGGAATCGACATTAAAAACTCCGAGTACACGGATCACCCTGCGCTTCAGCGACAACCGTTCATAGCAGGTAAAATCAATACCATGCCGTTGAAAGATTGCCTGGGTTAGCGACTGAAGTTCTTCGTCTGAAACCGTTAAAGATTCTACAGGTTTACCAGGTCTGTCATTCATACATTATCACTTTACTCACGCACCCGGTTGATTTTCTCACATCGGACATTACCGCTATATATACTTCAGGAGTGTACGGGTTTCGATTCGATCCTGTCAAATATATCCTGGTCTACCACCCATATAAAGCAAGGTCGCAGTTCCGGATATTTATCAAAAGTGAATTGAATGGCATTGATATATACCGACTCCGCTTCTTCTGCGAAATCATCGTAGATCATGTTCTTCAGATTGCAGTTGAATGGATTTACCAGCATCGGGATATTGCCATACATGTTCAGATGCAAGGCATTGGACAGTTTCGAGATAACGGAAGCCGAAAGAATGTTATCAAGTTCTTTCACAAGCTCTTCCTTAAAATCCATCACAGCATCATGGGTGCCGTATGCGCGCTGCGAGAGCTGATCGAGCTCGCGTGTATTTAACAACAGGTAACTTTTACCACACACTTCGCCAATCACATCGGTAGCAACCAACAAGTTTGCATCATGCCTGCCAATCTGCGCCATGTATTCGGTTTCATCATCGGCCACAACATGTAGCCCCTGATGCGTTCTCACATAACCGATGTCCGCACCAATAAATTTGGAAAACGAGTGGGCTGCATTTATGTAGCCGCTCTCGAATGCTTCCAGCACACGTACGCCAGATTCCGTTTTTAGTCTGTCCGGTATGATCATAAACTTATTTTATTATGTTGTGTATGATTGACTGTATTTAATATACCCGGGATGCTTAGCACAAGGCATACCTTGCCATTGCCCAGGATGGTGACTCCGCTGATAAATGAAACACCATCGGCAGGTTTTTGCAGCGGTTTTTCAATGATCTCTTTCTGTTGCAGCAATTTGTCAACTATAAAACCAACCAACCTGCCGTTAAAGGAAACAACAACAATCTCGAGTTTGGCTTCCGGATGAAATCGTTCAAGTGTTGCCATACTACTTCGCTCCTGCCGGAACAGGTCATTGAGAAATATCAGCGATATTGTTCTGCCCTGATAAACTGTAATCAACCCGTTTGCTACTGTATGTATATCTGATTTATAAACGGATATAACGCGTTCGGTATACGACAGCGGAATGGCAAATGTCTCATTGTCCAACTCAAACAACAACGTTGCCTTAACAGCCATGGAAGAGGGAAGTCGCAGGAAGAACGTGGTTCCCTCGCCCACCTTCGTTTCAATATGTACTGTGCCACCAATAGAATCCAGCGCCCTCTTCACTACATCCATTCCAACACCTCTGCCGGCAAGCGAGGTAACTTCATCCATTGTGGAGAAGCCGGGCTCGAAGATCAGCATTATAATATCACGATCGCTCCATTGAGATGCATCAGCCAGTGTAAGTATACCTTTCTCTACGGCTCTTTTCCGAATGCGCGCGGCATCTATACCTCCACCATCATCCTGTATAGCGATGATCACGATATCAGACTCACTGCTGGCTTCAAGCGTAACGGTTCCATACTCTGGTTTACCACTTTGTTTCCGTGCTTCCGGTTTTTCTATACCGTGTCCGATAGCATTACGCACCAGGTGGATAAGAGAGTCGCTGATTACCTGGAGTATATTTCGATCAATCTCAGTCTCTGTACCTTTCAGTTTCAGACTAACATTTTTCTCTTCCTTCGAGGCGGCATCGCGCACAATGCGATGGAATTTATTGAAGAGAAAATCAACGGGAACGAGCCGCACATCCATCACCGAATATTGCAAATCGGATGATATACGGTTGAGTCGCGAATACTCGCTGGCACTGTGCATGCCCGATGCAATAATACGATCGCGTTCGATCACCAACTCTCCTACCAGGTTCAGCAGGTTATCAAGCTTTTGAACCGGCACCTGCACAAGATGCGAAAACGACAGCTTTGTCGCTGTATCAATATGATCTTCATCATCATTCTGCAGCATATCCAGCAGTTCGGGTGCTATTGCATTTTCGTAACCGGAGGCCGCGGGTACAGTTTCATCTATACTTTGTGATCGTTCTGCCAGCGCAGAACGCAGCATTACTTCCAGCTTGGTTTTTATACCCCTATATTTTACTTCTCTCGGGTTTTTAACAGCATCGATCAATTCGTTCAGTATATCGGCAGCTTTATAAACCGACACAAACATCTCGGAGCTGATGATAACTTTACCTTCGCGCACCGCCCCGAAAAGATCTTCCAGCACATGGGCGAGTTCGGCAATGTGTTCAAAGCCCATACCCGTAGCGTTGCCTTTCAATGTGTGGGTAATGCGAAATAACGCATGAACCGATTTTATATCTTCAGGATTCTTCTCCAGAACAATCAGGAGCCGGTTGATCTCGTTAAAGTTCTCGATTGCTTCCGTCAGAAATATATCGCGGTATTCTTCTTCTTTTGTACTCATGCCGTATATAGTTTCCGTATAATGAAATCAGGAATTTCCTGAATCGATAACTTATGTAATGCTGCACCGGATTCAAATGCAGCACGCGGCATACCATACACAACAGAAGAGTTTTCATCCTGCGCAATGGTTACTCCGCCACTTTCCTTTATCTTTTGTAAACCGGCCACGCCATCTTTACCCATACCGGTAAGAATTACCGCGAGGGCCCGTGGACCGTATACCTCCGCTATAGATTCAAACAAACAGTCTACTGATGGATTGTTGAATTCTTTATATACATCGTTAACAAATTCAATCACCGGTGTATTCGACTCATTACGAACAATGCGAACGTTGGATGTACCTGGAGCAAAATAGATACGATTGGGCTTCATCTCTTCTCCATCCTGCAAAACGGAAACACGCCATGACGATGTATCGTTGAGCCTGTTGGCAAGCGACTCTATAAACAGATCGGGCATGTGCTGCGCCACCAGTATGGGTACATCTATATATTCGGGCAGGTTACTTACGATATATTCGATCGTTTTAGGTCCACCCGTGGAAACCCCCAACGCTATAATATCAAACTGCGGACGGGGCGTACCAACACGCGATGCTGTACTATAATGAAGGATCGCATCTTCTTTGTATTGCACATCGGCCTGCGAAGCTTCGTGCACCACCTTACACAAGCGGGCATAGCCATTTTCGATCTCGCTCTTGGCTGGTTTACCTAAAAAAGTAAAGGCTCCCTCCCGGAGCGCACTATATATTTTAGGATCGCAGCGGTGTAATGAACTCAATACAATAATGGGTACAGACATTTCTTTCACTAATGTTTGTACTACATATAATCCATCGTATTGAGGCATAACCATATTGGTAATAATTACATCTGGTTTCAGTTGTCTTGCTTTTGACACACCATCAAAACCATTGCTAGCCGTGGCCATTACTTCAATCATTCCGTCTCCACGAAGAAGATCGGAAAGAATGATGCGCATAAACCCGGAATCTTCAATAAGCAACGTCCTGACCTTCCTGCTCGCCACTCCTGTTGATCTAAAGTGCCTGAACGGTTTCCAATAGATGTTCCGTTGTAAAAGGTTTAATGATATATGCCTTCGCTCCCAATGCTATTCCTTCCTGGATAACCGACTCCTGCCCCACGGCACTGATCATGACTACCTTCGACCGAAGTCCTTCTTCACGGTATACTTTCAGTACATCCGTTCCGATCATATCCGGAAGAATATTGTCAAGGGTTATAATGTCGGGTTTCAATTCAAAAGCCATATCAATAGCCTGCTCACCGTTGGCAGCAAACCCCACTATATGATAGCCATTTTGTTGCAGTGCATCTCTTATAATCGTTCGCATATACAGCGAGTCGTCTACGATTAACACGTTTTTATTCATACCGATTTTTTTACTTCTTCAAATAGTGTACTTCTCCTGTTCGGAAGTAGAAATAGTCAGCTCTTGTGTAACGCTGTTGAAGCGCACCGAGCGCGATATCGTTCCTCCCAGGTCCGAACCAGCTATATATATCTTCCGGGCGTGCAGCAACTCCATTACGCTTTCTGCATTTTGCTTCCCGATATCAAGGGTCTGATCAAGTACATTTGCTCCGCCTGCTATTTTGGCGCGAAGCCTGTTTACATCACCACCTTTTCGCTGAAGCTTATATAACAACTCGTCAATAATCTCTCCAGCCGATTTCATTCCGGCAGTGAACTCACCACACGGTAGCGGAATATGTGCGCCTCCGTATACTTTCCGTATTCTGTCAGTAACAAAAACAGCAACGCACGAACCAAGCCCTACACATACCATTTCTACAGGCCTTACCGAAACCTCAACTTCATTTATATCCAGCACACACGACATCATACAAGCGCTGTTTGTTTCTTGAAAACCTGCTGTTCTTCATATTGACTCAACACTTTGAAGATGTCAATCATGATAATCAGCCGCTTCTCCAGTTTTACTATACCTTTGATGTACGACTGTTCTATACCGCTATCACCCGCCAATGTGATTTCTTCAATAGACGATTCTGCAATGGATAGTGTGTTGGGTACTTCCTTTACAAGCACGCCCATTTTATACTCTGCACTATCGATGACCAATGTAAAATTATTGCCGGCGTGTTCATCGATGGTTTTACGAAGACCGAATTTTTCTTCCAGGTCCAGCATTGCGATAATATTTCCACGGATATTGGCAACGCCCTTTATAAACGAAGGCTTTTGGGGTACACGTGTTATAGAAGGCGTAATAACAACTTCCTTAATCTGATCAATATTAAGCGCATACTCCTCATCACCCAGGCGAAACACTACGATCTGTACATAGCGTACATGGTTCGTTTGATTTCGCTCCTCTTCCTGCCTCATATTGTTATACATTGTCCGTTAATCGTTATCTGTTAATTTGTATAGTTTGATATATATACTCTTGCCTATTCAGCCTGATGTATACTTTACGACTTATCCTTTATTAAGTTTAAACTGCTGTATACCCGCCTGGAGCTCAGCTGCTACTGCTGCAAGCTCATCGCCTGCGCGCGAAATCTCCTGCATACCGCTGTTCATTTGCTGACTGGAGCTGGCAACCTGCTGAGTACCTGCAGCGGTTTCTTCCGCAACAACAACAATCTGTTCTATATTCTTTACCACGCTATCAATAGCACCTTTCTGTCCTAATGCAGCTTCAAGTATGGATTTAGAGAAACTGAAAGTCTCATCCGTTGACTTGGATATTTCCTGGAATATACGTTCCGACTCCTCTGTTGCCTGATTACCTTCCTTCACGCTGGCTTCCATCGTTTCGATGGCTTTACCGGCTGCATGCGTATCCTTTTGTACATCGGCAATGATCTTTTCAATTTCAACTGCTGATTTACGGGAGTCTTCTGCAAGCTTGCGTATCTCTTCGGCAACTACGGCAAAACCTCTTCCGGCATCACCGGCACGGGCAGCTTCGATCGCGGCATTCAATGCCAGTAAATTTGTCTGACTCGCTATATCTGTAATAACGCGCAACGTGCGACCTATTTCCTCTGAACGTTTGGTGAGCACATTTATAGATTGTGCAGTAAGACTTGCTGAGTCTTTTATGCCACTCATGTTCTTCACCAGGTGCTTCACCGTTTTGAGGCCGGCATTGGAACTTTCCAGCCCGCGCTCGGCAGCTTTGTTAATGAAGCCAGCTTTCGTCTCCATATCCGCAGCCGAACTCATAACATGATTAGCAAGCTTCGATGATTCGTCTGTGCGTTGTGCCTGGTCTTGTGCACCTTTAGCCATCTGTGCTATAGCAGCAGCAACCTCGGTTGTGTTGCGCTTCATATCTTCTGTTTTCTTTTGCAGAAGATCCGATGATTTGGCCACTACATCAGAACCCTGGCTGATATTGCTCAACACAGACGTGAGATTATCCAATGTCCTGTTGATCTCCTGAGTCAACCCACTGTTATCCACCGATGTATCGCATCGCAGACTCAGGTTACCGCTGGCCATCGCCTTGATAACGCGAATTACACCCGTCATGTCAAGCGCAAACTTTACAACCTTGAAAGGCTTTCCGTTCAGATCCAGTATCGGGTTGTAAGATGCCTGCAGGTATACTTCGTTTCCAAACTTATCAATACGGGTATAGGTGCCTACAAAGAATTCGCCACGGTTAAGTTTGCGCCAAAACTCTTTATACTCTTCGCTGCGGGCATAGTTTGGTTCTACAAACATGCGATGATGTTTACCCTTCACCTCATGAAGTGAATATCCCATGGCATTCAGAAAATTATCGTTGGCGGTAATTACCGTACCGTCCATATTCATTTCGATTACCGTGTTGGATTTTCCAATTGCATTCAGCTGTCCTTCATAATCGGCATTCTGAAATTTCTGGAGACTCACATCAACACCAATCTTGATCACCTTGATCACATTTCCGGTTTCATCTTTTACCGGAGTATAACTCGCCTGTATCCATACGTCTGATCCATCGCTCGCTATACGTTTAAACTCACCGGTCTGCGGTTTACCCTTGCGCAGATCATCCCAAAAACGTTCGTAATCTTTTGATTTTACATATTCTCCATCACAGAAAATACGATGATGCTTTCCGATAATATCCTGTTCGCTATACTTTAAAGCCTGTAAGAAAAGATCATTTGCTTTTACAATCGTTCCATTCGTTTCAAATTCAATCAAAGCATTGGTCAGGTTAATGGCATCCAACTGACCTGTTATTTCCAGCTGCGATTTCCGAAGCTCTTCTTCGCGCACGATCTGATCGGTAATATCATAACGCACCCCCATATATTTAATAGGTTTACCATTCGGCCCCAAAACCGGTGCTATAACTGCATCAACCCAGTAAGGCGTGCCATCTTTACGTCTGTTTTTGATGACACCGCGAAATGTTTTACCCTTGCCGATCGTTGCCCATAATTCCTTGAATACAGCTTTGGGTGTATCCGGATGGCGGAACATACTGTGCGGTTGCCCTATACATTCTTCGCGCGTATACTGTGATACTTCGCAAAGTTTATCATTTACATAAATGATATTTCCTTTCAGATCAGCTTCCGAAACAATGCATGAAACGTTGATCTGCTCCATACGTGCCTCCAGCTCCCGCTGCATCTGCTCCAATTTCAAAACAGACTCTTGCTGCGCATGCTCCTGCTCACCAGACAGTGTTGTTGCCGGTGATGCATCACTTCCCGATCCGTTCGTCTGGGTATATAAATTTTTATTCATGGTCTTTTTTATTTGGATATCAGCAATGTCAGCCGCAGGCTCGCGTACAGGCAGTACAGATTCTTTCTTCAGATTTTTACCTAATGCCATAATGATTTATTTAGCGGTATACGTTGGTATAGTTCTTACAAATTCAGCAGCAAAGCTTATATAGTCCTGCGCACTGGAAGAAGCCGGGGCATAGTGAATAACACTCGTACCGAACGATGGTGCTTCTGATGCCTTCACATTCGCCCGTATATAGCTGTCGAATATTTTTAGTTTGTAATTATCCTGTATATAGGATACAATTTCTGCATTCAGGTTCTTCCGCTTATCCACCAGTACCGGCAAAACACCCAGCACATTCAGAGCAGGATTAAGACTTTGCTGTATGCTTGCAACAGACTGCAGCATTAAATCAAGACCGCGAACCGACAACACTTCGAGCTGCAGCGGTATAATTATACCATACGATGCGGCTAAAGCATTGGCTGTAAGAAGTGAAAGTGCCGGTGGGCAGTCTACCAGTATAAAGTCGTAATGAACGATGGCAGGCCGGAGTATATCAGACAGCACGGTGTAGCGGTCCTCAATCTTCGCGAGTGCAAGTTCCACATCGGCAAGTTTCATATTGCCTGGCAGCAGGTGCATGCCTTCGCAGGAAACAAGAGCCTCGTTTAACGCTGCTTCTTCAAAGAGTACATCACTCAGCGTACATATAGCATCAGCCGCACCCAATGAATAACTCAGGTTGCCTTGGGCATCAAGGTCTACCAACAGCACACGACATCCGCGCCTGGCAAGTGCTGCGCCCAGATTCAGGGTGGTAGTAGTTTTACCGGTTCCGCCTTTATGGTTGACTATAGAAATGATCATTTGACCATACTCGACACAGCGAGTTTTATTTATAGGTCAAAAGTCGAGATTCCTGATTAACCGGATTAAATTCTAATCACCATTACACCGTCATTGTAATGTTTATGGTGATATTAAAAAAAGCTGTTCATTTTTAAGTCTAACTACAAAGAACAACCTCAGTGTTTTTACTTACCCATTGATATGTATATGGCTCATGACGTGTTACGAAACAGTATCAAAATATACTTTTTCGACATTTACCCCCCAAGCAAACAGATTTGCTTCGATACATGAGACCAATTGAAATACTTTGCAGACGACATTGACCACTGAAGTATACCTTAAAAATATACCCAATAAGTAGCTATAAATATAGCCTTAAAATATACCTCTAAAATATAAACCGAAACCCCGCGGGCACTGCGAACGAAACTACAGCAATACTTCCCTACCTGATCAATCAGCATGCTTTTCTAAAAATTCGGGTGATGAAGATCTATTAACACATACCGTCAAGTGCTCGAAATCGGTCATTCCATTACTTCAAACGTACAGTATAGTTTCAAAAAACATTCGAAATCAGAAGTTTATGCCGTTGGCAGGACATTTGTTCTACAAAAGTTGAAAATATAAATCAATGGCATCACGCATATACCTTGGAGAACTCGAGGAACTTATACTCCTGATGGTAGCCCTGCACAACCGGGAAGCGTATGGAGTATCCATTACGGAAGAACTCAAGAAACATGCTGACCGCGACCTGAGCATCAGTGCTGTACACGCGGTGCTGCACCGGCTGGAAGAAAAAGGATTTGTTAAATCGAAGATGGGTGGCGCATCGGACGAGCGAGGCGGCAGACGAAAAAGACTTTTCACGATTACTGCTTACGGCCGTAACGCTTTGGAAGAACTGCGCGATACCCGCAACACAATCTGGTCACTCATCTCAAAAGTATCTCCGGCATGAATAAGACTCCTCAGCCCCCACGCTGGATCGATAACCTGATCGACCTCTTCGCACCTTTTGATCTAGCTGAAGAAATACGGGGCGACCTGTATGAACTATACCGTATCGATATAAATCGTAAAAGTATACCCGCTGCACGCCTGGCCTATATCGCCAATGCCTTTGGCTTTTTATTCCGGCGTTTCTTCTGGAAAAGAAATTCTCTCTCACTAAACATCCCTGCCATGCTACGAAATTACTTTACCATTGCCTATAGGAGTTTACTGTCCTATAAGAGCAACACCGTTATTAATGTACTCGGCCTTACTATTGGAATAGCATCTGCGCTTACCATCTTTACCTTCATCCGGCATGAACTGAGTTACGATACTTTTCACAGCGACATTGAACATATATACCGTGTTGTGCGCGTCAGTGGAAAAGACAGGTCTGAGGCACGAACCGGAGTTTCTTACCCGGTGCCAAGAGCCTTGAAAGATGAGATCGCTTCCTTTCAAAAGATAACATCGATGGAATATTTCGGTGAGATATTGGTAGAGGTGCCGGATACAAGCGGAACCGTTATCGCACAGTTTAAAGAGAACAGCGGACTGGCGATGGTTGAACCTTCGTTCTTCGAAGTACTTGACTTTAAAGATAAACCGATTCGATGGCTTCAGGGGAATCCTGCCAGGGCATTAGTTGATCCATTCTCTGTTGTACTTACGGAGTCGCTTGCTAAAAAATATTTTGGCGAAGGAAATATAGTGGGCAAAACCCTGCGCTTCGAAAAAGAAGCCGACTGCAAAGTTACCGGGGTAGTATCAGATTTTCCTGCCAACACTGATTTTCCCTTTACAATGCTGATCTCGTACTCTACGTTGCGTCAGATCAAAGCACGTATGCAAGATGACTGGTCAAGCGTTGAAGACAACCATCAAACCTATATCAGACTTCCGGAAAATATCACGAAGGAAGAAGCCGAAGCACAGATTGCCAAAGTACATGCCGCGCATACACCAGAAGACCTGCACCGAAACCGGCTCTATATCCTTCAATCGCTTTCGGATGTACACTTCGAATCGCGTTTCGGAAATTACAACAGCCGCTCCGTTAGCAAAACCATGCTGTTAGCCATGGCGCTGGTAGCTATATTTCTATTGCTCACCTGCTGCATTAACTATATAAACCTCGCCACTGCTCAATCCGCGATGCGTGCAAAAGAAGTTGGTCTTCGTAAAGTAATGGGTAGCAGCAGGCGAAGTCTCATCTGGCAATTCTTAACCGAGACCTGCGTTGTCGTATTGATAGCGGGCTTCATATCACTCGCGTTGTCAGAATTATTATTATTCAAATTACAGTCATTACTAAACCTGCCTTTACAACGTCATCTTAACGATCCGTTTATTCTGGCAACACTCGGTATTGTTATGCTGACGGTTATACTTTTCTCCGGGCTATATCCATCATTTTCCATTTCTAAAATGAACCCGGTAAATTCACTGAAAAGTAAATTTACAACGGAGACATTAGGCGGCTTCAGTTTCAGAAAAGTATTGGTAGTAGTACAGTTCACCATTACACAAATTATAGCGGTGAGTGCATTTATCGTGGTCAGTCAAATGCATTTCTTCCGAAACCAGGACATGGGCTTCGACCAGGAAGCCATTATAACTTTTCCGATTCCGCATCATGATGACTCCGTGGCACGACATCAACTGGAAGACCGGTTTCGTGCACAAGCCTTCGTATCCAATGTATCCTTCAGCTATACATTACCGGCCGGAGTTCACCGAAGACAGAATGCCAGAAGTATCTGGCTTTCGGGGGAGAGTGCACCCAATGTAATTTTTGAATACCAGGCAGCTGACTCTTCCTATATACATCTGTTCGGCATTCAATTGCTCGCGGGCCGAAACATTAACAACTATGATCGTGAAACGGAAGTATTGATAACACGCAACCTGGCGAAACGCCTCCACTTCTCCACACCGGAAGAAGCCATTGGACAACCTGCTTCTATGTCTGGAAAAGATGTTACCATCGTTGGCGTAGTAGAAGATTTTTATAACAACTCGTTGAAAGAAGATCTGGGCAGCATTGTTATCACCAACAATACGAAAGCGTTCACTTCCGTGAGTGTAAAGCTTCAGTCTGTTCAGCAATATGAAGCGCTGCAGCAGGCCATGGGAGCACTTCAGGCTATATGGAAAGAAACATACCCTACACATTTCTTCGAGTATCGTTTCTTCGATGATAATGTGAAAGCATACTATGAGCAGGAACAAAAATACGCACAGCTCTTCCAGATATTTTCCATCATCTTCCTGCTTATCGGTTGTCTCGGATTGTACGGTCTTATTGCATTTGTTGTAAATCGCAAAAGCAAGGAAGTGGCTATCCGGAAGGTACTCGGTGCAACAATCTCTAATATACTCGTTATGTTTTCGAAAGAATATATACAACTCATTGTGATATCCTTTGTGCTGGCTGTACCCGTTGCATACTATATACTTGACAGCTGGCTCAGCAACTTTAAAAATAGAATACCGATGGCGTGGTGGATGTTCGTACTGCCCGGTATACTAGTATTATGCATTGCCGTGATGGTAATCATACTAAAATCGATGCGCACCGTACAGGCCAACCCGGTGGATAAGCTCAAATACGAGTAAAACCAGAAGTAAAGAGTCAGAATAAATCTATACTCAAAACGTGATCACTACCCGACAACGAGCCATCACTGGTCGTGAGCCTGAACACATATACTCCGCGTTTAAGTTGGACACCGAAAGTGTAGGCGTGGCGGTTGATGCGAATGTAGCAGAAGGACCACTCACTTTCGTCCATGCGTAGGTAGTGGAGCGCCTTCCGGATCGGAAGCACTTCCGGTTAATGTAAATTGAAATTGTTCGGAGGAGCGGAACTGATCCGCTCCGGCATTAACCGTTGGCTTCATGTTATGGCCGCAGGACACTTGAGACAAAATGAGCTGGATGCCCATCAGGCAGTAAAGGACAAGTTTTATATTTGTATAAGAGTTTTATAAGTTTTCTGACGCACCAACCTACCCTCATTGAAAGCCATACCTTCCGGTATATACAATAACAATTCACCACAACCATAACGGCTTCACAAAGAGGACTCCGCGAATACGTCCAGGTATATAAATTATTTCCAATAATCATTACGCAATTAAAAACTGTAAACGTTTAAACAAGTAATTATAACCACTCAAATACCCCGGCAGATAATTGCAGGAAGTATACCGCATCGATATTAACCTTGCTAACTTTACCGTATCCCCATTAACGAATCTGAAAGTCCATGAAGAATTTTTCAATTACCGGCATCTATACCGATCTGTATCAACTCACGATGGCACAGGTATATTTTCTTACCGGGAAGAGCCACCTTCACTGCTGCTTCGATTACTTCTTCCGCAAGTTACCCTTTGAAGGAGGCTACGCTGTATTTGCAGGACTGGAAAATGTTATAGACTTGCTACAGGAGCTTCACTTTTCAAAAGATGATATCGACTATCTGAAAGATATAGGATTGAAAAGAGAATTTGCCGATAGCCTGGAACATTTCCGCTTTCGCGGAACTATATATGCCGTAAAAGAAGGCGAGATCGTTTTTCCCAACGAGCCCATTCTCCGTGTGGAAGGGAATATACTCGAAGCGCAGATCATTGAGACTATGCTGCTGAACATCCTCAACTTTCAGTCGCTTATCGCCACCAAAGCAGCGCGTATGAAATCCGTAGCCGGCACAAAGACACTCATCGATTTCGGATTAAGACGGGCACAAGGTACGGGTGGCTATCATGCCACGCGTGCAGCTATCATTGGAGGATTTGATTCTACGAGCAACGTTAAGGCTGCATGCGATTTTGGTATACCCTGTGTAGGTACCATGGCACACTCATTCGTACAAAGTTATGATCAAGAACTCTCGGCCTTTCGCGATTTCGCCGCGAACCGTCCGGAGCACTGCGTTCTGCTGGTTGATACTTATGATACACTTCGCTCCGGAATCCCCAACGCGATCACGGTTGCCGGGGAGATGAAAGCACGCGGGCATCGGCTTCAAGGTATACGGCTCGATAGTGGAGATCTCTCCTATCTCTCGAAGCACGCGCGTAAGATGCTCGATGATGCAGGGCTACATGATGTTAAGATAACGGTGTCCAATCAACTTGATGAATGGGTAATTAAAAGTCTGCAAGATCAACATGCACCGATCGATATATTTGGTGTCGGTACAAGTCTCGTAACTGCGCCACCTGATGCAGCACTGGATGGAGTATATAAACTTGCCTATGCAGATGGCAAACCAAGAATCAAATTATCCGAAAATCTGAAGAAGATCACACTCCCGGATAAGAAGCAGATATACCGTACGTACCTGAAAGATGAACATCATTTTGATGCGGATGTAATCTGTTTGCAAGACGAGAAAGCTCCCTCTGTCATGCATCATCCGTTCGAGCCGGATAAGTCGTTAAGTCTCACCGGGCGAAAACAGGAACCGCTACTGCATCTTGTTATGCAAAATGGTAAACGCGGCAATACACCGATTCCCCTAAAAGATATAGCACGCTATACGCAGAAGCGTCTTCGCATGTTGCCGGAAGAACACAAGCGGTTTCATTATCCGCATACCTATAAGGTCGGCATCAGCGAACAACTGCGCCATGAACGTGATGAACTGAAACGACTACACAAGCCATGAATGCACTGCTCATTGTTGATGTTCAAAATGATTTTATACCCGGAGGCGCTCTGCCTGTTCCACTGGGAGATGTCATTATACCGTTGATCAATTCGCTTCAACGAACTTTTGATCTGATCGTAGCAACACAAGACTGGCACCCGGTTCAACACAAAAGCTTTGCATCGAGTCATGCCGGTAAAAAACCGTTTGATATCATTACACTGCATGGTCAGGAGCAAGTGTTATGGCCCGACCACTGTGTACAGGGATCAACCGGTGCTGCGTTTCATTCTGCACTCAGCATGAATAAGGTGGAAGCTATATTTCGAAAGGGAATGGACTTAGAGATTGACAGCTATAGCGGCTTCTACGACAACGGTCATAAAAAATCAACAGGTCTTGCCGGATACCTTCGTGAGCATAAAGTACAGCGGATTTTCATTTGTGGTCTCGCTGCCGACTACTGTGTTTTTTACACCGCGAAAGATGCTCTGCAGGAAAATTTTGAGACCTATATTATTGAAGACGCAACCCGCGCCATCAATGTTGCTGACTTTGAAAATGCCAAAAGCACTATACTTGCCGAAGGCGGACAGTTGATTGAAAGTAAATTTCTTCACAGACATCTCTGAGACCTATTTCCCCTGTCAATCTTCAGCAAAAAAAGTGGGCATAGCTACGTACACCCGCTTATCTTGAATACTATATATATCGAAAGCTTTACAGCACTTGCGACTTTCTGCGCTTGCTTCGAAGCATGAGCAATGTTACCACAGCTGTTGCAATAACAGCCCCGACAGCAACTTTCCGTATAACACCCGGGCGGTTATATCTCCACTCAGCACTCCAACCGTGCTCTTTGAACAGATTGGGCACATGGCCGTGTCTCAAATCATCTAAAAGACCTTCCACAACGTTAACCCTATCCGCCATCAGAAGTGTTAGCCAGTGTGCAGAACTTCCTTCACTGAATCGAAACGCATACCTGCGAAGGTGTCCACTCAACCCGGAAGGAGGCGAGGACGTACCAAACACTCTCGTGATACCTGGGCGCTCATTGGAGTGAAGAATTTCTTCACGAGGCATTTGCTGTTTGCTGCGTTCGTATGCCAGGCGCTGGTGATCAGCACCGGTATAATGTTTCATGGGATATGTAGGATTGTTGTTGGGGTCAGCATCAATACCCCATCCCTCAATCGTTTTACTTTTATCCGCCAGTAATGTATCTGCTAAATTCTCCATAACTATATATCTAATACTATATATCTATATTTCAATTGACTCAGGCTGCAACGGGTGCCTGGTTGGGTATAAGCATAGGCTTGATACAATTATCGCGTTTGGCAGAAAAGATATGATAAGCATCAGCCACCTCTTCCAATGGTACACGATGGGTAATGAGACCTTTGGGATTCAATCTTCCTGCCATAACATGTTCAATCAATCTCGGGAGCAATCGTTTCACGGAAGCCTGGTTAGCACGAATGGTGATACCTTTATTTACCACGTTGCCGATCGGCACTAAATTCCACGTAGGTCCATACACACCTACAATAGAAACTATACCGCCCTTCTTTACCGAATTGATCGCCCACTGTAAAGCAGTAGCCGATCCGGCCTGAAGCATTAATTTTCTTCCGGTGATGGTTTGCAGCGCACTGCCAGATGCCTCGCAACCAACAGCGTCAATACATACATCCGCTCCAAAAAAATCCGTTGTCTTTTTTATAAAGACTACCGGGTCATCCATATCCTTTACAAAATTATAGGCTTCACATTGTGCATATTGTTTTGCAAACTCCAACCGGTAATCAATATGATCAATGATTATTACTCTGCCGGCACCGAAGAGCCATGAACAACGGGCAGCCATCAAACCGATAGGACCGGCACCAAACACAACTACCGTATCACCTTTTTGTATACCACCCATTTCCGCTGCCTGATACCCGGTAGGTGTCACATCGGTTAACAATGCAGCATCATCCAGATCCATTCCCGGTGGTATAACGGTGGGACCTATATCTGCGTATGGTACACGAACATATTCGGCCTGGCCTCCATCGTATCCACCCGCCGTATGAGAATATCCAAATATACCACCTACGGCTGTGGCTTCCGGATTGGACTCATGGCAGTTTCCATAGAGTTCCTGTTGACAGAACGGACATGTACCACACGCTATATTAAACGGAACCAGCACATGATCGCCCACGTGAAGATTGGTTACTTCGGAGCCAAGCTCTACGACAACGCCAGTAAATTCATGACCGAACGTCATTCCTACTCGTGTATCCGGGACAAGTCCATGGTATAGATGTAAATCCGATCCACATATGCAGGAACGGGTAACGCGTACTATAGCATCACGCGGATGCAAAATTTCAGGATCGGGTCTATTGCGATCTGCACGGACTCTGTAGGGACCGCGATAATTCATTGCCAGCATAGTAATTCATTTATAGTTTGCTCTTTATGCTGGTGCATGCCGTAAAAAATATGCCATTCACATGTAAAAATGAAAGGGATAACTTATGTAGACATTCGTGCAATAATCTTCTGCATGCTTCGGGGATGTGTCCTATTCCTTTCACTGATTTGCCCCATGTGGGAAAAATATATACCGAACACGCTACTATGAAACTCCTGCACGAATCACTTAGACTTTCTTTATCAGCAGGAATAAAAATTGAAGTGAATTACTCTGAAAAGTATTTGTCATAATAATCGCATTTTAAACTAATGCTTATGCATGTCATCTTGGGAGCCTCCGGACAAGTGGGATCAGCCGTAGTTAAAGCACTACTGAAAAGTGAACAGTCTGTTACAGCTGTTGTCAGAAATCCTGCCAAAACAAATGAATTAAGGCGCAACGGTGTGCCTATTGCTCAGGCAGATTTGTTTGATGCAGCTGCTTTGCAGGAAGCCTTCCGAAATGTCGATACTGTTTTTCTCTTGACACCGGAAGATCCCGCATCGCAGGATGTTCTGCACGATGCAAAATCGATCGTACAAAATTACAGAGACGCGATACAGGCATCAGGCGTTAAAAAGCTAGTAGCTCTTTCTTCGCTCGGAGCACAACATGCATCCGGCACAGGCAATCTGGAAATGTCGTATATGCTGGAGCATGCCTTTCAGGGACTGGCAGTACAGCAGATTTTTATTCGCGCACCCTATTACTATAGCAACTGGATGCTTTATCTATCTGCCGCACAGGAGCAAGGCATATTACCCACCTTCTTCCCGGCTGATCTGAAAATCTCCATGGGTGCACCGGCTGATGTAGCGGCCTTTATCGCCAGGGCTATAACGAACGCTATACCGGAACAAAAGAAACTATATGAACTTACCGGACCAGCCTATAGCAGTGCTGACGTAGCCTCTGCACTTGAAAATATACTTCATCATAAAGTATCCGCCCAAACTATACCTGCCGACCAATGGCATAACACACTCCTGCAGGCAGGCTTCTCCGAAAATGCAGCAGCCAACATGTCCAAAATGACGCAAGCTGTTATTGCCGGAATAACACGCCCCGAACAAAAAGAAAGTAAGCGCATACAACTTCCCACTACCCTCGAAACATACTTTCAATCTGTATTGCAAGAGCCGGCATTAAACAAATGATGCCGATCGGTATTACTACGCATATATACTACTGCACAGGGTAAAGAATGATATACACTGTATATACTAAGTCCATAAAATTTCGCATAATTAAATTATGTTTAAACGCTATTAGGTTTTATAGTTATTGTAAGGAGTAACACTTTTTATTACCAACGGTTATTTACCATCTGACGTAAAAAAATTGATGTTGCGTTATTAATTTCTACGGATTTCCACAAATAGGCTCACGTGTCTTCGTAAATTTAGTGCAGTCAGACTGTTATCTAAATACCGAAACATATGCGAACCCTTACCACACTTGCTATAGCAGCATGGATGTTTGTGCATTTTGTTAGTGAAGATCTGTTAGCACAGACACCTGGTCTTATTGTAAAACCTGCTGTAGCAGGAAAATCAGTACTGGATCCTAACCTCGATAATTATACTTCATCTGACAACGAAGGCTTTGTCAGCAATGATGAAGGCGAAAGCGAGATTCCATTCGTTCCTATAGTTCTGGTTAGTCCGGAGCCCACCAGCGATCTTGCTACGGGTCCCTCCTGCGGCTTTACCGATTTGGTGGATGATGCTACTTCCTATAGCGCAGCCTATACCTATATATCCGGCAGCAACTGGCTTTTCAGATTCAGGCTTGGCAACTACGCTACCAATTCGAAAGGGTATAGCATCCTGCTCGACACCGATGGTTTGTTTGGTAATTCAGGAACACTTAAAGATCCAAACTATACCACGGGGAATCCCGGATTCGAAATTGAAATTATACTCGTTACCAATCACGGAGTACGATTGTATGATGCCGATGGCACTGCATCACCAACTTTGCGAACCACATTATCACACGATGACTACAGTCAGAAGTCGGTAGCATTCACTACGAATTGCAGCAACCCGGATTACTTCTATGATTTTTATATACCGATCGCTACCATCACAACTTACTTTCCTTCGTTTAGTGCCTCAACTACAGTACGGATGGTTGCCAACACAGTTATCAGTACGCAGTCGGTATTGCAAGGTGGCCCCAGTGATATAGGAGGTATAAATGATGGGACATACGCAGGCAATTATAGCAACGCATGGACAGCTGTTGTCAATGCCTCCGTTCCCACAGCGCCTTCTAATTTTAACAGTGGTTTTCCTGCGGTACGATCAGCTACACCCGTTGTAAACAGTCCATTGTCTGTTGGTGCTACTTCCGTAAGCGGTACATCTACTGAAGCCAACGGCACAGTTATAAATGTATATGTGAATGGCGTGTCAGTCGGTGCAACTACAGTTACGGGCGGCACGTGGACACTCTCCGGTATAGCAGCGTTAACATTGAGCGCTTCGGTAAAAGCCACCGCGACAGCTACAGGTAAATCGGTGAGTTATGATTCCAATGCAGTTACGGTCGGAGCAACGTGCAGTCTTGCTCCTCCTGCTGCTTCGTGTCAATCCAACAAAGGTATAGGAGGAAGCGGCCCAACCGGAGCGGCTGCCGGAACAACCATTGCCTTTTACGGACCTAATGTTCCCGGTACATTCTTCACATCCGTTACAACAAACGCATCGAATACGTTTCTCTATAACTGTGCCGGTGGTACGACCAATTGTACCGGTGGCGGGCCCAACTGTATTACTTCCGGTATATATTGGATAACAGCGCAGGAAAGTGGCAAATGTCAGTCGCCTAAAACAACAACAGTCTGTATCGGTACATCTGGTACAGCAACTACACCGGTAATCACTACGAACCCGATCTTAGCAACTACAACAACCATTACCGGAACGGCCACTGCAGGTAATACCGTACTGCTACATATTAACGGTTATCTGCAAGCCAGTACTACGGCAACCGGAGGTAACTGGACTTTCTCGGGACTTACTTTAACCTTAGGACAATCTGTTTCAGTATATACCGTACAAACCGGTCAATGTATATCGTCCGCTGCAACACGAAGCGTTACCGAAACATCAACAGCTCCTGTTGTTAAAAGTCCAATCGTTACCGGTGCCACGAGTGTATCGGGCACCTCGGTAGAAGCTGCGGGCACAACGATAACGCTATACAAAACCGGAGTATCGGCAGGAACAACTACAGTTGATGCCAATGGCAATTGGACAATCACCGGGCTATCACCTGCACTGGCTGGTGGCAATCTGATAAAGGCAACGGCTACAGCAAGCGGAGAATCAGTAAGCGGATTCTCCAATGAAGTCACCGTTCAGTCACGCACGACCGCACCGGTTATTACCGGAACTTATCTGGAAGGAGCGCTCGCTGTAGGTGGTACATCTTCTGCATTGACAGGCTCAACCATTACACTATATATTGATGGTGTAGCGCTTGGAACGGGCGTAGTCGCAGCTGGGTTGTGGACAATTGTAACGCTCGTCACCGATCTATATCCCGGTGGGGTGCTCACTGCTACCGCTACCGAAACTGGCAACGCGGAAAGTCTTCCTTCGACATCGGTTACCGTCACATGTGCACTACCCTCGGGATCTTTAGGAATCAATATACTCACCGGCACTACATGCGTTAACACAAAAGCTTCCTTGCAAGTATTGTTATCCGAGAGCAACGTAATCTATACCTTGCGCAATTTTGCAAACACAAGTGATGCAGGTTCTTCTACCTTGGGTACCGGAGGAACAGTAACACTGCAGTCCTTTCGCATTACGGCTACGCAAACCTTTATTATCAAAGCTGTAAAGATTCCGAATACGGCTTGCAATTCATCACTCTCCACAATGGCAACGGTAACGGTAACACCACCCAGCAACACGACCGGTGTACTTAGTGGTGATTATTTCTGGACAGGATCATCTTCCAATAATTACTGGACCGATGATGCCAACTGGGTTAAGTGGAACGGAACAGCTTTCGAAACCGTAGGCGTCTCTCCCACAACAACTGATAATGTTGTGATCAAACCCATGGAAACGTGTATCACCAATCAACCGATCATTATTACATCTGCAACTGCTACAACACCAGCCGTAGCAAAAAATATTACGATCGCCTCCGGGGCAACATTATCATTGGAAAATACACCTTCCGAAAGAGCCATAACATTAACGGGCAACTGGAGTAACTCCGGGACACTCGTTCCAAATCGTGGCACCATTAAGTTCAACGGAGGCACTACACAAACTATATATAGTGCGAGTGGCAGTGAAACATTCAGTTCAATTATCATAGAAGGCAATAATACGGTGGTACAACCATTGGTCGATGTATCGTTAAACACCAATGGTGTGTTGAATCTGAATGGTGGTGCTTTGAATCTGAATGGACGCAAAGTTACGGCCCTCAATCCAAGTGCTTCTGCAATTGTGAGAACATCACCGGGTTGTGTTATTTCGGAAAGTCAGAATGCGAATGGAGAATTGCGCTGGGCCATTGGCAACACCACGGCTACCAACTATGTATTTCCGATGGGCAATGCTTCGAAAGTATATATACCGGTTACCGTTAATCTCGCCTCCGGAAATGCAGGCACGCTGGGTGTTAATACATTGTTCGCCACACAAAGTTCACCTGCCGCCTGGCCAACAGGATCGGAAGCTGTAACATCCGTAGCGACACCCGCGCAGGCATTGAGACGCTACTGGCATTTTTCAAGTACGCAGGCTGCCGGTACCTATACCGCTACCGTTACCTTCAGCTTTGCCAATACGGAAGATCCGACTGCAGGGATAAGCGATATAACAACCAATGGTATAAAGATGCAGCGGTGGAACGGAACCAACGCCTGGAACGCAGCGCTGAGTGGACAGTCGTTTTCGAATACTTCGCCTACCCGTACCGTTGTAGTGCCGGACATTACACAATTCAGCTGGTGGTCGGGAGGAAACAATGGTCAGTCTCCGCTGCCGATCGAGCTGCTATATTTTAAAGGATACAATGATCATGACGAAAACGTTCTGGAGTGGGCTACGGCTACCGAAACCAACAATTACTTCTTCTCCGTTGACCGCTCAAAAGATGGAATTAATTTTTATGCTTTAGATAGTATACCGGCTGCAGGTAACAGCACCACCAGAAAGGACTATACGTTCCGGGACAGACGTCCATTACCAGGACTTAATTACTACCGGCTGAAACAAATCGATTTTGATTTAAAATATACCCATTCGAATATCGTACCTATATTTTCGGATCGTGATGCATCTTTCAACTGCATCCTGTTTCCCAACCCAACACGGGGAGAGCTGCCCATTTTGTATATAACAGCCGACCGAAAACAAAACGTATCGATACATATATATGACAGTTTTGGTGTTCTGCGGTATACCGCATTGGTTGAAGTCTCTGAGAACAAGACTGACTATCCGTTAACGGGTTCACACTTTAAAGAACTTCCTCAGGGTATATATATACTACAGGTGAGCAACGGTGAGAATACAGTAAAACAGTCTATCGTGATCAACTAACTGTACTGAAACCCATACTTTGAAGTAAACATCTAATCATCTGCGCTAAATATCTTTACGAAGCTCTTTAAACAGCTTGATTACTTTTACTTCGTCAATGGCCAGGTGCTTCAGGGTCATCCCCTTCAAAAGCTGGTAAACTTTTTCGGAGATGATCAGTTCACCGGCTTTGTTAACACCGAGATCATCCTCACCGGGAACTCCAACAACCTTCATCAGGTAGTATGTCGGCAGTTTATCTTTTTCAATAAACTCTTCGAGGCCTCCCGATAACCGGGGCTCGATCTTTCGGCAAATTCCTAAACCGGAAAGATAGCTCTCCCGAAATAACTTCAGGAGTTTTTCAGTGACGATGTAATAATGTTTGATCTTGATCAGATCATCGTCAGACAGTGCATCAAAAACAACATAGAGCTCATCCACAGCCCACGGTGTCTTACTCTTGCCGTATACCTTCCCTGCCGTTGATAAACTCCTCCAGCGAATCTTATAGAACATGGCTCATTGTGTTTAATCGGTGCATTACAATTAGCGTACCATATCGCTATCCTCGCTGCAGAGCCTGTAGACGCATCTCTCAATGCTATCAATTCGGGAAATGAGTTTCAGCATGGAGAACGTTGAGCATGTGCAGGCATAAAAATTATCTTCTCCCAATTATATCCCCGCTGCATGGCAACGACTAAAAAAATAAAAACAAAACCCGTTGACGAAACCAACTGGGACGATTTTGAAAAGCTTTTTGAGTTAAAAGGCAGTCCGCATTATTGCTGGTGCATGGTGTGGCGTATGACGAAGGAAGAGCAAAAGCGCAGCAACACCGTGAACCGGAAAAAATTCATAAAGAAGCGTGTCCGATCAAAAACGCCTATCGGTTTGCTGGCCTATATAGATGATGAGCCAGTCGCCTGGTGTTCCGTAGCTCCGCGAGAGACACACCTTCGTCTCGGTGGTGATGAAAGTCTGGATAAAGTCTGGTCTATCACATGCTTTTTTGTTCGGAAAGAGTATCGTGAACAAGGGCTTGTCGATCAACTGATCACGCATGCACAAAAGTATGCAGGTAAAAATGGAGCAAAATATATAGAAGCGTATCCCGTTGCGCCCGGGTCGCCCAGCTACCGCTTTATGGGCTTTACAAAGACGTTCAAAAAAGCTGATTTCGAATTTGTAAAAAAAGCCGGAACAAGGCGAAACGTCATGACCTATAAATTGAAATGAGGCCAGAGCACGAACCATATATTCCTAACGCTATATATCGAACAGGTTGTGCCTATATATTTATATCGAACTTACTATTCAACCTTCAATCCATCCACAGGATTTAGTTTCAGTACTTTTCGAATTTGCGTAGCAACCACCGCCAGCAAAACGATGACGAGTATCACGAGTGCTATAGCAATACCGGAATATCCGATCGGCATGGGATACGCGAAGAGCATATCCAGGTACGCCTTTGTAAACAGATAACTGACAGGTGCTCCGATGATCAGCGATATCACGGTAAGCCCCGCATATTGCTTAAGAATAACCGAAGCTATATTTCGAATTCCGGCACCCAGCGTTTTACGGATGCTGAATTCTTTTTGTCGGCCGGATACATTTAGTGTTACAAGACCATATAGTCCGAGGCTTGCCAGTAGTACTGCTATCGATGCGATCACTTTGTTGAATTGCTCTGAACGATCAACGCTGTCAAAATAATTGGTCCATACATCCTCTTGGTAGCCTCCCTGAAATGGAATCTCAGGATATATCTCAGTCCACGTTGCCAGTAATGCTTTATGAGTCTCTTCCCTTCCGCCTTCTTTTACACGTAACGATAAATATCGATAGTCTTGCTCAGCGGCAAGTTTCAAAACAGCGGGACGAACTTTACTAAAGAAATCTTTTGTATGAAAATCTTTCAGGACACCGACTACTTCATACTTCACACTATCGATTTCAAAAAATTGTCCTATAGGTTTAGTAAGATTCAAGTGTTTAACAAATGTCTCATTTACCATCAGTGCCTGCTTGTCTGTTTCAGAATCTTTCCGCAACGATCTTCCATCGATCAATTGTAGTCCCATGGTTTGTATATAGTCTGCATCTACGGAGAACTGGTTCACTTCGTACGACTGATTAGCCGTTGTTCTCAATACGGCTGTTGATACTGTCTTTCCCAGGTGATCGGCCGATCCGGATACCGATACTATATCCGGGAGGCGTACCATGGCCGCGTGCATGCGATCGAAAGCAGCTTTATCAGGAACCTCTATATATAGCGCATCTTTCTGGTTGTATCCCCAGCTCCGGTTATTCTGAAAATGATTGTTTTGTGTAAAAACTACCCCTGCAGTAATGGTAATGCATGCCAGCACCAACTGAACCGCCAGGAATACTTTGGTAAGCGGATTCTTTTTACCGAACTGAAGGGAGCCTTTGAATATTCGCACGGCATCAAACCTGGATATATAGAAGGCGGGATATATACCGGAAGCTATACCGGTAATAAAAATCAAAGCGATCATAAACAGCCACAGGTTTTGGTTCAGCAACCGGAGTTCCAGTTCCCACCCGGTAAACTGAACGAACCACGGCAGGAATATAAAGAAGCAAAGTGCTATCCCCATGACAAGTGCGAGCGATGTTACCACGATGTTCTCTGTAAGGAATTGGACAACTATCTTCATTCGGTTGGCACCGATCACTTTGCGAACACCAATTTCCTTGAGGCGCTTTGCTGCTGATACAATTGCTATATTGATATAGTTGAAACATGCCAGCACGATCATAAAGATCGCGATGATGGGCATGCCGATTCTTCCTTCTACGTTATAGTCGTGTGCGATACCATCTTTGATGTTAGCGGCTCTTTCGTGCAAGGTAACCAGCGGCTCAAAAGCAAATGCAGTAATCGCCCAATCCGGTTGCGCTGCGTTTTGTAAAACCCTATACTTCTCCATCTTCAGCTCCACGGCCTTCAGATCGGACGGATTTTCAACTTGAATGAGTGTGGCACTCAAAAATTTACTCCAATCATTTATATCATAGGCAGGTTCTGCAGTGCGAATGTTTTCAAAGTTGATCAGGAATCTGAAATCTATATCCCGCGACTTCGGAAAGGTTGCGGCCACACCGCCTACCGTAAATGTCTTCTTGATCCGATCATTGAAGATCACCAGCATATCACGCCCCACCGGATTCTCTTCACCAAAATATTTAATAGCCATATCCTCACTCAGTATAATCGTGTTGAGATCGGCCAGCGATGATGCTGTTCCCCATTTCAACGGGAACGTAAACATCTCCAGGAATGCAGGATCAGCATAGCGAATATTCTCGTGAAATACGTTGTCATCATACTTCAATACAACATTCCGGTCCTCTACCCTACACATCTTTTTTACTTGTCCAAAATCCTGCTTTAACAAATCACCCAATGGTCTCGGTGCTGTTCCATATTGCTGCGTGGCACCATCGCTGGCAGCAAAGAAAGTAGCGAGGTATATTTCGTTTTTGTTTTTGTGATACTGGTCGATGCTGTAATCATACTCCATGAATGTATATACCAGCAGGCAAATACCGATAGCCACGGACAATCCAAACACATTGATAAAGGAGCTCAACGGATTTTTCATCAGGCTCCGGAATGATGTCTTGAAGTAGTTTTTAAACATAGGGTATGGGGTTACAGGTTGAATGCCACTTATGTTCTTCATGAGCACAGGCCTGATTAATTTGAGTGCCTCTACTATATATACCCACCTCGCTTTGCGATACGACTGTTCCTGCTCAAGCGCATCACAAAAGATCTCTTCCATATCACCCTCGATCTCTTCCAGGTATTCTTTCTTTAAAAAGAACCGGAGAAGTTTCAAAGGCCATTCCGGAGGGCGAGGCGTGTTGGGTTGCATCATATCATTTTCAGGTCGTGCGCCAGTCGTGGCATGGATTTCCACAAGCCGGCCCGTATTTCTTTGAGTTCACGAAGTACCTTGAGTGCGTAAGGTGTAGCAGTATATATACGCTTGCGTTTGCCTCCTCGTTTTTGTGTTGCCTCACCGAATTCTGATTTGAGGAAGCCCTTCTCCTCCATCCGTTTCAACGCTGATTGAATAGATCCCACGCTCAGTTTCTCCCCAAGTCGTTCCTCCAACTCCCGCTTGATCTCAACACCATAGGCGTCATCCCGAAGGGCCACCACCGTTAACAATACCAATTCCTCAAACTCGCCAAGCTTTGTTATTTTCATATACAACCCATAGTATTATTCGTAATTGCAGTAAATATAGTTACATTTAATTCGTAATTGCAGTTAATATATCATTTTTTTTGTTAACCGTGACTCGTTAGTCGTAAAACGCAATCCGTAAACGGGGCTTGACGCATAAAGTAAAACTTCCGGCCATAATTGAAAATAAGGCTTTAAAGAAGACTATTAACGATTCACGATAAATGGATAAAGAATGTCCAAAAAGCATATCCACGTTTCTACCGAAATCAGCCTGTGTAAGTAATGCGGTGATATTGCCGCTTATTTACTTTAAGAAATGAGCCGATACCCTGCCTGGCTTAACCTTGTCCGTAAAAATACCGATGCCCCTGTAGGTATTCACCTTGTTTCATTCATCTTTTAATTGCCATAGTTTTGAAGCAAATTCCTGGCATCAATGACGAAACATGGGTTATTGAAGATTGGACACTGGCATGGAGCCATGGTCAAAAGCTGGTATACATATCTTACCTGACGATGACCAAATGCGCAGTCTGTTAATTATCTGTTTATTTCTTTCGAGCTGTTTCATTACGCGTGGACAACAACCGTTCACACAACATTATCCTATTGAAGTTTACCAGGGAGCCAGTCAGAACTGGGCTATCCGACAAGATAAGTATGGCGCTATCTATGTTGCCAACACCGAAGGTTTGCTTCGGTATGATGGCAACAAGTGGGATTTGATTTCACTTCCGAATAAAGTATCCGTTAATTCAATTGACACCGACTCAACAGGCCGAATTTATATCGGCTCTGATGATGATATGGGCTATTTCCAGAAAGGATCCAGCGGCAAGTATGAATACATCTCATTGTTGGCGCAGTTCCCGGACTCCTGCAAATACGATCTTGGGGGCAACCTAGTTAGGGTTTTCGAAAACAAGGTTTTCTTCCTGGGCGAAGAACACGTCTATATATATACTGGTAACCATTTCAATGTGCTGCGCATCGCCAGCAAGGGACTGATACGAAACAAACACAGTCTATACCTTAGAAAAGGAGACGCATTGTATAAGTATAAAAACGGAGGTTTTGAGACCAGACCCTATTTCAGAAAAATAGAGGGCATGAAATACAAGTGGATTACAGATTACGACCACGAGAGTTACCTGATACTGGACGACAAGAACCAGGTATGGATGGTCAACGAAAAAAATCCCGATCGATGGAACATCCTTTCACATGAACTCAACCGGAATCTGAAGAATGAGGACATCGTGAGCATGACTTGTCTCGACAATGGCAACATTGCTATTCACACCAGTAAAGGAATTGATTTTTATAGCAAGGACGGAAAACTACAATACAATATTGCCAATAATAAACTCATCCAATGGGGCTCGCTTTATGAAGACAAGCAACATAATCTTTGGGCAAATGCCGACTCGGACATTATCAACATTGTATCAAGCTCTCCCCTGTCCTATTATGATTCCAGAAATGGATTGACCGGTTATATCGTTTCACTGGGCAGACAAGGGAGTCATCACTATATAGGAACAGACAACGGTATACTATACCAGGAAGACCGAAATACTTTTGTACTGCTGCCCGGAACAGAAGGCAATACCTGGAACTTCTACAATGCACACGGCAGGCTCTATGCTCTCCATGACTCCGGTGTGCTGGAACTACAAGGAAAAAAGGTTATCCAAATTACCCGGGAGCAATATATACTTTCCATGTGTGCACTCCGGAATTATTCTGACCGAATGATTGTAGGCACCAATTATAGCGGCATTGGATTATTACAGAAAAAAGGAAATACATGGAGTACAAAAAAAATCAAAGGATTTGAACAGGAAGTACGTTGTATACTAGAAGATGAAGATGGAAGTATATGGATCAGTCAACCTATTAATGGCATTTGGAAACTGCGGTTGAATGAGCAAATGGATTCTGTTATTTCTCAAACTGCTTATGATACCACCAGAGGATTACCCGCTAATTTCAACAACAGACTTCACCGTTTAAACGGAAAAATTATAGCCACTACCATTGAAGGCATATATAGTTACAATCCAACCCACAATCGGTTCGAACCGGAAGAAAAATACAGAAAAGTACTTGGTAGAGATTTTTGTATCTATAGCCTCGCGGAGAGTAACGAGGGCGATATATATTTCTGGGGAGCTCAGCCCAAGGAAAAAGAAATGGAGGGCGTTATGAAAAAACAACCAGATGGCAGCTTTAAACTTTTACTAACTCCGTTTAAAAAGATCGCCGTCCCCTCCCGGAATTTAAGAGTAGACGTTGATGCACCTATACTCATCACAAATTCAGGAGAAGTATGGCTTGGGAATAATCAGAAAATTTTCAGCTACAATCCCAACCAGAATTCCTTTTATAACGACCCTATAGTTTTATCCATTCAGAAAGTCTGGTCCAGGGATTCTTTGATATACCAGAACTCTGCCAAAGATTCGATCCATTCATTACCATATACCCAGAATAACCTGAAGTTTGAATTCCTGTGTTCGTTTATTGAAGACAACGAAAAAAACCAATACCAGTATAAATTAAAAGGGTTTGAAAACAAGTGGTCGGACTGGACGCCAACCAAGGAAGCTATCTTCACGAACTTGCCCGCTGGCGACTATATTTTTTATGTACGGGCAAAGAATGTATATGATGTGGTGAGTAAACCGGCTTCATTTTCCTTTCATATTGATGCTCCGTGGTACAAGACCCGGCTCTCCTATGCCATATATTCTATCTTATTCATTTTCTTTATCTACCTGATCATTCAACTTAACATACAAAGGGCAAAAAAACGACAAATATTTCTGGAGGGAATTGTTAAAGAGAAGACGAAAGAACTGATCGATGTTAATGAAGAGCTTCTTACGCAAAGTAATTTACTGTCGGAAAGAAATCACCAGCTTCAAAAGGCTCATGCAACGATTGAGAATCAGAACAAGGAGATAAAAAACAGAAACGAAACACTTGAAGACGAAGTGGACAAACGTACCCAGGAACTGGTACGATACAATCAGCAACTCGAACAATTTGCATTTGTAACAGCGCACAACCTGCGCGGACCCGTTGCCAGGATATTAGGACTTGGTACGGTTTTACGAATGATCGATCACGTGCCTGATGAAGTAAAAACAATCAACGATAAGTTAATCTTTACGGCACACGAGATCGATTCTGTTATCAGAGATCTCAACCAGATTCTGCATATAAAAAATGCACCAAGTCATTTCGAAGAACTCAACCTTGTGCAAGAGATTAACAAGGTGATTGCAGGTCTTGAAAAAGGTATCAGAAATTCTAACGCAATCATCCGCACTGACTTTTCAGAAGCTAGCACCATCATAACTTCACAAGCTTACTTCTATAGCATTGTATACCACCTGCTAAGCAACGCTATAAAATTCAGACACCCGGAGCGGATTCCCTATATTACGATATCGGCTATAGATTCAGAAAATTATATCGGCCTTGTTATTTCCGACAATGGTTTGGGAATTGATTTACAGAAGAACAAGGACAAGATCTTTACCCTCTATAGCAGATTTCACCTGCACCTTGAAGGTAAAGGATTAGGACTCTACCTGGTCAAAACACAAATGTCTGCCTTAGGCGGCAACGTTGAAGTTGAAAGCGAAGTAAACACGGGTACTACATTCAAAGTGTTTTTTAAGAAGACACAAAATCTGAAAGGTACACCTGATGCGGAATAAATCGATTCGTATCGTTTCAACTTAATACACCAGACAACCACTACCCTTTGTTTACCTGCAAATGCAGTTCACACGGAGTATTGGCAAAAGAAATCAAAACGAGTAGGTATAATTCAGTGTTCCGGTCAGCTCGGTATAGGAAGGCTGTTGCTCCGTACTTTTAAGTCGATTTAACACGTTCATACCAAGCGAAAAGTTATGACTGCTGTTTGCTCCTTCTTTTCCTTTTGGAGCATAACTGATACTTAGCCTCGAATTAAGCACAGGGCTTGATTGAATGTTGTCACCCGATGTTTCATTATAAGAACTGGCAAGTGATCCGCGTAAGGTTTTGTCCATAAAGGATTTTGTAGCACTCACAGTCGGCCCCCAATAAGTACTTTTTACTCCTGCTGCATTGTTGGTATACACATTACCTGCTAACGCAAGAGTAAGATTGGAAGGAACCAGAGAATAACTATAGGCTATATTCATGGTGAGAAAATCTGATTGCTGACTTCCTCCTTCATACTCCGCAACGTCACTGGCTTTCTGGTAGCTTCCCGTTAACATTATACTCTGAGGATTCTCCTGGCCACCGAGATTACGCATAACAGTACCCGTAGTTGTTTGGCTTACTTGATAAAAATTCAATGTATCAAGGTTATCCCTATAATATGGATCAACCTGAGGCCTCACGTTCGTATAGGACGAAAAGTTGGAATAATTGCCCGCGAAACTCCACTTTTCGTTTGGCACATAAGTAGCATTGAATGCACCCACTGTCCGCTTCGTTGTTGATGTCCTTGATTCATCAAGGTTATTTTCCTGGAAGCCTACATTAGCGCTGAGGTTAAGTTTATTTTTAAATAAACGCACGCTGGGGACAACCGTGATGTTACGCATATCATTATTAAAATAATAAGCACCCAACGTTTGATACTCGGGCGCTATACGCTCATAGCGAAACTGAAGAGTATACCAATTTCCCTGATAGCCAACACTTGCATTCAATGCATCATAATAACGGCTTGTGGCATTTTCGGGCAAAAGTCCTTTGATTATATTATTAGTGGGTTTGTTCACAACGGTATCTTCCTCACTATCATTAGCGCGTATGTCATTGTTCAGCGCAGACACCGCGTACTCAGCTTCTACGAAGAAACGCTTTAAAAATGTCTTCCGTCCATTTATACTCAGTGCTATATTTTGTTTTGGAGTAAGTGTACTGTTAAACAAAGTATAAGGAATTGAATTGACATCGTCTTTGGCTGTAAAGATGTTAGCAGATATAGAATTGCCGTTGTCTTCATAACCTACCTTCAGCCCATAGCCCATGCGCTTGTAAATTGCATTAACTGTATCAGTCTCCGTAAAGGGCACAGCCTTTTTTAAACGACCATACATAGCTGCAATTTTCCATTTACCAGGGGATAGCTCTACGCCACCACCAAGAAAAACATGGCCGGCAAGGGTATAATTTGAAAATGTCATGGAATTATACCCGACATAGGTTTTTACCCACTTATACTGTGGCTGAAAGCTGAATTGATTGAAAGGCTGGCTGAAGCTTTTGTTTGCGTTGCTATAGCTGAAGGAGAGCGGAGCATCATACCCGAACAGATTTATATTCAGGTTTCCGGTAAAGAACCAATTGAAAGGATCTCTCCGTTGCTCGATACCATGCGCATAATAACTAACTGTATTGAGATTCAAGGAACCATTCATTTTGATTCCCTTCTTAACACCGATAGATTCCAGGTTTTGAGCATGCGTAATTAATAGCCCATTCACCAGCAACGCAAGTGTTAGGATATACTTATTAATAGGTAACATTTTGTAGAGTTATTCAAATTAAAAGCTAGATGTATTATGTCATTTTCTGTATCCATAAGAGCCAACAAAAATCATCTTATCGGTGGAATCAACACTGTCATCATATTCAAAATCATAAAGAATTATAACAGAGTTATATTTACTCCAATCGATTCCTTTTGTTTGTTTAATAAAAGATGGCGAATATAAAAGTGGTTCCAGTAAGTCCACCTCGGGTTCAGATTTAAAGTTTTCAATCCATATTTAGGTACGATGTTCTCTTCTTTATAGACTTTAATCAGTTAATCTAAATGAAACGATCATAAGAGTTGCTGAATTGTTTCAATTTGAAGACAATGAAGAAGGTGATCCGATTGAAGAGCTAATAAATGGTTCAGGGGGAAATTATAGACGATTAATTCAATTACTGGATTCTGCAATGAATGAAGCTTTCAAACGACATGGAGGAGAAGGAAAAATTGAGCATCAAGACGCAATACTTACCCTACAGAAGCATTGTCAACAGCAATTAAGCCTATTTACTGATCTTGAGCGAGAGTACCTCCTAAGTATTGCAAAGGTCTGCAAAAGTCGAAGTACTTATAGATTTAAATATTTGTATAATGCACAAGTCCTGTATAAATATATGACCAAATCACAAGAGTTCAATCTTGTAAAAGTCGTTGAAGCAGGTACAGGCCGACGAGGAACTACTTATGCGTTTGACTATAGTTATTGCGTATTAAACGACTTGCCTACGCATTACATAAGGCAATCAGAAAAAATTGATAAGTTAAGATCACTTCGAAGTGGTGAATGGATCACGAGGGTCACCAACATTAATAGTGAAATTATTGCTCAAGCAGAGATTCCCAACAAGATAAATGGCGAAATTTCTTATTTGACGAATGGAAAGGGATTTATTAGGGGTGAAGATGAGAACGAATACTTCTTTTCAGCACAGTACATCATTGAATCTGATTCAGGAAAAGCAATTTGGGTTAATAAGAAAGTAAGGTTTAATCCGTCTTTACTCGGCGATTCTAAAATGGCAACTGACATTGAAATACTATAACTACCGCCAACAACAGCTGTAAAGCATGTGCTTTTTGCAGGTATTTCAAATGTTTGCAAGCAACTTCGTTCAGCAACGCCAGAGAATGAATAAGTTTTGCACGCACACGCTCTATAGCTAAGCGCTGGCGGCAATGCTTAATTAGATTTGTAGAACTAGATCAAACTAACATGACACTAGCGGACATTTTAGGACTTGAAAAGATATTCAGCGCAAGTATTGATCTTGAAAAAAGACCTTTGAGTTAAAAGTTTTTTGGATTTTCAATCAAAGGAATCAAGTTTTCATCAATTAAAGAACTAATGTGAAGTAGTTCCGACTTAATCTGACAGTTGGGTTAACTTAGAAGTGCAAACTAAAAAAGTTAAACCCATTAAACTGTCTAAGTCACTAGCACCGACAATTTGAAAGGCTTCACAGAGGCTATCGTAAGTATATTTCCTCAGTCGGTAACACAGATATGTGTAGTCCATCAAATTCGTAATGCTTCACGCTATGTAGTATGGAAAGACAAGAAGCAATTTGCTGCTGACCTTAAGCCTATATATACCGCAGCCAACAAAGACCTTGCTTGGACTGCTTTAGAGAAATTGGAAGACACCTGGGGTAAGAAATATCCTCACGCCATCCGATCCTGGAAAGCCAACTGGCAGGAACTATCTCACTTCTTCGATTTTCCGTTGGAGATCAGAACGATGATCTATACCACCAACATCATTGAAAACCTCAATGGTAAAATCAGGAAGTATACCAAAACAAAGATGTCCTTCCCGGATGATGCATCCGTTCTGAAATCGGTTTATCTGGCCCTGCGAGAAATAACTCGAAGGTGGACGCTACCCGTACGCAACTGGAATTTGGTGGTAAATCAATTTATCAACATCTTCGGAGAGCGGTGCAAAATATAGACCCTTTACGCAGTTGCTTAGACGCGATACTTACACACTTTTTTAGGCAGTGTCTTTTATTTTTTTCCCAACTTTAACTGCTCCTTCTATCTCTAAACTGTCAGACTCCTCCGAGTAAATTACTCTTCGTATAATCATGGTTTCAACTGCATAAGAAAGCTTGTTCTTAATTGACTGTTACTTAGGTCTTCGAAATAATTGTCCCTACAAAAACAATGTTTGTTGCATTTTCTAACCTTAACTTTAATATCAACGCCTTTTGATTTGATTGTGCGTTGCAGGAGTCTTCTGGCCGTGCTATATAAATCAATTTGACCAAGCAATATCTCCGGCTCATCTAGCACGATTTCATCGAGATAGTTAAAGAGTATAGGTTTTAAAACTTTCCTAATTGTTATTATCCTTTTTTCAGGCTTGTATTTGTTCCAAGTTTTTTTCATTTCCAGAACACTCCTAAAATATTTTTGATTTTGAGGCATTCTTGTATTCCAATGTACAGGGTTATCTTTTGTCACCCATATTTCTGATTTGATCTTTAATAAAAAATCGATTGAGAATTTGAAAAGTACTGGACCATAATGATTCTGCCTGTTAAAATGGCTATGGAGATCTAAGGTATCAAGAAAAACATCTGTCCATATGTCGAATCTCTTATCAAGCCAATCAGACTTCTGTGATGTTTGATATAGACCTTTCTTCTCCACAGCACCACGAGACATTAGGCCACCCTGCTGAATGAAAGTAAGAGCTGTTGGAACCGTATTAGCATGGTGGAGATGATGTATATTTTTGCTGATTAAAAGATCATAAAGTTTAAAGGTTTTGAGTTTCATAGTAGTTAATAGGGTTCAAGTAAAAATAGCCTCTAAAAATTAACATTTTACCGAGGTCTACACAAACCAACGAGTGGACATTAAGGCATTGGGAGTTGGGATTTTTACCAGCTCTTGCAGCACATAAGTCAGATAGCCTGAGCAAAAATCTAAAAAAGATATTCTATATTTTTTTTGAAAATTTAAGTTAAACTTAAATTATATTAGTATTTTTGACACAAAATTAAGGTTTATAAAGGAATTTAATGCTATATGAATTTTTCTGTGCAGATAACGGGTATGAAAGACCACCAGCCGTCTTGGCTGATGCAAGGTTGGGTAAGAGACCATCTAACACGTCCCTCGTCTCTTGACGCGTTTCCTGCTTTGAAACAGAAGATCACCCTACGTTCAGAGAAAGAGAGTCGCCTTCGTTCCGCGTATCAAGATTATTTCATTGCGCTTCAATACTACAGCGAACTGCCTGATCATCTTGCTTGTGAATGGTACGATAGCACAGTTGTTCGATGGGATACTTCAAAATTTGTTCAATGGGACAAGTCCAAGTTCTTATTCTCCCATCACGACTTTTCACATTCATACATTGATCTCAATTGGAATTTAGATTTTCAACTCAATAGCCTCGAAGCAGAAGTTCAACACTGGTACGACAAAATCGATGAGTGGTTTAGCGAGACCCCTGATGCGATTCGTACTTCGGAAGGCTGGCTACAACGGTTCCACGAAAAAGTTCAACACATTCAAAGAAGTGTTGAAGGTATACTGAATCGTGTCCGTGCACTGCGAAGAGTGCTCTCATCACCATCAACTTTAAAACTTGACTTTCGCTTAACAATTAGAAAAAAAATCTGTGTTCTCTTCAAAATACTTGATGATGAGCACTTGATTGTAAGGTAAATATCACGACCTGTAACAGTGATAAAAATTAACAATAAAAATGGAAAAATGGAAACAACAACAGCAAAGAGGGCCACGCTCACTAACGAGCACTCCCTAAAGAACTATGAAGAAAACAAATTTAACTCCGGATTTAATCGAGGCGCTCGAAAAAATTCTGCGCGATGAAACTCTTAGCGCAGAAGACAAAAAACACATTTCGGAATTCCTTGCCACAGATCGCAAACGAGGAATAACGATAAATGATGTATGGAACCTGTCAATAGTTGGTTACAAACTTTACGACCTGTTTAAAGATTATTTAGAATGAAAATTGGAAAAGCGATTAAGCTATTGCTTGATCAGCGTAAGATGAGTCAAAAAGACTTGGCCGAAAAAATCGGTAAGTCTGAAACTTCACTCTCTCAGATCATGCAAGACAAAGCTCAGCCTCGAAAGGACACACTGGAGGCTATCGCAACTGCACTGGGCGTCAATACAAAAATGTTATTGATGCTTAGTGTAGATAGAGAAGATCTCCCTGAAAATAAGCGAGATCATTACGAAATCCTTACGAAGATCATCAATCATATCTTCCTTGAAAATCAGCATGAAACAAAATGATCCCGGACCCCGAGATCATTTTTTCGAGCGTACTCTTCTCATATACTATATACTAACTGATTTATATGATTACAACGTTAGAATTTAAGGCGGGGCAAAATTTGATTAGTAAAATACTCCCAATTAAAATAAATCTTATTTCATTCCAAGAAGAAAGCGAATGCCTTTCTATCGATGGAAAGCCCCTAAGAAAGAATAAGTTCATCGAGACAAAGGATTTAATAGTTAATGCCACTCGGGTGGTAAACATAAAAGTCCTTGCTGCAAATTCTCAACTATATCCAATCACAATCGAAATGCATGCATTTAATGGACTAAAGGACTATAGCATTAATATCTACGATGGTGTGTTAGTGTGGGGCGAAGAGTCAAAAGGTAATGTTGCAATCGATAAGGGACACGCAGTATTAGAACCTGGTGTGAGTGAATACGACGCTATTTACACTGCGCTGTTTCAAATATTTAAAGACACGATTCCGGACCCGGAGAAAAGACATAGGATTGCTTCAATAATTTTGAATAATGAAATAGTAATTAAGCAGAACAGAAATTTCAAAGCGATACAAACAGATGACGGCTATTGTACGATTATTGAAAAAGTATGTGGATGAGAAAATATAATCTTACCTAAAATGACACATTCAGAACATGTTGTACAGGATTATGCTGCTACGCTGCTACATCATTATCAATAAAAGCTCACCAGGTAAGTTTGTACGAAAGCAACTCGTGCAGCGTTGCTTCAGCATATTGCATGTATTACACTAATGTACTATATAGAAACTATGGCACGGAATTGCTACCTTTAAATAATGACTACTTCTACCCGATATGTTTGATCAAATCAAAAACACTCTCGACGTTATTTCAAAGAATCATGCCGTATCGTTTAAGCAACTCGCAAAAAATACGGAGTTGGGATTGCTTCCAGCGGATGTGGAGAAACTTAAAACATTTTTAATTGACGAGAATATAGTTCAAGATTTTGATGGTGAAGGAAATCAATTTGGCAGGGATCCGAGGTATAGCCTTACAACCTATGGAACTAGGTTTCTTCGCGAAATGAAAGAGTTTGAAGTTCTTGATGAAATACTAAAATACCTTGTTAAAAATAAGACTGCATATTTAGAAATGCAGTATATATGTAGGCAGATTAATGTTGCATTTTCGCCAACCTATGCGCCTAGATTGGAGCATGAGGGTATGGTAGCATCCGTTTCGGACAAATCCAGTTATGCTTATATTATATCGAAATCTGGTGAGAATTGGATTTTGGTTAGTGGTGGATATAGGCACCAAATGACTTTGCAAATTGAACAATCTATTAAAAAATTTAGGGCTACCAAAGAGAAAATGGCGGTATTCCCACAAACTATAAATAATATTCAAGCAGAAAATTATTTTAGTGCTACAAATAGCACAATTGACAAACAAGGTATATTTAATGAGATAAAAAAGGAGGAAAAGAAGAACAACTGGTTGGAAACTTTATCTTGGATAGCTGCTATTTTGGTTTCCTTGACAGTATTGTACGCCTTTTTTAAACCCATTATTTTAGATTATATCAAGTAAAAGCCATGGCCCATTGGCTTGATTATCCCATTCAACAATTGCGCGAGATTTTAGAAGCACCCTTTTCTGTTAGTGAAGGGTTTCGTCCAGTAAGAGACGCCGCACGTAACATAGTATATCGATATGCTGAGGATAGCTTCAAAGAAAGATTTCGCAGCCAGACGACCTTTAAAAGTATATATGACATACGTACCGATGAAGAAAAATATAGGCTTATTCTTAAAGCTATTAGAAATGCAATACACTATTTTGAAGTTTGGCAGGTTAGAGAGCAACAGAGACAGAGTATAGGTCAGCCATCATCAGAAACAAATAGTGAACCGGTTGTTCAAACTATTAACGCACAAAACGTATTTCAAAACATGAACAGTACGGTGGTAGAGCAGAGCGGTGTGGCAGAAAAAGCAGAGCCATCTGTAAAATCAAATATGTTGAAGCTAGTCGCTTGGATGTTAGGTAGCCTGTTAATTCTTATCTTAGGTGCTTATTTATTTTTTGGCTTATAACAAAATATAACCATTGATTGATTTTAGAGATAGTATTGATGCCCGGAGCGCCCTGAAGCTTCTTGATGTAAATGGCATAATCGCTAGTAGAATTGTTTCTGGAGAAATCGATCTGCGGTTTGCAACTAAAGATATTTATATTCTTGACAATTGCGATGCAGTGTCGTTAAAAGTAAGTCTTGACAAACCATTGCTAACCTTGTCAATTGAGAATTGCAGTATAAAGAGAATAAACGTAGACAAACAAGCAAGAATCGGGCACATCAAAGTTAAGGGTGGGTCTAAAATTGGCAGTATATATTTTGAAAGAGGGTGCGAATGCAAAGAACTCGTTATAGAGGATCGAAGTGAGATTTCATCAGTCATGATCCTTCAGCTCCCTGAGGAGATGGAGTTTAAGAACGGAGTCAAGATTGATTCCCTTCGTTTTAACGGTGCCGTCAACAAAGGAAAGATTTATTTTTTCAAAGCGAACGTGAATGATATTGAATTTATTCAGTGTCAATTCGATAAGCTTGTTTTTCAAAACACAGACATAAATTCTTTAAGATGTTCCCAAGTTAAAATCTCAGAGATAGATGTTACATATTCCGCGTCATGCAAAGACTTTCTTTTTGATGACGGAGAAGTGACCGATCTTAATTTTCTTCAGTTATCCAAATTTAAAGAAACGGATATATCTATTACAAATTCCCGGATTGACAACCTATCACTAGGTGATTATTATAACAAGGGAAAATTCAAGTTTATCAATAGTAACGTCAACAAATCTATTCAAATAACGAACTCAGAATTGAGCAATGGAATATTCAACGGTGTAGACTGGCCTAAAGCTAAGATCGATTTCAATCGATCACATATTAGCAAATGCAACTTCTTCAATATTGGTTGGCCCGAGGATTATCGTATCACAGAAATAATCAGGATAACGGATAAAGAAAGTGAAGATAGGCTGTGGGAGGATATGGACTCATACAGACAATTGAAGTTCGCATACCAAAGCCAACAGAATTATTTTGAGGCAGCAAAATTTCGTTATAATGAATTGCGACTATATTATCAGCTCATGCACTATTATACTTGGCATGGATTCTGTCTAAATAGTCTGCGGAGTTGGTGGAAACATCATAGAAAAAGCTGGTGGAAATACCTCGGAGAATTTTTGATTCTATGGACGAGTAAAAAGGGTAGTAACTTTGGCGAGAGCGTAGGTCTTCCACTATATCAAATGATAAAATTTCATCTGATTTTTTTTACGTTATTAGTTTTAAATAATGAAACATTTCCGGTGCAAATTACCTCGCTACAAGAGCACAATTGGCAAGCATTTTCAAGAGGGGTAAAAATATTCATCTTCATGATGAATCCCGCACATCCATTTATGGTAGATAATGTACCTATTTACGGATTAGTTGATACAATGATGCGAATATCCTCTGGCTACTTTATCTATTACTTTCTAAAAGCAAGTAGAAAATTTCATCTTACTTAATTGCATATACAACCTAAGTGTAATTATTATATCTTGCTTGGCCCTTTTCTAAACCTAATGTCATTAAACGTCTCCTCAATACTGCCATCTCTAAAATATACCTTTGCTTTTATAGGATATTGCCCCCACACGGTAAAAGAATAAAGGAATTTTTGATCGGCATTTTTTACAGTTACGATGGGATTGGGCATAGTATGGTCAAGGAAATATTGAACCGAATCGACTGTTTTTCCACTATTTACAGTTAATGAAATTTTATACCATTGCGTGCGCTGAAACGGCCACTTGACTTTTTTTTGAGTATCTATACTTAACTCTGTAAATCTAGCTGATGAATCTTTAACAGTTTGGGAGACACCCCCGTTCTTATATATCTGCCAAACGGGGTAGTGCTTATCCCTGAACACATCTGATTGGGTCCGATTCAAAGTTAATTCTTTAGATCTCTCCAACAGAGTTCTCCAGTTTGCCTTTTTTTGGTCTGTTGTTAACAGCGTTTCATTAAACGCTTTGATAAACGCGTTGGTAAAAATTGATCCATTTCCTAGTGCGTAGGTTTCCATTCCTGGAGGGCCTCCTGTAACAATTATACTGATTGGCTCACGCACCAACTGAGACAAGTTAGACGTGGTTCTCAAATTAAGCATTTCTATACTCTCGGTTTGCTGTTGTGAATATTCTTCTGTAACAAACGCTTCTTGTCTAATTTGAAAATCGTCTTTATCTCCAAATCCGTTACATGCTTCTATGATGGCAATGCAAAGCTTAGGGCGCCTCTTATATAATGTCGCAAAAAAATTATAAGATGGTAATAGATTAGATGGAACCGTCACAACTGGAAATAGTGCTTCATTTCCCCACCGGTTATTCTTACCGTGTGTATTTATATAAAATAGGACGATATCATCGGCCCCAAATTTATCTTTTTCCAACATAGCGATAACATCTTTCTCATTGAAGCCGGTGGCCGTTAACGATCGCGGTATATACTCATACTTTGGCAAGCTCTGTGCAATGTTCGAAAAGAGGACGCTCACTTTAGCGAAGTTAACCTCAGCAGGGATCGCTAAATCTTTGTCATTTGTGTGACAAAATACGTAACTATATATCTTTTGCCCGTAGGTTGGAAAAACACCAATAGCTAATATTAATAACAGGCTAATTTTTTTTTGGTTCTGGAACATATATGTAAATAAATATGTACTTTAAAATCACTAGATACTTTAACTCATTGACAATTTATTCTGTAAGTTCTTTCCTAAAAATAGTGAGTACTAAAACTTTTGAATATGAAGACAAATATATATACGAAATGTATCACTCCTAGAAAGTGATACATTTGCTAACATTACGGAAGTTGCGCTGGCTGAATCTCCATGTTGTTGTCGGAGTTTAAAGTCTTTAAAACTTTATGAAATGTAACAGCTAACTTTCCAAAATTTTCAACATTGTAGTCCCCTTGAGGTGACATACCGTCAGCCAAGACCGATCCGTCAATACCAAAACCTATTGACTTTAGGTTGAATGTAGCTTTGGCTCGCTCCAATTCAACACTAGCGGCTATATTCGACAGTGATCCCCCTATTTTACCCTTAATGCTTTTAACATGAATAAAACATCTCAGTCCAATGCCCATTTTCACCGACTTATCACCACAAGTGACAACTTTAAATCGGACAAAGTCTTGTATAAAGACCATTTCCTTCTTTCCTATACTACCAGTGAAGCCCATTGCACTAGCCGATGCCGCCAATGATTGATCGAATTTATAGATATTCAGTTCCGCCCCTCCGATTAAATCGGAAATCTTTTTAGGAGGCGCCGTGCAGGTTGGTCCATCAAGAATAACAAGAGCTGGCAATGTAGAATGCACAGCTTGTGCAACTGCTGTTTCATATTTCAGGGTTGAATCTTTCGCTAGCTGTGCCTTTGACTCATCAAAAGCCTTCGTAAAATCCTCATCAGAGATTTCGCTCTCATTGGGATTTTCAACATAATTTGATTGCTTAACATCATCTTTACAGGACAATAATAATAGAGCCAATAGCCCACAATGAATCAGGTTAGGGTTTTTCATTTGTTTGTTATTTTAGTTTATAAATACGGTGAATATTCTAGGATACACCTCTTTGTTGTTATCTACTTTTGCGCAAAAAAAAACCACCAACTTGTCTCCATTAAGAGACAAGTTGATGGGCTCTATCAAATATACTATTTTATGGTCTACTTGCAACTTTTAACCCTAAAAATGTATCCCTGAATTCAGGACGCTCAATATATATACATGCTCAAGGTACACTACACCCGGTTAATAAAATCTATATTTTCCCGTAACGATGATTATCTAAAAATTGCTTTTCTCAATTGGCAATAACGGGCGCATATAACGCAGTTTAGGCTTATATATCTAAAATTTAAACGTCAAGACCGGATCATACGCAAGAGACGGTGCGGGCTGGCTTAAATTGAATTGTGTTTTCAACGGCAGCACCTGATCGGCAACTTTAGAGTTAAGTTTCCACCATCAAGAGCTTATTTTTAAACTTACTCATCACTTACATCTACATTTAAGTCAACTATAAAATCAACGGAGCTACCTATTCGGTAGTTAATCTCTGCTCCACCAGCTATAGGCCGATTACTATAACTGTTACCGTATAGTCTTAAACTGATCCTACCTGGGGCTTCGGCAAGTATACTTTCCTGCGAAAAGCTTCCCGATTGTATTATGGCATTTCTCAACGTTAATGCAATTGTATAGTTATCTGGTTCAAACATTATAGCAGGTCTATCAACCGCCAGTTGCTTTATATACCCTGAGATAACAGCACTGCCATCTTCAGCAAGCCGAATAACCTCCGGTGCGTTACCAACAAGTTTACCTGTAACTTCCAGTGTATCGGTATTGCTCACCAGTACTGAATTGTCATCTATAACTTTGACATATCCCGTGATCTTTAATTGACCTGCCGAGGTATTAAACTGTAAATCGTAAAACTCACCTTCCATAATGCAAGGTGACTGTGTGTTACTGTGATAGATAGTGTTATACCACACCCCATCCAATTTTAACATCTTGGGTAAATCATTGTGTATAGTTACGCTACTGGCCACCGCGGTGACTTTACAGGATGTTTGTTCCGAGACGTGTAACTCACAGTTATTGAGCCTTGCATTCAGATTTATACTTCCTTGATAAAGGAACACTAATCCGCCTTGTATAGTCCCGCTATATTCGCCAGCGCACAAATATGTTGTACAGGTAACGTCCTGCTTTATATTGAGAACAAACACATTGTTGTCTGCCCCTTCCCCTACTGGCTGTGCAAACAATCCATACTCAGCCCCTATATAGGATATATTAAATCTGAAGCCAGAAAACCACGGCTTAATGGCATGAGCGTAGTGGGAGTTGTTTACGATGATCAGATTCATTACACCTGCTCCGGTTGTTACCGCCGTCTCAACGCATTCAATAGCTGGCGCACCGCAGCCAAATGCAATTTCTATATTGCCCTCAAATATTCCGGTCGTTAATACCGCAGGCATTCGTATAAACGTACCTGCTTGAACAAAAGCGTATGACCACCGAATTCTATATCTTCTTGGTGTGGGGCTGTCTTTGAATTTAAAAACGGTTTCGCCACCGTGCGAAAACTCAAAATCTCCGTCTATCACTATATCGCTACTGGCATCTTCAAGGGACTCATAATCGAATAGATTGAACCCTCCTGTCACCAGGAGTGCTTTGCCTCCGAAGGTTGTATAGACAACTCCATTCTTCGCTATATTACCGGTCATGTAGTACAAGCCCGGAAGGAATGCAATGGTATCACCGGGAACGGCCAGTTCGTATGCTCTTGCCGGAGTGAAGGGCAAGGTATAGTCACCTTTTACTCCAATGTCATCCGTAACTAACGGGGAAACAAAGTATGTACTAGGATAGTAATCGGAAAATTTATCCTTCTTTCCGGCAATCAGGTTATACAGCTTGGCTAGCGAATTGCCCTCAATGGGTACACCGCCGTTTAAGCCAACAAGCACTTCCTCCAGATCGGCCATTGTTGCAAGGCTGGCGTCAGAAAGGATTGCGTTTATCTCAGCCAGCGTATCGATGTCTTCTCTTTTCAGGTTGCCTAATCCCTGAATGATACTATATAGTTTGGCAAGTGTATTTCCTGCTTCCGGTACATTTCCTTTTAGAGCGTTAATGGCTTCTGTAATCGCAGCATCTGAAGCTATATCGCCATCTTCAATAATTGCATTCAGTTTGGCGATGGTATTAATATCGTCTTTGGTTAATGAAGCCATAGCAGGTAGTTTTTGAAGTATACTATATAACAGTTCCTCTGTGACCGAATGAAATGGTGGATTAGGCATATTAATCGTTGTAAAGGTCAGATATTACAAAACCAAGTGTTATCGCAGCGGCTGCAGCTGAAGCAGCTATAACACGCTTCCAGGTGATTCTTCGTACAGCCCTGAAATCAATCAATGTATAGGTGAAAGAGTTTCCGTAAAGAGATTTATGCCTTTCGCACAAATCCATAAACTGGTTAAAGTCCCCTGCGTTCTGAAACACCTGGCACCCCGCTGAATATTTATCGATATACTTTGTTGTGCCGTTACTTTCTGCACGATGGATGTTAATTCCAAATATTCCGGTCTCTTCCGTTCCATTATTGAAATCAAGCAGGGAATCACGATTATAGTCTCTGATTACGGTAACAGGCTTTACTTGTCGCAACGCTTCATACTTACCCCTGTGCAATCCTATAGCATAGGCATCTTTATATTGCCCTTGCGCCAGTATAGCGGTGCCTTGTGAATACGATGGATTGTTAAGCCAGAACGTTCCGGGGTCGGTGGTAGCTTTATAGCTACGATAGTTCCAATCGCCTTTCTCAGTTCTATAGAACACATGTATCTCATCGTCAAAGCTGTTCGCATTTGTGTTCTTGCTTCGTAAGCCTACTATGTTAAGCTGATACGGCTTAACGTAAACTTCATACGCTTGACTATTCAGGATTGCTTTTATTCTCGAAAGCATTGTATATTAGTTATACCCAAAACCACTACTCTTATGATCTCTGTTTTTAAAATCTCCACACGGGATTTGTTAAGGCATCCCGATGTCACATGGCATCTATCTATTGTATCTCAGGATATTGAAGACCTTACTGATTCTTACTTGTTTATTGTAGATACCAGTAAGGTCTATTCTTTTATACAGCAACTCCGGAGATATAGCATGTCCTATGAGGTCTATATAAACCCTATAGTAAATGCCACCTTATTTAGAGAATCGGAAACTGTTTATGCGATTGACCCAGCCTTTATGAAAAACTAATTGGTCAGGGCGTTGAGCAACAATGTTATCTATAAAGACTCTTCGTGCTGCTTTCAGTGAGTCAAACAGATTCTGTTGATCTGCACAATTAATAGCATTCAGGCTCTGCACTCCGATAAGACCATCGGCAGATATATTTAGTAACTTCTGAAGTTTCTTGGCTACTGTTACTCGTCCTGAATTATAACCCCAATCAACGATGAACTCAGCTATAGATTGATTGAGTATAAAGTCTCCCTGAAAGAAGTCCCAGAATACTTTCTTGGCTATATACTTTGCATCATCTTCGCTAAGGAGCCTGATGTCCTCTGCATCAATGTCTCCATCTTTATCCTTGTCGTAGCCGTGCTCTTTCCATGTTGACAGGATAACTCCATACTTCGTTGGCCCTCCCTTATCCGCTGGATGGTTCACATAACCTCCCTCCAGCCGCAGGACTTTACCTGCGAACCCCTCAAAATCCGCCATTGTTAAAATTGTTTTAGTTTGTGTTACGCGTACTTCACATCTTGCGTAGGAACCTTTAGAATGGTGCGATCAACTGATCTGAACCAGGTCATACCATTCTCGATCTTTACTTCGTCTCCCAGAATTGTATTTCCTTTTACGGGCAAACGATTATTCCACGCATCGATCACAATCGTAGGTCGTATCGTGATCAAATCTTTATAGAGCTGTATACCTTGCAAGCTCCATATACCCGCTTCGTTTACTTTGAGTCCTATACGAAAGAACTCAACCTTGATTAACTCACGTGCCGCCTCATCGTCTTTGAATGCATAGTCCAGCAAATGCGTAACAATAGTCTTGGAGATAAGCAATAGCTTTTTATACTGCTCATTCACCGCGGTGTATTCATTCACAGTTTTGATCTGCCGGAGTATATATACCACATCGTCAGCATTATTTCGATTGGTTGCACTCAACAGCTTCTTGGCAAGGTCAGCGGGATTAAAAACAATTTTTAACACTGGCTCACTGCCGGTAAGTTTGGTGAATGCAGTTTCATCTATAGTATTGCTATAGCCTTGTGCTTTCAATGCACTTAGTGTTGCCGGGCCGAAAATTCCGTCTGCCGCTATACTGGCGCCCTTACTGATAAGTGCCTGCTGAAGCTGTACAACACGCGGCCCTTTACTTCCTTTCTTTAATGGGAAATCATCGCTCGCAGTAGTTGTACGTGCTGTGGATTTCTTTTTTGAAGCGGTGCTTGCCGCATTACTGGTATATGCCGTATTCGTATTTATACTTTCACCTGTGGTTACAGTATCAACAATCTCGGAGTTATTTTGACTTGTGAGTTTCTTTCTCCTGAAATGATCATATACTAAATACCCACCGCCACCCAGTGCAGCAAGTGCTAAAGCATAAATGAATATTCTGGACGGTCGTACACTTCGCTTCGATGTGGCTGCCTTCCCGTTACTCTCTATTCCCCTCAGTCCCTTCTTCCGTTTCATACATTTATTTCTTTGCATTTAGTAAGCGGATAAGGTTGTTATACTCATCGCTGCTTAGTTCTTCCTCCAGGTCTGCATTCAGACTTTTGTTATACATCCGAAAGTATTCCTTTTGCACTCGCTCATACATCTTCCGCGTTGGCAGTTCTTCAAAGACCTTTGTTACGGCTTCTTCATTTGTTCCCCAGCCCATGTAGTTGTCATTGTCGAAGGCCATCTTCAATTGTTTAGCGTATGCAGCGGGATCTCCTTCTTCCAGACTATGTTTCTCCGAACGATTCGTTTGTGACTTCTTATAGAAGTGACGCACAAGGAAGAACAAGCCTGTTGCTGTGCCTACTCCCAGAGAAGAGTATATCACTACTGTTTTTAAGTCCTGTATTTTCTGCGCGTCTGTCTTCATATATATACTTGTTCTTAATTATAGTCTTAAAGTCCCAGCGCTTTCTTAGCCAGTGTCGTTTTTACCGGATCATTCTTTACCACTTCGGCAAGCTTGGAGATTTCCCGTGCGCTTAACTTTTGCATCAGCGTAGAGGCTGCCTGTATTTTTAGCGAAGCCTCTTCCTGTGTCGGTGCTTCCATGTTTATTTCAAATGTGTACTTCATCTTTAGTTTGTTTGAATGTTCAGGGTTTGAAATACTGAATCAAACCTGCTCTTGTCCTGAGCAAGACTCTGAAGGATAAGATTGATCTTGTTAAACTCTTCCTTATTGAAAACTGCTTTGAGCTGATTGACAAATTGCAGAGCCTGCTGATCGAGGTCGCTCAAGACTTGTGGTGCGCTACTCTCTTCACTGCTCTTTGGTTTAAAGCTTACCTCAACATCTTCTGCCGGTGGCGGTGGTATAGAATCATCAAGCAAACCTGCCAGTGCTGAACCGCCCGGTATACTGGCCATGATCTTCGGATTGCGTTTGATAAACGCTTCCACCATGCTGGAACCTAAACTGCCCAATACACCATGCAACGGTGAGCGACTTGCTTCCAGTTGTTCATTTGTCTTTTCAAGGCGCTCGACTTCTTTTTCAAGTTCCTTTACTTCGTCCTCCAGTTCTTTATTCTTGTCCTGAAGTTTTACAAACTCCTGTTCGCGCAGGCGTTGCGTGACACCGTTCTCGATTTGATCATCTACATCTATACCATCGAAATTTTCCTTTGGCGCATTGCCAAAGAAAAAGATGTGTTTGTCGTTGCTGTTGCTTGTGCCCGAGTACAGAAGAATCTCAACGCTCTTGGTATCGGCATCAACATGATTTTCATATAGTCCGAACATTTCAATATCGCTCGTTCTTCGTACTACTTTGAAGCCATCCACGATGATTTCAAAATCGATCGGTCTACCTTTCTCAAAGTATATTTTCAAGTGATCGAGCAGGCGATCTATCTTCCGCTGATCGTATTTCTCTTTTGCTATCAGTCCCATTGTTTCTAATCAACTTCTCGTTTTACTTTTCTTCTTCCTTTCTCTCTTTTTAGCTCACGATGATCACCTGTATAAATTTGATCTTTCGTCTGCCTGTACCCGGATTGGTAATCACTATCTCTCCGTGATGTTCATGTACATTCTCTGCAAGCGGATCATCTGTCGAGTCATACATGCCATAGGCTGACTCGACAATTAACCCCGGTGGATCATCCACGATAAAGTATAGCTCATTAAATGCCGGTATGATAAGTGTACTGTCACCTTCGATCACCAGGTCACGATAGCGCACCCGGTACGCCTCATGGCCAAGTTCTTTTACCCTTACCGGCACATAATGAAGTATATAGCTCTCAGTCATATAATGATTGTTACCGGCTGTTCTTCCTCTTGCGCGTGTCCCGGCTCTGTGCCGAAGTACTCTTCTGCCGCCTCAACTTCCACGTATATATTCAGCTTGAAGGGCTGACTATACTTCGCTCCCTTGAACCATGCTTTGAGATATACATTGTCACCCGCTATCTGTACAGGATTTAGCTGTGGCACCTTACCAGTCACCCACGGCTTTTCACTGTCAATAGCAGTGTCTTCGATTCCCATCTGTGCTTCGTCTGTGAGCACAATGTTAGTTGGTGTCACGAAGTCCATATAGAATATATCCGAGGAGTCGTGCGCCTGAAGCGTTACCGTTCCTGCATCTGGCCATGAAGCTGTCGTGGTGACCAGTATACCGGTGATACGCGTAACATTCGAGGGCAAGCGAACATCTATAGTCTTGTATCGCTCGGCTTACTGATCAGCACCGTTGTAATTACGGTCTTCCTTTTTGTTCTGGTAAGTATCATCGCTTACTTCATTTCACATTGAAGAATTATTGTCACGCTATATCTTTCGAAGGGAGCATGTAAATTCGCTGTATCCTTATACTGCACTTTCACTTCTCCATTACCGGCTACTACGCCGTTTCCGAGTGTTCGGAATTTCTGATCGGGTGCTACCGAGATTCCACTCATGAGAATTTTACTTTCGTAATTCTCCGGGAAGATTTCTTCTCCACTAATCTCGATGCGTTGGGAACCCCGGTAAAACAAGAGATTCGGATAGTTGGAACTTACCAGGATGCCGCGCACCAGTTTTACATTTTTGTCCAAATCGAATTTCTTGCTTACCGGTTCTCCTTCCGCTTCTACCATGAAGGTGAAAGGTTTGTCTACTATTCGCCTTTCCATTGTCCGCTATAGGTTAAGGTATAGTAGCTGTTCCCACAAGGCCCACATAGATCACTGCGTTGGGATCAAGGCCCGACAGTGTACCAAGCTCGATCTCAAACTCGATGTCTATATCATCCTGGATGAGTCGCGGGTTGGCGAGTTTGTAAAAGCCTTTCGGTACTTGTGAAAATCCATCGGTGATGAATACGCGATTCGAAATATCGCTTACCAGTTGCTTCTTGTTTGCTTTCAGTTTGAACTCGCCACTGGCAAGCGATCCGATTCCATCGATGGTATCGAAGGTTGCCACCTTGATAGCTTCTGAATCCTGTGATGTCGCTTTACCTTGCAACAGATATATACCGGATACAAGCAAGGCCATGTTCTTTGGAAGCTTTGCATTGCTGATGTTACGAAGACCAACTTCTTTTACGTCCTGACTTTCGAACATCTTGATCGTCTTGGCTCCGCGTACCGGTTTGATCGAGTATATTACATGATCGGCCAGACGAAGTTTACCTTGTGTGAGCTGATCTTTGATTGACTTCGGAAGCTCTGCGAAAAACTTCTCAAACTCTGCACGTGAACCCTGTGAGGGTATATGCTTTTTGGTAAGTTTACTTATCGCTCTTGCTTTGGAAATAGGATCGAGCTGTTTCAACTGCCCCATCAACTCCGCATTCCCATCGCCTTCCAAACCCAGTAAATCTCCGGGGTTCGTGTACTCACTGTCCATGATTTGTCCTAATGCTCCTAGCATATTCTTGTTTGCTTAAATTGTTTTATGATTAAAATCTTATAGTGTGAGCATGGGTGTGACACGCAAGGTCTTTTTGGAAAGACCTGTATTGAATTTTCTTCGATTAGTGTTATCTGATTATGATTGTGGCAGGTATAAATTATATACTTGGCTACTTTGCTATAAGTATATATTTATAGTTCACGGTCAATGTCGAATAGTCCTGCTGTACCTTCATTCATGGCCAGTACATCATCGTTAACGCGATCAAGTTCCGACATACCATCATCGTTTGAATTGTATGGATTGATGAAGTACTTTACTTGCTCGCCTCCGTACAGTCCATTGGTTCCTTCTGATTTGGATGCCGGTATATATAGTTTCTCTTTGAAGTTCTCAAAAAACTGACCTACGCGATCTTTAGCATCCTCTGCTATCTGCTTAAAGTCAAAACCATCGACTCCACTTACCGATGTGGGCTTCTTTATCACTACGCTCGTCACAGCAAGACTGGCACCTGCTGCCAGAATAAATTTGTTCTCAGTCTTAGCACCGATAAACAATACCGGTATACTTGCCAGAAGTGATATTTTTCCTACGGCTGCTGCTGTTATACCGCCTGCTATACCCGCCAGTAGAATGCCTCCGGCTGTTTTCAGAGCATCCACATTGTTGCCCTTTGTGATCGCACCGGTGATACCTGACAGGCCACCGCGCTTTTTACTTTTCTTTCCCTTCTTCCTCTTTGTCCGTCCCATGTCTATAAAAGTTTTGTAAATGTTATTCTTTGTGTTGCGTGACGCGCCTTGCGCCCACTGCGACTTTTCTTGGTGTTCCTTCGCTTCTTCTTTCTGCTATATTTTGGTGATTTACTCAATGAAAATCCACTTAATGATTGGCCGTTGCTGCCAGGTTTGCTTCCGCGCATCGCTCGCATGACTATAAATCCACCCGTTGCTACGGCACCTGCAATCAGTAAAGACTTGCCGGGGTTGTCTTTGACCCAGGTTGTAGTCTTCTGAAAAATGCCCGGCTTGTCCGTTGGCTTAGTAATCGCACCACCTTCAGGTGCCTTGACAACATCAGTTGTATTCCCTCCGGAGGCGGTATGTATATTTGGTACTGCTGTTCGAGCAGTCGCAGAACTGTTGGCAGTATCTTTTTGCCTGAGTAGTTGTTTCATTGTTATTCTCTATTTGTGGTTTTGTTATACTTGGTACAGGTGCCAGTGGTATAGAGGGCGTTGATGCGCGCGCTGCCTGAACCAATGGCTTTGCTTCCGAGGCAACACGAGATACAGTGTTAGCTGCCTCCGTAAGCCATAATGTAGGATCGGAGTCTGCATCAATAGAGGATGCATCAGGTGCATCATCATCCGTTCTTACTTCATCTTCACTGTCGGGTATATTTCCGCTTTTAGCTTCATCCACGGTCGCGGCATTGTCGGTTTCGCTCTGAAAGCTTTTTTCTTCTGAACCTCCTTTATTGAAGAGTCCCTTGACTTGTTTTAAAGCACCGGCGACAGCACCCACCGCTGCCATTGCTGCCGCTATAGATGCACCTGCTGCTATCTCGCCAAGACCATTTAGATCTCCGTCAAGACCATACAGAACAGCGTACTCCTGTTCATCGGCATATATATCTTCATCAAAGCCTCCAAGACCATTGAGTGGAACAGGATTGTGCTTCTTATTTCCACGGCCTTTAAGAACTGCTTTCTTGAAGTTTGCTTTCATACCTCCGGCATCGTAGTATATCTTCTCCGCTTTGTCTTTGATCTTGCGAACCTTCGCCAGTGCTTCCGGATTCATATCACGCTTGCGCGCTTCTTCATCGCTTAAGTATGCATAGCGGAGTCTGCCACCTATATTGAACAGGTTTACTTTTACAGCAAGCAGGAACCCGTTTCGAAGAAGTATAGTACCCGGATTGGTAAAGCGGTTTATAAAGTGTACTCCTTTCTTGGCAACCTCCACTATTTTCTTGGTGGGTGCGACAATTGTCTTCTTGACAATGGCTTTGTTTATGTCAATTGTTTTCTTGACAATTTTCTTTTGTACATCAGCGACCTTCTTTACAGCATTGCCAATCTTCTTGAAGAGGCTCCCCATCTCTTCCGTATCGTATACTGATTCAATGTCCGCTATATCTACATTCTCAGGTTCGCGTGATTCGCGCAGGAGCATTTCCAGCGGATTTTCACTTTCTTCGTATGAGGCATCATCTCCCTCTATCCCATCCAAATAATCCAGTCTCATATCGTAATCTTTATGTTCTAAAAATGGTTGTTCATCGTTGAAATCATCCTTCACGCAGTCCATAACTATATATTCTCTACGTCCCGATAGCGTCCCATCCAATCGGCCTGTCACCGGGACAATAGGGTATATATGCTGCCAGCGTGGTATATCCGGAGGCTTCTGCGGATACTTTGTTATGCGCAGTACATGTGGTATACCGAGGTTGGAAAGAATAGAGCTGATAAACTCCGTATAGCAGTCACAATCAACACCGCTAAAACGCTCCCTCCACGTTCGTCTCGGACTGCGTATCTGTTCAACCCCATCCTTGTCTTTTTTATACTGTACATGGTTGTAGATAAAGTGCCAGATGTTCGAGCAGGTATCTTCGAGAGTTTTCCCTCGCAATACTTTGGCTATAGCTTTTGTCTGCCATAATGTTTTCGGTACTGTTTTTTTGATCAGCTTCAGCGTATCTTCTACATCAGCATAACCTTTTACGCGATGATCCTTACCTGTAGCTTTTGGAATGAGGTGGTCGAACTCCTCACCACTTCGTATCATTCTCTTTCCGTTCGACTTCATACCTCTATTCCTTTTCCCCTCTTATCTTCCCCTCAATCATTCCTTCTTCTTCTTTACCCTCAGGCTTTCTTTCCGCCACCCAGCGTTATATTATCTACTTTCTTATAGGGCAGCTTGTCATTTATAGTAGTGATCGTTTCAACTACCATATTTATCTGTCCTGTGTCGCGATACTCTTTAAGTAATGTTGGCACTTTAGTAGCCAGTGTCATGAAACCTATATTTATATCGATAGGCTTCATCTTTACTTCACTGAACTTTGGTACTTCTATATTTACGTTCTCCATTTGCGAAGACGCCACCGTTGCATCATTGTGGATCATCTTCACAAAAGGCTGTTTTACTCTTACTGTACCTCCGCTCGGATTTTTAAGCGTCACCTCGATGCGTAAATCAATTCCTTGCAGGCTCACTTTATGTATCGATGCTTTCGTCACGGTCTCAAGCTCGTTTGACAGACGGTTGAGCTTTAGCAGGTAGCTTGCTCCATATATAGTAGCAAGGGCACCAGCGCCTAGTACTATATATTTAGTTTTCATGCGTGCGCTTCTTTTTTCTGTTTGCTATTTTGCGTGAGCGGGCATAATTCCGAACGCGTTCCTTTTGCTTTAGCCATAGCGGGCTAAGTATATCTCCGATGATCTTGAAGGCAAGACATATAATACCACCGGCTATTGCCTGAAGTATATAGTCCATAATAAAGGACAGATCAATATGAGCCATCAGATTGAAGACCGCTCCGAACAGAAAAGCAAACCAGTTGTTTCCTGCACTGTTGTTTGTTGGTGTTGTCGTGTTCATGATGTAAACATAGCACGACCACAAAGCATGACTCCCTCCTTCCGACCTACATTCGATATATGTTGTATAACAATGGAATTTGATTGTCAGTGACTGGATATGTTAAGCCGTGATTAGCAATCTACTGTCTGTGATTGGATATGTTTTGTGCGCGACCGGCAATATTTGACACCTGATTGGACATTTTCAGTACTACATGTTCTTCGTGAAACATTAGACTATATCCATATATGTATAGGTAGGTGGATATAATTCAAAAAGAAAAGAAGATACTAGACCCAATGAATAATGACTAACTGATAACGCCTACGGCTGCATAAATGCAGCTAGTATTTTCATAGTTGCTATATTACTATTATTGTCGCATCTAAGGCCGACACCTGTAATTATAGCTTTGTCGTTGTCTGTATTTCCAAAGTTTGGCGTATACAAAACCTCGCACTGATAATTAGGTTCGACTCCAACCCTAACCTCTTGTGGTAATCCTGACAATAACAATGTACCGTCAGATTGTGCAATGACAGATCTATAATAAACCCACATTGTCTGCATATTATTATAGCGTGCTCTGAATCCTACGCCTGTTATTACTTTGTTGTCAGGAGGAACTGCATACCAAACTTCAGTTGGGGTGTATTGTGGCTCTGTACCAAGCTGAATTCTGTACCTCGGGCCTAATGTACCATCAGCATTTAAATACCTGTACTCTAAAGTTAATGTTGACACATTTCTATTACTATTAACTCGCGCGCCAATGCCGGTTAGGACAGTACCTGCAGGCAAAGCTCCATCAGCCTCAAGACTAGAATTAGGTTCAATTCCTAACCTTATCTCTTGATTAGCAGATAAACCTTCAGTGCGTCCATTTTTCGCGTCCACCCATTGGAATTCATAATCATAAAAGTTTGTGGCAACATAGTCTCCTAAGTCTTTATCAAATACAGATGTTGAAGAAAATACCTGTTGGTCGGATGCAGTGTCTGATTCACTACAACCTAGGATAGCAAATAACATAATGAGAGAGTAAACAATTAAATCTTTTGTTTTCATAATAATTGGTGTTAACGGGGCTAGTATCTAACTATAATGTACAAACCTTATTTAAGAATTGAATCAAGCTGTTTAGAATTGTGAGATTAAGCGATAACATCGAATTTATTCCAACAATCAAGGGCTCAGTTATTAAAGTATAAAAGCCGATATATCCCGTCTGGACTTATCGGCTTTTGATTCCTAACCTACCTGAGTATTCAGGAGGAACACAAATATAAAACAAGATTCTAACTTCAAAACTAAAAAGCCCTATGCTGAAAACGTAGGGCCCTGGCAGTTGAACTCGTTCGTGATGTATTTCTGTTTTACCACTATAAAGTCTTAGATTGTTTGATAGTTTTTTTCTTCATCGGAAATTCGAAGCCAACACGCATATTCAACACATCGCCATACGGACTTTTATTTTCGTGATTGAATACACGAAGCATGATCTGAGCTGTGCCTTTTACTTTTCGCATGAATTTATAATCCTTCTTCAAACCAACAAATGCACCGGGTACCCATTCTCTGCCCAGTGGATCAGTAGGGCCAGAATGAAGTCGTGGTGGCACAGATGTATTCATTAACTCTGCTTCTGCCCGTGGAGAAAAGCCTTTACCAATCTTGAATTCGGAGTAAACGCGAGGACCATATATTCTTGTTCCTGCGCTAAATGTATTGCGATCTGTATCATAGCCATACCGTTGGTTCCAACCTAATCCGGATGTGAGTCGACCAGAAAGACGGTAGCCTATATAGGGATTAAAATCTACAAGTATATTATCGCCTTTGCGTTGTATCTGTAATGCTATACCGGGAAGCAGCCGCTCGATCAACGGCTTACCGCGCATTTCATTCGGGCGCTTCTTTCCCACTTCACTCAAACTGTTGAGACTCGAATATTTATTCTTCAGCTTCGACATTTTTTCCATCGCCTGCTGCAGTACTTGCTCTTTACCGGCAAAGTGATTCACGGCTACCTCCTTCACTTTCTTCACAGCTTGCTCTTTCATAGCATCCGGATTTTGTGCAGCGTCTAACATCGGAGTCAACGACTCTGCTGATTTCTTGAGATCGCCAACACCTGCCACATCTCCGGCTTTAGACTCCAGAGCATTCGGAAGTTGTTTTACGTCCTGCATGTTACCTTTTGTTAAATTTTGAATGTCGCTTTGATAGCCACCGGCCTGCTGCGTTAGAGAAGAAAGATTACCTGCTTTTCCGGTTATCCCTTGCAGACCGTCCAATTCACCAATCTTGCCTACTGGTGAATCGATTGAAGTATTCAGTCCATCTAAATTTTTCAACGGGCTATCGGGTAAATCCAATGATGGTATATTCATATCCTTCACCGGAAGTTTGAATCCCCGAATATCACCTGTCAATGCATCCGCTTTACTTTGCAGCTCTGGAGACAACTCCAGCTTATTAATATTATCGGTCGCTTTTGATTTAAGACCATCCATCTTTTCGTTCAGCGAAGCCACAGCTTTTTCGCGCTGCTGCATCACACTGTCAAGTTTGTGAGTGTACTTATCGGTGGGGAGTTGTAACGCGTTCAGACTATCAATCTTTGTCCGAAGTCCGTTACGTGTTGAATCAATCGAATTAAACTTTGTTTTATATTCAAGCTTCAGACTATCTGACTTACCATAAAACGAATACTGAATGGAATCTAACGCATCCGCTTTCACAACAGGAATGCTATCGAGAGACAACCTGTTTAAAAGGCTATCAGCTTGTTGAGCCTGTAAAGAAGCCGCAACGGTGAGCAGGAAGATTAGGTATGCGTAACGCATGAACAAAACATAATATAAAAAACTATATCAGATACATCTCGTTAATATCCATTCTCCTTTACTGATCCGAGCCTATAAAAATAGTTCCGGATTCACAGGCTATACAACAGTTTATTCCTTGTCTAAGCAATACGTACAATATTGCTTTATAATGTTCTCCTTTGAATTTTTCAGCAATTTGATCTCCCTTAAGTATAGCTGTATCAGTCTTAAAATCTATTTTACTATATAAAGCAATTAACTTTCTATCTACTATATCGTAACTAAATTCATCAAATAATTCTTTATCAACCTTTATACTCCATTCATGCTTAATAGCTTCCTTTAAATATATAGGATACAAATTCATGCGTACAAATTTATTCCTAATGGACAATCGCTCTACCATAAAGATATTAGTTTGTACCACTGGATAGATAACCCCATCATATTCTATGTTAGCATAAATCAAACAACCTCCCGTACCAAAATAGCTAAGATTTTTATACGGCATATCATTAGTTGTATGAATATATCTCCATTGGTATACTATATAGACTAGTAATATAAAGATCAAAAGGAGTATAATCCAAAATACTTTTTTCATAGCAGAAAAAGATAGGTTTATTGTATTCTGCAATACAGCATCACTTTTAAACCTTCCTTCATTAATTTTTAACCTTAATATCTGTTCTAACGAATCCTATTATTTTACCAACTGGCTTATTGGCGTTGTTACAGCATGATTCAGCAGACAACGAAATTGCCTTTTCAAGTAATAAACTTTCCTCTCTTGTTATTGGTAAAAACTGCATTGGTTTGGTCAGTGAACCACTCAATTCATAATCATAGAACTTGCATACTTGAATAGTATCGGTAACAGCCTTCCAGTAATAAGACTTAAACTCTTTTGATAACCCTTGTTTCCAATTATCGCATTCGCAATCAAAATGTAGTTTTAACCCCTCGTTAATGGAATCATGCTTATCAATCACTAGATATGTGATTCCACTGAAATACCCTTTTCTTATGAAAGTATGCACCCTACCTGCCTTATTATTATAAATCTTAGACGTACTTGAGCAAGCAATGAAAATCAATGGAATTATTAATTTTATATACTTCATAAAAAGTTTAACCGCCACCCCGCTTCTCGTTTCAAAGTCGTATCATGATTACTTAAGTAATTAGGGATGCCAATATGGATTTCTAGGTTCATCATCCGTCCAAAAAAATTCAATTGAAAACTTTCTTCTCAAAAGAGGACTACGTCTAATCACGAAGTATTTTTTATTTTGATAGACAGTCACTGGTCCTACTACACGGTAACCCAATAATTTTCTTTTATAAACTTTGATGGACCTAAAACCAACCATATCGCTTTTTAGAGAAGTGTCCCTAGGAATTTTAAATGAATACATGAAGGAGTCGCTTGTTTTAACATCAAGAACCAATCTGTCATCATTATACACCCGATAACTCTCTCCTTTCTTGTTATAACCAAGAAAATATACGGTGATAGAATCTCTTTGGGCAAACGCTTCAAAGGAGCATAGAAGAATGAGAAAAAATAATATGCAGCGCATGAAATTATATTTTAGAAATTATCTGCCTCGGAAAAAATTCCATAATTCTCCAAATCCTGGAGGGGAGTGACCTGAATCAGACATTATACCTCCTTCAGGTTTATACCATCTATCCCCAAGATTACCTACGTGACCAAATTCGTGTGCCGCTGTCCGACCATTACTGTAGCCCTTTAATGCAGTGGAGTTCGAAGAAAAATACCCTACTGCACCCACATCCATCCCAATATGGTTAGAACCTCGCCGAGTACCTGCAAAGGACCCATGTGTCATTGGGGCACTTTCTCCATTATTATTAACAGTTATTAAAAATTCAGATTTCTTTACCTGACTTTTATCGTTGATGACCTCTATATCTCCCTCGAACTTTACAGTTGTGCTGACGTTCTTACCAGACTCAGATAGTTTAACAGTCCAAGTATCAACAATCTCCTTCACCATCATCTCTCCTGCATGCTTTAATTGCTCGCCGGTAAGTTTAGTATCAGAATTATTAAAAATCTTCGCACCATTTATTGTAACAGTAGTTTCTATGCTTGCTGCCCGCTTAAAAAAACCTTTTAAACCTTTTAACTCATTATGATCTTTATCGAATCTTTTCCTTGATACAGTAATACCATTTCCCTTTTGTTCTTCGCGATTTGCCCCTTCAGGCCTCATTCCATCAGGATCAATAAACCTAACTGGATTATCAAAGGCATAATTGTATGGACTATGTCTTCGCATTTTTTCAGACAACGGGTCCACAACACCCCATCTGCCTATATCTACCATGTACATCCTTGCCCCATAATCCAACCAGTCAAGATCAAGTTCATTTTGTCTTTCCTTCCCATTAAATTGATAAAGATTTGGCATTGAATTTTCCTTAGAGTAAGCATTAAACGTCAACCCGAAAGGATAATACTCCTGACTTGCAATAACAGGCGATTTGGTATGCTCTACGTTAAAGTCATCAAAATATACCTCTACCGAGCTTCCACCTAAAGCCACGTTGTCATTGCTCAGGTAAAGATAAACATATCCTGGTTTCTCTATAACAAGCTCTTTGGAGAGTAGTTCATGAGGCACGTCTGTGCCGCTCTCTTTGGCTGCTTCTGTCAATCGCACAAAGCCGCCATCCAGTACATTGTAATCGCGATCAAAGACTATGTAGTTCAAGTAAGCTTTTGGTCCTGTGCCTGTTTCATTTGTCTTGCTAAGAAGGCCTGCAAATGGGTTCACTGCTCCTCCGATACTTCCTATAGCACCGCCATCCACGTATGTTCCCGATGTTGCTGCTGTTCCGTTGGCGATCGAAGCAATCAGGTTCGTAACGGCCGTAGACCAGTTAGCTGTGTTGGTATCCAGGTATTTAGCGTATACTTCAGCTTTGACCACATCACCCGGCATTACACTCAATGATCTGGCTAAGCCTGTTCGTTCACTAGCCGTACCGTTGAGACGAGTCGAGTAGTAGGTTGTGCCTGCATTCGTGTGATCAAACAATTCGAAGTTTACTTTTACAGCCTCGTCATAGTATAAAAAGTCATTGCGCTCTGTTCCTTCGTTCGCTGTCTCCATGGTCGCTACCGGGCTCTCCACTTCTACTTTAGCAGTAAATGTTACTCGAACATTGCCCAGGTGATCCTTCAGGTGATACTGATATTCAGGACTTGTCCCTGTCATCACCACACGACCTTCTTCATAATTGATGAACTTCAATGTATCGTTCTCATAAAATAACTCGCCTGCATAATCAGTCTGCTTCGTCAATACACTTGCGCTCGTGTATACTTGTTGGCATAGCTTTCTGCCACCAGCATCGTAGAAGTATTTGATGTAATCTCCACTAACTTTCGTTACTTGTAGTGGCAGGTTCAGATGGTTGTAAGTAATGGCGCTGATGTCTTTATTCTTATCGGCATTCATGCTGCCATTGTTATCGTAGGTATAGTCATCACTGCCTATATTTCCATCGGTAAAGCCTTGTCGTATATCACCGGCATCACTTACACTTAGCAACTTATTACTCTTTGCTGCCCCCGTGCCATAGTCATAACTAAGCACATCCATGGATATACCATCTTTACCTTTCCTGGAGAGTTCTTGTAAGTTACCATTCAGGTCATATTTATACCCGGCTTCCGTAAAGGCTTCGCTGGTTACAGTATTGTCGTTTGCATCTTTATGCTCAGGGAGTCCCCAATTCGAAGCGTGTTTCTGACGGAAGTTTGCTCCGGCAATCCGGTTCATAGCATCGTAAGTATATGCATAGGCATTCTCCTTTACATCATCAAAACCTTGATTATTACTCCAACGCATTGCTGAGATATTTCCATTGAACTGCGGGGAATTATTCAATGTCGCGACAGATTCATTGTAGGCAAGATTCATTCCGAAATGGTCACGTGGATCATTGGTCTCTTCCGGTGTGAGGTCTGCATTGTTTATACGCGTAAGCCAGCCGCGAATATTATACCGCAGATCAACATGTTGCTTAAAGCTGGTTCCTTGATCTTCTGAATGAAGCTTCTTCGTGATTAATTGACCTAGTTCATTATACTCATTTTTAACAAGCAATACCTTCGGTGAAGCATTCACCTGATGCCATACCTCTAGCAATCGACCTGCATGATCGTATTCAAATGTCTTTGTTACACTGGTAGCGCGCGCTGCAAACGAAGCACGTACGTCCTGAAGAGTTGCACTTGTGATATTCAACGCAGCGTCTATACGTAGGTCGCTGGTTGATTGCGCTGAAGCTACGTTTGGCGTAATCTTTCTACCATTGCATCGGTAGATGATCGCTGTCCCTTTTCGCTCAATACGTAGAATATCGCCTGTAGCTAAGCCGGCAGCCTGATATTTCAGGCTATTACTCTCATATATACACATTGGGTTAGTACCACTATACATATACCACGCATAGTTAATGCTGCTATATCCACCATCTGGATCCGATGAAGCAAGTCCTACCATCCGGTTCTTTCCAAGTTCAGAAACTGTCACTTCCATCCAGCCGTCCTGACCAGCTGGCAAAATCTCCTGAGAAGATGCACCTGATACCCAACCACTTCCCGTTGTACTCAGTGTATTGTTCAATTTATTAACAGTTGCCGTACCAACCACATTAGTCCATGTAATAGCGTAATCAGTGTGTGTAGTCTTAGATTCCTTTACCTTTCCGGCAAAATCATATCGATTGGTTATCCGATCAGTGCTCCCATGCATGTCATTGGACACGGTTTGTATCACTCTATACTTATCATCGTAATAGGATGCTGTAATTATATAATTACCTTGTCCTAATACTTTGCTTTTTGTTCCGGTAACTTGACCAATAACGCCAAAGAAGCTGTTCCCTGCTGCATCGTATTTATATTGATCTATCAGCTCGTCCGATTTATAGCTATATCTTTCGTCATTGATGACATTCTTGAAATCATACGAATCGTAATACGTTACCGTAAGTACATTAAGCTTTGTTAGATCCGTTGGAAACACAGTATTGGTATATCCGTGAAAAGTACTTGTACCATCAAAGGCATCATAGAACGCACTTGTACTGATGCGAGAGGTCATCCCAGCTTGATCAATTGCTTCGCTGTGAGTATAAATTGCTGTCAGAATCGGACGATTTAAAGCATCGTATTTAGTTAAAAGCCATTGATTGTTCTTGCGTTGCTCTCCGTCCTGCGTCATCACTAATCGATCACGTTCATCGTATACCATATATACCCAGTCAGCACCCGGCACTTTTTTATGTGTCATACGTCTGCGTCCGTCATATTTATATTGGAAACCCCAGTTGTCGATAGCAAGGTTCATTGCAGTTTTAACCTTAATCGGCTCACTTGCAATCGTAATTCCGGCAAAGGAAGTATTCGTCATTCTAATACGATATATACCTTCATCTTCAGCAGCAAATGCATTGCGAACATAGCTTGTATTCGTAGGCCCCTGATTTTGAACAATGACACTTTCCCAATCGCCACCTCCCCGCTGTCGCTCCCAAATGATTGTTCCATTACTACCGCCTGAACGTCCCGGTACAGTTAGTGATGATCCTATGACAGCCGTCACGTAGAGCACGTCCTGAATATTCCTCTGAGGTGTTAATACCAGTGAGCGAAACCCAGCTCCTACCAGTGGTTGCAAAGTACCGAAGTCGAGGCGATTGTAAGAAATATTTAAATATAGGTTTGCCTTGTTTACGTGTGTAGTAAAATCCGGAAGACTTGTAAGCTCATTATAGCTAAAGTTCGTACTGTTGAAAACTGGCAACGATAGTAACCCGGAAGGGAGACTGGTAAACTGATTCTTCAGTGCATTTATACTAGCCAGAGCCACGCAGGAAGATATCGATGAAGGAAATGCTCCGACAAACTGGTTATTCGAGATATTCATTGCCGTTACTTTATTCCATCCATTAAAAACAGTTGCAGGAAGTTCACCACTAAATTTATTATTATAGATATAGAACGTCACCATCTGGTTCAGCGCGGAGAAGCCTGCCGGAATGTTGCCCGTAAGTTGATTGTCGTTAACATAAAAGTATTTCACCTTGGTAAGGTTAACTAAACTCGAAGGCAAGCTGCCACTCAACTTATTGTTGTGAATCTGGAAGTAAACAAGGTTAACAAGGTTACCGATCGATGAAGGTATAGTTCCAGTGAGTTGATTATTATACAGATATAAGTTTACCAGCTTTGTGAGGCTGCCAATTTCAGAAGGAATCGAACCACTCAATTTATTGGTGTGAAGCGTGAACGTTTGAAGATTTACCAGATTACTTACAGATGAAGGAATAGCACCTGTTAACTGGTTAGTACTTAATCGTAAATCCACCAAAGTGGTCATGTTCCATAGAGAAGATGGAATGTCTCCACTTAACTGATTCGTATACAACCAGAGGTTAGTAAGCTTTGAAAGGTTGCCAATGCTGAATGGTATAGCTCCTGTTAATTGATTAGTGTATAAATAAAGATTAACAAGTTTCGAAAGATTCCCAATATCAGATGGAATACTTCCGGTAAGGTTATTCTCATAAAGATACAATCCGGTAAGATTAACCAGATTACAAATACTCGAAGGAATGGTACCTGTCAAATCATTCGCATGAAAACCTATATAGGTAAGTGCCGTAGCATTGCCAATGTTGGAAGGAATACTGCCACTCAGTTTATTATCCGCAACTGACACCCATAGCAACCCGCTTATATCAAACAAAGATGAAGGAATAGTACCTGCCAGACTACAGGTATAAAGATATACATATTTCAAAGTACTGATTTGCCCGATAGACTCTGGTATACTTCCGGTAATACCGCGATTGTTATACAGGTTGATGGTATTCAGCGCTTGCAGTGTTCCTATTTCAGAGGGGATTGTGCCTATCAGGTTGTTGTTCCCCAACGCTATGCTCGTAATATCACCATTGGTTACCGTCACACCATACCACGTACCAAACTGGGCACTGGTGGCTGATGTAGGCCAACTTCCGCTGGCAGGCCAGTTCGTCTTTGTTTTCCAACTGGCTCCGCCAAGATTATCATATATAGCCTTAAGTGCTGCGAATTCAACAGCATCCGGTATCGCATCAACAGGTGCAGGCGATTTAGCATAACCACCAAAATTTAGTATTCCGGTGAGTATAGTCGTTAAAATAAAAACAGGTAAAGTAGATCGCATCTTGCCAACTATTTATAGTGTGGTAATTTTAAGAATTTTAATTTCATAGATTTCAGGTAGTGCATCATCTTTACCAAGCAATACACGAACTATGATTTCACTTTTTGCACGTTCAAAGGTTATTGTACCTAGTTGATCGCCATCTTTAAACTGGTAGATAATTGAACCACTGCTGCTCACATTTTCCCAGTTTCCCCCTACATTATTTACCGAATAGGTATGCTTTATACTCCCATCGGCATTGAGCCATTCTATACGTTCAGCACCATACGTAATAAGTTTTTCGTTCTCTGCTGCAACGCGCTCACCATTATTAATATCATCCATAGATGAGATATACCAAGATAGGTTCTCAGTGACAATACTCTGTGCATGCAAGGCTAAGCCTGTGAAGACAAATATTATAGATAGTAATATCCTTAAACTCATATATAGTATATCAGTTAGATGATGATTTAACAGCTTCAACGGCCTCTGGAGGAAGGACAAAGGCTAAATTTCCAAAATCGTCATAGACGTAGTATGTAAGTGCCCAATCTATAGCGTTATTCAAATTCGCAGAACCTGCCGTTACCTGCGTTTTCTTGAGAACAATTTTACCTTCCTTATTGACGTATTCGCGTACAGAGTTGCCGGATTCATCAATAGTAATCTGAATTTTCAATTGTCCCGAACTATAGTATCCGCCAGATTCAATAGTTCCTGTTACTGCAATTTCCCTCTCTAAAGAACCGGAAGAATTTATCTTCCATGCAGTTATTTTCTCTTCTGGCAACAATCCTTCACCATGTACATTAACAGTATATTGGGACTCTATATACTTATCAGCGCCATCCGGATTGGCTGTACTTTGCGCTGCCCAACTACTGCCAGCACCATACGTTTTTGTTGGTCGGTTGAGAGGAGATGCTTCAAAAATCGTTTCTGAATAAGGTACAATATCATCAGCCACGGCATTGTCACTACCAGGTTGATAGAATGGCTGGGCAATTCCAATATAATTTCCTGTAGCAGGATCAATTATTGTACTGGTTCCTTTGTACCATCCATCTGTTCCGCCTGTCACAGGCAGGTACTTTTTTGCCTCACGTCCGGCAGCATCGTACACCGCTGGTTGAATTATATCTTGATTACTTGGTGACGCCTGCCATGCAACATTTTGAAGAGGTCGTCCTAATCCATCAAAGAATTGAGTTGTCTGACTTCGGGAACCAACGGGCAATTGGTGAGCATCGTTTGTAGTATATACGTTATCAACTAAAACATCGGTTCCTATAATATAGTTAATAGAGCTTACCGTTATCGCCCCAGAGGTAAAGGGAGGGGAATTCCCTTTTGTTACCTGCAAATAATATGTACCTGCAGCATCAACTATATAATTATTGCCTGTAGTTCCTGAAATCGCCTGTTTAGACGAATTCAGCCACGTATATGTGTCATAAGTATAATTATCTACTGTAAGAGTTGCTTTCCCATTATAAAGCTTACCGCCATTGGAAACCGTTACAATAGGTTCAGGATGTATGTATCCTGTGACGCTTTTTCTCGGTGTGCTTATACAAGGTCCGTTAATCGTTTCAATATAGAAAGTCTTATTCCCATTAAGTTGCGCGTTATACGATGTTGCAAACATACCGCTATATATTGCATTGCCTCCTGTGGGATCAGTATACCATATATAGGATTCTGACCCCGGTACAGATGACACAAGCAGTTGTACTGACACACTTGGACTGTTTGAAATTTTGTGTCCATCGGTCGACGAAGTTGGTGACCCTACTGATGTAACAATGTTGATGTCGCCGACAGTTTGGTAACCCGAACTCCATGTACCAGTGCCACTAAATCGTGCTCGCAGGTACAAAGGTCCCGGAGTGGTTCGCACAATGGTATTGACGTCCCCCAGATTGGTAGTCGTCCCCGAAGGGGAAATTTGCCAGTACCAATCCACACCAGAAGTATTTGCACTACGTGTCACTGTAGTGGAATTACAATTCTGCGCAATCGTAAAAGTTGCTGTAGGAGTAGATACATTGTCGTTAATCGTCACAGAGTGGCTTCCCATCTGATTTCGATTATTATCAAAAAAAGTGATAGTAGCTGAACCAGCCACGAGCCACTGAATCCTTACATAGAAGTTAGCACCTTCATTACTTGTCGAAACTATATACCCTTTACCTCCAGTCCCCCAAGAATAGCCTGTATACGTAGTACCATTGTAAAACCTATATGTTTCTATTTGTCCAAGGTTTACAGGTGTTGGACCTGAGATTTGTGCCAAAGCCGCAAAAACAGGCAATAGCAAACCTATGAAAACAACAAAACCAAATTTAACTTTCTTCATATACATCGCTAGTTTCGGTAGTTATACTGAAAGGTTTTTAAAATCTTCTTCTCATTATCACGGATTAGTGATAATCGACCAAAGGCATCATATTCATAGTACGCTGTCTTGCCGTTAGAATCTGTAATGGAAGTAACCCCATACAAAGGATCATATGTATAGGTAGTTAGCTGTGCATTGATTGGATAGACTCTTACCTCGTCCAAATGAGAACCTTCGCTGATATTGGAAGCAAAAGGCAGAACTCTTGTGTTCCATTTACCATCACTATAGTACTTGTAGGACATTAAATAGGTTCGTCCAGCCGGCGGTGTAAAAGGAATGGTGTATGTACCGCCAGCGCGATATCGACTACCAGCTCCTGCAGGAAGACTAGGGCTACCATCAGTACCATTATCTTCAAAACCATTATAGTATACTTCAGCTGTTGTCGCATTTCTGATTTCTGCAACCGGATAAGTATTTGCATAACCCCACTGGTAATAAACAGGCTGGTCAAACGACTTTGCAATGCTTGAAATATTACCTGTAGATGTATACTGCGAGGTATAGCTTTTGCGATACAGCACCGGATCGTATGAAACCGCAGGTATATATTTAGGGACTTCGTTCTCCAGAAGAATTTTACTATTAACCAATAACACCTGGCTTTGAGGTAAAATGATTCCCGAAAAATCCTGGTATTCCGTAAAGCTTCTTTCTACAACCTTATGATCACCGTTAGGAGCCTCATCAATCACTGTTGTTTGTACTATTTTATCATGTAGGTGCTTATCACCTTTCATAGAAGTTATTACTGAATTACTTTCTGATTCTAAATAGTCAGCCGGATATGTATAGGTTACGATAGTCTTATGCTTACTGCTTTTATCTTCCTTAATTACTTGCGTTTGTTGCAAGTGATTTGAATTACCATAACTATAGCTTGTTTTAACACTTGAAGTCTGAATTTCAGAAGGACCAAAATCTATAGTCGTTGACGACTCTAGAAATGTAAAGGATGAACGTATGGCAGGGTATACACACAACATAATAGTTTGAGCTGGTCCTATCGCCAATCCCGGATCAACTTTTATAGTTCTTTTTTCAATACCATAAATCGTGGATGGAAACTTAGATTCATAGTTGGTTACAATTTCCTTTACTTTTTTACCGGTAGCATCAAAATAGACTTGTCTCTTCAGAAGACCATTAAGATCATTCGTAGTTGTAGCAACTGTTGACGGCCTTATAAAGTAGGCAAGGTTATATGGATATTTATAACGATTTACTGCATCAAACTCATTGTTGTATTCATGCTCTATTCGACCAAATTCGCCTTGCTCTCCGAATAACTCGATTACTTTATCGTACCCCACAACAGTGCCTTTAGAATTCATCAATGGCAGACTACTATCCGCTTGACGAAGCAGGTGAACACACTCTAAACAGGCTACAGGTTCTGGAATACCGGGCTCAGTGTTTTGTTGCCTGCTTACATCAAAGTAAGAGTATTCCGGATATACCATCAATTTTCCGTAAGAGCGTTCCTCCTGGATTCCATTCTCATCAAGATCAGTTTTATATCGGTATATATATTTTCGAACTGAGGCTATTTTAGCCGTCTCAATATCATAATCTTCGATCTTTTCGATTCGTAAGCCGCCACCAGTTCTATAGTAAACAGGAGGACCCGCACTGGAAGGCGCACGTTTATCCGTATCAACCCAATAAGCATAAGTGGCTATAATATTTTCGAATCTTGTCTCTGCACCGTTAATGAATGCTTTCCATGTATACTTACCCGGATACAGTGTATAAGTATTCAAAAAAGTAAAAACCGGACTTTGGGAACTAGAACTACGATCGCAGTAAAGGCAGTTCTGGTCCGTGTTAACAGAACAACTGCTGTGTCCTAAATCAACCCGACTTATGCGTCCGCCACTTTCATTGTATAATTCGAAATATACTTCAGGATTGGCTGTCAGATCTTTACAAGGAATATTTAATCTGAATGCTGCGTCAATAGTTACTGGCAACACGTGGCCGTAGGCATCAACAAATTCATCAGTTATATCAAATGTACTCTCTTCTATAGTGCCACGTTGCGATATATCATAGGAAAAACTGACAAAATCCTGCCACGACTCCGGAAGTGTAACATTGTGATGATTGGGATTGTCTTGATAGTCGTGGGCTCCATAATAAAACGTGGACTTACCACCTGTCGGATATGTCACAGATTTCAGGCTATAGGCATACATATCTGAAGCAGAAGCATCACGCTCCTTGCCCATAATCCCAATTAACGATTGAGGATTAGTACCCCCTATAGTCTCAAAAGAAGGAATAAAAGATGATCCTCCGCGTCCATTATAATAACCCCAATGATCCTTTGCATACGAGTTCTTAACTGGCAATAGCTTATCTTCATAATAAGCAAACCGGTGTATTTCTTTTTGAGTTGAAGCCGGACTTTGTTTAGTAACGGACGAAAGCTTGAGACGCTTTTGCAAGTAATCCGCAGATACAGAAGTAGGAAAACCACCTATGCTCCCACTGAGAAAATACTGCTGCTGAAAAATAAACTCCTGCTCTGGTACAGTTGCGCCCGCTCTAAAGACCTTAATTGATTCCAGCCTTTGATCACCTTCTATGTCCAGACGATCATTAACCATTGCAAATTCAATTCGACCATGTGTCCATGTAATGCTTTGTAGTGATACTTTCGAATAAGATTTACGCGGCACTGTACCTGTTTGCGGCGAAGCGAACTGTGGGCGACAATTAGAACCTGTGCAACTTAGCGTTACTGGCTCGATAGTCTCCATATAAGATCCTACAGGGCTGATCATTTGCGTGCCATTATTCGAGTAATTAAAGTATACATGTTCGTTTTGCGGTGATATGATTTCAGTAACATACCATGCTGACTTTTGCTGATATCCTTGAGTATTGTTATAATCTACGAAGTACTCAAACACAGAAAATTTATATGTAAACCCATCAGGTGTTTTTGCTTCCCATGATGAACCATCTTGTGTTAGAGACTTGATGGTGACTTTCTCTTTCTTTTCAAGCACGACCTGGCGGTCGCGCGTTAACACAAATTTACCAGAGTAATTACCGAAATTATAGTTGAACTGATCCGGCTCAAAGTCGTAGTCTGCACCGTACGTATAGTCCAAAAGATTTAATGTTTGCTGAGTAGGACCACCCGGATCTCCACCATTATTATAGTATGTCAACGTAGTTCCGGCAGTAGCTGTATAAGGGAATGAAAAGCCAGGGCCCTGCGGGATAATAGGAGAATTATTTGATGGACTCAAATATGCACTCGGATCGACTAAGAAATCATCCTTATTGACAATATTTCTACTAATTGCTCCACCTGCATTTAATACCCAGCCAAGTCCAACATTGCTAGCCTCTTCAGAAACCTTTATACCTGACGCATGATAGCTAATTGAAATTGGTACTTTTATATCACGTGCTGCTATCTCATATATTGGGATACTTATATTTGGTAGGCCGGTATATGTTGAAATAGGAATATTTCCGTATTTAGCTAACGCTGCCGCGTTCGGAGACGGTGGTATTATCTTAGGTAGCTGGCCTTGTGCTAACAGCTCAGTATTGGCTAACATCGTTAACAAAAATACAAGTAATAGTAACGTTGTTTTGGAATGATAGCGATTGGATTTATTGCAACGCCAATATTTGTTCCCTACACTTTCAACGAGATGAGGCATATTTTTATAGACAGGTTAGAAATTATTAAAATACTTTCTTTATTTAAAACGGATTATCATTCCTTCAACTTATAAATAAATAGGTTTTCAAATTCTGCACCAATTTTAGTTTTTATAGTTTTCGAAATTTTCGTTGTAGCTCAATCCATCGTTTTCTGGTCAAATCCTCGAAATTCAAAGCAGTCGCTCTTTGTTGCTTGATCTTTTCAAAATCAATGTTGCAGCATCAAGCATTCTCATTTTCTTTTATTGGGAATAGAAATTATCTCTTACGCTTTACATTTCCCAAAATGACGAGTCACAAATTTTTTAAGCACTTGTTTACAGATACTATCTCCCTTATAACACCGACTTTAGTCATAATCCTGACCTTTACCGAAGTCACAAAGAAGTTCGCATCCATGGACAAGAGCCTTCCACCTGTTCTTGAGATACCTGTATAAATATGGCCTCAACAAGCAGTACACTTATATATACTCTATAAAACAAGTTAATTGTACACGTACAAAAAACCTGTTCCCATAGAATCGTTACATACATTTATAAATGCAGACAAGACGGAATTTGAAGGCTTACTTAAATCAACAACACTATATCAACATGCCATAATACGATGCGCCACATGACAATTGCCGGATTACAACGGACGCAGTTACGTAAATCAGAATTTCCATTTCAAATATCCTAAAAATTACAATACACAATTTAGTCAACGGCAAAAATGAATTTACATATATACTTCTACGTATTTATACGGATTTTGCTTTACTATCTCCGCGAGAGGATCATTAATGCCACCATGAGGTAAAATACATCGAACTGTTTCTATACCTCACCATGGTATCCCAGCAATAAAAGCTAAAACAAAATTATTTTACACTTAAACATCTCCAAATCGATTCACCTCTTGCTTAATAAAAGAACAGTATTCCAAATTGCATTCATTGTTCCCGCATCCTTCAACCAAACAGAATCGTTCGAGTTCACCCATAACAAAAGCAAAATCTCCAGCCTTTCCCTGGCTCAATGCATTTTGAGTGAGTATCTTTAAAAAGTATGAATGTGATACTTCTCCCTCTGTACCTAATGAAGCCATATAGTATATACTCTTTTCACCAAGAATAGTATATATTCTATCTTCTTCTTGAATTCCTAAAATTGCCTTTTTGTTATCTTCGGTTAGGTATTTATGAATACAATCTTTTATTGATTGAATTAATTACTTGAAATCTGACTTGACCCCTTTCATATATATATCTTTCCCATACCTCAGCAACAAGTCCCTTAGCAAACTTAGCGAACTGACTATTAATTTACTTATATAACGAAGGAACTTTTACTACCACATCTTTAAAATACCCAGTATGTGAAAATGATATTTTCCATATCGCAGGGCATAGAACGAATTTGCCGATGAATCTTCCAATTCCTTACCTGCCGCTTTAAAAAGCTTATCAAAACTCCTTGATTCGTAGGTAAGTTGTTTTTTCGAATCCAGTGTATATTTAAATAATCTTACCGTTGATTTTCATAAAAAACGCAGGCGGGCGCTTAATTACTTCTGAATTAAAAAGCATGTACCTATATAGTAATTATCATTGGAAACGTCACAAGTTAAATCTATGCCCCATGATGTAGTCCTGTATCGCTTTCACAGTAAGGAATTCTTGATATCCACAGGTTGCACTATATAGGCTTCCTGTGCTCGAGCAACCTTGATGTTCAAAATCATCAAAACCGAGAAACAAAAATATCTTTTCATTGTGTAACGATATTTACTTGTTCTAAACCACAACGCTGGCAAATTCTATATTCTCCTAGCTCCGTAGAGTGAATATTACACATATTGGCATTGATACCAAGGACAATAAAGAAATTTCCAATACTATTCCTGCAACGTCAAACGCTAATACGGTAACTGCTTAATTTCCTGCTTTATATAGCCATCTTTGGTAAGATTAACTTTCCAATAAGTTGGCTCAACTATGATTGGTCCTTCTGCAAAGCAATTCTTACAATCCTTACTGACCTCTCTAAAACTATTTTTATCGTAAATCATATGCTTTTCAAGACCAGAGTAGATTAAAATCAACTTATTATCGACAATAGTATAGTAACTTGGAGGATCAGCAGGAAGTTCGTTATATACCATATACCCAATATAAAAATTCTCCAACGAATCCTTACTATACTTCAGTTGAAGTACACCCTCAACATCAAACAAATGATTTTCAGTTGTATATTCTCTCAGTATTGAATTAAGCCTTGGATCTTTCAATTGATTTTTTTGCACTACATAAGGAACTGTTTCTCTGCTGGTGAAATCTAAATACAAAAGCATAACAGCTGTATATACTATAAATCTCATAATCTTCATTTAGGAATTAACGTCATTAAATTCAAGTTCCCATTCATTAGGCTTTCGGAGGAGGCTACATAATATTTGCTGTTTTGGTCTCCGCCCACCTCCACCACTATTATTTACATTTCCAGAACCTTCTCATTATATCTTTAGACGGTGCGAGTGTTTTTTATCTTTCACCATTTAAAAAAAGCAAATAACAATATCGTTATTACAAAAATTATTGGAGTTAGAATGTAATCTGAAATAAAGAACATCTCAACAAATTTTGTTTCACCTTCGAATCGTTCTGTGCCTCTCAATAGCATGAAGGGATAAGTAATATAACCCAGCAATTTAGGTGTAAGTGTTATTATCGCTATGGTGATAATAGCAGAGGCGATGCTTAATAACGGTATTTTAATTACAGCTCTCATTTTATTTCCCAGAATAGTACTTGCGTTGATTTATTTAAATCTGACATTCCGGATATAAATCAATGCTCTTTGTTTCGAGTGGAGTATTGCTTCTCTTTGTAAGGACAGGCAGCCTAAGTCGGTATCAATTCGAGTACTAGCTGACAGTCTTATATCATTTATCTGGTGTTGCTCAAAAAATAATGATTTCTAGATTCGAAAGAGATCCAATAGTTTATTAATTATAAATGGGGATTTTAAAGGAGGTGGCACATCCTTGGAACAAATTGGTCAGAGGGGAATTTCGATTCTCTAAGTTTAAGATATTCAAACTTTCTTTGCCGCAGTAGTATGCAATTTGTAGGTAATAAATTCCAGGCCCAAAATTAAAATCCTCAAGAGGCACCATTTTTTCAAGTGTTATCGATTCATGCTTTTTTAATACCATACCGCTCTTCAAAAAATCTACTTTGGTCTTTAGAAGAGCACTATCAAGTTTCTCTTTCGTCACCCGCCTATTCTTTCTGTTGCCACCAGTGGTTAGAATCGGCTTCATCTGTGTACTCCCACTATATATAGCGAATCCAATTCCAGTCCCCACATTCTCTGTATCACATAATTCAGAAAGACTGAAAGACACTGGGTATGGCCCACCATTTTTAAGTCCATAAACATGAACATCATGATCTGAATTATTGCTAGAGATTAAGGAAACTTCCAATGTTCTGCATACTCCAGAGCAGATTAAACTATCCCCTGAAATCGTTAAGGATATCGGGTTCGAAGTGACATCTTGGGCAAAGGCACATGGAAGTGTACATGACAATATTATTACAAGTAATTTCATATTAGTCATCCATTCACTTAATAGCCCGTGTCGGATTCGGGTTAGGTGCCTATAGTGGTGCCACAATTGTTCTATGTACTCTCTTGGAAGTGCATGTAATTAGATAACGGACGTCACATTATAGTGTGATTACTCCAAATTGCTGAAAGCGCCTTTCATTGCCTCACGTACCTCCTGAGGCACTATAGTTTTATCAAATCGATATTCCATTTCATGATACTCGTACGCACTAGCGGAAGTATCATACTTCCAATAGGTATGTCCAACATCACTACTAAATACCCATTGGGTGGCATTCTGATCCCAACAAAATGCCCATTTTTGAAATGTACTTATGTCATTTTGATGGCTACAAATCTTTTTACTGTTTGCTTCAGTCACTTTATACCTAACTAGATCGTTTTCAATATAGATGTCAAGTTTTAAATTGGGGTTATCTAACTGATAGACACCGGCATCAAAAATAGGCTCATTACTTTCCACATGCATAACACCTTTATCACAACTCCCCATATACGTCAACAACAGAAGTGTGACAATAAATCGCAAAAAATCAATATAAGTCTTCATAGTTACCTTCTAAATTCCCAGTCATTCTCTGACCAACTTATGTGTATCTCGTAATCTTTAGCATCTTTAAAAAGAACGGATGTTGTATTTCCCTAAGCGTGCGAAAAATCCCACTACATATCGTATTTCCTAAACGAAGCTGTTGGATATATGAAAACGTGACCTCTAACAAAATTGATAGTATAAATAGATCGTCTGAATCATTATGTAAAGTGAATGAAATTAACTTCTCGTGAAGCATAGTTATTCATACTCATGTGCGCCACCACGTATCCACAGGGGCTGTACCTTAGTTAAAGCATTTACTTTTGGGTGTAGAGACAGAGTCATGTCAGGATTGGTCTTGTGAAACATTAACTGAGAAATACATGTTGACTCGGTAATTGTAAGATCATCAGTTTTCTTATAATATATACCTGCAAATTCATAGTCCACAAGATTGGATGCTGTATAGTATACTTGTGAATGAAAAACAACATTCCCTTCATACAGCTTAAAAATGTCAACGGGAAATAATTCGTCATTCAAAATCATAATTACCGAAATGCTTTTTACATCACTAATCGGAAAATTAGTATACAGTTTTCCTGGGCGGTAAATATTGTTTTCGTCGCCAAATAACGGCAACGTGTTAATCATGAAATTTCGAGGATGTTTTTCATCAAAAATTTTCATCATAAATATCGCAATCGGCAAAAAGTAATATTTACCATTATCCTCTATTTGATATTTAAGGACTCTAAAATTACCATCTTCACTGACCAGTATCTTCTGCTTAACTTCAACTGGAAGTTTTTGAAAATGGATAATCTCAGTAATCGACCCACTTTTGTCATAACCGATTTCATAAAAATTAGATTGATCTATACTCCCATCCAGAGGTTTAAAAATCTTAAAATCAAAATCCTTGAACTTTACATATTTTACCGGTAATGCATTTCTTGTGTTCGCCGTTAGAACTGAAAAAAGATCGCCTAACGAAACCGTTTGACATTTTTCTTGGCCGTTACATCCTACATGACACAACAACAATAAGATTACAATTTTTACAACTTTCATATTTTTCATTTTTATTTATTTACTGGCTTGAATGATCCATTACTATTAATAATCATATCATAAGTAAAAGAACCATCTCGTAGATTTAAAAGTCCTGGATAATCTCGGGAGATCGGTTCAGTAATGGGCCCATTCATCTTTACAGCATTTTTTCTTTGATCGTTAATACTAATGCCAACATTGAAATTTGTATTCATATATGTGTTAATATCGCATCTGGCGTATTCCTGAAGCGGTGGCCCTAATAACCTCCCAGCAGTACAACCGTAGAATAAAAGCGTCCCACCTGAATTGACGGTATTAAACAACGAAATCATATCCGCTAAATTATAAGTATGCCATATTAGGTCGTGCGTAGAGAACTTTGTATCTCCTAAGCTCAGACTATTTGAGCGACCATGTGACAATAGTATCAAATTCTGCAATCCGTATTTATTTCTGTAGTCAATTGCTATACGAAGCGCATCCTGTAATGAATTCGCTGGACTCACGTCCCAAGCTGTTCCCTTGTAGCCACCGTGCTCAATAGGGACAAAACTAATTACAAGATTACCGGCTCCCACCTGTTGCTGCTGGGCACCCAAAATATAAGCAGTCGTTTCTACATCATCAACAGTGATCTCAATATCTCCAACGATGTTTCCATCAGCACCTATTACATATGTCATGTAACCAGTTACCTGTTGACCTTGTTTTCTCCAAAACTCTCTTCGTTCCTCATCCGAATGAATCCCATAGAAATTATCAAAAGTACTGCGACTCATCATGACAGCGTTCCGTTCTACAGTAGCAACGTGATCAGTCCAATGGCGGCCTGATCCCGGCCCAGTTCTGGCGTATTCCCACACGCTACCATGCAAGCGTACAGGTATCATAGCACCGCCTCCACCATTGCCACGATTTACATTACCAAATCCTTCCTCATCCCAAGCATTGGCATTACTCGCCTCCTGTGTTAAACCAGTCGGATCATTAAACATAATAGGATTGTTACCGGCAAATTGATATACCGATTGATTGTGTGATACTGTAGCCAAACCGTCCACCTGTAAAAATCTGCCCATGGCAGGATCATAGCCTCGGAAATTAGTCTCATACCAACCGGCAACTTTATTCAGTTCACTACCGCTATTATACAGATATACATTCTGGTTATTGTCACGAGTCCAGCTACTGTTTGCCTGTAAACCAAATGGATAATACTCGTTATACTGAAGTACTCTTGTTGGCGTGTACGTGAATACAATATCATCAAAGTATCCCTCAACGTACGTTGAGCTTTCATTGGATATGTATACGTATGCATAACCGACTTCCTTGACCGTATATTCACGACTCATATAGTCATGTGCTGCCTTGGGAGTAATGCCAGTCTGGGCACCACCATCAATTTGTTCAAAAGCAATATCCAGGAAGTTATAGTCTTTGTCGAACAGTAAAATATTCACAAACAATTTTGGAAAGCTTGAAGACCCCTGACCACCGCCTGAAGCAACTAAACCTCCATAAGAATTCAATGCCTGGTAAGCCTTCGCTGCTTCACCGGTTGATGCTGCCGTCACTCCAAACGCTTGTGTTAACGCTGCAGCGAAACCTGCAATATTACTGCTGTTACTTTGAGCATTATAGTATTTAGCATATGCCTCAATTTTGACTTTATCGCCAGGATAAACTTTGTAAGTCCGGGCTACACCAACTTGCGAATTATTACCTCCATTAAGCAGCTGCGAATACGTATAAGTAGTACCAGAAAAATCAGTGTGATCAAAAAGCTCCATACCATTGCGGCTTCCTCCTGTCGGATAGTTAAGAAAACCTCCCGCATCAGTAGTCTCAAAGTTTGTGGACTTTACATCAGCTGTTGGTGCTGTCGAAGTAAACACTACTCGTGTATTTCCCTGATGATCAGCGATCGCATATTGATAATCCAACGTACTTCCATTTTTTACCACGCGTCCTTCCGGTGATCCGAAATAACTTAAGACTGCGTTCTCATAAACAAATCCATTTACATAATCAGTAGTGCTTTCCAATTGCGCACTGGTGTTGTAAGCCTTCATGGTAAGTTTGTTACCACTTGCATCATATACGTACTCGATTTTGCGACTATCGCTGAAGGTTACTGTAACAGGCTTACCCAATATATTATATACCGTATTAGAAATTCCTTTATTAGCATCAGTCAACACATTACCATTTACATCATAAGTATAATCATTGTTCGTGCCACTATTTCCGTTAGAAAAACCGGCTGCAGTGCTGCCATCTTCAACCTTTAGAAGCTGGTCTGCTTGAGCGCTATTATAGGCATACGAAAGGTTATCAATCGTCTCTGCCGTATAACTAGCGACCAACCCATTTAGTTGATGCTTGCGCTGATTACGTTGCAGGCTGTTAATATTCCCATTCTGATCATACGCTATAGTTTCGTTTAAGGCCCCGACTTCGTTACTCCATACTCCACTTCCATTAGTCGCCTGCGATGATGCCGTTTTCAACTTATACGACTTATCATAAGTATACTTATAACTTTTTTGGTCAGCTACTCCAGAAGCTGCACCTGCTCCTTTCCATTTTACAGCACTAATATTTCCATTGTAATATGCACTGTTGCTCAGACCGCTCTCCACGGTATTATAGAGAAACTCCATACCAAAAAAATCATCCGTCTCATCGTTGGTACTTGCATTTATACTCAACTGCGCATTGTTAATTGACTGCAATTGGCCCTGCAAATTATAGCGGTAGTCAACGGACTGAAGGAAAGATGTACCAGAAGTATTATGAAGTTTTTTATCAACCAATTGCCCCAACTCATTATAAACATATTGAACCACCAACTGATCCGTAGATGCACTGTTGTTATTCTGGTAAATTTTCACCAACCTGCCCTGCGCATCATATTCGTAGCGATTAATAACTGTAGTAATCTTGCCACTTCCTGCTGAATGATAATTTTTAACACTTAGAACCTTTCCTTCAAAATCATAAACCATTGTTTGCAGGTTGTCAATGGTTGTGCTCAAATGGTTATTACTTCGAACCTGGATCGGCCTACCGTATTTGTCATAGAATATATAATTATATAACCAAGTAGTTGTCCCCAACACCAATCGCTTAGAGCCGGTAGGAAGTCCACGAGCTTGCCAGTAAGATGTAGTTGACTGCCCCGCAAATGTAGCGCTGTCATATTTATAGTCACGACTCTTGTTATAATCAAAATCGTGACTCTCATAGTAATTCACAGATAGGACTTCCAATGCTGTGTTATTCCCATTTACTTTTGGGAAGCTTATATTCGTATACCCGTGTAATGTAGTTCCACGGTCTTCATAGCGTGCAGTCTCCGGATAAGTTGCATTGCCGGTCACATATAGCCCATCGAGCAACGTTTGTATAGTAGCACGCGTTGTTTGCGTAGCATTAAGATACAATCCGGTCATCACAGTACGCCCCTTGACATCATACTTCACAAAACTCCACTTGTTCTGCGCGCGCAAAAGTCCATCTTGGGCTAATACCAATCTATTCAAATTATCATAAGCATAATAGAGCCACCCTTGTCCTGGCACTTTCTTTTCAATCAATCGTCCACGTACATCATACACAAACTGGTGGGCATATTTATCTGCAAATGTCTGTGTCCAAGTCCATCCATTATTTTTCAAGTCTGCCGTCCCTTTAGGAGATACTATATACTTTATGCGTCCAAAGTCATCATATATATAATAGGTCTCCAGATAGCTCACGGTTACATTGTCAATCGTTTCATCCAATTGATCTTTACTCACAAGCAACCGTCCCCATTTGTCATGAAACTGTATCGCCTTATTGCCGTTAGCATCAGTTACCTCAGAGCGAACAAGCACATTAGCTCCATAAAACGCAGAACTCGAGCCGTCCGACTTTAGTATGCGTACATCTTCAGCACCACTGGTCGTAGATCCTGTGTTATAGCTATAAGCAAAGCGGCTGGTGTGCGTAGTACCAGGCTGCCAGTCTTGTCCAAAATCACCTTGCTCCAATACTCTGCCTAACGGGGAGTTTTCAAAGCTCGATACTGCATAAGGATTGGCATCGTTAGCAATTTTATCATTCGCGGTGGCATAAAACAATTCTTGATCTGCTTTAAAAGTAGAATGTAAAGTACCATTTGTTGTATTGGCAACATAAGGAAGGTATCGTTTCGAACTCCTTCCTAAAGCATCAAACTCTACAGGCTGCACAACATCGTATCCATTAGGACTACCTTTAACAACAACCTGTTGATGTGTACGAAGCAAACCATCATAATAAGACATCACTGACGACTTTTGCGTTGCTGTAAGTGAGTATATCTGGTTGTCTTGCTGAATACCCTCAACGCGAATTATCTCCTCCTTCATATTACTTGGAGTTATCAACGGCACAACTGTAACAACTACCGGAGTACGCTGCGCGCTTTCACAAGACAATGAAGCGCTATAGGTACTTACATAATACGTTTTACTTTGAGTGAGCGTGGGCGTTGCAAAGGTTGTACCTTCATAAAGTACCGTACTGGTAGTCTCATCGGTATACCAGCGCACCGTGCTGCCGCCACTGCCCGCAGGCACTTGTATCGAAAGTGAACCTGAACCATATATAACTTCTTCGTAGTTCCCTCCTAATGCATCACCAGGTGGCGATACTACTGTTGCTGTTACAGCTACTCGTGTGGAAGAGCAATTTGAAGTAGTATTACGCGTAGCGGCATAATACGTAGTACTGGCAGTCAACGCAGGCGTAACAAAGGTCGATCCCGTAGCCAGAGCCGTTCCTCCGGTTGATGCAGCAAACCACTGCACTTCTTGTCCTCCCGAACCTGGCGTTGCTGAAAGTGTTGCCGTTTTACCGATACATATTGTTGCATTGATAACAGCAGGCTGTGCAGGTATAGCATTAACACCTACCGTAACAGCTACACGCGGACTACTCTCGCACCCCGTAGTACTATTATAGCTGGATATATAATACGTGGTCGTGGAAGAAAGAACCGGTGTGGTGTAGCTTCCTCCTGTGGTAAGAAGTGTTCCTCCTGTAATCGCATTATACCAACGAACCGTAGTACCTTGACTTCCGGTGGTAGCAGTGAGTGAAATGCTCCCGGATCCACACACGGATGGGGAAGATGGAGAAAACGATGGATTACCCACTGCACAGGAAATGGTAACGTTCCGAGTTTCGAGTATGGCACCATCGCGTATGCGTATGGTACCGGTTCCCGGAGAAGTCCATTGTACAGTGGCGTATGCCGTGGTTCCGTCAGGACTTAAACTTGTACTGGTAATTGTACCGAGCGTAGCAGTCCACTGCGCACTAAAAAACGTGCCACTACTATAGCAATATGAATAGCTTACAGAACTTCCGACCGTAGTAGTAAATGTACCGCGTATCTGTTCGCACTGCGCATGCAAATATAAGGGCGTGTATATGCATCCAAGAAGAATGAATACAAAAACAAGTAGGTTAATGCGGCTCATGGAAGTACAATTCTATCAATAAAAATTTTACGCTTTATTCCGGCAGGGTTATTACTAAAGTCTACTAATACAGTAATACCCGTTTCATCTTTTAAAAAAGTTATAGTACCATTGAAAGTATCGTATGCTACATCATACTGTATACTCCCGACACTTTGAACGTCAGTCCATGTACCATCGTGTCCGGTTATACTAAAAGTACGCTCTCTTCCATTTTGATCTATTGTGATCGTCTGATTGGCAGGAGAACTTTCAATCGTACAGCTAGAAGAGAGCGTTTCACCAACTGGTAATATTTCACTATTCGAAGAATACCATCGAATAGTTTGTTGCTGTATATTCTGGCCCCAAGTTGTCGTTACTACAAAAAGGGACGTAAATGCAAAAACTATAAGGAAGCGTATCATAACTTAATTGCAATAAACTGTTATGGTCATTATATCCGAGTATATTTTCCGTCCGCTGGATGTAGTCAGTTCACACTGCACTTGCAGGTTGGAGGTATACTCATTGATCTTGGTTGCGGTATAGGTGGCAGTAGTTACTGCGTTGCTCCAGCTACTTTCACTGACAAACTTCTTCTTCCATTGATAGGATTGAATAGTCTCACCTCCCGGTAGCGTATATCCTCCTGCACTAAATATAGTCGCGTAGTCAGCGGGGGTCTCCGTTATACCAGCACATGTAAACGTATAGACCACATTACCGGGACTCGGACAGGTATCAAATTCACGTATACCTTTTGCACACAGTGTGGCATCGAGGGGTTTTAGCGTAACTGTGAAGGTTTCAGTATCTGTAACAGCGCTCCCAAACGCAGGATGTGTAACAGTTAGCGTAACAGTTTTAGAACCGGTTGTTGTATAGGTATAGTTAACCATTTTACCATAGAGTATTACACCGCCACCAAAGTTCCATTCGTAAGTAGCGTCTCCATCCAGACATTCATTACCGGTTGCTGTAAAGGCAAGCGCGGTATAATCATAATAAGGTGATTGTATGGAAATGTTTGCTTTTAGAGTAGGTGCTGCCACGGAAGAAAACTGATAGGTATTCTTTTTCAAAATAGAATAGTCCTGATCCAGTACATATTTCACCCTTCCGATGTCATCGTATTTGGTAAAGGAAGATATACCACGCGAGTCGGTTACAGCATTAACGCCGAACGGAACATCATAACTATACATCAGTATATCAGCGGTCTCCGGATAGAACGCTACGTCATCCATAACTGGTAGAAGGTCCGGTGCAGAAACCGGTGTGATACCGGTAAATTGCCCTTGCAATTCAACTACAAAAGATGAAGGGAATGATGTAACTGGAATTAGTTTTTCAAAGTATTCGAATTTATTTCCAGTAGGCGTCACGGTAAAGGTCTGATCATAATATGTTGTAGTAAGTGCAGTATTTTTCACCACGAGTCTATAGCTCACGGCAACATCTTTTTTCTTTAACCAAAACGACAACCTATAGTTTGAAACAGATGCTTTTTCAACCGTACGCGTTAATTTAACAATCGGGTGTACGGCATTTATACCCGTACGGCCTGCTCCATATATACTTGAGCTCAACGAAAACTCGTAGCCTGTCCGTTGTAATGGACTTATGGGGTTGGTCTCAAAATTTGAATATGCAACCTGACCGTGTAAAGCATTGCGGATAGAAAGGAATGGTGCAGTTTTATTCTGTCCCCAATGCGTACTCACCGGTATCTTATCAATACCAATTACACTCAACGGCAAACCGTAGCTATCGTAAGCCGAAACGGTCTTGACAACTTCGTAACGAGTATCAGGCTGAAGTACATAAGTAGCTCCCTGTAGGACTTTATCAGCTGCAACGAAATTCGTTATACCTGCTGTCAGTCGAAGTGTTGACCAGTTTTCCGGCAATGCCTGTGTTGTTCCAAAATCATTATACCTGACAAGTGAGGCACCCATCGTCTTTTCCGTGTCACCTGGTTTTACCAACGTATTTACTTGTTCAATTACAACGCCATTCCGGAAAGTTGTTTGCAATCTGGTGATCATTTCAAGAGCCTTGTCAACATTGGCAGGAAGAGTACCAAAATCAAGAGGATACTTCATCCGGGTATAGCTGATGCTACCATCGCTGTTTGTACTTTTTACCTGTGTCAGTAGCTTATGATATGTGCTTCCATAGGTATATTCTTTTTGTGTTGCTATACTGCTGCTGCTATTGACTGCATCAATTGTAGTAACCGCTTCTATCTGAACAGCTTTAGTAACATCAGTCAGATAATAATACTTTCCGAACATGTAAGCACCTGCGCTACTATTTGGATATTGTTCGTAGGCTAAGCCCCATACCTTTGAAGCGGTTGTTCCGGTCTTGTATAAAAGTTGATAGGTATAAACTAATTCTTGCACCTTTACCCCTGTGGCATCGAAATCTGCTTGTCTCATAAGCTGACCTCGCTCATAGTCGTAATTCGGATTTATAGCATGTGGATATGAAAATATACCGCCACCTGTCACAACTCCCATGGAAGGGCACGATGATGAACGTGCAAACTTATTCTCTGTAGCTGTCCATGCACCGTCCGAAGCCTGACCAAATATACCAGGCAACGAAAACTCATACGTTGCATAACCAGCACCAGGACGAGTAACCTTTACATTCTTATATCCAACCGGTTTACCTTGCTGGTCTGCAATAACATCATCACGCGTCCGAACTGTTAGATGCTCATACAGGTCTTGTGCAGTTCCGGCAGCAAGCGTAGCATAGCTTTTTACGGAAGCATCATCCGGATTTCGATATTCAAAGGTTGGTATAGCGAATATTGGCTTAACCAGCAGGCGCCCGGATGTCTTGCCAGCGCTCTCATCATAGTTAAATTGCTTTACCATATTTGCTGACTTATTAACACCATCAAAATATACCACCGACTTCACGCGCAGGCCTCCGCCTTGGTAAGTCTGCACACTTGCATCATCGTAATATGTATGAGGTTCATAGTTGATCGAAGAAACACCTCCCCACGGATAAGATACCGTTTCAAGCGAACCAATCTGCATAGCATAATTATCAGGTGTTCGATCTGCTCCATCCAGCGTAATAACCTGACCACTATATCCAGGTATTGGCAAAAGTCTATACCGCTCTGCTGGTGCTAATGCTGGATATACATATAGTTTTGGGTAGGGCAGCGAATTTTTCTTACCATTATAAAAACCCCAAAAATCTTTACTATTACTGTAGCTTGAGGGTAAACTGTTCTTACCGGTAGCTAGGTCGATACCGATATAAGTAAACTTATATGGAGGTATAATGGTACAGCCAGGTACTTCCTGAATAGATGTCAAAAAACTACGATTGAACGAAGCATTTTTATAGGTAAAGCTGAACGATGTCACGGAAAACCCTTCCCGCTTGGTATCTGTAACGGAAACAGTATTCAGCAAATCAGCCAAATACGAAAATGTTACTCTGGAGCCAGCAGAACCTGTTATCGTAAGAAGTTTCTTTTGATCTGTGTCCGTTTTGGCTATATAGATATTCTTAGAGACAAGCGCACTACTGGAACCACTACGAATGCCAACTTTTAAGGTGTCACTTGAAGAGTTTAATTGAGAGGTGGAGTAACCGAAGTCAATAGAAGCTCCGGAAGGTGATTCTATTTTACTAAGCTTCCATTCAGATGTATAGGCAATCTTTGTCGTATAACGAGCCAGATCATATAACTCAAATATGCGTTTATTAAACTCTACGGTGCTAATACCCGATCCCTTGATAGTCCAGCGATTAGCTGTGATCACTTCTGCAAAGGTATATACTGTACCATCATTCGTAGTTATTTTGAAACTGGCAATCCGTTTATCCGTTCCGGAGACAGGTATAGCTTCAACCTTTACATCCTGAAAAGGAATAAGTTTTATTGTATTAGGATCGTTGTTGTCAAACACAAATTTACCAGCAAGAGAGCCTGCCGAAAAAGAAAACACATCCGGCTCTGTGTCCATGTTATAATTCAATCCATTTAGATAGGTATAGTCACTGGTTTCATCCGTGCAGGTAGCTGTACTTAGATCAGAAGTGTTACCGAAGCTATTTGTTGCGCTTCCTACACCTACATTCGATGCATTCTTATATAACCAGCCTCTTCGAACATCTGTGCCTGAACCTGTGAAGTCATCTGGCAAGCTTTTAAGTGCACGGGTCACGCTACCGCCCGCCAGCAAATCCCATCCAATACCATAAGAGCCGGTAGCATCACTCACGCGTACACCGCCTCCCCGGTACGTCATATATACCGGATGTGCAAGATCATGATCAGATACGGTCCAAAGTGGAATTTCAATTGATGGTGTTCCAGTAAACATATCCACCGGAACTTCTCCTTGCGCCAAGACGGCACAAGAATAGATACATCCTACTGCCAACAGGAATGCCTGTTTTTTCATATTCAGGTTAGGTTAGAAACAATAGATAGCACAACCCTACAGGTTGTTACAAAAACTTAATACCACTAGATGATTATACATTTATAGAAGACCGGCCATTACCTCAAACGCTTGGAATCGCTAATAACGCAGGACTTTTTATGCCACAAACAATAGTGTTAAAACAAATATCTTAAAAACCCACCATCACTTCAAATCATCCTTTCTTTTTATTTTTTCTCCTTCATTTCACAGCAATATCTTCTCGCGTCAGCTCCTTTTATTGTTTTAGCACCTTTCTATTGCCCTATTTCATCTCTCCAACAGTTAAAAGTTTCCTCTTCAACAAGGAATTTTACCCTCATTGCCACGAATCTGCAAAAGCAAGATGTAAGATTTAGAATAGCTTGAAATGATACCATTCAAAAGTTGTAAACGCCATTCATAATTCTACACGGCATCGAATGCCAGGCATCAACCCTCACTTATGGTAAAATTGTACTACGTACTTAGTAAAAATATACTAGAGAATTTCCGTCTCTCAACTTAGAAATATTCCGCATGCAGCGCTTCATATTGGTTATCGCATATAAGAATATTCTAATTTGTGTAGTGTAAGTATTACACCCAACACCATCAGCATGGGGCTATATCAATCTGCTATCTTAGCATAAGATTTCAACGCCTTCATATATACTCACGAAAAATTCTTCCCTGACAGTTTTCTGAGTACGCATTCGGTCATTTCACACCCTCTATGAAAAGACAGACTAAATGTAAACAATATGAAAACCTGGATTCTCAAGCCTTGCTTGTTCAAGGAACTCGCTGCACTTTATGGCCTTTCTGAACGTGTCTTTAGGAAGCATCTTGAGCCAATAAAGGAAGCCATCGGAAAAAAAGTTGGCTACTTCTATACCATCAGACAAATACTAATCATATTTGACAAGCTAGGACCACCATCTAATATTCATATAGTGTATCCAGGGCGAGTCTCTTAAGTAAGAGAGCGCATACTTCTCTCACTTGCAATAGCACGCCAGAAAACCTTCAAATTGATAGCCTTTCATTCATTTCTGGCGTAAACACAGTTGGTCCCAGCGTGGGCTTCACATACATATATACTCTTTGGTATAACGATTAACTATATGGATTGCGAGCGATCTTTCGTTCACAGCCATTTGTGGTTAAAAAAAATCCATTTAAGTGCCAAAGATTTCCATTCGCTGATGACTTCATTCCAATCACTGACTTAACCTGATACTCGCACTTTATAGCGTCTATATATTTCGAAAAAAAAACAAAAAACTACATCTATGAAAACTTGGACGATTCAACCATGCACCACAAAATGTCTCATGGAGATATATGGAGTTTCCTTTAAAATATTCAAAAAACATATCAAACCCTTTGAAGAGGAAATTGGAAAGAAGATAGGACAACTCTTTACTGTAAAGCAAGTCATCATCATCATTGAAAAGCTAGGCTTACCACTGCATATAGAAATTATATATCCTCCGATGTATAGACCTACAAAAACACTCCCTTCCTTGACATAAAATTATCTACAGAAATGAGTGCATCAAGTGTTCGAAAAAAAATGGGTTCATCGAAGTCGGATGACAATATTAAATCAAAAGAGATTCCTGAGATTTCTATAAGCTATAACACAAATGGAAAGGTGCATCCAGGTGCATTGACTAGTTCCCGGAGCACCTACGATTTTCTTAAAACTGTTTATCCGTCAGGAGGTATAGAATTGCAAGAAAGGTTTATAGTCCTATACTTAAATAGAGCAAACAAAATTTTAGGCTATTACAATCATGCTATAGGTGGCATTACGGGGGTAACAACCGATGTGCGTTTGATTTATGCTACGGCACTTGCCAGTGCAAGCTCGGGGATTATTATATCGCACAATCACCCAAGTGGGAATTTACAGCCAAGCCAGGCAGATATAGACTTAACCAGGAAGGTAAAAGAAGCAGGAAGGTTGCTTGATATAACCTTACTGGATCACCTGATTCTTACAATAAATGGATACTATTCATTTGCAGACGAAGGAAGAATATAACCAACTATAAAGAAAGATTCGTATGAAAAGGAAAGAGGAGAAGAAGGTGGAGCGAATCCTGGAGGAGGTGAAGTTTATAAAACGATTTATCAACCTCAATAACAAGAAGAAGTCCCCAAATGAAATCTTAAGCTTCATTAAAAGTTTGCAGCGATCAATCGTACAAAAATTGATTCGAAAGACATCACCCCTAGCTAGTGAAATTGAATCGATTCAGCACTATCTCATCAAAGCATATAAAAATATGCATGGAGAACAGGTTATAAGTATACCTACCGATGATATTGCACGAATGATTGACATTGTAGGCGGAGAAAAAGTATACCCGTCTATATATATAATTAAACGCTTTATCAGCCTTCAGGGCCAGCAGCAAGAGAAAAAGAAAATTGAGGCATTAGCTTCAGCGTTAGAGAATGCATTTAAGAACGGAAAGATTGGCAAGAACGATCCGTACGCAAAAGAAATCAAATATATACATAGTAAGCTCACTAACCGCGTGGGTAACACTATATCGGTTTCAAATCAACAGTTACATGGCCTAGAGTCAATCGCAAAGTCATGTAAGTGCAATAAAGACCTTGGTCAAATTTACAGGATCAAGAAAAGTAAAGCCGAAAAAATAAAGGGACTGCGCCCTTGCAGGAAGAAGTCATTCACTGATTCAAAAAATAAAGGAGCATGCTCGCACAATGGAGGATTGAGCGGCGTTCTGACTGCTGAGGAGATGGCGAGCCGAAAACTCGACCTACTTGAATTCTCTTCATTCTGGGCTGATTTGTTTGGAAATCCTGGGCGAAATTTTACCATGATGTTTCATGGCGAGCCGGGGAACGGGAAGACAATATTACTTCTAAAGTTTTCACAATACTTAGCCGAGACATTCGGAAGCGTCCTATATATATCTTCTGAAGAATTCTCCTCCCCTACAATGACTAAAAAGGTGCAAGATGTCTTAACTGCGAGGCCCGAACGATTGCACTTCGCAGAGAACCTTAAACAGCCTGACCTTTCGCAATATGATTTCATTATCCTTGATTCTGTGAATCACCTTAAGGTAAAAGAAAGCGACTACGACAAGTTGCGTGCAAAGTATCCAAAAGCTGCATTCCTATTTATACTTCAGCACACTAAAGGGGGATATTTCAAAGGTGGTAAAGATTGGGAGCATAATGCTGAAATCGTTGCTGAAGTTAGTAAAGGTATAATTACCATTACTAAAAACAGATATGCACCTAATAGCTCGTTGAACTTCTTTAGGCAATTCGGTATCGAATGGAAGAAGAAATTATCGAGCGAAGCTCCGTCCTATAGCGGCTCAACACCTAAACCTTATCCAATAATAGATGAGATGAATCAAATACCATCGGAAGATACAGCATCAACCGATGATGGGGACATAAACTAATAAAGACAAACTATATTATGGAAACAAATACAGCAGGCAGAGGGCCGGGCCTGGGAGGATTTTTGTCTAAAATTCTCGGTGCCGATGTAAAAGAAACTGTAGACTCTATCGGAAATGCGATTGACAAGATTGACAAGTCTGATGAGAAATTGGGACTACAGTTAAAGTACAAAGAACTCCTGATGAAAATGGAAGGAGCTTGTATTGACTATGAGAGCAAACTACTCGAAAATAAATCTACTATCGTACAAAGTGAAGCGAGAGGCGAAAGCTGGCTGCAACGAAACTGGCGTCCGATGCTGATGTGTGTTTGTATGTTCATTATGGCCAACAACTATATACTTGTTCCATACTTCGGTATACCAGTTACGGTACTTGATGAACACATCTGGCAACTTATGGAATTGGGTGTGGGCGGCTATGTCGCAGGACGTTCGCTAGAGAAGATCAGTGAGAATCTGGGGCCGGTTCTATTCAACACGAAAAAGAAATAATATCACTTATGGAGAATTTTATTAATCTGAAAATAGACTTACCAGATGACCTTATTCAAAAACTTGAGAAGGTAATTGTTGATACTGTAACAAAGACTCTTCAACAACGGGTAGCCGATATTAAAGCAGAACCTAAAATGTATACTAGGAAGGAAGCAGCTAATGCACTTCGAATCACTTTACCAACTCTAAGGCTATACGAAATACAAGGGCGATTAATTCCCAAAAGAGCTGGTAAGCGAGTCCTATATTCAAAGGAAAATATCGAAGCATTTATAGCTTCGCTACGACCTTAAAAATGGAACCAAAAACGAAAAGAGCACCTGAGTATAGGTGCTCTTTTCGTTTATTGGAAAATATTTTTTACATATTTTGTTCAACTAATTGTTCAACTAAGAAATAAAAAAACCTCGAATATATACTATATCCGAGGTTTTTAGAGGTCTCGAGCGGATTCGAACCGCTGTAGGAGCTTTTGCAGAGCTCAGCCTAGCCACTCGGCCACGAGACCATCAAAGTATGTCAGCATCGCGTTATGTTCGTTTGCCAACAAAGCACAAAAGTATAAAAATCAATTGTGATTGCAACGGTGAGAAAAGAAAAGGTGACTGAAATTTCAGTCACCTTTATCTATTTCTATAGTCTAAAGGTTATTCGCCTTTGCTTTCGCCACCAGACATTTTCTCTTTCAGCGCGCTTAACGCTTCAAGATCACCCAATGTAGACTTCTCGTTCTGCTGATTGATAGACTGGATCGATGCTCCTTTTGCCGGAGCTTTCTTGCCACCTTTCGCTCCGGCTGCAGGTTTTTCTTCCTCTGCTGACCAGATTGATTTGTGTGAAAGAACGATTCTTCTATCCTCTTTAGAGAACTCAAGTACTTTGAAGTCAAGTGATTCACCAACTTCTGCTTTTGAGTTATCTTCTTTCGCCAAGTTCTTCGCTGCTACGAAGCCTTCGATACCGTATGGTAATTCAAGTACTGCACCTTTATCATTTTTGCTAATGATGGTTGCTTTGTGTACTGAACCGATTGTAAATACAGTTTCGAAAGTATCCCAAGGGTTTTCTTCGAGGTGCTTATGGCTCAATGCAAGTCTGCGGTTAGCAGCATCAAGTTCAAGAACTTGTACTTCCATTGATTCGCCAACCTTCACGAACTCAGAAGGATGTTTAATCTTCTTCGTCCAGCTAAGGTCTGATACGTGCACAAGGCCATCGATACCTTCTTCCAGCTCGATGAAGAGACCGAAGTTAGTAAGGTTACGAACGATACCTTTATGTTTCGTACCAACAGCATATTTAGTAAGAACATCCTGACGTGTCCAAGGATCTTCAGTAAGTTGCTTGATACCGAGTGACATCTTGCGCTCATCGCGATCAAGCGTCAATACTACAGCTTCAACTTCGTCACCAACTTTCATGAAGTCCTGAGGATTGCGCAGGTGTTGTGACCAGCTCATTTCACTTACGTGGATCAAGCCTTCAACACCAGGTTGCAATTCAAGGAATGCACCGTAGTCAGCTACGTTAACAATCTTACCTTTTACTTTAGAACCTACCTGGATATCAGCAGCAAGCGCATCCCAAGGATGAGCTGTAAGTTGCTTCATACCCAATGAAATTCTCTTCTTGTCTTCATCGAAGTCAAGCACAACAACTTTAACAGTCTGATCAAGCTTGAGCACTTCTTCCGGATGGTTGATGCGTCCCCAGCTGATGTCTGTGATGTGAAGTAATCCGTCAACACCACCAAGATCGATGAACACACCGAAGTTAGTCATGTTCTTGATAACACCTTCCAATACCTGACCTTTCTCAAGGTTAGTAAGGATAGCTGCCTTCTGCTGCTCGAGATCTTTCTCGATCAGTACTTTGTGCGATACAACTACGTTGTCGTTCGTGTAGTTGATCTTCACAACTTTAACTTCGATATTCTTATTTACATAGATATCGAAATCGCGAATCGGCTTAACATCGATCTGTGAACCTGGCAAGAATGCCTCGATTCCGAATACATCCACGATAAGACCACCTTTTGTTCTGCGTTTAACAAAACCTTCGATAACCTCATCTTTATCCAATGCATTCTGTACATACTCCCAACCTTTAACAAGTTTCGCTTTTCTGCGGCTGAGTACAAGCTGACCCATTGCGTCTTCACGCTCTTCGATGAAGAGGTCAACAACATCTCCTATTTTCAGGTTGGTCATCTCTTTGAATTCAGCCAATGGCACAAGACCATCTGACTTGAAACCAATATTCAGGATAACATCGCGGTCGTTGATACCTACTACAGTACCTTTTACCACTTCACCACTGTTTACAGAAGTAACGGTGCCAGAGTACATGTTCTCCATCTCTGCACGTTTCTCTTTTGAGTATCCTTCTCCAAAACCTTTAGAGGCGAATGCTTCAAAGTCAAACTGACCAGGAATCTGTTTTTCGTACTTCGCTTTCTTTAATTCTGAAACCGGGATGGCTTCTGTTGAGATTTCTTCTTTCTGAAGATTTTTGATTTCAGCCAACGGATCTTCTTCGTCAACATCAATCTTTGATTTTGCTTTTGAAGCACCTTTCACAGGCTCCTTCGTGTCGGCAGGTTTTCTGGGTCTTTCACCAGGCTTTTGTGTTTTTGCCATGTAAACGCCCTCGTAATACATGTAGCTAACCGGGCTGAGTCGCTACAAATTTGTTTTAGATCACCCTTCAAAACTTATGAAGAGGCCCGTTCAACCGAACAGGGGTGCAAAGATACAAAATTATAACAAGGTGTAAATCTCTTGCATTGATGTTTTCGGAAGGAAACAAAAAAGCCCCTCTGTCAAGCAGAAAGGGCCTTTTAGGGGTTGGGTGAAAAATTCTTTCTTATGGAATATCTTCAAACTTCAATGTACCGATCGCATAATTGATCAACAGACGTTGAAACATCAGTGTAAATTTAGAGCTCTGAAAGTCTCCCTGTGCTTTCACATATGCCTGGTTCGTCACGGTAAGTTGTGTTATGTCTGAAATGCCAAGGTCGTATCGTTCTTTTTCCACTTTGTATGATAGTTCTGCAGCACGTAGCTGTGCCTCTGAAGCTTCATACGCTGCTTTGGCATCGTTAAAATTCTGGAAGGCATTCAACACATCGGTCTTTACAACAATCTCTGTATTCTTGGATGCTATCTTTGCATTCTCGTATGTAACTTTTGTTTGTGCCGCCTGTGCTCTGTAGCGTAAACCGTTATAGATGGGTATCGTTATACTTAAACCATAACTAAGCTGTGTATTGTCTTTCGTGAACTGATCATTGAAAGAGCGATTCTCGTCTTGTCCTCCATATACATAGTTATAACGCGAACCATACGAGGCACCTGCATATAAACTTGGCATATACCTTCCCTTCATAGCAGAATATCCGAAGTGTGCTGCCTTCTCGTTAAACTCAGCTTGCTTCAAATCACTTCTGCGATCAACAGCTGTAGCATACATCTCATTCAGCGACAAGCTATCAATCATTACACTGTTTATATCCCAATCAACATCGGAGATTTCAAATGTTATCGGATCAAGCTGTAATGTAACTGCGAGTTTAGCTTTATCATTCTTATAGGTATTGCGCGAACGTACCAAAGTAAGTTCTGCGTTTTTCAATTGATACTCCTGGTTATATAGATCCGCTTCAGCTTTGCTGCCGAGCTCAACCTGCGCTTTGATCTGGTCATACTGTATGCGTTGTGTACGAACATTCTCTTCGTTGATATGTACCAGTTGCTGATCCAACATACACAGAAGATACTGATTAGACACATCCCGAATAACATCCTGTGATGATCGATTTACCTGGTGAAGCTGCGCTTCATTGGCATTGTTCGCTTGTCGGTATGAATTGAACTGATATAGTCCGTTAAAAACAGGCATGCTGGCACTGATCGATCCATTCACATAGTCGATCACCCCGTTGACAACTTCGCCCCGGTTTTGGTTGAAGGAGTTACCATCGTTACGATAAGCACTTCCGTTCGCTTCTATACTCGGACCAAGCTGAAGCAGCGAAGACGTTTTGTTAATCTGTGTATACTCAAGCTGATTTTTTTGCTGGTTCAGCGTTACGTTATTATCCAAACCAATTTTCACTGCGTCTTTGAAACTCAATGCTGCAGGAGCAGTTGGCTGCTGCTGGCTATACCCTGCTATTGCCGATCCTGCAAAAAGTAATGTCAGTAATTTTTTCTTCATGTTACTCATGCATTTACCAATACCTTTTCATCGGATACGATGGCTCCATCACCAACGCGAACAATGCGTTTGCTATAGCGTGCATTCTCTTCGCTGTGTGTTACCTGTATAATAGTTATACCTTCTTCGTTCAGCTTCTGGAAGATCTCCATGATCTGTTTACCCTGATCGGAGTGCAGGTTACCTGTAGGTTCATCGGCCAGTAATAATTTAGGCTGACCAACAATAGCACGTGCTATACCTACCAACTGCTGCTGACCTCCGCTAAGCTGCTCGGGGAAAAGATCTTTCTTGGCTACCATGTTAAAGCGATCGAGCATTTCTGCTACCATGCTTTTACGCTGGCTTCCGCTTACACCTTTATAGAGCAGTGGAGTTTCTATGTTTTCGTATACGGTTAGTTCATCGATCAAGTGATAGGCCTGAAAGATGAAGCCTATATAATTTTTGTGCATGTCAGACTTCTGTTTTTCTTTCATCTTGTGCACAGGCTCATCAAAGAAATAATACTCTCCGGCAGAAGGTTCATCGAGCATACCGATGATGTTCATCAGCGTAGATTTACCGGCACCGCTCGGCCCCATGATGGTTAGAAATTCACCTTGTTGAACATCGAGGTTTACACCCTTCAGAATAAAAGTGCGCTGGAAACGAGAGTCCACGTACTTGTCGATATCACGTAGTTTAATCATAATTTGTGGTTGAGGCATTGGGATCAGAATTTTTAGACACGATAGATTTTTTTCAATACGTGTTAAAATACATAATCCTTTCCGAGTCTCCCCTTTGCCAACAATGTGCCAATGGATTTTTAGCGTTTGAATGCCTGAAAATGAAGATTTACAATGGATGTGCTCGTCCGGTTGTGCAAAACGGTGTCCTAAATCGGACAGAAACGAACATCAGAAAACAATCGGGTACAGAATAACGTCAACGCGTCTATTCATCTGCATACCTGAATAAGTTTGATTGCTGTAGACCGGATTTTCAAGTCCCCAGTTCTTGATCGTGATCTTGTGCTCGGGGATCTGTTTGTTCAGGAGTAAATGCTGCACTGATTCGCTTCGCATTTTAGAGAGCCATTCATTGAACTGCTTTCCTCCAATGGGATCGGTATGACTGATCAGATGTATCTGGTATTTCTCCAGAAGATTGGGAACAGAGTCCAGCCAATGGTATAGTTCAGTAGCCTGAAATTCGTCTATGTCGTAACTGCCTCCGCCAAAGTAAATGCTCATCCTGATTTCGTCAGGCGACTCGCTCTGTGCCTTTGCAACAGCAGGCAATACGAATAGCATTATGATATACCACCGGAGCATAAGTGAATATAGGAAAAGTTATTCTATCGTTATCGTTATTGGTTATAAGTTATCCGTATAGCAGCCGACAGACAACAGATAACCGTTAACGAATAACGGATAACGATTAACGCCTACAAGAGCTTACGCAGGTTCTCGATGCGATCGGCTTCACTGGCCGGCTTATCCTTACGCCACCGCCTGATACGCGGAAAGCGTAATGCTATACCGGACTTGTGACGCGTTGATTGCGCTATACCTTCAAACGCAATTTCAAATACAAGTTCGGGCTTTACACTGCGCACCGGTCCGAAGCGCTCGATCGTATTTTGTTTTATCCAGCGATCTACTTCACGAATTTCATCATCAGTTAAACCGCTATAGGCTTTTGTAAAAGGAACAAGTTGTTCACCATCCCAGGCAGCAAATGTATAGTCGGTATATAGATTGGCTCTGCGGCCAGCACCGTGCATGGCATAGATCATCACAGCGTCTACAGTAAATGGATCGATCTTCCACTTCCACCAGTCTCCCCTCCTGCGTCCGTTACGGTATATAGATTCTTTGCGTTTTAGCATAATGCCTTCGCTGAACAAGTCTCGCGCACGCGAACGTTCCTGCGCAAGCTCTTCCCAGGTTTCAAAATTCACCAATGCCGAAAGTCTCAATACCGGATGTTCGGCAGAGCAGATCTCTTCTACTTTTCGCCTGCGTGCTTCCATTGTCCAATTACGTATATCTATACCTTCCCACTCCAGTATATCGTACGTTACAAATGACACGGGTACTTCTTTCAATACTTTAGCGCTCAGTGTTTTTCTGCCGATGCGTGTTTGCAGGTGGTTGAATGATAACGGCTGATCATCTTTAAACGGAAGTATCTCGCCATCCAGCACCGTACCATCCGGAAGTATATCCAGCAGCGTTGCAAACTCCGGGTATTTATCCGTAACAAGTTCTTCACCACGCGACCACACAAACAACTGGCGATCGCGCACGATAATTTGTCCGCGTATGCCATCCCACTTATGTTCGGCAAACCACTCCTGCGGATCTCCCAGGGTATATACTTCACCTTCCAGTGCATACGCCAGGTAAAATGGATAGGGTTTGGATATATCTTTCTGATCTTCTTCCAGCATCAGTTGCTGAAATGTATCAGTCTCGGGCGACCAGTTTCCCATCAGGCGATGTGCTACTATATTTTCACGTGTACCCGTATGTTTTGCCAACGCTTTTACCATGAGCTGTTGTGATACCCCCATGCGAAATCCACCGGTAATTAATTTATTGAAAACGAATCGTTCAGTTTGATCGAGTCTGTTCCAGGCCCACAATACTTTTCCTTTTTTCTCTTCGATGGTCAATGGTTCCAGTGAACGAATGAAGTCGATCCAATAGGTGAGTGACTCATCCGATTGCTCAGCAGTTTCCGGAAGAAGAAGTGTAATGGTCTCAGCAAGATCGCCTACTACATGATACGACTCAGCAAACAACCACGCAGGTAAACCTGAAAGCTCCGATGCCCATGTACCGAGCAATGTTGTGTTGATAGTACGCCTCGGCCTGCGATGCGATAGCAAGGCTATAGACCATAGTTTATCGTGGTCTGACACTTTCTGAAAGTATTCTGTCAATGCCTTTATTTTACCAAGTGTTTTGGTCGTGCGATCGAGATCCGTAAAGAGTTGCGCGAAGTTCCTCATAGTATATCACACCATCGTATCTAAACCTGTATCATATATATAGTCAAGCATCACAACTGCTCTGTATCATCATTTGGAGTATCATTTGTAGTGACTGGTATATTTTCACCGGCACCGGCAGGAGTCGTAGCTGTTCCTTCCACCATTTCACTCAATTCGCCTTCATACTCTGTTTTTACCACGTGCGACTCTATACCATTCTCATTCAGCCATTGCGAGAATACTTCGGAGTATCCATGCGTTACAAAAACTTTTTCAGCACCGGTTTCACGCACGGCTATATTGAGACTTTTCCAATCTACATGATCGGATAACGGGAACCCACGATCGGCTCCCCTCCTTCTACGGGCTCCGCGAAGACTCATCCAACCGGAAGCTATACCAAGGGAGTACGGCAGAAACCTGCGGATCCAGGGAGAACCTACTGCGGATGGAGGACATATCACCAATGCTCCATCAAAATCCTGCTTCCTGCTATCTTTGGTAACGCGATGTGTTTCCGGTAAAGCTATACCTTGCTGTCGCATTACCTGGTTAACGGCATCTACTGCACCATGCACTATAATTTTGCCAATGGATACATCTACATTTTTTAACAGCCGCTGGCTCTTTCCCAAAGTATATCCTGCTATTACTGATACTCTTCCTTCGGATTGATTCTTCCTCCACCATGCATTGATCTCGTCAAAAATTTCCTGCTGCGGTTTCCAGTGATAAACCGGTAGCCCGAACGTTGACTCGGTTATAAAGTTCTGGCATCGCACTAATTCAAAAGGTTCCGAGAGTCCATCAGGTTCAAGTTTATAGTCACCGGTAAAAACCCATACTTCACCTTTATGCTCTACACGAATCTGGGCAGAGCCGGGTATATGTCCTGCAGGATGAAAGGAAAACTGAACACCGTGTATGTATACCGGTTCACCATAATTTGCTGTCTCAATGGTATCAAGCTGAAGCCGGTGCCGGATTACAGGAGCGGCCGTAGCGGAACACAAATAATTTTTATGTCCCCAACGGGCATGATCGGAGTGCCCATGCGAAATGACAGCACGATCTACCGGCTTCCACGGGTCGAGGTAAACATCGGCCTTCGGACAGTAAATGCCTCTTTCTGTAAATTCAAGTAAACCCATAGTGTTTAAACTTCAGGTGTTTAACAAGTAATCTGCTAAAAAGATATACCGGGCCGGTTAAGATTCAAGAATGAATGCTTTCAGGAATAATAAAACGTCAAACCCTACTGATGCTTGGTCTGTATTTTTTTAGGGATGTCACATCCTGTTTTTCTGCGTGTATCGGCCAGGTGAAAGATCTTCCAGCCATCTTTACCCTTGTGCAGGTGAAAGGCATCCACTCCGCAGTGACTGAAACTTTTATCGATATAGAATGCATAGTCACACCACGCTTGTGCAAAATCGCCATCGAGCTGAATCTTCAGGTTCCAGATTTCCTCGTACCAGGTTTCCTGGTGTGGCGTGCCCACAGCTTTCAGAAAACCGTCCAGCGAAGACTCGCGATGCAGTATAGGATCACCGTTCTTATTACGTGCCATGGTAGCAAGCGTCACTTCGCGTGCAAAGGTTAAATGCACCAACGCACTATCACCTTTCTCCATTCCTTTAAAGAGATCGGCAATTACCTGTTGCACGGCCGCTTCGTCTGTAGCTATCGTGTTCTTTTGAGCAGATGCCGCAATAAAAAATCCGAATGTGAAGATGATCAGGCAGTAGCAGTGTTTCATAAAGAATATATTCGTAACCGAAAGATGGTATAAAGCGCGCAAATCACCGAATAACATTTACGTTAACGGGCATAATGCGCTCTCGCTGCCAAAATATTTCTTACTTTTATCACTGTATTGTTACAACTCTTATGACCCACAAAAAGCTCTGCCTGCTCTTGCTTTGTTCCGTTATCGTGCTGTCTGGATGGGCACAGTCTGACAGTCTTCAAGCTGCCCTCGATACCGCCAAGAATCAATATAAGGTAAAGGCTCTCAATGAGTTTTTCCGAGCTTATCATGAAAAGGACCCGGCACGCGCGGTTGGCTATGCGCGTGAAGCCCTGAACCTCGCTACCGAGATCAACGACAAGAAAGGACAGGCTGCCGCCTATAACAACCTCGGTATAGCCTATAAAACACAAGGCGCTTTGGATAAGGCGCTGGAATATTACCTTACCTCGCTGCGCATCTACGAATCGCTGACCAACAAGGAAGGTATAGCTACCACCAAGAGTAATATAGCTACCATCTACTCCATGAAGAAAGACTACGGGCAGGCTATGAAATATATGGAAGCATCGTACGCGTTGTTTGTAGAGATGAGGGATGAAGACAAGATCATCCGCTCAATGAACAATCTCGGCAACCTGCACAGCGAAATACAGCTATATGAAAAAGCCATGAGCTACTTTTCGCAGGCATACCAGCTAAGCGAGAAGAAAGGGAATATATACGCTGATCCGTTGATGAACATGGGGAACCTATACTTCCGCCAGAACAACTATCAGCGTGCTGTTGAAAATTATGAGAAGGCACTTGAGCTTGAACGCAAAAGCAACAACAAGCTGGGTGCGCTGAACATTATTATCAACCTGGGCATTACCTATACCAAAGCCAAGCAGCCGAAGCCGGCACAAATATACCTGGATGAAGCACTGCTACTCTCCAACGAGTTGCAGGCGTATGCTTTCCATCCTACCATTTACAAAACCATTGCCGAAAATTACTCGAACCTCGGCAAGTGGAAGGAAGCGTATGAAGCGCAGTTGAAATATGATGAGACGCGTGAAAAGATCTATGGCGAAGAGAGTACCCGTAACATCGCGCAGATGGAAATGATCATGGAGTTTCAGCAAAAGGATAAGGAGTTCGATCTGCTCAAGCAGCAAGACGAGATAACCAAACTTGAACTTCGTAACAGCCGCTTGTTCATTGTGCTTTTCATTTTAGCAGGGCTCGTGGTTTTGGGTGCGCTGAACTTTTATTTTCATAGGAGGAAGATTCGGAGGGTTTAGGAAAGTCCGAAAGTCGGGAAGTCCGGAGGACGAGAAGTCGGAAAGTTTGGAAGACCGGAAGCGACAAAAATGACGGGGAGTATAGAAAGACGGGAAGTCCGAAAAATCAGGAAGTCTAAAAATGTCCTTATCGGTGCTATCGATTGAAGTTTAGGGGACCTGGGGACGAAACTTGCTGAGGGTCAAAACCGTTTCAAGCACGTTAATTTTTTAAACATAAATGCTTTCATGGTTAGGGTTCAACACATACCTTTGTTGCCGTTAAACAACTACAACCATGTTTCAACAGTTTATTGGAGACGGAGCTAATATTTTCATCGCGATCGTAGCTGTAATCGTAGGGTTTGCAACTGCCCTCGGCTATGTAGACTTCCTTAAAGTTAAAAAGGAACAGAAGAAAGACTAACGCAGATCAACATGCTATAAAACAAAAAAGCCTTGATGCTGCTGCATGAAGGCTTTTTTGTTTACGTACTCTCCTATGTCTTAAAACGGAGATTTATACTTCGCTTGCCACTCTTCCCATTTCACACTCTTATAGTGCCCTTCGCCAATGTACTGGGCAATCATGTGAAACTCAGGAGCCTGCCGATAGCCCGGAAGTGGCTGAATCATCTTGAAGTCTTCATCGAGAAATACTACGGTTGGGTAACTTAACTGGTTGTTGAGCAGTGCCGCTGCCAGTTGATGATATCCGTTTCTTCCGCTGGGTACAAACTTGAATGTAGTGCCGTTAAACACAACATCTTCTTTCTGCTCGCCATTGAACTTCACGGCATAAAACTTCTCGTTCAGTAACTGCGCTACTTTCGGATCGCTGAATGTATTCTTATCCATTACTTTACACCAGCCGCACCAGTCCGTATAAACATCGATGAAGATCGGGCGCTTGCTCTTCTTCGATTTTTCCAACGCTTCTGCAAAGGTCATCCATTTTACAGGTCCCTCTTCGATCGCTTCTGTTGGTCCAATCAACGTCATCGAGGTGATCATCATCGCGCCAATCAGTGCTGTAGCTGTTAATAATATTTTCTTCATACGCTGTAATCCTATGCCTTGGTAGTTAACAAATTTAGTGATTAAATAAATCTCTGTCGGTGCTTAATCATTTCCAGGCGGCTGGTAGTAACCTTTTCCGATAAAGACGGTAATCTCTGTACGAAAATATAATGACGCCATGTTCATAAGTGAACAACATACTGTGCTACAAATCAAGGATCAGACCAAAAAGCGGTCTTTTACCTCTGGCACACCGTTGGTAAAGAGGAATGGCGTGAAAAAACATTTTACATACCGCGAACTCACACTTATCATCGGCATCATCGTGGCGGTGGCTATTGTTATTCTCTTCACCATCATGAACCGGCAGTCGCACGAGCTTTCATCCTATACCATTACGCACCCCGGATTGTTACCATCGTTCGTTTCTACAGCCGATAGCTTTGCTGAAAAAGTAATGACAGTGATTTTATTTTGATCTACCTGATCTGCGCGGAGCTTCCTTCAGGTTGAAGTAATCGCGGTTAAGATTAAATACCAGAGAAAAACGGTTCCGGTATATCGTGGTGATCTCAACATCAGAAAGAGGTATTTGATACCCGTAAAAGAAATCAGCAAACCCCAGAATCGTTAAGCCAACTTTTGGTGTAAACACTAATGATTTACGATCATGGCCTGCATCGTTATAGTTACGATCAATGAAGTAAGTCATGTCTGCAGCAACGCCCAATATACCCGCAGTAAATTCATAACCAAGCTTCGGCCCCAGCAGCAAGTTCTTGTCATCAATAAATATATCGATGGTACAATAAGGACCTTTCGATGCAAGACTTAACGGATGCTTGTAAATATTCTGCCAGTATACTCCGGCTTCAAAGAAAGCGCGGTCTTGTACACCCACGCCAACCTTGGGTACAAGCCGTGGTTTGGTCCAGTAATATTGAAAGGGCTTTGAACTGGAAGAGTCACTAACCTGAGCAACCAGTGCTGTTGTACAAAAGAGTAACAGCGCTGATAAAATTATTCTTCCTGAAAATATGCTACGATCTGTATGCATAATAATGCAATATAACTTCAATTGCCCGCTTCATGGCTTCGTTAATCGGGAAAAAATCTCGTGCCAACTCAAAATCAATAGCATGAAGCTGCATGTAGTAATGACTCATTACCGGCAATTCTCCTTCGCTTTCTTCTATCTTTTGTGAAGCCTGCTGATAATTACCGGCCTGTTCTGTTTTGATAATCTGGCAGGTAACGAGTTCGCGGTTACCATATTTATTAGTTCGCGCAGAGTACCCGAACAGCCTGCAGATCAATCCGCGATGTTTATACTCGGAACATAAACCTGCGCCTCCCTGTGTCGGATTAAGAATCAAACAAAGAGAAGAATCGTTACCCTGTAATTTTTCAAACCAGGCATAGGCCAGGTCTTGCTGGTATAAATAATGTGCAAATGGAAGAAACTCAAGAATGGTAGCTTCAATATCGGCCTTGTAGCAGCACTTGCCACAACCCCACGCACAGTGAAGTCCTGACCAGGACTGAAACGAAGCGATCTCACGATCGAGCTTTTCAAAGACCTCCTCTACCGCCCGTACTTTTTCTTCCAACTCCATAGCACAAAGTTACGAAGAAAGGATTGCTAACCGAAAAATGAATAAATGATCTGTAGTGCTAACGGCCTGCTATATATTTCTGAAGAGCAGCTTTGGCATTGCTGTGAATCTTGTTTTGCACCAATGGACTCCAGCCCAACAATAAACCGGAAGCTCCCAGCGCCTGCCGCGACCAACGCCAAAGATCGAATGAATCGCGGTGGCGAAGTATCTTTCCTTCTTTGAACTCGAATGATGCCCGGATAACATTATGCACCGGCCGGCCTGTTTTGGAAAAAGTATACCACGCCTGCCAGGTGCACGAACCGGTATTGCCGGTGGCCTGCACATTATCGAACGATACCTTCAGATCTTTGGCTGACGTTAACAACATCTGCCACATCACCCGGACTTCATTTGCGCGAAGATCCTGAAATGCCGGATCGTGAAATGTAGCGTCTGCATGATAGCAGTTTTGCATCGTGGTATAGTCGCGGTTTTGAAACGCGGTATAGAATTGTTCAATCAGTTGTTTGTGCTCCATTTCATTCAGCATTTACATCAAAGTAACAAAATACTGACGAACGGAAACATCACCCTGAAAATTACTTCTTCAACTCTTGCTCCTGCCGCGTATACCACAACGATACCAGTCCGGTTTCATAGTGCTTTGTCTTGACGAGGTTAAAGTATTTGCGCTCGCGTATCTGCTGAAACAAAAGTTTACCACTGCCTAACAACAACGGGTGGATGGATAACCAGAGCTCGTCAACAAGATCTGCGTTGATAAAAGCTGTAGTAAGACTGGCACCACCAAACAACCATATATTTTTACCGGGTTGTTGTTTAATCTTCTTTACAGCCTCAATGATATCTCCGGATACCAGCTCAGCTCCTTCCTGTACAGTTTTCAAAGAGTTAGAGAATATATAGGCCTTCTTATCGGGATACAGGTTTCCTCCGGCCATCTCAAAACTTTTTCGACCGTAAAATATAGCATCAATGCTTTCTACAAATTCTGTTATACCATAATCCTGGTCGGTAAAGCACCAGTCGTATTCACCATTCGGTCCTTCTATATATCCATCCAATGTTACGGCAAGTCCTAATGTTATTTTTCTCATCTGCTATATATACTTATGTTTGTTTTAGTTATCGGTCTGCAGTGTCTACTCCCAGTTTTTTTAAACTCTTTTTCACCTTGGGTTGTAATCAGAAAATGTTTGCTCTGCGGATCTTTTTCGATCTATCCCAGTTCTTCAAAACGTATTGTAACGCGATTGCCAGACTTTCCGCCTATATGCGAAAGCAGCTGATCTGTGGCGCGGATTCAATTCGTTTCATATGCTTCACTGTATTGTAAACAGATCAACGGTATATTCCCTGATTCCATTTTCAGTGCAGCTTCCAGTAATCGCTTGCCCTGAGCCGAGTACGCTATGAATATAGCAGTAAGGCCGACCAGTATACCGATCAGGATAATTATCTTTTTCATAGTCTGATTTTTCAAGGTGTATAGTTTAACCAGGTATAGCACAGTTATTCTGTTATTGAACACCAATCTGTATCTCTACTGCATTGGCATCCGGATGTTGAAAGTCGACATTCACGTAGATCTCGCGATTCACGGCTTTAGGTGTGAGTTTGTTGTCGGCTATATATTGCAAGAGCTTGCCATAGCTTTGTGGCATCAGGTTCCACGCACCTTCGTGTTCCATCGTAGCGCACTTGAAGGCCTCGGTTCGCTTAAAGTGAAACTCGCCATCGTAGTCGTGCGGAACATCGGCTACAGGCAGTGCTACCTCCAACGTAAACGGTTTACTTTCATCCCCCGTAAATCCATAGTAATGCCAGTGCACAGGACCAGTAATACTCAGTTGCTGTTTTACAGCTTCACGGAAAAGTTGCTGTCCTATCGGTAAAAAAGCATGAAGCTCTTCTACTTTTGTCTCCGTACGGAAGAACAAAAAATTGATTGGTTTAACTTCTTTAATTTTCATGGTCATAGTTTTTAGAGGGTTATGAACTATATTTCTGTAAATCAACGATCGCGACATGACAGCCCTGTGTCATCAGTAAAAAAGAAAATTGATTAATCTTCGAGCTCGAGCATTTCCTTCAACCGGAAAATATCACGCGACCGCTCTTCGAGGAACCGGTTCGAAACAAAAGGATCAAAGAGTTTATACAAACCACGGGCACGCGCCTGCATCGTAACCTTCATAACGGTACCACTGTGGCAGGGCTCGAACTCGAACGTGCAGGTCGATTGAAAAGCTCTGTTCTTACTAACCACCGAACGTTTCTGATATGGAATGAACTCAGCTATCTCGCATAGTACGTGCGACTTACCATTGGCGTGTACTTCTTTAAAGCGAGCGCCAGAAGTGTTACGCTCATCGTTCAGCCATTCCGTGTCTTCAACACGCTGCTGCCACGATGCATTGTTACTGATGTCAGACACATAGTTGAACAGCGCCCGCACCGGCCAGTTAATTTCTACTTGTTGATGAATGGATCGCATACGGTTTGATTTTTCCATAAAGCAACACCCCGCCCGTGACAACGGTATGTCAACAAGTTTTTAAAAGATTCTAAAATTTTCAGGAACGTCCGGAATCTGCTACTTTACCTCCTCACCTATCGATTTATTATTCTATCATATTATCACACATGAAAAAACTTATCCAACTCGAAGAATTTATAATGTTTCTGGCAACGCTGGTGCTGTTTAACTTTCTTGGTTTGAGCTGGTGGTGGTTCGCGGGCTGCATCTTGTTGCCCGACATAAGCATGATTGGGTATATACATAATGCCAGAACGGGGGCCTGGCTCTACAATATAGCTCACCATCGTGCCCTCGCAGTTATTGTCTGGCTTGGAGGATATTTTCTCGGAAATATAGTCGTTGAGTTTATCGGACTGATTCTATTCTCGCACGCTACGATGGACCGGATGCTGGGATATGGGTTGAAGTATGAGAGCGGGTTTAGGTTTACGCATTTGGGGGAGATTGGGAGAGAAGTAAGAAGTAAAAAGTAAAAAGTCCGGAAGTCGGGAAGTTTGTGTGGGGAGTGTGGGTATAGGGTCTGGTTGAGTTGGAATGGTATTATATATAAATAAAAAAGTATCGCAGACCGTGGTTTGCGATACTGGATATATATAAAGTGTGTGCTGCTTACAAGCTTGCAGTTGTTTTGCTGGCAAGCAATGGTTTAAAGGCACTGCGATATGCCCACGCGAGGAACAAGTTGAGGAGTAGTATAACTACGCCCATCGCGGAGCCTTCCGGTGCCAGGTATACATGGAATAGCAGTATATTCAGACTTACCGGCACTAAAATTACCAAGGAGAGCGGCACGAATAATCCCACCAGCAACAGGGCTCCGAATATCACTTCCAGTCCTTTAAGGAATGGGAAAAAGTATCCTGATTGAAACAACCCGGTAGTAAAAGCTTCAGCTTGTGGAGTAGGTGTAGGGCCGTTCATTGGTATAAAGTGAAAGAAAAAGTTGAGACCGAAAACAAAATAGATAAGTCCCAATACAACACGTGCTGCAATTACTGCAACTGATTTGATTTTAGCTGACATAAATTATATAGTTTTTAAAGTAGGTTTCTGTTGTTGATCAGGCATTGACCATCTCTTCTTCAAACACCGGGTAATCGGTATAGCCTTTTGCATTTGAAGAGTATAGTGTGCTGGCATCCAGTTTAATATTGAGCGGTAATCCTTTACTCAGGCGCTCTACTAAATCGGGATTGCTGATGAATGGTTTACCAAATGCTACCAGATCTGCGATGCCCGATGTGAGATCTTCCTCCGCACGGGATATAGTATATCCACCGGAAAGAATAAGGGTGTTGGTAAACTGTTCGCGAATGGTACGCTTCAATGTAAGCGGTACTTCGGGTGCACCACCGGCACTGTGATCCGCTATATGTATATACGCTATGCCGAGATCATTCAACTTCGTAGCCACATATGTATAGGTTTCATCAATCTCCGGATAGTTTGGCATATCGCCTGCTACACCGTATGGAGATATACGCACACCCACTCTATCTCTGCCGATAGCATCGCCTACCGCTTCTGCTATTTCGAGTAACAGCCTGCTGCGTTTTTCAATGCTTCCACCATAATTATCGGTACGTCTGTTGGTGTGTGGTGATAAAAATTGTTCGAGTAAATATCCGTTGGCTGCGTGTAGTTCAATTCCGTCAAAGCCTGCTTCAATGGCGTTCAGCGCAGCGGTTATAAATTCAACAATAACTTCCTCTACCTGTCCTGCACTCATTCCCTGTGGTATCGGTAATTCTTTTTTGCCTTCCTGGTCAGTCCATATATGTCCATCAGCAGCGATGGGAGATGGTGCGAGTACGCGTGCACCTTTTGGTAAATTAAGTCCGTGTGCCATGCGACCTGCGTGCATTAGCTGTGCAAATATTTTTCCGCCTCTGCGGTGTACGGCTGCGGTTACCTGTTTCCAGGCATCTACCTGCTGTTCTGAAAAAATACCCGGCATGCGTGCATAGCCCAAACCGTTGGGTGAAGGAGAAACTCCTTCTGATATAATCAACCCTGCAGATGCGCGTTGCTCATAATATGTCGCCATCAATTTGTTCGGCTTGTTGTCATGCGCACGGCTGCGTGTCATCGGAGCCATTACGAGACGATTATTCAATGCTATACCTCCTAATTGATGAGCGGAAAATGCAGTTTTAGTATTCATATGCCAAGGGATTTTAATTAATACATTTAAATATTTCAATACGTTAATTTAAAAAAAGTGGCCGGTCAGGCCAGTTAAACTCTACAATGCGAAACGTTCTCGTTTAGTTCATCGATGCATTGAAATTCTTCAATATATTTTATAAAAAAAATATAACTACACGAATTTCAACTGGTTAATGCTTTGGGTGTACTCCTTCAACACCTTCTCGTTCAGAATATATTTATGGTTTCTACCCTCCTTTTCTGGCTCAATAAGACCGGCTTCGATCAATACTTTTAAGTGGTGACTTACAGAAGGCTGTGCCAGTTCGCTTTCTTCCTGTATTTGCGAACAGTGACCACAACCACCCTTCTTGGAAATATGCTGAAGGATCTTGAGGCGATTACTATCTCCCAATGCCTTGGAGATCTTTTCGATTTGTTTTGTGCTCAGTGCCATCGCTAATAAATGCAAATATATCAATATGTTCTAAGTACACAAAGACACACAAAAAGGTTCAGCCACACGTATGCACACTATTAACGCTGCAAATGCAATCGTTGCTTCGTCCAACGGGCAATGTCCTGCTCATAATGTGTGATCAGCACCAGCGTAGTGTCTTCGTGCAGATGCTCCTGTAAATATTGACTCACGCGATCTTTCGTATTGGTGTCCAGAAACTGAAAAGGTTCGTCCAGCAAAATCAATTCTTTATCGGACAGCAGACTCAACATAATGAGCGTTAACTGCAGCTGTCCCGATGAAAGTTGCTTAACCGGCTTTGCTATAAATGACTGTGCATCGAAAAAGGCAATGACACGCTCCAGTGCCGCAACGCTCATGGTCTTTTGCTGCCCCAGCATATATTCTTTTACCGTCATGGTAATGTGCTGAGGATTCAGATAACTGATCAGCTCTGGCCCCAGGTAATTAATGCGGTTCTTGATGTCCCAAATGGACTCACCACTCCCTCTGCGCTTGCCAAACAAATATACCTTCTGACTATAAGCCATCGGGTGATCGGCAAAGATGAGACTGAACAACGTGGTTTTACCAGAACCGTTTCGTCCGGTTAGCGCCCAACGTTCACCGGCATAAATTTTCCAGTTAAGGTTGCTGATGATTTCCTTCTCGCCATAGCGAATGGTAACATTCTTCATTTCGGCAACAGGCGTACCCGAGCCGTTTGTATAGCTATATATAGTATCGTTTGGAATGACCGAAGCCGGCTGATGCCTGACTTCTTCTTCCGAAACAATTTTGAATTGATTGAGTACAAGTTTTCGGTTTATTACAGCAGGCAGGTGATGTTCATGATCTACCAGCACAACCTGTATACCATACGTAATGGCGAGATGATCCATAAAAACTATCAGATCATTACGGCTGGCGTGATCCAATCCTTCGAACGGGTAATCGAACAGCAATACTTTTGGCAAGTCGCGCACGAGGTTTTTAAGAATCAGCACCTTCTTGAGCTGACCGTTGGAGAGCCTTGTTACTTCAATGTCCAATAACCCATCGATGTTGAAGCTTGGCGGAAAATCGAGCGCATGCAGTCTCGCCACATCATCGCCAAACAGATCGCGCACCCGCGGAATACGTTCATCTCCTATACTATAGTAACGCTGCTGATAAAACAACTCGTGGTGCTGCAGGAATGTTTGAATGGCATGTGCAGGAATATAGTGCACGTTTTGTTTCCGCTGAATAAACCGTTCATCCCATGTATTGCCGTTCACAAAATCATATACCACTTCACCGTGCGCTGCGTGTGCGTTACCGGCTATAAGTTCCAGCAATATAGTTTTTCCACTACCGTTGGGCCCCGCTATAACCCAATGTTCGTTCGGTTTTATAGTCCAATTGAGAGTCTCAAATAAACGCCTGCCGTTCTTTACAACCTCTACATTCCTCAGTTCTATCATGGAAGCAAAACTAATCGCCCTTCTGAAAATAGAAAGAATTATAGTGCATTAATCCATGAAATGCAGGCACATAAATTTAGAATATACGTATACTACATAACTATAGCTTACTAAATAAGCCCTGTCGGGTATAGGGTATACCACTATAAATGCAAACGAAATACGGCTTTCTGGTATCCGTATTTCAAATGCTGTTATAACAGATGAATAAGTTATGAAAGCTTCTTCACAAGCTTGTCATAAAGTACTAAATTGACCACGCTCTTACCGTTACCCCTACCAGTCATGGAAAACGAAAAACTGGAGTTCTTTAAACTTGATGAGATAGACCGCAAAGTTTTACTCTGGCTCCTTGCGCATGTCCCTCAAAAATCCGTTACAGCCTGGATTGACTATATAGCTACTGAATATCGCCTGAGTAAATCGATTCACATCAATGCCGATTTACTATTAGCCGAGATGCAGGACGAAATACTTCAAAAGCCTGATGAACTATAAGTGGATTTGCTTTCACATTGTTTCTTAAAATTATTTTAACTCCCATACCTCAACTGACATAGTGTTGTCACCGGGTGAGATTCACTTTGTGCAAAAACAACGTATGGAAAAGTTAGACCTCACTAAAAAGTTTAAATCCTATTATACTGCCAAGCAACAACCAGAAATTATAGAACTCCCATCTGTACCATACCTGACAATAACCGGTAAAGGAGATCCCTCCTCGCGCGCATTTGCAGACAAACTGGAGACGCTATACCCGGTTGCGTATGCGATAAAGTTTATGGCAAAAGCAACGGCACACGATTTTACAGTGCCCAAACTCGAAGGACTGTGGTGGTTTGATGACGAACGCTTTGGAACACTAACCATGGAGGAAGCTCCACTACGTATACCACGTGACGAATGGTACTGGCGTTTACTGATACGCATGCCTGACTTTGTCACTGAAGCGATGGTGGAAGAAGCTAAAGCAACGGTATCGAAAAAGAAAAATATACCCAGCGTAGCAGAGACATCTTTATATACTTTAGCCGAAGGCAAAGTGCTTCAAATGTTGCATGTAGGACCGTTCGATCGGGAACCTGAAACTTTACTGCAAATGCAAAAGTTTATAGAAAAACATAACCTGAAGAAAAACGGCCTCCACCACGAAATATACCTTTCAGATTTCAGAAAGACAGCACCGGAAAAACTCAAAACTATTTTACGCGAGCCGGTGAAGTGATATCAATAAAAAATGTCACGAACGTATAGTATATATGGCCGTGACGTTTTTCTTTTGCCGCAGATATAGCAGATTGGCGCAGAGGTTAAATGCGAATCTCCTGCATATATCTGCAATTTCCGCGGGGATGAACTTTCCCTACACTGTTCTATTTTCAATGAAGTTCAGGCAAGTTGCAATAACCTCTTCATCTCGCAGAATACGCGTGTGTCCTAAAGTAGATGTGATTTTAACTGTAGCTCGCGGATACGCTTCGTATAGTCGCTGTGCATTCTGCATCGAGGCTTCCTTGTCATGTTCATCGTGGATGATGAGCCAGTCTATACTCTGATCTAACTGCTGCGCGAAATGCGAAGCCATCAACTCATGGAACGGGCGTTGAAATGTTTTCAGGATATGAGCTTTCAACTTTTCCTCAGCCTTTGCGGAGCCGTTGATGCGCAGTGCAAATTCGTGGATGATCTCATCACCGATAGAAGGCGTAGCAATGGTTATTACCGTTTGCGTTTTTATACCTTCCGCCAACGCAAATATAGCAGCAGCGCCCCCTATAGAATGTGCAACGATGGCACGAAACGCTCCGGCCCTTTTTTCAAGTTGAAGAATAGCATCCCTGAACTGGAAGATATTGGTTCGATTACCTTTGGAGTTTCCGTGTGCAGGTGCATCAAACGCTATAACCTGGTAACCGCGATCGGTTAAATACAGAACAAAATTTCTGAATTGAGAAGCGCGACCAGCCCAACCGTGTACGAGCAGAACAGCAGGCCCGGTTCCCCAGGTATATACTTCTATTGGCACATCTCCTATATATAGTTTTGATCGTTGTGCCTGCTGTAACACTTCACGTTCAACCTGTGGTATAGTATACCGTGGCGGACTAAAGAACAAATCCACAAACCAGTTGTGTGCATAGCGAGGCGCGATCATCTCCAGTCGCGGCAACGTCCAGCGGATAAAGCGTATAGCCAGGGGGATGTGAAATTTCTTTTTAGCTGATGTCGCTGCAGATCGGTTCACCACGGTATTGTTCATCACAGTCTCCATGCATTATATGATCTTGAGTTTTACAATAACACCTTTTGTCTTGTTGTGAATGGTACAATTCATAATGACCTGGTACGTACCGGGCGTTACCTGCGCTGTTGTAGTGATAACCGCTGCATAATCAGATTCGTTCTGTGCATCGTAACGAATCGTTATACCTTCCGGAAGTGATGATGCAACACGAAACGATGCTTCCGACTTTTGAAAATTCTTCGACCGCATGATCTGCAGATTTATTTTCCCGGTGCTGCCGGCAGCAATGTCTACAGCCTGCGCATCGGCATGTACTGTAAATTCTTTTTTGGGTATCTCAACACTACTCTGCGCGATGGCATAGAACGAGGTGAAGCAAAGCAACATTATTAATCCAACCTGTTTCATGATCTTTTTTGTTTAAGCATTTAGAAAATTGATTTCGTACAACGAAGGTATAGCGTAGAGTATAGTCGACTGTCAAGAGGAAATGCATGGTTTATTTTCGAAGGATGTATTAATTTTAAAGTATCAAACACAACCATAGAGTATACTCTACACTCGTTAAACAGTTGCTTATGCTGATTGGTGAACTTGCACAAAAGACAAATCTGTCCAGACACACGATCCGGTTCTATGAGAAACTCGGGTTGATACAAGTGCCTGAGCAATCGAGACGTAAAAACAATTACAAGGAGTATCCGGAAGAAACGCTTAGTCGCATTACCGCCATTAAAGAAATTACGGCCCGAGGGTTTACACTGAAAGAAGCGCGCGGCATCATCACCTTGATAAACGATGGATCACTGGACCCTAAACGCGCCAAGAAGTATCTTGAAAAAAAACTCAAACTTGTTCAGGAGCAACTGGACGAGCTGGCGCGCACAAAAAATAATTTACTGATCATGATCGATCAATGCGAAACCGGTGTATGCGATGTAACACGGCTGGTACGCGGCAAAGTGAATGGCGTAAAGAAGGAGAAATAAAAAAAGCCAGCCTGCTCTGGAACAGACTGGCCTCACAACTTGAGGATGGGCTCCCTGCGTTAATTATCCGTTCTCACACTCGCGTGTAAAACTCACAAACTCTTTCCATTCTTCTACCGAAGGAACTCCTTCCTGGAACATCGCCATTAATTGATTCACGATCTCCGGCTGCAAATGCAATGCCTCGATTATCGTCATCATAAATTCGGTTTCATACTCCGTAACTTCATTGTCGATGTGTACGATCTGCATGAGATCGTATACCAAATCCATTCGGTTGTTCATTGATTCAGGTAAGAAAATCTCACAATTTCCCGGGCTTTCAACCAGCTCACTTACCTGCCATACTTTCAAGCCGCGCTTCGCTCCGATCTTTTGGATCAGGGTTCTTTCCTCTTCATCAAGCTTTCCATCCAGGGAAGCCAGACAGATCAGGTTACGCATGTAATTACGCTTGTAACTTGATCGTTGATGTTCAAAAAAAGTCGTCATAGCTAATGAATCTTACCTCAACATTTACAAATGCAGGTCCAGATAGAGCGAATGCTCGCGTGCCAACGATATTTTTTTCGGATACTTTGTTTCTGTCTCAAAATCAAAGATTACAACAGTGCACGGATGGCGGTAATTAGAAGTGTATAGTCTGGTATATATTCAAAATGGGAATTTCTTTTCTAAAAATATACCATCTCGCGAATTATCTAAGCAGGTCGATGAGTGTTCGTGTAATTCCTCTGCGCGAATATTCGGTGAAGCCGGCAGGCTGTGCCACTGACTCGCCTTGTTGCCATGTCTCAAATTTCTGAAGCAGGAATGTATTTATAGCGGCAGTCTTTTCGCCATCGATCATCGCTCCGGCTCCTGTAGTCTTCAGCAATGCAGCAGCATCACCATACTCGGGACCAACACCCAACACGGGCAGTCCTGTGGCGAGATACTCGAATAACTTTCCGGGTAAAAATCCTTCACCATCTTTGTAGCCCGTCAGCACCAGCAAGAGTATAGCAGACTCGCCATAGCATTTCATCAGTTGCTTGTGTGGAATGGTGGAGGTAAACGTAGTGATACCTTTCAACACGTCATCGTTCAAAACAAACGCACGGAAATCCGGATGCACCTCACCAACAAAATCAACCTGCACGGCAGCCCGAAATGCAGTATGCTCTTGAGACAATGCTTTCACTGCGAGCATGAATGGGCGCGGGTCACATTTCTCATTTACAATACCGGCATGACGAATAATAAACCGCTCATGCCTTTGAACCACCAGGTTTTTAAAGTCATCTTCATCAAAACCATTGGTGAGTAACTGTACTTTTCTACCCGACAACTTTTCAAACTTGCGTACATAGAAGGGTGTTATGGTAATTACTTCATCAGCCGTGCGCATTACCTGTGCTTCGAGTTTTTTATGAAAGCTACGCGCGATCGATCCAACCATAAGACTATCCAACAAACCCCAGTCACTCCACGGATCACGAAAGTCTGCAAACCATTTCAGAGTTGGTTGCTTCTGTTTTAGTTTAAGACCGATGAGGTGTACACTATGAGGCGGACCAGTGGTGATGATCGTATGTATATCATTCTCCTGCAGGTAACGCAGCAGAAATTTTACCGAAGGCTTTACCCAAAACACACGCGGATCGGGTATAAAAAAATTCCCGCGTATCCACGTGCTGATCTTCTGAAAGAGCGATTTCTTTTTACCCGATACAAGATCCGTTGGCTTGGCCGATTTTTTACTGCCGAGTAATCCGGATAGTTTAAAGAATGCTTCATAAGGTTCCCATATCGGAAAGTGAATTACGTTGGCTTCGGCAGGTATATCTTTCAACAACGATTCATCTCGAATGGCAAACGATGGATTCTCCGGAGTAAATACATAGGGCTTCCATCCGAAAGAAGGTAAATACTTTACAAACTTCAGCCAACGTTGCACACCACTCCCTCCGCTCGGTGGCCAGTAATAGGTTATGATCAATACTTTCTTTTCCATGTAACTTCCGGAACGTGTGCTTTAACTAATATATACTTCTGCTAGTTAATCAATTTTAATATACCCGCTATATCCTGCGGATGCATCCAATGTGTTTCTTCATCACGCTTAAACCAGGTGAGCTGACGCTTGGCATACCTGCGCGAGTTACGCTTCAGTAACCGCACCGCTTCATCGCGATCATATTTACCATCCATATAGTCAAAGATCTCCTGGTAGCCCACGGTTTGCAACGCGTTATGATCTATATATATATATAGTTCTTTTGCTTCCTCAAACAACCCGGCAGCAATCATCTGGTCCATGCGATCATCAATTCTGCGATAGAGTTCTCCGCGCGGCAATTCCAGTCCGATCTTCACCACCTCGAACGGATGCTCGAGTTTGCTTTGCTTCCGATAGCTGGAAATCGAATTTCCGGTACCGATTTTTATTTCAAGAGCCCGAATAAGGCGATGTGGATTTTGCTGATCGATAACCGCCAGATGCTCCGGATCAAGTTGTCTCATCTGGTCTTGCAGCCACTCTATACCGTGCTTCTCAAAATTCGCAGTGAGTTGTTCACGGATTTCATCAGGCACTTCCGGTATATCATCAAAACCTTCCAGCACTGCTTTTACATAGAGTCCGGAACCACCGCAGAGAACCAGGTACTGGTGATTTTTAAAAAGCTCGTGAATCAGCGCAAGCGCTTCCCTCCCATACGAGGCAGCATCATACGCATCTTTGATCGAGTGACTGTTTATAAAATGATGAGGCGCTTGGGCTAATTCAAGATCATCGGGCTTGGCAGTACCGATCGTTAACTCTCTGAATATCTGGCGCGAATCCGCAGAAATAATTTCCGTATTGAAATGCCGCGCCACCTGGATCGCCACCGATGTTTTCCCTACAGCAGTAGGCCCGACAATTACAATGAGTTTCTGGTTTGCCATTTTTCGAGGGCGCAAGTTAAGGGAAGAGAAGGAAGTCGGGAAGTCCGGAAGACGGGAAGACCGAAAGTTTGAAAGAAAAGAAGAACGTTAGGGCTTTACCTCACGACATCCTATATCTTTTACCTTGTTATATCAGGTTTGGCTGTATCCCTAACTTTTCAATATCATCTCTTTCAACCTTTCAGATAAAAACTTCAGGCCATATCACTTCCAATTTTCATTCTCCCATCATTCCGACTTCCCGGCTTTTCTGTCTTCCGGACTTTCGGTCTTCTCCGACTTCCTGTCTTCCCGACTTCTCCGACTTTCCCCGCGATTGCTTATCTTGCGCCTGAGAATACAACCACTATGATCAAGTATACAACTCAGTTCCTGTTAAAGCTCGAGGAGATGATTACGGAATCGGACTATACCCTTCGTTACGAAAAGGGAAATTTTAAAGCCGGATATTGTGTATTGAAGGATCAGAAAATCATGATCGTGAACAAGTTCTTTACAACCGAAGGTAAGATCAATGCCTTGCTGGATATATTAAAAGGCGTTACCCTGGACCCCGCCAAGTTCTCTGAAAAAAGTCTGAAGCTCCATGAAGAGCTCACTCAGCAACAACAGCAACAACAACAATCACCTGCCGCTTGAGAGTAACATTTTTAGGCACGGGTACTTCACAAGGTGTTCCTGTGATTGGCTGCACATGCGAAGTTTGTAGTTCGCTTGACTATCGTGACAAACGCTTACGAACAGCGCTGCATATACAATTGGATGGACAAAGCTGGGTGATTGATACCGGACCGGACTTTCGTCAGCAGATGTTACGCGAACACATAGACCGACTCGATGCTGTGATCTTTACCCATGCGCACCGCGATCACACAGCAGGACTTGACGATGTACGCGCCTATAATTTCTGGCAGCAGATCGATATGCCTATCTACGGCACAAAGCCTACGCTGGATCAACTGCGTGTAGAGTATGCGTATGCGTTCGAGAAAAATGCTCCGCTGGGATTACCGCGTCTTGATTTGCGTGAGATCGATGCTACGCCTTTCACTATAGGAGGTTTTGAAATTATACCCTTGCCGGTAATGCATTTACGCATGCCGGTGTTCGGCTATCGCTTTGGCAACTTCAGCTATATTACGGATGCTAATTTTATTCCGGATGAAACGCTGGAGCGCCTGAAAGGGACCGAGACACTTGTATTAAATGCCTTGCAACACGAACCACATGTATCGCATTTCAATCTTGAGCAGGCGTTGATCAAAGCAAAAGAGATCAATGCGAGGAAAACCTATCTGATACACATGAGTCACCGAATGGGTTTGCATGCTGCCATTGAGAAAACACTGCCAGACAATGTATCGCTCGCCTACGATGGCCTGCAGTTGGATCTGTAACATCACACCGCGCTGCTATTGATTTTGTTTTATCTTTACCCATAACAGGTAGCGCAATTTTATCGGACTCAGTTCTGTGCATAACAATTATTACTTTCTCCGGCAGCTCAGTAAATCGTTAGAGACAACTTTAACAGGAACGGTTATATCCGAGTGTTTCAGTCAGAATAAAGATGAGCTTGTAATTCGGTTTGAGACACACACCGAGCCTTTCTTTATCAAAGCAAGCCTTGACCCTTCGTTTACCTGTCTTTCGTTTCCGGGAGATTTTAGTCGTGCAAGAAAAAACAGTGTTGATCTTTTTGGTGACATGATCGGCCATCGCGTTGCCGGTATCCGTCAGTTTGAAAATGAGCGCAGCTTTGCTATACTTCTGTCGGATGACAAATCGTTGCTCTTTAAGATGCATGGCAACCGATCAAACATTATACTCTTTGAGAAAGATATACCGGCACAACTCTTTCGTAATAATATACCGGCTGATATAACACTTCGGCTCAATGCGCTCGATCGCACCATCGACTGGAGCTATGAAAGCTTCCTGCAACATCGCACCAAACTACAGTCGCTATATTTTACCTTTGGAAAGATTATCTGGAAAAGTCTCGCCACAAAAAATTTTGAAGCACTTTCTCCCGAACAACAATGGCAGGAAATTCAAACCATAAAACAGCAGCTTGAGAACCCGGTATATTTCATTAGTCAAGCCGACAATATCCTGGCGCTTTCGCTGATACAATATGGACATACACTAAAGGAATTTCGTGATCCTGTAAAGGCCACCAACGAGTTCTTTTATACCTATACACAGCAGGCTGCCTTCATCCGTGAAAAAGCATCCACGCTGTCGCTGCTACGCAATAAACTGCAAGGCTCCGAAGCATACTATCAAAAAACATTCGACAAACTTACTGAAGTAGAAAGCGATAACCACTATAAAGTGTGGGCAGATCTGGTCATGGCCTATATGCACGAGATCAAACCCGGAACAGAAAAAGTAACGCTGCCTGATTTTTATCACGAGAATAAACCGGTAGAGATAAAACTAAAAAAAGATATACCTCCGCAGAAGAACGCAGAAGTATTTTATCGCAAAGCCAAAAACCAGCACATCGAAATACAACGTCTGCAGGAAGTACTCGAAGCAAAAGAAAAAGAGATCGAAAACCTCAAGCAACAACTTCACGAGTTTGAAACAATCGGGGAATTAAAGACGCTCCGTAAAACCATTTCCAGCAAAGGACTTTCTGATGAAAAAGAAAAGCAGAGTGCACCGTTACCATTTCACGAGTTCGAAATGAGCGGTTTCAAAATCTGGGTAGGACGCAACGCACAGAATAACGATATACTTACTTTCAAATACGGTTTTAAAGAAGACTTATGGCTTCACGCCAAAGATGTAGCGGGCTCTCATGTACTGATCAAATATCAATCTGGTAAAAATTATCCGAAGGATGTTATTGAGCGTGCAGCACAGCTCGCAGCCTACAATTCAAAACGCAAAACTGAAACGTTGTGTCCGGTAATTGTAACGCCTAAAAAATTTGTACGCAAAAGAAAAGGAGATCCTGCAGGGGCAGTGGTTGTGGAGCGCGAGGAAGTAATTCTCGTGGAGCCTCCGAAGCAATTGTAGTGCTCATGTAGTGCTCAAGTGTTGGTGTTACTTACATTCTGCGTTTGCTCTGCAAAAATCCGTGTCCTCTGCGGGTTAAAAAAAATTATTCAAGCCCACGCACCACCAATCGAAGTTCGTTTAGCATCATCGCTGTAGCACCCCATACTACTTCACCATCTATTTCAAAGTGAGGAGCCATCATTCTATACTGTCCTGCTGCTATAATTTCTTTTTGGAGTACGGCTTCTTCACGGAGTAAATCGAAGAGATCAGCAGCCAGTATTCGCGCTACTTCTCTTTTATCAGGAGTAAATATTGGTTTCTCGATAGTGCCTACAATCGGAGTTACCAGAAAATTACTGGGTATCACGAAAAAATCTGATAGTCTTCCGAGTACTTTTACTTTACTGCCATCTATACCGATCTCCTCCTCTCCCTCGCGCAACGCTGTCTCAATCGGGTTCTCTCCGCTCTCAGCTTTACCGCCCGGCAAACTGATCTGACCACTATGTGCCCCCAGATACTCAGGACGTTTGATCAGTGGAAACTTCACAATACCATCTTCCTCGTATAGCAGTATCAAAACGCTGCCGGGTTTTGCAGGCAGCTTGTGCTCAAATCTAGGAATGGTAGAGCCGATCGGTATAGCACGCATGGGCTCATGCGCAGTAGCCCCGGGCAATTCCAGCAATAAGCGTTCAGAAAGTTTTTGTGTCAGCTCTTCAAAAAACATGTTACTTACAAGGTTTCATACTCGTGGAACCGCCCTCCTTATTGGCAACCGATTTCTCGTATGCCTTGCACGCATTTTCAAAGTCTTTCGTCTGCAGATAAGCTTCTGCCAGGTATATATATACTTTGTCAATGAACGGGTCCATTGATTCCGCCTGCTTCAGCACGCGAACAGCGTCTTCGTATTGTTTCGTCTGCAGGTAGTAAATGCCTTTGTTACGATACGCCCATCCGTTGTACGGGTCGAGACTGATACTTTGATCAATATCACTGCGTGCTTTGTCAATGTTATCTGTCATCAGGTATATATAGCCGCGGTTATTGAGGAAGAACGGATCATCCTGTTTAATCGTCAATGCCTGTGCGAGCCATACGTGCGCCTGATCGTAATTCTTCTTTTCTGCTTCGATCATGGCCAACGCGTTCAGTGCGTTTGCCTCCTTCGGATTAATCTGAAGAGCACGTTGTAACTCCGCCGCAGCACGATCAAACTCTTTCTTATAAAAATAGAGTGTACCTATATTTACTACGATCTCCGCATTTTCAGGCTCAATGGTACCCGCTTTACCAAACACTGCCAACGCATCATCGAACTTACGTTGCTTGGTATATACCAGTCCTTGTGTAAAGTATACAATGGCAGTATCCGGTTTGACTTTTACAACCTTATCGAGATCTTGCAAAGCGCGATAATATTCTTTCAGTTCGTAATTAGCGTTGGCGCGATTCAGCAGGGCATCGATATACCCGGGCCGGCAGGTCAGTGCACGATCGTACTGTTCAACCGCTTCGGTATATTTCTTCTGCGTAAAATATAAAGTGCCCAGGTTATTAAGGGCGTCTGCAAAACAGGAGTCCAGTCGAAGCGCTTCTTTAAAGTAACGTTCTGCTCCTTCTGCATTGCGCAGCGCAACCTGCTCATTGCCCTGAAGTAAATATCGTTGCAGTCTGGTTTCCTTACTATCGCTGCAGGCTGCTGCTAATCCTGCCAATGCGATCCAATACAATACCTTTCTCATTCACACGAAATCAAAAATGTGCACGTCAATATTTAATGCTATGGCTGCAAGTTGATTCTCAAAACTTAAAACACCAAACAATACCTTTCGTTCCGTCTACATAGTTCCCGAACGGTGGTTAGTACGGAATATCAGGAACTATTGCTAATTTTTTTAATCATTTTTCTGAATTAGCCGTTACAGATTTTGACTTTTCACAACAATTTGATTTATTCGCATCGCTTTAGAACAATGAACAACAACATCACATCAGGCTTACACCACCACCATCATGGAAACAACACGATGCGTGGCACCGCCTTTTAGTGAATTTTGAAATAGAAAAAATTTATGGGCTTGTCACGGTGTGGCAAGCCCTTTTTGTTTACTGCATTTTAAGAATATATAGTTCACACTACGCACAGGAATCGGCAGCAATACGCTGCTAAAACTTTAACAACTATGAGTACTTTGTTACGAATCGCCATTCAAAAATCCGGACGCCTGCAGGAAGGTTCTCTCGATCTGTTACACGAAAGCGGACTCTCTTTCAGCAACGGTAAAGACCAACTAAAAACTCAAGCGCGGAATTTCCCTGTAGAGATTCTCTTCTTACGCGATGATGATATACCGCAGTATGTTGAGGACCAGGTTGCCGATGTTGGTATTGTTGGCGAGAATGTATTCTGCGAAAAGAAAAAGAACAATGAGCTGGTAAAACGACTCGACTTTGCAAAATGTCGTTTGTCAATGGCGGTGCCGCGTTCTGAAAATTATACCGGTGTACAATGGCTCAACGGCAAAAACATTGCTACCTCCTACCCGAACATTGTTAAAGACTTCCTTCAGAAAAATAATATCAAGGCCGGTATTCATGAGATCAGCGGCTCGGTTGAGATTGCTCCAGGTATAGGTTTGGCAGATGCTATCTGCGACCTTGTGAGTACAGGCAGTACGTTGTTAAGCAACGGACTGAAAGAAGTAGAAGTGGTGATGCAATCCGAAGCCGTGATCATTGCGAACCCTACACTCGATGCTGAGAAGAAAAAGATCCTTGAAAAACTTTTATTCCGCATTGAAGCTGTACGCAAGGCGAAGAACACGAAATATATACTGATGAACTGTCCCAATGAAGCGATTGAACAGATTACACGTGTTATACCCGGCATGAAGAGCCCAACCATTATACCGCTGGCGCGTGAAGGATGGAGCTCATTACATTCTGTGGTTGATGAAAATGATTTCTGGGAACGCATCGACCAACTAAGAGAATTCGGTGCGGAAGGTATATTGGTTGTACCGATTGAAAAGATGATCGTATAGTACACATCACTTATAAATAGAGTATGAAGATATATTCCAATCCATTGCAGGAAACCTGGACCGAACTGTCCAAACGTCCACAACTGGAACTTGAATTTCTGGACAGCTCCGTTCGTAACGTTCTGAACCGCGTCAAAAAATCCGGTGACGATGCCTTGCGCGAGCTGACACTGCAATACGATAAAGTATCTATACAGGAACTGCGTGTAAGCGAGGCTGAACTTGCTGAAGCCGAAAAATCACTCCCCGCTTCCTTGAAGCAAGCCATTACAACAGCCGCTGCCAACATCGAAAAGTTTCATGCAGCCCAAAAGCGCGATGTAATGACCGTGGAGACATTGCCCGGTGTAACCTGCTGGCGCAAAGGTGTAGCAATCGATAAAGTAGGTATATATATACCGGGGGGCTCCGCTCCTCTCTTCTCTACGGTACTCATGCTGGGTGTGCCCGCTAAACTCGCGGGATGTAAAGAAGTAGTGCTTTGCTCACCGCCTGATAAATCCGGAAAGATCAACGCGGCTATACTCTTTGCAGCTAAACTTGTTGGTGTTACACGCATCTTCAAAGCGGGTGGTGCACAGGCTATAGCAGCGATGGCCTTCGGTACACAAAGTATTCCGAAGGTTCACAAGATATTTGGCCCCGGTAATCAGTATGTAACCAAAGCTAAACAACTGGTAATGGAAGAAGGTCTCGCGATTGATATGCCAGCCGGTCCATCCGAAGTATTGGTAATGGCCGATGAGACAGCCGATGCATCGTTCATCGCAGCAGATTTACTCTCACAAGCCGAGCACGGTGAAGACAGCCAGGTAATGCTGGTACTCAACAATGACTCCATGGTTTCTGCTATACAAAACGAAATCAGTAAACAACTCGATCAATTGCCGCGCAAAGCTATAGCAGAGAAATCACTCGCCAACAGCCGCGTCATCATCATCAACGATCAGGCAACAGCACTCGACTTCATTAATGAATACGCTCCCGAGCACCTTATCATCAACACAAAAAATGCCGATGCCGTTGCTGCAGCCGTGAGCAATGCCGGTTCTGTATTCATCGGCAATTATTCTCCGGAAGCTATAGGAGACTATGCATCGGGCACCAATCACACTTTGCCAACGAATGGTTTTGCAAAAGCATTTGCCGGAGTATCACTCGAAAGTTTCATGAAGTATATAACGTTTCAGAAACTTACCGAAGCTGGTATAAAGACACTCGGTCCTGTTGTAGAAGAAATGGCGGAAGCCGAACAACTCGCAGGCCACAAACGTGCCGTAACCATTCGCCTTGAAAAACTAAAGTAACATAAACACCCGCACACATAAACACCAAAACACGTAAACAGTGAGTAAGAAGAAATCATTTCCGGATATCAGCACCCTCGTTCGCAGAAACATTCTGACCATGAAACCCTATTCATCCGCGCGCGATGAATTTAAAGGTGAAGCAGAAATATACCTGGATGCCAACGAGAATCCATACCAATCGCCTTATAATCGTTATCCGGATCCGCTGCAGTGGAATGTAAAGAAGGAACTCGCTGCGATCAAGAATGTAAATCCCAAGCAGATATTTTTAGGAAACGGAAGTGATGAACCTATCGATTTACTGATCCGCGCGTTCTGCGAACCAAACCAGGATTCTATACTCATCACCGAGCCAACCTACGGTATGTATTCGGTATGTGCCGAAGTTAATGCCGTGAACGTTCAGCGTGTATTACTCACCCCGGATTTTGATATAGACCTCGATGCGTTCCCCAGAACGTTTGATGCTACTACAAAAATTATATTCCTGTGTAGTCCGAATAACCCAACGGGTAATTTATTAAGTCGTGACAAAATTCTGGAAGTATTAAAACGCTTCTACGGATTGGTAGTGATCGATGAAGCCTATATCGATTTTGCCAAGAGTAAAAGTTTCCTCGAAGACCTTACGAAATATCCGAACCTGGTAGTGCTGCAGACTTTCTCCAAAGCCTGGGGACTTGCTGGCTTGCGCCTCGGTATGTGTTTCGCATCCGAAGACATCATCAACATCCTGAACAAAATCAAATATCCATACAACGTAAACATCCGTACGCAGGAGCTTGCACTCGATGCACTCGAGAATGTACACGTTATGGAAGAGTGGGTAAAGGAAATTATCAAGCAACGCACGAAGCTTGTTAAAGCACTCGAAAAACTTTCGATCGTAGAAAATATATACCCTTCCGACAGTAATTTTATACTGGTACGGGTAAAAGATGCTCCGGCTACGTATCAATATTTACTCGAACACCGCATCATTGTGCGCGACCGTTCGCGTGTAACGCTTTGCTATAACTGCATCCGCATCACCGTTGGTACACCGGAAGAAAACGAACGCCTCATGAAAGCCCTGGAAGAATTATGAAAAGAGTATTATTCATAGATCGCGATGGAACCCTCATCATCGAACCACCTGATGAGCAGATCGATTCCCTTGAAAAACTGGAATACTATCCTGGTGTATTCACCTGGCTCAGCAAGATTGCCGCTGAAACGGATTTTGAACTGGTGATGGTAACGAACCAGGACGGCCTCGGCACAGACAGTTTTCCGGAAGACACCTTCTGGCCCGCTCAAAACAAAATGCTCAAGGCGCTGTCCAATGAAGGTATACATTTCCCCAAGATATATATCGACCGGAGTTTTCAGCGCGAGAACAAACCTACGCGTAAACCGGGCACCGGCATGCTTACCGAATTCTTTACCGATGCGTATGATCTGAAGAATTCATTTGTATTGGGCGATCGCCTCACGGATGTAGAACTTGCCAAAAATTTAGGAGCACAAGGTATACTGCTCAACAACGGAAGTCTCGCAGAGAAAATGAAAGCGCAGAACCTGGAGCAACACTGCGCACTCACAACCACATCGTGGAAAGATATATATACTTTCCTCACCAGGCCTAACCGTAAGGCAACAGTAAAACGCACCACCAAGGAGACCGATATTGACATAACGATCGATCTGGATGGCAGCGGCAAATCGCAGATGGAGACCGGACTTGGTTTCTTCGATCACATGCTCGATCAACTGGCGCGGCACGGTAATATAGACCTCTCTATAAAAGTAAAAGGCGATCTGCACATTGATGAACATCACACCATTGAAGATACAGCGCTCGCACTCGGTGAAGCTTTCCTGAAAGCACTGGGCGACAAGCGTGGTATAGAGCGTTATGGTTTCTGTTTACCGATGGATGATTGTCTCGCACAGGTAGCGATTGATTTTGGCGGAAGACCGTGGATTGTTTGGGATGCCGAGTTTAAGCGTGAGAAGATCGGTGAGATGCCAACGGAGATGTTCTATCACTTCTTCAAATCATTTTCAGATACATCCAAAAGCAATCTGAATGTGAAAGTAGAAGGCACGAACGAGCATCATAAGATCGAAGCTATATTTAAGGCTTTCGCGAAGGCCATTAAAATGGCAGTCCGTAAAGAAGGGAACCAACTGCCCAGTACCAAAGGTATATTATAACATCAAACGTTTAACAGGACGTAGCACAAACATGAAGCTCGCAATCATTAAATATAATGCAGGTAACATTCAATCCGTTTCGTTTGCCCTCGAACGACTCGGTGTTGATTTTACCATAACCGACAATGCGGAAGAGATCATGAAAGCCGATAAGGTATTGTTTCCGGGTGTAGGGGAAGCCAGCACCACCATGCGATACCTGCGTGATAAAAAACTTGATCAGCTGGTACCTGCACTCAAACAGCCGGTGCTGGGTATATGCCTGGGCATGCAACTGATGTGCAGACACTCGGAAGAGAACGATACAACCTGCATGGGTATATTTGATGAAGAGGTAAAACTGTTTGTTCCGAAAGATGATCTGAAGGTACCGCACATGGGCTGGAACAACGTTGTGAAAGCCAACGGATGGCTCGATCCTGCTATTGAAAATCAGTACGCCTATTTTGTACACAGCTATTATGTACCCGTTAATTCCTATACATCGGCTGTAACCGAATATATTACACCCTTCAGCTCGGCTATGCACCGCGATAATTTTTATGCGGCACAATTTCACCCCGAGAAATCGGCCAAAGCCGGTGAACTGGTACTGAAAAGTTTTTTGAAGGTATAATGTAACTTTAACGCGATAATAACAACCCAACCGCATCAACCTCATGAGAATTATTCCTGCCATTGATCTGATAGACGGCAAATGTGTAAGGCTTACGCAAGGCGACTATGCTCAGAAAAAAGTATACAACGAAAATCCACTGGATGTTGCCAAGTCGTTTGAAGACCAGGGCTTGCAATATTTACACCTGGTAGACCTGGATGGCGCCAAAGCCGGAAAAGTTACCAATTGGAAAGTGGTGGAAAGTATAACTGCGCACACGAAGCTTATTGTTGATTTTGGTGGCGGTATAAAAACAGACGATGAGATACGAAAACTTTTTGAGCGCGGTATCCGGCAGGTAAATTTAGGAAGTATCGCGGTGAAGGAACCTCAGAAAGTAATCCAGTGGATCGATGAGTTTGGGTCAGACAAAATCATTCTCAGCGCCGATGTAAAGAATAACACGATCGCAATCAGCGGCTGGCAGGAAAGTTCCTCCATCAACATCCGGAATTTCCTCCGCGACTATATTGAGAATGGTATTGAATATGTTACCTGCACCGACATCAGTACAGATGGTATGCTTACCGGGCCGAATATTGAACTCTATAAAACATTAATACTAAGTTTCCCGCAGCTTCACCTGGTAGCAAGCGGTGGTGTAGGCACTATGGAAGATCTGCAGGAGCTGAAGCGGATTGGTGTAGACGGTGTCATTGTAGGGAAAGCTATATACGAAGGACGCGTAAAACTGGAAGAACTGGCACTGCTATAGTATAATAAGCTATAGCAACAGAAAATACGATCAGGAACTAAACTATATTTCCGTGCTGACAAAAAGAATTATACCGTGTCTTGACATTAAAGATGGCCGCACGGTAAAGGGTATAAATTTCGTAAACATCCGCGATGCTGGCGACCCGGTAGAACTGGGCGCAACCTACGCGCAGCAAGGTGCTGATGAACTCGTGTTCCTCGATATATCCGCCACAAATGAGCAACGTAAAACATTTGCTTCGCTGGTAAAAGATATAGCACGCCAAATCAATATACCATTCACCGTGGGCGGTGGTATCAGCAGCGTTGCCGATGTTGCTCCGCTGCTCGAAGCGGGTGCCGATAAAGTAAGTATAAATTCAGCGGCCGTACGCAATCCAAATCTTATCGATGAACTTTCAAAGGCATTTGGTGCGCAGTGCATTGTACTCGCCATTGATGCCCGCAAGATCGACAACGCCTGGACTGTACATACGCACGGTGGTAAAAATGCTACCGATAAAAAACTTTTCACCTGGGCAAAAGAAGGACAGGAACGCGGTGCCGGTGAAATACTTTTTACCAGTATGGATCACGATGGAACAAAGGCAGGCTTCGCCAACGATCCGCTCAGCAAACTTCACGACTTGTTACAGATACCGGTGATCGCTTCCGGAGGGGCCGGCACAAAAGAACATTTTATCGATGCCTTTATTCTCGGGAAAGCAGATGCTGCACTGGCAGCGAGTATATTTCACTTCGGTGAGATCAAGATCCCGGAACTGAAAGCATTCCTGAATACCAAGAACATTACCATGCGCATGAACTGACACTATATATAGTTTATCCGATGGTACCTCAACCGAACTGATAATGAAAGATCTTAAAATAAATTTCTCAAAGCTTAACGGACTTGTTCCGGCTGTTGTTCAGGATGCACGCACCAACAAAGTGCTGATGCTGGGTTTTATGAATGAAGACGCGTATCAAAAAACATTGCGCGACAAGCGTGTAACGTTCTACAGCCGCAGCAAGCAACGCCTCTGGACAAAAGGAGAAACATCCGGCAACTTTCTTGAATTAGTAGATATACTCCTCGACTGCGACCAGGACACGCTGCTTGTCAAAGCAAATCCCAAAGGTCCTGCATGTCATACCGGTGCCGATACATGCTTCAACGAAACGAACGATGACTGGAATCTTTCTTCACTCGCGGCCATCATCGAAGATCGTAAAGTCAATCCGCAGAAAGGTTCCTATACCAACAAGCTGCTCGACTCAGGTATAAATAAAGTAGCACAAAAAGTTGGTGAAGAAGCCGTAGAACTGGTAATCGAAGCCAAAGACGACAACAAAGACCTGTTCCTCGGAGAAGCCTCCGACCTGCTATACCATTACCTTGTGCTGCTTACTGCGAAAGGCTATACACTGAATGAAGTATTGGACGTGCTGAAGAAGCGACACGCGAAATAAAAAGCTGCGAGCCGCGAGAAAGGCTGCTGGCTTCTGTCCGCTGGCTACTGGAGAATGCAGAGGCACTGCGCCACTTAACGCAATCAGCAACTAACAGAAGAGCGTCTAGCAGTTAGTGAGTGTCCGGGGGCTAGCAGCTTATTTAACGCAATAGTAGCCATAGCAACAACGACTAGCAGCTAGTAGCCAGAAGCTAGCAACTGCTATAGGTAAATCGCCATCCATGGCATACACGCAGCCAAACCTAAAATCGAATGTCTGCGTAGACTCCACTCATGCTGGTGCGGCAGGATAGTTTACCTTTCAGTGCATCGGGTTTGAAGAGTGATTTACCTAAGAGCATGCGTACACATTCCTGTATACCTTCGGTGATGGATGGATGGGGATGGACACACTCGGCCAGTTCTTCTATACCTTTGTTCATCCAGATCAACAATGCTACGGCTTGTATAGCGCTGGAGGCATGATTACCGATAATCTTGAGACCGAGTATCTTCATGTGATCATCGTTGGTAACGAGCAGCTTGATAAATCCTTGTGTATTGCGTTTCGCGATAGCGCGCGGAATGCAGCTATAGTCCAGCGTTACTACTTTGTAATCTATATTTTTTTCGCGTGCCTGTGTCTCATTCAGTCCTACGCCCGCCACTTCCGGGTTCAGGAACATAATCGTGCTGATGTTCTCATATACCAGCTTCCGCTCCGGACTACCAAATATCTTTTCTACGGCATAACGTCCTTCGAGTTCACCTACATTTACCAGTGATATATCAGCTGTGATATCCCCTACCGCATAAATGTTGGATATATTTGTTTGCGTATCGTTGTCTTCAATGCCACGTTTTGAAATGCTGATATCAACCTTCTCATCCCACAGGTCTTCATAATTCGGTATACGTCCTACAGCAACAAGCGCTTTCTCTACATTGAACACCGACTTGGTTCCGTCATCGTATTCCAATTCATACTCTACACGTCCGTGCTTGATCTCCATGCGAATGAGACGCGAGTTACGGTGAATGAGTACACCGCTGTTCTCCATGTTACGTTCAATAACATGTACTATATCTTCATCTTCAAACGGCAGTATACGATTGCCTTTATCGATCAGGTGTACCTTTGTTTTTCCAAAGCCCGAAAAGATTGTAGCATATTCACATCCGATAACCCCGGCACCGACAATCACCATGCTCTCCGGAAAATCTTCCATCTTCTCAATGCCCTCGCTGGTCATTACGCTCTTTTCATCGATCGGCAACTCCGGTAAATATCGTGGTCTGCTTCCTGTAGCGAGTATAATATAATCGGCCCACACTACTTCGCGCGTTCCGTCTTCCTGTGTGATCTCGATCTCGTTCTGACTCAGTAATTTTGCTGTGCCCTGTTTGAATGATACCAGGTCTGCATACTGCGAGCTCTTCATCAGTTGCAGATGTTCTTCGAGCATACCTTTGCGTTCATCAATGGCACGCATTACTTCATCCTGTATCTCTTTATAATTAATGGTTGGTACCTGCAGGTTGAAGCGCTTCAGGTTCTTCAGGAACGATGCCGTTTCGCGCGAGAGCTCCCACCACGTTTTGGAAGACAGTGCACCATTCACGACACCGGCACCTCCTACCAGGTTCCGTTCAATGAGAAGTGTTTTCTTTCTGAAGTCCAACGCGCGCATCGTGGCAGCATAACCGGAAGGGCCTGCCCCGATAACGACCAGATCATATCTATTCATAATAAAGCAACTAAAGGCAAAATGGTTTGTTTTACACACCAAGGTACGACTTTCGTCAGGTTTAAATCAACGAAAAACTTAAACACCGTGGCGATATTTATGGTAACCAACGTACTGGCCATAAGCTTTTGATCTGTGGGGTATACAGATTGAAGTAACCGTTTATTGTTTAAATTTGAAACAAAGCCCTGATACCATCGCGCATTGGATGAAACCGATCTACTCAGTTGTATTTTCCGGACGTCAGTATACCAGAACGTTGTCTGAAAGAAGGGGCGTTACTATAGCCAATGCCATCGGACTAAGCCTGGTTGCATTAACGTTATTGCTCTTTGTATTTTATTATACATGGTATGGCTGGAGTGTTGTTACCGGTGCGATTCCGGCTATCGGGCTGTTGGCGGCCAATACGATTTTACTAAATCGTTTCGGGTTCGTTAACATCAGCCGTATATGGACGTGCCTTCTGATACCTGTTATCATTACTGCGCTTTCTATTTACTCCAAAACAATTTACTATAACTCGCCCGAAGAGCTGGACTACTTTACATTCCGCTTTGTTATACTCGGCAGTTGCTCATTTCCCTGGGTGTTGTTCTCCCTGCACGAGAAAAAGTTATTGCTGTTTTGTTCACTCGCAGGTATGGTGATATTACTGGCGTACGATCCGCTTCATCAGTGGTTCAGTGTTGGTTATTCACAGGATCGTCTGAAAGCATCCACGTATTACTTTGCCAATGTTGTCATCTTTATATCCTATTGTTTACTGGTAAGTGCACTCGCTTTTCTGAAGTGGACATCCGAACGGAACGAAGCCCGAAACATGGAGTTAATCGATGAGCTGAATGATACCAATGAAATTCTGACAGAGAAGAATGCAGAGATCGAAGCACAGACTTCCGAGCTGCAGGCACAAAGTGATGTACTGGAAACAAACCAGCGGCAATTACTCGATGCGTATCGGATGATTGAAGAACAAAAGAACAGGCTGCTCACCCAAAATCAATCACTCACCTCGGAGTTACTCGAAAAGAATAAAGATCTGACGGAGACAAACTCGGAACTGATCAAACACAACAACGAGCTGCGACAGTTCTCCTATACGGTGTCTCATAATTTACGCGGACCGGTAGCCAGCTTACTCGGACTGATCAACCTGTTGGAGCCTACAGCACTCGCTCAGAGTGATGCCGAGATACTCGATCACATTCGCACGTCTACCGAACGATTGGACATGATCATTAAAGATCTCACCAAGATCATCGACATTCGTCATGATATATTCAAGATCCGCCAGAAGATCAGCATTGAGGAAGAGATCGATGAGACATTCGCGATTCTGCACAAAGACACGCTGCAGTCGGACGTAATACTGGTCAAGAACATTCATCAGCACTATATATACTCAGTAAAGCCGATGGTGCACAGCATTGTGTATAACCTGTTGAACAATGCACTGAAATACCGCTCCTCGGAACGGCAACCCGTTATTATTGAAATAACATCATCGGAAGATGAAATGTACTATATCCTGGAGGTACAGGACAACGGGCTGGGCATTGATCTGAAGCGAAACCGCGATAACCTCTTCAAGCTATACAAGCGTTTTCACTTTCACACCGAAGGAAAAGGTTTGGGGCTATACCTGGTGAAGTTACAGGTAGAAGCGCTCGGAGGACATATTACGGTTGACAGCGAAATAAATCGCTATACTAAATTTACAGTGTACCTGAAGAAGCCGGAAGATATACAGCGCCAGGTGTTACTGAAAGAGCGGTATGCCGAGATCTTTTATGATGCACAACTTAACGCTACCGGTATAATCTGGCAGGAGTCTGTTACCAGCGAACAATACCGCCATGCTTTCGCGAAGACATTAGATTTTGTGAAAGTATATAATACTCCCAATTTTATTGCCGACCTTTCGCGCCACGGATATATTGACAAGGAGGACCAGCGATGGATGTTCCGCGAGATAATTCCTGAATCAGCGCGTAACGGATTGACACGTATTGCTACGGTACACCCAAATGCCGATAGCCACATTGACAACTATATTCAAAGTATACAGGACGTTACTGCGCCTTTCGGTATCACGCAACGATACTTTACATCGATGCAGGATGCCGTGGAGTGGATTGAATCGGAGAATGAGAAGATAGCTTTGAAAATAAGAACGAATGGAAAGGTTAATTGAGCTTGATAAAAAGTTATTTCTTTACCTGAACGGGTTTCATACAACCTGGCTCGACCAGGTTATGCTTTTTCTTACCCAAACCATTGCGTGGGTGCCGCTCTATGCTGTGCTGCTATACCTGCTTTTCAGAGAGTATAAAAAAGAAGTATGGATTGCGATCATCGCTATTGTACTTACTATCGTTATTGCAGACCAGACTACCAGTGGTTTGATGAAACCCTACTTTGAAAGACTTCGTCCTTCGCACGAGCCTACATTAGATGGCCTGGTACATCTGGCGCGCAAGGCAAGTGGCGAACTCTATAAAGGAGGACGTTTCGGATTTGCGTCCAGTCATGCAGCTAACACCTTTGGTATCGCAACATTACTTTTCCTGCTGCTTCGTAAAACAAGAAAGCGCATCGGGCTGATATTCCTCTGGGCTATACTCGTAACGTATACACGTATATACCTCGGTGTACACTACCCGGGCGATGTAATTGTAGGAGCCTTTGTTGGCATTGCTGCCGGCATGATAAGCTATACCTTTCATCAATGGTTGCAAGACCAATACCACAGGCGGCAGCTCCGCTCTTCGTGATTACTTGGCTATACCGAGCAGGCGCTTTACATATTTACCGATAATATCAAACTCCAGATTTACAACGTCTCCCGCTTTCAGCTGGTGGAAGCTGGTGTGCTCGTAAGTATAGGGAATGATAGCAATGGTAAAACTGTTTGCTGTACTATTGAAACAGGTAAGACTTACACCGTTCACCGCGATCGATCCCTTCTCAACCGTAACATTTCCATGAGCAGCATCATACTCAAAATGAAAGAGCCAGCTTCCGCCTACCTCTTCGATTGATTTAACCACTCCGGTCTGATCAACGTGCCCCTGAACTATGTGTCCATCGAACCGGCCGTTGTTCAGCATGCAACGTTCGAGGTTTACCTTGCTTCCCTCTTTTAAATGAGACAGGTTGGATTTCTGCAAAGTCTCCTGAACAGCCGTTACCCAATATGCATCACCTTCCAGCGACACCACCGTAAGGCAGACACCGTTGTGTGATACACTCTGATCAACTTTCAACTCGCGGGTTAATGTGCTTTTTATTTTGAAATGACGGTTCGTGCCTTCATCGCGAATGGACGTAACCTCAGCTACTGTTTCAATGATTCCTGTAAACATGCGGCAAAAATAGCTAAAAACGGTTTATTAAAAATATTTTGGTTTATAATATAAACCAGTTTATGAATATGTCGTATACTTGTATAACAACACGCCACTACAATGCAATAACCCTTAACCTGTATATAAAATGAAAGACTCTGAAAATCTAAGTGCCCAGCAAAGTCTCGACATCATTACCAGTATGATCGACCAGGCAAAAGGTAATGTTCAACGAAACAGTTTCTACTTTCTGCTTTGGGGCTGGGTAGTTGTGCTGGCCAACCTCGGCATGTTTACCTTATCTATACTTCACTATAAACATCCCTATATAGTATGGCTCATTACCATACCAGCATGGTTTTATACCTTGTATCACGGCTTTAAAAACAGCACGGATAAAACCACTACCTCGCACTTCGATCGCATCAGCGCAGCCCTGTGGATCTGTTATGCTATCTGTATATTTACCCTGGTAGCATTCGGGTATAAAATAAATTACCAGTTAGGTCCCGTTATACTAATTGTCAGTGCGCTGCCTACATTCATTTCCGGCATGATCCTGCGTTTCAAACCACTCATGATTGGCGGCATTCTCTTCTGGGTCTTCGGCATCATCGGGTTCTTGTTACCAACCTATATGCAATCACTTGCCGGTGCCGTTGCTATACTCTGCGGCTACCTGATACCCGGCTATATGTTGAAGAACAAGCGCGAAGAATAATGTTCAACGATCTCGATCCTTTACTTCACTCGCAGCTTCGGCTGGCAGTAATGTCATTGCTGATCAGTGTTGAATCAGCAGAATTCACATTTCTGAAAGAGAAAACCAACAGTACGGCCGGTAACCTGAGTGTACAACTCGACAAGCTTTCGGAAGCCGGCTATATACGTGTAGAAAAATCATTTCGTGGTAAAAAGCCTTTAACTACCTGCAGCATCACTAAAAAAGGTATCAAAGCATTCGAAGACTATGTCAATAACCTGAAACAGTATATCAACAAATAAACCCCTATATATGAAAAACCTTTTGATCATTATTCTCGCTGCCTTACTCTATACTATAGCAACCGGCAACACCGCTGCGCAGGAAATGGGCGATAAAGAAAAAATGAAAATATTCACCAACTGGATAGGCCGCTGGGAAGGCGAAGGCTCTATGCAGATGGGACCGGGCGAGCCACGCAAATCCAAAGTAGACGAACGTGTTGAGGCCAAACTCGATGGCATGGTACTGTTGGTGGAAGGCGTAGGTAAAGCACAGGATGCATCCAAACAGGAAATTGTAGTACACCATGCACTCGCGGTATTATCGTACGATAAAAATACAGAGCAGTATAAATTTCGATCGTACCTGAAAGATGGTCGCAGTACCGATGCCTGGATCAAACCTACCGGCGAGAATACATTTCAATGGGGATTTGATATACCCGGTCGTGGTAAAACACGCTATAGCATTGTACTCGACCCGGTAAAGAAGACATGGGATGAGACCGGAGAATTTTCACAAGACGGCAACACGTGGATGAAGTTCTTCAGCATGCACCTTACCAAGACTGAATAACGCGCTGTCGGAAAAATATATAGCAACGTATATATAGTATTGTTATGAAAGCAGCAACCGAGCGAAAGGTCATCCGATGGTTTCATATACTGGCCAGTATTCCGATCATTGGCTTTGTATACGGCCCCGTGTCTACGATGCCCGAAGCCGTAACCATGGTGCGCTGGGTGATCTTTCCGCTCGTAATACTCTCCGGTTTCTGGATGTGGAAAGGACATGTAGTAAAGAAATGGTTCCGCTAACATTTCGCAGGTCTCTTGGGTGATCGTTCGCGGATGTGTATCTTTCACTATGGAATTCGGACGCATCACATCAGAAGAACTTGAGAAAGTGGACTTTACACTTCCTCCGGATCGCCAGGAAACAACGCGATTGTTAGCATCAGCAAAATCAGCCAAGCCTGAAATTTTTGTGGGCTGCGCTAAATGGGGTCGTAAGGACTGGGTTGGAAAGATATACCCGAAGGGCACGAAGGAAGCAGAATTTCTGAATCACTACGCCAAACACTTTAACTGCATTGAACTGAACGCTACTTTCTATCGCATGCCAACGGTTGAACAAACGCAGGGATGGCGCAGTAAAGTAGGAAGTGATTTTAAATTCTGTCCGAAGTTTACCGACCAGATCACACACATCAAACGACTAAAAGATGTAAAGGAAGCAACGGATCGTTTCCTGGAAGGTATATCCGGCTTCAAAGAAAACCTGGGCCCTATATTTCTGATGCCTCACCCCGGCATGGCTCCCAAAACGCAAGACACGATTGAGGCTTTTATACAATCCCTGCCAAAAGATATTAAGCTCTTTGTTGAGTTCAGACACCCGGAGTGGTTCTCGAATGAGACAGCATTTCAATCCGCATTCAGCATGTTAGAAAAGAATAAGGCAGGTGCTGTAATTACCGATGCATCCGGTCGCAGAGATTGCGTACACATGCGTCTCACTACACCGGAAGCCTTCATCCGTTTTGTCGGCAACGGCTTACATCCCAGTGACTACACGCGCATTGACGATTGGGTACAACGCATCAAACAATGGATGACACAAGGTATAGAAAGAGTATATTTCTTCATGCACCAGCACGAAGAACTTCACTCACCTGAATTAAGTAAATACCTGATTGAGCAGCTCAACAACCACTGCGGCCTATCTATACCGGTGCCTAAATTTGTGGAACAAGACATGGAGTTATTCGGCAGTGCTGCACCTCCGAAGAAAAGAGCGCCACGGAAGAAGGCTTCGTGAGTTTTTACATATATACCTGGCAGCAATCGACCCTGACATTAAAAAAGCCTTGCACATCACTATGCAAGGCTTTCTATAAAACTGAAAGTATATCACTTCAAGCGCGCAAAATCACTTTGCATTCAAACCCAGCATAGAACGATGCGAAGGTTTGCTTACCCTGCCCCCGCTGGAGTCCGTTATATACGTCACCGATGTATAGGCGCCTCCGATGTCAAAAATAGTATCCAGGCCGCGTGTTGATTGACGTATATAACTTTTCAAACCTTCCTAATCCGTGATGGCTTTCACATCATATACACCATAGCCTTTTGGTGTGCCAAAGGCAGGAAATGTATAGATGCTTAAAGACGAAGGCAATTCCAGCGAAGGTACTGTTTGAGAAGTCCCTTCCGGCAATAAGAAATACCATCCACCAGTATTGTCTTCAAAAATAGTTACGAAAAAATCAAAATCGCCCGCTACACGGTTTTCATCTATAAAGAGTCGATCATGAATAAGATTACATGCTCAAAGTGCACAATACCAGATCTATCCGGCATAGGATATATCAGAGAATTTTACGGTAGAACAAACCAATACCAACTACTCAACCTCCGTGCTATCAATAGCATCGGCTACAACCTCCTCTATTTCATCAACATCTTCATCATCTGTGTTGACAAGTAGCTGCTGTATACTCTCCCAGGGAGTAACCAGTATCGGTTTGCTAGTATAGGTATATTCTTTCTTTTGTTTGATGATTTCGGCTGAACGCTCTTTGGTATCGGGGTGTGTGCTGATCCATGCGAGTTCTTCGGGTAAATTGTCTTTACGGGCCAGTCGGAAAAAGAAATTGCTCAGATGTTGTGGATCTATATCGGCATTGGCAAGTGTCTCTACGGCAAACGCATCAGCTTCACGTTCGTGTTTCCGATCGAACGCTGTAGATGATAAGACTTTGGCAGTCTCGCGTGATATATCATTGCCGGCATCTCCGGCTGCTATTGTGAAAAGCATCTCCATGCCAATTTCTTTTACCAGCTTCTTCATCACGTGGTTCTTTTCCATGTGACCAATCTCGTGTGCCATAACACCGGCCACTTCTTCTGCATTCTTCGCATACTCCAACAAGCCGGTATAGATCACCATGTGATGATCCGGTAACGCAAATGCATTGATCTCGCTGCTGCGCACCAGGTGAATTTTAATTTTGTCGCAATCCAGTTTTTTGGCTTCACACAAACGAACTTTGATCGAATCAAGTATAGCTTTTACTTTCTCGTTTTCAATCTCATCGTGTGTATTGGTAATGCTTTCGAGGATCATCTCGCTGAGCTTCTTCTCACTCTCTTTGGCAAAACGATGCATGTCGCCCTCTCCTATATATTCAATCTGACTAAGCAGAAACCATAATCCGAAAAATGAGACTACAATAACTACCAGTTGGGTTAAGATCTTGTTAGCCATAATCAGGGTTTGCAGATTTGATCAGTAAGCGGACCAAAGAACCAGAAGTAAACATGCTGTCCTTTACGGGTATTGACAGCTGCATATATAGTCATGATAAATTCACCCACATTAAAAATAAAGATGGTGATGAGGTAGGCTATATAGGTATTGGAAACTTCGTTATCGCCGAAGATGATCGATAGTGTCCAATAGAACCCGGCACTGTTCATCATGAGCACAAAGACCTGCGACAGCAATGCCTGCATACAATGCCAGCGTACAAAGAATGTTCCCTTGCGATTGCTGAGCCAGAAGAAACCGGTAGCCAGCAGGTTGATGATTGGTAACGGCAACCCGGCAATAACCGCTATAAGCGACATGAGATAACTATTGGAAGCCTTCTCACTTTCATAGTCATCGGGCCGGTATGGAAATACTACAACTTCTGCCATAATGATACAGGTATTACAGGTCTTTCATGATGTTCCACCCCCAGTTGATCACAACCAGCATGATCAACGGAATGTAGATACTTTTTTTTGTGCGGATTGCATCTTCTGCCTGGCGAAAGACTTTCAAGAGGGTTTGTTGATTCAGTACAACATCTCTGATCAGCCACACCGGTACCAGTATCAGCAGCAAAGCAGCCAGTATACCCAGTGGATTGATCCACAACGCCTCCCCTATGCGCCCATGCAGAAGTGAAAGTACTGACCGGGTAATGCCACACGAAGGGCAAGCCCAACCGGTTACATTTTTAAAGATGCATACGGAAAATTCCGTGTGATCGTGTTCCAGAATATGAAACCCGATCCATGCATACCCGGCCAGTGAAATGAGTGATAGTATCCAATATATCTTCCGGTTATTCGGTTTCATATCGGAATGTAAACGTACTCCTTGTTGATTACGCTATTTGGAAAAACTTCGTAGCGTTTACTTCACGGGTACGGCCCATGATAATAAACCAGTCAACGATAGTCCATATACCAAGACCACCACAGGTAAGCAGTTTCGCTATAGCAAGTCCGGTATCACCGATCATAAAGCGGTCGATAGCCAAACCACCACCAACAATTGATACGATCAGGATCGTTGTAGGATCTTTCAGATTGATAGAGTGCAATTGAGCAAAACGGGCTTCGTCCATCGCCAGGAGTTTTTCGCGGACCATTGGGATCTGGTGACCTTCGAAAAACTTTCCATTGGTCATAAGGTACATGTCAACTTTTTGTGCATCCATAAGTAAGGTAGATTAAGATTTTTTTGAAAGATATTTATAACCGGAGGAAATTCAATGGACACGACAGAAATGTTGTTACTTTTCATGATTTAAGGGGCTAAAACCGGGTGGGCTACACGCAGAATCAGCTTCTATAGTCAACTCCCCGCCACTGCCACAGTTCTGCTTTGCCCCTGTGCATCATATACCTTAAGCTCCTTTACACCTGCCGGTATACGAATGGTTCGTGTGGATTGAGACAAGTAACCGGCCCCGTAATAAAACTCTACCTTCTGCTGGCGCCCGTCTGCGTAGATAAGCTGAGCATATACATCCTGCAATTCCGGTTTAAACATATTTACTGTCGAGCTCTTTGTCGGGACAAAGACACGCAAACTGTCGCGATTCTGAGTGGCTATAAATAAATCCCCCTTCATGCCGGCCAGGTGCACCAGAGCTTTGGCATCGCCTGGTATATAAAAGCCGCTGGTGGCTGATGGTACCGGGGTGAGATTACCTTTACCATCGCCCAATAGTATCAATCCCGTAAAGGCATCGTACCGGCCGGCAAATACTTCATTACCATAATCGTTGCCTGTCATGAGTACATCCAGATTGCCATCATCATTCACATCAAAAGAGATGAGTCCTTTTACGGGGGCAACCTGCACAAGCACCGGCAGTGCGCGCATCTCAAATTTACCGTTGCCTTTATTTTCGATATAGCTTGTCTGCATGTGATTGGCTTCGAGTACAACGGCATCCTTCAGATCATCTGCAGGCAGCAGCTGATCCATCGTTGCTTTACTGTACTGACGATAGCGCGAATATTTGTTCCTGAATTTAGGACTCTGCGAGTTGAGTTCATCCCAGAAATGTACCGGGTATAGATTCCTTGCCTCCGATGCCATGGACGCGCGCATATAGCAAGCCATAACCGGATCTACACTGCCGTTGCCATCAAAGTCTTTTGCAAAAACCTTCAGTGGCGATTGCTCCGTTACCTGGTAATTATTGTTCATGCCAAGGTTGCCGGCTACATAATCGATATCACCATCACGATCGTAGTCGCCTGCGGTTATACTGTTCCACCAGCCGGTATATTTCTCGATGCCCGTTGCTTGTGCTTTTGTGAATTTACCGCCATCGTTCTTAAAGAAGGTTACCGGCATAAATTCTCCCACCACCAGCAGATCAATTTTAGTGTCGTTATCAAAGTCAGTCCACAGTGCATCGGTAATCATACCCGCCTGTTGAAGAGCTGAGGCAACCTCCGCAGTAACATCCGTAAATTTACCTTTGTCATTACGAAGTATATAGCTTGCTGCCGGCATCGGGTAGCCGCGGGCAATTACTCTGCCTCCTACAAACAGATCGAGGTCTCCATCGGCATCATAATCGGCTGCACGTACACACGAGCCGCTTGCTTTTGTATCGGGCACGGCATCAGTTGCCAATTCAAATTTACCTTTGCCATTGTTCAGGTATAGCTTATCCTGGTAATCGGCATCGGAGGAACCTTCTATACTTCCGCTGACTATATATAGATCGAGGTCACGGTCTCCATCCACATCAAGAAGCAACAATCCTTCATCTTCCTCAACCTTTTTTGTTGCCGCTATCAATTGACTCTGAACAAATGTACCGGATGCCTGCTGGGTAAATATAGTGGCAACAGTATTCGCAGCGCCACCAACAATAAAATCTTCACGACCGTCCTGGTTAACGTCTCCTACCGCTACACCCGGACCGTCCTGTGTAAATTTATGCGGCAGTGTACGTTGCAGATTGAAGTCGATCTTATCCTCCTCTGAATGTTTGAAATGTATATTGAGTGATTCTGATATTTCATGTACCAAGGCAGACTGCGCTGAAGCTGATGTTTTCCTTACCACGGCTTTACTGTCTTTATGATCAACTGTAATCAATTGCCCTGCCTTTGCGTTGCTGACAACGGAGACTTTGCCATCAGGCCATTCCACTACTATTGAATCAAACTGTGCTGCATCGCCCAGACCAAAGTGCATAACACCTTCTACGGATGAAAGGAAGCCCCGGTATATATAGTTTTCCTGGTACTGCACCTTACCCGTTTGATAGAGCGTTACCTTCGCACCAAGCGCCTGTACATTTTGTGATGGGCCCTTGAGAGCAACGCGCACAAAATTATTCTTTACAGAATCTTTTTTACCACCATGGGCATAGAGTGTATTTTCATAAACTGATGCCTCTGCATTGATATTATTGACAACATAATCAAGATCACCATCGTTATCAAAATCCACAAAGGCTGCTCCGTTAGAGAACGAAGGTGCATCCAGTCCCCACTTACGTGTAACATCGCTGAACGTAAGGTCTCCGTTATTCCGAAAAGCATAGTTCGGAATTTTAATAACCGGTATCGAATCGTTAAGGTGACCTATACTTGCAAAATTGCCTACATCAGCACGGTAGTTTGCAAAATCCTTATCGGTAATATCTTTGGGGAACCCATTGGTGATGAGTATATCTTTCAATCCATCGTTATCAATATCAGCCATTAAAGGCGACCAGCTCCATTCCGTTTGATATATTCCGGACAACTGTCCTACTTCACTGAACTTTATACCCTGTGCCAGACCGTTATTCAGGTGCAACATGTTACGCACGTACTGATACTCATATTTATACTGCTCGTTATTGATATAGGTCTGGTAACTTTTATTACTGATGGTTGTTTTCTTGCGATCGTTGGTTTCGGGTAACATATCCAGTGTAATGATATCCGGCCATGCATCGTTGTTAAAATCGGCAGCGTCATTCCCCATAGAGAACTGACTTTGATGCCCTATATAACTTGCAATTTCATTTTTGAAAGTTCCATTCTGCTGGTTGATATATAGCAGGTCATTCGAGAGGTAGTCATTGGAAACATATATATCCGGCCATCCGTCTTTATTTAAATCAGCTATGGCCAGTCCTAATCCAAATCCCTCGTAAGTAATTCCGGCTGCGTTGGTAACATTGGTAAAGGTTCCATCGCCATTATTTTTATAGAGTCTGTCGTTGTTCGGAGAACTTCCGTCAGTCATTTTAGGGCGATAGTTGGTCGGAAAATTATTGAGGCGCTGATTGATGAGTACATACAGATCCAGGTCACCATCGCGGTCGTAATCAAAAAATGCAGAGGCAATACTATATTTAAAAACTTCAATACCATATTTCGCTGCCTGATCTTCAAACACCGGTATACCATCTTTATTAAGACCTTTGTTAATAAACATCATGTTTTTACGATCGGCAGAATCGGCATGCATGGTCGCTGTAACGTATACATCCATCCACCCATCGTTGTTGATATCCACGACACTTACACCTGAGCACCAGCGTCCGTTGCCGGATATATTGGCTACGTCTGATACATCTTCAAATTCAAGTTCACCCTTATTGATATATAGTTTGTTGGGAACGAGATTCCCGGAGAAGAAAACATCCTGCAAGCCATCGTTATTAAAATCAGCTACACCTACACCGCCACCATTATAAATATACTCGTACGACAAAATATTAAACGAGTCATTATCCTGTATAACATTGTTGAATGTAATTCCTGTTTCAGCCGCAGGTAAAAGACGAAACAACGTATTGCTTTCCTTTTTACAACTGCTGATCAATACGGCGAGTAAAATAAAGGCGGGTATCAGGGAAGAGATTCTTTTCATAGTACTAACATAAAAAAGCAAGACCAATATACATTGGTCTTGCTGGTATTTTTTATTGAATCGTTAACCGTTATTAGTTATCTGTATATCAGGATTAACGATTAACGGATAACAATTAACGGCTCAAGGACGATTAATATCCTTTGTTCTGCTTCAGCACGTCTGCACCTTGCAAGTCGATCTGACGTTGAGGTATAGGCAAGAACTGATCGGTAGCTGTATAGGTTGCGCCACCCAGGTTTGTAGGAAGTTTACCTCCGTCATAGTCGAGGTAATCGTTAAGTTCTTCCTCTGCTATACCCCAGCGAACCAGGTCGTACATGCGCTGACCTTCCAGCGCAAGCTCAAGTTTACGTTCAAAGCGAAGTGCTGCACGGGCTTCCGCCTGGTTGGCAAATGCTATATACAATCCAATGTTATACTCAGCAGCATCTTCATCGAAATCCAGTATAGGTTTCTTGTAGTCGGTAGCACCGCTGGTAGTACCAAAACCTGTCAGTCTTCCTTTTACAAAGGTAGAGTTTGCTGCACGCTGACGTACCTGGTTGATATAGTCCATCGCCAGATTCAGATCACCGCCACCTTCAATCTCTGCTTCTGCAGCAAGCAACAGTACATCTGAATAGCGCAGAATCATGAAGTTGATAGAGTGATAGCCCGGAGTCCAGGAGCTACCATCCTGATATTTACCTTTATCAGATTTGCGATACGAATATTTTTTCTGTGTAAACGGACCAGCATACGACTGATCGCGGATCCAGTCGAAGCCAGGGTGCGGCATCCAATCCAGGAATTGTACATACCTGCGACCTATCGTCAGGTCAAGGCGAGGATCTACCTCGTGTGTCAAGTCTGTTTCAAACTCTTCATCACTCTTTATACCCTGGTCATCAGCAAGCTCTTCGTCAGCATCCCTGTATGAGTTATCGAGCAGCGGTAAACCCAATGCATTGGTTCTATACGAGTTGATGAGATCGAAGCTTGGCGCAAAAAATCCGCAGCACTCACCCGGACCTGTAGGACCTGTGTTATACGGATAGTTCATCGCAAGATCCTGGTTGGTGTTATTTATATCACCCGTACCGGCAGCTGCCTGGAATGCAAATACAGATTCAGAGTGATTTTCATTTTCACCTTTGAATACATCTTCGAAGTTAGCCACAAGTGCATACTTCTTGCCATTGGTTGTTTGACCGTTCGCGATTACTGCTGCCAACACAGTTCTTGCCTGTGTATATTTTGCTGCGTTCGTTACAATCACACCGTCATTATCCGGCCAGCTTGCCTGGTATACCAGTACTTTACCCAGATAAGCACCAGCAGCCCATTTGTTGGCACGACCAACTTCAGATTGTGTTTCAGGAAGATTGTCGTATGCAAACTGAAAATCGGCTTCGATCTTAGGCCATATATCTACATTGTTCGGAACATTACTCTTCTCAATGATCTCCTGGTCAGATGAACTTGCAGGCTTGTTGGTTGTCTCATCTACCCAAGGCACATTGTTGAAGTTCTTCTTGAGTTCAAAGTAATAATGTCCGCGAAGGAATCGTGCTTCTGCTATAATTCTTGTTTTCACAGCATCTGATATATTTTCAACCAGATCGTTGTTCAACAGATATAGCACATAGTTGGCGCGGTTAACACCTTCGTAGCCACCTAACCATTTACCGTTTACTTCACCGTTCACAGCATCTACTTCAAAACGCTGCACAGGGTTCATCGCGTTAAAGTCACCGGCATTGGTACCTTTGTTGGCATCACCACCGCGTATACTTCCCCACATCCAGTTGGAAGCACCGGAGTGCCAGCCGTTACCACGTCCGTTAAGAACTGAGTAAGCACCAATCAGCAAACCTTCAACACCTTTCTGGTTCAGTATCTGTCCTTCCTGAAGCTCACCGGTTACCGGCACTTCCAGGAAGCTTTCTTTACAGGCAATAGGCCCCAGCACAATGGCGGCAACCAGTACCCATATCGTTGTCTTTTTATTTCTATATATAAATTTCATATCTGTAATCTCATTAAGTGATTAAAGTCCCAGGTTAACACCGATGTTGAAACCTCTTGTTACCGGAGGGTTACCGAAGTCCAGACCGAGTGTTGTATCCGCTGCTCCACCTACGCCTGGATCAAGTCCTGAGTAATTAGAGATTGTAAAGAGGTTAGTAGCCTGCAGATAAATTCTGGCACGTGTTATACCCCAGTTACCAAGCATATCAGAAGGCAGGTTGTATGCAATCTGCAGGTTGGTGAGACGTGCATAGTTACCTTTCTCGATATAGTATGAATTAGACTGTGTGTTGGTTGAGAAGTTTGAAACGTTTTCAAAGATTGGTACTGTGTTACCACCTCTTTCAAACGTCCATGAATCTTTCACGTTAGTTCCGATCGCAGCCCCGGTAAAGGAAGGATAGAAGTCTGTGAACCACTTGGAGAAGTTATAGTTCTCGAATCCTAAGAATACACCGAGGAATGTTTCGAGTTCAAAGTTCTGATACTTCAGCTTGATGTTGATACCACCCGAGAAATCAGGAACAGGATCACCGAGATATGTTCTGTCATCCGCGTTGATCTTTCCATCAGGAGCGTTTGTTAAATTACCTTCAGCATCGCGTCCGTTGATGTCTGCGTACTTGAAACGACCGGGAGCAGCTCCTTCCTGTGTAGGAGAATTTGCTACATCCGCAGCATCCTGGTACAGACCTACAACTTTATACCCGAAGTATGAAGATATAGCGCGTCCTACCTGGTTGCGTATAACGTTACCGTTGCGGGTGTTACCACCATCGAAGTACTCAACTCCGGGAACCAGTGATACGATTTCGTTATTCAGGAACGATCCGGTTGCTTTCACTTCGTAGTTTACACCCGATGTACCTACATCGCCACGTGTGGTAATTTCGATATCCACACCTGCGTTACGCATTTTCGCAATGTTGATAGAAGGATCGGTTGCCTGTGGACCAACCACGGCAGCAGTTTCTGATCCGTATAGCAGGTCGCGTGTATTTTTTCTCCACACGTCAAATGCTATATCTATTTTACCATCGAATAACGAAGCATCGAAACCTATATTGGTTGTAGAAGAAGTCTCCCACTTCGCATTCGGGTTACCGATTCTTGAACGGTACAAACCGGATGTTACACCTGAGTTAGAACCTGCTATATCATACGCTGCAAGACCAAGGCTTGCATTCCAGAGGCTGAACTGGTTGTTAGGATCTACGTTGTTCGAGTTACCCATTTCACCCCAACCACCGCGGATCTTCAGATCAGAGATGAAGTTCAGGCCTTTCAGGAATTCCTCTTCAGAAGCTCTCCATGCCACTGAAACTGCAGGGAACACACCGAAGCGATTACGCGAAGCAAAACGTGAAGAACCATCACGTCTGATAACCCCTGTTAACATATACTTCTCGTTGAAATTATATTTCAACTGTCCGAAGATTGAGTAGAAGTTAACACCTTTGCTATAGGTACTTCCGGTAACACGGCCACCTGGCTGTGTGTTGGTAACGTTGATATAGTTTAAATCATACAGGAAAGGATTCAAACCTGAACCGTTAACACTTCTTCCTGTTCCGGTATTGAGCGCTTCAACACCTGCGAGTATATCTATACTGTGTGCATCAAATTTGTTCTTATACTGGGCAGTGTTGGTAAGTGTCCAGGTAGCAAATGAACCTGCGCCTTCAGCATAGGTAAAAGACGAGTTGTTTTCAGAGTTCTCGTATGACGGGAAAGTATAGCTATTGAAGTAGTTATTGCTGAAACCACCTCCAAAGCTGGTACGCCATGTCAGATGCTTAAGGAGATCGAGTTCCGCATATATATTACCGAAACCAAGAATGCTATACGAACCGTTATCAGAAGATCTGTCGCGTGCAGCCACCGGGTTGCGCGGGTTGTTAAATCCTTTTGCAATTGTACCGGCATAACCGCCGAAAGCATCGTGCACCGGAATGATGGCTGGCATACGGAAAGCAGACAATACATCGCTTTCTTCGTTTGCTGCACCACGACCTCCGCTACCACCGATAATTCCTTTTCTGCTCAGGTATGTGAACTGAATGTTCTGACCGATGCGGAAATTTTTATGAACGTTATGTTCCGAGTTGATACGGAATGTATAGCGTTTGAAGTTCTGATGAATCAGGATACCGTCCTGATCCTGCACACCCAAGCTCACATAGAATGCACTTCTGTCGCCACCGCCTGAGAAGCTCAGGTTATGACGATGCAGTCTTGCCGGACGAGTGATTTCATCCCACCAGTTTGTTCCTGATTTGTTAGCAGGTATAACTAAATATACTGCACCTTTAGAAGCATCATTATTATACTTGGCACGCTCAGCATTCAGATCGATTGATCCAACCACACCCGATGCATCACCAACTTTCAGATAGTCGGGTAGCACAGGCGTTGCCCCGTTGCCATATTGATCACTCTTGAACTCAGGTGTTTCACCAAGCTGAGTTGCAGTGTTACGAATCGCATTCCAGGTCCAGTCAGCCTGTTCCTGTGGATTCATAATATTATCTACTTTACCGGGAACAGTAACCCCTAAAACACCATCGTAGTTTACACGAAGTTTACCGTCAGACTTCTTACCTTTTTTGGTAGTATATACAATTACACCGTTCGCTGCGCGGGCACCATATATAGAAGCTGAGGCTGCATCTTTCAACACCGTTGTTGATTCGATGTCATCCGGAGAAAGGAAATCACTGGCGCCTACCGGAAGACCGTCAATAATGATGAGTGGATCGTTACCACCAAACGCACCGAAACCACGGATACGAACCACACTGGTTGTACCGGGCTGACCGTTGGTGATTACCGTTACACCCGGCACGCGTCCCTGAAGCTGCTGCTCAACGTTACCGGAAGGAACAGCAACAAGCTCTGCCGGACGTATAGTGGATACGGCACCGGTAACTTCTCTTCTGTTTTCCGTAGTATAACCTGTAACAACAATTTCCTGGAAGGTTGTAACATCAGGATTCAGGGCAACATCTACCACTGACCTTGAGCCTACGGGGACTTCCGTAGTTGAATAGCCCACAAATGTTACGATAAGGATAGCGTCTGAATTAGGCACCGCGATTCTGAATTTTCCTTCGGTGTCGGTTGCTGTACCTGCCGAAGTGCCTTTTACGAGAACGTTCACTCCCGGCATTCCGGTACCGGTTTCGTCAGTGATCGTACCGGTCACAATTCGCTCTTGTGCCAGCGCCACTGAAGCAAGCATCAGCATCATTGCCAATGACAAACTCATGCTCCTGTAGAGTTTTTTCATAGATAGATTTGGGTTAATTGATTTGGTTAAAAATCGACGCACAAAACATTATTGCGAATCATGCATCATTCGAAAATAAAAATTTTGTTAATTCTTCAATCATAAAGAATTAAAAATACTTTCGTAAACGTTTTCACAAACGTTTACGGTTTCGATAGTGAAAGCGTTTGTGAGGCCGTTTTCCATCGCACGTTGGGTTTAGCATGAAATAAAGGATTAAGTTGAGAGTTCTAGAAAAGTGAGGGGAAAATGAAATCGATTGCTAAGCTCATTAATATTAAAAAATAAAGCAAGGAATTCAACGAAAACGTTTTCGGCGACCGCTCATGGAAATCCTGAAATCGGCGTAGTACAAAAATCAGCACCCCATTTGTTAAAAAACATATAACGCTCCCTTTCGGGGATGTGCTTTATCGTATTATATCTGGTAAATACGTTATTTTCGGCCCACTTTTTTACGCTATGGCGCTTTACGAAAAATATCCGGTTCATCTGTCCAACTCCCTGGGAGGCAAAAAAGAAGTCTTCAAACCCGTTAATCCCGGTCACATCGGTATGTATGTGTGCGGACCTACGGTATATAATGACGTACACCTGGGAAATGTAAGAACCTTTCTCACGTTCGATATTGTATCCCGATACTTCCGACATCTTGGCTATAAAGTGCGCTATGTGCGTAACATAACCGATGTAGGGCACCTCGAGAACGATGCTGATGAAGGTGAAGACAAGATCGCGAAGAAAGCACGCGTTGAACAACTGGAACCGATGGAAGTAGTGAAACACTATACCGAAGGCTTTCATGAAGTAATGCGTCAATTCAACATCCTCCCTCCCAGCATTGAACCTTCAGCTACCGGACATCTTGTTGAGCAGATTGAAATTACCAAGAACCTTATTGATAAAGGTTTAGCATACGAAGTAAACGGTTCGGTATATTTTGATGTGATGAAGTATCACACCAGTCACAACTATGGTATACTTTCGGGGCGTGTGATTGAAGACCTGATTGAAAGCGGAAGAAAACTCGACAGTCAGGATGAGAAGCGCAACAAGATTGATTTTGCTTTGTGGAAGAAAGCTTCTCCCTATCACATCATGCGCTGGCCTTCTCCGTGGAGTATAGGTTTTCCAGGATGGCATATTGAATGTACAGTGATGAGTACAAAATACCTCGGTGAGACATTTGATATTCACGGTGGTGGTATGGATTTAAAGTTCCCTCACCACGAATGTGAGATCGCGCAAGCCGTAGGTGCCAATGGCAAGCAACCGGTTAACTACTGGCTGCACTCCAACATGCTGACAGTAAACGGACAGAAGATGAGCAAGTCATTAGGCAACTCATTTTTACCGCGTCAGTTATTTGCCGGAGATCATGCGTTGCTTGAAAAAGGATTCGGCCCGATGACGGTACGTTTCTTTATGCTCCAATCGCATTACTCCAGCACACTTGATTTTTCAAATGAAGCATTGAATGCTGCTGAAAAAGGATTCAGGAAATTATCCAATGCCCTGGGCACGGTGAAGAAGCTTGAGCATACCGGAGGATCAGACAACGCAGAACTGCGCGATGATCTTCTGAAAATGGTGGATGCATGCTATAGCAACATGAGCGATGATTTCAACACGGCTAAAACACTGGCTGCATTGTTTGAAATGTCTGCGCGCATTAACGATTTTAAATCAGGTAATCTATCGCTGAAGAACATCAGTGAAGAAACCTTTCATGCATTCAGGAATGCCTACATACAGATCATGGAAGATGTACTCGGCCTTCGCGAAGAAGAAGAGCACAATCATGAATTGTTAAGTGGTGTTATTAATGTATTGATCGACCTGCGCAAAAAAGCGAGAGTCGACAAGAACTATGCACTCTCCGATAAAATACGCGATGACCTCAAACAACTGGGCGTGCAGTTAAAAGACGGCAAAGACGGAGAGATAAACTTTACGATTGAATAACATAACCATAGTATATATTTCATCCCGACAACTTTTCTGAAGCGAAAACAGTTAGGATGAAGTATATAACCAGTAAAGAAGTGCTTCGCAAAATTTTCATATTGCCCATCCGCTTTTACCAGCTAAGCATTTCACCGTTGTTAGGATCCAACTGCAGGCATACTCCCTCCTGCTCACAATATACCATTGAAGCCATTCAGGAGTGGGGCGTTTTTAAAGGCATCTGGCTCGGCATGAAACGAATTGCACGCTGCCATCCGTGGGGAACACATGGTTACGACCCCGTGCCTAAAAACACACAGCCCAACAGCACCGGTCATCATCATAAATCGCCAAGTAAACAGAAATAACAAGTAGCATTTAGCGGGGAAAGATTTACATTTAGTTTAAATCTTTAACCTTTTCTATGCCCAAATTTCAAATTAAAGAGACTTCAAAATCATACGATGTTTGCATTGTTGGTTCTGGAGCTGGTGGTGGAATGGCTGCGTATACCCTGGCGAATGCCGGAGTAAAAGTAGTATTGATCGAAGCAGGTCCGATGTACGACCCTGCTAAAAATGTAATGCAATTAAAATGGCCGTGGGAATCTCCACGCAGGGGCGCGTCTACCTATTATCGAGGCTTCGGAGATTTTGATGCAGCCTATGGAAGCTGGCAGCTCGAAGGCGAGCCCTATACACACAAGAATGGAACACAGTTCGATTGGTTCCGCTCACGCATGCTGGGCGGTCGCACCAATCACTGGGGAAGAATTTCGCTGCGCTTCGGCCCGAAAGATTTCAAACACAGAAGTATTGACGGACTCGGTGATGACTGGCCGATCAGCTACGAAGATGTAGCACCTTACTATGATAAAGTAGATCAGCTCATTGGTGTGTTCGGTTCGAAAGAAAATTTACCGAACGAACCGAATGGTATATTTCTGCCTCCACCGAAACCGCGTCTGCATGAATTGTTTATTAAAGATGCAGCTACATCGTTAGGTGTACCGGTAATTCCTTCACGACTATCGATACTCACACGACCGCTGCCCGGTAATAAAGATCGCGGTGCGTGCTTCTTCTGCTCGCAGTGTAATCGCGGCTGTACAGTATATGGTGACTTCTCATCTTCATCTGTGCTTGTCAAACCCGCTATAGCAACGGGCAACGTTGATGTTATACCGAATGCCATGGCACGCGAAGTAATAACAAACGATGAAGGTATAGCAACCGGAGTTTCATTTGTAAATAAGGATGATCAGCAAGAGTATACCGTTAAAGCCAAGATTGTAATACTCGCTGCGAGTGCCTGCGAATCGGCACGTTTGTTACTCAACTCCAAATCATCGCGCACTCCCAACGGACTGGCTAATGGCAGCAATGTGGTGGGTAAATATCTGCACGACTCCACCGGTTCTGCGATGGGAGGTTTTCTTCCGAAACTCGTAGGACGCAAGCGCTATAATGAAGATGGTGTGGGCGGTATGCACGTATATACTCCCTGGTGGCTCGATAACAAAAAGCTCGACTTCGCCCGCGGTTATCACATTGAATACTGGGGTGGTATGGATATGCCTAGCTATGGTTTTGGTTTTGGTATGGACAGCGTGAATGGTAAATATGCCGGACGCGATGGAAAGAAAAAACAAGCCGGAGGATATGGAGCTTCACTGAAAGATGATTACCGCTATTTCTACGGAGCTACATTCGGTATGGCAGGCCGTGGTGAAGCAATTGCACGCGAAGATAATTACTGCGAGATCGATCCGACTGTCGTAGATAAATATGGTATACCGGTGTTACGCTTCCACTATAACTGGAGCGACCAGGAGATCAAGCAGGCCAAGCACATGCAGGAAACTTTCGAAGAGATCATTCACAAGATGGGCGCGGAGGTAACATGGGGTAAAGCTGGTGCTGATACCAATTACGGTCTTGAAGCTCCGGGCCGCATAATCCACGAAGTCGGTACCACCCGTATGGGAGATGATCCGAAAAAATCGGTAGTCAATAAATACAACCAGGCACACGAGGTTAAAAATTTATTCGTGGTCGATGGAGGTCCGTTTGTATCACAGGCTGATAAAAATCCTACGTGGACCATCCTCGCGCTCTCGATGCGTGCTTCCGAGTATATTATTGAAGAAATGAAAAAGCAAAATCTCTAAAATCAATTAAGGGTTTCTTACAGGATATCTGTCTTATATCTGTAGGAACGCCCGCAACCGAACTGTGTAAATCATGGATAGAAGAAAATATTTAAAAACACTTGCTGTCAGCACCGCTGGCGCAGGTTTACTCTTCCAGGCGTGCAAACCTGAAGAGAAAAAAGAAGTGGTTGAAGCACCGAAAGGTTTAACCATCGATCGTTACGCGGCCGAGCAGGTGCGTGAACAAAAACTTGCTGCTGAAAAATTCTTCGATGAGCATGAGATGAAAACCATCACTGTTCTTTCCGACATCATCATTCCAAAGGATGAAATATCGGGCAGTGCTTCCGAAGCGGGTGTACCGGACTTCATCGAGTTTATTGTAAAAGATATGCCCGATTACCAGACCCCATTACGCGGTGGTATAAAATGGCTGGATGTTCAAAGCATGAAGCGATTCAATGCCGACTTTGTATCGTGCTCGGCAGAACAGCAAATTGAAATAGTAGATGATATAGCGTATCCTGAACAGGCAAAGCCGGAAATGAAACAAGGTGTTGCTTTCTTCAACACAATGCGCGATTTAACAGCATGCGGATTTTTTACCAGCAAGATCGGAATAAAAGATCTGGGCTACGTTGGTAATAAACCCAACCAGTGGGATGGTGTTCCGCAGGATGTACTGGATCAATACGGTTTGAAGTATGATGACCGTACTTTGGAGATCAGTGTAAAATTTGATAATGCGTAGTTACTCCGGGCTTCACCCTATATAGTATATATCGTGAAGCCCGTTTAATGAATAGCACAGCTGTATAGAATTATAGTGCCGCTATACCGATACAATCATTTAACCCAAATCCAACAGACGAGATGCCACTGAAAAAATCAACTCCTCCAACCACCGACCTCTCCCGGAGAAATTTTATCAAGAATGCAGGAATGACGGCCGCTGCATTTACCATTCTGCCGCGCTTTGTGCTGGGCGGTAAAGGTTATCGCGCTCCCAGCGATAAGCTTTACGTGGCCGGTATAGGTGTAGGTGGTAAAGGTGAAAGCGATATCTCAAGCTTTGCAAAAAGCGGTAAAGCAGAAATTGCATACCTGTGCGATGTAGATACACGCAGAGCTTCCAAATCGGTTGCTGCATTTCCGAAAGCAAAATTCTATAAAGACTATCGCATTATGCTCGACAAAGAGCATAAACATATAGATGCTGTATCAGTTTCTACTCCGGATCACAACCACGCGGTGCAGGCACTGGCAGCTATGCAACTCGGTAAACATGTATATGTACAGAAGCCGCTAACACATGATATATATGAAGCACGTACGCTTACCGAAGCTGCCAGGAAGTATAAAGTAGTTACGCAGATGGGTAACCAGGGCGCTTCCGGTAATGATGTGCGTCAATTGATGGAGTGGTATAATGCAGGGTTACTCGGTGATGTACACACGGTATATTGCTGGACAAACCGCCCGGTATGGCCACAAGGCATTAGCTGGCCTGCACAGAAAACAGAAATACCAAAAGAGCTTGACTGGAATTTATGGTTAGGTACTGCACCTCAAAAAGATTATGTAGATAAATTAGTACCGTTCAACTGGCGCGGCTGGTGGGATTACGGTACCGGCGCACTCGGTGATATGGGATGTCACATTATTGAACCTCCGTTCCGCGTATTAGGACTTCAATATCCTACGGATGTAACTGCGAGTGTCGGTAGTGTATATGTAGATGAATTCAAGCGTGGCTACTTCCCGGAGAGCTGTCCTCCTTCCTCCTATATTGTACTTACCTTCCCGGCACGGAACGGTAAACCTCCGGTAAAACTTCACTGGATGGACGGTGGTATACAACCGGAAAGACCGGAAGAGTTAGGACCAAATGAACGCATGGGTGATGGTGGCAACGGTGCTATATTTGTTGGTACCAAAGGCAAGATGATGTGCGGTACCTACGGTATGTATCCATCCCTGATACCAACATCCCGAAATAAAGAAGTAAATATACCGCAGACTATAAAGCGTGTACCAGGCGGAGCTGACGGCCACTATGCACAATGGGTAGAAGCTTGCCAGGCAGGTTATGGAAAAATGGAAGTTAGTTCGCCATTCGAAATTGCAGGTCCGCTTACCGAAACAGTATTGATGGGTAACCTCGCGATACGCAGCTACGATGTTCGTATCCCGAAGAAAGACAACGCTGAACAATTCGATTTTCCGGGACGGAACATTAAACTGATGTGGGACGGTGCCAACATGAAGATCACCAACTTCGATGAGGCCAACCAGTTTGTAAAGCGTGAGTACAGAACCGGATGGTAACACGCTACAGAGCTATATATAGATATACCATAAAATAAAAAACCGACCCTTTTACAGGTCGGTTTTTCTTTGCGTATTTAACTTATCACTCATCCCACCAAACGGCATCGCTCATGTGAAGAGTTCCCGATGCTGCTTGTCTCTTTACAGCTTCGTTTACATTCTCCGCGTTCAAGGTATACTCGCGCGTAGCGTATGTTAAACGGAGCGGAATACCACGACCTTCCACCGCTGCCGGTGCAGGAGATAATACAGGATATCCTAATCGTCTCCATTCAGACCATGGTTCATGTCCTACAGCATAAAGCGAAATCCACTTTTGCTCACCTATAGATTTCTTATAGTTACCGGCATCAAATTGTACACCGGTCTGTGCTATATAATCGTTAATAACATCTTCATCCGTTATACCATAATAATTCAGGGATGCCTCAATAGCAGCATTGTATAATTCTTCAGCATCACCACTTGCCCAGCCTCTCGCTGCAGCTTCAGCCTGTATAAACAACACTTCGCTATAGCTCATGATGATAATGGCTGTAGCGGGGCTCTCTTTCCAATAATCCCCCAGGAATGATATGGAAGCATTGGTGGTTGCTCCCGCTTGCGCCTGTGTAACACCATATAGTTCACCTACATATTCCGGTGTACCTGCTTCTACCGAGTTCTCCGTAGGATTTGCATATACAGGAAGTCGCGGATCGCTAACACCTTTCATGAAATTTACCAGCACATTGCTGATTGCGTAGTCGGTACGATTGGACACATGGAAGTGTGAGTATATCGGATTGGAGTTTACCGAAGCGCTGAGGTAATTAAACACCGCGCTCTCATCGTTGTTTTCAAATACACCACCGGCAAGCGCAGATGTTATAGCGTCTTTCGCCAGATCAGGGTTTGCTTCGGACATGCGTATACCTACCCGTAACAACAACGAGTTGGCAAACTTTTTCCAGAGGTCCATGTCACCACCATAGATAACATCACCTTCCACACCTGCACCTGCATCGATCTGTGCTGCGGCAGCCTTTAGCTCGCTCACCAGGTCGGTATATATTTCACTCTGCGGAGTGTAGGCCGGTGAAAGATTTTCCATACCCAGCAATGCATCTTTATAGGGTATATCTCCCCAGGTATCCGTCAGAATCTGGAAATTATAGGCTTTCAGAATACGCGCTACTGCCAATTGATTGGCATTGGAACCTGAGCTCAATACCTCTGCTGATTCTTTGGTAGATTCATTTGTGTTCAGATCAATGATCTCCTGCAAATCTGCCAGCGGTCCCTGGTAGAAACCATCAAACGAAGCTTGCTCGGTTTCGTAGCGCGAAGTATTGGTATACTGTGTTTCGGCAAACAGCTGCGCATACAGGTTCGTTGTAAAGTATGATTGTTGCGCCAGTGTATTTCGCTGTGCTTGTGTTAACAAGTACGAAGTAGGCACCACAACAGGATCGTTCGGGTTGGTGTTGATCTCTTCGAAATCTCCTGTACACCCGATCATCAGAGCTGCTGTAATCGCAGCTGCTATCTTGGTTTTATATCTTCTATAGTTTTTCATTTCCTTAATTTTTTAGTGACAGGATACTATAATTTCAAATTCAGGTTGAATCCGATTACCCGTGTACTTGGGTGCTGACCGTTTTCATATCCTTGAATAGATCCTGATCCCAATGCTGTTTCCGGATCGATGTTCGGTGTATTCTTATGAAGTATAGCCAGGTTTCTTCCATATATACCTACCGATATACCGGTGAAAGGAGTTTTGGAAGTTATGGTACCCGGAAGTGAATATGTCAATTTTGCTTCACGCAGTTTAACAAAGCTTGCATCGTATAGATAGTTCTCACGAATGGTTGACTGGTTCGCGAAGTAATCAACGGCTTCTACATAATCATCAAATGTCTCACCGGCAGCAGTAACACCTGTTACGTGTACGCCTCCGCCTTCAGCAACCGGATCTCTCTTCGGATTTCCTTTATCGTTCAAACCGGCAGTAACATCCAGCAATCCTGAATATTGTCCATAACGGTTGGTCGTAGAGTATACATTACCACCATGTCGTATATCGATCGTAGCACCGAGACTAAATCCTTTATAGCTGAAAGTGTTGGTAACTCCACCGGTCCAATCAGGCAGGTAACTTCCAAACACCTGGTTCGGGTTCTGCACAAACGCACCAGCCGGTGTAACTACTCTATTACCGTTGTCATCATACTTATAGCCAATGAGTACAAATGTACCGTACGACTCTCCTACCCTTGCGTTGGTAGTAACGCTATAGCTGTTGATGATGAGGTTGTTCAAATCGCCATAGAGCTTTTCAACTTTGTTACGGTTGCGCGCCCAGTTAGCCGTTATATCCCAGGTGAAACCTGAAGCTGATTTAATGGGTGTGCCGTATAGCATTACTTCAAAACCTTTGTTCGATAATTCTCCGGCATTTACCCATGCAGAAGAATAACGACTCGCTGCAGATACATCGAGGTTGATGATCTGATCGGTAGTTTTGATATCGTAGTATGTGAAGTCAAAGCCTACACGATTTTGCAGGAAGCTCATCTCCACACCAAACTCTACTGTTGTAGACAACTCCGCTTTCAGATCCGGATTGTTCAATGCGTTCGCTACAGAATAGGTAGGATACGAACCGAAAGCAGTTTCTCCGGTATAGGTTGTTGCAATGCGATACGGGTCAGTATCATTACCAACCTGCGCCCAGCTTGCACGCACTTTTCCTAATGATACGATCTCCTGTGCCGGTAATAATTCAGAGAATACAAGTGTACCCGTTACAGATGGATAAGTATAGGCCCAGTTCTTCTTTGGTAAAACAGATGACCAGTCGTTGCGTATAGTCGCATCGAGGTATGCTAAACCTTTGTAACCAAGACTTACCTGTCCGTATACCGATTGTACTTCTTTCTCCTGGTATACATCGTTGATGATTGGTCTGTCTACAGAGGCATTCAGGTTAAAGTAATTCGGTGAACTTAAACCTCCGGACGTACGACCGTAGTTGATATAGTATTTACGTTTCCGTACGTTGGTTGCAGCCAGTACGTTCAGCGAAAAGTCTTTCGACAGATCTTTGCTATAGGTCAGGTGAAGTTCGAAGTTGTTATCGCGTACTTCACGCACATCTTCATCGTAGTAGGGCTGATCCAGTGAGCCGGTAGCTTGTCTGCGTTCTCTGCGATCCGTATAGAAATCTGTACGTGCCCAGCCTTGTATATTTAGTCCTTTTGCAATCTCATACTTGAGCGATATATCACCGAACACCCTTTCACGTGCCTGGTTTGTCGGGCTCTCATATACTTCCCAGAAAGGGTTGTTCCAATAGAGCGGGTGCATGTTTGTCGGACTGCTGATGTTCCAGCTGCGTTGTTCACCGGTTGGTGTTTTATACTGTCTCAGTTTTTCCATATCCAACTGACGCTGGAACCACTGGTTAAAGCTTGTTGAGTTGTTGGTATTACCCATCGCATCGGAGTATCCGGATGTAGGTATACCGGTATGCAGAAAATGTGCATAGTTAACATGCGTTGATATCGTTAACTTTTTAGTAAGGTTGCTGGTAAGGTTAACGGAGATGTTATTCTTCTTCAGCTCATCGTTCGGGAAAGTACCCGTTGCATTATAGTTGGTATAGCCTATACGGAAACTCGTTTGGTCACTACCACCGCTTAATGCTATACTGTTGTTCAATGCTACACCGGTTTCGTAAAAATCTTTTACGTTATCAGCGTGTGGTGAGAAGGGCGTTAATTTACCATAGTCTGGATCATCCGGAAACCATGAGAACCACTCACGCACCAGTTGTCCGTCCATACGAGGTCCCCAGCTTTCATCAGCCGCATAGTTTACAATAGGCTGTCCGTTGTATAGCTCGAATTCCTGTTCGTAACCGCCACCATATTCATTCTGGTATTTTGGAAGAACAGCAACTTTACTGATCTCAACACTGGAACTGATATCTACTCCTATACCCTTTCTTCCTTTGCCGCTCTTGGTCGTTATCATGATAACACCGTTGGCGGCACGCGAACCGTATAGGGCAGCAGCATTGGCGCCTTTCAGTACCGTGATGGATGCTATATCATTCGGGTTTATATCAGCAACAGCATCACCGAAGTCGGTACCACCGGCACCTGCTTCCGGAGAACTTCCGCCTGATGATTTAGGAGCACCGTTAAAGTTCGAGTTGTCAATAGGCGTACCATCTACTACATATAGCGGACGGTTATCACCGGTAATTGATTTTATACCACGGATAATGATCTGTGTACTTCCGCCTATAGCACCAGGAGAACCGTTTACAGCTATACCTGCAATCTTTCCTGACAAAGAGTTTACAAAGTTATTCGTCTTTACATCAGACACTGCGGAGCCATCTACTTGTTGTACTGAGTAGCCAAGTGATTTCTTTTCGCGGGGAATGTTAAGGGCTGTAACGACTACCTCACTGAGCTGTTGAATATCCTGGCTGAGTTGGACATCAACAGAAGAGCGATCGCCAATTTCTACTTCTTGTGTTCGGAGTCCGATAAACGAGAAGACAAGGACGGAGCCTTCCGGTGGGACTGACAATGTATACTTACCTTCCGCATCAGATACGGTACCGATGGTAGTGCCTTTCACGAGTACGTTTACTCCAGGCAGGCCTGATCCGTCTTCAGCAGAGGTAAGTTTTCCTGAGACCGTTCGGTTTTGCGCGCGCACTTCAAAGCACAGAAATGCGAGCGCAACCCCTAGGATTACTAGTAGTTGTTTCTTCATATAGTTTGTGTTTAGGTTAAACCAAACTACCAGCAAAATTTTATACTACAAAATACAAATACCACCAAAGAGGGTATTGTATATGCCAATAACCCAAAATTATCACCCGTTTTGGGGCACTAAATCGTTTGTTGTAGACTTAAAAAAAACTTAAATATTTTTTAATAAACGTTACAACAACGGACATCCAAAATTCATGTGATACGTGATTTCTTTAGCGGATAGTGCCTATCTTAGAAGAAAATTCCCCTTTCATGAAGAGACTTTTACTTTTACTTTTTGTATTGGCGACTACTTTTTGCCATGCTCAGCTAAGCGTTCTGAAGGATATCAACCAGGCAGCAGATCCAAACAGATCGGGTATAGATGCGTACAGTATAACACCACTTAATGGCGTAGTGCTTTTCAATGGACGATCCGGTGCCGGACAAGAGCTCTGGAAAAGCGATGGCACTGAAGCTGGAACTATACTTGTGAAGGATATAAATCCGGGCAGCAGCTCTTCAAGTCCATCCAGTCTGGTTGATGTAAATGGTATAGTATATTTTCTCGCAAACAACGGTACAGAAGGAACCGAACTTTGGAAAAGTGACGGCACCGAAGCAGGTACGCTATTGGTGAAAGATATACAAACCGGGTCTGGCTCAGCCAATATATCCAACATGATTGCAGCCGGTAATTTACTTTTCTTTACCATTACCGATGGCTCCAACTTTCTCGACCTCTGGAAAAGTGATGGGACAGAAGTCGGAACTGTACTGCTCCGAAACAACATCATCAGCGCCAGCAGCAGTCCGTATTTTGGTCAGGCGAACGGCACACTATATTTCACCGGTAACAGCGCAGCCAACGGTGTTGAGCTCTGGAAGAGTGATGGAACATCAGCCGGAACTGTATTGGTAAAAGATATAAATACAGGAACAGGCTCATCATCGCCTGCCCGATTCAGTGCCGTAGGAAGTATGCTATATTTCATTGCCACAGATGGCACCAACGGTTATGAGCTCTGGAAAAGTGATGGAACAGATGCAGGCACCGAACTCGTATTGGACATACTGCCCGGAACAGACGGTTCATCGCCTGATCTGCTTACCAATGTAAACGGCACGCTTTTCTTTACAGCTTCTGATGGCACGATCATTAATGGTCTATGGAAAAGTGATGGAACAGCGGCCGGAACTACCTTCGTTAAAAACCTCGGAGAATTCAGTATCATAGAAAACACAACGGCTGTCGGAAGTATACTATATTTTACTGCCAATACATCCGAACTCTGGAAGAGCGATGGAACCGCTGCAGGTACCGTTACCTATAAAAATATAGGAAGCTATGCTGCTGATTTCGCCAACATGAACGGTGAACTATATTTTGTAGCACCGAAAGATCTGACAGCAGGCGCCAGTCTTCAAATCTGGAAAAGCGATGGAACAGAATCAGGCACCGTACTGGTTACGGATATAGCAAAAGGCACAACACCGGGCACACGGCCTCCGAATGATCTTACTCCCCTTGGCACAACACTATATTTCGTTGCTGATGATGGCAATACCGGAAACGAACTATGGATAACAGATGGTACACTCGCAGGCACAGATCGCATAACCGATATACCAGTAACAAATGCGGGTTCAAATCCGGGACATTTTGAATCCCTCGACAACGCCCTATATTTCTCTGCTTACGATACTGGCAACGGCCAGGAGCTCTGGAAAAGTGATGGTACCAGTGCAGGCACTGCGCTGCTGAAAGAAATCTGGTTTAATGCCGATAGCTCGTCCAATCCGTCATACCTGAAACATATAAGCAACCTTATATATTTTACGGCAAGGGATATGAGTAAAGAGCCTATACGTTTATGGAAGACCGATGGAACAACAGCCGGCACCATTGAATTAGGTGCCAAACCTTCGGATGGCTCTGAAATTACCGGTGTAGGTAACATTGCTTTTTTCCCGGGATATGAAGCCAACAATGTTGCTATCGAACTATATAAGAGTGATGGTACTGTAATTGGCACCAAGCGTGTTGCTAATATAGGCGGTTCCATCAGTTCCAATCCTGCTTCACTCACTAACTTCAACGACAAACTATATTTCATTGCCAATGATGCAGGCACTGCTGGGTTATGGACCAGCGATGGTGGTGAATTAAATACAGGTACGAACGTAATCAAGACGTTTACTTTTCTGAAAGGATTAAAGAACAAAAACGGAGCGCTATATTTCTTTGCGGATGATGGAACTCATGGACTTGAACTCTGGAAAAGCGATGGCACCGATGCCGGCACTGTGTTGGTGAAAGATATTAACCCCAACGCTGCAGGAGGTTTTGTAAGCACGGATATACTTCAGTTTGAAGAAGTGGATGGTGTAGGATACTTTGTAGTGAACGATGGTGTGAGTGGAAAAGAATTATGGCGGACCGATGGAACTGAAGCAAATACCAGCCTGGTATTGGACATCAACCCCGGTGCAGCATCTTCCAACATCAGCCAGCTGACGGCATCCAATGGTATACTATATTTCACGGCAGATGATGGCACCCATGGTGTGGAACTCTGGAAGAGTGACGGTACGGCAGGGGGAACAGTCATCGTATCGGATATAAATACCGGGGCAGTCAGCGCGGCACCGGCAAACCTTCTCGCTGTTAACGACTTTTTATATTTCACAGCGTTTGATGGCAGCATACGCACGCTTTGGAAAACATACGGTCCGGCTTGCAGCACTATAAAAGTCACTAACAACACCACGGTTACAGCCGGTGGTATAACCGGAGATATACTCGCCATTGGTGAAAAGATATATATCACCGGATTCGCAGCAGGGGTCGGTGACGAAATCTTTGTGCACGATACTTCCACAGATTTGGCATTACCAGCCGGATGTCGTTTGGAACAGACCATTACGTTCAACCCGCTTCCTGCCAAAACGTATGGCGATGCTCCGTTTACCCTTACCGCTACCAGTGATGCTGGTCTGCCGATTACGTATGAAAGTTCTGATCCAACCATCGCATCTGTAAGCGGTAATGTAGTGACTATACATAAAGCCGGTACCATCATGATGAAGGCAACGCAAACGGGCAATGGTACTTACGATGCAGCAGACCCGGTTGAAGTTGTACTACTCATCAACAAGGCAGATCAAACCATCACCTTTCCTGCAATAGCAGATAAAACTTTAGGTGATGCTCCTTTTACACTGCCAGGCTCCAGTACGTCTGGACTTGCGTTATCATACCAGACAACAACACCTGCTAAAACTACCATCACCGGCAACCAGGTAACGCTTACTGAAGCGGGTACCGCTACCGTTGTAGCAAACCAGCCTGGTAACGAAAACTATAATCCTTCTGCAGTGGCACAACAAAGCTTCTGTGTCAATCCGCAGAAGCCAACGGTTACAGTGTCTCAAAACTCAAATGCAGCATTGCTTACTTCGAGCAGCACAACGGGTAATCAGTGGTTCAAGGATGGTGTAAAAATTACCGATGAAAAAGGCGTTACATTAACTACTTCTGAAAGCGCGGTCTATACCGTGCAGGTTACGATTGATGGATGTACCAGTGTTATGTCAGACAACGTTGACGTGGTGATTACGGACATAGAAACCAATCCGGGACAAAAATTAACAGCGTATCCAAATCCTGCTTCTGACAAATTAACGATCACACTTCCCGGGACAGGAAAGAAAGATATAGTCATTACGTCAGCGCATGGCAAGGAAGGACTTCGCTATAGCACACACGAGCCTTCACTTGAACTATCTGTAGCAGACTATGCGGCCGGAGTATATACCTTGAGTGTGAAGACTAATAGCGGAGTGGCTTATTTGAAGTTTGTGAAGAAATAGAAGTAAGAATAAAAAAAGGATCCTATTTCTTATAGCATCCTTTTTTTATTCGTTGTAGGACAGGTGTATGTTGTCGATAGACATAGCCTGCCTGCTATATTTTATACTAGAGATGTTTCCGGATTTTTTCGGCTACCTCTGCGAGAGCTTCCTTGGATGGCGACAGTTTGGCGCGTGTAAAGTTTACATCGTCTGCTGAATTCATGGGTACAATGTGTACATGGGTGTGCGGCACTTCCAAGCCTATAACAGAAACACCAATGCGTTTGCAGGGCACTGCTTTCTCTACTGCTTTGGCAACCTTCTTTGCAAAAACCATCAGGCCAGCCAATGCATCATCCTCCAGGTTAAATATATAGTCCACTTCCTGTTTGGGTATCACCAGTGTATGTCCTAACACAAGCGGACTTATGTCGAGGAACGCAATGTACCTATCATCTTCTGCAATAATATAGCCGGGTATCTCACGGTTGATGATGCGAGTGAAAATGGAAGCCATGGTATATATCTATTATTTAGAATAGTTACTTTACCTGAATGATCAGGCTGTAATATTTACAACTTCAAATTCAATTTCACCGGCAGGTGTTGTGATCTTGGCAACTTCACCTTTCTTCTTACCCAACAATCCTTTTCCGATGGGCGACATGGTAGAAATTTTACCGGCTTTCAGATCAGCTTCTTCTTCTGATACTAACGTATAGGTAACGGAAGCACCGTTCTTCTTGTTTTTGATGGTAACTTTAGAAAGTATAGATACTTTGGATGTATCTATATTGTTTTCATCGAGCAGACGAGCATTACTTACCAGGTCTTCAAGCTGAGCAATTTTCGCTTCAAGCAGGCCTTGAGCATCTTTGGCAGCATCATACTCTGCATTTTCACTGAGATCACCTTTATCACGTGCTTCAGCTATCTGGCGTGCTATATCCGCACGGCCTTTTGACTTCAGTTCGCTTAACTCGCTTCGCAGTTTATCTAAACCTTCTTTTGTATAGTATGAAACTTTCTTGCTCATAGCTTAACGTGATTCGTTACTTAGTTTATTTTGTTCTTGCCATCAAAAAAAAGAAACAACGGCCCCGTCTCCGGGACCGTTGCTGCTGTAAAGGTAACAATTTTGTTTTTATCTCCCAAAATCAGGAGCCAACTAGCTCCGGCAGATTGGTTTTAATCTGCTCCAGTATCTCTTCATCAAAGCGGGCCAGGTATAGCGTTTTTACCTTTGATAATTGCTCCACGGTAAGTCCTTTTGCTCCGCGCAGATCGGCTTTATAAAGACTTGCATTCTCAAAGTCCGCCCCCATCAGGTAACAGTTCTGCAAGTTAGCTTCCATTAAAAATGCATTGTTAAAATTAGCTTTGATCAAAAATGCATTTTCGAATTGTGACTTGATCAGGAATGCATCTTTAAAGTTTGCTCCACTGGCATAGGCACCTTTCAGATTCGCCTGGTTAAGATTTGAATTTTCAAAGTTTGTCTGGTTAAGACGAGCATTCTCCAGGTTCGATTCGATCAGTGTTGACTGCGATATGTTTGCTGAATTCATATTGGAAGAAGCCAGGTTAACATAGTTCAGGTTTGTTCTTGGCAGGTAACAGTTCACCAGGTTTATCTCATGAATCTTATGGCGATTTAAACGCTTGATATTACCCACAGTACGAAACGCGGCTTCTTCAGACTCCCACAAACGGAAGTCGTCAATCTCATCTTTATAGGTACGTATACGCTGCCGTATCTCCCCATTCTGATTCAACCAGAAAATCAAGATACCGATCACAGCAATGTCGAAAATCATTCCATGTGCTTCCGCTAAAATCTGCGGCACGAACGTATCGAACTCATGCAAATAGTATTTTGTACTAAGCCCCAGTACGATGATAGTAACAAGTATCAATACCAGCGAAGATGTCAGTAAAGGTTTCTCTATAATCGAGTTAAAGAACTCATTTACATCCTTCATCCGCTTTTCGAAAAAACGCATGGCTTAGCTCTGATTGGTTTATTTAATATTAAGGATAAAAAAATTAATGCGCTAATCCGAGCGCTTCGATTTTCTGTATCAAAGCTACATTAATTTTTACGTGCGACTCAAACGTCCAGCCTGCAATATGCGGGGTGAATATTACATTCGTTTTTTCTGCCAATGTATCGAACGCCAACTTCTGCGCAGGCGAAAAGGTGTTGAGCTTTTCATTTTCCAACACATCCAGTACAGCGCCACGCACCAGGTTGCCTTGCATAGCCTCCGCCAGATCGGTGAGTGATACAATCTCTCCACGTGCGGTATTAACAAGTATAATTTTCTTCTTGAAACGGTGGAGATATGAAAGATCAACCATCTTCCGGGTCTCCGGTGTTAAAGGTATATGTAGACTCAGAATGTCGGCTTCAGCAAACAACATATCCATCGAAACTTCTTTAGCATACAGATCGCCATAACCGGTTTTGTATTTATCGTACGCTAAAACATTACATCCAAAGCCCGAAATTCGTTTGGCAAAAGATTGTCCCATGTTGCCATAGCCAATGATGCCTACCGTTTTGCCCATCAGTTCTTCACCACGATTTCCTTCGCGCTCCCATACGCGGTTACGCACCTCACTGTCCGCACGGGGTATATTTCGCATCAGACTTAGTAATGCACCTGCGGTATACTCTCCTACCGCATCACGGTTACCTTCAGATGCATGCAATACAGCTATACCTTTCTCTTGGAGATAATCAAGATCTACGTTATCCAGACCGGCACCGGCACGACCTACAAATTTAATCGTAGGGTTTTCGCCCAGCAGATCGCGATCAATAGTCGTTTTACTGCGTACGATCAATCCATCAAAACCATGATGCGTTGTTTTTATTGCATCGCGGGTAATAGAAGGCATGGATACTGCTTCCCAGCCGATCTCCGATAACATCGGAAAAATACTTTCATGCATGGGATCAATGATTAAACATTTCGGAAGAGCCATCAGAGAATAAGGTGAACTGTAAAGAAATATAGTGTAAGCCCGAGCAGATCGTTTGTTGTTGTAATGAACGGACCTGCAGCAAGCGCGGGGTTAAAACCAAATCGATTGAGTATAAGCGGTGTTATAGTACCTATAAACGAAGCGAACACAATAACACTGAACAACGCTATAGATACCACAAGCGACAATTTATACTCCTGGAACAGCAATATATTTGCGCCCCACACGAGTGTAGACAGCACCAGGCCATTGAGTATAGCCACGAAAAATACTTTGATAAGACGTTTCCATAAACCTTCATCAACAAAATCAGGATTCGCAAGACTTTGTACGATGAGTGACGATGATTGTATACCTACATTTCCACCGGTTGCCTGTATCAGTGGTGTAAAGAAAGCTATAGCTGTAACCCGTACAAGTTCTGCTTCGAACAAGCCCATAAACTTGGCATTCATCAAGCCACCCAATATACCAATCAGCAGCCACGGCAGACGGGCACGCGTGTTACGCCAGATACTATCATCTTCTTCAACATTCTCACTGATACCGGCCATCATCTGTCGTTCTTCCTCCGCCTGCTCGGTAATCACATCAACGATATCGTCAATCGTGATGCGTCCTACCAGGTAGCCTTGTACATTTACTACAGGCACCGACACGAGTTCATATTTCTTCATGACCTCCGCCACTTCCCAGTCTTCCATATAGGTCTCGACCGAGACTATATCTTTTTCATATATATCTGCCACAAGCTTGCGTGCATCCGAGATGATGAGGTCCTGCAGTGATAATCTACCCAGCAATTTATCGCGATCGTCTACCACATATACCTGGTAGAACTTCGATACATTTTCAGCTTGCTTGCGAATCTCATCTACACATTGCACTACCGTCCAGTTGATGCGCGCGCGTATAAGTTCTTTCGCCATCAAACCACCGGCTACATTCTCTTCGTATCGTAGCAGTTCGGTTACCTGCGAACGCAGTACAGGCTCGAGTCCTACAAATACCTCTTCGCGCACCTTTACCGGCAGTTCATGAAGTATATCAGCAGTATCATCCGAGAGCAGTTGATTCAACAGTATAGCAATGGCCTGCGGATCGTGCAGTTTGAGATATTTTTTACGCGTCTCTGAATCAAGATCACGAATAATTTCAGATTGAATTTCAATCGAGAGTAACTCCATGAAGTACTTCGATTCTTCCGGAGTAAATTCGTATACCAGTGCAGTTATATCGGCAGCCTTTACATCCTGCAGTGAATTACGAATGAAGGCATCATCACGTTCATCCAGAGCTTGCTGAAAGCGATCGCGAAATTCTTTTGTTAATTCAAACTCCAGTGTTTGCTGTTCCACGGCTCGATTCAATTAATTGTGTGAGGTGAACAAACTCCTCCACGGAAAGCTGCTCAGCCCGCTTGTCAAGCAGTTTAAGGGATGAAATTTCGGCAGGCAAAATTAGAGGTTTTAGGGCGTTGCGCAAGGTCTTCCGCCTATTGTTAAACCCTTGCTTCACCACCTTTACAAAGAGCTGTTCATCACAACCCAGCTTCACAGTCTGGTTGCGTTCCAATCGTATCACTGCCGACATAACTTTCGGTGGTGGTGTAAATGCCCCCGGTGGTACCTTGAATAAATATTGTACCGTATAGTATGCCTGCAGCAACACACTTAATATACCATAGGTCTTACTGCCGGGTTTCTCAGCGATGCGATCGGCAACTTCCTTCTGAAGCATGCACACCACTTGATCAACCTGGTCGCGATGCTCCAGCACTTTAAAAAATATCTGCGATGAAATGTTATAGGGAAAGTTACCAATGATCGCGAACGTACTGTCGAACACCTTCTTCAATTCAATCGCCAGAAAATCTCCCTCCACTATATTTTCGCCCATGGCCGGATAGTGTTTATGAAGATACTTCACAGAGTCGCGGTCAATCTCGATCAGCTTCAGATTCAGTTTATCATTCGTAACAAGGTATTGCGTAAGCACACCCATACCCGGCCCGATCTCCAGCACCGGGTTGGCACCCTCCTTTACTTTCAGTGACTCAACAATTTTACGTGCAGTATTCTGGTCGTGCAAGAAATGTTGCCCCAGCGACTTCTTCGGTCGTACCTTATCAAATGATTTTTCCATGAAGGGTTAAAAGTACGAATAAGTTGGAAGACGAGGAGTTGGGAAGTCCGGAAGGCCGAGAGTTGGGAGACCGGAAGTTGGAAGATGTGAACTGATGAGAAGTAAGAAGCCATCAGTAAGAAGGTAAATGCCCCTCTGTAATTATATATAGATCGGGTTATGGATGATTTAAGATACCAGGGACTATATAACTAGATAAGCTCGACTGAATGAAATACAGTGGCACATGAATATACGCCAAGGTAGTCAGTCCCCAACAGCCTCTTTCTCTAAAAAAATATACTCTATGTCACACCCTTATTCTTACTTCTTACCCCTGTCTTCTATCTTTCGGACTTCCCGACTTTCGGACTTCCCGTCTTCCCCCACTTTCGGACTTTCCACCAATATTTACTAAATCGCAAAGAATTCATTTTGTTTTTACATGACTCAAGCACAGAAACCCCGCATTGGTATTACACTTGGTGACCTGAATGGTGTTGGTCCTGAAGTAGTGATCAAGGCTCTTGCCGATAACCGACTTCTTAACATGATCACTCCGGTTATATATGGATCGGCCCGTGTACTTTCATTCTATAAGAAGCAGTTGAACATTGAAGAGTTTAACTATACACAGGTGCGTAACAAAGGGCAATTCGCTCCCAAGACTATCAATGTGATCAACTGTTGGGAAGATACTATTGAGATCAACCCCGGTAAGGCTTCCAAAGAAACGGGCAAGGCAGCTTTCTCGGCTCTTAGGCAGGCATGTGAAGAACTAAAGGAAGGATTGATCGATGCACTGGTTACGGCCCCGATCGATAAGCTCACAATCCACAGTGATGAGTTCCCATTCAAAGGACATACAGAATTTCTAACCGAGTACTTCGGTGCAACAGAGAGCCTGATGTTCATGGTGAGTGACTCACTTCGTATAGGTCTTGTTACAGAACACACCGCTGTAAAAGATGTAGCAACTTCTATTACAAAAGAAAAAATTGAAAGCAAGCTTCGGCTGATGGAGCACTCGCTTCGTAAAGACTTTGGCATTACGAAACCAAAAATTGCAGTGCTCGGCTTGAACCCGCATGCCGGTGATGGCGGACTTATCGGTCAGGAAGAAGAGCTGATCATTAAACCCGTTATTGCCGACCAGAAGAACAAAGGTAAACTGGTATACGGACCATTTCCGGCTGATGGTTTTTTTGCTGCCGGTACCTATAGTAAGTACGATGCCGTGTTGGCGATGTACCACGATCAAGGGCTCATACCGTTCAAGTCGATAGCCTTTGATGATGGTATAAATTTTACCGCAGGTCTACCAATAGTTCGCACATCCCCCGACCACGGAACTGCGTATACTATAGCCGGAAAAAATCTTGCAAACGAAAGCTCGCTACGCGAAGCCATTTATAGAGCGCTCGATATTTTCAAATACCGATCTGAACCATCCACAGAAAAATAACCTTACTTAGGTAGGCCATTTTTACCACTTGACCGGACGAATAAGGTTAGATTTTATTAATGGTTATATTTGATATTCAAGTATTAGTTGAAATGGATATTGTCACTAAAAAGCAACTGAACATACTTATTCAACTGGCCGAAGCTGACAAGCACTTTGCCAAGATCGAGCGGGAACTGATTTTTAAAATTGCCCGTGAGCGTAAATTTCCAGAAGAGGAAGTACTTGAACTGATTCGTAATCCCGAGCCTATAGATTCGCTGGGAGCGCTTTCACTCGATCAGAAATTTGAGTACCTGATGTCGAGCATCGAGCTGGTGTATATTGATCAGAACGTGTTTGAAAGCGAGATCATCTTCACCAAGAACATTGCCATTAAGCTGGGCTTCAAGAAAGGAGTTATCGACTTTATTATTGAAAATTATGGCAAGAAGTCGCGCGAGGAATTCAAGGACATTGCCATCCACGAGTTCATTTAGACTTTGAAGCGCTCTTATTTGCCCGTTACCTATCTTCTAAAAAGCCGCCTCAGGCCCTCAGAATTGACGTTTTGTGCAATTTCTATACACGTTGGTGTAGAAATTCATTAATTCTCCTAAATTTGCCGACTAATTTTAAAAAAACCTTAAAGGGTTCGATTTCGTGGGGGCTTATAGTGTAAATATTATCGGCCTGAGTAGTAACAAGGTTCACCACTTCGATTATGATTTAGGTGAAGCGTTCTTCAGGGAGTTCGGAACAGACCTCGTTTCGCAGGGAAAGTTCCATGCCTATGTTGCACTGAATAAACACGAAACGTTCATTGAGGCAGATTTTAATATTAAAGGAAACGCTGTTCTGGTTTGTGACAGAAGCCTGGAACCATTCGATTTTCCGATTGACAGCAAGCATAGCATTGTTTTCAAGTTTGGAGATGTGAATGAAGAGATGAGCGATGAGATCATTATGATACACCGCGATACCGCTACCCTTGAACTCGGCCAGTATATGTATGAATTCATCGCACTGGCTATACCGATGAAAAAACTCCATCCCAAATTTCAGGAAACTGAAGACGATGAGGATGAAGAAAACCCGGAAGGTAAAATTGTCTACACCTCTTCTGATAGTAGCGGTGACGACAAAGACGATGACAACAATGGAATCGACCCGCGCTGGGATATATTAAAAAAATTAAAATAAAAACTGTTTTTAGACTATGCCGAATCCGAAACGAAAAACCTCGAAAACACGCCGAGATAAAAGAAGAACCCACTACAAAGCAACTGCAAAACAATTAGCAGTATGCCCTACAACGGGAGAAAACCACTTGCCTCACCGCGCCTTCTGGCACGAAGGAAAACTATATTTCCATGGTAAAGTGGTAATGGAAAAAGAAGTTCTGGCGTAATTGCATGAACGGGTCTGCACTCGAAAACATTCAGTTCACTGAACGTGTGGCTTGTACCACGATCGGGAAAGACTATATCTCGAAAGAGATAGCCTAATTATGAAAATTCAATGCTCGATGTATATATACATCGGGCTTTTTCTTTTTTATTCGGTTGCCAGGGCTGACAACCACTTGCGTAATTTTAAAATTGTATGACTAAAATCAGAGCAGCCATTACCGGAGTTGGAGGATACGTTCCGGACTATATTCTTACCAACCAGGAGCTTGAAACCATGGTGGAGACAAGCGATGAATGGATAACCTCCCGCACGGGTATTAAAGAGCGAAGAATATTAAAAGGTGAAAACCAGGGTGTATCGGTGTTGGGCATAGCAGCCGTAAAGGACATGCTGGCAAAAACCAAAACAGATCCGAAAGAGATCGACTGTATCATCTTCGCTACGGTTACAGCCGACATGACGTTTCCCGCTACCGCTAACATTGTAGCTACTGCTGTAGGCGCTGTGAATGCTTTTAGTTTTGACATGGGTGCTGCCTGCTCAGGCTTCATCTACGGACTTACTACCGGAGCCAGCTTTATTCAATCCGGTATGTATAAAAAAGTTATTGTGATTGGTGGTGATAAAATGTCTGCCATCATGGACTATACTGATCGTACTACCTGCATCATCTTTGGTGACGGAGCTGGTTGTGTACTGCTCGAACCAACTACCGAAGATGTAGGTGTAATGGATTCTGAATTAAAGAGCGATGGTGCCGGTGAAGCATACCTGCACATGAAGGCCGGTGGAAGCCGCATGCCTGCATCACACAATTCAGTAGACAAGCGTTTACACTATGTATACCAGGAAGGTTCAGCGGTATTCAAATTCGCTGTTACCAACATGGCCGATATATCTGCACAGGTTGCAGCTCGTAATAATCTGAATGCTGATACTATAGCATGGCTTGTTCCACACCAGGCGAACAAACGCATCATCGATGCCACGGCACATCGCGTAGGTATTGCTGAAGACAAAGTAATGATGAACATTGAGCGCTACGGTAACACTACCGGAGGAACAATTCCATTGTTGCTGTGGGACTATGAAAAGAAACTCAAGAAAGGTGACAACCTTTTACTCGCTGCCTTCGGTGGAGGTTTTACCTGGGGCGCAGTATATGTGAAATGGGCGTATAACAGTTAAGCGTTATCCGTTAATATATACCCTGCTAATAACGATTAACGAATAACCGATAACGACTAACGGCTCAACTCACTGACTTGTATTTATTTAATTGATTCGTAACTTAATGACCTAATTTTTTTTATGGCAACCGTATCCGATCTGAGTAAAGGAAACTTTATGCGCTACAACGGTGAGATCATGCAGGTAGAAGAACTGCAGCATCGTACACCGGGAAACCTTCGCGCGTTCTATCAAATCAAAATGCGCAACGTTCGTAATGGTAAAGTAGCTGAGAACCGTTTTCGCCCGGGTGAAGAAGTAGAAATTCTCCGTGTTGAAACAAAAGAATACCAATACCTCTATGCAGATGGTGATAGCCTGGTGTGCATGGACAACGTAACATTCGACCAGATATACCTTGATAAAGCTTTACTGGGCGAATCCGTTAACTATATAAAAGAAGGTGTAACATTGCTGATCGCTTTTGAAAATGGCGACAGAGCTATAACAGCAGAAGCACCATCACACGTGGTAATGGAAGTACAATATACTGAGCCTGGTGTGCAGGGTGATACGGCAACCCGTACACTGAAAGCTGCTACACTGGAGACAGGAGTAGAAGTGCGCGTTCCACTTTTTGTAAATACGGGTGATAAAATCAAAATCGATACACGTAACGGTGAGTATATCGAACGTGTAAAAGAATAAACGAAGGATCATGAGCAAAACTCCAGCAAAAACATCTGCTAAAAAAGAAGCGAAGCCTGCACGGGCAACAGCTGAACCTGCAGCAAACCAAACTGAAATGAAGACATCTGAAATCCGCGACCTCATCGATTTCATATCCAAGTCTGGTTTGAACGAAGTGGATATCGAGACCAAGGAACTTAAACTTCATGTGAAGCGTGAGCCTGATCAGAAAGTATTCAAATCAAGTCCTGTTATTGCTCCTGTAGCAGCAACAGCACCGGTAGCAACATCAGCTCCTGTTGTACAACAGGCTGCTCAAACTCCTGCTACGCAACCTAAAGCGGCTGCAGAAGCTCCGGCTTCCGGCAAGAAAACGATCGAGATCAAATCTCCTATGATCGGTACATTCTATCGTTCATCCAATCCGGATACACCTCCGTTCGTTTCGGTTGGCGACAAGGTTTCTAAAGGACAAACCGTTTGTATCATTGAAGCGATGAAACTCTTCAACGAGATCGAATCAGAAGTATCAGGTACCATCGTGAAAGCACCGGTAGAAAATTCAAGCCCGGTGGAGTACGACCAGGTATTGTTTGTGGTAGAGCCTGATTAATCTATAGATATATAGTTTAAGGTTCAGAATTTAAAGTTACTGGCAGAAGTGCCGGCCTTAAATTCTGAACCTTTAAAATTTCAACCTTGAACGAACAAACACTATGTTTAAGAAAATACTTATAGCGAATCGCGGTGAGATTGCCTTACGTGTTATCCGTACCTGCAAAGAGATGGATATTAAAACAGTAGCCGTATACTCTACAGCCGATCGCGAAAGCCTGCACGTACGCTTTGCCGATGAAGCCGTATGTATTGGTGATGCACCCAGCAAAGACTCATACCTGAATATACCCCGTATCATTTCTGCAGCCGAAATTACCAATGCCGATGCTATACATCCGGGCTATGGTTTCTTGTCTGAGCGTGCAGAGTTCTCCGCTATATGCCACGAATACGGCATCAAGTTCATTGGCCCTACACCGGCCATGATCAACGCGATGGGAGATAAATCAACGGCGAAAGATACCATGAAGAAAGCCGGTGTACCCACTATTCCCGGTTCTGATGGTTTGCTTGGTTCGATCGAAGAAGGTATAAGCCTGGCAAAAGATATCGGCTACCCGGTAATTGTGAAAGCAACAGCCGGTGGTGGTGGTAAAGGTATGCGCATCATTAACGATGAATCTGAATTCAAGAAAGCATGGGATGATGCCAAGCGTGAAGCAGGTGCTGCCTTTGGTAACGATGGACTATATCTTGAGAAGTTCGTTGAAGAGCCGCGTCACATCGAAATACAGGTAATGGGCGATCAGTATGGAAAAGTATGTCACCTTTCAGAACGCGACTGCTCTATACAGAGAAGACACCAGAAGCTTGTAGAAGAAACGCCCTCTCCTATCGTAAGCCAGGAGTTGCGCGAGCGCATGGGTGAAGCTGCTATAAAAGGAGCGAAAGCTATAAATTACGAAGGTGCCGGCACAATTGAATTCCTTGTAGACAAGCACGGTAATTTTTACTTCATGGAGATGAACACCCGCATACAGGTGGAGCACCCGATCACGGAAGAAGTTACTGATTACGATCTGATCAAAGAACAAATCAAGTCAGCAGCCGGTGTACCTATATCCGGAACAAATTACTTCCCCAACCTGTACGCGATGGAATGCCGTATCAACGCAGAAGATCCTGCAAACGGTTTCCGCCCTTCACCAGGTAAAATTATCAACCTCCATTTACCCGGTGGCCACGGAGTGCGTGTAGACAGCCACGTATACGCAGGATATACTATACCTCCGAACTACGATAGTATGATTGCCAAGCTGATCGTAAGCGGACAATCACGCGAAGAAGTAATTACCCGTATGAAGCGTGCCCTCAGTGAGTTTGTGATTGAAGGTATAAAAACAACTATACCGTTCCACCTTGCATTGATGGACAACCCTACGTTCCGTTCCGGTAAATTTACCACCAAGTTCCTCGAAACTTCATTTGATTTCTCGGTGATCAAGTAACCTTTCATCCGAAAGGGAACCACTCACATAATCTAATAGCAAAGGATACCATTTTCGGTATCCTTTTTTGCTTTTTGGATAACTTACTATCCGAATAACTCTTAAACCTAAATCTGATAACCTTGAAAAGACGAGATTTTGTTCAACTCGCGGGGTTGGGTATTGGCGGGATGCTGCTACCTTTCTCCTCCCTGGGTAATCCGGTTCCGGTAGAGGCATTGCTGGATATACCGCTTGATATAGCACAGAAAAAACAACTGGCTGATGTAGCGCTCAACACAGCAAAATCCTCGGGTGCAAGCTATGCAGATATCCGGATCGGGCGTTACCTGAATCAGTTCATTCTCACGCGCGAAAACAAAGTGCAGAATCTTGTTAACACAGAATCGTTCGGTGCCGGTATACGCGTCATCGCCAACGGTACGTGGGGATTTGCCGCTACCAACTCGGTAACCGCTGATGGTATACGCAAGGCTACATTACAAGCCATAGCCATCGCGAAAGCAAATGCTAAATTTCAGAAAGAGCCGGTCAGACTCGCTCCTGAAAAAGGACACGGTGAAGTGAGCTGGAAAACTCCGATTGTTAAAAACTCATTCGAAGTACCGGTATCTGAAAAAACAGATCTGCTGTTAAAAGCAAACGCTGCAGCTCTGCAGAACGGAGCAAGCTTTGTAAACTCTAACCTCTTCCAGATCAATGAGCAGAAATACTTCGCATCCACCGAAGGATCCTATATTGATCAGGATATACATCGTATCTGGCCAACGTTTACGGTATCCGCGATCGATCGCGCATCCGGTAAATTTAAAACACGCGATGCCTTGAGCGCTCCGATGGGTATGGGATATGAGTATATGATTCCGAAACCGGAAGACAAAGTAAAAGGTATAGCAGGCACGATGCTCTATCGTAACAGCTATGATATAGTAGAAGATGCGACTATAGCAGCGAAGCAGGCCAAAGAAATGATCACCACGGCTAAATCAGTAGAGCCGGGTAAATATGATCTCGTGCTGGAGCCAAATCACTTAGGACTCACCATTCACGAATCAGTAGGCCACCCGTTGGAACTAGACCGTATACTCGGCTACGAAGCCAACTATGCCGGAACAAGTTTCGCGACACTGGATAAACTCAAATCCGGAAACTTCAAATACGGAAGCAACATCGTAAACATCTTTGCCGATAAAACACAGACGGGCTCCCTCGGTGCCGTGGGCTATGATGACGAAGGTGTGAAAGCAAAACGCTGGGACCTGATCAAAGACGGTATATTTGTTAACGTACAGGCTATACGCGACCAGGTACACATGCTGGGGCAGAATGAATCGCATGGCTGCTGTTATTCACAGAGCTGGAGCGATGTACAATTCCAGCGCATGCCAAACGTATCGCTGGCACCGGGTAAACAACCGTATACTCCGGAACAGATGATCAAAGATGTAGAGAAAGGTATATATATAGCCGGTCGCGGCTCTTTCTCCATCGATCAGCAACGCTATAACTTCCAGTTTGGCGGAACCGTATTCTACGAAATCAAGAATGGACAGATTGCCGGTATGCTCAACGATGTAGCGTATCAATCCAACACACAGGAATTCTGGAACAGCTGTGCAAAGATCTGCGATGAAAAAGATTACCGCCTCTTCGGATCATTCTTCGATGGAAAAGGACAACCTTCACAAGTAAGCGCAGTATCGCACGGCAGTGCTACTACACGCTTTAACGGAGTGAATGTGATCAATACAGGCAGAACCATCTAACCCCGATCATTCATGAACAGAAGAGATTTTATGCAACTGGCCGGTATGGGTGCAGGCGCCATGCTCCTCCCTATATCTGCTTTCTCAAACCCGGTAGATCCGGCACGCATGCTCGATCCGCTGACGGATGCCAGCCAGAAAAAGCAACTGGCAGATATAGCACTCAACACGGCTAAATCATGGGGCGCTACGTATGCCGATGTGCGCATCGGTCGCTACCTGAATCAGTTCGTAATTACACGCGAAAAGAAAGTTCAGAATATAGTCAACACCGAATCGTTTGGTGTAGGTATACGCGTGATTGTAAACGGTACATGGGGCTTTGCTGCCAGCAACAGCGTTACGCCTGACGGTATGAAGAAGACAGCCGAACGCGCTGCTGTTATAGCGAAAGCGAATTCAAAATTTCAGAAAGAGCCGGTAAAGCTTGCTACTGAAAAAGGACACGGTGAAGTAAACTGGAAGACACCAATCAAGAAAAACGGTTTTGAAGTTCCGGTAAAAGACAAAGTAGATTTACTGATGGCCGCCAACTCCAAAGCGTTGGAGAAAGGTGCAAGCTTCGTAAACAGCCTGATGTTCCTGGTAAACGAGCAAAAGTATTTCGCATCAACCGAAGGCTCCTATATCGATCAGGATATACATCGTACGTGGCCGAGCTTTACGGTTACCATGATCGATCGTGCATCGGGACAATTCAAGAATCGTTCGGCCTTCAGCGCACCTGTTGGTATGGGCTACGAATATCTCGATGCCAGAACCGAAGACAAGATTGAAGGTCCCGGAGGAATTATACTCTACAACAAATCATACGACATTGTAGAAGATGCCGGCATGGCAGCTGAACAGGCGAAGCAGATCATCGCAGCTAAATCTGTAGAGCCCGGTAAATATGATCTCGTACTCGAACCATCACACATGTGGTTAACGATACATGAATCAGTGGGACACCCGACTGAACTGGATCGCGTACTCGGTTATGAAGCCAACTTTGCCGGCACCAGTTATCTCACGCTTGACAAATGGAAGTCAGGTAAATTTAACGCAGGCAGCAAGATTGTAAACTTCGTAGCTGATAAAACACAAGTAGGTTCACTCGGAGCGGTTGGTTATGACGATGAAGGTGTAAAATGTAAATCATGGGACATCATCAAAGATGGTACACTGGTTAACTACCAGGCTATACGCGACCAGGTAAACATCATCGATCAGAAAGAATCGCACGGTTGCTGCTACTCGCAGAGCTGGGCCGATGTACAGTTCCAGCGCATGGCCAACGTATCGCTGAAGCCGGGTAAGGAACAGGTTACTCCGCAGCAGATGATTTCCAATGTGGATAAAGGTATATATATCGTGAAGGATGGATCATTCTCCATCGATCAGCAGCGGTATAATTTCCAGTTTGGCGGTGTACTCTTCTTTGAGATCAAAGGCGGTAAAATTACCGGCATGCTTAAAGATGTAGCATACCAGGCAAATTCGCAGGAGTTCTGGAACTCGTGTGTGCAGATCTGCGATGAGCGTGACTATAGATTGAACGGTGCCTTTAACGATGGTAAAGGACAACCAAGTCAGTCGAACGCCGTATCACATGGTTCTGCGACCACACGCTTCAACGGTATCAACGTGATCAATACAGGACGAACGATATAGTTATGATTGATCATTCGTCATGCCAACACTCAAATAATAACCTAAACTAAATTGTAAATACATGGCCATCCTTTCAAAAGAAGAAGCTAAAAAGATATTGGAGAAAGTGATAAGCTTCTCCAAAGCTGATGGTTGCTCGGTAAGCCTTAACGGCAACGACCGCGGTAACATTCGCTATGCGCGTAACAGCGTGTCCACTTCCGGTGAAGACAGTAATATAGTGCTCGCGGTACAATCGTACTACGGCAAGAAATCAGGTTCAGCAACGATCAACGAGTTTGATGACGCATCGCTTGAAAAAGTAGTGAGACGTGCGGAAGAACTCGCGAAGCTTGCTCCGGAAAATCCGGAGTTCATGGAGCCACTTCCTCAGCAATCATACGGACCGGAGTCTAAAACATTTTCAGAAGCTACTGCGAAGATCACACCTGACTTTCGTGCACAGGCTGCCGCTGATAGTATAAATCCTGCTGCCGTAAAAGATATAACGGCTGCCGGGTATCTGGAAGACAGTCGCGGATTCTCCTGCATCATGAACAGCAAAGGTTTATTTGCCTATAATAAATCTACGAGTGTAGACTTTACCGTTACCATGCGCTCCAACGATGGTACGGGTTCAGGCTGGGCCGCTGCCGATCTGAATGATGTAAGCAAACTCAACGCTGCCGAAATTTCAAAAGTAGCGATTGATAAAGCCTTGATGTCACGCAACGCCAAGGCTATTGAACCGGGTAAATATACCGTTATACTTGAGCCTGCTGCCGGTGCTGATTTGATTCGTCTTATGCTGAACATGAATGCACGCCAGGCTGACGAAGGCAGAAGTTTTTTATCAAAGAAAGGCGGAGGCACCAAGCTCGGTGAAAAACTGGTTGACGAAAGAGTAAATATATATACCGATCCGTGGAGTGAAGAAGTACCTGCTTCCCCCTGGACAGGTGATGGACTTGCGCGCAAGAAAATGGATTTGATCCGTAACGGCACCGTAGCTAATCTTATTTATGATCGTTACTGGGCATCACAGAAAAATGTGGAGCCTATACCATTCCCGGGTAATGCGATTATGGACGGAGGAAGTGCAACACTCGAAGATATGATCAAGGATACCAAGAAAGGTGTACTCGTAACACGCTTCTGGTATATACGTCCCGTTGACCCGCAAACGTTGCTATATACAGGTTTAACACGCGATGGAACTTTTTACATTGAGAACGGAAAGATCAAACACCCGATCAAAAACTTCCGTTTCAACGAAAGTCCGATCATCATGCTGAACAACCTGGAAACATTAGGGCAGCAGAAGCGGGCGGTAACAAGCGAAGGCGGCACCAATGTATATATACCCTACATGAAGATCCGCGACTTCACCTTCAGCAGTCTCTCAGACGCTGTATAATAAATTGATCTGAAATTTACCATGAGGCTGTTCCAACACCGAACAGCCTTTTTTATTTCTTCCCCGTCCCGATAACTATCGGGACAGATTTTCGCAGATAAATATACCGACAAAAATACCCCCATCCACCTCACACGCTCTCCTCTCCCACACTTCCTGCAGCCAGAAGCCGGCAGCTTGCTGCTATATCTCACAGCTCGTAACTACTTTCACCGCCTTCCGTTGGATAAGCGAAAAACTATTCTGTATCTTAAAACGAATTTACATATTGCTATACATTTACTGATTCCCACAAATAACTCATTATGAAACGTAGAGATTTTATTCAGCTTGCAGGCATGGGAGCATCGGCTGCTGTGCTGGCGGGTATTCCCTCCTTCGGGAAACCCATTCCTCCCGAGCGGGCGCTTGAGACCGTTGATGTAGCACAGAAAAAACAAATGGCCGATGTAGCACTCAATGCTGCACGCTCCAAAGGTGCTACCTATACCGATGTGCGCATCGGTCGCTATCTCAATCAATTTGTTATTACGCGCGAAGACAAAGTACAGAACATTGTAAATACCGAGTCTTACGGGATGGGTGTACGCGTTATCGCCAATGGCGGCTGGGGCTTTGCTGCAACGGACAAGCTGGATAAAGACAGCATTGCTAAAGCTGCAGAACTTGCTGTAACGATTGCAAAAGAAAATTCACGTTTACTTACCGAGCCTGTTAAACTTGTTCCGCAGAAAGGCGTTGGTGAAGTAAGCTGGAAAGCTCCCATCGAAAAAAATTCGTTCGAAGTGCCGGTAAAAGAAAAAGTTGATCTGCTGCTCGGTGTAAACGATGCTGCTATAAAAGGCGGAGCAAACTATATCAACTCGTTTCTCTTTACGGTTAACGAACAAAAATATTTTGCATCGACAGATGGTTCCTATATCGATCAGGATATACACCGCATCTGGCCTACATTCTTCATTACAAAGATCGATGCTGCTACCGGTAAATTTGAGACACGTAATGCCTTGAGTGCACCGATGGGTATGGGCTATGAATATCTCTATGCTCGTCCACAGGATAAGATCAGCGGTCCGACAACACTCTATAAAGGCCGCTATGATATGATTGAAGATGCACGTTTAGGTGCACAGCAGGCCGGAGAAAAACTGAAAGCTAAATCTGTAGAGCCCGGTAAATATGATCTGATACTTGATCCTTCTCACTTATGGTTAACCATTCACGAATCGGTTGGTCACCCGACAGAACTTGATCGTGTACTCGGATACGAAGCGAACTTTGCCGGAACAAGTTTCCTGACACTTGACAAGTGGCAATCCAAAAAATTCAATTTCGGTAACAAGAATGTAAATCTCTTTGCCGATAAACAGCAGGTTGGTTCACTCGGTGCTGTTGGTTATGACGATGAAGGTGTACCATGCGGTCGCTGGGATCTGGTGAAGGATGGTATCCTGGTAAACTACCAGAGTATACGCGATCAGGCACACATCATTGGTCTCGATGCATCACAAGGTTGCTGCTATGCTGACAGCTGGAGCAGTGTCCAATTCCAGCGTATGCCAAATGTATCGCTGCAGGCAAGTAAGGAAAAACGCAGCGTAAACGATCTCATCAAGAACGTAGAGAAGGGTATATATATCATTGGCGATGGTTCTTTCTCCATCGACCAGCAGCGCTATAATTTCCAGTTTGGTGGCCAGCTATATTATGAGATCAAAAATGGAAAGATCGTAGGCATGCTGAAAGATGTAGCCTATCAATCGAACACGCAGGAGTTCTGGAACTCGGTTGCCGGTATAGCGGATGAATCGGATTACCGTCTCGGAGGATCATTCTTCGATGGTAAAGGTCAGCCTATGCAGTCGAGTGCTGTATCCCACGGCTCTGCCACCACACACTACAAAGGAGTAAATGTTATAAACACATCACGAAACATCGGATAATACTATGCCTATACTTACAAAAGATGAAGCACAGGCTTTACTGAAAAAAGTACTGAGCTATTCCAAAGCAGAGCAATGCGAGGTAAATATATCCGGTGTTGACAGTGGTAACATCCGGTATGCACGCAACGCAGTATCCACCAGCGGAAGTGTAAGTCAGACGACACTGGTTGTATCTTCTGCCTTCGGCAAAAAACTGGGTACCGCTACCATCAACGAGTTTGATGATGCATCACTTGAGAAAGTAGTAAGACGTGCTGAAGAGCTTGCACAACTTGCTCCTGAAAATCCGGAGTTCGTTCCGTTTCTCGAGCCACAGAAATATACCGATGCCATCACCTACGTTCCGGCAACAGCCGCTATAACTCCGAAGCAACGTACCGATGCTGTCGCACAAAGTCTGCAGGTGTCCAAAGATAACAAGCAGGTAGCAGCAGGTTTCCTCGAAGACAACAAAGGCTTCGCAGCCATGATGAACTCGAAAGGTTTGTTTGCCTATAACACGTTCACCAATGTAAACTTCTCGGTTACGGCACGCACAACCGATGGTACAGGCTCTGGCTATGCTACCCGTGGCTACAATGATTTTACAAAACTTGATACCAAAGCAGCAACCGAAATTGCTACGCAGAAAAGTATGAAGTCGGCAGCTGCGAAAGCGATCGAGCCTGGTAAATATACCGTGATACTCGAACCGGCAGCGGCCGCAGTATTACTCGAGCGTATTCTGTTCGACCTCGATGCACGACAAGCCGATGAAGGACGCAGCTCCTTTAGCAAAGCCGGTGGTAAAACAAGACTCGGTGAAAAACTGATGGATGAGCGGGTGAATATATATTCTGATCCACTGCATCCCGATTTACCAACCAGTACCTGGACAGGCGATGGCCGCCCTCAGGAGAAAACCACGTGGATTGAAAAAGGCGTTGTAAAAAATTTCACCTACTCACGTTACTGGGCACAGCAAAAAGGTGTTAAAGCTATACCGGCTCCCGACAGTTTTATTATGGAAGGCGGCACCAAGTCGTTGCAAGACTTAATTGCCGGAACCAAGAAAGGTATATTAGTTACCCGCCTCTGGTATATACGTGATGTAGACCCGCAAACTTTACTGCTGACCGGATTGACCCGCGATGGTACATTCTATATCGAGAACGGCAAAATCATGCACCCGATCAAGAACTTCCGCTTCAACGAAAGTCCGATCATCATGCTGAACAACCTGGAAGAACTGGGTAAAGCAGAGCGCACCGTAAGCGTGGAATCAAACAACAATTACCTGATTCCCCCGATGAAGATCCGCGACTTTACCTTCACCAGTCTGTCAGACGCGATCTGATCCGAAAGCTATACATGTGATAAAGTCCCTGGCATGCCCGGGGACTTTTCATTTTCAGCACTTCGAACTCGTTGCAGTATCCACTTATATAATTTTCTTTTTTCGTTTGATAGAAAAAAAGAACTTGCCATTGATACGCTATGTACGCGGCTAACAAGTTTTTCTTTACGCGCCTTCAATATGAGTCAGGTGACTGGGATGTAGACCAGCGCATGCCCTCGAACGTGCTGAACTCCCTGATCGAGTATACTACACTGAAGGTGGATACACAAGAGAATATAATTCCGCTGAGCAGCGACAAGATCTTTAGCTGCCCGTTCTGTTACCTCAGTGGCCACAAACTGGTAGAGTTTACCGCGGCCGAACGAGCCAACTTCGAAAAGTATGTACGCAACGGAGGTTTTGTATTTGTAGATGACTGCAACCATGACATTGACGGACTCTTTGCCAAGTCGTTCGAATCACAAATGGAAGTAATCTTTGGAGCGAATGCCCTGAAGAAAATTCCAAACAACCATCCTATATATTCGATGTTCTTCCAGTTCGAAGGACCTCCCACTACATCACAGGAGCTGAATGGCTGGGGCGATGACATTGTACACGATTACCTGAAGGCTATAGAAATCAACGGCAAGATCGGCATCCTCTACAGCAACAAAGACTACGGCTGCGAATGGGACTACGATTTCAGAAACAAACGTTTTTATAGAATAGATAACACAAGATTTAGTGTGAATATAGTGATGTACGCGCTGATGAGGTAGAAGACAGAAGTAAGAAGTAAGAAGTTAAAAGTATAAATATAGCTATAGACAACATCACATAAACACATAAACACATACACACCTAAACACGTTAAAACATCAACACTTCAACACATATGAAAGAATCCGTGCAGAGCATCATCGACAAGCTCGGTGCTTTGAAACAAGAGATCGGGAAAGTAATTGTCGGGCAGAGTGAGACTGTCGATCAGTTGCTCATTACGTTTCTGGCTGGTGGACATGCGTTGCTGGAAGGTGTACCCGGTCTTGCCAAAACACTGATGATCCGTTCGCTCTCGGAAGCTATAGATTTACCTTTCAGACGTATTCAGTTTACACCGGACCTCATGCCTTCGGATATCATTGGTACAGAAGTGCTGGAGGAAGATCACACCACGGGTAAACGTTTTTTCAAATTCAACAAAGGTCCCATCTTTGCCAACATTATACTGGCTGATGAGATAAATCGCACGTCTCCTAAAACACAATCAGCATTGCTGGAAGCCATGCAGGAATTTTCCGTAACGTATGGAGGTGTAACGTATCCATTGGATAAACCTTTCTTTATACTCGCTACGCAAAACCCGATTGAACAAGCCGGTACATTTCCATTACCGGAAGCACAGCTCGACCGCTTCCTGCTATATATAAAAATTGGCTACCCGACAGCCGAAGAAGAAACGGAAATACTCGCAGCTACTACCGGAAGAAAAACTACGCAGATCAATAAAGTATTGGAAGGTCGCGAGATCAAAGAAGCACAAGGCCTGGTGCGCGAAGTACATATCAGTCGCGAGTTGATTGAACGCGTTGCGAGTATAGTACGCTTAACACGCCCGGATTCAAGCACACCGTATGTAAAAGAGTGGGTGCGCTGGGGGGCTGGTCCACGTGCCGGACAAGCCATGATCATGACCGCGAAAGCACGCGCGTTACTGCACGGTAATTTTGCTGTTACTTCAGAAGACATTGAGCGTGTAGCCTACCCTGTACTCCGCCACCGTATACTCATGAACTTCCGGGCAGAGGCCGAAGGTGTTACGTCTGATCTCGTCACCAAACATTTGCTGGAACACGTACGCACGCAAACAAATACAATTTAACAAGTATAACAACATATACTTATAGCTGAAAATGAATTCTGAAATACGATCGTTACTCAAGCCGGAAGTGATCAACACCGTAAACGGGTTGGAACTGATCGCGCGCGTAATCGTGGAAGGATTCATGAGCGGCAGCAATAAAAGTCAGAGTGTAGGTGCCGGACAGGAATTTAGTCAATACAGGAGTTACGAGCCCGGTGATGACCTGCGCATGCTCGACTGGAAAATGTATGCTCGTTCCGGCCGCTACTATATACGGCAAGCCGACATTGAGACTAACATCACAGTAAAGTTTATGCTGGATGCCAGTCGCTCGATGATGTATGCCGAAGGCGGACTGAGTAAATTTCAGTACGCCAAGGTAATGATCGCAGCCCTCGCCTACCTGGCACGCAAGCAAAGTGATGCCTTTGGTCTATATACCGTTAACGAAAAAGAGATCACGGAAATACAACCGCGCTTTGAACAACAGCAGTTCATGCGCTTTCTGCATGCACTCGCGACAGTAAAAAGCGAAGGTACATGGCGCAAGAGTAACGGACTCGAACATCTGTACGATCACCATGGAAAAGAAATGATCATTTTCATTACAGATCTATATGATGAGAACGATGATCTGCTTCGCTTCATCACGCGTCTGAAAACGGTACGCAACGAAGTAATTGTATTTCATGTGATGGGACAACATGAGACAACGCTGGACTTTAAAGGCTCCTATACTTTTGAAGATCTCGAAACCGGTGTACGCACCAAAGTAGAAACACAGGCTCAACAGCAACAATATACCGAACGGGTACAGCAATGGATCAACCAATCACGCAACTGGATGCTGGAGAAACAAATCAGTTATGAACTGGTAAATCTCAATGAGCCGTTTGAAACAACCCTTCGTAATTTTTTGAAAATCAGAAAATCATTGGCGCGCTGATGCAGTTTGCAAATCCGATATGGCTTTGGGCACTAAGCGGGTTGGTTATACCGGTTGGTATACATTTGCTCAGTCGCAAGGAAGGAAAAGTTATTTATATAGGTAGTCTACGCCACCTCGATGAGTCCAGCACCAAACAGTTTAAAGCGATACGTCTCAACGAAGTACTCCTGCTAATCATACGCTGTTTACTGATTATACTCACCGTGCTGTTGCTCGCTGGTATACAATGGAAACATGCAGCAACGGAAGAACAGAAGTGGCTTGTGATTGAACCCGGCATTCAAAAAGACAAAACAATAATTTCACTGGCGGACAGCCTTACCGTTGCGGGCTACGAAACACATTACCTCGCACCGGGCTTTCCTGCCGAAGAAGATACAACAGCATACAACGTTAAAAATTACTGGGCGCTCCTCAACGAATTAAAATCATCGCGTGCACAGGAAGTTGTCGTGCTGTCCAGAAGTTACCTGAAAGACTTTACAGGCGAGCGTGTTATGTTCCCTTCCACTATCAGGTGGATCACTCCAGATGCTGATCCGAAACAATACCCGGTACTGGCTGCACGGTATAAATCAGATTCTGCCGTAGTGCGACTAGCGAAAAGTGATGCGAAACTGACCTCATTCAAATATAGCACAACAGGTATATCCCCCGGGCAACAAATTATATCGTTACAAAACGATCCCATAACATTAAACGTAACGGATACTCTACACGTGACTATTGTGTATGACAAGGATTTTCAGTTCGATGCCACTATCATGGAAGTATCACTCAAATCCATCGGACAAATTCCGGCAGTAGCCATGCAAACAACTGTAAAACGTACAACGAATTTTCAGTATACACCAACCGACTGGGTCATCTGGTTATCCGATAAACCTTTTCCGGAACCTGGCGCATGTCATCTCATTGCCTATGAGAACGATCCGACAGCAAACGATATACTATATCCGGAAGGACCACAAACGCCTCACCGGCATTGGACACTTTCGCAACGGTTAAATATCGACAACGCCCTACAAGAGCATCTCACCGTTACACTGGCAAACGCATTACTGCAAGACAGTACACTGGAGCAAACCGCAGACAAGGTTGACCAGCGAACTATACCGGAAACATTTTTACAGGCATCTTCCGAAAATCTTTCAACGACAAAACGTGTTATAGCAACAACCCAGCTTGACAAATACCTGATCATATTGATCGCCCTCATGCTGTTAACCGAACGATTACTGGCCTATAAACGGAACCAATGAACGATAGCTACGCACGATATCGCCTCCACCAGTTACTGCGCAAGTATAAGATCATGCGTATGGGTGAAGCATTCATTCTTTCGCTGGCACTGGCATTAGTCGCATTTATAGTTCCGTATGTACTCCATGTATCATTGGCAGGATCGCTTGCTCTTGCTATCATCGGAGGTATACTATTATTCCTATTTCGTTGCGAGCAGCTTCATCTCTTCAAATTGAACGCGTATAAGGTTACGGTATATCTGAATCAGCATTTTCCTTCGCTTCAAAACAGCAGCGATCTTTTACTGAAAGAGAACGAAGAACTCACCGGACTACAACAGCTTCAGAAAATACGAACGATCCAGGCATTCGATGCACTATATCCATCCATTCGATTGCCGCATCGTTTGTTGCAAGCTACGGGTATACTTGCCATTAGTATGCTCGCTTCGTTTACTTTGACGTCATTTGCTCCTATGCTTACACACCGGGGAGACAAGACAGCCGTAAATGAGGACACGAAAAATCCTTCTGCCGCTATACCGGCTCCGGCACAGGTAAAGCAAACCAGTATTACCATTACTCCTCCGGCCTATACCAATCTGAAGACAGAGCATACGGAGTCGTGGGCATTAACTTTTGCCGAGGGCAGTACCATTCATTGGAACATTGCTTTTACGGCCGGAGTAAAAAATCCGTCACTGATCTTTTCAGGAAAGGAAAATATACCTTTAAAAGCTTCTGATGCCGGGACATTCTCGCTGCAAAAAAAAATTTCCGAAACGGGCTTCTATCAGTTGGCCTGGACGACTGACCAAGGTGAGACCAAACATTCTGACTTCTATAAACTGGAAGTAATCAAAGATCTTCCCCCGGTTATTACCGTACACAAGCTGAATCAATTTACCGAACTTGAATTCAGCAATAACGCTACCATTGATCTACAGGCTACACTTGCTGATGACTACGGATTGGACAATGCACACATTATAGCCACCGTGAGTAAAGGAAGTGGTGAATCGGTAAAATTCAGAGAAGACAAATTGTTCTTTGAAAAACCAGCTACTATCCGTGGTAAACATATAGATGCTACTCGCAAGCTGAATCTCGCGAAACTCGGGATGGAGCCGGGGGATGAATTATATTTCTATGTCGTTACCTTCGATACGAAACAACCTATACCGAATCGCTCACGCACCGAGACTTACTTTGTGTCGCTACTCGACACTACGAAACAAGAAACTGTAGTTGACGATGGACTTGGTGTTGACCTGATGCCGGATTATTTCCGCAGTCAGCGACAAATCATTATCGACACGGAGAAACTCCTGAAAGAGAGAAAGCAGATCACGAAGCAAACATTCCAATCGAAGAGTAATGAATTAGGTTATGATCAAAAAGTATTGCGCCTGCGTTACGGAGAATTTTTAGGAGAAGAATTTGAATCTGGTATAGGTCCGCAGGAAGATCCGGCTGAAGAAGATCACGATCATGAAGATGAAGACATCACGAAAAAGTATGGTCACGTTCATGATACGGAGAATGAGCACAACCTTGTAGAAGAGAAGAAAGGTGGACATGATCATCATCACCATGCTGAGGGTAAAGAAGGTGAGACAGACAAGAATGGTATACCGGCAGGATTTGTACATGAACACGATAGCGAAGAAGAAGCTACATTCTTTACACAATCCATTCGTGCCAAATTAAAAGCAGCACTTACTATAATGTGGGATGCCGAGCTACACCTGCGCTTGTATGAGCCGGAGAAGTCATTACCGTTTCAGTATAAAGCGCTGAAACTATTGAAAGAGATCAGTCAGGATTCGCGCATCTACGTGCACCGCACGGGTTTTGATCCCCCTCCGCTAAAAGAAGAGAAACGCATGACGGGAGATCTGAGTGAAGTTAAAAGCGCAACAGCCCAGGCAGCAGCAAAACAAAATGAAAGTTACCCGGCTATACGAAAGGCTTCACAGATCATTGCTTCAACCCTGGCTGCAGATAGCCTGTACATTGATGATGTTGTCAGGAGAAGCTTAACGGACGCGGGCCGCGAGTTAAGCAAGCTCGCACTGGAGAAACCGGGGCTATATTTGAAAAGCTTATCACTGATCCGTGCAATTACAGAGAATGAAGTAAAGCCTGCAGAACAGCGAAAAGCGCTAAGCGATATACAGGCTTCACTATGGCGTGCATTGCCCGTAACGGCAAGTGCTCCGGAAGCATCTGTGCGAACATTACACGAACTTGATCAGGCATTTATTAAAAACCTGCGTACTCATGACTGACCAGGCACTAACGGTACATCCGCTTCTGGACGGATGGTGGTTTATAGCTATACTTATTCTCTTCGGTATATATATTCTCTGGCAGGAATACAAACGGGAGATTCGCTTCCGCACTTTACGATTGATCGCAGCGTTTTTTGTAATGACATCTATCGCTGCCTTGTTTTTGAGACCATCATTTAAAACAGAAAAAGAACTCTCGGCTGTACTGCTTACCGATGGCTATAGAAAAGAGCAGGCTGATAGTTTATATCGTACTAACCAGGATCTGCAATTCTATCACTTGCCCGATGCTGCACCGTATAACCGTTCCATTAAACTTGCTTCGATAAATGATATTACATCTTTAGCAAAAGAAATCAGGTTGGTACTGGGTAACGGGCTACCTGCCTATGCCTGGAATCAACTGGACAACACTAACTATATATCCGGAAATTTACCGACTGGTTTAACGTCTATTAATATACCGGATCGGGTATATACAAATCGTGAAGGTATACTTCAGGGAAAGTACGCCATGACGGGTGATAACCTTACGATCGCACTGAAGTCACCTGCGGGCGTTGAAGATTCCGTAACCATTACAAAGCCGGGCATGCATTCTTTTAAGTTATCGTTTACGCCCCGACAGTCCGGCAATTTTGTTTATGAGCTTATTGTGAGACAAGCAGGCAAAGCATGGGCAGAACCTGTACCGGTAATTGTTCATCCTGCTATACCTTATAAAACATTGTTCCTGCAACAGCAGCCTGTCTTTGAGAATCAATACCTGAAGAGTTTTCTGTCCGGTAAAAATCACAGCATTGTACTCCGTTCGCAATTATCCCGAAGCATCTTTCGGTACGAGTATATCAATCACCCTTCTGTACAAATAAACACATTGTCTCAAAAAATACTTTCCGGTTTTGACCTGGTCATTGTTGATTCAGAAACGCTGCAAAGTATCTCTGCCGCAGAGATAAAGGCGCTGAAAGATGCGATTGATAATGGTCTGGGATTACTGGTATTGATGCACGATCAGCCTGCGAACAGCCGTAACGTTACAACGTTCATTCCCTGGAAGACAGTCTCACTGAAGACAGACACCACCAACATTATACTCGCTTCCGGAAAAACCGCCAGCCTTGCCGTTGCACCTTTTGCATTTACGGAAGGTATATCTTCGCTTCAAACCATTCTTCAAAACAAAAGAGGAGTGCTCGCAGGATTTGGTTATGCCGGCACCGGCAAAGTTGGGTTCCAATTACTACAAAACACATACCCGCTCATATTACAGGGCGATACTATCGCCTATAGCAAACTCTGGTCGCCTGTACTGGAACAAATTGCGCGCAGCCAGTCCGTTGCAAACGCCATCCGGATAAAAAGTACATTCCCCATCTATCCCCATCAGCCGGTCGACATTGAACTGACTTCAGCCGGTGGCACACCGGTATTGCAAGATGACAGCATCTCATTACCATTAGCTGAAGATGCACGCATCGACAACATCTGGCATGCCACCACATGGGCAGGTAATTCCGGCTGGCATATACTCGCCACCGCAGATTCTGTGCAGCTCCCCTACTATGTATCCACAAATAATTCATGGCATTCGCTCGAGGCAGCAAACCGGGTTAACGTATCGCAGCAAAAAAGTATCAATAAAAAAGAGATCAGCGATAGCAAGTATATAGCGTATACTCCTGTAGCACCGCTGATCTTTTTCATCACACTTTTGTTAAGTCTCGGGTTTCTATGGCTTGCACCCAAGCTATAGCATTGTTATTTACGCTTTAACGGGAGTACGCGCGCATCAATCCGGTAAACATCTTCGCGACCGTATCGTTTGTCTGAACCAGTCGGCCACGGTGTGCGAGTGAAGTAAAAGTATTTCCCATCCGGACTGAGTGCCGGTTGGAAGTCGTGCACATCGCTGTTTATCTCGGGGCCTAAATTCAACGGAGTACTCCACGTGCCGTTTTCACGATAACTGATATATAGGTCGTATCCACCAAAGCCATCCGGACGATCAGCCATAAAGATCATATAGCTTTCATCCGGAGCGATCAGCGGGTTTGATTCCGAAGCATTCGTATTTATACCTTCAACACGCACGGGCTGCTGCCACTCACCATTAACACGTTCAGACCGGTATATGTCACATTTACTATCGCCCCGCTCTGAAGAGAAATATAGTGTCCCGCTACTGGTCATCGTGGCAAAGTACTCGGCATGTTCGTTTGTATTTACTTTTCCCGGCAACGGATACGGATCACCCCAACCGTTGGGAGTCTTATCGCTCACCCAGATGTCTTTCGATTTTCCATTGGCAGAAAAGATCATCTTGCGGCCATCGGTCGTTACGTATGGTAAACCTGTATAAGCAACGTTCTGTGAGAATGGCACGACCACCGGTTCTGACCATTTACCGTTGGAAAAATGTGATTGAAATATTTTTACAACGGAACGATTACTGTTCGAGCGGGCTATATATACCGTTTTACCATCGGGCTCAAAGGCTGTGTTCATGGTGTTGCCTTCCGAGAGCAATCCATCTTCAAATATAGAGGCCTTACCGGTTACCAACTGTCTCAACGTTGAAACTGGCAGATATACTTTGTACAAGTCTTCTTTGAAACGCTTGCCTTTTTCAAGTCTTGCAAAATATAGCGTATCCTCTCCCGGCAGCATAAACGGACAGAATTCAGCTATCGAAGAGTTCACTGCACTTCCCAGGTTCCAGGGCTTTGTCCAATGTCCGTTAACGTTAAAACTTATATACAGATCGTTGTCACCATAATTTCCATCAGTCTCGGTAGACAGGATCAGGAAACTCTCATCGTGCGCTATAAACGGATTGGTTTCATGTTGCGAGGTATTGATCGTCATGCCTGCATTAACCGGAGTTTGCCACACGCCATCTTTAATCACAGAAGAAAAAATATCAAGTTTGCCATAACTCTCTTTTCGCATCGAGCCGTAGTATAACCTGCCATCGCGTGTTACGGAAGCAAATGCTTCGGAGCTATCCGAGTTCACGATGTTACCAAGATGTTTCGCCTCGCTCCAGCCTTTCGGAGTTTTAGACACCATCCAGATATCAAACTGCTTGTTCACATTGCCTCCGGGTTTAACCGGACGATTCGATTGAAAGTATACCTGTTGTCCATCCGGAGTTACGAACGGGTCTATATCTTTCCATACACCCGGTTTCAAAGAGAATGAAGCAGGCGCGGGCTTCTGCCATTTTCCTTTCTTCTTCACAACGCTATAGATATTCATGGTATCACGTCCGCCCCGCGACCAAACGTAGAATGCCTGGTCTCTTGCCTGGTTCATGGAAAATCCAAATGTCTCATCCGCGGGATGCGGTATCTCCGCAGTACGGGTTGCCTGTGCCAACAAGGTTTGTGTCAGGATGAGTAAACATCCCAGTGCGATCAGTCTCTGCATAAATTTTTAGTGCAAGCAATTGCTTCATGCGCTTCCGATCTTCCGGATTTATAAATCTGAAGTACATTTTGAGGTCAAAAAGACCTAATTTTATCAAAACCTCGTCCCGTTTGAATCGTATACCCACGCAACCCTTTATCCTATGACGTCAGCGATCATGGTCCTTTTCGGAGGCTACGGCATTTTGCAGAGTCTGCTTTTAAGTATGTATGTACTCACCTCGAAGCTTCGAAAGGCAACATCCAACCTGGTGCTGGTCGCGTTGAATCTTTTCCTCATATTCTTCCTGGCCGATTCACTATATCTCTTCATAGACGAAAGCAATGTTGTCCACTTCAACAGTATATCGCTTACATCGCTTGCGCTGATTGGTCCGCTTACACTTTTGTATTGTCATGTATTCTTAAATCCAGACTATAAAGCCGGGCTCTCCGAACTCCTTCAGCTCGTCCCTCCGTTTTTGCCGCTGGTATACCAGATGAATGTGTGCAAGCTTCACTTGCTGGGCATTGGAGGCTATATCCTGATTTATACCGTTGCTGCATGTATGGTTGTGAGTCGCAGTTCATCTACGGTACTCAAAAAGCGTTGGCTGTATGTGCTGCTGAGCAGTATCGGTACCGTTGTATTGCTGCTGTCATGCTTCTCTATGAACTACCTCTGCATAGTGGGCATCTCCATCGGATTCTCTGTGATGATATACCTGATCAGTTTTCTGAGCATTCGCTTTTACAAAGAGTTGTTCGAACCGGTATCGAAGAAGATCGCTCCCTATCAAAAGTCTGATAACGATGAGACACGTCAACTCTTTCAGAAAGTATCGGATGAAATTGTGACTAAAAAGTTGTTCAAAGATCCCGAGCTTACGTTGCCCAAACTCGCATCGTTAACGAATATACATACGCATAAACTGTCTCATCTCATTAACCAGCAAAGCGGCAAAGGCTTTCCGGAATATATCAATTTGCTGCGCCTGGAAGAAGCACGAAATTTACTGCGCACATCTGACATGAAAGTGGCGGCTGTTGCTTTTGAATGTGGCTTTAACAGTCTGTCATCGTTCTACACGCACTTTAAAAAGTCGGACGGGATGACTCCCAGTGAATTTAGATCGTTGCCGGAAGTTCATGTTGGACACGAGCGCGATCAATCGGAATAAACTTATTATTTTCGCATTGTCTATAAGTTAGTTTTAAGTATGCACCCTCAAAAAGAAACCCTCTCGGGTTGGGGAAATATCCCTGCCCATGCCTCTCAAGTCGTTTACCCGCGCTCGCTCAGCGATGTAAAGGAAACACTCAAACTCGACAAACCTCTTGCCCGCGGTCTGGGGAGAAGTTATGCTGATCAGGCCACCAACCAGAATCACGCCATCATCAAGATGGAGAAGTTCAACCGATTCATTTCGTTCGACCCGGAGAAAGGTATACTCGAATGTGAAGCGGGCACAAGTCTCGAAGATATTATTCAATACCTGGCGCCTCGCGGATGGTTTCCGATGATCACCCCGGGAACAAAGTATATTACCATTGGCGGTGCTATTGCGAATGATGTTCACGGTAAAGCACACCACGCTGATGGCTCCTTTGTAAATTGCGTTTACGACTTTACGATCATGCTGGCCGATGGTCGCATCCTGAAAGCAAGTCGCGATGAGAACAGCGATTTGTTCTGGGCAAACTTCGGTGGACTCGGATTACTCGGTACCATTCTCACCGCGCGTATACAGCTTCGTAAAATTGAGACAACTTATTTTGTACAGAAAGCTGTACCGGCAAAGAATCTCGATGCTATGCTGGATGCGATTGATGAAAGTGATAAAGACTATAGCTCATCCGTTGCATGGCTTGATTCGATGGCACGCGGTAAAGATCTCGGTCGCGGTGTATTGACAATGGGTAACCACGCTAAACTTGCTGACCTGCCTGCCAGTCTGCGCGCTGAGCCCTTGAAGCTTGGCAAGAAAGCGAAACTTACCGTACCATTTTACTTACCGAGTTTTACACTCAATACGTTGTCGGTTAAAATACTCAACACAGCCCTATATATTATGCAGAAGGGTGGTAAACCCATTGCACATTACGACAAGTTCTTTTACCCGTTGGACATGATCAACAACTGGAATCGCGGCTATGGTAAACGCGGCTTTATACAATACCAGTTTGTTATACCGATGGAGAATGGCCGTGAAAACATTCGTAAGATCCTGACCGAAATAACACAGAGTGATTGCGTGCCTTTCCTTAATGTATTGAAGAAGTTTGGCAAAGGACAAGGAGGATTACTTTCGTTCCCATTCGAAGGATATACTTTCGCGATCGACTTCCCGATCAAAGATCAGCTCAAGGCTTTCACACAAAAGCTTGATCAGATGGTACTGTCTATGGGGGGACGTATATATTTAGGAAAAGATGCCTACCTGGATGAAGCTACTTTCAAAGCGATGTATCCGCAGTATAAAGAGTGGCTCGATATCAAGCGCAAGTACGATCCGAACAATGTATTTAGTTCTGATCTTTCGCGCAGACTGGGACTGGAGCTTTAGGAGGGCTACAGGCTGCTGGCTTCTGGCTGCAGGAAGGTGACGTTACTTCGAGGTTTATGATTTCTATATATAGTATATCTATGAACACAGGTAATACTACCTGTAGCCAGAGGCCAGTAACCAGCAACTATTAAAGTTATGAAAAAGATGATTCCTCTTTTCAGGTGTACGGATATGAAAAGGTCTGTTGCCTTTTATACCGGTATACTTGATTTTGAATTGTTTCCGGGTGATTCTTCTGAAGATGTTGTTGTGATATTAACAAATGAAGATGCTGCGTTGATGCTTACCTGTTTGGAGGGCGATCAGAAGGCCGGTATCGCAGCGAATATACTCGTAGAGGATATCGATGCATTGTTCGGGAAATATATAGCGCGCGGGTTGAATACTTCTTCTAAAAAGGAATCACCTGTACATCAAAGGCCACTTGATCAAACGTGGGGAAGACGGGAGTTTTATATTACCGATCCGGATGGGAATACGCTGCGATTTATACAGCCTTTATAGTAATAGCTATACTCTTCACGAATGCAAAAATCCATTGCACGAAGAACACAGAGAAGGCACAAAAGAGCACAGAGTGATTCAGCTCTTCTTCTCTTTCTTCACTTTCTCCTTCTTCGGCAGTGCTTCGATTACTTCTACCAATTCGTTATACCATTGTTCTCCGTATTTACGGATCAGCGGGTCTTTGAGGAATTTATATACCGGTACCTGTAACTCTTTTCCGAGTGAGCAGGCTGGTGAACAGATGTGCCACTTGTGATAGTTGAGTGCTTCAAAGTTTTTCTTCGCGGTAATGCGGATTGGGTAAAGGTGACAGGATATAGGCTTCTTCCATTTTATCTTGCCATCGAGGTATGCCTGTTCGATGCCGCATTTCAGAATTCCTTTTTTATCGTAGATCGCATATGCACACTCACGACCGTCAATTACCGGTGTACACAGGTCGCCATCATCGTCTGTTGTATGAGTGCCTTCTTTTTCAATTACCTTGATGCCTTCTTTGGTGAGGTAAGGTTTTACAATCGGGTATATTTCTTCCAGGATGGCGAGTTCGTCTTCATCCAGCGGTGCACCAAAGTCACCTTCCACGCAGCACGCACCTTTACACTTCTCGAGGTTGCAGACGAATTCTTTTTCTACAACATCATCCGATATGAGAATTTCACCGATTTTTATCATACAAGTGCAAAGATACAAATACAAAGCACGAATTATGCAATGCGTAAGGTAATGTTTCACCCCGCTGAATTTGCATAACCCGTGCCCGTCAAAGCTTTTGTGTCGCTACAATCTGTCTACTTCGCTCCGATCTTTCTGTAATCCAACGCTGGCTTTCGGTCGCCCAGCAGGGCTTCATATTTAAAACTGGTGCCTCTCCGTTCATTCAATTCCTCCCAGGCTCTCTTTAATTTGTCAGGAGCGTTGTACAAATCAATGGCTGTTAACGCGAGCGATTTGGCTGCGATCATCATGCCTTTGTAACCAATGGTAGTTCCTCCTGCGGCTACTGCCTGCCAGCTATGCGCTGCTGTTCCCGGCACCCACGTAGCTGCCCCCAGCCCTACCGTTGGCACTACCCAACTTACATCGCCTACATCGGTAGATGCACTGTGTGGAGTATTCTTCACTTCGAAAGGCATGATCTGGTTCGTTGTCTCCAATGACGGAACATCCCCTGTAAACGTCTTCTGTATAGCCGCAGCAAATTCCTTTTCGGCAGCCGTATAGGTATATCCTTTTACTGCGCGCAGACTGCTGTCCATCATTACCGCCAGTGTCTTATTCGGTAACACATCGTATACACCACCTGTTATTTCAAACTCAAGTCGCGTACCCGTACCAAGTGCTGCTCCCTGTGCAGCTTTCTCAATGCGCTCCCATACAGCTTTTACTTCATCGCGTTTGGGGTGTCTTACATAATAATATACTTCGGCATAGGCAGGCACTACATTGGGAGCTTCACCTCCGCTTGTAATGATATAGTGAATACGCGTCTCCTGCGTAACATGTTCGCGAAGCATATTTACCATATAGTTCATGGACTCAACTCCATCGAGCGCAGATCGGCCGCGCTCCGGTGAAGCAGATGCGTGTGATGCTATACCATAGAATCTGAACTTACCGGTTTTGTTGGCGAGCGTTGCACTCGCGCTGGCACTGTTGGCTGGTGCCGGATGCCAATGCAATACAGCATCAACATCAGCAAACAAACCACTGCGTACCATATATACTTTACCGGAGCCACCTTCTTCCGCAGGCGTTCCGTAAAACCGGATGGTGCCTTTTATCTTGTTCGCCTCCATCCATTTTTTTACGGCTATAGCGGCTGCTGCCGATGCTGTACCAAACAGGTGATGACCGCAGGCATGTCCGGAAGTTTTACCGGGTATAGGTTTTAATTCCGGAGTTGCATCCTGCGATACACCGGGCAATGCATCGAACTCGCCCAGTATAGCGATTACAGGTTTACCTTTTCCATAGCTCGCTACAAATGCCGTAGGCATACCGGCCACGCCAGACTCAATGGTAAATCCTTCCTTTGTCAATTCCTTCTGAAGCAATGCAGAGCTTTTCTCCTCCTGGAAACCAACTTCTGCATACTCCCATATTTTCTGCGCTACAGCAGAGTATGCCGCATACTTATCATCAATCGATTTAATAACTTCTTCCTTTGTACGTTGCGCGTAGAGCGAACCTGAAATCAATAGAACAGGTATAAGCAAAAAGTACCGGGCGTTAATTTTATATAGCATAATCTAAAGTATATATACATGTGAAAGGGTGACCTTCATCGATCACCCTTTAATATAACAAAATTTATTGACGTGGATTGGTTGTCTCAGCACTGCCCGCAGCAGGCGGATTGTATACAATTTCATTATCCGGTACATCCCAGTAATCGAGATAATTATAGTTAATGGTTGCATTGGTACTTACAACACCTGTTTTACTCAGCGCTATAGCCCCGGTGCGTCCGCTTTCAATTATACCCCAACGTCTTGCATCATAAAATGAAAGCGCCCTGAACAGCAGACCGATCCTTCGCTCCTTCCGAAGTTCTTCGCGAGCTTCATCTTCCGTAAGTCCTGTGCCGGCAACGGCTGCAAGTCCTGCACCCTGTGCTGTACGAACGGCATCGATCAGCGCAAGACCACCTTCTACATCCGAAGTATAAATCATTGCTTCTGCTTTCATCAATTCATTTTCCTCGTAGCTCCCTGCCAGAAATAATTCATAACCACCAGCAGCATTGTTGCAGAATTGTATAACAGAAGCAGAGCCTGCCGTTATACTCCGGTCTATCAATTCCCACCGCGTGAAAAATGCATTGCCACGTGATACCTCGCCAATATAGGCGGATGAGCGTTGCTTGAAGTTATTGGTGAATCGCAGATCACCCGCTTTAAAATCCTGTATCAGTCGTTCTGATATTTTATAGGTTGATGTACCAGCTGTTTTAGCAGACACAGTTCCGGTGGAAGGTGCCAGAAAATCTCCGTTGGCGTTCGAGCGACCGGTAAATACAAAATCAGAAGCCACTATACCGTTGTTGGTAAGCGTCAGTATCTCATTCCACTGCGTGGCAGTCATATCTGCTGCTTTGGTGTTTACCAGTATATTTCGTGCCTTCATGGTATTGATATTCCGCAACCACATAGCCGGTGTAAGCACGCCACCTTTGCCGGACAGGTTAAAGCTGGGTATCAAACCGGTTAGTGTACTTGTATAGTCTGCATTAACGGTTAGCCCGTTTAATATACCGGCAGCCGCATCGAAGCTCGCGTTAGCCGCTGCAATTATTTCTTCCTTGGTTACATAATTACCGTTGGTGCCGTTGAGCTCTTCTCCGTTGGCTACATCATTAATGATACCGGCATAGTACATCGAGCCTATGCGTGAGTACGCATATCCTTTCCACCAGTATGCCCATGCCTGAAGCACACCTTTTTTCGTTGCGGCATCGCCTGAGAATGTTATATCATCTATATTCTCCAGTATTACATTGGTAGCGTTGTTGATGTTATACATATAGGCCCATTCGTAAAACGTAGTATTCTGATAGCCGGTGGAATTTACGTTGGCGGTGATGCGTATAAAATCCAATTGCTTGCTGGGAGAATTCGGGTTTGTCAATGCAGTGCCATCATCCAGAGTTACAAGGTCAGGACAACCGATCTGGTTCATAAACACGTTGGCTATATCGGTGCCGATAACATCGCCCATTAACTCGTGGTAGCCTATAGCGCCTGACCAGAAATACCCGGGCACACCATCGTAATACTTAAGGTCCTTGAAACCCGTTATATATATACCTTGTCCGAAAGCAATAATACCCAGTTCATTCTTGATAGCTTCCGAAGATGGTTGATTGGGATTTTCAACATCCAGTTGATCGCTGCACGATATACTGATGAACGTTATCACCAACATCAGCGAAAATATCTTTGCCATTTTCATAGTGAAATCTGTTTTACCGTTTGTAAAATTTATAGACCGATGTTTAAGGTTGCCTGGTAGGACTTGAAGTTCGGCATCGTGCTGTGATCGGTACCGCGGTCCCACGCAGAGTTGGAAGAACCCGAGCTAATCTCCGGATCAAAGCCGGTATAGTCTGTTACCGTCCACAGGTTACGACCGGAGAGCACGAGCTGCAATTTGCGAAACGCAGGCAGGTTAAATACTTTCGCGAAGTCCAATCCTACAGCCACGTTTCTTAAACGCAGAAACGAGGCATCTTCATAAAAGTAATCTTTGGTTCCGTTGGCTGTTCGCTGCGCATATACACCTCTGTAAAATGCGGTCCATGCTCCTTCTTCACCTTCAATGGCGATAGGCCTGGCATAATCGCTGTGTATACCATCGCGGTACATCCACTCTTTCGTCTGGTTATACAAGTGGCTGCCATATACCCAGTCGAACTGGAACGAAAATGTCAGGAAACTTTTATAGGAGAAATCATTGATGAACGACAAATTGAATTTCGGGTTTGGATCACCGAAGCTATATTTATTGGCCGTGAGGTAAGGCTGCTTGGTACTTTTACTGACAACATAACCGTTACTGGCCACAGTATAATTTACCTGCTGCGCTTCCGGTATCAGGAAGTTTCCATTGGCATCTCGTTCCGTAACACTGTGTAACATTTTGAAACCATATAGCTGTCCGATCTTGTCACCTGCTTTCAACACATAGTTGGTACTTCCTGCACTCGACAGAATAATTACTTCCTGATCACCTCGTATGGAAAGTATCTCGGATGTTTGCTTGCCATAATTTACCGTGGTGTTCCATCGCAGGTCGCTGCTGTTATAGGCTGTTGCATCCAGCGAGAACTGAATACCATGGGATCCCAGCGAGAAAGCATTATCGATCAACGTTCCGAGTCCAATGGAAGGCGCTACATCTACCGGATAAATTGCATCTTCAGTCTTTCGGTCCCAATAGGTACCCGAGAAGGCTATATCATTTAGCCAGTTTGTATTCTTGAACAAGCTTACCACTATATCTGCGCCCACTTCAAATTCTTTGGAAACCTCCACGGATAACTCCGGGTTACTTTGTGATCGTTTATAGTAAAATGCCGTACTGCTTCCTACAGTTGTAGGAGACACCGTAATATACCGGTCGAATGGTTTTGGCTGAATACCGGCTTCACCGTACGCAGCCCGTATTTTCACTTCGGGTAAAACACCATTCATATTGCTGTTCTCCCAGAATTTCAACGCAGATACGCGGAAGTATGCATCGCCTCGCGGAAATGTAAACGGCTTTGATCCTTTTCCATAGGCAGAAGAATAGTCGCTGCGGAAGCCTCCGGATATACCGGCTATATCACCGTATTCAAAACGCTGATTCACCAGATATCCGTACGTAATGAATGGTTCTTCATAATCACGAAATACCTTCCAGGAGGAAGTATTCTCGCCTGTATAGGGCTCGTAAGCAGAGGGCAGTCCGATGGCAGCCGAAGTATACTCCTTGATAACATTTTTACGCCAGTCGAACGAAGCCTGTGTAATGGATTTCAGCGGAAGCTCAATACCAAAGTCTTCTTTGAAGTCCAGTGCAATGGTAGCCGTACCTAAAAAGTTCTGAAAGAATATACTGTTGCTATACTTGGTAAGATCACCGGTATTGGTAGAGTTGAAGTTTACTGCCGGGTTGTTCGGGTTGTCATTATATATTTTAGAAACATACGAGTTGGTGATAAACCGCGATGAACTGAGCCAGTACTTCACGTTCGCATTAGCCGATTGGTTGGAATACTCGAGATCGCGATCCTGCACCTGGTAATTCAAACCATACTTTACATCGAGCTCTACAAATTTCGGAAATGCATAATGAAGATTGAAGTTCTGGATGATATCAACCTTATTGTCGTTGTTGTGCGTATAGTGTTGCCGGTATAGCGGGTTGGATGAATTTATACCAGCCGTCTGGTTCAGGTATAGGGGAATGGAACCATCGTTCGTAGTAAGGGAGAAGTCGGCAAAGGGATACGCATTGAGCAGGCCGTATAGAATTGTGCGGTCGCTGGTTTTGAGTGTACTCTTGGTATAGGCCAGTTGTGTAATGGTGCGGAACTTGAGTCCTTTAAACAGATCGATACCTATATTTGTATTCAGGTTGCTGCGGTCCCAGTAGCCGTTGTTCACAATGTTACTCTCTTGGTGACTGTTTGATGCTGATATACTGAAATCAACTTTATCGCCTCCTCTGGAAACAGAAATACTGTTGTTTATCGTGTTAGCCGGTTTAAAGAAAAAATCAAAGTGATCGATATACTTCAGGTTGGCATCGTATGCTTTATCATTCTTTACGGTTGGGTCAGTAGAGAAATACTGAACATTTTCGGTATATATACCATTGACTGCATCGAATGTTATCGGATTTCCGGATGAACCGATCACGTTGTTATTGGCATCGGTTACAAACGCGTGATACTTGGCTTTGCTTACTCCGCCAACGTTCAGATATGTATTTTCGGTTATGCTGGAAGATATATCTATAGCCAGCTTGCCGCTTTTACCTTTCTTCGTAAACAGTTGTATAACACCGTTCGCTCCCTGTGCACCATAGATAGTAGCAGCAGCAGCACCCTGCACTACCTCTACACGCTCGATGGAATTGAGATCTATAGTTTGCAGGCTGGTAGCACCTACTTGTATACCATCAATAAGAATCATAGGCGATGTGCCCCGGTTCAGTGTATTGATACCCCGCAAGAGTATATTTATATCTGCACCCGGTGTACCGCCTGTGCTGGAGATCTGCGCTCCGGCAATTTTACCAACGAGTGCCTGATCGATTGATGCCGAAGGTGTTTGTGGTAATTGATCCGATGTAACCGACTCTACAGATATAGCAATCTTTCGTTTGTCGGTAGCAACGCCTACACCAGTAACAACCACTTCTGCGAGTTGCCGGGCATCGGTTGCCATCTGTACCGGTATAACTGTAGCATCGCCAATGGGAATCTCTTTTGTTTGAAGACCGATAAATGAAAATATCAGTGTTCCTTCCTGACCGGATATAGCAAGAGAGTATTTTCCTTCTGCATCCGTAACAGTTCCAATGCTTGTACCTTTCAACAGTACATTTACTCCGGGAAGTGCTGTTCCATCTTCCGTGGATACAACCGTTCCGGAGATCGTTCTCTCCTGAGCCCACGTGTAGCATGCGAAGCCCATCGCGAAACAATACAGTAAAATTCGCTTCATAGAATTTAGGTTTAGACATTTCAATTTATCCAAACTTTTATTCTACAAAAACAATGTTTAACCAAATAAAATACAGATAATATATACTATAACAAAATATAAAACCAACAACAACCGATTGTTCAAAATTTAAAATCGTTTGCATGCTGCTATAGCATCTCTCAAAAAAACGGAGAAGAAAATTTAAAAATACCGTCTCGTAAGGTATATATATAGGGATATAAAATATACCGGGCTGTCCGTGTACTCTGCCAGGAAGTAAAAATATAGGTACTGACTATATACTTTACTCTGCCGGGCTGAGCGCGCCGTAGTATATATATACTTACCACAGCTCAAATTGCACGTGCTCACTCTCCTGCACATCGCTGAGCACAGCTTTGGTTGAAAATTTCTTGGAGAAGAAGCCGATGTAGTACGCGGGGAGCTCCATTAGCCTGGACTCAAGTTTATGCACCGACAACGCGGTGTTAAGTCCCAGCACCAGCATGTTGTTCTGGTAAATGCGTACCATGTGTTTATAAAATTGCTGGTTGCTCTGCACATTGGCGAGTCGCTGCAGATCGGCAATGCCGAGGTATCGCTTCAATTGCTCGCGGTGTTCTTCGAGGTAAAAAGCGTAGCTCATACGTTGATTCATCATCCAGGTAAACGGTATGAGGAAACTAAATCCGCACGCTGCGAGTTTATCCAGTAACGCGTAAGGTATTTCGAATGAGAACGGATCGACCAGGCAAAGAACAGCTTTCTTGTTTCCTTTTGTTTGTGGAATAGCGGAGCGAAGTCTGTCGGCCAGTGCATCTAGCGGTTCGTCCAGCAACAGTATATTTTTATTGCGGAAGAAACGATCTGCACGACTTTGCAACGCATACATCTGCTCATGATCGCGCTCGCACAGAATCCATTGTGATAGAGGCAGATTAGCAGCGAGCAAAGACAAAGAAGAACCGGCAAAAATTTCTTTCTGATGTCCGAATGAGAAGAGACCACTGCCTGCACACAGGTCAACCAGCACAATATCATCCACTCTTCCGGCAGCATTCACGATGAATGATTGCACGTAACGTTCTATGAGCTGAACCTTTACTTTAAACCACGGTTCTACAGCAGTTACACTGAGTCCGTCAGACTGAAAAAATGGAACTTGCGCGGAAAGTTTTGAGTTCAAGAAAAAAGATTTTTTCAAAAGTACTGAAGGTTGAAATTGATTAAAAGGATGTCAACCTTTAATGTTTAATTTGCGCCCTGATTATGACCGATTATTTAGCAACCCTTAATGAACCTCAGCGCGAAGGTGTACTTACAACAGATGGTCCGTGCATGCTTATTGCCGGTGCAGGCTCCGGAAAAACACGCGTACTAACCTATCGCATAGCACACCTTATTCAACAGAAAGGTGTTGATCCGTTCAGCATCATGGCGCTGACCTTTACCAACAAGGCCGCAAAAGAAATGCGCGAGCGTATTGAAAAAGTTGTTGGCCACGATGCCCGTAATTTATGGATGGGAACTTTTCACTCTGTGTTCTCCAGAATTCTGCGCGCAGAAGCACATCACCTGGGCTATCCGCACGACTTTACGATTTATGATTCGGATGATTCGAAATCACTCATCCGCACAATTGTAAAGGAAATGGGCCTTGACGATACTGTTTATAAAGTCAATACCGTATATAGCAGAATCTCTGCTGCAAAAAACCGCTTGATCAGTTGGGAAGACTACCTGCGCAATGCTGAGCTGATGGGCGATGATGCAGCCAACCTGCGCCCGGAGATCGGCAAGATATACAAGACATACGCCATGCGCTGTTTCAAATCAGGCGCGATGGATTTTGATGACCTGTTATTCAACACTGATAAACTTTTTAAAGAACACCTCGAAGTACTGAATAAATATCAGCACCGTATTCACTATGTATTGGTGGATGAGTTTCAGGATACCAACCTGTGTCAGTATTATATCATCCGTAAACTTTCCTCTGTAAAGGAGAATGTATGCGTAGTAGGTGATGATGCGCAAAGTATATATGCGTTTCGCGGTGCCGACATCACGAATATTCTGAACTTTGAGCGCGACTACCCGGATCTGAAAGTGATCAAGCTTGAACAGAATTATCGTTCAACGCAAAATATAGTGCAGGCAGCCAACTCGGTGATCAAACGAAATCGTGCACAGCTTCCTAAAAATGTATGGACTGCCAATGAAGAGGGCAACCTTATTGAACTGATCAAAGCTGTATCCGACAATGAAGAAGGAAGACTGGTGGCTACATCTATCTTCCAGGAGAAAATGCAGCATCAGCTCAAGTTCAGCGACTTTGCTATACTATATCGAACCAACAGCCAGTCGCGTGCTATAGAAGAAGCACTGCGCAGAATGAACATCAAGTATAAAGTTGTTGGTGGTCTGTCGTTCTATCAGCGCAAGGAGATCAAAGACCTCCTCGCCTACCTGCGCTTTACCATGAACCAGCAGGATGAAGCTTCGTTCCGCAGGATCATCAATTTACCGAAGCGTGGTATAGGAGATTCAACGGTTGACAAGATTGTTGTAGCAGCGAATGATCATGGTACTTCTATCTGGGAGATTCTGCAGAATGCAACGCCATTTGTTGGCGGAAGGGTTGCCGGACCGATCGATGACTTCGTAGCGATGATCAAACGCTTTACGATTGAGATACAGCGTAAAGATGCTTACGATGCTGCCTTTGAAATTGCTAAAGGTTCAGGCCTGCTTCGTGAGCTATATGAAGATAAAACTGTTGAAGGGTTAAGCCGTTACGAAAACGTTCAGGAATTATTGAACGCGATCAAGGAATATGTAGATGATCCGGAGCGCCAGGACAAAACGTTGGGTGCATTTCTGCAAGAGGTATCGCTGGTTACTGGTCAGGATGAAGATAAAGACAAAGATCCTGATAAGGTAACACTGATGACCATACACATGGCCAAAGGACTTGAGTTCAAGTATGTATATATGGTGGGGATGGAAGAAGACCTCTTCCCTTCACAGATGATGATCAGCAGTCGCGCAGAACTGGAAGAAGAAAGACGATTGTTCTATGTGGCGATCACACGTGCCGAGAAGCGCCTGTTCCTCTCTTACGCCTTAACGCGTTATCGTTTCGGAAGATTGAAGAACTGTGAACCGAGTCGTTTCCTGGATGATATCGATCAGAGCTTCATCAAGGTAAGTACGAAATTCTCAGGTCTCGAATCCGCGCCACCGAGTGACTATGCGAAGAAGCTGGTAACGGGAATTAAAAAGACTATTACCTCTGCACCTCCGGCACAGAAACCAACGGCATACAAAGCTCCGGCTGATTTTGTACCAAGCGATACTTCATCTCTGAAAGAGGGTATGAAAGTAGAGCACCCCAAATTCGGCTTTGGCACCGTATTACAAATGGATATGTCGGGCGCAGACCGCAAGGCCAAGATCAATTTTACAGAAATTGGCGAGAAAACCCTGCTGTTGAGCTTTGCCAAGCTGAGGATCGTAGAAAACTGATTTTGGCGTTTTTATATATTCCTGTAGCTTTGTTAGGAACTGGGAACATAATGTTCCCTGCCGGAAATCGTTTCGTAGTATAAGGGCTGACTGAAAAACGCCTGATACTTTATAACAAGTAGATTTACTTTTGGCTAAATCCATCAGAAATATACAGCTTTCATAACGAGTGTCGTTTCCTGAAGAAGATATAGCAGCTCGTTTACTATAAAGCCCAGGATATAATTTAGAGAAATATCACAATCGTACCTCATATAAGAATTTATGATCGGAGAATACAACACCCAACGTCCGGGTATCATTTTGAAAGAATACGGACGCAACGTTCAGAAGCTGGTAGAGTATATCAGAACTATCTCTGATAAAGAAAAGCGCACGGAGCTTTCCTATACATTGATCGAACTCATCAAGCAACTTACGCCTTCTATTAAAGAGCAGGGCGATGATCCGCAGCGCATGTGGGACGACCTGTATATTATTGCCGATTTCAACCTGGATGTAAACAATCCTTTCCCAGTGCCGGAGCGTGAGATACTTTTCAAAAAACCGATGAAGGTTGAGTATCCGCAGAGCAACATCCGCTTCAAGCACTATGGTAAAAATATTGAGAAGCTTGTAAAAGAGGCGTTGAAGAAAGAAGATCCACAGGAACGCCAGGATGCCATTATATACCTCGGCAAACTGATGAAAACTTTCTACGCTAACTGGAACAAGGAACCACTGGATGACTCGGTTATCCTTCGTGACATTCAGCAGATGTCGGGTGGTGCCTTGAACATGACGATCGATCGCGTACGCGAAGACAACCTGTTCGAGAAGCTGTATAAAGAACGCAAGAAGGTAAGACCTCAGGGCAACGGGGGTCATCAGCACCAGCGCCAGGGAGGACACCGCCCTTTCAACAAGAACAAAGGTGGCAATCAGAATTTCCGCAGAAGAAGAGATCAGTAATTCAGCGGTATAACAAATCTTATCAGGTACGATTTTGTCAATTTCAGGCATTGATAATAAGCTATTGTTTTTAAATGAGTGTATTCAAAATTAAAGGCGGGAAGAAACTAAAAGGAGAAATCGTTCCGCAAGGCGCCAAAAACGAAGCATTACAAATTGTAAGCGCGGTTCTTCTTTCGGCAGAGCCCATTACGATTCACAACATCCCCGATATAGTGGATGTTAATAAACTGATCGAACTGATCGGTGACCTCGGCTGTAAAGTTGAAAAGCTGGGCACAGGTTCCTATCGCTTCACCTCGTCAGACATCAACATGAAATTCCTGGAGACGGATACGTATCGCAAGAAGGCGGCTGCGCTTAGGGGTTCCGTTATGTTGCTCGGTCCGATACTGGCGCGCTTTGGTAAAGCAAGCTTGCCGAAACCTGGTGGTGATAAAATCGGCAGACGCAGACTGGATACACACTTCCTCGGCTTTCAGAAACTGGGAGCAAAATTCAACTTCGATTCCAGCGAACACCTTTTCCACATCGATGCTTCTGAACTTACTGGCTGCTATATGCTGCTGGATGAAGCTTCCGTTACCGGCACAGCCAACATTGTAATGGCCGCTGTACTCGCAAAGGGCACAACAACTATATACAACGCAGCCTGCGAACCATACCTGCAACAACTGTGTATGATGCTGAATCGCATGGGTGCCAAGATCTCGGGTGTAGGTTCCAATCTCCTCACCATTGAAGGTGTGAGCAAACTGGGAGGAACGGAACATACCATGCTTCCGGATATGATCGAGATTGGTAGTTTCATTGGTCTTGCTGCCATGACACAATCCGAGATCACGATCAAGAATTGCCGCATCGATATGCTGGGTATCATCCCGGATATATTCAAGCGCCTCGGTATAAAAATGGAATTCCGCGGAGATGATATATATATACCTTCGCAGGAGCACTACGAGATTGAAACATTTATCGATGGTTCTATTTTAACCGTTTCCGATGCACCGTGGCCGGGCTTCACGCCTGACCTGATCAGTATTATACTGGTAGTGGCCACGCAGGCAAAAGGAACGGTGCTCATTCACCAGAAAATGTTCGAAAGCCGCTTGTTCTTTGTAGACAAGCTGATCGACATGGGGGCACAAATCATACTTTGCGATCCGCACCGAGCCAACGTAATTGGTCTGGACCGCAAACAGAAACTAAAAGGTATCAAAATGTCGTCACCGGATATACGTGCCGGTGTAGCACTGCTCATCGCAGCACTTTCTGCGAGTGGCACAAGCGAGATTTCGAATATAGAACAGATCGACCGCGGTTATCAGAATATAGAAGGTCGCTTAAAGGCGATCGGTGCCGAGATCGAGCGCGTCAGCGCTTCGTAACAATATCATTTAAGTAACGGAACAGCATCACCAGGTGCTGTTCTTCTTTTAGATTCAGGTTATTCTTCCTTATATACTGATCAATCTCATCGGTGTACTCAGACGGTACAATTTGTTGCAGTGATTTTTTATTCTTGAATTCCGTTAGTGGTTTTCCTTCTGCGGTAACGTAGTATTTTTCATCGTCTATAAATTCATCAAACTCGCGGCCCGCGCTATATGCACCCTGATAACTAGCCTCTTTGAATATCTTTATATTCTTTTTGAGAAGTTGAATATTCCCCGGCACCAATACCTGAAAATATAGCAACTTGTTATCTTCTGCTTCCACTTTCGTAAAATGTAATGAATCCGTACCGGTATATATACTAAACCGGTTTACCAGTTTTTTATGAATAACATATTCGCTGCCGTTACGGGCCATGATCAGTTCGTTTGCATGCGCATCGAAATTTACTTTCGGATAGGTAACAACCTTTTTATCAGTCATGTAAATTTTGGCGGGAGAAAAATCCTGCAGCAAGGTAACGGAGCCTTTTACTCCTTTATAGCGATTATCAAATGTGCGGGCGGTATAGCTGCCTGCACCCAGCATGTTTACATTGTTCTGTGCTTCCAGGCCGTTCACCTGTGCGTAGAGCGGCACTGCTCCAATAACGAGAAGAATTATAGCGATCAGTTTCATTTGTATATTTCCCGGGGTTAGCGTAGAATACAAGATATACATACTTGTATCACTCAAGATACAAATCAGGCAACAGTTTTGCCAACCGGAAAATACGACAACGTTACAATTCTATACGAAGGGCTACCGGGCAGTGATCAGACCCGAGGTATTGATTATAAATGGCGGCATCTTTTACCTTATCGATAATCGATTCAGACACCAGGAAGTAATCAATTCGCCAGCCTGTATTTTTAGCACGGGCATTGAACAGGTAATTCCAATAGGTATATTTCACTTCTTCCGGGTAAAAACGTCTGAAGGTATCAATGAAGCCGGATTCAAGCAGGCGTGTAAAGCCATCGATCTCGCGCTGGGTATAGCCGGCTGATTTGTTATAGTTCTCTTTGGGGCGCGCTATATCTATAGCCTGATGCGCCACGTTGAAATCGCCACAGGCAATCACTGGTTTTCTGCGGGTGAGCCAGTTGAGGTATTCCGTAAACTCTTTATCCCAGCGCTCGCGGTAATCGAGGCGCGCGAGTCCTTCACCTGAGTTGGGTGTATATACTGTTACCAGGAAAAATGTAGGATACTCGGCTGTGATCACACGACCTTCCTGGTCATGTTCCTCCAGGCCCATATCGTACGTTACCTGGATCGGTTCTTCTTTCGAAAGAATAGCAGTGCCGGAATATCCTTTTCTGGCTTTGGACGAATTGATGTATACATGATAACCTGGTAAAAGCTCAAGTGCCGAGCGCACTTCTTCAACCGCTGCTTTGGTTTCCTGAAAACAAAGAATATCAGGATCCATCTCCTTTACATCTTTCAAGAAATCTTTTTTAATGATCGAGCGAATTCCGTTTACGTTCCAGTTTACCAGATGCATGAATACAAACGATTAGCGTGTAGTTTAAAAATTGCTGCACGTGTTCTGCGGGCAGCCCGTAAAATCAGATGCTATTTACGATTCAGGAATAAAACAAAAAAGCCCTGCACGGATTGTGCACAGGGCTTCTTGTTATACTTTCGTATGATTAAGCTTTCTTCGAAGCGTTAGCTTTGAATTCTTCTTTAATCTTTTCGATATCTACGTTTTTGATAACCGGTTTAGCATTCTGGATTTTCAGCGACTGGCGTCTTACTGCTGATACTGCTTTATCTTTACGGTTTTTTCTCTTAAGTCTTGTTACAGCCATGGCACTTTTCTTTAAAAGGAGCGCAAAAATAACCGCGTTTTTCTGAATTGCAAAGTATTGATCTACTTTTTTATTAAATCCATTGCACCAAGTTCACGAAGAACACGCAAAGAAGTACAAAGAAAAATACCTTTGAGAAACTTTGTGCCTTCGCTGAGTTCTTTGTGCGGTGGATTTTGGTTCTATCAGCGCCCATGCTCTTCAAATCCTCAATTTCCTGTTTAGCTTTGCGGCCATATTATGGAAAAACCGACATTACCAAAGGGAACACGCGATTTCGGGCCGGTTGTTATGGCCAAGCGGCAATTCATTTTCGAGAACATCCGAAAGGTATTTCAGAAGTATGGCTTTCAACCGCTGGAAACCCCTGCGATGGAAAACCTCTCCACCCTTACCGGAAAGTATGGCGAAGAAGGCGATCAATTACTCTTCAAAATTCTTAACACAGGCGACTTCCTGAAAGATGTCGACAATCAAAAGCTTGAAGCACGTAACTCAAAGCTCATAACTTCTAATATATCTGAAAAAGGTCTTCGCTACGATCTCACTGTCCCTTTCGCGCGCTATGTGGTAATGAATCGTAATGAAATTAGCTTTCCATTCAAGCGTTATCAGATACAACCTGTATGGAGAGCGGATCGACCGCAGAAAGGAAGATATAGAGAATTCTATCAATGCGATGCCGATGTAGTGGGAACAAACTCACTCATCTGCGAAGCCGAGATCATCCTCATGATCAAAGAAGTATTCAAAGGTCTCGGTATACAAGACTATAGCATCAAGATTAACCACCGTGGTATACTTTCAGGTATAGCGGAATACATCAAAGCTGTAAATGAGACAGCCCTGTTCGTTGCTATCGACAAGCTTGATAAGATTGGTGAAGATGGTGTAAGACAGGAATTACTCACGAAAGGTTTTGACGATGCGAGCATCACTACACTCTTCAAAATTCTGAGTGTTAAAGGATCGGCAACAAACAAGATCGCTTTTCTCGCAGCACACCTGGATACAACCCAGCACGGCATGAATGGTCTGCGTGATCTGCAGGAAGTCCTCAACATTCTGAAAAGTTACGGAGCCACTATCGACCACGTTGATTTTGATATAGCACTCGCCCGCGGCTTAAGTTATTATACGGGGTGTATCTTTGAAGTAAAGATCAATAACGTTGCTATCGGCAGTGTGAGCGGTGGCGGACGTTATGATAACCTGACCCAATCGTTTGGTGATAAAGAAAATCTTTCTGGCGTAGGCTTCTCCTTTGGCGTAGATCGTATATACGATGCTATGGAAGAACTAAAACTCTTCCCGAAAAATGCGCAGGTATCTTCAACTGTATTGGTTTGTCATTTTGATGATGAGAGTTTCCATTATGGATTAGGTGTACTTACACAACTGCGCAGTGCCGGTATAGCTTCGGAAATATACCCTGACCAGGCCAAGCTTAAGAAGCAACTTGACTTTGCGAACAAAAAGGGAATTTCATATACGATTGTGATCGGATCAGAAGAAGTAAAAAGTGGTTCACTTCCGTTTAAAGACATGGAGAAAGGTGAACAGGAAAAGATTACGATCGACCAAATCATTTCAAAACTCCAGCGATAAACAATAAACATTCCGTATACTATATTCCGCTGAACTGAATATATTTAGCAAATCATGGCAGTGCATTTCATCTCCGACCGGCAATTAACGCTTCACGATTTATCCGCTATACTGGCCGGAGATGTTACCTTGCAACTTTCAGAAGAAGCCAAACAAAAAATAATACACTGTCGTCAATACCTCGATCAGAAACTTGCTACTACGCAACAACCGATCTATGGTATCAACACCGGTTTCGGCTCACTATACAACCGGAATATATCGCACGATCAACTCGAAAGACTGCAAGAAAATCTTGTAAAGTCTCACGCTTGCGGTACCGGACCGGAGGTACCGGTTGAGATTGTGAAGCTGATGCTTTTCTTAAAAGTACAATCGCTGGCCTATGGTTACTCCGGAGTACAACTTGATACAACGGAGAGGCTGCTGGCCATGTTCAACGAACAGGTGTACCCGGTGATCTACGAAATGGGTTCACTCGGTGCCTCGGGCGACCTCGCTCCCTTAGCACATCTTACTTTACCATTAATTGGTTTAGGCGAAGTATACTATAATCAGCAGCGACTAACGGGAGAACAAATCAATCAGAAACTCAGCTGGTCAACTATACATTTCCAGGCGAAGGAAGGACTTGCTTTGCTAAACGGCACCCAGTTTATGAGTGCATACGGAAGCTGGTGTACACTCCATGCACACCGACTGATGCAATTGTCCAATATGATTGGTGCGCTTTCGCTGGATGCCTTTGATGGTCGCATAGAGCCTTACCTGGAGCCGGTGCATGCTATTCGTCCGCAACATGGACAAGTAAAAACAGCAGCATCGTTTCGTGAATTGTTACAGGGTAGCGAACTGATCGGTCAGCCTAAAAAGCATGTACAGGATCCATACTCGTTCCGATGTATACCGCAGGTACACGGTGCCAGTTGGGATGCTATCGGGTATGTAACCAATGTTATTCTCACCGAAGTAAACAGCGTTACCGACAACCCGAATGTTTTTCCGGAAGATGACCGCATTATATCGGCCGGTAATTTTCACGGACAACCACTTGCCCTGGCATTAGACTTCTTATCGATTGCTTTGTCGGAGCTGGGCAATATATCGGAGCGCAGAACGTATCAGCTTATCTCCGGAGTTCGCGACCTGCCGAATTACCTCGTAGCGAATCCGGGTATAAATTCAGGATTGATGATTCCACAATATACTGCTGCATCACTGGTGAGTCAGAATAAACAGCTGGCAACTCCGGCTTCCGTAGATTCGATCGTATCTTCGAACGGACAGGAAGACCATGTGAGTATGGGATCGAATGCTGCCACCAAAGCGTATAGAATTGTCAACAATCTATACTCCATTCTGGCGATAGAACTCATCACGGCTGCGCAGGCGCTCATGTTTCGAAGACCCTTAAAAACTTCTCCCCTCCTGGAAGAGTTTGTTCATACTTTCCGTGAACATGTTCCGTTTATTGAAGATGACCGCGTATTGCATCACGACATTGCAAAGGCGGAATTATTTTTAAAGAAATTTCCAGTTAACTATCCAGCATGAGAGGTAAAGCCTGTATTCTAGTTCTCGTTGGGATGCTCATCTCCTGGAAAAGCTGGAGTCAGTATAACAGCTTGAATAATAAATTTACCGTAGATCAGGTAAAAGGCTGTGCAGGATTGAACATCCAGGTTACGCACAACGTTACGCCTGCCTGTGGCTCCGGGGGTATATTTTGTGTAATCGATTATGGTGATGGCAGACCTGCTCAACCTTTCGTAAGTGGCGATATCGCGAATTATCCTACAGCCGGCAATTTCAAACTGAAAATTATATACTCTACCACCGTTGTTGATAACGACAGTGTGGGCGTTTCCATTACTGCCAACGATCCTCCTGCATTTGAACCATACTCCTGTAACGGCAACCAGGTATCGGTTAAAGTAACGGAGAGTAAATATGCATACTATATCTTCAACTATAACGATGCTACGGCAGAGGTAACAAAGCCTGCCAATGCTGCTACCGATATTCATACCTATGCGGCACCGCCTCCCTCTACCCGCAACGTTTCAGTGCGTGGTTACAACGGACCGGGTACTGCTGATAACTGTGTAAGCAATACATTGCCGGTAACGGTTGCTGCAACTTTACCAGCCGCCACTATATCTCAGACCGAAGTACTCGATGCATCTTCTGTTAAAGTCGATTTTGCGTCATCGCCTTCTATTCAGTACCGGTTCATGATCGCTACGAATAATGCCACCAGCTTTCAACAGTATAAACAGATCTATAGTCCTGCGGCCGCTACACTCACAGAGACTATACCAGGCATTCGCCCCGATGACAATTATTATTGCTTCCGGGTAGATACGTATAACCCGTGCGGGAATAATGTAGCTGCAGTTTCTCCTATCGTATGCAGTACAAACTTTGATATAGCGGCACAAAACAATCAGAACAACTTAACGTGGAATACTGCGAACGCGTCCGGGGCACATCCGCTTGCCAATTTTACGGTTGTAAAAAACAGCACAGCATTAACGCCTGCGCTTGCCGCCAACCTACGCGCGTATAGCGATACTGATGTAGTGTGTGGCACATCGTACACCTATAGACTTGAATCAAATTACCCTGGTAATGTTAAAAGTCTTTCGCTGCCCAAAACCGTAACCGCATTCTCAAGCGATATACCGGCTGCTATTGAAAACATCAGTGCCGTGGTGAATCCGGCAGGCACTGAAGTACAACTCTCGTGGATACAAGACCCGGCTTACAATGCATCGGAGTATACTATATTAAAATCCGACAACGGGGTCTTTACGCCACGCGGTACATCCGATCAGATTACTTTTACAGATAGTGAATATACCACTGCTTCAGCAGCATGCTATAAGATTGAGTACATCGATGCATGTAACAACCGCAGCGCACAGAGCCGCGAAGCTTGTCCGGTAGCATTGACGGGAAATGTACAGGGCAACAACGTCATCACCATTAATTGGACAACGTACAACGGCTGGGCTGGTGGCACCAAGAATTATGTTATCGAAAAATATGATGCCGGTGGAACCTTGCTTCAAACTATTGATGCCGGCTCCGCTACCACCTATACTGACAATGCGCAGGATGTAGATAACCAGGTATACTATTATACTATATATGCTTACCCTGTAGATGGAACTTTGGCAGAGTCTGTATCCAACACTCTGGAGACCATCAAGCAACCAAATCTTTTTTACCCTACCGGTTTTACACCGAACCACGATGGTCTCAATGATAACTTTACCGTTTACGGACAATTTGTAGCGAAATTCGAGATGAGAATCTTTAACCGCTGGGGTGAGATGATGTATACCACCGATGATCTTACCGGTGCCGGATGGGATGGTACCTATAAAGGCTCCCTCATGCCCGAAGCTACGTATGTATTTAAAGCGAACATCACTGATTTGCTCGGAAGAACATTTGAACGCTCCGGTTCTTTCTTCCTCATTCGTAAAAAATAAATACGATTCATGTACTGACAATCGAACACAGGTTTACTTCGTAAATCGCATTTACTATTTGTACCTTTGGCCTTTTAATTTCCGGACCCCGTAAAAACAATACAGTATGTTTGACATGATGAAAATGATGGGCAAGATGAAAGAAGTTCAGGCCCGTATGAAGGAAGCACAGGATAATCTGGTAAATGTACGTGCACATGGTGAAGCTGGTGCAGGTATGGTAAAGGCAACTGTAAATGGCAAGAAGCAACTGGTATCATTGGACATAGACCCTTCGCTTTTAAAAGGTGATGATAAAGTAATTGTACAGGACCTGGTAGTAGCCGCAGTAAATAAAGCTTCCGAAGAAGCCGAAGTATTGGCCAAGGAAGAGTTACGCAAAAGCACCGAAGGTTTATTACCCAACATTCCGGGCTTAGACTTAAGCGGCCTCATGGGATGAGCCACACCGCAGTAGTTATTCTGAATTATAACGGGGAGAAATTTTTGAAACAGTTTCTCCCTGCTGTTATCTCACACTCCCGCGAAGCAGAGATCATTGTAGCTGACAACGGCTCTACCGATCAGTCGATCGCACTGCTTGAAAAAGATTTTCCATCCGTCAGGATCATTCGCCTCGATAATAATTACGGATACTGCGGTGGCTATAACCGCGCACTGCGCCAGGTACAAGCCGATTACTATGTGTTGCTAAACTCAGATATAGAGGTAACTCCGCAGTGGCTTCAACCGATGATCGCGCTGTTGGACAGCAATCCATCTATAGCGGCTCTTCAACCGAAGATACTCTCTTATCATAATCGTAGCGTGTTTGAATATGCCGGTGCTGCCGGTGGCTTGATGGATACATTGGGCTATCCGTTCTGCCGGGGAAGAATATTTGATTATGTAGAAGAAGACAAAGGACAGTATAATGATATACGCCCGGTATTCTGGGCAACCGGAGCCTGTCTCATGATCCGATCAAAGGCTTATCACCAGTTCAATGGACTCGATGAAGATTTTTTCGCGCACATGGAAGAAATAGACCTTTGCTGGAAACTTCATCGTGATAATCAACAGGTATACTATTGTGGAGCGAGTATAGTATACCATGTAGGAGCCGGTACGTTGGGCTATGAAAACCCGCGCAAGACCTATCTTAACTTCCGAAACGGCCTCGCCCTTATCTTCAAACACTTTGATACGGCAGAGCTACTCTATAAATTTCCCGTGCGTATAGCCCTAGACTGGCTTGCGGCCTTTATGTATCTGCTAAAGGGTAAAACAGGAAACTTTACCGCTGTATTTCAGGCACATATCAGTTTTATAGGAGCTATCGGTAATAACCAGCGAAAGCGCAGGCAACTGCGTAACCAATACCCGCATTATAGTAGAGTAAGTCTATATACTGGTATAGTTATAGTTGACTTCTTCCTTCGTGGTAAACGAAAGATCGGTCAATAGTCCCAGATGGGTTTACGCTTACGCAGATGTTTGCGCATGTTCATAATAAAGGCCAGGGAAAGGTATACGATCAGCGGAGAGCCGAACGTTATAAAGGAGGTATAAATAAAAAACAGACGTATACTGGATGTAGCGACACCCAGCTTTTCACCCAGATGCGTGCACACCCCGAAAGCCTGACTCTCAAAGAAGTCCTGGATTTTATCCGTTAGTTGGTTCATATTATCTACACATTTAGATTTTCAACTTGTCAAAAAGTTGATTTATCGAGCAAAAATCCGGCTTACAAATATAACAGCCTCAGGCCCTTATTATTACCTATCTCATCTTATTTTTTTGAGTATAATTGCAAAAAAATACACATAAGTATAGTTTTGCAACCTGTTAAAAATCAAACAATAAACCACAATCCAATGAGAAAAGTAGTTTACTCATGTCTGGTCTTCGGTGCATTGACCCTTGCGGGCTGTACGCTGCCCAAGATGGTGAAGATGTCGAAAGAGCAGCAGCTCACTGTTACACCAAACCCGCTGGAAGTTCACAAAGACACTGTTGCCTTTGAAATGGCAGCAAACCTCCCTGTTAAAATGTTGAAGAAAGGTACAGTTTATACTGTGAACAGCTTCTATAAATATGGAGACAAAGAACTTGCACTGGATCCTATTCCATTCAAAGCTGAAGACTATCCAAATAGCAAGACTGAACAGCCTAAAGTAACCAAGAACTTCTCTTTCGCTTATCAGCCTGCCATGAAAACCGGTACGCTTGAAGTTGAAGGTGTAGCTTCTAAAGGCGAAAAGTCTAAAGCATCTCCTCGTATGCCTGTTGCAACAGGAGTAATCACTACTTCTAAACTTGTTAAGCCAGTATATTTCGCTGCCTATGCAGGTCACGGTTACAACAACCAGGAAGAACTTACACCAATTGTAATTCCTGATTTCATCTTCGAACAAGGTAAATCTGTTCTGAGAACATCTGAGATAAAGAGCCCTAAAGGAAAGCAGTTAGATGCATTCATCGCTTCTAAAAACGCTACCCGTACGGTAACTATCACGGGTACTCACTCTCCTGAAGGTGCTGAACGTATCAACAGCAAACTGTCTCCGGATCGTGCTGCTGCTATCGAAGCTTTCTACCGTAAGGAAATGAAGAAGTACGATTACAAAGGCAAGGCTGATTCTATCCAGTTCATCCTGAAGCCTGTAATCCAAGACTGGGCTCAATTCAAAACTGAACTCGAAGCTTATACTGGTATATCTTCTGAAGAGAAGGCTGAATACCTGAACATCATCAACGGTGGCGGTACTTTCGAAGATCAGGAAAAACAAATGAAAGGTCTGAAGACTTACAAGAAAGTTTTCAAAGATGTATATCCTAAACTGAGAACTGCTAAAACTGAAATTCTTGTTGTAAAAGAGAAGAAGACAGATGCAGAGATCTCTGTACTTGCTAAACAAATCACACAAAATTCAGTTAGCGCAGATACACTTTCTTTCGAAGAACTGATGTACGCTGCTACGCTTACTCCTTCATTGGATGAGAAAGCTGCGATCTACGAAGCTGCTACTAAAAAAGGTTCTAACTGGAATGCACACAACAACTTAGGTGCAGTATATATCGCTCAGGCTATTGAGAACCCTAGCAACGCTGCTGCTTTAGCAGACAAAGCTCAGGCTCAATTAGACATCGCTGTTAAACTGCAGGAAGCTCCTGAAGTTCACGCTAACCTGGCTTCTGTATCCTTATTGAAAGGTAACGCGTATGCTGCTTACAACCACGCTAGTAAAGCGATCAGCAGCGGTCTTACTGGCGACAACGCAGCTGGTGTTAACGGTGTGAAAGGTGCTACTGAAATCATTAAAGCTGAGTACGCTGCAGCGGTTAGCTCTGAGTCTAACGCTACAGACAATGCTGACAACCTGTTCAACAAAGGTCTGGCACAAGTACTTAACAAAGATTACCAGAATGCATTAACTTCATTCAATGAAGCTATCAGCAAAAACAGCAACCTTGCTATCGCTCACTACGGTGCAGCTGTAGCTTCTGCAAGATTAGGTCAGGCAGACGGTGTGGTTAGTCACCTGACAGATGCAGTTAAAATTGATCCGTCTTTGAAAGAAGCAGCACTTAGCGACCTTGAGTTCGCGAAGTTCTCAGCTACTGAAACTTTCAGAAACGCATTGAAATAAGGTAAACTCATTGGAATAACAATAGGTAGAAAACCCTTCCGAATGATCGGGAGGGTTTTTTATTTGCCCAATCCGTCCACGGATACTATTTTTACACGCTTTTCAAAATACCGACATGAGAGAAATCCAGTTTAGAGAGGCCTTGCGCGAGGCCATGAGCGAAGAAATGCGCAGAGACCCAAGCGTAGTGCTTATGGGTGAAGAGGTTGCCGAATACAACGGTGCCTACAAGGTGAGCCAGGGCATGCTGGCCGAATTCGGTGCCGAGCGTGTTTTAGACACTCCTATTTCAGAACTTGGTTTTGCAGGTATCGGTGTCGGAGCGGCCATGAACGGGCTGCGTCCAATCGTTGAATTTATGACATTCAACTTTTCCCTGGTGGCTATCGACCAGGTGATCAACTCTGCTGCCAAAATATATTCAATGTCTGGCGGGCAATATAGTGCTCCGATGGTTTTCCGCGGACCTACCGGTAACGCAGGTCAGCTTGGTGCACAGCACTCTCAAAACTTCGAGAACTGGTATGCTAACTGCCCGGGATTGAAAGTAGTAGTTCCTTCCAATCCATATGATGCAAAAGGTCTTCTGAAAGCTTCCATCCGCGATAACGATCCGGTGATCTTCATGGAGTCTGAAGTGATGTATGGTGATAAAGGTGAAGTTCCTGCAGAGGAATACATTATCCCGATTGGTCTTGCTGATATCAAGAAGGCCGGTAGTGATGTTACCATCGTTTCATTCGGTAAGATCATGAAAGTTGCTTTGGCTGCAGCGGCTGAACTTGAGAAAGAAGGTATATCTGCTGAAGTGATCGATCTTCGTTCCGTTCGTCCGATCGACTATGCTACTGTGGTTGAATCTGTAAAGAAAACAAACCGCCTGGTGATCGTTGAAGAAGCATGGCCTCTTTCATCTATCGCGACTGAAATTACATACCACGTACAGAAACATGCGTTCGATTACCTGGATGCTCCTATCCACCGTATCAACAGCCTGGATGTACCACTGCCATATGCACCTACATTGATCCAAGCTATTCTGCCAAACGTAGAAAGAACGGTGAAGGCTGTGAAAGCTGTATTGTACAGAGACTAGATTATAGAAATTCAAACTATATAAAAAGCCGCGTCTACCTGATGCGGCTTTTCTTTTTCAGGGTACGCAATAGTATCTTTTATAGTACCGAACATCTAAAATCGTAGTCATTTTCACCGAGGTGCCAACGGTTCTCGTTAATTTGTGGTATGTAAACAAAAATTATGGAGCTACTATCCTATATAACCTCGAAGATTAAACTCGATCCCGAAGTATGTTCCAAAATAGTAGCAGCCTTTAAAACGGAATCATATACCAGGGGCGCACACCTGATAAAGCCGGGCGGTTCGTCATCAAAAGTATATTTTATCGAAAAAGGATTGATACGTACGTTTTACTATAAAGATGAGCGTGACATAACACAGTTCTTTTTCGATGCAGGGTCGTTTACCACGCCTCTGAATAGTGTCTTCTACGGTAAACAAGAGCCCTACGGATGGGAAACTCTGGAAGACACCATCGTAAAGGTAATTCCATACCACGAACTGGAAGCAATGTGCGTTCGTATACCCGAGGTTCAGCGGATGCTTTTTCTGGCTGCCATCGACACGCTGAATATGTTTGTTATTAAGCTGGAGTCTCTTCAATTCCAGACGGCCGAGCAGCGCTACAGCTCCATGATGGAAATGTACCCCGAAATATTACTACGCGTACCGCTCGGTCATATAGCCTCATACCTCGGCATAACCCAGCAAACGCTTAGTGTGATCAGGGCCAAACGGTAAATTTCTTTTCCCTACAGGGCGCTTTTTAATATATCTTAAAAAAGTATTCTCCGCTTCTCGCTTCTTTTGCACCTGCAACGGCAGAACAAAGTAATTCATGAAAGCGGCCATAAATAACTACGCGCGGAAAGTTAACCGACCTTACCTCATTGTATTGGTCATCGCTTACGTAGCCGGAATGAACATTTTTGTCCTGCTGAAAATGCTCGGGCTAAAAGAATTGAACGAGATCAATCTCCAAACTCAACAGGCTCTGCTCCCACTCTCATCGTGCATGGCCCTGCTCGTGGCACTGGGTATAGCATTCATGGAGGTGTATATATTTAATCGCTGGGAAAACTATCCTTTCGGAAGATTTATACTGTATAAATACAGCATCATTATCTTGTTGATAACGACCGGTTGTATTCTCGTTTTTATATTCTTTGCACAGGTTTTTGAGAACAAATCTCTGAATGCATCGCTGCAGTCCATACCCGAATTCCTGCAAACCGAGATATTCCTTTCGGTATTCCTCTATCTTATACTTTTCAGTATTTTACTAAACATGATCAAAACGATCTATGACTACCTGGGGCCGCAAGCTATTGTAGGTGCTCTTCTCGGAAAATATAGTCAGCCGGTAGAAGAAGATCTTACGTTTTTGTTCATCGACCTGCAGGCATCCACCCGCATTGCCGAACAATTAGGACATGCACAATATAGTCGTTTTATAGAAAGCAGCTTTCAACTACTAACCGAAAGTATACATCAGCACGATGCAATTCTTTACCAGTTTGTAGGTGATGAAGCCGTGCTGCTTTGGCCTGCGCAAACTGCCCAGAAAACACTCGCACCATTAAAGCTATATTTTGACTTTATCAAAAAAATCGATCAGCAGAGCAATTACTTTACAAAATCATTTGGAGAAACGCCTCGCTTTAAAGCTGCAGTACATACCGGGCTTGTTACCGTTACCGAAATACGTACTATAAAACGAGACATCGTTTATCACGGAGATGTACTGAATACCTGTGCGCGGATGCTGGAGCAATGTAACACGCTGAAGAAAAATTTACTGGTATCATCACCCGTAGCGAACTGGCTCCAGGAAGCAGACCGGTTTACTGCCTCATTTGCTACACAGCTTACCTTTCGCGGTAAAGCTTCTGAAACCACTATCTACGAAATAACAACACCTTCAATACACTAGGTTTTCATACCTATAGCCAACTATACTTTACGGCCATTTAATAGTGGCTTCTGAAATCATATTGCCGGCATACTCAATACAAGTCCAAATTTATTTTCACATAGTTACCATACATGCTTAACAAAATCACCTTATGCCTATTCGTTTTTAATATATCTTAAAAAATATACTATGTCTTATAGTTTCCTTTGCTTCATCAAAAAAGAAAAGAGATGCAAGACAAAACGTTCAACAAACACCTGGTATATATAGCTGACGAAGCAGGCATGGCTTCTGTTTTCCCTGAATTAAAGCACGAACTTACCGAAACGTCTTCAACGGCAATAACCATACTATACCAATCCGTCAACGATCACTTTGCATTTACAAAAGAGCTGAACATACTCGAACGGTATTTTCCCGGAAAGCTATATATATCGTACGAATCCGAGGCCATGTCCGGTAATAATATATCCTGTCAAAGAACGATAGAAGCCATTATTAACACGAACATCATTCCGGAGACGAGCTTTATCGTATCAGGACAAACTGAATTTATTGAACAAGTCAAAACAGTTTTACAGTTCCTGGGTATCAACACAGTTACTGTTCATGAGCAGTTCTTTACCGACCTGTAGCACACTACACATCACATAATTCATCAACAGAAAATTATATATACTATATGAAATACAACTCTATTCTCGCCGTGCTCGTGCTATTCACAGCCTGCACAGGCAATCACGAACAAATCCACGCTGACGCAGACAGCGCCACGGCTGTAGAAGTGCAGAAGGTAACAGCACAAACAGTTCCGAACGTAATCACTTTAAGTGGAAGCATTGAAGGAAAAACTACCGTAAAGCTCGGTTTTATGGTACCGGGTAAAATTGAATATATAGCCGTAAAAGAAGGTTCACAGGTAACAAAAGATCAATTACTCGCAAACCTGGAGCCTACTAACTATACCATTGCCAAGCAGCTTTCTGATGTGCAGGAAAATGCTGCCCAGGATGAATTCAACCGCTTAGACCAGTTATATAAACGAGGCAGCCTGAGTGAAAGCGATCACACGAAAGCATCCTTTTCACTACAACAGGCTAAACTTCAGCAAAAGCTTGAGAATAAAAACCTGACCGACACAAAGCTCTATGCACCATTAACCGGTATACTGCTGAACAGGCAGGCAGAAGCAGGCGAGATCATTGCAGCCGGTACACCCTTGTTTGTAATCGCAGATATACAACATGTTATTGTCACAGCATTTATACCGGAAGGAGAATTACACCATGTTACCATTGGGCAACAGGCAGCGATCAGCATTGCCGCATTGAATAAGAAATTTACCGGCAAGATTACTGAGGTCGGTGCTATTGCAGATGCTACATCGCGCGCCTTTACAATAAAAGCGGAGATCGCGAACAACGATATGCTTATACGCCCGGGAATGATTGCTGAAGTACAACTCAACGGTAACTCAGATAGTATGGGTATACTGGTTCCGGCAGAGTCTGTCATTCATGATGTAGACAATCAAAGCTATATATATGTTGTGGATGAAGCCACGCACAAAGCATTCAGACGCAAGGTAAGTCTGGGTAGCATGATCGATAATAAACTACAGATTATCGCGGGCTTGTCGGCAGGTGAAGTAATTGTAACAGCTGGTCAGTCAAAACTCACCGATGGTGTCAGTATCACAGTCGTAAAATAATAAGTCATGAATTTTATTGAAGCAGCACTTAAGTACAAGCAGGTAACGCTGGCCGTACTACTCATGTTATTTGCCGTGGGTGTTAACTCGCTTTTGAATATGCCCAGGCGCGAAGATCCAAAAATCACCATCCGGCAAGGACTCGTGATTGCCTATTTTCCCGGAGCGAACGCTACGCAGGTGGAAGACCAGGTCACCAAAAAACTGGAGCAATATCTTTTTCAATACGAAGAAGTAGACAAGACCAAAACTACCTCGGCATCAAAGGACGGCATGGTAGTGATTACGGTTGAATTAAGCCAGGATGTAAAACATCCGGATGTATTCTGGAGTAAACTAAGACACCAGCTTCTCCTTGCACGCGAACTCGATTTACCCGCAGGCGTAAACGGTCCGATCGTAGACTCTGACTTTGGTGATACTGAAGCGATGGTAATTGCATTGGACAGTAAATATGCAACCTACGAACAACTGAAGGGCTATGCGCAGAAAGTTGAAGATATGATTCGCACAATACCAGCCGCATCAAAAATAAAACGCATTGGCGACCAGCGCCAGCAGATCGTAGCTTCATCCAATTCAGAAAAATTATCACAGTATGGTATAAAGTTCGACCAGGTTGTACAACTGCTGCAGTCTCAAAACAGCATTCGTGCTACAGGAGAAGTAAAAACGGAAACACAGAAAACACCACTCTACACAGAAGGGTACTTTCACACCGAACAGGATCTGTCCAGCCAGATTGTAGGAGCTTCACCTTCAGGAGCACTTGTGCGATTAGGCGATGTTGCTACGTTGAAGCGTGGCTATACCGAACCTGAAAGCATCCTTACCTGCAATGGTAACAAAGCTATTATGCTGTGCATCCAGATGCGTGAAGGAAATAATATTGTCGAATTCGGAAAGGCTGTAGAGGCTAGAATCAAGGATGCACGAACCATTATTCCGGGTAGTATAAACATCACTACACTCGTATCACAACCAACATTGGTCGATCAGAATATATCGCATTTCATCAAAGAGTTTTTCCTCGCTATAGCGTCTGTTATTGTTGTGGTAATCCTGCTGTTGCCCTTTCGTATTGCATCCGTAGCAGCCATGGCGATACCGATGACTGTCGCCCTTACATTCGCGATGATGAACTTACTCGGTATAGAACTGCACCAGGTATCATTAGCGGCATTGATACTTGTACTGGGCATGGTGGTGGATGATGCGATTGTTATTGCTGATAATTATGTAGAGTTACTCGATGAAAAAGTAGATCGCTGGACAGCCGCATGGCGAAGTGCGCACGATCTGATTATACCGGTGCTGGCCGCTACAATTACCATTATAGCATCGTTTATGCCGATGATCCTGATCAGTGGTTCTACGGGTGAATTTATAGCAACACTGCCCGTTACCGTAGCGATTGCGCTTATAGCCTCTTACTTCGTTGCGTTATTCCTGACACCGCTACTTTGCTATACCTTTATTAAAAAAGGACTGCATCAGCACGATCACACAACGCCCGCGATACATTCTGCCCCCGGGACAAAACCGAAAAAGTCTGTACTAACCTATATGCAAGATGGATATAACACCGCATTAGACTGGTGTATACGAAATCCTAAAACTACAGTGATCGGAAGTTTCGCTTCCCTCCTGCTCGTAGCCTTGCTGTTCAAGTTTGGTGTTCGCGAATTATTTTTTCCTCCGGCTGAACGCAACCAGTTTGTTATAGAGTTATGGATGCCAACGGGTACTAAACTCGAAAAGACAAATGAGACAATTCTGAAAGCTGAACATTTGCTAAAAGGTGATGCACGCGTTACCTCGTATGCTACCTTTACCGGAACATCTGCACCTCGTTTCTACTATAACTTTTCACCGGAGTTTCCTACCACTAATTATGCACTCATACTGGTAAACACTACATCCGAAGCAACGTCAGAAGAATTAGCAGAAGAACTTACTACGAAGGTCAGGAAGATTGCAGCCGATGGCAGATTCTTTGTAAAGTTGATGCAGCAAGGATCATCGCTCCAGGCACCCGTTGAAGTACGGATAGTCGGCGATGATATTACGCGACTCAAGCAAATCCGAAATGAAGTTCACGAAATTCTTAAACAGACTCCGGGTAGTCTCTTTGTACGCGATGATTTTTCCGAAGATCATTATGGTATCGGTCTTCAACTGAACGAAGAAGCTAAACGCCTGGGCTTCACTACCACCAGTATAGCACAATCGGTATTTACCGGATTCAACGGAGCGCCTATATCAACACTCTATGAAGGCAGCACACCTGTAGATATAGTACTTCGCCTCGATGCGAACAAACGACAAAGCACCACCGATCTTCAGAATATATACCTCACCTCTCCCGCTACAGGTGCTGAATTACCACTGAGACAAATCGCTACGCTTACACCACAATGGCAATCAGGTAAAATCATGCATCGCAACGGTGTACGCGCACTTACTGTGCAAAGCGAAACACAACCGGGTATATTACCGGCAGAACTTCTTGAAGCTATAAAACCGAAAATCGAAAAGCTTCATTTACCGGCAGGCTATCGCGTTGAGTATGGTGGTGAAGAGGCTAATAAGGATGAGGTATTCGCGGAGATGGTTACAGCACTCCTGATAAGCCTTGTATTGATCTTCCTGATACTGCTGTTTCAATTCAGAAACATAAAAGAAACGATCATTATCATGTTAACGATACCACTCAGTTTATTTGGTGCTATCCTGGGACTGGTCGTAACGGGCAACAATTTCAGTTTCACAGCTTTCATTGGACTGATCGCACTCTCCGGAATCGTAGTACGAAATGCTATTATACTGGTTGACTATACCAATATACTCCTGCGACAGGGAATGGACATCAAGACTGCGGCGACCGAAGCCGCCAAACGAAGACTTCGCCCTATATTTCTTACTGCTATGGCTGCAGCAATTGGTGTACTCCCCATGATCATTTCCGGTTCAGGCATGTGGGCACCACTCGCGAGTGTGCTTGCCTTCGGTGTAGTATGGAGCATGATCATGGCGTTACTCACCGTTCCGGTCTTATATATAGCGATGATCCGCCCACAAGAGAAAATACAATCTTAACATCTCAACTCCTTCTATTCATGAATTCATACATCAAGCGTACTCTACTGCTTGCAGGCATCCTTCTTGTCTCCTGCGTTTCGCTGCGGGCACAGAACAATGCACCCTATACACTGCAGCAACTTATTGATTCGGCTGTCGCCAAAAACAATCTGGTGTCTATAAAAGAATGGCAGCTTCAGGAAAAGATAAGTAAACTTAAAGAGGACGAAACCAAACGTTATCCATCGGTTATACTCGGTGCGAATTACCAGTATAATTTTTCACTCGGTGATCTCAATATACCGGCCGGTGCTATTGGTTCGGTACCGACACTTAACGGTGATCGATTGCTTCCGGCCGAGAATCAGCAAATGCAATTAGGACAACACGCAAACTATGGTGCCGATATAGCACTATACCAGCCGTTGCTGCAACAGGCCAGGATTAAAACCGGTCTGGACATTGATAGGGCCGATATAGCACGCTCTGAAAAAGAGAAAGTAAAAATGGTACGCGAACTAAAACTCGCTGTACGGAAATTATACTATGGTATATTGATTACCCGGAAGCAGCGCGAGGAAGCGGTTGTACGCCTTGAACTTGCGCAGGTTAAACTAACAGATGCAGAGAGTGCACTTACCGCAGGGAAAACAATATCCTCCAACCTGGCGGGACTCCGGGCACTGGTTGCGGAAGAAGAACAAAACATTCTAAAACTCGACATTGTTCTACAGGACTATAATCACGAACTGTCTGATATTACCAATATCCAGCATGATACCAACATAAGCCTGCAGCCGCTTGATACAACAACTGCACATATCGAAACCTCACCTGTAGAAGAGACTTTCCAGAATGCTAAAGCAGCAAACACTGATTTACGGATCGCGCGAATCGATCAAGAGAAAGCACTTCTGGGCATAAAAGCAGCAAAGCGAAGTAATCTGCCTGATATAGGTCTGGTGGCGGGATACTACTATCAAAAAGGGAATCCTATACTACCAACATCGAGTCCATATATAGGTATAAACCTGCGATGGAATCTGCAGGATCTTTTTACCAACCACCAGGTATTGAGACAACGTGAAGCACAGCTAAAGCAAGCCGAGCACAAGGTTTTATACCAGCAGCAGCAGCTTCGTGCAGATATAGATAAAACACATCGCAAGGTAAATCAAACCAAAGCGCTAATGGAAGTTGCACGCAAAGCCATGCGATATCGACACGAGGAGCTAAAAGTACAGCGGGACAAACAAGGTGCAGGTCTGAATATCAAAAGTGCTTTGCTTGAAGTAGAGGCTGCCGCAGCAAAATCGGAAGCAGACTTCTACGCTGCACAGTTATCATACCTGCTGACAATTGCTGAATTGGAACACCTTACAGGTCTTTAATCTCTACTAATAACAATCATATATGATTCTCCTTTTTAAAACCGATCTGGCCTGTAGCCATGATGTTGAACACATTGCAGCCGAACTGACAAAAATTACAGGCAGAAATAACTGGTCTGTAGATATAGGCGATGAAGATAAAGTGCTACGGGTGCTGACTGAGAAAGACATTACAGCCTCTATCCAGGACATTCTGTATAACCACGGCTTTACTTGTGAAACTCTGAAATAAAATATCCATGCTAAAATTAACAACCTGTAGTCTGCTGCTTCTGTTCGCAATACCTGTAAAGGCACAAGTAGATACCCTTAACCAGGCGCGCAAGCTGCTATACTATTTCAACGGAGGAATAGGACTCTATATTCCCACATCAACACACGGTGCGCTTAGTGAAACCGGTTTTGCCAGCAGCTTCCAATTCCAGGTCGACTACAAAAAGCATTTCTTCTCACGACTATATCTCGATCAGTACAACATAGCTTTTCTCACCGACTACACGGCCCGGGATGGCTCCAGCCTTTCCATCAAAGGAAAGATACCCAGTACGCTGATCGGCCTGGATATGGGGTATAGCTTCCGCATCAAGAAATTCTCACCGTATGCGTATACCGGAGCGGGTATAGCGATTACCGATATACCTTTTCTGGAAGAGACTTCTTCATCCGGCAACATAAGCTTAACGTCCCGATCGCGATCTGCGCTTTCGTTTCGCACCGGTGTCGGCATCGACTATAAAATCAACAGGTTCTTCATTCTCTACTTCGAATCCCAATTCCTGAGTTTCCCAATCACTACGCAGGTATATGATGGAAATTTGAATGGTGTGAGTTTACAGATTGGGTTTAAGACTCCGTTGCAATAGCTGTGAGTTTTTAGCTGTGAACTGCAAGAAGTAATTCATCGTATATATAGTTTAAAACGCGAGGGACACTTCGTGTATGTCCTTCGCATCTCCAGACTATAGTTCGTTTTAATAACCTATATTATTCCCGGGTACTTCCACTCTCCCCTATATGCGCGACTCAGGAGTTTATTCGCTTCGGCATCATTTTCAATCAATCCTTTCTCTCCGTTCCATTCAACACTTCTTCCGAGTTTCCAGCTGAGCATGCCGAGTAAGCTCATGTTGGTTGAGCGTTGTCCTATTTCAATATCGCATACCGGTAATTTATTAGTCTTGATGGATTGAAGGAAGTCAGACCACAGGCCTGCTATATTTTGCTGATCGGGTTCATCGAGCTTTGGTGCTTCGTGAATAATCTGCTTTTTGGTATCCGATGGATAGAACGTCCACCCGTCAAGCCAGCCCATGTGAAAGGTGCCTTCGGTGCCATAGAAGTAACAGCCTATATTTGTCTTCTCTGCTTCATTACCTGCATAGAGACGATGCTCCCATGTAGCTATAAAAGATTCAAACTCAAAACTAACGGTCTGGGTATCGGGCGCATCGGTGCTGTCCTGACGAATAAATCTTCCACCCGTTGAGTATACTTTTTTCGGATGCTTTTCTTCAGTCCACATCAATATCTGGTCCATCCAATGTATACCCCAGTCTCCAAGCTGACCATTGGCATAATCCAAATGCGTTCGAAAACCTTTCGGATGAATGGTTTTGTTGAAGGGCCTCAACGGTGCTGGTCCACACCACATATTCCAGTCCAGCTCTTTCGGTGGCTCACTATCGGGAGTCTTTGTACCGGCACCACCGGGGTAGTGTACGAAGGCTCGTACCATACCAATCTTCCCGGCTTTGCCTGATTTCAAAAACTGCATACCCGATACGTTGTGAGGCGATACTCTGCGGTGCGTTCCTACCTGTACAATACGTTGTGTATCGCGCGCAGCCTTCACCATCGCTTTACCTTCGTTGATGGTATGACATATAGGTTTCTCAACATATACATGCGCACCAATCTCCATGGCAGCAATAGCAATCAGTGGATGCCAGTGATCGGGTGTTGCCACAATAACAATCTCGGGTTTCTCTTTGCTTAACAGTTCGCGATAGTCGCGATATAGCTTCGGTGTATCTCCGTTTAACCGCTTTACCTCTTCAGCTGTCTTTGTCAAATGACTTGCATCAACATCGCAGAGCGCCACAATTTTACTTTCACCTGCCTGTATAGCACACCGCAGGATGTTATTACCCCACCAGCCACTGCCGATAAGTGCGGTTTTATACTTCTTATCTTTACCTGGAACATAGATGAGCGGTGCCGCAAGCGCTACACCGGTAGCGACAGAAGCCTTGATAAATTGTCTGCGATGCATGGGCGTCTTTTTTTTGAATGAGAAATTAAGGCTTTCTCCAAAAAGATCACACCATTTCTCCATCAACGGTTAATGGCATGCAATCGCTCCAGCAGCGGAGGATGCGAATAATGAAAGAATACATATAGCGGATGCGGGTATAGATCGCTCAAACTATCCACTGATAACTTCTTCAACGCATTGGCCAACGCAGTCCCGCTGTAGGTCTGCCGCGCATATGCATCTGCTTCAAACTCATTCTTGCGACTGAGTATACTCATCAGTAAACCTGTTATACCCGATACCGGTGAAAATAAAATAGCAAAGGCTATCAGGTTCAGATGAATGGCTTGTTGCTGTCCACCCAACGCCAGCGAAAGATTTTCATTGAAGATCATCAGCGAAAGCACATAGAGCATAAAAACAATTTGTACTACCGATACGATATAGCTCCACACAATGTGCTTCTTTTTAAAGTGCCCTACTTCGTGTGCCAGTACGGCCACCAGCTCTTCCGTTGTATGGTTGCTGATGAGTGTATCGTACAATACAATCTTTTTCTTTTTACCGATGCCCGAGAAGAACGCATTGGCTTTGCTGGAACGTTTCGATCCATCGATCACAAAAATATTATCAAGCGGAAAATCTACTTTCCGGGCAAATGCTTCGATGGCGGTTTTCAATTCTCCTTCCGGCAACGGAGCAAGTTTATTGAACAGCGGAAGAATTACCGATGCATAGAACATATTCATCAGCAACATGAACGAACAGGCAATAAGCGCAAACCAGATCCAGAAGTTCGGTCCTATAGTCTGCACCAGGTATATCAATGCAGCGAGCAGTGCGCCACCGATAAGCGCACCCAATATATACCCCTTCAGTTTATCGGCTATAAATATTTTAAGGGTTGTCTTATTGAAACCATATTTTTCCTCAATCACAAAGATGCGATGCCATTGAAACGGAAGCGTAAGAATATCGGAAGCAACGCTAATAACACCGAAGAAGGTTAATGCCAGCAATATCTCATTCTCCACTACATTTCGAAGTATACCATCAATCCAGCCAAAACCTCCGAAGAAAAGCATACCAAGCGACAACAGAAAACTGAATGCGGAAGTAAGGAATGAAAAATTAGTTAACTCGCGATGATACTGCAGCGACTTGATATACTTCGCACGATCATAGAAAGCAGCAATCTCATCCGGAATATCTTCGCGTTGTGCCTGCAGGTTTATATACTCCAGGATCTGCTCGAAAATATAGCTGATGGTCGTGATGGAAATTATAATATACAGGATCGTCTGCGGTTGCATAGGTTCGTTTATGAAGCCGCAAAAATCATCAAGTTTCGCGAGTAAATCAACGTATTCGTTTGATAAGCGCTACTTTGTTGTATACTAATTGTTGTTTTAAACTAATCGTTGCTTTTGCTGCCCCTGGCTTTATCTTTTTTATTGGCCCTGTCTTCTTTTCGGGACTTGTCTTTATCTTTCGAAGATTCTTTCTCGCTCTTTACTTCAGCTTTCCGTTCGTCTTTCGATTCTTTTGTCGCGCGCTCTGATCCGGATGAAGACGAAGCGTTTGATGCCTTCACACTGCCTCTGCGAGGTGGCGGTGAGCCTGCCATGTTCGGTGTACTGCGTTGTACATTGTTGGTTCCATCGCGATCCTTACCATCATTCTCGGAAATAGTGCTGGGCGAACCTGCCGAGCTTGTACCGGTTTCAAAAATAGATGTCTCGTTGGTGTTGGCCGGACTATTCGGATTCGCATCATCCTGTGCCTTGTTCGATTCGTTTTTCACTGCGCGATTTTCAGTTGGTTGCTGGCGCGCATTTATACCGGTGGTCGTGGTTGTATCGGCTTGCGTTCCTTTATTGCGATTACGATTCAACTCCAACTCACGAAGTTCTTTCTGGCTCGGTTTAGCCTGGCTCTGATTTATAGTGGGCCTTCTGCTTTGCGTACGTTTACTTGAATCACTCACTTGCGCGTGAAGCTCGGTTATGCCGATAAGTATAATGATCCATGGAATGAATATAGCTTTCATCTGTTGTTGCTTTATAGTTTCAAAAAAACATACCGGCAAGCATATATAAGCAAGCTTAGTAAGCCAGTACCTTGAATGTACCGGTTGCCTGTGGTAATGCTGCATTTACGGCTTTGCTTTTATTGAGCAATGCGTTGACAGCGCAATAGCCTGTTATACCTCTTGCTAAAAGATATCCGCCTCCGAGTATCAACGAAATACCTTTACCTCTTTCAAAGTGACGAACGCCTGCTACAGCCAGCGCGAGTCCGCTTACTACGGATATAATTCGCTCGCCAGGAGTAACATTTGTGATGGATGAAACTGATGTCAGCAATGCCCCGGCATCTCTGTTTACGTCTGTGTTATAGCTGCTCATAACTAATTACATTAAAAGTAAATTTCATGTTGTCCTTTGCATATTCATGCAGGGAGTATACATGCGTACGTAAAAAAATATACCATTATGTTCATGCTAAGTCCCGCGCAAAATTCTTTCCCGCAGAGGTCGCAGACTTACGCAGAATAAAGGCAGATCAATCCAATCTTAGTGTTGTCAAAATTCTACAGTAACAGGTTAACGACTGTTTGCTATAACGAAAACTCAAGAAGAGTGTACTTCTGGAAATCTTCAGAAAATGTATGATTGCGGTAAAATATAGTCGGATGTAATATTGCCAGTACATTTAAGTGGCTCCGACCCCGTTGCTTCATCAACTTTGTAATGCAAAAAACACCCCCATTTTTTATGAGAAATCCATATGTATCCATGCTCAAAACGGCATGGAAGTATGCGCGCCACGAGAAGAAACGATTTGTATTGATATACTCGATGTTTGTTGTCTCAAACATCATTGTCGCGATCAACCCACTTTTTTACGGCTGGTTTGTCAATGCGCTTCAGCAAAACACTCAAGCAGTTTTAGAAGTGGGCTGGATGTATGCCGGAGGCTTCATTGGACTTCGTCTGCTAGAATGGGCCTTTCACGGTCCGGCTCGCGTTATGGAGCGTAAGCTTGCCTTTGGCATTGCCCGTAACTACGTAGAGGAATTATATCATAAAGTTTTACACTTGCCTGTAAAGTGGCACCAGGATCACCACAGCGGTGCCACGATCAATCGCCTGCGCAAATCGCATGAGGCGCTTCGTGATTTCTTCCAGAACGGTTTCATCTACATGTACTCTTTTGGCAAGTTTTTCTTTTCGTTCAGTGCAATGCTTTACTTTTCGCCTCTGTTCGGAACGATCGGCATTGCACTCGGAGCTATCACGGTATTCATCATCATTAAATTCGACAAGCCTTTCATTGCCAGTCAGCGCGAGGTAACCGAACGCGAGCATGAGGTTTCTTCCACGCTGTTCGACAGTCTTTCCAACATCATTACGGTTATAACACTGCGTCTTGAGAAGCGGATTCAGAAAAGCTTTATGGAGAAGCTTATGAAAGTTTTTCCTCCGTTCAAACGTAATGTTACCATCAATGAATGGAAATGGTTTATCGCGCAGATGATGGTGGGACTTATCTATGCCGTTACAACCATTGGTTATTTATACCAGCACTATACTCCGGGTGAAACACTATATATCGGTGGTCTCGTAATTCTGTTGGGATATGTGAATCAGTTTACAAGTGTGTTTAACGATATAGCATCGCACTATACGCAGATTACGAAGTATGATGTAGAGATCCAGAATTCACGCGAGCTGGAAAAAGCGTATGACGAGTTTCACCACGTTCGCGAAGAACGTCATTTACCGAAAGACTGGAAACAGATTGAAATACAAAGCCTCAACTTCGAGCGCAGTGAAAAAGCGGGCGACAGAACTCCTACCGGGTTGAAAGACCTGGATATGCGCATAAAAAGAGGCGAACGCATTGCCTTGATCGGTGAAAGCGGAAGTGGCAAGAGTACATTACTCTCACTGCTGCGCGGACTATATACTCCGAAAGAAGGATCACGCGTATACACTGACAACGGTGTGGCCAGTGATTTCGACAGCATTGCCAATGCTGTAACGCTGTTTCCTCAGGAACCGGAAATTTTTGAAAACACAATTCTGTATAATATAACACTCGGACTCCCCTTCTCTGAACAGGAAGTGATGGAAGTGTGCGAGGCTGCACACTTTGCTGATGTGATCAACAAACTTCCGCAGGGACTTGAGACACACATCAAGGAGAAAGGAGTAAATCTTTCGGGTGGACAGAAGCAGCGTTTAGCACTGGCCCGTGGTATACTCGCGGCACGCAGCAGCAGCATTGTATTGCTGGATGAGCCTACCAGCAGCGTTGATCCGCGAACGGAGAATTGGATCTATGCAAACCTGTTCAAGGCATTCAAGAAGAAAGCGGTTATATCGTCCTTGCACAGACTTCATTTACTTACGAAGTTCGACTATATCTATATTCTGAGAAACGGTTCTGTTATAGCCGAAGGAACGTTTGATGAACTGAAGCGTACGAGCCTCGTGTTTAAAGAACTTTGGGAGCACCAGGTAGCGGAAAGTGCTGAGGAATCTGCTTCTGTTGAAAAAGATTCAGCCCAGCAACTTCCGGTTGCCCTGTAAAAAATCAAAATATAGTCTCAACGGGATTCAACGAATCAATAGCGGTTCGTTGAGTCTTCTTCCAGATTCTCTTTATCATCGCCTCCCAGACTATAGGAGTTATTTTCTTCATCTTCTGAACCGATCATTTCATTTCGATCATCGAGTTCACTGCCTGGTATATCCAGGTCACGTGCTGTAAAATCTACCGGCCACTTTCGGTGCTTCAGCTGTTCATCATCCCCCATGTCCAGGCTCAGATCCCGCGGGCCCAACGCCTCCTTGTCTTCGTTGGTAAGATTTGATTCATTATCCAATGGACGCGGTGTATCCTGCACAGCCTCTGCCGAAGTTGCTCTTGATAAACTTAGATTGTCCAAATCAACATGAACGCGTTCAGCATCATTTACCGGGTTCATGATATCTTCACTGGGCGGGTATTCGCCCGGAAGTTTTTTATCTGCTTTCGTTTTACTTGTCTTACTTGCAGCATTTCCTTTATTACTCTTTCTCATAGCTGTTTACTTTAAAGGTTTGTCAATTGAACTTTCTTGCCTGTATGTGCGGCTTCATATATAGCCATCAGTATCTTTACATCGCGCAAGCCCATCTCACCACTTTACTTTCTTCTTTTGCAATACACAGCTGGTGAAGTTATATGCCCGCAAAATTCATACAGCGTGGGTTAATACACCTGAAAAAGGTAAAAACCATGCCTATGCCTTTACAAGCGTTATTTTGCGGGTAATGGAACCTATCGTAACGCACTGCAACGGCTGGTAAAATCGATGATTAAATTCTACACAGCACCAAAAAGGAATAACGGATGGAAATAAAAAAAGAGTACTACGTGTTTTCACGTGTACTCTCTCTGTAAATGAGTTTATCGTACGTTAGTCGATCAGTTTTTCTACGGCTTGCTCAGCGTCTGCAAATTGAAAAGACTCCAATGCGCGACTCATCATTTTGTTGATCTCCGGAAGATTAAGATTTCCTATACTTCCTTCGTGCGTGTGATCAACAGTTGTCTGAGGCTGATATTTACCTTGCTCAATATCAAGTCCTATTTTCTTATAGGCATCACGGAACGGAACACCCGATAATACCAGGCGATTTACTTCCTCGACACTGAACAGGAATTTATACTTTTCATCAGCCAGTATATTCTCTTTTACGGTGATGTTAGAGAGCATGAGGTGCGCCATACGCAAACACTCTTTCAACCGTTGAATGGCCGGGAAAAGAATTTCTTTCAGCAATTGCATATCGCGATGATAGCCGGAAGGAAGATTCGCCAATGACAACGCTATATCATTCGGAAGTGCAGTCAACTGGTTGCAACGCGCGCGAATCAACTCGAACACATCCGGATTTTTCTTATGTGGCATGATGCTCGAACCGGTTGTGAGTTCATCCGGAAAACTGATAAAGCCAAAGTTCTGATTCAGGAACAAGCAGGCATCCATCGAAAGTTTACCCAGCGTGGAAGCTATATTGGATAATGCCGAAGCAACAATACGTTCTGTTTTACCACGGCCCATCTGCGCATATACTACATTGTAGTTAAGATCTTCAAAGCCCAGGAGCTGTGTAGTCATCGTACGATTCAGCGGGAATGATGAACCGTATCCGGCAGCTGAACCCAGCGGATTTTTATTCACGATCTTGTAAGCAGCCTGCAGGGTAATGATGTCATCAACCAGGCTTTCTGCATACGCGCCAAACCAAAGCCCGAACGATGAAGGCATCGCTAACTGAAGATGCGTATAGCCCGGTACCAAATGATTTTTATAGGCATTACTCTGCTCGATCAGCAGATCAAAGAAGTGTTTTACTTCTGTAGTCACTTCTTTTATTTCATGGCGCAGGTATAGTTTAATATCAACCAACACCTGGTCGTTACGCGAGCGACCGCTGTGAATTTTTTTACCTACATCACCGAGTTTGCGCGTAAGCTCAAGTTCAACCTGCGAGTGTATATCTTCAACACCATCTTCTACCTTGAAGTCGCCTTGCTGAATGCGTTTGTATATATTCTTCAGTTCGGCAGACAAGATTGCAAGTTCATTTTTTTCAAGCAGTCCGATTGATTCAAGCATCGTAATGTGAGCGAGTGATCCCTGTACATCAAACGGAGCCAGGAACATATCCATCTCCTGATCTCTGCCCACTGTAAATTTTTCTACTTCCTTGAGCGATGCTTTATCTTTTTGCCAGAGCTTCATGAACTGAAATTTTTAGATCGGTTGATTTGCTGATATATACTGTAACACTTCTGCTGTTGTAGCTATAGAAGCGTATTCATCTTTTAAGTGCGCCAATGACAAGGCGTGTACCAGGTATGCCGGATATATAGTTCCGTCAATGCCTTGTTTATCAAATGCAGCTGTAGCATCTGTGACTACTGTTGTTTTAAAACCCAGATCGCCTGCCATGCGTGCTGTTGCCTCCACCGAGTTGTTGGTTACAAAACCAGTGATCACAACTTCGGAAACACGATGATCTGTTAATGTCTGCTGTAAACTGGTACCGATAAAAGCATTGGTAACTGATTTCTTAAAAACGTTATCGTTAACAAAGGGCTTCACGATATCTTTGAAGTCGTTGCCTGCATATCCGGGTCGGAAGGGTGATACGTTTGAGACAGAGCAATGCTGAACGAACATCACCGGAAAATTTTTATCGCGCCACGCCCTCAGCAGATATACTATATTTTCTTCGGCCTGCGGGTTATTGCGATTTCCTCCCCAATGCCCGGCTTCGTCAATACCTTTCTGTACATCAATCACGATCAGAGCCGGCTGCTTCATGCCTACAGGATCACTTCGTTAAGCACTTTGATATAGGTATCTATCCCCTGCCGGATTTCATCGGCATAGATAAACTCATCGGCTGTATGCGAACGAGCCGAATCGCCTGGCCCCATTTTTACAGACGGAGTCGGGATAAGCGCCTGATCAGATGTAGTAGGCGAACCATAGCGGTTTATACCGAGCTTGATGGCTGCCTGTACCAATGGGTGTTCATCCGCTATACCGGAAGGGCGCATGCGCATGGAGCGCGGTGATACTTCACTCTTTACGTTCTGTTTAATAACCGCGAGTAATTCTTCCAATGTATAGGCATCCGTCACCCGAACGTCTACAGTATAGTGACATTCAGCCGGCACAACGTTGTGTTGCTTACCTGCATTTATGATCGTTACCGTCATCTTGATCGGTCCGAGTGTTTGAGACACGACCGGGAATCTATAGTTCCGGAACCACTCTATATCCGGCAATGCTTCATATATAGCATTGATGCCTTCTTCGCGTGCTGCATGACCAGCTTTGCCGCGTGCTATGCAATCCAGCACCATCAGTCCTTTTTCTGCGGTAGCCATCTGGCATAGCGTAGGCTCACCTACGATAGCAAAGTCAACCGGTGGTAGTGAAGACCATATACTTTCAACTCCACCCGTTCCTGAAATTTCTTCTTCCGCTGTAGCCGCGAGCATCACATTATATTTCAGGTTCTGCTGCGGATAGTAATGTAAAAATGTAGCGATCAACGATACGAGCGGTCCACCGGCATCATTGCTGCCTAAACCAAATAATTTCCCATCGATGATCTCGGGTTTGAATGGATCGCGTGTATACTGCGGATTGGGTTTAACTGTGTCGTGATGTGAGTTTAATAACACGGTGGGTTTTGCCGGATCAAAGTATTGATTTTTTACCCATACATTGTTGCCTTTGCGATAGGAATGAACGCGTTCCTTCTCAAAGAACTCTTCCAATACCGAAGCTACCTCATCTTCTTCCTTGCTGAACGAAGGAATAGCGATGAGCTTAATCAGCAGATTGGTAGCCTTTTCGTATAATGAATCCATAGTTTAGTTAGCTTCGAGCTATGAGCTTTAAGCTTCGAGACATTACCCTTCCTTCTTCTTCACATTTCCCGAAGCGTTGCCCGCTCTGGCCTTTATAAAGTTATCAAAGTTCCTTCTGTTACCTGTCCTGTATTCTTCAACAGGTCTTTCGCTTCTCCGATCAACACTTCTTTTACACCTGTCTGTATAGCCGCGTAAGCATTTTCAAGCTTCGGCAGTATACCATCGGCAAATATACCTTGCGGCAACAGTTCATCGTAACGTTTCTTCGGCAAGTGGGTTATTACAGAGCCCTGATTGTTCACATCCATCAATACGCCTTTCTTCTCGAAACAGAAGATCAGTCGTACATCAAAATGTTTACTGAGCGCTACGGCCAATACCGAAGCTATTGTATCGGCATTGGTATTCAGTATTGAACCATCGGCATGCGTAAGCGGTGCGAAGATGGGCACTACATTTTGCTGTAACAGGAAATATAGCAGTGCCGTGTTAACACCCTCTGCTTTTATATCGCCTACAAAACCATAGTCTATATCTTTTACCGGGCGCTTCACGGCCTTGATCAGATTACCATCGGCACCGGTAACGCCCATCGCGTTGCAACTCAAGGTTTGCAGAGTTGCTACGATTTGCTTGTTCACCAAACCACCGTATACCATGGTAACAACGTCCAGCGTTTGCGCATCGGTAATTCTGCGCCCATTAATATACTTTGATTCTATACCGAGCTGATCGCCAAGTTTAGTCGCGATCTTTCCGCCACCGTGAATCAATATCTTCGGTTCCTTAATCGATGCAAAATCTTTCAGAAAAGAATTTAACGCTGCCGGGTTATCCAGTACGTTACCTCCTATCTTGATGATGAAAAGTTTATTCATGAACCGTTCGCTTATTTAGTTTTAGCCGAGAGTAATTCGTGCAGTACAGTTTGCGCTGCCCACACGCGATTGGAAGCCTGTTGTGTTACTACACTGTTAGGTCCATCCAATATCTCATCGCTCAATTCCACGTTACGTCTTACCGGGAGACAGTGCATTACCTTCGCGTTGTTAGTAAGCTTCAGCTTTTCATTGGTGAGCATCCACGAAGGATCGTTGCAGTATATTCTTCCATAATCAGTATATGTACTCCAATTCTTTACATATACAAAATCAGCATCCTTTAATGCTTTCTGCTGATCGAGTTCAATGGCAGCACCTTTGGTGAATTTCTCATCGAGCTCGTAATCTTCCGGGTGTGTGATCACAAAATCAGATTCACCCCATGCATTGATCCACTGCGAAAAACTGTTCGCTACACATTGAGGCAATGCCTTTACATGCGGAGCCCATGTGAGTACGATCTTCGGTTTACGTTTCTCCTTGAAAGTCTCCTGTATCGTAATAACATCCGTAAGACTTTGCAGCGGATGGAGTGTTGCACTCTCCAGGCTCAGCACGGGTATACCGGCATACTTGATAAACTGGTTGATATATAGTTCGCTATAATCATCCACTTTATTCTGCAGCGATGGAAACGTACGGATACCGAGTACATCAAAATATTTACCCATGATCGGTGCGGCATCTTTCACGTGCTCCACCGTATTACCACTCATGATGGCTTCATCTTCAAACTCAAGCGCCCATCCATCCTGACCAACGTTGAACACGATCACCTTCATGCCTAAATTTTCGGCCGCGATCTGCGTACTTAAACGGGTACGCATGCTGGGGTTGAGAAATAACAAGCCAATCCGTTTGTTCTGTCCCAGGGCCTGGTTTTTCAGCGGGTTAGCTTTGAAGTCAAGGGCCTTTGCAACCAGACCGTTGATGTCGCTTACATCATTGACGGAAATAAAATTCTTCATTTCAATTCTTCAGTCAGTGCCGTTATAAATATATCTGCTTCCTGTGTGGTTAATGTTAACGAAGGCAGCAAGCGTATGGTATTGGGCTTGGCCTCGCCTGTAAATATCTTATGTTTCTGCAAAAGATCGTTGCGCACACTCTTCTTCTCTTCCGGCAAATCAAAGCCTATCATCAAACCTCTGCCGCGCACATCTTTTAATATACTATATGTCTTCAACTTCGCGATGAGGTATTCGCCTTGCATCGCTGCGTTGTGAATGAGATTTTCCTTCTCCATGACTTCCAGCACCGCGAGCCCGGCTACAGAAGCAAGATAAGCACCTCCGAACGTTGTGCCAAGCATACCCGCCCATGGTTTTATATCCGGGTGAATCAACACACCACCAATCGGAAATCCGTTACCCATACCTTTTGCTGTGGTGATCAGATGCGGTCTTACACCGGCATGCTGATGCGCGAAGAATTTTCCGGTTCTTCCATAGCCACTCTGAATTTCATCAAGTATAAACAGCGAGCCGTTTTCTTTACATTTCTTTTCGAGGTGTTGCAGGAATGAGTCATCTGGTAATTGTATACCACCAACACCTTGTATACCTTCAATAATTACCGCAGCAACAGTGTTGTCCAATGCAGCATCGAAGGCGGCTTCATCGTTCATCGGTACAAACACAATATCATGTCCTGCGTTGAACGGTGCCACGATCTTCGGATTATCGGTAGCCGCTACAGCACCGGATGTTCTTCCGTGAAAAGCTTTCTTGAAGGCAATAACTTTTTTACGCCCTGTAACAAACGAAGCAAGCTTCAGCGCATTCTCATTTGCTTCGGCACCAGAGTTACATAGAAAAAGCTGATAGTCCGCATAGCCCGACAGTTGTCCTAATTTTTCAGCGAGTCGCTCCTGTATCGGGTTCTGAACACTGTTGGAGTAGAAAGCGATCTTGCTTAACTGATCCGAAAGTGTTTTTACATAATGAGGATGCGAGTGCCCTATAGAGATTACCGCATGGCCTCCATACAAATCGAGATACTTCTCGCCCTTGTCATCCCAAAGCCATGAGCCCTGCGCTTTAGCAGGTGTTATATTGAATAGCGGGTATACGTCAAATAGTTTCATTTTTTTAGCTGCTGGCTGCGAGCTATTAGCTGCCAGCCTGATTGGGTTAATTTTAGAATGCTATACTTTTTAGTTTGATTCCTGTAGTTTCTTCAAGATTGAATAACAGGTTCATGTTTTGGACGGCCTGGCCGGAGGCTCCTTTCAGGAGGTTGTCTATAGCAGAATGAACTACTATTTTGTTGCCTTCTTTCTCGATGCCGATCAAACATTTATTGGTGTTTACTACTTGCTTCAGATCGATTGTATCATCGGATACAATAGTGAAGGGATGTCCGTTGTAAAAATCTTTATATAGTTTTTTTACTTCTTCCAGTGATTTATCAGTAGCAATGCAGGAGCTTACAAATATACCGCGGGTGAAATCTCCCCGCCACGGCACAAAATTTATAGCATCGCTGAAGCCTGACTGAAGTTGTTTCAGCGACTGGTTGATCTCTTTCAGGTGCTGATGTGAAAGTGTTTTGTAAGCGGATATATTATTAGCGCGCCACGTGAAGTGCGTAGTATCCTGCAGCTTTTGTCCGGCTCCGGTTGAACCGGTTATACCCGTTGCAAATACTTCTTTCAGTATACCGGCTTTTGCCAAGGGAAGTAATCCCAATTGTATAGCGGTAGCGAAGCAGCCCGGGTTCGCAATGTTGTTTGCCTTTACTATATCGGCACGATTCAGTTCGGGTAAACCATATACAAAGGTTCTTCCGTTAACCGATTCACCCAATCGAAAATCCTGACTCAGATCAATGATCTTGATCTTGTCGTTGATTGTATTCTCCTGCAGAAACTTTTTACTCTCACCATGTCCGAGACACAGAAAGATTACATCGACATCCTGCAGAATGGTATCGGTAAATTTCAGCTCGGTATCACCCTGCAAATCAGCATGAGCAGAATATAGCGGATTACCTGCGTTGCTTCGGCTATGTACAAAAGCAAGATCTACCTGAGGGTGGTTCAGCAGCAACCGGATCGTTTCGCCCCCGGTATAGCCTGCACCTCCGATGATTCCTGCTTTTATTTTATTCTTTGTCATGAGCACTATATTTTAAGTTACGAGCTGTGCGCTATGAGCTTTGAGACAAATATTACTTTTCGTTTTCTTCTTTTACCTGCTGGTATATAGCAGTCTGGTTGCCGAATATTTTGGTGAAGCCTTTTACGTCATCACCGGTCCAGCCAAGGTTCATTTCACCATACTTGCCAAACTTCGATGACATGAGGTCGTACGAAGATTCGATACCCAATACCTGGTAACGGTATGGATGCAATTCGATAGACACTTCACCGGTTACATGTTGTTGTGTGTTGGTGAGGAATGCTTCGATGTCGCGCATTACAGGGTCAAGATACTGGCCTTCGTGTAACCAGTTACCGTAGAATTGTGCGAGCTGATCTTTCCAGCTTAGCTGCCACTTGGTGAGTACGTGCTTCTCCAGCGCATGGTGGGCTTTCAATACCAATATAGGAGCTGCAGCTTCAAAACCTACACGTCCTTTTATACCGATGATCGTATCGCCCACATGTATATCTCTTCCTATACCGTATGGACCTGCTATAGCCTGCAGGTGTTGAATGGCTTCCGCAGGATGAGCGAAAGCTTTGTCATTTACTTTACGAAGCTCACCTTTCTCGAACGTAAGCTTTACCGTTTCATTTCCTGTTTTGGTTACTTGTGTGGGCCACGCTTCTTCCGGAAGCATACCGAGTGACTTCAGTGTTTCTTTTCCGCCGACAGATGTTCCCCATATACCTTTGTTGATCGAGTACATGGCTTTGTCGAAGTTCATCTGCACACCTTTCGATTTCAGGTATGCTATTTCTTCTTCGCGTGATAGTTTTAGCTCGCGGATCGGAGTGATGATCTCAATACCTGGTACGAGTATATTCAGGATCATATCGAAACGAACCTGGTCGTTACCGGCACCGGTGCTACCGTGCGCTACCGCATCAGCCTTTATTTCTTTCGCATATATAGCCACCGCCAATGCCTGCGACATACGCTCGGCACTTACACTGAGTGGATAGGTATTATTCTTCAGTATATTTCCATAGATGAGGTAACGGATTACCTTATCATAGTAATTCTTCGTTTCGTCTACTGTTTTGTGTGAAGCTACGCCCAGATTTTTGGCGCGTGTTTCAATCTCCTTGATCTCCTTGTCATCAAAACCACCGGTGTTAACAGTGATGGTGTGAACTTCAAATCCTTTTTCTTCACCTAAATACTTTACACAATACGAAGTATCGAGACCTCCGCTGAATGCTAATACGACTTTCTTTTTGCTCATGTGTATATCTATTTGACTGCTGTGGGGGTTTAACTATATATTTCTCTGTGAATGGCTAGTACCCTTCCGGACACACCTCTTTCACACCAGTCAGCCCGTTGCTTTAAGCGGAACTGCCTGGTGCAAATTACTTCTCATCTTTGGTATTCTACCAAAAGAAGAAAAAGCTTAACAATGTTTTCTTATCGGATTTATCTCCGTTGGACTCGTCTCTTTTACGGGACTTCAACAACACGAATTGCTTGAAGCGCACCCAGCGTTCAAACAGTTTGAAGTTGCCTTTGAATTCACGATGACGGTGCGTTACCAGCTCGCCTTCCGGAGTTACTACCGTTTCAGGAGCTTTTACAGGTTGGGGCTGCGCCAGTGCGCGGGCAGCTTCAGCAGCTTTGATCTTGGCTTCGGCTTCTACCGGATCGAACAACATGGCTGTACACATGCAGTTTTTTCTGCCCTTACTCATCAGGATCTCGTAGTTAACGCAGCTCTGGCAGCCTTTCCAGAACTCTTCATCGTTGGTGAGCTCAGAATAAGTTACCGGCTCATAACCGAGATCCGAGTTGATCTTCATAACGGCCAAACCTGTTGTAAGACCAAATATTTTGGCGTGCGGATATTTCTGACGGGAAAGATTGAATACTTTATGTTTAATCTCTGTAGCCACTCCGGTTTTACGGAATGCCGGAGATACGATGAGACCTGAGTTAGCAACATACTTGTCGTGCTCCCACGCTTCGATGTAGCAAAAGCCAACCCATGTTCCCTCCGCTGTAACGGCAATAATCGCTTTACCTTCTTCCATCTTCTTCTCGATGTAAAGAGGTGAACGCTTGGCTATACCGGTGCCGCGCGCTTTGGCAGATTCTTCCATCTCTTTGGTGATGGTCTCTGCGTAATGTTTATCGTCAACTGTTGCCAGTCGAACAATGATATTATGATTTTCCAATGTTAAATTCTGAATTAGTAGTGATTAATTGAAAACGGCCGAGGCCCAAAAGCACAATAACGCAATGTCCTTGACATCACGTTAGCTCAACAACAGAGGTTGTATGATGGAGGTATCAGATACGCGCAAAGCGTACGGGTCGCGGTCGCCTGGTCACCATGCAGGCAGTAAATAAGAACTGAATAGTTCTGTCAGATTGGTAGGCAGCCTTGGCTGCGTTAATTATGGTGAACAATGTTTTCAATTTCTTTTCAAGCGTTAAAGTGAAACGTTAGATGAAAATCATTCAGCTTTTGTTTATGTTTTTTTTCTAAATGCAAAATTAAACGGAAAAGTTTGTTTAATGGCAAACATTTGGGGTAAGAAACTTTATTTTTTTTAACCGCTAACTTTCGTTAGTAAGAATTTACCCCAACATCAGCCGTCAAAAATAGTCTGTTCAATAACCATACCGGCTCGTTTCACCTGGTTACATGGCACTCTCCTTCCACCCTGAAGATCCAGGTGGCACTTGCTTCCCCACAAAATTATATCATGTACAACGTAAAGTCTAACATTCAACTTCAATATAAAACATGGCAGACCTGACTTATGAGCAGACTGGTAAAGTAAACCTGTTCCTGTAAGTAATATATATCCTTCCTTACGTAAAGGCTGATACAGAAATCGTTGCTTCGGAATACAGACTTATCATGCTCCTGTTCTATACAGAAAGTATTAAAGTCACACCTTACTCATTGAACTAAAATCTTCTTGTAGGAGATTCTTTTCTGTATATCATAAAGTTTTATCAAGAGGAGTCCCTGGCATGAATCTATCTGAATTTTCAAAGATGCAGATCGATTCGGATTATCGAACGTTGCAATTTTTGCACCCAGCGAAGTAAACACTTCAATCTGACTAATGTCACCAATATTGTCAATCGTGAATGCACGGTTTACAGCCGGTACAGGATATACGTTAACCTGGCTTTCTGTTTTATGATCTTCCGCACTGGTAACAGGACTTGTATCTACTTCGACCAGCTCGAGCATTTTTTTAGCATATCGCTGACCAAATGTTCTGTAAGAAGCTGATGTAAAGTGTGCGGGATCTGATCCCACAAGCCCTGAAGATGAGATCACGTGTGTGTTTGGTATAACATCGGGGAGCTTATTAACTTCCACATTGTGCGAACCGCAGCACGCACCTTGTGAAGCAAGAAGTTCACCAGCCAGAAACGGTATATCTCCAAGTCCAAGATCAGATTTAAGGTTTGCTACAACCTGCTGCACATAATTCTTCCAGGATGGATTGTTGGTGTTCGTTTCTCCCTGGTGTAAAAGTATACCTTTAATAACGCCATCTTTCTGTGCAAGCTTCGCCACTTCAACAAGTCGCGCATAGGGATTGCCTCCATATTCACTAATTATGTTTTTCTGCCAATCAGGTGCGTTGGTAACATACGTTTCATAATTTTCTTTGTCGAATAAACGAATATCACTTCCTCCAATCGCTACTGGTACAATTCCAACCCTGATATGTTGCGGAAGATTTTCAACCATTGTTCTGCCGAAGTAATCACCAACACCAAGCCCTGTCCAGCAACGAAAGATTGGCGGAGTCGCTGTTCTCCATTTTCCAAGGGTAAACGATGTATTGTTACCACTGCAAGTAACCGCTCCGATTACGCGGAAACGTTCATCTACATTTGTTCTGTCCTGACTTTCGATGGCACCTGCACCCTCCATGTTTGATTGTCCGAACAAAAGGTAGATGTGAAAATTAGGATCCTGAGAATATGTAATCGAAGGTATGCTCGCAATGAGCAGTAACAAAAAGTTCTTTAGAAGGATGTGTTTCATAGAGATTTAGGACGTAAGGCTGTAGATTGTTTAAACCGAAGTTACCACAACCATACATCTGCCAAAATTTCTAAAGCCACCGAATGCTTCTGACAATTGAAAATACACACATCGTTATACAATAAGAATTCACTCACAGTCAATCAGTTCTGCTCTTTATTTCAATTAAAGCAAAAGACAAAAATCAGACTCCCAATACCGTATTTACAGACTTTCGTTGCACCTGCTTATATTCCGCAGCATGCCATATATAGTAACTGCCTGAGCTAAAAGATGTATAGATGCATTGCTACGTATCCAAAGTATAATTTATTTGCACCTGGTATGACAATACATTTTTCATTCAGGCATTTGATCGTTTGCGCAACATACCACGATTAACGGATAACGTTAACCCAAGCTGTCACTTCAACTCCGGAAGCGACAGCCTATACTTCACCGCCACGAGTCGTATAGCGATAATGATTCCGGCAGACACCAGTAGGTTGGCATTGCGCGTTATGTCTGTGAACAGATCCAGAAGTAAATAACACACTGCCCCAGCCAGACATGCCGTTGCATAAATCTCTTTACGGAAGATCACTGGAGTTTCGTTGGTAAGTGTATCGCGGATCACACCGCCCATCACCGCTGAAAACATTCCCATGATCGCGGCTATCTCCGGACGAACACCCAGGCTCAGCGACTTCTCTACTCCCAATACGGTAAAGAAGGCTATACCAAAAGTATCAAACAGAAAAAATGTTTTGCGCAGGGTAATGATATACCGGTAGAAGACAATGGCAGCAACCGTACCGGCAATGATACTGTACAGAAAGTATATATCGCCCACCCACACCAGCGGATAGCTGCCGAGGATCATATCGCGGAGACTCCCTCCTCCTATAGCTGTAACAAACCCGGTGAAGCCCGCTCCGAACCAATCGTGCTCTTTGTCCTGAATGGCGAGTGCTCCCGAAATGGCGAAGACGAATGTGCCGAACAGTTCGAGTGTATATTGAAGATTCATAGGCGTTAGGTATAATCTTACAAATATAGCCGAGTACAAAATAAAAGAGGCTTTCGCAATGAAAGCCTCTTTGTATGTTATTGCATTGAATTTACCGTGAATCTCATTAGAAGTCGGGGCACGGAATCACAAGTTTATCTTTTGGTGGCTTTCTCGGGTTACGCATCGGCCAGGTATATACGAGGCTGAATTCATGCGCGCCTCCGCTGCCGGGACCGAGCTTCGATATAGTATAGTCATAACTATAACCAATGTTGATGGCATCCTTCGCTCCGAGCTTGGTGAAGCCGAGCAGCAATACGATCGATTCATTGTTCACCGTACCGCCCAGGTTCTTGAAGGGTACACCACGGTACCATGTTCCCAGCACAAGCGGTTCGAATGTAAAGTATAGACCGAGATCAACCTGATCCCACTGTCCCTGATGACGATATTGAAACGCTGGCGCAATGCTTCGCTCTGATTTGCGTGCGTATGCTCCGCTCCCCACTACACCGGGTTGCATATAGAATTTAAAACCTCCGTGCACTGAAAGCTTTACCGGCAATTTACTTTCCTCGCCGATCAAACTCTGGTTAGGGCGTGTAAGGTGCCAGGTTGAAACACCAAGCCATGCACTTTTTGTAAAGAACACACCACCGAAAGAGAGGTCAACAAAAGTTTTGCTTGACTGTGTATTGAACGTCTCGGCAGTTTCCTGACTGATGATCTGTCCGGTGGAAGCATCGAACTGATCTCCGAAGGTAAGTTTGTCAAAATTTACATCGCGGTTAAAGACAGCCACCTGTACTCCCGGACGAAAGCCGAGATACTTGGTAAGCTGAAGTTCATAGGAGTATTGAAGCCCGAGACTGATGGACTGCAAGCCTGCAAGTCCTTCACGGTCACGCGTAATGATAACCCCCACACCACTATTCTTATCCTCAATAAAATAATCGAAGTAGGCCGACAGTGTAGTAAAGTTAGCATCAATAGCAGGCCATTGATTCCTGTAATTTATACCGGCCCGCGCCTGATTGGTGGCACCGGTCAGAGCCGGGTTGAGATATAGGGGCGCTGCATAAAATTGCGAAAATTGAGGGTCCTGAGCAGTTACCGCACCATTCAGCATCAGCATTAATACACATGAAAGCAGGAGTATCCTGTACATCGAGTCGTGTTCTTTTAGAGTATGCAATCGGGGCAAAGTAATAAAAAGTTATTCGTTATCCGTTATCCTTCCGCAGAAAAACCGTTGTGCGCTAACCGTTATCTTTCAATTGTATTCAGACACCGTTTAACACATCTATGTGCAGTATTATCGGTTAACGGTAAACTGCTAACGATTAACGGTTAATTTTACCTCAAATTGTATACTTTAAAACAACTTGAGCGTTTTACATTTGACACATAATTGTGTTGATAGGTAAGTTACAGAACCTAATACTGAAACGAACGTGAGAAAAAATCTTTACCGGTTCCTATTCTTCTTAGCAGCAGTCATACCGGTCTGCTCCCAGGCGCAGAACTATGCCGGCCATAACTGGTACTTCGGTAACAGTAATCAGGGCATACGCTTCAGCCGTTCCGATAATTCTGCCTCACTGGTAACCAATCAGTTTACTCCCTTTGGTACCGGAGGTAGTGCAGTAGCCAGTGATCCCGTAACGGGTAATCTTGTTTTTTATACCGATGGAACACGCGTGGTCGATGCATCACACCAAGCTGTACCTAACGGTACCATCATAGGCGACAACACGCGCAACCAGCCTGTAGCCATCTGTCAGAACCCGGCTAACTCTGCTCAGTACTATATATTTCATGCCGATGCCACCGGCACGGTGAGATATAGTGTATATGACTCTACCCTGATTGGAAATGCTACTGCGTTCGGTCAGCCTCCGCTCGGAGATCTTGTGATTACAATCAAGAACCAGACTATAGCAGGCCTTCCCGGTAATTTATCAGAAGGGATGATCATGGTGGCCGACACCAATGGTGATGACTTTTGGTTGATAACCCACCAGACCGGCACGATCAACTACCATTTTGTGAAGATCAATGCCACGGGTGTTACATACCAGGGTAGTGTAGCCATCGGCCTGGTGCAGAATGTTGCCAACCTTGCTTACAACGCTTCCTCTAAGCGCATTGCCGTTTCACCAAAAGAAGCGAACCGCGATGTCGAGATACTTACCATTGCTTTTCCCGTTGCTCCTGCCACGTTACCGACCTTAACCGGAACACGCGTTAACAACTCAGCCGTAACGCCTGCCACAACGCAGGCTATATACGATTCTGAGTTTAGTCCGAACGGACAATACCTGTATGTATCTGTATTTGGAGAAGGTGCCGCTACCGGTAATGTATTGCAGTACGATCTCACCGCTCCAACATTATCACCTGTATCGGTACTGAACACACCACCAACGGAGAGTTATGGATTGCAGATGGGGCCTGACAGTGTCATCTACCATTTATACCAGTCGGGCGGATCGTTTCTGTTAGGAGCCTTGACCAATACCGACACCGTGGCGAGTGAAGTAAATTACGGTACACCTGCTTTTGCAGGCAACTTTGGCGGACGCCAGTTCCCTCAGTTCGCACCTCGCGACAGTATAAAAATGAAAGTATATTTCGAGGCACAAGGTTTCTGTGCCAATGCTCCTACATCTTTCTTTCCGACCGTTACTCCGAATGCCGACAGTCTTAACTGGGACTTTGGTGATGGTACTACATCCAGCGACTGGAGCCCGGTATATACCTACGAAGCAGGCGGAACGTACGATGTAAAGCTTACCGCGTTCCTTAACGGTCAGGAAAAAGACACCACACAGACGATCACTATAAATGATTTTGATACACAGATCACACTCGTACAAGATACAACGGCTTGTAGCTGTGAACTTCCCTATCCAAAAGATAAAACTGTTGCCTCGTGCGGTCGCACATTTAGTGTAACGGCCCAGATACAGGGAAGCGGAAGCGCTACCTGGCAATGGTTTGGTCCGGCAGGTGCCATGAATTCCGGTTCAGGCACAACAGCAACATTAACGCCTGACTCAGCAGGATACTATTATCTCGTAGCTACGGTAGGCGGATGTTCTACGTATGCCGGAGTAAATATTAAAGAATACGGCATACAGGACCAGCGCGCCAACATCTGGTACTTTGGTCAGAATGCCGGTATAGATTTCAATCCACTGTTTGATGTGCCTTCATCACCGGCTGTGCCTATATCAAACCCGGTCATGGATGCTCCGGAAGGAACTTCTACTATATCCGATCGCAACGGTCAGGTGATCTTCTTTACCGATGGTAACAAGGTATGGGACCGAAACTTTACGGAAGTAGCAACCGGTATAGGTGGTGATGTTAGTGCCACACAATCAGTACTAATCATACCTGTACCCGGTGATGAAACACTATACTATATCTTTACCACACAGGAGATATACGGTTCTTATACCTACCGCCTGGCTTACTCGCTGTTCGATTTGAAATTGAACAATGGTACCGGTGGACTGATTGAACAGAACGTAACACTATTCACCAAGAGCACCGAAAGAATTACCGGTAACGACACTTGGTTAATTGCCCACGAGTATGGCAACAACTCATTCCGTGCGTACCAGATCACCGCGACAGGTATCGGTAACCCGGTTGTGTCGAGTATTGGTTCAGATCATACGATGGCAACCGCTGTAGCCGGACAAGGTTATATGAAGCTCGGTGCACAGAACAGACTTGCTGTTGCTTTGTCAACTCCAGGTGTATCAAACATAGTTGAAGTGTTTGACTTTGCTGATTCAAGTGGTACTGTTACCAACTTCCGCTCGGTAAATTTAGGAAGCGCTACCGGCCAGGTATATGGCGTTGAGTTCGGAGCAGGCGGTAATAAACTTTTTGCTACACTGAAAGATGCTACTTCCAAGATCTATGAGTTTGCCTTCGATACATTAGGCAGACCTTATGAAGTGGATGGTCCTCCGGCTATGTCAGATCAGACCTATAACGAAGAGTTGGGTGCTATTCAAATTGCGCCTGACGGACAGCTATATGTAGCCGTTAACAATAAACCTTACCTCGGAGTTATACAGGTGAACGGAGATACAACCGTTGCCTCGACATTCAACGTACAGGGATTCGCATTACAACCGGCAACACCGGCACGCAGTACATTAAGCCGTTTAGGTTTACCGAACTTTATACAGATCATTTCCGATCCAACGCAAGGGCCGGGTATATCTGTCGCGGGACAATGTTTGGGAGACTCAACAACATTCTCCGGTTCCGGCACAGATCCAATCGATGAATTCTTCTGGCAGATCACACAAGGCGGATCGGTTATAACAAGCTCTACCGAAGAAAGCTTCAGTTTCCTCTTCCAGGCAGCGGGGTTATATACCGCTACCTTACAGATCACCAACCGATGCGGATTGGACACTGTATTAACACAGCAGTTCAGAATATATGCACCTCCGGCTGATCCTTCTGCTACATTGGCATTATGTAATCCTCCGCTTACACTGGATGCAAACCCGACCAACGCACCTGATCTTTCTTACCTGTGGGAAACCGGTGACACAACCAAGACAATCAGTGTAAGTCGCGCGGGCTTCTATGGTATAACTGTTACGAACAATGTATCCGGATGTACAACCGAAGGACAGATCGATGTATTCCCTTCGCTTACAACCATAGATTTTGGTCCGGATTCGACAATATGTTCTGTTGCGAATGGTGGCATAACCTTGAATACCGGTATAAATCTGCAAAACCACACATGGTTCTTGAATGGTGTTAACCAGAATAACTCCGGTCCTACACAGCAGGTAAGTTTTGCAACCGCTGGCACATTTGAATATATAGCTATATATACAGACCCTACTACAAGCTGTACAACACGCGACACCGTAGTGTATACTGTTAATCAATCCCCTGTGGTGAATATCACATCCAATGGTACCATTGCCTGCGGAGCAACCAACGGACAGATATCAATCGCCATTACACAACCGGTTGGTTCACCAGTATCCTATACATTAGGTGGTCCTAATTTTGCCGATACACAATCCAATATAGCAGTACCGTATAACGGAACTGTTCCAAACCTGGAAGCAGGAACATACTCGATACAGGTTATCGATCAGGTAACAGGATGTTTTACGAATGATGCAACTACAATTAGCACAACTGCCTTTACCGTTAATAACACCTCTGCCACCATTTGTGATTCCGCTCCAATTTCGATTGGCACATCGGTAGCAGTAACAGGTACATATAAGATTTTTGCTGCCTCAAATCCAACAACTCCAGTTGAAACTGGAAATATTGTTTCAAACCCGCAATCATCAACCGGATCTTATCCTCCTGGTGATTATCAAATTGAAGTAACCAACACTTTAAATTGCGTTTCCGGAACAACAGTAACCCTTACTCCAGGTAACGCAGTTACTAATGCTTCCATTAACACAACTAATCTTTGTACCACTTCACAAGTAACAGCATTGGGAACGGGTGCAACAACATATGCATGGACGTCAACGCCCGCTAATGGCATTAGTACAGACCCATCACTAGCGACAATTACAGTTAATCCCGGCACATATGATCTTCAGGTAATACTCGATGATGGTGCAGGAGGACTATGTCCTACCACAGTAACACAGCGGGTATCAGTGGAAACTGTAGTACCCGATTTTACTTTCGATGGCTGCAACACTCCGGTGATACTCGTTGCATCATTAACTGGCAATACCAATCCTGCAAGCAGTTACTTCTATAGATGGAGTATAGATGGAGGCTCTCCTGTATCTGGCCAGCAACTACAATTAAACGGAAACATTGGCCAATCTTATAATGTAGCCCTCTCGGTGCAAAGTCCAATCTCAGGATGTACAACTACCCCGGCTATAGTGAAGAACGTGACAATAGCAGGTCCGTTGAGTGTAACGATAACAACTGTAAATCCTCCCTGCGATGGTTCTCAGTTTGCATTGCTGGCGACACCAAGCAGAACGGTGAGCAGCTATCAGTGGTCACTGAACGGAACGGCTATATCCGGAGGAACAACAGCACAGCTTAACGGACAAACATTGGCAGGCTTATACTCTGTAACCGTATCCGATGGACAATGCGAAGCAACGGCTGACCTTGATGTACTCCTCGCTCCTACCACACCAGGCAATCTTACCGATACAAGATTGATCTGTCCGGATGATGCGAACCCGGATCCGAATACACGCGTGGCCGTTCTTGATCCAGGTCCAGACTATGAAAGCTATGAATGGTTTGAAGTTATAGCAGGCTCTCCTTCACCGCTCGGAGTAACTACACAAACTTATACAGCCGATCGCGCTGGTATATTCCAGGTAACACTCGAGAACTCATTCGGTTGTCCGAGCACAGACCGCACGACAGTAAGCGTTCAGTGCGACCCGGTAATTGTCGGACCGAATGCATTCCGTCCTGTAACCGGTATAGAACAAAACAAAAACTTCAAGCTCTTCACATTCTTCATCGATGATGATGGCTTCCAGGTATATATATTCAATCGTTGGGGCGAGATGGTGTTCGCATCATCCGACCGTCAGTTCGAATGGAATGGTGGCTATAACAACAACGCAGGTCAGATGTTACCGGCCGGTACATACTCCTACGTAGTCCGTTACAAGAGCTCGTATCGTCCTGAAGATGGAACGAAGGAAAAACGCGGAGGCGTGCTGCTGGTGCGATAGACGATTGGAAGATTAAAAAAATTATAAGATTATAAAATTGAAGTGCCGGGTGATGCCTGGCATTTCCTTTTATGATTGAACGATTGTAAGATTAGAAGATTGAAAATTAAATTGCTATAGGTGTAAGATATACACCATCGCAAATGATATATATCAGCGCGCAAATTTTTCAACCTTCCAATTTTGTAATTTTCCAACCTTACAATCTTAAAATATTCCAATCTTCTAATCTTCCAATTTTCCCTCCCCCCGATCCTCCAATCCCACCACCAGCCATCACAAGCACACGGACACACTTTCTGATTTCGTTGGTTATTGATAATTGTTTTTCTATTTATGTAATCTACCAATCAACAATCATCAGACACCATGCAAAAACTAAAACTCATCTACCCCCTGATGGCTATATTGCTGCTCGCAGCGTGTAGTAAGAAGGAAGAACATGCAGCGGTAACGATACCCGGTATTATTCCAAAGCCTGTTTCCCTCACCCCCGGAAATGGTCATTTACATTGGGACGGATCGGTTGCCATCATCGCTAAATCGGCAGACGAAAAGAATGTTGGCGAACTGCTCGCCACATTTCTTAAAGCAAAGAACATCGATGCTTCGATCGCAGAATTTTCTGAAGACAAAAACCAGATCGCACTATATACCGCGGAAGATACTACGCTTCACAACGAAGGCTATAAACTTACCATCGATGAAAAAGGAGTAAGTATACAGGCCAACAACGGTGCCGGTTTATTTTACGGTGCACAAACATTACTGCAGCTCTTAACGGAGAACAGTAAAGAAGTTCCTTTCGTAACAATTACGGATTACCCGCGCTTCGCGTATCGTGGACTTCACCTCGATGTAGGACGCCACATGTTCCCCCCGGAGTTCATCAAGAAATATATAGATCTGCTCGCGCATCATAAATTCAACCGCTTTCACTGGCACCTGACGGAAGACCAGGGATGGAGAATCGAGATCAAGAAATATCCGAAGCTGCAGGAGATCGGTGCATATCGCAAAGAAACAGTAATAGGACATGCACGTACTGCTGATCGTAATGACAAAAAGAACTATGATGGCAAACGCTATGGTGGTTTCTATACACAGGAAGAAGTAAAAGAAATTGTGAAGTATGCGGCTGATCGCTACGTAACCATCATTCCGGAAATTGAATTACCTGGTCACGCACTTGCAGCATTATCAGCGTATCCGAGTCTTGGTTGTACCGGTGGTCCCTATGAAGCTGCCACTACCTGGGGAGTTTTCGATGATGTATTCTGTGCAGGCAAAGAAGAAACATTCCAGTTCCTGGAAGGTGTGCTGGATGAAGTCGTAGAACTTTTCCCAAGTCAATATATACATATAGGAGGCGATGAGTGTCCGAAGACACGCTGGGAGAAATGTCCGCATTGCAAGAAGCGCATGAAGGAAGAAAAGCTGAAGGACACCCATGAACTTCAAAGTTATTTCATTCAGCGCATCGAAAAATACCTCAACAGCAAGAACCGCCAGATCATTGGCTGGGATGAAATACTCGAAGGAGGTTTAGCGCCTAATGCAACAGTAATGAGCTGGCGCGGTGAAGAAGGCGGTATAGCTGCCGCAAAACAAAATCACGATGTGATCATGACTCCCGGTAACTGGTGCTACTTCGATCACTACCAGGACACCAGCAAAACAGAACCCCTTGCCATTGGCAATTATACTCCTGTAAGCGAAGTATATTCATATGAACCGGTTCCGCCACAACTTACGACACAGGAGGCAAAACATATACTGGGTGCACAAGCCAATGTATGGACTGAATATATACCCACCAGCGATCACGTAGAGTACATGGTATATCCACGTGCCTGCGCTATGGCAGAAGTGGTATGGTCACCAAAAGAAAGTCGCGATTACAACGATTTTCTGACGCGCATGAACATACATTTCAAACGCCTCGATGAGTGGAAGGTGAACTACGCCAAACACATCCGGAAAGAAACAGACAGTTTAAACGTTTCAAAGAACTAATTGACAACTAACAGAGCACGCTACGCAGGTAGTGTGCTAACCAAACTTTAAGCTTATCTTAGGGCTGCTGATTGAAAACATCAGCAGCCTTATTATTTTTATATCCCTTACACAAAGGAAGTTTCTCTGTGTATTGGGATTTACTGATACGATTAACGAATAACTTATAACGACCATGAAGACAACGCTAAGATCACTTACCGCTGTATTACTGCTGCTTGCAATGATGAGCTTTCAGCTGATCAAGACACAACTCACGATTACTATTCGCAATGAACTAGGAAACACCGAAGCAGGTACAACGGTACGTCTATTCGAAACGGAAGACGATTATAAAGCCGAAACCAACCCGGTAGCCGAAGGGAAAACCGATGCCAAAGGTGTTGTAAAATTCAAGGAGCTGAAGGCTATCTCGTATTATGTTATAGCCAGCAAAGATGATAAAGACAACACAGGTGGTGGAGAACAAACCGGAAAACTGGAAGCGAACCGTATTAACAAAGTTACGATCGTTATTCAGTAACCTGTATGTGGAAATGTCCGAAGTGCGGACGCAGCTTTAAGAATACAAATCAGCGGCATCACTGCGAACGCACTACTGCCGCTGCACAATTTAAAACTCAACCGGAGGTGATCGTTGAAATACACGATCGCCTGCTGGACGTTGTGAAGAAGATCGGTATATTTTCAGTAAGTCCTATAAAGGACTATATCATGCTCAAACACAAGAGCACATTCCTCACCATTAAGCCCCGAAAGAAATATCTTGACATCAGTTTTTTCCTTCCAGAAAAAACCGAAGAGTTTCCCATCTTTGCATCCCTGCAGCAATCGAAAAAACGTGTGCTGCATGCAGCCCGACTCGAGAAGCCCGCTGACATTACAAAGCCGGTTATCCAGTGGATCAAACAATCGTACGACCTGACAAACTCATGAACTATACACGCGCCACGTTAATCCAAGCATTAACAAACTATACCACTACATTTGAAGATGAGAAACCATTTGCTGCCGATTTTCTGAAGTTACTGGAACACGACCGTGCCTTTTATCGCGATCATTTACCGGGACACATTACTGGCTCTGCCTGGATTATAGATGCTGCGCGTCAGTCGGTGCTCCTCACTCACCACGCTAAACTTGATAAGTGGTTACAACCCGGTGGTCATGCCGATGGTGATGAAAATGTATCCGGTGTAGCGTTGCGTGAAGCTGAAGAAGAGACCGGTCTGAAAAATTTCAAGCTCCTGCAGCAAGGTATATTTGACCTGGACATCCATACTATACCGGCACGAAAGGATTTCCCGGAACATTTGCATTACGACATCCGGTTTATATTCGAAGCTGATCCAAATGAAGAGTTAGTCATTACCGATGAATCGCAGGATTTGAAGTGGGTACCACTAAATCAGTTATCCGAGTATACATCCAACATTTCGATCCAGCGAATGCTGCAAAAGGTACTAGGATAATCAATATACCTGTACATGCACGTGATCATCATGGCGCACAGCCTGACAACCGTGAAAGCGAATTTTAGGTGAGGGTAATCCGAGACGTCTCTTTAAATGCGGCTCGATGAATATCTTTTCAACGCTCTTATTCGCTGATAGTATATTTACCAATGCCGCAGTACGTGCGGCATCAAATATATAGTCAGGCTTGTTACGCTGCGGTACGATTTGTTCCATCACACCATACTGCCAATACCCTTTTGAAGTACAGCGTTCGGCATAATTTACTTCAGAACCGCGCGGTGATTCATATACGCCATACCCTATAGCTGATGGAGCATCGTTCAGAGGTTTACCGTTCTTGTCTTTGTAGAAGAATGCAAGATCAAGTTTGCGTCCATCGTTATGGCTCAAGTGTGGTAGCAGCGGGAAACCATTGTAGAACGGAAACCCGGCATCAAGGTAATTCACCGTGCATCCCGAATATTTAGAATCGAGTACCTGATACGATTTCATAACAACATCGCGAAGCGCGGGTCGCACATAGTGTCGGTTCAATAAGCAAGTGCCTATGTTCAGTGGCTTAACTCTACCGCGTAATGGAAGCGGTACCCGTCCAAAATGTTTGGCAGCAAGGGGAACAATCGTAAAATTACTGATCGTATACAACAGGATAAACACAACGGTGCCCGACAAGTATATCTTCCACGATGATGAAAGTCGCTTCCGAAAAAAAAAAATGATACCGATGGTACAGAGTAAAACTATACCACCGGTCTGCGTCACCGCCGTGAGCAGCGCCAGTAGAAAAATCAGCAACAGTATTTTTACTGTCTGCCGAATAAACATTATTTACTACTGATTAAAAGTAATCCGAATGCAATCACCACCAGCCAGAATTTATATACTGAAATTACTGCGATCGATACCCAGCCTAATTGCATCAGCACGGCCAGGAGGACAAGTATAACAGCGATGGCTTTAAGGATAGATCTGGTTTTGTTACTCATGTGTTCGTTAATCGTTACAAGTTATTGGTTAATCATGGCATCCATTTACACGCAGAACATACAGAAGATATTGAGTTACACAGAGAAAAAAAACTTTGTGCGTGCCCCTTTGTGTCTCCTTCGTGATTTCTTTGTGCCATTGGATTCCTGCAAAGCTAAAAATATAGTTTCAGATTTATTGGGGTATACCAAACTATCAATACCATTCCTCTATTCCTTTGGCGGGTTTCCAGTCGGAATCGGGTTCAAAGTAATTCCACAGTAAGTTGGAGACTTTCCTGATCAACACCCACCCCTCATTGTCGAACGTCCAGCGCTGATCATTTTGATTCTTGGTAATGATGCAGAATACATAATCACCATGCGGTGCATTAACCAGTACAACTTCCGACCGTGACTGATTAACAGCACCTTGCTTCGATGCTGCCTGAATATAGGGCGGTATCTGCGAGAGCGCTTCAGTGTCCCAATAGATACGCACCATGTTCCGGTATATACGTTCGCTTACCCGCGGATTAATTACTTTCCCCTGCCGGATGCGTACCACCAGTTCCGCCATTTCCCGCGGTGTGGTTTGTCCCCAGCCATATTTAGCTTTGTTCGCTTCACGTCCCGGTGTTCTCGAATTTACTCTTGTATTGGCAAAGCCATTGCGTTGCAACCAGCTATTAATCGTAGTGCCTGTACCTGCCATTAACTGACACCACAAGCTTGCCGTGTTGTCGCTTGTGGTGATCATCAACATCAGCACAGCTTTCAACGCTATCTTCTCTCCATCCTTAAAAGAACCCAAAAGATCTTCACCCTCATATAGCAGTGAATCTTTATAGACCAGTGTGGAGTCATAACCGATCTCGTTCTTCTCGATCTTGTCAAACATACCAATAGTGATCGGTACCTTGATCATGGACGCTGTAGGAAACAATGTATCCGCCTGGAGCGCAGCAACTTTATCGGTTTTGAGATGCCGCACATAAATACCCACATCACCTTTAAAATCTTTTACAAGAGCCTGCAGTTTCTGTTCGAGTATCTTGTCAGTCTTCTGAGCCTTGCATACCAGGCACAGGCACGACAGCAGCATGATGAGAGGTAAACGCATGTTGTAAAATTTAGCAAATACAACTTACCTGCTTTACCGCAGGGTAGCAAATAAATTTTAGCTTTGCGGTCGATGGCAGCGATCGGAACCGATATTCAATATGCGAAAGCTCTGCTCGAGCAAGGCGATGTGGTAGCAATACCTACCGAGACGGTATATGGACTGGCGGGAAACGCGTTGAACGTTGCTGCCGTAGCGCGCATCTTTGATGTTAAGAACAGGCCGCAGTTTGATCCGCTCATTGTACACGTGCCTGACCTCAACACTGCTGAAAACTATATACAAAATATACCCGCTGCAGCACGACAACTCGCAGACTACTTCTGGCCGGGGCCACTCACGTTGTTACTTGAAAAGAAAGATATAATTCCAGACCTGGTCACATCAGGATTGAGCACCGTGGGCATTCGTTGTCCTGACCACCCATTGACGAGACAATTACTGAAAGAACTTCCATTTCCGTTAGCGGCTCCAAGTGCTAATCCATTCGGGTATGTTAGTCCTACAACACCACAGCATGTCAATGAGCAACTGGGTGACAAGCTACAGTATATATTGGATGGTGGTGCATGTCGTGTAGGCATTGAGTCTACCATCATCGGTTTTGAAAATGATATACCCACGGTATACCGCATGGGTGGATTGAGTCTTGAACAGATTGAACACATCACGGGACCGGTACAGGTGCAGGCACACTCCTCTTCAAATCCAAAAGCTCCGGGACAATTGAAGAGTCATTATGCGCCCGGAAAAAAAGTTATCATTGGCGTTATTGAAGAACTTCTTCAGCAATACCCGGCTCACACATCAGGGTTGCTTACGTTTCATAACGATTTCAACTCACCGTTTCAATATATCTTGTCTCCTTCCGGCAACCTGGACGAAGCAGCACAAAACCTGTTCACTGCGTTGCGTGCCTTCGATAAGATGCCCATCGATTATATACTGGCTGAACTTGTGCCGGAGACCGGATTGGGAAGGGCCATCAACGATCGGTTAAGACGGGCAGCCGCGGAATAACGTGCTATCAAAAATTAATCGTTACTAATTCAAGTATAGCATTGCATCCCCTTGAAAAAGGTTGCAGGCGTTTTTGCTTGCTGCTTACTTTTTTAGTTTTTTTATAGTAAACCATGAACGCATAACAGTATGGAGAAACCAAAAAAAATACTCATCCTCACCGGCGGTGGTGATTGTCCGGGATTAAATGCTGTGATCAGAGGAGTTGCCAAGCGGGCACGCAAGGAAAAAGACTGGGAAGTATATGGCAGTATAGAAGCCTTTAATGGTGTACTCAATGAGCCGCAGGAGATTATTCGCATCACCAGTAAATTTACAGCCGGTATACATGTGCGTGGTGGTACAGTTCTGAAAACAACCAACAAGTCTAACCCTATAAAATTCCCGGTACCTCAAAAGGATGGCACGGTTAAATTTATAGATCGCTCCAACGAGCTCGTAAAAAAACTGAAGGCATTAAAATTCGATGCCGTGATAAATATAGGGGGCGATGGCTCTCAGAAAATATCCAAAGTATTATTCGATAAAGGTATACCGGTGATTGGTGTGCCGAAGACAATCGACAATGATCTTTCTGCAACTGATGTTACTTTCGGTTTTCAAACCGCGGTGCAGATTGGTACCGATAGCTTTGATAAACTTGTAACAACAGCCGAGAGTCATCACCGTACCATGATCATGGAAGTGATGGGACGCGATGCCGGATGGATCGCCCTGCATACAGCTATAGCAGGCGGTGCCGAGATCTGTTTGATACCGGAAATACCGTATGATATAAACAAGATTGTAAAGCGTATAAACCTGCGCTATAAAAAAGGCAGAGGCTTTGTAAATATAGTGGTGGCGGAAGGAGCCAGACCACAGGAAGGAACCATTACTTCGACTGCCGGAGAGAAAGGCTCTGAACACGTGCGACTCGGTGGTGTAGCCTATCAACTTTCAAAACAACTCAAAGATGCCGGATGTAAAGCCGAGATACGTGAGACCGTATTAGGACACGTACAACGCGGTGGAACACCGGTTGCTTATGATCGGGTACTCGCCACGCTGTTTGGTGTGAAAGCTTTTGAACTTGCATTGGCGGGTGACTTTGGCAAAATGGTAGCGCTCAAGAACAACGAGTTCATTGGTGTATCGCTGGAAGAAGCCACCAAAGATTACCACGGTGTAAGTAAAGATTCGTATCTGGTGCAGGCTGCGCGCGGACTCGGTATAAGCTTTGGCGACTGAGATTCGTGGTAAAAATGGCGCTCTGGCGTTGAAACAACTTCAACAAAATGCCATCCAGCAATCGTTTGTTTTGAAAAAAATCAAAATCGCCAAATAGAATCCGGCTTTTTTACGGAACGACATGATTGTAAAAACTCAAAAATCTTAGCTTTGCTGTCCGTAAAATTTTAAAACTACATCCGAACCATGAAGACAATCAACGACATCAACTTTAACGGCAAGCGCGCACTCATCCGCGTTGACTTTAATGTTCCGCTCGATAAGAGCTTTAACGTTACTGACGACAACCGTATCAGTGCTACCATTCCTACCCTGAACAAAATTCTGAAAGACGGAGGAAGCTGTATATTGATGTCTCACCTCGGCCGTCCGAAAGAAGGTCCTGAAGATAAATATTCATTGAAGCACACCATCAAGAAAACGGAAGAGTTGTTGGGTCGTCCGGTAAAATTCGGTGGCGATTGTATTGGTGAAGAAGCTTACAAACTCTCCGCTGCATTAAAGCCAGGCGAAGTTCTTTTACTAGAGAACCTTCGCTTCTACAAAGAAGAAGAGAAAGGTGATGTTGCCTTTGCAGAAAAACTTTCGAAGCATGGTGATATCTATGTAAACGATGCATTCGGAACGGCACACCGTGCCCATGCTTCTACAACTATAGTAGCACAGTTCTTCAAAGATAAATGTGCAGGCTTTGTAATGGCGGCAGAACTTGACAACGCGAAGAAAGTAATGGGTAACGCTGAGAAACCTTTTACTGCGATTATGGGTGGCGCTAAAATCTCTGACAAGATATTGATCATCGAGAACCTGCTTGATAAAGTAAACAACCTGATCATCGGTGGTGGTATGGCCTATACCTTCTTCAAAGCCATGGGCGGTAACATTGGTAACTCACTCGTAGAAGCCGATAAACTTGATCTCGCAAAAGAACTTATCCAGAAAGCAAAAGCGAAAGGTGTAGATTTACTCTTACCGATTGACTCTGTTGTAGCGGATAAATTCGCTGCTGATGCAAACACAGATATAGCGAACAACAACGCGATTAAAGATGGATGGATGGGACTTGACATCGGTCCGCAAGCAACGCAGGTATTTGCAAAAGCAATCGAAAACTCCAAGACTATATTATGGAATGGTCCGATGGGCGTGTTTGAAATGGAGAAATTTGCAGCCGGTACAAAAGCAGTTGCTGAAGCTGTAGTAAAAGCAACGAAGAAAGGTGGCTTCTCGCTGATCGGTGGTGGTGACTCTGCTGCGGCTGTAAACCAGTTTGGTTTTAACGATGACGTAAGCTATGTATCTACCGGTGGTGGTGCATTGCTGGAATATTTCGAAGGTAAAGTATTACCAGGTGTAAAAGCACTTGATTAATTACTGTTATATTCTTTGCAAAGCCTGTGGAATAATTCCACAGGCTTTTTTTATTCAACTATACATTACTATTATTCTCCTACACAATACGTTGTCCTAAAACCTTTCGGGTATATTTCCGTATGGATACCTGAACTACCTATAAACGTTTATACCCTTGCATCTATATAGTTATTGCAGCATTCCGCTCCTGTTCTATTGATTATTTACACTAGCTTTATAGCCAATTTATAAATCATGAAATATTCCCTAGTGTGCTTGTATGCACTCATTGTAACGTTGTCACTATCTGTAGCGCCCCGGGCCGGGGCACAAACCTTAACACCTCAGGAAATTAAAGGTTGCTACTATCATCGCTTTGAAGTCAACATCGATTCGCTTGTTGATGCAATTGAACTGAATGTATGCCTGAATGATCAAAACCAGTTTGTTGTGCACATCAATGCTGACAAGCTTTCCCGAAGTTATTGGGGGGCCTATACCATCGATAACGACACAATTTTATTTACGATAGATCCTTACTTCCAGGAATTTCACCTGGGCACCCGGTATAATAAAAAAGTAAAACAGGGATCTATAAAAATTTCAGTTCATGATACGCCTATAGGCATGTATGGCCTTACGCTCGCTACGTTTGCCCAAGACAGTCTGCATGAGCTTTACTATGTATCTGATTTTGAAAGCAAAGATTCAGTCTACTCAAAAATTGTAGCGGCATTACCCGGAGACAAGATTCAGTTTACAGATGACTATGGAAGTCGTAAAACTTACTCCTATAGCGTGCCTGAAAAGGCCAACGACATTTACGTTACGCGCAATGTCGGCAATTTCTTTACCGCGCATTTAAAAGCCTGGAGAACAAGTGATGGTATCGCCATTACCGAAGCCAACAACAAGAACAACGAACGCATCGATACGTTACAGTATATTTCATTTGACGCCAACATGTTTGTTGCGCGACCGCAGCATTACCCTATTCCCGAAGGGTATACTTACCTGTCGGTTTCTGAGATCATCGATCCCCCGGCAGACAATTATAGCTACGATGACGCCTATTATACAGACACCACTGCATACGCAGACTACTACGAAACCAAAGACACCGTACACTATGTAAACGACTATAAAACGGCCCTGAAACAGGCTAAGGATTCATCGCGCTATCTCCTGCTATACTACGATGCCAAAGGCTGTATAGATTGCGGAAGACATGCCACGAGAGAAGTGTTGCAGGCTTGGAATGATCCGTATACCTATTACGATTTCCCTGCAACATTCAACGGCCAGTATATATTTTACATAGCGCCCGAAAAGGACAGTCTGCGTTTTAAAACATCGGGAGCAACCGAATTGCCGGCAGCCATCATTCTTACTCCGGATGAGAAGCCACTCTATATAGCACACGGCAAAACGTTAGATCTTACCCGTCCCGGATTTGGCGGCTACGATGCATCAACATTCTACGAAAAACTCAAACTTCATGAAACGTTTACGTATTTACCGGAGAAGATCAAAGCCAGCGGTTACGACAGCATCTACATTAACCAATATCTGCAGACGCTCCCGCTTTCCGGTCAATACCAGAACCAACTATACTATAACGATGGTGTGGTCGATGTAACCGCGCCAGCCCTTATACCCGACACTCTTGCTGGTGCCGCTGATATAATTGACAGTCTCACCACCATTGTTACTGATGACAATTATACGGACTACGGCTATGTATATCCACCAGCCGTGGATGACAACTTCTACAGTACTTTCACCTTGCATGCCGACACTGCCTTTGCTCAGGCAATACTCGATTCACTCGTAAGCAAATACTATATCAATGTCCCTGCAGACAGCGCGCGTGCTGCAAACATTGTAAGTATAGTATACCAGTTCGATGATTACTATTGTCCGTTTTACAGCAGTTCGTTCCTCACCACAAATGACACGATCTTCAATCCGCGGATATCCTTTCAATACCTCATCAAGAATTATAACACACTTTCGCGCTATAGCTACCTGTCTGATGTACTGTATTCCGGTTACTACGTTTCACTATATGAGTTAATCAGCAAGCGGGTCAACCGGTTCATTACCTATATTGAAGCCTCCAATGGCGAAAAGCAAAAAGCTCTGGATTTTCAAAAAGAGCTAATCAAACATCTTCCGCAACTTCGTCATTTAGAGATGCCACTATACATCTCGAACCTGGTAGTCTGGTATGATACGCTGCAGCATACGGATCTGCAGGATAAATTTGTAACGGATTATTTGCAGGAGATTGGCGGCAATGCATCTGCCGCGATCGCGAAGACCGATGCCATTATGCAGCAACTGACACGTGAGAACACACCAGATGCCATGAATTATGACTATAGCAACAATTACTATTACTACCTGGGTGGCAATTACCGGTATAATGTCGATGACCAGGCCAGTGTACGGTATGGCTATTACAAGCATGCTGAAACACTGAACCATGTAGCATGGCATTACTATCAACACGTAACCGATAAAGACAAATTACAGCAGGCCGTAACATGGTCACAATCATCGCTGGCGTTGGATCCGGAGAATCCATACTTCCTGGATACGTATGCACACCTCCTCTATAAAACCGGTAAAACCAAAGAAGCAGTGAAGTATCAGAAGAAAGCTGTCTCAAAACTCAACAGCAAAAAGCTTCGGTTCGAGATCGATGATGCCCAGGCGGAAACGATTCGTGCCGACTATACCAAAATGAAAAACAAAACGCTCTAGCAAAAAAAGCATAACGGGTAAACGATATAGTATATCCGTTATGCTTCTTCTTATCATCTATAGCACGTCAGTTTTCCCCTTCTTCTTTCTGTCCGAGTGAGAACCAGTTACCTGAATCATCTTTGAAAAGTGCTTCTATACCATAAAACTCTTTCTTAGGGGCCTTACTAAACTCTACACCTTTGGCTTTAAGTTCCTCGTAGGTAGCATATATATCGTTGCATTTAAAAACACCGAAGCCAAAGGTACCTTTCTTCACCAGGTTCTTCATTTGCTCGGCACTCTCTTCGGTGAACATCATACCCGACTTGATCGGCATTAATGTTATTTCAAGATCCGGCTGATCAGGCGGTGTAACCGTAAGCCAGCGCATGCCCGGCCCCATGGCTGCATCGGTGGCCACTTTAAATCCTAGTTTGTTCACATAAAAATCATAGGCACTGTCCTGATCTAGGACGTAGATGCTTACGTGCGACATTTTGTTGATCATACGCTTGTGTTGTCTTAAGTATAGCACAAAGGTGAACAGCAGCAACTTCTTTCGTTTATCGAAAATTGCTTTTTTAGTGCCAGCCATTTGCCTTCGCAAAACATCCGGGTACAAAGCCCAATGGTTTCTGAGTTACCAGTGCCTTTATCTTTTGATGATAGGCTGTAAAATCGGTGGGTGATATACCTGCCGTGCGCTTGAACAGACTGCTAAAGGAACTCAGACTTTCAAAGCCCACAGCAAAGCATGTATCCGATACGGGCATACCGTTACGCAAGAGCTGCATGGCTTTTTCTATGCGCACGTGAATTAAATACTGATGCGGTGTAAGTCCGTATATTCTCTTGAACAGCCGTATAAAGTGAAATTTCGAGAAGAGTGCTTCGTCTGCTATATTATCCAGATCGATCGCACCGTCATAATGATTATCAATGAAGAGCTTGGCATGAACGATGCGCCTGTATAAATACACTTTCGGATATTCGTCTGCAGCCATGGTATTGCCTCACTCGCGCTAAAAATACAAAAGCCCCGGCAATTACCAAGGCTTCTGTATATATCGGAAACAGGATTGCTATTTAAAACACGTTTATTCAAACAGGTTTGAAATGCGATTACCCAATTCGTTAAATCCTTCCTTTACATCTTTAAAAGTGTTGCGCGCACTTTTACGTACATCCTGCCATGTTTCTTCACTGGCATTCTCTACATCTTCGAGTGCCTTCTCTACACGCTTGCGTTCGTCTTGTAATTCTTCACGCGCATCTTCGAGTTTCTTCTTGCCATCATCTGAAGCTTCATCCATCTTATCATTTACTTTTTCAATTTTCTTATCGATGTCGTCACGCAGTTCGCGCAGGTCAGCGCTGAGTTCATCGCGTTGTTTTTTCACATCGTCTTTAACATCCTTTAAATCTTCTTTCAGCGCTTCCGCTGTTTCGCTTTTCTTAGCAGGCTCACATGCGGTCATCATCAACAGACCGTATGTAAGCAACACCGAAACAATCAATCTCAATAATGTCTTCATACATTTTTATAGTTTATATATACTTTCTTTTTTAACTTCATAGCGTGTCAAGCAACCTGATCAAGTCGAGCAGTTCCTGTCTTCGTTTTACCACTTCATGTTTCAACGAAGCATTTACAGCATCATCGCATTTCAACGCGGTGGTATGTATACCACTACGTTTCTTTTTTAACAGGTTCTTTACACGTTTCAAAAAAATCATAGGTTATTTCGGGGTCGGGTAATAAATGCTTGTCTCATTCGTTCCATTTTTACCGGCTCAACGCTATGGCACAGAAATTTTGGTCATCCGATAACTTTTAATTTCGCCATGATGATAAAACGAAGATTCAATCAACGATGCTTTTGGATAGGTTCCGCCTTCACCATCATCATTACACTTCTGCTATATCTTACCGATGATAAACCTGTGCGTACCGAACAGGCAAATGCACAGAAACTATATCCCCGCAGTATTTATCTACCAGCCAAAAAGTAAATTAAAACCGGGTATTTCTTATTCTATGCTGTATTAACAGGCATTTACAACGATATAGAGCCATGGCTGTTACGCCATGGCTTTGTTTACTAAAACTTTTGCAGACGCGCGCTCCAACATTTGTTTGCGCATGTTGCGAATCGTATTGGTGTGTCTTATCTTCTTCAGACTCTTCTCGGTGGTATCTTCCAGCGGGAAGAAAATGCGGGCCAGGAAATAGGTAGCCGTCATAAAAGCGAGGTAGGCTACTATAAAGGTTAAAATGATCGTTAAAACATTCATAGACAGTAAAATTTAATGATCACCAGAGAAAATTAAATGCCAGAAAACGGAATGCTCCTGTTCATTGTCAAAACATGATTCTGTTGAATTAATCCCCATTTTTTGCGGACACTATTCCCCAATTCTGGCATAACACCCACAACTGTATCCCGATTAGAAAACCATAATCTATACCCTACTCCTGCTTTAAACTATAGCATTTACCGGGTGGCACTGGTTTTTATATATCCTGGTAAATAAAAAAATTATGGGAGACTTACTATATATCATCGCTGTCATCCTGATTATAGGATGGTTGCTGGGTGCATTTGTATTCAGTGCAGGCAGTATAATTCACCTGCTTCTGGTGATCGCCATTATAGCTATACTGCTGCGACTTATTCGCGGCAGAAGTGTTTAGCGGTTATTCTGGATTCATTTCTATGGGCAAGGCCTCGCGCAATCCGTGAGGCCTTTTTTATACCTGTACATACCGTTGTTAATACAAGCATATATAGGAATAATTCGTTATATTTGTTTAGTACACATGTCGCAATACATGTATACCAGTATATTATTTACCTAATATTTATACTATGAATATTTTCGTTGCAAAATTGAACTTCAAGACTCGTAAAGAAGAACTGGAAGCAGCTTTTGCAAAGTTCGGTCAGGTAGCTTCTGCAAAGATTGTTCGCGATAAAGAGACCGGCCGATCGAAAGGTTATGGCTTTGTTGAAATGCCCAATGATGACGAGGCCAATAATGCTATTGCTGCCTTAAACGAAAAAGAGTTTGACGGTAAAGTGATTGTTGTGAAGCCGGCTAACCCCAAGACTGCAGCTTCAGATAATTATTAAAGGTGAATGTGGATCTTCCCGAGTTTTCAAGTCCTCTGATTAAAATCGGAGGACTTTTTATTTGCTAAATATATAGGGCGCTGTATTCATAAAAAGATAAGTTTATATTTAACATTCCAACAAACACTAACGCTACGTGAATAAACAATTTCTTTCAACACGCGTCATTGGTTTCTTTCTTGGCCCGTTGTTATTTATTATCGCTCTGCTAAGTATACCCGCTGATTTTATTTCGCCCGGAGCCAACAAAGTATTGGCCGTAGGTATATGGATGATAACGTGGTGGGTAATGGAAGCAGTAGCCATACCGGTAGCGGCCCTGTTGCCACTCGTCATGTTTCCTATTCTCGGTGTTATGACAGCGGAACAGGCTGCAGCACCGTATGCCAACCCGATCATCTTTCTTTTTCTCGGTGGTTTTATGATCGCACTCGGACTTGAAAAACATAAGCTTCATGAACGTATTGCACTCAACCTTATTCGCATTACAGGCACTTCGGGTAATGGAATTATACTCGGCTTTATGATCTCTACAGCCTTCATCAGCATGTGGATCAGCAATACTGCTACAGCCATGATGATGTTGCCCATAGCGCTCTCGGTTATAAACCTGGTAAAGAAAAATAAAGATCAGGCACCTCACGAATTACCCAGGCCCGAACGAAACTTTGCCCTGGGACTTATGCTGATGGTAGGCTATGCCTCTACACTGGGCGGACTGGCTACCGTTATCGGCACGCCACCCAACGTTGTGTTTAAGGGACTGCTCGAAGACTTTTATCATCAGAGTATAGATTTCGGAGAATGGATGCTGATTGGTGTGCCGGTAGCCACTGCGTTGTTATTGATGACGTACTGGATGGTAACACGATTTCTCTTTCCTAATAACCTGGACAAGATTGAGGGCTCGGACAAACTCATCGCTGATAAACTTCAGGAGATAGGAAGAATACGCAAGGAAGAGAAGTTAGTAATGGCTATATTTTTCATTACTTCTTTCTTCTGGATCTTCCAGGAAGCGATCAATACATATCTCCTTCACAAAAATATACTCAACGATACCAACGTAGCCATGGTCGGTGGTATGCTCATGTTCCTGATGCCGGTTAACCTGGCTGAAAAGAAATTTCTGCTTGACTGGAAAGACAGTAAAGATATACAGTGGGGTATATTATTGTTATTCGGTGGTGGCTTGTGCCTGGCCGATGCCCTGAAACGCGCCGAAATCATTCAACTGGTGGGCCAGATGATTGCAAACGAAAGCTCCTATACTGTAGGACTCATCTTTATACTTATTACCGCCAGTGTTATACTTTCGGAGTTTATGAGCAACGTGGCGCTGGTACAGATTTTTGTTCCGGTTGTATTCGGTATCGCGGATGGACTGGATGTAAATCCGATACTGCTAGCGCTTCCTGTTACGCTGAGTGCCAGCATCGGGTTTATGTTTCCCGTGGCAACACCACCCAATGCCATTGTTTTTTCGAGCGGTTATATCCGCATCAAAGATATGGTAAAGGCCGGTTTCCTGCTGGATGTATTTTCTATCGCCATTATACTGCTGGCATCCGTCACGTTAATGGTATGGATATTCGGACAGCAGTTGTAACTTTATAGGGAGCATCGCATTTATTGGCACTCCAGTCGAAGAGATTTCAGGCGTTCTGTCCGGAAAAGAAAGCCGCCCGATAGCTGTATACACTTTTACAATGCGTAAATTTACAGGGACGACAGAACGCTTTTACGAACGAATGAGGCATGCAGTATTTGCGCGATAAGATATACCCTACCTCCATGAAGCAAAAAGTGCTGGCAGGTTTCCTGTTGGCATTTGTAGCCATTATACTGGCGTTGGGTATAACGCATTTTTCGTTTCGTGAGATGCTCGATACCGTGGATGAACTTTCAGCTCCCAACGAAAAGATCACCATACTGAACCGCGTGTTCGAAGAAATCACAACGCTCGATCAACTGCAACGTGCTGAAGCAATAAAGAATCCGCGCAAGCCCTATAAAGCATTTCTCAATCAGTCGAAGTCTGTATCCATCATGATTGATTCACTCATGCTGATGTCGTGGGACTCGCTGCAACTGGAACGCCTGCGCTCGATGAAAGATATACTTTCACAACGCAACAAACTTTTCTTCTCATACCTCAAGCTCAAATCAAAGTATGCCGAGAAGAAACAGTTCACCAAAAGACTCGATACACTCTCTACCATCATCGAACAAAGTCAGATTGATACCAGTGTTGTAACCACGCAACGCAAAACCATTACTACCTATACAGACTCCATCGTACAAAAAGAACAGGAACGTTCAGGCATCGGCAGACTCTTTGGTAAGAAAAAAACTACGGCTGTTCCTGAAACGCATATCAAAGTACAGGAAGAGTTTAGTGTAAAAGTTGATACGCTGGCCTTCGCACGACAAAACAAAGCACTTGAGGAGGTAGAGCGCATTATGCTCGACCTGGAAGCGAGCCAGCAATCGCAGAGTAAACGCCTGCAGCATCGCGAACTGGAACTCATCCACGCGAACAGTCTCTTCATTAACCGCCTGCTTAACACGCTGCACGAAGTAGAGAATGAAGAATTGCAGAAGATGCGCGACAATAACAACCGCGCAGGATTTCTTTTCAATCAAAGTATATCGCGCATTAGTATACTGGTGCTTGCCTTCTTTCTGATTGCCGCTATACTGGTATATTTCATCTGGATCGATATCAGCAAAAGCAATTACTATAAAGAGCAGCTTGAAGATGCCCGTGATGAAGCGGAAGAACTTAGTAAGATCAAAGAACGCTTTCTGGCCAACATGAGTCACGAGATACGCACACCGTTACAATCCATTATCGGCTTTGCTGAACAACTCAAGAAACATCCGGGCAGCAACCAGGAAGCTGCCGATGCTATCCATAGCTCGTCCGAACATTTACTGCATATTGTAAATGAGGTGCTGGACTATAGTCGTATATCTTCCGGTAATTTTTCATTGGCACATGAACCTTTTAAACTCCTGCAGTTAGTACAGGAAGTTGAAAACGCCATGCGCGTGCAGGCCGATAAAAAGAATCTCACGTTTTTACTCGACACCGAACAGGCTGCAGAACACGATGTGATGGGCGATCCGTTCCGCTTGCGCCAGGTACTCTATAATTTACTTGGCAACGCTATCAAATTTACACACAGGGGTTTTGTAAAGCTGATGATAAAGACGGCCGAGTATCCTGATAAAATTACCTGTGCATTTGATATTACAGATTCCGGCATCGGCATTCGTCCGGAGGATATAAAACGAATCTTCAACCAGTTTGAACAGGCAGGTTCATCTATATTTCAACAACAGGGTGGCGGCTCTGGTCTTGGACTTACCATTGTGCGCTCGCTGGTAGAAGCGCAGCACGGGAACCTGGAGGTATATAGCGAGCCGGGTATAGGATCGACCTTTACTGTAAAGCTTACGTTTGATAAAGCACCGGAAAGTATAATCGACCACGCGCATATACCTAAGCCTGCTTCTGCAATCGCCTCTGCACCATTTACCGGAAAAGTTATACTGGTAGATGACGACACGATGATTTTACGACTCGGCAAACTTATTTTTGACAAGCACGCCATTGCGAATACAACCTATCAGCAATCAGAACGATTACTGGCCGAGCTGCCCGATCCGGACGTAACGCATATACTCATCGACATTCGTATGCCGGGTATTAATGGTATAGATCTCTGCAAGGAGCTCCGCAAGAAATATACTCCTGAAGTAAAATATATAGCGTTAACAGCCCATGTATTTCCACAAGATCAGCAGAAGCTGCTCGATGAGGGGTTTGACAAAGTACTGTCCAAACCTTTCCATGAATATGAGTTATTGAACTTGTTGGGTATATCGGCCTCCACCTCCACGGCTGTATTGGCAGAAACAGCGGTTATAGATTTCTCGGCTGTACGAAAAATGACAATGGGTGATGAAGAACTTTTCCAATCGGTAATCAACCAGTTCCTCGAAGAAACCGAAGCCGACCTTCATTACCTTGACAAACAATTATTGACATTGAACAGTGATGCTGTTCGTGATGTTGTGCATAAACTGGCAGGCCGCGTAGGACAAATGGGCGCTGTAGCCCTCAGCAAAAAACTCCGTGATCTGGAGACCCAGATTATACAAGGTCAAAAAGTTGGAACACTTTCCGGGCGCATCCACCAACTACGCGAAGAAGTAGAAACTCTCGTAAAAGGAGTCCGTGTAGCCGCAGAGTAGAAAAGGTATCTTTAGTATATTTTACCTACTTCTTACTTCTATCACTCAATCCCATACTTCTCCATCTTCAAATAAAGCGTCTTCCTGTCGATATTGAGAATACGAGCCGCTTTCGATTTATTATAGCGTGCTTCCTTCAACGTGCGCATAATCATTTCGCGCTCCTGCACTTCCTGTAACGCTTTGAGATCATATACCGGAGCAGCAGGTTTACCTTTTGCCTGAAGCTCTTTAACGGCTGTAATCATTTCCACCGGTATAGCATCCATCTGTACGCGATCGCCTGTGGTAAGTAGCACAGCGCGCTTCACAACGTTCTTGAGCTCGCGTAAGTTACCGGGCCAGTCGTACGAAGCAAAGATGGCCAGTACATCATCGTCAAAGCCTATAACATTTTTACCGAGCTCTTTATTGGCACCTGTACGGAAGAACGTCAGAAACTCTTCGACATCATCGTTGCGCTCACGAAGAGCCGGCACACGCATTTTGAATTCATTCAACCGGTGGTATAAATCTTCGCGGAACTGTCCTTTGCGAACACTCTCGGCAAGATCATCGTTGGTTGCTGTAATGATGCGTACATCTACGCGTGACTCTTTGTTGCTGCCTACCGGTGAAATGATACGCTCCTGTATAGCACGCAGTAATTTTACCTGTACTTCGTACGAAAGGTTTCCAACTTCATCCAGGAATAACGTACCACCGTTGGCCATTTCGAACTGACCCGTTTTATCCTGCAGCGCACCGGTAAAGGCACCCTTTACGTGACCAAACAATTCGCTGGCAGCAAGATCTTTTGAAAGCGCACCACAATCAACCGCTACAAAAGTCTGCGAGGCGCGCTTGCTGTATTGATGAATAGAACGCGCTACATATTCCTTTCCGGTACCGCTTTCTCCTTCAATGATCACCGACATATCGGTAGGCGCAACGAGTCGTATATACTCATGCAGTTGCTGCGACTGCACACTTTTACCTTGCACAAAAGCACTGGTGCTGGCAACGGGAGCTGCTATTACTTCAGAAATTTTTCGTTTTTCTTTTTTGAGTGCCTGCGAAACAATCATCAGCAACTCATCCGGGTTTACCGGCTTGGTAATATACTCGAAGGCTCCTGCTTTGATCGCTTTTACAGCTGTACGTATATCCGAAAAACTGGTCATGATAATTACCGGTATATCGGGTGATGTATTCTTTATATCGAGCAATACATCCATACCGGTGGCATCGGGCAGGCGGTAATCCACCAGCACCAGGTCAAATGCTCCTGATGTAAACGTCTTTAATCCATCCTTCCCTTTATGACTCAGTTGAACTGAATATTTATGTTTTTTCAGAAACCCCTCCAGTATTCTGGAAAAGGTCAGGTCATCTTCAATTACTAGGATATTCGCCATAACTGGCCGAAAAATAAAAAAGAAAGCCGGAATAATTCCGGCTTTCTCAAATTAACAAATAGGGATTGTTTGGAGGGCGAATTAATCAACCTTTTTACCTTCTTTGTCGAACTTAACAGTTTTAGTTTCAGCACCGTTTTTCAGTTCAACTTCGTATGTATTTTTTGCTTTGTTGTGGTAAGCAGCGTTAATCAACCATCCGCGGTAATCTTCACCTTCCAATTGTTTCTTGATAGTTTGAGGAAGTTCTTCTGCCTTAATCTTTACTTTCTCATCCTGCATTTGTGTTGACTCAGTAGCTGCTGGAGCTGGTTCACTTGCTACTTGAGCGTTTGCTGCACCTATACCTGCAACTAATGCGAAAACGAACAATACTTTTTTCATGGTTTTAAAAAATTAAGTTAAACATTCATTCTGTTTACCTCTTATTACAATTATATGCCAAGGGAGCTCACTGACTAATAAATTACTGCACAACAACCACTTACAGTTATTAAAAGATTTTAACCGGACCGATACCTGTTGAATTGTTCTACAACGTGTTGGAAAACATATACGTTTACTACACGATATACACATGCTATATCGCTACATCACGAGCAATACTGTATAAACACAAGAGGACTGGCCAATATATATGCCAGTCCTCTTGTACATGTTACGACAACAAAGTAAGAACTAGAGTTGTTTTTCCTTCGCATTCTTGTTCTCTTCTATAACATAGGCGAGGCCGAGTCCTATACCTCCGAAGATGAACAGCATGGAGAAGTATGCTACTTCTTCTTCAAGCGCGAAGCTGCGCTCCAGAATGTGCCCTAACAGCAAGCCTAACCCTGCTCCTATCAGTAACAATGAAGCGCGCAACGGAAAAGATGTGTTTCTGATTTTACGAATGTTGAGGAACTCCGGGCTTACGCCTTTTTCGATCATCGCCATTCGTTCGGTGTTTTCGTACTTGCGCAGGTAAATGATCATTATAAAAAATCCAATGATGGAAATGATCGGGATCATGATGGCCAGAAATTCGATATTCATATACTTTATTATTTGAGATTTGCAGCTTTGACGCAGGCATTTACCATCACGTTACACGCCTTCACCAAAAGTTATTCAGTTATTATAGCAAGAAAATATAGCACAGAAGCTGTAACTTCCGCTGAAGACGCTGCGTCAAACCACGCAACATGATATTGGATCCGGATCTACCGCTAATTGACAGAATTCTGGCAGGTGAGCAGAATGTTTTTGCCGAGCTCATAAACCGGCACAAGCAGTATGCATATACTATTGCCGTAAAGATTCTGCAAAACAGACCGGAAGCCGAAGAAGCTGCGCAAGATGCCTTTATTAAAGCATATCAGAACCTGGCAGGCTTTAACCGGCAGGCACGGTTCTCTACCTGGCTATACCGTATTGTCTTCAACACTTCCATCAGCTATAAGCGAAAGAACAATAAAGTATTTCAGAGTATAGAGAATACCGTAATTGTATATAACCACGAAGGTGAAGTATCGCTAGAGAAAACGGACAAAACGCGCTATCTTAACCAGGCTATGATGAAGCTGAATGAAGCTGACCGCACTGCCCTGACATTGTTTTACCTCGATGAATTTTCGCTGGATGAAATTGCCGACATTACCGGTATGCAGGCCAATACGGTAAAGGTGCGCATACACCGGGCACGCCAGCGATTGGCAGATGAATTGAAAATATTATTGAACCACGAAGCGTTAACTTTGTAGGAACATGAACAGACTATCACAAGCACAAGAAGATATACTGCTTGAGTACCTGGATGGTACACTGGCTGCTCCAGCGAAAATAAAGCTTGAAGAAGAGCTTCGCGTGAATGCTTTGCTCCGTTTACGACTGGATGAACTGCGTGCTGTACATACTATATTTCAACACGCATCGCTTGCTGAACCTTCGCGTGATTTTACAGCGCGCGTTATGCAAAAGCTGGACACCGCTCCGTCACCAACACCTTCACGATGGCCTATACGCAATGCTATATTTTTACTGATCGGTGTATTAACTGCGATCGGCGCTGCAGCGCTGTTGATCGCTTCCGGAGTGTTTGACGGATCAACCAGCATCAGTCTCAATGACTCTTCGCTTCCTCAAAAAATTATTCAGCAGGAGATTCCAGTCTTTACATTCAGTGGAAAGCTGATCATAAACATCATCATCATGCTTAACATCGTGGTGGGTTGGATACTTTTGGACAGGGCTATTCTTCGACCTTACTTTCAGCGCAGGATGCAGGCCTAGGCTTTGTGTTGATGTTTGGTGAGGCTAAGATATACTTCGATAGATATACCCTATATATACTCTTCCTATATATTCTCAATTAAAGTCCACCGTCAGGTTTTTGTTCTTTGGGTTCGGGGCATTCGATCTTCCAGTCTCTGGAGAGGGCAATGGTTCCTTCTTTTGCTTTCTTGATTACTTCATCGCGCTTGCTGCTGAATTTGCAACCTATATCTACATAACGATACTTGGCTCCATCTACCTTGAAATTGAAGTGGCAGGTGTTAGAGGCTTTGTGCGTTTTCATGCACGAGAATTCGATATTTTCTCCCTGGTAGTAATTTCTGAATCCGGTTAGTGCGATAAACGAAAGAAGTATACAATAAAAAGCAGTTTTCATAGAAATTATCAATTGTAAGGTACAAACCAAAGGTAGAAAAGACTTCAGGCAATGTAAACACATAGAGCAACCGTTAGGCGACTGTACACGCCTGTAAACAAAAAAGCCCGCGATATAACCGCGGGCTTCTCCAATATAATTCAATGTTGAATTAATAGCGATAGTAATCCGGTTTGAACGGACCTTTTGTCTCTACGCCAATGTATTTCGCTTGTGCATCTGAAAGAATATCAAGCTCTACACCGATCTTCTTCAGGTGCAACGATGCCACTTTCTCATCCAGGTGTTTCGGCAGCATATATACTTTGTTCTCATACTTGTCAGAATGATTCCAAAGTTCCAATTGAGCCAGGGTCTGGTTTGTGAAAGAGTTAGACATTACAAATGAAGGGTGTCCCATAGCGCAACCCAGGTTTACCAGGCGGCCTTCTGCCAACAGGATTACCTGACGGCCACTCTTCAGTGTGTATAGATCTACCTGTGGTTTGATCTCGTCTTTCGTTGCATTCTTGTTAAGCCATGCTACATCGATCTCGTTATCAAAGTGTCCGATGTTACAAACGATAGCTTTGTCTTTCATGCTGAGGAAGTGACGCTCTACAACAATGTTGAAGTTACCGGTTGCAGTAACCACGATGTCAGCTTCCTTCACAGCATCGTCCATCTTCTTCACTGCATAGCCGTCCATTGCAGCCTGCAGCGCGCAGATCGGATCGATCTCGGTTACAATAACCCGGGCACCGGCACCGCGCAATGAAGCAGCAGAACCCTTACCCACATCACCATAACCCGCTACAACCGCTACTTTACCAGCGATCATAACATCGGTTGCTCTGCGGATAGCATCCACACAAGATTCTTTACAACCGTATTTATTATCGAATTTTGATTTGGTTACGGAGTCGTTGATGTTGATAGCAGGCAATGGAAGTTTACCATTGTGCATACGCTCAACCAGGCGGTGTACACCGGTAGTAGTTTCTTCAGATATACCTCTGATACCGGCTACGAGTTCAGGGAAACGATCAAGCACCATGTTGGTAAGATCACCACCGTCATCCAGAATCATATTCAAAGGCTTGCCATCTTTAAAAGCATGAAGCGTTTGCTCGATACACCAGTCAAACTCTTTTTCATTCATACCTTTCCAGGCAAATACAGGAATTCCGGCAGCAGCTATAGCAGCCGCGGCATGATCCTGCGTAGAGAAAATATTGCAGGATGACCACGATACTTCTGCACCAAGCTCAACCAGTGTCTCGATCAATACAGCAGTCTGGATAGTCATGTGAAGACAGCCTGCGATGCGTGCACCTTTCAATGGTTTTTGTTTACCAAACTCTTCGCGAAGAGCCATCAAACCCGGCATTTCAGCCTCGGCTAATGTTATTTCTTTACGACCCCATGGAGCCAGGGACAGGTCTTTAACCTTGAATTTGAGTTTTTCGTCTACGGTCATGTTATATATTGATTTTTTCTTTTAACTGGGAACACAAAAGTACAACAAAGGTTTGATATTTCATGCCGAAGAACGTCCTCAAAACCTTGGCACTCCCCCTGGACTGAACTATTGAAATACGATCCCTGTTTGCCTATCAAACAAAGAAATTATACATGAATACGCCTATAACAATGTTAAACAAGCCCGTTATCAAGATCGATGTCGTTTCGGATGTAGTATGTCCGTGGTGTTACATTGGTAAACGCAGGCTTGAAAAAGCGATGCAGCAACTTTCTTCTGAATATACCTTCGAAGTAGAATATCATCCGTTTGAATTGAACCCCGAGATGCCAGCACAAGGCACGAACCACAGAGCTTACCTGGTCGATAAATTTGGAAGTGAAGATCGTTACGAACAGATCACCAATCACACAACACAAGTCGCTGCTACGGAAGGACTAACCTTTAATTTCGATAAACAACATATATCACCCAATACCCGTAAAGCGCATGCCATTGTACAGCTTGCCAAGTTAAAAGGTAAAGACCTCACGGTTATTGAAGATCTCTTTAAAGCTTATTTTACAGAAGGTACAGATCTGACAAGTGATAAAAATCTTATTGCCCTGGCTATACAGGCTGGTCTTGACCGCGAAGAAGTAGAGTTGCTTTTATCCGATGAAGGCTCACTGAAACGCATTGCCGACATGGAGAAAGAAATGCATAAACTCGGCATCAGTGGTGTACCGTTCTATATCATTAACAGTAAATATGGAGTTTCAGGAGCACAGACTCCGGAGACATTTGTACAGGTATTCAAAGAAGTTGGCAAAGAAGTAACTTCCGGTGAAGCTTGTGATGTAGACGGCAAGAACTGCTAAATAAAATATAGATCGTTATCAGTTCGTATGAGTTGATAACGATCACTTCATTTTTGCAAGATCATCGTGTTTGATCACCGTTGTCAGTACAGTTGTTTTTCCCTGCTCAATGCGGGTCCATGCCGATACAATCGTTCCTTTACCGGCTGCTATATGGCAACTTACATTAGAAGCACTTTCTGTTTTAAAAGCACTTTCGCTGACTTTCACATTTTTGAAACTGGAGCCACCATCAACTGAATACGACATGTATATATCAGTCATGCCCTCTTCATTGCGATTGAAATATAGTATATAGATATACCCGGTAGTTTGGTCTACCGCCAGCCACGGACTATATTGATGGCCAGCCTCCACATCATTTATTTTCAAAAGGGATGTCCAGTTATCGCCAAAGTTATGCGAGCGTACAAACAACACATCCTGGTCGCTGCGCATCCAATCAGACCACACCAGGTACAGACTTCCTTTATAAGAACCTTTGCTTCGATCTGTTGAAATAACCGGCACCGTGGCACATCGTTTATCTCCGGTTACATTTTCATCACAGCCTTCTGACTGGCGGATGATGGCGATATCATTTGTCAACCATATTTTACCATTGAAGGAACGGTCGAGGTATATTTTGTTTTGGTTAGACCATGTGCAGTACTCCTTGCCATCAAAACTTACAACGGCCATGCTACCCGCAACAGTGTTGTGATCGTCTGTACAATTACCGGGTGTTTGCGAAAGTTCCTGGGGGTTACTCCATTTCTTTCCGCTTGAAGATGTAGTGAGTTGTACGTGTGAGAGGCAGTTGGCGTCACTGCTTATATATTTATCGAACTGTGTATAGGTGAGGTAAATATTATTCTTATCGTCCAACGTAACACTGGGAGCAACCTGGTCTTTCGTAGATTCTGCATTTACAGGTACGCCTTCGCTCCAGCTTTTCCCGCCATCTCCGGAAGTGTAGCTTATAATTTTATGGACACCGCCTTCTGCAGTTTGCAGAAAATAATACAAATCTCCTTTAGTGTCGGCAATCAATGCAGAATGTTCTCCTGCCGGAAAGGTTGCTGCACTTCGCTCCCACGTTGCTCCGCCATCTATACTATAATAGATACTGTTGCCGAGGGCAGCCGTTAGATACTGACTGTTTTTAGAGTTGAAGGCTATGCTGACGTTGCCCGAATTTTCTGCCTCAACGATTTGTGTGTTTTTAACCTGGGCTGTAGAATAAACAACGTTCAGAAGAACAAGGAGAGTAGCAAATACTTTGTACATAGGTGGTGTTTTACCTATACGCTAAAGTAATGTACAACACGTTAACTATAACATTTTCATGTAGAAGATATTCGGAATTTCATCTACACTTTCGCCAAAGCAAAGCGCTTTACTTCTTCTCTACGGTAACAGAACCTGTTTTTGTTTTTATCTGGTATACTCCTGCAGGCAGTGCAGACAGATCAATTTCGAATTTTGACATGCTGAGTATATGGATAATTACTTTGTCGTTCATGGATTTACCGGAAGCATTGTTCACGTCAATCTGATCGAGGTTAAGATCCAGGTTACCATCTTCATGTTTGGTGAGAATCACACTATAACGATTCGCATCAGCTACGCTAACACTGTCGCCTGACAGGTTGTTTGAAATGATTGTGATCTTGCCGGGTGCCGGTTTGGATTGTGCATGTTCAGTTACCTCAAGCGTATGAGATGATGCCTGAAAAGGTTTCACAATCGCGAGGGCAGCTATTAGTACGATGGCAGAATATGTTTTCATAATTACTTGGTTAGTCGTTCGAAACAGATACTACAACTTTGGTAACAGAAAGTAATTATTGCGTTTAAACGTAAAAAACGAATCTTTTCACAATTATGGCGTTGGAAAAATTCCAATTACGGGATAAAGATATACAGCATTTCCATTTTACGGATTAAGTCTCTGTTAATGTAATAAGGGTGTACCTTTATATTCCAATTCTACCCCTTGCTGTATTGTGTTAGTGCAGAACTTTACTTTTCTTGACACCAAAACTTAATCACTATGCTAAAAAGAATTTTTACAATCATGTTAGTGGCTGTGTCGTTGACCAGTTATGCCCAGAAAATCAAGATCACAGAAGGAAGCCTGAAGCCCCTGAAAGGCCAGAAATCTGTAAACACACAATTCACGTATGACAATATGCTGATTGGTGGTAAGGACCTTGCCGAGCAAGCTTACCTTGAGAAAAGAAAGAAAGAGCTTGATGAAAAAGAACCGGGCAGAGGTGACAAGTTTGAGGCAGCATGGTTTGCAGATCGCAAAGAGCGTTTCGAGCCGCAATTCCGCGAACTGTTCTCCAAGCACTCTGAAATGTCTACTGTAGATGAAAAAGCTCAGTATACGATCATCTTCCACACAACCCGTACGGAAGTTGGTTTCAACGTAGGTGTTGCCAGCAAGCCAGCCTATATAGATGCTGAGGTAACGATCGTAGAGACTGCTGATCCTACGAAAGTAGTTGCCAAGATCACCATTCTGAAATCACTGGGTTACCAGGCGATGGGTATGGACTTCGAAACCGGAGTTCGTCTGCAGGAAGCCTATGCAAAAGCTGGTAAAGAGCTGGGTAAACTTATCTCGAAAGAGGCTAAGTAATCAAAATTCATATAGTATATATAGCGGGCAGCCCAAAAGGCTGCCCTCATTTTTTCACAGAATTCTCCCCAATGTGAGTAACATTTACACAACGTTGCGAAACTCACGTATTTCCCTCTATATCCGTTTAAAGCTATAAAACTGAATCAATCGCCATAAATAACGGTTTATCCCTCGTTTTGGAACTGGCCGCCAAAGTTGTACAAAAGTTTGAAGAAGGCTTTGGCAGAACATAAACAATATGGCTATGATCAAAAGAATAGTATTTGCACTACCCGTTATAGGTATGCTTTGGAGTTGTGGCACCAAAGAAAAAGAACAACTCCGCGCGCAAGTGGACTCACTGCGTACTGAATTACAAATGAGTCAGCAAACTGCGGCTACTTTGGAAGAAGTAGGCTCTCTGATCGACTCCATCGATGCAAGTCGTCAATTACTGCGCACCGATGTTGTGGAAGGTACTTCTTACAAGGACTATAAAAGCCGCCTTTCGGCTATTAACCGTCACATAAGAGACACCGAAGCAAAAATCGCTGAACTTGAAAAGTCAGTTAAGACTTCCAAGAATGCATCTGCTGGTTACAACGCTACGATCAAGCGTCTGAAAAACGACCTTGAAGTAAGCACACAACAGATTGCTTCACTGCAACAGGAAGTTGAAAAAATGCGCTCTGAAAATCAGCAACTCGCTATGACTGTAAGCCAACGCGATTCTACTTTGACTGAAAGAGAAGGCGTGATCAAAATGCGCGAGCAGGATGTAGCGAACCTTGAGAACAAGGTTGTTGAAATCAACGCACAGGCAAACAAAACTCAGGCTGACATGTACTACGCTCAGGCTGCTGCTCTTGAAACTGCGGCTTCCCGAACCAAGTTTGCTCCAAAGAAGAAAAAAGAAACCCAGCGTGAAGCTCTTGAATTATACAAGCTGTCTTTATCGCTCGGTAAAACCGAAGCTCAGACTAAAATTGATGAGCTCGAAAAAGTAATAGGTTAGGTTAAAATTGCTCAGACAGGTAGGTTAGAGTAGAGTTAAGGTGGCTCCCAGGTGGGGAGGCACCTTTTCTTATTTCAGGGCAGTATATAACCGGGTATATATATACTGTGACTTACAACTTATATATCAGAAGTTACGGTTATCGATAAACTTCCGGATCTTGCGATCCATTTTGCCGAACTGAAGCTTCTCCAGCTCCTGGGCACTGGCAAAGTATATCTCCGGTACAACGCGCAGGCGCGATTGAAATATAGTAGACAAACGTTTCTTGATATCATCTTTCATCTCTTCACTTACCAGCAGGTGAAGTTTCAATTCATCGGTACCAAGTTCTCCTGTAGAAGCCTCCACGACATAATCACGAATGGATGACATTTCATTCAGCAACTCAAATATACCGGGAGGGTAAATAGTGGTTCCCTTTAACTTGATAAGTTGCTGCTTGCGCCCCAGTACAGGTCCGAGACGAAGTGTTGTTCTTCCACATGCACACGGTTCGGTATAGGCTACCGCTATATCTCCGGTTTTATAACGCAGCAAAGGCATACCTTCAACACCCAGTGTAGTAATGGTAACTTCTCCCGGCTCTCCGGCTGGCACCGGTTTACCGTTGTCGTCTAATACCTCTACTATTAATAACTCTGGATGGTGATGTCCGCCTATGCCCTGCTTACATTCTGTAAAGGCCGTTTGCATTTCAGACGAAGCATACGTGCTATACAGATCTATATTCCAGGCGTCCTTGATTTTCTGTCCGATGATATTCAGGTCGAATGCACCGGTGCGCAGCCCCTCCCCTATACAAATAGCTTTTTTTACAGAGCTCTTGTTGGGATCTATACCATTCTGCCGCGCATACTCAATCAGCTTTACAATGAACGATGGTACCGCTACGAGTGCTGTTGGTTTTAATCGCTCGATAGTTTCCCACTGCATGGCGGGCAACCCGGGGCCTACCCGCACGAGTCCTGCTCCGAGCTTGCGTATACCTTCATAGTATGCTATACCCGCCATAAACTGGCGATCGAGTGTTAACATCAATTGGTACAGATCATCAGGTGTACCATCTGCGCAGGCAAATGATATACATTCGTTATATGCGAGGCGATGAAGATCGTTATCAGTAAGGGCAAGTGTTACCGGTTTACCCAATGTACCCGAGGTACTGGCAAACTCTACGATGTCGCTTTTCGAAGCGGCTAAGAAATCCCAGTTGTTCTGCTGAAGATCATCTTTCGTAGTAGGTGGAATGCGCTGCAGATCTTCCAGAGTTTTTATAGACGCTATATCTATACTATGATTTGCGAAATGTCGCTGATAAAAAAGAGAATACTTTTGCAGGTATACCAGCAGTTCCTTCAGTTTATCTTCCTGAAAACTTCTGATGGCTGCCGCTGGCTTGAACTCTATTTCCGGTGTGTGTTTCATTGCTCGATAATAACTACTGCGCACGCCATGTCTTTCAGGTGCGAGAGTGATACATGTATTTTATTCCAATTGTTTTGAATGGCCTGTTCGTAAAAATTACCATGCAGCCTGATTCCCGGTTTGCCCAGTTCATCACTTACAATTTCAACTTCACACAAATCATGTCCGGCCAGTAAACCCTTTCCTGTTGCTTTCAGAAATGCTTCCTTGGCAGCAAAGCGCACTGCATAGTGTTGTCCTTTGTTGGACATCGATTCACAGAATGATATTTCAGCAGGAGAAAAAACCTTCTCGGTAAAGCCATTCTTCCGGGCTACGCGTTCAGCAACACGATCAACTTCAATAATATCGATGCCCGTGCCCAGAATCATTTCAGTTTCTCTTCTGCTTTTTTCAGATTCTTCTCCATATGCTCTTTCTCCTGCAACGTAGCAATTTCTTTGGTCAATCCCAGCCTATAGATTTCAACGGCTTTATTGTATTGCCCATGGTCGAGGCAGTAGTCACCTGCCAGCATATAGGCATGGTACGAGTTCGGATTCCACGCTATCAGACTATCCGGTTGTATATCGGTTCTCGGGTTGAACGGAAAACGATACGGATGAAATTTGGTATAACGCGTATAGTCTTTCATGGTCAGGAATGTATCCGCAGGAATGGTCAAGGTAGTTTCATATACCTCTTCATTCTTCGTCATCTTCCTGGCAAAGACCTTATTCAAATCGTAACAAACAAATTTACCCAGTTGCCACGGTGCTGTTGAGATCCATACCAATCGCTTCTCCGGTTGAAAAATTATACCATGGTGCGCCACCAACTGATTAACCAGTTTTTCGTTCCCCATGCCTATATCTGCTCCGCCCAATCCTTTTTGATTGCGTAGTATAGATGCAGTCTTCACCACCGAGTTCTTTCCGTTCTGTTGCAACAGTTCTTCTACACGCTGATAGCGATAAGGTGATGCACTGGTGCGCATGTGTTCGCGATTGAGTTCAGTTTGTCCTAATGTCTTCCCCTGAAAATGATTCGTACTCACAAGCTGATCGCCCGGTGCTTCGTAGAAATCTATACCTTCCGGAGTTTTTTCAATGAGTGCTGCCTTGCCGTCTTTCGCAGAACCAATGAGGAATGATTCCGCTACAAACATCTTGTGCTTCTCGGCTATAGCATACGCTTCTTTAATGGTAGATGCATACTGCAGTATTTCGCGCGCCACCAATGAAACCGGTGTTGCTGATGCCGAAGGTACATCAGATTTCGCTGCGTTGATTGTTACCGTAAGTCCTTCAGCATTCATCCCCGACAGTACACCGGTCATTCCTCCAAATGTTACCATCATGAATTTATAGCCTTTATCAGGACTATAGAATGCCATGATCTTGTCGCGGGCAAAATCATCGCCTACATAAAAATCAAAATTACGACCGATGATGAGTGTGCTGTCTTCCGAGTGAGAGCCCCATGTAGCAAAGGCTGTACATCCTACCAGCGACATATTCTGCAACGCATGGCCTATATCATGTGCTGCGTGATAGTTGAGTATACGTTGATACGGAGTCGCTATATCATCAAAATCATGAGAAGCCACCTGCGATATTCCATAGATCTCCTGTTTATACTCTTCCGATATATGTTTGTCCAGATCGCGGTTAAACCATCCGACAAAATACTTGAGTATATTCAGGTAAAACGAAGAGGGCACCAGTCGATGAAGCTGCCCGGTAAATACTTCTTCCTGGTATTGCACCAGTTCATGCGTAAGCTTACCATTTACCACGCCACGCTCGAAGGGAGTTCCTTCTACATATAGTTCGTACAAACCGCTTTCGCTTTTACGAAACCAGTTGTTGCCAATGGTATATAACCCGGAATCAGGCTGCTCTACTTTTGCATCGAGTATAGCGAGTGAAGCCGGCACCGGAGGGTCAACCGTGGCAACACTTCGTACATAAACCAGAAGTATCACGATCAATACGATCAATATGGCCACTATCCAGGCGGCGATCTTAGCTAGCTTTCTGAGCATCTCTCACTTTTTGAATCAGATAATCAAGTCCTAAAAGACTAGAGCATGTCATAATTGCGCTGATCGTTACTCCGAGTACACCGTGCATATTGATGTTTTGTCCTGTCAACAGCAGATTCGGAATTTTGGTTTGAGGCGCTATAAACGTCTTCAACGGCTCGCGGTAATCCTTGGCATAGCCGTACAGTGAGCCATCATCTGTTCCAATATAATCGCGGGCAGAAAGTGGTGTTGCGCATGTATAGGATTTGATATTTTCTTTAAAACCAGGAAAATGCTTCTCCACCATGTCAAAAAGTTTTTCAGCCTTCTCGCGCTTGAAAACTTCGTAGTCTGCGCCACGATCCGCTTCGTGCGACACTGTGTTGAAGGTTGCCTCCCACTGCTTAACATCTTCCATGCGCATATACGACATCACCGTAATACCTTCTGCATGCTCTGGTGAACGTGATGAAGGTGTGAAGAACAACGCATACCCGCGCGGCCATGTGCTCTCGGTGTACTTATCGCCACACCACGCATTCTCCTCCGCGAAATAATAATAATTGCTGTTGATATACTTGAAGGAATCTTTCTTCATCACCACGTTCGCATAGAACACCGATATAGTACTCTCCAGACTTTTCAACCGCGAACGATAGGCATTCTTGATCATTTGCGTCTCGGTCATCTCCACGGTTTTCAACGGGTGCACATTTGAAATGAAGGTCTTTGCGTAGTAGCGGTCGCCGTTCTCGGCTTCAGCATACGTGATCTTACGATCTTCTTCTTTCAGCTTCACGATCTTTACGTGCTTGATAACTTTACCGCCACGCGATGTAATTTCTCTCGCCAGCAAGCGGGCTATCTGCGAACCTCCGTCTACAAATTTCCAGGAGCTTTCAACATAGTGGTTCACAATCAATGCGTGAACGAACAATGGAGTTTTATAAGCATCACCGGCATATAGCAGGTTGGTGCCTGCTAAAACAGTCTGTAGCTTTTTATTGGTTGTTAATGATTCGAGAAACTCCTGTGTATCGGTCTGGTAGGCTTTCGCTGAATCGGTATAGGAACCAGCCTGTACGTTGTAAAGTGGAAAATTTTTACAGATGTCCTGAATGGTTTCGCAATACTTACGAATAGCCGGCTCTTCATCCGGAAAATATTCCAGCATCTGGCGTATGAAGTTGTCATAGCCTTGCGCGTATTTATATACTGTAGGATCGTCTCCGAATATCAAACCATCCACAAAGTCTTCATCCATCTTGCGCAGTTTCAGTTTGTCCATAATACCGAAGTATTTGAAAAACTGGTAGAGGTTCTGTCCTTCACTAAGACCGCCAACATAATGCACACCGGTATCGAATATAACTTTATCGCGGGCAAAGGTCTGGAGCATACCTCCTATCTGCTTGTTCTTTTCAAGCACACAAACATTATAGCCTTCTTTGGCCAGAATGGTGCCGCAGGCCAAACCGCCTAAACCGCTTCCAATAATAACTACATCGTACTCTTGCATTTCTATTTGGGTCGATTACAAATACTGACTTTTATTCTGCGCTGAATATTTTCTACGCGTTTTTCCGAATCACAAAAATAACATTGGAAGTATACTTTGTATCATCCACCTCTTCCACTTTCATACCGTATTCCCCTGCTAAATGCCTTATTTTCTTACCTGAAATGAAATTCAGTTCGTTTTGAGATTTATTGAACCCGAGCACCTTGATGGAAAAAAACTCGGTAAGCCTGGTTCCCTTGTGTCGCTCCTGCAGATCGGCATTTCCATCGCGCAGAATAAGCATGCCTCCGGCATTGAGCGCACGGAAACATGTTACCAATAAAGCATCCTGCGCTTCTACGGTCAGGTAATGCAGCACATCGCTGATGATAATAACATCATACCCTTCCACCGGGAACGTAGTGGCATCACCGTGAAAAAACTGCAGGCGCTCTGATTTCAGATAACCGTTGTTGGCAGTGGCTATTTTTTGCTCATCGTAATCAACACCGGTAATGGTGCGTTCTTCCGAAAGGAATTGAAGCATATAGCTCAGAAATCCGTAACCACAACCAAGGTCGAGTATAGATGCTTTTTTCGGAACCAGTTTTTCGAAAGGTGCATAGTTCTTCTCCAGTCGGAGTTTTACACGCATATACCATTCGAGTACCGGCCCTTTGTAGATATAGTTTGTGATAAGCCTCTTGGCGAAATAGTCGTTTGTCTCAATTTCCTGGGCGAGTGTTTTATACTCTGCTTTAAAATACCGGCTTATCTCTTTAGTGCGCTGCGCATACTTGTCGCCATAGCGTGTATCATTCGGTTCTATAGGAGGCAGAAACTTCAGCGTGAGCTGTCCTTCGTTCAGTATAAAACTTCCTTTCGGTATAGCATCCGCTGCGCCATGTATCAACAACGGACGAACTGGTATATTAAACGTTTCTGCCAGGTAAAATGCTCCTTTGTGAAAGCGCTTGATCTTTCCATCGGGCGAACGTGATCCTTCGGGAAACACTACGATAGAGTAACCTTCTTCTACACGATGTCTCAATCGTTCAACACTGTCTTCGGCACCCTCGCTTACCGGGTAGTAGTCCGCGAGTCGAACGACACCGCCAAACACGGGCGAGTCCCACACCCATTGATTGGTAAGCAGAATCAATTTAGGATGCAGCATTACGGTTAAAAGTATATCCAGGAAAGAAGCATGATTGGCAATGATCACGCTTGGGCGTGAGAACGTCTCAGGTGTTATGCCTATAATTCGTTTTTTCACATTCGGCTCTACATAGATCACAAACCAGGCACACGCTCGCAGCATGGAATGGTATATAATCTTGATGCGTTGCTTGCCTACCGGGATAAGTTTAAGAACAAACCCTACGATGGTAAGCAGTATGGCACCGCCTACAAAAAATGTATAGGTAACCAATGTTCTGAAGAAGCTGAACAATGTAACCGGTGTAAATCCTTTGCTCGTTCTGTTAGTGATGAGCATACGGAACAGGAACGGCATAATGGTTTGTGCCATAATGAACACGCATACTATACCAATGATCGAAATTGCTGCGATGGATCGCAAAGCTGGATGCTTGGCAAAAATAAGTACACCGAGACCGCAGATCGTAGTGATGGCAGAAAGAAATATGGATGTGCGTATTGTACCCAGCACCTTCTTACCGGTTTGATATTCTTGTTGTAAACCATCCATGGTAAAGATGGAGTAGTCATCGCCCAAACCAAAGATGAAAGTGGAGATCATCACGTTGATGATGTTGAACTCTATACCAACCAGTGCCATAATACCCAGTATCCAGATCCACGTGATCAGCATGGGCACAAATGTGATCAACGTAAGCTCTATGCGCCCGTATGAAATGAGCAGCGCCATAAACACCAGTATAGAAGTAAAGGTTACAATGAAATTGAAATCGCTGTGTATATACTCCACAAACAGGTTCGTCATCATCTGGCGATCAACACCGTGCGCAGGTGTCTTTTCCAATTGCTGATATACTACAGGCTTATTCTCAGGCTTTACGTTGGCTAATGTAATAACTGTAGCCAGACCATCTTTTTCGATAATGAAATCGTCAAAGAAAGCGGTGCGCAGCGGATTGGCTTCACCCGAAGGTAAGGGCAGAAATTTACGCGTGATCAGTGTATCAAAGTTTGATAACACACGCGGAGAAAAGTGCAGTTTCTCTCCTTCTCCGCGTACAACTTTCTGAACGTCTTCTCTGCGCTTTGCATCCCAAAAAGAATTCCAGCGTTCGATGCGAACCTGCTGCAACGAATCCGAGATCATGAACGATGATACGGATGATACTTTTGTTACAAGACCAGTAGCTTTCAGCTTGTCCAAGACCGGCATAGCCTGCTCGTTGCTTCGCAGTGCTTTCTCAAGTGTGCTTCCGTCTGATACGATGTATACTGCAGTGAGCGATGACTTGCTGATGGTCTCTAAACGGGTTTGCGCCTGTTGCGTTTTTTCGTTCATGAAGTTAAGCTTACTCATGTCCGAATTGAACTTTACACTGCCTGCGAAGTAGAAGAACACGGGTGTCAGGATCAGTATACCATATACCAGGTATTTATTCGACTCGAATGACAATGCTGTGAGGCGTTCAAGTTTGCTATCGGTTTTCTGGTTTACAAACAAATCTTCACGCACCAAGTGTGGTAAGAAGATTAATGAGCACAATGCAGCTCCGACTAAACTCAATCCGGCAAATAAACCTATATCTCCCAATACAGTAGCATTGGTGAACTGAAGACACAGAAACGCCAATACGGTAGTTGTACTTCCTATCGTAAGCGGCTTTGCTAATTCCTGAATAACATGTTTGGCAGAATGCTCATGTTTCAGAATCGTGAGATAATGCAATGAGTAATTTACTGCTATACCCAGCACGATCGCTCCTACCGCCAGCGCGAGAATAGACAATGTTCCCTGTAGAAATGCTATACAACCCAATGAGAAGAACGCCCCGAAAATTACCGGCACCATCATCAGTAACGGCACGCGCTTCTTGCGGAAGAAACCCAGAATTACCACCATCAGCAAAACCATCATGATGCTGAGTGTAATGATAGTGTCGCTGCGCAGTTGCTTGGCATTGCCTACCGCCACGACCGAAGCCCCAAAATATGAAGCCATCAGTTCTTCATGTCCTGCAGTTGTCTCTGTCACTATCGTATTCAGCGCATCAACAAATTCAGAATTATGCTTGGTCTCTGCCGGAGGATACGCAGGTTGCAAAAAGAAAAGTATATGGCGATGATCTTTGGTGATGATATAGTTATCGTACAATTCAAAGTTCTCATCGTATTGAAGCTGTTGCAATTTCTTCAGCGCCAGGAATGAAAAGCCGAGCGGGTCCTGAACAATGATGCGTTTGGTTACTATACCGGAAGGCGAAATCAGCTGCTGATAGTTACGCTGTAAAACTTCGCGGGCAACTTCGGGTCGGGTAATTGAATCGAGTACTATATAGTCTTTCTCGTCCAGGTATATCGGCAATGATTGCTGCACGGAGCTGAAGACTTCCATAACCTTTTCGTCATTTACCTGTGCCGTAATTTTCTTTACATACGGCTGCAGATCGCGTTCCATGCGCGCTACCAGCGAGTCGGCCAATACTACCAGACTATCAGGCTGTGGTTGCGAGGTACTGTCTTTCATAGAGACCATCACCACCACGCGCTCTACAAATTTGGAGTTGCGGAATATATAGTTCAGCTTTTCAACACGTGCATCGTCCGGGAAGAATTTGGTGATATCTTCTTCTAGTTCGATACGCGATGCACTCCAGCCGATCAGCGCCAGCGTAAATACAAAGAAAATCCAGAAGACCTTTTTACGCTCTTTGAAAAAATTATAGATGGCTAAAAATATCTGCTCCATATCGCTATACCTTCTTCCGGTATATATTCGTTTATCGTTTCCTGAAAATCTTCAGGAGTATAAATGTTACCAGTCCAAAACCCAGCCCGGCCAGAATGGAAAGAGTTGTACCTCCCACCACATATTGTATAAAATTATTATGCACCACCTCCAGCGTAATACCATCGGTAAAGGAGATCATTTTAGCCTGGTCGCCCATCCAGATTGCCCCGGTGCGGTGACTCAGAAAAAGGATCAGCGGAATCATGGGTGGTATACTGATGTTGGCTGCAATAATGACCAGCGCTTTGTTAAGTCGAAATACGATAGACAACGCAATGGCTATGGCAAGCTGAAATCCCCACAGTGGCACAATGCCCATAAATATACCGAAGCCCACCGAACTTGCCTTTACAGCATCAGACTCTTCCGGATTGAAGATCTGCTCGCGAATTATCTGTCTTAAATTTTTTTTTTAATGCTCCGGAAAAAATCACGGGGTTTATAGTATAGCAATGCCATCGTAACCAGCACGGTATTCAAAATACTAATGCGTGTAAAATCCTTGAACGGCCTGAAATGCGAAATACGTTTACCCTTCTCGGCATAGAACACGCGCACGGGTACTTCAGTAATTTCTATACCACTCCAGACTGCACGTACCATTACTTCGATTTCAAATTCAAATTTCTTCGTCATGAATCTGAAATTCTGCAACAGTTTAACCGGATATAGTCTGTAGCCACTTTGAGTATCGCCCATCTGCACACCGGTTTCTACCTTGAACCAGAAGTTCGAGAACTTATGTCCAAAGCTGCTCTTCCCCGGTACACTTGCCTGATCCATATTGCGCGCACCCATAATGATCGCCTTCGGATGCTGCCTGAGCTTCTCTAAAAATTTAGGCAGGTCTTCCGCAAAATGTTGTCCGTCTGAATCTATGGTAATCGCATAATCATATCCATACTCAACGGCTTTCTTAAAACCCAGGCGAAGCGCGTGGCCCTTACCCTGGTTGTTAGCATACTGTACTGTTCGTATGGATGGATATTTAGCAAGTATATCTGCCGTGTTATCCGTAGAGCCATCATTTACTACAATGATGTGCGTAGTGAAACGCATTACATCCTGCAGTACATTTTCTAATGTCTGGTTATTGTTATAGGTGGGTATAAGAACACAAACCTTATGCTGTTCAAATGCTTCGTTCATCATACGGTCTGGAGTGTTCCCTTGAATTTAAAAAATGTAACCGCACCTGCAAAGAGTGTAGCATTTACTATATAGCTGTCGCCTTCTTCCTTGCTGGTTAGTGTTACCTCTACTTCGCGGTTTTGTCGCGGATCGATAATGGAAAGGAATTTAAGATTATCACCTTCCACAATCTTCAACTTCTTGTTGATCGCCAACTCGGTAAGCTCGCGTACGATCTGCATCATACAAACTCCTGGCACTACAGGCTGCCCCGGGAAATGACCTTTCAGGATTTTATGCTCAGCATCAATGGCAATAACAGCGCTGCCTCCTGCCGGAGTGAATTCTTTTTTTACGATGCTATAGAAATTATCCAGTAACATTTCAGCGTTCAATTTTTTTCAAACCAATCACCATGTTGAAAGTATAGTGCTTTACTTTTACAGAGTCCGGAGTTGTCAGATTATCGCCCCACATTTCAACCGTTACTTTCTTTTTGCGTTTCGATCCGAGCTCTATTCTTCGCAAAGAAGCACAATCTGCACCGGTAATGAAATAGGCCGTTTCCTTTTTTTGAGGTACACCAAAGTAGCGCTCATCATTCATTTGCCACGACTCATAAACTCCCTTGCGGAACGGAATACCCAACATCAACTCAAAGTCTTTCTGCAGTAATTGTATAACCGCTTTTCGATCCAGTTGTTTGATCACCTGCTTTACCTGGAAAGATCCGTCAGCACGAAATTCAAAATCCAGAAACGTAACACCGGCTTCATTGGTAAACACAACTCGTTTCGAAGAGTCGGGCATTTGTTTCACCAGCAGTAATCCGCTGATATGTTTACCGATAACATCAATATGTGTAGTATACCACGCTGTTTTTATACCCACCGGTTTAATCTTTTCAGTACAAACTGAATCGGGAGCCACAGCCTTGCGCGCTTTATAGTCTGACGCACACGCTGCCACCAGCAACAACAGTATACTATAATGCAAAAACTTCATCGGCTACCTGTGCATTCAGCACTTTGTTGGAAAACGTTATGGTGGTTTTATCACCTGATGGTTCGTTCATATCGATCGACTTCACCGAGTAATCTTTCTTCTCTACATTCAACACGATCGTCTGAAAAAACTCTTTCAGTGTTTTGGACACCGGTGTCATTTCCAGCAGATACGTTTTATCATTTTCAAAAACACGTGTTGTAAAATCTTTACTGTCCAGTATAGTTCCCTGCACACAATCGATCATGATCTTGTTTACCTGCTGAAACAGCTTGTTTGATTTTACATTGATGCGGCTTTCTTTCTGATCATCTTTCACCAGCATCTTGTCTCCATTCATTACCATGCGGTAGGTAAAGGGTTTAGTATAGTCTATACGAACGCGGTTGCTGCGCTTGAACCAGAACTTACCAGACGATGTAATCGTTTCGGTAAGCGCCAGTAATTCTTTCTGCTGCACAAAGTCGCTGGTGATGGATTGAACCTTGGCAGACTGTGTAGCGAACTGCTTTTTGAATGCCGCCAGATCGTTGACTGATTTATAGCCCGCATATTGTGCAGACACCTGCAACGCCACCGTGAGACCAGCGATCAACAGCAGGGTATATTTCGCCACAATGCCTTTATTCTGTATGAAATTTCTAAACATAAGCCTTCTCGTTTAACAACTCATCTACTCTTACAACTTTTAAACCAAGTTTGGAAACGTGATTCAGAAAGTCATCGAGGATATCGTGAGTGCTTTCGCTGTAATCGTGAAATAAAACAATATCGCCACCTTTCAGCGATCGGGTAACGCGGTTGAAGAGTTTTGCCCGATCTTTTATAACCGTATCGAACGAGCGCACACTCCAGCCGATAACCGTATAATCGCCACTGCGAATACCTTTAGCCACCATCGGGTTGGTAACGCCATAGGGTGGTCTGAAAAATTTCGGTTTAACGCCAACGGCTTTTACAATGGCTTTGTCCGTATCGGCCAACTCCCGGGCTATACTACCGCCAGACTGCAAATCAAATGTGGCTTTGTGCCAGTAGGTGTGATTGCCGATCAGATGTCCTTCATCGTGTAAGCGTTTCGCAAGCTCAGGCTCGCGCGCTATACGGTGACCTATGCAAAAGAATGATGCCTTTACTTTATGCTTATCCAATATAGCCAGTATCTTTTCGGTCATGCCGGCAATCGGTCCGTCATCAAATGTAATGGCTATAGCCTGCTGTGGTTTACCCTGGCATTTTGCCGGGATAAAGAATTGCATGGATAAATAGATGGAACCGAATGTATGAAGAGCGATGAGCGGTGCTATAAGTGCAACATACCACCAGGCAGATATACTATAGTTGGCATCCAACACGAGCAGGACGATCAATAAAACCAGGAAGACAATATTGACTATCCAGAAGCGCGACATGACTTCAGCAGAATGAATGAGTGGTGTGTACCAAAATACTGGTTAAAGATCAGCACGTTCTTCGGCTTGCGACCTGTGTCATGCAGCATGACAATGGAAGGAATAGTCTGCTCCTGTATCATTTTCGCGGCAAGCCAAAATGCAAAAGAAGACGCCACCGGATGTTCTCCACTCAGGTGTTTGAATACACCGGTAGAACTTTCAGGGAACATCTTTACTGTATAGTCCAGTAATGTTTTATCTATACCGGCATCACCGCTGGTGCCCAGTAAAACAAAATCTATATCGCTGACCTTGAGATTTGCATCGCGAAGCAAATTGTCTAAACCCTGCTTCAGGGTTTGTTCATCCGCTTTGTAAAACGTGGCTACGGCTTCAACACCAACCGCGCTGTCGCTTGTGTTTTCTCCTGACAGCACAAAGTATGTTGCGCCTTCTCCATTCACGGCACCTTTACCCGTAGTGAACAGGTTCAGGTTCGACTCCGGTTGCTGACGAAATATACCGAAGCGTTTCTGGATGGTATGACTGAGGTCTGTGATCTCATCAACACCGCCTACCAATACTTTCAGTGCCGGTTCATCTTTCAACATCATCAATGCATCAAGCAATGAATTCTCGAATGAGAACGCACCTTGTGTATAGGTCTGGTTATACCCCTGGCACTGCAACATCAGCGCAATGAGCGAACCAATGGTATTGTGCGTGGATTGTATAAACGGTGTCGGATTGAGAGCTTCTTCGTTGTTCTCCACCATCTTGGTGAGAAATATACCAGTGTCTTCAAGACAACCATATCCGGTTCCGGTAATGATAGCATCCGGCACCGCAATGTTAGCTTCTTTCAACGCCATCGATCCGGCTGCCACACCCATCTTCAATACGCGGCTCATTCTGCGTAACTGGCGCGGATCAAACCACTGGGTGTAGTCGGGCTCAACACAAGCAAGGCGCTCCGAGTTATGTTCGGTCACTTCCGATAACAACGGTGCATCGCCCCACGTTTTCTGTGGCGATATAGTACCCATGCCTGTAATGAAAATATTAGCCATTCGATATATAGGTATATAGTATACGCAGCGCTACTTCGAGAAAATGATGGATGAACAGTTCCCGCCAAAGCCAAAGGAATTGCTCATAACATGATTAACCGCTGTCTGCTCAAATTTCTGTTGTGGTATAATATCAACTTCGGGCATCATGGTTTCGAAGCGCAGGTTGGGAAACACGCACTGATGCATGATCGCTAATACGGAGAACACCGCTTCTATACCTCCGCTTGCTCCCAGGGTATGCCCGGTAAATGCTTTGGTAGAACTCATGCGCGGAAGCTGATCGCCAAAGAATCGTTTTACAGCTGTACCTTCCGAAACATCGTTGTTCAATGTACCGGTGCCATGCAGGTTAATATAGTCTATATCTGTTACTGAAAGCCCGCTCATGGCCAATGCTTTTTGCATGGCAGCATACGAGCCTCTTCCTTCCGGAGATGATGCTGTCTGGTGGTAAGCATCATTGGTGTTACCGTAGCCGGCTACTGTTGCGAGCGATTTTTTTTTCTCTTGCTCAAGAACACGATCGGAAACAATGACCACGAACCCGGCACCTTCGCCCAGGTTGAGACCTTTGCGTGTAGCATCGAATGGTCTGCAAGGTTCTTTGTCCAGGATCATGAGACTGTTGAAACCGTTGAGGGTAAATTTAGAAAGTGCATCCGTTCCACCGGCTACCACTACATCCAATATACCGTGGTTGATGAGTCGCGACCCCAATGCTATAGCATTTACCGATGAAGAGCATGCGGTGTTGATCGTAGAAATGAAATGATGTATACCCAGATCATCAGCAACAATCTCGGTTGATCTTCCGCACTCGTGATTTACCACATCGTGCAGTTTTCCCTTGCTGTGATCCTGGTGAAATGCCGGAAAGAAATTCTCCGTTCGATCCATACCGCCTACGGTAGTGGCAGAGATCAAACCGGTTCGCCACTTTTTAAGATCGATGCCAGCATGTGCTACTGCTTCGCGCGCAGCCTGCAAAGCCAGCAATGCTGTACGACTGGTATACTCTCGCAACCCTAACTTCTTTGCGAGTGCTTCGTTCGTGGCCTTTACTTCACCTACAGGCAGTACGCCACGGTGCACCGAATCGAACAACGTAATATCACCTATACCGGAAGTATGTTGCCGAAAAGAATGCATGCACTCCTCCACACCATTTCCAATGGAGGTTATTACACCAAGACCAGCAACATGTATCGTGCCTTTCAAAATAATCAGGCAGTTTGATTCGCACGGATATACTCCGCGATGGATTTTACTGAGCGAAAGATCGAAGGTCCATCCTGTGGATTATCGATCTTTACCTTATAGTTCTGTTGCAACAGAACGATGAGCTCCAGCGCATCAATAGAATCCAGGCCTAATCCGTCACCAAACAAAGGCTGATCATCGCCTATATTTTCTGGCTTCAGGTGTTTCAAATTCAAAGCTTCAATGATCTGTTTTTTCAGATCTGCCATCAACTGTTCCATAGTTACTACCGGTATAATTTTGTTAATTCTTCTGCTGTGTGGGGCAACGCTATTCCCCGTTTTTCTTTCTCTATCAAATATAAGAAAACATCGTGGTGACTGTCCATTACATCGATCCAGCCCGCTATACAGGCCTGTACCGATGGCTGTTGCATCACCTGGTTTACATACGCTTCGAGCAGTCCGGCATCAAAGGAAGGCGATACAAAGAACGTATTCTCACCTTTAATTTTATGCCTGATGCAAATCTCGCCTGATACGATGTTGGGCAGTGTATATACAAACAACGCAGGACTTGAAGATGTTTTGGCAGCTTCATGATACCGCACATCGGTATCGAGACTTGCGTGTGCATTGGACAGCACCAGCGACACCGCTTCGGGAGCGTATTGCTTTATCGATGCATCGCGAAGCAGCACTTCTGTTGCCAGAAAGCCGAGCTTTGCGAGCCGATCCATTTTATAAAATTTAGGATACTCCGGTGACAGGTAATCGTAAGCGCCTGTCAGAAAATCATCCAGGGATACGGACGTATTTTCAAATGCCAACGTGCCCTGGTGATAAATAGCCTGCTTACGAATTTTACTGGTGGCCGAAATAAACATATGTATACTTAGTTACGAGCCATGCGCTCGTTTACATCGATCAGTTTTACCAGGCGCTTGAGCGAGTTGCTGTGATCGCTTACATACGGGTTGGTCTGATCCCACACATACCCTGCGAGTACAGAGCATATCTGACTCTTGATAAGCGGATCCGGATTTTTAGAGAAGAATACTTTCTCCAGTGTTCCGTCATACCAGGCCATTACATACGTGCGGAATACATCTACACCTTGCTGTACTACTTTTGTATAGTCTTTGTCCCAATCGACAGATTCGCCTTTCAGTTTGCGCACCACCTGCTTACTTGCCAGATGGCTTGACACCGTAGCAAACATTACGCCTGATGAGAAGATCGGATCGAGGAACTCGGTAACGTTACCCGTTAACACAAATCCTTTTCCGTAGAACTTATCCGTTGTGGCAGACCATGCTTCGAGTTTGCGTGGTTCGTCCCATACCCATTTCACATCACCAAAACGCTTCTTCAGATATGGATGTCCTTCGATGCACGCTTTGTATTGCGCAGAAAGATCGCCCGGTATATTGTTGAAGTAATCGAAGCCCCCTACAAAACCAAGAGACGTTACGCCATTCGAGAATGGTATAATCCAGGTCCAGAAACCGGGAGCATACATAATCGCGATGATACGGTTCGGCTCATCAAAGTTATCGCGGTGCACATCGTGTACGTGTGCGAATACCGCTTTGCGCGGATCCAGGTTGGATGGTTTATCCAGGTTGAACAACCGCGGTATAACACGACCGTATCCGCTGGCATCGATGATGAAACGTGCCGCTATTTCTTCAGTTGATCCATCGAGACGTTGCACGGTGGTAACTGAACTTTCGTCTTCAAAGAATTCGATCGCTGTAACCGTTGTCTCAAAATCAACCTGTACGCCTTTGCGCTGTACTTCTGTAGCAAGGGTAAGATCGAACTCGGCACGTTGCACCTGCCATGTCCAATTCCATCCTTTTGAAAACTGATCGCTGAAATTGAAGTCTGATACATTTTCTTCCTTCAGAAATTTAGCACCAAACTTTTGCTGGAAGTTCTTCGCTTTTACTGCTTCCAGTAAACCTGCATCATCCAATACTTCCATACAACGCGGCAATAAACTTTCGCCAATAACAAAGCGTGGGAACTTTTCACGTTCAACAACCCGCACAGTGAATCCGGCTTTGTGAATGATAGAAGCTGCGATGCTACCAGCAGGGCCCGCTCCGATTACCAAAACGTCAATTTTCTCTTTCATTGCTACAGTTCTAGTGGGACTTTCTATTCTCTATGTATCTGATTCTTTTCGTATGACTATATATATAGCTATAGAGCGCTTTATTATACCGGCTTGCACACCAGCAGGGTGTTACCAACTCCCAGCATATCTTTTTGTTCAGCTACTTCAAAACCTGCTTCTTTGATAAAGCCTTTGAATATATCCGAGTGGTACATCTGGCTGTTACCGTTGGCCATAGCCGTGAAGTATATAGATGTTTGCTGCAATGCGAACGCTCCTACCTGGAATCGCTGGCAATCCCAGAACGGCTCGAGTATATATACACTTCCGCCCGGATTCAACGCCTGGCGGCATCGCTTCAGGATCGATATAATTTGCTCATCGGAGAAGCAGTCAAGGAACTGGCTCATCCATATAGCATCAAAGCCTTTCGGGAATGGCAGTGACTCAACCAGTATATCACTTTCGTGGAAACGGATACGATCGCCAAAGCCCCGTGCTGTAATATTTTTATTGGCCATATTTACCTGGCCCGGCAAATCAAAAATAGTAACGACTACATCCGGATCGTACTGAAAACACTCCAGCGCCCATTTACCGGTGTTACCGCCTATATCCAGTAATGATTTAGGTTTATGCTTGAATACGATTGGTAATACATCAGCAAAGGATGCATCAGAATAATAATGGTCAAAGGCCAGCCAGCTCTCTCTTACTTTCGGAGGGAAGTGTGCAAGCGCGCGGTATAGTGTAGGCCAGTCGCCAAACACTTTCAATCCTTCCGGCTTGCCGTTCTCTATACTTTTATCCAGCGTAAATAAACCCTGATAGCATACATCATTCATGAAATCAAAGTTCACTTGTGTAAGCTTGTCATTCAATATGAAGGTTGCTGTCTTCGTTACTTTATATATACCATCTTTGCAAGTGAGTAAACCTATACCCAACGCAGCTTCCATCAATACGCGCACACCATATTTGGACACATTCGTTTTTTCAACAACCTGTTCCTGTGTCAGGCCGTCAGCATGTTGTTGAATAAGTTGCAGTATACCCGTGTCGCGAAGTACGCGGGTTGTTTGAAATACGGCCGGAGCGAATGCTATCCATTGTGCCTTTTCAATTGACTGTAGAGCTGTGAGTTTGTCTTCTTCGAAAAAATTCATAAACTGTTTTATTGATTAACTTTTTCCACAACTAGTGCGGCATTGCATCCGCCAAAGCCGGAAGCAGTTTTTAAAATTCTTCTCAGTGGTTTTGATTGAAACGCACTGCAAACATTTATCTCTTTCGGAACGCCAAAAGTATCAAATCCACGTGTGGGTATCAATTCGTTCTTCAAGAGACCATACATGGTTATTACCGTTTCTATAACACCGGCTGCACCCAGTGTATGGCCGTAGTATCCTTTCAGACTATTGAGTGGAATTGTACTCAACCCGGCATAGTTAAATGCCTTGGCTTCCATCTCATCGTTATATATAGTTGCTGTTCCGTGAGCTGATACAAAGTCTATATCTGCCGGAGTAAGTTCTGATGCCTGAAGTGCATGACTAATCGCGGAAGCCAACTCTTCGCCCGTGCGCGATGGACCGGATATATGGTTCGCATCGTTGCTTACACCGCTGCCGAGTAAACGAATCACTGGAGTTATACCCAAGGATGCCGGATCTGCTGACAAAACCATCACGCCCGCAGCTTCACCTAAATTTATACCGGTACGATTGGCATCAAACGGTTTGCAATGCGCAGGACTTATAGCCTGCAGACTTTGAAAACCGGATACTACAAAGCGACTCAACACATCGGCTCCGAGTATAACTGCGTGATCGTACTGCCCGTTTTCCAGAAAGCGTTTCGCTATAATTAGCGCCAGCACTCCGGATATACAGGCGTTGGACACGACTATATTTCTTTTAAAACCAAATATACCACCGAGATACTCCGCTACTTCGTGCAAATGTATTCGTGGATGATTGGGATTTTCATGATCGAGTTGATCTATATTCCCCTTTGTGGTTGACAGAATAAAAATTGTTTTATCTGCCGGTAGGGTAAATTTCTTCAGCGCAGCTTCCACTGCTTTTATACTGATCTCTTCAAAACGCGTGCGCTCATCAGTTGGTACCAGCGTATCCATAGCCGATGCCATGAAAGGTTTATCGTTCCATGAAGTGTTGGTAACAGACTTCACTCCCGATATACCCTGGCGTATAGCATGGTAGTTCTCTTCGCTGGTAGCACCCAGCGGAGAAACGATACTATCTGCTACTGACCATACTGCGCGCGCCATTATACCTCCATCTTTTTTTTCCAGGCTTGAAAAAATTCAGGCACGGTGAGTTGCAATTGAAAATTCTTGATATCAACAAATACCTGCATGGTACTGCCTACAGCTACAAGGTCGTTTGATACCGACTCGTACATGTTGTAACTGAATTTCAGTTTGGCTGCGTTGGTGGGCTCGTATATAGATTCTACAATAACCGAGTTACCATATCGAAGCGGTTTCTTATAGTCGCACTGCGCTGAAACCACAGGCACTGCTAATCCGTTCTTGTAAAAATCGAGATAGGAAATTCCGTATTTCATACCGAATGCTTCACGGCCATCTTCAAAATATCGGAGGTAATGGCCATGCCACACAATGCCGAGCGGGTCGGCCTCATTGAATCGCACGATAACTTCTGTTCGGTAAATCAGCACGCTTTGGGGGTATTAAAACAAAAGCACAAAGCTAAAAGCTTATTTGAGAAAACTTTCAGCTTTGTGCCTTCAGAATCTTACTTTTTATCGGATGATCTTACGGGCGATAGTATTTCTTACGCCACATCGGGTATTCTTTCTTCTTGATACGCTCCACAATCATGAAGAGTGCTCCTCCCCAGAAATTGCGCATGCCAAATCCTCTTGGCTCTCCGGTTACTCGTTCTGAAAAGAGAACTTCCTTGGTGTCCAGTTTGATAAATGTTACCCAAACTGATGCCTCTTCATTCAACTTGCTGAAGCTCTCCACATTGAACATCATACCGATACCGGACAATCCTTTAAAGTCGTACGATGAAACGATTGACGATACACCATCGCGGTTCAGGTGTATATAATCTTTTTCAGCATTCGAGAGCATAGACAATACATCCAGCGATGCATTGTTATCAAGTGTAGGCTGAATGTTTTTATCGATCTTCTTTTTCTCGATGGCTAAAGCAATATCAAACTTTTCTCCTTCTGTAACGATGAGATTATTCCACGCTTCCACCAAATGACGGATGTCCGATTCCGAACCAAGTTTCTCGCGATCACCAATGAGTTTTGCCTGCGAAAAGTCTAGACCAAGCCAGGTAATTTTTGCATCTTCCTTGAATACATCGCTGCGGTCCTGAGCAACTGCTATAGAAGCAACAAACAGGAGGACGATGAGGGTTTGGAGTTGTTTCATAGTTAGTGTTTTAAGAATATAGTTTACGCATTATACAACTATAGCATTAGGATGCTATAGAAAAATTAAGGCGTTTCAATTTTAGCAAAAATTCTCATTTCGCAAGAGCACAACAGTTGTCCATCCTGCTCAACTTTACCTTGTGCTATGGTTAGTTCCAGCACTTGGTTAACAATGCGAATGGATGTTGTTATCGTTGAGTTCTCGCGGGGTAGTGCATTGATCTTTAAATCTCTCACAGCCGCTATATATCCGATCGGTACCGGTATATTTTTTTGTTGACATTGATACCCAACATGTACCGCAGCCGTCTGTGCTATATTTTCCACAAGTCCGGGTTCTGCAAAATATCCAGCCGTTACAAATACATTATCCGGCTCGATGGCTAATTGTGTTACAGCATGCGCATCGCTTACCTCCACCAGGTTGTGGATCATCACAATCGGCTCGCGCTGCGGGATATAGTTTGTAATGTTGGATTTCGTTGCAAGCATGATGTTTACTTTTCTGACGTGACACGTGCGGTATAACCGACACTATTTTTCCCAAAAGTTATAATAATTAAACCACTGTATCGGGTATAGAAATACTTTTTGCTCGAGCTCATCTACAAAAGCCTTCATCAGTTTATCGGTAAACTCCTGCTTGGGCTCGTCATCCCTGCGCTCGTAAAGCTCGCTGCCAAAAAAATGATAATGTGTAGGAGATTCTTTAAACGCAAATACAATAGACACCGGCACTTTGAAGCCAGCCGCGAGTTGAAAGGGACCAAGCGGAAACAAAGCTTTATCTCCAAGAAAATCCAGTGCTTGTGTTTTGTTGCCTTCGAGGAAACGATCGGCATGCAGGCAGATCAATTCATTGCGTTGCAACGCCTGACCTATGGCATATACATGAGATATGTCGTTCTTGATAACGATCACGTTGAAGTTATGGCCACCGGTAACTTCCTGTAAATATTGTTTGATGCGCTCATGTTCGCCATCAAACATCACCACGTTAACACGCGTGTTAAGGCGTTTTAATAAATGACCGGCAGCCTCCCAGTTGCCTACGTGGCCACTGAGTAATATACCACCGCGACCACCTTTCACAATGTCGCGGAGATTTTCTTCACCATCAAAATTATAGGTAAACTTGTTTTCTATGCCGGCCATAACAATGACCTTGTCCAGTAACGTCTGACCAAAAACGTAGTAGTTACTATATATCTTCAGCAGCGAGGAAAGCTTTCCGTACTTAAGCCTCGTTCTGAAATAAGCATAGATGTGTTTTGATGAACTCCAGGAGACCAGAAAATAATAACCTGCAACAAACCGTAGTAAAAAGTACGCGGGCTTCACTCCCATGTACTTTATTACATAGACAAATATCCTATAACCCAGTTTGTTACCCTTCGATTTACCTTGCCATCGCGGCATAGGATCATGAAGTTACTTTCTCTCCTACGCGGCTAGTCACGTAGTCATAGAAGTTCTGAAACGTAACAATGTTCACGAAGTCTTCCGGCTTTACTTTAAAACCGAAGTTACTTTCAATTACCACCACCAGGTCAATGTAGTCGAGGCTATCCAGCTCAAGCGTCTCGCGCAGGTTGGCTTCCGGAACAATCTTGCCGGCCTCTACCTCAAATTCTTCTACTAAAAACCCATTGATTTTTTCAATGATTGCTGTTTGATTCATCGCTATTGCTTCCACTTTTTAACAATTAAGGTCGAGTTTGTTCCTCCGAATCCGAAAGAATTAGACAAAAATACGTCAATATTTTTATTCTGGGCCTTGGTGATAATGTTCAGGCGCGCAGAGTCTTCGTCAGGAGTTTCGAAATTAATATTCGGAGCCATGAATGAATTTTCCATCATCAGCAACGAGTATACAATTTCACTTGCTCCGGCCATCCAGCATTCGTGGCCAGTCATTGATTTGGTAGAACTCACCGGTGTCTTCACATCTCCAAACACATCAAATATCGCTTTCGCTTCACTTGCATCTCCGGCCGGTGTTGAGGTAGCATGTGCGTTGATATAGTCTATTTCAGAAGCCTTCAAACCCGAATCTTTCATCGCGATGCGAAGTGAGCGTGCAGGTCCTTGAACAGTAGGATTGGAGATGTGCTCACCGTTTGATGAGAAACCATAGCCAATCACCTCTCCTAATATTTTAGCTCCTCTGCGTTGTGCAGATTCCAGGCTTTCAAGAATAACTGTTGCAGAACCTCCGCTCGGTACTAAACCATCGCGGTTCTTATCAAAAGGTCTTGATGCAGCCGTGGGATTATTCTCACGGATTGAGAATGCACTAAGCGCATCAAAATTTCCCATGGAGTATTTATTCGTTTCTTGTGCACCTCCGCAGATAATGCAGTCTTGCATACCGTTCTTGATGAACATCGCTGCGAGCCCGATAGAATGTGAACCGCTGGCACACGCAGCACTTACAGTAAAGTTTATACCCTTTAACCGGAAGATGGTGGCCAGGTTCATATTTACAGTAGAGTTCAGGGACTGGAATACAGACCCTGATCCGATAAGCATTGTATCTTTTTTCTCGCGGATGATATCCGTTGCTTCTATCACTGGTTGAGCAGAACTGTCGTTACCGAAAATGATACCGATCTCGTGTTGATCGAGATAGTCCTGATCAAGACCAGCGTTCTTCAATGCTTCCGTGGTAGACATGAAAGCATATTCACCTTGCTCGGGCAACATGATGCGCGCACGTCTCTCAAGCACACCTTTCAGAGAAGGTTTCTCCACCTTACCCGTGAGCCCTGATCGATACCCCATTTCTTTTCTGGCAGGATCCAGCCATATACCAGATTTACCTTCATAAAGTGACTGTGTTACTTCTGCCAGGTCTTTGCCGATGCAGGAATAGATACCGATGCCCGTAATAACAACTCTATTCATAGAGAGGTCAAGGTTTTTTTAAATGTTTACCTTCCCGCAAGGGGCAGGTAATGTTTTATTTTCGCAAAAATAATTTTTTTAATCCTGATTGTCACCATTAACCCATGTAGTGCTACAAAGATTAGCAGTGATGTACCTTTTTAGATAATTATCTACGAATAAAGGCCTCCGTTGATGGAGAGTACTGTACCCGTGATATAGGATGCTTTAGGCGATGCAAGAAATACAATTGCTTCAGCCACTTCTTCTGGTTCGCCAAAGCGTTGCATCGGTATAAGAGCTTTCAGTTCCTGTTCGTTCAGATCCTGCGTCATATCGGTACGGATAAAACCAGGTGCAACAGCGTTCACGGTTATGTTTCTGCGGGCAACTTCCTGTGCCAGTGCTTTGGTCGCACCGATCACACCGGCTTTCGCCGCCGAGTAATTTACCTGGCCCGGCATACCTTTTATACCCGACAGTGAAACTACGTTTACAATTCTGCCATAACGCTTTTTCAACATGCTGTTTACCACCAGTCGCGTTACATAGAAGAAACCATCGAGACTTGATCCCAACACACCATCCCACTGCTCATCGGTCATCCACATCAGCAACGTATCCTGACGTATACCCGCATTATTCACCAGGATTTCAATCTGCTTGTCAGCATTCTTCTCCATCCATCCACCCAACGCAGTGGCTACTTCTTCTTTGTTCGAAACATCAAACTTCAACAGTTCACCGGTAACATTTTTCTCTTCTACAAGCTTCTTCGTATTCAAAGCTTCTGCTTCGTTGCTCTTGTAGTTGATGAGTATATTATATCCTTGTTCGGCAAGTTTAATGGCAATGGAACGACCAATGCCACGTGAACCTCCTGTAACGAGTGCGTATTTCATTTAACAGTTTTTATAAGTGGAAGTGGGACAATATCAATTCAACGGAAACGTAGCTCCGAGATTTACCAGGTACTTGCGTATCGTTTGTATATCGTTATACCGTGGTTTGTCTTCGAGCACGGGGCCTACCAGCGCACGGAATTCATCGTATACTTTGGTTGTAAAGGATGAAAGACGTGTATGGCATTTCAGAAAATCGATCGCCTGCACCACAGCAAAAAGCTGAATGGTAAGCACATCAAAACTATTGTCGATCACGCGCTTCGTCATCAGTGCAGCATTACATCCCATACTAACAATATCCTGGTTGTCATTGTTATTGGAAATGCTGTGGAGATACATCGGGAATGATAAGGTCTGGTTCTCGGCCGTTGTAGATGTTGCCATGAACTGCATACCCTGCAAGCCGAAATTCAAACCGAGTGTTCCCAGGTTGATGAACGGAGGAAGTTTCTGATTGAGTTTATCATTAAGCAGGTAGTTCAGCTGACGCTCCGAAAGCATGGTAAGCTTGGTAATAACGATCTTCAGTTTATCCATGGCCAGCGAAACGTAATCACCGTGGAAGTTACCACCGTGGTATACCATTTCGCGTTCATGATCGATCACCGGGTTGTCGTTAGCAGAGTTAACTTCATCTTCCAGTACGCGTTGTACTTCAACCAACGTATCGTATACCGGTCCGAGGATCTGCGGCACACAACGGAGTGAGTAGTACTCCTGAACTTTATCAGTAAATACAGCTTCTACAATCCTTCTATGGTATAAATGCTCCGGACGTTTACGAATCAATTTACTATCAGACAACACGGTACGGATACCGGCTGCGATCTTGGTTTGTCCGTTATGAAGTTTTACGTGATTGAGTTCTTCCGAGAAGTGATCATCAAACGACTTCATCAGTTCGTTGGTGATTGCTGAAAGAATGGTAGCACATGAAAGCAGACGTTTCGCCTGGATAATGTTAACCATACCAACACCGGTCATGGCAGAAGTTCCGTTCATCAGTCCAAGTCCTTCGCGCAGGTGAATGTCTAACGGCTTGAGACCGTTTTCAGAATATACTTCATTGGCCGGACGAAGTTTACCATCTACCAATACTTCACCTTCGCCTATCAGATTGAGTGCGAGGTGAGCCAACTGCACGAGGTCACCGCTGGCACCAACACCACCGCGTTCAAAAATACACGCGCTGATTTTTTTGTTGAGCAAGTCGCGGATCAGTTCCGCTGTCTCAACGTGCACACCGGAAACACCTTGCATCAGACTATTCAATCGCGCAAGCATTGTAGCACGCGAAAGCTCTTCCGAGAATGGCTGACCGGAGCCGGCACTGTGGCTTCGGATGAGGTTATACTGAAGCTGACGCTGGTCATCTTCACTGATTTTATATTGAGCCATCGGTCCAAAGCCGGTATTGATACCATAGATGACTTTGTTCTGCGCATAGGACTGCAGAAAGTCAAAGTTCACCACTACTTTTTCACGGGCCGTGTTGTCCAATTCTACTTTACCATTCTGATAAAGTAATTTTTCGAAATCGTCAACAGACAATTTTCTGTTCCCAACAGTGATCATACGAACTAAGATTTAGGCAAAAGTTGCGCAAAATAACAAAACTGAAAGCAAAATTCCCATCTGGTGTATTGTTCTGGTAGCTTTTTGTTTAGTTCTATCCTCCAAAAAGTGACACTTTATCGGACGTATCTTTAGCCGATAAATGAATAATACTATTTTGATGCCCTCATGGTGAAGTACCCAATCACAGTTATTTTTCTGTTCATAGCAAGTCTCGCTGCGGCCCAACCTAAAATTGGATTGACGCTGAGCGGTGGCGGAGCAAAGGGCCTGGCGCACATTGGTATACTCGAAGCAATTGATAGTGCGGGACTTAAGGTAGATTACCTGACCGGTACGAGTATGGGCAGCATCATTGGTGCGTTGTATGCGGCCGGGTATTCGGGCAAAGAGATCGAGAAGATTGCCCGCACCCTGGATTGGGGAGTTCTTTTCTCGGGCAAGCCTTCCATCAGTAATGTTAACATTGATGAGAAGAATGAGTTTGGAAATTATGCGATTGAGATACCGTTCGAAAATGGAAAGTTCAAGATCGCTTCCGGAATTATTGAAGGGCAGGAGATCTGGCTGAAGTTTCAGGAACTGTTGCTGCCGGTGTATGATGTGAAAGATTTTTCAAAATTCCCAATACCGTTCAAGTGTATTGCCACCGATGTAGGAACTGGTAAAGCGGTGTTGCTCGATCAGGGCGAACTCGTTACGGCTATACGATCGAGCATGGCTATACCTTCTGTATTTACGGCTATTGATTACAACGGAACCAAACTCGTGGATGGCGGAGTAGTACGAAACTTCCCTGTGCGCGATGCCAAAGCGATGGGCGCAGATATACTCATCGGTGTAAACTTGTCGCAAGGGCTTCGGCCTGCCACCGAACTTCACAGCGCTATAGATATACTATACCAGATTGGCTTCTACAAAGATGCTGATGATTTCGAACGCGAACGCAAACTCTGTGATATACTGATTGAACCTGATCTGAAAGATTTTACTGCGGCCAGCTTCAACAGTGCCGATAGTATTATTGAACGCGGTAAAGATACAGGCAACAAATTCTACCCGATGTTCAAGCGCCTGGCTGATTCACTGCGACAGGTATACCCGAAGTATAAAGTGAACACCAAACGTTTACCCACCATCAAAAAGATAACGGTGGATGATATGAAGGTGGAAGGCCTGCATCACACCACGAAGACATCGTTCATAAACCGTCTGCATCTTGAAAAAGGAAAAGCGTATGATGGTATTGAAGTTGCCAATGCCATTCGCAGAGTATACGGTTCGCAGAACTACAGGCGTATAGCCTATGAGTGGCAACCCACCGAACCCGGCAAAGCCAATCTCAAATTCAATGTAATCGAGCAGCCCCTCACCTACTTCAAAGTAGGTATACATTACCATACCTTTAGCAACGTAGCACTCATTGCAGCCGTAACATCCAAAAACCTGTTATTCGATCGATCAAAAACAACTGTAAAGGCAAACATCAGCGAGAACTTTCGGTTTCTCATTGAGCACAACCAAACCTTTGGTGAATCGGAGAACAACAACCTGATACTCTCCATGTATCACGAGCGTTTCCGTTTCCCGATCTACGCTGACTTTGAGCAGACTCATTTATACCGCAGCCGCTATGCCGATTTTGATGCCCGCCTGCAACATACATTCGGGTTTAGTCAGGCGCTTGGTATAGGCGCCTCGCTGGAGTATTTTAAAATCAAGCCGAAGATGCGTGCCGATGTTGCCGCAGAAGCCAGCAACAGTTACCTCACCAACTATATATACTATCAGCTCAACACGCTGAACAAGCGAAACTTCTCCACGCGCGGCTGGAATGTTAAAGCTCAGTTAGGATGGGTATACGCGCAGGAGCCGCGAAGCATCGCTTTCGAAACCGACTCGCTTACACAATCGGACACCACCAACCTGCATGGATACGCGCAGTTTCGTTTCAAGGCAGAGAACTTCAAGCCGCTTTCGCCTCGTCTTACCTTGCTAACACAGTTCAACACTGCCATCAACTTCTCGCCTCGCGAAGCTTATCTCAACTTCTTTAATATAGGCGGCATCAACGATTTTATACGCAACCAGGTACCGTTCACCGGTCTCAATGAGTATCAGCTTACAGCGCATAGCGTTGGTGTACTGATGACTGGCCTTCAATACCAGATCTCCAAAAGTTTATATGCCACTGCCCGTATTAACGGAGCGGTATATGATTTTCTCGAGGATGATAATCGAAAGACAAGATATCTCTCCGGTTACGGATTGTCCATCGGGTACGACTCTGGTATAGGTCCCATCAGTCTCTCTGTGATGTATAGCGATCAGTCACAGAAAGTTCTCGGCTATGTAAACATCGGTTTCACATTCTGATTTACATCGGCCAGGGATCGTTAAATTTTTTACCGGCATGAAAAGTATATACTTCTTCATCGGTTAATATGCAGGTATATAATTCATCGCGCACCTGTTGCTCGTTCATTTGCGTGCCGATGAATACGATTTCATTCATACGATCGCACCACTCTGCATTCCATTTTTTCTGAATACTTTTCTCATCCTGTATATAGGCAGGGTTGCGTACACGTTCAACCTCAGGTACTGAGGCCCACCATTTGCCATATACTTCCGCCTGCGAAGAACCGCCTGCCTGGCTCCACACCAATGCATCATCCGGTCGTGATGCCAGCCAGAATATACCTTTACTTCGCACAATGTTTCCGGGAAATTCAGTTTGTACATACCGCCAGAAGCGCTCGGGATGAAAAGGTCTGTGCGTTCGGAAAACGAACGAGGTGATTCCATACTCTTCTGTCTCCGGTGTATGCTCATTGTTCAACGCACGAATCCAGCCTGCAGCCTGCGATGCTTTTTCGTAGTTAAAAGAACGTGTATCGAGTATATCATGCGGATCAATTCTACCCAGCACCGACTTGACAATCCTGGCTCCGGGATTTAGCTTGATCAATATACCTTCCAGTAACTTCAGTTCGCGTGCCGATACAAGATCGGTTTTGTTGAGTATAATGACATTGGCAAATTCAATCTGATCGGTGAGCAGATTCACAATGGTGCGCTGGTCTTGTGCATCATCGGTAAGGTTGCGTTTCAACAATGTATCTGCACTGCCAAAATCTTTAAAGAAGTTAAAAGCATCCACTACGGTTACCATAGTATCAAGCCGTGTAACGGCAGACAAATCATACAACGCATCCCCTACATCAAAGCTAAACGTCTGGGCAACGGGTATAGGCTCCGATATACCAGTGCTTTCAATAAGCAGGTAATCAAATTTACGTTGCGCTACAAGTTTTTGTACTTCGCGAATCAGGTCATCGCGCAGGGTACAACAAATGCAGCCGTTACTCAGCTCTACCAGTTTCTCTTCGGTGCGCGACAACTGCACTTCATTTGCCACGAGGCGTACATCGATATTTACTTCGCTCATATCATTTACGATCACAGCTACTTTCAATCCCTGACGATTGTTGAGTACATGGTTCAGCAATGTAGTTTTACCGGCTCCCAAAAAGCCAGAGAGTACCGTTACCGGAAGTTTCTTCCCCGGTTTAAAAAGATTCATCATATCGTAAAGAGTATATTTCTTAAAAGGACATTGATTTTTTAGTCACCGCGAAATTGCCGCAAGCTGGCAGCAATGGAATCAATCTTTACCTTCATTGCGCTTTGCACAACCACCATTTCGATTGCTGTTATCGGTATCATTTCAGCGGGTGCATGATGATGATGTAATTCACCGTGGTGATCTGATTCATTACCGGGCACCTCCACGATATCGGCCTTCCAGTTTTCAATCGCCTCGATATATAGCTTTATGGAATCCTGTATTATCGTATCCATCGCCAGTATATAAAGGCTGTCCTCAAGCTTCAAAGCAGTTTGTATAGCTTCGTTATGAATGGCAGCGGCTTCCTTTAATAGTTTATCATCATCCTTGCTTTGCGTGCATGCCACCAGCATACCGGCACCAATCAATATATAGCGATATATGCTCATATCATTTACCTGTTATCAGTTCAGCATCTTTCAAAATAAAATTCATGTGATCGATATTGCTGTCGTTCAGTTTCAGTATACCCTTTACGGTAATGATCTGATCGGCCTTGAAGCGCGGTGGCTTCGTTTTAAAGTATATCTCTGCTACTGATGCAGGGCTGGCACCACCGCAGAAGAAACACATGGAATACGGAAACCTGGACAGGATGATCATACGATTATCATCAAGATCCATTGGCAGGTAATGTCCTTTCAGTGTAAACTCCTTCCCCTCGAGCGCGCGAATCTTACTATCAAAAAATGGATAGAGGTAATACTCGTTCTCTTCCTTGAAATACTTCTCGGTAAATTTTACCCGTGCCAGTATATCCCAGCCGTCATCCGACAAAGCAGCTTGTCCAAAGGATACCAGGACAAACAGAAATAGTATTATCAATAGCGCTCTCATAAATGCAACAACGTTGCAAATATAAAAACATAAAAATTAAATGCAACATAGTTGCAAGTGACTTTCTTATCTCAAAAGGATCTTTTATTAAAGAGATTGAATGAAGGATTGTGTAGCGTCTGCGAGTTCGGGAATCAGTTCAGTTTTTTTTGCTTTGAAACTATGATCGGCTCCTTCAAAAGACACAAGCTTCGCCGTAGATAATGATGCGGATACTTTTGTTATGAGACTCCACTCAGCTAATGCATCACGTGTACCTTGTAGAAATAGCATGGGTATAGTAATGTCGCGCAGATGGTCCGCGCGATCTATAGCGGGCGCGCCTGCAGGATGCAGCGGAAAGCCATAGAAAATTATACCCTTCACCGGACTGAATGTTTTCTTAGCCAGCAATTGCGATGACATGCGGCCACCAAATGATTTACCACTAACAAACAACGGAAGGGCTGGATAATGTTTGGAAGTATACTCGATTACCTCCTCGATAGCTTTGTGAGCTGTAGGTGGCATATCGGGGCGTTTCTTTCCTTGCTCCATATAAGGGAAATTGAAACGAATGGTACCGATAGAGCGCTCCGCCAACGCCTGGGCCAGACGCACCATAAAGGTGTGATTCATTCCGGCACCCGCTCCGTGCGCGAGTGTCATCATCGCAGTACATGATGCCGGCTCCAGTATAACAGCTGATACCGCCCCTATACTTTCAGAAACGGGTACACTGATTGTCTTTTCTTTGATCTTCGGTTTCGTCATACTATATATAGTTTTAGAAGAAACCGATCGTCTGTATCAGTCTATTATTTACTAACCAATACAGCATCGGTTAAAATGAAATTCACGTGATCAAGGTTTTCGGCATTCAGCTTTAATTTACCTTTCACGGTGATCAGATCATCTACCTGAAATTTACGTGGTTCTTTCGCAAAGTTTACTTCTGCTATAGATTCGGGACCACCGCCTCCACAAAAGAAACACTGACTCATCGGGTATTTGGAGATGATGATATAGGTACCATCTTCCGGAGCGAACGGAACATAAAATCCCTGCACGGTAATTTCTTTACCTTCCAGTGCTTTGATCTCGGCCGGGAAAGTCGGGTAGAAAAGATACTCGCCAAGTTTTTCATAATACTTCGGTTCGAACTTGGTTTTGGCAAACGCTTCCCACATATCCGTTTTTCCCTGTGCCAGTAAACTTCCTGCACAAAGTATAAATACACCAAGCAAACAAATCTTCTTCATGGTTTTTATCTTTTATATATTCTTCCAGTTTATTCGTTCCTTTTATTTCCCACAGAGACCGCAGATTGACACAGAATTTAAATGCAAATTTCTTCTGCGTAAATCTGCCTTCTGCGGAATGAATTTCAATTCCCTGCCAGTACCTTCGATATATCCGTGCGGTACGCTTGTATGGCCGGAATCACTGCACATATCAGACCCAGTAACAAACTTCCGCCCAAAATTATCCATTCTTCCGGATAGAAAATAAATCCGTTGATACCGGCTTTCTGCGTTTCTTCCACCATTCCGGATAAAAGAACGAGTACACCGTGTCCCATCAACAACCCAATGAGACTTCCTAACATCGTGAGCACTCCACCTTCCAGCAGGATCGAAACAAACAGTTTGGTCCGCGATGCCCCCATCGACCGCATGATGGCCAGATCGTACCTCCGCTCTTTTAGCGAGTTATACAATGCAATAAATATACTTAACCCTGATATAACGATAAGCACATACGCAAAACCCATGAGTATATCTACGCCTACACCTAAAATAGAAAACAAACGCGCTGTCTCAAATGCCGGTGATGCTGCCTGTAAACTGCTTTGTGAGTTTACCAATCTTGGCAATTGTATAGCACCCATCGGTGAGCGGTATTGAATAAGCATGGAAGTAATTTCTTTCAGTGAATCGCCTTTCCCTACTGAAGGCACTAATGGAGATGGTATAAAGTTCGAATCAGCGGCATGCTCATGTTCGGCATGTCCTTCTTCCTCCTCAGCATGCTCTTCGTGCATTTCCCAAACACTTTCTACGTTGGTGAGTATCAGGTTGTCCAATACACTGTTTGTGGGTTTAAGTATACCAACCACTATATATTGATGATCGTTGTGTGTATGACCGCCATCAGCAAGTCCGTGGGCACTGGCGAATTTATCACCGAGCTTCAATTGTGTCAGCGTGGCTACATTGGCACCGATGGTAACGTCCAGGTTGTTCTTCCACCAGTTGCCTTGTTGTATCTCAGCTTTATAGAGCTCTGCATATTTTTGACTGGTACCAATAATTCTATACGACTGGTAACTATCGCCCAATGCAAGCGGTATAGCATTTTTTACAAGGCGATGTTTGGCAAAACGTTCAGCTTCATTAAGCTTGATATTACCCGTAGGAAAATCAACATGAAATATATTGCAAAGTATAAGTTGCAGCGGGCTCCCCTTTGCTCCTACTACCAGGTCTATACCGCGCGCGTTCTCGGTAATTTTTTGTTCAAGCTGCTTATTAAAAAGTAACAATATCGTTATTACGGCTATGCCCAGTGAGAGGAGCAAAATGTTAATCGCTGTATTGAGAGGTCTTGCCTTGAGATAATTCCAGACGAGTGTGAAAATAGACATGCTACAATTATTAAAGTATACAATGAATATAAAAACAGGCCAACCAATCTATAGTGATGATAACCGAACCTGATTTGATATTTTATCCTTGAGCCGCTGATCGTGCGTAGCTACCAGCAAGGTAGATTGATGTTGATTCGCTACATCCATTAACAGGTGTATAACGCGTTCGCAGTTTTTATCGTCCAGCGCAGACGTTGGTTCATCGGCAAAAATGATAGAAGGTTTATTCAGCACCGCGCGTGCAATCGCTACGCGTTGTGCCTGTCCGTGACTTAACTGTGTAACACGACTCTTTCGTTTCTCGGCCAGTCCTAATCCCGAAAGTACTTCTGTAATTCGTTCGCTTTCTATTTTTAATCCAGCGAGGTAAGGTGCCATCATCAGATTCTTTTCAACGGTTAAGGCATTAATGAGATGATTACGTTGAAAGATAAAGCCTATATTTTGCCCGCGAAAACGATCGAGCGAAGCTTCCGATAACTGCGCTAATTCCGTGTCTTCTATCTTAAGAGAGCCGGAGTAATGACGAAGTAAACCTCCGAGTAAATGAAGCAGGGTTGTTTTACCACTGCCGGATTCTCCCAGCAACAAACAATGCTCGCCACGTGTTACCGTAAAATCAGGAAACTGGATGGCGTTTCCGGCAGCATATTGAAACGAAAGATTCTGAACTGAAATCATAGCATACTGATTGCGTTTTCAATTTAGGCGCGATGTTGAAAATAAAAAACCTTCCTGTGATTAACGGAAGGTTATGTTTTACGGAATCGTTATTCCTGACTGACTTTCTCTCTTCGATCCTTGTCTTTACTGCCGGAATACAATTCATATTCCAGTAAGCGACAATCAATTTTGGCGTTGTAGAACTCTATTCTTCTGCGTGCTTTCAGTCCTATCTTTTTAGCAAGGTCAAGATTACCCGTAAAGATATAGCCGGTATATCCTTTACATTTCTGTTTCAGAAAGTCGCCCATGCGTGCATAGGTTTCTTCCAGTTGTTTTACATCTCCCAGTCGTTCGCCATACTCGGGGTTAAAGTAAACAACGCCTTCTTTACCTTCGGGAACATCCGTGAGCGCAAAATCACATCGTTTGAAGTGAATCATATTTTCAACACCGGCTATACCAGCATTTACTTTGGAGATGTTGATCGCATCATCACTGATATCGGTTGCCTCCACCAGCAAGCCCGGCACTTCTTTTATCTGGTCGCGCAGCCTTTGCATCTCTGCGAGGTATACCTGCTCATCATAATCTTTCAGGTGCATGAAGGAATAATTCGTTCTGTATAAACCCGGCCTTCGGTTGGTCGCTAGTAGTGCAGCTTCAATCGCTACCGTACCGGAACCACACATCGGGTTGATGAACGGTGACTGACGGTCCCACTTCGTAGCCATTACCGTTGACGCAGCAAGTGCTTCGAGCATCGGAGCTTTACCCGGTATCTTTCTATAGCCATGCTTCGCGAGTGTTTCACCGGAGGTATCGATAAATATTTCAGCACGATCATCCTTCCAGTACAAATGAATCACGGCTCCGGTAAGATCAGGTCCTGAGTTAGGTCGTACACTGGTCTCCCTCCGAAGTTTATCTACAATAGCATCTTTTACTTTAACATTTACAAACATCTCGTTATTCACCGTCAGTTGATCTACCGTGCAAGTAACCGATATATAGCTTGTGTTGTTAAGTATATTTTCCCACGGCATCCGCACCAGTACATTGTATAGTTCTTCCGGATGCTCGGCACGAAATTCTTTGAGTGAGTAATGCACCTGACTGGCACAACGCAGGTTGAGGTTTAGCCGGATACAATCCGCCATGGTTCCTTCCAGCTCTACGCCTGTTTGAAAGGTTCGTGTAAGCGTAAAACCAAGTTCTGTTACCTCCAGCTCCAGGTAGGGCGTTAACCGTTTATTGCACGTAATGATGATACGACTGCGATCAGAAAAAACATTCATGCTGCAAAGATGCTTGAATAATTTACACCTGCATTATTGCAGATAACTGATTTCCTTCAGATCAAATGTTTTTACTTCCCCGGTATCGTTACGCAGCACTTTCAGTCTGCCGCCATCATCAATCCCCTGGATAACACCTGTAAAATTTTCGCCATTCGATGCGAACTGATGTACTTCATCTTTCCAGTATAAAACATCGAGGTAATCATTTTTGATTTTGGCCACTGAGTTCTGTCGCAGTTGCAGATAACGTGCTTCCACCTTTTGCAGGAGTTGCTCAAGTTCTTCTTGTAAAAGATGTTCTGTTCCGGTAACTATACTTAATGAAGTGGCTGTATCGTTATTAAAATACTGCTGATTGATATTGATACCAATACCGACAACAGAGGCCGTAAAACGCGAACCTTGCACCTGGTTTTCGATTAAAATACCACAAAGCTTTTTTTTACCGACCATCAAATCGTTTGGCCATTTGATGTGACTATTTGAAATTTTCTTTGTTACCAGGTAATCATGAATGCCGAGAGAAATAATGATGTTTAGAAAGAATTGATCTTTCAAATCAAGGAACACAGGTTTCAGAATAATGGAGAAGGTAAGATTCATTCCCGGCTTTGCTTCCCATGAATTTCCTCGCTGGCCACGGCCTGCAGTTTGATTATTGGTAATTACCACAGTACCTTCCGGTGTTGAAGGCTGCTGGCATAGTTGCAGGGCCAGGGTGTTGGTTGAGTGACATTCCGGCACAAAAACTAAGTTGCCGCCCATGAAAAGGGTATTGGCAGGAATTTTATACAAGGTATTTTGTTTAATTTTGAGAGTTAATCTAAAAACGAATATAGTTTAATGGCAAAAAAAAGGAAGGGAGCCAATTCAGAAAAACTGAGTGAAGTGATTGTGAAGGGCATGCAGGAAAAAAAAGCATTGGACATCGTTATCATGGATCTTCGGAAAGTTAAAAATGCTGTGGCCGATTTCTTTATTGTTTGCTCTGGTAATTCTGATAAACAGCTCGATGCCATTGCCGACTCAATTGACGCAGAAGTTTTCAAAGCGCTGAAAGAAAATCCCTGGCACGTTGAAGGAAAAAACAATAAAGAGTGGATGCTACTCGACTACACGGATGTAGTTGCCCATGTTTTCAGAAAAGACCGCAGAGAATTCTATGCCCTCGAACGCTTATGGGGCGATGCAGAAATCACTGAAATTGATGGCGATTGAACCAAAAGCTTTTTAACTCGTTAATGTTTTGATATTTTTAAATTGATTGAATAAGAACGTAAGAAATGGCCGACAAGAAAGAAAATAATAAACCGCTGTTACCAACAAAGCCACCGAAAGGTAATTACCAGATCTGGGTAATTATCGCAACGATAGCTGTGATCTTTGGTGTAATGTATTTTAACTCTGCTAGCAGTCTTAAAACCGTCCGCTACGATGACTTCAAAGAGATGGTTAAAAACGGAGATGTACGCAAGGTTGTACTGATACAAAACCAAAAGTTTGTTGAAGTTACACTTACCTCTGCTGCCCTGCAGAATGCAAAGTATAAACAGGATATCAATAACGGACCGCTCAGTTCCGGAAACTCAGGTCCGCACTATGTTTTGAAAGTAGTGGATGCCGGTAATTTTGACCAGGAGTTCCGTACGTTTCTCGATAAGCAGGTTGCTCAAAGCCAGCGCCCCGAGTACGATACAGAAGATCGTGGTGATTATGTAAGTCAACTTTTCCAATGGGGACTTTTATTCCTCCTGCTTTTCGGATTCTGGATGCTGATGCGCAGAATGACCGGAGGCGGTGGCCCTGGCGGACAAATCTTCAACATTGGTAAATCCAAGGCTGCATTATTTGATGCTGAGAACAAAGTAAAGATCACGTTTGATAACGTTGCTGGTCTTGATGAAGCGAAAGAAGAAGTAAAAGAAATTGTAGACTTCCTGAAGAACCCGGGCAAGTTTACCAAGCTCGGAGGTAAAATTCCTAAAGGTGCTCTTTTAGTAGGCCCTCCCGGTACTGGTAAAACATTGCTTGCAAAAGCTGTAGCCGGTGAAGCCGGTGTACCATTCTTCTCACTATCAGGTTCTGATTTCGTGGAGATGTTTGTGGGTGTAGGTGCTGCGCGTGTTCGCGACCTCTTCAAACAAGCAAAAGAAAAAGCTCCTTGTATTGTATTTATAGACGAGATTGATGCTATAGGTCGCTCACGTGGTCGTGGACAATTACCCGGAGCGAACGATGAGCGTGAAAATACATTGAACTCATTACTCGTGGAGATGGACGGCTTTGCTACCGACTCTGGAGTAATTATACTGGCTGCAACAAACCGTCCGGATGTATTGGACTCTGCGTTACTTCGTCCGGGTCGTTTCGATCGCCAGATCAGTATCGATAAACCGGATATCGTAGGTCGTGAAGCTATATTTAAAGTACACCTCAAGCCTATCAAACTTGATCCGAGTGTAGATGCTAAAAAACTTTCGGCACAAACTCCCGGATTTGCCGGAGCAGAGATTGCCAACGTATGTAACGAAGCTGCGCTTATCGCTGCCCGCAGAGATAAGAAAGCTGTAGATATGCAAGACTTTCAGGATGCTATCGACCGTGTGATCGGTGGCTTGGAAAAGAAGAACAAGATCATTTCTCCGGAAGAGAAGAAGATCGTTGCCTTCCACGAAGCAGGTCACGCAGTAGCGGGCTGGTTCCTGGAGCATGCTGATCCACTGGTTAAAGTAAGTATAGTACCGCGTGGTGTAGCTGCACTTGGTTATGCTCAGTACTTGCCGAAAGAGCAGTTCCTCTACCAGACAGAACAAATGCTGGATGAAATGTGCATGGCCTTTGGTGGTCGTGCAGCAGAAGATATAGTGTTCGGTAAAATATCAACGGGTGCATTGAGCGACCTGGAACGTATCACGAAGATGGCCTACAGCATTGTTACCATCTATGGTATGAACAAAGAGATCGGTAACATGTCGTTCTACGATTCGAAAGCCAACGATTACTCTTTCCAGAAGCCTTACTCAGAAGCAACATCCGAGAAGATTGACCGTGAAGTAAAGAAGATCATTGACGAGGCGTACGAACGCACCAGATCTTTGCTAATGCAACACCGCCAGCACTTAGATGTGATCGCGAAAGAATTGCTGGAGAAAGAAATTCTCTTCCAGGCAGATCTTGAAAGACTGATCGGAAAGCGTCCATTTGAGAAGCTTACTACATACCAGCAGTTTACCAACGGACAGGGTAAATATGAGAAGAAGCAACAGGAAAGCGAGCAGCCTGGCGTTGACCCTACTCCTACCCTGGAGGGTGATAAACCGGATGAGCTGGCGAATCAATAGAACTTAAAGAGAATACTCTTATTTTTGGACTCAGGTACCGAAGTGCCTGAGTCCATTTTTTTTTACGATACCCCTATACGCAACTTTTGCCATGAACAGAGCAACTTTATTCTTTTACCGCAGGCCTATATTTTCAACCATGCAGCGTACTGTTCTTTCTATTTCTGCGTAACCGCGAAACGATATGCTTGAAAGAATTCAAGACCTGCAGCATAAAAAGATCTTCTTCGCATCAGACTTTCACCTGGGTGTGCCAAATCATGACGCCAGTGTAGCACGTGAGAAAAAGATCATTGCATGGCTAGACTCTATAAAAAATGAAGCGCACACGATCTATCTGCTGGGCGATATATTTGATTTCTGGTTTGAGTATAAACACGCTATACCCAAAGGACACATCAGGCTGCAGGGTAAATTAGCCGAGCTTCGCGATGCCGGTATACCCATTGTATTTTTTACCGGCAATCATGATATGTGGATGTTCGATTACTTCCCGAAAGAGTTGGGTATACCGGTATATCGCGATCCGCTTGTACTCGAAGTGGGCTCGCAACGATTACTGATCGGACACGGTGATGGCTTAGGTCCGGGTGATCATACTTATAAAATACTCAAGAAGTTTTTCAACAGCAGTTTCTGTCAGTGGATGTTTGCACGCCTCCACCCTAATCTTGGCATTGGTATTGCAAATCGTTGGTCCAAGAGCAGTCGTCTTACCAATATGAAACGTGAAGACGGATACCAGGAAAATGAAAAAGAATTTCTCTGGGTATATTGTAGTGAGATAGAGCAAAAGCAGCATCACGACTATTATATATTTGGACACCGGCATTTACCGCTCGATCTGCCCATTGGTGAGCACAGCCGCTATATCAACCTGGGCGAGTGGGTAAATTTCAGCACCTACGCTGTGTACGATGGAAAAACGGTAGCGCTTAAAACATTTGACTTGTGAAATTTACTGTAAGACAATATTCCCGACATCATTCACCTATACCGGTATATATAAAAGTATACGTTCTTTTATTGACCGGTATACTGCTATACGCTTCCGCTTCAGCCCAAACCCGAAAGATCAAAACGCTGGAAGTGAGCGATACCATTCGCTATGCGGCTGTTGACCGCCCCGGTGAGCTATATATTGTAACTACTTCCGGACAACTTCAGAAATTTGATACCGATGGTAAACTCTTAGCCCTCCATAAAGACAAACCTGCTCCTACCCTGTTCGATCCGCGTGATGGCAGCAGACTCTTTGCTTTTTTCCGTGAATCAAGACAATACAATTTTCTCAATCCATCGTTCGAAGCTGTGCAGGCTTTTTCGATCGACTCATCGTTTGCCACCGAACCCTGGCTTGCCTGCGTATCCGGTGACTATAACATCTGGCTGTTCGATGTGGCCGATTGGACACTCAAGAAAATAAACACTACAACGGGTGCCCTATCGGTGGAAGAAGTGATAGAAACGAAATCAAAACAAAAATCAAACTATACCTTTCTTCGCGAGTACCAGGGCTTTGTGTTTCTGCTGGATGTAAGCGAAGGAATTCTGATCTTCAACGGTGTTGGCAAACATATCCGAACCATCGCTGTAAAGAATCTCAGTTACTTCAACTTCCTGGGCGAAGAGCTCTATTACCTGCAAGGCGATACCCTTCGCTTCTTCGATCTCTTCACTACCGAAACACGCGAGCAGAAGCTGGCTACACAGGGTAACTTTGCGCTCATTACCGATGAGCGATTCTTCCTGATCCGAAAGAACATCATTGAAATATACCGCGCACAATAGAATAGCTCAGATACGTAGCAAAAGATTTCTGAAACTGTTCACTTTTGAACATATTTGCATCTTCAGAAACGGCAATGTACCTGATATGATTTAAAATCGCACATTTCTAAATCTGGCATAAAATTTCTGACTGAAAAGCGTTTCACCTAAATCTATTGTATTGTGAATCCGGAAGGCGGCAAAATTCTAATGATTGATGATGATGAGGATGTACTCCTCGCGGCAAAAATGTTGTTGAAGAAACAAGGTCATCATGTGATCATTGAAAAGAATCCAAAGAAAATTCCTTTTCTACTTCATAACGATACCTACGATGTCATTCTGCTCGACATGAACTTCAGCAAAGACATTACGAGTGGTAAAGAAGGTTTCTATTGGCTCGAGCAGATTTTAGGACACGATCCTTCTGCTGTTGTTATACTCATTACAGCCTTTGGCGATGTAGAGATGGCCGTGCGTGCCCTGAAAGCAGGCGCTACCGATTTTATACTCAAGCCATGGCAAAATGAAAAACTGGTTGCCACTATATCTACCGCTATACGCCTGAAGCAATCGTATAACGAAGTAGATAAACTGAAGAAGGCAAAAGAAATGCTGGAAGAGCAGATCAGCAGACCTTTCGGTGAAATTATAGGAGAGAGTAAAGCTATACAGGAAGTATTTACGTTGATAGATAAGGTAGCCAAGACGGACGCCAATATACTTATACTCGGAGAGAACGGAACGGGTAAAGAACTTATAGCCCGTGCTATACATCAACGCTCGCTTCGAAAAGACAACAGCTTTGTATCGGTAGATATGGGTGCCATAACCGAGACACTTTTTGAAAGCGAACTCTTCGGTCATAAGAAAGGAGCCTTTACCGATGCACGTGAAGATCGCCCGGGTAGATTTGAACTTGCCAACAACGGTACGCTCTTCCTCGATGAGATCGGAAACCTGAGCATGAGTTTACAGAGTAAATTACTCAGTGCCCTGCAGTCGCGACAGGTAACGCGCGTTGGAGCCAACCAATCATTACCGGTAAACATCCGGTTGATCTGTGCTACCAATATGCCGCTCCACAAGATGGTGCAGGAAGGTACGTTCCGCCAGGATTTATTATATCGTATCAATACGGTGGAGCTTCATGTTCCGCCTTTGGCCGAGCGCGTGGAAGATATACCCATGCTGGCACAACACTACCTGAATTACTACGCCAGGAAATATCACAAGCATGTATCGTCTATCACGGCAGAGGCTATTGATAAACTGAAGCGCTATGCATGGCCGGGTAACATCCGCGAACTACAGCATGGTATTGAACGTGCCGTGATCATGACCGACTCGGCAACGTTGCAGGAAAGTGATTTCCTTTTGAGCCGCACTGTCTCCTCCAACCCCAACAGCAACACGCTGAACCTGGACGAGGTGGAAAAGACCGCGATTGTGAAAGCATTGAATATGCACAACGGTAACATTTCAAAAGCTGCTGATGAATTAGGACTAACCCGTGCTTCGCTCTATCGCAGAATGGAGAAGTACGGTATTTGATTTTCAAACATATATAATATACCCGTTGGGTATACAAGGCCCGGTTCACCACCGGGCTTTTTTTATTGCACCCTTTGCTTGTCATACCAAACAGTGGTGCGTTGTTGAAAAACAAAATTATTTATCCTTCAGGCGGTTACTATTTTTTTCTTCTCCAGATAGGTTATAATGATATCCCGGGCCTGTTTACATAAACAGTTTCGTCATAGCATTTGTTTAAAAATTGTTGTACATTAAATTGTCCTATGCAAGCATATAGATTTGCATGTATTGTTATTCTCCTGACATGTATGGTATCTGCATGCGAGGACGATGGCTATATTATTCCCCTGCAGCAGAAAATCAAAGTCTTTGCATGGCTGGATGAAGCCGCACGCAGGTGTCGCCACAGCACGCCTGATTCAGTACTGGCATGCGCTTCCGCAGACGATACCAGTTCTTTTCTCACATCCGTAAATCCTTCTGCCAAAACAAAAGAGATCTGGCTTCAGTATAAAAAAGCACATGCACTTTCCGAGAATGACTTTGGTGACGAAGCCATCCGGATCATCAACCGTATACTTCCTGAAACAGAAGACTATAATTACCTATACGAGCGAGCCATACTGTTATCGCTGCGGAGTTTTATACATACCAATCATTTCAATGCACAGCTCGCTGCGTATGATGCCTATCAGTCGGCTGATATTCTGATGGAGCTGGGCATTACCAAAGAAGCAGCTTCCAAACGTCTGTCCATTGCCAACCTGCAGTTTAATACCGGTAATTTTGAGATCGCTCTCGAAAATGCAAAACAGGCCGTTATGCTCTACAAGAAAAGTAAAGATCTGAAAAGAGAAGACACGCTTCACATCATCAACGCCTACAATACTATGGGCATGTCGTATGTTCACCTTAAATATATTGATAGTGCTGCGACAAGTTATGGCGCTGCGCTCCCGCTTACGAGGCACATTAACAGCGATATATGGGAAGGGCTGATTCTTGGAAATATAGCACGCGTTGATTTTATACGCGGCAACCTGGGCGCTGCTATAGCGAAATATACACAGGAAGCTACCGTGTGTCTCAAATACAACGAGCGGGCAGCAGCCGGTAAAGCACTTACCGGATTGGCAGAAGTATATGTGGAGCAAAAACAATACGATCTCGCCAAACAATACTACGATAGCGCCTGGCATTTGATGCGGGTTGAACGAAGACCATCCATCTGGCTTGATTACTTTAAAAGTCTGCACAGTTGGTTCGAGCTTATGCATCAATTTGATTCGGCACACCTTACGTTTGAAAGATATATAGCCCTGCGCGATTCGGTGCAAAGTCCGCAGAGCCAGCAGTTGCTGCGTTTGCAGAAACAACTTCAATTCGAAAAGCAACTGACGTTGCTTCGTGCCGAAAATCAACTGAGAAGCAGTGAACTAAATACCAGCAGAATTCTGATCGTGTCCATTCTCGCTGTGCTCGTACTGATTAGTATACTGCTATATACCATCCGCAGAAGCTACCGTAAAACCAGTGCACTCAATGCTGAACTTGAAAATAAAGTAAAAGCCCGCACGGCCGAACTTGTAAAACTCAACAGCGAACTCGACACATATCTATACCGCGCTTCTCATGATGTTCGCAGACCTATTCTCAGTATTATAGGTTTAGGACAGCTTGCCGGGTTAACGCACGATGAGAATGAACGGAGAGCGATTCAACAGAAGATCGATCTTACGGCCCGTGATATGGACAAGATGCTGTCTAAAATACACATGGCCTACGAATTGGATAAACTTGAAGGTATCCAGTCGGTTAACATGAAAGACTATATTTTGTCGCTGATGGAGCAGTTCAAAGGACTCTATCCCGAGATAACGTTTCATGCCGACCTGGAAGATGACATTCTTGTAAACTCCAACATCAGGCTGCTCGATATCATCTTTATCAACATCTTTGAGAATGCCTGTATATTTAATAACCAGATTGACCCGGAGATAACCGTTCGGTCAACCCGCGCAAACGGCCATGTCGAGGTTGTCTTTAAAGACAATGGTATCGGCATCGAACAGAAATATCTGAAGTCTATATTCAATCCCTACACGCGGTATAGCGACCGATCTATAGGAAGCGGTCTCGGCTTGCACCTGGTACAAAAAGCTTTGTCCAAACTAAACGGCCGCATTTTTGTAGAGAGTACTATATACCTGGGAACAGAATTCAAAATTATACTCCCGGCCTGCAAGGAAGCTGCCTCTATGGAACCGGCCTGGGATACCCGGATAAAATCATTCTGACAATCTTAAACTATATAGTGTCGAGTGTTGCCTCGCTCACGTTCCACCCGCTGATGGATACCAGGGGCGTACCGAAATCTTTTTCAGGATTATACTCAAGATATATAGTACGTTGACTGCCGGGCGCTATGGATATATAGCTGTCGCTGTAGAACCCGGACATTAACCGCTTCCGGGTATTCGGGTTCATCATGGTTATTCTGCTGAAGAAGGCTACCATACCCGGTGAGAAATTCGAAAGCTTCAATTCAATCTTTCCGTCAAACCAACGGGCCTCGGCCTGTATACTCGCAGCCCGGGTATTGTTAAGCCCGGTATAGGCATCGTTATCAACCGGCAACCAGTAAAAATTCTCACTGAGTATCCGGTTGTCAAGGTCCAGCAACTGAAGCTGCAGAAATATACCATTGCCTCCGTGAAAAGTATTCAGCATACCTTTCAACGCCCAATACTTTCTGGCGGCTGCGGGTTCTATCCCAACAAAGACTTGCGAAAGCAATGTATCTTTTGCGTGCATATCGGTTTATACGAAGGCTGTTGTAAATGCTCCTGCAGTGCGGCTTATGGTATTATAACGCACTGCGTATACTTTCAGATACCGGCAAACAAAATCGATCATTCAACATCACATGAGTTCAGTGTATCAAATCGCCTCGTATAGCTCCTTCAACTATACCTGAATCATTCTATAGCACGCGCGAACGGTATCCCTGGCACATCGGGTATTATAAGAAATGCCTGTAAAGTTTGAATCCTCCCGCCCTTCTTATAGAAGAACAAGGAGGACTCCCAAACCCAACTACGCACACAGACGTTACCAAAACTGTGTGGTAGCACTGGCCTATAAACGACAGCGGTGTATAATTCTACTCTGCTATACCTAAAAATTATAAAAGTTTTTCTTTGCCCGTAAATAGGCGTGGCAACTGTAAATAATTACAGCATGAACCAGGAGAGTGCCAGAAGCACAATGGTTTGCATTTGCTTGCGTAGTGAACGCAGCGCTTTGAATACGGCATTGTAAACCGATTGAATGGTAATACCGAGTTCGTCTGATATCTCTTTATTCGAGAGTTCCCGGTAATATTTCATGTGCAGTAACTTTTGTTGATGTCCGGACAAAGAACTCATCGCTTTGAGCACTTGCTCCTTTTGCCAATGCATTACTTCATCATCCTGCATCGTTCCATCTTCAACATCAAAATCAGTAAAGTCTTCTTCGGCTTTTAATCGCACGTGTGGCGACTTCAGCGTATCGAGTAATTTTCGTTTGAGCGATGTAAAGAGATAATACTTGATCGAGGTTGTCTCATTCAGGTTCTCGCGGTTATTCCATATCTTAACAAACAACTCCTGTATACAATCCTTGATCTGATCTTCGTCTGCACTAAGCTTCTTGCCATAATTATAGAGCGCGAAAAAATACTTACGGTATATCATGGCGTACGCAGCAAGATCACCGGACTTGAACTCCTTCCAAAGTATATAATCATTCATGGAAATTGAACGACTCCCCTGCCCTGGCTGGAGTGCATCGTTATCAATTTGTCTGGCAGCTTCCATGTATTTATAATCTGGGTTATAAGTAGCTTATAAATGGCTCCGTGTGCGGAAACATAGTACAAAATCGATATTTAAACGGGAAAAATAAAATCTAATTGCAAACATTATTTACATAACCCAATAATCTTCGGGATTACAGAATTCTCACGCACCATTTCCGTAACAAAAGGCTGTAAAAGGAGTGAATTAATGCAGATGTGTCGTGTGTCTTTCTTCAACCGTGTTCAAAAAATATTTTCAGCAGTGCTATCCAAAAACAACATTTTTGATTTCGGTATTGAATAAACGGATTCAATATTACATAACACTGTCTCATTAGTTGTTTACCCATTAACAACATTGTGCTGCAGAACGCAACGGTGGTAAACTAAATTTCTAACCTGTCAATTAAATTCCCTCATCATTAAATATACTTGCACCCTCACTAAATACATGGTATGAAAATGCGCGCTGGAGTTTTATTGTTAATGATGCTCACATTCTGGTCGTGTAAAGAGACTGTGCAGGAAGGCACGGCAGACACGACTTTAAATCTTACTCAATATGTTGATCCGTTGATCGGAAGCGGATTTCACGGACACGTTTTTGTCGGAGCAAATGTTCCGTTTGGTGCTGTTCAGGTAGGACCAACACAATTATCCGAAGGATGGGACTGGTGCTCCGGATATCATTATTCTGATTCAGTCATTATAGGTTTCTCGCACACGCATCTGAGTGGAACAGGTATTGGTGATCTTGGTGATGTACTGTTGATGCCTGTAACGGGAGAGACTAAATTAGTAAAAGGTAAACCCGGTGTTACGGGCAGCGGTTATGGTTCACTCTTCTCGCACGCAGATGAGAAAGTTAAACCTGGTTTCTATAGTGTAAAACTAAAAGACTATAATATTGATGTAACCCTTACGGCATCTGAACGCGTGGGCTTTCACAAGTATATATTTCCAAAAACAGACGATGCTAAAGTATTGATCGATCTGCGTGAAGGTATAGGATGGGATCTGCCGTATGAGACATTCATCGAGAAGGTAAACGATACAACCATTACCGGATATCGTCATTCAAAAGGATGGGCTGAAGATCAGCGTCTGTACTTTGCTATTGTGTTCTCTGCTCCTGTAAACCAACTCGATCTTTTCGAGGGCACAGAACCGATACAGGGAACAAAAGGCAGCGGTAAAAAAGTAAAAGGTGTACTGCATTTTGGTAATGCTGTTGAAAAGCCGTTGCTCGTCAAAGTTGGTATATCGCCGGTAAGTACAGAAAATGCTTTGCAGAATATAGCAGCAGAGATACCACACTGGGATTTTGACCGCACTGCGCAAGAAGCAGATGCAGCCTGGAACAAGGAGCTGAACAAGGTACAGATCAAAGCAAGCGAAGAGCGCATGCGTAAATTCTACACAGCCTTCTATCACACGATGATCGCACCTTCAATCTTCAATGATCACAACGGCGATTACCGCGGCACCGACAAGCAGGTATACCACGACACTACATTTACCAATCTCACTACATTTTCATTGTGGGATACCTATCGTGCAGCGCATTCACTCTATACCATTACTCAACCGGAGCGTGTAGATGATATGGTAAACTCCATGCTGAAGATCTACGAACAACAAGGTAAACTTCCGGTGTGGCATTTGGTTGGTAACGAAACCAACACGATGCCCGGCAACAGTGCGTTCCCGGTTATAGCAGATGCCTACCTGAAGGGCTTCCGCGGATTTGATGGAGCCCTCGCGCTAAAGGCTATGAAAGCTTCTGTAATGCGCGATGATCGCGGACTGAAATATGTGCGCGAGCAAGGATATATACCGGCTAATGCAGAAACTGAAACGGTAGCAAAAGGACTTGAATACTCCATTGATGACTGGTGTGCTGCACAGTTAGCGCAGGCACTTGGAAATAAAGAAGAGTACGAATTCTTTAGCAAGCGTGGACAGAACTATCAACACTATTTTGATACTACGATAAACTTTGTGCGCGGAAGAATATCGGACAAAGAATGGAGAACACCATTCAGTCCGTTTGCTGCGCGACACATGAAGGATGATTTTGCCGAAGGAAACTCCTGGCAATATACATGGCTTGTGCCACACGATGTAGAAGGTCTGATAAAACTGATGGGCGGTGAGCAGGCATTCCTGGCAAAGCTTGATTCGTTATTTACCGTACAAGGCGATATGGGCGAAGAAGCATCCAATGACATCACGGGGCTCATCGGGCAATATGCACATGGCAACGAACCAAGTCACCATATACCTTATCTCTATGCTTACGCAGGACAACCCTGGAAAACCGCTGAGAAGGTGCGCTACATCATCGACAGTTTATATACTGACAAACCCGATGGTCTCAGTGGAAATGAAGACGTAGGACAGATGTCTGCCTGGTATGTACTTTCATCGCTTGGCTTCTACCAGGCAAACCCGGCCAATGGTATATATATATTTGGAAGTCCGGCGATGGATCATGCCGTGATCAACCTTCCGGGGAAAAAGAAATTTACGATAGATGTAAAGAACAACTCAGCTGCCAACATCTATATCCAGCAGGTTACGCTGAATGGCAAGCCCTATACCAAATCATATTTCCGCTACAGCGATATTATGAATGGCGGAGACATGATACTCGAGATGGGTAACAAACCTTCTCCTACATGGGGCACTGCTAAAGAAGATTGGGCAGTATCGAAAAGCTTCTAGCTACCAGTTCCCGGAAGCTTACGCTGATTATAATATCTTCGCTTTCCAGAATGCAATGCGCTGACGTTTCCATGTATACGTCAGCGCTATTGTATCTCCATAATGTATAATGGCCGGATATGAAAATTCATCACCTTGCTGGCCTGTCTCAAGATCTTTTATAACCGGCCATGTCTTACCGTTATCATGCGACAAGGCTATCGACACAGGTCTGCGATTTCCCCAATTCTTTCCATCACGATTATATACAAGGGCTAATATACCGTTGTCCAATTTTGTAAGATCAATGCCGCTGTTGGGATTGGGTAAATCTGTTTTATATACGGGCGACCATGTTTTACCATAATCTTCAGAATCACTACGACAGATCACTCCGGCTGAACTTCTCAACAACATGTGAACTTTACCTGGAGACGATTCCCATAGTGTAGGCTGTATAACACCTTCGCCCGAAATAGAGTCGCGATTGAATGTCAGGAACGGGGTTGACTTCCACGTCTGGCCGTTGTCTTCACTGCGATCAACAAATGCGTTCCATACACCCTTCCGTTCATTGGATGCAGGAGCCAGCCATGTACCATTGGACAGTACAATAAGTTTATTCTTTACTGGTCCGCGGCCTCCTTTATCACCCGGCACAAGTTCTTTCGGTGTTGACCATGTTGTGCCGTTGTCTTGCGAGATCATATACCATGTTTCCCAGACATCAATCGGCTTACCAACTTTGAAATATAGGATGATATCACCCGAAGAAGTTTTGTGAAGCACCGGGTTCCAGTGAGGCTCCTCGCGTATCTTGGCTACTTCGATCGGAGCAGACCAGTGTTTGGTTTTACCTTTAGACAACCATATACCTACATCGTCATGCTTCTCGTGCGTTCCGCCAAACCAGGCTACCAGAAAATTATCATCGTTTGTACGAACCAGCGTTGAAGCATGGCACTGCGGAAACGGACGATCGTCACCAAAAACGAAATCCTGCTCCGAGAGTATTAAACTATCTTTCTTCAAAGTCACGGCATCGGTATGGTCAGTTGTTGTTTCCTTTTTACATCCCGTTACGGCTAAAATTACAGAGAGGGCCGTTGCCACTATAGCAGTATACTTCATGCAGAATTTCGTTTTAAGTCAAATCAGTTTTGTGGCAACGCAAGCGCCTCAAGTATAGGCTCACTCGATGTTTTTATGGTCTTCTGAACAACATCGTTCTGCTGTTCAAATATTACTATTTCGTTCTGCCCTTTTTTCAGCCAGCAGCCCGGCACATAGAGTGTTTGCTGCGGACCTACTTTCCAGTAACGTCCTATATGTATACCATTGATAAAGACAATTCCTTTACCCCAGCCCTGCATATCGAGGAAAACATCGCCAGGTTTTTCAACAGCAAGGGTAGCGGTATAAAATACCGGAAGGCCTGCGACATTTTTAGCAGCGCTCTTTGAAAGATCCGGCACCTTATCAAACGGCAGGCTATACATTTTCCAGCCACCAGTAATTTCAAAGTCGTTGATGGTTACGGGAGAAATAATGCCCTTGGTACTGTTTACAATGTCAGCACCATAGTTAATGCGGCCCATGTTCTCTACCAGAATGTCCAATCTGCCATTGAAAGGTATATTTACCTCCAGCGTATACTTTTTATCCTGACGACTTAACTCACCCGCTTTCCTTCCATTAACATATACCAGTGCATAATCGCGCAGACCGTTGATCTGAAGTAAACCTTGTATAGGCTGGTTAAACGATTTACTGTACAATACATACCCGTGGCCTTGTCCTAAATCTTCAAAAGACAGTGGTGTATCGTTCACTATGGGCTTCACTGTATTTTTCCACTCAAAGAAGTCAGCCATTTTTGATATAGCCACATCCGGCAATTTCAACACCGGTATCTTTTCCGGAATTTCAGGTATAGTATATTTCACATACTTTTTCATCAGTTCGCGGATAGCCATATACTTGGGACTTGCCCACCCGGCTTCGCTGATCGGTGCGTCATAATCGTAGCTCGTTATATCCGGCTGTATATCGTGCTCATCGTTATAGTTAGCGCCCGAGGTGAAACCAAAATTTGTACCCCCATGTGCCATATAGAAATTAAAGTGCACATTGTTCTGCAGGTACTTCTCGGTTTGCTTCACAATCTCATTGGCACCAATCCGGACAAAAGGTTCTGCCCAATGATCAAGCCATCCCGGGTAAAACTCGGCCACCATATAGGGACCTTGATTGTTATGATATTTATTTACAGCCTTCTTCAGGTTATCAATGTTACCTTCTCCGTTAGCAGTTGGTAATATGCCGGCTATAGAACCACCATCGAACAACCATGTACCATCCGATGTAAAGAAAGGTCCTTCGAAGCCTGCATCCGTCAATAACTTTTGGATGGCGGCATTGTACTTCTTGTGTTCTTCCAGCGGTATATCTTTTCGCTGCGACACATACGAACCAAATTCATTCTCTACCTGAACAAGGATGATCGGTCCGCCCTTACTGATCTGCAGATGCTTTACTTCTTTCGCCAGTCTATTAATATATACTTTACAGGAATCCAGGAATGGTTTATTATTGGATCGGATCACGAGATCTTTATTCTTTTGCAACCACCACGGGTAGCCACCAAACTCCCACTCCGCGCATGCGTATGGTCCCGGACGAAGTATAACGTGTAACCCTTCTTCTTTCGCTATAGATATAAACTCTGCAAGATTACGATTGCCGGTTTTAAAATCCCACACACCGGGAGCGGTGTTATGGTAGTTCCAGAATACATAAGTAGCAATGGTGTTCAATCCCATTGCCTTTGCCATTTTTAAACGATGCCTCCAGTACTCTTTCGGAATACGTGCATAATGTATTTCTCCCGAATGAATCTGGGTCGGCTTGCCATCGTACACAAATTGACCGTCCTTTACTTCGAAGGTATGATTTTTCTTTTGAGCCGTAACGCTGGATGTTATACATACCAGCATTACCATGATAATTAGTATTATTCGTTGCACGTTCTGATTTCTATACTCTCCCCACATTAATATACTTCCACTGCTGAAATTACCGGACACGCTTTCGAAGCTGTGATCGTAACACGTACTTTATCAGTTTCTACAGGATCAAATTTCAAAATTCTTTTATAGCCGATAGTTGTAGCTTCTGCTACTTTCTGCCACGCGTTGTCTTTCCAAACTTCCACGTTGAATGACTTTACACGCTGTCCTAATTTGATATACTCCTGCAGCACGATATACTTTACAGGCTGTACTTTACCCAGCGAAATTTCCAGGCTGCCGGTTGTTACGTTATCATCGGTTGACCAATAAGTTTCCTTGTTACCGTCAGCTACATTCGAAGCTGCGTATGCATCGGCTTCACCGCGGTATGAATCTGCCTTCACTTCTGCTTTGGCAGCGAGGTTGGTTTTAAACTCACTGTCCAATAAAGCGCGCCATTCTTTCAACGCCTTCACATCGTTCTCGTGCACAACACCGCGTTTATCCGGAGGAACATTAAGTAATAAGGTAGAACCACGTCCGACAGAAGTAAGGTATATATCAAACAACTGCTGTGGTGTTTTTACCAGTGAATCTTCCTTCGCATGATAGAACCATCCCGGACGAATCGATACATCTACTTCAGCCGGAATCCAATGTGTACCATTTTCATTTCCGGTACCGAGTAATTCTTCAATGCCTCCTTTACCGGCAAATAAAGTATCCGGAGTAATCGAGTTCCAGTTTGTCTCTCCCGCTATACCGCGTTCGTTTCCAACCCAGCGTACACCCGGACCTGCATCGCTGAAGAAAATTACATTCGGTTCCATTTCACGAACGAGGTTGAGTGTAGTCGGCCAGTCGTAGTATGTCGCTCCGTTTATTCTGCGTTTTTCATTCGCACCACCATAGTAACCATCGCCACCGTTGGCACCATCAAACCACATTTCAAATACCGGACCATACGATGTAAATAATTCTTTCAACTGGTTACGGTAGTACTCAACGTACGAAGGCGAACCATAGTCAGCGCGGTTTCTGTCCCATGGCGACATATATATACCGAACTTAAGACCGTGCTGTTTACATGCGTCTGATACTTCTTTTACGATGTCTCCCTTCCCTTCTTTATAGGGACTGTTCTTTACCGAGTGCTCGGTATATTTACTTGGCCACAGGCAAAATCCATCGTGGTGTTTGCACGTAAGAATAACCCCCTTAAAGCCGGCATCTTTCAATGTTGTTACCCATTGGTTTACGTCAACGGCTGTAGGATTAAATACGGATGGTTTCTCATCACCAAAGCCCCACTCCTTATCGGTAAATGTATTGGTGGTGAAATGTACAAAAGCATTCAGCTCCATTTCGTGCCACGCAAGTTGTGCATCACTCGGTACAGGGAGTACCGCCTGTGGAGCCTTCACTTCCTTCTTCGCGCATGCTGCCAGCAACACGAGCAGAGAAAGAGAAAAAATTTTAAATGGTGTTTTCATCTGGTAAATTAATCCTTATTGTTAGAGAATGATTGAGCGAAATATAGATGCGTTTGTACGATGATCAAACGATTAACTATATTCATTTATAACTTTTACAGCATTATTTTTTGGTAATTGTTCCTGTGTGCGGTGTGTTTTTCGATGTTGGCACAAAAACTCCTGCGGCAGCATTGTTCCTTGAGACAATAATTCTTGCAGATGCCTGAACAGACCGTGCAACACCTAATGCACGGATGTCTCCCGATAACCACACCGGTTGTTCCGGTTTATATACATGAACGGTACCATTCTTAAATTTCAGTATAGTTCCATAGGATGCATCACAACATCCCAGCTGCACACGGTATGGATAAAAGTTTCCGGCAGCCAGTATCTCTTCTTCACCATCGCCATCAAAATCGAAAGAGACGAAAGACTGTATAGCAGAGACCTGTGCTATTGCGGGCAACAACCGCATTTGAAATTTACCGTGTCCGTCATTTTCAAACCATACTGATTCGAAGGCTGTAGCGCGGTATACTGATGCATTCTTTAACAGATCACCCTCCAGTATATCTTCTATTGAGGCATTGGCATATTGAGCATACCGAATAAATTTCTTGCGAAGTGGTGTTACCTGGTCCAGCAGTTCATCGCGACTCGGCAACGGGTAACGTTTACCTTGTGTATAGGAGGTGATGATCGGATCGATCTTGCCATCCTTGTTCATGTCGGTTGCAAATAATTCAACCGGTTCTTTATCGGAAGCATGCAACGAAAGATTTACCCCTGCATTACCTGCGAGTATATCCAGATCGCCATCGCTATCAACATCTCCGGTATATACTGTATTCCACCATCCGTGTGCATTTGCAAGTCCTGCTTCGGTGGTGATCTCTCTCAGTGTCTTGCCTTTTTCGTTCACAAATATTCGTACGGACATCCACTCACCTGCCAGAATCAAATCCGGCCACGTATCACCATTTACATCGGCCCATTGTGCATCTGCTATCATACCTGCCTTTTGCACCAATGGATTCAGCTCCGTTGTTACATCAACAAACTTTACCTGTCCACTATGAGAATCGTTCCGAAGTACCATACTCTGCGGTGATAATGGATATTGATCCGGAACTAACCTGCCGCCTACAAATAAATCTTCATCGCCATCATGATCGAAATCAGTAGCGGCAACGGTGCCTCCACTTGCAGTCTCTACAGGCAACGCATGTCTCGCTCTTTTAAAGCCGCCTTTACCATCACCTATATATAGCCGATCCTGGTATAGTGTGTCTCCAGGAAAGAATTCATTGCCTCCACTTACTACATACAGATCAGCATGGCCATCACCGTTTGCATCGAAGAAAGCGGAGCCCAGGTCTTCACAATATTTATCAGCTTCCCATGGTTTTGCCGCCGACTCAGTAAAGGAACCATCATTGTGCCCTATATATAGTTTACCCGCCTGACCGTGTGCACCTTCAAAAAACACGTCATCGTTCTTATCGTGGTTCACATCAGCTACACTACACTTGCCGCCTAATCGCGAAAGCTGGTACGGCACCAGGCGCTGAACTTTGAAATCTACGAACGGATTCTCGGCATGTTTATACGCTATACCCGAAGTGCCTGTTTTATCAGTAATGATTGGTTGATCAATAACAGGCTGTTGCTTTTCACGAAGGGTTGCTTCCTGTTGATTTACGATTATCAACTGGTTTGCATTAACGTTGGTGAGTAACGAAACACGACCATCGGGCCAGTATATCTTTACTTCCGGAATAACGGCATTCTTCCCGACACCAATCGTAAGCAATGGTTCTACCGATGACTGGTAACCGCGGGTATAATATACTTCCTGAAACAACACTTCGCTCTTCAGCTTGATATATACTTTCGCCCCGAGGGCCTGTACATTCGGTTTCGCTCCTGCCAGCTTCAGTTTTATATAGTTATTCTTCTGAATTTCGTTCTGGTGGTTCTGAAGAATGTTTGCTTCTTCATTAAGATTATTAACAACCAGGTCGTAATCGCCATCGTTGTCAAGGTCTGCATATGCGGCAGCATTGGAAATATTTTTACGTTCGAGACCCCAGGCTTCTGATACATCTGTAAAATGTAAACCATCGGTATTATGAAATATATAGTTATGCACTTTCGTGGATGACATTTTCTGGATTTGCTCCAGCAGGTTTACAGGATGATTGTTGTCATTTGCTTCCTTCGTCATATCACTCACGGTATATTTCAGAAAATCCTGGTTTGTAAAATCGCGCAGATAACCGTTAGTAACGAAAATATCTTTCCGTCCGTCATTATCGTAGTCGGCCAGTAACGGAGCCCAGCTCCAGTCTGTATTGGACACACCTGACACTTGTGCCACTTCACTGAAACGCGGCAGGCTATCCGAAGCGAAACCGCGATTAAGCTGAAAGGTATTGCGCATATACTGGTGGTAGTAACCGCTATCCACCGCGAGTGAATACTTATCATATTCGTCAGCGCCTTTCAGCAATTTCTGACGGTAATTGTCTTCGGGCAGCATGTCGGCTACAAAAACTTCCGGTAAGCCATCGTTGTTTACATCAGCTATATCCGAGCCCATACCGAATTTCGACAAGTGTCCAAACAAGGTATGCGACATTTCTGAAAATGTTCCGTTACGATTGTTGATATAGCAGAAGTCCTGTTCTTCGTAATCATTGGTAACATATATATCGGGCCACTGGTCACCGTTCAGATCGCTGATGGATGCACTCAATCCAAAATTCAAACCACTTCCGTGGATGTTAGCCGTTGCACTCACTTCGGAATATTTCCCAGCATCATTGCGGTATAGTTTGTTGCCAAAGTAAGGATGTCGCAGGTTGCGCAGTCGCTTTACATTGAAGAAGGCTGCGTAAAACATATTGGCGTGGTTGAGCAGAAACAAATCGAGATCGCCATCGCGATCATAATCAAAAAAGTATCCCTGCGTTGAAAAAGTACCTTTCGCGTCAATACCATATTCTTTCGCCTGCTCTATAAATTTAGGCATTCCACCCTTCTCACAGCCCTGGTTGATGAACAACTGGTTAGCACGTTTGGGATGTTCGCGAATAACAGGACGATTATAGCCTTCGCCTTCGGCATTACCCGAGTAGCAAACATATATATCCAGCCAGCCATCGCTGTTTATATCCACCATTGTTACGCCGGTCTTCCAGTCACGTTCACGACCGGCTGTACCGGATTGCTGTGTGATGTCTTCAAACTTCCATTCGCCTTTGTTCAGGTATAGTTTATTGGCAACAGAATTCCCGGAAAAGTATATATCGGTAAGACCATCGTTATTTACATCACCCACGGCAACACCGCCTCCGTTATAGGTATATTCATACGTCAGAATGTTGTTATGTTCTGTCTCAACAATATCGTTGCGAAATTGTATACCGGTATCTCCGGGTTCCATTTCACTGAATTGTTTCGATGGCTGTGCACATTGCTGAAGCAATACCAACAGCAAGGCAATTGACAGGATTTTGAATTTACTCTGGCAGGTCATGGTATGGTCTGGTTTCCCGATATAATTATTTACGCAAGAACGTCCAGTAAAGAATAACGGAGGCTCTCACCTCCGTTATTATAGTTCATTAATTGTTTATAATCAATACCCCGAGTTCTGCGTAAGCGAATTGTTGCTTCGCTGGATCTCTGTAGCCGGTATTGGCAGGAAGTACATCTTGTCATCCCACTTGCGGGTATTGTCTGCAACCATACCATAGATATAGTCGAACGAAGCGCCTGCTTTGTATACATCTACACCCAGCGCAGGCTTGTCCAACGATTCCGGACCGATCTTCCAGCGTCTTATATCAAAGAAGCGATGATCTTCCAGTGCCAGCTCAATGCGTCTTTCCCTGCGGTAACGCTCTTTCAGCTCGTCACCACTTTCCGTTACATCCGGCATACCGAATCGTGAACGGATAGCATTGATCGCATTTCTGGCTTCATCGTAATTTTCAAGTTCTATTTGTGCTTCTGCATAGTTCAGGTAAAACTCTGATAAGCGGAAGATGATCCACGGACCTTTATTACCGGCATCCCAGGCTTCACTTTCCTGTGACCATTTTCTGAAATTATACCCGGTCTTCGAAGCGTTGTGTGGTGAGTTGGTAGAAATCGTAAAGCGTGAATCTTTACCGGCCAGCAATGAAGAGTCCGGGTAAGTCTTATCGCGATACGGGCTATATACACCACCTTTGAACGAAGCTCCGTTATACAATATAGTTTCATAGAAACGAGGATCGCGATTCACATACGGGTTCTGATCGTTATAACCTGACCCAGCTTCTGAAGGCAGTAAACCGTTGGTCAATTCGTAATCATCTACCAGGTTCTGCGTTGGCGTAGTGGTGGCCCATCCGCCATTACTGTTCGGAAAGAGCCACACATTTACACCCCAACCCTGGTTGTTTGTTTGCGTGAAGTAACGTGCAAAGATTACTTCGTTCGCGTTCGTGCCGCGGAACATTGCACCGTATTGTGTTGCATTTCCTGCCAGGCTTACACCAGCCAAATCCATTACGGCTTTGTTGGCATCGCGAGCTGCTGTCCATTTACTATCATCTGCTGAAGTATTGTAGAGCGCGCTGGCCGCATATAGCAGTGTGCGGGCTTTCAATGCCATCGCTGCTTCAACTGAAGCTACACCGGAAGAATATCCGGCATCAGTCATGGACGGTAACTTTGTTATCGCATCGTTACATTCGGTCACAATGAAATTTACAATCTCATCGTATGATGCGCGGGTAACTTCGTAAGATTCATTCAGTCCGTAAGTCTTGGTGATCAACGGAACACTTCCATACCAGCGAAGTAAATCGAAATATAGGTATGCGCGCAGAAACTGCATTTGTCCGCCCAGCGTTTTCAACGCTTCAGCATCCAGGTCAGAGTCCTGCGTTTTCTCGAAGAACAAATTTACTCTTCTTATGCCGGCATATGCCTGTGTCCAGAGGTTACGGGTTACACCTTCGCCATCATCCTGGCTTACTTCGGCACGGGTATATATCTTAATGGTGCTCTCTGCACTTCCGTGCTGGTTGTAGGCGTTATCAGTAAGACCATCCGTTAACGAGTTCTCATCGTCAAACGGAAAACGAATACTTCGGTAGGTACCGTTAACATAATCACGCAGCAACGCCTCGTCTGCAAAAACATCTACCTCGCTGTAACCATTCAATGGTTTCTTATCCAGTATATCATCGGAACATGCCCAAAGAAGACCGGATACTGCAGCGACCGCTATATATACTATCTTTCTCGTATTCATGCGCTGTTAAAAAGTTAGGTTTAAACCAAAGTTTATACTCTTCGTATGCGGAAACTGCCAGCCTTCCACGTTCGTGTTTTCAGGGTCAGGCAATCCGTCCTTCTTCAGTTTGTCGAATGTGAGCAGGTTGTAACCATTTACATATACCCGCACGTGTTGCAAGCCAACGCGTGATACAAGGTCGTTTGGAATGGTATAGCCGAGCTCTATATTCTTGAGTCGAACAAACGATACATTCTGAAGCCACAGTGTGCTATACTGTGCATCGGTATTACCACGATTGATGGCCGGTAATGAACCATTCGGATTATCTTCTGTATCGTAAGCGTTCTCGAGGAAATATACCATACCGTTGTTACCGTTGGAGAAGCTATAGCGCAGATACTGCTCTGCACGCGCTTGTCCCTGGAACACGGCTGAGAAATCAAATCCTTTGTAGTTAGCCCCAAGTGTTATACCATATTGAAGCTGTGGTATATTGGTGAGGTCCTGACGGGTTCTGTCGGCATTGGTTACGGCACCATCACCATTCACATCGCGATAGATTGGATCGCCCAATACTGCCACTCCGTTCAAGCCCGGATACTGATCGAGGTCAGCCTGTGTACGGTATACACCTATATATTGATAAGCAAGGCGTGAACCGATCGGGTGTCCTTCTGCTTTCTGATAGTCTTCCGGATATACATTTCCTTCATCCATGAAGATTACCTTGTTGCGTGCATAGGTAATGTTACCACCGATATTGAAATTTACATCGCCAATCGTATTGCGATACATAATCTGTGTATCGAAACCTTTGTTGTCTACTTCACCGATGTTTTCATCCGGTAACACCAGCCCGGTATAGTTCGGAACGGTTACGTTGCGCGGAGCGAGGATGTCGTTACGTTTTTCGAAGAACACATCGAACTCCCAGGTTAAGCGGTTCGCAAAGAAACCTGCATCAAAACCTACGTCAAATGTGCGCTTGGTTTCCCACGTGATGTTCGGGTTAGCAGCAACGCCCGGGTTCAGTACGTTCACATCGTTTCCTCCCAATACATAGCCTTGTGATCCTGCTGTAGGATAGCTGAAGGTACTCAGGTACTGGAACGGATTGATACGGTCGTTACCAAGTTTACCCCATGAAGCACGTAGCTTCAGGTTGCTTACCACCGAGTTGTCGATCATGAAAGCTTCTTCTGAAATTCTCCAGCCGGCTGATACACCCGGGAAGAAACCAAAACGTTTGTCGCTCGGGAAATTTGAAGAACCATCATAACGGAAGTGGAACTGCAGCATATAGCGGTCTTTCAACGTATAGGCTAAGCGTCCGAAGTAATTCTGGCGTGCCGTTTCGGATGCACTACCGTAGTTACCCTGGTAATCTGTATTCGCACTTCCTGCAAAAAGCTGGTCTATACGACTAGACTGATACTGGAAGCGTTGTGCGTAAAAGTTATTGTTCGAGAATTCGTTTTGCTCGTAAGCAACAAACGCGTTCACGTTGTGCATACCGAAAGTACGCTCGTACTTGATCTTACCGTGCAAGGTTACGGATTGTGTACCGATATAGTCTTGCTTCAGGTATGTGTTGTTCAGAGTAGGACCGCCCTTCACGGCTACGATCTCTCCATTCTCTTCTTTATAGTATGTAAATGGCTGATAGAATTTCTTCTGGAAGTCCTGCACGATATCGATCGCAGCAAAACCATCTACTGAAAGACCTTCTATATAGGGTAATTTATACTCGCCACTCAATGTACCATTCAACACATTGCGCTGCAGGTTCAGATAACCCGGGCCTTGTGCCACTGCCAATGGGTTTGTTTCCGAACGACCCGCAGTAGGCAGTCCGTTGATAGTAGCCGGAATGGTTGGAGCCGCACGGATCGTGTTACCATAGATAGTTTCATCTTCATATTGTAACCATCTTCTATCTTCGCGTCTTCCTGCCAGGTTCAAACCGATCTTGAATCGCTCCGAGATCTGTGCATCTATATTTGAACGCACGTTGTACTGCTTGAACTTGGTTGTCTCATCACCGGTGATCAAACCATTCTGATACGTTGTACCGGTAGAAAGGAAATACTTTACTTTATCGGTACCACCGTTCAGCGTAATGCTGTGGCGATTCTGCAGGGAGTATCCTTTATATACTTCATCGATCCAGTCTGTACTTGGAGCAACACCACTTTCATAGTCAGCGATTTGCTGAGCCGAGAACAATGGTGAACCGTTCCAGGTGTTTACACTCTTTGCATATAGGGCAGCGTCTGCCAGTTTTACTTTGCGTGTAGGACTAACAAAGCCCTGGTTAAATGAATAGTTAACGGTTGGCTTACCAGTTTTACCACGCTTGGTAGTGATCAGTACAACACCGTTCGCGGCCTGCGCTCCATATATAGCAGCAGATGCATCTTTCAATACAGTGATTGTCTCAATATCATTCGGGTCGATACGCGATATACCATCGCGGTTGGCTATACCATCCACAACGATCAACGCATCGGTGTTACCAGTGGTACCGACACCGCGAATAAAAATACGCGCATCGTCACGACCAGGCTCTGAGTTGGTCTGATTCACAAATAAACCAGAAACACGTCCGGCCAGTGAGTTGGAAATAGAAACAGCAGAGCTTTTCTTGATCTCTTCACCGGATACCTGCGATATAGCAGCCGTTACTTCTTTCTTCTCCTGCGTGCCATATCCTACCACAACAACTTCAGCCAGCGACTGAATGTCTTCCAGAAGCGTTACATCTACCGTGCTTTGATTGTTGGCTGCAACTTCTTTTGTAGCGTATCCTATAAAAGAGAACACAAGTGTTACATCGGCAGAGGGTACTTCCAGGGTATACATACCATCAGCATCGGTAGTTACACCGGTGCTGGTACCTTTTACCACAACGTTTACTCCGGGTAATGGTGATCCGAACTCATCGGTTACCTTACCAGTAATAGTTACAGCTGCCGGTGGTACTTCTTCGGAAGCACTTGCTTCTGCTGAAGATGTTTTACCGATCGGCATCAGTACAATCTGGTTGCCTAATACTTTATATTCAATGGCAGCACCCAACAGGTTATCAAGCGCATCGCCTAAACGCGCTTCCTGCAGGTGAAGGGTTACTTCTTTGGCATCCTCTACAAGTTGAGGACTGTAAGCAAACTTAACATTGGCCTGCCGGCTGATCATCAAGAGCACATTCTGAACTTTTGCGCCCTCAACGTCAATGCTGACTTTTCGATCCAATACCTCCTGACCAAAGCCCGGTACCGCATGTGCCATGGCAATGGTAAAAGAAGATATCAGTATGTGAATTAATGTCACTCTCATAAGAAACAATAATCCATTTTTAACAGGTTTAGGTTTTATCATTAGATTTATAATGTTTTTGTTTTCACTAGGCAAAAACTTGGATGCGCGTGATTTTCCGAATCACGATGCATTGACTCAGGCCGGTAATGGTTGCGACATTATCGGCCTTCATTATTTTTTTCGTAGGGTTTACTTCATAGGCATTGCAGCGTTAGGTTTTTATTAATCGTTTTTTTTTAATTACAGCCCTGAGCATCGATAACAATGGATGTTTCCGTAACCTCATAACGGGCACCCAATGCATTGCAGATTATCTCAAGCTGCTGGTAGAGATTTTCATCCGTCATATCAGACGTAAGTGTACATCCGGTCAATACTTGTTCATTAAACTGAATGTTTACGCCATAGCTTTCTTCCAATGTTTTCAGGATTGACGCAACCGGTGCGTTGGTATAGGACAACACCTGCGCAGGTTGCTGTGCAATATGGCCTGCTGATTTTTGCACGGCACTGCGCACAGCAAGTGCTTCTTTACGATCGTATACTACCTGTTGATTGGGTGTGAGTATAAATTCCTGCGCGGCACTTTTTGCAGAGGAGTCCATGCGAGGTTGTGTAAACACAGAGACTTTTCCGGTCTTCACAACCACTATAATTTCTTTCTCCTGTTCGTAGGCTGTAATGCGAAAGCTTGTTCCCAATACTTTTGTAGTTACTTCGTGGGTATATACCAGGAAAGGATGTTCAGCATCTTTGGCTACTTCAAAGAATGCTTCACCGGTGAGATATACTTCGCGTTTGGAAGTAAATACTTCCGGATATTTCAATTCACTGCCAGGCTGCAGCGTAACGATACTTCCATCCTGCAAAGCCAGTCTATGTGTTGTCTGCGTTGTATTTACAAAGCGGATTGTTTTACCACCAGCGGATACGATCGTATTCGATTCCGAAACTGTGTCTGAAAAATAGCGCTTCACCAGAAATATACTTACGAGTATACATGCAAATGCAGCCGCCACACGGCCTACGTTCCAAAATGAAAAACCAGGCTTATCGGAATGCGGAAGATCAAGTTCACCGTTCAGTTTATTCCAGAGCTGATCTTTTACAGCAGTTTCTATCTTATTGCTGAAGGTTTCGTCTTCACCATCCTCCATGGCTTTAAACCACGCCTCCACCAGTTGCCGTTCTTCTTCAGTACAGGTACCTGAATTATACCGGTGAAGTATCTTGTCAAACTCTTTCGATGTCATTGCCATGAAATTCCTATGTGCACACCACGTGCAGCAACAGGAAGACGCGCCATCCGGATTTTTCCGCAAGGTTGAATAAAAAATATTTCAGATTTTTTGAAGAAGGTGATCCACGCGACTGATAATCAGCGCCAAACGTGTCTCAGAAGAACAAACAGAAGCAGATAAAAAAGATGAAGTCCTTCAGGTGCAGGCGAAGTTCGCGTAACGATCGGGTTAAGTGATGTTCGATCGTTCTGCGCGGCATCTTCAGATTTTCAGCAATCTCTGCGATGGATAATCCCTGCAGGCGATTCAGTCGAAATACCTGCTGCGATTTTTCCGGCAGGTGCTGCATCGCTTTTTCTATAGCGGTGTTCAGATCGTTATACTCAACAACCTCTTCGGTAGTTGTTGTGCCTTCGGGAAGGAAATGTTTATAGTACTCCCAGTATTTTTCGTGCGTGATGCGCTGACGTATAGCACTGATTACCCTGCGCTTTACCGATACAAATAAGTATTGATCAAGATTGATTATCAATACTTCAGAGCGTTTCTTCCACAGTGAAGCCAAAAGCTCCTGAACAATTTCCTCGGCATCTTCATGCGACTTCAATCGCGCATAGGCTATACGGTATAAACTGTTCCAATACCGGTTAAAGATTGCTTCGAACGCATCTTTACTGCCTTCGCGCAGCAGGCGCAACAACTCTTCATCGGTATGGTGGCTATTTATATACAAAACGTCCGAGGGTGAATCGGGGCCAATTTTCGGATAAATTAATAATAAATTCAAAGGAAATTATTATCAAAACCCTACATATACAGTACACCCCCACCTCACGAGCTACCGCAAAAATTACGAAAATCAATAAAATAAGGCGACCTCAGGGGCGTAGAACACAGTAATCCCGGCACTTACTGTTTTCCTTCAAAGGCTTCAAAGAAGGCTTTTTCATAACTCGTACCGATCGGAATTTCTTCGCCTGCCACGGTAATGATCTTGTTACGAATGTGTTCGATGCGGCTGAAGGCAACAATATACGAGCGATGCACACGCACAAAAGCCTGGGCTGGAAGCTTCTCAAGCATTACCTTCAGTGTCATGCGGGCAACAACCGGTTTTTGATTTTGCAGGTGGATGCGCAGGTAATCGTCCAGGCCTTCTATAAAAAGAATGTCGGCTATATTTATCTTGATGAGGCTGTAATCTGCGCGAATGAAAAGATATTGATGCTCGGGCTTACTCTTTTGATGTATATGGTTGTGATACTCTTCGGCCTTGGTAACAGCCTGCAGGAAACGATCGAAGGTAAACGGCTTCAACAGGTAATCTATAGCGCTCAGGTTAAATCCTTCTACGGCATATTCGCTATAGGCTGTGGTAAAGATCACCATCGTGTTTTGCTTTACCTCTTTATATAGATCTATACCACTTACCGATGGCATGTTGATATCAAGAAAAAGCAGATCGACCGGAAATTTACCTATATACTTGAGTGCTTCGTTGGGCTTGATAAACGTTTTCTCCAATGAAATAAAATCAACCTCGCGACAAAAGGTTTCAATCACCTGCAATGCAGGCGGCTCATCATCTATAGCAATGGCTTTTATCATGTTAACCGTATGGTTAGTAAAACAGAAAAGCTTTCTTCGGTATCGGTAATAACCAAACTGTGTCTGTTCGGGTATAGCAACTGCAACCTGCCGCGTGTATTCTCAATGCCCAGTCCGCTCTTCTCTTCTTCTCTCCTGACGAAAACCTTGTTGTTAAAAACTTCCAGTCTCAACTCACTATTATCAATATCAATTGATATTTTGATACACGAACTGTCTTCAGCATTTACACCATGCTTAAAAGCATTTTCAACAAACGGAATCAAAATCAACGGAGCAATCTTGCTACTACCTGCATTACCATGTACAAAGAACAATAACTGCACAGCCTCGCCAAACCGAAGTTGCTGCAGCTCTACATAATTACGAATATAACTAAGTTCTTTATCGAGTGGTACAAAATCGCGGTTAGATTCGCTCACTACATAACGCATCATAGACGATAACTTTACAACGGCAGAAGGAGTAACATCCGACTTCTGAATCGCCAGCGAGTAAATACTATTCAGCGTATTGAAAAGAAAATGCGGATTGATCTGCGCCTTGAGGTATGAAAGCTCTGCATTCAGTTTTTCCTGCTCGGCCTGTTTCCAGCGGTTGCTGATCTTCAACGTTAGCGAAACGAACGTGACCACCGAAAATCTGAAAAGGTTATGTCCAAACTCAAACAGTATCGATCCTTCTTCCGGTTTACGCGGCATAGGACCACCACCGCCATCAGGAGGCGGAGGCGGATGAATCTGAAACAACAGAAAAGGTACCATCGTGGTCACGATGAAGCATCCGATAATTATCAGTATATATAGTGTATACTTTCTGTCAAAGTAAAATTGCTGCAACAGTATATTCGTATTCAGATAAAAATACCCGATCAGCAATGCACACGCTACGAGTTCGCGCTGCATATAGCCTTTACCGAACATATCCATAGAAAGGCCAGGTGCCGGTGAAAACAGGATCGGAATAACCAGGAAGAGCACCCACCCCGTTGTGTGCACGAGAATATTTTTCTGTTTGCTCATCGCTTCACGTTCAAGTTACTCCATTTCAGATAATCACAAATATGGACCGAAAGTACCATACAATATAGGCACTATCGGTTTATTGCGGCAAGCGAGGCAAATGTGTCGGTTTTTCTAAAACAAAAAACTCCGGAGCCATACTCCGGAGTTCAATCTTTTGGACAAAGAGTCCGATGTTGTGTATTTACACCTTGCTATTTCTGAAACGAAAACGTCAGAGCTGCATAGGCTTTATTCTTTTTCAGAAAAGATGATGGCAGCGTTACAACTACCTTGTCGCCATCTTTTTTCCACTTCACTGTTTCGCCTGTGGCAAGTAATTTCACGCGTGTTCCGTTACGCGGTATATTTCCCGACCATGATACGGTGGTCGGTATACCTTTACCTTCTGGCAGTCTCACCAGCGCAAATGTCTCATTGCTCTTACCAGTCGTAAAGTAGGTATCACTGCCTGTGTCATAGTAGTAATCAGCGGTGCGCGTATTGTATATAGCGCCACCGTTGCTTTGCAGCCATGCTCCTACTTCTTTCAAACGCTCCACTTGTGCTGCGTTAAATGTACCATCTGTACCGGGACCAACGCCCAGCAACAAGCTTCCACCTTTGGCTACTACTTCAATCAATGTATGTATAACTTTTGCACTTGATTTATACTGATCATTCGGCACATAGCCCCAAGCATAGCCCAGCGTTATGCAACTCTCCCACGGGTGATCCAGTTTTTGTTTAGGTATGCTCTGCTCGGGTGTCTGGTAATTTTCATACGGGCCGTGCACGGTACGATCAACAATTAAAAGTCCGGGTTGTGCTTTACGTGCCATAGTAGCAATGCGTGGCATATCTATATCCTGGCTCCAGGCAGGTATAGCAGCACCCCACGCGCGAACTTCATCGTTCACAGTCTCCAGCGGACGCACCCATCCACCATCGAGCCAGAGTATATCAATCTTTCCGTAGTCGTTTACAAGTTCGCCAATCTGGTTATAGGTAAACTCTTTATACTTATTCCAGCGCCATTGGTTCTTGCGTATATCATAATTCACATTACGATCAGCCGTAGCGTAGCGTGGCCACCAGTAGTATTCACAATGCCAGTCGGGCTTGGAGAAGTATGCACCGATCATCATCTGCTGATTACGGAAAGCTTCGAATACATATTTAGCAACATTCGCTTTCGGATGATTGGCAAACGGGCCGTTCGTAATTTTAAAATCGGTTTGCTTTGTGTCGAACATATTGAAGCCATCGTGGTGCTTGGTCGTGAATACAACATAGCGCATACCGGCATCTTTCGCAGCTTGTGCCCATTGGTCCGGGTTGAAGTTCACCGGATTAAATTGTTTGTTCAATCCCCAGTACCATTTCTTATAGTCTTCATACGCCATGGTGCTGTCGCGACCGATCCAATCTTCCGAGCACAGCTCCCACGATTCAATAATACCCGGCACAGCATACAACCCCCAGTGAATGATCATTCCGAATTTCTGATCGCGCCATGTCTCAAGTTTGGCGCGCACCAATGGGTCATCCGGCCATTGATACGTTGTTGATTGCTGATGGATGTTGCCCTGCGCATATACACGAACACACGGTATAGCAAAAACGAATAAGCCGGCAAACAGAAGAGTATATATCGATGCTTTTTTCATAGTCACAGATCAGTTCAAATTAAGCGCGAAAAGATAACTAACAAACGAGGACACTTGCGAATTCTAATACGGTTTATTGATTATGATGGGGCATGTCCCCTTGTTGCCTTCCTCCGTTAGCACTGCGAAAGGCAACAAGGGGCCGCGCTTTCGCTACTCGCCAATCCCCCCGCATGCCACTTCGGGCTCAAACAGGCCGCTCAATCGCTCACGCGCGTTACAGCACAATTATACCTATATATACCCACGGAAGTATATTTTACTTTCCCGTCCACTTAATTTTAGAGATTGTCTCACCAACAGATTTAGTCGGCTTATCCATATCTTTAACAGCAAAATCTATAGCTGACTTCACAAGCTCTTTTACTTTCTTGTTCCTGTAATCTTTAGGAGTCTCAATAGGAATGTGCCTGATCAGCTTTCCCGTACCTGCCAGTAATTTATAAGGGTCTTGCAACAAGGTACCCTTATTAAATCCAAGATTCAGATGATTGGTATAAATGGGCAACATGCAAAAAGCATCCGATAAATTATCCGATACAGAAAAAACAGTTGTCAGCGCATGGGTATGATAAAGTATCTCATTGCTCTCCGGATAAATTTCCAGTATATAAGAACGCAGATCTTTAAACAGATCAATCACTTTCTGTTCTTTAAACTCCAGCAGGTAAAGAAAATGCGGATGTATTTTTCGAACTCCGGCCATTGCGTTCATCTTGCTTCGTTGTCAGCTTGCATCGCACAAACAAGATTGCCTTCCGTATCCAGAAACTTGGTTATCCAGCCAACGTAAGGAATAGCCGTTCTGGGCATAAGAATCTGCCCGCCATAATCCTTTACCCGCTGTATAATTGCTTCAACATCGGCCACCGTTATGGTGCACTCCAGGCCAATTACTTTTTCTTTCACAGGCGAGTATTTTCTTGATTGCAATGCACCGATCAACTCCCCGTTTTCTGTTTTATCAACCTTTATCTGCAGAAAATCAGGCGGACCGTAAGACGAAAATCCCCAATCAAATACTTGCTCATAGAAATTCTTTGCCCTTTCCATGTTATCAATGTGAATGGCAAAATGGGTCATTTTGTTTTTCATACATTAAAATAAGGATTTTGAAGATGCCGATGGAGCAATGAAAAAATTTTGTAACACCGCAGACTTCGCCCGGTATCCTATTCAGAGAAAGCTATATATCTGCGTCTTTCTCTTTAAGAATCATGTTTTTTAAAGGATTTTGATGCTGCCACGTTGATTTTTGCCCTTTCATTGATAACCATAACATCGCACTGAAATGAAAGGACTGATTGCATTGCCTGCTATAATTCTGTTGCTCATCACACGTACCGGACTGAGTCAGTCTGTACCAGACATTGATAAAAAAATGGACAGTTTGTTTGCGCATTACAACACACATACACCGGGCGTCTCCATCGTAGTTGTAAAGGATGGTAAAACAGTATTTAAGAAAAGTTACGGAAGCGCCAACCTGGAACACGGAATTGCCAATACACCGGAAACTGTTTTTCAAATCGCATCGGTTTCAAAACAGTTTACCGCCTTTGCTATTTACCTGTTGGCGAAACAAGGCCAGCTTTCGCTGGAAGATGATATTCGGAAATATATTCCGGAGCTGCCGTCCTATGGGAAAGCGATACGGATACGGCATCTGCTTGCACATACCAGTGGTATACGAGACCTCGCAGCCACGCTCACCCTGGCAGGTTGGCACATTGAAGATGTTATGACCACTGAACAGATTCTGAAAGTAACGGCAAGACAAAAGGAGTTAAACTTTGAACCCGGCACTGCGTTTGGCTATAGCAACACCGGATATACCCTGCTCGCTCGAATTGTAGAGCGTGTAACCCAACAATCCTTCACAGACTATACCAGCAAAAATATATTCGAGCCATTACAGATGACTAATACGCGTTTCTACAACGACTATCACACCATTATAAAAAACAGGGCGCATTCATACGAAAAAAGTGATGGTCAGTATATCAAGAAAGAATTACTCGTTGCCGATGCCGGTCCTTCAAGTTTACACACTACAGCAGAAGACATGGCAAAATGGGCAAACAATTTTTATCATCCCATTATCGGAGATGCTCAACTGATAGCAGCGTTCAACGAGGTATCGGTCTTGGACAATACTAAACCCGTGGTCTGGGCCGCATCAGGAACTGATACAACCTATCATGCGAAAGGACAAGTTCGCTGGAAACATCGCGGTATACCTGCCATTACGCATGGCGGACACACGGCCGGCTTTCGCGCGTGGTTAGCAAGATTCCCGGAGCACAATCTTTCCATCATCGCCCTAAGCAACGATGAACACTACGACATTCTCGGTACAGGACTAAAGATTGTTGAGTTCTATCTGAAAAATCAATTCACTGAACCTGTTACAAACAACACTTCACCAACTTTAGCAACCACAAAGACTGAGAAATATACCTCCAACCTAAAAGATTTCACGGGATATTACTATAGCGATGAGCTCGCCACCGGATATACTGTAACACTCCGGAACGATAAATTAACTATAACTCACAGCAGACTAAGTGATATAGAACTTACCCGAATTGATGACAGTAAATTTACGGGTATAAATTCCTTCAAGTTTGAATTAGAGTTTGTAAGGAACAAAAAAGATATAGTTGGCTTTAAGATTTCGAATTTTGGTGCGAAGAATGTCAAGTTCAAGATTATCAAGTAACACGATCTGTTCCTGCTGTATTTTTGAGTATACGATTAAATAATATATATCGGTATATATAAAAAAAGCGACCATATAATATGGTCGCTTTTTTCTATTCAAGATTCTAACGTTTAGTTAACATCCCACCAAACTTTCGCGCTACCTACATCCTGTCCGCCTGCTATAGTACTTACGGCAGCGTTAACCGCAGCGGTGTTCGTACTATATTCATTCGGCAGATAAGTAAGTCTCTTCATCACTCCTCTTCCAACAGCAGAGTTTTCTGTTTGCAGTAAAGGATACAGGATGTTAGCATCTGTTCTTCTCAGATCAGACCATGTTTCCCATGACTCCGGGAAGAGTCCAAGATACTTCTGAACGGCAATCTGCTTCCGTTGTGCACTCTCAGTACCTGCCCACGACACGGGCACATCAACCGGAGGAGTTGTACTCAATCCAGCCGCTGCATACTCACTAACCAAAGTTGGTTGTACTGCAGTTGTACTTCCGGCAATATAGGCATTGATGTCATCCGTATCAGTAACTCCCCATTGTTGCAGCGACAAGCGGATACCATCTTCGTAATACGTCTGCGCTGTTCCTCCACCCATGCTCCAGCCATTCAGAACACCTTCTGCAAGATTGAAATAGGTCTCCGATGCCATCATAATTTCGATAGGCTTTGTGTTAGGATCTCCAAACGTAGTAGTTTGATTTGTCAGACTTAAGACACTGGTGCTCCAGTCGCGCACAGTTCCACCACCATTTGGCTGACCTACGAATTCTCCATTTGTATTAGCAGCAAACCATATTGAAAGCCTTGGATCATTGTATCCTTTCAGGATGCTTTCCAAATCGGCTGACATATAGAATCCCCAGTAACGTGCTATATCTACAAAGTTATTGTATGCGTTCGAGCTTACTGCAAAATAAGCGCTTCCGGTATTGGCCTGTATAACACCTGCAGCTACGGCAGCTTCAGCCTGAGTTTTGGCAGTAGAGGCATCCACACCGGATATTCTCAATGCAAGGCGTAATCTGAGTGAGTTACCAAATCTTCTCCACTTTTCAATGTCGCCACCGTATACTTTGTCATAGCTTCCAAATATACCTACGGTAGTTTCTGCAGAAGCACTTAAGGTAGTGTTTGCAGCATCAAGCAATTTGAAAAAGTCTGCATACATCTCCTCCTGTGAATCATATGCTACAGATGCACCACCAATTCCTGCCTGTGAATAAGGCACAGCACCCCACGAATCCGTGAATCTATGGAACATAAAAACTTTCCATATATCAAGGATGGCCAACGCTTCAGCATTTCCTTCTGACGCTGTATATGCGTTTCTCAGAGAAGGTACAGCGAGGGTATAGAATCTCAACCATCCGCGGCTTCTCCAGCCATCGTTGATTCCGTTTCTTTCTGTTGCCCAACTCGGAGTGCCAGCAGAGAAGTAGTGAGAGAAAAGCATGGAATGCAACATGGTGCTCAACCCATAAGTACCATAGTCATCTCCCGGAATGGCCCATGAAGCATTACCAATTCCTTTGTATAGGGCATTGGCAAATGACGGCCCGGCCATGGTAGCATCTAATTGATCTGCTGTAAGGGTACTCGGATTAGTATTAATCTCATCAAAGTCACTGGTGCAGCTCACCGACAATAACAGAATGGCCAGTGTGATATATTTCATTTTATTTCTTTTCATCGCGACTTTCTTTTAAAAATTTACTTTCACATTAAACCCGATGTCTCTGGTAGTAGGAATATTGAATGATTCAATACCCTGAAGGTTTCCTACTCCGACTCCTTGTTCCGGATCAAAGTATTTAGCCTTGTTAACAAGGAAGAACAGGTTTCTTCCGACAATCGAGAAGTTTACTCCTGTAATTGGACCATCTCCTAAAAGTTTCTTCGGCACTGAATATCCGAGTACCAATTCTCTCAAGCGGACGTTGGTTGCACTGAACACAAAATCTTCTGCAGATCTTGGGTCACGGCTTGCAACCTGTGTCCAATAACTTTCTGCTGTAATGGAAGTTGTATTGGGTGTAGTAGATGTAATGTTACCGTCAGCATCGCGGGTAGCAACAACACCCTTCACTACGAAACCATCGGTGCGTCCGTTAAGTGTAATATCGCTTGCTCCAACGCCAGCCAGTTTTGACTGCGTATAAGAGATCACTTTACCTCCTACTCTTGCATCGATCAGGAAGCTAAGAGAGAAGTCTTTGTAAGACAGTTTGTTTTGTATACCACCCAACCAACTCGGATTGAAGTTACCTGCTTTGACATCAAAGCCTGAAGTAAATTCAGGTAAACCTGTGGTTCCATTTACCAGGATCTGTCCATCGTCCGTACGCTCAAAGCCTCTGATATACAGATCTCCGTAGCCACCACCTTCTTTGATAAGTGTTTGAGCTAATCGCTCATATCCGGTTGTGATCGACAGTTCATCACGACCTTCCATGATGCTAAGTACTTTCGTTCTATAGCTTGAATAGTTAAGGGTTACATCCCATCTGAAGGCATCCGTTTCTACAACACCTGCATTCAGCACTACTTCTATACCCTTGTTCTGAATGGAACCTCCGTTCACTACTTGGGTAGAATATCCGGAAGACTCAGGCACGTTTATAGTAAAGATCTGGTTTTTAGTCTTGGTCTGATACAAAGTAACATCTAAGCCGATTCGATTGTTAAAAAATCTGGCATCTACACCAAACTCGTTTGAAGAGGAAATCTCTGGTTTAAGATTCGGGTTGTTGAGCACTGTTGATGATTGTACAACACCACCGTCAAATCCATAGTAAAGAAGCTGCTGACTCAACCGATAAGGATCAGTGTCATTACCCACAGAAGCATGAGAACCTCTTACTTTCAAATACGTCAGTACATTAGACTCAACGTTAAGCATATCCGTCAATACACCTGAAAGACCTACCGATGGATAGAAGTAAGATCGATTGCTCGCAGGCAGTGCTGATGACCAGTCGTTACGAGCCGTAACATCCAGGAACAAAACATCTTTGTAACCTAACTGCGCAAAACCATAAAGTGAGTTGATGCGCTTTTCATAAGGATCGGAAGTTACGGTAGCAGTAGAGAGATTGCTTATTGCAAAAAAGTTTCTTTTACTCAATGTACCACCTGTACTTAACGTAGATCGTTTCTGCATAAGTGAGTTACCACCAGCACTTATGTTAGCAGAGAAGTCTCCAAATTTTTTATTATAAGACAAAAGGAAATCTGAGTTCAACTCGCGTGTGGTTCCTTTTGATTGTGAATAGCTACCGAAATCATTAGCAATTACAGAAACGGAAGCATACCGGGAAACATCTGTAGAGAGTGATGACTGATCAAGACCCGAACGCACCTGTAAGCTTAGTTCATTCGTAAAGTTATACTTCAAAGAAGCAAACCCGATAAATCTGTTTTGCTCGTCTATTCTCAGGTTTCTGTGTGCAAGCCAGGCCGGGTTCTCCATTACTCCGTTTATAGCGTTGGGATTAGGCCAGTTATATTGAATCTGTCCCGCGTCATCTATATACTGATATTGCTTGTACTGGCTGTACTGCATACTTCTGGGCATCGTATATACACCCTCGCCTATTGATCCTTCACCTGTATTCAGAGCGTTGTCTATTTTCTGATATATATAGTTGGTCTTAACATCCAGTTTCAGTTTGCTGCTGAGGTCACTGGTAATTCTCAAATTCAGGTTATGTCTGTTCAGTTCGTTTCCGGGTACTATACCTTCTGAAGAAGTATTGGTATAGGAAAAATATCCCTGTGTAGTCTGGCTTCCCATAGACGCGGAAATGGTCTTCGCCCAGTTATACCCGGTATTGAAGAAATCCATGCCGTTGTTAGGCTGTGGCGTGAGCGCATAGGTTGCAGGTCCTGCGTAATTAGGATTAAACGAAAGTTGCCATGCTGCTACTTGCTGACCATTCATCTCAGGTCCCCAGCTATTCCGGGATGCAGGATCATACACTCCGGCACTACCTTGACCATATTGATTTTGCAAGTTCAGCAAATTATATGCCTTGGAGAACATCAGGTTTGATGAAACTGATATATTGGTTTTCTGTCCTGCTGTACCTTTTTTAGTGGTGATAATGATAACCCCGTTGCTGGCACGTGTTCCGTATAGCGCTGCTGCAGACGGACCTTTCAATACTGAAATAGAAGCAATGTCTTCCGGGTTGATACTGGATATACCATTGAAGCTGGTAGTACCCCCTATATCTGCTGAAGGTGTAGAAGCCACATTGTTATCCATCGGCACGCCATCTATAACAAAAAGCGGCTGGTTGTTTCCGGTCAGTGAGCGGTTACCACGAAGTGTAATTCTTGATGAGCTACCAACACCGTTACCGGTTGTTGAGAAGCTTAACCCCGCAACTTTACCTGACAGGGAGTTCGCCACGTTCAACGAACGAGCTTCAGAAAGTTCATTCGTTCCAACCATCTGTGCCGAATAGGTTATTGCTTTTTTCTCACGCTCCAAACCAAAAGCAGTAACCACTACTTCGCCAAGCTGAGATATATCCTCAGCCAACACAACATTAACCGCAGTCTGATTATTAACGGGTACTTCCTGAGGTGCATAACCTATAAAGGAAAAAACGAGCGTAGCATTACTGCTCGCTTCAATAGAATACTTTCCATCTGAATCTGTTGAGGTACCGACTGTTGTCCCCTTCACCAACACATTTACTCCTGGCAATGGAGCACCATCACTATTTGAAGTAACTGTACCGCTTATCGTTCCGCTCTGACTTCGCGCTGCATAGGCGAAACAGAAACACAGGGAGAAAACCAAAAAGGTCTTCATCCTTTTCCGTAGATGTTTCATCATAGAGTAATTATATAATTAAGTTTAAAAGGTTGTGCGACAAAAAAATTATAGAGAGGAGCGCGAATTGCGTTGGTGAGCGTGCCCGATTGACCCGGTGCGACTAGAGTATAAATTCTAAATTCAGCATTAACCCAAACTAAATCATTGAACGTTAAATAAACCTTATGAGCAGATAAGGCCTGTCGCACCGGGGCAATGGCTTGTATGATTTCTGTTCTGACATATATATATAGTCTATATGGCAGAAACATATGAAAGCAGGTATAGGCAAATGAATTATTGTAGCAATGATCCATTCTGGTGGTTTTGCTACTAAACGGGAGGCTAATCAGAATCTAATCCCCTTCACCAAAAAATATTTTATTTTTTTAACAAAAACTGATCATTACATAAACAAAACACCGCAACTACAAAATAATATCACAAACCAACCATTAATCACAGAATCAACAAAAAATGCAATAAATACACCTAAAAAAGCCAATTTTTAACAAAAAAATATACCTATATATACGTTAAACATTTATATAATTATACTATGTTATACCATTATCAGTTAGCACAACAAAACCGGATCGGACAATAAAATATTTGGTATTAAGGCATAAGGTCACTGCACATCCCAGAAAACTTTACCATCGCGCGTATCTTTCGCAGCAACAGCATTATAATTACTGTTAAACGTTTTCTCGTTGCCAGGATAGGTAAGCCGGGACGGAGGTAATTCATACCCGGTGAGCGGCGATGTATAGAAGTATAATTGAGGAAGATGCGTTCTCCGCAATTCAGACCAACTTTGAATAGCCTGTAAAAAACCAAAATGTACCCACTTCTGAGTCCAGATGGCTTCGAGCTTATCGTGTTGCGTTCCGGTATAGAGCGGAGCAATGGCGTTGGCTATAAATGTGTCGATAGTCGCATCGGCGGGAGGCGCAATTTTTCTGCCGGACGACTGATTCAGATTGTTGAGGTAGTAATAAAATACAACAGACCTGTTAACGCCTTCGGTATATTCATCAACAGCGCTACCCCCACCCCATCGTTCATAGGCTTCTGCCTTTAGAAAATTAACCTCAGAGGCCGTCATTAGTACTCCGGGCAGTTTCGAATTGTAGAGAAATGTACCTGAATCCAGTATAGCGAACTTCTCCAGGTTTATTTGTTGCTCGGTTTGCGAATATGTTATCGGCATACTGTTGTAGCCCGAGTTCGGCACAAATTGTCCGTTCATGGTTTGTCCGTACTTATCGTATAACACCGGTATCCGCAGGTCTTCTACAGGCTTCAGTACTTCTTCCAGCATAAAGTACGGTGCCGGGTAATTGGTCCAGTCGGTAAAAGCTATATGCAGATCATCGGTATAGTTTACAAGCGGCTGTAACAACACATCATCATTATCGGGGTCGTACTGTGCGGCTACATCACCGGGGAAAGGATAAACACCCGGGTTGCTCAACATTTCCGTTACCTCGGCTTGTGCGCGACTTTCGTTCACAAACGAGATGCGCATCAACAGACGAAGACGTAGTGCATTAGCATACCGCTGCCAGCGCTTGAGATCGCCATGCAGTAAAATATCCTGCGTAGAAAACACTGATTGCGTAGAGGACGACAATTCAGCCGATGAAAAATATTCAGACGCTTCTTTCAAACCTGCCAGCAAGGTATCATATACAACGGCATCGCTGTCAAAAACCGGATATACTACTTCACCTGTCTTATTCAACAAGCCAGCTTCACTGAATGGTATATCTCCCCACATATCAACCATCTGTGCTGCCTGTTCATACAACACCACTTTTGCAGCCTGCCTAAATACTTCCACACTCTTCTGTTCGTCCGTTGATAAGGCCGCATAAGCTTTTTCAATCTCGCGGTATAAAGCCATCACTCCGGAACCATTTGCACTCGGGCGGTAAAAATCATCCCAACGATTACTGATATAGGCCTCATTCTGCTGGTATATATATTCAGTATTCAAAAAACCGACAGACTGCGTATATACACCAATATGCCAGTTTATGAACGTACTCATCTCCCAGTACTGAGGCCGCACGCGGTTATTGTTCAGCATTGCTGTAAAAAACTGATCGATCGTTGCATCCGCGGTACGATCCGGATTCTCATAACGATCATCCAGTTCTTCCTTACAGGATATACCGATCATCAACAGCCCTATACTTATTATAATTTTTCCGAACCTCACATCCCTGATATTTAGAAACTCATATTAAGTGCAAAGCCATAACTTCGTGTAGCAGCATTGGTTCCTTCGTCTATACCCTGATTCAACCAGTTTGTACCAATGGTAGATTCTGGATCAAGATTCTCCAACGTGCGCCAGAGGTAAAAAAGATTTCGTCCTACCAGCGACACACGAATACTTTGAAAGTGCAGCTTGCTAACAAACTCAGCCGGCAGCATATAGCTTAGCACTGCTTCGCGCATTTTTATATAGCTGTTGTCGTATATAGCTGCGTTCTCGTTCCAGGCGTTGCTGCCCCAGTCGTATGTACTCAGGTAGTAGGTTGGTGCATCAATAACTGTTTCGTTGGGTGACCCGTTGTTTGTTACCCCTTTCAATACAACACCGTCATGGTATACCGTGCTCCCATCCGGAGCTGCTGCATTATGCCCTTCAAGCAGAATTTTAGTACCCGTGGCGTTAATATAGTACGGCAATCCACCGGCTTCAGCCGTACGATATCGCAGTGTACTGGTATACATGCCCGAGCCCATACCATATTTTAAAGGAGGCGAAATAATCCGGCCACCAATGCTGTAATCGATCGTGAGGTCGAGTCTGAAATTCTTATACTGTAAAGCATTCACAAATCCACCGGTTACTTTGGGCAGCATGTTACCAGCTTTAACATACCGGGTCTTATCGATGATATATACACCTTTATCATTAATAATAAAGTTACCGTTACTATCTGTCTTGCGCGGGTATACATATATATTTCCAATCGACTCCCCAGGTTCTGCTACAACTTGTATAGCGCTTCCTTCCAGATCGCGAAACACCAGTTTATCAATACCATTTCCCAGCGAATGAACCTTCGATGTATTCAACGCTATATTGACAGCGCTTGTCCATGTAAATGCTGAAGTTACTACTGATGAATTGAGTCCCAGCTCCCAACCGTTATTTTGCAACTGACCTATATTCGTCAGCATTTTACTCGCACCTACGCTCGTGGGTAAATCCAGTTTCAGAATCTGGTTTTTTATTCGGCTGGCGTAGTACGTCAGGTCAACCCCTATCTTTCCTTCCCACAGCTTTGTCTCAAGACCGAATTCTGTCTCATATTTATTTTCGGGTTTGATAGCATTATTACCGTACAGGTTTCCCTGTGTTGAAGCAGCTGTCACAGAACCTTGTGTAGTCTGCAGTGACGTGAGATCATATAGTATATTTGCTTCATAAACGGGTGGAGCATTCCCCACCACGCCATACGACCCGCGAAGCTTGGCGTACGAAACAAAACGAGGCAACGTCACCGCGTCTGACAAAATGAAACTACTATTTACAGATGGATAAAAATACCGGTTATTACCAGGTGCCAATGTAGAAGAATACTCCTGCCGCGCTGTACCTTCCAGAAAAAGCAAATCCTTATAGTTCAAATTTACTATACCCAGAAAAGCATACTTTAAAATAAGCGACTGTGTTTCTGTGGCAATCTTGGTAGCGTTGTAAGAGTTATTCAGACTAAACCAGTTTTCAACAGCCAATCCTCCGCTCGTAGCAGTGGCCTGATCACGATATTGTTCATCCCGCAATTGGAACCCGCTGTTGACCGAGAAAGAAAAATCACGCGATACGGTTTTGCTATAGGTTAACAGAGCATCGGTATATAAAATCGAATACCGCCCGTTGGACACACTATACGACCCGGTGCTGCTGTTAACATTAAAGATTGTCGGGTATTCATTATATCCTTTTCCTTTGATGGAGAGACTTGTAAAGTCATTACCGATCTTACCACGAAAATGCAGGTTGGGTGTAATCTCGTAATGAAGTGTGACACTGGAGATCAGTCGATTCTGGTTCTCGTCTTCACTGTCCCGAAGTTGCTTCCAGAAAAAATTCATTACTTCATAACCGCGCGGTGTTGTAAAGTATAGGGTTTCGGCAGGATCTCGCTGCGATTGATCGTAGGGCACCCATTTATACCCTTTCGATGTTTTATACTTTTCAGACAACAACGACATATCTTCTGCCCTGCTGAAAAATCCATCCCAGCTTGACGTAATCCGATTAATTTTTAACGGACGATTGTGCACCCGGCTATTGGAATAATTCAATACTACATCGGCCGAGAGGCGATCCGATATCTTGATATAGTTATTCAGGTTAAATGTATTGCGTTGCAGTTTACCACCTACCTGTATACCGGCATAGTCGTTTCTGGAATAAGAGAATCGATAGGCAACGCGTTCTGTTTTATTACTGATGGCGGCATTGAATAAGGAATTATAGCCGTGCCTGTAAAAATCTTTATAATTGTTCGGATGAGGACTATAATTTCGTTTTGTACCATCCCACCACATTACCTGCTCGCCATCCATCTTCGGTCCGAATTGTGCATACGATTCAAACAACGGGCGCTTTGTTTCGGCTTCACCATCCTGATCCATATCAACCGGAACCCAACCGGATGCATCAGCACCGAGCGATATATTTCGGTCGCGATCGAAACCCGGACCGTATACATTCTGATAATGCGGAGTAAAGGCAACCTGTTCGAGACTGGCAGTATACCCGATCTCTACACCGAGCCCTGCTTTCTTATCGCCCTTCTTGGTGGTGATCACCACAACACCATTCGCAGCATCGGATCCATAGAGAGCTGTTGCGCCTGCACCTTTCAGCACCGATATCGTTTCAATATCCGATGGATTTATATCCAGTATACCATTGCCCCGAATACGGGCATCGGTATAGTAATCGGTATTGTTTACACCGAGTGCGCCCTTCTCGTTTCCGTCACGCATCAAAACACCATCGACTATATATAGCGGCTGTGCATTATAGTTCAGTGAATTTAAACCGCGAACCTGCATGGTAACAGCACTCGTAGCACCGCCGGGTGCTGTACGTATTCTTACACCCGGAGCTTTCCCATACATGGCGGACACAACGTTGGTATTTCCGGCCTGTGTGATCTGAGACGAATTGATCGTACTCACGGAGTACCCGAGAGCCTTCTGATTTTTGCTAATACCCAATGCCGTGATAACAACTTCCGAAAGCTGCGACAGGTTTTCAGCCAGCACAACGTCAACGTGCTGTTCACCGGTATAGGACACTTCCTTCACCATATACCCTATATGGGAGAACACCAATACATTTTCATTATCCTGCGGAAAGCTGATCGAGTAATTGCCTTCCATATCGGTTAGCGTACCAATGCCTTCTTCTTTCAGGAATATACTCACACCGGCAATGGCTTCGTCAAACTGGTTTGTTACCTTTCCGGATATCGTTAGTGTTTTAGCTTCGGCAAGCCGCTCACGTTTCGGGTATATAACATAGATCGTCTGATCTATACCTTCCACCCGTTTATACTCCAGGTTGTGCGGAGCAAGCATTTCGTCAAGGTATACTTCCAGCGATTTACGTTCGTCTGCCGTATAGGTGACAAACTTATTTTCCAGAAAATCTTTCTGATAGGCGAAGCTTACGTGATTCCGCTCTTCGAGTTTACGCAACGCATCGGCTAAAGGAATTGGTTTATCAACAGACTGACTAAGAAGAGGTTTATTAACCGCAGAGCGATTTTTTATAGTTGCACCCTGTGCATAGATATAACCAACCATGCTATAGCATGCGACAAAAGCACAAAACGCTTTCATCACTCTTTGTGATTGGCAGCTCATTGGATCGAGGTTTACCTATAGGGTTTGGAGACTGGATAGAGAAAACCTATTCCACCAAAGGTAATCAATCCTGATGATTGGGACTTATAACGATCTGCTTTTTATTTTGCTCGATTTGGACATCCAATATTTCTCCAAGAACTTGCAATAAAACATCCACATTTTTACGGGATATCTTTGCTGTTACACGTTTGTCCATTAAAGCCGATTCGGTTACGTGCACCTGCACTCCGAAGTTATCTTCAATGTCCTGAATGATTCCGGAGAGCGGAGTATCATTATAGATGAAGAGATTATTTTTCCACGCCAGCGTATTCTCTGCTTTTGCATCACGGTTGAACCATACTGGATTTGTGTCTTTGATCACCGCGAGATCACCGGGTTTTAATATCACGTTTTCTTTCGCAGTCTGCAGCTCGATTCTTCCCGATTGCAGATATACCGCAGTATTTCCTTTACGTGTATTTACGTTGAACTCCGTGCCGAGTACCTGCACTGAAAAATCTTCAAACGTTTCTACTATAAATTCTTTGTTATCGCCCGTATGTACTACATCAAAGAAAGCTTCGCCCGTTAGGAATACCTTGCGTTTAGTTCCTGTCCAATTGGTATTATATACAAGCTGCGAGTTGGCATTCAATGCCACGCGCGATCCATCCGGAAGTATAAATTCTTTGATTTCTCCAAAGGCAGTTCTATAGGTAACATCAGCCTGCTGCGCGGGCCATAAAACATATATCGCAGCCAGCACCATCATCGCAGCTATAGCTGCTGCCCAGGCTCTGTAATTCTGTGTGCTTTGTGTTTGTTGCTGCGTCTCTTGTTCTGCGTTCTCTTTTATCTTTCCCCACACATCGAGAAAAGCAGTAGTGATCTCGTTGTCTGTGCGCAAGCCAGCGAGTTTAACAAGTTGTTTAGCTTTATGAATGTCTTCTTCTCTGTGAGGATTACTTTCAAGCCATCGGTTCCAGAACTGAGTAGACTCATCATCCGGGCTCAGCACCCATTTCCTAAAACTGTCGTCCAATGCAAGATCCTCAGCAGAATAATTACTATAGCGCATCTAAATAAATCTATCGATCCCTTAAATTTAACAATGATAATCGTATATCCATACAGGGATGGAACATACTCCAAGTTATTCTGCTCTACACTCTGGAACCCTTTAAACGACTATCTCCCGGAAATCTAATCTTAATAACCGCAGAAAAAAGAATAAAAAAAATTTTCCGCGCCGCATGTCCCATTAAAATGATTTACTGTCAATATTTGAACCCTCAAATCAATTTTAACCCGGTTCTGCCATGCGAACGCTTTACTTCATACACACGTTTCTGTGTGTAATTTTATTCACCCTGCCTGCTGCTGCACAAAGCACGGTGCAACCTTACCAGAATGCAAGTCTCCCGGCAGACGATCGCGTGCGCGATCTGCTGAAGCAACTCACGCTCGAAGAGAAAATTCACCTGTTCGGTTTTAACAGCAAAGGTGTGCCGCGTCTTGGTATACCGGTATATAACTGGTGGAATGAAGCATTGCACGGAGTAGCACGGGCCGGTGAAGCAACGGTATTTCCGCAGGCTATTGCCCTGGCGGCAACGTTCAACGATGATCTGCAACATTCCATCGCAGATGTTATTTCTACCGAGGCACGCGCCAAGTATAACCTGGCCGTGAAACAAGATCGCAGGATACAGTATATGGGACTAACGTTCTGGTCTCCGAACATTAATATATTCCGCGATCCGCGCTGGGGCCGTGGACAGGAAACATACGGTGAAGATCCGTACCTCACAGCGCGCATGGGGAAAGCTTTTGTAAAGGGCTTGCAGGGAAACGATCCGCATTATCTCAAAACATCAGCGTGCGCCAAACACTTTGCCGTGCACAGTGGCCCGGAAGCAAACCGCCATACATTCAATGCTATTGTTGACGAGAAAGATCTGCGCGAAACATATCTCTATGCTTTTCATGAACTGGTAGGTGCCGGTGTCGAATCGGTGATGTGTGGCTATAACCGTGTGAATGACGAACCTTGTTGTACAGGCAATACTTTGCTGCATAAAATACTTCGTGAAGAATGGGGATTCAAGGGACATGTAGTAACAGACTGCTGGGCGCTCGAAGATATATGGCTGCGTCATAAAGTAATGCCCGATGCTGTACACGTTGCTGCAGCGGCAATCAAAGCCGGTGTGAATCTAGATTGCTCCAATATGCTGCAGGATGATCTGATGAAAGCGGTTCAGCAAAATCTTATCACCGAAAAAGAAATTGATGATGCTCTTGCTCCTTCCCTGCGCACACAATTTAAACTTGGGTTCTACGACAACCCTGAAAATGTACCGTTCTCGTCTTTAGGACAAGAGAGTATACGTAGCGCAACCCATGTTAACTATGCGCGTAAGGCTGCTCAACAAAGTATGGTACTGCTGAAAAACGACAAGAATATACTTCCGTTGAAATCAGAATCGTATGGAAGTATACTTGTGGCCGGAGCTAACGCGGCATCGCTCGATGCGTTGTTAGGAAATTATCACGGTGTTTCTTCGGATGTAGTCACGTTCGTGGAAGGCATTACCAAAGCTGCCGGTCCTGCTACCGTTGTGCAGTATGACCTGGGTTGTAACGATGTTGACTCAGTACATTTCGGTGGTTTGTGGGCATCCGAGAACAGTGATGTTACCATTGCCGTGGTAGGACTTACGCCTGTGCTGGAAGGTGAAGAAGGCGATGCATTTCTCGCGGCTCACGGTGGCGATAAAGCTGACCTGAATATACCGGCCAGCCATATAGCATTTCTAAAAGCACTACGCAAGAAACACAAGAAGCCGATTATAGCTGTAGTAACTGCCGGCAGTGCTATAAATGTAGCTGCGATCGAGCCCTACGCGGATGCCGTTATACTTGCCTGGTATCCCGGAGAACAAGGCGGAAACGCTTTGGCAGATATACTCTTCGGAAAAGTTTCTCCTTCAGGACGACTGCCAGTAACGTTCTACAAATCATTCAACGATCTGCCTGCTTACGACAGCTACGCTACCAAAGGAAGAACGTATCGTTACTTTACGGGCGAGGTGCAATATCCTTTTGGATTTGGACTAAGCTATACGCAGTTCGCTTACGCCTGGAAAGAAAAACCACGCGAATCCTACAAAGCAAAAGATATAGTTTCATGTACGGTGCAAGTAAAGAATACCGGTTCGTATGATGGCGATGAAGTTGTTCAGGCCTATATCAAGTATCCTACTGGTGAGCGTGCTCCGTTGAAGGAGCTGAAGCAATTCAGTCGCGTACATATAGCCAAAGGTGGTCAGCAGGATATAACGTTAAGTATACCGATTGCTGATCTGCAAAAGTGGAACCTGAATAAAAGTACCTGGGAAGTTGTGCCGGGCAAGTATACTATATTTGTTGGCGGCAACTCACAAGATGAAAAAGCTGTCGCTAGCTTTACGATAAAGAAATAATAGTTCATGATTTCCCGCAGAAGCATTCTGCGGGAAATCATTTTTCAATGGATATCAACGCTCTGTCTCAAGTTTTCCCCTGACAGTCTCCTCTACTTTCCTCACCTCATCATCTTCAATCAGACGCCCACGCCACCAGGTTGCAAGCATTGATCCGGTTATATTCATGAGTGGACCAAATATAGCAGGCGCCAATCCTACGGTTGCAAGCTTGCCCATCTCCCGGGCTATACCGGAAGCAAGACCACCGTTTTGCATCCCCACTTCAATGGCAATGGTTCGGCAATCCTGTTCCTGCATACGGAACAATCGTGCAGACCAGTATCCTAAAAAATATCCTGCAGTGTTATGAATGAGTGAAGACGCAATCAATGCTATACCTATCTCCAGCAAACTTCCGCGACCGGCTGCTGTAATAATGAGTATAATAAACCCGATGCCTGCCATAGAGAGTAGTGGCATTGCTTCGTCAAGCCATTTCACTTTGCCTTTCAGCAGATGATTGAAGAGTAAACCTGCTCCTACCGGGAGAATTACAATCTTGGTAATGTCCCAAACCATCTTCACAACATCAATCTCGATGAACTGTCCTGCGAGTAGCTTCATGAGCAACGGAGTAAGTATAGGCGCCAGAAAAGTTGATACAGTAGTAAGTGTAATGGAAAGCGCCAGATTAGCTCGTGCGAGATACGATATAACATTAGACGCCATACCGCACGGAGAACACCCAATGAGTATAACACCCGCGGCAATCTCCGGGGGAAAATCAAATATACTCGCAAGTGTAAAACCGAGCAGCGGCATAATGGTAAAGTGATTGAGTGTACCTACAATCACGCCCTTCGGCATGCGAATGATACCTATAAAATCCTGCGCACTCATCGCGGTTCCCATACCGAACATAATGATCTGTAGCAATGGCGTTATCATGCGGTCGAGCCGGAAATCGCCAACGGTAATAAAATACTGCGGATAAAACATGGCTGCAATCACCGCAGCGATCACCATCATGGTATAGGTATATCCCTTCAGCGCAGCATATCGGCGAAAGCCCAATGCCAGCAGCACCACAGCCGCCACCAGTAATATACCCGAGCCACTATCTGCGTCTGTCCATATCAATATACCGGCTGTCAGCAAGCAAAGAGCCGACAGGCAAAAAAAGGTTTTATAGCTATATATCCTGAGCATCTTTAAAAGTTAATGTAGTCTGATTGATCGCAGGAAGAATCCTCACCAGGTTCTGTTCTTCATAAACTCATCCAGCTCGGCACGCTTCATAGGCAATGCTCCGGGATTTTTATCGAGCCATTGCAAAAAGGCTTCCTTTACTCTGTCTGTCCACTGGTTGTCAATCTCGCCCGGAGTAAATCTGCCTTCACGTAGCATCGCGTAAGCAAACTTGTCGCGAAGGGAAAGGAACTCCGCGGTGATAATCACTTTCTGAGCAAGGTGTGCCGGTATAAAAATTACGCCCTCTTCTTTGGCCAACACGAGGTCGCCCGGCAACACTACGGCTTGTCCTAAACGTATGGGTGTATTTAAACCGATCAACACTACATTTTCCAGGTACGATGGATCCCAGTCGCGAACCCACGCGTTAAAGCCTTGTATATTAGATATACCTTCGAGGTCGCGTGCGGCACTGTTAAAGATAACTCCGTTTCCCGACTTCGCATAGATCGAGCTTGCCAGGTTGTCGCCAATCAATGTACCGCCCTGTATCTTGCCAAAACAGTCTGCTACATATATATCGCCTTTGCTTAATTTATCAATGGGCCATGCATTGGTATTTCCGATGCGGCCTTCCTTTTTACCGCGCTCTTTGATGTTCTTCTCTATATCCGGGCGACTCGGTATATACATGGCTGTTAACGCACGCCCAACCATCACTGCGTTATGATTCACAACCTTCCAGTTCCCTTCAAACTGACAGCGGTAGCCTTCATTCTTCAACACAAGCCATGCCTCTTCTATTGTAACGTGTTTGGCACGTTCCAGCAGTTCATCGGGTAACTTCGGTCGGCCATCAGTAAAACGTTCGCCTTTCCACTCTGAGGTAAGAAATATAAGTTCGTCTCGCGCTATAGTTTGTGCGAGTGAAACGACCACCGGTGCAAGCACCAGTAGCAACATCATCATTGACTTCATGTATATCTACTTTGCGTTGGTTGTCCTTACAGATTTATTCTTTATTTACCACGAGCGGTTTGCTCCGGCATCCATACCAGACTTGAAATACCATTGAGGTCGTACACAATTTTTCCCGCACGTATAGTCAGCTCGCATTGCAGTTTTTTAGTACCGGCTACTTTATTCCCGCCAGAATCTACAAAACCAAATTTACCGTTCTGTACAGTGAACACCGCTATATCTGCAACAGCACCGACAGACAGATGTCCTAAGTCATCGCGGTTAATGGCTTTAGCGGAAGCCCACGTGGTGCATTGAATCACCTGCTGTAGATTCATCCCTATATTTAGGAATTTAGACATCACATTCAGAAGATCCTTCATGCCGGCATTCATGCTGCCGGTATGTATATCGGTGCTGATAGTATTCGGAAAGAATCCGTTCTTTATAGCGGGGACAGCTTGTGAAAACAGAAAACTTCCTCCGCCATGACCTACATCGAAAAGTATACCGCGCTGTTGAGCCTCACGCGCAAATGGAAGGACATTACCTTGCGCATCCACAACAGGTACTCTGCCGGCAACGCGCGCGAATGTATGGGTAAATATATCTCCCGGACGTAAGTGTTTTTCCAGAAGCTCCTGCAGCGACAACGGAGGAATGTGTCCACCGAAATCGATCATCACCGGTATACGTGCTATCTTCCCGGCAGCGACCGCGCGATCCACCGGTTCCCATTCACTGCCGGAGTAATGCGCTACTTTAATGCCTACAATTTCACGATGCTGTTGTGCCACCAGCGCTGTCATGCGCGCATCCATATCTGCCAGGTTCTGCTCATACGGACCACCGCGCATTCCTTCACCTACTATATTTAAGAAAGAGAGTACGCGCGTTTTGGATTGTCGTATCGTCTGATCGCGAAAGACTGTAAAATTTTTCCATCCGGCACCACCGGCATCCACTACCGTAGTGATGCCACACCGAAAGGTAAATCCATCGGGAGGCAGTGCCTCGAAGCCGTTGCTCAAATAATGATCAGGCTCTGTGCCATAAAAATTATGAGAATGAAGATCGATAAGTCCGGAAGATATATACATACCCGAAACATCAATCACCTGCCGCGCGCGCGAAGCATCGAGATTTCTACCAATGGCCACAATCGTATCGGCACGCACCGCTATATCGGCAGGTCCATTGATATTATTTTTCGGATCGATAATATGACCGCCCTTTAACAGCAACGTATAGTCTTGTGCATATAGCCTGTTATCCAATAGTAAAAAGATTATAAGCAAACCACGCAACCATATCGGTCTCAATCGATGTATAGATAATCGAGCAAGCATTACACAGCAGCTTTAAGCAACGCTTCGCGAAGTCGCGATGCCACAATTCTCTCCTGTCCGGGCACGAGCATCCAGGTTGTAATGCTTACACTGTTGGCACCGCCACCGGCTACTTCAATTGACGGATGTCCCGTTCGAAGCTTTTCCTTCAGTTCATCACCGGAGAGCTTTACCTGCTTCGTATTCCACGACACATTCAGTGTAGGTATATGGTTGGCAATGGGTGGTACATCTATCTTTGTTTCCACACCCGGCATCAATTTAATGGCATCGTTGATAACAGCGATCTGGGCCTCCCACATCTTCCACTCCTGCGCATGATCTCTGGCAAGGTATACTTCGAGCGCAATCAGCATTCCCAGAATTTCTTCCTTATTTACTTTCATGCAACGCCCTACGGTGTTACCGCGTGGCGGAGCACTTAACCGGGCCGCTGCAACCAGGTCTTTTCTTCCCAACAGAAGTCCTGCGCTTTGCGGACCGCGTATACCTTTTCCCCCGGAGAAACACACCAGGTCGAATCCCATACGGGTATATTTCCAAAGATTCTCTACCGGTGGAACATCCGCGGCACAATCGTTTATAGTAGGTATACTATATTTTCGGGCAACTTCCACAAATTCTTCAGCGCGGATTTTCCCTTCGAAATTATTGGCGTTCACAAAGAACATCAACGCTGTCTGACTGTTGATCGCCTTCTCAAGCTCGGCACGTGTCTCCACGAATATTACTTTCACTCCACAGTTACGCAGCGCATGTGCATATACTATATCGTGCGCCTTTTGCATGATCACTTCCGTTTTCATGCCGCTGCCTTCGAGATGAGGAATCATCGCAGCTTTCTTTTCATCCATGCCGCTTAATATACCGGCTGTTGCCAGTGTAATGGCCGATGCTGCCCCGGAAGTAACTGTTGCGGCTTCACAATGTAACAGGGTCGCGATTCGCTCCCCTACCTTATCCTGCAACTCATCCAGCAATACATATTCTTTGGACGCATACTGTATACCCTCCACCACTTCATCCGCCATAAGCGACCCTGTCATGGAAGTATAGGTACCCGCAGCATTAATAAACGTACGGATACCCAGCTCCTTAAAATAATCTTTATGCCGTGGTGCTGCCACTATATCCAACGGCATTACACTGGCAGCCAGTCCACCCAGTAAAGGCAGCGTTGAAATCTGTTTTAATACATCTCTGCGTTTAGGCATATCTTAATCTTAATCATGGTAATAACTATATTTTAAAATCTCACAGCTCACACCTCGAAGCTCACAGCTATTTTTTAAACAATAGCTTCCACGGCTCTTGACCAAACCAAGCAAGAGCACGTGAGAAGCCTGAAGAAAAAATTAACACATTACATTCCCGTGAGAGGGGAAATTTTTCAGACGATCGCGATGCAATCTATCTCTACCAGCGAATTTCCCGGGACACCACCGCCTACCCCTACCGTTGTGCGTACGGGAGGCTTGTTGCCAAAACGGCCGCGGTATACTTCGTTCATAGCCTGGTAGTCTTTTATATCGTTGAGGTATACATTTACCTTTACTACTTTGTCCATGGAAGAGCCTGCGCTCTTCAGCTCTTTTTCAAGTTCTTTTAAAACATGTTCGGTATGCGCCTTTATATCACCTTCAAAATGGGCACCCTTGCCGGCAATAAATACAAAACCACCATGTTTCACAGCTCCGGAGAATAGTGGTATCTCCTGGTCGGTGGTTACATTAAAAGCAGTTTTGCTGGTATCATTCCCTGCCTGTGCAGCATAACCAAGCCCTAATATACCGGCCAGTGATGCTGTCAGTTTCTTTAACACGTTTCTGCGTTGTTCTTTCATGAGTATAAAGTTTGGATTCAGTGTCTATTCTTTGTCCCACCACACGCGGGTCAGGAAATCATCAGGACCTTGTCTCCCGATGGCTTCGTTATAGGATGCTGTGTTCAGTGTAGCTTCGTTTACCGGGTAAAGGAATCTTCTGAAAATTTTACCACCGGTGGCATTACCGGGATAATTATTCGGAACCAATGCCGGATATCCCGTACGCCTGTAGTTTGCGAATACTTCCTGCGCATCCGGAAATATACCCAGCCAGAACTGCGTATATATCTGTTCCATTTGCACATCGATGGGAGCGCTTGTCTCTAACGGGTGCGCATCGATATAGTCTGTTATGGCATCTTCTGAGATTGTACCGGCGGTACCACTGATGAGATCCCACTGCAACATGGCCTCGCGAACGGCTTTCTCATAAAGCTCATCCGCTGTCTCACCCGTATACCAGTTACGAAGCGCGGCTTCAGCAAGCAAGAAGTTACTTTCGGCTGCTGTAAAGAGTAACATGGGCGCGGCTACACGCAGCAATGTTTTTTGATTCGGCTCTGAGTATGTCACAAAGTCGGCAGGCTTCACTCCGTTTATCGTGGCCGGCATACCTTTCTGTATAGCCGGATCAGAACTTGCCACACCGTCTACATATACCACCGCCAATACGCCAAGCCGCGGATCGTTATTTGCTTTCAACGAATCAATAAAGACTTTTTGATATTTACCGCCCTCTGTGTTTGAGACTCCATCGGCTTTGATATAGTCATCGTTGAGCATGCTCAACGCTAACGGATTCTTGTTAATATCCTGACCGGAACCGATGTAGGTAAGTTTCGCTATATCCGCATAGCTTGTAATAACACCACCGGCTATAGCTTTTGTTACCCATACCTGAGCCTCTGCAGCATTTACTTTTGTCATGCGCATACCGAGGCGTAGCATCATGGAGTATGCAAACTTTTTCCATTGGGCTGTATTACCCCCATAGATAAGATCGGATGTTCCGAAGGTAACAGCGTTATTTACATCAAGACTCTGTACGGCTTCCTCCAGCTCCTTCAGCATATCTGCATATATACTTTGCTGTGTATCGTATACCGGCTGAAAGACTGATGCATTATACCCCTGGCCCGCTTCAGAATAAGGTATATCGCCATATAGATCTGTCAGGCGGCTGAAACAGAACACGCGCCATATCCTTGCCACGGCATACATATTCACCCGCGTGGGGTCGTCCTGTACTGCTTTGATCACTTCCCCGATCTCGTTGATCTGGTTGGGATACGAAAGACTAAAGACTGAACTGGACTGTGCACTCTGAGAAGCTACATACTTGGAACCAAATCCGGCAACATCGTTATAGCTTGTGGTATACTGCATGGTTCCCAATAACAACGCCTGCGTGTTGCCTCCGTACCGCACGCCATCATACTGTGCCTTGCTGAATATATACTGCGGAGTAACTTTTGAGACAGCATCCGGATTGGTATTTACGTCATCAAAGTTATTGTCGCACGCCAGCATGAAGAGAACCGGGGTCAGCAATACTCCCTGGATATATTTCTGTATTGTATGTTTCATGATCTTCGTGTTTAAAGATTAGAATTTGAGCATCAGGTTCACTCCATACGAACGCGTGCGCGGCAAGCCGATGGATTCTATACCTTGTGCAGGACCGTTTGTGAGACTTGTCTCCGGATCAAAGTTGTCTGTCTTCTTATAGAACGTTAACAGGTTGCGTGCCACAAATGCTATACTGGCCGATTGCATACGCAGGAATTTTACTTTGGAAACGGGTATATGGTATGATATAATTACCTGGCGCAGCTTTACAAAGCTGGCATCGTGTACAAACAATTCGGTATAGCGGTTCAGGTTATTATAGTAGCCACTTCGAAGTTCGGTTACCGGTATGGTGCGGGTAAAGCTGTCGCCTGTTTTTGTTACACCGGTTAGCACTAAACCATTCTCGCGCCCAGGCAGCGTTGACTTTAATAAACCTAACCGTGTGGCATATACTTCCATTACAGAAAACACTTTATTACCGAATTTACCATCTATCAAAAAGCTCAGCGATATATTCTTGTAGCGGAAGTCGCTGTTGAAGCCCATTGTGAGCGGTGGTACGCCTTTGCCCAGTTCCTGGTTTATATCCGTCTGCAAGGGCAGGCCGGAGTTGGTATCATAAATTACATTTCCATTATCATCGCGCAACATCCGGTATCCATATATAGCACCGTAGGTCTTGCCAACTTTGTTGTTGATAAAGGCATTGCCGTTTGCCGAGCTTCCAAGGGAAAATGTACTTATACCATCTGCGAGTTTCAACACTTCGCTTTGATTGTAGGCAAAATTATAGCTGGTTTCCCAACTGAAATTGGTTGTCTTAACCGGTGTGCCGGTGAGCAACAACTCAATTCCTTTATTACTCAATTCACCGGAATTAAGTATAGCGGAGCTATAACCGGAGGTGTTGGATATAGGCACCTTCACAATGTCATCAGTCGTTTTGCGATTATACAGGGCGAGATCCAGGCCCAACCGGTTATTGAGCAATTGTATATTGAAACCAACTTCGGTTGTTGTAGAGGTAAATGGTTTCAGGTTTACATTGGTGATTGCTGTAGTACCATCCGATTGTGTCGTAACATTCTGCAACGGCACGGAGCTGGCACTGGCAACACTGCTATAGGTAAGGTTGATGGCATACGGATCAGGACCACCACCACCGACCTGCGCCCACGATGCGCGAATGCGTGCCAGATTAAAGATACGTGGCAAAGACACTGCGTCTGACAACACGAAGCTTGCACCAACACTCGGATAAAATATATGATTGTTCTTCGGACTTAAGGTAGAGAACCAATCCTGTCGCCCGGTTGCTGTAAGGAACAACATGCTTTTATAGTCCAGATCGACAGAGCCAAACACAGAGTTCGTTGTAACGCGACCGGTATAGGGCACGGTAGAAGATGTAGCCAGGTTGGAGAAACTATAGAAGTATGGCTGTATATAGTTTTTGCCGGACAAGTTCAGTTGCTTGTTCTCAAACTTGCGTCCGTTGATACCGGCCAATACAGATATACCAAACTTCCCGGCAATCTCTGTTTTATAATTGGCGGTGATCATACCGTTGGTTTCTGAAACGTTTGACTTTATACCGGCATACTCGCCTTGTGGTGTATAGAGTGTACCGGTGGGCAGTATATTGACATAATTATAGTTATAGAAATCGCGCGTGATCGTTCCTTTCAAGGTCAGGTTCTTTACGATATCATACGCGATCGAAGCTTGTCCTATAAAACGATTCTTATCATCTTCTTCCTTGAACTTGTTTACCACGAAGTAACTGTTGCTGGCAATGGCTGCATCATTCCAGAAAATTTCATTGCCTTGTGCATCATAACCAGGTGCAAGCCAGCGTATATCTACGGTGTTGGCAACTTCATACGGTGTCCAATTGGGATTACCCAATGCATCACCAGCACTCGCACGATTCTTAGCTGACTCCAATGAATATTGGACTACCGATTCAACGCGCAGGCGATCGCTCAGTTTGGCGCTGATGTTCAGGTTTGCTGTCTTGCGATTATACTTGCTGTTCGGTAATATACTCTTGCTGTCCAGATCGGAGAGTGACAGGCGGTATAGCAATACATCGTTACCACCCGAGAATGCAAGCGTATTGGTAAACGTTGTACCGGTGCGATAAAAGTTTTTGAGATTGTCGCGTTGTGCCGTATACGGATGATTCTTTCCATCGGCCGCCATATACTCAGTAGAGCCATCGATCTTTGCTCCGAACGACCTTCGTCCCGTAGCCTGTGCCTGCTCGAGTGTTGTTGGCATTACGCCTCCATCACCTTGTCCGTATTCGTATTGAAAATCCGGGAAGACAGAAACGCGTTCGAGGGAGAATGTAGAATTATACTCGATACCTACACCTTTTTGTGCACGACCTTTTTTTGTAGTAATAAGTATAACTCCGTTGGCTCCGCGCGAGCCGTAAAGTGCTGCTGCTGTACCACCTTTCAAAACTGTTATAGACTCTATATCATCCGGATTGATGGCTGCTATGCCATCACCGCGATCAACGTTGCTGGTTATACCGTTGGGTGTTGCACTTCCCCCGGGAACAGAGTTATCGATAGGCATACCGTTGATCACATAGAGCGGCTGACTATTGCCGGTCACCGAACCATTTCCGCGAATCACCACTCGGCTTGATCCTCCCGGCCCGGTAGACATACCGGTTGCATTTACACCGGCAATCTTACCACTCAACGCGTTGGCTACATTGTTCTCGCGTGCCTGTGTAAACTCTTCACCTTTTACTTCGGTTACTGAATAGGCTACGGCACTTTTTTCTTTTTCTATACCGAGCGCGGTTACAACCACTTCGTTGAGCGACTGTGCTTCCTGCTGCATCACAACATCTACCGTTGTTTGTGTCGTTACCGGTACTTCCTGTATAGCATATCCTATAAAGGAAAACACCAGTATACCGCCTTCATCGGGTAGTGTAAGTATATATTTACCATCGGCATCTGTAGTTGTACCATTGGCTGTTCCTTTCTGCAAAACGTTTACGCCCGGCAGCGGCAACCCGTCATCCTGACTGGTAACTATACCGGATACTTTCAGAACACGTTCTGTTTCTTCCATCGAGGTTTGTATAGCGGTCTCGGAAGATTCGGCTTCTGTTGGAGCATTTTCTTCTTTCTGTTCCTGCGGAGAAGAGAAGATAGAGAACTGCCGTTTATTGATTCGTTTATAGTTCAACGCTACACCACCCAAAATTCTTTCCAGCAATTCTTCCAAAGTATAGGCTGTGTTGTTAAGCAATGCGCGGGATACACGCTTGTCATCCAGCAAGCCTTCCTTATAGGCAAACTTCACCCGGTAGCGTGTCTTGATCTGCTCAAGCGCTTCCTTCAGTGTAAGATTTCCATCTTCATCATACTGCACGTTTACAGCCGTTTTATTCTGTGAGATGCGCACATTTCCGGAAAATGCACTGGCATACTGCTGTCCCAAACATTCCGGAGACAGGTTGATGGCAACCACCAGCAAGAAGAATCCACATAGTGTAATTGAGTCGAAATTTTTCATAGTGTATGGTTTAGGTATAGGCAGATACAGGTATATAACTTACTTCCGTGTTATAATAATCTCTTTACCGGATGACTCGATCCGGATGTCCAGCGTTGACGAAGCGAGTGCAAGTAATTCATCTACACTCGTTACACTGATTTCCCCTTCTATCTTCATATTCATCAACTCCTGGTCTTCTACATTGACAGAATATCCATAGCTGTCCTGCAACGTTTCCATAATATCATTCAGCGATGGATCAATGAAGGTTATTTCACGCACGGTCCATGTGGCAACCTTGTGTGGTCGGTTGAGTTTCTTTTTGGAGAGTAACTTTTGTCCGGCATACTCAACGTAATCACCGGGCATCAGCACAAGTCCACCGGAAGAAACCTGTGACGCATCGGTATAGCTTACTTCGATCTTCCCACTCAGCAATGCTATATTGGTTTTGTTTCTGCGACTCTTTACATTGAACGATGTACCGAGTACCTGTATATATATACCATTTCCGTGCACGATGAACCGATGATTCGGCAAAATATTAGCAGTGTCCTGGTTGATGTGTTTTACATCGAAGTATGCTTCACCTTTTATCCATACTTCGCGTGGCTCATCCTGTGTCCACATTCCTGTATAGGTAAGCTCTGAATTTCCATTGAGCATCACGATCGACTGATCGGGCAGTGTAATGGCTTTAACTTCACCAAAAGCAGTTTTTATAGTATGGGCTTCTTTACCCAACACCATCCAGAGTATATATGTACAAGTGAGGAGTAATGTTACAGAGGCCGCAATACGCGCATATATAGGGAAGCGTACAGTTTTAGCAGGCGCTATAGTTTGTTGCTGCTGCAGGGTTGCACCAATGCGTTTCCATACATCATCGCGATGTTCTTCATTTGCAAAGAATGACTGACTCCTATATACCCGTATTATGGTTGCTGCTTCGCGTACTACTTTTTCTTTCTGTGGGTATTGTACCACGAAGGCTTGCCAGAAGGCATTACTCCCGGCATCCGGCCGGATTACCCATTGAATAAAGGAGTCGTCTTCTAAAAAATCAGATAGTGTGTATTGTGCGTAGTCGCGATAGGTCATGTCGTATGAATTCTGTTAAACTCATACCTATTAGACCTGAGCAGACCAAATTATCCCTTCCAATAAGAAAATTTTCAAAAGATTATTTCAAATGAATACACACAAGCACACTGAATTATCTGCATGACGAGCATTTTTCAAAATCAGCAGGAAAGGATTAAGGAGCAAGAAGTAAGAAGAGTCGGAAAGTCAGAGAAGTTATTGGTGGCACATTACTTCTTGATTCAAGCGCTATGTGCGTGCACTACACCATTCGCATGATGCATGTATTTCTGGAAATCAGATGAGCCGAATACGGTTCGCAGCATGATTTCCACTGTAGCGATACTTAATACGCCCAGTGACTGCTGTACATTTTCAAGCGCCTTATATAAGAGTTTATAGGCTGAATTGATATGTATAGCCATGATGTCGGCAATCTCTTCGTATGAGAGCCCATCGTAAAATCGCAGGTATATAATTTCCTGCTGGCGGGCGGGCAAGGTATGTAATACTTTCCGGATGGTGGCCTGCAGCATGGCCTCCTCTTCGTTCAGGATCAACTGGCTGTCGTGTGCAACTTCAAACGGTATAGATTCCTCATCGTCTTGTATCGCGAAGAAGCGCGATTGTGTTTTCAATTTTCTGAACAGAATGTTCCGAAGCGACTTATATAAATAGTTCTTTACTGAAATAGGTTCACCCAGGTTGTTGCGATTTGTCCACAGCCGTACGAAGAGATCGTGTATAGCATCCTCAATCAAGTCTATATCACGGGTAAATTTATAGCCGTAGTTGTTCAGCAGGCGATAGTATACATGATATAGGCTGGTATACGCCTCCCAATCACCTTTTTTAAAGGTATTCCAAAGTATAGCATGCGGGTCCTGGTGGGAGCTCATATAGGGTCGCTTCTATAAAGAAAGGCAATAAATACGAAAGGACAAATATACTTTACCGAAATACTATCCTTTAAAAGTATAAAATGCCCTTAAAACACGGCCACCGGGCAGATATAGTATATTATTTATTTTCAATCGACATCGTGTGCGTTGACGCACGCACATTTAAAACGGAAGGTATAATAATGCGCTCGTTCTTCAGATTATACTTTTTCTCCAGCGCTTTAAAAAGAATGGTAGCCGCTGCTTTGCCCATTTCAAATGCGGGTTGTGTAACGGTAGTAAGCGGAGGATCGAGCAACGATGCTATCTGTAAATGCGAGAAGCCTATAATTTTTATATCGTATGGAATGGCGATGCGGTGGGCATGACATATTTTATATACCGGCATCGTTACCTTTTCGATGGAGCCTATAATTCCATCCGGGCGATCACTTGCTGTGAGCAGCTGCTCTATTATAGCGTTGTTCTCATCTTCATTATCGGTACAAAACACTACGCGCTCGGGCAGCGCATGGTCGCGTAATGCCTGGGTATATCCCTGATGGCGGTGCTTGATGATGGCGAGCTCACCCGGCATAGACAAGAATGCTATACGCTTGCTGCCCTGGTCAATGAGGTGTTTCGCTGCGGCATACGCTGAATCAAAATCATTCGTTACGACACTGGCTGTCTCAATACTTTCACAAACACGGTCAAAGAATACGAGTGGAATTTTATTGGCGTATAGTTCAGTGAGGTGCTCGTACTTTTCATCGTTGGCTACAATGGACATTAACACACCATCCACTCGTCCGTTGCGAAATTCACGTACAATTGATTGCTCGCGCTGCACATCTTCGTGTGTGAGGTATACCATGGTGTGATAGCCCTTGTCGTGCGCAATGGACTCTATACCATTAATGGCTGCCGAGAAAAAACTATCCGCTACTTCGGGTAGCACCACCGCAATGTTTCCGCTTCTTCCTTTCTTTAAGCTGCTGGCATACGGATTGGGTATATAGTCCAGTTTAGCGGCATATTCAAAAACGCGTGCTTTGGTTTCAGCGCTTATCTCGTGACTATCGCGTAAAGCTTTTGATACTGTTGAAACAGCCAGATTAAGGTCCTTCGCAATTTTCTTTATCGTTACACTCATGTACCGTTGGGCTTTGTTAAATAACGCAAAATCAATCTATATACGAAAACGGTTTCGTAAATAAGCCGGTACAAATCGTTGATTGAGCAGATATAATTCACCAAGTTCGATATGTGTATTCCAAACGAGTACACCTTTTTCGCTTTCCAAAAATTAAACAAATCAATTTTATGAAACCTCAAATTGAAAGTAATCCGTTGACAAATCTGGATGAATGGGAAGATGATTTGTTACGCAGGTATCCGGATCCTGAAGCTATAGCTGATCAAAAATCAGTGGAAGAGTACAGGAACTATGAGACTCCGCAACGGGATACTGTTCGTGAATTTTACAGACTCAATCATACGTATCAGACTTATGATTTTGTTATGCAGAAGCGTGAGAACTTTTTGCGCTTCGATAAAAAAGAAATGTCTATATGGCCGGCTTTTGATTTTCTGAATCAACTCGTAGATGATTCCGATCCGGATACAGACCTCGACCAGATGCAACACCTGTTGCAAACTTCTGAAGCGATCCGCAGAGACGGACATCCTGACTGGATGGTGTTAACCGGTTTGGTTCACGACATGGGTAAAGTTCTTTGTTTGTTTGGTGAACCGCAGTGGGCTGTGGTAGGCGATACATTCCCGGTAGGCTGTGCACATTCTGACAAGATTGTGTTCCCGGAATTCTTTGATGCCAACCCGGATCATCACAACGAAAAATACAATACGAAATATGGTATATATGAGCCCCAGTGCGGCCTGCGAAACGTACACATGTCGTGGGGCCACGATGAATATGTATACCAGATGATGAAAGATTATTTACCGGAGCCTGCGCTCTATATGCTGCGCTATCACTCTTTCTATGCGCAACACCGTGAGCATGCATACGATCATTTAATGGATGAGCACGACCACAAGATGTTCAAATGGGTAAATGTTTTCAATCCATACGATCTATACTCTAAAAATCCGACTCCTCCAAACTGGACTGAACTGCGTCCTTATTACGAGGACCTGGTTGCCAAATATTTACCCGCTACGCTAAAATTCTAGTGTAACGATACATACACTTTTCATAGCACTGGAAAATGTAATGATCCACCTGTAGCGGCTACGGGTGGATCTCCTAAAAAAAAATCCTGCGCGACCTTCCATGTTTCCGAAAAGTCGTAGCAGGATTTTTTATGCTATATACTTTGATATATATACTTACGCTACTTCGAGGCGATCGCGCGGAATGGTAAACATAAAGGAGCTTCCTTTACCGGGTTCACTTTCAAACCAGATCGTTCCCCCGTTTTTTTCCACCAGTTCTTTACAAAGAGGCAAGCCAAGGCCGGTACCTTTCTCGTTGGATGTACCCGGTGTTGTAAAACCGCCAACACCATCAAAAAGCTTCGATTGTTTTTCTGTAGGTATACCTGTACCGGTATCCTGTACAGTAACTTTCACGAACCTTTCCTGATCAACTACTGAAAGCGAAAGACGATCGCCCGCGCGTGAAAACTTAATGGCGTTGTTCACCAGGTTGCGTATCACAATATCAACCGTAGCTTTATCGGCGAAAGCGATTGCCGGTGTAGCTACCCGTGCAGATATATGTACGCGTTTGGTATCGGCATGACCTTTGGCCAGGCGTACGTTCTCATCTACTACTTTCTGCAGATCGAAATGTTCTGCGTTCAGCACCGTACCATCCATCTGGCTCTTGGCCCAATGCAGCATGTTCTCCACAAGCTGTACCGTTACGTTCAGCTTCTCGCTCATAAGCGTGCTCATCTGACGTATATCAGCTGTGGTGAGTGTGCCATCGCCAATGAGCTCTACCATGCTTTGCAGCGAGTTCAACGGACTTCTGAAATCGTGACTGATGATGGAGAGTAATTTATTCTTGACGGTGTTGAGTTTTTCCAGGTGTGCATTCTGCTCATCGATCTTTTCCTTCTGCGTTATTATAGCAGCGTTGCGTTCCTTTAGCAGTACATTGAATTTCTTTCTGCGCTGATTTGAAATGACCAGGTACGTTATAATCAGTATCAACAACGCAAGCCCCGCCATATAGGTTTTCGTTCTGAATTTGTCGCGTATAATTTCACGCTGCTGAAGTGCCTTGTCTTTTTCAAGCATTTCAATCTCGTGTTGCTTGCGCTGCAGATCGTACTCTGCCTGGAGATTGTTAGCCTCGCGCTCTTTTTCGATGCTGAACATTTCTTCTTTCAGCGCAATTTCCTGGTTGCGATAGTATAACGATTTACGATAGTTCTTTATGCCCTCGTAGCCTTTGTACAATGTATGGTAAGCTTCCAGCAATATTTCTTTATTACCGGCTGTGGTCAGGTTCTCAATACTTTTTTCAGCGTACGATATACTCTTACGATATTGTTTCTGACCAAGGTATATACTGGACAGTAAATTATAACTATAGGAAATACCCTCTATATCACGAACACGCATGGAAATAGCAAGTGACTCCTGCAGGTATTCCATGGCTTTTTCATCTTGCCCGGTTTTATGCAGCGTCTCACCCATATTATAAAGTATAATGCCGGTGTTGGCCGTATCTTTCTCTTCAAGGCTTATATTCAACGCCCGCTGATTATACTCCATAGCCTTCGCGTAGCCTTCCGTCTTAGAGTACATATCTGCTATATTAATCATCGTAGGTAACATAGCCGCGTTACCATACTCTTCAAAAATAGCGAGTGCTTTCTCATAGTATATAATCGCTTTGTCATAGTTGCCCATGGTAGCGTATACTATACCTATGTTATTGAAATTATTGCCGGTAAGCCCTTTGATTTTCAGCTCTTCGCTGATCTTGAGAGCCTCCAGGTGGCAACGCAGTGCATCGGGATATCTGCCTTTAGCAACCAGGGCAACGCCTTTGTTAACACAACTTAATGCAATGCCTTTTTTGAAGTTGTATTTTCGGGCAAGTTCCAGCGCCTGGTCTGCCATGAGTATTGCGCTGTCGGGATTCCGGTACCAATAGAACTTGGAAAGAGCACAGTATACATTAACCTGGATTGTATCGCTAGCAGTGCCCTTCAGTTCCTCATTCAAAAGCGCGATTTCACCAGATTGCGGGTAGCAAAAAGATATACTCAAAAACAACAATGATAATGTAATGAGCAGTCGCGGCATGCCTTGGTTCTGTAAGTTACAATCGAATGTAAACTTATATACATCAGCGGGCATTCAACAAGGGAATTATAGTTTTTCATTACATCCAACATCAATGTTGCGTATTTTTCAAAAAGCGGCATACAGAACATCATAACCCATCATGGATTACGTTTCGCTGAGTGCTATCGCGACAAACACGCCTTTGGTAGCGGTAAATCCAGATTTTCGGTGTAACAAGACTTTGGGAAGCCCGGCTGCGTTCTGTCAAAAAAGGTTACGTTATACCGCTGACACCGCGATTACATGCCTTTATATATGATCGAAGACGAAGATATTACATCCTGCCACCGTCTTCATTTAACTGTGAATGTGACGTTTCATACTGTCATTCCCTCGCTCCGGCTTTAAAGCAGCACGTTCATCCCAATCAAAAAACATATACTCAGCACGACACGCTGATCGTAGTTCGCTGATTAAGTCACCTGACGTGTAAATTATATCGTCACTTCATTTCGATATTTTTCACGAACATCGTCCGCTATACTTGTTACCGATGCAGCCACACCAGCGAACAGCATCTGGTATATAATTCATTACTTGCACCTCTAATTAATTATCGGTACATCTATACGCAACCTTGATATTGCCGACAAAGTATAGATGTGATTTGATAGGGAGCACATACCCGGTAATTCAAGCATGCCACTGTACGCTGCGTACACTTTTGTGTCATTTCCGCACATAGCAAATCTTACCTTTTATTTTATCAACTTGTGTCCGGATCTTTGCGTTAGTAACCCGGAAGGAATGTTACTTTCGTGTAGGACGTATTGCCCCTCTACAATTTGATGCTTATGGATTTTAACTGGCGATCACCAGTAGTACCGCGGGTAGCAGCACTGGCTGCCTCTATCTTTTTATTCTGCTTCTTCGCCTTTTCGAAAGGTGACTGGATCTATGCGCTGATCTTTTTAGCACTGAGTGCATACCAAATCAAACTGCTTATAACATACCTGGATCGCTCGCACGAAAACATAGCATCGTTCCTTGACTCTGTAAAGTTTGATGATCTCTCCTATTCGTTTAAAACCGAGAGCGATGATCCGGCCGTAAAGCGTTTACACCAGGAGCTTAACAATGCCTTGCTGAAGTTACGCAGTGCCCGCAGTGAGAAGGATTCTGAATTTCTCTTCTTCAAAAACATTGTGATGCACGTGGGGATCGGACTCATGGTATTCAAAGAAGATGGCACCGTGGAGATCTTCAACAGCGCAGCACGGAAACTCCTGAAGACAAATCGCATCGATAACATCAGTGATCTGAAAGACGTGAGCGATACACTCGTAAATGTATTCACGAAATTAAAAACCGGTGGCCGCGAGCTGGTGCGCCTCAAGATCGGTGAAGAGATTGTACAACTTTCCATCTATGCCATCGAGCTTACACTACGCGGTGAAAATGTGAAACTCATTTCCGTTCAAAACATCCAGAACGAACTTGAAGAGAAAGAGATGGAAGCCTGGCAAAACCTGGTGCGTGTACTTACACACGAGATCATGAATTCAGTAACGCCAATCTCATCTTTAGCGGGTATTGTTGAAGAAGAACTGAAGCCGCATATACAGGAAGATAACGGCATGCCGCTGAGTAAAGATCAGCTGAGCGACATTCATCTTTCATTACAAACCATCAGCAAGCGAAGCGAAGGACTTATACATTTCGTAAAAGAGTTCAGAAGTCTTACCGCTATACCGAAGCCGCGCCCGGTACAGATCGATGTGCGCCCGCTACTGGAAGAACTTACCATGCTGCATCGCAAAGATGTAAGTGAAAAGAATATCCAGCTTTCCATCTCGGTATATCCGGAAGACCTGACTATATCTGCCGATAAGAATATGATCGAGCAGGTAATTATCAACCTGTTTAAAAATGCAATTCAGGCATTTGAAGATCAGGACCCGAAGATCATCGAACTGCGCGCGTACCTCAATGACAAGTCGCGACCTGTCATTGCTGTAAAAGACAACGGTACGGGTATTGATCAGGAGGCGATCGAGAAGATTTTCATTCCGTTCTTTACTACCAAGAAGACCGGGTCGGGTATAGGACTGAGCTTGTCGCGGCAGATCATGCGCCAGCATCAGGGCACGCTTTCGGTGAAATCTACTATGGGCAAAGGCACAGAGTTCTTTATGCGATTCTGATATGGGTGGCATTGATCATCTCGATTGAGACACCCCATTTCGCTGATTACGAATCGCTTGAATCGATCTGAACGGGGATTTTAGAAATTTGAAACGGATTTAATACATTTGCCCCGATCCATACAACATCACGCTATGCAAGACATTCCTGAGAAAGTCACCAAAATTCTAACAGAAAAACTCGGCATCGCTGCATCTGAAATAACTCCCGAAGCCAATTTTGTAAAAGACCTTGGAATAGACTCCCTCGACTACGCTGAAATCGTGATGGAATTCGAGCAGACTTTCGACATTCGTATACCGGATGATGATGCCGAAAAACTCCAGACCTACGGACAAGCTGTAAGCTATATCCAGGACAAGGTGAGCAAGAAGAAGTAATTCAATTCTTCTCCGACTCAAAGTAACAACACAAACGTACTACCGTTTTGGCTGCCGCCTGTGTGAGCGGTTGCAGTATCGTATTGTCTGTTATGTTTACCAGTTGCCACGCAACGGGTCTCCATCCCACACAATCACAAATTTACCGGTGCCCATCAGCACAACATCCATCTCGTATAGTTCATCACCGGCTTTATCATACATACCGGTAAACGGGAGAAGTATATGATCTTTTTTATACAGCGCTCCTTTTACACAATCGATACTGTCGAGTCGCATCAGCAACCTGGTTTCAGTATTCCAGGCTTTGAACAATAACTTTCGCTGCGAGAGGAAATGCATGTCCATAAAAATTAGTAATGTTGAGGCGTGAACAACGAAGGTAAGAAGGTATTATTTATAGTCAACAAGTATGCAGGCACGGGCTACCAGCCGCAGGTTGAAGGACGCATTGTAGAGGCGTGCGTAAAAAATAACGCAGAGTGTACAGTTGAGTTTACGCAGGCTGCCGGTCATGCCGTAGAGCTTGCCGAAGGAGCGAAACAGCAGGGCTTTGATTTTGTTGTAGCCGTAGGAGGCGATGGAACCATTAACGAAGTAGCACGCGGTGCACTAAAGGCATCTATACCCATGGGCATTATACCGCGTGGCTCTGGCAACGGTCTCTCGCGACATCTTGGTATTCCACTCACCGTTGGTCAGGCAGCAGAGTCTTTATTTCAAAGTACAGTATTGAACATGGATACGTTTACCGTGAATGGCAAGCTTTCACTAAATGTATCGGGAATTGGTTTTGACGGACACATCGCGAATCTGTTTGGCGGCAAGACCAAACGCGGACTGGCCGGCTATGTAAAACTTACGGTGGAAGAGTTCTTTGCATTCCAGGAGTTTGATATGGAAGTATCGATCGATGGTATAACATTTCCGAGTCGCGCATTTATAGTGGCTATTGCCAATTCATCGCAGTACGGTAATAATGCACGCATCGCTCCCGCGGCTTCGGTGTGCGACCAGTTGTTGCATGTTACACTGGTAAAGAAGGTGCCGGTATATCGTGTTGATTTTGTATATAATATGTTTACGGGTGGTCTTAGCAATGCATCATCATTCTGCGATATGCGGGCCGCTAAATCTATAGCAATAAAAACATCCAAGCCTGTAGCATTCCATGTAGATGGCGAACCGGGCGGCCATCATACCGAGTTTGAAATTTCTTTGATGCCTGCCGCTCTTCAGGTTTTAGTGCCGACAAAAGCGCTTCAAAAAGGAACGCTGTAAATACCGTGTGGAGGGTGACATCGCAGCTGCGATACAATCGTTTAATTACTATATAATTAACCTTACAACCCCATGAAAAAAATTCTAGCTGTAGTCATGTGCCTGGCAGCAGGCATGAGCGCGTTCGCGCAAAGTATCTCTTTACCACCCAGTGGCGACAACCAGAGATCAAGTGTTACACAATGGATTGGTCCTGTCTCCGTAACTATCCAGTATAGCAGCCCGAATGTGCACGGGCCGAATGGTGAAGATCGTAAGGGTCACATCTGGGGCGAGCTGGTACATTATGGATTTGTAGACCAGGGCTATGGTACATCCAAGGCTGCACCGTGGCGTGCCGGTGCCAATGAAAATACTACGATCACTTTTTCGCACGATGTAAAGATCGGTGGCGAAAGTATCAAAGCCGGTACCTACGGACTTTTTCTCGATGTTGAAAAAGAAGGTAACTGGAACTGGATCTTCTCTACAAACTCAACGCGCTGGGGAAGTTATTACTATGATCCGAAAGAAGATGCACTGCGCGTAAAAACATCGCCTCAGGATGCAGAATATACCGAGTACCTTACCTTTAGCTTTACCGACCGTGAGGCTGCCAGTGCTGTAGCCTACCTGCAGTGGGAAAATAAACGTATACCGTTCAAGATTGATGTACCCCATGTAAATGAAATATACCTGTCGCAGATACGCGGAGAGCTGATGGGTAATCGCATGGGCTTTGACTATCAGCCCTGGATGGATGCAGCACAGTTTTGTGCACGTAACAAGATTAACCTCGAGGAAGCTTTGACATGGGCCGACAACGCGATCAGTGGTCAGTTTATAGGTCGCGAAGATTTTGCTTCACTCCAAACCAAAGCACAGGTGCTATATGCAATGAATCGCGATAGTGAGGCTGATGTTGTGATGGGTAAAGCTATCAAACACCCGACTGCGAATGTTGCTGAAGTACACCAGTATGGAAGAGCGTTACTGGCTGCCGGTAAAACGGATAAGGCTATGGAAGTATTCAAGACGAATCGCCAGCTTCACCCGGACGATAAATTTACTACCTATGTAGGCCTCGCCCGCGGCTATTCGGCAACAGGCGATAAAAAGAACGCTATCAAAAACTGGGAGATCGCGATCAAAAATATACCCGAAAATCAGAAAGCATTTTTACCGCAGTACGAAGCGGAAGTGAAGAAGTTAAAAGGAGGAGCTTAGTGCTCCTTCTTTTTCTATATAGGACTTGTGCAGTTGCAGGCTGAACGTGAACGTTGTTCCTTTACCCTCCTGACTTTTTACACCGATAGAGCCTCCGTTGTGTTCTATAAATTCCTTGATCAGCAACAAGCCTATACCAACTCCTTTTTCCTGGTTGGTACCGAGCTTGGTAAAATGTGTTTCGGCATTGAAGAGCTTTACAACATCATCGGCTGCTATACCTACACCGGAATCAGACACCGATATTTTCATATACCCTTTGTCTGTCGTATGCGAAATGGTAACAAGACCTTTGTGTGAGTTGAACTTGATGGCATTGGACAGCAGGTTGCGAAAGATCATGTGCAGGTGATTCTTGTCTGCGCGAACGTGCATATCTTTTTCGAGCTCGTTCACGATCTTTACATCTTTGCTGCGCGCGGTCTCATCGTACAGCGCTATAATTTTATCGGCAACTTCCTTGGCACATATAGGCTCTATATTTACCTGCAGTCCTTTTAATTGTGATTGCGACCAGTATAGTAAATTCTCCAGGTTCTCCTGCACCGAATCCAGGTTCTGCTTGAGTGTATTGGAAGCATACTGAAACTCTTCCTGCGTAAGACCGGTATCCTCCACTAAATTCATCAACCCCCGGAGACTTGCCAGTGGTCCGCGCAAATCGTGACTGATAATGGAGAATAATTTACTCTTGATCTCATTCATGTTGCCCAGCTGTAACGCCTGCAAGGCTATCTCGCGGTTCTTCTCGGCTAATTTATCGTGCGCGCGTTTTTTAATCTGGTTGTTATAGATCAATACAAACACAATAATGAGCACCAGGGTAAGGCAGCCGAACGAAAAGTATATCCACACGCGCTGGTTGTTGATCTCTTCCTGTTTCAATTCAGCATCTTTGGTGAGTAACTCGATTTGCGTTTCCTTCATCTCCGAATCAAAGCGAGCTTGCTGCAACGCCAGGTATTCGCTGTTCTTCTGATCGTATAGTGAATCGTGTATTAACTGATACGCTGTTTGATACTCCAATGCTTTCGAATGATTGCGCTTGGCCAGAAAGGCACTTGAAATAAGTTTATAGGTACTCTCCAGTTCATCCTGGTAGCCATACTTTTTAGCCAGCGCTACATTTTCAAAAAGATACTTCAGGGCAAAGTCGGGCTGGTTTCGCTCCAGGTATAGATGGCCGATTCTGCGAAGTACAGAAGCTTCGTGGTATGTTTTGGAATCGCCGCGTGCAAGTTGCAATGCCTGGCTGAACTTGATCAACCCGTTGTGATAATCCTTCCTATACATATCGATATCGCCCAGCACACGCAATACAGCACTGCGGGTATATTTATTCTCAACGCCGTTACTTAAGTCATAAGCACGCTGTGAGAAAAGTATAGCGGAATCATACTGATTATTACGCAGGTGTACATACGCTATATTCGCCAGCGTACGGGCCGCGGTAGCATGATCGCCAATGGCTTCGTTGAGTTTATAGGCACGCCTGAAATAATTATTAGCCTGCGCAAAAAGTTTCTGTTCAAAATATATAGCGGCTATACTGTTAATGCTGCGCGCCATGGTGGCGGTATCAAACTGCAGCTCGCTGGTTTGCAAAGCATCTACCGAAAGTTGAAAGGCTTCCGAAAGATTACCGAGGCGATAGTAAATCCACGCTAAATTCTCTTGTGCGGGAGCGAGTCCTGCCTGGTAATTTATATTCCGTGCAAGCTCGTACGCCTGTTGTGCATAGCGAAATGCCTTGGTATTGTTTCGTTCACGTAAAATAGTAACAAGACGATTGATGTGCAGCACCTTTGTGCTGTCGTCTGCATCATGCTGAATAGCATACTCTAGACTATCGACAGACTTATACTGGCACAATGCCACTAATGGTAGTAATAAAAAGGTTATTAAGGTAACAGACCTTAGGTGCATAATGCAGTAAAGTATGTTGCAACTACGGAATGTTAGGCTTCACTTTCTTAAAAAAATGGACTAAAAACCTACATGTGACTTTTCATCAACAAATTGTCAGGAAAGATAAAAGGCTGCCTCCTCAAATTGGAAACAGCCTTATTTCAAACTTTTGTTACAAAACCTGACTTACTTCTTGGTGAACGTTAGCGCACAATCGAAGCCCCCGAAACAAGCTGCGTTAGGGTATCTGACATTAACCGTAAACTGTCCATCATCCAGATCATCGTATAGTCCGGGACCGAGATCGTCAATGCTGGAGGTTGCTACATCCACATTACTTCCCCCTCCACATCCTAAACCTATACTTTGAGTTTGTACAAACACGCGACCACACGTCAAGTCTAAATCAAAGCCTATACCGGAGAACACGTTGTCTTCATCAATGGCCCATGTACCTGTAAATGTACGCTGCACAGGATTACCTGCTACGGTGGCCAACACTACATCGCCAGAAAAAAGTCCGCAGTCATCCGTAACGGTATAGGTACCGGTAAACGGAGATGACACAGAACATACCATCGGAAAGTTGAGCTGGCCGGTAAAGCTGGTAGTAGCTCCGGAAGGGAAGTAGGAATTTTCAGTATTGATATATTTCTTACCATCAAGATCAAGTGTATCCGGATATACTTTTCCGTTTTCAAGCTCTACTACATTATATATAGTAAATACATCACCTCCACCCAGTGAAGCAGGATCAACACCGGTTGCATCTGCAAACGCTGATAGCGGAACGGTAATTTTGGTTGTACCGTCATTGGTAATGGTAGCACCATCAATCTCGGCAAGGTTAAATCGCCAGGTGCGCGAATTGTTCAGGAACTGGTATAGTTCCACCACTACATTTACCTTTTTTATATTGTTGGTTTCCGAGTACATGGTGAACGTTACACTCGGATCAGTATCTGCCAGGTTAAACGATGTGGCGCTTGGTATCATACGGAAGTTAAAGCCTACTTCCGATTCATCTAACCCCAGTCTGCCCTGCTCTTCACAGGCAAACAAAACCACGAGGCCAAGCAACATCCATGAATATAGTATCTTCTTCATAATCATTTCTTTTAAGTTCATTACTTCATCCAGAATGGTTTAGCCTCATTGCTGGTTACTACTTTCTGTGCCGGAGCATTGCTGTTCACGGCCAGGTTATTGGTTGGCCATGGGTATGCAAATGGAAACTCTTTGGTGCGAATGGTGAAGCTGAGGTTATCGGTGTTGCCATCAAACAACAATGGGAAACCGGTTCTTCTGAAATCAGTATACATATCAACACCCCATCCGAAACTTGCTATCCATTTCTGCGTCATGATGTGTTCGAGTTTACCGGCATCATCGGCAGCATCGTATGCAGCGAGTACAGCATTTATATAGTTATCGCGTGCTGTTGTGGTAATTACCGGTGCACCGGCTGTTTCGGCTATCTCATTTACTTTGGCAAATGACGCACGCATGGCATCGCGAAATGTAAGTCGTGCATCGCCGGTTGCTGTGTTACTCAGGAATAACTCAGCCTGTATAAATTTCACAGCATAGTAATTCAGAAGACGTTGTGGTGTTTGCGGATAACCATTGAAGTTGGATGTACCACCTTCGCCATCATCATATTTACCACCCAGCGGATACAGGCCGGCAACGGTTTGAGAAGATCCCTGTCCATATCCTTCATTCGGATCTATATTCAGTGAGAATGCAAATACAGACACCATGCCGGTACCTTGTAAAGCAGGCACTTTGATAACGAACTCTTCTGTGTTTGGATCTATATATCCATAGCAGTATGAGCATGGATTCTCCGGTGAACTGGACTGACTTACCTCTCCTATCTGATTATAGAAATAGTATGGTATACGCGGATCAGTTACATCGATCTTTCCTCCATAGTCAGGATGATTGAAGGTGTTGAGGTTCGCCATAATCTCGTAGAAGTACGGACTGATATAGTAGTTTGCTGTGCCGGGCGCCCACTCTTGTACATAGCCGGGGTTACGGTTATCAGGACCTACGCTGGTGCCATACTCCATTTCGAAATCTTCTGCTTCGCTGCTGATGAAGTTATCTTCGGTGATCAATGCATCTACTTCAGCCGTTACGTCATCCACCAGTCTGATCTGGTTATATAGTTTAAGTTTTACCGAGTTGATAAACTTGATCCAGAGATCGGTATCACCACCGTAGAAGAGATCTTCATCGCCTACTTCAAATATAGACTCCTTCTCCAGGTTCGCTTTTGCTTCGTCAAGCAACGTGAGCAACTGTGGATATATAGCTTCACCCTGATCATATTTCGGTAAAAGATTCTGTGGAGCCTGATGTGCTTCTGAATACGGAACATCACCCCATAAGTCAACCATGATGCTATAGGTATAGGCTTTCATCGCCTGGGCCATACCCAGGTAAGGCCATGCTTCCTGCTCGGTTGCTTTTTTGATGATATTCTCATTATCAGCAAGTGCACGTGTATAGAGTACAAGCCAGGGCGATTGCACACCACTATCCGTACCCTGCACACCATAATCATTCTGGTTGCTGCGTTGTACAAGCTGGTGCATATAGGTGCTGGTTATCTGCGAGAGACCTGCCGTACTTGTACCAAGTGAACCTGCCATATCAAGTTGTACAGAAGGCAACAACAGTTCGAGCGATACATCGAGCGGGTTGCTCGGATCATCGTTTATATCCAGAAAATCTTTTTCGCAGCTCAGCAAGGTGAGACAAGCGAAGGCTGCTATTATTTTGTGAAATCTGAAACTCATAAGATTGCTTGTTAATGATTAAAAAGTAGCGCGCAGTGTTACAGCAAATCTTCTTGCGGAAGGAGTCGTGCTATATTCTATACCCTGTACATTGCGGGCACCGAACTGGTTTGTTTCCGGATCGTAGTTAAGATCTTTCGGCATGTGCGGTGAGTAATTCCACAAGTTGCGACCGGTTACACCAATACTTACTGCACCGAATGGTGTGCGTTGTAAAAGTGATTTCGGAAATGCATAGGTAATGGATGCTTCACGTAGCCTGTATGTTGTAGCATCGAACACAGACCATTCATCAGCTGCGTTCACTGCGAAGGTCTCACCAAAATATAGCGAGTTCACTTCGATCATGGTCTCATTCGGAATTTTGTTTCCTGCATCATCCAGGTAAGGCTCGAATGTTTCCGGGTTACCATATACTCCTTTGAGTATAGCATTGCCTTCACGATCGGCCTGGTATGCCAGTACTCCACGACCTAATATAGAGTTAGCGGTTGTTGAGAACAGATCGCCACCCTGGCGTAAATCCCATAGTGCAGATATAGTCAATCCTTTGAACGTTACTGTATTGGTTATACCGAGAATGAAATCAGGGTTTGGGTTACCGATAAGCTCCGGATTGAGTTTGCGTATAAACTGTCCGCTGGACGGATCAATCAACAGATTACCTTCATCATCACGCGCATCTACTGTGCCGAGTAACTGTCCATATTGTTCGCCTGGTCTGTGAACGGAAATTACGGAACCGGTAAATCCTGAACCGAATTGTATTTCACTTACCCCCTGGCGCAGTTCAAGGATCTCGTTACGGTTACGGGTAAATGAACCTAATATAGTCCACGATAAACCATTGCTCAGTTGTACCGGTGTTACAGAAACACCAAGCTCTATACCTTTATTGGTAACAGTACCAAAGTTGGTAAGCTGCGCCTGGAATCCGGTTTCTTCCGGTAATGATATCTGTGCAATCTGATCGCTTGATTTTTTATCATAGTATGTGAAATTTATACCGATGCGATCGTTCCACAGAGCAAGATCAAAACCTGCTTCTACTTCGCGTGTTTTTTCCGGTTTCAGGTTCGGATCAGACAACACAGCACTTTGCCCGGCAGTAGGTATAGTAGCGCCACCTGCAGGTGTAAAAGGTCTGCCGGCTGCATTGCCAGTAACATTATCGTAGTCGTTAACTATATATACTGTGTTGAGCAGGTATGGATCGGTATCATTACCTACGTTAGCCCAACCTCCGCGGATCTTTATACTGTTGATTAAACCGGGTTGCATACCCAACGCTTCATTGAGTATAATAGACGCATTGGCGGCCGGATAGAAGAAGCTTCTGTTTTTTACAGGCAACGTAGAAGACCAATCGTTCCGACCTGTTAATGTCAGGAACGCCCAGTCTTTATAGCCTAAACTTACATCACCATAAAAACCATATAGTCTTCTGCGCGAGTAACTTCCTCCGTTCGGTGTAACATCATTTGTATTATCGATATCATCTATATTAAATACAACATACCCTACACCATTAACCGATTGTGTCTGGCTGGTGCGCTGGTTTACGTTCCATCCCACGAGGGCACGTATATTCAGATTCTCCCCTATATCTTTTGTTGCTGTAGCAATCAGATCGGAGTTTATCTCATCGTGTGTTACGTTTAACTCTGTAATAGTACCAAGCGGACTACCTGCACCGTTCGGTCGCTGAAATTCTACCTGGCGTTGTGAGAATGCATTCATACCAATGCGATACGATACATTCAACCAGTCGAGTATATCATACGATGCATTCACGGAAGCTACATACCGATCTACCTTTCCGCGTATACCGGTATTCTTCACAGACCAGTACGGGTTGTTTACCTGGTCTCTTCCTACCATGAACTCACTTCCGTTATCAACCGGATTTTGATAAGGCTGTCCCTGGACATCCCAGTTACGACCGAAATATAGCGTACGTGCAAAAGCTGACGGATCGCCTGATGTAGCACTCGGTGCGCCACTCAACACACCATCCTGCAATGAACGGGTATAGGCAAGATTAGCTCCTATAATGAGACCGTTAGCCAATGTAGTTTTACCACCGAGACTGATGTTGTGGCGAAGGAACTCTGTTTCGGGAACAAAACCTTTTTGATTGAGTTGAGACAATGTTACAGATATAGCGGACTTCTCGTTACCACCGGATATAGAGATTGAGTTTTCAAAGATCTGTCCTGTCTCAAAAAAATCTTTTACGTTATTGGGGTATGCGCGGTATGGAACTTTTACACCATCGTAATTACTCATACCATTTCGTCCGGCATACCAGTGCGGTATAGAGTCCAGAGTAGCATACGGCCGTGTACCGATGAACGGAGCTCCCCACGATCCGTTGGCCTGTGCATACGAAAAGTTAGAACCGGTTCCGTATGTATTCTGGAAGTTTGGCAGGTTGGCAATTTTCTCGATGCCGTATGTTCCGCTATACGTAACTTCGAGTCCCTTTTTACTCGCGGTAGCAGAACCTGATTTTGTTGTGATAACGATCACACCATTTGCAGCACGTGCACCATACAACGCTGCAGCTGTAGCACCTTTCAGAATGGATATAGACTTGATATCATTCGGATCGAGATCGGATATACGACTGGAGAATGCACCACCGGATGTAAGACCACCGGTGTTGGTGTTCGTTCCTTCGGTAGTAACATAATCGTTGTTATAGGGTATACCATCTACTACAAACAACGGCTGATTGCTGTTCAGCATCGAAGAGTTACCGCGTATAGTAATGCGCGTAGAACTTCCGGGAGCACCGCTGGAAGATATAATATTTACCCCCGGCACTTTTCCGGTAAGTGCGCGCAACGGATCAGGTTCTGATACCTGCTGCACTTTGTTACCGCCCACTGTCTCAACGGAGTAGCCAAGAGCTTTTTTCTCACGCTCGATACCAACAGCCGTTACAATTACTTCACCGAGTTGTGTGATGTCCTGCGACATCTGCAAATCAACCGTGGTGCGTTCTCCGATCTCAACTTCCTGTGTTATTAATCCGATGAACGAAAAAATCAATGTACCACCGGATGCCGGTGCGCGCAAGGTATAATTACCTTCCACATCGGTTACAGTACCCGTAGTAGTGCCTTTCACCACCACATTCACTCCGGGCAAGGCTGTCCCGTCTTCTTTCGCTGTTACCTTACCGGTAACGGTTCGCTCTTGTGCCCATGCAACAGTTATATGCAAGAGGCAAAAGCAGCATGCTAGTAAAATCTTCCTCATACAAGTTGGGTTTGTTATAAAAATCGACTCCACCCCCCAAGCCGCAAGCGGTTGGCAGCGATGTTATACCAAAACTCACAAAAGGAAATGCGAAATAAATGACTACCGAGTCGGTATATTGGATATCAATAAATAACGTATGGAGGGTTATATTTTATTGCGAATGGCGTGAGCAGGCGATTGAAGGTAGAATCACGCTACATACTATATATAGCTGTGCCTGCAGGCTGACGAATAAGACACTAAACGCACAACATTTTGCTATACCGACATTACATGATGATTAGAAATTATACATCACCGCTCCGTGCATCCGTGAAGCTTCCGTGTCCTAAGTATATATATAAACGTTTGTTAGTATAAATGATGCATAATGTTGCTTATCGTGAATGAGACAGTTCTGCGTGTAGCCCAGGGGATATTTTTCTACAAATGAAAATCAACACGAAACACGATTGGACAGAAATAAAAAAGCCCCTCCGTCTGAGGGGCAAATCCTTCTGAAATTTTTTTCATTAACCTAAACTTATGAAGAAATTTCTACTTGTATGAGGAAGGATTGTGTCGTAAAGTTTCAATGTTACTAGTTAAATTCTATCACCCAATACGGTTGATTTTATAATATGTTTCACTCACAACAACAGAAAAGTCCGGTAATTTTCATTCACCGGACTTTTCCTGATGCAGTGTTTTGCATTTACTATTAAAAATGTGTGCCGTGTCGGTTAACGTTAGATTAATTTTTCGAGGTTCGCTTTCGCGATAGCTTCTGATTTACTGTTAACCTGCAACTTCGAGTAAATATTTTTGATGTGTGTCTTCGCGGTTTCTTTGGAGATGAACAACTCTTCTGATATCTGCGTATAGGTTTTGCCCTCTGAAATGAGCTGCAGAATCTCTGTCTCACGCTTGGTAAGCGGTGAGTTTGGGTTGACGTGAAAGTTGTCGATAACCATGCGTGCTATACGGCTACTCATAGGTGCTCCTCCTTTTACTATTTCTTCCAATGCTGCGAGCAACTCCATGTAGTTGGCACTCTTGGTTATATACCCGGATGCCCCGGCTTTGAGTGCTTCAAATACAAGCTCGCTATCTTCATAAACGGTAACCATCACGATATCGGTATGCGGACTCTTGTCTTTAATCACCTTCGTACCTTGTATACCGTTCATGCCGGGCAACTCTACATCCATCAAAACAATTTCAGGCTTGTCGCGATTCAGATTGTCGATGGCTTCTTCGCAGCTTCCATAGGCATTTACCACCATGAACTTCTGCGAGCTGTTTACGATCAGATTAAAACTGTTGCGTATTTCCTGATCGTCTTCCACGATCATAACGCGCTTCTTAAAGGGCAAGGCCATACTTGAGCGTTTTGGTTAGTTTGAAGTTTAAGGTAATCTTGGTTCCGTGATGCTTCACACTGGTTATACGTAAAACACCGTGAATCCTGTCGGCTCTTTCACGAATATTTTGAAGACCGTTTGATTTTTCTATATCACCGGTCAAAAAGCCAATACCATCGTCTTCGAAACTCATCTCAAAACCCTGATCGTCTGTCCTCCTCAACTGCAAGGCTACGTTACGGGCTTCCGAATATTTGAATGCGTTGGTCATAGCTTCCTTAAAGATCAGGTTCGCCTCGCGACTGAAACCGTATGGAAGTTTGATCTTCTCTTTTACTTCATTGAAAGCGCGGAACTGAATATTCTTCTCCTCAAAAAGTTTCTCACCAAAATCACGGATGTGTATAAACAGTTTGGACAGTTCATCATTCACCGGGTCGATAGACCAGATAAAGTCGCGCGTACCGGTATAGAGATACTTCGCAGAGTCTTCCACTTTGGTATACAGGTCGCTGCTGCCAATACCCGTACCGTTGCCATTGCCATTACCATTGGTATAGCCGTTGAGCTTCAGCAGACTTATATAGTTAATGATGCGTGTAAGCTGGTTCCCCATTTCATCGTGGAAGTCGCGCGCAATTTCTTTTCGCAGCGTTTCCTGTTCTTTCGCGCGGATGCGTTCCATCATCAGCATCTTGTTTACTTTTTGCCGCACGCGCAGGTACATGATGAGCGTGATGATACCGGCTATCAAAATCAACAGCCCCACAACAAATGATGTAGTCTGATAAAACGGAGCCTTCACGGAAAATGCATACGCTATTTTTTTATGACTCCAGCTTCCTTCCTTATCGGTACTCATCACATGAAACACGTAATTACCCGGAGGAAGATTGCTATAGGTAACTTCGCTCATGGAAGAAGGCTGCGACCATTTCTTATCAAAGTTCTCGAGGTAATATTTAAACTTGACTGATTTAGGATAGCGCTTGTCTACACGGTTAAAGTAAAATGTAACGTGATTCCGATCCGGTGGAAGTTGAGGATTTACGGGTATCTTGAAGAAGCCATCTGTTGTATCTGAGTATTCGCGTGGTTCATACTCACCGTAAAATATATCTACGTCAGTAAGGTGCAGATCAAATGATTTACCCGGCTCATCACTCAGATCGTTGAATTCATACAACCCATCCACCAAACCAAAATACTTGTGGCCTCCTGACAGATCAAACGCATTGAGATTGGTTTCTACTCCGGTAAGTCCGTTGTCATAACCATAGTATAAATTCTCCTGTATTTCGAGTTTACGATCGAGCTTAACACGATTTATACCTTTCTCCGTACCAATCCACAGGTTGTCTTTATCATCTGCAGCAGCAAAATATATAAAGTCAGAAGCAAGGCCTTGTTCCGTTGTTACAAACTTGCGCGTACGTGTTTTCGGATTGAAGATAACAACACCTGCTCCACCGGTACCCAGCGTCAGTAATGAATCCTGGTACGGAAGAATACTCATGATCGATGTATTGCTCAGCCCGGCAATTTGTACCACATCGAGTTTCCCATCACGCATCGTTTGTATATTCAGATCCGTGGCTACAAACAAAGTTTTATACCGCTTCGAATAATGCAGGTGCCATATACCGTTACTCAGCAATCCGTTTGTTGTATTATAGTTATGAAACTCCTTGCCATCGTAATGAGACAGTCCGCCACCGGTGCCGGCCCACAGATCGCCATTTTCATCAAACTCGATCGCGGATATCAGATTACCGGAGAGCCCATTTTCCCGTGTATACCAGATAAATTTGTTGTGTGCTTCATCGTATTTGCCTAGCCCGAACGTTGTGCCCACCCATATAGTACCATCGGGAGCCTGCTTCACAACACCGATGCTGTTTCGATAGGATTCGTGCGGATCGACAAACGAAGTTGTCTTTCCGTTCTTGATGCGATGCAGTCCTTTATTCAGTGTCCCAATCCATTTTGCCCCGCGCCTGTCGTTTAGTATAGACATGACACCGCGCAGATTCTCGGAGCTGCAGCGATTAAAATCCTGAATGAAATATTTATAGAGCCCGCGACCGTCTGATGCAAACCACGTGTTGCCTTCGGAATCTTTCAGCACCTGCAAAACCGAGACATCTTTTAATATCGTATCACGCTTTACTTCATTGCCTGTTACCTTCTCACGCAGCAGGTTCGCGCCATCGCGTGTCCAGAAAACATCTTCCTTTTCATCGTATAGCAGAATCATGTGCTTTAACGGCAACTGCAAGGGTTCTACTTTGCGCTCTTTATAATTTACAATGAAATACCCGACTGAACTTCGAAATGCGATGTTGCTCTTGTATATAAAGGGATAATACGTTTTACCCGTCTCAACATCAGAAGAAAATGAGAACGACTCGTTGGGTGTCTTTACATAGTATGAGCCATCATCCAGAAAAAAGCAATGTACACCCTGCGGTGTTTGTATAGCGCGCCAGATAAACTTTCCTTCTACCAGTGTTTTATTCCAGTAGTGCAGCGAGTCCTGGTATATCTTTCCTATACCATTGCCGGCCAGAAAAAATATAGAGTCTCCCAACTCATATATCCTCCTATACATAACATGTTGTCCCTTTTTATTTTGAAAGCGCTTGAAGGTATGCCCGTTAAAGCGCGTAACGCCATGTGCATGGAGTATCCATATATTATGATGACGATCGATGAGTAGTGATGTGATGTTGTTGGAGAACAAACCATCTTTGGTAGTATATACTTTGAACTCCTTGCCATCGAAGCGGGCAAGTCCTCCTCCCTGTGTGGCGATCCATAAATATCCGTTGCTGTCTTCAACAACCGAAGTGACCTGCGACTGGGGTAATCCGTCAACGGCAGTATAATTGCGCGTTGAGTATGGATAATTCTGAGCCCAGCCTGCTTGTGTTAAAAGAAGGAAAATGATACAGAAAAAACGGCACCGGCTCATACAAATATTCTTACAAAGAACGAGTATCCGGAATGAACTGTTATCACGCATATTTCGGTATTTAACTTCTTTACAGTCTATCTGCAAAAAAATACAGCTTGCTGCAACCCCGGCACGGTAAATTAAGTCTTATTGGTGTTTTTTAAACCCGGAATCTATGATCAAAAACTATTTCCTCATTGCTTTTCGAAGCCTGCGCAAACACTTGTCGTATTCCCTTATCAACGTGTTCGGCCTGAGTCTTGGCCTCGCCACCTGCCTGTTGCTGGTAATGTGGATCAAACACGAACTAAGTTACGATAAGTTTCACGAAAAGGCTGATCGTATTTACCGCGGTTGTCTCGAATATAGCTTCGGTGGCCAGACCTCCAAAACACCGGTATCACCAACAGCGCTACTGCCTGCCATGCAAAAGAACTTTGCGGAAGTTGAGACAGGCGTGCGTATCTATAACGCTTCGGCTTACAACGGCTTTATTCTTCAACATGATGATAAGTTATTCCAGGAGCATGGCTTTAGCTATGCAGATAGTACGTTCTTCCATGTATTCTCCTTCCCACTGCTCAAAGGCAATCCCGACAAGGCTTTAACAGAACCCAACTCTGTTATACTGACGCGCTCGATGGCCAAGAAGTATTTTGACAGTGAAGATATCATTGGTAAAACGATAAAGGTTAATAACGATGCAGCGTATACCATTACCGGGTTAATGGAAGATGTTCCGACAAACTCTACATTGAAACTTGATTTTATAGCTTCGTTCTCTTCATTACCTGCTTCGCGCGAAGCCATTTGGTGGACGGCCAATTACGAAACCTATATAGTGCTGGCTCCCCAAACGAACGTAGCATCACTGGTAAGCAAGACCAATGAGCTTGTAAAAAAAGAAGTAGCCTCTGACCTGACCAACCCGGGCGATTATGTAAAGTATAATTTCTTCCAGTTGAAAGATATATACTTGCACTCCGGCCTGGCGAGTGATGTGCAGTATATCTATATATTTGGCTCCATTGCTTTACTGGTTTTACTTATAGCCTGCATCAACTACATTAACCTGGCAACAGCACGTGCTGCCGACCGCGCGAAGGAAGTTGGCATCCGCAAGGTAGTGGGTGCGTTGCGCCAGCAACTCTTCCTTCAGTTCATCAGCGAATCTGTTGTTATTACGTTTATAGCACTGGTGGTCGCGTTTATTATCGCAAAGATTAATTTACCGCTCTTCAACCAGATCACCGGCAAGCAATTCGATTCTTCGTTACTCTTTCATCCGCAGTTTATACTGGCATCGGTTGGCGCAGCCGTTACCATTGCTATACTCGCGGGCGCATACCCGGCATTTGCCATTACAGGTTTTAAACCGGTACGCGTATTGAAAGGTAATTTTAAAACTTCGGGCAAAGGCATCTGGTTACGGCAAAGCCTCGTGGTAACACAGTTCAGTATTTCCATTATACTCATCATCGGTACGATTGTCGTGCTCAATCAGCTTTCTTTTATTCAGAGCAAAAAACTGGGCTATAGCAAAGACAATGTTGTGATTATACCGATGGATGCACAAACGAAAAAGGTATACAATGAATTAAAAACCGAGATACTGCGCAGTGGCATTGCCACGCATGTTGCACGTGCTATCGAATCGCCCACACAGATTAATGGTGGTTACTCCTTAACGTTGCCCGGGTCTGCAAACCAGATCGGCATGATGGTTACAGCCAACGCTGTAGATCCTGATTTTATACCGGCACTGAACATGGAGATTGTAGCGGGACGCAACTTTACCGAGAATGACTATATACGCATGGAGAAGGATACTATATACTCATTTGTATTGAATGAATCCACTATTAAAGAACTCGGACTAACCAACGAGCATGCCATTGGCACTACGATCGATATGAATAACCGTAAAGGTGAAATTGTAGGCATTGTAAAAGATTTTCACTTTGCACCACTGCAACAGAAGATAGCACCGCTTATACTCTTTACAGAGTCGTATCAGCTGAGCGCTATATTTATAAAATTGAAAGAAGGCAATACACACGAACAAATTGCCGGGCTGAAATCAATCTGTACTACCGTTACACCTCATCGGCCGTTTGAGTATACATTTCTGGATCAGGAGTATAATGCGATGTATGCCAACGAAGAACGCATGAGCATGGTGAGCACTACGTTTGCAACCTTAACGATTATAATTGCCTGCCTCGGATTGTTCGGTCTCGTTTCATTTTCTGCGGCACAAAAAACAAAAGAGATCGGCATTCGAAAAGTTATGGGCGCCACAGCGTCAGGCATCGTACTTCTTATTACCAAAGATTTCACCAAGCTTGTTATCATCGCCATTGGTATTGCCATACCCGTGGCTTATTGGTTAATGCAGCAATGGCTGAACGATTTTGCATATCGCACTGATTTAAGTGTATGGCCATTTGTTATGGCCGCTTTACTTTCCATTGTCATTGCATTTGGCACAGCCAGCTTCCAGGCCGTCCGTGCAGCACTTATCAACCCCGTTGACACATTGCGAAGTGAATAAATATCATCTCTTAGCCGATCGTTGCGTGTGAATAGCGCACGATCGGCTATGAGTATAACTAAAATTACCCGCCACTTGTGACTTTGTTTATTCCTTCGGATTATAGTGTTGTAGTTGCAGCGCAGCATGACAGAAGCCGAGATACAACACGAGTACGCCATCCTGGAACGGGCCAAGCGGAATCCTAAGGCTTTCGGAGAGCTTTACGAAAAATACTTTGACCGCATTTTCAACTTCATTTACCGCCAAACCGATGATGAAGAACTGACGGATGATCTTTGTTCGCAGACTTTTTTAAGTGTGCTTAAAAATATAGGCCGTTATGAATTTCGCGGGGTGCCTTTCTCCGCCTGGCTATACAAGATTGCCAGCAATGAAGTGAACAAACACTATCGCAAAAAGAAGAACGACAAAGTATTCAGCATTGAAGAAGTGCGCGTACGCGAGTTGTTCGAGCAGGCAAATGACGGCTGGGATGAAGAGATGATGGAGCAATTGCTGCGGTACTTCAAAGAATTACCCACCGATATGCTGCAAGTATTGGAGCTTCGCTTTTTTGAAGACAAAGATTTTAAGGAAATTGCTTTCATCCTCGATATAACCGAGAGCGGAGCAAAGATGCGAACCTACAGGGCATTAGACCGATTACGAAAAAACTTTAACATACGCATTAAGTACGATGTCAAGGAATGAAATACGATTGAGGCGTACGATCAGTCCCGGGCAGATAGCACGGCACCGGAACTATAACAAGCTTATGGCAAGGCATTCGCGTTACATAAAAATGAAACGCTCCATCATTGCTTTGGTATATGTACTGATTATTATACTGATGATACTACTCTATATGCTGGTGAGACGTGCCGAGCATCAAAAGCAATTGCAGAAGAACGGCAAGAATGTTGCCTGGATCATGAAGCACAACCACGACTCCGGTTGTGAATCCATCGACAACTATATATTTAAACAGAAAAAGGTCGCGGAGTAATACTACATCCGCGACCTTTTTCCCTGATGTTTAGAATCGTCCAAACTTCAAAGTAACGTTGTAGGATATATCACTCAGGTCACTGTCGGATAAACCTTTTCCATCACTACCAAACGCAGCACGGTAACTTACACCCGGGCTGAAACGCATCCACTTGAAAACATTTACCTCAACCTGTACACCGGGCTCCACTACCGTGAACCAGTTTTCATCGTGCGAGTTATCGCGGTCCCAACGATCATCAAAATCGTCATCATCATCCCAATCATCCCAGTCGTCCCAGTCATGGCGATCATATTGAAGCGTAAACCCTGCACCCGAAAAGAGGCTGAACGTTACGTGAAAAAGTTTATTGGAATTCAATACATACTCCGTTACCAAACCACATTGCCCGTATTGATACGTGAGGTCAGCACCCGGTATAGCGCTATATTCCGCAGGCACTGCTATATCATTGGTAGATGCAGCCCCACCTAACCCTAAAAACAAGCGCTGATTCAAATATACTCCACCATATACACCGGATATATTTGCATACTTGCCACGTATACCAGTAAACTTATTGGTAAGTGCACCATAACCTGTTATACGTCCTCCGCTTTTAAAAACTGTTTGCATCTCATCCTGAGCGTACGCGCAGCCAGCGATCAGCAGCAGGAATAATGTCATACTCGTAAGATTCTTTTTCATAACCGTTTTGTGTTTAATCGCCTTTATGACAATGGAGTTGGGTGGTACCCCCATGTGGTTGGAAGATTTTTTTTTGGAAAGCAGGAGTAGGAAGAGTCGGGAAGTCCGGGAAGTCGGGAAGTCCGGGAAGTCCGGGAAGTCGGAAAGTCTTCTGGGCACAGAACTTCTTAATATTCCAATCTTCAAATTTTCGAATTTCCAAACCAATTCTCCCCTATCCCATCCTCTCATGTAGTGTTTCCTTGTAGTCTTCTATATTGATTGCTAAAACCTTAACTTGAAAAAAAACTTAAACTACGTATGCGAAGTCTCCTTCTACTTGTATCAATCATTTTTATCAGCAGTGTTCAGGCACAGAACCTGAAATCAGGTGGTATCTTAAAACCTGAGCAGGCCTTGATGGACATCCGGCATTATACCATCGCACTGGATGTTGATCCGGCACAACAAAGTATAGATGGCTATGCCGAGATCGATCTGATCACATCAAAAGCAACGGATGTTTTATTATTCGACCTGGTACATTTGTTAACCGTAAAGAAAGTATGGGTAAACAAAAAAGAACAACCCTTTACACAAGACGATGACCTGATACGCATTACTCCTGCTACACCCGTGGCAGCCGGAAAAGTTAAAGTAAAGATTGCGTACGGAGGCAAGCCCGGTATAGCCGAACGCGCACCGTGGATCGGAGGTTTTCAGTGGGCGAAAGATTCACTCGGCAATCCGTGGGTAGCCATTACGTGTCAGAGTGAAGGCGCCAAGATATACTATCCGTGTAAAGATCATCCCAGCGATGAACCAAACGAAGGTGCGGACCTCATCATCACGGTACCAAAAGGACTATATGTAGCTGGTCCTGGTCTACTCAAAAACGTTTCTACCAAAGGCAACAAGAGCACCTATCACTGGAAGACCAGCTATACCATTAACAACTATAGTATACTTTTCAACATCGGGAAGTATGTTATCGTATCCCGCGACTATACTACCGTGAATGGCAATAACGTGCCGCTGCAGATCTATATATTGGAAGAACACAAACATCGCGCAAAACACCTGCTGGATATATTTGAACAAAGTGTACGGGTGCAGGAAAAATACTTTGGCGAATATCCCTGGGTAAAAGAGAAGATCGCGATCTGCGAAACACCACACCTCGGCATGGAGCATCAATCTCTTAATGCATACGGTAACAAATTCCGGTATGCAAAAGCCGGTGGTAAAGATTTCGACTGGCTGTTACACCACGAACTCGGACACGAATGGTGGGGTAACAAAGTTACCGGTATAGATTGGGCTGATATGTGGATACAGGAAGGTATCTGCACGTTTGGCGATCATCTATATACGCGCGAGCTGGACGGAGAAGCTGCCTACCGAAAGCGAATGCAGCAAACCGCGCGTGCTACGCAAAATCAAAAAGCGATTGTACAGGGAAAGAACCTGGACACGGATGTAGTATATCACGGAGACATTTACGGTAAGGGAGCGTTCTTCTTGCACACCATACGCTATGTAATTGGTGATGATATATTCTTCCCAACCCTGAAGAAGCTTGCTACCGATCCGCAGTATACCTACGATCACCTCGTGAGCACCGAGGATGTAGAGCAGTTGTTCAGCAAAGCTTCAGGACAAAATCTGAAACCTTATTTTGACCTGTTCCTGTATACTACCAATAAACTGGAGATACTCGTTAAACAGACGGCTGACAATAAATACAAAATTGAACCGTTAAATTTTGACACTCCGTTTCCAATCGATATACAGACTGATGCCGGAACAAAACGTGTAACACTGGATAAAGAAGGGACAACAATAACCAGTTCAACAACACCGGTTATTGACCCGGAAGTGTTTTACCTGAAGCGCGTAATATACGAGTAGCATTTATGAGCCGCCATCAGAGTCACCGGTTTCCGGACTTTGATAATTTAGAGACAGAACTATACTATAAGGAAACATATAAAGACATGAACCCAATCAGAGTCACCGGTCTCCGGGGACTCTGATGCTTAGAAGCACCATCTCCATTACACCAAACCCTCTCTATGATTTCACCAATCAACGTTAACAGCACAGGCATCGACCAAAACACATTCGATGCAATTGTGATCGGCTCCGGAATTTCCGGAGGATGGGCCGCCAAAGAATTATGCGAGCATGGATTACGGACATTGGTACTGGAGCGCGGACGAAATATAGTTCACAACAAAGATTACCCTACCGCGACCAAACATCCGTGGGAATTCACACATCGAGGAAGAGTGACGCAGGAATATAGAGACGCTAACCCGCTTATCAGCAAAGCTGCTGGATTCGGTGAAGACACACAGCATTTCTTTATACAGGATAAAGATCATCCCTATATACAAGACAAGCCTTTCGATTGGATTCGCGGATACCAGGTGGGTGGTAAATCCATCATCTGGGGACGCGCCTGTCAGCGATGGAGTAAACATGAATTTATAGCACCTGCTAAATTTGGTTATGGTATAGAATGGCCTATCGGGTATAATGATATTGCTCCATGGTACTCGCACGTAGAGAAGTTCATTGGTGTATGTGGCAATAACGATGGTATAGAAGCGATGCCCGATGGCGAGTTCCTCCCTCCGTTCGACTTCAATTGTGTTGAAGCGCATGTTCAGAAAAGTATACAGCAGCACTATAAAGATCGCTTTCTTGTGCAGGCGCGTTGGGCGCACATAACACAACCGCAGGATATACATTTGCAGCAAGGTCGCGGTAAATGCCAGGCACGCAACCTGTGTATGCGCGGTTGTCCGTTTGGCGGATACTTCAGTTCTGTCTCATCTACATTACCGTGGGCACAGAAGACCGGTAATCTTACCATACGTCCGCATGCTGTTGTTCATTCTATACTATATGATGACCAAAAGGGTAAAGCCAAAGGTGTGCGCATCATCGATGCCAATACCCATGAAGCAACCGAGTATTTTGCAAAAGTAATCTTTGTGAATGCATCGGCACTGAACAGTAATCTTATACTGCTTAACTCAACCTCCAATCGTTTCCCGGCCGGACTTGGCAATGACAATGGATTACTCGGTAAATATATAGCCTTCCATAATTACCGCGCATCCGTGAGTGCTGATATGGATGGCTTTGACGATCAGTATTACTACGGCAGAAATCCTACCGAGCCTATCCTTGCCAATTACCGTAATCTTGGCAAACAGGACACCGACTACATGGGAGGCTTTACCACGTTCACGGGCGCATACCGTACCCGTGGTAAACAGGAAGCTGTGGATGCTGCGTGTGGTTCTGCATTGAAAGACGCTGTGGCATCGTCCGGTAACTGGCGGGCCTATATGTATATGCAAGGTGAAACGATACCGAAAGAAACCAACCACGTGCGGCTGAGTGATACAGAAAAAGATCAATGGGGTATACCGTTGCTGGTAACATCGGTTGGGTATGATGACAATGATGAAAAGATGATCAAAGACTTCATTACCCAAAGCTCGGAGATGCTGGAGAAGGCCGGGTGTAAAAATATAGATGCGTATGATACCCAACAAGCTCCCGGATTGGACATTCACGAGATGGGCGGTTGTCGCATGGGTAAAGATCCCAAGACTTCACTGCTCAATGCCTGGAACCAGTTGCACGCCTGCAAGAATGTATTTGTAACCGATGGTGCCTGCATGACGAGCACCGGCAACCAGAGTCCATCGATTTTATACATGGCCTTAACGGCACGTGCAGCACGTTATGCCGTTAATGAGCTAAAAAGACAAAACCTGTAACCGAGATGTCGCGTTCATACAATCTCAAAATGCCGCATACTATATATCTTGCGCTATAAATTGTATTTTATATATGGTCGATCTTGAAACCGTACATAAACTGGCCTTGTCTCTTCCCGACACCGATGAGCATGATCATTGGGGTCGTCCATCCTATCGCGTCAAGAAACGTATATTCCTTACGTTATGGCCTTCGGAGAAGCGTGCCGTTGTAAAATTATCCCCGGTCGATCAATCCGTGTTCTGCAAATACAACAATACTATATTTTACCCGGTAAAAGGTGCGTGGGGCAAGCGCGGCTGGACATGCATTGAACTGAAGCGTGTGCGCAAATCCATGTTCGAAGATGCGCTTAATTTATCGTGGCAGGAAACCGCTCCCAAAACAGCCAAGTCCAAAAGTATATCTCCGGATACATAATATCTATACATCTCTCCCTCGGTAATTACCGCTCTGCCCGAACCACTTTTGCCTGCTGCCTACTTTCTTCTATCTTCGTTTTTCAACAACGATACAGGCATGTCGATATTCAAGAAGATAAAATCAACTGTAGGATTACTGCAGCAACTCGATCTCGATCAGATCGGCAAACTTTCCGAGAAAGTAGATATTTCAAAAATGGTAAGCCTCGTCAGCAGCATGAAAGGTGAAGACTTGCAAAAGCTGATGAAGTATATGGAGGGTGGAAAGAAGAAGCATGAGTTTCCGGAGATAGACGGAGACTTCTATGATCTGCACCAATGGCTTACTCCGGAAGAGCGTGCTATACAATTACAGGTACGCGCTTTCATGCAGGAGCACATCAAGCCTATAGCAAATGAGTATTGGCTTAAGGATGAATTTCCGCATCAGATCATTCCCGAGATGGCGAAGCTGAATATATGCGGGCTTACATATCAGGGTTATGGTTGTCCGGGGATGTCGAGTTTACTCGAAGGTTTCCTCGCGATGGAGATGGCGCGTGTTGATTGCTCTACCTCTACATTCTTCGGTGTACAAAGCGGACTCGCTATGGGCAGTATATATTACTGCGGCAGTGAAGAACAGAAACAGCAATGGCTGCCGCGCATGCAGAAGATGGAATTGATTGGCGCCTTCGGATTAACAGAGCCTGAAGTTGGCTCTGGTGCTGCCGGTGGATTGACCTGTACCTGCAAGCGTGTAGGGGATACGTGGGTTCTGAACGGGCAAAAGAAATGGATCGGCAATGCTACCTTTGCCGACCTGGTTGTAATCTGGGCGCGCGATCTTGACGATGGCAATGTAAAAGGCTTCATTGTAGAGAAAGGCACAAAAGGTTTTCAGGCCGATAAGATCAAAGGGAAGATGGCGTTGCGCATTGTACAAAATGCACTCATTACACTTACCAATTGTGAAGTACATGAAAGCAACCGACTGCAAAATGCCACATCGTTTAAAGACACAGCGAAAGTATTGCGCATGACACGTGCCGGTGTAGCGTGGCAGGCTGTAGGCTGTGCACGTGGTGCGTATGAAAGTGCGCTGCGCTATACCAACGAACGCAAACAGTTTGGCAGAACCATCAGCAGTTTCCAGATGGTACAGGATTTACTCGTGGAAATGTTGAGCAACCTTACGGCTATGCAAACCATGGTATGCAGGCTTTCGCAGTTACAAGACGTTGGTAAACTTACCGATGAACAGGCTTCGCTTGCCAAGGTATTCTGTACGTTGCGCACACGCGATATTGTAAGTCATGCCCGTGAACTGTTTGGCGGCAATGGTATATTGATCGAGTATGATATAGCACGCTTCGTGGCCGACTCGGAAGCGATCTATTCGTATGAAGGCACGAAAGAGATCAACACATTGATTGTAGGTCGCGCCATTACCGGACAAAGTGCATTTGTATAAAAAGGTCACTTCGTTAACCTATATAGTTATGAAAATTATCTTAACCCTCTTCGTATTACTCATGAGTATAGCAACCACAACCCAGGCACAAACTGCCGAAGAAAAAGAAGTAGCAAACGCTGTTGAAGCCCTGCGCAAAGCGATGGTCGATAGCGATAAAGCTACGCTGGAAAAACTCGCTGCCAATGAATTGACGTATGGACACTCCGCTGGCAAGATTGAAGACAAGGCTGCCTTTGTTGATAATCTCACCAATGGCAACTCAGATTTTGTTACGATTGATCTCACCGATCAAACCATCAGCATTGCTGGAAATGTAGCGCTTGTGCGCCACACACTCACTGCTAAAACAAATGATGGCGGTAAACCGGGGAACGTAAAACTTGGTGTATTGATTGTTTGGCAGAAACAGGCCGGCAGTTGGAAGATGATTGCACGGCAATCGTTCAAGTTTCCACAGTAGGTATACATTAATTCAGAAGAAGGTATAGCAGTTGTTATACCTTCTTCTGTGTATTCGTTTCCCGAATAAGTCGTACGGACATAAAGCCGAGTATACCAATCACGAGTATAATCGCTACCCAGATAACCCGTTTGTCAGTAAAGAATGTTGGTGACTCTTCCTTTTTACCAGCCTCTTGTATAGCCCGCACATTCTGTACTTTCAGCACCGTTGACTGATACGAAAGGCTGTCTTTAAAAAACGCGAGATCGTACGATGGTTCAGCGAGTTGCTCGTTGCCAAAGCGCAAAGTATATTTCTCTCCTTTCTTCAACCACGCCACCAGGTAACGGTTAAGCTGGTGTACTTTGAGAGATGATACCGTAAGTGATGGATTATCCTGGTTGTCCACTACCAGCATAAGCTCGCGACTTTTTACCATGGGTAAATGTACAATGGCTGCACCCGCTGAGCTGATGCCGAATGATGTAACGAACTCATAATAATCTTTTACACCTTTCTTCGTGTTCCGTGCCTGGCGCTCGTATACATCTACCTGTCTCATAAAGTAAGGAGTACCCGTTAACGACAACTCTACTTTATCAAGTAAACGCAACGTATCAAAGAATACATGTATATAAGTCTTTTTCTGTTTGATGCTATCGGCCGTTGCTATGCTTCGCGGTGACACTTCTGTGTACGCACCTATTGACGTAAGCGCGTTGTAATACCCGGCTTTGATGATATTCAACGGAGCTTGTGTAGAGTCATTGATACGCAACTGGTAGTAGGTATAATTGCTCAACGGGAAGTTCACCGTTTTCATCGCAGCCGCTTCATTCGGATTATCGATGGACTGAAGCGTAAACTTCTCCTTGATGACAAACCAGCTCTTCTGATCGTCACTTCCTGAAAGTGTTGCTTCCTTTATCACCTCGGCATTGCGAATGAGCAGGTTTATATTGTTGATAGCGGCCTTCTCCGGATTTTCCAGGATAAGCATTGTACAGCAACCCGGCTCCTGTTTCTTTTCTACGATAGTATACTCACGAAATTGTTCTTTCTGGTAAACCGGCTGCTCTTGTTCCAGTATATAGGGGACCTCTTTTTGTTGTGCGTCATATAGGCGCACGTTGCTGAAAGTCTGGTTAGGGTACGCTGCAACTTCAGGCGTAATCAATACCCGATAGAAACCATCCGCATCAGTTAAAGGCAGCGTTGCCTCTGCTTTAAACTGCTGTGCAACGGCAGGAATAAATCCGATACTTAAAATTGCTATACCTATATATCGTTTCATCATTTCCCTTCGGTTTGGTCGCTGTTTTGCACCGGTTCATCTGCGAGTAACAATTTCTTGAGGCGTTGATACATGAACGACACCACCAGCAACAATATACCCAGTGATATAAATGCTGCAATCTTCCCTCCTTCTGAAATACCACGGATGTCCACCACGAAAAGTTTCACCAGTGTAATCAGCAACAGGGTTAATGAGATGATACGCAAATGTTTTTTCTTGGTTTTCAACCCAATCGCAATGAGCAGGAACGATGCTATACCCCACAGGATCGGGAAGCCGATCTTGTGATTTTGCGTGAGGATGTGATCCATCGATTCAATACCCGAATAACCAATCAGCAATACAGTGTGATCAAGCTCGGCACTCGCCAGGAATACAAAGAATGATATATAAACCCACGAATAAATATTATGGCTCGCTTCGTTGAAGCTGGTGAGTTGCTGTACACGCCTGAGAGTAAGCACTGAAATTACCAGCAACAAAGCTATATATACATAATGGAAACCGAACCCGGTAAACGTAGCATTTCCGGTCAGGTAATTATCACGTGCTTCAATTGTCTGGCCGTGGTAGAATAACAGGAAAGACAGTATAGCCACTGCTCCCCATCCCGAAAATGCCTGGCGAAGTTGCTCCGGTAAACCAAGCTTCGATTCAGCCAGTAACAATGCCGTTATAAAAAGTAAATTATAGCAACCGATGATGATCAGCACCGCAGTAAAATCATCTACAAATCTCGGAAGCTGATACTGCAACTCGAGGAACTGTGAAGCATACAGCAACAGAATACCACCGAGGTTCAACAGTAATCGATAAGGCTTTACATATTCCTGGTACTCGTCTGTCTCAAACTTGAGGAAGTGAAGTGTACCGGCAATCGAAAGTAACACAGCAATACTTGTAATATAGGCTTTATTGACAATTACGGTGAGCTCCGTTGCATCGCTAAAGTATAGCTGTTCCCAATCCATCACGAGACTGATGATCATGAGCGCCATAACAAGCACGGAAGCAAGCTTCATCAACCTGATACCCGACTTCTGCGAGAGCCATAACAACAATACGGCTTCGGCTGCCCAGAACAATGTTATATAGTTTCCTTCCAACTGTACTGGTGCTGCCAGACTTATAAACGTAAGCACAAGTCCGATGAGCAGAAATACCAGGTTGCGATCTACACGTTCATTCTTATAGAGCGAATACGCAAAAATGAAGTTAAATATACCGAGCAAAGCCGTGAATAATCCTTTGAAGTTCTCACCGGCAGCGTTATCAAGTATATACATACCGGCTGCATAGTAGCAGAATGTATTGCTAAGCAAAAGCGTTATTTCAATCGACTGAAAGGTTACACGATTACGAATGTTGTTGATGATATTCATAGCAAAGAACACCAGGTAGAACAACGTGGCGAACACAATACCACCGCGCATCATACCTACATTGGTACCATCGTATTTTGCACCGAGCCACGAGCCGAACAAGATCAACGTAAACACATAGGCGATGATGTTAACCAGGTTCCACTTCTTATAGTATGCCAGCACGAGCATACCTACATCGAGTATCAATATATAGGTAAATAAAACGACATAGTTACCTTCACCTGTACTTACCATGAATGGCGATGCAAAACCACCCAATATACCCACCACAGCAAGTTCAATGCGATTATAGGCAAGCGACAATACAATGGTAAACCCGGTGATGATCACCATGAGTATAAATGCAGCCGTCTGACTGAATAGTGCATATTCATGAAATGCAATAGCAATGGTAAAATAGAGCACCGCTATACCACCGCCAACCAACACCGAGCTGAACGCAGCAAATGTTTTACGCATCCAATGGGCCACCCCAATCAATATACCACCACAAGCTATACCTATGAGTACACGACCGATCTCGTTGATCCAGTCCTGATCAATCGCATACTTAACAAAGAAACCTATACCGAGCACGAGTATACCAATACCAATCTTGTTGGCGAGGTTCTCTCCAATGAATTTTTCCAGGTCGGGATTGCGCTCGAAGAAGCCGGGCTTTTCGGGAGGCAACGGAGGCGTTACACGTGGCGCATTCAATTCAATAGGCGGCAATGCTTCTTCCACTTCCTCCTTCTCTTCCAGAACCGGAGTCTGTACAGGTTCTTCTTTCGGAGGAGTTGGCACTACAACCTGTTCGATTGGTTTCTCAACCTCTTTCTTCTCTTCAACAAAAGGCGTTATTACGGGAGCGGTATGCGCAACCGGCTTCTCAACCACCTGTGTTTGCTCTTCAGGTTTTACAATGATGGGTTGCTCAATCATTTTGCTTTGCAGGCGTGTGATCTCTCGAGCGAGATCATCCATTTTCTTTTGAAGCAGTAGCAGTTGAGATGAAAAATTGTTCTTGATCGTGATCAGAATAATGAAACTGATCAAGAGAAGGACAAACAGCAGGTACTCCATGTGTAACTGGATAAGGAGGTTAGTGAGTTCTTTAACGGTTTCAGGTAAACATTGCCAATGCAAGCCCTGAGAGGCGATGCCAAAAGCCCTTGTTCACGAAAAATCAATCTAAAGATAACAAAAAAGAAAAAAGGCCGTTCCACAGACATGAAACGGCCTTTATGCCAATGAGTTATGACTTTTACTTTCTTGCTTTCGTCACGAATGTAAGTACCGGGCGTTTGGAGTGGCTCACCACATCTTCAGCGATGCTTCCGGCCAGTACGTGCGCAAAACCTGTGCGTCCGTGTGTAGCCATGGCAATCATATCTGCGTTAATGCTGTCAGCAAAATAGATGATGCCCTCCTCTTCGCTAATGTCGTTGAATACGTTGATGGTATAGTTCTTCAACTGCAATTTCTTGGCGAAGCTCTCCATATACTTCTTCACCACAGCATCGCGCTGGAAGTTAGAAGGTGTATTGATGCGTACCAGGTGAATGGTTGAATCATAAACCTGTTGTGTTCTTCTTACTATTTTTGAGAATACTTCTTCATCCTTATCCATGGATGTTGCATACACGATGTTCTTAAACTCCTTGGTAGCCGGTTTGTTCTGTACCGTTAATACAGGGCAATGCGAATGGCGTACAACCTTTTCAGTATTGGAACCAATGATCATTTGCTCCAGTGCACTGCGGCCTGATGTTCCCATCACAACAAGATCAACTTTATTCTCGGTGATGATAGCATTCATACCATGAAAAGGTGTTCCTATTCTGAGTTTCTGGCGCACTTTCAAACCTTCAAATCTTGACTCGGAAGCGAACTTCTCCATCTGCTTCTGGGCTTTCTCAATCAGCTTTGCCGTGAACAGTTTCTCTTCCCAGTTACCGCCATAAGTAGCTTCTCCTTCGATGTTGATAGAACCCTCTGTAGCTTCTTCAATTACATGAAGCAATGTGATTTCACTACCGGAGCGTCTGGCAATGTCAGCAGCTACATCTGCTGCAATAGCAGCCGGTTTGGAAAAGTCTGTCGGGACAAGAATTTTTTTCATAAGGATAGTTTACGTTAATCGTTTGCGATAAGGTAAAAGTAGCGATTTCAGTTAAAATTCAAAATGCAATCTATCAGCATTCCATATAGACAAACATCATTATTTATTGTTGTATTTATATATAGGGCTATAAATACAAAAGCCTTCCGGTGAGGGAAGGCTTTCGTACGGTTAATGAATTATGTTAATTCTTAGAACCGAACGGTTTTCGTGTTACCAGATTTGTCAGTTACTTCGAATGTCAGTGAACCTGTTACATTCTTTACTGTATAAAGTTGAGCGAAGTTACCATCAACTGTTTTGTTTTCGCTATGAACAAGATTGTTAGCAGCATCGTAGATCTTTACATTGATCTGCTCGCTACCTGTAGAAGATACAGACACGAGGAATTTGCCATTCTCATTCGCTAATTTTGCAATGTGTACATTTTTAGGAGATGCACTAACAGGCTTATAGTTTACTTTTTCAGTTCTCTTACCCGTAGCATCGATTAACTCGATTGTATACTCACCGAATTGAAGACCTGAGAAGTTCAATGGGCAGATGAAACCATCTGTACCAGTAAATGTTTCAGTAAACACCAATTCAGATTTTGTGTTGTAGATATTCAATTTGATTTTACCTGCATTTTCAGCTTTGTAAATTACCTTGAATACATCTGCACCTTTAACAGGTACCACAGCCAGACCTTTGTTGTTAGCAGGCTCTTCCTTTCCAAGAGCCATCACGTTTGCACTTACTACTACGAGCGCTGCAATGAAAAGTGATTTAATTTTCATAATCGACTTTGTTTGTTTTTTGTTTACGATACAAATGTAACGTGGCAGCATTACTCAAGGCCGACTGTTGTAAGGAAACATTTTTTTTAACTATAAATAACGTTTGCAGAAATTTCGAAGTAGAAATCAATCAAAAGAGGGTATATATACTTGCTGCAAACGCTCTCGGTATGATTCATTTTAATACAACGTTTGCACTACTGGCCGCTATAGTTCCTTGTCAATGAAAAAAGCAGTCATTTGCATGACTGCCCTTGCTATATTATTCTACCAGAGCACTCCTTCTAAAAATGTTATTCGTTAATACGACAGAACTTTAACATTTCCTTCTTCATCTGTGATCTCAAACGAAAATTCATCGTTGATCTGGTTCAGGTTATACAGCTTGGCGAAGTCATCCGTTATCTCCAGCAATTCTTCGTATACTAACTGGTGTTTGTATCCGTAAATCTTCACCGAAATGATGTTATGTACTTTATTCGGGAGTGTTAATAAAAATTTATTCTCGGTAGGTGACACACGAACCACATGCGCGAGTTTATCCGATGGCTTTAATCCATGCGTTATCTTCTGAACCTGGCGATGTGTACAGTCAATTACTTCCACGGTATACTCGCCATCTTCGAGTTGCGTAAAATTATAGGGACGAACAAAGCCGTCTGTCTTGCGGATAGTTTCTGCAAATACAAGATCATTTCGTTCGTTGCGAATGAAGATCTTCACATCCGATAATTTTGCGGCTTTGTAAAATACATGGAAGGTCTTTCCTTTCTTCATAATACCAACACCGCTCGCGGGCGCAGGATTCTCCGTAGGCAAAGCCAATGCTGTACTGCCTATAGCAACCAGCAGCATTAAAACTGAAAGGGTCTTTTTCATAAGGGTCTTGATTAAATATATACCTCAAAGACGCCTCTTTACAGTATAATGTTGCCATGCAAACGTTAATTGTTTGTTAACGCACGTCACCTAAAAGGTAACAGACTATATAACCGAAAAGACACCTGTAACGAAAACTAAACCGGAAGGATACAGATTGCCGACAGAACAATCAGTTGAGATGATATACATCTTTACTGCGTGCTTCACTGCTCAGCAAATGCAATTGATAGCGAATTCTGTTCAATAAGAACTGGTCGTGTTTATCGTGTGGTAAGCGTAGAAATTTATAGCGGTCGTTTAGATCAAGACTTAGTTCACAGGCAATCTGGTATACCGTGAAATGCGTGCTGTACTGATTGATGTTACGGTTCTTCAGGTATTCCAGGAACAATTCATACAACGTGAGCGATGGCATCCTGTTAAGATCCACCTGGTGAAAACGCACATCAGCGCCCGGATACATTTTTGACTTATAGGTAAGCGCGAGCTTGTCCATATTAAAAACATCTTCGCACTTCACAATGATATCAGACTCTCCTCCTGCATAGCGTTTAATTATACTATCCAGGCGCATGAGTGAACCGAGCTTTACCTGGTTGATCTCATGACTAAAGTAAATACCAAACGTTACATCATTAGTCTCGGCATCCTGTAACAACTGCCGATAACGAGGCTCAAAAATATGAAGGGGTACAAGTTCACCCGGTAATGGCAATATGGCCAGCGGGAACATCGGAATATGAACGGTCTCATCCATACCTCTCAAACAAACTTGACAGCAATAAGGTTAATATTCAGTTAAAAAATGTGGGTCTACTCCGAAACGTTCCTTCAAAAGACTATATCCCGGCAAAAAGCTCAGGTTTATAATGAAAGAAAATCCGGCAACGGTGGCTCCAAAACTTTCAATCAAGGCAGCGGCAGCCCCTGCCGTTCCTCCGGTAGCAAGCAGATCATCCTGCACCAGTACTCGCCAGCCGGATTGAATGGCATCTTCGTGTACTTCAATGCACGCAGTACCATACTCCAGGTCGTATTCTTTTCTTCTCACTTTATACGGAAGCTTGCCGGCCTTGCGGATGGGTATAAACCGGCAGCCAAGCTCGTGCGCCAGAATCGATCCGAAGATAAATCCGCGCGCCTCAACTGCAGCAATAGCATCCAGCTTTTGGCCCTGAAAATCCTGCTTCAGTTGCCCGGCTATTTCATGCATCAGCACCGGATCAGACAACACAGGCGTTATATCTTTGAAAATTATACCCGGCTTGGGATAATCATGAACATCACGAATGGTGTGTTTGATCTTGTCTGAGAGCTGCATGCAAATGTTTTAAAGTATCAAAAGTAAAATTCCAACGGTACAGTTCAACTACAAAAGCACCGACCGGCTAAACTTTTTGCTCGTGCATGATCTTTTTGAATGCAGCCGGCAAAAACTCAATGATGTCTGAAGCGATGAGCGATACCATGCTGCGCTCACGGGCAGCAATATCACCCGACAATCCATGAAGGTAAACGCCTGCTATAGCCGTATCCAGAGACGAATATCCCTGCGCCAGTAGTCCTGTTAAGATCCCCGTGAGTACATCGCCCGTTCCGCCTGTAGCCATTCCGGGATTTCCGGTAGAGTTGAAATACACTGCACCTTCCGGTGATGCGATCGATGTGTTCGCTCCTTTTAACACCACTACCGACTTTAACTGCTTTGCCAGCGACTTCTGTTTGTCGAGTCGCTCAAAATCGTCAGACCATTTGCCAACCAATCGTTCAAATTCTTTGGGATGCGGAGTAAGTATACTTCCTGCCGGTATCAATAACAGCAACTCGCGATTATCAGAAAGTATATTTAGCGCATCAGCATCCAACACAACAGGTTTCCTGAAATCTTCGAGCAGTTTACGAAATGCTTTTACGGTTAATTTATCCTGGCCTAATCCTGGGCCTGTACCCACAACAGTATATTTATCCAATTCCGGGATGGCAGTAATGAAATGTATATGTTCATCTATACTCGCCATTGCTTCCGGTATGGAACTTTGCAGAATGACATAGCCACATTCCGGCACATGCATGGTAAGCAACCCTACACCTGCACGCAATACGGCTCGGCCGGAAAGCAATGCGGCTCCCATTTTACCATAACTACCAGCCATAAGCAACGCATGACCGTACGTTCCTTTATGATCAAACTTCGATCTCGGCTTCAGTATCTTCCTAATATCCTTTGCTGCGATATAGTAATACGAAGTCTGTTGTTCTTTTATAAATGATTTGTTCAAACCTATATCTACCGTACACCATGTACCTGTAAACGAATGGTTCGAAGGAAAAAGAAAAGCGAGCTTTGGCATTTGAAAGGTGACCGTAAAGTCAGCCTTGAAAATTTCGCCTTTGGAAACTTTATCGGCCAGTAAACCGGAGGGTATATCTACAGCAATGCGTACGGCAACAGACTTGTTCATAAGATGTATAGCCTGCGCAAAGAGTCCTTCCGGCGGTCGCGTAAGTCCGGAGCCAAATATAGCGTCAATCAGCACGTCATATTCTGAAAATATAGTCTCATCCAGCGAAGTTATTTCCACGACCTCAACCTTACCCCGCAGTCGTTCGAGATTTACTTTAAAATCTTCTGTTTCAGACGATCCGCGGATCACGAACACTTTTACAGAATAACTCCACTCCTGCAGCATGCGTGCTATACCTAGGCCATCGCCACCATTATTGCCTGTGCCGCATACTATGGCGATTGTATTCCTCCCATCAAATCTTTCCGTGAACCAGTTTACAAATGCACGACACGCGCGCTCCATAAGATCGATCGATGCTATCGGTTCATGCTGGATTGTATAAGCATCAAGCGCCTTTATCTGTTGAGATGAGAGTATCCGGATCATCGCATTATGTATTATCTCAGGAAAATAATTTCCTTATTGAAATATTCTACCGTAAAATATTGTACCACCTAAAGGTAATATATACTCTTATCACTGTGGGCAATACAGGATGAAAATATATTCATATCAACCATATAAAACCACGGCTACAGAAGTATCTTTATGATTAAAGTTATGCAATATGTCTGATGATCAATTCTTCCATTTCTGCCGAAAAAACGAGCCATACCAAATTGAGCGAAATTCATTGGGAGAGATTATTGTAATGGAACCCACATGGTCAGAAACGGGCCGTTGTAATTTTGATATCGCTACCGAACTGGGTATATGGAATAAGCAAAAGAAATCAGGATACGCATTCGATTCGAGCGCAGGTTTTACATTGCCCAACAGTGCCATACGCGCTGCTGATGCTGCCTTTATAAAGAAGGAACGATGGAATCAAATACCAACGAGCGAGCGCCAGAAATTCACGCACATCTGTCCGGATTTTGTTATTGAAATTATATCGCCCTCTGACTCTCCATTCTCTGTAGAATCGAAAATGAAAGAGTGGATCGACAACGGCTGCCAGTTGGCATGGATGGTCAATCCGAAGAAAAGAACAACCACCATATACCGGAGTAACGGTGATGTGATTATAAAACCATTTAAAGAATTGTTAGATGGCGAAGATATACTTCCGGGCTTTAGTATAAACATGGCTACCATCTTCAGCCCGTATTAATTACCGGTCAACCTCGCCCATCACCACATCGATCGAACCGATAATAGCGATCAGGTCAGCCACCAATATACCTTTCGATATATCCGGCAGTACAGAAAGATTCACGAAGCTGCATGACCTGCATTTGCACCGGAACGGTATATCACTGCGACCATCAGCACGAAAGAAAAAGCCCAACTCACCTTTTGGAATTTCGCCACGGATATAAAAATCCTGCGCCTTCGGTCTGATCTTTTTCGGCACTAAGGCCTGTGGATCAAAGTCACGCGTACGTATATGCTCTTTGGTGAGTTTATCAAGACATTGCTCAATGATCTTGATCGACTCGTGTAATTCCTGATAACGCACATGGGTTCTGTCCCAGCAATCACCAACCTGTCCCACCTTCCCCTCACCGATCGGTATATCAAAATCAAGCTCCGGGTATACCGAGTAACCATCTACCCTGCGCAGATCAAAACGCAAACCTGAGGCACGCAGCACTGGTCCGGTTACACCGGCATTTATAGCAAGATCAAGCGGCAGTACGCCTACGTTTGCCGTACGATCGATAAAGATTTTATTTTCGATCAACACTGTCTCAAGCTCCTGCAGTTTCGGCTTGATATAGTTTATAAACTCGCGGCAACGATCTTCGAAACCTACCGGCACATCATAGAACAAACCACCAATCCAGATATAGTTATATAGCAAGCGGGCACCCGAGGCCCACTCCAGTAAACGCAGTATATGTTCGCGATCGCGCATGATCCAGAAGAACGGAGTAAATGCACCAATGTCCATCCCATACGTACCGATTGCTATAAAGTGAGAAGCTATACGATTCAACTCCGCCATCATCACCCGTATATACTCTACACGTTTCGGAATCTGATTTTCAATTCCCAGCATGCGCTCTACACCCATAGCGTATACATGTTCGTTGCTCATGGCGGCAACATAATCGAGCCGGTCAACAAACGGTATAACCTGGTTATAGGGAAGATTCTCGGCATGCTTCTCAAAGCAACGGTGCAGGTACCCGATGTGCGGCACTACATCCTTTACTATCTCGCCATCCATCAACACTTCCAGGCGCAACACACCGTGCGTGGAAGGGTGCTGTGGGCCGAGGTTGATAATCATCTCCTCCGACCGCAGATTCTCCGGGTTCAGTTTGTTTGGCTCTGATAGTGCTAAACTTCCTTCTTTATATTTATACTGTATACGATCTGTGGGCATGGTGTTTTTAGCTATGAGCTGCGAGCTGTTAGCTTGGAGTTTTTAGTATTCAACTTTTATATCGCGATAGTATTCCTGATGCGTGTAGTCTTTGCGTAGCGGGTATCCTTCCCAATCGGCAGGCATCAGAATTCTGCGAAGATCCGGGTGATTGGTAAATACTATACCATACATATCAAACACTTCGCGCTCCATCCAGTCTGCAGATTTCCAGAGATGGGTTACCGTATCGATCACCGGATTTTCGCGCGGCAGAATTACTTTAACCATCAATTGAAAATTATAGGGAATGGAGTATAGATTATATACTACTTCCATGGTAGCAGCCTGCACACCGTTATCTATACCGGTTACACACGACAGCATATCAAAATAGGTCGAAGCATTTTGCTGAAGCTTGCTACAGACCTCAACGAGTTTAGCCCTGTCGACTATGATTGCGTGAGGTGTCACCATACGATCAGCTTTGATCTGATCAGGGGTAACTATATCCGAAAGCAACGAAACTATATCATCGATGGTCATGATGGCGCCTGGGTTAGTTCTACAGAACGAGATTAAAATACATTTCGTTCTGAGTCAAAATTAAAGAATTGAATCCGAAAGTATGGCACCCTCCTGCAATAGTTTTCCGTACGCTGATACAAGCAGTTGTAATTATTTTTTCAACCTTCACATTGCCGTATCGTAAAACGCATTACCTTTGCAAAAGCATTTCACCTCATCCATGTTTTATTTTAAGCGAGGGAGAAAATTTTATGCTGGTACTGACTTTACATATCTTCAAATAACCCGCTACGGTAACATTTACCGGATGTGGTTCGGCATTTTCTTGCCAACAAAAATCAAAACAAGTAAAACTTCAGGCATAGTCTTGCAAGGATTGCGTTCGTAGCGCTATACGCGTTCGTGTATACCGTTTCGAAACAGATATACTTTGTTTATCAACAAAGGAACGCTGCTCCTGTGCGCATACCTATGCTCTATTGTAAAACCTTTATGGGCAAACAAAAATTAACAATAAAAGACCTTCAGGTCATTTCTTTCCCTACGGATGTAGCACGAAGCCTCGCCTTAAACTTAATGAACCGGCACTTCAAGCATACACCCAACGAGGAAAAACTAACATTACTGACTGATATACTGGAGCAACCGCATCGCTACACGCAGCATGCAACCCTCAGCATATTGGCACACAAACTTATAAACGCTCCCGATGAGACACCCGTGAGCGAGACCTATTTGCTGGAAGATGAACCGCGGCACTTTGATATGTTTGGCAGCAAGCACATCGACACCAATGCCATTCAGCAAATGGAACTTGCCATGCGACTTCCTATAGCAGTAAAAGGCGCACTGATGCCGGATGCACACCATGGCTATGGCCTGCCGATTGGCGGTGTACTGGCAACGCACAACGCTATTATACCTTATGGAGTAGGTATGGACATTGGCTGTCGCATGGCACTCAGCATTCTTGATCTGCCGGCCAGCTATACCGAACACCGTACGCACGAGTTAAAGAAAGTGCTTGAGCGGGAAACACACTTCGGTAATGATGGCGGACTGGAGCAAGTACAAGAGCATGCTATACTTGATCACGCAGACTTTCAATTGACCGATCTTCTGAAACGCCTGCATGGTAAAGCCGTTAAGCAGCTGGGAAGTTCGGGCTCCGGAAATCACTTTGTGGAATTTGGTACCGTAGCACTATACGAAACCAACACACTCGGATTGCCACCGGGTAACTATATGGCTATACTATCGCACTCTGGTTCCAGAAGTCTCGGAGCAAATATAGCACAACATTATACCGCGATAGCAATGAATCGTTGCAAGCTTCCGCGCGAGGCAAAACAACTTGCCTGGCTTACATTGGACAGTGCCGAAGGCGAAGAGTATTGGCTATCGATGAATCTTGCCGGTGAATATGCTAAGGCTTGTCACGAACGTATACACCGTAACCTGTGCAAAGCACTGGGTGCAAAAGTTCTGAGCACGGTAGAAAACCATCACAACTTTGCCTGGCGCGAAACACTGGCCGATGGTAACGAGTATATCGTACACCGTAAAGGCGCAACGCCGGCAGCTCCGGGTATATATGGAATTATACCGGGCAGTATGGTGACTCCGGGATTTATTGTGCGGGGTCTCGGTAACGAAGCATCATTAAACTCAGCTTCACACGGTGCCGGCCGAAAGATGTCGCGACAAAAAGCGCGGGAAACTACTACCATGAGCAGCATGAAAAAAATGCTGCAAGCGGAGAAGGTAACCTTAATGGGAGGCAGCACAGAAGAATCACCCGGTGCCTATAAAGACATTGAGTTGATCATGAAAAGTCAACATACCCTGGTGGATGTTGAAGGTAAATTTCATCCGAAGATAGTTCGGATGGCTAAAGATTAAACGTATGGATACAATCATTACACATAAGGAACTAAAAGAGAAGAAGAAAAATCTGGAGATTATTACGAGTCAGTTGAAAGAACGCTTCATCGGACTGGACAGTGTTATTGATGAAGTAATATCGCTGATGATGCCGTGGTATCTTTTTCCGGAAGCACAGCTCAGGCCTACCGTTGTAAACTTGTGGGGATTGACCGGCTCTGGAAAAACGGCATTGATACAATGCATTGTTGAATTACTGGAACATCGTAAACTATATACTCATATTGATATGGGTGAGTTTGAATCCGATTCAGCAACATGGATTAAAAATATATTCACAGACGACCTGGAGTTCTTTCACCAGAAACCTGCTGTTATTTGTCTCGATGAATTTCAATTCGCCAGAACGTTAGACAACGGCCAACGTGAATTGGGCAAAGACAAACTTCGTGTGATCTGGGATTTACTGGATTCCGGGAAGATTGAATATATACCCAGCAATAGTACCTATATGCTTTTCAGGGCCGACAGCTGCATCAAGAGATTGGACAAAGCCATCAAAAGTGGAGTTATTTTAGAGAATGGAGAGGTTGTTGCAGAAGAAGAAGTTTTTCTGAAACTGTTTGAACCATTCTTCTTTGATCATCATGACCGCTACAACGAACCCCTGAGTAAAAAGTATTTTTTATCAAAAGATTTCATAGGAGGTGTTTACGACCTGTTCGAGCACGATGATTTCTCCAAAGACTATATACGGGAACATATCAAAACATTGTCTCTTCCGGAACTGAAGAAATTTATACTGGAAGCTATGAAGACTCGCCCGGCCACGAAGGAACTCGATTTATCGCAAGCGCTTATTTTCGTGCTTGGTAATCTGGACGAAGCATATCCGATGAGTCATAGTATGAATCCGGATATAAGTGCTGATGAATTTTACGAAGCAACAACGCATATTACCATTGCAACGATTAAAAGTGCACTTCGTAAAAGATTTCGCAGCGAACAAATTGCGCGATTGGGTAACAACCATGTTATCTATAAATCTTTCAAGAATATACACTTCCGCCAATTGATCGCACGAGAGTTGGAGCGCATCGGCAAATTCGTAAAAGTTTCTTTTGGATGGAGCATGGATTTTGACGATTCCATAATTGATATAGTATATGCAGAAGGTGTTTTCCCTTCACAAGGAACACGCCCCGTATTTACTACGATCAAGAATTTGATCGAATCCCGTATTGGTAAACTTGTTATGGAGATCATAGATAAGAACATAACAACCGCCACGGTCCACTGGTACTATGCCGAGGAACATTTTCTGTTTGAAATCTGTGATGCGAACGGCAAGTATATATATTCTTTGCTGGATGAAGTAAACCTGAAGATTGACAATCTTCGCAAGACCACCAGCAAGAGTACGCAAGCTCACACCGGCATCCATGAAGCCGGACATGCTATTCTTGCAGCACTTACGTTGCGTATACTTCCATCTGTTGCAGTATCAAAGACTGCGTCTGATGACGGTGAGGGATTTTGCATGATCAATTTTCCTAATGGTCCGATGACGAAGGATTCTATCCGGAAAGATATAATCCTCACACTTGGAGGATACGCGGCAGAGAAGCTGATCTTTGGTGATGACCATACTTCGTCTGGTGTACGACATGATATTGAAAATGCCAGCGAACTGGCAAACCGTGCCGTGAGACAGTACGCTATGGGAAGCGATCCGATCCACGTAGTTGCAGCAAACTCCAGCAATGAGGACAGCTTTTATCATACTGAAATATATTCACAGGAGGCAATCCGTGTCATCAAATCCTGCATGCAGGAGGCTGAAAGTATTCTGTTGAGGAATAAACTTCTTTTGCTCAAAATGGGCTCTTACCTCACTACGCATGCACGCATGGAAGAAACCATGATCGGCGATTTTATTAAACGCTATAGCACCGAAGAGTGGGTTCGCACAGAGGGCTTTATCGGCAAAGACCAGTACTATAATTTCCATGAGGTTATAGAGCTGCAAATACAGGAAGCTGTTAAAGTAGCTTCGGAAGCTGTCGAGCTTGAACTTAGTTAAAGCAGAAGGCAAGAAAGTATAGAACTTCCTTGCCTTCACTTCTTCTATACAAAAATGCACGCTATTTACTAGTTTTGAAAGACGATCTATCCAATCATGCAAGGCACTTACCGAATCGCGAAAGGCTGGAGAATATTTATATATATCTTCGCTCCTATCTTAATGGTATCATTTCTATCTACCATTTTCTTTATCTTTACTGCCGAAGGCGTCAGTCCGTTTATAGCACCCCTGCTGGCCATGGGCGCACTGGTTATGACGTGCCTGTTTGCGTATGGTCTTATCGATACCATACAGGGCAGGTTTATTATTGGCAACGATCACGTCACCAGTATAAATCCGATCGCCTCACGAACCCTGAAGTTTGAAGATGTTCTTGGCTACAAGATTGAACGCAACGGTATATATATTATCCCTAAAAATGCACAGCACAAAAAAATTAAAACAAGTACATACCTCGAAAAAGCAGACCAGATCACAGCATGGCTAGCCTCAACATTCACCGACCTGAATAAGCAGGAATTTGCCGACCAGGAGAAAAGTATTCTGAACGATGATGCCCTGGGGCTTTCACAACAAGCAAGAGAGCATAGGCTGGCTGAGGCAAGACGGATAGCCAGGATCACCAACGCTGTCGGCTTTGTATTGTTTTTCTGGATGACATTCTACCCTATATTTTATACGATCGTACTAATCATTGGTATAGCCTACCCGGTTGTTATCATTATCCTGCTATATCTATACCGCGGGCTGCTTCGTGTGGATGAACGAAAGAATAACGCGTCCCCATCGGTCGCAACGGGTTTTATTATGGCAGGGCTGAGCCTTACTCTTCGGGCATTATTCGATTACAATATATTGGAATATAGCCAACTCTGGATCACCACAGGCACAATTGCTGTCCTGTTAATTATACTCATTCTGATTGCCACCAAACTTCCAACGTTCAAAAGTGCCCAGGATTACTTTGTCATCTTTACCTTAATGATTCTCTCGTACTCCTACAGCTTTGGCGCGTATACAGTATCAAACTGCCTGTTCGATAGTTCTTCTCCTCAATATTATAAGACTAGCATTATTCAAAAAGAAATAAGCAAAGGTCGAAGTACTACGTACTATATCATTGTTACATCATGGCACGATGCTGAAAAGATTGAAAAGGTAACCATCAATTCAGAAGAGTATAACCTGACGTCTATAGGTGATGAGATCGCTATAGCCGAAATGAAAGGTTTTTTCGGAACACCATGGTACTTCCCTATTGTGCAGGAATAAATATATCCTGATTGCAACTTCTTATAGTGTTTGACGTTTTCATCCAAAAGTTTGTTCTATCTTTGTAGCACACTTTTAAACAGTTCAACCCTTTAAAACGAGGGACTTTAACATGCTCGTCTTGTAATACTATACCATCCATCACAACATCCCGTGTTCCCGCGGGAAAGAATGGTATTACCGTATTCAATCAGTCTTGATCGTGCTATACCTATAGCGATGCGCTATATATAATTCATCACGTCCGGACGATTCTGTTTATTTCCAAATTCAAATTACAAGACTATGAGTATCTCCAGAAAATATGGACGAACCTATCACTATCCCTTTTCACCGGGTACAACCAGTGACGATCGCATTCATCATGACTATTGGTCGGATGTAAATAAATTGAAAACTATTGTGCACACCGAAAAACTGGATGGTGAGAACAACTGTCTCAGTCGCTATGGTGTCTTTGCACGGTCGCATGCCTCGCCAACGGTATCTGCGTGGACAAAAGAAATCCGCCAGCGATGGGAGTTGATCAGGAATGATCTCGGTGACATTGAAATCTTTGGTGAGAATCTGTACGCTATACATTCGATCGAATACCGGAAACTGGAACATCACTACTATGTTTTCGCTGTTCGCATGCACGATGTGTGGTTGAGCTGGGAAGAAGTAAAATTCTATGCAGCCATGTTTGATTTCCCCACGGTACCTGAATTAAAGATTGTTCAGCCTACCACCGAAGCAACGTTTCGAGAAAACGTACTGGCGCTTACGCGTCAAAGCAGTATACTGAATTCGCAGGATATACAAAGCGGAGCGCCCTGCACGTGTGAAGGTATCGTAAGCAGGAATACAGAAGAATATGCCGTGAATGATTTCATGCATAACGTTTTTAAATATGTCCGCAAAGGACATGTAAAGACAGACGAGCATTGGACACGCCACTGGCGAAGAGCGAAGTTGTTGTGGGAATACCCACACGTATAATTTTAACTATAAAAATATGAACTGGTCATTATCGATAAATAAAGATTGGGAACACCTGGAGGAGCGATTCGATTGGGTTGTCGACATGCGAAATGTACCGCAGGATTCTATTCATCATGCTGAAGGCGATGTTGCTATACATACGCAAATGGTATTGAAGGCGTTAACGGATGCAACATCTTTTCAAAGATTGAACCGAGAGGAACAGGAGATACTTTGGACAGCAGCATTGCTTCACGATGTTGAGAAACGTTCTACAACGGTTGTGGAAGACAACGGCCGCATCACCTCGCATGGTCATGCCCGTAAAGGTGAATTTACAACGCGAAGGCTACTATACGAATTCGGTATACCATTTCAGCAACGCGAACACATTGCAGCCCTGGTGCGTTACCACGGACTACCGCTCTGGCTAATGGAAAAATCTAATCCGGTGAAAGCCTTACTGGAAGCATCGTTACGTGTTGATATGAAATTATTATCGGCTCTTGCGCGTGCTGATGTATTGGGACGAATTTGTCAGGATCAGCAGGAACTGCTGGATCGTATCAATTTTTTTGATGCGTATTGTGAAGAACAAGCGTGTTGGCATTCCCGAAAATCTTTTGCTACACCGCTGGCACAATTCACATACTTTCACAAAGACGATGCACATCCCGACTATATTCCATTTGCCGATCTGAAAACAAATGTTGTTATGCTCTCAGGTTTACCTGGTATGGGCAAGGACCGGTATATAAAAAAGCATTACAACGATTGGCCTATGGTAAGCCTCGATGCGATTCGAAGAGAATACAAGCTCAAACCCGATGACACTTCTGCCACCGGTTGGGCTGTACAACTCGCGAAAGAACAAGCCAAAGAATTTCTTCGAAAGCGACAACCTTTTGTATGGAACGCAACGAATATTACCCGGCAAATGCGATCGCAATGGATCGATCTGTTTGTAACCTACAAAGCACACGTCAAACTGGTATACATTGAAGTTCCGTTCAAAACATGGCTGGCACAAAATAGCAATCGTGAACATGCGGTTCCACAAGCCGCTATATTTCGTATGCTCCCTAAATTGGAGGTACCCTGTATATTTGAAGCGCACGATGTGGAGTATTGTATTGCAGCACCCTGATTAGTGATCTATACTGATACAAAAAAAGAAAAAGGCTTCCTGTGGTTATGGGAAGCCTTTACTGTTGATTAATACACAACGAAACATCCGGAAATGGATTATGTACGCTCATTAAAAAATATAGTCAACAACAATGAACATCACGGGTGATGCATGAGGCTCGAACTCATCCCGACAATTGTCGGGACACCACCATATACAAAGTCGGAGAGGGATGAATCGAACATCCAAGGTCTATGACACCGCTTTTACAGAGCGGCCCGCTTCCACTTACGGTCTACTCTCCGATTCAACTAAATTGTAGTCCCGATAACTATCGGGATGCTTCCAATGCAGGCGAGGATGACCAGACTCCTCCATTACCCCTATATTTATTCAAACAAAAAAAGCCTCCGTGTTCGGGAGGCTTTATGATTCCTTATGTATAGTTACACCATCTATGAATCAATCAGACTTATATAGTCTGTCCTCCGACCCGATTTTGCTTCGGGGTGATGCGGGTGATATGAGCTATATGTATTTATCTGATTCATGATGCAAATATACGATTTGACTTTACTTTTGTTACCTATCGGGTAACATTTATATATTTATTTTTATACTATATAAAAAATTGTGGCGCGGAGGGCTTTAACCTCGATCTTTTCATTGCGATGTATACCACAACAAAACGCATTTATCTGCGACTATGCTATCACGCCACCGGCCTTGCAGCACACGATTCGGAGAGATATACTCTCCTCTCTGATCTGCATACCCTGTGGAGATTCCTGGTAACGCTCCAGGTCCTTAGCTTTTTCAGAACCACGCTTCTACTTAGTTAGCTTAATCTCCGTTGTCCGGCCACACGGTATTGATCCGCGTTCTTCCCATTAAAAGTGGGAAGCATCACCTTAATGCTTTGGCCGGAATATCTTTACCTCCGGCTACCTTATTAGATTCCAAAATCATGCAATTATCACGTATATATACTTCATATTTTGTCGAGGTGGCAGGAGTTGAACCTGCGTGCTACCAACTACGGTTTCGACATGGTATAAGCATGAGCCGATACACCTCGTAAAAAAATTACTAGCTTTAAAAACTCACCCGGCCTGGAATTGAACCTGCCCCGACAAAGTATATACTTGTATATACTTGTCCGCCTCCCTGGAACATGCGGGTGTTGATTACGCAATCCGGCAGATCATTTACGCGCATGCATAAACTTTTGAGATATATACCTCAACTGCCGGATATCTGCGGACATAGATGGGCACGATCCACCGACCCAGGCGTTAACAGCGCCTTGCTCTACCAACTGAGCTATATGTCCGTAAAAAACAAAACAAAAAACCCCGAAACAAAACAAAAAACCCCGGGATATTCTATTTCCCGGGGTTTCTGTTAATACTATATCTATCACTAATACTATATATAGTCAACCCTCCCCGGGAAAATCCAATAATTCTTCGGCACAAAGCATATGCTATGCGAAGCGTTTAGATTGAATATGTTAATACCGGGTTTCATATTATTATTCTGTATTATGATGCAAATATATAATTACTTTTAAATTGTCACCCCACGGGTAACAATATTTTTTTTATTTTTGTCGCCCAACGTAAAAACGTTGACACTTACATGATTGTTTCAATTCGTCATAACGTTTTAAAAAGTCTCTTTGAAAAAGGAACAGCTTCCGGCATATCACGGGAGTTGAAAGGCTTTTTATTGTTATGGCTTTCGGTGATCCACGCTGCTCAAGATATTCGGGATCTTTCGATCGCCCACGTGAGTGTTCTTGAAGAAGACAGCGATAGCTATCGCCTTACCGTTCACGGTGCGGGTATATTTACATTCCGGTTCGTTGACGGAGAGATACGCCAATTAAATTATAAGCAGGAACCCAAATAATAAGTATGTTACGAATGCACAGTCCCGCTCACCCCGGTCAGATCCTTGAAGAGTTATACATCAAACCTCATCGACTGGCCATCACAGATGTAGCGGAAGCGCTGGGCATTGCTCGTAAAAATCTATACGCTATATTAAAAGGTGAGTATGCTATTTCAGTAGAGATGGCCTTTAAGCTCAGCAAAGCGTTTGACACCACACCAGAATTCTGGCTTCAGGCGCAACTTCACTTCGATCTGGCAAAGGGTTATAAAGAGTCAGGCGGTATTAAAATAAAAAGCCTGATCCCTAAAACTGTTAAGACTATCAAATAGCTATATCCCACTTCTCAGCCCACGCTAAGCCGCCCGGCAATTTCATCGTGTTAAATTCCAAGTGTATAACCCGTCTGTGCTTCTGGCTCGTAGCCTTTGATGATGCATGTAGCAGCAAGGGTTTCATAATCTGAATACCGCAAGCTTCAACTTCACATATATACGGTATACTATTCTGCGCTATCAGATTGATCTCCTCATCAGACAATCGCTTGTTGTGAGAACCGGGTATAACTTTCAAAGCTCCGTTTGTCTCATCTGTATCATCCAGATGAATACGTATGGTAAATGTATTTTTTAAAATTTCATCCGGAGGGCAAACACCATGTACACCAAATTTCTTTGTCCAACCCGAAAAACCGTCATGCTCTATTTTCTCCGCCACATTAATCACAATATCCTGGTGCCAGGTAACATACCAGTTGGCATCCGGTGTCTTGTCAAAGAATATCGCTTTTGTCAGGAACAGATCAGGATTTATTTTTTTCAGTACCTGCAACAGGTTACTATTAAATATAGTCTCCTTCAATATCGGAATTTCCTGTAGCAGGTTACGGATGGCATGTGTATTTTCATCCAATCCCTTATCTTTTAAATACCGCGCAATCTCCATCTTCATAGCATTTACTTCCTTACGACCATACACATGACGCAGAATCATAAAGCCCTTATGTGTTAATTTCTCTACCGTACTTTGAAGCGCTGCATTATTGAATTCGAACTGGTAAAGATTGAGTGCCTGCTCCAGGATTGTTTTTATTCTACGTTTCAATCTTTCCGGGGCTAGTACTTTTACACGGTCGCCAAACCCTAATATTTCACGTTCTAACTCAAAATTAATCTGGACGTTCAATGAAATCACTACGCCACCTGATCCACTCTCTATAGTTTGTTGCGAATGATGCAGCGGCTTGGTAATTATATACGGAGCTGTTTCATGATCAGCCTGTATCAAAACTTTCTCCACCGGACCATTCGGATTCACGCTTACCCCCACCACATCATGAAGGAATGTCGGCAAGCTGAAAGAGTCTTTGGGTACATAGCGTACCTCACAATCTTTTATACTGATAATACGATCAAGTGCCAGCGTTAATATAGGCGTATTCTTTTTCTTGATGCCGATCACAAACCAGCGATTCCTATACTCTTTTAAATAGTACGGATGAAAATGAAATGTATTTGCACTGCGAGCCTTAAACGACTGGTAACACAACTCTACTGTACATTTTTTAATGATAGCCTGATATAGTGTCTCAATATGCTCCAGTCCTTTCAGATTGTCGTTCTTTTCAAAATCAATAACAGGCTCCTGGTTTGTTTTGGCTGCATATATCTTATTCTCAAGACGCTGCACCATACCGCTCAATTCCTGGAAATGGCTGAAGCCTTTAAACTGGCGAAGTATCTCTACTACCTCTGTAAGTTTGCCCAGGTCCTGATCGGTTAACGGAATGTTGGTAATGGAATATTCCGAATCTTCATAGCTATAGTATTTCTTCTCCTCTACTATTATCGGAGCATTATACCCTAACTTGTCGCTGCGCATCATCTGGATGTCCATCTGCACCGTGCGCTTGCTTACACCTTTATCTATACCTTCATATTCATATAGTGTTTCCGAACAAGCTTCTACAAGATCTTCCAGCGTCCACCGTCTGTGTCTGTTTCTCAGACAATTATCAATAGTACGGTAACGAATAAGGGCGTTTCGATTAACAGGCATTTGAAAATATTTTCAGAAAAGAAGTAAAAAATTTCCACTACGCAAAAAGACTGCGCAGTTGCCTTTCAATTTTGAATCGTCAATTAAACGCAAGAGTTATGAAATTCAATGTATTTCGTAAAGCAAAGGAAACTGTAAACTACCACCAGACAAAAGCCTATATACTGGATGAACGTACCGAGCTGTATAGTGCTGTAGTTACCACTTCGCTGAGCGATAAATTTTATGAGGCTACCGATAACCGCGTAGATCGCATCCGTGCATTGATCGCCAAGAACGACCCTGCGTTTGTTGCACGCCTTGCTATCTATACACGGAACAAAATGTATATGCGAAGCATACCCTTGGTGTTAGCGGTTGAATTGGCAAAGACTCGATCCGGTAATGGTATAGTTCGCAAGGCAGTAAAGGGCGTTATACAACGTGCTGATGAAATCACCGAATTGTTAGCGTACTACCAGTTAGCAAACCAGCGTACCGGCACTAAAAAACTGAACAAGCTTTCCAAGCAGATACAGTATGGTTTATCCGATGCATTCAATCGCTTCGATGAATATCAGTTCGCTAAATATGATCGTGCTGCGGAGATCAAATTGAAAGATGCTTTATTCATCGTCCACCCAAAAGCGGAGAACGAAGGACAACAAGAGCTTTTCAACAAGATCGCCACAGGAACACTGGAGACACCCTATACCTGGGAAACCGAGTTGTCTGCTTTAGGACAACAAAAGTTTGCCGATGAAAAAGAGAAACGTGCTGCATTCCGTATAACATGGGAGGCATTGATCGCGAGCGGAAAATTAGGATACATGGCCTTGTTGCGTAACCTTCGAAATATACTCGAAGCTGAGGTATCAGCGCAGTCTATCGAACAGGTATGTGCTACACTGTCCAATATCCATGCCGTTGCAAAATCAAAACAGTTGCCATTCCGGTTTCTGGCGGCATACCGCGAGATAAAGGAAGTACAATCTGACTTTGCTCCAAAAATATTGGGCGCACTTGAGACAGCGGTTTCCTATAGCGCTGTGAACATACGTGAATTTAATAGCGAGACTTCGGTATTGATCGCCTGCGATGTATCCGGCTCTATGCAAAAACCAATCTCTGCCAAAAGCAAAGTATTGAACTATGATATAGGTTTAATGCTGGCTATGTTGTTACAGTCTCGTTGTGAACGCGTGCAAACCGGTATGTTTGGAGATACCTGGAAAACTATACAGGTATCCCGAAAAAATATACTGGCTAACGTTCAGGAATTTTACAACCGCGAAGGTGAAGTTGGTTATTCAACCAATGGATACTTAGTGATAAAAGACCTGATCAATCGTGGCAAAGCAGTAGATAAAGTAATGATGTTCACTGACTGCCAGCTATGGAACAGCAATGGTGCGATCGATACATTTGGATCAAGTATACCATGGTTGTGGAAGCAGTATAAAAAAATAGCACCACGGGCAAAGCTATATTTATTCGACCTGGCCGGGTATGGAAATACTCCGATCGATGTACAACAAGACGATGTATACCTGATCGCAGGCTGGTCTGATAAAATCTTCGATGTGTTGGCATCACTGGAAGATGGTGAGCGTGCACTTGCCCAGATTGAGAATATAGAATTGTAAGCTGTACCTCTCCTTCATTTTGAAGGAGAGGTTTATAAAGAAATTGAAAATAAATAAGGATGTCGTAGAGGTGGGTTACTTCGCTCGACAATGGGAGGAATCACATATCCGTCACGTGCGGAAAAGTGTTCCGGGTTCAACTCCCGGCTAGCAATGCCCAATTACCCGCTTCGTTTTTTACTCCTTAAATATTTATTGATCTTATGAAAGATGCCGTAGAGTGGAAATACTTCGAGGATGAAATACATTTCCATTCAGCTATAGCTCTCTCATAAAAGGTGCCGTACATAAGAGTTACTTCGATCTTGAAAATCTAATAGTCTCTTGTGGTTTGTTGCCCTTTTTGATAATAAGAAAATAACAGGTGCCGTAGAATAGCGTTACTTCGGATGTCACCCTGGCGGTCGCAGGTTCGAATCCTGCTCTGTTAACCTAACCTAACAGATAGCTCAGTTGGTAGAGCACCAAAACATGTACGTTTTTCGTCTGTTGCCCTGTTTAAAAAAATTTGAATCATCATTCAGGCGGAGTGATCAAGTAAATACAGCCTCGTAGCTTAAAAGGAAAAGCCTACGGTAAAAGCACGTCCCGTAGAATGCAGGGATTATTCCGGTACAGCCACGCGCGGTAAAGGACAGAGTTTGCAGTTGCACTGAAATACCACTCTAGAGAAGTAAAGTAAGGAAGCGCATTTATAGCCTTGCGGCCTGAGAGGGAATCCCGGTTCGAATCCGGGCGAGGTTACAGATCTATACTATATATAAAGATTTTTGATGTGATCGTAATGATGCATCAAAACGTGGAAGAGACAAAGGATCAAAGACCTGATGAGAGTTTCTGTATAGCTCCATAGTGTTGCGCTGCCTTGCATCGTGAACATGCTGCTTTACCGGATGTTGTCTTCCTCCAATTTGTGGGTCGAAGGTTCAACTCCTTCTCCGTTACCAAACGGATAGCTCAGTCTGGGTAGAGCAACAAATAAACCGGGTTCGAATCCCATCACACTTTTAATGTGAACGCTCAATTGGTAGAGCAATGGACTCAAAATCCATAACAATGAAGTCGACCGCTTCTAAAAAGGTCAAAACAAAAGCAGCAAGAGGCTGGCCCGTATAATTACCCTCGTGGTAATTACACAATCTGCCGAATGCTTTGAAAATGCAAGAGCGTTTAACAACGACATTTACTTTTCTGATCGCATCAGCCATTATGCCCGGTATATATACCTGGCAACATCGCCATCACTTTCTGAAAACTAAATGAACCACGTTACACTTCACTTGCACTTCCGCGTTCGGGGGATGGTTCGTCTGGCGCTGCTTTTCAAAAAAACTTTTAGTAACTATAATTTATACAACAATGAAAAGGGTTAGAATTAACACCGGAAAGATTGGATTGGTATTCAGAAGTGGCAATTACAAGCGCGTGATCGCCGAGGGAGTATATTGGTTACTCCCCAATGAAGATGTACTGGTATACGATATGGCCAAACCTTTTCATGCATCAATAGAACTGAATATACTCTTACGCGACACGACACTGGCAGAACGATTAACCGTAATTGATGTAAAAGATCAGGAGATCGTATTACATTACGAAAACGGAATTTTCAAAAGCGTATTGATTGCAGGCCGGTATGCATACTGGAAGGGATTAATAGATTATTCTTTTGTACGCGTTGATCTGAGTAAGATCGAGATCACTGAGGATATTGATAAGCCTACACTTTTACGAAAAGAAGTAATGCCCTATATCCGTGTGTTTGCAGTGGATTCGTATGAGAAAGGAATTTTACTGATTGATGGTAAATTTGTAAAAATACTAGAGACAGGAGTTTACTATTTCTGGAAGAACCCGACTGTCATCTCGGTTTTAAAAGCAGACTTACGTCAGTTGCAACTGGAGATTTCAGGACAGGAAATCCTGACTAAAGACAAAGCTGCTTTAAGAGTAAATTTTTACACACAGTATAGAGTGATGGATGTGGTAAAAGCGCTGATCGAAACCAAGGATCATGAGAAACAGCTTTACATCCTGGTACAGTTAGCCTTGCGCGAGATTGTTGGTACACTTTCTTTGGATGAATTGCTGGAGAAAAAAGATACCATCGCAGCGTATGTATTATCGAGTATGAAAGATAAAGCTGATGCACTTGGTATGGTGATTAAAGACTGTGGTGTGCGTGACATCATTTTACCCGGTGAAGTAAAAGATATCATGAACCAGGTATTGATTGCGCAGAAGAAAGCTGAAGCGAACGTGATTACACGAAGAGAAGAAACGGCTTCAACCAGAAGTTTACTGAACACAGCAAAACTGATGGAAGAAAACACGATGTTATTCAAATTGAAAGAAATGGAGTACGTAGAAAAGATTGCCGACAAGATCAACAGCATCTCGTTATCGGGTGGAAACCAGATAATCGATCAACTGCGGAATATCTTCGTACCCGGTAAGGAATGATATACTTTAGAGAGTACAATTGTATTCTCCCTAAAAAAAATCAAATAAATTTTCAGTACGCAAAAAGACTGCGTACTGATTTATCAATTTTGTTTCGTTAAAACAGAACATTGATTATGAACCTAACAGGAAACGATCTGATCGCGATAGGTTTTAAACCCGGCAAAGCTATTGGCATTGCATTGGACATCCTTGCGAAAGATTACGCTACACAGGAAAGCGAAAAACAACTATCGCTTTTTAAACCGGTGCTTGAAAATCCTTCCGCTTTTATAACGCACGATAAATTATCTGCATTGGCTATTGAATTACTAAAACCTTTGGACAATACCATTGCATTAGCTGATTCAGGAAAATCATACGAGATATATGGCGCGGATGCCATCGAACAAGGTGCATTGAACCAGATGGCTACAGCCATGCGTCTTCCGGTTACAGTAGCTGGTGCGTTGATGCCGGATGCGCATCAAGGCTATGGCTTGCCGATCGGTGGTGTACTGGCTACCAAAAATGCCGTTATACCTTACGGTGTTGGCGTTGATATAGGTTGCAGAATGTGCATGACTATATATGACATAGCTCCTGCTACACTGGAAGCCAAGCGCGAAGAGCTGAAGAAGATGCTGATGCAAAATACCATGTTCGGGACAGCAACATTCAAAAAGCCGAAAGATCACCCGATCTTTGAGCGAAAAGAATTCAGCGAGCTTAACATCGTGCGTGAATTGAAAGACCGTGCGTGGCAACAGATCGGCTCTTCCGGTGGCGGAAATCACTTTGTTGAATTTGGTATTGTAGAGATATTAAACCCGATCAACGAGTTCAACTTGCAGGTAGGACAATATGTGGCTTTGCTATCACATTCCGGTTCACGTGGACTGGGTGCAAACATTGCACGTCATTATACAGATATAGCGATGGATGTGTGTAAACTTCCACAGGAAGCGAAACATCTCGCATGGCTGGACCTGGATACGGAAGCCGGGCAGGAATACTGGATGGCGATGAACCTGGCCGGTGACTATGCTTCTGCATGTCATCATCAAATACACGAGCGTATGGCCATCGGGTTGCGTGAGACTCCCTTAGCGATGATTGAGAACCACCATAACTTTGCGTGGAAAGAGAAAGATATACTTGGCAACGAGATCATCGTTCACCGAAAGGGCGCAACACCTGCCGGTAAAGATGTACTGGGTATTATACCCGGATCGATGGCAACCCCCGGTTTTATAGTACGCGGTAAAGGTTTGGCAGCATCTATCAATTCTGCATCGCATGGTGCCGGCCGACAGATGTCGCGTACAAAAGCGAAGCAAACTATTTTACCCGGACAGGTAAACAAGGTATTGAAAGAAGCTGGCGTTGAGTTGATCGGCTCCGGACTGGATGAAGCGCCGATGGCCTATAAAAATATACATCAGGTAATGGATTCGCAGAAAGACCTGGTGGAAGTATTAGGTTCCTTCATGCCGAAGATTGTGAGAATGTGCGGTGATGAGAAATTTCAGGAAGTGGATTAGTTAAAATTTAAAAATCGAGAGTATATCTATACTTTAAAAATTTAAGAATATATTTGTATCATGATTCAGAAACAGCTCCATATCGAAACACAAGCTTTGGCAGGCGAACATCACGCCTGTGAATGGGGTTATATGCTGCCTTAAGGTTATACTGATATAATTATTAAGAATACAGGGCCCCGTTTCAAACGGGGCCTTTTTTTTTATTTACAAATTCTCTCAACATGGAAATGATATTATTGATCGGTATACCGGCCAGTGGAAAAAGTAGCTTCTACAAAACGCATCTATTCCGAAAGTATATGCGCATAAGCCTGGATTTGTATAAGAACAGAAACAGGGAGATGCAGTTTTTAACACTTGCCTTATCGCTTCAGCAATGCATCGCTATTGACAACACGAACGTAACCCGCGCGGATCGGGCAACCTATATTTCCATGGCAAAAGAAAGAGGCTATTCGGTTGAGGGGTATTACTTTAAGTCACAACTGTCGCAATGCATTGAACGAAATGTCCAACGGCAGGGCAAAGAGTGCATTAGTACGGCAGGTGTTATCTCAAAGTATAAAAACCTGCAATTACCACAGCTTGAAGAGGGCTTTAATCGACTATACTATGTAGTCATGGAAAATGAAAGTTTCACCATTAAGGACTGGACAAATGAAATTTGAAATGTTGGACAAAAAGATGCGTTCGTTTGAAACGAGCATGGATCAGTTTATATTACCCGAACTATATATAGTGGCACGGCTGGATGGTCGCGGATTTACTAAATTAACAAAAGAACTTCTGGACTTCGAACGTCCTTTTGATGTACGATTCAGGGATGCTATGGTTCAAACCACAAAACACTTGATGAATTGTGGTTTCAAGATTATATACGGTTATGCGCAGAGTGATGAAATTTCGTTACTCTTTCAACCTGCTGACAACAGCTTCGGCAGAAAGACACGAAAACTCATTTCTGTACTGGCTGGTGAAGCGAGTTCGTGTTTTTCATTGGCATTAAATACAATGGCAGCATTTGATTGCCGGATTATTCCATTGCCAAATGAAAAACTGGTAATCGACTACTTCCGATGGCGAGCTGAAGACGCCAATCGAAATGCCTTGAATGCGTACTGCTATTGGAAGCTTCGCGATCAGGGTTTGTCATCATCTGCTGTTACCAGTAAACTCAGCGGGTTATCCATTGGCAACAAAAATGAATTACTATATCAACAAAATATCAATTACAATGATCTGCCTTCTTGGCAGAAAAGAGGTATAGGTATTTATTATACAACAACGACAAAGAAATCGTATGATCCTGTAAAGCAAAAGGAAGTTGAGACAGACCGAAGAGTTTTAATATGCGACACGGAACTTCCAATGGATGCTAGCTATAGCAGCCTCCTGGCAGAAATACTTTTGAAAGAAAAAATTAGAAATGAATACTAACATCACACTATACAGACCGACTGGCGCTAACGAACTGGAGTTGATCATCGACTCTGGTATGAAGCGTTATCCTCCGAGACTATATTGGCAACCTATATTTTATCCTGTACTCAATTTTCAGTATGCAGCAGAGATTGCAGAGCGCTGGAATATGGGTGATGAAGATTCTGATGGTGTAGGCTTTGTTACTGCATTCGAAATACCGGAACATTACTTCAAGCAGTTTCAAATTCAAACAGTAGGACTCGTGCATCACCAGGAGCTGTGGGTTCCGGCTACCCAACTTGACGAGTTCAACGATGCCATTGTTAACGGCATCCGCGTTGAGAAGGCTTTCATCGGGAAGAAGTTTGTAATCAATGACAAGATTAAAAGCATTCTTCCATAGTACAAACACTGGTATATCTGTAGTATAATTATAGGTATACCGGCATTATCTTTACTTCATATGAACAATATCATCCTGCAAAAAATTAAAGAGATAGAGCAAACACATCAGGTTACTATTCTGTACGCGTGTGAGTCGGGAAGCAGAGCCTGGGGGTTTGCATCACCGGACAGTGATTATGACGTTCGCTTTATCTACACACACACCAAAGATTTCTATCTTAGTATTGATGAGCAACGTGATGTTATCGAACTACCCATTAACGAGCTGCTGGATATAAATGGTTGGGAACTTCGCAAAGCGCTTCGTCTCTTCCGAAAATCAAATGCACCTATATATGAGTGGCTTCAGTCACCCATTGTATATCAGGTGAATGACGATTTTCTGACTTCGATGCGATCACTATTTGCCGAATGTTTTTCATCCAGAGCAATGATGCACCACTACATCAGCATGGCGAAAACCGTATTTGAAAATGAACTATCGGGAAGCGAAGTAAGACTAAAGAAATACTTCTATGCACTGCGACCTATACTGGCATGTCGATGGATTGCCGATACAGGAACAGTGCCTCCTATGGAATTCAGCAAGCTTCGTATTTTTATGGATAGTAGTTTTACATCCGTCACAAACGAGCTTTTGAACACAAAGGCCCAGGTTGATGAACGATATACTATAAAACCCATCGATGCTTTGAATCGCTTTATTGCAGATCAGATTCGTTACTGTGAACAAGCGGTGCCGCAGCGAATTCAAACAGGCGAAAGCTCTGATTCATTGAACACTATTTTTAGAAAGTTTTTACAATGACACTTCAACAATTACATAACGATTCGTCATTACTTTTATTAAAATGTATCAGCGGCAGCCAGTCGTACGGACTGGCTTTGCCGCATTCTGATACGGATATAAAAGGCGTCTATATTCTGCCGCGCAAAGAATTCTATGGTCTCACGTTTACCGACCAGGTTAATAATGAAACGAACGATGAAGTATACTTCGAGCTAAAGAAATTCATTGATCTTCTATCAAAGAACAATCCGAATATACTGGAGCTATTAAACACACCGGAAGATTGTATACTCCACAAGCATCCGGTGATGAACGAGGTAAAAGGAGAACTGTTCTTGTCACGCCTTTGCAATCACAGCTTTGCAGGCTACGCGTATGCTCAGATCAAGAAAGCACGCGGACTGAACAAGAAAATACTGAACCCGACTGATCAACAGCGTAAGTCCATACTTGACTTCTGTTATGTAGTGTATGGACAAGGTTCTATACCGTTACAGCATTGGCTGGAAATCCATCAATACAACCAGAAAGATTGCGGACTGGTTCGAATTGATCACATGCGCGATGTATATGCCATATTTCACACGTCACAATTCCAGGAGACTGTATCGCTGCAAGGTATATCTTCCGGAGAAGATGCGAACGAAGTGTCATTAAGCTCTATACCCAAAGGCATTGCACCATGCTCCATCTTAAGCTTTAACAAAGATGGCTACACCGTATACTGTCGTGAGTATAAAGAATACTGGGATTGGGTAAACAAGCGAAATAAAGAGCGGTATAGCAACACCATCAGCCATGGCAAGAATTACGACTCCAAGAATATGATGCATGTTTTTCGTTTGCTCAACATGGCCGAAGAGATTGCACGCTATAAACAAGTGAACGTGCGAAGAAAAGAACGCGAGTGGTTGCTGCGTGTACGAGCAGGAGAATTTTTATACGAAGATTTGCTAAAGCAAGCAGAAGAGAAGATAATCTTGATCGATGAACTTTTTAAGCAATCGGATCTTCCGGATGCACCCGATATCAAAGTTGCTGAAGAACTGCTCGTAACAATCCGGGAAACTTGTTACCAGTAACATTCAGCGGAACTATTACACTACAGTTTCCTTCGCCATCAATCTCTCAATAGCGGTTGGTGCGGCAAGGCTTTCGTTACGGATTTTTTCCTGAAGCTTCAGAAAGCCGCCAATAAGTGCTTCGGGTCTTGGCGGACAACCCGGTACATATACATCTACTGGTACTATGCGATCAACGCCTTTCACAACGTGATAACCATGCTGCCAGTATGGACCTCCACAGTTGGAGCATGATCCCATCGAGATAACATAGCGAGGTTCCGCCATCTGTTCGTAAAGACGTTTGATACGGTCAGCCATCTTGAACGTTACCGTGCCGGCAACAATCATCACATCAGCTTGCCGCGGTGAAGAACGCGGTGCCATGCCAAAGCGATCCATATCATATACCGTTGTACCGGTACTCATAAACTCGATCGCACAGCAGGCTATACCAAACGTCATGGGGAACATCGAAGATAAACGTGCCCAGTTAAGCAAGTCATCCAGCTTTGTTACAATTACTCCGCCCTGTTCAAATCGCTGATCGAGTAGCCCCTTCATGGTTCCTTTCCGCAGATTATATACTGCTGTTTTTAGATTTATACTTGGTGTTGATGGCGTCATACAATTCCTTCGGCACAACGGATTTTACTTCCGTTGGCTTCGGATCAGGTTTGATCCAGTCAAGATGCCCGTTTACCCATGCATAGGCAAGCCCTAACGCAAGCACCACGATAAAGATTACCATCTCTGTTAAGGTAAACCATCCCCACGCGCCATTGGTTTCACGAATCAACTCTTCATTGGCAAAAATGGTTGACCAGGGAAAAAGAAATACAATCTCTACTTCAAACAGTAAAAAGATAAGCGCTACAATATAAAAGCGAATGTTGAATTGTGTCCACGCAGCAGAAATAGGTTCCTCTCCACTTTCGTATGTCGAAAGCTTTTCAGGATTAGGTCTGTCAGGACGAACCAATCTTGAAACCAGGAACGTAACGAGAATAAACACAATGCCTGCTACGATGTACAGGAGCACTTCTCCAAAAGCTGAAAGGTATTGCTGGTTCATACTTAACGAACCAAATATATAACAAGAAGTTTATTCTTCCTGCTTTTCATTTTGCCACCATGTAACGGGAAGGTTGTCAGCGCTTTTCCAGATAATCGCGAATCTGCAACACAACCGCTGGCCAGGCAGTTTTTACAGCTTCGTAGTACCAGTCCCAATCGTGGCCGTGCTGATATCCTGACTGAATGATATTCAACACCGTTTTGCCTTTTTCCGGTGTTGTCATGATCAGCAGTTGCATCGGACCGAGTATAGATCGCTCCGGGTTGATGTATACGAGGTTATCAATGCGCAATTGGCAGGACGGCAGGTACTCGCCAACGGTACCGCTAGACACAAAGCTAAGACCTGTATCGCCTGCTTGCCACGTGAGTGAGTAGAGGCCTCCCTTTCGCAATTCGATCAACGACTTGCTTACATGCCACCAGTTGTGAAGATGTTGCTGTTCGGTAAATGCAGCAAGCACAAGAGCCGGAGGTTTGTTTATGATACAGGAAGCCTCTACACTTCGCATACTATTTCCAGGCGGCAATAATTACGCCCATAACCGTTAAAGCCACTACGCTATAGCCTGCATTGATCAGAAACAGCTTGAATGATTTACGTTCAAAGAGATAATGCGTACCGACAAATGTAGCGACCCATCCGAAGCCTGCGAGAAAACCCCAGAGCGCACCCATCTCGGGTTTATCTTCCGGTCCCATGAACATGGCAAGATTGACGGCAGCAATAAGTCCGAGTACAAAGGCGAGTCCGAAGATCTTCACCATGTTAGCGTTCTTCATGCTTTCTTCAGTAAATCCGTTTTCGCGCATCCAGGCTTTGCCAAAGACTGCGGGTGAATACCATACTCCTCCGATGAGGAAGGTTGAGAGAGCGGCTGCGAGGATGGCCCAGTAGTTGAGTTCCATGTGTTTTCGTGTTTAGGTTGGTATGTGTTTAAGTGTTGGTGTGCTGGTGTGTTGAGGTGTTGATGTTGTGGGTGCTGCATTAAGGTATATATTAATGCTGTTGCTATAATTTTATGTTTTTACCGCGATTTAGGTATTCGTTGCTAGTTTGTTTTTGTGATTATGCTGTAAGTATGGTATGAATTTGTGAACTTTATACATACAAAACTGAAATGAATTGCTGAAGCGGAAGAACTATGGACTCAACCGGAAAAGATATACATTCTGAACAGTCGGATATGCAGGAAGTGCAACTGAATGATAAGACTATACGGTTGATTGGCATTCCTTTCTTCGGAATTGTTATACCTCACGTTACGGGACTATTTGGCACACTTACCTATCGTGATTACAAATACTGGGTAGGCTATATATTCTTTATCGCGCTCGCTGCGATGATCTGGCAGGGCAATCGGTATCTGATGTTTCGTACGCGCAAGCGATTTACGTGGTTCGATAAACCCATCGAAAAGCTCATCCTGCTTTTCATGAACAACATCTTTTACACAACGCCCCTTACCATCGCATGGATTTGCCTATGGTATAGATGGGCTGATTTCGATTTTATAAACTGGGACACTATACTAATTGTGGCCCTGGTAAATGTTAGTTGTGTCTTGTTTGTAATCCATGTATACGAAACGGTATTCATGGTAAAGGAGCAGCAAAGTGAGCAGGTAAAGAACGCAGAACTTTCACGCGCCAAAGCGGAAGCCGAACTCGAAGCGCTAAAGAATCAGATCGACCCGCACTTCATGTTCAACTCGCTAAACAGTTTATCATACCTCATCAGCACTGATCCCGCTAAAGCAACATTATTCACCGAAAACCTGGCAGATATATACCGGTATATATTGGCGCAAAAAGAACGGACATTGGTGGTGCTGGAAGATGAATTCAGTTTCATGGAGAAGTATGCGGAATTACTACGCCTTCGTTTCGGACAGGCGCTGGATATACAGAAGAACTTCAACGGAACTACTTCCAAAGAATACCTGGTTCCGCCTATATCTGCCTTTGTCGCGCTGGAGAATGCCGTTAAACACAACGAAATCTCAGAACGTATTCCGCTGCAGGTTTCGCTTTCGATTGATCGCGATCAGCTTACCATCAGCAATAAAATTCAGCCGAAACGAAGTATACAGCATTCATCCAAGATCGGACTGAAAAACCTGGATGAGCGTTTCAGGATCATTACCGGAAGAGGTATATATACCGAAAACAACAACAGCACCTTCAACGTTACACTTCCACTCATTCCGCTTGCACGTTAATTTTACCTATATATTTACCCTATGAATGTCATTATCATTGAAGACGAACTTCTTGCACAAGCCAAGCTTGAAGCCATGCTGCTTTCACTGGATGGTTCTATCAACATCCTGACGAAACTCAGCAGCGTTAAAGATTCCATTCAGTGGTTAATGACAAACCCCACTCCTGATCTCGTCTTCGTAGATATACAACTTTCCGATGATCACTCGTTCGAGATCTTCCGAAAACATCCTGTAAAGTTCCCGGTAATTTTCACCACTGCGTATGACAAATATTTACTGGAGAGTTTTGAGTTCAACTCAATTGATTATTTACTGAAGCCAATTACCGAAGAGAAACTGAAACGTTCGCTGGAGAAAGTAAAAACACTGCGCTCGCATTTTCTTCAAGGCAATCTGTTAAAACTCATTGAACAGGCACAGGCACCTGCGCGTAACCGTATTGTTGCCAAGAAAGGAACCGAGTATGTAGCGCTTGATCTCTGCGATATCGCCTACTTCTATACCGAGCACAAAATTGTATTTGTTAAAGATTTTAGTGGTCGCCAGTTGATACTCGATAAAAATCTGGCAGAGCTTGAAGCGGATATCGATCCTAAAAATTTCTTCCGACTCAATCGCAAGTTCATCGCAAACATGAAGTCTATTGAACGTTTTAAACCCGATAACGGGAAGATCAGAGTTTTTCTACAACCGGAGATGAAAGAGGAGATTTTCGTGAGTAAAGAGACTGCGCCTGAGTTCCGGCTTTGGATCGAGGGGAAGTGAGGCGTTATCCGTTAATCGTTAGTATCAGTTAGAACATAGCTTCCACAGAGACGATTTTACATACTATGGTAGCGGATTGTTAAGTCCCTGTTTTTGTCTACCGATGTCGCTGCTATACTCTACATTATAGTCCTATACTTGCTGCGTTTTATAAATCATTTTATATGGAGCGTAACAAGTTAATCCGTTTACATGCTGTTGAGAACAGAACGTTTGATTTTGATCCGTCAGTCCCTTGCATTCTTTCTGAAGGCTCTGGCTTTATGACATCACCTGAATTTAGAACGTTTATGGAACGCGGTCTCGAATTGATTCACGAAAAAATTGCAGAGGCAGGCAAGATCGGCTGGTTGGTAGATACGCGCTTTGTAGAAGTATTTGAGCCGCAGGACACGCAATGGATTGTTGAGTACTGGAATCCGAAGGCTTATGAAGCAGGACTGCGCTATATAGCTTTTGTAATGCCCGAGAATGTATTTACAGAAATGAATGTAACCGAATATATAGATCTGTCGCAAGAAGCAGGAGGATTGGCACTTAATCACTTCAAAGACCAGGAGTCTGCCAGAGCCTGGCTGAGAGAAGTACTCACGCGTGTTTAATGCCGCAGATTTCACCGGTAAACACACAAAGAAGACACATAATTACTTCGCGTAAGGCTATGTCTTCTTTGTGTTTCTTAGTGCAATGGATTTAAATAATCGTTGCTATAGTATATATCGTCTCGTCACGCCAGCCAATCGTCAATTTCAAACACGATTGACCAATAACAATTAACGGATAACGATTAACTAACGCGAAGCTTCAACTTCTTCCCAAGTTCTTCAACCGATGCTTTGAAGTTGGGGTCTGTTTTCATCATATCTTCTACGGACTCGAGTGCGTGAATTACGGTACTGTGATCACGACCTCCGAAGTTCTCTCCGATCAGCGCCAGGGTAAGTTGTGTATAGCGCTTACAGAAGTACATGGCTACCTGTCGTGGAATTACGATCTCGCGTTTTTTTACTTTGCCTTTCATGGCTTCGAGATCTACTTTGAAATATTCGGCAACAGTCTTTTGTATAAAATCAACGCTAACGTCAGACTGTATTTCTTTAATGATATTCTTGAGTACTTCTTTCGCGAGATCAAGATCGATCTCTTTCTTCAACAATGTAGCGTGGAAGATCAGCGAGTTTAATACACCTTCCATATCACGAAGGTTTGTATCAACGCTATACGCTAAATATTCAGAAACTTCCGTTGGTATCTGAATACCATCAGCCAGCATTTTACGATTGATGATGGCAAGTTTCGTTTCAAAATCAGGTTCCTGTAAATCTGCAGTCAAACCCCATTTGAAGCGCGACAACAATCTTTCCTGGAAACCTTTCATATCACGAGGCGGGCAATCGCTCGTCATGATAATCTGCTTACCGGATTGATGCAACTGATTGAAGATATGGAAAAACATCTCTTGTGTCTTTTCACGACCGGCAAGAAATTGCACATCATCCAGGATCAATAAATCAACCTGCAGGTAAAAATTCTGAAACTCCTGCACTTTATGATTTTGAAGTGCATTGAGGAATTGCGTAGTAAAATCATTCTGATCGATATAAAGCACAACCTTGCTTGGCATGTTGTTCTTGATCTCGTTACCGATCGCCTGCACCAGGTGGGTTTTACCTACACCAACACCACCGTATAACATCAGCGGGTTGAAAGAAGTAACGCCAGGTTTTTTAGCAACAGCCAAACCTGCTGAACGTGCCAGGCGATTACAATCACCTTCAACAAAATTATCGAAAGTATAGGTTGTATTTAATCGCGAGTTAACCGTCTGCGGGTTAAGAGCTTTATAAGTAAAAGGAGAATAATCGTCATTACCGAAGCTTCCATTGACAGCGCTTCGTCTGTTACCGGCTCCATTTACCGGGTAACTTACCGATACCGGAGGAGTCTGTTTATCTCCACTGTCTACAACCACCGAATATTCGAGGCGACCAGTGGGGCCTAGCACGGTATGAATTGCTTTTTTAAGAACCGGAACATAATTATCTTCCAGCCACTCATAGAAAAATTGAGAAGGAACCTGGATGGTGAGAACATCGCCATCAACACGCAGAGGCGCTATTGGCTTGAACCATGTATTGAAGTTTTCTTCGCCGACATTCTCGCGAATAACTTCAAGACAATCGTTCCATACTGTAGTACCGCTGCTGACTTCCATTTAAGCTCTGAATTTGTTAGGATTTCAGTTTCCTTTTTTAGAAAGGGAGACAAAGATGTAAAAAAAGAGGTAAAGAAAACAAGTCGGGTTGTCCTTGATTTTTCAGAAAAATATTTGCTTCCAAAAAATTAAAATTAAATCGCAAGAACTAGGTAAAATCTTAAACTAAATTGGGTTGAATTGCTTTAAATATGGCCGAAAAAAAATTCAGGGATTTATTACAGGAAACTTTTCCAAAATCAACAATTCAAGACTGGCAACGCGCTGCCGCACAGGAAAACGAAGGCAAAGATAGTAGCACACTTGCGTGGAACAATCCTAATGGTTTGATATTCAAGCCATACTATACTTCAGACACTACACCTGTTGAATCATTTAGTCTTGCTCCATCTTGTACGTTGTTTGCCGGTCCGCGTTACTGGCTTAATACTCCCAACATTCGTGTAACCAATGTAGCGACAGCCAACACATCAGCGCTGCATCATTTAGCGAACGGAGCCGATGGAATTGTATTTGATGTTTCTGCTGATACAATTACTCAATTTGATTTACTGCTGCAGAATATCGACTGGCCATATTGTTCGGTTTCATTTATACTGAACACACAACAACAAGCCGTACAATTAGCAGAGTATATTTCCCAAAAGAATTACCCTGCTGATTCACTAACAGGAGCGATATACTGGAAAAATTATCCTGTTGATTATAGTATTATCTCGAACGCATTCGCGTTGCAAAAAAAAATTCACCCCTTTGGGCTGAGCGTTTCCGAGACAACACCTGTAGAAGAAATAACCCATTTACTTTTACAAGGTGCAAAAACGCTGGATACATTAAAAGGCGCTGGTGTACACAATTCCGTAGGTATACATCAGATCGCATTTTTTATACCGGTTGGTAAAGATTTCCTGCAGCAGATCGCCAAACTTAAAACACTCCGTTTATTATGGCATCGGGTAAGTCAGATCCACTCGATAGAAGGATTCGGTGCTGCAGACCTGTATATACATACGCGCTCCGAGATATTTACCGAAGAGAAATTTCAGCCGCATGGAAATATGCTCAAAGCAACATCAGCAGCCATGAGTGCTGTACTGGGTGGCTGCGATGCACTGACTATACTTCCGGAGGATGAAGACAATTCGATGATGAGCAGAGTGAGTCGCAACGTATCCACTATACTGCGCGAAGAGTCTCATCTGGACAAAGTAAGCGATGCGTTTGCCGGTGCCTATATATTGGAAGATATGATACATGCTTTCGCGGAAGAAGCATGGAAACAATTTACAGCACAAAGCAAACATATACCCAGCCAATCGCCATTCGGTAAAGAACCAGAACCCCTGAAGCGAACCAACGAAGGTTGGACCAGTCCGGAGAAGATTGAGATCAAACCATCATATACAAAGAATGATTTAGATAACGTTACGCATCTGTCATATACAGCGGGTATACCGCCTTATCTCCGCGGACCGTATGCATCCATGTATACTATAAAACCGTGGACGATCCGCCAGTATGCAGGGTTCTCGACTGCTACAGAATCAAATGCTTTTTACAGACGAAATTTAGCAGCCGGACAACGTGGTCTTTCGGTTGCTTTTGACTTAGCTACGCACCGCGGTTATGATTCTGACCATGCGCGTGTTGTTGGCGATGTAGGGAAAGCCGGTGTTGCTATTGACTCGGTACTGGACATGAAAATTCTATTCGACCAGATACCGTTGGATAAAATGTCTGTATCGATGACGATGAACGGTGCTGTTCTTCCCATCATGGCATTTTATATCGTAGCGGCCGAAGAGCAGGGAGTAAAACCTCAATTACTGAGCGGAACTATTCAGAATGACATACTCAAGGAATTCATGGTGCGGAATACCTATATATACCCGCCTGCTCCTTCCATGAAAATCGTAGCCGATATATTTGAGTATACTTCTAAATATATGCCGAAGTTCAATTCCATTAGTATCAGCGGCTATCACATGCACGAAGCGGGAGCACCTGCGCACATTGAACTGGCCTATACGATCGCGGATGGACTCGAGTATATTCGTACCGGGTTAAAAGCGGGTATAGCGATCGATGACTTTGCACCGCGCCTCTCCTTCTTCTGGGGCATTGGTATGAATTTCTGCATGGAGATTGCCAAGCTGCGTGCCGGCCGATTACTCTGGGCCTATGTAGTAAAACAATTCAACCCGAAGAATCCGAAGTCGATGGCGTTGCGTACGCATTGCCAGACTTCCGGATGGAGCTTGACTGAACAAGATCCCTATAATAACGTAACGCGTACCTATATAGAAGCGCTTGCCGCTATATTAGGTGGCACACAATCTCTCCACACCAATTCGCTGGATGAAGCGATTGCATTACCAACCGATTTCTCTGCACGCATAGCGCGTAACACCCAACTCTTTATTGAGAAAGAAACCGATGTAACCAAAGTGGTTGATCCGGCCGGTGGTTCATATTATATAGAAAGTCTCACCGCAGAGCTTGCTGAAAAAGCGTGGGAGCTGATTGAAGAAGTTGAAAAGTTAGGCGGCATGACCAAAGCGATTGAAAGCGGTATACCGAAGATGCGCATCGAACAAGCTGCTGCTGCCAAGCAGGCTCGCATCGATTCGGGTAAAGATGCAATTGTTGGTGTGAATAAGTACCAGACAGACGAAAAGGTTATACTCGATATACTGGAAGTTGACAACACTGCCGTACGCAACGAGCAGGTTACACGCCTGCAAACGCTGCGCACTGAACGCAACAACCACGATGTAGAAGCTGCCCTGCAAGCCCTTACACGCTGTGCAGAAAGTGGCAACGGAAATTTACTCGAACTTGCTGTTGATGCCGCCCGGAAGCGCGCAACACTGGGTGAGATATCATCTGCATTGGAGACTATATTTGGCCGGTATAAAGCAACGATACGATCTGTTTCAGGAGTATATTCAGGAGAAATGAAAAGTCAGAAAGAATTTGAAGAAGCACGCGCCCTCTCTGATCGCTTTGCTGAGCTTGATGGACGCAGGCCGCGTATACTAGTGGCCAAGATGGGACAAGATGGTCACGATCGCGGTGCCAAAGTAATTGCTACGAGCTTCGCTGATCTCGGCTTCGATGTAGATATAGGGCCGCTCTTTCAGACTCCGGATGAAGTAGCTATGCAGGCTGCCGAAAATGATGTACACATTGTAGGAGCATCGAGTCTTGCCGGTGGACATAAGACGCTGGTGCCGGAGCTTATTGAAGCGTTAAAGAAAATCGGCAGACCGGATATTATGGTTGTAGCAGGAGGTGTTATACCACAGCAGGATTATGACTTCCTCTATAAGTCCGGAGTATCTTTCATCTTCGGGCCGGGAACGGTTATTACAGATGCTGCGAAAGAAGTTTTGAAGAAGCTTATCGATAATTAAAATCCCATTGCACAGAGGACCTTTAGATTTGAATCACTACTATAACTATATATAAGGTTATAATAGTGATTCAAATCTAAAGGTTCCTTTGCGTCTCCTCCATGTTCTTAGTGCCATTGGATTTATACTCACTCTGCAAGCACATCTCGACTCCCGGCCCCGCGAAGCACAACACCATTTCGTACACCCGTATGCGTCCCTCCCTCCGCAGTAATGGCACCATTGACGATGATATACTGAAAACCACTCGAGTACGCATGCGGACTGCTGAATGTACTCTGATCGCCAACCCGCGCTTCATCAAATACAACTATATCTGCCGCCATTCCTTTCCTGATCAAACCTCTGTCACGCAATTGAAATTTCTGTGCGGGTAAAGATGTCATTCTCCGGATTGCTTCTTCGAGGCGAATTACTTTCAACGTTCGTACATATTGTCCTAATACCCGTGCATTTGTACCATACGATCTCGGATGTGGTACACCCGATCCATAGCGCGCTATACCGGCATCAGACGCAAACATATTGTATGGATATTGCATGATGCGCCTCAGGTCATCTTCGTTCATACTAAAGAAAACCATTTGTGCTCCGCCATTCTCAACCATATCCAATATGGTCTCTGCTTCAGCAGCAGCTTTTTTCTTTCGCTCTTTTATAGCATTGATCTCGGTAATGCTTTTACCATTCAACGTAGTGTCAGCACCATAGCGAGCTACCAGCGCGTAACTATAGTTCTTAAGCTGTTTACGCTTTAGTGTAGCCAGCATTTCATCTTTGATCGTATTGCGAATCGATTTATCACGCAGGCGAAACAAAACCGAGTCGCGACCACCCGAAAATACCCAGCTCGGCAAGGTTGTATTGAGCGATGTACTGCTCGCTACATACGGGTATTGATCGATGGTTACATCTATACCTTCGAGCCTTGCCTTTTCAACTTGCGCCAGTGTACTGACAGAACGCCCCCAGTTAGGTTTATACGTTACTTTAAAATGCGATATCTCCACCGGTATACTTGCTACGCGACCGATGTTGATGGCTTCTTCAATAGCTTCTGTAACATGATCGCCTTCATCACGAATATGCGATGCATATATACCCTGATGTCGTGAAGCTGCCTGGGCCAAACCAATCACTTCCGGAGTTTTGGAATATGTACCCGGCACATAGATTAGCCCGGTAGAAAGTCCGACAGCTCCCTGCATCATTGCCTCTTCTACAAGATCTTCCATTTGTTTTTGTTCTTCCGCAGTAGGATCACGCTGACCCTCTCCCATCACCGCTCTGCGCACACTGTTATGACCAACGAGTGTCGCTATATTTACAGACATCTTTACGCTATCAAGTCTGTAAAAGTATCGCGCTATATCTGTATTGGAAGAACCACAATTACCGGTAACAACGGAGGTAACGCCATCATGAATAAAATTACCGGCTGTAGGTATTTTCAGATCGTTACCTTCTATATGCGTATGCACATCAATAAACCCGGGAGCAACGATGAGACCTTTTACATCGACAACCTTCAGCGCCTCTGTTGCTGCAATCTTTCCGATAGCCGCGATCTTACCATCTTTAACAGCAACATCACCATAGTACCACGGGTTACCGGTACCATCTACAATCTTCCCATTGATCAACAGTAAATCATATTGCTGAGCCTGAACCTGAAATGCCAGCAAAAAAATAACAATGAATAAAATGCGCATACATCAGGGGTTGTAGCTTAATATACCCTATGCGTTGCTTTAGTCTAAATAAATTACTTTCAACGGCAGATTACGTGTTTAAGTGTTTACGTATGCACGTGTTTAAGTGTGAATGTATTTAGGTTTCCTCCGGCTAATAACTTATACACCTAAAAACCAACACACTTAAACACGTAAACACGTGCACACCTACACACGTAGGCACGTCCCCCTACTGCTTGCTTCTGGCTTCTGGCTTCTCTTCCTTTCCTTCTTTCTTAAAATCGATCGAAGTGGAGTTCACGCAGTAGCGTTGTCCTGTTAACGTTGGGCCGTCATCGAATAAGTGTCCTAAGTGGGAGCCGCAGCGGGCACAAAGTATTTCGGTGCGAACCATACCGTGAGAACGGTCTACTACTTTCTTGATTTTGTCACCGGCAATCTCTTTGTCAAAGCTTGGCCAGCCACACTCGGATTCAAACTTCATGTCGGAAGTGAAGAGTTCGTTGCCGCAGGCGGCACAGGTATACATTCCTTTTTCTTTGTGTAAATAATACTTGCCTGTAAACGGACGATCGGTTCCCTTTTCGCGAAGTATATAATACTGTTCCGGAGTCAATACAGCTTTCCACTCCGCTTCGGACCGATTGATCACCTTACCTGTATCCGATACAATCTTTGCTTTAGCGCTTTTTTGTTTTTCAGTCGGCTGACTGTTTCCTGTGCAGGAATAAAGCTGGAAGGCTACCAGCACGATCAAAATAACTCTGTGCATACCGTTCATTATTTTCTGCTATATACGACAAACGCCAACACCTTGATTTTGGTTTATTCATGTTTGTCTTTCACCTGACAATTAACGAATTCACCAGTAGCTCATATCCGTTGCAGCTAATGGGACTCATGCTCGCAAGCCATTCCTTTATTTTCAAATTCAATCGTAACGTGATGAACGCTAATCTTTTTAAGCTCGCTTTTAATCTTCGATTTCAATAACTCCAGTGCTTCTGCTTCGAGTGGTTGCTTCAGTACGGCATGTGTAGTCAGAATATTATAGCTGCCATCCATGGTCCAGATGTGGAGATCGTGTGTATCTTCTATCTCGCCAAATTTACTGAACATTTCCCGCACCCTCTCTTCCGATACAGCCACAGGAACTCCCTGCAAAATGATTTGAAATGCTCCCCGCATATTCTTGTATACATTCACCAGGATAATAATAGCTATAATCAGGGAGAGTAACGGATCGATGATCGGGGCATCCACAAATTTCATGATGATGCTTCCTATCAACACGGCAGCCCAGCCTAATACATCTTCAAGAAAATGAAGCGATATAACTTTTTCGTTAATGGATTCGCCTTTCTTCAGGCGTAGCATAGCTGCACCGTTAACGACTATACCTACGATCGCGAAAATGAGCATGCCCGTTGTATCCGGTTGCTCCGGATTAAAGAGTCGCGCGAACGCCTCCTTTAAAATCAACACCGAACCAACGATCAATACAATTGAATTGATGAAGGCACCCAGAAGCGAAAACCGCTGATAGCCGTAAGTATATATAGCATCGCGTTTCTGCTTCGATTTGCGTTCAAAGTACCACGCTGTACCCAATGAAAGGCTATCCCCCAGATCGTGCAATGCATCCGAAAGAATGGCTACGGAATTGGTATAAAAACCACCGATCAATTCCAGCAAAGCAAAGCACGTATTAAGCCAGAATGCCACGCGTATATTGCCACCGTGGTGATGGTGGTGATGACCGTGGCTATGGCTATGGTCGTGATGATCGTGATCATGATTATGATCGTGCATAATACTAACGCTTTAAAAACCGATCCAATTTGTGCACAAAGGGGCTGCAACAGGAGTGCATAAACATTATTTTTTTCAGGTATACGGCAGCTTTTTATCTCGCATACTTATGTGACCCTGAAAATCCAACCGAATTTAGTAGCTTAGAAGTCCAATTGGATAAACGTCTGTAGTTATGAAGAAAACCTGGCCCGTGGTGCTGGCATTGATTATTGCCATCGGAGTTACCCCTGTATTCAGCCAAAACAAAAAAATTGATAAGTCGCTTCAGAAAATTGACTCTTATTTCGCTGGTGGCAATCTCTCGAAAGCAAACAGTTCGCTGCAAAAATTAAAGAAATCTGTCACGTCTAAAATGGGACAACAGAATGCCTATATGCCGGGCCTATACCTGCGTGAAGCACGTATCAACATGGCTTTGGGTGTATTCAGCGGATTTGAAAATACGCTAACCAATGCCCTGAGCAGCAGCCAGGCGATGTATGGTGATAACAGCGGCAGTTATGCCAGTACATTGGTTGATGTAGCTGAAATATATAATGACTATGGTAACTATCGCCTCAGTCGCGAGTACCTTGATAAAGCCAAGGATCTGCTTACCAAAACAAACCAGATGACCGATGCACTCAATGGCAAGATTGCTCTGGCAGAAGCCGATGCAATGATTGGACAAGGTTTCTGTAACGATGCACTGGATATACTCGAAACAGCAGAAAAATACTTTGCTTCGCGTGCGATTGAAAAAGAATCGATCGTTGATGGTACTTCCATCAAAACACAACGTGTACCGATTGAAGAAATTCCACAGCGCTATGGTGATTACGCACGATTGCTAAATCTTCGTTTGAAAGCCTATACGAAGAAAGGTCGTATCTCCATTATCGGTGGTGACACCGAGACTGCAGACAACGCTTACTCCACAGTTCGTTCGTGGCTGAAAGGTAAATCACGTTTTCTCGGAGAGACCAGTCTCGCGGAAGTAGAGGCGCGCTATATATTTGCCAAGGCTTTGGAAGAAAACGGCACGCGACATGAGAATGAACTTGACTTCGACAACATTCTGAGTGATCTGAAAAAGAAAATCAATCCTACCAATTCACTCGCCCATGATATATACCTCGACTACCTGGAAGTATTACTGAACCGCGAAAATCGTGCGCGCTATGTAAACACCAAACTCGAATATGAGAAGGTGCTTGACAAATCTTTTCCGAAGACCAGTATCCATCGCGAAAACGAAAAAGCAGTTGAATTCAACTCGAAACTGAGTCGCGATAAAACGCGTAACCTGGAAGCCGATGCTTTGGAAGTATTGAAGAAATTACCTAAGAACTATATTACATCTGCTCGTACCGTTGCATTCTTGTATGATGTATCGCTTCGTGAAAAACGTTATGCGGCTGCCGAAGCATATCTCAATCAACTGACCGAAATCAAGAAAGAACTCTATGGCGAAAATTCTCCGGAGTACCACCTTTCCAAAATATACCTTGCCGACTTCTATCTCGATTACACTAACAAAATTGATGAAGCCGGCAAAATATATAAGGAAAGCTATTTTGGAGTGGTTGAAAAACAGATTGGCGAACAACACAAAGATCTGTTGAATATACTCAACCACATTGCAACGTGGTATGAACTGACCGATCAATATGATCTCGCCTTAAAAACATTGAACGATGCTTCTGATAAAGCCGTGTTAAAATATAGCAACGAAGATCCGGAGTATGGCAAAGAGCTTGATCGCATTGCTGGTCTGGCGCTAAAGATCGGTAAATATGAAAAAGCTGAAGCGGATATCGCCAAGGCATTGAAGATCCTGGAAGAATATCGCAAAGATGATTCGCGTATAGCAGATTATGTTCACGCTATCGATACACAAGCTAAACTCTATGGTATAAAAGGGATGTTCGATGAAGCCGAAGCGAACCTCGATCGTTCCAATCGTCTCATCTCGAAAGCCAATGTAGAATTCGGAAACGAGCTTGCCACAGCCGAAGAACTCACTGCGCTCTTTATTCAGCTCGGAGATTTTTACGAAGCCGATAATATGCTGAATACGCAGATACCGGAGTACGAAAAACTGTATGGCAAGAACTCGCTTCGTCTGATAGAACCCCTGGTAAACAAAGGAAGAATTCTTCTGGCAAAAGGTGATTATACAGAAGCCGAGCGAACTGCGCAACGTGCCAACCAGATCGCTGTAAAAACGTATGGAGAAACTTCTACCAAAACAGCTCCGACTCAAAAATTACTCAGCGATATATACTATACCCTTGGGGATTATGAAAAGGCACAGGACAATGTGATAAAAGCAATTACCAGCCAGGAGAAACAATTTGGTCGCAATCACATCGAAGTAGCCAAATCAATTTCACAGCTGGCGCTGATCAAATTCTACAAAGGTGACAACCGCAAGGAAGTTGAAAAACTGATGATCGAGTCGCGCGATATTATGGCGAGTAAACTTGGTAAAGACAATCCGCAGTATGCCGAAATATTAAAAAACGTTGCTGTACTCTATATCTCTGAAAAGAAATTCGATATAGCGTTCAACTCGCTCACGGTAGCCGAAAATATCTGGCGCACTAAGACTGGCAAAAAGAACAACATCAACACGGCCAGTATTTATACATTGACGGGAGATGTATACTACCAGCAGAAAAACTACAAAAAGGCAGAAGAGTTTTATACAAAGTCCAAAGACTTGTACGAACAATTCTTCAGCGCGTCACATCCGGAGTATGTAAAAGTACTATCGAAGCTCAGCAAGGTATACTACATGCAGAAAGACTATAAGCGCTCGAAGAAACTTGTTGAAGAAGCACTCAACAACTACGAAGGCTTCATTAAAGACTTCTTCCCGGCTTTGAGTGAACGTGAAAAAGCTAAATACTGGAATACTATCAAAGGCGACTTTGAGTTTTATAACACGCTTGCTTTTAGTAACCTCGAAGACTTCCGCGACTTAACAGGTAAAGTATATAACTATCAATTACTCACGAAGGCATTGTTGCTTAGCTCTTCGATCAAAATCCGTGAGCGCATTCTGAACAGTACGGATGAACAACTGAAATCGCAGTACAATACCTGGATACAGAAGAAAGAACAACTTACCCTGGCATTATCATTGAGTCCTGCACAGTTGTTGGAAAGTCAGATTGATCCATCTGCTTTGCAACAGGAGGTTGAGCGTTTGGAAAAAGAGCTCAGTCAGAAATCTGAACTCTTCGGACAATCATTCGATAACAAGCGCATCACGTATGATGACGTGAAAAAAGTATTAAAGCCAAATGACGTTGCTATTGAAATGGTGCGTTACCGTTATTTCAATCATACGCTCACCGATTCGGTAATTTACGCAGCGCTATATATCAAGAAAGAGTTTTCCAAACCGAAAGTTATTATTCTGAAAGACGGTAAGAAGATGGAGAACCGATATTTCAAATTCTATCGCAATGCCATTACCGGAAAAATTCCTGATACATACTCATACAATATATTCTGGCAACCCATCGTGAATGAAATCGGACAGGTTGCAACGGTATATCTATCCGCAGACGGTGTCTATAACCAGATAAACCTGGAAGCTATACCTACACCGGATGGCCGCTATGTAATCGACAACTCCAACATTGTACTGGTAAGCAATACCAAAGATCTTTACCTGCGCAATATAAAATCAAGAGCTACTACATCGGAGAACACAGCAACGATGTTTGGCAATCCTAAATTTTACCTCACGGCTTCCACCGATCAGCTTATAGCACCGCTTCCGGGAACGGAAAAAGAAGTAACACAAGTGCAATTCATGCTGAAGCAAAAAGGATGGTTAACGGCCGAGTACGTAGAAAATCTCGCTTCGGAAGAAAAGATCAAAGAGATGAGTAATCCAAAGATATTCCACATTGCTACTCATGGTTTCTACAGACCTACTGCGCAGGTTACACTGGAGCAGCAAATAGAAGGCAATGAAGCGGTGATGGCGCAGAACCCGTTAATGCGTACTGGTCTTTTACTGAAAGGTGCCGGAGACCTGATGGATAAGACAAGCTATAACTTCAATATGGAGAACGGTATACTCACGGCTTACGAAGCGATGAGTCTCAACCTGGATAAAACAGACCTGGTTGTATTAAGCGCCTGCGAAACAGGACTTGGTGATCTTGAAGCCGGTGAAGGTGTATATGGTTTGCAACGTGCTTTCCTCGTAGCAGGAGCAAAAGTTTTGATCATGAGTATGTTCAAAGTGGATGACGAAGCAACCCAGCAACTCATGCTGAAATTTTACCAGAAGTGGCTTAACACGGGCAACCTGCGTCAGAGCTTTATCGATGCAAAAAAAGAACTTCGCACCGATTACCCGGAGCCTATATATTGGGGGGCTTTTATGATGATCGGCTTAGACTAAATGCAATTTTCAGCCCGCAGATTTGCGCAAATATACGCGGAATATATACTATATATTTTCTGTCTTTAGCTGTGTAAATCTGCGCCCTCTGCGGGAATCAATTTATTTTCTAAATCGCAGAAACGTCCCCATCGGCAAATCTTTACCTTGTTTGGATTTCAGGAAGAACTCACCGTACTCGGCATCTGTAATATCGAAATGAGTCTTCGCAACATTTAGTCCAACGATTGGCGACAGGCCCACAGCGTACATGCTGAGTATAAAGAAGTAATTTTTCCTTTCGAGTAATTTACTGCTCATCTCGATCAGTTCGTTCAACTGTTCCTGCAGTGTCCACTTCTCTCCTTCCGGACCACGGCCATACGGTGGCGGGTCCATAATGATACCGTTGTAGGTATTGCCTCGCTTTACTTCGCGTCTCACAAACTTGAATGCATCTTCGTATACCCAGCGGATATCATTCAAGTTATTCAATTGCATATTCTGGTTTGCCCAATTTATACCAGGACGCGAAGCATCACAATGTATCACTTCTGCTCCTGCCGAACGCGCTACTACCGAGGCTGCCCCGGTATAAGCGAAAAGATTTAGTACGCGGGGTTTATTTATACTCCAGCCCGAAACTGTATCGTAAATAAAATTCCAGTTACTACCCTGCTCCGGGAAAATACCCACGTGTCCGAAACTTGTAAGGGCCAGTCGTAAGGTGAGGTTTAAATCATTGTATTGATATTGCACGTTCCAGGTTTCGGGCATGCCCTGGTTGCGCGACCATCCGCCCTTTACATCATCTGAAAATCGAAACTTGTCCTTTTGTTCTCGAACAAATTTAGCATCGGCAACTTTCTTCCATTCCTGGTCGCTCAACGATTTACTCCAGATGGCCTGTGGCTCCGGACGAATCAAAGTATATTTTCCAAAACGTTCCAGTTTTTCACAATCACCGGAGTCAATCAACTCGTAGTCTTTCCAGGAAGAAGGATGCAATAGTTTCATAAAGCCGTAAAACTAAAGCTTTTTAAGTTTAATGCAGAAAGTGAAAAGCATGCTTTGCAAAAAACAGAAGCTTTCAACCGGGTGCTTTCAGCTTTACCCTTGCCGTATTAGCTTTGCCGTTATGCATTTCCTGATCACCAGTACACAAAATCCGAAAGTCAAGAATCTGATTGCGCTTGAAAAACCTCGCGAGCGAAGAAAGCAGTGTCTCTTTACTATCGAGGGCAAAAAGGAAATTGGTCTGGCGCTGGAAGCCGGCTATAAAATCGGCAATCTTTTTTTCTGTGAAGACATCATCAGTCTGCAAGAAGTAAAGGCATTCGCCAAGTCAGATCAGCAACTTATACCAGTATCACGCGAAGTGTTTGAAAAGATAGCCGTACGCGAAGGCACTGGTGGACTCATCGCGGTAGCGGAACAAAAAACGCATCGACTCGACCAACTGACGCTAAGTAAAAATCCATTGCTGCTCATTGTAGAAGCCGTTGAAAAACCGGGGAACTTGGGAGCATTGTTACGCACGGCCGATGCCGCAGGTGTTGATGCCGTGATCATCTGCGACCCGCAAACTGACTTCTACAATCCAAACGTTATACGTTCCAGTGTAGGGTGTGTGTTTACCAACCAACTTGCATCGGCAACTTCGGATGAGACAATCCAGTGGCTGAAAAAAAATAACATTACGATTTACTGCACCTACCTGCAGGCATCGAAGCAATATCACCTGACTGATTTTACCCGTCCAAGTGCCATTGTTATGGGCACGGAGGCCACCGGACTATCGGATGTGTGGGTGAAGCATTCGGATGCAAATATCATCATCCCGATGCAGGGTAAAATTGACTCCATGAACGTTTCCACCGCGGCTGCCGTGGTTATTTTCGAAGCCAAGCGGCAGCGCGGATTCTCCTGAGTTTATTTTTATGAGTTTATACTGATAGCTCCCCGAAATGCAGTAAATTCGTAGTCGAGCCCATACCTTCGATGGAGAATTCACCGCTTTCTCACAAATATATTCAAGAAGATAAGTTTCTGAATGCCCTTGCCGATGCCTATCGTCTGCAGGAGGCAATCATAAACGCGACCGACCTTGCCATTATTTCTACCAATCCTGAAGGTATCATCACAAGCTTCAATGTAGCAGCTGAACAGTTGCTCGGGTTCAAGGCCGAAGATATGATCGGCAAACAAACTCCTATACTCTTCCATGATCCGGATGAGGTTGTATTACGCGCCAAAGAACTTTCGGAAGAACTCAACGATACCGTAATACCAGGCTTTGATGTTTTTGTAGCCAAAGCACGCGCACGCAAAACAACTGACCGATACGAGTGGACCTATATCAGCAAAAGCGGCAATCGCTTTCCGGTAATGCTTTCTATTTCATGTTTACATGATGAGAAAGATCGGTTGATCGGGTATGCCGGTATAGCTACGGATATAACCGAGCAGAAAAATATCGAAGAGAAAATCCGGTCGTCAGAAACACACCTGCAGGCACTGCTTCATTCAATCGATGATATAGTTTTCGAGGTTGATCGTTACGGTGTATTTACCAACCTGTGGACCAAGCGGCATGACTTACTGCTGATGAAGAGTAAGGAAAATTACCTGGGGCTTCCGTTGAAGGAAGTACTGCCGGAGCCGCTCGCTACCCTTTATAGCGAGAATATAACCAGGGTATTTCACACGAAGATATCGCAATATATAGAGTACTATATTGATAGCGGCAACCGCTGGAGTGCGGCAAAAATTTCGTTCATCAACCACGAGCGGGTAATAATATTGGTTCGTGATATAACCGCACAAAAGCAAACTGAATTTCTGTTGCGCGAGAGTGAAAAGAAATTCAGGCTCATGGCCGAAAATATGCCAGGTGCTATATACCTGTGCCGTAATGACGAAATTTATTCCATGGTTTATCTGAATGAAAAGGTAAACCAGATCACCGGATATATAGCGGAAGAATTCATTGGTGGCGAAGTAAATTTCACCATGCTGTATCATCCTGAAGATGCAGACTATATTTTCAAGACGGTTGAAGAGGCACTGGCCCAACGGAAAAACTTCCAGCTTGAATACCGGATCTTCCATCGGGACGGAGACATACGATGGATCAAAGAAGTAGGTGCCGGCATTTACGATGACGATAAACTCTTACTGATTGAAGGCGTTATTATTGATGTAACGACACAGAAGAACGCTGAAATAGAACTGCAAAAGGTAGCAGAAGAAAATTACCGACTGTTCAACAACGCTGTAAACCTGAGTGCTATACTTTCATTTGACGGATACTTCCAGAAGCTGAACCCTGCGTGGAGTCATTTACTGGGCTGGACAGAAGAAGCATTGCGTTCAAAACACTTCCTGGATTTTATACATCCGGATGATATAGCGGCAACGAAGGATGCATTCGAATATATACTGCAGGGAAATAATCTGTCGACTTTCGAAAATCGCTATCGTTGCAGCGATGGTTCGTACCGATGGTTATTATGGGGATCGGGGGTTGATGTCAAGAATACTTCGATCTACGCTTCTGCTATCGACATTACCGAACGTAAAAAGTCGGAAGAAGAATTATTACTCTCCAAGCAAAACCTGGAGACACTGGCCTTGCACCTGCAGGAACAGAACCGGCAGCTTGATGAGTTCGCACACATCATTTCGCACAACCTTCGTTCCCCTGTCGGGAATATAAAAGCGCTGATCAACTTCGTCAACCACGACAGTTCCGTTGAAGATTACCGTATCATTTTTGAAAAGATAAAGAACGTTGCCAACAACCTCGGTGAAACCATGAACGAACTCATGGAGACACTGAAAGTAAAAAATGACACCGAGATTGAGAAAGTAGAGATACGCTTTAAAGATATACTGGATAAGGTAATTCAGTCACTCGAGGGTGAGCTCATTCAATGTGCCGCCAGCGTTACCTATGATTTCAACGAAGCGCCTAAAATAGTTTATCCGAAAACATACCTGGAAAGTATACTTCAGAATCTACTGTCCAATGCCATCAAGTATCGTTCACCGGCACGACAATTACAGCTTCACATTTCCTCTCATGTTGTTAATAACAAAACAGAATTACGTGTAGGCGATAATGGTCTCGGCATAGACATGGAGCGCTTCGGAGAAAAACTATTTGGTCTGCATAAAACATTTCACGATAACAAGGAAGCGCGTGGTGTAGGGTTGTTCTTAACCAAAACACAGGCAGAAGCCATGGGCGGCACCGTAGCCGCAGAAAGCGAAGTAGATAAAGGCACTACCTTTATCATCCGTTTTTAAGTAACCGGATTAGTTCTTTATCCGGATAGAATTTACAATCCGATCCGTCTATATTTACCGTATATTCATTTTCAAGATCGTTACTATGAATACTATTACCCTTCAATCGCCAGCAGCCCCTGAAACTTCTGCGGCCGCAACCAAAACATCGGTTCCCTTCTACCTGTATGCTACAGTGCTTTCTTCACTGAGTATTATTATTGGTTTGATCTGGGATATATCGTGGCACATGAGTATTGGCCGCGATGGTTTGTTCTCAGCGCCTCACCTCGCTATATATATAGGCGGTGTAACAGCCGGCATATTTTCAGGCTATCGCATCCTGAAATTAACCTTTGCGGGATCTCCTTTTGAACGGAGAAAAGCGATCAAGTTCTGGGGTATATTTTATGGATCGCTCGGCAATCTGTTTTGCGTATGGGGAGCGATAGCGATGCTAACCTCCGCTCCTTTCGATGACTGGTGGCACAATACGTACGGTCTCGATGTAACAATTCTTTCACCTCCACACACGGTATTGCTGCTGGGTATGATCACCATTCAGTTTGGTGCCATCATTAGTGTACTGGCCTATCAAAACCTGAATGCCGAACATATACTGCATGATCATCTCGGTAACAGAGGCTTTACTATACTTTTCGCTTTGTCAGGCGGATTTGTGCTGATCATGATCTTTACGGTCGCATCTGAATACCTGTCGAGACACGACATGCATGGTGTACTGTTTTACCAGGTAGCATCTTTACTCTTTCCGTTATTTCTGACAGCCTTCTCCGTTTCTTCACGATCAAAATGGGGCGCTACACAAGCTGCACTAGTATATACTATATTCCTGATGGTGATGAACTGGATCTTGCCGCTATTTCCGGCAACACCACGCTTAGGACCGGTGTTGAATCCGGTGACAACTTTTCAGCCGTTTGAGTTTCCGTTGCTCATCATTATACCATCAATAATGATCGATATGATTACGCATCGTTTCGAAAAACAAAATCGCTGGCTTCGCGCCATGGTATATGGCTGTAGCTTCCTGGTTATATTTCTCATTGTACAATGGCCGTTCGCCAATGTACTGATGGCCTCTCACGGACACTGGTTCTTCGGAACTTCAAAATGGTATTTCGGCACTGATCCAAACTGGGCGTATCGCTATGAGTTTGGCGACTGGATGGTTTCGTCCGGTATCAATCTTGTAAAAGGTATAGCCATTGCACTGGTAATTGCTATAGTCTCGGCCCGCGTTGGTTTGTCGTGGGGACATTGGATGAAAAAAATTATGCGCTAACGATTCTCTTATGAAAAAGATTTTTCTTTTCATCCTTGCGATCGGTATATCCGTTTTTTCCGATGCGCACATTGGAAGTCCAGGAGTAACGTTTGAAGGTAAAGCCGGTGCTTATGCCGTAATGGTATTGATCACGCCTCCGGATGTAATTCCCGGAACGGCTACAATCGATATATATACCAAAGCTTCCGGTATACATGCTATAGGAGCCAAACCGGTATACTGGTTTGCAGGCGATGAAGGCACACCTACTGCTGATGAAATTCTACCTGTACCTGGTGAACCCGGACACTTTCGTGGAATTGTATGGCTGATGAGTGCCGGAACATCGGGCATTGAACTCGAAGTAAATGGCGACAGCGGTAATGGAAAAGTAATTGTTCCGGTAATGGCTGTCTCAACTGCGCAAAAGGAAATGCCTGCATCTTTAGGATGGATTTTATTAGCGCTCTGTATTCTGCTGGTGGGATTAATGATCACCATCATCAGCGCCAGCGTAAGCGATGGCCTCGTAAAGCCATCTGAAAGTATAAGTTCAAAAATCATACGCAAGCGCTGGATCGGAGCAGGAATCAGTGCCGTATTGTTAATACTTATACTCTGGGGAGGAAAGTCGTGGTGGAACAACTGGTCTGATCGCTATAAACGCTTTACCTATAAACCGCTTCAGGCTACATCTACTATCACACAACAGCCAAATAAAACCGTACTGGAGTTCCGGATCGATAAGACAAGACTTCACAACCTGGTGTATACACGCAGACTGTCGTATGTCATTCCCGATCATGGCAAACTGATGCACATGTTCCTGGTACGTGCCGGCAGCATGGATGTGTTCGCTCATCTCCATCCACAACGAAAAGATTCTGTAACCTATATCACACCACTACCAGCATTGCCTGCCGGTAAATACCTGGTGTTTGCTGATATTACACGTCTTACCGGTTTCGCAGAAACTATACCGGATACCCTTGAGATCGAAAGTAAAACTCCGGCTATACTCACTTCCGTGGATTCATCTTTCTTTAACAGAGATGATACTTACTTCACTACAAATGCTATTACACCAGCATCCGAAAATATAGCTGTAAACGACAACATTCTTGTGTGTGGAAAACCGGGAGTAAAAACAATACTGGCAGACGGAGCATCCGCTATATGGGAGCATGCACGAAACGAAACTTTCGTATCCGGTAAACTATATGAATTAACATTTGCGATACAGGATGAGAAAGGTGAACCTGCCAAACTGGAACCTTACCTGGGTATGATGGGACACGCGGTTGTGATGAAAGATGACGGCAGCACCTATATACATTTACACCCGGTTGGTAATTATTCCATGGCATCACAACAAACCATGCTGACACGTTTTGAACAAGAGACAGGCCCGGTGCAATGGGGAGAAATTCTGCCACCACAAATCTTCATGGACAGCGTTGACCGACTCGTATCCGATCTAGATGCCATGACAGAAGGAGAACGCAACAAGATCCTGATGTCATCCATGACTCACACAACTGATAGTCTACACGCAGAACATTCAGTCGTAAAATTTCCGTATGCCTTCCCCTCACCCGGCAACTATCGCATCTGGATCCAGATGAAACGCAACGGCAAGATTTTGAACAGCGCGTTTGATGCCGTGGTGAATTAGCTGTGAGCTGCGAGAAAGGAAGAAAGACCGCTGGCTCCTGTAAGTTGCAGGAGGTTTCTATTTATAGCCACGAGGTGTGACACGAGTTCGTTTACCCTAAACTTCCTGTAACCAGAGCCTTTCTCGCAGGTAGCAGCGTGTAGCTCTTTCCTCCCACAGCCGTAGCTCAAAGCTCGCGGCTATTTTTCTCATTCGTCCCGAAGTGCCTTCACCGGGTTTGTTGATGCTGCTCGCAGTACGTGGTATCCTACAGTTATAAGCGTAATAGTAAACGCAAGCAGAGCTGACACTATAAACGTTAACCATTCTCCTGTGAGCTCGATGCGATAAGCAAATTTCTGAAGCCAGCTGTTGGTAAAGTACCATGCTACCGGAAACGCGATGAGCATACCTATACCAACCAGTAAGAAGAATTCTTTAGAGACCAATATTACCAGGCTGTTTATACTCGCACCGATCACTTTGCGTACGCCTATTTCCTTATAGCGCTGCTGTGTGGTAAAGGCTGCTAGGCCCAGTAAACCCAAACATGCTATAGCGATGGTAAGTCCGGAGAAAGCTGTGAAGATCTGACTTCTCTTCTCATCGGATTTATACTGCGAGTTGAAGTCCTGGTCGAGGAACTCATATTCAAACGGAAGATCAGGATATATAGTCTTCCAAGTACTTTCAATTCCTGCGATTGATTCGCGCACATCTCCTTCTGTCTTTACAAATACATAGTTATTATAACTGTTCATGATGATCATCAACGGTTCAATAACATCGTATAGTGAATTCTGATTATAGTCTTTAACAATACCTACTACTTTTCGCTCTATCTCAGTATTGTTTGGGCCATTAAAGATAAACCTCTTGCCCAACGGTTCTTTCCAAGCCATGCGCTTTACCATGGCTTCATTTACCAGTACAGCATACAGTGTATCAGAAGGTATATCGCGCGAAAAATCACGGCCTTGCACAATGGTCATGCCCATAGTTTTCACAAAATCATAATCGGCATTATACAGATCTATACCACGCTCGGATAATTTACCGTCATTGTCTTCTACCTTCAGCAAATTTTTACTGATGCCCTGTCCCGGTGACGAGTTTGCTGTACCGGCAGATGCAACACCTTTCGTCTGGCGCATGCGTTCTGCCAACACATCAGACTTCCTTACCTGATCCTCACTGGACAATCCTATACGCACTACGCGTTCTTTCGTAAAGCCCAGGTCTTTGTTACGCATATACTGCAGCTGATCATATACTATCAACGTACTGATGAGCATGAAAATAGAAATTGAGAATTGCGCCACCACCAGCGACTTACGGAAGAACGCATTACCACCTTTAACTGAAAGCTTGCCCTTTAACACGCTTACCGGATTAAACCCCGACAGGTAAAAAGCCGGGTAGCTACCACCTACTATACCCACAAATACGATGACACCCAGCAAACTCAGTATGACCGGTGTTTGCAATACATAAGAAAACGGAAGTTGTTTATTGGAGAGGTCATTGAACGAAGGCAGCAAGGCATATATCAATACAAGACTTGCCACCAATGCAATAAGCGCAATCACTACAGACTCCGTGATAAACTGGGCGATCAACTGTGCGCGTTGCGAGCCCATCACTTTACGAATACCAACTTCCTTCGCCCGGTTCGCAGATCGCGCAGTGGCCAGGTTCATATAGTTAATGCATGCAATAATGAGCATGAACGCGGCCACTGCTCCAAATATATAGATATAGGATATATCACCCCCGGCCTCAGCTTCGTCTTGTATTTTGGAGTGAAGGTGTATATCGGTTATGCGCTGCAGTTCATATTTGATGGTGATGCCGAACTGCGCGAAAATAGGGTCTACTTTCTCTTTGATAACTTTATCCAGGCTGGCATACATATTATCAAGGCTATATCCTTCCGGTAATTGTATATAGGTATATACCCCGAAGCTGCCCCAGTTTCCCTGATATTTAGGTTGTGTACTGCGTGAGATGAGTGCATCGAAAATAAAATGCGAGTTCAGCGGAACATCTTCCATTACCGCAGTAACCTTGAACGTTTCGTTCTGCTGGTTTTGAAGCGTTTGTCCGACAGCATCAGCCGTACCGAAATATTTTATCGCTATTTTCCTGGTAAGTACAATGGAGAACGGTTCATCCAGTGCTGTATTCGCGTCACCATCGATGATCTTGTAACTGAACATATCAAACGTGGTGGAATCAGCGAGAAAAAAATCACCTTCATAAAATTGTTTATCACCATTCTTGTACAGGCTACGGCCTATACCAAAGAAACGTACTGCATTTTTTACTTCCGGGTAATTATCTTGTAATTCTTCAGTAAGTGGTATCTGTGCGATAGCCCAGGTAAAGGCGTTATCCGGTTCTTTAATATTTGAGACAACACGGTATATATTGGGAGCGTTGGTATGATAGCGATCGTAGCTTAATTCATCCAGAATATAGAGCAGCAAAAACATACTGCAGGTTATCCCGATGGTAAGACCGAGAATATTGATGGCACTGTACGTTTTATCCTTCCGGATATTACGCATGGCAATGACGAACAGATTTTTAAGCATAGCTGAAAGTGATTAGCGGATATTTACTGGATGATCTTGAGCATGGAAAAGTTGCATATCTATGACAGCCTCTTTGTGGTTCGGATTTACCAGTCTCGCCACTCAGATGCAATCCCGTCTCCTCCGCCATATTTTTTCGGTTCGAGTCCCGCAGCAGACGCGATATTGTCAAATAACAAACAAAGATCTTCCCGCTCTTCCGTTTCGATGAGGGACTCATCGTTTTCGCGATTCAACGCATTCAACATCTCCACGGCTTCCCTGAACAATTCGACTTTTTCATTTTCCGGAGCAGTTTCCTCCAGGCTAATTAATTTATCGATGAGATTATCCATGATAATAATGGCGCGCTCACAATTCTCATCGGTATATTGATCGAGTCCATTGTTGTAAGCTTCATGCCACTTATCGAATGGATAATCGATCTTCGCGTTCTCTAGTCTTTCTTCGTAAGTCATTTCCAAAATTGTAAAGGGAAAGAAAATCAAAAATTTCGGTTTGATCAACTAAGTCCCTTCACATAAACATGGCAGCCCGAGCTTCAACTATATATATGGCGAACCATCTATTCTGGTATAGCCAGCATTATCCATTGGCAGGTGCCGATGGCAGGAATTCTTTTCTGCGAAGCAATGCCGAGCTGATTAATGTTATGATGATGCCTACAGGTAAAATCTCGCTAAGCGTTACACCGAAGCGGATCACCGGATTCTTATACATTTCACCAAACTCCTCCATCTCCGTGCGCTGTTGGGCGATCTCGGCATCGCTTGCGCCTTCTTTTTTCATTTCATCGAGGTAGCTGGTGGTATACTTTTCCATAAAATCCGAAGCAACCGTGTTGTAGTATATCTCCCACGTGCCGGCATACATCACCGAAGCAATGAGTGTGATCAGTATCCCCACAACAAAACCTTTCGCGAATGTGATAACACCTTTCTGGTGCTGATCGCGGTATGATTTAATACCGACAAATACCAGCGACAGCGCAATGACCATCGATATATACCCGACCACCATCGAACTTTCGTTACTCAGCGTTCCGTTGTGTGTTAATGGATATGAGATGGCAAACATGAGGGAAACGATCGCCCCTGCGATCAGTCCATTGATGATAATTATTCTTTTCATACGTGTTTTATTTTCCTTCAAATCAAAGATCAGACTGCTAAAATCCACTCACCCGAAAGGATGATTTCGCTTCCAAACGATGTTTTCACCCGAAAGCATGAACTTTTTCATCACGCTTCACGGTATGAGCCGCAATTGTTTGGCGCGTTCAATAGCCTGTGTTCTTCGCTTTACTTCGAGCTTTAAAAATAAATTTGAGGAGTGGGTCTTAACGGTATTGAGCGACACGAACAACTTATCTGCAATCTCCTGGTTCGTTAGTCCCTGCGCCATGAGTGTCAACACCTCCAGTTCGCGCTTACTGATGCCTGTTTGCAACATGGCCTGTTCATTAAACTCAAATACAGGTGAAGCTACCGGCACATGAACCGTAACAACTTTTTTACGGGTGAGCTTTAATCCGAGCCATATACCTACCGTTGTAAAAAGTGCAGCCACTACCGTCAGGTAAAACTCCAGCGACAAATCGCGAATGATATACCTGTACTCCATAAACTTCAGCAGGAATACCAGCGCAAAAAGGGCAAGACTATACCAGAGAATAATACGCTTCACGCCTGCTAAAATACGGCATTCAACTTTATACTTGATCTACATTTTGATTGTCTGAAATCAATTTCTCGCATCGGTTTTATTTTTCGGGTCGAGCAGTTCTTTGATGTATTCGAACATGAGTTTTATGTCTACATCGTTCGTCACCACTTTTCGTTCCAGGCGCTCAACTTTCAGAAGAATATCTTTGTTGCTCAGCAGCACCTCGCGAAGCTTTACAAATATTTCGATGATGCGTACGCTCATTACCAGTGCCCGCTCACTTTTCAGAAAGTTCGAAAACATGAGTACACCTTGTTCGGTAAAAGCGTAACGATTGAAACATGAAATTTTCAGGAAGCCGGCTGATGTTCCGCTTTACCTGTTCGCGCAGTCATATCGGTTTTACACCGTATAGCTCGCCAGGTCTCTGTCGAACATAACTTTCTGACCACGGATGATTGCTATTTTTTTCGATCAGCACCTGATCGAAAACAGCTGCATTTACTTTTATCAGAATACACAATATTTATTCTTTACCCAACTTGAGGTACCCAATGGTATCTCTACTTTATAATCTTTATACAACAACTTAATTATAGCACTTAATAAGTGTTTCTGCTATGTATATTCATGGTATCGCAAAATACGATACCATTATCCCGCCCAACCATCGCGGTCGAGGCTGCGGTATTGAATAGCTTCTGCCAGATGTTCTACTGTAATATCTTCTGAAGCCGCGAGGTCAGCCACCGTGCGCGATACTTTCAGTATACGATCATACGCGCGGGCGGAAAGTCCTAACCGTTCCATAGCAGTTTTCAATAACGCTTTACCCGCATCACCTACGGCACATACTTCCTTTACCATGTTGGAGGGCATCATGGCATTACAATATATACTCTGCTGTTCCTTGAAACGATTGGCTTGTATAGCTCTTGCCCGCACTACACGTTCTCGTATCTGCTCACTGTTTTCAGTTTTCCGGTTGGCAGTCATCTCATCAAAACTTACCGGCACAACTTCTACGTGCAGATCAATGCGATCCAGCAGTGGTCCGCTGATTTTGCTCAGGTAACGATGTACTATACCCGGACCGCATACACACTCTTTCTCCGGGTGATTGAAGTATCCGCACGGACAAGGATTCATACTCGCCACCAACATAAAGTTAGCGGGGTAATCGATCGATACTTTTGCCCGGGATATAGTTACTCTCCGCTCTTCCATCGGCTGGCGCATTACTTCCAATACCGTTCGCTTGAACTCAGGTAGTTCATCCAAAAATAAAACACCGTTGTTGGAAAGTGAGATCTCTCCCGGTTGGGGATTTCCTCCTCCACCAACAAGGGCTACATCGGATATAGTATGATGCGGACTTCGAAACGGGCGTGTTGTCATCAGTGCAGCATCGCGCCCGAGTTTGCCGGCAACCGAATGTATCTTCGTTGTCTCAAGTGCTTCGTTTAATGTAAGAGGCGGAAGTATAGTGGGTAAACGTTTTGCCAACATGGTTTTACCGGCACCGGGCGGACCAATCATAATTACATTGTGTCCACCGGCAGCAGCGATCTCCAATGCACGCTTGATGTTCTCCTGGCCCTGTACATCTTTAAAGTCTGTATCGTAGTGATTCAACTTGGTTGCAAACATTTCGCGCGTATCGATACGCACCGGCTCGATGAAAATTTTTCCTTCGAGCAAATCTACCGCTTCGCGAATCGTATTTACCGGAAGTATATCCAGGTCATTTACGATCGCTGCTTCGCGGGCATTATCGGCAGGAAGTATAAAACCTTTGAATTTTTCTTTGCGTGCCTGAATGGCAATGGGCAGTACCCCTTTTATAGGACGAAGTTTACCATCGAGTGCAACCTCTCCCATAATTATATACTCTCCAAGACGATCGGTAGTGATCTGACCGGATGCTTTTAAAACACACAACGCAATGGGCAAGTCGTATGCAGAACCTTCCTTACGGATATCGGCCGGAGCCAGGTTGACAACGGTTTTATTACGCGGCATAAAAAAGCTCGCGGCTTTCAATGCTGATTCCACCCGATGCTGACTTTCCTTGACAGCATTATCGGGCAAACCACTCATGAAAAAACGAGTACCTTGTCCTACACTTACTTCAATCATAATGGTGCGTGCATCCACACCATGTACGGCTCCGCCAAAAGTCTTAGCAACCATGGCGGGTGAAGTTAAGTATGATTAATGTTGAGAGGGAGTCTGCGGAGTTTTGCGTGCTTCTTCCTGGAGGTCGAAGAGTTTTGCTTTGAGCATGTTGAGTTCGTGTGTGAGGGCTTCTTTTTCTTTCTTCGAATCGCGATTGATAATCCATGACCAAATAACGTCTGCTAATAAAAGAGTTAATCCAAAAAGTGTAATCCATTTAAACGTTGGGACCCAGCTCACCATACTAAAAAGAAGGTTGGTATCATTATCCAAAGCAACCGTGAAGATGAAAGCTCCTAAATGAAAGGCTGCAAATACAATGTAGAAGATAATTCTGTTCTTACTCATGTGAGTCCCGTTAAATCGTACCGTATGTAATACGGTAATCTTACTAAAGGTAAATGAAAAATCTGAAATTCCAGTAATTCGTTAATTGATATTCGCTATAGGCAGCACATTCGCAGTTTCTGATTTATACCCGCTGTATATCTTTCAGCTTTCGGTACAGGCCATTGCGTTGTATCAGTTCCGCATGACTACCGCGTTCAGCTATATGTCCTTTCTGAATCACGAGAATCTCATCAGCATGCTGAATAGTACTTAACCGGTGCGCAATAACAATGGAGGTACGGTTCTTCATCAGGTTGTTGAGGGCATCCTGTACCAAGCGTTCCGATTCTGAATCGAGTGCGGATGTCGCTTCATCCAGGATAAGTATAGGGGGATTCTTCAGTACCGCACGTGCAATACTCAAACGCTGGCGCTGTCCGCCCGAAAGTTTGGAACCACGTTCACCTATAAATGTCTGGTAGCCGTTTTCCTGCTGCATAATAAAATCATGAGCATTCGCCACTCGCGCTGCATGAATCACATCTTCTTCTTTTACATTCTCCATACCAAAGGCAATGTTATTGAAGATGGTATCATTAAAGAGTATAGATTCCTGGGTAACTACACCCATCTGTTTGCGCAGTGAGTCGATCTCATAATCTTTCAGCGAAATACCATCCAGCAACACTTCCCCAAGTGTAGGATCGTAAAACCGGGGAATGAGATCGGCCAGTGTAGATTTACCTCCACCGGAAGGTCCAACCAAGGCAATCGTCTTTCCTTTTTCGATGGTTAGGTTGAGATTGGAAAGCACAGGTTCAGTCTCGTACGCAAAACTTACATTCCTAAACTCAATCTGTGTTTTAAATTCCTGAAGGTGTATAGCATCTGGTTTATTTCGAATAGCAGACTCTGTATCGATAGTTGCAAATATACGCTGCGCAGAAGCTATACCTTTTTGAAGCGATGTAATGCCGTTAGAGAAGTTCTTGGCAGGCTGAATCATCGATGCATAAAACGTAAGAAAGAGTATGAATGCGGAAGGCTTCAGTTCACCTGTACCCGATAATACCCATTGTCCGCCATAATAAAGTATAAATGCTACTACTACCACTCCCAGAAATTCGGAAAGCGGAGATGCAAGTTCGTTCTTTCTCGAAATGGAAAGATTTACCTTACGGTGAAATGTAGTTTCCTTCTCGATCTTCTTCAATATAAAATTACGGGCATTGAATGCGTTGATAACACGCATGCCGCTAAATGACTCATCGAGTATATTGACGATACGCCCCATCGTCTCCTGGCTTTGCACAGCTCTTTTCTTCAGACGCTTAATGATAATGGATATAACTCCGCCCATGAGGGGAAGAACAATAAGCGTAAAAAGTGTAAGCTCTGCCGATATTTTAAAAAGAACACCTATATATATAATAAGGGTAATAGGCTCCTTGATAGCCTTGAATGCATTCACTACCGTGTTCTCCATCTCCCCCACATCATTTGTAAAGCGGGAGATCAGATCACCTTTGCGTTGATCGTTAAAGAACCCGATATGCAACAACGATACTTTCTCAAAAATATGTATACGTATATTCCTCACTACATCGGCCTTTACGCGCGATGCCACCATCCGCTCCATATACCGGAAGAGGTTTGATAGAAAAACGAATCCGACTATAAAAATACACACATACATTAAGGTTGTTTGCAGACCTTGCGCCTTGAGTGTATCCGAGAAATAATACATCAGAACATCTTTTCCATACTCTACCGAAAGTGAAAACTCGGGGAGTTTCGTTACAGTATCATTCAGTTTCTGAATGAATAGTATATCCAGCATAGGCTGAAGAAGCCCAAGGTAAACCGCACTAAAGCCCGAAGCCAATACTGCATACAGCAAAAATTTAGCAAGCTGCGAACGTATACCCGGTGCGTATCTAAGAATGCGAAAGAATATTTTCATTTTCTGGTTGTAATATAAACGCGAAGCATACCAGCCATCATCGTATTGACGCTTTTAACACTTCAAATATTGTTTTTAAAATTCGTACAGGCGCTGGGCTATATTCCAGCGTAGGGCCAGGGAAGTGATCGATGTATTATTGTTATAGAAATTGAGTACACTCTCGCTCTTCCGTACCACGACATTAACATCTATAAACAGGTTGTGCTTGAGGTGCCATGAAGCTGTAAAGCTTCCGTATACTATATCGTTCTTGAAGCCTTGTCCGATCTTATTACCGTAAGTTGATTCACGCTCTGTGTTGGGTTTCAGCAGATCGCTTCCCCAATCATACTTCGGGTTTTGTGCTGTGGATGCTCCCCAATTGTAGTCGGTTGAATCACGACCAATACGCGTAACAAATAATTTAGCAGTCAGGTTAAGACGCGGAAGTGGCTGATACCGGATCATACCAATAGCCTCGTTGAAGTTTGCTCCCAGCGGGTGTGCCAGCGGCTGCTGGTAACTGGTATAGTTTGAGTATTGTGTATTGTGCGAGTATGTATAGGGTCGCGCCAGATTTATTTCTCCTTGTAAATCCAGGTTCGGCACGCCAAATGCATCTATATATTTACCACCGAGTTGTATAGCAAACTTGTTAGCCCACCAGCCATCTCCTGCTTTTATTTCGTTCAGTACAAACTCATCCATTACGAATTGTCCGTAGAAAGAAAGTTTACGTAAAGCATTCCATTTAAAGTCAAGACCCAGCAATACGTTATCGCTGCTGCCATTCTGCTGTTCTATAGCGCGGAAGAAAATGATGGGATTAAGATATGCCCACTCAAATTTACCCGCGCCCGTTGTATCATCGGGACTAAAGATCACCGACTCGAATACACCTATATTTAACTTCTTACCAATGTTAAGACTCAGGTGATGGAACGTAACAAACTTATCAGGATAACCTTTTTGCATCGAGCGGTTGCCTCCCAGGCTTGCGTCTACATCGGCCGTCATCTCGCTGATGGAGTATACATAGTTAAGCTTCCATACTTTTATGTTCGCTTTAAAGAATGAGGCCGGTGGCGCATAGTCGGAGTATATAAGCGAACGCATGCCGTTGCCTATAAAGAAACGATCGTAACCAGCCTGCAGATTTATACTCTTGGTTGCATCTACGGTGATATAGCCACGTGCCTGCAGAAAGTCTACACCTTTACCGTCTTTGAATTCCTTCCAGAAACCTTCATGCGGTATAACCGGGTTCAACGACATCTGGTCCCACACATACGAAGGCAATATCATTTGGTTATCGGTAAGGTATGTATAGAAGCCAACCTTGCGATCAACCATACCGCGCACTTCTACACCGCGCGTGTTAATGAAGAGTCGATCGTCTCTTCGTGAATCGTTACCAATACCGAGGTATAGAACGGGGTTTACGTGTAAATCAAATTCCGGAACATCTACATGAAAGAAGTCTGACTTCTTCTTGTAAAAAGTTTTCAGGAAAGCTCTTTTACTATCAGCAGTTTCCGCACGCGACCATTCCCAGCTATCGTTACGGAGGTAGTCATAATTGAATTTATCTGCGCGTGATTGAAAACCTTCCAGTGCGTTAACAGAGTCGACAAACGCAATAATCGCTGAACGCTTATACGGTTTTACAGAAGTAAAAAAGTGCGGGAGTATCTTCCCTGTCTTTACCTCGTATCGATCAATCCAATGATAGTAATCTTCATTGAGCGGAGCATACGGACTTTGTGCCTGTGCTACACTCACAGCAATAAAAGACAGCAGTATCAGTAAAGTTAATCGCATAAGCTATTAAAAAAAGTTGTGCAAGATAACGCTATGAACTGATAGCCGTGCCGCCTGAGCATGATTATATCCATATCTGCTCAATTGCAACGGCTTAAAATCACAGAATTTTGCACTTCACAAAGCCCGAAAAACGCTGATTTGAAAGAGGAAAGCACGATTTTTGAATTTTACCAGCATACATTTGTATATAAAGCTGTTGTGCTTATCTTTGCAGTCCTTTTAGAGGAATAACGCAAGAAATTGATATGAAAAAAGGCATTCATCCAGAGTACAAAGACGTGGTTTTCTGGGATACATCCAGCGATCATAAATTCATTACCCGTTCTACTCAGTCTCCAAAAGAGACCATTAAGTGGGAAGATGGTAAAGAATACCCTGTAATTAAAGTCGAAGTAAGCTCTGCTTCGCATCCTTTCTTCACTGGTAAAAAGCTGTTCGTGGATACAGCCGGACGTGTGGAGAAATTCAAAAACAAGTATCAGAAGAAAGCATAATAACTTCTTCTTTTAAATGGAGAGAGAAAAGGCCCTTGCAAAACAAGGGCTTTTTTGTTGTTAGCAGTATTTAGAAAAAATATTTAGAATATTCTCGAACCTGTGTCCGCGCACAGCGAAACGCACATTTTTAGCGTGCCATCCGAATTCTATTTTTGAGGAATGAATCTTATTTTGTTTGACGACCCGGTTGTACGCACGTCACTTTTTCCTTTTACATATACCCGCCCTGTAGCCGACATCCGTGTCGGAATTCTTACCATTCGCGAAAAGTGGGAAAGATGGTTGAACACCAAAGCATCTTTCAAAACCGAAGAATACCTTCAGAAGAAATTCCCGGTACACTCCTCTCCTGAAAATCTGTTGATCAATGGAGCGGTTTGTCCTGATCAGGTCTTGGTTGATACTATAAAAGCTTTACCTCCACATTACTTCCTCACCAAAGATTCGCTGCTCATAGCTGCGTCTCAACCGGTGAGTGAAATGAGTGCTTCCAACACGATCGAGTATAGCCAAGCTATAACTGTGATCGACAAAACCTGGAAGATCTTCCGGGAGAATGCTGCGCAGTTAAAAGTTGATTTCAAACTGATCACCGCAGGAAGACAATCTGCCGGTATCATGGATAAGCACACGGTAGTATACGGTTCTGAAAATGACATCTTTGTAGAAGAAGGAGTATATATCCGCGCAGCTATACTAAATGCAGAATCCGGACCGATCTATCTCGGCAAAAACAGTATTGTTCAGGAAGGCGCGATCATTCGTGGCTCAGTCGCCTTGTGCGAAGGCGCGCATGTTAATATGGGTGCGAAGATACGGGGTGATGTTACTGTCGGGCCCTTTTCAAAAGTAGGTGGCGAAGTAAGCACTTCGGTAATTTTCGGTTACAGCAATAAAGCACACGATGGTTTCCTGGGATGCTCGGTGCTTGGTGAGTGGTGTAACCTCGGTGCAGACACCAACACATCGAATCTCAAAAACAATTACGACACTGTAAAACTGTGGAGCCACAACTCTGAAAGTTTTGAGAATACCGGTTTACAATTTTGTGGTTTGATGATGGGCGACCATAGCAAATGCAGCATCAACACGATGTTCAACACCGGCACCGTTGTAGATGTAGCTGCGAATGTTTTCGGCCACGGCTTTCCTCCCAACTACGTACCTTCTTTCGCATGGGGTGGTGCTTCCGGTTTTGATACCTATCAATTACCAAAAGCACTCGAAACTGCAGGGCGCGTGACGGGCCGAAGAAATGTTATCTTTTCGGATGTGGATAAAGAGATTCTCTCCCATATCTTTGAGACCTCTGCGCGAAGTCGCGGATGGGAAAAGAAATAACATGAAGTTTGCCGATATTCCAGGATTATCTGACGTTAAGGAACTCCTTATTGATGCTGTTAAAGCAAATCACACTGCGCACGCACAACTCTTTGTTGGCGCAGAAGGAGCGTTGAACCTGCCGCTTGCTTTGGCGTATGCCACATACCTCCATTGCCAGAACAAGGGTGAGGATGCCTGCGGAACCTGCCCGGCCTGTTCCAAAAATGCAAAGTTCATTCACCCGGATACACACTTTGTATTTCCGTTGAGCAACGTAAAGAACGATAAAGATGAAGATCGTTTTAAAGCGGAGATACTGAAGAGCTGGCGAGCGTTCTTACTGGAACAGCCGCATGGCTCACTCGATGACTGGACAAATTATTATGGCGGTGAGGATAAGCTTGCGTTGATATCACGCGAGGAAAGTCGCGAGATCATCAAGACACTTTCACTAAAGCCATTTGAAAGTCCGCACAAGATCATGATCATCTGGCAACCCGAGCTCATGCACTCGGCCGCTGCCAATGGTATACTGAAGATATTGGAAGAACCACCTCCACAAACTTTTTTTATACTGGTTACAAACGCTGCTGATAAATTATTGCCTACGATCATTTCGCGTACGCAGATTGTAACGGTACCCCTACTGCACGACAACGAAGTGCAATCTTATCTCCAGGAGAAACACGGAGTAGAAGAACGCAAAGCTGAAAAATTAGCACAGCTTGCCGAAGGCAGACTTAACCTCGGCATCAAACTTATCGATAGTGAAGAAGATAACAACACGCAACGCTTTATCGAGTGGATGCGTGCCTGCTTCCGTAAAAATTATGGCACCCTCGTAACGATGGCTGATGAATACCATTCACTGGACAAACTCAATCAGCGGAGCCTGATCAGCTATAGTATAAATATGATGCGTGAATCGTTGTTGAATATTTCCGGAGCGGCTGATATGAATCGCACGCGTGGCGATGAATTGAAATTTGTGCAGGACTTCAGCAAAGTATTAACGCTCGATAAGGTTGAGAAATCATTCAAACTGCTAAACGATGCGGGCTATCACCTGGAGCGTAACGGCAGCGCAAAAATGATCTTCCTCGATCTGTCGCTGAAGTTGTCCAAGACATTGAATCCGAATTGATATACTCTCTCTTCAACATGCGCAACGTGTTGAAGTATATATTTTAACATACGAACACAACCATGCCTTATACAAAAACAATACGCATCGGCACCCGCGGCAGCAAGCTTGCACTCTGGCAAGCTGAATATGTGGCCAGTCTGATAAAACCTTCAGGGTATACTACCGAAATTGTTCCGATTGAAACACGCGGTGATAAGATACTGGATGTGTCTATCGCCAAGATCGGCAGCAAAGGTGTGTTCACAGAAGAGATCGAAGCAAAGTTACTGGACGGCTCGATCGATATAGCGGTGCACAGTGCCAAAGATCTTTCGTCTGATATACCGGAAGAACTTGAACTCGTTGCGTTCACAGAACGGGAGCTGGTGAATGATGTGGTGATCAGCGACAGGCAGGTTAACATTACATCCGACAAACTAAAGATCGGTACCTCTTCTACACGCAGAGTTGCTTTCCTCAAACACTTCTACCCGAATGCCGAAGCAGTCTCCATTCGCGGTAATTTACAAACACGCATTTCCAAAATGAAAGCGGGCGAATGTGATGCGTTGTTACTCGCGTATGCCGGTGTACATCGCATGGGTTATGATAACATGATCGTTGATAAAATTGAAACCAGTTATTTTGTTCCGGCCGTTGGACAAGGAACGATCGCGATCGAGTGTCATAAAAAACTAGACTTCAAGAAAAAAGAAATTATAGCGAACTGGGTTAATCATCCGGCTACGGAAGTATGCCTTCATGCAGAACGATCTTTCTTAAAGACATTGCACGGTGGTTGCAGCATTCCAGCTTTTGGGTACGCTCATATAGAAGGAGACTCTATTTCGCTGAAGGCCGGCATCATTTCATTAGACGGGCAACGCGTGATCAAAGTAAAACGCTCTTCTTCTTTTGAAAACGTAAAAGAACTCGGTGAGATGGTAGCCAACGAAGTATTGAATATCGGTGGCGAACAAATCCTGAAAGAGATCAGACAACAACTGTAAACTATATATACTGAACGAATTATAGACTATATATGCGCAAATCGCTTCCCCTCCTGCTGTTGTGTCTCGTTGTATTTTCCGGCTGCGCGCAGGAAAAAGATTTTGTTGTTACCATCAAGACTCAATACGGTGACATGGTGGCTATTCTTTATGATGAGACACCCAAACATAAACAGAATTTCATCAAGCTGGCCAAAGAACATTACTTTGACAGCTTACTTTTCCACCGGGTGATCGAAGGGTTTATGATTCAGGGCGGAGATCCGGATTCGAAGAAAGCCGGTAAAGAGCAGATGCTTGGTCGCGGTGGTCCGGGATATACTGTAGATGCAGAAATCAATTCAAAATACTTCCACGAAAAGGGAGCACTCTCTGCTGCACGGCTGGGCAACGCACAAAATCCAACGAAGGCTTCCAGTGGCAGTCAGTTTTATATCGTGCACGGCTCAAAAGTTACAGAAGAAGATATAAAAACAGACCCGGCTAAATTCAACCAGGCTATGCAGCAGTTCTTTCAGAATCCTGCCAACCAACCTGCCTATGACACCATCGCCAAACTATATCAGAACGGTGACATGAAAGGTGTGCAAGACTTCATCACAAAACTGAAACCGCGCGTTGAAAAGCAAACCGGTATCAAAACTGAAAAAGAAGTTTCTCCTGAAAAACTCAAAGCATATACTACTCTCGGTGGTGCTCCTCAACTCGATGGAGAATATACTGTGTTTGGCAAAATAATTAAAGGGTTGGACGTAATCGATAAGATTGCAACACAACCGAAAGGTCAATTCGACAGACCGGCTGAAGATGTGCGCATGATTGTAACGGTTGAAGAAATGTCGAAGAAGAAAATTACCAAACTATACGGATATCAATATCCACCGAAGGTAACGTCTAAAAAGTAACAGTACCCAAGCTCACTTTCTATACTATCTATATATGAAGATCCTCGTCACCGGCTCCAATGGTTTATTGGGGCAAAAGCTTACAGAACTACTGGAGAAAGATCCATCCGTAACACTCATTGCTACAGCAAGAGGCAAATCCGTACTACCAATTACCAAAGGAGAATTTCACAGTCTTGACATTACCGATGGCAATGCTGTTGATGAAGTATTTGCGCGCACCAAACCGGATGTTGTTATCAACACGGCTGCCATGACACAGGTAGACCAATGTGAAACAGACCGTGACGCGTGCTGGAAAGCCAACGTAACTTCCGTTGAAAACCTGATGAAAGCCTGTGCACAACACAACGTACACATGGTGCACGTATCAACTGATTTTATTTTTGACGGCACCCGCGGCCCGCTGGATGAAAATGAAAAACCGAATCCGGTAAATTACTATGGCGAAAGCAAACTGGCTGCTGAAGAAGTTGTAAAGAAAAGCAAAACAGGCTGGTCTATATTACGCACCGTGTTAGTGTTCGGCATTACACGTGATATGAGTCGCTCCAATATAGTATTATGGGTAAAGAATAGCCTGGAGCAAGGTAAATCTATACAGGTTGTAAACGACCAGTGGAGAACACCAACGCTGGCAGAAGATTTAGCACAAGGGTGTTACCTCGCAGCCAAGAAGAAAGCAACGGGCATCTACAATATATCTGGCAAAGACTTCCTTACCCCTTACGATATAGCAGTTGCTACAGCCGATTATTTCAAGCTTGACAAATCGCTGATCAACGCTACCGATTCAACCAAATTCACGCAACCCGCGAAGCGTCCTCCCAGAACAGGCTTTATCATTGAGAAAGCGCGAACGGATCTGAGCTATGAGCCACGTTCGTTTGCTGAAGGCCTGGCTGTTTTGGAATCGCAGTTGTGACTATAAAAAAAGAGTCTTGCATAGAACAAGACTCTTTTTTTATGCTGTGTTATTTTTTCTTTTGCTGTACAGCAAAGTAATATATAGGTATACCAATCAGGGTTATGATCAATCCTGGCCAGGTAAATTTAGGCTTGTAGATTATCAACAGGGAACAAAATGTTATACCCATCATTATATATATCAACGGAAGTACAGGATACCCGAATGCTTTGTAAGGTCGTGGCGCATCCGGTCTTTTCCGGCGAAGTATAAATATACCGATGATGGTAAGCATATAGAACAACACCACTACAAATGAAACCATATCCAGCAAGTCGCCATATTTACCACTCAAACACCACAGACTTGCCAGTATACATTGCACCCACAGCGATTGTTGCGGCACAGCAAATTTATTAAGCTCGCCCGCCTGACGGAAGAATAAACCATCTTTCGCCATGGTATAGTATACCCGGGCACCGGAAAGAATAAGTCCGTTGTTACAACCGAACGTTGATACCATGATCATCAACGCGATAATGATTGTACCTATATCTCCGAAGATAACATGCGATGCCGCTACAGCAACACGATCTTTCTCAGCGTAGGCAATCTCGTGTAAAGGAAGTACAGCCGTATACATGATGTTCGCTGTAACATAGATAATGGTAACGATCAGCGTTCCTAAAAATAAACTCAATCCGATGTTACGTTGTGGGTTCTTGATCTCACCGGCAATGAACGTTACGTTGTTCCAGGCATCGCTACTGAAGATTGAGCCTACCATCGCAGCGGCTATAGCACCTACAGCGGCAATGGTCATATAGGTTTCTATACTTCCATCCGCATTCAGTTTATGCAAATCCCAAGCGTTCGTCCAGTTAGCAGTCCATACATCGCCCTTCATCATAATCAAACCAAAAACGATAAGGCCGAACAAGCTAAGCAGTTTGGCAACTGTAAATGTTGTTTGAATTACCTTCCCTCCTTCTACGCCTCGTGTATTTATATAGGTAAGCAGCACGATGATGACAATGGATAGTATCTGTGCGGGAGAAATCGTCATAACGCCAAGATTGATCAGTACCAGGTCTTCGCTCACGGCCGGAATGAGGTACGCTGTAAATTTCGAAAAGGCTACACCCACAGCGGCAATGGTACCGGTTTGTATTACAGCAAAGAAACTCCAGCCATAGAGAAATGCTATCAGCGGATTGTAAGCTTCTTTCAGGTATACATATTGGCCACCGGCTTTCGGAAACATGCCGCTTAGCTCGCCATAACTCACGGCTGCTGTAATGGTCATGAACCCTGTGATCAACCATACGGCTATCAGCCAACCGGAGCCGCCTACATTTCGTAGTATGTCGGCACCAACGATAAAGATACCCGAGCCTATCATAGAGCCGGCAACGATCATGGTAGCATCCCATAAACCGAGCACAGGCTTAAACTTAGTTTCACTCATGTGTTTAGGTCGTAAAATTTTGGGAAGATAAGTATTTCAGACAAAAACGAAATACCTTTGGCGGAATCATAGAGAAACACATTATGCAACAATTGATCACAACGGTATTAGGTCGTCTTCGTATAGTCGCTTTCCTGGAGGGAATATCTTTTCTGGTGTTGCTGGGAATCGCCATGCCTCTGAAATACATGGCGTCTAACCCCGAACCCGTGCGCATTGTAGGTATGGCACACGGAATACTTTTTATTGCCTATATTGTGTTGTTAGTCCAGACCAAATTTACTTACAACTGGACCCTTACACGCTCATTCCTTGCTTTTGTAGCTTCGCTCGTTCCATTCGGAACATTCTACGCTGACAAGAAATTGTTCAGAGAGGACTAACCTTTCGGTTTTATCTTTCGCCACTCTTATTCTTTACGATCGCCCCACGTTTCACAAAAGTTGGTACGTGTGTTATTGTAAACATCGCGAACAGTATAATTCAAACTGATGTCCATACCGTGCAGGGTACCTACACCTTCAATCTCGTAGTCATCAACTACCTGGAATGGTATCGTTATTTTATCACCCGACAAATATGCATGAATCTGTATATCGGCTCCGTAAAAGTTATCGAGATATAGTACATTTCCGTTCGCACCATACTTCGTAATCATCAGGGTATAGTATGTATAGTCGTTGAAGGTTTCACTAAACTCTTCCATGCTATAATACCCTACTACTTTATCGCGCTCATCGTATCGTGGCTCAACAATATTTACCTGGCACGATGCAAGTATTGTTAACAAAGAAACCGCAACTAATAAACGTTTCATAACTCTAAGTGTTTATATATACCGTGTATTGCAACTTTAAGGCCAATCGTTTGCAGCCTTTCGTTGACGCTATAAATCAAGGGGTTAGGTGAACTTAACGAGTGTGGTACGAATTGCTCAGCCACGAAAGAACTGAACAGAGATTCAATATATTTGCGTTCATACTATGAACGCACTTCGAATCATTTTTATGGGTACACCTGAATTTGCGGTGCCCAGCCTTCAAATTCTCCTAGAGAATAAAATCAATGTTGTAGCGGTTGTTACCGCACCCGACAAACCACAAGGTCGTGGACAAAAGATCGTTTATTCTCCTGTAAAAGAATGTGCCCTGCAATACAACGTACCTGTACTACAACCAACAAATCTGAAATCGCCAGAGTTTTTGCAGGAGCTGAAAAGTTACAATGCCAACCTGCAGATTGTTGTTGCTTTCAGAATGTTACCCGAAGCTGTATGGGCCATGCCATCGTTGGGTACATTTAATCTTCATGCTTCACTCCTGCCGCAGTATCGCGGTGCTGCGCCTATTAACTGGGCTGTGATTAACGGTGAGAAAGAAACCGGCATCACTACATTTTTTCTGAAGCATGAAATTGATACCGGCAGCATCATTTACCAGGAGAAGGAAACTATATATAGCGATGATACAGTTGGAACACTGTATGAAAGATTGATGAATAAAGGAGGACAACTGGTACTGAAAACTGTGCGAAGCATTGAAGCCGGTAACTATCCTTCACTGCCTCAACCTACTGATATTGAAATCAAACACGCTCCTAAAATTTTCAAGGAGACTTGCCAGATCGATTGGAACAAAACCAGTGAACAGATACGAAATTTTGTGAGAGGTCTTAGTCCCTATCCGGCTGCGTGGGGAATTATTAACGAGAAGACGTTCAAGATTTTTAAAATATCTATTGCTGATAAGAAGAGTGGTGAAACTACGGTAGGCCTACCGGACACTGATAATAAAAATTATCTTTACATCAGAACCTCCGATGGATGGATTTCGATTGACGAACTTCAGCCGGAAGGAAAACGAAGAATGAGTATCCAGGATTTCTTCCGTGGAAACAAACTATAATTGACTGTTCACTGCTTATGAAAATATCACTCATTGCTGCACACGCGCAAAACAGGGTCATCGGAAAAAACAATGATCTGCCCTGGCACCTGCCCGATGACATGAAATTTTTCATGACCACAACACAAGGACATTACTGCATTATGGGCCGAAAGAATTACGATTCAATTCCGGCCAAATTCAAACCACTCCCCAAACGCACCAACATTGTAGTAACGCGTCAGAAAAATTTTGATGCGCCCGGATGTATTGTATTCAACTCGATTGATGAAGGCATTGCGCTTGCCCGTAAAAATGGTGAGCAGGAAGTTTTTATTATCGGTGGTGCTGAAATATACCGTTCGGCTTTACCCTCAGCCGATTTGCTTTACCTCACCGAGATACAAGCCGTAATAGATGGCGATGTATACTTCCCGGAATTCAGCAAAGAGCAGTGGAAAGAAGTATCGCGCGAGCATCATCCCGCAGATGAAAAGCATAAGTATGCTTTTGACTTTGTGCTGTACGAGCGAAAATAATTTAACTATAGGGAATTTGATCATGCTATCTCTTCGCCTGGCTTTGTCTTCCAGCGTTCGTGCATCCACACCCATTGCTCCGGGTGTTTGCGTATCTGCTGTTCAATAAAGCTTGTCAGGATTTGCGTATTATATACCATATCCGATTCATCATCGCCTGTAACATTGATGGCTATTTCAGGCAGTATATGCATGTGCTGTTTCCAGTCGCTGCCTAAGTATATATAGGTAGGTACCACAGTAGCACCAGTCTTCATCGCCAGCACGGTGGCACCTACAGGTGTGGCAGCAGGCATACCAAAGAAATTTACAAAACGGCTTTTCACTTTTGTATCCTGATCGATGAGCAAAGCAACGGATCCACCGGATTTCAAGATCTTGATCATTCGAAATGTTTCGCGGCCGCGCTCGATGGCTATAGCTCCGTGTTTATTCCGATAGTCCCACAACAAATCATTAAGGCGCTCATCTTTCAACGGAGTACCGATGATGTTAGGATTCAAACCACGCAAGGCCATGGTTGTTACTTGCAAATCGAAAGCCCCAAGGTGAGCCGTGAGGAAAATCACACCTTTACCTTTTTGCTGCGCGACCTCATAATTTTCATAACCATGCACAACCAGAAATTCTTCCAGGTCGGCCAGCGTGTGTACAGTGCCGGAAGCACGCAGAATATCGCCCGCATTTTTACCGAGGTATTCGAATGTTTGTCGCGATAACTTTTTTATCTCGGCTGCACTTTTTTCTTTTTTAAATGCGAGCGTCAAATGTCGCTGTGTGAGCTTACGGGTTTGAGAAGCAAATACATAGGCCACTTTCCCCAGGAAGCCACAGAACTTGAGCCATGCCACGCGAGGCATAAGACGCGAAATAAAAATCAGGAATTGTACAAACCGGTAAACGAGCGTATACCGTATCTTTCTGCGTATTTTCTTTGCACCATGCATGTGGCGCGAAGATAAGCGTTAATAAGCTGATTTGTAAAACTTCGCTAAAAGCATCAATCTTTACTTGTATGAAAACCTTGTATATAATTCGCCATGCCAAATCAAGTTGGGCCAATCCGTTGCAGGATGATTTTGACAGACCGCTGAACGATCGTGGCAAGAACGATGCTCCGCGCATGGGCAAACGCCTGAAAGAGAAAGATATTCACCCTGACAGGCTCATTAGCAGCCCTGCGAAACGCGCATACTCAACCGCCAAACGAATTGCCAAGGTTCTGAACTACCCGAAAGAGAAAATTAAAACTGAAAAATCGTTGTACCATGCCAGCGAAGACACTATCCTTTCTACGTTGCAGGGGTTGAAGGACAAATACAATGTGGTGATGCTCTTTGGCCACAACCCGGGCCTGACGGAGTTTGTTAACTCGTTTCAAAATGTGGAGCTGGACATCGACAATATACCTACCTGTGGTGTGGTTGCTTTTCAGATCGATGTTGATGCGTGGAAAGACGTAACGTGGGGAAAGGGCAAGATGGTGTTCTTCGATTATCCTAAAAATCAGCCCGAGTAAGTTTTATACTATATCTATAGTTTGTAACAAAGCTGATGGCGCTCTAGTTGATGAGCGCTTTGGGCACATCCCAGATTCGTTTTTTCAGAATACCGACTTCGCCAAAGCGATAACCGATCAGCATCTTGAACGTGGTGTTGGAGCTTAACAATTGAACTTCGTCAAACTTGGCAGAGCGCCCCTGGGCGATGAAGCTGAAGCCTCCGAAGATACGATCGCCATTATAACCGAGCCCGATACGGGCAGCGGCATACGCATTGAACTTGATGTCATTCTTTTCAACGCCATCTTCACGCATGGATGAGAGCCAGTTGTGTGCCGGCCCCAGGGCTAACGTTCCGTTGAGGAAGAATCCTTTATAGATAAGACTATAGGTATACCCGGGCGCTATACCGAGGGTAGTAACTTTAAAAGATTTTATAGACGATGCCGAACCGAACTTATTAACATACGAGTCCCCAAGTATGGCAGAGTCTCCTGCTGCTTTAAAGCTGCTTAATGAACCAAACAACAAGAACGAACCGGCACTGCGCAATTGCTGATCTATAAAATTATAGGTTGACCTGAACGAAAAGCGCTTGTTATCGAAAGTATAATTTACACTTACACCATTGTTTGTTGTTTCTATATCTCTTCGATGCGGGTACGGCTGGTTGGCCGGTATCTTTACCGAAGGATCATCAACATAAAAGCCATCGTAATTTTGAACATAGGCATCAATGCCCCACTTGCGCCCGATAATATTTAACTGCAGATCGCTGGCATCCGATTCACCGTAGATGCGTCTGTTGGCTTCGTCTTGTGGCAATGCAAAAGCTACTTCTATCGCTAACTCAAACAAGTACATACCGAGCCCCAAACTATAGGGTTTGTTGGAACGATACGATACAGAAGTCTTGCTGTCTTTTTCGCGCTGCATTTCAAAACCCAGCCTGCGTTGCTTCAACACTGGCCATAGAAAGAAATGATTGGGGAATGTTTTTATATACTTGGACCGCACGGAATCATATCCGGGTTCCGGAAAGGCTCCGACTGAAACATCATCCTGACCAATAGCCGGTATAGTTATAGTCGTTACTATACCGAGTATAAAAATCGCAAGCCTTGTATATTTCATTTAGAGAATGTATTCGCTCAGGTCTTTATTTTTTACAAGGCCCGCCATTCGCTCGCGCACCATATCTGCTGTAATCAGCAGTCGCGCATTCGGACCAATCTTATCCGGTACATCAAACAAAAATTCATTCAACAATCTGCTCATCACCGTATGCAACCTGCGCGCCCCTATATTTTCCACTTCGGCATTGATGGTAAACGCTGTACTGGCAATTTCGTCAATAGCATCATCAGCAAAACTTATCTCAACACTTTCAGCTTCGAACAACGCCTGATATTGTTTGGTAAGTGCGTTCTTAGGCTCCTTCAATATCTGGATGAAGTCTTCTTTCGTCAGGTTATTCAATTCAACACGAATCGGGAAACGTCCCTGCAATTCGGGTATAAGATCCGATGGTTTTGAAATATGAAAGGCTCCGGCAGCAATGAACAATACGTGATCAGTTTTTATAACACCATGCTTTGTGTTCACGGTACTTCCTTCGACTATAGGAAGCAGATCGCGCTGTACACCTTCGCGACTTACATCGGGACCACTGCCACCTTTCTTGGAACCGGAAGCAATCTTGTCGATCTCATCTATAAAAATGATACCGGCATTCTCTGCACGATGAATCGCTTCTTCCTTTACTTCATCCATATCGATGAGCTTGGCAGCTTCTTCATCGAGTAAAATTCTGCGGGCTTCTGCTACGGTAACTTTACGCTTCTTGCTTTTTTTCGGCATCATACCATTCAGCATTTCTTGCAGGTTCATCATGGATACTTCGTCCATCATGCCGGCACCGATCATGCCTACATTTGATCCGCTTCCTCCTTTAATGTTGATCTCGATCTTGCGTTCTTCAAGTTCGCCATTGCGTATCTTATCGCGGAAGTGATTGCGTGTACGTTCGTTCAACTCTACATCGCTCGTAGGTATATCATTGGTATTTTCCGTTTGTGAAGAGAATCCCGTTGAACGCGGTTGCTGCTGACGCAGCGGTGGTATCAAGGCATCCAGTATAGCATCTTCTACTGCCTGTGCTGCTTTCTCTTTTACTTCTTCCTTCTTGCGAGCCTTCACCATATTTACCGATTGCTCCACCAGGTCGCGCACCATGCTCTCCACATCGCGGCCTACATAGCCTACTTCAGTAAATTTGGAAGCCTCTACTTTTACAAAAGGAGCATCAGCAAGTTTGGCAAGTCTGCGCGCAATCTCGGTTTTACCAACACCGGTAGCACCGATCATGAGTATATTATTCGGAACAATTTCCCCCTGTATATCCGCTTTCGTGTTCATTCTTCTCCAGCGGTTACGCAGCGCAATCGCTACATTACGTTTAGCTTCCTTCTGTCCTATAATGTATTTATCAAGCTCCTCAACAATCTGTTTCGGTGTTAAATATTTTTCGTCCATCATAATTTTATACTCTTCTCAACACACGATTTATATTTGATGACAATGTTAATCCATACCCGGCCTTACCCGCAACATATCCACTTCTGCTGAATATAAATTCAAACGAACGGATGCGTGCAGAAAAGCCTAACGATAAGCCGGCACCACCTCCGCCATTCTCCAGTTTCAATTCCTGGTGCGTGAGGTAATTATAGCCTGCCAATATATTTACATTGCGATGTATTAAAATTTCAGCGCCAAAGTTAATGCGCCTCAGTACCTTATCCAATCCTCCCGGTTCGTCTTGCCCGCTGGCTGCATCGTAGTATGTAACACGCTTTCGCGCCAGGTTATATGCCGTGATTGAAAAACGTAACGGCATATGTTCAGGCTTGAAGGTAGTTCCCAACTGCACATCGAACGGAAGCTCTGACTCGCTCGACTCCGAGTATTCAGAAAAAACTATTCCCATATTTTTTACCGTCAGTCCTATACGCCAGTCGTAATGAGGATGTACAAACACCCCGCCAAAATCTATAGCGGCAGCACTGGCGTGATAACCGGCAATATTGGAGAAGATCATCTTAACGTTCGCTCCAATTCTGAAGTTTGAGACCTGGTGACTTTTACCTATCACGATCGCTGTTTCACCAGACTTAAATGTACCGATCTCAGTTCCGGATGCATCGTACCCCTGAATGGTGCCGTAGCTCAGATGCTGCACACCAAAAAGCAGTGTACCTATATTTTTAAACTTATGCGCGTATGAAAAAGTTGATTGGCCAACATCTGCCACGTAAAACTGATAAGTAGCCGAAGCAAATCCTGCCAGAGAATCTGAGACTAGGGAAGGATTCGAGTAAAAGAAATTCACATCGCGATCCGTCAACGATGCGTTAACACCACCCAGCGCAGCGAGCCTTGCACTATTGGCAACATTCAAAAACTCAAAAGACTTCTGCCCGCCTGTCTGGGCAAACGAAACCAGAGATGAAAGAAGTAGTATTGCCGGCAGTATCTGCTTCACAAAATGGAGTTAAACTGCAATATCGTAAAACATGCTGGCATTTTTAAACCTTCTCGTCTCAAGCCATGCCCTCGTAAGTAAGCTTGCTGATTACGAGAAAAGGAACACGGGTTCGCACGACCCTGAGACACCTCGGTTTTTGAGACACTATATCTTTTAGAGCTTCCTTCGAAAAAGAAATTAGTTCTGTGCTATTGACTTGGGATCGGTAAAGATGAACTTCATCGGCTCCTTTACCTTCTCTTTCATCAGGGCAACCTTCAACACTTCATCCACCGTGTCTACATAGTGGAAGGTAAGTCCTTTGAGGTAGTGCTTCTCGATCTCATCGATGTCACGCTTGTTCTTGGCACTGAGAACGATTTCTTTTATACCACTGCGCTTGGCCGCGAGTATTTTTTCTTTGATACCTCCTACCGGCAATACTTTACCGCGCAGGGTAATCTCACCGGTCATGGCAAGCTTCGCGCGAACTTTACGCTGGGTAAAGATCGATGCGAGTGAAGTAAACATCGTAATACCCGCTGACGGTCCGTCTTTCGGAACGGCACCAGCAGGTACATGTATATGCAGATCGTATTGTTGAAACAACCGATGATCTATATCCAGCGCTTCTGCGTTCGACTTGAGATAGGAAAGTGCTGCCATGGCTGATTCTTTCATAACATCACCTAACTGTCCTGAAATAGTAAGTATACCTTTACCTCTGCTCAGGCTCGATTCAACAAAAAGTATTTCTCCGCCTACTTGTGTCCAGGCTAAACCTGTTACCACACCGGCTATTTCGTTTCCCTGGTATAGCTCTTCGTCAAATATCTCGGCCCCTAAAACTTTGCGAACGGTCTCTTCCGAGATCACCTTGTCGAATGGTTCTTCCATTGCTACCGACTTGGCAATGTTACGCACCAGTGTACCGATCTTGCGCTCGAGGTTACGCACTCCCGATTCGCGGGTATACGCATTTACTGTTTTGATAACAGCATCTTTCGAAAACTTTACATCCGAAGTTTTTAATCCGTGCTCTTTAAGCTGCTTCGGTATAAGGTGTTTTATAGCGATCTCTACTTTCTCTTCAAGTGTATAGCCGGTTACTTCGATGATCTCCATACGATCGCGCAATGCAGGATGAATGGTATCAAGCGAGTTGGCCGTAGCAATGAAAAGTACTTTTGATAAATCGTAATCTACTTCCAGGTAATTATCACCGAAAGCATTGTTCTGCTCCGGGTCTAACACTTCGAGTAAAGCAGACGATGGGTCGCCACGAAAATCTGATTTTACTTTATCGATCTCATCGAGTATAAATACCGGGTTGGATGATTGAGACTTCTTGATGTTCTGCAAAATTTTACCCGGCATAGCACCTACATACGTTTTGCGGTGTCCGCGTATTTCAGCCTCATCATGCACGCCTCCTAACGACATGCGTACATACTTACGTTGCAGTGCTTTCGCGATCGATCGGCCCAATGAAGTTTTACCAACACCGGGAGGACCATACAAGCAAAGTATAGGTCCTTTCATATCCTGCTTCAACTTTAGTACAGCAAGATATTCGAGTATACGTGTCTTTACTTTTTCAAGACCGAAGTGATCCTGATCCAATATTTTTCTGGCGCGCTTCAGATCGAAATCATCGATCGTGTAATCTTCCCAGGGAAGATCGAGCATAAACTCCACGTAGTTCATCGCTACCGGATATTCCGCTGCCATGGGGTTGATGCGCAAAAGTTTATCGAGCTCGCGATTGAAATGATCCGCTGCCTGCTTCGACCATTTTTTACCTTCAGCACGCTTGCGGAATTTTTCTACTTCTTTATCCGGACCATCATAACCCAGCTCATCCTGCAATACTTTTATCTGCTGACGCAGGAAGTAGTCGCGTTGCTGCTGGTCTATATCGGTATGTACTTTCTTCTGAATCTCGTGTTTGATCTCCAACATCTGCACATCCTTCAACATATACTGCAGCAGCAGTGTACCGCGCTCAATTATATTCTGTGTCTCCAGTATCTTTTGTTTCTCGCCTACCTCGGCATTGAGGTTGGAAGAAAGAAAATGTACCAGGAACGACATGCTGGATATATTGTCCAATGCCACCTGTGCCTCTTGCGGAAGTTCAGGGTTAAGCTTTAGTATTTTAGACGCTGCATCTTTCAACGACTGCACCAATGCTTTGGCTTCTTTGCCGTTAACATTTAGCGCAGGTTCCGGTTGAAGTTGAATGCGTGCCGTGAGGAACGGTTCTTCCTGAACAAACTCTTTTATGGTAAAACGATTTTTACCCTGAATGATAATCGTGGTGTTACCATCCGGCAGAACAAGCATTTTGATAATTTTTGCTACAGTACCGGTGCGGTATAATTCTTCGATAGCAGGCTCTTCAGCCTGCGAATTTTTTTGAGCGATTACACCAATGATGCGATTTCCCTGGTAAGCTTTTTTAACAAGCTTGATAGATTTTTGTCTTCCTACCGTTATAGGAATAACAACTCCCGGAAAGAGTACTGTATTTTTTATAGGAAGAATCGAGAGTTCTTCCGGTAAATCTTCCGGCTTCAGATCAGATTCCTGTTCGGGATTTATCAGTTGAATAAGATCATCTGAATCTTCCTGAACGAGTTGTATCGGTAATGATTTGAACATGCTTTCGTTTATAAGGTGCCAAACTGACACGCGTTTCGTATCAGCGATGGTTGTATACTAGGTTCGCCTAAAGGACAATAGTAATGCCAAGAGAGTTGTAAAAGAAGTAAAATTGTATCAACTTTATCCATCTGGCGTGAATTTTTTACCAAACAAAGGTTCTGTGAAAACCTACTTTTTGATCTTATTAACAGCCTTTTGGTTGTTGGTTCACGTTCCTTCCCTGGCTCAAAAGCCTAAACAGAAATTCAAAAAGGGAGGAATCGTACAACTAAATGATAGCCTGACAAGCTACAGCCAATCTGACATTTTCGATTTTCCGAATCTCAACAAGGTTCGCTACTATAAAGATGCAACCAAGTTGGGTAGAATAAAAGCATTAGCTGCAACAGGTGATTACGAACAGGAATATACCGAGTTAAAAGCGTATGTGAAGAACTTTGGCGTTGATAATTTTTCGCACGATATACAATTACTCTGGGACTTTGCTAAGCTGTCGGAAAAACAAGGACCTCCCGGTGAAGCTGTGCTGCTATACAAGCTTGTGTTGAAACACTACAAACAAAGTATAGATGAAAAGCAGGTACAACGTGAGTACGATACGCTTACCCGCAACGAAAAAGATCTATATGTACCGCTGCAACAATACTATGAACTGGTAGCGTTCCGAAAAGAGATTGATACACTTCGTCCTCCTCAGGGCGTGTTACTAAACATGGGTTATGGTGTAAACTCAGAGAAGGAAGATTATGGCCCGACCATTGGTAACATCGACAATGTATTGCTGTTTACTTCGAAGCGTAATTCTAAAATTGATCCGCTTAACAAAACGTATAACGAAGATCTGTTCTACACTATAAAACAAGATACCGTTTGGGGTTTTGCGGAAGAATTCAAAACAGTGAACACACGCTATAACGAAGGCTCTGCAAGCCTGAGTAAAGATGGCAAGCATTTATACTTTGCGCGCTGTAATTCACCCGACTCGTATGGTAACTGCGATATATTTGTCTCTGATCTGAAAGGTGATAGCACGTGGGGCACACCGCGTAACCTTGGTCCTAACATCAACACAGCTTCATGGGATTCTCAGCCTTCTCTCTCGCACTCTGGTGACACACTATATTTCTCTTCCGACCGTATTGGTGGTTTTGGTTTTTCAGATATATACTTTGCTGTAAAAGATGCAAAGGGTAACTGGCAGAAGGCACAAAATATAGGACCGATCATCAACACGCGCGCGTTTGAAGTGAGTCCGTTTTATCACCACCGGTTTAAAGTATTGTACTTCAGTTCGAATGGACAACCGTTGAATTTTGGTGACTTCGATATTTACAAATCATACAGCCAGGGTAAAAATTGGGGCGAGCCGAAAAATATAGGACCGTTGGTCAATGGCCCCGGTAGTGAATATTACTTTACGATTGATTCCGAATCGAATCGTTTATACTATGCGCGCTCAGCTGCCGATGATCTGAACAATCTTGATCTTTACTCCTTCCCTGTTCCCATGGAAGCACAGCCTGAAGCGATTGTACGGTTAAAAGGAACACTTATAAATTCGGAAACCAAGAAACCATTCCGTGGTATAGTTTCGGTTATTGACCTGGATAAAGGTGTTGAAGTAGCACCGAAGTTTTTACGCGAAGATGGTTCGTTCGATTTTCGCCTGATCAACAAGCGTAACTACCTCCTCATTATTCAGGGTGATGACTTCTTCCGCATTGAACAGATATTCTATATGGAAGGCGATCGTGAAATGAACCTGGAGACTGAACCGATTGAAAGTAAAATGGCTTTCAAGTCGCTGGAGTTTGAAAATGGTAAAGCCGATATACTTCCTACCATGCACGATGACCTGAACAAGATTGCAAACTTCCTGATCGATCATCCGAAATTATCATTAAGTATCTCCGGCCATACCGATTCACAAGGCAATGAAATATCGAACCTGAAACTCTCACAGGCACGTGCTGATGCGATTAAAGCATATCTCGTTTATCAATATAAAATAAACACCAAGCGGATTGAAGCTCACGGCTACGGAAGTTCAAAACCCATTGTAGAAGAGAAAACAGACGAGGATCGCGGACTGAACAGACGCGTTGAGTTTGAAATACGCAAAACCGAAGAGTAAGCTACTGCTATATACAGCAGGTATAAAAAAGAAAGGTCGCCCTATAACGGAGCGACCTTTCTTTTTTATGTGATGATCTGAATGTTACATCAGAACAACTTGATAATGTCGTTAGCAAAGATGAACACCATCAGCGCCAACAGGAATACCATACCTACTTTCTGTGCTGCTTCCAGAAATTTATCAGAAGGTTTTCTGCGTGATATAATTTCATATGAAAGGAACATCACGTGGCCACCATCCAGTGCCGGTATAGGAAGCAGGTTCATAAAGGCAAGCACCAACGAAAGAACTCCGGTGAGTGACCAGAAGCGCTCCCACTGCCACTCTACACCATAGGCTTGCATGATGCCTATCGGACCTGACAATGATTCCTTCGGAGAGAGTACACCGGTAATTACTTTACCAAATGCGCGTATCTGTGTATTCAACGTCTGGAAGGCACGTTCTGTGCCCAACGGTATAGATTCGATGAACCCGTATTCAATGGTTACTTCTGCTTTCTTCAGGTAATCTTTTGTTACCATCGGAGCAAATCCTATCGCTGTTCTGCCTTCGAAACTTTCCCTGAAGGTAAGTTCCTTGCCATCGCGTATTACTTTAAAAGATATAGAGTCGTGCTTAACGGCTTCTGTCTTGATATAAGTATAAAGCTCATCCATATACTTGAAAGGCACACCGTTGATTTCGGTGAACAGGTCTCCTTCTTTCAAACCTACTTTATCTGCTATGGAGTCTTTTGCTACTTTACCTACGATCGGAGGTATACGATACTGAATAAAATTCAGTGCACTGTCTTTCTTATTGAATTTCTGAATCAAATCTGCAGGAATAGGAACGTCAACAAGTTTACCGTTGCGCTCCACAGTATAATATGCATTGTCAGCCAGTAACGTCTGCGGACGAACGATATCATCAAAGTATTTGAAGTCGTGACCATTGATTTTTACGATCTTATCACCACTCTGTAAGCCGATGCGTTTACCAATTGGTCCGGCACTGATACCACCTAAATTATTGATCTCATCTTTCAACAAGTATGTATCACCAAAGGCGAATGTTATACCTATAAAGATGATGATACCTACAATAACATTTACAACTATACCGCCCAGCATTACGATGAGGCGCTGCCATGCCGGCTTGGAGCGAAACTCCCACGGCTGTGGAGGTTGATTCATCGTCTCCGTGTCGAGCGATTCATCAATCATACCGGAGATCTTTACATAGCCACCCAGTGGTATAGCGCTGATCGCATATTCTGTTTCGCCTTTCCGGAAAGACCATAATTTTGGAGGGAAGCCAATGGAGAACTGCTCAACCCGCATTCCGAAATATTTTGCTGCTAACAAGTGCCCCATTTCATGCACCGCTACCAAAAATGACAAGCTCAACAGAAGCTGAGCCAAACTAATCATCCAATCCATTCTTTATCCTTTATCGTTATCTGTTACTCAATTTGATTTGTGTGTGATGTGTGTGCTCGGTGTAAAGACCGCTAAACCGATTTTATCATCTCAAGTGCCCGGGCGCGTGTCTCTTTGTCAGTGTTCACGTAATCTTCGTACGAAGGGTTTACGACATAATCCATTTTTGAAAGGCATCGTTCAACAATATCCGACATTTCAAGAAATCCTACTGAATCCTTCAAAAATCCGGCCACAGCCACTTCATTGGCAGCATTCAGAACGCATGGCATGTTGCCGCCTCTCGTTAACGCGTCAAACGCGAGTGCAAGATTACGAAAAGTTTCCGTATCCGGTTTTTCAAACGTTAATGACGGGTAATTGCTGAAATCGAAACGAGGAAAATCTGATTTCAAACGATCGGGAAACGTCATGGCAAACTGAATGGGAAGCTTCATATCAGGCAATCCCATCTGTGCTTTAATTGATCCGTCCTCAAACTGTACCAGCGAATGTATAATCGACTGCGGATGCACCACTACTTCTACCTGGTTTGTACGAAGACCAAACAACCACTTGGCTTCAATCACCTCAAGGCCTTTATTCATGAGTGTAGCCGAGTCGATAGTAACTTTAGCGCCCATGCTCCAGTTCGGGTGCTTCAGGGCCTGTGCTTTTGTTACTGCTACCAGTTCATCTTTTTTCCTTCCGCGGAACGGTCCGCCTGAAGCTGTGAGTATAATCTTCTCGATCTTATTATGAAACTCGCCAACGATACATTGAAAGATAGCGGAGTGTTCTGAATCAACCGGGTATATATTTACTCCCTTCTCTCGCGCCAGGCGCGTAATCAGATCGCCCGCCACAACCAGCGTTTCCTTATTGGCGAGTGCTATAGTTTTACCGGCTTCAATTGCTTTTATGGTTGGGCGTAAACCGGAGTATCCTACCAGTGCCGTAAGCACCAGATCGATGGTATCCATCTGTACTATATCTGCCAACGCCTTTTCACCGGCATATACTTTCACATGTTCTTTTGCCAGTGCATCCTTTACAGTCGTGTAGTGATCTTCGTTAACAATTACCACTGCGTTGGGCTTGAACTTTATAGCCTGCTCAATTAAAAGTGCAGCGTTGTTCTGTGCGGTGAGCACTTCAACTTCAAAAGCTTCCGGATGTGCCGCGATAACTTCTAATGCCTGTGTACCAATAGAACCAGTGGAACCAAGTATCGCGATGTTCTTTTTCTTACCCAATGTTATGCGGTGATTATTGAATGATTGTTTCCGGATTTAACTGATGGCATAGAACGTGTTCAGGCAAGCCATGCAGCTCCGGTTTGTTATATTTATGTATCGGCACGTTTGTACAAAAATAAGCAATTAGTTTTATACTCTTCACCATTCGAATACCGATGTCCTAAACAGCATAATCCTGCAACACATCCGCAATTTTGCGGTCGTTCGACAGGCGCGGCACTTTATTCTGTCCACCGAGTTTGCCAAGCGATTTCATGTAATCTATAAATGCGTTTCGTTTCAGCGATGTAGTGATCAACGTTCGCAGAATGTTACCCGATATAAGATCATCGTAATAAACATTCAGTTTGCGCATCTGGTTATCAAGCTCCAGCGAAAAAGCTTGCAGGTCGCGTGGCGCGCGCGAAAATTCCACAAGCCATTGGTGGTGCGGCATTCCTTCTTTCGGTGCAACATTAGGTGCTACCGTAAACTCAATCAACTCTGCTTCCGGAAACTTCTCCATGGTATATTTCATGGCTTTCTCTACCTCCTCGCCAATCACGTGTTCACCGAACGCGGAGATAAAATGTTTGATCCTTCCGGAGACAATCAGTCTGTACGGATTTTTGGAAACAAACTTTACCGTATCACCAATGGAATATCCCCACAAACCTGCATTGCTGTTAATGATGAGTGCGTAATTTTTGCCCAGCTCCACTTCTTCAATACTAAGCCTGCGCGGGTTATCGTTAAAGTATTCTTCTGCCGGCACAAACTCGTAGAAAATTCCACTGTTCAATTGCAGTAATAATCCCGGTTCAACCTGCGAATCCTGATACGCTATAAATCCTTCCGAAGCCGGGTACGTCTCAATTGAATCAACCTTCTTACCGATCGAGTCGAACAACTTCGCGCGATAAGGTTCAAAGTTTACACCACCGTATACGAACATCGAAAAGTTCGGGAATACATCTTTGATCTTTTTGCCGGTGCGTGCCTGAATGCGATCAAAGTACATCTGAGCCCAGGGCGGAATACCCGAGATCAACGTCATGTTTTCGTTCAATGTCTCATCGATAATGCGATCCAGTTTTTCTTCCCAATCGTCTATACAATTGGTTTTATAGCTTGGCTTCTGATTGGTTCGCAGATACGAAGGCACGTGGTGATTCGCTATGCCGGAGAGGCGACCTACTTTTATACCGGCCTTCTCATCGAGTTCCGGACTACCCGAAAGAAATATAAGACCACCATCAAGAAACGATGCGTTGCCTGTTTCATGCACGTAGCTTAACACCGCGTTGCGCGAGTTGTTAAAGTGATATGGAACAGAATCTTTTGTGATGGGTATATATTTAGTGCCCGATGTTGTACCAGATGTTTTGGCGAGATATAGCGGTTTGCCTTTCCAGAGTACATCAGCCTCGCCTTTTACTACCCGGTCGAAATATGATTTCAGTAATTCGTAATCGCGAACGGGCACACGTTTTTTAAAATCATCGTAGGTACGGATCGATGCAAAATCATGATCGCGGCCAAACGCTGTAGACTTACCTTGTTCTACCAGTGCCTGCAATATCTGCATCTGGAATTTTCCAGGTTGCATAGACCATTGTCTGGTTTGCGAAGCGATATAGGCGGCAAATGGTTTTGCCAGAAAAGAGCGGATTCCCATGGTCACAAAACTAATAAGAATTGGAAGATTGAAAGATTTTAAGATTGAAAGATTGAGAAAGGTCCTAACCTCTCAATGTTTCAATTTTTCAAATCTTCCAATCTTTTAATTTCCTAAAATTGAGCCCTGAAATCTAAACTTGTTTTGCTTTTTTAGAGTTAAAATGAATTAGTTTCAAACTTTTCAGAGGATTGTTTCATCTGTCTGGAATGATTAATGCATGCTAAGTTTTTTTATATGAAGAATACTATTAAGATAATCGTTCTTGCCTTTTTGGCTGGTTTTGGCGGATCGTATACTTTTTACCGTTTGGTTGTAAAACCTGAGCTCGCCCATGAGCAGCATATTGACACACAGTTTAGTACCGTTCGTTACGATTCGGCTGTGCCCTATATATCGTCAAGTGGCGCCAGTGGTGCCGCTCCGAGAACAGTAACATCCATACCGGCTGTTGACTTCAGTGACGCTGCATCAAAAGCTACACAGAGCGTGGTATATATCAATAGTATATCACAAGGTGTTTCCTATTCGTACTGGGACTGGTTCTTTGGCGAAGGTGGCGGAGGTAATCGTACGCAGGTAAGCAGCGGCTCCGGTGTGATCTTTACCGAAGACGGCTATATTGTTACCAACAACCACGTGGTAGAGACAGCCGAGCGCATCGAAGTAAACTATAACAAGCAGGTATACCCTGCGGAACTGGTTGGAACAGATCCTTCTACAGACCTCGCGGTAATCAAGATCAAAGCCAACAACCTGCCCGCTATAACACTGGGAAGCTCAAAGAATGTACAGGTTGGCGAATGGGTTATTGCTGTAGGAAACCCGTACTCATTGTCCTCTACAGTTACGGCAGGTATAGTGAGTGCGAAAGGAAGACGCATTGGTATACTGGAAGATAAATTCCCGATCGAATCATTCATCCAGACAGATGCTGCGATCAACCCGGGTAACTCGGGTGGTGCGCTGGTTAACAAGACGGGAGAATTGGTAGGTATAAACTCTGCTATACTTTCACGTACAGGTTCGTATACCGGATATGCATTTGCTATACCGATCGATATAGCGAAGAAAGTATTTAACGACCTTGTGAAATACGGTCTGTCTCAAAAAGCTTTCTTCGGAGGCAGTGTTGTTGAGTATGACTATGAACATGCCAAGAAGTATGACTTGCCAACCAACGTAAAAAATTACAACGGTGTATTGCTGGAGCAACTCGATCGTGAAGGTCCGGCTTTCCAGGCTGGTCTTAAACTCGGTGACGTTATTACCAAGATCAACGATGTAACTGTTAACAGTCAGAGTGAATTTGAAGAAGAGCTAAGCTATCATAACCCGGGCGATAAAATTACCTTTACCTATATACGCGAAGGTAAATCCAATACAGCATCGCTTACGCTGATCAACCAGAACGGCACGACCGAGATCATCAAGCGTAAAATATTAACCGATTCAAGTCTGGGTGCGCAGTTGGAAGGCACTCGCTACGGTGTAAAAGTCTTTAAGATAAAAGACAACAGCGTTCTGAAACAGATCGGCTTACCAGAAAATTTTACCATTGTAGCCATTAACCGCCAACGCGTAAAGGAACCTGAAGAGATCAGCGAGTTCTTTGCGAAGTATAAAGGCCGGGGCTATATATATGGTGTGAACAGTTCGAAGCAACAGGTGGAAATTCCGTTTGTAATTCGTTAACCTTTTTGGGCCCGCAGATTTTCGCAGATAGACGCAGAAGTTTTATGTATTATATTCTGCGTAAATCTGCGCCCTCTGCGGGCTTAACATTTTTATTCAAGCGGACGCTTTTTGATCATACCTCCCTTTATATCGTTCACACTATTTTCTACTACGAACGCTTCAGGATCGATCTTGGCAATTTCTGTTTTCAGTTTTTGAAGCTCGAGTCGTGTAATGACTGAGAAGATCACATCCTGATCTTTCGTACGATGTCCTGTTTTACCGAAGCCACTTTTTCCTTTCAGAATCGTTACCCCTCCTCCCATCTTTTCTGTGATCGCATCTTTGATCTCAACGCTCCTCTCTGATACAATCATCACGCTGGTATATTCTTCGATACCATGCACTACAAAGTCGACAGTCTTGGAGGCTATGAGGTATGTTAAGATTGCATAGAGCGCTGTCTCAATATTGATGAGGTAAGCAGCGAAGGCAAATATAGCGATGTTGAATAGCAGGATTATATCGCCCACTGTTAACGGTGTATTGCGACTTACATAAATCGCCAGCACTTCCGTGCCATCAATTACACTTCCTCCCCGTATTGACAAACCTATACCACATCCTAAAAAGAAACCACCGAAGAAAGCGATCAGCAACTTGTCATCCGTAATCAAAGGAAACTCTACAAACGAAAGGCAAAGTGCCAGTGCTGTTATTGCAACAAGTGTCTTTATAGCAAAGAGCTTTGAGATCTGCTTATACCCGGTAACAATAAACGGTATATTTATAATTACCACCAGGTAAGCCAGATCTATATCGGTAAGTACATTCGTAAGCAGTGATATACCCATTACCCCACCGTCCAGAAAAGAGTTAGGCAGTAAAAATCCCTTTAGTCCAAAGGCAGCCGAAAGAACTCCTAACGAAATGAAGATCGTGTCTTTCACAGCACGCACAATACTGATCTTCTTCAACCGAAGCTCGCGTAAGTGAATGAGTCGTTGCTGTGATGACATATTCCATAAGTTATAAAAAAGAAGCCGCCCTGAAAAGTCAGGACGGCCTCCGCAATGCTATTTATTTTGAGTTTACGTTAGTTTTTACTCACACCGGGTTCGCGCTTCAGGAACTCTTCGTATAGCTCGGTTTGTCTGCTCACCATCGGAATTTTCCAGCCATCAATAAACACCTGCTTAATGTTTGTCTTTGTCTCAAACGGATCGCCATCGCTGATAAACAAGGTTGCATCTTTACCAGCCTCGATTGAACCGATGCGATCAGCGACACCAAAAATTTCTGCAGGCACGATGGTCACTGCTTTCAATGCTTCTTCGCGCCCGAGGCCATAGCTCGCTGCAAAGGCTGCGTGATACGGAAGGTTACGTACGTTACCGCGGGCTTCTTGTGTACAGAGCGCTACCTTTACTCCTGCCTTCTTCATCAGACCGGCATTGGCATACGCTTTATCATAACGATCGTAGTCACGTGAAGGCAATTCCTGTATAGGACCTGTAATCACCGGGATGTTTGCTTTCGCGATTTCAGCCGCTACACGCCAGCCTTCCAATACTCCCACCAGTATAACTTTCTTCACCTTTCTTTCTTTTACCCACTGCAATGCATTGAGTATATCCTTCGCAGCATCAGCCTGTATCATCAGTGCACGTTCACCACGAATTACAGGAAGCAACGCCTCCATTTCTGGATAGTATGCTATACCTTTTGATTTTGAAGCTGAGTCAATCTTGTGATATTCGATTGCTCTGTCCCAGGCTTCGTTTAGTTTGTTCAATTTCTTTTCGTAGTCTTTCTTCAATTCGTCATCCGTTCTGCGATCGAAGAAACTTCTTCTTCCTACATCCGGGAATTGTAATACGACACCTTCAAACCCGGCAAACATTTGATCCGGTGTATAGCCATGAAGATCAATCAGAGCAGCAGTACCTGATACAAGGCTGCCGCGCGGAGCAGCAATAACCGTTGTTACTCCGCTGATGCGTGTTACCGGAATCAATGCAGAGTTCGGATTCACCGCAGTAATAGCATGTACCTGCGGGATGATATCACCTACTTCTTCAAAATCACGCGTGCGTGCATCCGATGCTACTTCGCTCAATCCAAGTTGTGTGAAGCTATCAATCATACCCGGGTATATCCAGAGACCTTTACAATCTATAACCTGTGCACCGGCCGGTACGGTTACCGATGTACCAACGGCTGCAATTTTTCCATTAGTGATAATAACCGTTCCGTTTTGAATAACGCCTTTCGTTACAGTCTCAATGGTAGCATTGGTAAGAGCAAAGGTTCCGAACACGGCCTTCGGTGACTGTGCCCATAGCACTGACGTTGCAGCACAGAAAAGTATAACGAGTATACTGAAGTATAAATGTATTTTTCGTTTCATAATCGTGTGCTTAGTTAACATTAAAGATTGTTTCAAACTCGGAGAATGTTCCTTCCATGCAGCTTTCATGTTCGTGATCGCGATCTTCAAACGTAGCGATCTCAATCTCCTGCTTCGGATCTACATAGAGGCGCATGTCGTCCTGATCTTTCTCGCGATCAAATCGTACGATACCATCTACAATGGATACCATCGGTATAGTATAACTGGACAATGGGTGACTTTTAAAGATGGCTATATCTGCATCTTTACCCACTTCGATCGAGCCGACACGACTTTCAATACCAAGTTGTTTAGCAGGATTGATGGTGATCAGCGCCAATGCTTCATCATCGGTTAATGCACCGTACTTCTGTGTTTTGGCAGCTTCGTGGTACAGGTGCCTCATCAATTCGCCATCATCAGAATTGATCGATGTTGTTACTCCGTTCTTTGTAAGTATAGCAGCATTGTAGGCCGTTGAATAGTATACTTCAAATTTATACGACCACCAGTCAGAAAACACAGATGCCATAGCACCTTGTGCTGCAAGCTCAGGCGCAACTTTAAATCCTTCATTCACGTGCTGGAATACAATTTTATTGATTCCGAAATCCTTGCACACTTTCAACATCATATAGATTTCATCGGCGCGATAGCTGTGGCAGTGAATGATGATGTTTCCTTTCAGGATCTCGCCCAATGTCTCAAGTCTATAATTATAGGCAGGCGGTGCACCACGAAATCCTTTTTGTGATTTTGATTTCGTATAGCTGTCCCATGCCGCGGTGTATTCCTTTGCTTTCGAAAATGCTTCGCGCATCACAAACTCAACGCCCATGCGTGTACGCGGCACAATGTTATTACCTCCACCATGCACGCGTGTCGGGTTTTCACCCAATGCAAATTTGATCGTGCGTGGTGCGCCCTCCATGCGTAGTCCTTCCGGATCTTTGACTCCATAGCGGAGCTTTATCGTTTCGCATTGGCCTCCTATAGCATTGGCAGAACCGTGCATGGCATGTATCGTTGTAACGCCACCGGCCAATGCTCTATACAGTGATATCTCAGATGGATTGATCACGTCTCCTACAAAGACTTCCGCTGTTACCGGGTTGGTAGCTTCGTTAATATCATCTATACCCTGGTGCGAGTGTGCATCAATGATACCCGGCATTACAAACAAGCCCGTTGCATCAATAACTTTATAGCCGGCAGGTGCTGCTATATTATTCCCCAACTGACTGATCTTACCATCCTTTACAAGTACATCTGTATTCTGCAGCGTGCCTTTTGTTATGGTGAGCACCGTTGCATTCTTGATCAGTATATTTCCTCGTTCCTGTGCCAGTGTAACCTGTACAGCCAGCATTATAATTAACAGTATCTTTTTCATTCTTGCTGGTATATTAATTTTTAAGCTGGGGTTTCTTCTTCCCTTCTACCGGTAACTTTTCGTTCTGTCCAAAGGTAGCGTTGCCTTTAAAGGTGGTTCCTTCCACGACAGCATCTACTGTAATTTTAAACGCGTTACCACCTTCGGTCATGGTAAATACAAACTTCAGCTTGTTACCATCGAGTGAGATCTCATCAAATGTGATGGCCTGCGGAAAACGGTTACCCGAAATTTTACCGGTATATTTATCACCTTCTTTTTTGATCGTGATAACCGATTCACTTTTACCCTGCGGTGTTTCCGAAGTAATGTCCCATTCACCTTCTATTACAACCTTAGCATCTTTCTTTGGCTCAGGCGTTTCATTCTTATAAAGTATACCTTCTACAAATACATACTTGACTTTTGATTTCTCATCGAAGTATGGCTTACGGCTGATAACGAGGTTTGCGATCTTACCAGCATCAACAGAACCTAATCGATCGCTCAATCCTAATAACTGCGCAGGTGTTGTTGTTAATGCAGCGAGTGCCTGATCTTCCGTTAAACCTGCCTTTATCATTCTGCGCAGGTTCGCCTGTATATCTTTTGTTTTAACTGACAGGGTTGAGAACCCGAAAGGTATACCGGCCTGCTGAAAGGTTAGTGCCTGTCCTACATACTTTGTAGCAAACTCTGCTTTGCGTTTATCGAGTGCCTCTTTCTCGGCATCGGTCATGGATTTAGGAACATCTTTTTTATCATCTTTCTTCTCCTCTTTTTTCTCTTCCGGTAAATCGAGACTCAGAAAAACTTTTGCTCCGGATGTTTTAAGTTTACCGGTAACATCCCATCCTTCCTTTACATCACCAATGATGAGCGAGAATCCTAAATCTTTCTGCAGTGTAAGAATGCGGTGTATATCCCATACTTTCTCGGCTTTGAACAACACCGGTATACGTTTATCAATTACCGGGTAAAACGACTCAAGCAAACGACTGGAACCAGGACGTTCTATACCTGCGCGGTTCGATGCATATACCGATGCATAAGTTTTCTGTTGAGACGCTTGTCGATATAGTTCGCGCCACTTGGCAATTACGGCCATGGTAGTTGCCGGGTACACGCGCTCGGCCGGTGTGAGTTCTGAGTATAATGATGATTGAGACAACAGTACCATATCATCAGCAGATTTACCGGCAAGCTCCACGATAGCACCGCTTCCGGGAAGCATACCTCCGTATGGTACAACATGCGCTGTTGTAAAACCGATGGTGCGTAATTCTTCAATCGCTTTCTCGGAAGGATTTATATAGTTACGCACATCGATCTGTGGTGTAATGCCTGCACGATCATCCGGAGGATTACCGGGATCTTTTACGCGATCTCGGTTTTCTTCGCGTGGCTTTACAACACCGGTGCGCGACAAGCCATCGATGAATCCGGCATATACATATAAACTATCGGATTTGATAATGATAGCTTCGGCAGGTATAGGTATATTCTTTCCAACAGCTTTGATCAAACCGTCTTTGATGACAAGCGTGGCCATATCAATTTTTCTGCCGGGGGCTTGTATAATATTTACGTTGGTAAACGCATACGTTCTTGTAACCGGTGGGAGCTCGCGTTCGTCCTGTGCACGAAGCAACAGGGGCACGAATAGCAAACTTAATAGCAGATATACTCTGCCAGAAGAGCAGTTCTTCATGTATAATTCAGGTTTTGGTACTACAGGCAATAAAATATGTTTTTGCGGCAAGATCAAACCGCTCAAGGAAAAACAGCAAGTATGGTAAAATGAAAAAAGGCCGATTGGACAGGCCGACTTGCCTAGCCTACACGCTTGGCTTTATACCCTTCTTTCTGAAGGATCTGCACTACTTTATCGCGAACATCGCCCTGGATGAGAATCTCTCCGTCTTTAGCAGAACCACCCACGCCACATTTAGTCTTGATTGTTTTGGTGAGAGTGTCCAGATCGGAAGCGCTTCCTACAAAACCGGAAACGAGTGTAACCTGCTTGCCGGCACGACCGCTTTTATCGAGCGATACTTTCAGGTTCTGTTGTTGTGCCGGAAGCGTTTCTGATTCTTCATTCGATTGATAGCTATATTCAAAATCTGATGATGTTGAGTATACAATGCCATCCCGCTTTTTCCAGTCGTTCTTTTTACTCATAGCTCACAAAATTAAGTATAAATTAATGATCAGCAGAATGCCGCATACAATACTGGCATTGAAGTAATACTCGATGTTATGGCGTCTGAGCAAACCTGTTAATGCGGTTGCAAAAAGTACGGCCGGAAAAAGTGCCATCGCACCGTATACATATCCGAGCGGGACCGTGCGATCGCCATTCTTGATGGACATCACAGTTCCGTATACCAGTGTCTTTCTATACTCAATAACTTTCCCGATGTCCAACGGGCCACCTACTTCAAAACCATATATCCGTATCTTCTTACCCGACTCCATGATCATCACGCTGTGACTATAGCCGCCCTTTCTGCCGTGTACATTATAGCCGTTCACGATCTTTTCCGTTTTGGTTGTATAGGGTAAAATATAGTCTGTCGCAAAAAGTATAGTTACTGCGAGTCCTGCCCAGCAAAGCCATTGCACGTATGGCAAATACGTATGCATGAGCTCAAGTATACGCTGGCGTTCGCTTTTGTGGTATACCGGTGGACGTCTTCTGCGGTAAGCCGGATCACGGTGTACGGGCTCTGCCTGTTCACGAACTACCAATGCGGTAAAAGGAGTCTGGCGTTTCAGATCATACTCAACTTTTTTATGCGGATCGCTCAATACATCGTATGCCTCTGCAATCTCTTTGAACAACGCTTCTGCTTTCGGATCAGGGTTCTTATCAGGATGATACTGAACCGCGAGCCTGCGATACGCACGTTTTATATCAGCCCCCTGAGCGGAGTGATGCACGCCCAGTATTTGGTAATAATCCTTCATCGGTCTTTTATTCTAAAAACGAATTTCAATCCAGACCACACATCATCTACAGCACACACTTTAACATCAACCAGTCCGGCTTCGAGTCCTACAGCACGAATTATATTCTCATCAAGATCTGTCTGTACTCCTGAAGATTTCTTTGGCCACGACACCCACAGCATTCCATCTTTTTTAAGATGCTTTTTGCTTCGCACAAATTCTTTTTCAAAAACGCTGCGCTCTTTAACAAATACGTGAATGAAATCAAGTTCTCCCGTTAATGTTTGTCTTATCGCCACACGTTCCGGCAATGGCTCGAGCCACGTCCAGTAGCCCTCTGGTTGCTTCTGTACAAACATACAAAAACCAGGCTTTATGCCGAGCTTCTTTACGAGCGGAGTTGCGGAATAACCAGCCATCTGCCTTTGTATAATTCCTGATAAAATACAGATAAAAATCCAAATCAGAGTTACCGGCAAAAAAAAGCCACCTGCTTCGAGGTGGCTCTCCTTGTTCGTATGTGTAACGGAATTAGTTGTTACCGAGTTTCTCCATTTCCTTTTCGAAAGTTTCTTTGAACTTCTCGTAATCATAATCGATTTTGAGACGTTCATCTTTCGACATGCGTTCGTTGTAGGTTGCTACCAACTCATCAGCCGAAAGCTCAATCGCAATATAGGTTTTGTAGTTTCCGGCTTCTGTTTTCATCAGTTTTTCGCAAATCGTTTTAAGACCGGTGAGTTTCTGATCTACAATCTCGCGATTCAATTGCTCAAAGCGTTCTTCCACTTCTTCCTTGTTATTCAATTCGCGAGAGTTGGTATAGTTATCCGTAACTGCTTTTACAGTAGTTTGAATACTGGCAGCCAGTTCAGCGCGTGCATTGGCGAGTGCTTTCTTTTTAGACGTTACCTGGTCCATGCTTTCACCAATCGAGTTGGCGCGGAAAAATTTATTCGTAGTGAAATAATCAGAACCTGAGCAAGGAACGATAACTTCTTTCTCGCCCGTTGGAGCTTTCTTCTCTTTGCTTTTGCAGCCAACCACAAATGCTCCAGCCAGGGCAAGGAATACAAAAGCAGAATAGGTAATTTTCTTCATAATCAATCGAAATTTAGTGACAAGTTATAGTACGCAAATCAAATACCAAATTGTAAAGTAAATCTTTAGATGACGATGTACTATTGAAGTACAGTATTCAATAATTCATTCATTCGCTCTTTTTCAAGGGTCTCCATGGATTTGTTATAGGCATCGATGCTGGATTTATCATAATCAAGACCATAGCCTTTTATACGATCCAGTGTTCCGGCATATATCTCCTTCCCTTCTTTAACAGCCGTTACTTTAATGATGCTGGTTAAATACGTAACGTAAATGCTGCCTGTAACTGAGCCTTTTTCAGAATCTGCCTTTACATCAAACCAAAGATCGGCATTCTGTTTATCATCGGTAAATTCAAAGCCATTGTTCGCCAGGAGATTGCGGAGCTTATTGCTGATCTGGAAGTTTGGCTTGTTCTGTCCAAAACTCTTTTCATCGGCCGTCATGAATACAACCGGGCGTTGCACCTTTAGCGTTACCTGTGCACGCGGCACATTTAAGGTAGCGGCAATGAGTTTATATACCGGTGATCCGCTGGTTCCACTCATAGCATCTACATCAACCTTTATACCTACAGTTTGTTCCAACTCCTTCGAGCTGATCTTGTTCATCAGGATTTTGCTCTGTCCTTTCTCGTCTGTTTTATAGTTTGGAAAAACATCGCCTGCTCCTTTTTCGAACGCTGCATACAGCGGCAGATTTATAGCGGGTTTATTCAGATCTTTATAGGTGGCTTTCGCAGTAACAGTTTGTGTGCTTTGGTTTATTCTCCGATTCAATTCTATCGTAGCCGGATCAACGCGAACGTTTATCTTATCGAGCACATTCTGAACGGAAGCATATATTTCATTTACAAGCAGCACTTCTTTACCTTCTACCGTAACACGAATAGCTTCCCCTAAATATTTTTCAATGCTGCGAAAGGCCTGGAAGTAATACGTTACAGATTGCAAGCGCTCTCCATCTTTCTCGGCTTGTCTTGCTTTCTGAAGATAGTCGGTAGCGAGTAATGTAGCGTTGCGTTTTTGCTCTTCCTTTATCTGGCGGTATCGTGCAATCGACAACCGATAGTATACCCAGTAGTTGGCTTCATCTTCCCACGCATCTACCAGTTCAAACTCTTCTATTTCATCGGCCGTGGTAGTCTTGATGATCTGCTCATACTGTTCGGTAAATTTCTTGTCAGCCTCGAACTGGCTAAGCACTGAAGTACTTGAAACATTTACTTTTATATCAGACACCAGATCGTCAAGCGCGCTCTTCTTGGCAGCCTGTATATAGTTGTTGGAGCCGTCTTTTTTACTATGCCCAATGCCGGTATAGTAGCCATCCTGGTAAGGTTCCGTACGCAGCCAGGCTGGCTTTAAAGATTCAGGATCTGGCGGCTGCACCTTAGGGCTACAGGCTGAAATTATTAATAAGAGTAGCGTAAAAAGTCGTTTCACAAAATAACCTTAAGCAGTTGAGCGTTTGAGCTATTGCCACATCCGTGCCAATTTCTCGTCCGGACAAATCTACACGGGAAAGGGGTCGGAAATGTTTGGCGAATACTATTTTTTTTAACTTTATCGTAAATCCGATATATATGAAAAAGGTGATTGGTGGAATTATGCTGGTGGGGAGTCTGGTTGCCTGCCAGGACAACGAAACAACGGGCGACAAGGATTTTACCGGCAATGAAACGGTTTATGCACTTACTGCCGGTTCGGAATATGATGTAGACGGAACCGTAACACTGAAAGAAAAGACGGATGGCAGCACCGTGGTAATTGTTGCACTTTCAGGAACAGAGGGCAGTGCGGAGCACCCGGTACATATACACCTGGGCGATATCTCTGCTCCGGGCGCAGATGTATACGCTTTACTCAATCCTGTCGTGGGGAGTGTTGGTACAAGCGAAACAACGCTTACTAAAGTAGCCGATGAGTCTGCCATTACCTACCAGCAACTGGTAGCCCTGGATGCCTGTATGAAAGTACACCTGGCCGCCACCGGTGAAAGTAAAGATATTATTCTGGCAGGCGGAAACATTGGAAGTGCTGTAACCAAAGCCTCTTCTTCCGGACGCGTTGCGTTTGGAGTATGCAAAAGTGAATAGAGTGAATTTCTGATATATAGTTCGCTATATAAAGAGCCGTTCCGCAATGGAGCGGCTTTTTTATTTTACATCAGGCGTTGATCACATCGTGCAACTGATCATTTTTATTACGAAGATCGATACCGCCCTCCAGGAAAGATTTAAGATTAGCGAGGTAGAAAGTCCAGCCCTGCATACAGCCGAGGTGGTAATTCACTTTTCCTTCTTCGGTAAGCGGTATATTACTCTGCGTAAGTACACATACCGTTTCGTACTGTTCTTCTTTCACATGTACATTTACGATGCATCCGCCCGAGAATGTAAATTGAAACGAATCTATACCGTTAGCCTGCAATACCTTTCCATACTCTACGGTCTCATCGCCATAACCAAACCATAGCCATGTATAGGTATCACCAGCCTGCACGTTGCTCTGTGCATCACGCGGTGTACCATCGGGTTTTACAAATGCTGCCAATCGCAGAAACCATTCTTCCAGGCCCTGCTGTGTTGCCCAACTGTTATAAATAGCCTTTGCATCGGCTTTGATGCTTATGCGCTTGGTAAATGTACTCCAGTCATATTGCATACGATGATCGTTTTATATCGCTTCTCTTGTTACTACTGCAAGATGCGACAAAAAATATTATCCCGCAGATTGCGACTTACGGAATGCACAACCTGCAGGATAAATCCTCCAAACTATATATTTATACTTCCTCCAATACCTGCAACGACTTGGCCAGCTTCTGTTGTAACTCGAAAGATACTGGCACAAAGTCAGCGAAGCGTTGTTTAAAGCTTGCACGACCCTGCGTAAGCGAGCGTAATGTAGTGGAGTATTTATCAAGCTCCGCCAGGGGCACGCGTGCTTTTATTACCTGGTAATTCCCTTTACTGTCCATACCCATGATGAGCGCCCTGCGGGTTTGCAGGTCGCCCATAACTTCGCCCATAACTTCTTCCGGTAACATAATCTCAACGTCATATACCGGTTCGAGTAACTGAGGCTCTGCTCTCATAAACGCATCTTTAAACGCCATCATGCCCGCTATCTTAAACGATATATCATTGGAATCAACCGGGTGCATTTTACCATCGTATACCATCACACGCACATTGCGAACATACGATCCGGTAATCGGACCTTCTTCCATTTTCTCCATAACGCCTTTGAGTATGGAAGGTATAAAGCGTGCATCAATCACACCACCCACGATACAATTATAGAATACAAGTTTACCGCCCCATTCCAGGTCGAGCACTTCTTTACCACGCACGCTATATTCCGTAGGGTCGGGCATGCCTTCGATATAGGGCTCTATTTTGAGATGCACTTCACCAAACTGTCCTGCCCCTCCCGACTGTTTTTTATGACGATAACTGGCCGTTGCACTCTTGCGAATAGTTTCGCGATATGATATACGTGGACTTTCAAAATTAACGTGAAGCTTATATACATTCTCTAAAAACCATTTGCATACCGCCAGGTGTAATTCACCTTGTCCGGATACAATTAGCTGTCTTAATTCTTTTGAATATGCTACTTCAATGGTTGGATCTTCCTGGTGTATCTTCTGCAATACTTCACCGATCTTCTCATCATCGTTTTTACTCAACGCGATTACAGCCGTGCGAATACGAGGCTCCGGAAATTCAATAGGCTCTATAGTAACATCAAATCCTTTCGCGTGAAGTGTTTGATTGGTAAAGGTATCTTTCAATTTTAGAGTAGCCCCTATATCTCCGGCTACTAACTTATCAACCGGTGTTCTACTCTTTCCATCCATAATAAAGAGCTGATGTATACGCTCTGTTGCACCGGTCTGACTATTGATAAGTTCTGAGTTTGTTGTTACTTCTCCTGATATAACTTTGAAGAAAGACAGCTTGCCCAGGTTAGGCTCGATATGTGACTTGAATATAAACAATGCAGTGGGTTGTGCCGGATCAAACGTAAGATCTTTGCCATCGGTAGTACGTTCGGGTGTAGCTTCGCACGGGCAGGGTGCTACATTATCGATAAAGCCCATCATTCTGCCACTGCCCATATTGCGTTTGGCCGACATGACAAACACCGGGAATACATCGTGATGAATCATACCCAGCTTTAGTCCTTCACGCATCTCGTCTTCATCGAGTGTACCCTTTTCAAAATATTTTTCCATCAGCTTCTCATCGTTCTCGGCTGCCTTTTCTACCAGAACATTGTGCAGTACGGTAGCACGTTCTTTTTCTTCCGCAGGTATAGGAAGTTTCTGCGGTCTGCCGCCTTCGGGCGGAAATTTATACATGACCATACGCAGCAGATCGATGATGCCATGAAAACTCTCACCTTGTGTTACGGGGTATTGCATTTGCGTAACGGCACTACCAAAACGCTCGCGCAGACTGACAAGTGCAGCATCGAAATCGGCTTTGGGATGATCAACCTGGTTAACAGCAAAAATGGTTGGCTTTTGAAAACGATCTATATAATTCCAGATGAGTTCCGTACCTACTTCTACACCATGTTGTGCGTTAACCACCATCACACAGGTATCGGCTACACGCACAGAAGAAATTATCTCACCTATAAAATCATCAAAGCCCGGAGTATCAATGATGTTGATCTTGTAATCGTGCCATTCGCTATGGAGTGTGGTGGCGAACACCGAGTTCCCTCGCTCCTGTTCTATCTCATGATAATCGGATATAGTGTTCTTACCTTCAATAGAGCCTCTCCGGTGTACAATGCCGGCTTCGTAGATCATGTCTTCGGCCAGCATGGTTTTGCCGGCCTTGGGCGCCCCCAGCAGAACAATGTTCTTCAGGTGCTTTTCATCATAGACTTTCATCATGGCTGTAGAATTTTAGGTGGAAGAATTCGTAAGTATACCTGTACGTTTTGATAACGTTCCCTGAATGCGGACCCCATGAAGTTTTTCATAGGCAGGTGTTTTTTAGGAGTAAGAAATACAGCGGACGGGGAAGAGTGATGGAAGTTACAGCAAAAAGTGGAATGATGAAAGTGCGGACGCGTTAATCGTTATCCGTTAATCGTTATCGTGTCATCATCTATAATGATTATCTTGTAACGAATAACGGTATAACACGTACCAACGTTTAACGAAACAAAATCATGAACATGAAAAAAGTACTCCTCACCCTCAGCTTGATCATCCTCGTCATGCAAAGTCGTGCTCAGTCATTTGAAGGCATCATCAAGTGGGCTATCACAATGGATATCACCGATCCGAAAATGAAGGCTGAAATGGAAGAAGCGCAGAAGCGCATGAACGATCCTGCCAACCAGGCTAAGATCAAAGAGATGGAAGAAAAGATGAACGACCCGCAGTTTAAAGCCATGATGGAGTCTAACCCGCAAATGAAAGCGCAAATGGACGCTGCTATGAAAATGATGAAGAGTGGCAACCTGTCATCCATGATGCCAACGGGCTCAACGGCAAAAGTAAAAGATGGCAACACGCTGTTCTCTATGGAAGGTGGTATCATGTCTAACTACGAAGTACTTTCGCTGAAAGGTAAAAATGAATCGTACCAACTCGACCGGCAGAATAAAACTTACTTTGTTATGCCACACAATACCGAACAAACCGAGCAAGAGAAAAATGTAAAAGTTACAAAGACCTCTGAGACAACAAAGATACTCGGCTATAGCTGTACCAAATATATAATTGAGTATTCCGATGAGAAGCACAAGATGCAGCAAATACTTTGGGCTACCAAAGATATACCCGGACTGGACCTTAAAAACATGGCCAGCAACAAAATGAACCGTTCGCAAAAAATATACTATGACAAAATCGATGGAGCACCTCTAAAGATTGAGATGCACATGGAGCAAGGTAATATGGTAATGGAAGCCAAGGAGATCAAGAAGCAATCCTTAGCAGCATCAGAATTCACAATACCTTCCGATTTCAAAAAAGTAGATATGCCATACGGCAGTGTGCGATAACTGCAATACTAACAGTGCTCCTTCGCAGGAAGGAGCACTGTTAGCAATGTAAATTCCGGTCGCCAGGTTCGCTATATATACTTCAGTTTTACCATAAACTAATCGCGTTTCTGCACGATAGCTGGCAACCCAATTTTATCTACAATCTCGATATATACAATGAAAAAGAAAGGCATCGTTTTCACAATGCCTTCGGTATATTTCATTTAATCTAAGTTTTCGTGCATACTGCGCTTATGGTTTATCTTTGGAAGGCAGTTTAAAATTTATTGGAAGAACAAAACGAGATTTTACTGGCACTCCCTTATACTCGGCTGGAATCCATTCGTCCATCGATGCCACTGCATTTAGGGCGGCCGCATCACAATCAGCACTGAGACCTTTTACTACTTCCCAGTCCCTGACAGCTCCGCGCTCGTCAACCATGAAAGTCACAAAAACAGTACCTTGTATACCACGTCTTCTGGCTTCACTTGGGTACTTTACGGTTAGTTGCAGATATCGTGCGAGTGCTTCCAGGCCACCTTTGAATTGCGCCTCTTTATCAACACGATAAAACTGAGTATCCTGCTCAAGTTCGTCAACATTACCTAATCCTGTCGCTACAGAGTCTTCTATCAAAGTAAAACTTTTTTCGCCTCTAACAGATCGTGCAGGTATCATTCCATTTCCATTTGATAACAGTGTTGTTCCTGCTGAATTTATATAGGTTATGTATTTAGTTTTTCTACCCGGTGTATTGTACAACTCAAACTCTAAACCACCGTCCATATAGTACGATTTATAAGTCCCTATCTTTTCATCGTTGCGATAGTTAGTCTCTTCTTTTATTGCTCCATTCTCATAGTATACAATATTTTTACCTTCATAAATTAACCTGGGAGCAACTTGCGAGCATTCAGCAATTCTTTGAATTTTTCCCGAAATGAAGTAATCACGAACAACAAATCTTGTAGAATCTTTGTACTCTACCGTTCTATAAAATACAGCTTTTTTGGGATCCGAGACAGGACTCCAGTGCTTGTTGAAATATTGGGGTTTATTTTCAAGTGACTGAGCATGACCGTTTATAGCAAAGCACAAAACTGCCAACAAAATTACAGGTGTTCTCATATGAGAATAATACAGGTTAGGCATAAAAATAAATGACTTCAGATTCTTAAGATTCTGAAGTCACTCTAAATAAATTCTTCTTTTTAAAATCAGTACCCCAACAACTTCAACATACTCTCGCTGGTTTGCTGGCCTGCGAAAAGTTTAGTTGTTATCTCGCCATCTTCGTTGCGATCGATGAGTACGTGTTGTGGTGCAGGCACGAGGCAGTGCTGTATACCTCCGTAGCCGCCAAGCGATTCCTGGTAAGCCCCGGTATGGAAGAAGCCTATATACAGCGGCTCATCATCGTTAATCATCGGCAGGAACACTTCACCGGTGTGTGCTTCGGAGTTATAGTAATCCATACTATCGCAAGTCAGTCCGCCCATATTCACTTTATGGTATGGATCGTCCCACTTGTTGATCGCCAGCAGTACATACTTCTGGTTCAAGCCCCATGCATCCGGTAAGTGTGTAATGAATGATCCATCGATCATATACCACAGCTCTTTATCGTTCTGCAGTTTCTGGTCGATTACATTATAGAGCACGGCTCCGCTCTCTCCTACAGTATAGCTACCGAACTCGGTAAAGATATTCGGAACAGGAACGTTGTTCTTATCGCAGATCCATTTGATGTTCTCCACGATCTGCTCAATCATATATTTATAATCGTACTGGAACGTGAGCGATGTTTTAATCGGAAAGCCTCCACCGATATCAATAGAATCCAGTGTCGGGCAAATCTTTTTGAGGTCGCAATATTTAAAAACAAAGCGGCTCAGTTCACTCCAATAATAAGCCGTGTCTTTTATACCGGTATTGATGAAGAAGTGTAACATCTTGAGCGATGCCTTGCTACTCTTCTCAATGTTCTCACGATAGAAAGGAATGATGTCGCTATAGCGGATGCCTAGACGCGAAGTATAGAACTCAAATTTAGGTTCTTCATCGGCCGCTACACGAATACCTACGCGGTATGGATTCTTCACATTCTTCTCGTACTCCTCGAACTCGCCCATCTCATCCAGGATCGGCACACAGTTATGGAAACCATCGTTGAGAAGTTCCGATATATATTTTGTATACAACGGCATTTTAAAGCCATTACAAAGTATATATGTATCTTTTGTTACTTTTCCTTTTTCATAAAGGGAACGCACAATCGGAATATCAAATGCAGACGATGTCTCAACGTGTACATCTTCATTCTTCAATGCTTCTTCCAGCACGAAGGAAAAGTGCGATGACTTGGTACAGTAACAATACGTATACTTACCGTTGTATTTGAATTTAGTCAGTGCGTTGTTGAAGATGGCCTGTACCGATCGGATATTTTCGCTGATGCGCGGAAGATATGTTAGTTTGAGAGGCGTGCCGTACTGTTTGATGATATCCATCAGGGGTACATCATTAAACAACAGTTCATGGTCGCGGACCTTAAATTCTTTCTGAGGAAACTCAAAGGTTTGTTCAATCAGCTCGCGGTAGCTCTTCATTTATACCGTTATCGGTTAATAGTTAGTCGTTTTTTTGAAATGCCTGTTAAACGCGTGATCGTTAACATAAATGAGTTAATGCCATGTGAACAATTTTTAATTTACCACACCAAACCCGGCACACACCATTTACAAGTAACGGTTAACGATTATCGTCCTCTAACAAAGGGTGCAATATTGGGATAATTTTGCCATCTTTGCAATAACTCATACAGAACGCATGGTTAATCATTTTCCCTGTTCGTTTTTCGCGATCGCGCTTGCCAAGGCGCCCGGTTTGCCCGATTTCTAAAGGCATCCTGAAGGGGATTTTGTTATATTTTTTCTGGTTAACCATTAATTCATAAAACTTTAATACTATTTGTCGTGAAAGAGCTAAAGATCATAGAAGTGAAGTCCGAAATCGGTGCCGGAACCCGCGGTGCCAGCTTAGGGGTAGAAGCGATGAAGATCGCCAGCTTAGACCTGAATTCCGATTTTTTCAAACAATACGAATCCGTTGAAGTTGAGAATGTAAACGAGCTGCTATTCGATGGTGCCAAGCATTCTTACGCGAAGTTCATTGATGGTGTGATGATCATGGAAGAGCGTGTTTGCCTGGAAGTATATGAAACCATCTTCGATGAGTTCTTCCCGCTCATCATGGCGGGCGATCACAGCACTTCTTACGGAACTATATCCGGTATAAAGAAAGCACATCCGAAAGCACGCCTTGGTGTTATCTGGATTGACGCGCATGCCGACATCCACACTCCGTTTACTACACCTTCGGGAAATATGCACGGTATGGCACTCGCCATGGCGTGTGGTATTGATAACCTGGAATGCAAAGTGAACGACCCGCGCGGTGAGACACTGGAGTATTGGGAGCAACTTAAAAGTGTAGGTATGCCAGGACCCAAGATATATCCGGAGGACATTGTATATATAGCGGTTCGTGACCTGGAGAAGCCTGAGAATTATCTTCTTAACAAATACAACATCAATTTTATTGAGACAGAAGATGTGAAGAAACTCGGACCTGCCGTGATTGCAAAAAAAGCATTGGAGATGCTCGATCATTGCGACATGATCTATGTCTCATTTGATGTTGATAGTATCGACAGTCGTGTATCTACCGGAACCGGAACTCCCGTACCCAACGGACTTACGGTTGAAGAAGCTAAAATTCTGAACTCCGAACTCGGCAAAGATCCGAAAGTTTGCGCGTGGGAAATTGTAGAAGTAAATCCGACACTTGATACGGAAAACAGAATGGCCGAAAGTGCCTTCGAAATTCTGGAAGCAACCGCGAAGTCTATTGTAAACAGACCGGTTCTGGCGGAGTAGACTACTTAATATTTCAAAAATTATAGATAAAGCTGTTGCATACAAGTGACAGCTTTATTTTTTTCCCTCCAGCAAAGCAATATACTCCTTGATCGTAGTCATAATATTACTGCGGATAATCGGGTCTGTCAGAAACTTGGGAATGCCAATGGGTTTGGATGAAATTATATAGGTAGCTTTTACTTTTCCTGGAGCGATCTGCTCGAGTTTCCAACTGCCGGAAAGCTCCATGCGTGTTACACCTTTTCGAACCGGGGCAATTCCATCATCTACTTTGGATTTAAACGTAAGGGTTATAACACCCGGGCCAGACGCAGCCATAGTATATACCAGCAAATGATCCTGATCGCTTACCGGCCAGGGTATATCATGATAGGAATATTCAAGCCAGGTAGTAGTGTCGCGTTGTTTATATACTTTGAACTCGCTCACGTGGTCCTGCCATTGCATAATTTTTTCCTCGTTCTGAATCAGGTGCAGCCCTGCGTAAATCGTGTTTCGAAAATAAAACTCGCCTTTAACCTCGCGCGCTTTTACCGGAGGGTCGGTGTTGGGAAGGGTGATCCAACGCTCATAAACCGAGATCGTTCCATCTTTTTTTACAAGTTCAAACTCTTCTTTCGACTGCGCCTCTGCGTTTCCATATACAAAACCAACAAACAAGCAAAACAGGATTCTCATACGTGAGCACATCATAGCTTTATAAAGTCGGCACAAAATACTGCCAGGTTGCATTCTATCATAACGATAAGTTTACACGCTTCTATAAAAAAGTCAGCGAACTTCTGCGATTTTCTTAATTTCGCCCCTGAATTCGAATTAAAAACAGTCATGAGCCAAAACAGACCGATTTCCTCTTTCATCGAGAAACATTATCTGCACTTCAACGCGGCTGCGTTGGTAGATGCCGCAAAAGGTTATAAGAAGCATCTTGCCGAAGGCAAAAAAATGATGGTGACGCTAGCCGGTGCAATGAGTACAGGTGAACTCGGCATCAGCTTCGCAGAAATGATCCGTCAGGATAAAGTGCAAATTATTTCCTGTACCGGTGCTAACCTGGAAGAAGACATCATGAACCTGGTAGCGCACTCGCACTACAGACGAATTCCGAACTACCGCGATCTTACCCCGGAGCAAGAGTGGGACTTGTTAGAGAACCACCTGAACCGTGTAACCGATACATGTATACCGGAAGAAGAAGCTTTCAGAAGATTACAGAAGCATTTATACCAGGTATGGAAGGATGCTGAGGACAAAGGCGAGCGCCTCTTCCCGCATGAATTCATGTTCCGCTTATTGAACAGCGGTGACCTGAAACAATACTACGAGATCGATCCTAAAAATTCATGGATGATCGCAGCGGCAGAAAGAAATTTACCAATGGTTGTTCCTGGATGGGAAGACTCTACCATGGGTAACATCTTTGCTTCTTACTGTGTAACCGGTGAACTGAAAGCATCTACGATGAAGTCTGGTATAGAGTATATGGTTTGGTTGGCTGAGTGGTATACCAAGAATTCCGGCACAGAAGGTATAGGGTTCTTCCAGATTGGTGGTGGTATAGCGGGCGATTTCCCGATATGCGTTGTACCGATGCTGCACCAGGATCTTGAACGCGACAACGTTCCATACTGGAGCTACTTCTGCCAGATCAGCGATTCTACTACTAGCTACGGTTCATACTCCGGAGCCGTACCGAACGAAAAAATTACCTGGGGAAAACTCAGCATTGAAACTCCGAAATATATCATCGAATCAGATGCTACCATTGTGGCTCCGCTGATCTTTGCATATATACTCGAGTGGTAAAATAAAAAGCTAAAAAATTAAAGTATATAGTAGCAAGGCACAAGACTACTCCGTCTTACGTCTTGCTACTTTTGTCTTACGTCTACTATGAATCTCGATCTTTTACTTCAGTCTGAAATACAGAAAGCGGTTACAGCCGTATTCAACCAAACTGTGGAGAACCTGCAGCTACAGGCCACCAACGCAGAGTTTGAAGGAACGCATACACTGGTATGTTTCCCGTTAACCAAGCTATCGCGAAAAGGTCCTGAAGAAACTGCGCGCATGGTTGGCGAATATCTCCTGGCAAATTCGGGTGTTATCAGCAAGTATAATGTTGTAAAAGGATTTCTGAATCTCTCGCTGCACGACAGTATATGGGTGGAAGCACTGCATGCTATAGCTTCTGATCCGAACTACGGACAGATACCCTACAACGGACAAGAGATCATGATCGAGTATTCATCTCCGAATACCAACAAGCCACTGCACTTAGGACACTTACGGAATAACTTCCTGGGATATAGTGTAAGCGAAATCTACAAAGCGAACGGCTATAACGTACACAAGGTACAGATCATTAACGATCGCGGTATACACATCTGCAAATCCATGGCCGCTTGGAAACTCTTTGGGAATGGAGAGACACCTCAAAGCAGTGGTACAAAAGGTGATCACCTGGTGGGTAAGTATTATGTGATCTTTGATAAGACTTACAAGGTACAGATCAGTGAACTCATCGCGCAGGGTCTTACTGAAGATGAAGCCGGAAAGCAAGCACCGATTATGGTGTTAGCATCCGAGATGCTGCGCAAGTGGGAACAAAAAGATACCGAAACAGTTGAACTCTGGAAGATGATGAACAGCTGGGTATACGAAGGGTTTGATGCTACCTATAAACGCATGGGCGTTGATTTTGAAAAATTATACTTTGAATCAGACACGTACCTCCTCGGTAAAGAGTTGGTGATGCAGGGATTAGAGAAAGGTATATTCTTCAAGAAAGAAGATGGCTCCGTATGGGTCGATCTTACATCTGACGGACTCGATCAGAAAGTATTACTCCGCGCGGATGGCACTTCCGTATATATGACGCAGGACATCGGCACAGCTATATTACGCTTTACAGATTTTCCTAAAATATCCGGACAAGTATATACTGTTGGTAACGAACAGGAGTATCACTTCAAAGTGTTGTTCCTCATTCTGAATAAACTTGGATACGAGTGGGCGAAGCGTTGTTTCCACTTGTCGTATGGTATGGTTGATCTTCCTACCGGCAAAATGAAATCACGCGAAGGCACCGTAGTGGATGCTGACGATCTGATGCAGGAGATGCACGATGAAGCTGAAAAGCAAACCCGTGAACTCGGCAAGCTTGAAGGCGTAAGCGAAGCGGATGCACAGGCATTATTCGAAATGATAGGTCTTGGCGCATTGAAATTCTTCCTGCTGAAAGTCGATCCGAAGAAACGTATGTTGTTCGATCCGAATGAGTCTATTCAATTACAAGGCTTCACCGGGCCGTTCATTCAATATACCCATGCGCGTATCAAAGCTATCGTGCGTAAAGCGGAGAGTCTGCGCATACACGTTAATCCGCAAGACCTGAGAGCCGTAACGACACTCGAACCAGCAGAGCGCGATGCCCTATACCTGATAAGCTCCTTCGAAAATAAAATCAGGGAGGCTGCTAAAGATTACTCACCGGCAATTATAGCAAACTATGCATTTGAGTTGGCGAAAGCCTACAACCAATTCTATCAAAGCATTCCGATCTTCAGTGAAGAGAATACATCCAAACTGAAATTCAGAGTAGCATTATCGTATACCGTAGCGCGCATCATCAAGCGCTCCATGAAACTCCTCGGCATCGAAGTACCCGAGCGGATGTAAACTTCGAATTGAAAGATTAGAAAATTGCAACATTGAAAAAATTAGAAGATTGAAAGATTACGGATACTTAATAATTTTTCAATCTTCTTAATCTTATAATCTTCCAATCTCAAAATCTTCTTAATCTTATAATTTTTCAATCGCTCTACACGTAGCTGAGCCAGGTATAGCTGTGCGTGCTCTTGTAGCGGTTGTACCATTTGCAGACAGGGTAAAGCGCCACAACAACACTGATCCAGGCTATATATACTATGCCCAGTGAATAGCCCCAGCCTGTCGGGATGCCTCCGAAGGCGTTGCCAAAATGAAAATCAACTTCTGATAGCGACTTGTCATTTATGATCATGTAGGAAATCAATGATATCGTATGGATCAAATAGAAATGCAGTACATAATAAAACAATGGTACTCTGCCAAAGACCAATGCCGGCTTCAGGAAATTAAGTTCTTTGCCTTCCATCCACGACAGGATGATCAACACAGGTCCTAACGTCATCAATGTATATAATAACGAAGGCGGATACTTGGTGCAGTTTATAAAACTAAGAATAGTAAAAACTATATTTTTCTGTGTACTCCACAGAGCCGGGTCGCCATATATATTTATAAAACGTAGTACGATGAACAGCAGAACGGCTATTATACCGGCTGTAAGTAATTGCTTTCTTCTTTGCGTAGCATCATACTCACGGGTATACCATTTGCCTATAGCATAGCCGGCAAGCATAATACCCAGCCATGGAATTAACGGATAAAATGCCAATACCAGGTGGTTGGCATCAAGTGGTATAGCGCCTGTTTGTCGCAGGATTGCCCATATAGTATAACCGCTATCCGTTGGATCCAGCGGATGTGCATCAAACGCGTTGTGTCCAAGTATAAAGATCAATCCAAGTATACCAATGACCATTTCCGGCAGAAAGACTAATGCCGACAGCACGATCATTGAAGTACCAATTACCCAGATCACCTGCATGATGACAAAGTCATAGTATAGATTGAACAGTATACCGAAACGCACAATCGTAAATTCAAGTATCACAAGCCAGAGCCCGCGCGTTAGCAGGAACATGGAAAGCTCTTTCTTACTCTTGCGTTGCAGACTGATCCGCGCGGCTGTGCCCGAGAGAAATACAAAAGTTGGTGCACAGAAATGTGTGATCCAGCGCGTAAAAAATAATATCGGGTTTGTCTTGGTAAGATCGGTAGGCTGAAACACGTTGGCATCGGCATGAAAAAAATCACGCGTGTGATCGAGCGCCATGATGATCATTATAATACCTCGCACAAGGTCGATGGAAGATATTCGGGGTTTCTCGACCAAAACTCCGTTTACCGTAGCAGTAGCAGTCATAGGGGTATGGGTTAGCTATTCTTATACGCACTGCCAAGATACGGGTTCGTATCTGCTACTCTGCTGAACGGAACAAATAAGTTTACAAGCTATAGCATGAAAATAAAAAAGCTACCCGTAACAGGTAGCTTTCGGCTGACAGAATATGAACATGTAACCCCTTTACGCCACTTTCGCCAGCTCAACGTTCATCTGGAGCTTAACATCCTCTCCTACTACCATACCACCTGCTTCTGTTAAAGCATTCCATGTCAGACCAAAATCCTTACGATTAACTTTACCATTCAGTTCGAAACCTGCCTTTGTATTTCCCCAAGGATCTTTCACTACACCACCAAAGTCTACATCCAGTGAAACTGTTTTCTTAACACCACGGATCGTCAGATCACCATTCAGTTTATAATCACCACCATTCTTTACCAGTTTACCGGCAAAAGATATAGTAGGGTGTTGTGATGCCGAGAAGAAATCATCGCTCTTCAGGTGACCATCGCGATCTGCCTGATTTGTATCAATGCTATCAACATCAATATTAAGTGTAACAGCTGCGTTGTTGAAGTCTTCGCTTTCGCTGGACACTTCACCCGAGAATTTTTTAAATGATCCGGTTACGGTTGAAATCACCAGGTGTTTCACCTTGAATTGTACTTCGCTATGCGTTGTATCAATAGCCCATTTTGTTGTTGCCATGTTATTTTCGGTTTGTATTATTTGTAATTGATGATACAAATCTACAGCACGCACCGGTCTGCACGGGTTGAACTAGGTTAAGAAAGAAGGGAAAGTATCTTGAACTAGGTTAAGAAATAGTTGCAGGCTGCCAGCTTCCAGCTGCTAGATGTGTGAAGTGTGGGACTGGGCGTGTTTGGTGACGGGTAAATATATACTTGCCTGAGTTGACAACCATTAACAGTTAACGATTAACGAATAATCTCACCTGTTCTCCATCAACCTCCTCCGGATCTTGCTGAGGAACTCGGGTGTGATGCCCAGATAGGATGCTATATATTTCAACGGTACGTATTGTTCGAGGGATGGATATTTTTCGCGAAAGGATATATAGCGTTCATCGGCTGCGGCTGCGTGGCCTTGTATGATGCGATGCAGGTGCGTAACGAGTGCGTTCTGGTATAATATGCGGAAGTATCGCTCCATCTGTGGATACTTGTTCAATAATTCTTCCTGACTATTCTTTGGTAATAATAAGACTTCAGAGTCTGCAAGCGCGCGTGTGCTATAGATGGAGGGAACACCTTTAGTGATGCTGTGTAAATCGCCTGTCCACCAGCCAGCGGTTGCAAATTGAGCAACGTGATCAAAGGCATCTCTATCGGTAAAGTACGTCATCAGGCAACCTGACTGTACATAAATAAAGTATCGTGTAATCTCACCGCTATGCTCTACAAACTCTCCCTGTTTCACGCGCAGTGGTACAAAAACAGATTCAATGTATTTTTCTTCCTCCTCGTTCAGGTTAACCGTTTTCTTGATGTTCGTAATAAAAGATGAGGTATTCATACTCCGTAAAAATACACCGATAACCGTAAATCGCGATTAAAATACAAAACATTCAATCGTTTTGTCCGTGTAAGGAAGTAAGCTTTTTGAAAGCGTAAAAATTTTCGTCACCGTGTATTTTTCGTTCTAATTTCAAGAAGGTCCCTGAGGAGCATGAGAATTCTAAGAGTCGGGCAAGTTCTGCCATCTTTCACAGCACTTTTAATCTTTGTTTTATCCGTCGGTTTGCTGCACACGCAGGCACAACAACCGAAAACTGATAGTTTAAAAGCAATCCTGCTACATGCTCCTGCCGATACTACGCGTGTTAATTTACTGATCGACCTCGCGCGTGAGTTATACCGTGCCGGTTCGTTTCAACCTTCTTTACAAAAAGCCAAAGAAGCAAGACTGCTGGCCGAGCAACTTGATTTTACAAAAGGGGTGGGTAGTGCATGGCTCGTGTCGGGGTATGCCTATATACGCAAGAGTGAATACGATAGTGCGCTATTGGAATTTAGTCACGCGAAACAAATTTTTGAAACAATCGGGTACACCGTTGGTCTTGCACGCACGCATAACTTTATCGGCCAGGCATACGAGTTGCAATCTGATTACGATGAAGCGCTTCGAAATTATACTATATCGGTCGATCTTTTCAAAACTACTTCTGAGCAGGAAGGACTAGCATCCGTACTCAACAGCATGGGTATAAATTACTACTATCGCGGCAGTTACGAAATTGCACTGGACTATTATTTCCAATCGCTCAAGATCAGCGAAGCCATTCACAGCGACCGGCTTATTGGCTCTACGCTTAACAACATTGGCGTAGTATACCAGCAACTCGAACAACCGAACGAAGCCTTGCATTATTACAAGCGCTACCTCGAGCACATGCAACGCTCCAAAAACAAAGCCACCATTGCATTTGCCAACACCAATGTAGGCGGTATACTTACTGTATTAAAGCGCTATACCGAAGCCCAGGAGTATCTCGATAAAGCATTACTGGTTCAGCAAGAAATTAACGAACGCAGAGGTCTCGTATTTACACTTTGCTTTCTGGGAGATATATACCGTGCCCAGAACAAAACTGCGCAAGCAGAGAAGAACTATATGCGTGCACTTCAGATCGCCAATGAAATTCAGGACCAGGAGCTCACCATAAATCCTACCAGTGGACTGAGTCAGCTATATATAGCGCAGCATCGTTTTAACGAAGCTGAAAGTTACCTGGCTCAATGGAAGGATGTTACCGACAAGCTCGGAACAAAAGGCTGGCTCGAAAAAAATTACCTGGTTCGTTCAAGACTGGACTCTGCACGCGGTAACTATAAAGATGCGTATGTATCGTATAAGCGCTATGCGTTTTTAAAAGACAGTTTATTCGATCAACGCAAAAGTCAGCAGGTAGCGGTTGTTCGTGGACTCTACGAGGCCGAGAAAAAAGACAAAGAGATACAGCGCCTGAACGATGCTAAAAAACTGGATGAACTTCGACATACCAACGACAGAAAATTACTCATCACCGCTATAGGTATATTTATGCTGGTAGTAAGCGGCATGCTCTACTGGCTGCGACATAAAACAAAAACCAGTACGCTGCTCATGCTTCAGAAGGAAGAGATCTCCAAGGCCAACGAAGAGATGCAGGCGTTACTGGAAAAGATTGAACAACAAAACCAGATACTCGCTGCTAAAAATGAAAGTCTCGAAGATCTGCATCTTGAAAAAGATGGTATGATCGGGGTAGTGGCACACGACCTGCGCAGTCCGTTAAGCAAAGTGGTTGGACTTGCCAGCGTTATCGAACTTACCGGTCCGTTGAACGATGAGCAGAAAGATTTACTCGGCCGCATGCGTGGCGTATGCGATGATGGCAACGCGTTGATACGCGATTTGATGGAGATCAACAAAATTGAAGATCCGAACCAGGAAGTACGCGTAGAAGAAATTGATGTGCGTAATTTTATTGAAGAGGCTATCAGCAACTATAGCGTTCCGTTAAAACAGAAACAGCTTACGTTGAAATGCAACTATGAGATTGAACCGGAGGCATATCTTACCATGGACCCGGTTTGCCTTGTGCGTATACTCGACAACCTCTTAACGAATTCCATCAAGTTCTCTCCCATCGGCAAGAGTATATTTATAACCGTAACATCTGATACCAAAAATTTTACAATCGCCATACAGGATCAGGGTCCAGGCTTTCATCCGAATGATCTTCCGCATCTGTTCAAAAAATTCAAAAAGCTTTCCGCACGCCCTACTGCGGGTGAAGGCTCTACCGGCTTAGGACTGTCCATTGTAAAGGCACTGGTAACAAAATCGCGAGGCGAAATTTCAGTAGAGAGTGAATGGGGAAAAGGCGCTACCTTTACACTTCGGTTTCCCATTGTAGCTACCAATACAGTGGATGCTTAATTTTGTACATGGATTTACAGCGTTTCAGAAATAGTGCGCAGCAGCGAAGCAGTGAGAACAAAAAGTTTTTGCAGGGTATAAAGAAAAAAGATCCGCGCAAAGTGGACGATGTATTTCATACCACCCACGAAGAAGTTTTTGAAGAGATTGATTGCCTTACCTGCGCCAATTGCTGCAAGACCACGAGTCCTATTTTTTACCAGACCGATATTGAGCGTGTAGCAAAGTCGTTGCGCATGAAGCCGGGAGACTTTGTTGAGAAATATCTGCGCATTGACGAAGACAAGGATTACGTGTTGAAATCATCGCCCTGTCCTTTTCTGGATGCCGACAATTACTGCCTGGTATATGAAGACCGCCCGAAGGCTTGTCGTGAATATCCGCATACGGATCGCAAAAAGATGGTGCAGATCATGGAGCTCACCTTCAAGAATACATTGGTTTGTCCGGCTGTTTTGGAAATAGTTGAACGCCTGAAGAAAATTTTCTAAGAGTATATTTCGTTTTAGCATCTGACGTCTTTTAGATACTTTCGGTGCGCAAAACAAACAACATCATGAAGAGGATTTTCTTTTTACTGCTTAGCCTCGCAGTAGTTTCGGTTTCGTATGGCCAGCTTAGGCTCCCCAGTTTATTTGACGACCACATGGTATTGCAGCAGCAATCACCTACGCCTATATGGGGATGGGCTCATCCCTCGCAAGAGATCACTATTAAAGTTAGCTGGGATACAACCACCATTCGTACCAAAGCTGATAACACCACTTACTGGAGCACAACGTTATATACTCCGCCTGCCGGTGGTCCCTATACCATAACGATCAGTAACGCGTGGGGAGAAAAGCGGATTATACAGGATGTGATGATTGGTGAGGTATGGCTTTGCTCCGGACAATCGAATATGGAGTGGGGTATGGAAACATCGGGCGATGGTAAACAAGTTCTGCCACAGGTGAACGATCCGAACATACGCCTCTTTCAAATCCATAAATCAGCCGCGTCTTTTCCCCAAGTGCATGGCGAAGGACAATGGAAAGTATGCAACGCAGAAACTGCACGTTACTTCAGCGCGGTTGCCTATTTCTTTGGCAAGAAACTGAACCAGGACCTGAATGTACCGATCGGTTTGATCAACGCCAGCTGGGGCGGCACACCGGCTGAGACATGGGTACCCGAAGGCCGTATACTCGCCGACCCAGCGTTAAAAGCTTCTGCAGCCAAACAGATTGACGATCGTCCATGGTGCCCGTCCAATCCCGGAGTAGTATATAATTCCATGATTCACCCCATCATTCCGTTTCGTATAGCCGGTGCGTTATGGTATCAGGGTGAAAGCAACACGTCAGCCCCGGAGACCTATAAACACCTGATGGAAACATTGGTGGGTGAATGGCGTAGAGTTTTCCTGAATGAGTTCCCATTTTACTATGTGCAGATTGCTCCTTATACCGAATATGGTGGCGATAGCGGTGTGCTGATTCGCGAACAGCAGGTTGAGATGTTGCAGATACCGAAGTCGGGTATGGTGGTAATTTCCGACCTGGTGGACAACGTAAAAGATATACACCCGCAGTATAAAAAACCTGTAGGCGAACGCCTGGCTAACGTAGCGCTGGCAGATACCTATGGCAAGAAAGGTATAGCATACCAAAGTCCTATATACAAATCGCACAAAGTTGAAAAAGGGAAGATTCGCATTACGTTCGATCACGCAACGGGCGGGTTGATGGCCAAAGGCAAAGAACTTACCGAGTTCCAGATTGCCGGAGCTGACCGGAAATTCTATCCTGCCAAAGCAACGATAGAAGGCAGTACCGTAGTTGTATCGGCAAAAGAAGTTAAGGTTCCTGTAGCGGTTCGCTTTGGGTGGAGCAATGCGTCTATGCCTAATTTGTTCAGCAAAGAAGGACTTCCTGTGCCAAGCTTCCGCACCGATAAATAATAACTATACTATATACCGGAAGAAATTTGCTTTCGGTATATATACTATACTTTCTCCAAAAAAAATGCCAGTGCGACATGACATCTCACTGGCATTTGTATATATAGTACTGTATATAATTAAGCTACCTGAGCAGCAAGTTTCTGCGCCAATACAGATTTAGGTACAGCACCAACTTGTTTGTCAACGATCTGTCCTCCTTTAAATACCAGCAGTGTAGGGATGCTGCGAACACCGAAACGTGCCGTAACATTGGGATTTTCGTCAACATTCAGCTTGCCGATAACAGCTTTGCCGTCATAATCGCCAGCGAGTTCTTCCACAACCGGACCGATCATTTTACAAGGGCCACACCACTCTGCCCAGAAATCTACCAGGACAGGCTTATCGGAGTTGATGATCGAATCGAAATTAGCATCTGTGAGTTCAATTGCTTTTCCCATTTTAGTTTATAAAGTTTAAATTTTTAATTCTTTTATTACCGTGGTTAATAGCCAAACGCAAAGGTAATCTTATTAGTTCAAGGTTCCAGCCTTTGCGTATACAAGTTCGCAAAGGCGGGTACCGCATACGTTAAAACACCACTTCCACCTCAAGTTCCCCTGCCTTCTCCATCTTTTTAACCATATCGTTGATCGGGTTAACCCGGAACCTCCTCGACATTACATCGAGATAAATATTCTCCTGGTCATCGCGGATCTTCATGTACAACGGTGTGTTTCCGGAAAACTCCATGCACACATCTTCTATCTTGCCAATCAGGTCTTTGGTTATTTCCCGTGCGTTTATTTTCAATTGAACCCCCTTGCTTCGCTTCACCCCTATCTCGTTCAGCAAATCTATATTCCTGATCTTGAACTCTATATTTTGCTGGCCCCAGGTGTTCTTCACCACGGCACCTTCTATGAACAGGAACCAGCCGGTGTTCATAAAGTTTTTAAACTTCAGGTAGTCTTCTCCAAACAGGGTAAAGGTATAGTTACCGTTATAGTCTTCCATGGTAAATTTACCAAAGGGCTTACCCGTTTTGGTAGTGCGGTGCTCTACGCCTGAAACTATACCACCTAATTTCAGTTCCCTCCCCAGCATCGGATCAAGTTCTCCTAGCTGACTGCAGGTTACGGTACAGAACTTTTCCATCTCAAACTTGAAGTTATCAAGCGGGTGACCGGATATATATATACCCACCACTTCTTTTTCGAGATTAAGTTTTTCAATTTCACTAAACGGTTCTACATATTCTATTTTCGGTTTAGGCATTACTGTGCCTGAACTTCCTCCGAATAAACTTGCCTGGGCACTCTGCTCTTCCTGTTGTGTTTTGGCCGCGTACTTAATCGACTTCTCCAACAGGTTTATATCTCCATCTTTGGCAAATACATACTGTCTGCGATGTATACCCTGGAAGCAATCAAATGCACCGGAGAGCGCAAGACACTCAAATGTCTTTTTATTTACCGAGCGCTGGTTCATACGCTTGGCAAACTCAAATATATCTTCGAACGGTCCGCGTGCATCACGTTCCTGGATGATCGCTTCTACGGCTGCTTCACCGGCACCTTTAATAGCACCGAGTCCAAAGCGGATCTCGCCATCCTTATTTACTTCGAAGAATACACCGGATTCATTAACGTGTGGTCCTAATACTTTTATACCCAGGCTTCGGCACTCTTCAATATGGAACGTAACACTCTCGAGGTTGCTCTGGGAGTGTGTTAATACAGCGGCCATATACTCTGCCGGGTAATTTGCTTTGAGGTATGCGGTGTGATATGCAACAAGTGAGTAACACGTAGAGTGCGATTTATTAAACGCATACTGCGCAAACGCCTCCCAGTCGGTCCATATCTTCTCACATATCTCCTTGGCATGTCCGCGTTCAGCACATCCTTTGATGAACTTATCTTTCATCTTGTCGAGGACAGCCTTCTGCTTTTTACCCATCGCTTTACGAAGCACATCGGCATCACCTTTACTGAAACCGGCAAGCTTCTGCGACAACAACATTACCTGCTCCTGGTACACTGTGATACCATAGGTCTCGGCAAGGAACTCTTCCATCTCCGGTAAATCATACTTGATCGGTTCGCGACCATGTTTACGATTTACGAAGGCAGGTATATATTCCATTGGGCCCGGACGATACAGGGCGTTCATGGCGATGAGATCTTCAAATTTATCGGGCTTTAGCTGACGCAGATATTTCTGCATCCCTAAACTTTCAAACTGGAACGTTCCAGCTGTTTCGCCTCGCTGAAAGAGTTGATAGGTCTTGGCATCATCCAGGGGTATATCATCTACTACTATGGTTATACCGCGGCTCTTCTTCACGTTACGCACCGCGGTGTTAATTACCGACAGCGTTGTTAACCCGAGGAAGTCCATTTTCAACAACCCCGCACTCTCTACCACACTGTTATCGAACTGTGTTACCAGCATGTCAGAGTCTTTCGCAACAGACATCGGTACGAACTTGGTCAGATCATCCGGCGTAATAATTACACCGCAGGCGTGTGTACCGGTGCTTCTTACAGAACCTTCCAACACGACAGCTTGCTTGAGTACATCGGCACGCAAGTCTGTACCCTTCTTTATATCGGCCAGTTCTTTTACTTCTTCAAAGGCAGCATCGAGTGTTGTTCCCGGTTTCTCCGGAATCATCTTCGCGAGCAAGTTCGAATCTGCCAATGGGAGTTCCATTACACGCGCGCAATCCCGTATGGATGACTTTGCAGCCATCGTACCGTAGGTAATGATTTGCGCTACCTGTGTCTTGCCATATTTATCAATTACATATTTCAATACACGATCGCGACCTTCATCATCAAAGTCAATATCAATATCGGGGAGTGATACACGGTCCGGGTTAAGAAAACGCTCGAACAGCAAATCGTACTTGATCGGATCTACGTTAGTTATACCGATGCAATACGCTACCGCAGAACCTGCAGCAGAACCACGACCAGGCCCTACGGATACACCCATCTCACGCGCCTTCGAGGTAAAGTCTTGTACAATGAGGAAGTAACCAGGATACCCTGTCTTCTGAATGGTTTCCAATTCGAAGTCAAGACGCTCCTGTATATTTGGTGTAATCTCTTCGTATTTCTTCCGCGCACCTTCGTACGTGAGGTGGCGCAGGTATTCATCTTCGGTGTTAAACTCTTTCGGTATATCGAACTTCGGAAGCAGTACGTTACGATCGAGTTTATAGCTTTCGATCTTATCGAGTATCTCACTGATTGTTTCGATCGCTTGTGGTAAATCGCGGAAAATGGATTTCATTTCATCCTGCGACTTGAAGTAATACTCTGTATTCGCTAAACCATACCGATGTCCACGACCATACCCGATCGGTGTCGATTTGAATTCACCTTCCTTTATACACAACAATACATCGTGGGCATTGGCTTCTTCTTTATCGAGGTAGTATGATTCGTTGGCTGCAAAATATTTTACACCATGCTTCTCTGCAAAGCGAAGCAGCACTTCATTCACGTGATCTTCTTCCGGTATACCATGTCGGTTTAACTCTACATAGAAATCTTCGCCAAACAGATTGTGCCACCACTTGAAAGCTTCTTCAGCTTGCTTCTCACCAACGTTCAGAATAAGGTGCGGCACTTCGCTGGAGAGGCCACCCGTGATAGCGATCAGATTATTTTTATACTCTTCGACCAGCGCTTTATCAATACGCGGAAATATACCATACAATCCTTCAATGAAACCGTATGAGCTAAGCTTGGCCAGGTTGTGATAACCATCTTTATTCTTGGCGATCAACACCTGGTTATAGCGCTTGTCTGGATTATCTTTTGTAAACTTTAACTTCTTACGTTCCTCTGCTATATAGAACTCGCAACCTACTATAGGTTTCAATTCGTGGTTTAATGCTTCGCGCACAAACTTGAACGCACCATACATATTACCCAAATCAGTAAGTGCAACCGCTGGCATATTCAACGCCTTGGCTTTTGCCACCATGGATTTTATATCGGGCGTTGCCTGCAGTACGGAGTATTGCGAATGTGCATGCAGGTGTACAAAAGGTTTATCGGTTAATACAACCGGTTCATCCTTCAGCGAGTATGAAGCATCTTTCCGTTTCTCTTTCTTGGCAAAGTTTGCTGCATCAAGATTAGGTTCTTCATATACGATAGCATCAAACGGTGTATCATCAAAAGGCTTTACTACTTTTTGCTTGATCAAGCCGAAATAGCATCGTGCCGTTGCGGCAACATCGTAGGCAGCATCGTGCGCATCGCCAAAGTCTTTACCAAAAAGTTTTTGGTGCAGCTCGATGAGGCGTGGCATCTTTAAACGCCCCCCTATACCTCCGGTCAATTGACAAAACTCTGTCGAAGCTATACCAGTATCAATTCTGTCGAGGTTGGTAAATTGTTCGGGCGCCAGGCTCTTCCGAATAAACTCGGCGCCTATAATATTGATATCGAATTCAATATTGTGTCCGACCAGTAAAGATGTTTTCGAAAGATCCTGTATAAATGTACTGAGTACGGTAAAAAGATCGTGTCCTTCTGCCAGGGCGCGTTTCGTAGAAACTCCGTGTATCTGCTCAGCCTTATAGGGTATATCAAATCCTTCGGGCTTAACTATATAATTGTGGTTGGAGATGAGTTTACCGTTGCTATCGTGAAGTTGCCAGGCTAGCTGCACGAGCCTGGGCCAGTTGTCGAGGTCAGTTATAGGTGCGGTCTTATTATGCGGAATACCTGTGGTTTCCGTATCAAAGATTAAATACATCAGCGATTATCCGATTAGTGGTTTTAGCACAAAGTTACTTTTTAAGAAGTACTTTTTCGTGCTCAAAAGTTTCTTCTTGACGAGAATATTCCTGTACATTTTTCGTATCAGCAGCATCCAGTATTGGGAATTTTAATGCAGGAATGAATCAAAAATTTCAAGCTTCCTTATCTGTGAATATATTCAACAACCTGTTTTTCAGAAGTTTAATTTTTCAGGCCTGATTGTTGGCACATGTCGCAACATATTTAACGGTCTATGAAAGACTTATGGAAGCTTATTGCTCGTTTTGCTCGCAAAGAATGGTTTCTGCTCCTGGCAGTGGTTGTTATTGCACTCATTATACTTTTGTTCGAGCTGCTCCTGTAACAATGACACCCCTGTGATTGTTCTCTATTTAGAATTTTTATAAAGTATACTTGTCTTTGGTGAAATAGGCTTTGAGAACTATTTTTCGCAAAAATTCTACAAGGCACAATTAACTATGAATTGGTTCACCAAAATTCTTACGAGTTCACTCGGTAAGAAATTCGTAATGGCGCTCACCGGGTTATTTCTGATCAGTTTCCTGGTAATTCATTGCACCATTAACGCGATGATTTTCTTTAACGATGGCGGGGCCACCTTTACACACTGGGGGCACTTTATGGGGACAAACACCATTATCCGGACTTTAGAAATCGGATTGATCATTGGATTTTTACTGCACATCTACGAAGGGCTGTTGCTCTGGAAACAAAACCGCGATGCGCGTCCCGTTAAATATAGCTATGTAAAGCACCCGGAGAAAAGCAAGTGGTATAGCAGAAGCATGGGTTTACTCGGTACACTCATCCTGTTGTTCCTCATCATGCATACAGCGCACTTCTGGATTCCAAACCGTACCCATCAGTTTGTTGAAGGTGAAGAGTTACCACTCTATCAAATGATGCTGGATATATTCCAGAATCCATTGATCGTAGTACTCTATCTTCTTGGATGTTTCTCACTCTTCTGGCATTTGCTCCACGGTTTCAGAAGTTCATTCCAGTCACTGGGTCTGAACCACGTGAAGTATAACAAGACAATCACTTTTGTCGGCACAGCCTTCTCTATTGTGGTGCCATTCATTTTCGCAATGATGCCGATATCCATTTACTTCAAGTGGATTCAATAAAGTATTCCGGAAGATTAACAGATTGATAGTTTCTCAAACAAAAAGATATGGCTGCACTTGATTCTAAAATTCCAACCGGTCCGCTGGCCGAGAAGTGGAGTAACTATAAAGAACATGCAAAGCTGGTTAACCCGGCTAATAAACGTAAAGTAGAAGTAATAGTAGTAGGTACAGGACTTGCCGGTGCATCTGCCGCAGCAACCCTGGCAGAACTCGGATATAAAGTAAAAGCATTTTGCTTTCAGGATTCACCAAGACGTGCGCACTCTATTGCAGCACAAGGTGGCATTAACGCAGCAAAGAACTATAAGAACGATGGAGACTCTGTTTACCGTTTGTTCTATGATACTATAAAAGGTGGCGACTTCCGCGCACGCGAAGCCAATGTATACCGACTGGCTGATGTATCCAGAAATATTATCGATCAGTGCGTAGCACAAGGTGTACCGTTTGCACGTGAGTACGGTGGCTTGCTTGACAACCGCTCTTTCGGTGGTGCGCAGGTATCGCGTACGTTCTATGCCCGCGGACAAACCGGACAACAATTGTTGCTGGGTGCATACGGTGCGTTGGAGCGCCAGGTGGGCTTAGGAAATGTAAAGATGTATAACCGCCATGAGATGGTGGAAGTAGTTACCATCGATGGTAAGGCACGTGGTATCATTGCCCGTAACCTCATCACCGGTAAACTGGAACGCTACTTTGGCCACGCAGTAATTCTGGCAACGGGCGGATACGGTAACGTGTTCTTCCTTTCTACCAACGCTATGGGTAGCAACGTAACGGCTGCCTGGAAAGCTCACAAGAAGGGTGCATACTTTGCCAATCCTTGCTATACTCAAATTCACCCGACTTGTATACCGGTAACCGGCGACTATCAATCCAAGCTTACGCTGATGTCTGAATCGTTGCGTAACGATGGTCGTGTGTGGGTACCGAAGACAAGAGAAGATGCTAAAGCAATTCGCGAAGGCAAAAAGAAACCGGAAGACATCAGAGAGGAGGATCGCGATTACTACCTCGAAAGAAAATATCCTTCCTACGGAAACCTGTGTCCTCGTGATATAGCCTCACGTGCAGCAAAAGAAGCATGCGATGATGGCCGCGGTATTGTTCCATCAGGCTTTGGTGTATTCCTGGATTTTGCAGACGCTATTAAACGCCTTGGTGTAGATGTAGTGAAGGCTCGTTACGGTGAATTGTTCCCGATGTATCAGAACATCACCAACGAAGATCCGCTGAAGACTCCTATGAAAATATACCCTGCCGTTCACTATACGATGGGTGGACTTTGGGTAGACTATGAACTGATGACATCTATTAAAGGTTTATACTGTTTAGGTGAAGCAAACTTCAGCGATCACGGTGCGAACCGCCTCGGTGCTTCTGCTTTGATGCAAGGTCTTGCCGATGGGTACTTTGTAATTCCATATACTATAGGAAACTATCTGTCTGGGGAAATATTTACAAAGCCTATAGCGCTTGATCACCCTGCGTTTGTGGAAGCAGAGAAAGAAGTTCAGGCTCGTGCTGAAAAACTCATCAGCATCAAAGGAAAGAAAACAGTTGATGACCTGCATAAGCAGTTGGGCAAGATCATGTGGGAGTACTGCGGTATGGCCCGCACTGCAGAAGGTCTGACAAAAGCGAGAAAGATGATTCAGGATTTGCGCAAGGAGTTCTGGAGCAACGTAAATATTCCGGGCTCACTGAATGAATTTAACCCTGAGTTTGACAAAGCCGGTCGTGTGGCCGACTTCATTGAACTGGGTGAGCTAATGGTGGTCGATGCCTTGAACAGAAATGAATCATGCGGTGGTCACTTCCGTGAAGAATACCAGGAAGAAGGCGAAGCGAAGCGTGATGACGAAAAGTACGCTTACGTAGCAGCATGGGAACATACTTCCGTAGATTCAGATCCTGTGCTTCACAAGGAGGCTTTGGTTTACGAGAACATTGAAATGCAAACAAGAAGCTATAAATAATAAGGGATCATGAAATTTAACTTAAAGGTTTGGCGCCAGAAAAATGCTAATACGCCAGGTAAGTTAGTAGACTATAGCATTGATAACGTCAATGCAGACATGTCGTTCCTGGAAATGATTGACATATTGAACGACAACCTGGTGCGTAAAGGTGAAGAGCCTATTGCGTTTGATCATGATTGCCGTGAAGGTATCTGTGGTATGTGCAGCATGTATATCAACGGTCGTGCACACGGCCCGCACCATGCAGCCACTACATGCCAGCTATATATGCGTACGTTCAACGATGGTGATACAATCTATGTAGAGCCCTGGAGATCGAAAGCATTTCCAATCATCAAAGATCTTGTAACGGATCGTAATGCATTTGACCGCATCATTGCATCCGGAGGTTTTGTGAGTGTAAATACAGGTCAGGCACAAGATGCCAACAACCTTCCTGTAAATAAAGACGATGCTGAAAAAGCAATGGATGCTGCTGCATGTATAGGCTGCGGTGCCTGCGTAGCGGCTTGCCCGAACTCTTCAGCGATGTTGTTTGTGTCTGCTAAAATTTCGCAACTGGCTTTGTTACCGCAAGGGCAACCAGAACGCGACCGCAGAGCGATGTCGATGGTAAGTCAAATGGACGAAGAAGGTTTTGGTAACTGTACTAACATCGGAGCTTGCGAAGCTGAATGTCCGAAAGAAATTAAGCTGACCAACATTGCCCGCATGAACCGCGATTACTTTGCGGCATCATTCGGTTCCCAGGAAACAGTTTCAACGGGCGAAGGACACTAGACAGAAAGTCTTGCAATCAAATAGAAAACGAAAGGCTGAAGTAACATTCGGCCTTTCGTTTTTTTATTTGCGAATCAACTACCGTATACGCAATTCAGGCTGCTTCAGAAATATTCAGCATTTACAGAAATTAAAAGGATGCATGTGCGTATTAAATTTACTATGGGTAAATCTTAAATCGATTGTTTAGTTTTTTACTTTTTATAGATTTGCCAGTAACCAAAAGGAAGTCGTGAGTAATGCAATTGTCATAATTCCTACCTATAAGGAACGGGAGAATATTCGCTCGATCATTGATACTGTATTTGCATTACCCAAGGAATTTCACATCCTGATTGTTGATGATAATTCTCCGGATGGCACCGCGCAAATCGTGGAGCAACTCCAGGAGGCTTACAACACGCCCACCGAAACAAAGCTACATTTACTGAAGCGCCCCGGTAAACTTGGCCTGGGTACAGCCTATATTACCGGTTTCAAGTTTGCGCTTGAACGCGGCTATGACTATATATTGGAAATGGATGCTGATTTTTCACACGATCCGAAAGACCTGGTACATCTATACCTGTCGTGTGCTGAGTTTGGAAGCGATGTATCGATCGGGTCGCGTTACGCCACCGGAGTTAATGTAGTGAACTGGCCTATGGGCCGCGTGCTGCTCTCCTATTTTGCGAGCAGTTATGTGCGCCTCATCACCAGTATACCGGTGCACGATACCACGGCCGGCTTTGTATGCTATAGCCGCAAAGTATTGGAAACTATACCACTCGACCAGATCCGATTTGTTGGGTATGCTTTCCAGATCGAAATGAAATTTATAGCCTGGAAGTTCGGCTTTGTATTGAAAGAAGTACCTATCATTTTTACTGATCGCACCCGCGGAGAATCCAAAATGTCGCCTGGCATTTTCAAGGAAGCATTTTTTGGTGTTTTACAGATGACGATCCAGAGCTGGTTCAAGAAATATATACCGGCACAGCCCTAAAAAAAAATGGTTGACCTTTTTCAGATCAACCACTAAGATTAAAGTGTTTTGAAAGCCTAATCCTGCAAGCCTACGAAAGTGATAGGTCCTACGTGCGACTTCACCAACTCCAGATCCGGTTCGGTGATCTCGGCTTCGTAGCCATCTTCCTTTAGCATGTTGAGAATGTCTTCCGCAGCTTCGCGTTGTTTGTAGATGTGATAATCTTCTCTTGCAAAAACAGGGTAGCGACCCAACTTCTGCTCACGATCAACAAAGTTAAAACCACATAAAAACAATTTGCTGTTTGCATGCTGAATGCGGTAAAGTGGCATTTGCGGATATTTCTGCAGCCATTCTACAACATCTTCGCGTGTACCTTGTACAATTTCCGTCAGCTTGAAAATCCGCATTACTTCGCCTTGGTTGGGCTTGTCCAACATGCGCAAGTCAAAGTTGTGAACATAAGCAGACAGACCAACACATCCGCATAATACCATGAGCGGATTCTGTGCATCACCGTGCAACCGCACATCGAGGTTTTTAGCATTAAAAAACGCTTGAAGCCTGCGGTTTCGCTTCTGGATTGTTGATGTCAGGTCAGGCCTGACAGGATTTTTGAATTTTAATTGCATGACATTAAAACATTTCTGTATAAGGTGGGCTCCTTACAATAACAAAAGTAGGAAATTATTTGAAGTTTAAACGATTATTAACATTGATTAACATTAATCAAAACGAATCGCCTTTATCGGGCTTACGCGCGTAATTACCATCGTTGGTACCAGCAGCACCACCGTAACGACCAGGAAGGTAGTCAGGTTTAATAATCCCACGATTTCCCAATGCCAGCTAATGGGCACAACGCTCATATAATAATCGTGTGGATTCAATTTAACGAATTTGAACCGATATTGCAGATAACACAATCCCAAACCAATTACGTTGCCTAACAGCAGGCCTTTCAGTATAAGACTCACACCCTGGTAAACAAAGATCGAGCGTATCAGTTTATCACCTCCACCCAGTGCTTTCAACATACCAATCATCTGGGTTCGCTCCATTACTAATATCAATACAATAGAAATCATATTGACGCACACTACTGTAAGAATAATGCCAAGCAGAATATTTACCTGACGGCTTAACAGGTTGAGCCACTCAAACACTTGCTGATACCGATCGCTGACACGTTCAATGTTCAGATCGAAATCCATCTTTTGCCCTATAGCGAGACCGGTGTCATCGATGTGCTCAACATCGTTGGTAAACACTTCAATACCTCCTGCGAGGCTATCGGACCAGTCATTCAATCGCTGGATCAATCGTATATCTCCTATAATTACTTTACTATCAAAATATTCAGAGAGATTCGTTTCATAGATACCAGCCACTTTAAGCTTTCGGAAGCGTGGAGGATTCTGAAAGAAATGAACAATGATGTTATCACCAACTTTCAGATTAAGTTTATCGGCGATGATCTTGCTGATAACAACCTGGTTTGCATAGCCCGAGTCCGGGAACTCTATAAATTTTCCTTCGAGTAAATTTTCCCCGAATGATTTTATGTCAAAACTTTTCCCCACTCCTTTCATCACTACACCCAATACTTCTTCATCTGTTTTTACCAGCCCAGCTTTATGTGAGAACTCCTGTACGTGGCGAACATTCGGATAGCGCTCCGGGTGATCATATACATCTATATGAAACTTCATCGGTTGTTCGTCCGTGGAGTTGTTCATTGTAAAGCGTGTAATCATCAGGTGGCCGCTGAAACTATATATCTTGTTCTTCACCGTTTCCTGAAAACCTTTCATAATCAGAAACGAAATAATAGCAGCACCTAATCCAATACCAATACTGAAGATCGCGATGCGATGAATGGTAGATGAGAAGCCTTGCTTTTGTTCGCGGCTTATTCTTTTGGATATGAAATACGAAAGGTTCAACTCTTCTTACTAACTTTTCAGCGCAATGATTGATGCAAAATAGGATTTGAAAAGCCGCCATCAAAGACTATCATCTTTTAATAACTGTGTATGAGAATAAAATTGTTGTTCCTGTTGCTGGCCAGTATTGCCTGTCGCAGTCCTAAAAATACAACCGCCACCACCACACCGCCTCCCATTGAGAAGCCTCCGGTTGCAGAACAGCCTGCACCTGCTACGAAACCCGGCAAGCTTGCGTTGGGTGCCGAGCAGCTTGATGTGCTATTGAGCAAATTGCAGAACCAGCGTGTAGCACTCGTGGTAAATCAGACTTCCATAGTCGGCAAGAGACACCTGGCCGATACGTTGAAAAGCCTGGGAGCAAACCTCGTGAAGATCTTCGGTCCGGAGCACGGCTTTCGCGGTGCTGCTGCCGATGGAGAGCATGTGAAAGATGGTATTGACAGCAAAACAGGTTTACCCGTAGTATCGCTCTATGGTAAAAACTATAAACCTACACCCGAGCAACTCAGCAATGTAGATATAGTTGTGTTCGACATTCAGGATGTGGGCACACGATTCTATACCTATATCAGCACCATGCACTATATGATGGAGGCTTGTGCCGAGTTGCATAAAAAAATGTTTATTCTCGACAGACCCAACCCGAATGCGTATGTGGATGGGCCGATCAACCAATATCCGCTGAAGTCGTTGGTGGCGATGCATACTATACCGATTACACACGGACTTACCGTTGGAGAGCTGGCGCACATGATTAACGGAGAAGGCTGGCTCACCAATCATGTTAAATGCGACATCGAGGTGATACAGATGAAGAACTGGAAACACACGGATGATTACTCGCTGCCGGTACGCCCGTCACCAAACCTGCCCAACGATCAGGCTATACGCTTGTATCCATCAATCTGTTTGTTTGAAGGTACTGTGATCAGTGTAGGACGCGGAACACAAATTCCTTTCCAGATACTCGGAAATCCGGAGTTAAAAAACATGCCTTTTCAATTTACACCGGTGAGTATACCAGGCATGTCTACTTCGCCACCACTCGAAAACAAATTATGCTACGGGCTTGATCTGCGAAATGTACCAGTTGCGAGAAGAATTGATCTCAGCTATGTAATCCAACTCTATAAAGCCTATCCGGATAAGGAAAAATTCTTTGTTCCTTACTTCGATACACTTGCCGGTACTACCGAATTGAAACAGCAGATCAAAGACGGACTTACCGAAGAGCAGATACGCGAAACGTGGAAAGCCGGTTTGGAAGAATATAAAAAGAAAAGAGAGAAGTACCTGTTATATCCATAAGCGGTTATACCGATCGTTATTTATACCGGTAATTATTCTATGACGAAAGCTGAAAAAGTAAACGACATTCTGGCTATACTCGACCACTACTTTCCGGAGCCGGAAGTGCCGTTGCATCATAAAGACGCCTATACATTACTCGTATCTGTTTTACTCTCGGCTCAATGCACCGATGAGCGCGTAAACAAAACAACACCGACTCTTTTCAAACGTGCGGATAATCCGTATGACATGGTAAAGATGTCGGTAGAGGAAATCCGTGACATCATCAGACCCTGCGGACTCTCTCCTATGAAATCGAAGGGTATATATGGTTTATCGCAGATATTAATCGACAAGTATAACGGTGAAGTACCTAATACATTTGAAGCACTCGAAGAACTTCCGGCTGTAGGACATAAAACAGCATCGGTTGTGATGACGCAGTGGTTTGGTATTCCTGCCTTCCCGGTTGATACACATATACATCGTCTTGCCTATCGCTGGGCATTAACCAACGGTAAAAGTGTAGAGCAAACCGAGCACGACCTGAAGCGACGGATTCCAAAAGAGAAATGGAATAAAGTCCACCTACAATTTATATACTTCGGCAGAAAGTTTTGCCCCGCCCGGGGACACCAGTGGATGGAGTGTCCGATTTGTTCGAAGTATATGCGGAAGGAACTGCGCGACTAGCTGAAAGGCTAGTTGCGAGCTTTGAGCTGTGAACCGCGAGGAAACTTAGCAGCTTCACACGGCCATATAGCTTACAACTTTATGATAGTACCATATCGTTTCTTGTCTGACAAGAGATAAACTGAACCATCATGCTTCATATATTTTATATAGGTGAGACATTCAATGTCACCTACCTGTTCGCAAACGGGTAGTATTACCATATCTTCATTGATGGTATATATATTTTCTATTGGGTCATCAAGACTCGTTTGCACAACCGTTTCAGTCCTGGTAGAATCAGAAACATCTACATGCATAATAGCTCTCTGATCGTTTTCGCTGAAGAAGATTGACAATACGGTACCGGAGGAATCCATTGCTATTGCTTCAAAGCCTGGACTGTTCTCCCGTATCTTCATCATCGTTTTGTTTCGTTCAAAATTATACAGGTAGCAATCAAACTCCTCGTCTTTAAACAGTCCTAATGTCACCCCACCACCAACAACAGCTGATGATTGCGGCTTGAACCCGACATCCATACTCATCGTAAGGTATGTATTTCCCTTTATGGTGCCGTCACCTATAAAGTATATTATGCCGCCTTCCGCCACTGCATATAGATTTCCGTATACATCGTTATAAACCAACTTGCAATTATCAACTACTTTCGCGGGCCAACCGTCAACATATGCATACAGTTCATCCTGCAAAGTATAATAAAGAACCCCTTCTCTATCAACATATAGTTTATCGAATGCATCCATTACTATTTCATCATCGGTTGCCTCTTCACGCAAATACCTGGTGATGACGTGTTCCCTGTTATCAAGATCACCATAGTAAAAGTACTTATCCTGGAAGATTGCATATTCCGAAGATAATTCATCTGTAAGAATATATTTTGTTTCGATCGCTTCACCAGTCTTCTTGTTAATGAAGTACGACTCCTCACGTCTGTAGAATGAAATCAAAAAGTACTGATCATCGATATCGTTAACTACATAGGTATCAAATCCACCCTTTGATTTTCCTTCAATGGTAAACCCCGCTTCTATCAATGATCCAGTCGCTCCGACTTTATATAAAGTTTCATGAAGGTATACATGTCCTTTAACCTCAATTGGTTTTTGAGGATTTTCTTCGGAGAACATGACCACAGCATCAGCCACATTCACATGAACGAGGCGAGCGTCATCACCGCCCGGCACAACTTCATCATCCTCCTTGCAACCCAATAAAAAAACTGTTGCCACGATCAGCGAAAAGTATTTTGGGAAATTCATTCGTGGGGTATTTAGAATGTTCTTCCAATATACACGCTTCGTTTTTAAAATTCTCCCCGTACAATCACGATATCGACCTCTTATACATCGTAAAAAACAAAAATGGTAGAAAACCAAAGCTGAACAGCCCGGCTCCCGTAAGTAAAAGCACATCGGCCCATTGCAGGTGAAACAATTTGAATACAACAGCCATGCCTGTAGCAAGTGCGCTTAAGATACCCAGAATGATGCGGGCACGATCTGTCCACGGAGCCTGAAGATTTACTTTAAAATGATTGATCACTGCCAGTGGCAAGAAAATAAGTGCGAAGGTCAGAAAGCCATACGTTACCAATTGATCGCCACCCGGCATATGTAAAAGTTTGAACGTAACACCCATACTCATACCGCTCGTAGAGGCGAATCCGATGCCATACATAATCTTTTTCATGTTCATCAGTTTAGCGTTTAACAATAAAAGCGTTTCCTGTTCAATCTCTGCCAATCCCTCCGGGGCGAATTCCTGTATCGCCTTCGTGAGCGCTACATCAAACGGTATATCTTCTTCCATCTTCAACTCTACCACACAACATAAATGATCCAGCACATCGTCCTGCAGCGCTCTTATACCTATACCGCCATGTTTCACGCGACTTCGTATATACTCTACCTGTTCTTCGGACAGCGTCATATCGATTTCAATTGCGGAAAAACAATCTTGTTCAGTGTACCAATAAAATCCTTAAGCTCTTCGAGGTAAGCTATTTTTTCCTTCTGCCCTTTCTTTGTTAAGAAATAGTACTTGCGAACGCGTTTCCCTATATACTCTTCTTTATAGGAAAGCAATCCATCGGCCGTCATCTTCTGCAAGGCCGGATATAGCGAACCATCCTTCAGATGAATCTTACCACCCGTCAATTCCTTTACGTGCTGCGAAATTTCATAGCCGTACATTTTCTCATGATCCGCCAGTAATTTCAAAATTATAGCCGTGAGCGTACCTTTCAGCAGTTCTTTCGAATACATAGAACGAATATACATAGAATTATGATGTATCAAAACAAAATATATTAATCTTCAATGTACTATGCACAAAAAAAAATGAACATTGCTGTAATTACATCCGATGCACGCTAACCACGCGTACACCCTCTTGCAGCCAGCCCGCCAGAACCCAGCATCCTAAAAAAACAAATGCCGGACGTGGTCAACGTCCGGCACTGCCTTGCGCGATCCCAACCGGGTCAGGACAAAAAATTCGCGCCACTACACTTTAAAAAATTGGCACCCGACACCGGCAAAAAATATTTACAACCAACAACCACTACGAATGGAGTAAATGACCTGTCGTGCCGAAGTGCCATATCTTCTAAGACACCTATACCTACATTTAGTATAGATGTACTCTTACTTAATCTACATTATCGTGCAAAAACTTGTTGTTACCCAAGATGTTGTTATCATCATTCAGGTTATACTTCGAAATGAAAGGTTCTGATGAATGCGGCACATCCTGCATCTTAACACCTCTGCGGAGGTATGCCGGCAGCGACCACTTTTCATTGAACTCTTCCTTCGTCATTTCAGGCTTACGCACTTGCTTCAACTTGTCATGACGCTCTTTCGCCTGTTGCTCCAGACGTTGCTTCGTAGTACGAAGCTCCATCATACCATCATCATTGATAACCTGGTCGCCATACTGCACAGAGGTTACATCAAAGTCGTCATCACGAAAGAGACTGTCTTCGCCATCATCATCGGTGCGTGCAGGAGGATCCATTCTGTTGTTGAACGGACCTGTGAATGTAACTTCACGTTCCATCGGCTTATCATCGTTTCGTTCAGGCTTAGGCTCCTGCTGTTTGCTCTTCAGTTCAACATCCTTTTTCTCGTTCATAGAATTATTAACCGAGCTGTCAACATTACCGTTGAACAACCAGCCTTGTGAACGATCGAGGTCATGGACCTTCTTTACATCTTCCTGTTTTTTAGCAGGAGGCGTCACTCTTGAATCTGACAAAAAACCGGTAGCAATAACAGTCACTCGGATTCTGTCACCCAGATCAGGATCAACACCGTGACCGAAGATCATCTCAGCTTCTTCACCTGCCTGCTCCTGTATATACTCTGTGATCTCAGACAATTCATCCATCTGCAACTCAGCTTCAACACCCGAGATAATGGAAAGCAATATTTTCTTCGCTCCCATGATGTCGCGATTGTCAAGCAACGGAGAGGCTAGAGCACCTTCAGCTGCTTTCTTCGCGCGGCTGTCACCACGTGTCTCAACAGATCCCATAACAGCAGCACCGGCATTTAACATTACCGTGCGCACATCCTGGAAGTCTACGTTTACATAACCTGCCAGTGTAATGATCTCTGCTATACCTTTCGCAGCAGTCGTTAATATATTATCAGCCTGTGCAAAAGCCTGGTTGATCGAAAGATTACCATAGATCTCGCGCAGTTTGTCATTCAAAATTACCAGTACGGTATCGCAGTTCTGACGCAGCGCTTCTATACCCTGCTCGGCTTGCGCAGTTTTTTTCTTTCCTTCGAAACCGAACGGAGCTGTAACAATTCCTACGGTAAGGATGTCCATATCTTTCGCGATCTTGGCGATTACCGGAGCAGCACCTGTTCCTGTACCTCCGCCCATACCTGCTGTTACAAAAACCATTTTTGTACCGTTCAGCATTTCGCGTATCTGCTCTTTGCTTTCAAGCGCAGCATTCTTTCCAACTTCCGGGTTTGCACCACAGCCCAACCCTTCGGTCAGGTTGGTACCGATCTGAAGTTTACTCGGCACCGGGCTGCCATTCAGCGCCTGGTTATCCGTATTACACACGATAAACTCAACATCTTTAATGCCTTGTTTGTACATGTGATTCACAGCATTGCTTCCGCCACCGCCAACACCGATCACCTTGATGATCGACCGAGTCTGGCTGTGCTTCGGAACTTCAAATTTGTAGGATCCTGTTTCAAACATGATTATAAACTTTTAGTGGTTGTTTTCTTTTTTTCGGATCAGCGCGCAAAATATATACTATATATTCAATGCCCTACATCTGATCGCATTTTAATATTCATTCTTTCCGTCAAGATCATCGATCAACAGACTCTTGGTCTTATTCAAGATGTCGTTGAAGAAACTTTTCGATGACACGGGCTTCTTCGGTTTCACAGCAGCTGCATTCTTCACTGCTATTACTTCGCGCGCTTCCTTGTATCGGTCTTCACGTTCGTCCAAGGACCGGAATCCAGCGAGCACCAGTCCTACTGCCGTAGCATACATAGGACTCTTTATCGCTTCAATTTTACTCTTGCCCAGATGTTCGTTCGGATATCCAATCCGTGTATCCATACCGGTCATATACTCTACCAGTTGCTTGAGGTTTGCAAGCTGCGAACCTCCACCCGTGATCACAATTCCGCCAGCCAACCGGTTCTCAAAACCAGAGCTTATAATCTCTGCATGCGCCATCTCGATAATCTCTTCCATTCTCGCTTCGATAATGTTGGAAAGATTCTTTACCGAGATCTCCTTGGCTGCACGGTTTCGTATACCCGGAATTGAAACGATCTCATTTGGACTTGCCTCTTCCGCTATAGCTTTTCCGAAGCGCGTCTTCAATTGCTCTGCCTGTTGTGGCAGAACCATCAATCCCTGTTTGATATCATTGGTGATAATGTTACCGCCAAACGGGATCACCGCTGTGTGACGAATAATGTTATCATAGAATATAGCTATATCTGTAGTACCACCACCGATGTCGATGAGACATACACCGGCTTCTTTCTCCTCATCGTTCAACACGGCCAGGCTGGACGCCAGTGGTTCCAGGATCAGGTCGTCTATTTCCAGACCTGTTCTGCGTACACATTTATTTATATTATTGATCGCGTTGGTTTGTGCTGTAATGATGTGGAAGTCTGCTTCCAGACGAACACCCGACATACCCACCGGTTCTTTAATACCATCTTCATAATCAACCATGTAGTCTTGTGGCATTACGTGAATGATCTGACTTCCGGGAGGAACCACCATGCGATACATATCCTGTGTGAGGCGTTCTACATCGGCAACAGTAATTTCATCTTCCTTGGAAGTACGGGTTATACCACCATGTTGTATGAATGAACGGATGTGCTGACCAGCTATACCTACATTTACCACACCTATATCAATCCCTGCCTGATCACCGGCATCACGAATCGCCTTCTCAATGGCATATACAGTCTTATCTATATTGAAAACGATCCCCTTTACCACACCCTCAGACTCAGCTTTACCCATGCCAAGCACTTCGAGTTTTCCGAATTCATTCTTACGGCCAACAATAGCACAGATCTTGGTTGTGCCTATGTCAAGCCCTACTACTATTTTTTCCTGTCCCATGGTTGTAAACTTTTTTTATAGTGGTTGTTTTCTTTCTTCTTAAATCTCCCTTTCGGGATCTATACTGTTTCCAGTCTTGTTGTCTCAATTCTATTCTGCTACAATCTGCCCTTCGTACTCCAGGTTCACGCGCTTGTATTTGTTCCAGCCCATTCGCGGAAGAATTTCTTTATAGAATATCTTCAACTTTTTGAACTTCATTTCGAGGTTATCGGGTTTACCGAACTCGATGCGCTCATCACCTACCTGCGAGAACATGGTAACGCGTGCTTTACTGTCTATGTCCAATTGAGCGATCTGTGCACTCCAGAACTCATCGTCCCGTATCGCTTTGATCAATTCCAGCAGTTGCTTGCCTTCCTCCGTTTCATCTACAGTTTTCTGTTTCAGCAGTTGACGGATATAGGGACCACTGATCAGCACTACACGTGACGTAAATCTGTCGGATACCGGCATCACTCTTCCATCCTCTGCTATATATCCGTCCGGACCATCGTTGCGAACGATCCGGGCTACCGGCCTGCGCAACTCTACATTCACTACTACATTTCCCTTCAGGTCGCTATATAACTGCGCGTCTTTTATAAAGGGTTCTGCTTTTACACGCTTCTCAACTTCTTTCAGGTTTACCGTGGTGATCTCAGCACCTTTCAGATTTTCCTGGTTCAGCTGCATCAGCTTCATTACATCGCTTTCGTCCAGGAAATGATTCTCATGAACGTTGTCGATCTTTACCGATATATCCTTTATCGAAACCTCGCCTCTTCTGCGTTCGGTAAAAGCAATGATCGCCAGTACAATAAGTATAGCGGCACCGATCTTGACTTCACGCTTCAGGTTAAACTTAAACTTCATACTTCCTCAGCACCAATTCCTTTATAGGCTCAATAAATGTATCGATATCGCCTGCTCCTACCGTTACGATAACATCCAGGTCGCTGTGTCCTAATTTCTCCATCAGGTCGCTTTTGTTACAGCGATACTTCACCGGACTTGTTATATCCTGGAAGATCATATCGGAATCAACACCCGGTATCGGCAGTTCGCGTGCCGGGTATATATCCATCAGGTATAATTCATCCGCCAGGCTCAGGCTCTTTGAAAAACCTTCTGCAAAGTCACGCGTGCGTGAGTACAGGTGCGGCTGGAATATAACCGTAAGCTTACGCGAAGGATACATCGATTTCATGGAACGTAAGAAAGCTTCTATCTCTGTCGGATGATGTGCGTAGTCATCCACATAGATAACTTTCTTTCCTTTCACAATAAATTCAAACCTACGTTTTACGCCTGTAAATGTTTCAAGCGCCTTTACAATTGTTGCTATATCTATACCACACAAGTGTGTTGCTATGGAAGCTGCAATTGCATTTTCAATGTTATGAAAACCAGGGACACCGAGCTTGACGTGCTCGACCTTGCCAAATCCGTGGAGGTCGAACTCAAAAAATCCACTCATCGCGGTAATGTTGCCGGCAAAAAATTGTCCCCGGCTCATGCTATATATACTTTTACTTACGTGGCTCACATCACTGGCCAGCAGTTCTGCCACTGATTCGTGAATGATTAACGAACCTCCGTTGTTGATCTGTTTGATATAGTCTTTAAACGAAGTGATCAGACTGTTATGATCACCATATATATCCAGGTGATCTGCATCGGCTGAGGTGATCACCGCGATCTGCGGGAACAACCGCAGGAACGAACGATCGAACTCGTCAGCTTCCACCACTACCAGTGTATCCGGATTTACATCGCCCTGCATGACCAGGTTCGAATTATAGTTGGTTGTAATACCTCCTAAAAATCCAACCATATCCCTACCGGCCGATTTCAAAATGTGCGCTACCATGGAGGACGTTGTTGTTTTGCCATGGGTACCCGCTACACCAATGGTTTTATATCCTTTGGTGATCAGGCCTAAAACTTCCGAGCGTTTCAGAATGGTATAGCCTTTCTCCTTGAGATACGCGTGCTCCTGGTGATCTTTCGGAATAGCCGGAGTAAATACTACCAGCGTTTTATCTTTTTGTTCGCGCACTTCGGTTGGTATCAGTTCAACTTTATCATCAAAGTGTATCTGCATACCTTCCTGCTGCAACGCTTCTGTAAGCTTGGTAGATGTCTTATCGTAGCCGGAAACCTTCAGGCCTTTCTTCATAAACCACCGTGCGAGGGCGCTCATGCCGATACCACCTATACCGAGAAAAAAAACATTATCGTATTGTTCGATCTTCACTTACGTATGCGCTATTAATTTTTCTATTTCATTTACTATATCTTCCGTGGCATTCGGCTTGGCAAGTTTTGCAATATTAGCCCGAAGTTTTTCAGCACGGCTATCATCAAACAAAAGCTGAAGCGCTTCATCTACCAGTCTTGTGTTTGCATCCTTATCCGGAATCAGTATCGCTGCATCTTTATCCGCCAATGCTTTTGCATTTTTGGTCTGATGGTCCTCCGCTACATTGGGAGACGGCACCAGTATACATGCTTTCTTCGCGATGCAAAGTTCGGATACAGCCAGTGCACCGGAACGTGATATCACCACATCAGCAGCAGCATAGGCCAGGTCCATCTCGCGAACAAAATCCTGAACGCGGATCTTCTTCGTATCATAGCTGCCGAGCCGATTCTTATAAGTTTCAAAATATCCTTTACCGGTTTGCCAGATCACCTGTATCTGTGCTTCACCCAGTTTACCGATACCTGCGAGTATACTTTCGTTGATCGTTCTTGCCCCGAGACTTCCCCCGATGATCAGCAGAGTTTTTACATTGCCGCTGAAACCGAAGTGACTTATTCCCTTCTCACGTTTTGTATCTGTGCTCAGTATATCTTTACGCACCGGGTTGCCGGTAAATACGATCTTCTCTTTCGGGAAATACTTTTCCATACCGTCATACGCCACACATACCCTGCTTACTTTATTCGCTACTTGTTTATTGGCAAGACCTGCGAATGAGTTCTGTTCTTGTATAAGAGAAGGTATATTAGCACGTGTTGCTGCGATCATGATCGGGCCGCTGGCATAACCACCCGTTCCGATAACTGCATGCGGCTTGAACTGTTTTACAATCGCGCGCGCTTTCATATAGCTTACGATCATCTTGACCGGGAACAACAGATTGGACAACGTAAGCTTGCGTTGCAAACCGCTGATCCAAAGTCCAACGATTTTATAGCCCGCCTCCGGAACACGTGTCATTTCCATTCTGCCTTGTGCACCCACAAAGAGTATATCTGCATCGGGGTAACGCTCGCGAAAAGTATTCGCAATCGCTACGGCTGGAAAGATGTGTCCTCCGGTACCGCCTCCGCTAATGATTAATCTATATGGTTGCTGTTGCTTCAAGCTATATTTCTATTCTATCTATACTATATATTATGCTGCAGCTTTTGCTGCCGGCACATTTTTCGGTTCTTTTTCTTTGTCTTTCTCATTTACCTCACCAGTCTGCTCAGCCCATGCACGATCCTGTTCACCGCGGCTCACGCTCAATACAATTCCAATAGACAAGCCGGTAAATACCATGGATGTACCACCCATTGATATTAAGGGTAAAGGTTGTCCGGTGATTGGCCCGAGCCCTACCACAACCCCCATATTTACCATGGCCTGACAGACGAGATCGAAACACAACCCTGCCGAGAGTAAACCTCCGAAGGCTCGCTCACTGTTATAGGACGCTTTCATTCCCCGATGCAATAGCAACAGATATAATGCTAATACAACGATACCTCCCAGCATACCATACTCTTCAATCACGATAGCATATACAAAGTCAGAGTACGGGTGCGGAAGTATATTTCGCTGATCGCTGTTACCCGGACCTTTGCCCACTACTCCACCCGTTGCAACGGCAATGCGCGCGTGCTTGGCCTGGAATGGAAGCTCTGTTCCATTGATGAAGTTGGTGATCCTGTTCTTTGCTGTCTCACCGCGACTACCAAACTTGATCGCCAGTGCACCGAACAGTAATCCAACAAATACCAGCATCGCTAAATATTTGGTTGGCACGCGACCGATGAACATGATCAACATACACGTGATGAGCAACAACACGGCTGTAGACAAGTTTGTGAGTGCGATCAATCCGCAGATCATTCCGCACCAGAACAATATAGGAATCAATGATTCCTTGATATCATCTATATTCTGCTGGCGTTTAGACAACATGCTCGCCAGGTTCACGATCAACGCTAAACTCGCAAAGTCTGAAGGCTGAAATGATCCTACGATCGGCACTTGTATCCAGCGTGCAGCATCATTCAATGTAACACCGTTGGTGAAAGTATATATCAGCAACGGTATACTGATCCACAGGGCAAACTTGGAAATCTTCGAATAGTATCTATAGTCAATCTTGTGGGCGAACCACATCGCAGTTAAACCAGCCAGCACCGTCATGGTATGTTTGATCAACAGATACTCCGGACTCTTGGCATGTTTATAGGCGAGCGTACCAATGGAACTATATACCACAAGCACACTGATCATCGACAATGCAAACACCACTGCCCAGATAACTTTGTCACCCTGCAGATTCTTGTCAGCCCATTCTTTGAATTTAACCATACTATGCCTCCGCTTCTTTCTTTAAGTCCAGTACTGCTTTTCTAAACTGATCTCCGCGATCTTCATAATTCTTAAAGAGATCAAAACTTGCACATGCCGGAGAGAGCAACACCACATCACCAGCCTTTGCCAACGCCAGGGCCATACGCACAAGCTCCTGCACGCTTTGAGTTTCCTGTATCACTGGAACCACATCGCCAAATGCTTTCTTCAGCTTGTCATTCTCTTTACCGAGACAGATCAGTGCGCGTGCCTTCTTGCGTACGTCTTCTTTTATAATGTTATAGTCGTTACCCTTATCCACACCACCGGCAATCCATATCAACGGTTTTTCATAGCTGCCCAGTGCATATACCACCGAGTCTACATTGGTTGCTTTTGAGTCATTTACAAACTCAACACCTTTAATCACCGCCACAGACTCAAGTCGGTGTGGTGCATTTATAAAGGTCTTCAGTCCCTCGCGAATGGCTTCGAGTTTTACGCCTGCGAGGTACGCAGCCGAAACAGCCGCCATGGTATTGATCAGGTTGTGCGGCCCCTTCAGCGTTGTTTCTGATTGCGCTATGGCAAAGCTGTCTTTCAGATTAAAACGCATCTTCTCGCCATCGAAGTATGCCCTGGTGTTGGCATCGCTCTTCAGCGATACTTTCACCTGATTGGGAAGTATATTTTTCCTGGCTACCTCTGTTGCTATCACAGCGTCATCGGTATAGTATATAAAGTGCTGGCTCGCATCCATCTGCTGAATGAGCCTGAACTTGGAGTCGATATACTTCTGCATGGTATACTCGTACCGATCAAGGTGATCAGGCGTAATATTCAAGAGTATACCGATCTCCGGCTTAAACTTCTTGGTACCATCTAACTGGAAGCTGCTCATTTCAAGCACATACCAGTCAAAACTTCTTTCGGTGATCTGACGTGCCATACTGAAACCAACATTGCCGGCCAGTGCTACATTATACCCTGCACTCTTCAGTAAATGATAGGTGAGCAGTGTAGTGGTAGTCTTGCCGTTGGTTCCGGTTATAGCAATGATCTTCCCGTTGATATAGCGTGACGCAAATTCAATCTCATCGATCACCGGTATATTGGCAGCTTTGATCTTTTTAACGATCTCCGCTTTATCCGGTATACCCGGACTTTTAATCACCAGCTGCGCATTGAGTATAGATGCTTCCGTGTGCGTGCCGTCTTCAAAAGCAATAGCATGCTGCTGCAGCTCGGCTTTATACTTGTCTTTGATCTGACCCTGGTCTGATACAAAAACATCAAAGCCCTTCTGCTTCGCGAGCAATGCTGCTCCCGTTCCGCTCTCTCCTGCTCCCAATATGACGATGCGTTCGCTCATTATCTCAATTTCAATGTTGCCAGCGTTATAATCGCCAGCAGTATCCCTACAATCCAGAAGCGTGTTACAATTTTCGCTTCATGTATATTTTTCTTTTGATAGTGGTGGTGCAGGGGCGACATCAAAAAGATTCGTCTGCCTTCACCGTATTTCTTCTTGGTATATTTGAAGTATGATACCTGTATAATTACCGAGAGATTTTCGATGAGGAAAATTCCGCAGAGCGCAGGGATCAGCAATTCTTTACGCACCGCGAGCGCCAGCACAGCAATTACACCACCGAGAGTCAAACTTCCGGTGTCCCCCATGAACACCTGTGCCGGGTATGCATTGTACCAGAGGAAACCAAGGCACGCTCCTACAAACGCTGTACAGAAAATTACCAGCTCTGCCAGGTTTGGTATATACATGATGTTGAGGTAACTACTGAAGTCAATACGACCAGAGAGGTACGCCAGTATAGCCAGTGTCAATCCTATGATTCCCGAAGTACCTGCAGCAAGTCCATCGATACCATCCGTTATGTTTGCGCCATTGGACACGGCTGTGATGATCACGATCACTACCAGTACATAGATTACCCAGGTATATTCTGCAGGAATGAACGGAAATATTTTGCCGTAGTCCAATTCATTGTTCTTTGCGAAAGGAACGGTTGTCTTGGTAGACTTCACATCTTTATACTCAATCTGTGAATCAGGATCTTGCTGAAATGCAACTGTCTCAATGCTTGCCAGCGATGCCGGACTTACTTCGCGCACTACTACAAACTCATTGAAATATAGCACGAGTCCCACAATCACCCCGAGACCTACCTGTCCTACAATTTTAAAGCGGCCTGCAAGACCTTCTTTATTCTTGCGGAATACTTTGATATAGTCATCAAGGAAACCGATAATACCCAGCCAGCATGTTGCAACGATAAGCAGTACTACATATACATTGTCCAGTTTGGCGAACAGCAACGTTGGTATAAGTATCGCAGCAATGATGATAAGACCGCCCATAGTAGGCGTTCCTTTTTTCTGGATCTGTCCTTCCAGACCGAGATCACGTATATCTTCACCCACCTGCTTTTTACGCAGGAAATTGATCAGGTTCTTACCAAACGTTATCGTTATCAAAAGCGAAAGGAATGCTGCCATTCCTGCGCGGAATGATATATACTGAAACACCCCGGCTCCGGGTATATCCAGTGAATTCAAATAATCAAACAAATAATACAGCATCTCGGTCGTCTAAATTTTTCGTATACTATATATCTTTTAGTTTCAATCTTTTTTGCAGCGCGGCTAGTTATTAAACATTTTCAACATCCGCTCCACTACCTTGCGATCATCAAAAGGATACTTTACTCCTTTTATCTCCTGGTAATCTTCATGGCCTTTGCCGGCCACCAGAATGATGTCATTTTCTTTCGCCATCATGCAGGCAGTCTTGATTGCTTCTTCACGGTCTGCCATTACCAGTGTCTTGCGCGTTTCAGAAGGGGTTACACCAGTCTGCATCTCGCGGATGATCTCCATCGGATCTTCATCACGCGGATTGTCAGACGTGAGTACCACTTTATCACTTAAGCGACAGGCGATGGATGCCATCAGCGGCCGCTTGGTCTTGTCTCTGTTTCCACCACAGCCAACCACCGTAATTACCTGTTCATTGCCGGTGCGGAACTGTGCTATAGTCTCCAATACATTTTTCAATGCATCCGGAGTATGTGCGTAGTCCACTATAGCAATGATCTTCGAACCAGGCATTACCAGTTCAAATCTTCCGGGTGCACCGCGTAACGATGAAAGCTGTGTGAGCACTTCATCGGCATCTTCTCCGAGTAATACAGCGGCACCGTATACTCCGAGTAAATTATAGGCGTTGAAGTCACCGATCATCTGAAACCATACATTTTTACCTCCGATCTCAATTTCGAGACCTTCGATCGAATTGGTGATGATCTTTCCTTTGAAGTCAACCATCTTCTTAAGGCCAAAGCTATACTTAGTAGCTTTTGTATTCTGCAGCATCACCATGCCGCGCTTGTCATCGGCATTTACCACGGCAAATGCATCGGTCGGCAGATCGTCAAAGAACTTTTTCTTTGCTTTTATATAGTTCTCGAATGTCTTGTGATAATCGAGGTGATCGTGCGTGATGTTTGTGAATATAGCACCCACGAATTTTATCCCGGCTATACGCTCCTGGTCTACGGCATGTGAGCTCACTTCCATAAAAACGTGCGAACATCCGTGTTCAACCATTTTTTTAAGAAGGTCGTTCAGCTGTATCGGATCGGGTGTTGTATGCGTAGCTGGAATTATTTTTTCTGCTATTCTGTTTTCAACGGTAGAGATCAGTCCGACCGTATAGCCAAGCTTGGTAAACAATTGGTACAGTAGGGTAGCCGTTGTGGTCTTGCCATTGGTACCGGTAACACCTGTGAGTTTTACTTTCTCGGATGGATTGCCATAGAAGTTCGAAGCAATTATACCGAGTGCCTGCGCACTGTCTTTTACAGTAACATAGGTAACAGACTCGTTGATCACTCCGGGTAATTTTTCACACACAACGGAGGCGGCACCCGCATTGATGGCTGTTGTTATATAATCATGCCCGTCTGAAAGTGTACCTTTTACAGCAACAAATAAAAAGCCTGGCTTTGCTTTGCGCGAATCAAAGCACACTCCGTTTACGGCAACGCTCATGTTACCGTAGCTCGAAGTGAGAGAAACTTTATATAGTATATCTTTTAATTCAGCCACGTCCTTTTACGCTTCAGAGTTATCCACAATTTTTATTCACAATTCCACATTTATACTAATTCAACCGTATATAGATGCGATCGCCTTTTGAGACACGCGCACCCGCTGCTATAGATTGATCCTGCACGCGTCCTTTTCCTTCGTAGAAAACATTGAGGCCGGATTTCTCCAATAAGTATATCGCATCGCGGAAAGTCATTCCCTTTACATCAGGCACTACGCCTTTTCCTTCAATTGCTTTTTTCCAGTTAACACCATTGCCTGAACGTGATGAACGTACCCATTCATTTTCAGTAAGTGAATGATTGGACACTCCCAACTCATTACACAACATCGTTAACTCCTGCTGGTTCCCCGCACGTATCACCGGCAGTACATCAGTCTTCGTAAACTTCTTGATGTCCATCGGCTGATGCAGGTTTATATCACGCGCGTATATATTATCGGCGATCTCTTTAAACACCGGTGCTGCCACACTGCTTCCGTACTGATACCAGCCTCTCGGATTCTTGATCATTACCATCGCGCTATATTTAGGTTCGTGTGCCGGAAAGTATCCAACAAATGAGGTAACATATTTTTTCGTATAGCGACCTTTGTCCAATATCTGGGCTGTACCCGTTTTACCAGCTATACGGTAATGTGTTCCTTTTATATTCTTAGCCGTTCCATTCTCTACTACACCCTCCAATAGAAGTCTCAATTGATCCAATGTCTTATCAGAACATATACTGTTGTTGATTACCTCTGTCTCAAACTTCGTTTCGTCTTCATCAGCATGCTTGATTGCTCTTACAAACACCGGCTTGATCATTTTACCATTGTTCGCTACTGCGTTATACAGTGCGAGTGTATGCAGTGGTGTGATTTCAAAACCATACCCGTAGGCCATCCAGGGTAAACTTATACCGCTCCAGCCTTTCTGTCCGGGGCGCTTGATCTTAGGAGTTGGTTCACCAACAATCTGAATACCCAGCGGTTGAGACAGTTTAAGCTGATCGATATAGTCTACAAACTTTTGCGGATGCAAACCGAAATGTTTATCAACCAGTTTAGCCATCGCTACGTTTGACGAATGCTCGAAGGCTTCTTTAATGGTTACAGTACCAAGACCATGGTCTTCGTGATCGCGTACCGTTTTATTGTAGAACGTGAATTCTCCGTCACCTACATCAATACTGTCACTTAATTCCATGTTGGTGTCTTCCAACAATGCAATCATGGTAACCAGCTTGAATGTTGAACCTGGCTCGAACAATCCTGCCGCAGCAAAGTTGAATTTCTCATAGAACCCACCGTGACCATCGCTGCTCAGGTTTGATATAGCTTTGATCTCACCGGTGGCAACTTCCATTACCGCTACCAGTCCATCGTCTGCATCGTGCTGTACCATGGCTTTGTGTAGAGCTGTCTCCGCTACATCCTGCAGGTTAATGTCCAATGTAGTTTGCAGATCAAGACCATCTACCGCTTTTACGTTGTTGGCATCGTATACCGGCTTCCATATACCACCTGATATTTTCTGATAGTACGCATAACCGTCCTGACCGCCAAGCTGCTTATCGAACGAGAATTCAAGTCCGGCACCTTTGTCATTTTCATTGATGAATCCGATCGTTCTGCTGCTCAGGTTTGAGAAGGGATGATATCGCACATCCACCTTTTCAAATATAGCACCGCCCCGAAGCCGGCCTTCACGAAATATAGGCCAGTCCATCATCATCTTCTTGTCCTGATAATCGATGCGCTTGCGGTTGAGTATAATATACTGTTTGTGTGATCTGCGAGCATCGATCAACATGCGTCTGTAATCCTCTCTCGACTTGTCCTTAAAAAATCGTGACAAGTGGTATGCGAGAGAATCCACACCTTTATTGAACACTTCTTCTTTCGGAAGCGAAGCATCGAAAGCGATCTTGTAGAATGGCAGCGATGTAGCCAGCAGGCTTCCGTTGTCGGAGTATATATTTCCGCGGGTTGCTTTTACACGTTTATAGTCAAATGAAATACGTTCGCCCATCTTGGCCCACTTCTCCCCTTCTACAAACTGAATATGTCCTGTTTTTATCACTACCGCGACAGCAAACAGAACAACAAACAGAAATGCAATCCTTGCTCTTAATAATATGGACTTCTTAATATTCACCTTTCTCTACAACAATTTTATAAGGTGGTGTAAAGCTTTCTTTTAATCCGTAACCATTTACTTTTCTAGCAACTTCCGATTGCTTGCTGGCAAACATCAGGTCTGCTTTCAAAGTAGTATAATCAGCGCGCAGGTCTTCCACTTCAGCCTGTATCGCGTTAATGTCGCGTACCGTCTTTTCTGCGTAGTGCGTGTTGCTGATATATAGTATACCTAACAATAACACGAAGAGTATCTTGGGCAGGTACTGCACCGGGAAACCTTCTTCAAAATAACTTTCAAGCTTCAAACGCTTTTCGCTAGCTGAGAACATACCACTACCCGTACTGCCTGTGCTTGCCCTTGTGGAAGAAGCCTCAGGTTTGCCGGGTTTGATTTTGAATTTGTTCTCCATCTTCGTTACTCGTTATTCGTTGTCAGTTAATCGTTAATGGTTACCTAATCGCTATACATAGTTACGGTTAACGATTAACGGTTAATTTCTGCCAGTTTCGCTGCTACACGAAGTTTCGCACTGCGTGCGCGGCTGTTACCGCTGATCTCCTCCTCCGTTGCTTCTATCGGTTTGCGATATACGGCTTCGAAAGGTTTGAGCTCATTACCAAAAAAGTCTTTGTCTACTTCCCCAAAGACTTTCCCTTTGTTGATGTAGTTCTTTACCATTCTGTCCTCGAGCGAGTGATACGACATCACTACCAGGCGTCCACCGGTTTCCATCACTTCGCCACACTGGTGCAAAAAATTTTCGAGTGCTTTCATCTCAGCATTCACTTCGATGCGTAACGCCTGAAACACCTGGGCGAAATATTTATTCTCTTTACCGCGCGGAGCAACTGTTCTTAAAGCTGCTTTTAAATCTTCCGTACGATCAAAGGGATGGTTAACGCGCTGTTGGGTAATGAGTCGGGCAACGGTCTTTGCATTCTTCAACTCTCCGTACATACCAAAGAGTTTATGCAGCTGATCTTCGCTATATTCATTCAACACCTTTGCTGCTGTGAGCGATATAGTCTGATCCATCCGCATATCGAGAGGTCCATCAAAGCGAGTTGAGAAACCACGTTCGGGTGAATCAATCTGGTGTGAAGAAATTCCAAGATCAGCCAGTATACCGTTGACCTTTGTTACTCCATTCAACTTCAGATACTTTTTCATGTACATGAAGTTGGCCTGACAAAATGTAAAAGAACTACTGTTTATTTTTTCGGCTTCGCGCTTCGCATCTTCGTCCTGATCAAAAGCAATCAACCGACCACCCTTGATATACCGAAGAATCTCCGCACTATGCCCACCTCCACCGAAGGTTACATCTACATATATACCATCTGCCTGAATCTGCAGTGCGTCTATGCATTCCTGTAGCATCACAGGTTTGTGATAGCCGCTGGCTGCTGGCTGCTGGCTGCTGGACTCAGACATCTGAATTTATTTTATTAATAAAGCCATTGATCTTCCGTTGCTCACGCAATACTTCCGACATTACTTTTGATATGACTTTATCTTCCATTAAGTCTAATCTTTCTGTTACCAGTAAAACTGTTTCAAGCTCAAAAGCAGAACCAAGAGAAGTCTCCAGGTAATATTTATACTCTTTCTTGCTTGCCTTTGCACTGCCTTCTGCAATGTTTAGAACTATTGATACTGCTGCACGTGTAAGCTGGCTTCTTAGTCCATACTTCTCTTCATGAGGGAGTAGCGTAGCAAGCCGGTAAGTCTCTTCCATCAACTCCATTCCCTTCTGCCAGATCAATAACTTCTTAAAATCCTTCATATATACCTAACACTTTTTGCCAGCGGCAAGAAACCAGCAGCCAGCAACGAACTTCAAACAGCACAACTTCAGGAGTATATATATACTTGTTTGCAACGTGCAACAAGCGCTATTGCTCTCCCAGGTATTTCTGCGCCAACTCAGACAATTCACTTGGATCTTGAATCAGGTGCTTCTCGTACAGAGTTGGATTCCATACTTCTACTTTGTTTCCCATGCCGACCAGGATTACGTCCTTGTCGATCTGGGCATGCGCTAAGTACTTCTTCGGAATCAGGATGCGGCCGTTGTTATCCATTTCGACCTCCGTGGTTCCTGCGAAAAAACTGCGCTGCAGCGGTACAGCTTCTTTATTAAACTCATTCAATCCCGAAATCTTCGAGAAGACCTTGTTGAACTCCACCATCGGGTAGATTATGAGGCATGGATCGAGCGACTTACGGATCATGAGCACATTGCCTTCGTTCTCAGGCAATTGTGCCTTGATCCGCGCAGGCAGCACCAGGCGGCCCTTCGCATCAAGTTTGCTCTCATATTCACTGGTGAAGAAAGTCATAGACGTGTAGTGGTTGTCTTTTTCTCCTAAGCAAACATAGGTAATTTTAAACCACTTTCAACCACTTTCAACCACTTTTTTCCATTTTCTTCGAAAAAAGCACATTTCTGGCCTCTCAAAAGCTGTTTTTAGCTGTTGAGGAAATTTTTTAAGCGGACGAAATAATGGATTTCTGCTTTGTTTTGAGGGTTTTAAAATGCCGGTGGTATAAAGTGGGAGGTTTAGGGATGATTATGGAGTATTTTGACTCGTCAAACACCGACCGGCTTCACGGAACGCCAGAAATGAAAAAAGCCACGTGAAGACTTCACGCGGCTTTTTAACCTAACCTACCCCTCTATCTTTCTTTACTTAATCGACTTACCTTTACCTAAACATCGACCAGTATCGTTTTGTTGCTATATATAGTCAACTTTATTAATTGCTCTTTTCGTATTGCATGCGGGCAACACCTTTTGAAATAGTCCATGAAGGATAACCAGTCATGGCTACAACACCCGTCTGTCTTGCTGAACGTCTTGCGTTCATCTGTTGTACGCCCTTGGATACATTCCAGGCAACATCACCGGTTGTAATTTTTGCAGGTACAAAACGAATATCCCTGAACTGGATACGTTGTACTTCTTTAGATACTGTCCAGTAAGGATAGTTATCGGTCTTACCTGTGTCCTGAGCCTGCGCTGCAAGCGCTACACCGGTTATCAGGATGACGACTAAGCCTAACTTTTTCATAGCGTTTTTGTAATTTGTTTCTGATACAATTTTACGTACAGGTCACGCCTTATGATATTAGGAAACACTTACAGTGGAATTAGAATTTAATTAGGACATTAGAAAGAAATTAGAATACCTATAGAATGTATAGCATGTGCTTGCATTCATAGACAAAATGCGTTTATAATGCTTTGCTATGAAACTACTGGTAGTTGAAGATGAAACAAAAGTCGCGGAAGTATTAAAGCGCGGCCTGACAGAAGCAGGTTATGAAACCGATGTTGCATACGATGGACAGATCGGATTGCGTCTGGCAAAAAGCGGAAGCTACGATCTTGTGCTCCTCGATATTAACCTGCCGTTGCTGAACGGACTGGAGCTGTGCAAGCAACTTCGCGAAACAGATGAAGTTACCCCGGTACTGATGCTGACGGCACTCGGCATGAGCGATGATATCGTTGCCGGACTGGAAGCCGGAGCGGATGATTATCTTCCCAAACCGTTTCGCTTCAACGAGCTATATGCACGCATCAAAGCGCTTACGAGGAGAAAGAAAATATATGCCGATCATTTTACACAGCCGGAATCCGGTGAGCAGGATAAATTTGTACTGGCTGACCTGGAGATTGATTTCGATGCGCGTGAAGTAAAACGATCCGGTAAGGCAATTCAACTTACCGCTAAAGAATATGCCCTGCTCGAGTATCTCGCCAAGAATGCCGGCAAGGTTCGCTCACGACTGGAAATTGCAGAATCGGTATGGGGATTGAATTTTGAGACCGGCACAAACTTTATCGATGTATATATTAACTATGTACGCAACAAAGTAGATAAACCGTTTCGTCCGAAACTGATTCACACGGTGACCGGCTTCGGGTATATATTAAAACTTCCGGAGGCGTGAAAATACGACAGCGACTCGCCCTGCGGTTTACAATTGTAAGTGCACTGGTTACCGGTGCCATTCTTATCATTATCTATTTTTTTACAAGAGGTTTTGTTCACTCTGATTTTGTTGATCGCTTAACACAACAGTCGAGTCTTGAAGTATTGCACTATGCTACACCGCAGGTAAAAGACATTATGCCTTCGGGTACATTCAACCTGGTGAATCCTTCTACCTCTATATTTTCTGAGACAGGAGAATTACTGCACCGCCAGGGAGATTTTATTGTACCGAAAACATGGATAACATTCTTACGAGACAACGATCTTTTCAATGCCGAGCGCGGTGTATATACTACTGTAGGACGCAAGCATGTTGTAAACGGACATTTATACCTTGTTTTTGTTTCGGACAAAGATCTGCCCGGTGAGCGCGAATTAATTTTCCTACTGAAAGCAACTGTAGTGGGTTGGGCGATCAGTCTTGTGCTCTCCTATCTCACCGGACTATATTTCTCCGGCAATGCCTTGCAACCGGTGAAGCGTGTAGTGCAGGAGGTAAATCACATCACACATGATAATCTGAGTTACCGTCTCAAGATCGACAAAGAAGAAAGCGCGATTGACGAGATCGATGAACTGATACTTACGTTCAACGCACTGCTTACCCGCATCGAGCGCGCATTCATTACGCAAAGACGCTTTGTGCAGAATGCTTCGCACGAATTGAAAACACCACTCACCGCGATCATGGCAGAAGTAGAGCTGGCGCTTACACGCGAACGTCCTTCTGAAGAATACCAACGTACGCTTCAGGTAGTGCTACAGGAAACCGAACGACTGGCCAGTACAACGCAAGGGCTACTGCTTCTGGCGCGTCTCGAAGAAAGTGCTAGCAAAGCCGAACTTGATTCCCTGGATGTAGCCGAACTGTTAGACAGAACACTCGCAGCCTTCAGTATGCATCACCCCGAGCGCCCGGTAATCAAGGAAGGAAAAACATCATCACTATATATACAGGGCAATGCACAGTTGTTACAAACAGCATTGTTAAATATTCTGGACAATGCCTATAAATACTCTTCGGACAAGATTAATGTTTCACTGGCCACCAACGAAAAAGAAGTAATTATAGCCGTTCAGGATTACGGCATCGGTATACCGGCCAGCGAACTGAACAGAATTCGTTCACCACTCTTTCGTGCCTCGAATGTCAGCAGTATACCCGGAGCAGGTCTTGGTCTCTCGCTTGTAGATCGCATCATACTTGTAAACCACGGCCGCTTCGAAATCACGAGTGAGGAAGGGAAAGGCACCAAGTGCGTCATCCGATTGCCGTTGTTGCTTTAGAAATTGAAAAATTGGAAGATTGCAAAATTCGAAAATTGAAGGCAGGCAATCTTGTAATTTTCAATTTTACAATTTTCCAATCACGCTAATCCTCCAATTCCCCCACGTCACGGGTTATTAGATGATAGTCTTCGGTAAGATTGTGATTCTTGAAATAGGTTTGCAGGGCCAATGATCTGTTCTTTACATCGAAGCCCAGGTTCCAGTATAATTTTTTCAGACATTCTGAGCATAGTCGGTTAGGACGTTCGTCTGTTTCATATAGACTATTGCTACCATTCATTACACATACGGCATGCGTACAATGCTGGCATGAGAACATATGTCCTATTTCGTGAGAGGATGTTTTGATGAATCGCTCGAGGCACAGACCAAAATTAGAATCATTCAGGGCGCCTTCATGAAAGCGAATGAAAGATGATACACCTACACGCTTTTTTAAACGGGCTTGCCCGAAAACAAAATTCCATGCTTCAGCAGGGTATAGATCTTTCTGTGTAATGCCCATAATCACAATAGCATCTTCCGGAATAGCTTTTGCCAGCATGTGATCCAGTATATAGCTCGTCAATAATTGTTCATATCCCTCCTCACGCGTTCTTCGTGCCGTGGCTGGTATAGTACTGTCACGGATGGTTGGCAACACGATCGTTTTCAAATGAAAGAATATTTCCAGGTATTCTGCTGTATACCGTATTAAATTATCCTCGTCAGCAGCAAAGGTGCCAATGGGCTGAAGGTATATATATTTTTGCATAGCACTGGGCGACACCGGTGCAGACTTTCGGTACTGTTCAAAATTCTGTCCATGCTCTTCATGTTCAAAAAGCCAGTCGCCCTGCATGGGCGCATCCATCGTTACATCATACGGCACGAGTTTTTTTATCAGCGCAAAATCTTTTGTTCGCGGATCAGCTTTCTTCTCAGAACACCCCGACAACATCAGGATGAGCAAAAGCAAAGCATATTGCAGAGGGGGTGACTGGTTAGGGTTCACTGCTAAACATTAAGGGTCACCTAATATGACAATTATTATCGGGATTAGCTATCGTTACTCCAATTATATATACCTGTATAAACAGGTAAAGCCAGCACGTCACCCCGCACTGGCCTTACCAATAAATTATACTATATGTTTTTACTCAGTTCGCAACGTATCCGCCGGATTGGACACAGCCGAACGTATAGACCGGTAACTCACCGTGAGCAATGAAATAACAAGTGTTGCTACCAGGCCCAGTAAAAATACCCACCAATGTATCCCCGTACGATATGCAAAACCGGAAAGCCATTCGTTCATGAAATACCATGCCAGTGGCGCAGCTATAATAAACGCCATCACGATAAGCTTTATAAACTCTTTCGAAAATAACATTACGATACTGCCCACCGATGCGCCCAGCACTTTGCGTATACCTACTTCCTTCAGTTTTTGATTCGCCATAAAGGAGATCAATCCATATAGTCCCAGACACCCGATAAAGATGGATATACCGGCAAAGATCTTAAACAGCGTAAACGTGCGCTCATCCTGACGGTACAGATCGGCAAGTTTCTCATCGAGGAACTCATATTCGAAATAATAATCCGGAAATACAGCACTCCATTCTTTTTCAATGAACGCTATCGTTTCGCTGAAGTTGGCCGCATTTACTTTTACCCCGAGGTCGTAATAGAAATATGGAAAGTTGACCAGCACCACCGGTTCGATCGAATTATGAAGCGAAGACGAATGGAAGTCCTCCACCACACCTACAACCTCCGCATTAATTTTAGATACACCGGTGGTTATATTTTTTCCCAGTATATCTTCCGGGTTGCTAAAACCCAGTCGTTTAACTGCCGATTCATTCACTATATATACATGGTGTTGCTCTTCATCTTTCAGATTCATGTCAGCGAGTTTTTCATCGGTCTCGGTAAACCAGCGACCGGCTTTCAGTTTTACGCCATACGTATCGAGGTAATGGCTATCAACCGGCTTTACTCCAATACTATATAGTTCAGAAGGGCCTCGTTCTGACAGAAAATAATTTGTCCCAAAGTTATTGTCTGATGTAGGAGCACCCAGCGAGAACGAAAGGCTTTGTATGGCAGGGTTCCGCTCCAGGCGGTTACGAAGCGATTCCATCAGCTCTGCCTTTATATCAGGCACCGGTATATTTATCACTGCGTTCTTATCAAACCCCAGTGGTTTATTTCGGAAATATTGCATTTGTTCGGCAATAATGAGTGTACCAATGATCAGCACTTGCGCGATCATAAACTGAAATACAACCAGTGTCTTGCGCACCACGGCACCGGAGCTTCCCTGCGCTGTAATTTTATTCTTCAGTACAATGGCAGGATTATAGCCCGACAAGATCATAGCAGGATAAAACCCGGAAAGGAACGTTACCAGTATAAGGAGTACCAGCAAAAAAATGAGTAGCAACGGATTGGCTAACAGGTTCAGATCCAGCTTGCGTTCCAGGAAACTATTCAGCCATGGTAAAATCCATTCGGTAATACAGAGTGAAATCAGAATTGCCACACTCGTTAACAAAAGTGTCTCTCCCAAAAAATACACCGTAAGCTGACCGCGTTTTGCTCCGAGTGTTTTGCGGATACCAATTTCTTTAGACTTGCGTATAGCCAGTGCGGTAGCAAGGTTTACAAAATTTATACAGGCAATGAACAGTATAAACGCACCGAGTATGCCCATCACCAGCAGATCGGTATACGATGCATTAAAGGCTGGCCCCGGATTCTCGGTATAGGCCTGATCGAAATGTATAGCTTTCAAGGGTTGCAGCTTATACATTTTACGCTGGGCATCTTCATTCGAATGATACTTCGCTACAAACGGACCGAGACGTTTCTCGACATCTGTAGCTGCTATATTTTCAGGTAGTGAAAAATAAGCATAACCGGAAGCCGTCAATCCCCATTGATCAATCGGCATGCCGCCCAGAAAATCTCCGGTAAAGGAAGGCATCGATACGATCATCGAAAAAGTTATATGCGAAGTTGCCGGAGGGTCCTGAACAATACCAGCCACTTCAACTTCCACGCGGTTATCAATTTTGATTGTAAGGTGGTCGCGGCCTTTCATGATTTTATCCGCCAGAGACTTCGTCAGAAATACCTTACCGGGCTGCCCCAGTTCTTCGCGCGGATTTCCGGAGAGAACTTTAAAATCAAATACATCAAAGAACAGTGAATCAGCAAAGACTATATTTTCCGTTTTCACCTTTTCGTCCCCTATTTTCAGCATGACTTCATCCTGGTAATGCAGTTGTGTTACGAGGGGTATATCTGCAAAATCATTTCGAAAAGCTTTTACAAACGGGTATGGTGTAGTGGAACCATTGCTCTCACCGGAGGCAGTTCTGCTTTCCATTACGACCCGGTATATCTGGTCGTATCGCGTATGAAATTTATCAAAGCCCAGGTCGTACGTAACGAGCAGGAAGATGATAATGCAAGCCGTGATACCAATGGTAAGGCCCAGAATGTTGATGAGCGTGTAATTCTTGTTACGTAGAAAATTCCGGAACGTAAGGATGAGATAGTTTCTGATCATGTGTTAACCGCATTATTTTTCATCATCCGTTATCCAAAGACGGTGCCAGACGTGTATCATATTGATTTTCAAACATTAAGACACTCATTACAAAAAATTGATCCGATAATGTGTATCGCTTTCGATACACTATGCTGTTTGTATCCGATACAATTCCATACTTTTGCCGGCATACCAATCTGTACACCCAGACATGATTCCCGCGAAGGTATTGATAATTGATGACGACCGCGATGTACTCGAAACAGCCCGCATGTTTTTAAAGCAGGAGTTCTCGCTTGTACACATTGAAGAGTCTCCTGAAAAAATACCGGCAGTGCTAAAGACTACCGAGTATGATGTTATTCTGCTCGACATGAATTTCAAGCGAGGAGTTAACGATGGTGAAGAAGGTTTTTACTGGCTCGATCAAATTCTGAAAGCGGATACCCAGGCCGTTGTAATCCTGATAACTGCGTATGGTGAAATAGACCTTGCTGTAAAGGCGATCAAGAAAGGAGCTACGGATTTTGTATTGAAGCCGTGGAAGAATCAAAAACTGATGGCCACTATTCTTGCTGCGCTGCAGTTACGCAAGTCGAAGAAGGAAGTTGAAAAACTGAAAGAGACGCAGGAGAAATTAAGCGATGATATCAACCATGCGTACGCGGATTTCATTGGTGAATCACCTGCCATACAGCGTGTACACGAACTCATAAACCGCGTGGCAGATGCGGATGCCGATGTACTTATACTCGGAGAGAATGGTACAGGTAAAGAACTGGTAGCACGGGCTATACATCAGCGTTCATCGCGAAGAAATAATGTATTTATTAATGTTGACCTCGGTGCGATCAGTGAGACGTTGTTTGAGAGTGAACTCTTCGGCCACGTGAAAGGTGCTTTTACGGATGCGCGCCAGGATAAAGCCGGGCGCTTTGAACTTGCTTCCGGTGGTACATTGTTTCTCGATGAGATCGGCAATCTCTCACTGGCGCTGCAGGCAAAATTATTGACGGTATTACAACACCGCAGTGTACAACGTGTAGGCTCCGCGAAAGCTATACCGGTAGACTTCCGTTTGATTTGTGCTACCAACATGCCTCTGCATGAAATGGTATTTGAGAAAACATTCCGGCAGGATCTTCTTTACCGCATCAACACCGTGGAGATTCGCGTTCCTTCTCTGCGCGAGCGCGTGGATGATATACCTTTACTGGCCGAACATTTTCTGACACGCTATGCACAAAAGTATAAACGCGCGGGTATGAAGATCGATAAATCCGTTATGAATAAACTGAAGAAGTATCACTGGCCGGGTAATATACGCGAGCTGCAACATGCCATTGAACGTGCCGTAATTCTGAATGAAGGCAAAGTGATTGAATCTCCTGAACTGTTCATCAGCGGCATACAGCATGTTGTAAAAAAAGAAATGCTGCCGCAGACACTGGATGAAATGGAGAAAGTATTTATCCAGCAATCGCTACAACAAAACCAGGGCAACGTAAGCAACACGGCCCGCGCGCTCGGGTTAACCCGCACAGCACTCTACCGAAGAATGAAACGTCATGGTTTATAGTATATATCTTACCGATTGCTTATGGTTCTGAAGCGGTTCAGCATATTGGTTATTCTGCGCATCATGCTCCTGTGTGGTACTATACTGGCTTTTGCCTGGGTTATACAACGACCGGAGATGTTCTTTAACCAACTAACGCTCGCGGCTATATTTATACTCCAGGTGATGGAGCTGATCCGTTTTGTTAACCAGACCAACCGCGAGTTATCACGATTCCTCCTCGGCATCAAACATGCAGACTTTACAATTACCTTTCACCAGGCACATCTCGGAAAATCGTTCCGCGAACTGGAAGACAGCATGCACGCTATATTGCAGGCGTATAAACAGGTAAAGATTGAAAAGGAAGCGCAGTACCAGTTTCTGCAGGCACTCGTAACAAGACTACCCATCGGTATCATTTCCATTGCAGAGGAAGATATCGTGGTTATAAATGCTACGGCGGAGAAGCTCCTTAACATAGAAGGTTATCGCAACTGGAGCTTGCTTAAATTGAGACACCCGACTGTAGCCCAGGCGTTAGATTCGGTTGGTGATCATGGCAGAAAACTGATCGAGTTCAAGACAAGTGAAAATACTGCACACCTCACCATTGAAGTGAGCACTACATTTATACTCGACAAATCGTATCGCCTCATCACCATACAAGACATTCACACCGAACTTGAGCAAAAGGAAATTGAAGCCTGGCATAAACTGATCCGCATTCTTACGCATGAGATCATGAACTCGGTAACGCCTGTAGCATCGCTCACCGAAACAATTCAAGGCATGCTTACGGATAAAAGCGGCCAGTTAAAAAGCATTGAAGCGCTTACAACGGACACGTTAGGCGACATTCGCTTCTCGCTAAACACCATTCATAAACGAAGCGAGGGCCTGCTTGACTTTGTAGAGAAATACCGCGCACTTACGCGCGTCCCCAAACCGGCCATACAACCTGTGAGGCTACATTCTTTCCTGAAGACCATGGCCAACCTGATGGAACCCGAAATGCAGCGACACAACATCGCACTGCAATGGCACGTGACTGATGAAAACCTGCAGGCGTCATTGGACAGTAATTTAATCGAGCAGGTTATCATTAATCTAATCACGAACAGTATATATGCGTTACAGCAGGTTTCTGATAAACATATATACCTGGGGGCCTATCTACACGAGAACCGCGTTATTATTGAAATAACGGACAATGGGTCGGGTATACGCGAGAAGGAAATGCAGGATATATTTATACCTTTCTTTTCCACTAAAAAAGAGGGCACCGGCATTGGGCTGAGTCTGTCGAAACAAATCATGAATTTGCACGGAGGCAGTATAAAAGTAACTTCTGTGCCGCACGAGAAAACAACATTTTATCTGACGTTTAAGGCATAGCTCCCAGAAAAATCGAATCGCTCCCAACCTTTCTGTTGCGTTGTGGGTCTAACAGCTGTAACACTTAATGTTAAACTTTGTATGAAATTTAAACATACTGCTATAGCATGTATAGCGTTACTGGCATTTGCCTTTAGCGCTTGCGATGATGATGATTCCAACGGAGGTATTACCAACTCGTATCTGCCTCTTAAGATCGGGAACTATTGGGAGTTTGTTAATATACCCGAGTATCCACCCGCAACGTATACACAGCGAACCGAAGTAACCCGGGTAGTATCGTTCAATAATAATGAGTATTTCGAGCTCGTGAACATCTACAAGGCCGGTGACAATACTTCACGCGACACTACGTACTATCGCATTACGAGTCAAGGGTATGTATATACCTGGAGAAAAAGCTCGACCGTGGAAGAAAATCCAATGAGACTTTACGCGGATGACGGTGATTCATGGAAATATGAGACCGGCTACGATACAGAAGCTACGATTACGGTTGATGAAATTGATGATCTGGAAGTAAGGCAAACCGAGCTGGACGATTGCAAGAGTTTCAGCTATGACATTGAGCAATGGGCAGATGAAGAATATAGTACGGTGCTCGCCCCGGGAATAGGCTTCGTGAAAAGAATTTCCGGCTGGGGTATAAGTTCGGAATTGGTAAAGGCTTCCATTAACGGTAAGGAATATACTTTCTGATCTATAGTGAGATTGAGCAGAAGATGGCTGAAATAAAAATGCTCCCAACCGGGAGCATTTTTTATAACTACAGTTTTGTTGTTCCAGCTATAACATTCAACTCACTTTGCACTTTTATACCGGCATGCAGACGGATCGGATTTAAGATAGTAATCTTTATAGTTCAGTGCCTTCGGGTCCATGCATCCTTTCAGTGGTAGTAATTCTACTTTTCTGAAATCGATCGGCTGACCTTCACTTTGCAATGCTATATATCCTTCACTCAGTAATTTTCCTTCCTGCCATACAGTCGGATCGTAGTTATGTACAACACCTCCAGCGATGCGCGGCTCGCTATATTGCATTACCAGTTCACCATTGATTACGTGTTTGATCAGCGAATCGCCCAGTACAATCAATTCAGCACGTACCCATTGATCGCCATCGTATGTTTTTGAAGAAGAGTTGATGCAGTGCCGATCATCAACCTTACCATTGTAGGTAATGATTGTTCCTGGAGAACACATGTTACCAGTGGTTCGCGGTTTGCCATCGCTCAGACCACCGAGAAATTGCATCTCGATAGATATAGGCCAGTCCTGCTCTTTCGGCATGGTACGCGGATCCTGTGAATGAAACATTACACCGCTGTTACGCAATGTATAATCAGGAGCTCCTTTTTGCAGGTCGCCAACAAAACGATATTCAATTACCAGGTGATAATACGAGAACGGCTGCTTGTAATATAGATGTCCGAACTGATCATTGAAATCGCCATACTGATCGTAGCGAACTTGTATAGCGCCATCTTTTACACGAAAGGTATTTCCGAAGTTTACACCTTCATCGTGATGGTGGATCTTTACCATCCAGTCGCGTATATCCCTACCGTTGAAAAGTTTAATCCATTCTTTTTTGGAAGCCTGTTTTTGTGCGCTGGCAGCTATAGATACCAGCAAAATGAGAAAAAGAGTATGAAGGAATCGGGTCATATTTAAAAATTATGCACAGGCAATATAAACATTGTATTGCTGATATTAATAAACAGAATTGAGGCATACGCTCCACAATTTTCGCTGAAAAAGCCGGTACACAGCCTAAAAACCGATGGCACGGCAATTTATATATAGTTGGCAAGGGTAGAGTAGGTTAGGTTTACAGGCCCGGATGATGCTAGTCATACCGGGCCTGTTTTTATTTTATACCTTTTCCCCCGATGACTATCGGGCAGATTTACGCAGAATATATTTTAATACAAGCTTGCGCGATTAACCGACCTCCTCTCCTTCGCAAACTATAGCTCAAGGGAAATACGACAAGATGTAATAAAATAAACTCAGAGAGATTTAAAGTATAGCGCATTATTCAAAGCATGCCCGTGCGCTGTATTATTAAAATATACATACGCTTCCTTCACGTGCTTTAGCACTGCTATTGCGTGATGAGCTTCTTTCAATGCATCGGCATCATAATCGGAGTAATATAGCTTCGGTATACCATGAAAACGGTAATACACCACAGGTGCCGTTTGATATATATCTTCCGGCAGACCAGGATAACTGATGCTGCAGAATGTAACGCGATGATGTTTCAGTTGTTTCAACACATCATTATTCCACCAGCTCACATGCCTGAACTCCACAACATTGGTAAAATTACTTTGCAACGTACTGAGTATGCGCTCCAGGTTCTCTTCGTTGTATTGCATTGCCGGGTGAAGCTGAAATAATATACTTCCCAGTTTTTCAGACAGGCCTGAGTATACGGTGTCGTAAAAACGCTGCAGTTCGTCATCTGCGTTTTTAAATCGTTTATAGTGCGTAATGATGCGGGGAGCCTTTATGGCAAACCTGAATTGCGCAGGACTGCGCTCATACCATCCTTTTAAATGTTCAACCTGTGGAAAGCGATAGAATGTATTATTCAATTCTACCGTATTAAACTTCTCGCAGTAATACTCAAACCATTTTCGTGATGATAATTTCTCAGGATAAAATAACCCCTTCCACTCGGGATATGAAAAACCCGAGCAGCCTGTCCAGCATTTCATGAATCACCTGAATTAAAAAAGCAACCTAGTCTGATGACTCCGGTTGAAATTTCAAAATCCGATATGGTTCAACAGGATTGCTGATGTTCTGCTGCGATGTACTAACATATACAGCACCGTCTGCTCCCACTGAAAAAGAATCCGGCCATTTTAAATCTTTGCTCCGCGCTACAATGCGACTGGATTTACCATCGAATACCCGAATGGCATTTTCCTCGATGGAGGCCATATATAGATTTCCTTCCTTATCGAATATCATTCCGTCAGACGGAGGGAAATTGCCTAGGTTCTCGACTTCCACGTCCAGCTTGCCTGCATAAAACTCTGGATATATCAGCAACGATGTCTCTACACGGTAAAGGCTTTTACCGGTAAGCGGTCGCCAGTATAAATATAATCCATCCGGACTCAGCGCTATACCATCTGCGTGAACTACCGGGTAGCCACCTTCTGCATCTGTATACTGTTCACCATCTATGGTCAGCACCAGGTTTTCCGACTTGGTTGAACTGCTGGCATCCAGCAATCGCCAGGATTTACCGGAATCAAGATCAACCACTATAATAGCGCCTTCATTAGAATCAGTTATATACCCTATTTCACGTTGTTCATCAATGCGTATATCATTCAGGTAACTATTGGGTTTGATAACCGGATCTTTAAATACGATAACATTTACGATACGATCGGTCTCCAGATCGATCTGTACCAGTTTAGCCCCACCATCCACAACTCCGGTATAGCGGTCTTCGCGTTTTGGATTCGCAGCATCGAGTACCCACAGGTAATCATTACGATCTACGTATACTGATTGTACACAAATAAAATGTTCTTCGGGTTTTAAGCCGGGAGCCCATGTATTCCAGTTTACATCCGGATACGGTATGGCCGTTGTGGGATTTGTCATATTTACTACCGATACAGAATGATCGGCAGACCAGTTCGGGTAATTGGCAAACACTTTCAATTGTGGTAATCTGAATTGCTGCGAAACGGCCACGCCCGTCCATTGCTTGGTAGAGGTAGCAACAACAGTAACCTGCGATTCGCCAATGGTAGGTATATCTTCACCGCCTTTAGCAGTGCCCGTTATCCCTATATCGCTGCAGGCTGCGGATAACGCAACTATTGTACAGAATATTATACTTCCTAACCATCGATCGGTATTCATAACTCATAGACATTATTTTGCTATCATCAAAAAGGAAAAAACAATGCCTGTACTTTTTTTTCATTTTTGTGCGTTCCGAAAACGTTGACAGAATTTTTGAGACAACTTTTCCTCTATATTTTTAGTTAATACTTTCATAAGTTTACGCAACGTCTTTTTTATACCATGTCTACGAAGAGTAATTCCCAGAATAAAGATTGTGATGTAGTGTTGATCGGTGCCGGAATTATGAGCGCCACACTTGGCGTTTTATTGAAGGAACTCGAACCTGAACTCACCATTGAAATTTACGAACGATTGGATGTAGCGGCTGCCGAAAGCTCTGATGCCTGGAACAATGCCGGTACAGGGCACTCCGCGTTTTGTGAATTAAATTACACACCGGAAAAGGCCGATGGCTCAATCGACATTTCGAAGGCTATAAAAATTGCCGAGTCGTTTGAGATCTCTAAACAATTCTGGGCATACCTGATCCAGAAGAATCATATACAATTACCCGAAAGTTTTATAACACCAATTCCGCACATGAGCTTTGTGTGGGGAGAGGAGAATGTAAACTATCTGCGTAAGCGTTATGATGCCCTGCAGACGAATCCTTTATTCAAGGGCATGGTTTACTCGGAAGATCCCAATCTACTGGATCAATGGATACCGTTGATCATGAAAGGACGCGATCGCCAGGAGAAAATCGCGGCTACGCGCATGGACCAGGGAACAGACGTAAACTTTGGCGCGCTTACCCGCAGCATGTTCAGCATGCTACAGGAAATGCCAGGCGTTACCATGCACTTTAACCATGAAGTGCGCGATCTGAAAAAAGAAGACAATGGTAACTGGAAGATCAAAGTAAAGAACCGCGCCACAGGCGAGAAGAGAAAAATACGTTCGAAGTTTATATTTATCGGTGCCGGTGGTGGTTCACTTCGCCTGCTCGAAAAATCAGATATACCGGAAGGGCGCGGCTTCGGTGGTTTCCCGGTAAGCGGGCAATGGCTGAAGTGTACAAACCCTGCCGTGATTGAACAACACCAGGCAAAAGTATATGGTAAAGCTGCCGTGGGCTCCCCTCCTATGTCTGTGCCTCACCTGGATACACGCATTATCAATGGTGAGCGCGCATTGCTCTTCGGACCCTACGCAGGTTTCTCTACCAAGTTTTTAAAAGAAGGATCGTACTTCGATCTGATCAAATCCATACAACACGATAACATTATACCGATGCTGGCTGCGGGTATAGACAATATACCGCTCACCAAGTATCTCATCAACCAGGTACGTCAGTCTCCGGAAGATCGCCTCGAAGCGCTGAAGGAATTTTACCCGGAAGCCAAAATGGAAGACTGGGAACTGGAAGTTGCCGGACAGCGCGTGCAGGTAATTAAAAAAGATAAAGAGCATGTGGGTGTTCTTGAGTTCGGAACAGAAGTAGTAAGCGCTGCCGATGGAAGTATAGCTGCCTTGCTGGGCGCATCTCCCGGAGCATCTACCGCTGTATCGATTATGCTTACGTTGTTGCAGCGTTGCTATGGTGATAAACTTAAATCACAGGCATGGCAATCCAAGCTCAAACAAATGATTCCATCATACGGGCAGACTTTGGCAGATAACCCTGCATTGCTGCAGGAAGCACGGTCTGTAACCAACGAAGTGTTGGGACTCAACACGGTACCTGCCTGATCTATACAGCATCACACTATATACATATAAAGAATGCACTTGCTCTGCGGGTGCATTCTTTTTTTACCAAAAGGTGTAACACACAAAGTATATATACTTCCGCACAATGTTGCTTCATTCAACAGTACCCTGACTTGCAGAATTACCTCGCGCTAAACTCATAGCTATCGGGCACAGTGGGCACGATTTTTTGACAATTACCAAAATTATTTAGGTCCCTCCAATCCCCATAACCTATGACAATCCTCGCGAATGAAACCGTAATTGATTACGTGCAAGCTGGTGATGGTGAAATCACCCTTCTTTTTGTTCATGGCGCTTTTATCAACAAAGAGTATTGGCGTGAACAGATCGAATATTTCAAAACGAATTATTCCGTAGTGGCTGTCGATTTACCCGGCCACGGTCAGTCCGGAAGAGACCGCGTTAACTGGACTATACATGAGTTTGGTAAGGATATCGTGAGCATTATCGACTCACTGAAATTATCAAATGTAGTTTTGATTGGACACTCAATGGGTGCTGATATTATTCTGGAGGCTGCTTCCATGCGAAAAGATTCTATCATTGGTGTTGTTGTGATCGATGCATTAAAGAATGCCGGTGAAGAACTGAATGAAGAAGTACAACAGCAGGTAGACTCCATTCTCGAACAACTCAACACAAATTTTGCTGATACTGTAGAGACGTATGCACAACAAGGTTTACTGTCGCCAGATACAGATCCTAAAATTACACACACGATCATAAATGATTATCGAAACGCGTATCAACCCATGGGTATACGTTCGGTGCAAGATGTATTCAGCTTCCCGACACGCGAACGCGAATTGTTACAATCATTACCTTTCAAGATATACCTGATCAACGTTGATTATATACCCACCAATGAAGAGTTGCTGCGTAAATATGCCAGTGCCGGATACGAGTTACACATCATTCACGGCACCAGCCATTTCCCCATGCTGGAAGAACCACAGGTATTAAACGAAGCACTTGAAAAGGTAATCGACAAGATCAATGAAGAGCTGATCCTGGTGCGTTAAGCTACTAGCAACATCCATTTTTTATCTCCTATAGTATACATTAAATATACATTAGAATGCTATGCAGTTAATCACGGTATGTTTTCAAACATTCCGGTGATTTAATTGTTTGCGTTTTATGACGTATGTTTGACGTTACGATTTTCCTATGAAAGTTCTTTTGGTAGAAGATGAGCCGAATGTAGTATCATTTATTCGCAGGGGATTGATTGAAGCCAATCATGAAGTTTCCGTAGCGATGGATGGCGTTACAGCCTGGCAGATGATTCAGGCTAACACTCCGGATCTGATCATACTCGACATCATGCTGCCTTCCATGAACGGAATTGAGTTGTGCCGGAAGATCCGCAGCCAGCAGATACCAACGTCTATCATTATGTTAACGGCCCTGGGAACTTCTGAAAATGTAGTGACCGGTTTGGAATCTGGTGCCGATGACTATATGATCAAGCCGTTCAAATTTTCTGAACTGCTGGCGCGCATGACTGCTGTAACCCGAAGAGCTGCAGGCCAGACTGCACCCGATGTTATTACCATTGACGACCTCGTTATTGACACCCGCGGAAAAACCGTGAAGCGTGGCGATGATCGCATTACGCTTACGGCTAAAGAATATAATCTCCTGGAATTTCTGGCGCGTAACAAAGGCCGTGTTTTTACACGTGTGGAAATACTGGAACGCGTGTGGGATATTAACTTTGACATGAATACCAACGTGGTCGATGTATATATTAATTACCTGCGCAGAAAAGTAGACAAGCAACGTGACAGAAAACTTATTCAAACGGTGGTTGGAATGGGCTACGTGCTACGCGAGGAACAGGCATAGCGTTATATATTTATACCTGTATATTTTCCGACCCAGTACCGGCACATGACAATCCGCACCAAAATATCCCTCGTCTTTACCTTGATGACAGGTACCATCCTGCTGCTGTTCATCGCCTGCGTATATATACTTTCCATACAACATGCCCATACTATTTTTTTTACACGCCTGAAAGTACGGGCATCGCTGGCGGCTGAAAGTCATTTTGGTGTAACGGAAATCAACAGCAGCGTAGTAAAGGAAATCCGCGAGCGACACTTACAACGACTACCGCGCGAGCGAGAATATTTCATTTACGATGACTCGCTTTACCTCGAACACGTCCAGCAGCAAGTGCCTCATATACCCGAGTCGTTTATAAAAACCTTAAAGCAAACCGGCTTCGCAGAATATAATCACGGCTTCCTGCACTTCTCCGGCAGCACCTATACATCGGCCAACGGACGCAACTTCGTAATTGCTTCCGCCTACGATGAGACTTTTGAAAATCACATCACCTTTTTGCGTAATGTTTTACTGGGCGGCTTTTTATTCAGCTGTATCATCGTCTTTGCACTCGGACGTATATTTGCTACGCGCATTATGCTACCTATATCTGCCATTGTCTCCAAGGTGCACGATATAACTACATCCAACCTCAGCGAACGTGTGCCCGGTGGTAATGGCAAAGATGAACTTTCCGAAATCGCCAACACTTTCAACTCCATGCTCGACCGGCTCGAAACTACATTTGAGTTGCAGCGTAATTTTATCAGCAATGCCTCGCATGAACTTCGCACACCACTTACTTCTATTCTGGGTGAAGCCGAAGTGATACAGCAGGCGCCACGCTCAAACGAAGACTACTTAAAGTCGATCGGCACCATGCACCACGAAGCGTTGAAACTGGAAGAAGTTACCTCAAGTCTGTTACGGCTTTCGCAGATCAGTTACGAAGGTAAAAAGCAGAAGATAGAGCCGCTGCAACTGGATGAGCTGCTGATGAGCATCAAGATAAATTTGGACAAACGTATGCCGGGCAACCAGGTAAAAGTCATGGTGCAGCCCTCCGAAGACAATCCGTATATATATACTTTTATGTGCTCGGATATATGGATGGAACTGGCATTCACCAATATCATTCAGAACAGCATCAAGTATTCGGACAATAAAGAGGTGCTGGTTACGCTGTCGTTCAACAAGAGCGACTTCTTTATCAACATTTCCGATTACGGCATTGGTATTCCGGAAAAAGACCTGGAGCATATTTATGAACCGTTCTTCCGTGCGAGTAATACTTCCAAGTATACCGGGTATGGTATAGGCCTCCCGTTGGCTTCACGCATCATCCGTTTGCATGGTGGGAAAATGAAAGTACACTCACGCCCGAACGAAGGAACGAAAGTCTTTGTCCAATTTCCACAGAACATGAGATTAAGAACGGATTAAAATAATTCTTATCACATTTTAATCTCACCTTAAAAGCCCCCTAATAACCGCTCCGTTCTTTTGTATTGTACCTAAAAGAACACGGTTATGAAAAACATACTGATTCCAACAACTTTCGAAGCCGACACGCTGCAGGCTATGAAGATGGCTGCGTACATGACGGAGAACAAAGGCCGCATTGTACTGATCAGCAGTTCTGAAATTTCTGATTCCATTACGGAGCTCCTGTTTCTTTCCGCGAAAGATCATATCAACACCACCAAACGCGATGCATTACGTGCCGCGTGGAAAGAATATAAAATTGAGAATAACATTTCCATGGCAGCAGAAGAACATCACCAGTTTGGTATGTCGCGCCCGGTAATGCAAAAATTATTGGAAGGATTTGAAGCGGATATCATTATCGCTCCGCCTTCTATTCAACAAAGCAAACAGTATATACATAAACTGTTGTTGAAACTGTTGCATAAAAGTGATTGTCCGCTCCTGTTATTACCTGAAAAACAACAGCCCAGTGAAACAATACAGCGTGCGCTTTTCCTGGACGAACGAACGCAGCCACTGTCGGCTTCGCTCCAGCAACTTCCGTTTCATGTTATCCACCAGTCTATGATACAGGAACACAAACATCAACCGCTGAACACGCTGGTTGATCAGCTGAACGTGGATCTTATTGTACAAGCCAAGCGAAACGATGAGACTGCGGGTGAATACGTGGATGTCAGTCACCTCGGGTTGCCGGTGCTAACGGTGTAAGAAATTGAATATATAGTATAGCTAAACGAAAGGAACGATTATGTTATTGAAGAAGAATATACCCTGGACGTATATATTGGGAAAGATCAAGTGGGAAATTACGGCTGTAGCGCTATATGCTATAGCGTTCGGGTTGTGGCATGAAGATCTGAACCTGCATCACATAACCATTCCGCTCAGTATACCGGCTATTATCGGTACCATCATTTCATTACTGCTCGCGTTCCGTTCGAATCAGGCATACGATCGCTGGTGGGAGGCGCGCATTATATGGGGTGCTATTGTGAACGACTCGCGAACACTGATCCGCCAGTTGCAAGCGTTTATTAACGATCCGGAGTTTTCGGTGGACGTAAGCCGAATTACCGAGAACTTCACCAAACGGCAGATGTTCTGGAATTATAGTTTAGGACAGATGTTGCGCGGACAAGATCCACTGAAGAATGCAGATCAGTATCTTTCGCGCGAAGACCTGAAGTTTGTACGCAACCACATGCATGTGCCCAATGCGTTGCTGATGCTGCACAACCGCGACCTGAAGTATATGCTGGAAGAAGGTCTGCTCAATCCTTTTCAACAGGTGGAGATTGACAGAACTATAACACGTTTGTGCGATGCCATGGGTAAATGTGAACGTATCAAGAATACAGTGTTCCCCACTACCTATAGCCTGTATATAAATTTTGCCCTATACCTGTTTATTGTGCTGTTGCCATTTGGTCTTACGGAACACCTGGGCAGTATACTGGTGCTGCTGGTTATACTCATCTCGGCTTCGTTCCTGCTGGTTGAAAAAATGGCCATTCATTTACAGGATCCGTTCGAGAACAAAGCTACGGATACACCGATGACAACGTTGGCCCGTAACATTGAAAAGGATCTCCGTGAAATGATACGCGACTATGAGTATGTAAAAGCCAATGCTAACCAGACGAAAGTTGTGAAGGATAATTTTTATATGTTGTAAAGTTGCTTCACTGGTATAATTCCAGGAGGCGCTTTCGCTGATAGGCTACAGTATCTTTCATACGGGTAAGTTTACCCTTCGCAGTATTAAGTTTTATCTGTGTGCGGTGAAGCTGATCGTTCTTACGTTTCAGCTTCTCCTGCAACACAGCAATCATAAGTAGTAAATTTTCTCGATCGAGGTCTGACAGATTATCAAGCTTCATAGGCATTTTGCAGCGTTAAAAAGAAATTGTTTTATCCATAAAATTTATCCGCATACTATAGCGGTTCATCAGGTCGGCACCGAGTATACCGGCCAGTCTTATATTTTCATTCTTTTGTAAGATATAGGCGAAGTCCTGCATGTTCTTGCTTCTGAAATTGCCGTACTTGATGGCCATGTCACCAATCTCGATGGTGCATGTATTTACTCTTCCGGTAGGTGCGCTTCCGTTAAAGCCCAACACTTCTGTTGTGGCATATACATCGGCATTCATCACGGTAAATCCATAATGAGAAGCTTCGGCTTCGTTGAGTATGGATACCGATGCGCCTGTATCAACAATGAAATGCGCCAGCTTTCCGTTGAGCCGTGTCCTGATCACCGGTATCTTGCCTACGGTATAAAAGTTAACAGACCGCACATACGATTCAAGCTGTACAGTTCGCACCGGGGCGCATGACCACAATACCGATAGCAGCAGCACGACCTGCAAAACACCACGGTATATATTTCGGGGGATGGTAAATTTGTTAATCATGTATCAAACATGATTACTTTTTTAATACGGTGCCGGTTTATTAGATCACTGCTCTCAACAGCAGCTACTTGTCTTTGTAATCGTATCAGACGTTTTTGTCAGTCGGTATTGGTTGTTAGTGAGGTACATGCGTTGTTTGTCTAAAAAGAAACGTATTTAACAAAAAATTAACGTACTTCAGACTATATGTACACCGGTGAAGCAACCAGACAAAAACGAAATCCGTTTGAAGCGGCCATCAGCCCTTCACTGTTGTTGCAAAGTCGCATTACCTTTCACGCAATCTTCTGGTTATGTCTCATTGCGTATGAAGGTCTCATCTCCGGCATGGTAGATGATCAATACCTGCAGCGCATCACTATATCGTTTATAGAGCTGCCGATGAAAATCATGGCGACTTACTTTACGCTCTATGTATTGATTGATAAACTGCTGATCCGGAAAAAGTATAGTATGTTCGTGATGTCGTTTTTGTTGTCGATGGCCGTGTTCGGCATACTGGCACGCACCATGGCTTATCATACCATTTACCCGCTATACTGGCCGCAAGCAACGATGGTACCGCTGTTGTTCTTCCCTAAAATACTGATCGGCATTTTCAGTATATATTCTGTCGTGGCTATTGTAGCTTCGTTTCACCTTATGAAGCATTGGTACCGGCACCAGCAGGCTTCGCAGTATTTACAACGCACGGCACAGCAACTGGAAAAAGAAAAACTCGAAGCCGAACTGAAATTACTCAAGTCGCAGATCAACCCGCACTTCCTCTTCAATACGCTTAACAACCTGTATGCACTAACCCTGCAAAACTCGCACAAAGCTCCGGAGATGGTATATAAACTTTCGCAGCTGATGAACTATATGTTATACGACAGCAATCAGCCCGATGTACCGTTGCAAAAGGAGATACAATATATACAGAACTATATCGCTTTGGAGAAGGTACGATACGATAGCCTCGATGTGTCGCTGAATGTGTACGATGTACCGGACTCTATTCGCATAGCGCCCTTATTAATATTACCCTTTGTAGAAAATGCTTTCAAACATGGTGTGAGCAATCAACTTTCGGGTGGCTGGGTACGGGTGGATATACTTCTGCAGGAGGATATACTCGTGCTGAAAGTAGAGAACAGTAAAAATATAGCCCTTATACCGGAGCAGAAATCTGTATCAGGCATCGGGCTGCAGAATGTACGAAAGCGACTTGATCTTATATACCCGAACCGTTATTCACTGCAATCTATGGATGAAGACGAAACGTATCTGTCGATCCTCAAGATCACGCTTACCGAAAGTGAACTACAGGAAATGATAACTATACCGGATCAACTTGTTACTGTATGATCAAATGCATGATCGTTGATGATGAACCGCTTGCGCGGCAATTGCTTGAATCGCACGTGCAGCGTGTAAACGGTTTGCACCTCGTAAAAAGTTGTGAGAATGCCATCGAAGCATTTACCACGCTGCAACAGAAACATATAGACCTGATGTTTCTGGATATACAAATGCCGCAGATTACCGGTATCGATCTGCTGCGTTCGCTGAAAGACCGGCCGCGGGTTGTGCTTACAACAGCATATCGTGGTTATGCCTTTGACGCGTACGATCTGGATGTGATCGATTACCTGCTGAAGCCTATATCATTCGAGCGTTTCCTGCGCGGCATCAGCAAAGTATACCAGTTGAAGCATCCGGTGGAATCGTATACCGACAACGATCAGACTGCCCCCGTAAAATCATTCGAAGACGCCTATATATACTTCCGGGAAGATCGCGAGATGGTAAAGGTATATTTGAACGACATCCTGTACATTGAAAGTCTTCGCGACTATGTACGTGTCAAGACAACACAGCGGCAGGTTGTTACTTACCAGAAGATCAGTTACCTGGAGCAAAAATTACCGGAGGGTAAATTTGTGCGCATACACCGCTCCTTCATTATACCCGTGGACAAAGTAACTTCCTTTACTGCCACTACAGCGCGTGTTGGAACAATGGACATACCGATCGGGAGGAACTTTAAAAACGAAGCACTAAAAATTCTCAATAAAAACAACGTGCTCCTCTGAAATTCTCACGCCATAAAATCGTTGTTATTACGATTGCAGATGTTAATCACTGAAAATCAGCATGCTATTGCTTTTATCGTGACCGATTAGATCGTATCTTATAGGAACAGACGCATGGAGTAAAATATTTAACGGTTTTATCTTTACTAATCATATTAGTTTCGATAAAATTGTATCGCTAATCTAGTTAGGAAACAAAACCCCTCAACCTTACTTTTTTAACTATGCAAAACATCGCCAATATTACCTCCCCGTGGACGGACGAAAATATTATTGACCTGGTACGTAAAGTCCGGAATGACCTGATCAAGGATTTTCTGGATGAGCGCTTTCTGAAAGACTATATCGCCAACAAGTATGGCATGAAAGAACTGACGGCTGTAAAAATAGAATTCATTAAACGTGATCTGAAGGAATTTCTGATTGCCCCGGTAAATACCGACCACTACAAGACCATTGTTGACCTGATACGTGAGACTAATTCAGCCTCGCTATCAGAAGGTAATGATGAACTGTTCTATAGCGAGGTCGATCAAATCCTCAAGAAGTATATTTACCAGTAGTCATTTTCTAAGCATATACTATAATCAAACCCAGCGAGACCCAGGTGATCATTTCGATCAACCACTCGGTCTTACTCATTTTCTTACTCGTTTCCATTTGATCTCCAGTTTTGGTTATGCTTATCATATATGCATTCTTATGCCTGCTTTAAGAAGCAAAAAAAGCAGGCTTATTAAAAGCCTGCTTCCCGGTGTTTGTAGAGTTAAATGGACAGTTTACCGAAAAATCAGTTCCGGGTGTGTCTCAACGCCTCCTCACTGGCCTTTAAAATTGCATTTACCTCGTCATTGCTGATCGCGTTGGATATAAACATCGCCTCATATTGCGATGGTGCCATATATATACCTTGCGCCAGCATGGATTGGAAATACGCTGCAAACTTCTGCGTATCGGATGTTTTGGCGGTGTCAAAATCTGTTACAACAGTTTCGGTGAAGAACAGCGTGAACATTGAGCCAACCTGGTTGATGGTATATTTCAAACCTGCCGCGGCAATTTGTCTACGCAAGCCGTCTACCAGCTTGGTGGTGATCTGGTTTATATGTTGATATATACCCGGGTTTGCCTGCAGATGCTTCAGCATTGCCATACCAGCCGCCATGGCGAGCGGGTTGCCGGAAAGTGTACCAGCCTGGTATATAGGACCTGCCGGAGATATATAGTCCATGATTTCTTTTCTTCCGCCATAGGCACCTACCGGGAGTCCTCCTCCTATAATTTTACCCATGGTAGAAAGATCCGGTTTCACGCCATATAGTTCCTGCGCGCCACCGGGTGCGAGGCGGAAACCTGTCATTACTTCATCGAATATCAACACAATACTGTGCTTATCGCAAAGCGAACGAAGCCCTTGCAGATAGCCGGGTTGAGGCGGCACACAGCCCATGTTACCGACAACAGGTTCAAGAATGATAGCCGCTATTTCATTTTTATTTTCAGTGATGAGCTTATCAACAGCATCGAGACTATTGAAGGGTGCTATGAGGGTATCTTTCGCAGTGCCTTTGGTAACGCCCGGGCTATCCGGTGTTCCGAATGTAAGGGCACCACTTCCGGCTGCGATCAGAAATGAATCACCGTGGCCGTGATAGCACCCTTCCATCTTAATAATCTTGTCTCGACCGGTATATCCGCGTGCAACACGTATAGCCGACATCGTTGCTTCAGTGCCTGAATTTACCATGCGCACTTTTTCAACGGAAGGCATAATCGAGCAGATGAGCTCGGCCATTTCAACTTCACGCGCAGTTGGCGCACCGAATGATGGCGATCCCACCAACGCAGCCTTTACGGCTTCTTCTACGGAAGGATGCGCGTGTCCTAAAATCATAGGACCCCACGAGTTGATCAGGTCTATATATGTATTACCGTCTTCATCATACAGGTAGGCACCTTTCGCGCTCTTCATAAACAGCGGATTACCACCTACGGCACGAAATGCACGCACCGGAGAATTTACACCACCGGGTATAAATTGTTTCGCTTTTTCAAAAAGTGATTTGCTTCTATCGTTAGCCATAGAACTTCGTTTATATAAAAGCTGCAACTTGTGAGCTGCGAGCTTTGAGTTTATTATCGTTTATCCAAGAGAACTGCTTTGCCGTGGCGGAAGCGAATGAAGGGTATCAACTGGTTATCGCGACTGAACTCGTAGTTAAAACCTTGCGTGAGGTAGCCCGGTATATATTTCTCTTTGTTCATGCTCTCCTGGAAGTATGCTCCGTTCTTGTGCAGTTGATTTCCGGCAAAGAGCATAAACTCATATCCCATGCGCGCATATAGTGAAGGAGTACGTCCGTGCGTTCTGATGAATTTCCGGTTGAAAGCGATAAGGTAAGGATTATTGGTTAATGAAACGTTGGGCGCTATAAATGCAACCGGCAATGAACTATACTTGTCCAATTCAAGAGCCGTTTGTTCGAGCCAGTCTTCCGAGCCCAGCACCAGAGCCGAGTCACCACGGGTATCTACGGCACCGAGTACTTTGGTATAGATCAACGCATCATCTGATGCTACAAATATACCTCCTAGACTATCTTTACGCAGAGTAAATTGTTTCGCGTACTTATACTCATCGTATTCTGTAGCCGTTGCCAGTGTACCTACAACTTTGCCCAGATTATCTTTTGTAATACGATGCGAACCGAGAACCTTCAAACCTCTTTCGCGTGCTTTATCTACGAACGTAGCCGCCAGCAACGAATCTCTGCGCGATGTACCATAGAACACGATACAATTTTTCTTGCGCACACTTGCCGCCATAAACTCGCCCGACTTCCGCCCCATGGTTTCTACAGACGGCTGGTATAAAAATGCATACGGGTTTGTGCCAATAACATCGCTGTTGTTCGAGAATGGATTGAACACATTTATTTTATTCTCCAATGAGAAATCCTGTATCGCTTTATTCTCTTCCGGGAAGAACGGACCTACCAGCAAGTCAGAACTCTTCAGTTCATCCGTCTTTAAAAGCGTTTTGATCTTTTCGGTATTACGATCCGTATCATAGGCACGCAGACTGATCTTTACATTTTGTTTTGCCAATGTATCTGCTGCCAGTTTCATACCTTCATAAAAATCAAGTACGATCTGGTTGCGTTTACGGCCCGGAGTTGGTTCGAGTGTACTTACCATAAAAGGCAGCAACACCGAAACGGTATAGGTATCTTTATGTATAGTCTTGGGAGTTTCCGGGAAATAATCCGAGCGCTTTAAATTATACTGGCTGATGAGTGTTTCCAGTAAAGCACGACTGTCTTTATCAGCCATATCTTTAGCAAGTGCATTTACCAGTGCTTTACCCACCACTTCATCTTTTGGATATTCTTCGCGCATCATTTTGAGCGTTTCTACATCTGTTACCGGGGCGAGTGCTTTTGTTTTCAGCGCCTCGATCTCCTTCTCCATCTTCTTGTCTTTAATGGAAGCGAGTATCTTGATTCCCTGGAAGTAATCTTTATTGTCCAGGTATACTTTGCCTAACCAGAAATTTACCTCATCCATCTTGTCCCAATCCGGATGAAGCGTTTTCAACTGGTTGAACATATCTTTTGCAACCGCATTATACCCTTGATTGTGCGCAGCCAGTGCATAGTAAAACGCAGCGTATTCTGAAAACTGGTTGTTGGATGCGTAGGGTATTAAAGGTTTGAAAGCCTCCATTGCCAGATTATACTTTCCTTCTCTGAAAAGTTGCTTGGCATTGAAGTATTGTCGGTTATAATCAGTTACCTGGGCAAATGCCAGGGCGGGGATAAAGAATAACAGACAAAGTATAAGCTTCTTATTGATCATGCTCGTGTGCTTCATAATTCTAAAGTTACTGGGGGCCGGGAGTATATTTCAGCAGTGCCCGCTATAGCAGGCACTGTTGCTGAAGTATATAATTTTATTCCCACTCGATGGTAGCCGGAGGTTTCGAGCTGATGTCGTATACCACGCGGTTAACACCTTTCACTTTATTAATAATATCGCTGGAGACGTTCGCCAGGAATTCGTACGGCAAGTGTGCCCAGTCGGCTGTCATACCATCGGTACTGGTTACGGCACGAAGACTCACTACACGTTCGTAGGTACGCTCATCGCCCATGACCCCTACGGATTGTACAGGCAGCAACATAGCACCTGCCTGCCATACTTTATCATAGAGACCATGCTCGCGTAATCCTCCTATAAATATACTGTCTACTTCCTGCAGGATCTTTACCTTATCGGCTGTGATATCGCCCAATATACGTATACCAAGACCAGGGCCCGGGAACGGATGACGACCGAGTATAGCAGGATCTATACCGAGTGTTTTACCTACCACGCGCACTTCATCTTTAAAGAGCGTATTGAGCGGTTCCACTACTTTCAGTTTCATTTTCGCAGGCAAACCACCTACGTTGTGGTGCGACTTGATGGTTACGGAAGGACCTTTTACAGAAACAGATTCAATGATATCCGGATATATAGTGCCTTGTCCCAACCACTTCACATCGCTGAGCTGGTGCGACTCTTCGTCAAATACATCTATAAATGTCTTACCAATTGCCTTACGTTTTGCTTCCGGATCGGTAAGCCCCGCTAATGCCGTATAGAATTTATCTTTTGCATCAACACCTTTAATGTTGAGACCCATGTGTTTGTATGAATCCAGTACCTGCTCAAATTCATTCTTGCGTAACAAACCGTTATCTACAAAAATGCAATGCAGGTTCTTGCCAATCGCTTTATGAATGAGTATAGCCGCCACAGTAGAGTCAACTCCTCCGGAGAGCGCCATAACTACTTTATCATCGCCAAGCTTTTTCTTAAGATCCGCTACCGATGTTTCTACAAACTGATCGGGAGTCCAATCCTGCTTGCAGTTACAGATATGTACTACAAAATTCCGGAGCAGCTCTTTGCCTTGCAGCGTATGCGTTACTTCCGGGTGAAACTGTATACCATATACCTCTTTGTCCTTTACTTTATAGGCCGCCACCTTTACGGAAGGCGTGGCAGCAATCACTTCAAAAGAATCAGGCACCGAAGCAATGGTGTCGGCATGCGACATCCACACCTGGCCATCGAGTGCTATCTCTTTCAACAAAGTGTTGTGATGATCTACTGTAGTGAGTTTGGCACGTCCGTATTCGCGGGCGTGTGACGGCAGTACCTGGCCACCGCTTTTGTGGGCGATGAGCTGGGCACCGTAGCAAACTCCGAGCACGGGCAGGTTTCCGAATTGCTGAAGATCAACATCAGGAGAACCTTCGTCACGTACGGAGCACGGACTTCCGGAGAGTATAACGCCTTTTGTATCAGGTGTTATGGTTGGAATCTTGTTAAAAGGGTGGATTTCGCAGTAAACATTGAGTTCGCGTACCCGGCGGGCAATAAGCTGTGTGTACTGAGAACCGAAATCTAAAATGAGTATCTGTTGCGGCATGGGTGCAAAGATAACCCGAGATTTTTTTGGTGGAAGTAAGGAAATAGAATAAACCGCGAAAAGCTCTCTACTTTAAAGTAAAGAGCCGGTCAAATGAACCAGACCTCAGCCTGAACGAGGATGTTTACAACGTCCGGGCTGAAGTCGGTTTCTATTTTCTAATATCGATTCATGATAATCAGGCCAATCTGAAAGCCCACTGACGAAAACTTGTCTACATTGAAGGTTTCACTTTTGTTGGTAGAGTAGTCGTAGTGCACGGCAGCCATCGCTCCCAGCCCGCGGTTTCGGGTAAAACGGAACAGCACACCGGCTTCAGGTCGCGCCAGAAAACCCCACTTCTTCTCCACGCTTGAATAAATATTATAGTATTGCGCGTACTCATTATAGTTTGCACCAATACCAATGCCGGCATACGGAAAGAAACGTTCGCTTTCGCCAACCTTGAAATGGTACAGGCCGCTCACGGCCAAACCATATTGATAAACATAGTTGAAGTAATCGGTGGTGATAGCACCTCCATGACTTTCAAAGGTCTCTGTTGGTTTATACTTATCAAAGGTTGTCCAACTTGCATCAATGCCCAGCGAAACCCGACTGTCTTCCGTAACAAAAGCGCGATAGCCCATGCGACCGCCCCTGGCACTGGTTTCGTCTACAAAATCTTTGTTGCCCAAAGGCGTGTTAACGTCCAGCGCTATATAGAAGTAATTGTTCTGTGCATATAGAACCTGTGCACCGAACAATGCTATTGTGAATATCAGGTATCTCATAACCTATTCTTGTACTTTTAAGTAAGGTGATTGAACAAAGGCCTGGTTAACCGCCTCTATAGATTGATCGAGTTGATTTACTGCGTTGAACAGATCGCCCATATAGGCATTCCAGATCACTTCGTATTTCTGGTTGGCAGCCGCATTTTTCAAATCAACAAACTCCACCACCAGCGAGCCGGTGTTATAGGCATACGTCTGCACATACGGATAGTAATAATAGCCACCGTATCCATAGTAGCCCGAGTAATAATAGTTTGGATATACCACCTGCTGAAAAAGATTCAGGTCCTTTACAGCATATACATTTACACCTATATCCGGGCTTTCATGAAAGCCTACACGAGTATATCCCAGCTTATTCATATTTGCTTCAACAGTCTGCAACACTTTGCGGGGCAGATCATATTGCGGTGAAGTACGAATGGTATCGTTACGATCGGTATTGGAAACATAGCCGATGGTATCGGTTGGAAGCGCGTATGTTTTATACGTACCTATACTGTTGCCCCCTATATATACCGTTGTGTCGTAGTTGGTGGAAACCACCATTTGGTCAAGAAGATCATAATCATCCGGCTCCGGGTGGCACGACCATAATGCCACCAGTACCGTTGCGCATACCAGTAATTGTCTCATGAGTGTCGGTTGTTTTTATTCTAAACGATAGCGGAACATGATAAATTATCATTCCGTAATGCTTAGACACCGAAAGGAGGCAATAGGTTTAAAGCGTGTTATCAGCTTAATAATTGTCCTATACCAAACAATAAAACAAAAACAAGCGTGGAAAGTGCCATTTGTTTGAGGTACGGATCAAGTTCGTGCGAAGGCTTGCGACTAACCGCCAAACCGTTTTTAATAAAGAGCGGGGCACTTAGCAGAAAAAGAAATTGCCAGGGAGCATTATACGTTAACACACAATATAGCACGGCACTTAACAAACCTCCGATCAGCAAAAACCAGTGATATGTTACTGCTTTGTCTTTGCCAATACGAACGGGTATAGAAAACTTACCGGCCATGCGGTCGGATTCTATATCGCGGATGTTATTAACATTGAGTACTGCGATCGAAAACAAACCACAGCTCAATGCAGGCAATACCTGGTAAGCTGTAACCTGTTTTGTAAAAAGATAGTATGACCCCATCACACCCACCAGTCCGAAAAAGATGAGCACGGAAATGTCACCGAGGCCCATATAGCCATACGGCTTGCGACCTACGGTATAGGCAATGGCTGCTACTATACTCAACACACCAAGTCCAAAGAAGAAAAGAATAGCATTCCAGTTTACACCAAATGAAACCAGCAGCAATGATATACCGCTGATGAGGCAGAGTATAACAAAGATAATCACAGCAGCGCGCATCTGTTGTGCCGTAATGGCTCCACTCTGCACAGCGCGCGAAGGACCTTTACGCCCCGCATGATCTGCACCGTTTACCGAATCGCCATAGTCGTTTGCCAGGTTGGAAAGTATTTGCAAAAAGATGGTGGTGGATACACACAACAGAAAGATATTCCATTGAAATGCACCTGCGGCCGATGCCAGAAAACCACCCATCGCTATACATGACAGTGCCAGCGGCAGTGTACGTAACCGGAAGGCCTGAAGCCAGACTTTTGTGTTCATGCTCTGCAAAAGTATACTTTCAGTTTTTCTAAGGCATGCATCCGTGCATTTTTTTTATCAGCTGCTCACCGGTAAAAGAAAATCGTCTTCCCTCCTGCCGGAAGAAAGACGACCCTTTTTTCGTATCCGTTATATATTATTGAATGATCTTGCTGACGATCTGATCATCCAGCGGATTTACTTTCGATCCGTAAAATCCCTTTACTTCACCATTCTTGTCAACCACATATTTGCAGAAGTTCCATGAAGGTGCCTTACCCGTTTTCGCTTCCAGCCATTGGTATAGCGGATGCTGATCGCGGCCCTTCACCGATATCTTTTCAAACATCTGGAACTTTACTCCGTAGTTTCTTTCGCAAAATGATGCAATGTCTTCATTTGAGCCTGGCTCTTGCCACAAAAAATTATTAGCCGGAAAACCCAGCACAACAACTTTGTCTCCGTACTGCTCGTGCAGTTTTTCAAGATCGGCATACTGTGGTGTATATCCGCACTTGGAAGCTGTGTTTACGATCAGCAGATTTTTACCTCTGTATTGATTGAAATCTATATCCTGCCCATCGAGTGCTTTCATCTTGAAATCATAGATCGAACCGCTTACCTGCCTGGGCCGGCCACCCGATATAAGTTTCGAAGAAAGAAAAGCAACTAGTCCCATCGTGCCCGCAATTACAATCGTTACCTTAATTAATCTCATTTATAATTTCCTTGTCCAGCGGATTTACCTTTGATGCATAAAACTTAACGGTACCATCAGGCTTCACCAGGTATTTACAGAAATTCCAGGAAGGTTCGCTGCCGGTTTTCTCCTTCAGCCATTTGTAAAGTGCATGTTGATCTTCGCCCTTTACGGAAATCTTCTCGAACATCTGAAATTTAACACCGTAGTTCTTCTGACAGAACGATGCAATATCTTTATTAGAGCCGGGCTCCTGCGCACCAAAGTTGTTAGCCGGGAAACCCAGTATAGTTACCTTATCGCCAAACTGCTCGTGCAATTTCTCCAGATCAGCATACTGTGGCGTATAGCCGCATTGCGATGCCACGTTTACAATCAGAAGTGTTTTACCTTTATACTTTGAAAAGTCAATCAACTCGCCATCGATTGAGTTCAACTTAAAGTCATAAATAGAAGCAGCCGATGAAAGAACCATAAGCAATACCAGTGAAAGTGTTTTCATACGTAATTCATCATTATAATTGGAAGAACAAACTTATAGCTTTTTTGTTCAAAACGGTTACAGAAAGTCAATATATATATACTCCGGTCTTTTTTGTACGCACAAGTGTTCGGACAGTCATTCTTACGGCATAGGATTAATTTTAGCCTCTCTAAAAAAATGAAGCCGGAGCAGGCCGCACCACGTATATCTTTTCTGCCAGTTATACCCGGCATACTCCGTTCGTGTATCATCGCTACTCCGGCTCGTATATAGTAAATCCAGGTATGCTTGTTACTGGTAGGCATCGTTCTGCCCGAGGTTCTGATTTATTTCGCGCTCGGTTTGCGGAATCGGGAACAGGTAACGTTTCTCATCCGGCACCGTCATCATCTCGGTTAATGCTAAATCGGTGCGCGCGTAGTCATACCAAGCTTCTCCTTCAAACATAAGTTCCAGTCGCTTCTCACGTTGCACTGCGGTTATAAAACTGTTCAGATCAAATGTATCTCCCGCAGGTGTTTCTATAGCAGCTCGATCGCGAACGGCTTTATAGTATTGATAGGGCTCACCGGCTGGCGAGTTACTAACCCGCGCCTGCGCCTCCGCATAGATCAGGTATATCTCCGACATCCGAATCACCGGTACATTTTGAGTTGCCGGGTTATAATTACGATACTTACCTATATAATACCGGTTGTTCTGGAAATTCAATGTAAAGTCTCTACGCTTGTCGCCTTCTTCATAGAATTTATATACGGTGTCCTTGGCAAAGAACAAAGCTGAACTGGTAGGATTACTTACCGTTGCAAATGGATTGGTTGCCTGCGCATCGAACTGCAATTCAAAGATAGATTCACCACTGTTCTCCGTCAGCCAGATGGATGGATAATCTGCCGTAAGCGTATCACCGCTATCAATCACCTCTTTTGCAAAGGAAGCTGATTGTTCGTAATCACCCTGGTATAGATATACTTTTGAGAGTAAAGCTTTCGCAGCATTCTGTGTGGCTCTTCCTTTGGTTTGATCGAGCGATGTATAGGTCATCGGTAAATTAGCAGCATCCGTTAAGTCGGCTATAATGTGGGTATATATTTGTGCTTCCGGTGTGCGCGACACCTGAAGCTCACCCAATGAAGTAGAAGCATCGGTAGGACTTGTAATCAATGGTACATCTCCCCAGCTTCGCACCAGGTTGAAATATACCAGGGCACGAATAAATTTTGCTTCATTCACAAACTGCTGTTTCTTTTCATCGCTTATCTGACCTGTCATATCAGGCACACGTGCAATTACATTGTTGGCAGCATTGATGCTGGAGTATGAAGCCGTCCAGATGTTAAGCACCCATGGGTTATCGATACGAATATCGTTTTGCTCAAAGTTTACGAACTCCGGGTAATTATATACGTTCTGCACATGGCCGGCAGCAAACTCCGGTATCAGGATCATCGACTGACCATAATAGGTTGAAGACTCCAGTGAACGGTATATCGCACGCACGGCGGACTCAGCACTGGCTTCATCGGTAAAATATTCGTCAGCGGCAATCTGGTCGATTGGCGTTTTATCAAGAAAGTCGCTGCACGAGAACACCGATGCCGCAACCACTATAATTACTATATAATATATGATCGTTTTCATAAAATATACTCTGAATGATTCTTAAAAAGTAAGGTTAACACCACCGGTAAAGATGCGCGGCTGCGGATAGCTTCCGTAGTCAAATCCATATACCAGTCCCTGGTTGGCACCGCCCGGAGAAGAACTTACTTCCGGATCGTATCCACGGTAGTTGGTAAACACATACGCATTCTGTACCGTAGCATATATACGCAGGCTCTTCAGCTTCAACTTCTCAAGCACGGTGGTTGGCAAGGTATAGCCTAGTGTAATATTCCGGATGCGGAAGAAAGATCCATCTTCAACAAATCGATCGGACACTGTACCGTTGTCCAGGTCAGCTGGGGTTGGACGTGGTACATCGGTTATATCACCCGGATTTCTCCAGCGTCTGTTCCAGTCAGCCGAACCGTTGTTACTGTCACCGCTTCCGGATAAGATCGTAAAGAGATTATAGTTGAATATATCATTACCATACGAGTATTGTCCCATAATGCTGAGATCAAAACCTTTGTATGAAAATGTATTGGTGATACCCCCGAAGAAATCAGGATTCGGATCACCGATGATTTTTTTATCGGAAGCAAAATCAGGAGGACCAACTGTACCGTCTGCGCGGGTAAAGTCGATCATACCTGTCTCAGGATTTACGCCCACCATCTCCCATCCGTAAAATGTACCGAGAGGCAAACCTTCGCGTGCTATATTCAGGTTACCGAGTCCGCCATATATATCACCTTCCGGCAACGACACAACCTTGTTCCGGTTAAACGTCATGTTCAGTGAAGTTGTCCAGCGGAAATCATCGCCCACTATATTACGTGTGATCAGCTCAAACTCGAATCCTTTATTCTGTATCTCCCCTACATTTCTAAAAGCACTCTGGAAACCGGATGAGCGCGGCACTTGTACACTGATGAGCAGGTCGCTCGTATTTTTTACGTAGTAATCTGCGAGTACGGTAATACGATCGTCAAACAATCCTATATCTGCACCGATATCAATTTGTTCCGTAGTTTCCCAGCCGAGATTCGGATCTCCTAACGATGTTGGATAGAAACCGGGAGTATTCAGATAGTTACTTCCGGCTGAGTATAAAGTATAGCTGGCATAATTCGGAATATTCTGATTACCGGTAATACCCCAGCTGGCACGCAGCTTCAGGTTGCTCACTTGCTTGGAACCTTTCAGGAATGATTCTTCCGAGATACGCCATGCAGCGGCCACCGAAGGAAATGTACCATACCGGTTATCGGCACCAAAACGTGACGAACCATCGACACGCATATTGGCTGTAAGCAGGTAACGATTCTTATAACCATAATTTACGCGTGCAAAGTACGAAGCGATAGCCCACTCCTGCACCGTTGCATTGGCACCAGACAGAGTTCCACCAGCGGAGATCAGCGATATATCATTGCTGGCAAAATTACTTCTACGTGCTTCTACAAATGAATACTTCGACTCCTGAAAAGATATACCACCGAGTAAATTGAGCGAGTGATCGCCAAACGTTTTATCGTACGTAAGCGTGTTCTCATTGATCCAGAGTTGATCTTTGGTACTGCGGGTTGCTCCTATACCACCCTGACTCACAAAAGATTTTATTCCTTTTGGCGGCATAAAGAAATTTTCATCTATATAGCTCATGTCAATGCCCCAGGTAGTTTTAAAGATCAATCCCTTCGTAATCTGGTAATCGGCAGAGATGTTACCGAGTATACGGAATGTCTCAGCTTCATTCACCGGCAGTGTTAACATGGCTACCGGGTTTTCGCGCGCACTGTTTACCGGGTCGTAGGCAAACGTTCCGTCAGGATTATATACCGGCACGTTGGGCGGTGTTACTATACCATTTTTGGTAGAGCCTTCTTTTGAGTTTTCTTCCTGTATGCGATGATTGATTGCACGCGTCAGGTTTATATTCGTAGAAAGTTTAAGACGCTCGCTTTGTTTATAGTCCAGGTTTACGCGACCACTAAGACGACTGAAATCTGAATTCAGAATGATACCATCCTGGTTATAGTATCCGATGGAAGTATAATATTGAGTTTTATCAGATCCTCCGGATGCAGCGAGCTCATAGTTCTGCATAGGTGCCGTGCGGAAGATCTCATCCTGCCAGTCTGTATTTACATCGGTGCGTAATATACTTTCCGGCACAGCGGTTCCTTTATACTTATAGAAGTCCTGCATGTATGCTATATACTCATCCGTATTCATCATATCATACTTACGCTCGCGCGGCATTTCAGAAACACCGGCATAAGCATTCAGGCTGATGTTGGTCTCATTCGGTCTTCCGCGTTTGGTTGTGATCAGTACTACACCATTGGCAGCACGCGCACCATAAATAGCAGACGATGCTGCGTCTTTCAGAATCTCCACAGACTCAATATCACTTGGGTTGATAGACGAAAGTATATTTATACCTTGTGTACCACCACCGAAGTTAAAATCACTACCTCCCACAAAGTTGGTATTGCTGTTTACCGGTATACCATCAACCACATAGAGCGGATCAGAGCTTGCATTGATGGAGGTTGTACCGCGAACGCGAATGTTCACACCTCCACCCGGGCTCCCTGATTTTTGTGTTACCTGCACACCACCGGCCTTTCCTTGTATAGCTTGTGTTACACTGGGGAGCGGATCTTTATCCAGCATCTCGGAACCTATCGTTGAGACTGAACTTGTTAATGTTGCACGATCAATCGTACCGTAGCCAATCACCACTACTTCCTTCAACACCTGCCCACCTTCTTCACGCAACTTTACATCTATAGCCTGTTGATTATTTACCGGCACCTCCTGCGTTTTAAGCCCCACGAATGAGAACACCAGCACATCGCCGGGGGAACTTACACCAATGGTATATTTACCTTGTGTATCTGTAACCGTACCTATACTCGTATTCTTTACCAGGACACTTACACCGGGTAAGGCTGTGCTGTCCTCCCCGGTTACTACACCACTCACTTTGAATTGACCAGCGGTGGTATCCGTTGCTACTACCGTGCTGTCGGTCGCTACTGTAGTACTATCCGTTGCAACGGCAGTGCTATCCGTTGGTGTGACAGCAGGCCTGGATGATGCAGTGTCGGGCCGTAACAATATATTAACAGACTCGCGTCCGTTTACAGAAGCAATAACACCAACAAAACCATCTTTAGAGAAAACCAGTGTATCACTGGAAGATGCCAGTGCCAGTTGATAACGCCCGGTTGAATCAGTAACCGTACTTCTGTCTGTATTCTGAATCAGTACCTTTACTCCCGGTAGTGGAAGTGTATCGTTTGCAGAAGCAACAAGCCCCTTCACCTGTTGACTACTATCCGGGGATATAGTCTGGGCTTTTCCTTGCGCTATCAATATGAGACATAGCACAACACAGTAAAAAATTTTATTCATACGCCTTCTAGCTTTACTTTTTCACCGGTGCAGCTATAAAGCATAGTACCATGTACCAAATTTCACGGCATATATTCCGTGCTATACATCCCAAAAAGCTTTAAAACAATTATTACGAACTGTTTTTTGAATGTTATAGCAATCAGATGCATAACAGCATTCGAAAATATACAGTGAGGTATTCTTCCACACTTGTGTGGTTTAATTGCAACGTTTGGACTATGGGCGCAGCGCACTTGATGAAATACTTTGACCGCCTGATTCCGGAATTGGACAATACACGTTGAAAAGAAAATTGTACCTTTGAGCAACTCATTCTACATTAACCTTAACTGCTTTGATCCCGTTTGCATTGCCTGTCCGAAAGATCGTTACCGTGCTGATCGTTTCATCAACCCTCGTTATACAAGGTTGCATATCCGAAAACGAAAAGTCCTCTCAACGGCTTCATACTTATTTTGAATCCATCCGGAACAACGAAGCATTGCTTACCGCCTTCTTTTCCGAGATGCCCAAGGGCGGTGATCTGCATAATCATTTTTCCGGTTCGGTATATGCCGAAACATACTGGAACTATCTGCTGCGCATGCGACCATGGTTCGATACGGTAACACTGGCTTTTGAATACGACAGCATTAAACTGGTTAACAAAAAAGGAGATTACCGAAGGTATAAATCAGCAACACAGCTGATCGCTGCAAAAAAGCTGGCCGATATCAAACAACGTATACTGCAGGCATGGTCTGTAAAAGATTATGTTGACCTGGGCATACCATCACATAAGCACTTCTTTGATACGTTTGGAAAATTACCTTCAGGTGGATGGAAAGAGACAGGCGTTGGACTACAGGAACTACAGTACCGCGCAGCACGCGAAAATGTACAGTACCTGGAGTTGATGTTACGAAGCGTTCCATCTGACAAGATGGTAACAGATGAAGCCCACTATACGTCATCACTAAAACTTGTAGACTACTCCGACACCGTGCGCCTGCATGCCATGCTGGATTCACTTGTGGCCGCATTCCGAAGCATTGATCTTTCGGCTGATGTGAAGGCATTTAATGAAAAGCTTCAGGCTATTCACAACCAGTATGTACCCGATAACAACGCGGTGACTATACGCTATCAGACGTATGTAAACCGCAGGAACGAGCCGGTTAAATTTTTCCGTGACTTACTCGCAGCCTTTGAAGCGGCTCAAACCAATACGCTTGTAACAGGTGTGAACATTCTCTCGCCCGAGCATGGCGATGTATCAATGCGCGATTACAAACTGCACATGTATATGTTTCGCTACTGCAGTCAATTATACAATACAGTAAAATACTCGATGCATGCCGGTGAACTTACGCTCGGACTCGTTAAGCCCGAAGACCTCACCTTTCACATCCAGGATGCTGTATATATAGCCGGGGCGAATCGCATCGGGCACGGTGTGGACATGGCTTACGAAAGCGACAACGCCACCCTGTTGAGACACATGGAAGAAAAGAAGATCGCGATCGAAATTAACCTGTATAGCAACGAATTTATACTACAGGTAAAAGAAGACAGCCATCCCATTTCGTTGTACCGTAAGTATCATGTGCCGATTGTAATCTCGACAGACGATGCCGGTATACTGCGAAGCAATCTCGTACATCAATACGTTTTACTAGCCAAGCGCTATCCGCAGGTGTCGTACGCAGAAATAAAAGAATATATACGAAACAGCATTACCTATAGCTTTATCAAAGAAGCCGAACTGAAGCAATCGCTGCAGGATTCCTTAGCTAGGAAAACTGAACTGTTTGAAAAGAAAATTTTGCAGGAGCAGGATTTACTGGCTCGTGAATTCACAAAATAATTTAATGTCACGTATGGAAACATCTGCTATACAGGCTTTACTCAATCAGTTGCTACAACTGCCGGAGTATGCTATAGCAATACTCTTCCTGGCAGAAAATATAATCATCACAATATCCGTCTTGGTGATCGGGAACTTGCTGCAGCAACGATTTTCATCGTTACCGGTTAAAGTATACCGCTATACTTCGCGTGAGTGGATTATCTGTGCCGTTACCAACATACTCAATACACTTGTTACGTATGCGGGCTTCTGGTTGTGGAAGAGCGGCTACGTGGTAATGGACATGTCTGTCTCCTTCTTTATTATAGTGGACTTTTTGATTCTCTTCCTGGCGATGGACCTGCTGATGTATATGTTTCATTACATCATTCACAAAACATTTTTATACAAGGCCATGCACGGCCTGCATCACGAGGCGGTTGATCCGAAACCGATCGATCTCTTTGTACTGCACCCGATAGAAACACTCTGCTTTGGTGGCCTCTGGCTGCTACTGCTACAGCTATATTCGTTCAATATATATGCCATTATACTTTACCTTACGGCGAATGTAATCTTCGGCATGTTGGGACATTTAGGTATTGAACCGCTACCGGAAAAGATACGCGCCAATGCCTTTCTAAAATACTTCGGCACTTCTACATTTCATCACCAACATCACCAGGATGTGCAGTTCAATTTTGGATTTTATACCACGCTGTGGGATCGCCTCTTCGGTACGCTGCAAAAATCCAAAGTATAATAGAGAAGTATATATCGGTACTTACGGCTGGTATGGCCCCTTTACTTCGCCCCAGCCCCACACTGGCATGGGTGCATCGGGTTGAATCGGGTTTTCAGCAGCACTGGAGTTAATAACGGCTATGCGACTTCCCCACTCGAGATAGCCAACGAGTGCCGAGCGAAATTCCGGATCATCAGGCAGTCCAATTTCATCGGCAGTTTCCAGTAACAATGTTATCCAGCGCTTCCGTTGTGTGTCAGTAAGATGCTTGCCTATATGATGTGCTACCATAGTAGCATGGCTTCCGCTGGTACCGGTATATAGTTTCGGACCACCAAAGACTTCGGCTACAAATTTTGCAACATGATCCGCATGCGCTGCCGACATGTTGCGAAACACAGGCGACAGTATGGCATCATCTGCTACACGTTGATAGAATGTGGCAAATAGTTTTTCAAAGGCAGGTTGTCCACCCGCCCATTCAAAAAGAGTAGGAACAGATTTACTTAGTTTTTCGTCCATACTATACCAGTGTTTGTATAATGTTTCATTTCCTCAATATTTGTATAGAACGGTCGCACCAATGCAAAGAATGATTTGAACTCGGCACTGCTTCTGAACTTTTGCAAATGGTCGTCAACCGATGTCCAGTGAATACGGATAATATAGTGCTGGGGTTCTTCCACTCCGTGCAATATTTCATAACTGAGACAGTAGGGAGAAGCTTTTAGAAATTCGCCAGCTTTGGTATACGCTGCCTCAAAGTCTGCTTGCTGTTCTGCACTGATTTTATAGCGTATAATTTCAGTGGAATAGGATTGATCTTTATTCATGGTGGTTTGTGTTTGCGCGAAGGCGGTGCAACTTACTATACTCCATACGAGTGCATATAATATTTTCATAGTTTTGTTTTTGGTAAAAGTGAAGCATTCGTATACAGAAGTCAATAACTTACCAATAAGTAAGCCCTTATGATTCAACTACACGACAAGACCTATACGTGCCCCGTAGATGTAACGCTCGGACTGGTAGGCGGCAAGTGGAAGATACTCATCCTGTCGCACCTGCATCAATTCAATCGCAAAGGCTTTAGCGAGATCCGGAATAACTTACCCGGAGTATCCGAGAAAATGCTGATGCAGCAACTCAAAGAACTGCAACGCGATAACCTGATCGATAAAGATGTATTGTCTCAAAAGCCCTATCGCGTAGAATATTTTTTAACAGAACAAGGTAAAACACTCGCACCGTTGTTTGATTTTCTCAGCACATGGGGAATCGATTACCTGAAGAAACATGATATTGATTATATCAAGGATCAGGCATTGTATAAATAGATATACCTGGTTAGCACTCCGGCAATATATACTTTGCTACTTCTTATAAATAAAAAAGGAGATCTTTCGATCTCCTTTTATCAACATAGCTATACCTCTTCATTATTCACTACGCAAGTTTAATGCGCTGAAATGGTCTTCTTTTTTAGCCTTTCTTCCACCGGAAGAAGGGCCTTCATAATTCATCTCTATATAATTCTTGCCATCTTCGAATAAATCATCAACACTATATTCCGAGTTGCGAATGAAATTCTTCAGATCATCGTAGCTATTGATTTCACCAAAATCAACAAGGGAATATTCTGCAGGAAGGCCCAACTCCGGAAATTGAAATCCGCTCAATGATGCCGGCAACTCTAAAACAGGAACAGCCTGGTTAGTACCTTCTGGCAGAACGAGAGTCCACGTATTCTCCTCATATCCCAGAATAACGGCAATCAAATCAAAATCACCAACAGCGCTATAGTTCAATTTATTACTGCTGTAATCAAACGAAACTTCATTTTCAAGGTATTTAACGTCGAACATTTTTTCGCTGCTTCCGCGGCTATAGTAAAACTGATCTGCCTCGAGCTCTATTTGTGTATAGTAAGATGGGAAGGCTGTTCCGGGATAGTGATACGTAAGTTTTGATCCTGAAGAGCTGAATGCACCCAGTTTAAAAGCATTTTCGTAAACACCTGACTCAGCAAAAGCTCTGACCTCGACTTCCGCATAATACGCGTCCTGAGGCAAATCAACGGTAGTCTTCGTTACCGGTATATTTACATTAGTCAGGTTGATTGTATGACTAGCGCCAGTAGTAATATTCGTGAATAACCGATAGGTAGGAGTTTCGGTAGCCCACTCATCCTGGCGTTCAACGTACAGGCTGCTGGGATTTTTACGCAAACCTACAACCTGGCTCGGATGATATGTATCCGGGAATGCCTGGTCTCCATTTGATTCAACATAGTAGGCATATCCGTTCGCGAAATTTGTAAAGTTCAGAGTAGCCTCACCAACAAAAGTCTCATCGCTGTCATGTTCGTACATCAGCTTCCAGCTTTTACCACGCTCAATTTGCGCGAAAGTAAAAACGCGACTGCGGCTTGACTCTGTACCTGTTCGTACTAGCACTTCAGACAGATAGAATTTCTCACCTTTAAATTCAGCATTCTTCAATGTATAGCTCTTGCCATTCTCATATTCGGTAGAAGCAATTACTTTTCCGTTTTCATCCGAGAGAAATACAAAGCCACGCTCAGCATAGCCTTCTTCTGTTTCGAGCTGGTTGGCTGCGATGCTAAAGCTCACCAGGGTATTAGTGACAGCAACGGAAACCTGTTGTTCAGTTTTATTTCCTGATTTGTCGTAAGCAACCACTTTGATCGTATGCGTACCGTCCTGTACCGTGTTAGAGTCCCAGGTATATTGAAAAGGACTTCCTGTTAACGTAGTAACCAATGTACCATCAACGTATATCTCTACTTTATCGAGATCATTCTGATCTGCATCCAACGATACGACTACTGTACCATTTACAGCGGCATCATTGGTAAGTCCCTCGATCGTAACCTCAGGAGCAGTGGTATCCGGGGTGGCATCGTCATCACCACCGCAGGAACTGAATAAAACAAGCGAAGCAAATAGTGCAAACACAACGCTGGTGCTGAGCACTTTTTTAAAGGGTAATTGCATTTTCGATAGTGTTAATTTTTTTGGGAGTGTAAGTATACCCAAAAACGGTGTGAGCACTTGGAACAGTGATGTGCGTATATACTATACAACGCATGGGGTATTCGATGATAATGAACAACGGGTTAGCAGTTGATGAATAATTTGACACGGAACATACATGACTAAAATGACCGATTTGAGACAGCCAACAAAACACAACGGACAGCCTACTGATTTACAGCATTGGTTATCAAATCATTACTCACAAACGAATAACTCAGCAGGTGTAGCTTTATCAACGCATACCATACAACGGTACCCCTACCGTGCTTTTTATCAAACTAACCGGAACCTTTTTCCGAAAGCGGACACTCTATAAACATAGGATGAGATTACCGGAAAGCTTGTGATAACGTTCTCATGATGTTATGCGCATCTTGTCGCTGATGTCCAATGTCGGGTTAAAGATAGTCACAGTCGTGCCGTCTATTTTACCGGTGGCTATGAGGCGATTTAGAATTATACCCTTTTTTTTGTCGGATCGTTTGTTTCACCTCACACCCCAACGCAACCGAAAATTGCCGGGGCGCATCACTACTGAGACACTGTGTTACAGCATCACGCTTTGTACTATACAGATTATTGAGCGTTGGAATAGTCTTTACCGGACGATATACCTGCAAGGCTTCAGCAAGTCCACAAGGCAAAAAGTGTTGCTGCCAATTTTTAAACACCGGTTGGCCGCAATCCCAGAATAGAGGGGCAGCCAGTATCTCTATATCGTAACATGCCAGGGCAATCGTGTTCGGTGTTGCTTGTATTATAGCATGGTAAAAGGATTGCCTGCCGGGTATAATTTGTAAATTCTTTTCTACGATTTTAACATCGTTATGGCTTTACGATACGTATATATTCACGAGTCACGCAACAACACATACAGAGGCGTGTATACCGTACAAACCCCATTACGGCATAATAGTTTACTATATCTTTAATTAAAGCACTACAGTCTCTGCAAGCGTTCGCGCGGGTAATGAATACATAGTCTAACGGTTTTTACGTATGAACACTGCACCAAAAAAAATTATAGTTGTAGGCGGGGGATTTGCCGGTCTTAACTTTATCAAACGCATGGCTAACGACATGCGCTTTCAGATCACATTAGTTGATAACAATAATTATCATTTCTTTCCGCCTCTGCTTTACCAGGTAGGCATGGCATTCATCGAACCTTCTAACATCAGCTATCCTTTCCGGAAGATGTTCCAGATGAAAAAGAACCTGCGCTTTCATCTGGGCTGTCTCATTCGTGTTAACTGGGAAGATAAAACCATCGAGACAGAAACTGATATACTCGCTTACGATTACCTCGTGCTGGCGCTGGGTACTGAAACGAATTACTTCGGAATGGAAAACGTGAAGAAGAATTCGTGGGCATTGAAGAGTATAAATGATGCCACCAACCTGCGCAACCATTTACTGCTGAACATGGAGAAGGCGGTAAAGACTTTGGACCTCGCTGAACGTAAACGCCTGCTAAATATAGTGATCGCGGGTGGTGGGCCTACGGGAGTAGAAGTTGCCGGTATGCTGGCTGAAATGGCGCACAAGATTGGCCCGGTAGAATATCCGGAGATGCCGGGCGGAAATTTACCTATATATTTAATTGAAGCCGGCAAAGTACTGCTGGGCCCGATGAGTACTAAAGCACAACAGGAAGCTCACACGGTTTTAGAAAAACTGGGCATCACGATTAAACTCAATACAGCCGTTAAAGATTATGTAGATGGTAAAGTAATTTTGAGTAATGGTGAAGTGATTCAGACGAATGCGTTGATCTGGACCTCCGGTGTAATTGGTCGTGAAGTACGTGGACTGCCTCCGGAAAAATTAGGACGCGGCCGCAGAATTCTTGTCGATGAATATTGTAAGGTAAAAGATATAGAAGGTGTATATGCACTTGGTGATATAAGCCTGGCCCTGCACGAAGCTAAATTTCCATCCGGCCACCCGCAGTTAGCGCAGGTAGCTATACAGCAGGGAAAATTACTAGCAGATAATTTTAAACGACTTCATGAAAATCGTGCGATGAAATCTTTCCGGTATAACGACAAAGGCAGCATGGCTATTATCGCGAAGTATAAAGCTGTGGTAGATTTACCAAAAGCATTTGTAAAAGGATTTATAGCTTGGATCATCTGGTTATTTATACACCTGATACCGATTGCCGGATTCCGGAATAAACTGAAGCTCACGTTTAACTGGACCTGGTCGTTCCTCACCGATGACCCAACGCTGCGCCTGATCATAAGACCCAAACCGGAAGAGTTCGCGCAAACTGATCACAAACCAAAGAATATATACCAGGAAAGTCTGGTCGAGCGATAAGGCAAAAGCAATACGCCTGAATCTCAAAGAGCCTCCCGACCGGAGGCTTTTTTATGAGCAACCTTGTGCTATATTTAAAACTACTGGTGACAAAGTCCGTATAAATACGTAGTTTCATCTTGAAATATATAGCTCTCTCCCCCTGCGCGCATGTAAGGTACAACTTGCATACAGTCGTTTTATTCGCGCATACCGATTGGCAAAACGCTGAAAGAGCCCGCAATATTCATCTGTCATAGTACAATCATACTAGTTGTCATAGTACTTTTTTACTATACCGCGCGCTGTAGTGTATTCCTTAAACTTTTTGATTTTTTATTCCTGGGCTGCTATATACTTGAACCCTGAAATGGAGCATCACGAATTAATGATAAACAATAGCAACCTGACACTTAAACCTAAATTTTACATACTATGAGTTACAGACTTAGTCCGACAGTAGGAAAAGCAATTTCAAAAGAAACCGCGATGCGCTGGATTAAAAATTACCATGAAAAACATCCGCAGCACGGAGGTATACGCGCGCGCTTCTTTGGCTTAAATATAATAGATGAGATCCTGTCACAGCACGAGTGCGTTGGCATTCGCATTTACTATGCAAGTAATGATGAAGGCGAAAAACAATTGCTGCTGGTTGGAGCACGTGAAGATGGAAGTAACATCTGGCCGGATGATGCCGAAGGAGCAACGCTGCTCTCTGCACAGGGGTTGATCGCTGATGCATCGAGCCCGTGCCCTCCGTACTGTCCTACAAACTGATAACACCAAAAAAAGATCCTCTGTAAATGGACTTAGAAACATTTCGAATTTTGCGCGATATATCGGTATACTCAATCCTGATACCGTTAGCTGTATTTATCTTCGCGCGAAACAGAAAAAAATTACCAACAGGTATATGGCTGCTCGGTGCACTCCTGCTCGCATCCGGATTGTCTGACATGCTATGCCTGTTGCTTTATAAGTACTTCGGTATAAATCCCAATACTATCGTTAGTATATACCTGTGTGTACAATTCATTTTATTAAGCAGTATTTATCGTACAGCCTTTAGTGTACCGTCCTATAAAAAGATCATCTCCGTAACAGGTGTGCTGTTTGCAATCTTTGCGGTGATCAACCTGTTTTTTATTCAAGGCGTTACAGGGTTCAACACAAACCTGTTTACGATTTCAAGCATTGTGTTTGTACTTTATTCGATATTCTATTTCTACAGGCTCATTCGCGAACTGCCTGAGCCCTTCATCGAGCGCATGTATATGTTCTGGATCAACACTGCTGTGTTTATATACTTTGGTCTGAATCTGTTCCTCTTTGTTACGGTAGACCGGCTTATTCTGAAAGCCGACAATCAGTTCCTGCTATCGTGGGGGTTGCATAATGGGTCCAACGCCTTGAAGAATGTTATCTTCACCATTGCGCTCTACGTTTCATCACTGGATAAAAAAATGCTGGACAATTTGTAAAGCGCGTGCTTTATCGAAAAAGCTGCGCCTCACACGCAGCCAGACGGCCGCATCCTTTTACAACGGAGTACCTACTGGCCGGAACAGGGAACGCAGATCCGTTTAATTTTTTATTAATTCTCCGTTACCGGCAATTCATGATTGTACATTTTACATTTAATAAGCCGGTTGTTAATCTGTTGAAATCAATACAAATGTAAGCTTCACACATTTTTCATCATGCTGAATAATACATGATTAAACATCTACTTTACAACTAGCTGTTCTGCAAGCTGATACAACGTTATGGCTACACGAAATTGAAGTCCGCATGCAGCATATTCACATATGCTGTTTCTCAATGGAATCTTTCATTGATTTATTATCATAGGTTGTTGTGCATATTGTATAGAGATCATTCTTCGATAACGTTACAACATTTACTACGTGCACTTTTATTTTTTAGGATAGAAATGCACATTTGCTGCACTCAAACCCTTTTAATCATTATGAGCAACATAAGTTTATTTAAACAGCCGTACGCAGAAATTTATTTGAATAAATCGAATAATATTCTCGTAGCAAAGTGGATCGGTTTTCTGAAGCCGGAAGATGTTCGCACGGGTTGTTCTTACATGACCAAGTATATCAAAGAAAATGATATTACCGGTCACCTCAGCGACCACCGCCAGTTGAAAGTGCTTTCAAAAGAAGTTCAGGATTATCTCACCCGCGAGTGGTTTCCGGAAGTAGAGAAAGTCGGATTGCGCAAAGTAGGTGCCGTGGTTGCCGAAGATGTTTTTGCTGCTGCCACGGTAAACAAAGTAAACAAGGAAGGACAAGTAGGAAACCTGAGCATTAACATGTTCAACTCCGAAACAGATTGTGTGAAATGGATTCTTAGCTGAGAGCCCCATGCACAACACCAGTCTTATAGTACAACAATGGCTTAGAAACAGCGAAAGCATTCTCGCACTCGATCCGTTGAATTTTGACGAGAAGCTTCCCGTGTTACACGAACTTAACCGCGCAGCTGACACGAACGAGATCATTCAGTTGCTATACCGGTCGCTTCCTATACCGGATACGCTGGATCGTTATTCGTACGATGAATCTATAGCAGCTATGCGCGATCTGGGTATATTTATCGGTATACTGAAGAAACATGGTATAGAACCGGTAGCGGTTATTCCTGAACTGGAATATGTATTGTTGGTGCTAATGGTAAAAACTGATTTACCACCACGCGATACTTTGCTTCATTATACCGTGTGGAACCCGGATGGTGATCGCATGCGAACCTATACTGGTCTGCGCGATGAAAGATGTCTCATTGAAAGTGTAAAGATTGCCATGCCGCAGTTGATGGAGGCCATTACACAAATGGAAATACTCCACAACCGTGAACTAGACATAGCATCGTTTGTACGTATTTGCAGCGAAGTGCGCGAAAAGATGGAGGCCATGGTGAAAGGAATCGTTCACGCCAAGCGTAATGTATCGCCTGCTATATTTGCCAATGAACTGCGCTTTTATTACGATCCGATAAAAGTTGATTACAACAAAGACTACATCGGCCCTGGTGCCGTGGAGATGCCTATGTTTGTATTCGATCATTTACTCTGGAGCAGCGACTCAACGGATGCTGAATATACTTCTTTCAAAGAAGGGTATTTACCGTACAACCTGCACTTCATCCGCGATATATATAATCGCTTTAAAGGTAAACCTTCGCTCCTTTCAGTAATTGAACAAAATATACAGGAACGGCCTTCTTCTGAAAATTACAGAGCTGCACAGGCTGTACTCGAGCTGTGTACGATATTAAAAAGCTTCCGCATGCCACATAAGAAACTCGCGGAAGAAGCTTATGCGCATGGTGAAGAACACAACCGCAGCAAAGGCAGCGGAGGGTATTCCACTAATATACTGCAGCACATTCTGAAACTTCAGAACGAAAAGGTAGGAGCTTTCCAGGAAAGTCTTACGCGTGCAAAAGTAAGAGTATAAAGAACTGTTGCACGCTATAAATTAGTAAGTACAAAAAAACTCAGACAGAATAGCCTGAGTTTTTTTGTTTTTATATATCCATGTATAGTCCTTTTCGCCATCATCGTTTTGTGTCGGCAATTAAAGATTAACGGATAACTATCAACGGATAACACCCCCCTCATGGATTTGCCACCGGAGTATAGATGCCACGATCTGCAGTAATATTCAATCGCCTTAACATTTCTGCAGCATCAAAGCCCTGCTTTCTGTATTCTGCCTGCACGGCATCTTTTGCCTTGGCAAGGGCTTCACGATTTTCCCATAGGGCTACCGTTACACAAATTAAATTACCCTGATCATCTGTATACTCGTAAGCTGCATCTTCAATAAAGCCTGGAAGCGTTTTAATGAAGCTTCGGTTTATATTCATTCGCTCATAGAATTCCTGCCGGGCAGGGGCAGGTATCAGAAACTTGTCAATAAAGCTAACGCGGTCTTTTGATTGTCTGCGTTGGAGCACCGCTATATCTGCCGGTAATACATCAAGCTGTTGCAGAAACGTAAAGCGATCGGTTTGTATTTGCGTTGCCGTTACTTTACCATCTTCCAGTTCATAAATACCCATTCCCTTAACTGACACTTTATTACCGGTAGGCGGTATATTTTGAAACGGTCCCTTGTGCGTACCTTCTATTCTCCACCGGACAACCACACGATCGCCTTCACCAATAAGTTCTTCAATATGCCATTGCGCATCCGGAAATGCTTTGATCACGGCTGTTACCGGGCCGTTAAAACTATCTGCACCATTGGCGCCATCAATGCCGGTATATGTATCAGCAATAAAATCGTGCAGCAATGCTATATTTCGTTTGTTCAACGACTCTTCATAAATTTTACGAACTACCTCCTTGTTATGCTGAATGGAAGACATGGCATTGTTTGTTTTAGTTTTCGGATTATGATTTATTTTTCCCTGTGCTACACTCAGCACGGTGGTTAGCAGTAAAGCCGCCATCAGGCATAGCCCCGCTTTCGGATTGTTATTTGCGTTCATCGTTCCTGTTATTTTTTATCAAAATTAGCCGGCAGTGAAAACGCAGAATTGTAAAAAATCATTGATTTAACCTGGCAGGAAAATACCGGAGAGATAGAGGGTGATCACTCATCTTTCAAATAAAAAATCCTCCGGCTATTCACCGAAGGATTTCCTGTAATGATGACCAATGTCTATAAGGAGGTTAAATCCTATACTTAATCAATAATATAATAGCCGCTATACCTTTTTAATCCACCACATCCCTGACCCTGCCAGTATCTGATATAACCTTCCGTTTACTTTTCTAAAGGTTCGTTCGATACGCCAGGTGCCGTGAAAGATATCATCCTTCCATAACATACCGGTATAGAAAATTTCCGGATGCGCTTCATCACCAACAAAGAGATTGCCGCTTTCATCATAGCCGAATGTTTTCGGATACAGTTTTACAAAGAATAACGAGTTGTCTTTGGCAAGGCCGTACACATTGGCTGGCATGGTAATATTGCTGATAGCAGAATCGTCTTGCCACACCCCCTCAAGCCCACCGCTCATTCCCATCACTCCCGACTGTCTGATACTCAAGGTAAAAGGTATAGTAACTTGCTGGAACGGAACTTTACAGTATTCATCATAAACGTATTCGCCCTGCCATATTCCTTCTATCATGATCACTTGTTTGGTTTAGCTTATGCTAAGGTAACAGTATATCTGATAAACGTCTACTAATGATTAAACATTCATAGTCATCATACTTCATACAACCACTAAAGTATACCCTATATTTCGGGTATACATGCCGGCTATGAAAACAAATGCCACTGTGTATTATAGCGCTGTACTACCCAGGCACGCTGAAAAGCCAATTAATAAAACAAGACCTGCGCTCAACAGAAATGCTTGTGCCTGTGGATTTTTCTGAATGAAAAAGATAATAGCTACCAATACGCTGATCGCTACATGAACACCTACAGCAAAAGCCGAAAACACCAACACGGCAAGTTGACGTTCCTGACCTACTGACGTAATATTGATTAATACCATGTACGCCAACATAATACATAAGTTAATGCCTACAATTTTCTTAATATTGCTCATAGCTATAGTATTTCTTCGCGAAGCAGTTTCAGTTTCTCATTAAACTCGGGGCGGTAAAACAAATTCATGGTTTCGAATGGTATTATTTTACCCGATGTATCAACAATATGAACACATGATTTCTTGATTGCCCTCACATCAAAATCATACGCATCCATAAAGTTCATGATAATAACTCTGAACAAATTATTATAGGAGAACTCCGGTGCTATAATGTCAGGCAGGCAACATAGTAAATGATGAAAATCATTTTCAAGTGAATCAATGGAATTAGCGGTGCTGAACATTTTCGTCACATGACCATGCAACTTCTCATCCTGTTCATATACGATGGTGTTGCGCGAATTATTCAACAAGAATTCCGGATCAATAAGTCGGGTAAGTCCGTGTACACCTGCATCCGTCTTCAGTGCATAGCCCATTACCAGCGCATCCGGATTGCACGGCACCGGTATAAGATCATTGGGTTGAAACACCGCAGTCTGCTCCAGTATCTTTCGTCTGATCTCTGTATTGGTTAAACGGTTTACTGCAGGATCGAAATGTTCCAATCTTCCGCTCACTTGCGTAGGCTGAAACGTAACACCCCTTACACAACGTTGCTGCAAAGCATAGTCGATTGTCTTACCAATCTCATGGTCGTTCAACCCTTTCTGCAATGTTACCACCAGCGTGGTTGACAAGTTCAGTGCATTTAATGTTGCTATAGCTTTCTCGCGAACTGCACGCATATCCTTACCACGCAGCTGCTGCAAGGCATGCTCTTCGAAAGAATCAAATTGCAGGTATATTTCGAAGTCGGGCATGTACGATGCAAGCCGTGCTGCAAAGGCAGGATCGGATGCTATACGAATTCCATTGGTATTTACCATCAGGTGTTTGATGGGGCGTGCCTTGGCCATATCCAGTATGGTAAAGAAGTCGGGATGTATAGTCGGTTCACCTCCGCTGATCTGTACAACATCCGGCTCACCTTCACTCCTCACAATAGCATCGAGCATAAACTCAATCTCTTCCAGCGTGCGGTGTCTTCCATGTGTAGGTGACGAACTTGCATAGCATGTAGGGCAGGTAAGATTGCACCGGTCTGTAATTTCAATTAGTGTGAGACAGGAATGCTGCTCGTGATCCGGACAAATACCACAGTCGTACGGACATCCATAATGTGTTGCCGTATGCGGACGCAGCGGATATTCGGATGCCTTGTTATAATTTCGAATCTGCTTATAGTATTGAATATCATCTGCGATCAATACTTTCTGCGAACCATGTTCACGGCATCGCTTGGTAAGGAATACTTTTTCGTCTTCGAAAATAATTTTGGCATCAATCTGCCGATGGCACACCGTACAAAGGCTAACGGTATAGTCGTAGTAAATATAGTTTCGTTTATTGTTCATGCATGGCAAGTTTACCGGGATTATAAAACAAAAGTGCAAGGGTGCGATAGTAATACACTAGTCCACCGAGGCACGCCAGTTGTATCGTTGTCAGCGACCACACCAGGGGGTGGACAGGCTTTATAAATTCAAGTATGAAACGAAACATGAGGTACGCAATCATAAATAGTTTAAATCGCACACCCATGGCCAGCAGGGTATATTTCTCAAGGCTATAGAGGGAGAACCAGAGCAACATCAAAAATAAGATTTCATACAGCGCCACCGGGTGTCTCAATATACCATCGCCCAGATCCATCGCCCAGGGAAGTGATGATGCTATACCAAATGTTGGTTCATATATACCGGCCGAGAAGCATCCTAAACGACCTATAATCATCGCCAGTATAAGCGGGTATGTAAACATATCGCCCGATGATGACTTTTCTTTTAAAAACATTTTAGTAATCTCCACAAACAGCAAACCTCCCAGCAAGCCCCCCACAATAGTCTTGTTCGCATAGAAATATAGCCACGGGTTGTCGGCCCGTGCCCATGCCTGCGGATCTTCGAGCGAACCGAGGAGGCGCGAAAAAAGAAAGGCACCGAAAGCAGCACCGATAATGATCCAGATACGATTCGATTCAGGAATCGGGTCTGACTGTTTACGCTTGAGGTATAGGAAGTACCGGAAGCCGATAATAAAGGCCAGCGTCTCTAATATAAAATGAGCACTGACACGAACATTGCCGAATCCGATTTCTACAGGGTACTTCATTGAGGTGGAGATGAGTATGGGTTGTTACTTTCAAGATATACAGAATACTCGAAAATCGCGCTATGGCGAATTAAGAATCCAGAAGTAAGGAGGAAGGAGTAAGAAGCTGCTTTCGAAACAGAGAGGAGATCTTCGTTTTTGAAGATAACAATAGACTGACGAATTCAAATTTGGAATGAATCGCTCTTTTTATAGTTTGCATCAAATTACTCAAGGCGTCTGATTTTAGGGTATAGAGACCAGGGGGCTTACTGATCAAACAAACACATCCAGCCTAATATACATACCCAATAACGGGCTATTGCAAATCCTCTCTTTCGTTCTGACTGGTCTTATCAAAAGTATTCCAAATAATTATAATACCTAATTAAAAGGTATACAAAAACATTCATAACTAATCCTTAATTATTTACGCATCACAAGACTGTATAAAAATTTACTGTATTCATACATCTAACAATTGCCCTAACGATTAATACATAATTTTGACGATTGTATATATCTATAAGTAGTATTAATCGCTATCGTTTGAGAAGTATGAGAATTGAGTACCGGATATTTCTGCTAATATTTTGCCTGGCATATTTTACGGGCACAAGAGTATCAGCGCAAGTAAACGCCTATGCAAAAGTCACAGCTATCTCGGGCAAAGTACTAACCTTATCGAATGTAACGGAAACCTTTCACACTTTTGAAGATGGCAACAGGATTATCATTATGCAAATGCAGGATGATGTCATTGGTGATGTTACCAACGCATCTACTTTCGGATCATTGGGCTCCATTAAATCTGCCGGTATATATGAAGTAGCTACAATCGCATCACACACTGAAAGCTCCGGGCTTCCCAGCACAATAACACTTAATGCAACTCTCAGTAATACGTTTAATATAGGCACAAATTCCTCTGTACAGATTATATCGTTCAGACTCTATGGTAATCCGGATTATACTACAACTGCAAACATGACTGCCATGGATTGGAATGGAAATGTTGGTGGCGTGCTTGCTATGGAAGTATCAGGCACACTCACCCTGGCTCATAACCTCACCGCCAATGAGGCCGGGTTTATTGGCGGCACACGCTCGGGAATAGGTAATAGTGTAATATGTGATGCATCCACATGGATTACCAGCAACAATGCGGCGTCCGGTAGAAAAGGAGAAAGTATATATAAGATAACATCGACAGGCTATATTTATGGTCGTGCTAAAGATCTTAACGGTGGCGGTGGAGGTAATTTGCATAATGCCGGAGGTGGCGGTGGCGGAAACTATACTACGGGAGGTGACGGTGGCCCTGGATATTTATGTGAGTCAACTCCTGTAGGAGGCCAGGGGGGTATATCGTTAAGCACAAGTATAAGTGCCAGTCGCGTCTTTATGGGAGGTGGCGGTGGCGGTGGCCAGCAAAACAACAGTACTGCAACTGCCGGTGCAGATGGAGGCGGCATTATTCTTATTAACGCTAAACAGATAACTACCACTGGCGCGTGTGGAACCGTTACAATATCCGCCAACGGTGGTGGTGGCACAGCCGCAAATACCTCTGGCAATGATGGAGCCGGAGGAGGAGGTGCAGGAGGAAGTATAGTGCTTGCCGTTAAGACTTTTAATATAGCATCAGGCTGTACATTAACCGTAGCCGCCAACGGAGGAAGCGGAGGAACTGTAAACGACTCCCGATCGCACGGAGGTGGCGGTGGTGGTGGCCAGGGCGTTGTAATATACTCGTCAGCACAGCCCACAACAAATATAACGACCACCACGGCCAGTGGAACAGGTGGCTGCAATGAAAACACTTGTACTACACGCGCAAGCACAGCCAGCGGTACAGCAAACTCCGGCATTATAGGCAGTGCAGGCAATACACCACTACCTGTTTCATTACTATATTTTAAAGGATTGAACAATGAGCAAACACATGCCATTGAATTGCATTGGGCAACGGCTACGGAGATCAACAACGATTATTTTACCCTGGAGCGCTCGGCCAATGGTGAAGAATTTATAACGATCGGCACCGTAAAAGGAAGTGGAACATCACAACTTACAAACAAATATCAATTTACAGATGACGGAGCAAAGGCGGGAGTATATTACTATCGACTCTCGCAGACCGATCTGGATGGCACCACAGTCCGCTTCAAAGTTATACGGATTGAATTCGATGGACCGGCAGAACCATTTGCATCTGTATATCCGAATCCTGTTAACCAGGACGATGATGTTACAGTCGACCTGATTGATGTTCCGGATGGCGCATATACCATCACTATTCTCGATCCGCAAGGTATCCAGGTAGCACAAACAAAGTTGCAAGTGTCTCAATCCGGATCGGCAACCCTCCGGCTAAGCGCATTGCTGAGTGGAGTATATATAGTCAGAATTACATCTGCAGCCTGGTCAGCAAACCGAAAACTCGTTATTCACTAACGTTTTCGGGACAATCACCAACTGCTGTCTAATCCACAAGCAGTACAACACACTATATAGTATAGATAATAATAATGAGCGGGTCGCACCGGATGATGCGACCCGCTTTTTCATTCTATTCAATTATCATCACATTTTTTAAAAAATTTAAAAAAAAGCAAGTTTTGTTTGTGGGGTAATACTTTAAAACTAATTTTGTCTATCGATTTAGTAGATAATCAATTCCCACCAGATTGATTTTATACAGAAGAAGGGAGAGAATAGGCTCGATGATCTTCTAGCAACCTGTCATCCACCACTGATAAGGTGCTAACTCCTACCAATATAAAATTGGAACTATAAAATTTGAATTACATGAAAACCAAAGAGATGTTTATTCATCGGGAAGACAGCTATAGGCTGCACAAAAATTTTTCTTCGCCTACATTTATCGGCTACAGCTGTTGTTGCCGTTGTTGATTCTCAAATCATTCTATACTGTCCTGAGTGCAGTGTAGTCTCTATACATGGCTTTCGGATGCACGAATATCAGCAGGCATATTGGTGGTACGTCTGTAGATAAAGGTGCATTCCGTAGCCGCCTATTTTCCTTTACGCATTCACTACATCTTACTAATTACACAATTATGAAATCATTCATTTCAGTAATAGCTTTCTATTTTCTGATACTTTCGGCCAGTGCCGCCTGGGCACAACAAGCACCTGCAAACAAAGTCGTTGTAACGGGTGTACGATTCGCATATCCTTTAGTGGAAAAATGGATTAAAGACTATAAAGAAGTTAATCCACAGACCGAAATTATTATTGAGTCTCGCACTACAACCGATCCTGCTAAATATGATTTACTTATTGAAGCATACGAGCCGGAGCCTGCTGTAAAAGAGACTCGCGAGTATTTATACCTTGCCCGCTATGCCGTTGTACCGATAGCCAACGCTAACTCCGCTTTCGCTAAAACATATCGTGAAAAAGGACTTACCAACGACCTGATCAAACAGATATACTTTCACGATATTCTGGCCGACAAATCAGATGCAAAAACAATTAAAGCACCTTTCACGATATATACCCGCTTACAGAAAGCAGGTGCTCCCACCACCTTTGCACAACACTTTGATTACACGCAACAGAATATTAAAGGGAAAGCCATTGCCGGAGCCGATGAACACCTGATCAAAGCATTGCAAAAAGACTCTACCGCTATATCCTATAGCACACCATCTTTATTATACGACCTAAAGACACGCCACCTGGTGCCGGGTGTAGCGGTTATACCGGTTGATCTCGATGGCAACAACAAGATCAACGAGCGCGAAAGAATATATAGTGACCTTGATACAGCATTGAAGGCATTGGAGGAAGAAGATGTAAAGAATGTTCCAATCGGTCATCTGCATATCTCGATCAGTAAAATCAATGAACGTCCGGAGGCATTAAAGTTTCTCCTCTGGATACTCCAGAACAGCCAGGACGATCTACACGATTTCGGATACCTGAAACCTGACCAGAAACGCTTCGACCAGGAGAAAGAAAAATTTGAACAGCGCGCGCTGAAGTAAACACCTGCCATACTCCAACACAATCCTAACATGAAAAGATATATACTCTTTATATTTCTTGCTTTGCCTTTTACAACGGTTTATGCACAAGATCTTATAAACGGAACTATAAAAGATGATACCGGCCAGCCATTACCTGGCGCCACCGTATTTATTAAAGGTACTTCGGTACATGCCGTTGCCGATGCTGACGGCAATTTTACCATTGCTGCCGGAAAAGTATTTCCGTTTACCATACAGGTAAACAGTGTAGGCTACCAGACGCAGGAAATTGAAATCTATGAACTGACCGGAGAAGCCGCAGAAGTAGTACTCAAAAGCGATAATATACTCGATGCCGTTGTTGTAGTCGGGTATGGTACGCAAAAGAAAAGTGAATTAACAGGTGCTATAGCATCGGTGTCTGAAACTATACTCAAGCAACCGATCAGTTCCGTAGACCGTGCCCTCAACGGTGCCGCACCGGGTGTACAGGTTACACAAACTTCCGGACAACCGGGTGGTGGTGTAAGCATTCGCATTCGCGGAGGAAGTTCGATACAAGGTGGTAACGAACCGCTATATGTAATTGATGGATACCCGGTATATAACAACGCTGTGAGTACAGGTGCAGTAACCGGTGCCAGTATAAATCCGCTGTCGAGTATAAACCCCGCTGACATTGAATCGATCGATATTCTGAAAGACGCTTCTTCAACCGCGATCTACGGTTCACGCGGTGCGAATGGTGTTATTATCATCACCACAAAAAAAGGAAAGGCAGATCAGAACATCATTACATACGATGTAAGCTATGGTGTACAAACGCTGCGCAAAAAGATAGACTTACTCAACGCCAAGCAATTTGCATCACTTCGTAACGATGCACTCTATGATACAACACCGGCCAACGGAAGATTTCAATACCTGACACAAGAACAGATCGATCAGCTCGGAGAGGGAACGGACTGGCAGGACGAAGCTTTTCGAAGTGCAGCGGTGCAGAACCACCAGCTCTCGTTATCCGGGGGAACCCAAAAGACCCGCTATGCTATATCTGGAAATTATTTTAACCAGGATGGCATAATTCGTAGCACTGACTTTGAACGTTACAGTGCGCGCGTGAATATAGACACCCGGCCAACCGATCGCCTTACATTTGGCCTCAACTTTACCGGGAGTAAAAGCAATGCTAATATAGCACCCAACGGAATAGTAAGTGCATTGCTTACGATGCCCCCCACAGCTACGATTTATGAACCGGACGGAAGCTATACACTACGCAATCCATTTGAAAATATATTCTCAAACCCGATCGCATCCCTGAACGAACAAATCAACAAGACAAAGTCTACGCGCTTGCTCGGAACAGCTTTTGGCGAATATACTTTGCTGGATGGTCTGACATTAAAAGTGCTCTTCGGAACCGACATTACCGACACCAAAGACGAAAACTATATACCGAGTACTATATATGAAGGTGTTACTACCAACGGAGCTGCTTCCATTGGTATATTCAACGCATCATCGTGGTTAAATGAAAATACATTAACCTACACCAAAGACTTCGGTGATCATTCCGTAAATATACTGGCCGGTTTTACCCAGCAGGAATATACAGCTGACATTGTGCGAACCGGTGCTACAAACTTTGTAACAGACAATGTTACCTATAACAGTTTGCAGGACGGAGCTGTAACAACGCGTCCGTACTCCAACAACACGGCATGGGCACTCCTCTCCTACCTTGGCAGGGCCAACTATAACTATGCACACAAATATTATTTAACAGCCAGCATTCGTACCGATGGTTCATCGCGCTTTGGCAAAAATAACAAGTGGGGATACTTCCCTTCGGCTGCTGTATCATGGAAGATCAGTGAAGAGAATTTCTTTGATGGACTTTCATCCGCGATCAGCGATCTGAAAATACGTGCCAGCTACGGAGCTACCGGTAACCAGGAGATTGGTGAATATCAATCGCTCGCCACCCTGCGCAGTATTACCTATCTCTTTGGCGACAATCTTGTAACCGGGTTTACTCCCAACGGTATTGCAAACAGCGACCTGGGATGGGAAACGACCAACCAGTTTGATGCTGGTATAGATATAGGACTCCTGAACAACCGAGTAAGTGTTACACTGGACGGATACTATAAGAAGACAAAAAACCTATTGTTGAATGTTGAAATTCCGTGGACAAGCGGTCAGGCTACGTCCCTGCAAAATTATGGAGCGGTCGAAAACAAAGGTATAGAACTCGGCATCAACACAAGTAACCTCGAAGGCGCTCTCACCTGGACTACCAATATTAACTTCTCGCTGAACCGGAACAAAGTTGTAAGTATAGGTGGAGGAAGTGATTCTTACCTGAGTGGAAACTATATCGTAAAAGTTGGTCAACCGTTGGGAACTTACTATGGAACGGTAACAGATGGTATCCTGCAAACCGGTGAAGAAGCAACCAAAGGTAAATATACCGGCAATGCCACACCGAAGGCTGGTGACCGCTTGTATAAAGATGTTAGTGGTGACAGTCAGTTCACAACTGCATTGGACAGAACCATTATAGGAAGTGCGCAACCTGACTTCATGTTTGGTATCACCAACAATTTTACGTGGAAAGGTTTTGATCTATCGTTCTTCTTCCAAGGTGTTGTTGGTAATGAAATCCTGAATGGTAATAAACAAACTCTGGAGTTGTTCAACGGTCAGCAGAATGCATCAACCTCGGCATTGGATCGCTGGACCGAGAGCAATCCAAGCAACACGATTCCCCGCGCTAAGCTTGACCCGGCTCCTGTATTTTCCGATCGGTTGATTGAAGACGGATCGTTTGTGCGACTGAAAAGTCTGAGCCTCGGATATATTGTTCCCAGACAACTCATTGAAAGGATAAGACTGTCCAATTTACGCATCTATGTTATCGGACAGAATTTACTTACCTGGACGAAATATACCGGCTTCGATCCGGAAGTAACCTCCGGGAACAACACGGTATCACAGGGAACAGACACCGGTATATATCCGGTATCCCGCACCATCAGCGCTGGTCTGAGCGTAACCTTCTGATTTCACTCTATAATTAAATCAACAATGAAAAATATACTACGCATCGCGATCTTGTCAGGTACCCTCACAGCCTGCGTATCGCTGGATGAAGATCCTCAATCATTCGTTACCTCCGATCAATTCTATAAAACAGACGAGCAGGCGGTTGCTGCTGTCAATGCCGGCTATCGCAAACTTTATGAGACAGGACAATCGCTTTACAATAGTTTATTTCAGATCGGAGTAGAAATGGCCACCGATGATTATGCAGCCGGACCACGTGCCCGCAATGCGCATGTGCGTGCTATATCCGGGTTAACGCACGATCCGCTGAACGATCGCATGGAACAACTCTGGAAGCAAAGCTATGATGCTATCAATGTATCCAATATAGCGGTCGATCGCATTGCATTGATCAGTGCTACAGAAATTGATGAGACACTCCGCGCACGCCTCATCAACGAAGCAAAATTCTTACGGGCACTTCATTACTTTAACCTGGTGCGTTGGTTTGGAGATGTACCGATTGTGTTGCACGAAACAACGTCACTCACTGCGGAGAACCTATATGTAGAGAAATCTCCGGAAGAGCTGGTGTATCAACAGATCATTCAGGACCTCACCGATGCCGAAGCATTGCCGGCTAATTATACCGCCAGTGATGCAGGAAGAGCAACGTCCGGAGCAGCCAAAAGCCTGCTGTCCAAAGTATACCTCACACACAAAGAATGGAAGAAAGCTGCTGACAAGAGTAAAGAAGTAATTGACAGCAACACGTATGAACTGTTCGATAACTTTGCCGATGTATTCAACGTGGCTACTAAAAACGGGAAGGAGCATATCTTCTCGGCACAATTCAAAGGTTACTTCAATTACCAGGGGAATAGCCTCGCGAGTCGGTCCGCCCCGTACGAACCACCCGGGGTAAATGGCGACTATGCAGATATGCTCAATAAACCCGGTAAATTATATGAGAGCTTTGATGACATTGATGAACGAAAAGCCGTAACTTTTGTAACACAAATGATTAGTCCCACCAATGGGCAACTTTATACTTTTGAGCCACACCTGTATAAATATTATGATCAGGCAGCGGTAGGATCGCAAAGCAACTCTTCCAAAAATCTTCCGATCATCCGCTATGCAGAAGTCCTGCTCATTTATGCAGAAGCATTGAATGAAGATAATCATGGTCCAACAACCGAAGCGTATTGGGCCATTGACAAAGTACGGAACCGTGCCGGCATAGCCAAACTTGCTGATACTTATCCTTCCCTGAATGAAAGTGAGTTTCGCGATTCGGTTTTCCAGGAGCGAAGAAAAGAGCTGGTATATGAATATCAGCGTTGGTTCGACCTGGTGAGAAGAGGTGCAGACTACTATATAGCAACATTGCACGCTGCGGGAAAAACAAACGCTGCACCGCGACATATACATTTCCCAACACCACAGCGGGAAATAAATCTGAACCCGAAACTAAAGCAACATCCTGACTGGGTTAACTATTGATTTTCCAAACCTCCAACACTCATACAATGAAAAGAATAACATTACGCGGTCTTATACTATTAGCAACAGCTATAGTATATATCGACACCACTTCCGCGCAGAAGGCTGCGGATAAAAATAAGCCCAACATTATACTCATCATGGTAGATGATATGGGCTACTCAGACATAGGCGCATACGGATCGGAGATACAAACACCCCATCTCGACAAACTTGCTTCGGAAGGATTGCGCTTCAAGGAATTCTACAACAACGCTATATGCGCACCTACACGTGCATCTTTACTCACAGGACAATATCCCCATCGGGCCGGTATAGGATACTTCGATGTAAACCTGGGGCTACCGGCGTACCAGGGATTTCTCAATAAAGAATCGCTGACGATAGGAGAAGTGTTGCGTGGTGCCGGCTATAGCACATTGCTCTCTGGTAAATGGCACGTTGGTAATGATAGTCTCTCGTGGCCGAATCAACGCGGCTTCGATCAGTTCTACGGTGTTATTGGCGGAGGTGCCAACTATTTCAACAACTACCCGATGCCACTCTTCGGTAGAGATTACCCGGTGGTGCTGGTGGAGAACAACAAGCGACTCAATCCTGAACCCAACAGCTATTACTTTACAGACGAAATCACCAACCATGCTGTTACATTCCTCGAAGAGCAGAATAAAACCAACAAGCCGTTCTTCCTGTATGTAGCCTACACGGCACCACACTGGCCACTGCATGCCTTACCGGAAGATATAGCGAAGTATAAAGGTAAATATGACAAAGGCTGGGATGAACTGCGCAAAGAGCGCTACGCGCGCCAGCAACAACTTGGTATACTCGATGCACAGAGTAAACCGGCCGAGCGCGATGCATCTATACCGCAGTGGGACAATTTAACCTACGATGAACAGAAGCTTTGGGCAGCACGCATGGAAGTATATGCAGCAATGGTAGATCGCATGGATCAGGGTGTAGGAAAGATCGTTGCCAAACTGAAGCAACTGAAGAAAGATGACAATACACTCCTCGTATTCATTTCAGATAACGGTGCCGAAGGTGGTAATCATACTTTCGGTGGAAGGGGAAAACGATTAAACTCAGGTCCTGTAGGAACAGCCGGATCATTCGACTATGTATTCAAGAACTGGGCACACGTCTCCAATACACCACTAAACTCCTATAAAGGCAACATGCATGAGGGTGGTATATCTTCACCGCTTATTGCCTGGTATCCAAAGAGAATTAAAGCCAACACCATTGCCAAAGGCACTGGTCACCTCATTGATCTCGCTCCTACTTTCTATGAAGTTGCCGGAGTAAAATATCCACAACAGTTCAAAGGTATAACACCTCATGCACTGCCGGGTAAAAGTCTTGTACCGGTATTCACCAGCAGTACACAACAGGTAAGTCGCACGGAACCTATATTTTGGGAACGCGCCGGCAACCGCGCAGTTCGCAAGGGTAAATGGAAACTGGTGGCCGATCATCAGAAAGCATGGGAGCTCTATGACCTTGAAGCTGATCGCGGAGAGACAACAGACCTTTCGGGACAACATCCGGAAGTAGTACGCGAACTGGCATTCGACTATACGCAGTGGGCAGCACGCACGGGTGTTGTTGAATACGAAACCATCAAACCTAAAAATGCTCCAGGAGCACCAGCAGAAACAAAACAGCCGGCCTCCCGCAGCACCAACTAACTATATACACTTTATGAAAAGAATCTTTGTTATCTCGTTTATACTATACATCGCTGCAGCGGTACCGCTACTGGCGCAGAAGAAAGCCGACACAAGCAAGCCTAATCTGATATTGATCATGGTGGATGATATGGGGTTCTCGGATATAGGTTCCTATGGTTCAGAGATACAAACACCGAACCTGGATAAACTCGCAGCCGAAGGTTTACGCTTTCGCGAGTTCTATAACAACTCCATTTGCGCACCGACACGTGCATCGTTGCTTACCGGTCAATACCAGCATCGCGCAGGCGTTGGTTATTTTGATGTGAACCTCGGACTTCCCGCTTACCAGGGATACCTCAACAAAGAATCGCTTACACTCGCTGAGGTATTAAAGCAAAATGGATATAGTACACTCATGTCCGGCAAATGGCATGTTGGGAAAGACAGTCTCGGCTGGCCGAACCAGCGCGGGTTTGATCAGTTCTATGGATTTGTTCCCGGAGCAAGTAACTACTTTGATATAGGTGAATATGGACAAGCTCCTCCGGTTACACTTATCAAAAACAACACGAAAGAAAATCTGAAACCCGGAGAGTACCTTACCAACAAGATCGTTGACAACGCACTTGCTTTTTTAGATGAACAAAATAAAACGCAAAAACCTTTCTTCCTCTACCTTCCTTTCAACGCGCCACACTGGCCGCTTCAGGCACTGCCGGAAGATATAGCGAAGTATAAAGGGCGCTATGATATAGGTTGGGATTCGCTGCGCCAGCAACGACTGGCACGTCAGCGTGAGTTAGGTATACTTCTGCCGAATCAAAAAGTAGCCCAGCGCGATCCGGAAGTTCCCAAATGGGACAACCTCACGTACGACCAGAAGCAACTCTGGAAAGCGAAGATGGAGGTATATGCCGCGATGATCGATCGCGTAGATCAGAATATAGGAAGAGTTCTTGCCAAACTGAAAGAACTGAAAAAAGATGAGAACACGCTGATCGTATTTATATCCGACAACGGAGCGCAGGGAGGTTATGCCGGTACCAACCGGAAACCGCAGCGCAACGGCGGGCCTATCGGTTCTCCGGGATCATATGATTACCAGGAACAAAGCTGGGCGTATGTCTCCAACACACCGCATCGTCAGTATAAAAACAACATGCACGAAGGTGGTTTCAGCTCGCCTTTCATCGCATGGTTCCCGAAGCGTATTAAAGGCGGACAGATTGTAAAAGGTACCGCGCACCTTATTGATATAGCACCCACCTTCTATGAAATGGCAGGCGCTACATACCCGGCAAACTATAAAGGTGTAAAGCCACATCCGCTGGCAGGTAAAAGTCTTGTACCTGTTTTAACAAGCCAGGCTACTGAAGTGAATCGCGGAGAGCCTCTCTTCTGGGAACGTGCCGGTAATCGTGCCGTGCGTAAAGGTGATTGGAAAATTGTCTCAACGTATCCATCCTATAAATGGGAGCTGTATGATCTGAGTAAAGACAGAGGCGAGACAAAAGATTTAGCAGGCGAGCGTCCGGATATAGTGAATGAACTTTCAGCTGATTACTTCAAATGGGCTGAACGTACCGGAGTTGTTGATTATGACAAGATCAAACCTAACCAGCCGATGCAGATACCTGGGCAAAGTACACCAGGTCCTGTAGCCGCTCAATCGAACCATTAATCTATGAAAACAAAATCCGCGCTCTATTTTCTTATGTTGAGTTTAGCCTTCCTTACAGGGAGGCTATACGCACAGAAATCCGTTAACGAACTGACGCTCGAAGCGTTTGAACAGAAACTAAAACAATCACCTGTTCCGCAGATACTGGATGTTCGTTCATCGCAGGAATTTTCGGAAAACCACCTGATCGGTGCTGTTAACCTGAACGCTTCCGATACGGCACTCTATAACAAACGCATTCAGACGTTAGACAAGAGTAAACCTGTATTTGTATACTCTATCAACAACGGACGAAGCGGTGTTATTGCAAAACAATTGCGTAGTCGTGGGTTCCGTGAAGTATATGAATTACCGGGAGGTATAGCGCACTGGATCGGTGCCGGTAGACCGATCGAGTCAAAAGCAGGACAAGGTATATCAGCGGACGAATTTCAAAAGCTTATCACAGCTTCAAACCTTGTACTGGTTGATGTTGGCTCGAAACATTGTGGTGCATGCAAAAAGTTAGCACCAGTAGTCGATACGGTTGCGCATCAGTATACCGGCAAACTCAACGTGCATAAGATTGAACTGTATGACAACCGTGCGCTTGCAAAACAACTGAATATAGAATCTGTACCAACCCTCATCCTTTATAAAGATGGCAAGCCGGTGTGGACAAAATCGGGCAACATTACAAAGGCCATACTCCAAGAAGCGTTGCAGGCCAACAGCACGGCACCTTCGTGCGAAGGCACAACAGAATTGATGAAACGAAGAACTGAACAAGCCAGGAACAATTAGTTATGAAAAAAATCCAGAAAGCAAAAACGACAACACTCATCACTTTGCTGACATCGATGTTATTGGTTTCCTTTCAGCCCGTAACGCATGGCGATGAGACAATGGTATATATTAACGGAGGTACGTTGACTACTACGGACCCGGTAACTGAAAAGTATATCGAAATAAAACTGAAGCCTTATCTTCTGGACAAAAAACTGGTAACGGTATCTGACTTCGAAACATTTGTAAAAGAAACGCACTACCTCACCGAAGCGGAGAAGTTTGGTAATGCCGGTGTGTTCAACGATCGCCTGCAACAATGGGAACTGGTTGATGGTGCAGACTTCCGCTATCCTTTCGGCAGAAACAAACCGAAAGCAGAAGGCAATCATCCGGTAACGCAGGTATCATGGAACGATGCCGCTGCCTATGCACAATGGATAGGTAAACGTTTACCAACACAATGGGAGTGGGAACACGCCGCCAAGAATGGTGAGCAGACCAGACAACGCTATACGTGGGGCGAAGATCTTGTTATAGCCGGTAAGTATAAAGCCAATACGTGGCAGGGAACTTTTCCTTCGTATAACTCGGGGGAAGATGGGTATATCTATACTTCACCAGTCGGGGTTTTCGGTGCAAACAAGATAGGACTGACGGATATGGGCGGCAATGTATGGCAATGGTGCCAGGACAGTATAGAGCCTGCCGGTCGCGATGCTGAAATTGACCCGGCTACCAGACGTGTGATACGCGGTGGTTCATTTCTTTGCGACCCCATGGTGTGTCATGGTTTCAGAATTGCCGGACGTGCTGCATCAACACCGGAGTCATCGATGCTGCACATTGGTTTTCGTTGCGCCAAAGATGCTCAGTGAATCCAACCGGGATATATACCATATAAAATCTGAATTTAAGGAGCGTATTATTTCTTGATCACCTTTCTGGAAATAATATTCTCCTTTCCTTTTAACTGCACTACATACGAGCCACTCGGGTAATCCTTCATCGAGATAACCGCTGAGTAGACACCGTTGGACTCCTGCTGCAAATCCGTTTTAACAATTTCGTGGCCGAACACATCCAACACGGTAGCAGAAGTCAATTTACGGGAAGCGGCCACTTCAATATATAGTTTGTCGCTTATCGGAACCGGGTATACACGTACACCACGGTCAGCCTCCTCGATTCCAGTGATAAAAAATTCACGCATGCCGGCCAGCGAACAATCACCTTGCAGAACAGTAACCGAATATATACCCGACTCCACCGGAACATAGGTAGAAGCCGTAGCACCTTCTATAGCGTTACCATCTTTATACCATTGGATGTTGCTTGCATAGTCTATTTTCAGTTTACCATCTTCTTCGCTGATGATAACTTCGGGACCGGGTTTATCGATCACGATTGTAAAACGCTGATCACCTTTGGATGCAGGCGCATCCGTTATGGTAAACGGATACGTATCTTGTGCCGAAACAAATATATTCTGATTCAGGTAGTGATCTTCCAGAATGATGGATGCATCAGCTTCAAACGAACTCATGTTGCTAAACTTCAACTGGTAGGCACCGGGTTTTGCATCGGCAACATCGAGGTTAACGCGTGTGTTACACATCAGCGATGGCAGTGAGTTGATCGCCAGTCGCTCATGATTCTCTGTGAGAGATGAAAGATTGAACAATCCATTCTTTAATTTCCAGGCATCCGCATAGTCATCAAATTGTTTCGTGGCATCATTCCGGAAGTGAATGGCTGTCTCATCTTCAAACGATCCATTAGTCATTTTTATATGCAGCAGATTCTCGGTGGATGCTGTGCGAAAGAACGTTGGCGATTGTCCGGGGGCTTTTATATTTTCCCGGGTACTTAATACCGGGCTGCCAGCGGTAGCTTTTACCCAGAACGCTTGTCCTATAGGTATATACCGCGATCCGCCATTAATACCGGTTGTGCCGTTCCATATAGCATATTGCAGCGTTTCACCACCATTATCCGCTATATATATAGTACCACTAATGTTTGTCTTGGTCCACCCTGTGGCAGCGTTCCAGTCAATAACAGAAGGATATGGATTGCCCACCAGGTTCCAGCCATCGTTGGCGATTGTACCTGACGATGTAAAAGATACCGGAAGCGAAATATTTCCCTGGTTGGCAACACCCCGTATATCCCACACAGGTGATAGCAGATAGTTACCTCTTACAAACATAGTATATCCCCTGCCCGGCTGCAGTACCTCCGTATTAACAGCATCCGGAAAATCAATATAGCCATCATTAAAATCAGAAGAACCACTTCCGTTAACATCGGTAATTACCGTTTCGTTGTATGCGAACATCGATTGCGTGGTTGTGCAATCTTTACAATTGGTAGAGCCAACAAACGTACCTGTAACCGGAATCTCTTCCTGGATATCTGCTACCGTACCACCTTGAACAGGCGATGTTATATACCGGTATATGCGCGTGTTATTCGGACCTTCAATTGACATATAGCGCTGCACCGTGATATTGCCGGTCACCTGTGCACCGGCCGGTAGCGGTGCTATAGCAGCATCGATCACGGGTTCATCGGCAGAAGATATCATGGTAAAAGTTGCCGTGTCCAGTGAGCCATCCGCATCCAGTATAGCACCCGTTGCGAGTGTTAATATACCATGAAGCTGATGCCTCGACTCCACGCTAACTCCGGAATTCAATGCGGTATTGGTAATGTGTATATTATTGAAACCGATAGACGAACTTCCGTTGATCAATTGAGGAGCTCCTGCTGTAGTACCTGAAAATTTTACGATGCCACTGTTATGTTCGAATGATCCTTCATCTAACGTAAAATTACTTTTCAGATCGAGTGTATCGCTGCTTGATAAAAACGCAGTCCCATTGATACGTAAATCGCCATTTACATGAATCGGAACCGATCCCCCTACAAAGAATCCTCCTGCGAGTGTAGCTTCATCAACAATATTTATACGTTGTGCTCCCTGCGTTATCGTTCCGGTATAGGCTGCATTAACGGTGAGCGAAGCTATATTGACAGTAGCATCTATCGTGCATGATCCATCGTTGGCGCCATCAAATACAACAGCATCGACACTGGACGGAACCGTTGCTCCACCTTGTCCACCGGGAGAAACGGACCAACTCGCACGATTACTCCAATTGGACAATGCTGCTGCCACCCAATACCGATTCACCGGAGACGTTGAAAGTGTCCACCAGGCAAACAGATCGGTGTCACTAAGATTACTGAGTGTTACGGTATTGGTAGTTGTATTTATAGTGGGTTCAGCCGAGAAATCGGTCCAGGTACTCAACGTATTGTTCCAGCGTTCCGGACGAAGTGCAGCTTCTTCGATCGTATTTCCAACAGCACTGTGTTCGCTGTCACGATAAGTAAAGGCCAGTGATGTAAGTGCAGGCCGCGTGGTATATGATTGGGCATTTATCTGCCAGAACCTATCGATAGCAAAAGCAGAGTGATCGGTACCCGATGATCCGTTGAAGTTGGACACACCAGTTGGCAGGTTTGCACCATTGTTCCAATTGGTTGTGTGGTAGGTAGAAAAAAGAAAATAGCCGCTACCGACTGCTCCTGTTGGTGTAAAGGTTAACGGAATATAGTCACCGCTATATCCCCAGGGTATGGTATAATTACCGGTAGTAGTACCGATATACCATTTGATAACGTTGTTCTCACCTTCGCTGATGATATAGCCGCTGTTACGCGTAATGGCGTTGGCATTGGAATTCTGTATAACCAGTGTTGCACCTTGCGCAATAGTAATATTGGCACCGTTCAGTACCAGGCGTGCCTGTGCGTGCAGATCCTGTATATCGATCAGCAACAGCAATGTCATTATTAAAATTGCGGGTTTCAAATCTGTATATCGCATAACTTTCCTTGATTTCTGACCACAATAAAATACCTCACTATATATAGCAAACACCATTATATAGTATATAAATAAGAAACGATACTGTAAAAGACCGTCCAGAAACACGAACGATCCAATACCGGGTAGGCTATACCGAAATTACAATTTTATGATTTCAAAAAAAATCATGAACACTATATCTCTGAATTATTTTAAAATGAAAGACAAATGTTTAAACACTTCTATACTTTCTATTGTGACAAGCACCTGCTTTTAGAAATACCACACCACATACTGTAGCCAATCATACACAATTATGAAGTATATAAAAATCAGCTTTTCCCTGATGGATACAACGATACAGCTATGCATTTTTGATTTTGACAAAATCTTTTTCCTATACGTTACCAGACACACAATCAAACTCAAATCACCCATGCCATGAAAAAGACATTACTTATTATCTTGTTGTACATCGGAGTACACTTTTCAACACAGGCACAAAGCATTGGTATAAATTCTACCGGTGCAGATCCCGCGGCATCTGCCATGCTGGATATCGCATCTACCAATTCCGGATTATTAATACCTCGCGTAGCGTTAACGGCAACCAACGCAGCAACTCCGGTTACATCACCAGCTACAAGCTTGCTGGTATATAATACCGCTACGGCAGGCACTGCTCCCAACAACGTAGTTCCCGGATATTATTTCTGGAATGGAAGTGCATGGGCATTATTGGTTGCTTCTTCTACCAACGGCAACGTAGGTATTCGAAACATAAGTCCTACGCAACCACTGGATGTAACGGGTAACGTTCGCTTTAGCGGTGCGCTAATGCCTAATAACAGTGCAGGTACAACTGGGTATATATTGCAATCTAACGGTGCCAATAATGCGCCTACCTGGGTAACACCCACATCCGTTGCTCAAACTACCAGTTGGCTGCAGAATGGTAATGCCGTAACTTCGATACAGTCAATCGGTACTACATCCAACTTTGCACTTCCCTTCATTACCAACAACGTGGAGCGCATGCGACTTACCACTGCGGGAAATTTAGGTATAGGCTCAAGTACATTTGACGGAACCAATCCTGAAAAATTACTGGTTGATGCCGGTACAACAACCTCGTATAATTTAATGACCGGCCGGGGTAGTATTGATAACTACCTGCAGATAAACGTAAAGAATAATTCGGGTGGTGGAAGTGCCAGCTCGGATATAGTTGCAACTTCCAACAATGGAACAGAATCCGTTAACTATATCGACATGGGTATAAATTCGGGTGGGTATAGCAACACCTCATTACCCGTGCTGGGTGGCGCCAATACAGCTTATCTCTATGCAACCGGTAATGACTTTGTTATTGGTAACGGTACGGCTACGCGCCCGTTGCGCTTTTTTACCGGTGGTTTCACTGCTGCCAATGAAAGACTTCGCATCGATGGAAGTGGACGAGTTGGTATAGGAAACACCAGTCCTGCAGAAGTATTGGATGTAACGGGTAATGTTCGCTTTACCGGTGCATTGTCGCCCGCGGGTAGCGCTGGTACGTCAGGACAAATCTTACAATCCAACGGTACGAATACCGCTCCGAGCTGGGTTGCACCAAGTACGGTTGTAGGTTCTTCTACGTGGGTGCTGGATGGAAACAACGTGGCGGCTGCACGCTCGTTTGGGACAACATCAAATTTTGATCTTCCTTTCATCACCAACAACACCGAAAAAATGCGCATCACAGCCACCGGTAATGTAGGCATTGGTACCAGCACGCCAACGGATGAAAAATTACTCGTGGAAGCTGGCACTACCATACAAACTGCCATCAGTGCTGTAGGTACGTTAGATGATTTCCTCGAAATAAACGTTCAGAATTTTTCCAATGGAGCGCTCGCCAGTTCAGATGTAGTGGCCACCGCGAATAACGGAACGGAGAACTCGGTATATATAGACATGGGTATAAACAGTGCCGGATACAATAACGGAAATAGTAATATACTCAACGGTGCCAACCTCGGATACTTGTATTCCAACGCCAACGATCTCAAGATTGGTAACGGATCCCCGGGAAGAAACCTGATATTTTTTACAAATCCTGTAGGAGGTATACTCGGCACCAATACAGCCAATGGTCTTGAAAGACTACGCATTACTTCGGCAGGTTTTGTAGGAATAGGAACGAATAACCCAACGCACTTACTACACCTGGGAGCAGACGATGCCGTTAAACCCGGAGGCGGAAGCTGGGCATCTCCTTCCGACAGAAGACTGAAGAAAGACATTACCGATTTTACAGATGGAATGAATGTCATCGCCAAGATCAAGCCGGTATCATTCCGTTATAACGGCATTGCAGGTTTGCCGGATGATGGCAAGCAATATATAGGGATCATTGCACAAGACATGCAGAAGGCGGCACCCTATACGATTGATACATTTACGGACAGCGAAACGAAAATCGATTACTTGAAATATGATCCGAACGCTGTAACCTATATTCTTATTAATGCAGTAAAGGAACAACAGGCTACGATCGAAAAATTACAGAAACAGCTTGACGAACAGAATAAACGACTTGCAGCACTGGAAAGTAAAATCAAATAGAGCGATCAGAAGAAAAAATATACTATAACAGGTTTATTCATACAACATGCCGGTGAGCAGGTATAATTCTGCTTTGCTGTTGGTTAACTCTTCGTACATCTTCCAGCGCATCTCATGGTAGTCACGCAGTTGCTCGAATTCATATAGCAACAGCGTAGACTTCTGTGTTTGCATCATGGTAATCAGTTTTTCCTGCTGGTATATTAATTCCATGATCTGGCGAATGGAAGACGACTTCTTTTCAATAGTTGCCAGGAGCTGCATGATCTCTTCTGTAGCCGTATCCAAAATAGAAACATCCTCCTGTTGGGCTACCTGTAGTCGATAAGCGTCTCGTTTTTTTTCCGCTTTCCGGATATTCGAAAATTTTAAGGGTATGGATATCATCGCGGTGATAGCGTTATACGCAGGCGAAGGAGCGCCCGGATTAGTCCCCTGGGTAATAAAATTATTTCCCAATGTAAACGATATATCCGGAGTGCGGTTGCTGGCAGCCAGTGCAATTTCCTTGTGCACTAAATCCAGCATGGCTTTGTTTGAAGCAATCTTATAGTGCCGGTCAATAGCAATCTCTTCGCTTGTATTTTTATCAGACCATACACAGGTATCCGGTGCTATAGATTGTGTTTGATAGACATGCGTTACCAGTATCTGCAGTTCGTCCAGCACACCTGTATAACTTTCGCGGAGATCGTCCAACAGAATCTCATTCTCATACTGCACCAGTTTTCTTTTAATTGCCAGTGCACTATCCAGGACGATTACCTTCTGAATATTTTTTATATGCTGCTCCAGTTCGTGTATTTGTTGTTCAAGCATCCAGCATTCCTGGAAAGCGAGTAGTGCATCGCGTTTAAATGTATTAGCGAACACCGTATGCTCCTCGCGCGCTACGGCAACCTGCTGCCGCGCGTAGTTAACACGGTGCATGCGCTTTCTTCCCATCTCTACAGTATGCTCTATACCTATAAATAGCTGCTGCGGCATATTGATACCGCTTATATCACCGGAAGCATTTCCGAAACCCAACACCGGATCGGGTGACACGCGTGCTATTTCAACATTGAGTTGTGCCAGCTTTATATCATCCGTCTGGCGGGTAATTTCCGGATGCACTGAAACTGCATTGAGAAAATCCTCGACCGAAAGAGGTGTATAGGTTTGCGCACTGAGTATACCAATCCTGAAAAAAAGTATACAACCAATTATATAGTACCGCATCGCAGTAAAGCCAGACTAAACATTATCAATGAAGACGTATTTGCCTGATTGCATATACTATACAATCAGGCAATAAAATGGTAGCACTTAAGAGTAATTTAGAATTCCGTAAACTCGCTATCGTTTACTGTATCGCTAAGTTTCAAATCAAAACCGTTAGAAGCACCGCGCGACACCGATTTACCTTCAGCAACTTTACTCTTTTCAGATACAGCTATACCCTGACCAGCACGTATTATTTTTCCGGATGCCAAGCTGCCTATATTAAAGTAGCCGATTGCATTTTTCAATTCTTCGGCGAGTGTATTCAGCTCTTCTGCATTTGAAGACATTTCTTCTGCAGCCGATGCATTGCTTTGTGTAACTATCGACAACTGTTGTATCGCTTTATTAACCTGGTTCGCTCCCTGACTTTGCTCTGTGCTTGCCGATGCAATTTCCTGCACAAGCTCTGCGGTGCGATTTATATCCGGCAATGTACTGGTGAGCATATCTTTTGATTCCTTCGCCATCTTTACTGTGCGGGCTGATATCTCGTTAATCTCAGCAGCCGCACGCTGACTTCTCTCCGCGAGCTTGCGCACTTCTGCTGCCACTACCGCAAAACCTTTTCCGTGTTCACCGGCACGTGCAGCTTCAACGGCCGCATTAAGCGCTAGCAAGTCTGTCTTCGATGCAATCTCCTCGATGATCATAATCTTTTCAGCTATCGTAGTAATGGCATCTACAGTTTCTGAAACAGACTGATTGCTCATCTTAATATCGGTTGCAGCTTTGTTCGCGATCTTCTCAGTCTCCTGTGAGTTGGTGGTGTTCTGTTCAATGTTCGCGATCATTTGCTCCATGGAAGCAGATACTTCCTCTGAAGCACTCGCCTGTTCCTGCGCGCCTTGAGACATTTGCTGTGAGGCTGCTGCAACCTGGTGACTGGCTGTTGATACACTAGCCGCACCGTTGTAAATGGTAGCGGTAATAGAGCGAAGATTATTTACCATGGCTTCAAGCGCATTATCAAGATCACCACCTTTATTTTCCATCGTGCTGAAATCCATTGTGAGATCACCTTTAGACACTTGCTTGGCTATATCTGCGCTGCTGCGCAGTTTTTCAAGCATCGCTTTGAGTTCTTCCAGCATTTCACCTATCTCGTCACGTTTCTCAACTGCTATATCTGTTGAAAAATCACCTTGCGCTACTTTACGGATTGCTGTCTTCGCTACCAACAACGATGATGCTATATCTTTCAATATCCAGAATGCCACCAGTAAACCGAACGTTACTGAAAATGCAATCAGGATAAGCATGGTTCGTACAGCACTGGCATACATTTCATCAGTCGCAAGTCTGTCTTCCGCAAGTTTACCTTCAATACCCGACTCAATCTCACTTAATATAGCATCTGATTCATTGTCCAATCGTTCTACATCGCCCTCAGACAAGGCCTCTGCATTTATCTTCGTACTCTTCCGTCCCAGTTCCATTACCTGCATGTGCAGGGTATGAAAATTATTGTATTGCATTTGTAGTCTGTCAAACAACGCTCTTTCCGGACCTTGCAGATTACCACCCAGTTCTGTAGACAGTAATTCAAGCTTATTCTCCAGTTCACTCGCCTGCAACAGAATTAACTTGTTCATTTCATCTGTCTCCGAAGCGATCATCAGTTTTTCAGTGTTTTTTAATTCAACCAACAACAATTTGATCCGGTATATTCTGTCAAGCTGATCTTTTGCATTGGTTGCCATAAAGCTGCCTCTCAGTTCATCAGCGGTTGATAGTATTTTTGAAAAGCTGGCCTCGCATTCATTCTCGGAGAGTACGGTAGCACGTATCTCTGTATTTTCAAGTGACAGGCGTACAACCGTTTCACCAACGGCCAGAAACTCACTTATCTTCGTTTTCAATAGTGCTATCTTTTGCAGCTGTTCATCGTCACTGATTTTTTCAAGCTCAGCTATCGTGTTGTCCAGCTCTTTTGTAAAGCCTTCGATAGAACGCTTCAGGGCATTCATCCCCTGCTCATCTTCAGCGAGAATTAATTTCTTCTGGTCCCGGCTTATTTCTGTGAGATTTACTTCAACATCTCCGATCAGTTGCAATTGTACAGCACTGATATCGGTAATCTCATTTAGCTTATCACTGATATCGCTGATCTGCCGGTAGGATATAAAAAAGATCACACCTTTCAGAAGAAGAAGAACTGTAAATACAGCAATGAGCTTGGTACGAATTGTAAAATTATTGATCATGATGAAAGTATATTTAATTCACAGGCAAATCGAACGATGTAATTTCACCGATCGAAAAAAGAGTTGGTACATTCAGTATCATAGTAATGTCTCCCTGATGGTTAACAATACCCGATAGCGATGTTGTGTTGTTGTATTGAATATGTGCAGGATCTTGTACATCCTGTGGTCCGATGGCCACAACTTCCCGGGCTATATCTACCGTGGCACCGATCAGCAATTGCTTGTTGTCAGCATCTTTTATATCCAGTACCAGGATGCGGTTGCTATGTGTTACTTCAGCAGAGGGCAATCCAAGTTTTTGTCGCGTATCAATTAGCGGAAGAATCTTTCCTCTCAGGTTAATAATACCCAGCATATAGGCCGGTGCGTGAGGAAGTTTTGTAACCTGATCTACTTCTATAACTTCCTGTACATGCTCTACCGGTACAGCAAACTTATCGTTACCAATTAAAAAAGTGAGATAAGAATTCGATGTAAGACTTGAAATCATCTTATACGCGGGGGTTATCTTTCGTATGTAAGAATTTATAATTTTAACACTGCAATTTTATTCATTCTCAATCTGCGCAGTGTTCCGTATAATTACGGCATCATATCATTTTTTATACAGAAAGTAGTATCCGTATTTATACTTACACACAAGTATTATCATTATTTCGCTTAGACATATACTATATATTATGGTATGTATCTTAAACTAATAGTAACGCCACATCCGATATACTCTATTTATCGTAAAATCCATTCAATTCACCTATTAGACGTTCCTGACACTTGCACAAGTCCAGCACATCATTCACCAACCTTAACACAAAATAATTTTATCGGATATACCTTACTTCATAGCTGTATGAATTAAACTTCACCTGCAAAAATCTATATCGAATCGTTTACAAACAGAAAAAATCATCTTCATGTAATACAAAGGACCTGATGTGACTACCTCTAAAAATGTAATGTATACGTGAAAGAATAAGTATATCGTGAATATCACATCACCAGGAAGAGAAATATGCAGAGAACTATATGAATAAAAAAAAGACCGAACATCCCGTCTGGATATTCGGCCTCTCTTAACCCAAATTGTACTTAACCTAACCTGTCTATGCACAGGTGAGAACTGCAACAAATCTACGGCAAAGTATTTTCATATAAACTCAAAAGATTACACAGAACTGCATCCGTATTTTTACAGAAGTCATTGAACTCAAATAACTGTTTACAACGTACCGGATCGTTTCCAGGTAAAGTGTATTTATACTATACTCTACAATCGCTAAACTTTTGGAGTATCTGCAAAGAAATACGATCATCATCAGGTATATCAGAGAACACAACCAACTTCACATTAACGGCACAGCTACTGCACGTTTTGTTACACAAAGCAACGAGCAGGGCTAAACAAGTAGCAGACATCAATGCCCGGAGCGCGTTCGATTCAACCTAAGCATTTGAACATAATCGACTTGAATTTTATAACGCACAGCCTGTAGGCGGCCACCAAACGAAGCTGTTATAATTGCGATTAAAAGGCTCCTTGGACCGGCGAGCAATCACATTATGCATTGAAATTGTGATGAGAGAATAATGCAGGTTTCGACTGTGCTTGGACCGAAACATGCATCAGTCTGAAATCGATCGTCACGAGAGTACGATCTTGGTCGTTGCATTTCAACCGAATGTTTTTCTCCCAACGCCAACGCCAGGTATATAACGTTATACCATATTCAACCGAAACGTCATCGTTTTCCAAAGTAAACTTATCACTGTTTTCGTTAAATTATCTTCATGAATCGTTTCCGTTAAAATCTCAGGACTCATTTTCAAAATAAAATCAGTATCTTTCTCACTCCTTTCTGACGTGGGGAAGGATAAGCTTTAACTGTTCCCAACCCACGCACAAAGTTCCTTTTCAATATTAAAATTCATTGCATTATGGCCCGACCACAAGAAACATTCAACAAAAAAGAGATGGAGAAGAAGCGCCTTCAGAAAAAGAAGGAAAAGGAACAGCGCAAGGAAGAACGGAAGGCGAATGCAAAAGACGGATTGACGCTGGAGGACATGATGGCGTATGTTGATGAGAACGGAAACATCGTATCCACTCCACCAGACCCCAATAAAAAGAAATCCATTAACGTAGAAGATGTGGTTATCGGATCGCGTAACAACGAAGGCGCTACTCCTGTAAACCAGCGAACCGGAACCGTTACGTTCTTTAATACCTCGAAGGGATTTGGTTTTATACGCGACACCGAAACCAAGGAAAGTATATTTGTGGGTAGCAAAAGCATTACAACACGCATCCAGGAAAACGATGTTGTTACGTTTGAGACTGAAATGGGACCTAAGGGGCTGAATGCTATTAATGTAAAATTAGTGAGGTAAGACCCCGTAAAAAGCATACTATAAAAAAAGCACCTCCGAATTTCGAAGGTGCTTTTTTTTTGGGGCATCAAGCCAGAAATATCAAACCACTTTCTTTGTGCTAGGCATCCTGTAATTTGGTTATGAGCAACTTGAATTGTTTCGTTAGTGTGAATTCATATTTGCCGGCATCCATCAATTCGCACGCCTTGGGTGAAAGCGAAAGCATATATAGTAAATCCTGTGCAGTGACTGACTTCTGTATATTATTCAAAGCTTTGCCCTGGTGAGCTTGCAATGTAAATGAATAGCCGTTTCGATCTTTCGGATTTAACGTCTTAAACTCATGACCGGAAAGCGTGTACTCCTGCGGGCTGCTTTCCGATGCAATCATCAGTTGAAGTATGGCCGGTCGATACTTGTTCCACAAAGAAACATATACCTGGTTATTGAACGAACTGTAAAATTTAGGGTCCATTTATATAGTTTTTAGTAAGCGTTCTTCTAACCTAAATAACTCTTCAATGATTTGCTTCGCGAAGTATGGCGAAGCCTGCGAGTTGCTTTCTCTTTTATTTGTCTTACCCGTTCGCGCGTAAGATTAAACCGCTCTCCTATTTCCTCCAGCGTCATCGGGCTGTTATCATTTAAGCCAAAATAGTAAGAAATAACTTCAGCTTCCCGTTGTGTAAGTGTAGCCAACGCCCGTGATACTTCGCGCTTCAATGAATCCATTATCAATTCCGAATCGGGTGTTACATCGTTGTTTACTTCCAGTACATCGAGCAAGGTATTGTCTTCGCCATTTACAAACGGTGCGTCCATCGACAGATGCCTGCCGGCTGAACGCATGGTGGTTTCAACTTCTTCAACGGGCACATCCATAAACTCGGCCAGCTCATCAGCAGAAGGCTCTCGCTGAAATTTCTGTTCGAGCACAGAGTATGTCTTTAACACTTTGTTCAATGATCCAACCCGGTTCAACGGCAAGCGCACTACGCGTGATTGTTCGGCAAGCGCCTGCATGATAGACTGCCGGATCCACCACACCGCGTATGAAATAAATTTGAAACCTCGTGTTTCATCAAAACGCATGGCTGCTTTTATGAGACCAACATTACCTTCATTAATCAAATCACCAAGTGTGAGACCATTGTTCTGATATTGTTTGGCAACCGACACAACAAATCGAAGATTAGCCTTTGTCAGTTTCTCCAGTGCAATCTGGTCGCCTTGTTTTATTCGCTTGGCAAGATCAACTTCTGCCTCAGCAGAAATCAGATCAACCTTGCCGATCTCTTGTAAATATTTATCCAGGGACTGACTCTCCCGATTGGTTATTTGCTTGGTAATTTTGAGTTGTCTCATTGAGTAAATTGAAAGTATAAAATACTATAGCTGCTTAAAAATTTATTTTTTATCTGTGTTCAGGGGAGGGGCATCTTCGGTTACACTGCGGTTAATGTTCCTGCGAATAAATTCATAATCGAAGAGGTTAAAAATGAACAAATACGAATCTGAGACCTTATGTCTCTTCAATTGATAAAATCTGGAAGGAGGGAACGTTCTTTCATGAGAAAATAACCTTCAGCGGATTCAAGGAATTGAATAACAAAACTACACATTTTTTTGCAATAAAGTTCATGCAAGTTCCGGGGCCGTTTAAAGCAAACGTTTGGCAATTGAAAAAGCGTGCATACGCTCCTCCCAATAGTCACTATATCTCTATATCCGTACACAGCGCATCGTGTAACCTGCAAAAAACTACCGGGGGTTAGTTGAATGTATCGGGAAAAGATATTTTACTTTGCAGAAATCAGATTGTACGGCATTGAACAACAGTAATGTTTTAATCATCGATGATGAAGAGAACCTGCGCAAGCTGCTGGCACGCGTAGTTGAGCTTGAAGGATATACCGTATACCAAGCGGCATCTATCAAAGAAGGTATACGGGTATTGGACAAAGAGAGTATCAGCATTGTTGTATCGGATGTCAAGCTTCCCGATGGCAATGGCGTAGAACTTGTGAGCAAGATCAAGCAAGATTACCCGGTGGCGGAAGTCATTGTACTCACGGCATACGGTACAATCGAAGATGGTGTCAAAGCCATCAAAAACGGAGCGTTCGATTATCTCACGAAGAGTGAGCATCCTGAAAAAATTATTCCGTTGTTAAGCAAAGCTTCCGAGAAAGCCCTGCTTCGGCAGAAAGTATATAATCTTGAATCAAAGCTTCAACAACGCTTTGGGTTTGATAATGTACTCGGCCAAAACAAACTGTTGTTACAAAGTGTAGAACTTGCCCGGAAGGTATCCGCTACGCACACAACGGTGTTGCTACTGGGCGAAACCGGAACTGGTAAAGAAGTATTTGCGCAGGCTATACATTATGAAAGTCCTCGTAAAGCAAAATCATTTATAGCCGTTAATTGCAGCGCGTTTCCAAAAGATCTCCTGGAGAGTGAATTGTTCGGCCATGCCGAAGGTGCTTTTACGGGCGCCACCAAATCGAAGAAAGGATATATCGAAGAAGCCCATGAAGGAACACTCTTTCTCGATGAAATTGGCGAGATGCACATCGATCTCCAGGCAAAGTTACTTCGCGTGCTGGAGACGGGTGAATTTTACCGCGTTGGCGAAAGTAAAGCACGCCAGGTAAATGTACGCTTCATTGCTGCCACCAACCGTAATCTTGAAAAAGAGTCAGAGGCCGGAAATTTCAGGAGCGATTTATTCTACCGGTTGTCAGTGTTCACCATTTCGCTGCCACCGCTTCGCGAACGGAAAGATGATATCAAAAAATTGTCTGAGCATTTTATCAACTACTTTTCTATAAAGACCAATACATCAGCTCCGGCCATGTCACCAACATTTTTAAAATCGCTGCAGGAGCATCCATGGAAAGGAAATATCCGTGAATTGAAAAACGTTATTGAACGATGTATTATACTGAATGACCAACCGGTACTCGATGCTGACATCTTACCTTACGATTTCAACCTGCACGATGATACCCTGACAGATGGCAGTATGGATCTTGCCTCTGCCGAGAAGAAACATATTCAGAAAGTACTGGCCTATACCAAAGGCAACAAGACACAAACTGCCAAACTACTGGGCATTGGGTTGACGACACTATATCAGAAGATCAAAGACTATAATCTGTCCTGATCGTATATATATGCCTTACTATTTCAGTATACCCTTTCGGAAACGGAAGGGTATACTTTTTTAAAACACGGTCACCATCATCTAGTTGGCGCGTGGTATAGATATTGCCTCGCGTTGCGTTTTAATGATGCAACTATGAATTCTGATCATAGCGACTTTCGTATAGAAGTCGCTTCCGAAAAACATTTTCACCTTGCTCCTCTTATAGCCGAAACCATGTCACGAAGTGCAGCTGCGCGCGGAACCGGAATTTCCAAACGTTCGCCTGATACATTGATAGACTATATGCGTGCAGGCAACGCGATGATCGCGATGTATCACGACAACACCTGGGCAGGTTTCTGTTACCTTGCATGCTGGCAAAATGGATTGTTTGTATCGAACTCCGGGCTTATCGTTGCTCCTGAGTTTCGCGAGCATGGTATAGCTACACAGCTCAAAACAAAGATCTTTGAACTATGCCGGTATAAATATCCGCAGGCCAGCATGGTTGGCATAACTACCAGTGCTGCTGTTATGAAAATCAATACCGAGCTTGGCTTCTACCCTACTGCGTTTTCAGAAATGCCACACGATGAGCAGTTCTGGAAAGGTTGTGCGTCCTGTGTGAATCACGACATTCTTCAACGCACCGGTAAGAAGTTCTGCCTCTGCACAGCCATGCGCTTCGATCCTGCTATTAAAATTGAGACCGTTTAAGTATGCGTTCAAGCCTTCCAATTTCGAAAGACCCTTCGGATTCCGAAGGGTCTTTTTACTTCATCAATCTATAAAACATTGATTACAAGTATTTTCTATAGCAGGCACACCAGTTGCCAGGCATCGGCCAAACACGATAAAAACAGATATGATCAACGAGCGAATTGCCCTGGTAATGCTGGAAGGTGAAATACCTGAAGGCGAAGCCGACCCACACTATACCAAGCGGTTTTATAAATCCATCCAATCTTTCACAGATGCTTCTGTTTCGCTCTGCGAGCAAAAGCATTATCGAAAACTTGAGCGCTACCTTCGTGTAGCCTTTAAACTATTCAAAGAAGGAAATGAAACCGTGAAGAACGGAATCATGAATGTATACCTGTACTCGCTCTCTCGCTCACTTGCACTGCATGAAAATGAGAAAAAATGGGTATATGAAAATATGCCAGCCGAACTCCGGATAGAGTATATGCGCCAGCACAACACCAGCATGCCTTAATCTTTCTGACGATAACTTATCAACACTAAACTATATATCCATGATTACTTTCATACTGATAGCATCGGGCCTTTTATGCTTCATGCTGTTTTTTAAAGCAATTGACTACTTCGAAAAACTATAACGTATATGATTATCCTGTTCATTCTATCCATACTGGTATTTATATACCTGTGCTACGTACTTGTAAAACCTGAAAAATTCTAAACTTATGAATACTGAAATTATCAGTGTTATTTTCATACTACTGCTAACATTTATACTGGCCATACCACTGGGTAAATATATAGCGCGTGTCTATGCCGGAGAGAAAACACTTCTGGACCCTGTTTTCAATCCCCTTGAAAAGTTATTCTATCGCATCAGCGGTATTAATATTTCGAAGGAGATGACGTGGAAAGAACACCTTGTTACCTTACTGACTATAAATATAGTATGGTTCCTCTATGGCATGTTGGTCCTGATGAACCAGGGCTGGCTTCCCCTTAACCCGGATGGTAATGCCTCCATGTCTGCAGACCTGGCGTTTAACACCACGGTAAGTTTTGTTACCAACACAAACCTGCAACACTACTCCGGTGAGTCCGGTGTGTCCTACTTCGGTCAGCTTACGCTCATGCTATACCAGTTTATCAGTGCTGGTGCGGGTATGGCCGTAGCGGCTGTATTGTTCAACGCACTACGCGAACGCACTACCAGCAAACTCGGCAACTTCTATGATTACTTTGTTAAATCGTGTACACGCATTTTGTTGCCGGTATCTTTTATCGTAGCAGTTATTCTTGTATTCAACGGTACACCCATGACCTTTGAAGGCAAAGATACCATCACTACGCTGCAGGGCGATACGGTACAAGTATCACGCGGGCCGGCCGCAGCAATGATCGCGATCAAACAAGTAGGAACAAACGGAGGTGGATTTTTCGGAGTTAACTCTGCACACCCCTTCGAAAACCCGAACTATATAACCAACATCGTTGAGACTATCTCCATTCCGCTCATCTCAATTGCGCTGGTGTTTGCATTGGGGTATTACCTGAAACGCAGGAAGCTCGCATGGATGATCTTCGCGGTAATGACTGCCGGCTTTCTGTTATTTCTCATCCCGACTATATATCTTGAAATGAACGGCAACCCTGCTATAGCGGCCATGGGTATTGATCAAACTGCCGGAAGTATGGAAGGAAAAGAAGTACGCTTTGGTAGTGCAGCATCTGCGTTATGGGCCATCGTTACAACCTGTACTTCGAATGGTTCTGTTAACGCCATGCACGATAGCCTCACGCCACTCTCGGGTATGTTCACCATGCTGGGCATGCAGATCAATGCGTTCTACGGAGGCAAGGGTGTAGGACTTCTTAATTTTTACATCTTCATCATCATCGCAGTTTTCATTTCCGGATTGATGGTGGGCCGCACACCGGAATTCCTCGGAAAGAAAATTGAAGTGCGCGAAATGAAAATAGCCATGATCGTGTTCTTGCTGCACCCCTTTCTGATTCTGGCAGCAACGGCATTATCATCCTATATACTCTATAACAATCCTGATTATGGCTGGCTCAACAACCCCGGCTATCACGGATTCTCCGAAATGTTATATGAGTATACGTCATCTTCAGCAAACAACGGTAGTGGCTTTGAGGGATTAGGAGACAACACACCGTGGTGGAATATATCCTGTGGTATCATTATGCTGCTGGCGCGTTTCATCCCCATCATCGGACCGATTGCTATAGCGGGTATTCTGGCCGAAAAGAAATATATACCCGAGAGTGCCGGAACGTTGAAGGCTGACACAGGAACCTTTGGTGTTATGACTTTTGCGGTGATCGCAATCCTGGTGGCATTGTCGTTCTTTACAGCGCTGGCGCTTGGTCCCATAGCGGAATATTACAGCATCGCTTCCTGATCCGCCCCGGTAGTATACTATAACATTTTTAATATATATCTATATGTCTGCACGAGAAAGAAAGACGCCCCTGTTTCAACGCGAGCTTGTAAGCGAAGCTTTGAGACAGTCGTTTATAAAACTGAATCCAAAAATATTATTCAAGAACCCGGTTATGTTTACGGTTGAGATTGGCACAGCCGTTATGTTCGTGGTTTGTATCTGGATACTGACGGGAGAAACTTCACAGGGAAGTTTCCTGTATAACTTCATCGTCTTCCTGGTATTATTGCTTACTGTGTTGTTTGCAAATTTTGCCGAAGGCATAGCAGAAGCACGCGGTAAAGCGCAAGCCGACTCACTGCGCAAAACACGTGAAGAAACCCCTGCGAAAGTAATTGCTGATAACGGTGTTATTACCACCCGCTCTTCCAGCCAGTTGCGGAAAGGTGATGTATTCATTTGTGAAGCCGGAGATATTATACCGGCGGATGGAGAAATTATAGAAGGCATCGCTACGATTGACGAAAGCGCAATCACTGGTGAATCTGCCCCTGTAATTCGCGAATCGGGCGGAGACAAATCATCGGTTACCGGAGGAACGAAAGTTTTGTCAGACCGGATAAAAGTAATTGTAACTTCCAAGCCTGGCGAAAGTTTTCTGGACAAGATGATCGCGCTGGTAGAAAATGCATCGCGCCAGAAAACACCGAATGAGACAGCACTCACCATTTTACTGGCGGCATTTACCTTGATCTTCATCATTGTTTGTGTTACGCTTCAACCTTTCTCACTCTATGCAAACACACCGATCACCATCGCAGCATTTATAGCACTGTTCGTTTGCCTGATACCGACAACGATTGGCGGGTTGTTATCCGCTATTGGTATAGCAGGGATGGATCGTGCGTTGCGTGCGAACGTGATCACAAAATCCGGAAAAGCAGTGGAGACAGCTGGTGACCTGGACACAATTCTATTGGACAAGACTGGCACCATTACCATTGGGAATCGTAAGGCTACAAATTTCTATCCTGCCAAAGGTATATCAGAAGATGATCTTATCGAGTGTGCAACCATAGCATCGCTTACCGATGAAACTCCGGAGGGTAAATCTATTCTTGAGCTTGCCGCAGGTAAAGGGTATAAACACCCCGCCACCCTGGGAAGTATAGCAGACCTTACATTCGGACTGCCACAATCCAAGATCATTAAATTTTCGGCTGAGACACGTACCTCTGGTATTGACCTGGAAGACCGAAGTATCCGCAAAGGTGCTTATGATGCTATCAAAAAACTAGTTGAGAGAGCAGGCAATACATTTCCTGCCGAGATAAAAAATACTGTCGATATGATTTCATCCAATGGAGGTACACCACTGGTTGTCTCTGTTAACAATAAAGTAATGGGTGCCATTGAATTGCAGGACATTATCAAACCGGGTATACGCGAACGTTTCGAACGTCTGCGCAAGATGGGTGTAAAAACCGTTATGGTAACAGGCGACAATCCGTTAACCGCTAAATATATAGCCCAGAAAGCAGGCGTTGATGATTTTATAGCAGAGGCAAAGCCCGAAGACAAAATGGAGTATATCAAAGCCGAACAGGCCAGCGGTAAACTCGTAGCCATGATGGGCGATGGTACCAACGATGCCCCGGCACTGGCACAAGCTGATGTTGGAGTCGCAATGAACAGTGGTACGGCTGCCGCCAAAGAGGCAGGTAACATGGTTGATCTTGATAATGATCCTACCAAGTTGATTGAAGTAGTTGAGATCGGCAAACAATTGCTGATGACGCGCGGTACACTTACCACCTTTAGCATAGCGAACGATGTAGCAAAATACTTCGCCATTGTACCGGCCTTGTTTATCACTTCCATTCCGGCATTACAGAGTATAAATATCATGCAACTGGCAAGTCCGGAGAGCGCTATACTTTCCGCTATCATTTTCAACGCGATCATTATTCCATTGCTTATACCGCTGGCATTGCGCGGTGTTGCCTATAAGCCTATTGGTGCCGCAGCATTACTTCGCAGAAACCTGCTCATCTATGGACTGGGCGGTATACTCGTTCCATTCATCGGAATAAAACTTATTGACATAGTAGTATCAACGATCTTATAACGTATATGAAAAATCACATTTTGCCCGCCACTTTATTAACACTTTGCTGCATTGTTTTCTTCTGCGGTATATATACCGCTGTGGTGTGGGGCGTTGCACAGCTTGCTCCCAACCGGGGTAAAGGCGAAACGATATCCTATGGAGACAATCGCTATGGTTTTGAAAAAATAGGGCAGTCGTTCACGAATGATAAATATTTCTGGTCACGCCCTTCAGCCGTTAACTATAACGCGGCAGTGTCCGGAGGAAGCAACAAAGGTCCGTCCAACCCTGATTACCTAGCGCAGGTACAGGCACGCATCGATACTTTCCTGGTACATAACCCGACTATCAAAAAGGAACAAATACCAGCTGAACTTGTAACTGCTTCCGGCAGTGGACTAGATCCTCATCTCTCACCACAGGCAGCTCGTATACAAGTAGCAAGGGTTGCCCATATACGAAATATAGATGAAGGCAAACTTATAGCCTTAATCGACCAATATACCGACAAGCCCTTATTCGGAACGGAAACTGTAAATATACTCAGTCTTAATATCGCACTTGATCAATTGAAGCGCTAGCCGTTATTCGTTATCCGTCATTTGTTATTCGCTATTCGTGAACAAAACATAACGACAATGAATAACAAATAACGGTTAACGGTTAACACAACCAGACATTCTATGAAACACTATATTCTATTCACACTATATATACTATCATTATCAACAACCTTCGCACAGGAAGAGAAAGCGCCTTCACCTTTTACCGTAAATGGCTACATTGAAACATACTATATGTACGATTTCAATACACCCCCAAATAATACCCGTCCCGGTTTTATATATTCGTACAACCGTCACAATGAAGTAAACCTGAACCTTGGCATGATAAAAGGTTCTTACAATACAGACAACGTACGCGCGAACCTGGCTTTGATGACGGGTACATACGCGAATGCAAACCTGGCGGCAGAGCCTGGTGTTCTTAAAAATATATACGAAGCAAATGCAGGCGTTAAACTCTCTGCTAAAAAGAACCTGTGGATTGATGCCGGTATATTTGGATCGCACATCGGGTTTGAAAGCGCCATTGGTAAAGATTGCTGGAACCTGACACGAAGTATATTGGCAGACAATACACCGTACTATGAAGCCGGCGCCAAAATCTCCTATACATCCGATAACGAAAAGTGGTTCCTATCCGGTTTGATACTGAACGGCTGGCAACGGATACAGCGCGTGGATGGGAATTCGCTACCTTCATTCGGAACACAAATCACGTTCAAACCTTCTGCCTCTGTAACTTTAAACAGCAGCACATTTATAGGCACTGATAAACCAGACAGTGCAAGACAGATGCGTTACTTTCATAACTTCTATGGTATATTCCAGGTAACTAAAAAGATTGGCGTTACCGTTGGCTTTGATTATGGTGTTGAAGAAAAAACACCGGAATCATCAGCCACCAACGCGTGGTATTCTCCTGTGCTGATTGTACGCTATGCCGCCAGTAACAAGATTGCCCTTGCTTTGCGTGGTGAATATTACAGCGATGAGAACGGAGTAATTATTGCTACCGGCACTGCCAATGGATTCAAAACCAAAGGACTGTCATTTAATGTAGATTACCGGGTACACGATGCTATACTTTGGCGAACAGAAGTGCGTACCTTAGCGAGTAAAGACCGTGTGTTTGAAAGGAATGATGAACCGGTAAAAGACAATACATTTATCGGCACATCGCTTTGCGTAAGTTTCTGAATCTATGGACGAGAAAGAAAAATCAGTGGAGCATTTTCTTAACCTTATTCGCAAATCAAAACGCGGCAAGTTCAAGATATATATCGGCATGAGTGCAGGGGTTGGCAAAACATTCCGTATGCTGCAGGAAGCCCATAGTCTTTTGAAGAACGGTGTAGACGTAACGATCGGCTACATTGAAACGCACAACCGCCAGGAAACCGCTGCGCTCACCAGCGGTCTCCCTGTGATCGAACGAAAAAAGATATTCTACAAAGGCAAAGAGCTGGAAGAGATGGATACGCAAGCCATCATCAATCAGCATCCGGAAGTTGTTATCGTAGATGAACTCGCGCACAGCAATATACCGGGTTGCAAAAATGAAAAGCGATGGCAGGATGTTATGGAGATACTGGAAGCCGGTATCAGCGTGATCAGCGCCATTAACATCCAGCACATTGAAAGTATAAATGAAGAAGTACGCACCATTACAGGCATAGAAGTAAGTGAGCGTGTTCCCGACAAAATACTGCAACTAGCAGATGAAGTTGTAAATATAGACCTGACTGCCGATGAGCTGATTGTACGGCTTAAAGAGGGCAAGATATATCCTGCTGACAAAATCGAGCGAGCCTTGGGCAATTTCTTCCAACCGGAAAAGATTCTTCAGTTACGTGAGCTGGCTTTGAAAGAAGTTGCCTCGCAGGTAGAGCGTAAAGTAGATACGGAAGTAACCGTTGATGTGAGACTCCGGCATGAGCGTTTCCTGGCGTGCATCAGTTCCAACGATGAAATTGCGCGCATGATCATTCGCAAGACGGCCCGGCTCGCGAGTTACTATAATTCCAAGTGGTATGTACTCTATGTACAGACACCGCGTGAAGATACAAACCGAATCAAGCTATCGGTACAGCGACATCTCATCAACAATTTCAAACTGGCTACGGAACTGGGGGCCGAGGTGCTGCAGGTAAAAAATAAAAGCATAACCTCCACCATTGTAAAGATTGTAGAAGAAAAACAGATCACTACCGTTTGCATTGGTAAACCACACTTTCACTTATGGCAGGTTATTCTGAAAACCAATACATTTAACCAGCTTTTAAACAAACTATCAAACTCCGAGACTGACCTTATCATTCTGTCATGAGTATAAAAACGAAAGTAGCGCTGGGGGTGGCATTCCTGTTTGCCGTTATTCTTGCCATAGGTGGCATAGGGTTATACTACCTGCATGAACTGTCGCAGGCTACACAGAATATAATTCGCAACAACTATGAAACACTTGAGTATACTCAAAATATACTCAAGCTCACGAATCATGATTACCCTACACCCATCGATTCGATCGAAGTAAATTTAATCCGGCAGGAGGCGAACATTACCGAACCGCACGAACGCAATGCAACCCTGCAACTGCGTACTGCCTTTGAACGATACCGTGCTAACCCGAACGACACCATCACTACGAAAGCTCTACAAATGGCAGCCCTGCACATTCATGAGATAAACATGAATGCCATTGTACGAAAAAATACGGTAGCCCAGGAGACCGCTACGCGTGCATCGACTTACGTGGTGATCACGCTCTCTATATTTGCCATCGTAGCGTTTACGTTCATCGTAAATTTTCCGGGCTATATCGCCAATCCCATTGTGCAGCTTACCAACAGTATCAAATCCATTGCCGACAAGAATTATGAGGAGCGACTCCATTTTGATCGACATGATGAATTCGAGGAGCTTGCACAGGCGTTCAATCAAATGGCTGAGAAGCTGGATGAATATGAACATAGTAACCTGGCACGGGCGATCTTTGAGAAGAGACGCATCGAAACTATTATCAACCTGATGCGTGACCCGGTGATTGGACTTGACGAACATAAGAAAATAATTTTCGCCAACGACCAGGCCCTGATCCTTCTAAATATAGGTAAAGATAAACTGGTGGGCCGCTACGCTCCGGATGTTGCGCTTGAAAATGATTTACTGCGCAACCTGATTCGCGAAGGAAATGCGAAAGGCAATGAAAGCAATCTGATAAAGATCGTAGTATCCGGTAAGGAAAATTACTTTGCAAAAGAAACCATCATTGTCCGCTATACTCCTACCGGTGAAAAAAATATAGCCTTGATTGGACAAGTACTTTTATTAAAGAACGTAACGCCCTTCAAAGAACTTGACCTTGCCAAAACAAACTTCATAGCAACGATCTCGCATGAGTTAAAAACTCCCATCGCTTCACTGCAAATGTGCACGAAACTTTTGCTGGACAATCGTGTCGGCCAACTGAACGAAGAACAGGAAAACCTGGCCGTAACGATGCGCGATGAAATTACCCGCCTATCAAAAATAACACATGAGCTACTCGACCTGGCCCAGGTGGAAACGGGTAACATAAGGCTTACAATAAAATCTGTTAATCCGAAAGAACTTCTTCATGCAGCTAAAGATTCTGTTAACACGCAGGCACAACGCAAGCATATTGCTATAGCGATAGAGACTCCAGAAAACATTTCAACTATACAAGCTGATCCGGATAAAACTACCTGGGTGCTTGTTAACTTTCTCACCAATGCTATCCGCCATAGTCAGGAACATGGTAAAATAATTATACGCTGCTTTCAGCACGATCATGCGATCCGTTTTTCGGTGCAGGACTTTGGTACCGGTATAGCTCCTGAATTTATGAGCCGTTTGTTCGAGAAGTTCTTTCAGGCTCCGGGCGCCACCAACGGTTCAGGATTAGGACTCGCCATATCCAAAGAAATTATAGAATCGCAGAACGGAAAAATATTCGCAGAAAGTATACCTGGAGAGGGCACCACTTTTTCGTTTGATCTGCCCCTCGTCTCATGATCAAACAATCTGAAATCATCAACACAGCAAGATCACTGCGTTAATGAATCACAGCTATACAGTATATATTAAAACTGAAAGTTGAAACCACCCAGCAACATCATCGAAGTCTTATCGCCATGATAGTACTCTCTGTTGTCGTCAGCCAACAAGTTTCGTCCATTCACAAAAATAGTTACTTCTTTTACAGGCGAGTAAGCCAACCGTGCCTGCAACAGTAATTTACATTCAATGTGTTGGTTACCGCACCACCGTACGCTTTGGGAGTAAATTTATGATCTGCTGTAATGTCTATACCGGCATATATATTATTGTTTGCCGGATGGTTGTTGTTACTTACAGCAGGCGCTGCCGTTGCTGTATTGAAATAAGGCGAATAGTCTTTCAACGTTGTTTTCCGGAATGACACAAATGGCCTCACCCCGATGTAATGATACCGGATATAGCATGATGGATTTAAAAGAAAGATGGATCAGTAAACGTGAGGCTATACCGGGCAATCAATAATTCTTGCTATATTAAAAGGCCAGTGATCAACGGGGCTGCCTGTGATGGATATTACGAAGCTATGCAGACCTGGCTGATCACCAATGCTTTCGCCAGGTAAAAAATAATATATACTATATCTGCCCGGCTACGTATCGCAGCTGACATCGTCCCAGGCCTGATCCATATAGTTTACAAGCCAGTTCAGGGCATAGTGTCTTTCGTATACAACGCTTGCATTAACCTCAGCAATCTGCTGGTTATTGATACGTGCATCTACACAAGCCCAGTCAATTCTATAGTATAGATCGTTGGCATCGAGAATTTCTTCTTTCGTGCGACTGCTGGTTATGGCGTTGATAAAATTATTCGGGTCCTTACCTTGTCCAATCGGATAGTCGTGAGGCGCTATAGCATTCAAACTGCATAATTCGTCCGGGAACCCAAGATCACTTACCTTATTCAACGCCCACATCAAAACCCAGATACATTCACACTTCCAGGTTTCCTGGTTGCGCCTGGCGTCTGTTGGGTCTGCCAGAAATTCCTTTTCATTGGGTGTGACTTCATCCCACAGCTTATACTGTTTCAGATAGGCTATCGCGTCATCACCGGTTATGTTACCAAACGCCACCAGGTTTGTAAAGGCCAGAATACTAACCCGGGTAGCAATCTCGCGGGGCGATCGTATTACAGTCTCATGTTCATCTTCTATACAGGGAAGATTCCTGTTTACTTTTATGTTTCGTTGCTGGAGTATTTGTTCGTTACGTTCCTTCCTGCTCTTTTGACTTTCGGAGAGTTCTGTTTGTGAAGCATCAAAGTATACCGAGTCAATAGAAACATCGAGTGTATCAATCTCGGAGTTACCTTGTCCATCGATTATTAATCTCAAATCTTTGTCAACAAAGTGTTGCCCGGAAGATCGGCTTATAACGGTGTTGGGTTGTACAAAAAGTATAGCATCAAAGTCTTTAGCGAACGTTGCTATCAGCGACTTTAATTCTTTGATCTCGCCCTTCTCTACGATCACCGAGAATTCGCAATTGAGCGTTTGGATCTTATGAAGAAATAAACCTTTGATCTTTTCATTCCTGGCCGGCAACGAACTCACAAAGCCGTATAGTCCTTTAAGGTTTCGTGTTAGCGGACTATCATCGATCTCGGGCAATTGGTACGAAGGTATAGTTCTCTGCCGGTATGACACTTTCATTTTTTTTGAAGAACTGAAGAGTCCACCCTTAATTTCAACATCAGCAATACTAAATTCGTCCTGAGTACCTACCGATATGGCTGCACCGGAAAATGTTCGTTTTACAATTTCTACAATTCTGTCAAAGACCAGGTGGTGCGAATAGATAGTGCAGATCATATATATACCCTGTGTTGTTTCAACCTCAATTAACTAAATTTCTGTGAAGATACATGAAGCCATCGGGATGGTAATATGAATATAAACCCGCTACAAGCTTAAAATATATCAAAGGTCTCATTCAAGATATATTCAGGAGACATCGACCGGAGCTATAAGCTATGATGAGATTCATCGTTAATCATTATCAGAGGCACATTCCTTGTCCAATTCCAGTCAGGGTTTCTGGGAACGATGGTTCTTGAAAGATATATTTTTTAGGTAGCAAGCTTTCCTTATTTTTGCAGCACTTTGCAACATGCGGCTCCGTATTTCAATGGATAGAATTTCAGATTCCGATTCTGAAGATGCAGGTTCGATTCCTGCCGGGGCTACAACAGAACAATCAAAAGAAATCAAAACCGCTTAATTCGTAAGAATTGGCGGTTTTTGTTTTCATGAACTGCCTCGTTCCTTATTTATGTCCTTATAATTCATGATATACTATGGCGCAAAACGCTCGCATATAAAGCCTGCCGGTAGTAGTCGTCCCCGTCTTTGGGTACAATGTCGAATTGCATAAACCAATACTTAGGGTTCAAAGGTCGTTTCAATAATTCAATGGAATACTGTCGTTTTAAATGGTCGTCAATTTTATATACTGGTTAATCTACCCCAACGTATAAAAATTAACTATTCAAAGTGCCGCTATGACTTATAGCTAGACGTTAGCGGGCGTATTTCTCAATCAACTCTTTCATTTGGACGTCTGTCTTGCTAATCAAAAGTATCTTTGGATCAAAACGACTCCAGTTGCGATAAACCTCCCAATCAGTCATACTACTTCCTAACTTTTCACTGCAGTAAACATCGAATATACAAAAGCGATTATTACACACGAGGAACCAAACTGCAAATGACTCATTGGGGAATTTCTCTCTGATTGTATTGGTGATTTGTACTTCTAACTTATCGATATTTCTTCGCTTTGTCTTCACTATCATACTACCTCCATACTTATACCAATCCTTGTCGCTAAGCCCCGGTATATAGATACCTCGAGTCTCGAGAACATCGCTGACGAAATTCCGTCCAAATTCGAGTGATTCAAATTCTACATTAGCTACTGTTATCTTTTTACTTCGATCAACTTGACTTAGAGTAGAGTCTGTATAGTTATAGACACCATGTTTGGTTATTACTTGTTTACATCTCTCATTTATTCTTATTTCATCCACAACAACCCCGTCCTCAATGAGATACATGAAGTAGTCATACCAGCATCCGACCATTTGACCTGGTTCTCCAACCCAACCATTTTTTAGATTTTGAATGATCTCGGGGTCATCTATCAGAAAGCCTAAGTCTCTGTCCCAGCTTATTGTGAATTTGCCTCGTACAGTGTCGGTCGGAAAGGAGTCTTCCCTGATTGCAACATCTACAAAGTACATTTCATACTTCTTATCCTCAGCCAACTTCAAGACTCTTTCTTGTGCGAAAACGAAACTCAGGCTAAAGGTGAGTCCGATTGCCAAGAATAAGTTTATAGATCTAGTCATGTTAAAAATATGCCGCTAACGTTATGTATAAGCCGTAGCGCTGAACAAAAGTAAAAAATGTCCTCCCTTATCAGCGCCATGGAATTATACATTTTGTTGTGGGTCATGCTTTTCACTGCTCTACTTTTATAAATGTATCCTGGTGGCTAAATCCTTTATCTTTTAAGAATTTCTTCATCTCTTTTTTTGTCGGTCGGAAACTGAAGATAGTGTCTGACTTTGTTTCGGTCACTGTTCTTAAATTACTTAGATCGTCTTTCGTAGAAATTGTCCCAAGGGACAACCCATTGCCAATCTTTGCCAAAGTTGTCACGCGCCAACCATTTGTCGAAACCTGTTGGTTCAAAAAATAATGTCCTTTGTACTTTCTTAAGATGTCGCCTCTCTTTACGTCAAAAAGCGTATCGTAGTAACTCCAACGCTGAAAAGCACTCACCCTTAACGACTATATCAAACTTCAACTTGTCCTCAGTCCCGGAATAGGTTGTATCTCCCTTGATATCTTTCCTGTCAACCGAGTCTATCATGTCCGAAAAAACAGAAACTGAATATTTGATAATTAGTCCGCTTGCTATTACGAGTCTTGCAGAGTCGTCTAAGCTCAAATACTGTCCAACTAGTCTCTTAGGAATGCTTTTCTCATTTGCGCTAAGGTGGTTAAAAATACTATCTTGATTCTCATTCTCTGTCTGTCAAGGCATGGCACACAACGTCTGTGCATGAGGCATAGCGGGTTTTCGAAGCGCGTCATTGTCCAACGTGAACAAACAAGGTTTTTGACTCCCCTGACCCGATTGCTGAAATTCTCTTCAATTCCGTTATTACTTACTCTCTTTATTTTTAAAGTCCGTAAAGGTCTTCCCATCATAAAACTTTACTCAGCAGCCGCCTTTGCGAGGGGCACGTTTATAAATTATTATACTATCTCGTTCTACATAGTCGCCCGATACAATTGGATATGAATACTTGGGGGCGTACGATACAGAATGGCTTCTTACAATTATTTTGTCGTTAACTTTCAGGCTATGCAATTGCTGAAATTCATTCGAGTTTTCTAATCCGAAACTAAGAATATAATCTTCACCATTAATCCTGGCCATCACTCCGAAACCTAATCGTGAGCCTGGCGGAAGAGAAAGAGAGGTTACAACAGCTTCCATATTGGTGGAAGCACTTGTATGTTTCCTTATTTTAGCAGCACCAGCAAGCACCTTTTTACCTTCGGGAGACGCTTCCCATTTTTTGTACATTATACCATCAGGGGTAGCCTCCCATCTTTTCCTCGCGGCTTTCATTTCAGCCGCAGAGAGTGGTCTTGGGGTTGATTTTTTAGAAGTTTCATTTTTGATTTCGCGATTGGCAAATACTAGTCCGCTTACCACAACCAGTGGTAAGATCAGCGCATAAATAACTTTTTTCATATTTTTTGCAGGGTTAATCATCAATTCAAACAAAGCTACAAGTCTTTGTACCCGGCATTAGTAAAGGAATTGTTAAAGAATGTAAACGAAATGTAAAAGTTGCTTGGGATCTGGGCTAAAATGAAAAAGCCTGAAATCGAAAGTTCAGGCTTTATTGTTATTCAAGTGATTGTTTCAGCGATCTCTTTCTTCCAGGTTTATACCTCCACCTGCAGATCGATCTGGTTGATCGGTATAAGGTTCACATTAAACTTCTGCACAACCATGCGCATAATCGGATCGTTCTTGATCTTTTTGATAATGCGATCCGTCTGGTCGGCATCGTAGCCCATCACCATCTGGTCAACCAGCTTCAGGTGTTTTACCGCATAGTAGAATCCTGCAATTACATAGGGACCAAAGGGTGTCTGTGGTATATCAAACGAGCTGCCGGTTATGTTGAAGACTGTGTTTGGCAAGTAATCACCGGTATGTTCAATGCTCTTGCTGCGCATATAGTAGTTGGCTGCGAGCAGTCGCGATGACATACGCGGATCGCTCATGCAAAGTAATCCCGCCAGTGGTTTTTGTTTTGCAGACTGATTGATCAGCATGTCTTTCGCCTTCCGGTCATTCTGTGTATGCTTGCGTATCTCCATCTGCACCGTATCCCAGAAAGGTACCGAAGGATCACCATCGTCTACACGAATCAGTGAGTGGATGGCATAGTCCAGAATACCACAGGTAATCTGTATATGTAGCATCTTTAGTTCCGGATCGATTGCTATAGCTTTCTCCAATACAGTGCGCTGATGACGCGGATGTGTACGTAACAGATCTATACTTCGAATCCAGTCTCCCGCCAGGTAGCCATCGTACGCATAGTATTCCTGCAACAAGGATTTGATCTTGGTATCATTATCAATCACTACCGCGCGACCGCGAATATCAATAACAGGTTTCTCTTCAATGATCATCTGCTCGATCTCCACACCAACCGCTGAAGCTCCCAGCATACCGCAGTTAAGAGGCGAGCCCTCTACGATCTTCAGGTCGTGTACGTGACTTATATAATGATCATTGGAATCTTCTGTAAGGTGACCATGCGTTTGTATATGGATATAGTAACTGATGGGCAGCAAAGCATCTGAACTGCGCTGTGCCTGCTCGATGGTACGCTTGATGTCCATCACAATATCCGGAGTTACGAACGAACCGGCAGCGCGCACCACGTGAAGCTCCACATCAATGCCCATCTCTTTGAACTCCTGTGTCACATTGTCAATGGTATCCAATTGAACCTGGCTCAGGTCGCGTGCATCTGCACAACCAATAAGAATATGTACCTGTTTTTCTTTCATCATAGTTTTACTATTCATCGTATTCGTATCGCTTATACTTACATGAACTACAGAAAAGTATACGCTAAGTAAATATCTTTTCCGGGATTTATAATCCTGTCCAATCGTCCAAGGTATACTTTTTATGCATCCGTGCAGATTAAAAAAACATTATAAAGCGGCAGATTGTTACAAGGACATGATCCGGCAATCGGCACGTAACAATCATGAAACATACGGGTATAGATGAGCCTGATCATGTTGATTGAATAAAAAATACTCGGGCAAATTATTAGCGCATGTGAAGATTTTTAAGTTATTTCAGCGGGATTGTAACTTGGGCTGATGAAGACATGCTTGACTTTTTAAGAAAAACCGATACCGAAGGCCTGGAAGCATCGCGGATTGTCGCCTTCCGGTATTACCTCATCGCTATAACTTTCATTTTTCTCGCGGCTATATTTCTGGAGTTCGCGGTTGATCTTCAAAACATATCACTTGTATATGTCTTGATTCTTACGACTATACCGGCCCTGCTCCTCACGCTGTCGCTCGTAGGTGTACGACACAAGATCCTGGTTATCATTAACATCTTCTTCCTGCTGATTATTAACCAGGTACAGATACTCTCCAACCCCGGCTTCTTTCACACCTGGGTATTCTGGGTAGGATTGATTCCGCTGCTGCTTACCATGTTTACGCGATCGGTGGAAACCATTATACTGATTACACTGCTGCTGTTTTTTATCATTGCCAACGGAGTATATGTAAGTACGCAGGTGGGTTCGTACCCGGTAACCATCTATCCGGCACAGTTCACGGTAAGCGGAGTATTCTTTGCGTTAATCACAGCAACGGTGGCATCACTGTTTGGCTACACGCAGCACGCTGTTCACAAGCGACTGGTTAATCAAAACCTGACGCTGAAGCTGATGACTGCTGAAATTGAAGAGCAGAACAAAATGCTCAAGGAGAAAAACGAAGAGATCACTTCGATCAACAACGGACTGGAAGAGCGCGTAGCCGAACGCACCCTTGAACTTGAAGCCCACAACCGAAAACTTGCCGAGTACGCGTTCATCAACTCCCATCTGTTGCGCGGACCACTGTGCAGTATACTGGGGCTGATCAACCTCCTCAACAACACTTCGCTTTCGGAAAAAGAAAAAGAGATCCTGATACATTTAAAAGAGTCCAGTCATAACCTGGATGACGTTGTGAGCAAGATCAGCAAAGCACTCTCCAGCGGTCCTGAGCTGGACCGTGATCTTATCCGGAATCTTAAAGAGAAATAATTTTTTTTCCATGGACCGCCATCATAAAGATATCCTGACGGCTATACGCGCAAATGCTAACAAGGCAACGCAACATACGCACCAGGATAATTATCTTGGCAGTTCGCATCCGCGTTATGACATCAGCAATCCGGTGCTGCGCATGCTGGCGAAAGAATGGATGAAGAGTCATCGCGATCTTTCTGCCGATGACCTCGCGAACGTTGTTACGAGTTTAATAGAAGGTAAATCGGCCACTGAAAAATGGATGGGTGGTATGCTCTTGGATTATGCGAAGCCCGAGCAACTGGCGTTCGAACCTGCCTTGTTTGACGAATGGCTGGAGCATATTATGGGCTGGGCTGAGGTAGATGTGTTGTGTTCGGGTAGCTACTCCGTTGCAGAGGTACCACGCTACTGGAAAAAGTGGGAACCGTTGCTGCGCAAGTTTTCCAAAAGTAAAAATATTCACAAGCGCAGAGCATCGTTAGTGTTGCTCATCGCACCGCTGCGAAAGAAATCAAATGAACCGCTGGCAGCGATGGCTATTGAAAATATAGAGCGGCTAAAAGGCGAAAAAGAAATACTCATCACCAAAGCTATATCGTGGATACTAAGAACCATGATCAAACATCACAAAGACCTTGTAGCCGAGTATATCGAAGAGAACAGAGGAACATTACCCAGTATAGCCGTTCGGGAAACATTAGTAAAACTCACCACCGGCCGAAAAACAAAACCGCGAGACTAGCTCCTTCCCAAGATATATACCAGCGTTGCTATACTTTACTTCCGGGTATATACTTTCAACACGCCACAGTATACGCAGATAAGTCAGTAACACTAAAAAGAAAAACCCCTGCGGAGGGGTTTTAAGAGGGCTGAAGCTGCACAAGCCGAACCTGACGCTATTTATCCGGCTTGGCAAGTCCCCAGTTTATAAAGCCTTCCTGTTTATCAGAATAGTGTTGTTGCAAAAGTTGTATCACCGTCTCAATAATACTTTTCACATCGCGGTCATCTTTACCTGAAGTTGAATTCTGTTTACTCAACAGAAAATCCCGTTCGGCAAAAGCTTCGCGCATAAGGCGTTCATATTTCAATCCCTGGTCGTGGCGTACTTTAGCAGAGCTTACACGGTAGTTGAGATCAGCAATGATCTGCGGCTTTACCGGACTTGAAGGTCCTTCGATAGCATGTTGTTGAATTATTTTTTCAGCAAGTGAAATCAGTGCTTCAGCGCGATCGGGAATTGCAAAAGAATCAGAGGTGTTCATGTATAACTCGTTACCCTTCATAAAACATTGTATTAGTAATGGTCACCGGTTTCAACTTCGGCTGATTCAACCTTCACATGCAACACATTGGTCTCGGTAAAAATATCAAGTAACCGTCTTCGGTAATCGATGGTTTGTCCGGGGTTCACAGTTTCACCAATTACAAGTCGCGAAGTCTTCTGAGGTCCGCCCGGCTGCGAATACGTAACATATAGTACTATATCTCTATAAACAGCCAGCGAAGCACTGTTTCGTATAGTCCCTTCAATCACCGATTGATTGATCTGGTTCTTTCGCCAGGTATATTGAGTAGCGAGATATAGCCCGCTGTTCTTTACTTCTTTTTCGTATTGCACATTTTTATACCTGCGCCAGGCAGCAAACTTCATATCGCGGCTTCGCGATCGGTCCATAGTCTTTTTACGATGATGGAATGTAGCCTGCTCACGCGGAGTGAGTACAACATCTTTTTCGCGTGCAGCATCGCGCTCTGCAAAACGAACCTTACCTTCTGCAACGGTAACAATAGTGGCACTGTCGGCATCATTCACATTGAACGATGTACCCAACACCACCGCTGTGGTAGCCGGAGTGACCACTTCAAAGGTATGTGCTGTATCGCGCTTAACCTGGAAGTATGCTTCGCCTTTCAGGGTAACGGTACGGTTCTCTTTCGTGAAATCTTCAGTATAGGACAGCGTGCTGTTTGTATTCAGCCAGACTCGACTGCTATCGGGTAAATATAGGGTGAGCACCTGATCGCCTGACGCGATAACAGTTTCAGTATCACGCAGTGTCCAATAGAAATAGGCGGCTACTGTTACCAGGGTAAGACTGGCAGCAATTTTCAGAAGTGCTGAATTTCTAAAGAGTGGTATGATGCGGCCTGCGGGTTGCTGCGATTTTATGCGCGCGCGTAACTTGAGTAACTCTTCTTCTGTAGCCGGATTTTTTACCCGGAGTTTTATTCGTGAACTCTCCCAGACCAGCCGGGCCTCCTGGAACAAAAGTCGATTGCTGTCGGAATCCTGAAGCCAGGATTCAAATGCATTTCTTTCATCCTGCGAAAGATCGCCAGACAGGTAAGCAGAAATTCGTTCCCAGTGTTGATTGTCGAGGGTCATAGAGAGGGTCTACTTCTTATTTATATTTTAACCTCTTTGGTCGTAGTGTTGGTTTTCGGTGTATGCTTCACATAAGTAGCACACGTATAAGACGAGCAAGAAGATGCGGTAATCATTACAAACAGAATCAAGCCAATGACAGTTTTCATACGCATTAAGATTAAAGTGTTTACTGATTTTCGTTTTGTTATATACCTATAGCACCGGACTACGAGTATACCCCCAAAGAGGAGCAAATTATTTTTTACGATATCAGTAACGCGTAAAGTCCCATGCCAATAGCGGCCAGAATGGCCACAATTTCAAGGTTGAGGAAGGGTTTCAGGTCGCTTCGCAGTTTTTCCAACGCAATTCCCATCTGATTTTCAACGGTTTTGATCGACAACCCGAGTGTATCGGCGATTTCCTGGTGCTTCAATCCTTCGTGGCGACTCAGTATATAAATGGTTTTGCATTTCGGAGGAAGCCGGTCAACCGCCTGGCGGGCACGCACTTCCAGTTCTTTATACTCAACACCTTCCGTTCCCACAACAGTCTCAAGTGTATTCAATCCTGCATATTCTTCCAAAGGCGCAATTCGCTTGTTTGCGCGAAGATGATTATACGATGTGTGAGCGGTAGCCTTGAAGAGGTAATGTTTGATCTGCTCACCAAACGTAAGCTGCCCCCGGTTATTCCAAAGCTTTACAAATACTTCCTGAACAATGTCCTTCGCTGCGTCTGTATCGCCCACAATGTTATACGCCAGATTGCACAACCCCGCATGATGCTGCCGGAACAGTTTTCCAAAATCATCTTCGGGAAGTTTTTCCATGAAAAGCGACTAATTCTTTAAAGGTCAATGTGGTAAACATATAAAAAATCTTATTCCCGATACAGAATATGCCTTTTAAAACATTTCTTCGATTTCACTTTGGGGGTAACACGAAGATGGCGTGCTAAAGGTATAAATCGTGATACACCGGAATGAATGAGGTACAAGGACATCGCGATGGAACGAACAAACTTTACGAAAAACATGAAAGAGCAAATCCGAAAAATGTCGTGGGTCTTTTTGATGATGCTGGTTTTAGCAAGTGCCTGCAGTAAGACAACTGTAATTGTTAACAAGGATTCTAAAAAAGTGCCGCCCGGCCAGATGAAAAAAGCTACCGGCAGCAAGTCTGCTAAAAATTACGCCCCCGGCCAACAGAAAAAGAAAGGCAAACACTAGCCAGTCAATCGAAAAAATATAACCCTCAGCATGAATAAAAAATTAATCATTGTAGACGATGACCAGGATGCGCGAAAGCTGCTTCAGTTCATTCTGACATCGCATGGTTTTACCGTAGAAGTATATTCCGATGGCACTGGTCTGGAGGTATCAAGTCCCCCCTACCCCGACCTATATTTACTTGACATTAACCTTGGCAACACCAGCGGACTGGAGTTATGCAAGCAATTGAAAGAAAACGAAACAACTCGCCATATACCTGTAATCATCACTTCGTCTAACACCGATATTATTCCGCTGGCACAAGATGCCTGTGCAGATGATACCCTTCCGAAGCCTTTCGATAGCAAAGAGCTGATTCAGAAGATTACGGATCTTATTTCTGCACATCATCATCATTAAAGAAACAGTGTCTCAATGAATTTCAAGAGCGGCATGCATACATGTCGCTCTTGCTATATATACTATACCGAGCGTAACAGCAACAATTCCTCCAGGGCCGCATGGTATTTATCAAGACCATACGGAGCATCTGGGAAATATAGCATGGGCTCAATCAGCTCCAGCTCCATCAAGGTAAACCTGCCATTGATCACCACACCATCTACGCGGGCATATAAGCAGTCTTTGGCAAATCGATCTGTAAATACCTGTGCAGATTTTATTGCATCGTCCGTTGGTTTTTGTAAATGTGTTGTTCCGCCAAAACCAAGCTGTACACGAAAGTCTCCAGCCTTCGGTTTCTTAAGTATACAATGACTGAATGTACCGTGAAAGAAAAGATACGACAGCTCGCCTTCGTAAATCTGCGGTAGAAAGGGCTGCACCATAAAAGATTCTTCGCGCGTCATGTCATGTATAACAGCCGTGTGTTGATCTATATTCTGCTGCGTTACAGTAATAGTTTGTTTTGATCCGGCACTGATGCAGGGTTTCACAATCAACTGATCCGTTTTAAAATACCCGAACAATGAATGAAAGTCGTGTTGTTTGCCCGGCTCCAGGAATACCGAAGGAATAACATCAAAACCTTCATCGATCATTTGCTGCAGGTAATGCTTGTCGCTGTTCCACCTCACAACATCATACGGGTTTAGTATCTGCACGCCCAATCGATTCACCTCGCCAAGCCACTCCATAAAAGCATTGTACCGATTGTGATAATCCCACGGAGATTTGAGAATTACAGCATCAAACTCCTGCCATCGAATATTTTTATCGTGCCACTGCACACGCTGAACGTGCAATCCTTTTGATTGTAAAAAATCGAAGAGCATACCATCCTCCTGTGCTGCGTATGCACTCAGTTTCTCGGTTTCATAACATACAAACGCTATCTTCTGCTGTCTCATGCTGATTCTATATACTATATCCGGTCTGGCCTCAAAGTAATTTCAAAATAAGATCTTATAAAAGAATCACTTCTCCGGAAACCAACAATATCAATTCTCTAACACACTCATTTTCATAGCGATAGTTCACCGACAGTATATTTTCTAAAAAAATATTCAAAAGAGGTCACGTTTTGAAGCGGCTCTTTGTCATGGATGTAGTTAAACAAAAAACACAAAAGTTATGACTGAAAGAATCACACTTCAGACCGCACCAAAAGGGTTTGCCGATGGACTACTGAAATCAGAAATGTATTTAAAGAAGTCCCCACTTGATCATAAACTACTGGAGCTTGTTAAGTACCGTGTATCACAAATCAACGGCTGTGCTTACTGTCTGGACATGCACCACAAGGAGGCTACTGCGATGGGCGAAACGGAACAACGTCTCCACTCGGTAGCTGCATGGCGCGACTGCCCGTACTATAGCGAGAAAGAAAGAGCTGCACTGGCTTTTGCCGAAGCGCTCACACACATCAGCCAACGCGATATTGATGATGAGCTATATGCATCGCTTACCAAGGTATTCTCAACAGAAGAAATCGCAGACCTGACCCTGGGCATTGCGCAGATCAACAGCTGGAACCGTCTTAACCGCGCATTCCAGACTATACCGGGCGGCTATAAAGTGGGACAATACTCGCTGTAAACCTGCTCAAAAAAGATCTGTGTAAAAAAGACAAAAACAGGTCACGTTTCAAGACTTGTTTTTGTCTTGTATCGGAAAACTAAAAAACAAACAGCCAGTATGAAAATCATTAAAGTAACCTATACGGTAAAATCTTCCTTCGTACAAAAGAACCTGGAAAATGTAAACAAGTTTATTGCCGATCTGAAACGGATCAACGACCCGGCTATACGCTACACTGCGTATGTGGGTGCCGATGGTAAAACATTCAATCACTTTGCGGTATATCAAAATGATGAGGCACAAAAAAAATTATTTACACTGGATTCATTTCAATCCTTTCAAAAACAACGCGATGAAAGCGGACTTGAGATTGCCCCCAAAATTGAAGAGCTGAAACTTGCAAGCGCATCGTACAACATTTTCTAAGCACAATACATGGCTGCAACAAAACCTCCTAAAAAGTGGAAGATGGCGATACTGGTTTGGACTGCCATCTACCCTACCATTACTATACTACTGGCATGCCTGGGCGATTACTTTACACAGATAACACCATTGCCCTTGCGCACGGCCGCAATTACCGTTATCGCGGTGCCATTGATGGTATATATTATACTACCGCTTCTGCAAAAAGCTGTGGCACGATGGCTTCACAGCTGATCGATATATACTATAGCGACAACGTGCTATAGCCAGCATTCAGGATTAAAAAAAAATCATTATGAAAAAATTACTTTTTGTCTTTATAGTCATGATAACATCAACAGTCTCTGCGCAGGAAATCAGCAATCCGCCTGCACTCTTCGATCCTATACCGTATGGATTTTCGCACGTTGCAACGGTACCGGCCGATCGTAAATTTGTGTTTGTTGCCGGACAAGGTGGTGAAGAAGATACTTCCGGAAAATTAAGTAACGACTTCAGGCGACAAACTCAGCAGGCACTTCGTAATATTGAGACTGCATTACGCTCGCAGGGACTTGATATGAGAGCGGTTGTAAAAGTTACAACGCTGGTGGTAGAGCACGATGCTGAAAAACTCCGCATCATCACGGAAGAATTTTACAGGATGTGGCCCGATAAAAAATTTCCGGTTAACACACTTATACCGGTGCCGCGACTCGCGATTGACAATATGCTTGTAGAAATTGATGCTATAGCTGTTTCAAAATAAAACCCGATAACTGTATGAAAGAATATCAGAAGACCTTATTCCCGTATGCTTATAACATTCTTGGTTCTGCCGAAGACGCACGTGATGCTGTGCAGGATGTACTCTCGAAGTATATAGAAGAACCACGCGAGGGCATTACCAACGAAAAAGGTTATCTGATAAAATCGGTTATCAACCATGCCATCAACATCAAAAACAGAAGAAAGAAAATAGAGGTAGGCGATGTATGGCTACCGGAACCTTTTGCAACCGAAGAAGCCGATACCAATATGAATCTTCGCGATATAGCTTCGTACTCCATGCTGGTGTTACTGGAAGAACTGAATCCCAAAGAGCGCGCAGTGTTTTTGCTAAAGGAAAGTTTCGATTACTCGCACCAGGAGATTGCCGAGGTATTGTCCAGTACGGAAGAACATTCGCGCAAACTGCTCAGTCGGGCAAAAGCCAAACTGGAAGAACTGAACCTGCAGCGCAAAGCTTCGGCCGCGGACGAGGTTCAACTAAGCTTCCTGGAGAAGTATATAAATGCCATACGTTCGCGCGATACACAAACACTCGAAACTATCTTGGCCGAGGATATATCGTTCTATGCCGATGGCGGTAAACTTCGTGTGCTGCGCAAGAGCTGTCTGGGTATACCGGAAGTTTCCGATTTGCTAATGGTCATTTACCAACGCTTCCATCGTTCCAACACCGTTATGGCTGCACAGATCAATCACCAACCTGCGCTGCTATACTATATGGGCGACAGATTGATCACCTGCCAGATACTGGGCATTGCACCAGACAATAAGATATACCAGATCAACACTGTGGTAGACCCGGAGAAATTAAAACACCTGGAGGTAAGCGGAGTAAAGTTAAGTATGACAGATTCCGGCAATACCGAAATATAGTGTAACTAAAGTTTCAGTATCTGCTCGGCATGCTGCTGGGTATCTACTTTATCAATAATGCTGGTAATTACACCTTTCTCATCAATAAGAAATGTAGTACGCGCGGTGCCAAAATACTTTTTGCCATCGCGTTCTTTTTCTACCCATACGCCATACTTCTGATTAATAGCCTTATCAACATCGGCTACCAATGGGAACGGCAGACTATATTTCGTTTGAAACTCTTTATGCGAAGCAACATCATCGGTGCTTACACCAATGGTAGTATAGCCCGACTTCTGCAGCGTTGCATGATTATCGCGCAGGTTGCAAGCTTCCTGTGTACAACCGGGAGTCTGATCTTTCGGGTAAAAATACAGGATTACTTTCTTGCCTTTATAGTCGTGCAGCGATATCGTTTTTCCATCCTGATCCTTCGCAGTAAAATCAGGAGCCTTGTCGCCAACCTTTAATGTTGTTTGTGCTTGTGTATCCATAGCGAGTGCGATCAATAAGAGGGTAATAAATGACCAGTATACTTTCATAAAATTACAGGTTGATGGGAAGATTAGCCCGTGGCAAACCGCGTGCTCTGTATCCTGAAGGTAATCAAAAATTATCATTACCGGACTTGCTCCTGCTGAACGGCAGCGTTATCGTGTCAGAACAACATAGTCCTGCAAGATCGCCTGCAGAAACCTGCGATCGTCCGGATATATATTTTCAACACCAAGCACCTGCTTTACGCGTTCCGCCAGTAAATGTATAGCTTCCTCGTGCGCATCGTTACTAAACTTCCGGTAACGGTCCAGTGTCTTTTTGATCACCAGTACATCTTCTTCCTGCAACTGCTTGGCTTGTGGATACTCCGGTTTGTAAGATTCACGGGAATGAATAGCCAGTACATCGCGCAGAGCCAGATCCATTTTCGGTACAAGCTTTACCACAGCCGTATTGGCAACGATATCGCCGATGCGTTGCGCCTTCGCGGAAGACACTACGAGTATAGACGCTATACCTCCGAGTGAAAAGTAAATATCGATCATACGAAAAACCCAGCGCGCAGCATAGTCAGAAAATGTAGCCTGTCCGCCAGCCGTTTTGATCACCTGGATGCGCAGCGCTTTTTTACCGAGGCTCTGTCCGTTGTTCAATACTTCAAACGCCAGTGAGTAGAAGATAAAAATGCAGAATAGGAAAATAAAGTACACCCCTGCTGCGGTATCGGTAAAACCTAAAATACCAAAGCCGACAGCTGATAATATTGAAAGGCCAACCACCAGAATGATCAGGTCCAGAAAAAAAGCGAGAATGCGATCGCGTAAATCTGCAAGTTCATATTCCAACACTACATTCTGCGTAGTTTTAATTTCTATGTTCTTCATTTTTTGATCTTAAAGCAATATTTTCACCCATTCATGAAGGAAACCCGTTTCATCGCTCAAAATAAAGAAAAGTGGCTCGAATCCGAAACGCTTCTTACAAGTCCCGTTAAAGATCCAGAAAAGCTTTCCAATCTTTTTACACAGGTAGTAGACGACTTGTCCTATTCGCGCACCTACTATCAGAACCGTTCCGTACGCGTTTACCTCAACAAGATTGCCCGCGAATACTTTTCGATCATCTATAGTAACCGGAAAGAAAAGAAAAATCAGTTCCGGCTGTTCTGGATGGATGAACTGCCGCAGATTATACTCTTCTCTAAAAAACAGATGCTGATATCGCTGATCGTCTTTTTACTGGCTGCCTGCATCGGTGTATTCTCTTCAATGAAAGATCCTCAGTTCGCGAGCACCATTCTCGGGGAGAGTTATGTATCCATGACGAAAGAGAATATTGAAAAGGGCGACCCGATGGCGGTATATAAAAAGGGGCACCAGGTAGACATGTTCCTCGGCATTACGTTCAACAACCTGATGGTAGCATTCCGTACGTATGTGTTCGGAGTTTTTCTCGCCATTGGTACACTGGCTATACTTTTATACAACGGCATCATGGTTGGCTGCTTCCAGTTCTTCTTCATTGAACGAGGGCTCGCGGCAGAGTCGGCACTAACGATATGGCTACACGGCACACTGGAAATATCATCGATCATCCTGGCGGGCGGTGCAGGTTTAACACTTGGTTCGGGACTTATCTTTCCGGGTACCTATTCACGCCTGCAGGCATTTCAGCTCTCGGCCATGCGTTCGCTCAAACTAATGCTCGGCATCACCCCTATATTTGTGCTGGCCGCAATCATTGAAAGTTTCCTGACACGCTATACCGAAGTTCCGGATATACTCCGCTTCTTTCTTATATTCTTATCCGCAGCGTTCATCATCGGCTACTTTGTAGTATACCCGTGGTGGAAATCGAAGACTGGTTTTGAAGTTCCTCTGGTGGAAGTACGCCTCCCGCCCAGCTTACAGGAACCAACCTTCTTCGATCGGGTAAAGAACAATGCAGACATTATGAAGGATGCGTTGCTGTTCTATAAGCGACACGCCAATAAACTTCTGTCATGGTTACTCGTAGCATCCCTGGCGATGACCATCGCGCGGTTTGTATTTGAAGTTGAGTTCTATATTCCGTTCTATGAAGAAGACTGGTGGCTCAAGCTCCTCAGCGATATGTACTATGGATTGCGAACACCTGACCTTACATCGCTGGTCATCAATATAGCCGGTACTTCGTTGATACTTTACCGCGTGATGATGATTGTTGATGCCGAATCGAAAAATGCGAAGACGAAATTTTCAGTAATGGCATTCGGTAAAACCATCGTTATTACAGCAGCAATCTTCGGAATGGTATATACTGGTTACTGGGGAATTTTCTTCCTGGTGTTTTGCTATATAGTATTCATGCTCTATGGATTCACGCAGTTAACGGAAGAAAAGAATCTGTTCAGTGCCTTTGGCGAGACCTGGCGTTTGGCTGCGGCCAACTTCGGCCAGGTTATGGGGCTACAAATGATCCTGCTGCTCATTACGTTTTCCTTCCTGCTGGTACTCTCCGCTCCGCTTATCTATATGTATACCTCCATTCTGCAATGGAACTTTGCCGATACTGATGTATGGTCGAAAGGCATTATTCATTTCATAGAACTGTTTATCAAGACATTTGCATTCAACCTGATTATACCCATTCTCACGGCTTGTGCAGCATACCAGTATTTTTCATTGAAAGAAACAGCAGACGCAGAGCATCTCAAAAAATCCATTGCGCTTGTGGGCACGCGACTTTCCAAAAACAGTAAAGTATGAAATATATAGTTTCATTGTTTATACTGCTGTTTTGTTCATGCACGGTTGTAGTGGCACAGGATGCTGACTCCGTTGTATATCGCGAGGCAGAACCCGGTGAACAGGAGTACATGGTGGACACTACTGTAGCCAACAACGAGTATAATTACGATGAGTATAGTGACGAAGAGAGCACCGAAGTACCCCATACGTTAAAGTCACCAGACGAATTATCGCAAACCAAACAATACCAGGAAGAAAAGCTGAACGTCAAAAAGTTTGACGAGAAGGAATGGAAGAAAATTATAGGTGACACAGACTATAATGAAGAACCACCGAAACCTGAAGAAGAACAGAAATCAGATCCGCGCGAGCCGATGTCGTTCGGTAACTGGAACAGTGATATACTGCGTGTAATGGCTTACGTCTGCATTATCGGTGTGATCCTCTTTATTCTGTATGCCGTTACCAAAAATATAAAACCCGGTTCACCCAAGCTAAAGACCAGCGTTGAGATCGACAGTTCTGCCCACGTGGAAAATATAGAAGACCTCGATGTAAATTCATTGCTACGCAAAACGATTGCTGATGGAAATTTCCGCCTGGCCGTAAGACTATATTTTCTCGGGTTGCTGAAGGAGTTGAACGAGCAAGGCATTATCCTTTGGAAAAAAGACAAGACCAATCACGATTATCTCTCCGAACTTTCCATCAAAGACTTTCATTATGACGAGGTAAGAAGACTTACCCTCGCCTACGAACAGGTTTGGTATGGAGAACACCGGCTTACTACCGAATCGTACCAGCAACTATTTGCTGAATTTGAAAACCTCCATCAGAAATTAAATACGCAGAAGGCATCGTGAAGCAGAACAGAACCATTATCATACTTTTCGCGGTGCTGGGTGTGTTGCTCCTGCTATACTTCATATTCGGGAATGATGATAAAAAACATTATCAATGGTATGAAGATTACAAATCAGGAAGTAATCAGCCGTACGGCACTTCATTTGTCAAACAAATGCTGCGGAGCTACCGCGATAAAGACAATTTTATCCATAGCAACCGGAAACCGCTGCACGAGGTGTTAGACAGTCTCGGAGACAAATCAACCGACTATATTTTTATAGGACAAAGCCTGCATCTCAATCAGCGCGATGCCCAGGCTTTACTGGACTTCATCCAAAAAGGTAACGATGCATTTATAGCCAGCATTGAGCTTCCTGAAAACATAATCGGTATATATGAGAACGAGTGTAACGAAGATATAACACTGGAGGAGCACTCCGTGAAAGATGCAACATTGAACTTCTACCACGATACACTGCACACCGAAAGCGGATATACCTATCAGTATCGCTTCATGGCCGAAGACATGAAATACTACTGGAATGCCTTTAACAGCAGTATGTTCTGTGATTCGACCAAATCGCTGGTGCCGCTTGGGTACCAGGAGCCGAGCTATGTCAACTTCCTGAAATTCAAATACGGAGAAGGAAATATATACCTGCACACCAACCCGCTGGTATTCACAAATTACTTCATGATCAAACCCGACAAAGCTGAATATGCTTCCGGTGTATTTTCGCACCTGCAGGGAGAAAATATACTTTGGGATGAGTACAGCAAAGTGTCCTTTACCGGAAATAACAATCCTGATATAAGTCCGCTATATTTTATACTGAGTCAGCCCGCTTTAAAGTATGCCTGGTGGATGATGCTGGCGGCCGTGGTACTCTATGTATTCTTCGCTGCCAAGCGTACGCAGCGCGTTATACCGGTACTGGAGCAGAAAGTCAATACATCGCTTGAATTTGTGAAGCTCGTATCAGCGCTTCACTACCAGAACCAGAATCACCTGGACATTGCCCGCAAGAAGATGAAATATTTCCAGTACTTCATTCGTGCACGCTATGGCATTCATACCCAAATGACACAGGAGATACAGATCGCCCGGCTGGCCGAGAAATCCAAGGTGAGTATCGCAGAGATACAAAGCATCTACGACCAGTATAGCCAGATCGAACGAAACGCACAGTACAACACAGCTATCGACAAGCTGGTAGGACTATATAACGCTATTGAAAATTTTTACAAACACTGTAAATAAGTTACAGCTATATATTTATGGAAGACCTAAACATTCAACCTGAGCAACCTGAAGATTTATTACAACAGGAAATTGATCAGCTTAACCAACGTGTAAGACGCATCAAGCGTGAAATCGGCAAAGCTGTTGTAGGACAGGAAAGCACCATTGATCTTTTACTGGCCGGTATATTTACCGGTGGGCATATACTCCTGGAAGGTGTGCCCGGTATAGCGAAAACACTTACAGCCAAGCTGGTTGCCAAATCGCTGTCGGTAAGTTTCTCGCGTATTCAGTTTACACCTGACCTGATGCCGACCGATGTTACCGGTACTTCTGTTTTCAATATGAAAACTTCGGAGTTTACCTTTAACCGCGGCCCTGTATTTGCCAATCTGGTACTGATCGATGAGATCAACCGTGCCCCGGCAAAAACACAGTCATCGTTGTTTGAGGTGATGGAGGAAAAGCAAGTTACCATTGACGGCACTACGTATCCGATGGATTTTCCGTTCCTCGTGATCGCGACTCAAAACCCGATCGAACAGGAAGGAACGTATCGTTTACCGGAAGCGCAGCTCGACCGTTTCCTCTTCCGCATCAAACTGAAATATCCTACACTCGACCAGGAAGTATCTATACTCCGGAAGTTCAAAGATGATTTCAGTATGAAGGTGCTCGAAAATATACAGGCGGTAATTACCAAGCAGGAGCTAAAGCATTGCCAGGAGCTAATCGAGAAGATCCACATCAAAGACGAAATTATACTATACATAGCGAAGCTTGTAGACAACACACGTAACAACGGTGACCTTACATTAGGTGCATCGCCACGGGCATCGCTGGCCATTATGCGTGCTGCCAAAGCAATTGCTGCAATGAACGGCCGCGACTTTGTTACTCCGGACGATGTGAAGTTTGTAGCATACCCGGTACTGAACCATCGTATTATACTAACAGCCGAGCGCGAGATGGAAGGTATTGAAGCCGAAGACATCATTAAAGAGATAACGGAACGAGTAGAAGTACCACGCTGATGAACTTTATCAAAAACCTGTTCCTTACCAATCGCTTCTTTTTTATCGTAGCTATCCTTACGGGAGGCATGATGCTTTCGTATGCTTTTCCGTTTTTGTTTGCGTTTGTTAAAACGGGATGTATACTCTTTGCCGTCCTTATTCTCATCGATATACTGCTGCTGTACAACCGCAGTGTGGTGGTAACAACTGAACGGGATGTGCCTTCTGTGTTATCCTTGGGTGATGACAACATTATTACCCTTTCTGTACGCAGCAAGGCGCGTATAAAACTTTTTGTAACGCTGATTGATGAATTACCGGAGCAGTTTCAAATGCGTCATTTCACCATCAAGCTGGAGCTGTCGCCTGATAAACCGCATCAGCAAACGTATACGCTTCGCCCCGTTGCACGCGGAGAGTATATCTTCGGAAAGATACATTTATACCTTACCACAGGCCTGGGCTTCATTAAAAGACGCATAACCGGTGCCAGCGAAGTAAACGTTCCGGTATATCCGTCCATCATCCAGATGAAGCGGTATGAACTGAAAACTTTTGCGCGCACAGCAACCGAGTATGGTGTTAAGAAAGTAAGACGCATCGGACATAGCTACGAGTTCGAGCACATCCGCCAGTATATACGCGGTGACGATTACCGAAGCATCAACTGGAAGGCTACCAGCCGGAGAGCGCACCTGATGATCAACCAGTATGAAGATGAGAAGTCTCAACAGGTATATTGCATCATTGATAAAAGTCGTGTGATGCACATGCCCTTTAACGGCCTGAGTTTATTTGACTATGCTGTAAATGCAGCCCTCGTCATTTCAAACATAGTGCTGGGCAAACAAGACAAGGCCGGTCTCATCACCTTTGCCGAAACACCCAAGGCACTGATCAAAGCGGATCGCAGCAAAACACAGCTAAAAAAAATACTGGATACGCTTTACAAAGAGAAAGAAGGTGCTGTAGAAGCCAACTACGAAAGTATGTACATGACCGTACGGAATTTTGTAAATGGCCGGAGCCTCCTGTTTCTCTATACCAATTTTGAAAGCACCTATGCTCTGCAGCGCGTGTTGCCACAGTTACGAAGATTGAATGACCAGCACCTGCTGGTAGTGATATTCTTTGAGAACACCGAGATCACCACGAGTACATCTCAACATGTAGAAACGCTGGAGGATATATATACCCAGGTAACAGCCGAGAACTATGTACTGACTAAGGCACACATGGTGCAGCAGTTAAAGCAGTTCGGCATCATTAGTATACTCACCAAACCGGAGCATCTTACCGTAGCTTCGATTAACAAATACCTGGAGCTGAAATCAAGAGGAATGATATAGATGATCATCAGGCTATAGCAGCCTGATGATCATTGAAAATATTAAGCGTAGAATACGTATGTATCAGCAAGCTTATCGTGAATGCCTTGCTTTTTTTCATCCCAGCCTACCATCATAAAACCGATACCTAAAAGTAATCCGGAGATTATTTTACCAAAATAACGCCCCAATGCATTGGCGAAAGTTATCTTCTCACCATTTACATTTCCCACTTTAATTCCCACGGCCTGCTTGCCGAGTGTAGCTTGTTTCTCGGAGCTTTCAAGACCTGCAAAGTAAGCGAGGCCAATACCGATCGATATGGCGTTCACAAGCAGAGCAGCCCCAATGGATCCACTGCTGGACCCGATAACAAGGCCTAAAATAACATTCACTACTGCGAGTAAAATTCCATCAATCAGGTAAGCGCCCACGCGAATCCAGAATCCTGCATAGCGCATTTGTGGTTGTGATGATACCGGGGCATCGAGTATTTGATCCAAAGGTTCCATAAGTAAAGTATATTTGATTAGGTGGCTACAAGATAAAAAATAAATCAACACTGTATGGCGCTGAATTCTATATTCGGGTCGCAGATCGGTATCTGTTAAAACATATTCGCATGGCTTTCAAACCCCTGATGCTTGCCGGTACAGCTTCCAACGTTGGCAAGAGTATACTTACTACTGCGTTCTGTCGCATCTTCAGGCAAGATGGTTTTGCCCCGGCTCCCTTCAAGGCACAGAATATGTCGCTGAACAGCTATGCCACACCGGATGGATACGAGATCGGCCGGGCACAAGCCACGCAGGCCGAAGCGGCTGGTATACCATGCCATACGGACATGAACCCCGTACTGCTTAAACCCAACGGTAACCTTTCATCACAAGTAATTCTCCATGGTAAACCAATCGGCAATCAGTCGGCCTATGATTACTTTAAGAAGGAAGGTAAAGATGCGTTGTTCGAAGAAGTAAAAAAATCGTTTACGAGGCTCTCCTCACAGTACAACCCCATCGTAATGGAAGGAGCCGGAAGTGTAGCCGAGCTCAACCTGAAAGATAAAGATATAGTAAATATGCGCATGGCCCAGTTTGCCAATGCTGCTGTTATACTGGTAGCCGATATAGATCGCGGTGGCGTATTTGCCAGTGTATACGGCTCTGTAAAATTACTTCCTGAGCATGAACGCAAACTGATCAAAGGCATTATCGTGAACAAGTTCAGAGGCGATGCCCGACTGTTTGAAAGCGGTATAAAAATCCTGGAAGAAATTACAGAGGTGCCCGTGCTGGGTGTAGTACCGCACTTTCGCGACATTGATATTGACGAAGAAGACTCTGTAGGACTTGAAACACGCCACGAACACGCAGCTACTAACAAAACCAACGTATGCGTTATACGTCATCCGCAATTGTCCAATTTCACGGATTTTAAAATTATGGAGAAACTGGAAGGCGTACAGGTTTACTATACCGACGATCCTTCTCAGGTTGAACAGGCTGATATTATTATTCTTCCCGGAAGTAAAAATACCATTACCGATATGCAGGTGCTATACGACAGCGGATTGGCTACCACTATACATCAGGCATACCGCGCAGGCAAGAAGGTAATTGGTATATGCGGTGGCTACCAGATGCTCGGAGAAGAAATCCATGATCCGTTCCGGGTAGAATCTGACAAGGGTTCCATCAAAGGTCTCGGACTTCTGCCGGTAAAAACAATCCTGGCACAGAATAAGCAAACGTACCAGAAGAAGTTTCGCTACAGAAGCAACGATACTGAAGTCTGTAACGGCTATGAAATTCATATGGGCACAACGGAACCCATAGGCGACAATCAGCCTGTCAATTATACAAAAGATGGCAACACAGACGGTTACTTTCTCCATGAACGTTGCTGGGGAACCTATATGCATGGTATATTTGACAACCCGATTATATTGAAAGATCTCTTCAAAGAGCACAACGTGACGATACCCGATACTTTACACGACACCTACAAGGACGCGCAATACGATGCACTGGCCGATTGGGTTCGTCAATCAGTGGATATTGACAAAGTATATAATATCATGCAAAAATGATCTACGGTCACGGAGACGATCTCTATAACTTCGGGAGCAGCATCGGTGCGAACTTCAGCTCGAACGTGTGGCCGGGTGGACCGGATCCGCGCGTGATCGAAGCCATGCAGCGTTCCATCGCACAGGTTAAAAATTACCCGGAACCCAACGCAGACTCTATACGCCAGAAACTGGCCGAACGATATAGCCTGTCTCCCGGAAACTTTCTTATCACCAACGGTGCAGCGGAAGCTTTTTACCTCATTGCACAAGCCTTCCGTCAAGCAACGGCTACCATTTTTACACCTACATTTTCGGAATACGAAGACGCTGCTTTCGCCAACGACATTCATTGCAACTATCGATCATACACAGGTATACACATCGGTACAAAGATTGACACCACACTTGCTTTCATTTGTAATCCCAACAACCCAACCGGACAACAGTTGCGTAGCGACACGTTACTTCAACTGATAAACAATAACCCGGAAACAGTATTTATAGTTGATGAAGCATACGCTGACTTTACGCGCACACCGGAAAGTCTGCTCCGCAGTTTTGGCAAACTCAGCAACCTGGTTGTTGTTCACTCCTTCACCAAAACATTTGCTATACCGGGCGTGCGCACGGGGTTTATAGCAGCACCCGATGATATCGTCAAAAAAATAACGCGCTATAAAGCTCCATGGTCTGTTAACGTCATAGCCCTGCACACCACAACATTTATTCTTGATCATTACGATTCTCTATTCCCCAACATTGGTTCATTGCTCGATGAGTGCGACTGGCTGAAGGACGCCATCGCGGCTATAGAAGGTTATGAAGTTATACCTTCGAACTCTTCCTACTTCCTCGTTAAGACAACCTTCGGAACTGCTTCCGCACTCAAGCTATATCTTGCAAAAGAAGTTGGCTGCCTGATTCGCGATGCCGCCAACTTCCGCGGACTGGACGAACGTTATTTCCGAATCGCCACACAGAGTCGCGAAAAGAATATACTATTCCTAAAAGGCCTCCGTGCATGGAAAGCGTCCTCTATAGCTATATAGTCCCACTGATTGCCGGTTATCTGCTGGACTTGCTGCTGGGTGATCCGGAAAAAATACCACACCCCGTAAAAGTATTTGGCAATCTCATCTCTACCGGTGAGAAAAAATGGAACATGGGCAATCATCGTTTTCTGAAAGGCACGATACTCAGTATACTACTAATCGCTGGTACATTTCTATGCTTTCACTTCGCAACGCTGCTGTTACAACGGCATGTCTACGCACTGACGATCTTCAACACCCTATTTGTATACTTTGGCATTGCCAATCGTTGTCTGATTGATGAAGGTAGAAATGTATTCAAAAAGCTTGGCATAGGTTTACCCGAGGCGCGCGCACAACTATCGCGGATTGTGGGTCGCGAGACCAATACACTTCAGGAGCAACAGATAAAAGTGGCTGTATTCGAAACCATGTCTGAGAATCTTTCCGATGGCGTGGTGGCGCCTCTCTTCTATTATGCGATTGGTGGTATACCGGCAATGATGACCTACAAAATGATTAACACGCTCGATTCGATGATCGCATATCGCAGTCCACGTTATGAGCAGTTCGGCAAATTTGCAGCACGTGTAGATGATATCGCTAACTATATACCAGCCCGAATCACGGCTTTACTCATTGCACTTGTATCGCTGAGTGGTCGCGCCATACAATTTATTTTCAGGTATGGGCATTTGCATAAAAGCCCCAATGCCGGTTATCCGGAGGCTGCACTCGCAGGGGTATTGGACTGCCGCTTTGGCGGGAGTAATTATTACCACGGTGTCCTGGTTGAGAAGCCCTACATTGGCTCCAACGCACGTGATATTGAAGACCGTGAAATTAATCGTGTAGTATATATAAACCACGCAGTCACCTTTTCATGCGTATTGATCATTCTGATTGTAAATATCGTATTCCGGTAAATCCTCAGGAGAAGAGTGTCTCCAGTAAATCATTCCCATTGCCCCAATAGAAATGCATATAGGAAGCAACCACATTCTTCTTGCGGTATAGCTTCATGCGAACGTCTTCACCTTTCGCGTTCCGTATATGACCAATCGAATCAGGTATAGTTTCCTCTTTAACAGTCGAGTAGTGAAACTCATGGCCGCAGTATACTTTATCGTTGTAATGCAACATTCTGTAACCAAGCGTTAATGCGCGATCCGCCAGGGATGTCTTCAGATCAAGAAAGCCTACGGTAGTATACTCCTCTCCTGCTGCATCCATGATCGATTTGCCGAGATACATCAGTCCGCCACACTCTGCCAACAACTTACCTCCTTCCTGACAATAACGACCCAACGACTCGCGCATCAATACATTATCTGAAAGCTTCCTGAGAAAAAGCTCAGGATAGCCACCAGCCAGATATACTATATCTGCCTGCGGCAGAACGGCATCGCGCAGCGGACTAAAAAATACTACGTTATACTTCGTACACAACGTCTCTATGTTATGGTGATACGTAAACGTAAACGCTTCATCATGCGCTACCGCTATTGTTAAACGGGCATCCTGCACTTGGTTATACCGTTGCATAGAAACATTTTCCTTTGAATTGTTCTGACCGGTAGCGCGCAACAAGTTCTCCACCGAAACAGTCTTTTCCAGATGTGTTGCTATCGCAGAGACAAGTTCTTCATCATTACGTTCCAGTTGCAGACCCAAATGTCGTGAGGGAATTTTTATCGTCTCCTGGACGGGTATATATCCCAGCGGAGCTACACCAACATCATGTGCAGCATCGCTTAGAAAATTATAGTGCGAAAGGGTGTTGACGTGATTGAATATAACCCCGGCAATGGTAACACTCGGATTAAAATTCTTAAATCCATACAATACGGGCGCCACAGAGTAGGCACTGGCTTTGGCCGGCAGCACCATTATAACCGGAACATTTAACAGTATAGCGATCTCCGCACTACTACCCTCCATCCGGTTAGCGCCATCAAAAAGTCCCATAACACCTTCGATGATCGAGACATCCGCTGTTGCACTGTAGTGATGGTATAATTCCCGCACATGATCTTTACCCATCATGAAAATATCGAGATTGATCGCTGGACGTTGCGCTGCCTGTCCTAAAAATTTAGTATCGATATAATCGGGACCACATTTAAAAACCTGTACACGCAATCCCTGCTTCATCAACAATCGGATCAGTCCCAGTGTAACCGTAGTCTTACCAGCGTTACTGGATGGAGCCGATATTAAAAACTGGTACTTCATACTATACAAATATAAAAATGATCAATCATGCCTGAAACCAGTGCTTCTTACAGGTAAAAATTACTTCGGCCGCTGGTCGGTAAAATATACCGGTGTGTACTCCGGCAGCAAAACAGGGTGCAATATCTTTACCAGGTCTTTGAGTACTACGTGTGGCTCTGTGAATCCCTGCTCCCAGTAATTATTCTTTCCATGGGCGTTGGTAGTAGCATTGTTCATATAGAAATTATTGGCGAGTACACTCTTGAAAGATTTGGCTTCTGCTATATCTGACAAAACCTGTTCACGATCTTTGTAAACCATTTGAATGTTTATAAAGTAATCAGCATTAATTCCCTTATCGACCAACTCCTCATAGCTCAGTTTCAGATTACCCGATGTAGAGTCATCTTTCCAGACATAGTCCGCACCGGCATCTTTCAGCAACTGTGCAAAATAACTTTTGCCACCCGGAGCTACCCAGACACCTTTACTGAAATAGCCCGCTACAACGGTAGGTCTGTGCGCAGGCTCATGCACTAACTGCATGGTAGCGTTATAAGATTGTTCAATTTGATCAAAAAGCGAATCTGCATATGCTTGCTTATCAAAAAACAGTGCAAAGAACTTGATCCACTCCAGGCGCCCCAACGGATGCGTTTCATAATGTGCCGGTATACCAACAGCATGCAATGAGAGATTTTCCAATTGCGCTGCGTTCGAAGTCGGCATTCCGCTCACAGACTGAAACACAACATCGGGATGTATATTTATCAACAGCTCCAGGTTCAGTTCATCGTAATTACCAACCTCGTGAATTTTACCGGCCTCAATAGATTCAATAATATCAGCATTGTATACACTCTTCCTGTCTTCAAGACCAATGATCTTATCCGTTTGTTGCAAGCTGTTAATTAACGCTACATGCGTGGAAGCAAGGCACACTACATTCGTTAGCGGCACTTCAATAACATTCCTTTCGGTCTGTAAAGTCTTCACATTACTTTTATTCCGAAGGGTGTAATGTTGTACATAGCCATCCGGTGATGTTACCGTTACGGCAAGTTCGCTGCCTTTATCATTGACCTCAAATCCTTTCGCATAACGAATGACGGGCGATATAAATGACGATTGTGTTTCCTGTCCAGACGGCTTGCTACAGCCGATCACCAACAGCAGCATGGCAACTGTATAGACCATGTAAAATAAATTTCTAAGACTCATACTAATCTATATAACAAAAGGTTGATGGTTATGCACGGCATCGAGTATAAACTCCGTGCGTATTGATACTATATCTTTCGGGACTTCAATAACCGTATATCGCAACATTTCATAGGCGTTCTTTATATGACGGTATAACTTCCTTGCATCCTCGAATGTCTGCGGTCTTTCCGGATCATTCACATAAATCTCCGGCCACGGAGGACAAATGAATACTACCGGAGCATACAGATGCGCGGCCGCTGCTTCTGAAATTTCAGATGAAAGAACAAGCTCCGAGAAATATAGATATCCTATAATATCCGGAATGCCGCGATCAAAAAAGCAAGTCTCATTCACAACTGAAGCTTCATGATATTGCTGTCTCATTGCTCCCAGCGCAAGTATTGCAAAATCTTTCATATTCTTCCAGGGCAACACACCACGCTCCAATTGCATTTGCTGCCGGATGAGCGTACGCGAAACTTCCGGAAATGTAGCATAGCCCTGCCTTGATAAGATATCGATGATACTTGTCTTTCCGCTTCCTGGGCCACCGGTGATGATGTATTTCAAGGGGCGTTGTTCGTTAATCGTTAATAGTTAATCGTTGTTGACAACCTTTTTGCGTTTGTAGAGAAAGAGTTGCCAGCGTTCTTCGGCTATTGCTTTAGAGGCCATTTCGGCTCGGGCCAGGGTGAAGAAAAGATCAGACAACCTGTTTATATAGGAGGCTATATATTCTTCAACCGAAGCAGGATCTTCTTTGCTCAGTGTTACCAGTCTGCGTTCGGCACGCCTGATCTGTGTGCGTACCACGTGACACAAGGCCGATATTTCGTTACCTCCGGGCAACAGGAAATAATCCGAAGGCTCTGTCATGGCGGCTTCCAGTTCATCGATCCAGGCTTCACAAAATATAGCACCGTCTATTGGTTTCGGGTTGGGGTTTACCTTGCTCGAATCAGAAGGCCGTGCGAGATGAGACATCATATCCATCAGGTCTTTCTGAATTCGATGCAGGTTGGGCTGCCACGCATGACCCGGTTCAAGCTTTGAACGCAGTAAACCCAGCGTTGAATTTGCTTCATCAATTGCTCCGTTACATTCTATGCGAGCACTATCTTTATATTCACGTTTTCCTCCGAATACTCCGGTTTGTCCGTGATCGCCTTTGCGGGTGTATATTTTCATTTTGTTGTTCGTTAATCGTTATCCGTAAAAAACCTTTGTGGACCTTTGTGTCTTCTTCGTTATTTCTTGTGCAATGGATTTTTTATATATCCAGAGAGCTATATATAGTAAGAATACCAATACAAATGGAGAATGTACCCACCAGAAAATTGATAATCTTCAGGACATACTCCTTTCTGGATGCGAATCTGTTTATAGAGAATGTAAAGAAGTACCCATACGCTGACATGGATAAAATGATACCTGCACTTTGCAAAACAATTATCCATACAGCCGTGAGAGAATCTTTAGCCGCAAGCGTCAATGCGACAGTACACGCACCACCAGTTCCCGCCAATCCATGTATCATCCCTACCCAGAACGACCGACTGAATTTCTGAGTGACAGGTTTAGCTTCAACGCGAGTAACAGCGGACACATAGTTTCTTCGAATAGCCAACACGCCCAGCCAGATCATCAACGGCCCTACCAGCAGTTCAACTTTACTGGCGACTTCCAATGACAGGTTGGACTTCAGTATAATTACCAGTACGGCAAACAGAATGAGACTAAAGGAATGTCCTAATGCCCAGTGAGACGATCGCCAGATCAGTTTCCATCGTTGCACGGGTATTTTTCTATCGTCACTGGCAAGCACCGAAACAGCCGCCATGTGATCAGGCTCGAACGAATGCTGTACACCCAATAGCAATGAATCAATAAGCAGGTAGTTTATCATATATATACTTATTTACATTCTATCTTCTTTATTTACATTCTATCTTTTCATTCTTCCGACCCGATATATATAGCCTTTAGTTGCTCCACCGTTTCACCGGAAGGATTTTGCCAAAGACCGCGCTGCACCGCTTCCAGCAGTCGCTCGCTCATATCACGCAATGCCCATGGATTTGCTTTCTCAATAAAAGCACGCGTATCGGTATCGAACAGGTACGATCGCGCAAGTTCTTCGTACATAAAATCTTCCACCAGGTTGGTGGTGGCATCGTAGGCAAACATATAGTCAAGGGTGGCGGCCATTTCGAATGCACCTTTATAGCCGTGTCGTTTCACACCTTCAATCCATTTGGGATTTACCACGCGTGAACGAAAAACTTTCAGCAACTCCTGTTTCAGTGTTTTTACTTTCGGATTGTCTGGCCGGGCATGATCACCGAAGTATATATCCGGCTGCTCACCGCGTTCCGTCTGTACAGCATTGGCGAGCCCCCCCTGAAACTGATAATAATCATCGGAGTCGAGAATATCATGTTCGCGATTGTCCTGATTCTGTACAACGGCCTGAATATGTGCCAGGCGGTTACGAAAAGATTTAACGGCTGATATACCGCGTGCCTGTTTATCATAAGCATAGCTGCTCCACGTTATATAAGCCTCGGCCAGATCCTCGGATGTATTCCAGGCCTGTTCATCAATCAACGCCTGAAGCCCCGCGCCATACGCACCCGGCTTGGAGCCAAACACCCTATACATCGCCATCTGTCGTGATTGTTCAGCATTGTAGCCTTGCGCTGTCCACTGGTCGGTATCTTTGTGAATACGCTTACGAACAAAATTTTCTTCATCAGTCTCATCCAGCGAAGCTACTTTTTCGACTACGGAATTATATAAAGAAATTATATCTGGAAATGCATCTCTGAAAAATCCGGATATCCGTATCGTTACATCGATGCGCGGGCGTCCTAATTGAAACATCGGTATGATTTCAAAATCACTTACCCTGCGATTAACACTTTGCCATATCGGTCGCACGCCCATCAATGCCAGTGCCTGTGTTATATCATCACCACCGGTGCGCATCGTGGCGGTTCCCCAAACGGATATCGCTATACTTTCCGGGTATTCACCGTGCTCCTGTATATACCGTTGCAGCAACGCTTCTGCGCTTTTGTATCCAACCTGGTAAGCTGCCTCCGTGGGAACGGTACGCACATCGATCGAATAAAAATTTTTACCGGTTGGCAGTATATCTAGTCGGCCACGAGTGGGAGCACCGGAACCACCAGCAGGTATATATTTTCCGGAAAGTCCTTTCAGCAGATGCTCAATCTCAAGGCGGGTATCCTTCAGCTTGGGAAGTGTCGTGTTAAGAATATAGTTTATCACAACAACCGTATTCAAAAACGGTATATAGCCATTACCTCCAGCATGTATAACATTGATAATTAACTCACGTGCCTTTAACTCCAGCACTTCCACCACATCGCCCTGGGTACGACAATGAACACCTAATACATTCTGATCAAAAGGTGTTTCAAATTTTGCCTGCAACGGATCGAACGCTATACCTATATCTGCAGCGAGCGCCTGCGTTATACCCTGCACTCCCGCAGAAGGTAACCGGTGCAACGCGAGCAGTAGATCAACAAGCTGTTCACCTTTCGGCATGCGCCCGAAAATATGAAGACCATCACGTATCTGCGATTCCTTTATCTCGCACAGATAACCATCCAACTTAACCAGCAACTCATCAACATCATCCGACTGTACATCCAGGTCTTTCCGAAGCTGATGTTCATTCACGAGTCGTTCAATATTACCGCGCAGTATACGCGCCCTTTTTGCGTCTGCATGAAAAGCCTCGTAATATTCATCAATGAGATTTTCAAGCTGCAACAGTACACCATACGTTTCCGCGCGTGTCATTGGCGGAATGAGGTGATCGATGATCACCGCCTGCGTTCGTCTCTTCGCCTGCGAGCCCTCTCCCGGATCGTTTATGATAAACGGATAAAACTGTGGTATAGGACCGAGTATAGCAGCCGGAAAACAGCTTGTCTCATCTGGTGCTATACTCTTGCCCGGCAGCCATTCAAGGTTTCCATGTTTACCAATGTGGACAATCGCATCCGCCTGAAACTCCTGCTGTATCCAGGTATAGAATGCAAAGTAATAATACGGTGGCGGCAGATCGGGAGAATGGTAAGACTTATGAACATCGAGGTGATACCCGCGCGAAGGTTGTATACTAATGAACAGGTTTCCCGAATATATCCCCGGTATAGCAAACCCATCACCATCGAAGTATGGGTCGTTTGTTATGTCGCCCCACTGTGCATATACTTTATCCTTTAATACAGGTGATAAAGCATTATACACACTGTAAAAAGACTCCAGCGAAATGCGTACCTGGTATGGACGCGTATGTCGCGATGCTGTCTCATTGGTAATTCTGGATGATATCCACAGCATCAACTCATCACCGTGCTGCGGAATCGCATTGCCCACGGTATATCCTTGTTGTTGCAGCGCGCGAATAATTTCAACAGTACTTTGTGGCGTATCAAGTCCAACACCGTTTGCCAGCCTGCTGTCTTTATTCGGATAGTTTGGAAGAATGAGTGCGATACGTTTATCACTGTTCTTCTTTTGCTGCAAGGCGATCCAGTTGCGTGCAAACTGCGTAACAAACTTACAACCCGGTGGATACACGCTGTAGTATACCGCACTGGAATCGGTGAGTTCATCTCTGTCCCGGGCCTTCTTAAATGAGACAGGTCTCGTAATGATACGACCATCCAGTTCCGGCAAAGCAACGTTCATTGCTATATCGGTAGGCGACAGTCCGAAACTTCCTTCCTTCCAGGCTTCGTATGTAGAGGATGCGTGAATAGCCTGTATTACCGGAATGGCAATACGCGTATATACAAAATCTCCTATATCTTCTTCCTGAAACTGCCGGATCGAGAAGCCCGTAGTATTAACGATGACACGAAGATTATTTTTCTTCAGCGTATCGAGTAATGCATGGAGTTCATTTACCTGGTGTACTTCGCGGAGACTGGTTACAAAGAGCATAACGGACGAAGTATTATGATGTTCCAGGTCCGATCCGATAACCCGATGAGGTTCCAGGTTGTCGGAAAGATAGTGCGCGCGATAGGCTATTATAACAACAGCAGCAGTTCGTGCAACATCATGTTCCTTCTGAATAATGCCATGCGCGGGATGGTACAAAAATATATCGGGTACGGCCAACGGTTCGTCTACTGTAAAATCAAACCGGAAGAAGGTGTTCAGTAACAATGTTAATGCAGCACCACTATTGGGTATACTTACGGCCTGAAAATATTTCCAGAGGCGATTAAACAAAACCGTGTCGACAGAGGAGCATTGCATCAGCTCATGATCCACGGAATCATGTCCAGGCAGAAAAATAACTGGTATACTGTATTCGCGATTCAACGTAATGATCTGCTCCACGAGGTAGCCAAAGTAACTGCGCCCTCCGAGGATGCGCACCACAATCAGCTTTGCCTTTGCCAATACTTCTTCACTATAGGTATCTACGGTAAGCTCTTGCTTCAGACTGGCAAGATTGGACAACCGCAAGGAGGGAAGTAGGGCATGCTCATGGTTCAATTTCTGAAATGCTGCAGCAAATACAGCCAGTTCCGTATCACTCGCGGATAAGAACACGATATCACCGGGAGCCTGATCAATATAGACCACGCCTTGTTGATCAGGACTCCATCCACCAGGTATCGCAGCAATGAGGTGCATTCTTTTACGGTATACCTATATTTTGTTTACAGTGCTGACACTGCTAGTCCTACCAGGTTCTGAAGTATCTCTGCTATACGCGTTTCTTCCAGCTCATGCCCAATAATCACCAGGCGTGTAGCACGCGCTTCGTTCGCTTTCCATGCTCTGTCAAAATGTTTTTCAAATCGATCGCCTACACCTTGTATAACCATACGCATCGGTTTACCTGGCACGTTGATAAAACCTTTGATACGGTATATTTCGAATTTCTTAATAAGCTGCAACAATGCCTTTTCCAATTGTTCCGGAGTATGCGGCACAGTTACTTTTGTTATTACCGATGTAAATCCATCGTCATGCTCGTGATCTATACCAGCTTCATGCTCGGCTTCGTGATGTGAGTAACGTGCGTCCAGGTCGTCTTCTGCAGCTGCGTTTACGCCTAGCAGTACCGTTGTATCCACTACGCCTCTCCGGGCAGCGATTATCTTTATATTCTCGTTTCGCAGTTCCTTCCGAATTACCTGCTGTATCTCGGTATATGTAGTATCATCTACCAAATCGCGTTTGGATATAATTACCAGGTCTGCGCAATTGAGCTGGTCTTCAAATAACTCTTCGATTGGAGTCTCGTGATCAAGTGAATCATCAGCTTCGCGTTGTGCCTGTACTTTGTCGCGATCGCATATTTCCCCGGTTGCCTGTCCTACGGCATCCACTACTGTAATTACTGCATCTACGGTAACATGTGGTTTCAGATCAGGCCAGTTCACAGCACGAATCAGTGGTTTAGGCAATGCTAATCCGGATGTCTCAATTACAATATGATCGAGCTCGTGTTTGCGCTCCATCAACTGCAGCATCACGGGTAAAAATTCTTCCTGTACCGTGCAGCACAAGCAGCCGTTGTTAAGTTCAACGATATCTTCTTCTTCGCAGCCGCAGTCTGCTGACTTCAGTAATTCTCCATCCACTCCCACTTCGCCAAATTCATTTACGATCACAGCGATTCGTTTTCCCCCGGGATTTTTAAGAATGTGATGCAACAGCGTAGTTTTCCCGGCTCCCAGAAAACCGGTAATAATGGTTATCGGTAATTTCTTATTCATAGTGTCATGTGGTTATCAGAAGTTGAGTATATATTTCAGCATATAGTTTCGTCCCATCATGTTATAGCCGCGTTTCTCGTAATAGTTCTCATCCGTTACGTTGGCGAGGGTCAATACAATTGCATGATTTTTCCGTTTGAAAGTCGCTGTCCAATCGAGCACCATGAAAGACGGATAGCGCATATCAGCATAGTTACCGGCACCATACGCATTATCTGCACTGAGGTAGTACGACCAGTCGGTATCGTATCTTCTACCTACATACCTGCCGGAGAGTTGTACTGAGAACCATTTCAGGTTATCAAAACCAACTCCATAATTTGCTGTGAAGTTTGCCACGTTGTGCATCGCGAGCATAAGCGGAGCTGGCTGCAGGTATATCTCCCGAATCTCTTCTGCTTTGAGTATATATACTCCTCCGGCAAATACACGGAGCGAATAAGACTTGCCTAATCCAATACCCAGGTCATACGAAAGATCAAACTCGATACCGCTCAGTGTCGTGCCTTTTGAATTCGCATAGCTGTTCCGGTTTCTGATCGCAGCCCCGGACTCTGCACGTTCCATCGAGTATTGCGTTATACTGGAAACTACATTATTTTCGAACCGGGTGCGGAACCACGTAACATCTGCAGAAATACCAGATGTATTGTTAGCATAGCGTATACCGGCATCAATCGTAGCACTCTGTTGATTTTTAAGATTCGCATTACCAATCCATACATCTACAGTATCAACGCCATCGTTCTTAACCTTGTCAACTTTCGTTTCTGTATAGCCGGCAATTTCGAATACCCCTACCGTTGTAAAGCCGGTGCCGAATGTGGTGTGCAAATAAAGATCAGAAAGAATATTATAGTTTATACCAACACTTGGATTGACCACATCACTTGTTCTGGAACGTGACGGGAACTGTTTTGTGCCGGTAATATCGTACTTGATATTTTCGTAGCGTACGCCAGCCGTTGCATTCAGTCGATCGTCCAGGAAACTCAATTCCGTTTGCAGGTATATACCTGTGTTAGCCTGATCGAAATTAGGACTTCGCACCGAAACGTTTCGTGCTACACCGCGATCAGTATAAGAGAGATTGTCCTGTTCAATCCGCGTATAGTCAACACCCGCAGTTACAAAATGATTACCGATCTGCTGCCGCACCATCGCTTGTCCGCCCAGCCAGGTAAGGTGGTTGTTTGCATTTACATATTGTGAACGAACCGTAGTGGTGTCGTTTACAGATACAGTATAGTTAGTAACTTGTTCGCGCGCTGTGAAAAATTTACCTGTTACTTCCGTAGCAGACGTGATTTTTCCTTTTGCAATAACATCACTGCTATACCGATCCATATCTTTTAACCCGGGACTCAGGTTACCGTCCTCAATGTCGCCCGGAGTATTTACACCTTTCGCATAGAAACGATCACCTTTCGCATCAATCCGCCAATTTGAATTTATAGTGTATCCCAAACGCGCAGACGCTGTATAGTTACTATAGTTTGTATTGGCGCGTGTATCACCATCACCGCGTACATCATCGACAGAAATATCTTCTTTGCCTTTCTCGGTCCACAGGATGCGATCAGCCTTATCCCAACCAAAAGCATCCCGGAATATATTATTCTTACCGATCTTAAAATCTTTCGACTGACTATAGCTATTGAAGCTTGCATCAAAGTCTAGCCTTCTGGTAATATCACCTCCCAATGAAAAACCGCCCTGTGTAATACCGAAACTTCCTATACCAGCAAAGGCACGACCTTTCACTCCACCGTTTGTCTTTTTAGTAATGATGTTCACCACCCCGCCCATGGCCTGCGATCCATAGAGCGCTGAAGCCGGACCTTTCTGTACCTCGACACGCTCAACATTATTCATATCAATGGTAGCAAGGTTTGTTGTTCCTGCCGGGCGGCCATCAATCAACACCAAGGTACGTTGATTGATGCCTGAGAACTGCGGCCGAAAACCACGTATACCTATACCTGACAGCAACCCGGGATATTGAATAACATCAACTCCGGCTGTCTTCTTCACAAGATCAGTAAGATCAGTAGCGGCAGTCCTGTCAATCTCTTCCCGCCCGATGACATTTACATTTTGCGGAATACTTTCCACCGCTCGCTCCGATCGTGTGGCTGTAACAACCACTTCGCTTAAATGAGAGACACCAACAGCCATAACGATATTCAGTTCACCAGACTGACCAACCGCTATCTCCTGTGATTTATAGCCCTGATGCGAAAATATCAGCACGGCATTCAGAGGTGCTTCAAGTATATATTTACCGGATGCATCCGTAGTTGTTCCCATGGTTGTACCATGCGGCACAATATTTACCGCAGGTATAGGCTGTTCTGTTTCATCATGCACGGTTCCCTGCACAGTTATCGTGGTTTGAGAAAATATTTCGTGGGAGAATCCGATGGTCAGTAAAAATGAAAGACTTAAAAATTGGTAGAGTAATCGCATATATAATTTAATGTATTCAGTTTTATTTTATACCTGTATGATCATCCACTGATCATGACATAGTTGTCCACCAAGTGATTCCAGAAATTATTATCGGTTCTCCATTCAACCCGCAGGAAGATTCCCTGCCTGGCATTGACAACATAGATTCCCTGAAGCCCATCGGGCGTCCGGTATAGCTTGATCTTGCTTACTTTATACAGAAAATATTCAGACTCCCGTGTAGCTGACATGACTACTTCAAGATTCTCACCTGCTATATTTCCATTGATCAGCGCCTTGCCATCTTTATAGTCAACCTGAAAATCAGATGAATTAAGACTTTTATTGAGATGATATATTACAACGCTTTGCCGGTATATCTGAAATATTTCTTTCAGCAGCGGGTATACATTGTGCTCCCACGGATAGATCAGGGCGCCATAAACATAGCCAACGTGATCGTCATCGTGATGCGAAAGATCATCATGTGTTTTCAGATCAATGGTCTTTACCGGGAACATCGTATTCCAGCCATCTTTAAAAAGTGTATGATCATCGAACCCGGCACTAATCGCTAATTTTTGCTTTACAAATTCGTCAATGGTTTCGGCCGTCATTCGCTTATACCATATACCTTCCGGATTCAGAAACAACACCGGTGCATTTTCACATTGCCCCTGGCAAAGGGTCTTAATGGTATGTGTTATCTCGTGAAGTCCCGCCATTTTTATCGCACAACGCAGTTCACGTGTATTCTCTTCAGCACCACTTTTCTTGCAGGTACCTCCGTTGCATATAAAAACCGTGTTGGTAACTTTTGTCAGATCTTTACCCATATTGCGCTACACTAACTGATTATACTTTGCACAGAATTATTGATGACTGCAGAAATTTCAGTACGCAGAAATGTCAGCAGCATTTCAACAGCATTAAAATGATGAACCACACCGGATCGGTTTAATGTCCACTGACAGATATGTATACTTTGTTGCACCGACACTATATCTTCGGCCTCATCCGTAATACGATAACCTTCGCGTTCCAATGCGCGCTTTGTCCAGAAGTATGTATAGCCTTCACCGGTCAATTGAATAATCTTGTCTTCCACCGGGCTGTTCACGCGAAACGTTCCGGTATCACGACAAAAATCAAAACCAGTTTTACTGAAGGCCTTCTCAAAAGTTCCGTTAATGATCAAATCTTCGGGAGCACCGCTTATCAGCGATTGATTCGGCATCATTAACCATATAGTATCAGCAGCCTGCAGTGCCAGATCAAGTTCATGGGTGGAGAGTATAATTGCTTTATTTGTCTGGCGTGCCATGGTTCGCAAGAGCCGCATTACTTCTACCCTGCTCGGCAGGTCAAGATGTGCTGTAGGCTCATCGAGAATGATAAGCGGTGTATCCTGCACGAGTGCCCGTGTGATCATTACTTTTTGCCGTTCACCATCGCTGAGTTGATCAAGCTGCTTGTCCAGGTATTTCTCTATGCCTGTAGCACGTGCTGCTTCGATAATAATTTTTGTATCCGCTTCGCAAAGTGTACCAAACCAGTTTGCATACGGGTAGCGACCTAATGTCAGCACTGTATATACATCCAGATTACCAGTCTGTACAACATCGGTGAGCACGAGGCTAAGTTTTCGGGCGAGTGCATTCTTGGGAATGGTATATATATCCTCCTGCGCTATAAAAACTTTTCCTTCCAGCGGAAGCTGTATACCGGCCAGCGTTTTTATCAGCGTACTTTTACCAGCACCGTTCGGTCCCAGGAGACAAACAAATTGTCCCGGGCGCAACGTCAGGTCTAACGCATGGCCTACTGTACGTACTATATTTTTATTCTTGTAGCCAATCGTAAGTTTCTCGGTATGCAAAACACGTTCGCTACCGATTTGTACCTTCGGTGTAACTACTGCGTTGGATGAATAAGTTGTTGTGCGCATCTTAACTGAAGGATGATTTTATATTCTTTCGTTTTAGAATTACCCACATCACCACAGGCGATCCCACCATGGCCGTAACGGCATTTACCGGCAACACGCCCTGGTGTCCTGGCAGCTGTGCTACTATATCGCATAGTAACATCACGGCTGCACCGAGCAGACAACAGGATGGAATGAGTACGCGATGATCAGCCGTATTTAGCCCCGCGCGACAGAGATGCGGCACTGCTATACCTATAAATGCAATGGGACCGCAGAAGCCGGTAATGGCACCGGCCAGCAGACTTGTAGAAATAATGATGAGTAATTTTACTTGCCGGAGATTTATACCCATGCTGCCTGCATAACCTTCGCCCAGTAACAACAGGTTCAAAAATTTTGATGATACAAAGGTCAGCGCTATACCAACCGCGATCGTCAGCGACAATACGGTTAACTGTTCACGCGATACACCTCCTAAACTTCCAAAGGTCCACATGAGATATTCCTGTATCTGCTCGGGCTCGCTGAAGTATTGCCACACACTGATTATCGCGAGGATGAGGTTGGAAAGCATCAACCCCATGATGAGCAGAATAACATTATCACGAATGCGCAATGAGAGTCCGATCACCGCCAGCATAACCACAGCAGAGCCCGTTGATGATGCGACAACAATAAGCCAGCTTCCACCTATACCGAGCTGTCGTATAGCAAAGCTGGTCGTTACATGGCCACTGCCCAGCATCAGGATCGCTACACCTAAACTTGCGCCGGAGGTAATGCCCAACACCGAAGGACCCGCGAGTGGATTTCTGAAAAGTGTTTGCATTTGCAGACCACTTACCGAAAGTGCTGCTCCTGCCAATATAGCGGTAAACGCTTTGGGGACACGTATATTCTGAATGATCTTGAGCCATGCTATATTTTCAGAACCTTGCCCGGTTAATATCTTTATTATTGCCGCCAGTGGTATATGTACCGAACCCAGTACAAGATCGAGCAGCAATAACACCAGTACGGCCAGTCCCATCCAGGCAATCCACACCACCCGCGAAGCCAATGCGGGTAGCCGCAGTTCTTGCTGCGCTATACCTTGCGTATGCTCTGCCATATCGATTATATCGAATGGTAAAGGAAGCGAGCCGGTATATGTTCTGTTACAGGGGTAACGATATGGCTATACGCCAGATGCGAGACGTGACTGTAATCGTCAGATGATGTAACCGGTAACAGTATATCCACAGGGTGGCATACTGCCCATACAGGAATGATGTGCTGATATAGTTTTTCCATGCTACTGTGGCTTTTTACCCGAAAGCGTTAAGTTGTTATATAGCTATGGCAGGTCTTCTGACTTTCCCGGTTCAGGTGCCTTCCCGTCCGAATGATGCTTGTACATCAACCTGGCGACAGTGGCCTTGTTACCTGAACACAGCCGTTAAGAAACTTAACAGCAGGATTACAGCAGCGGGTACTGTTCCGGACTTACACCGGATTCCCTTTTAATGCAGTTATTCAGTATCAATAACTGCAACCGTAACTGCGACAAATGTATAATAAATTCCGATAAATAATAATGAGCGATGTTTATCCTTTAAAAAAAGGAAATAAGACTACTATAACTATGTATGATCATTAGCGATGAATCTCGCTGAAACGAACCTGAAGCTTCTCGGCCAGCAAACGGGCGTTGTCCAGTTTTACAAATCCGTGCTCGGTGTTCAACACTTGTGTATAGGACAATGACTTCAGATACCGCTTGTAATAACTGACAGCTTCAGCCATAGGATCATGAGTCTGTGTTATTGCAGCATTAATACGACCATCGGTAAAAACATAGAGATGATGTTGCACGTGACGGGATTGTGCCGAACGATGTGACAATTGATATACTTTCTCGAAACCAGCCGTAAGGTTTGTCTTACCACCTGTCTTGAGTTGTTGCAAAGCATTTACAAACTGATCGGCATGTGTCGTAGTGTGATGAAAAATTTCAGCTTGCCCGTTGCGTAAACCTATACCAGCAAATGTTATCTGTTGGCCCCTGTGCTTTTGCAGGGTTTGTTGAACGACACCTTTTGCATAACGTATCTGGTCCTCTTGTGCCATCGACCCCGAGGAATCAATCAGAAAATACACTTCCAGTTTTCCTTTGGAACGATCGGGGATATAGGAGATTAAAAAATTACCGGTAAGTGTATAATTCTTTACAGTATTAAATACATCTATTTTTCGATCAGCGCTTTTATTCGAACTGGTATAGCGTTGTGCAGTAATGGAAGCTATAGCTTTTCCCATGCCCGCAGATTGACGCTCCGTTTTCAGAAACCTTAATGTATCACTTGCAGAAATCGGATCAAATGTTTTCTCTGTCTCTGAAGTATGATTGGATTTACCGGCTCCTCCGCCATTGTTGCTATTTGAATTATTACCACCGGGTGTATTGCCTGAGGATGCTTTCTTCGAACGATGCTTTAATACGAAGGGCGCAACGGTATCGACATGCGCAGTCGTTACGGTAATGTCTCCACACAAGGCGGCATAGGCGCGGGCTGCTTTTACCAGGAGTATATCTGCGCGAAGTCCTTCGGTGTGATGTTGCATGCTGATGTCCGATGCATACCCGATCACAGCTTCGGGAAGCTCAATCTTATTAAGCAGATTACGTGCATGAAGCAAGCGTTGCTGTATTGCCTGCTGCTCGTTTGCCCACTTACCTGGCATAGCTTGTGCATTGAGATCAAAATCAATTCTGCGTTGTGTTATTGTTTTTCGGATGGCTATATCCTGTGGCGTTTTAACCTCTACGCATAAGCCAAAGCGATCGAGCAACTGCGGACGAAGTTCGCCTTCTTCCGGGTTCATGGTTCCGATCAGGCAGAACCTGCTATCCTGCCACATCGATAGTCCTTCGCGTTCCAGGTGATAGCCACCCGATGCTGCTGCATCCAGTAATATATCGGTAAGATAGTCGTTCAGTAAATTTACTTCGTCTATATATAGTATACCGCGGTGTGCCTGCGCCAGCAGTCCTTTCCTCAACACCTGTCGTTTTTCGTTGATGAGTATTTCAAGGTCAACCGAACCGAGCACGCGGTCTTCGGATGCACCTACAGGAAGATTTACAAAATTAAAATCCGGATCGATCGCGTGCATCAACTGACTGAGTGAACGCACTGTGGTTGTTTTCCCTGTACCTTTATCGCCCAGCACCAGTATACCTCCTATGCTTGCATCCACCATCAGTAATTCTATAGCCAGTTTAAACTCAGACTGACCTGCGATGGCTGCATATGGAAAAACAGGATTTACTTGCATAGGATTCGTTATGTTTGTTACCGACAGAGAACAAATGTGAAGTAATTTTGTAAAAAAATGAAAATCACATCAATAAACAATACCACTTCCGCATATATACTTTCCGAAAGATCAGCAGGTAAACATGATATTGGCACTCGATACGTACTATCAAAACAATAAAGCTAAAACAGTCTGTATCCGCTTCCCCAACTGGACAGACGAGCACCCCGCAAATGTACTAACGGAGGAGCTTGATCGTGTAGAAGAGTATCAACCCGGTGCGTTTTACAAACGCGAGCTTCCGTGCATTCTTAGTATTCTGAAGAAGACCACCCTGCAAAATACAGAGGCAATCATCATTGACGGCTATGTTCTGCTAGATGATACCGGCAAGCATGGATTGGGCGGATATCTATACGAAGCTTTGGACAGAGAGATTCCCGTAATAGGTGTTGCCAAAACTAACTTCGCGAATAATACCCTTCATAAGGGTGAAGTATACCGTGGCGATAGTCAACGACCGCTCTATATAACAACGCTTGGTATACCGCTTGAGACAGCCTGTACCTATATACGTTCCATGCACGGTGCCTATAGAATACCAACTTTACTGAAAACACTTGACACGCTTACACGGCAATAGTGTTGTTACCTACACCATACGTTGTAAACCTGCATTTGTTATAGTCAAAGCTACACATACGTTTGCAGTCATGTCTCCTTTAAACGGATTGCAGAAGTCTCAAATGCAGTATTCATTACATAAACCGTCCTGTTGTTGTTTGTTCGCGTAAACTTGCAGCAGAATTCAAGATCAAACGGAGTGTAACGCTGTATACGCTTCTTAATTTAACACGAACAACGATGACAACTCGCGATAATCTTATACGAAAAACGTCTCTGTATACCATGGCCGGATTGAGCGATCCGCGCTTAACAGGCGAAGCGTTCAACGCAGCAGAGAAACAAAAGACAACAACCAACAGCTTCTCCATTTTCCTGCAAAGACTGTTCGCAAAGTTTAACTGGATCAGCGCACGCCATTCTTAACAAAAAATATGCTGTAAGCTTTCAGTAGTATATATAGATCAGCAGAAAAATCCTGCCGTAACACATCTTGCATTAATCACCTACACTTTACAACGGTGGTTATGATTCGTTATCAACTATGATTAGCTTTGGTGGATAGCCCAAGCTTTCATATCACTATGATCCTACAGAATCAGAAATCATTATTCAGCATACCACCCGATATCACGTTTCTAAACTGTGCAAATATGTCACCGTTGTTGAAGCGTGCCAATGAAGCGGGTATTGAAGCCCTGCAAAAACGTTCGCACCCCTGGGAGATTGTTACTGACGACTGGTTTACTCCCGGTGAAACACTGCGAAGTCTTTTCGCCCGGATTATACAAGCTGATAAAGATAGTATTGCGCTGATACCCTCTGTGAGTTATGGTATTGCTGTAGCCGCAAAAAATATAGCGTTGCGTGCTGATCAGAATATTGTGTTACTCGATCAGCAATATCCATCCAATGTATATGCATGGCGTGAACTGGCGCATGAAACGAAATCAAAAATCATTACCGTAACAAAACGTGATGACGAATCGTGGACAGACGCTATTCTTAAACACATTACCGTTGATACCGGGCTCGTTGCTATACCCAATTGCCATTGGACCGATGGCAGTCTCATCGATCTTGAAGTTATCAGCAAACGCACCAAGGCAGTGAATGCAAAACTGGTTATCGATGCGAGTCAGTCATTAGGCGCATATCCGCTGAACATTCAAAAGATACAACCCGACTTCCTCGTTACCGTTGGATATAAATGGCTGATGGGACCTTATGGATTAGGATATCTATACGCTGCACCGGAGTATTGTCGATCGGGCAAACCGTTGGAACATTCGTGGCTCAACAAAAAAGACAGCGAGAACTTTACGAGATTGGTCGATTACCAGGACGAATACAAAACCGGTGCACGAAGATTTGATGCCGGCGAGTTCCCTAACTTCAACAATATAGCCATGGCCATTGCTGCCCTTACCCAAATTCTGGATTGGGGTGTTGAGAATATACAGGAAACACTAACCGTATTAACCAAAAAAATAGAAAGCAAAGCGCTGCAAAAAGGATTGAGAGTTCCGCCTGCTTCGATGCGCGCAAATCATCTGATCGGTATATCTTTTCCATTCGAACAGATACCGGCATTAAGCAAGCGCATGGCTGATCATAAAGTATATGTAAGCTTCCGCGGAGAAAAGATACGCGTGGCCCCGCACCTGTATAATGACGAACAGGATGTGGAGCGGCTGTTTGAAGCCATTGGCTAATTACTGAACTATATATAGTCAGGCCAGATGACTATACATTTAGAGACGAAAATTATCAGCGGTCATAATTTATATTTATTTTCGAACCTCACTTTTTATATGACGCACAGTATTCCTCAACTCCGATCTGTTAACGTAACGCGTTACGTTACACCGCTGCGTGAAGGAGGATCGATGCCAGCCATCGCTGAGGCGGACGATCAGTTTTTATATGTACTGAAGTTTCGTGGCGCAGGACAAGGCCGCAAGGCGTTGATCGCTGAATTGATTGGTGGCGAAGTAGCACGCGCACTCGGACTGAAAGTTCCTGAAATTGTATTTGCTCATCTCGACAGCGCCTTCGGACGGATTGAAGGTGATGAAGAGATACAGGATCTACTAAAGGCCAGCGTTGGACTCAATCTCGGACTGCATTATTTGTCGGGCTCTATTTCATTTGATCCGCTGGTAACAAAAGTTGATGCTCAACTCGCTTCACAGATCGTGTGGCTTGATAGTTTTTTACTGAATGTAGATCGCACAGCCCGCAACACCAACATGCTTTGGTGGCATAAAGAATTGTGGCTGATCGATCATGGTGCTGCACTATATTTCCATCACTCCTGGAATGATTGGGACAAACCTCAGCGATCTTTCCCAAACATTAAAGACCATGTACTGCTGGCACAGGCTTCAGAACTTACAAATGTTGACGAAGCATTTCGTGCTATACTTACATCCGAACGCATCCGCGCGATTGTCTCATTGATACCGGATGAATGGCTTACGGATGAACCTGCTTTTGAAAGTATCGGTCAACATCGCGAAGCCTATATTAAATTCCTGGAGACAAGAATTACCAACTCTGATTTTTTTGTTAAAGAAGCACAGTATGCAAGAGAATCACTTATTTGAATATGCTGTTATCCGGGTAGTGCCCAGGGTTGAGCGCGAAGAGTTTCTCAACGTGGGTGTTATTCTGTTTTGTTCAAAACAAAAGTTTTTGCAGACCGCTATAACACTGAACGAAGAACGCATCCAGGCTTTTTGTAACACACTTGATCTTGATGAATTGAAGGAATATATCCGTTCGTTTGAACGCATCTGTGCGGGTGGTCCGCAGGGGGGGCCTATTGGTAAATTAGGGATGGCCGAACGTTTCCGATGGCTTACCGCAACGCGCAGCACGATTGTGCAAACTTCAAAAGTACATCCAGGCTTGTGTCATGATGCTTCTGAAATGTTAACGCGCTTGTATACAGAACTCGTTTTATAGGCAGAAAAGCAGAATATAAACTTTTTAATCAGCACGTTGAAATTTTTCGCTCATGTTGCGCGTTTAAACGTATAATTACCAAGGCAGAACCTCACTACACTGCGTGGTAATTATTTATATCCATTTTAAAGAATCGTAGAGATTCTTTAGATACATTTGCTTTGATTAAACCAACGTATGCAAAGGACTAATTCCAGTCTTTTGTCGCTCCACTTTATTTATTATTTACTAAATCTGTCTGGACACAATATATGGTGTGGGCTAATCGTGTTGTCTTTGCGTTGGTACTCGTTATCGGTCTTGTAAAGGTCGGTGTATCACAATCTTCTTTTCGTGCTGAGTCTGGTACACTGGACGCACGCCACTGGAATTTTCAAAAACGTTTACCGCTTTCAGGGTATTGGACTTTTCATGAAGCACAACTGTTGCAACCGGAGCAGGTTGATACGCTTCGCGGTATAACGCAATTCTTTCCCGCCATCTGGAATGAAGGTTCTGAAGACAAACAACGCGTTGAGTATGGCACGTATGTGCTGAAAGTTTTATTACCGGATTCCGTTCAAAAATTAGGACTCGAAATTCCGCAACTCTATAACAGCTATATACTTTGGATAAATGGATTGAAGGTGGCATCATCTGGTGTTGTTGGTAGTACGATTGAGACAACGCAACCGAAATGGGTCCATCAAACCGTTACGTTCCCGCACGCGGGAGATACATTAGTAATAGTACTACAGATTGCAAACTTTCATCATCACAAAGGTGGAAGCAAAGCTCCAATCCTGCTGGGCTCTGCGGAAGGTATAACAAAACATCTTTCACGGTCGGTAACGATCAACGTTATTGAAGCGATCATCCTCTTCCTGGCCGGTATAACATTCCTGACTATATTCTTCGTAAAAAAGAAAAGAGTAATTCTATACTTCGCGTTGCTTAGTCTCACGTGGGCTGTACGATGTTTATTCTCAAACCTGTACCCGGTGGTGGTATTCTTCCCAGATATAGACTGGCAGTTTCTTGTCAAGACAGAATACCTGACCCTATATTTCGCAGTGATGTGGGCTATACTTTTCCTACACCACCTGCTTGATCGGTTAAGTCATGCAGCGCTCACCTATATCATTGTAACATTGAACGCTCTGTTTGTAATCTATACCTTGCTCACACCTGTTGTTATGTTCTCGCAATGGCTGTCGCTATACCTGGCCGTGGCGGGGGTTGTTATTTTATATGGCGGCTATCTTATTATTCGTGCATTGCTCGCGGAGCATGTCGGGTCGTGGTTCCTGATGGGCAGTATACTTACCGGTGTTGTTATTTTCGGATATGATATACTGGCCTACAACACGACTTTCAACTATAACTATATATTTCTGAGCACAGGCTACCTGGTGATCTTTCTGCTAACGGCATTGGCATTATTGTTCCACCTGGGTATACTCAAGAGTAAACTTCAGAGCAGAGATGTACTGACCTATGAAGATTTCTTCCAGAAGAACAGCAAATAGATATATAGCGATTGATTCTCAGCGGGATTAATAATCCGTATCGAGGCCGAGGCGGTCTTTCAATTCTTTGAGAGCCGGATTTTTCTCCATCAGGTATTCGAATTTTTCGCGTGGAGTATACATTACTTTCCGCGTATCTTCGATAATGCGCATCTCACCAAAAATCTGGATGGAATTATTTTTCAGTTTATCACGAACGAATGTAGATAGCTCGATACGCAAACCGTTCAGCATCATCTCCTGCACGGTGTTATGAAGATGCACGGTTACTACGTTTTCCTTCAGATCATACGGTTGTGTGAGCAAGTGATACTCCGCCTGAAATTTTTTGCGCGACTCGGCAAATTCTTCCCACACAGCACGCAATTGCTCCGGGGTAAACGGTTCGTCCTGTTCAACTTTTACCTGTGTCGCAGTCTGCTCTTTTTTCGGTTCAACTTTTAAAAGATCTGTTAGCTTAACCGTTGTTTTTGGAGCATCCTTGAATTTTGATTTCTCTGCAAAGTTCGGCTTCATCGAGAGGCCCGCAGGAGTTTCTTGTATATTTTCTGAAGGAGTTTCCGCTACAGGTTTTGTCGGTGGAGTTGAGGAAGTTGTTGACGGAGCAGCCGTTGGTGTTGATACAACAGTTGGAGTAGCTGTAGCCGCTGGCGCTGATGCAGGAGATGACGTAGACCCTGCAGGCGTTTCTTCCACCTGCTCTGCTTCATCTTCAGACTCTACACTAATTTTTTTTTTAAGCCTGCCTGTTCAGCAAGTCCGTTCAGGGCAAGTTGATCGGCCTTCAATAGACTACCCACATGTGCCATCTTCATCAACGCCAATTCTACAGAAAGGCGTTGATTCTTGCTTCCCTTGTAATTGATATCACACTGGTTGGCAATGTTGAGCCACGTTAGTAACAACGAAGGCGGACAAGCCTGTGCTTGCTGTACATATTTCTTTTTAACGCTGTCGGGCACTTCCATCAATTGTACCGTGCGGGCATCTTGTGATACCAGCAGGTTACGAAGATGTTCGCTCAAGCCAACAATAAAATTATGACCGTCAAAACCTTTGCGTAAAATTTCATCGAGTAACAGCAAAGGCTGTGTATGATTCTGCGACAGCAATGCATCGATCACCTGGAAATAATAATCATAATCCAGGATGTGCAGGTTGCTCAACACATTCTTGAACATTACTCCCTTACCGGAGGAGTATGTTACCATCAAGTCAAAAATGGAGAGTGCATCGCGTAATGCACCGTCTGCTTTCTGACTGATCAGGTGAAGTGCTTCGTCTTCCGTTGGTATACCTTCGTGCTGCGCAATCTTTTTAAGGTGATTGGCTATATCACTGATCTGTATCCGGTTGAAATCAAAGATCTGGCAACGCGAAAGAATGGTAGGAATTACCTTGTGTTTTTCAGTTGTCGCCAGAATAAAAATTGCGTACGAAGGTGGTTCTTCGAGCGTCTTCAGAAATGCGTTGAAGGCCGCGTTCGAGAGCATGTGCACCTCGTCTATAATATACACTTTGAATTTTCCGAACTGAGGCGGGTAGCGAACCTGGTCGATCAGGTTACGAATGTCTTCCACCGAGTTGTTGGAAGCAGCATCGAGCTCGAAAATATTGAGTGAATTATTTTCTGTTCTTTCTTCAAAACCATTGATCAGGCGTGCCACGATACGTGCGCAGGTAGTTTTACCCACACCGCGAGGTCCGCAGAATAAGAGAGCCTGAGCAAGCTTATTGTTATCGATAGCATTTTTGAGCGTAGTGGTAATGTGTTCTTGTCCAACCACTTCGTCAAACCCCGTAGGGCGATATTTACGTGCCGATACAACAAAGTTTTCCATGCGAGGGCGCAAGATAAAATTGAAATAACAATTAGCAATGAACAAATGGAGAAACGTGTTTAAGTGTTTACGTCTGCACGTGTTTACGTTGACAGAAACATGAATTTATCTGTGACTCGTGCGTGAAACTTTTTTCGTTTTATATTTGTCTCCCTTTTGCCGGAACATTTCCGGAGTGTTCATTGAAACAAGAGATACATTTTAGCGTTACACAACACCTGAATGTTTTCCTGTTTACAAAAAATCCGGGGCCGACCGGTTTTGACAGGATGTTTGAGGTCGTATGTAAGCATGCAGGCTCATAGGATGAGAGCCTTGAAAGATAGTCCTGAATCATACTTGGCGAGTCTAACTACGCCATGGCTGCTTAATTTAGCGATTCGCTAAGTTACGCCTCGTCCCGATAAGATCGGGAAAGCCATCATCGCTCAGCATTGTCGTTTTGCAGGTGCTGGTTAGCGGTGTCGTAATGCAGAACTGCTCCGCGCGATGTTGCTAAGCGCGGCTAAGACTTAGTAACTAAGGTGTAGTTTGGCTGTTGCCTGCCTTGCTGCACTCGACAATTAAAGTCAACTAAGCATGTAGAAGGTACGAGTTCATCTTCTCTGGACCAGAGTTCGATTCTCTGCGGCTCCACAAAATATCTCACGAAAGGGAAATATAAAGCCCCGATCTGCTGATCGGGGCTTTTGTATTTTAGACCCCTTCCGTTATCCGGACGCTGATATTCCAGATTCAGGTATATATCTGTCTTCACTTAGAAATATATTTCAACACTTATTGAAGCACCCACGCGGTTGCATCTTGAATGTTGTCAAAATATCTGGTTTTGAAATTATTAACCTCACCAACCATAGACTCTACCGACATCTGCGTAAATATATCTGCCGGCAAAACAATGGCAGCCTGTGAGTAACCGTACTGAAGTGCCGGATTGTGAAATTCTGAATGGTCCACTCCTGGTCAACCGGACTAATAGCTCCCAGCCCTGTGCAATCCTACACCACCTTTCCTGCTCCTGAATCTTTTACAACCTGAAGTACCGCGTTCAATCCTTCTCTATATTCTTCGGATGTAAGGAGATGTTAACCATATACCTATAATTATATTTTTGTCAGGATCATATTTAACATGAACCAACTCTGATTCGAAACAGGTTTTCATAGGCGCTCTTTAATTTTTAGGAATCGTATTGAACCGCCAGTTTATAATAAAGCTTAGTATGGCTTATCCGTAGTTTTTACCGAGGCCTCAGCATTTTTGCAAATACAAAATCAGTTATACCGGCTGTTGGTTAAATTACCTGAACATCTTTGTAACGTTTCTCTTCGCATAGCTTTCTGGCACATCGTTATTCAGAAAAAAAGAAACAAATAAGTTCTTCACATCCCGAATTCTCAAAAGTTCGTGACCTAACACCATGACCGGACCAACCGCTCCATTTATACTATACCAAACCTGGCTTGTTTCCTTACTACCAATTACAAAGTGTTTGAATGAATCATTTTCATCATATATCCTGATCTCAACAACAAAATCTTTATCACCTGCCATACACTGGATATAATTACTCTCCGTGTCTTCTAATATCAAATAAGGAAAATCAGAAGGGTGTAGTTTCTCAATCATGTCAGTAATTTCTTTTTCAGACACTGACTCCTGAGTCTTAACCTTGCCGCTGTTGTCGAAAATTAATTTCACTATGTCATTATCATTTGCTCGATCGTACTATCAAACCAGACACCCATCGCCTGTTTTTGATTTTCTCTAAATCTATAGCCAAAAGGTAGCGCAAGGTATTTTAGTAAATCTGGTCGTTTAAAAGCAATATGAAAATAGTGCACAGGCTTTACAGATCGATCCACATCATATAAATTTGTACTTAACCACCATCCGGTCATATGCTCTGGTGAAGGATAGCGCACTCCTTCTATTGGCATCCCCTCGTATACACCATCTGATATAGCGATCATTTGAGAAAAAGTTGGGAAGCGTGGAGTCGCATTAAATTTTTCACAAACCTTGATCTGTTCATATACTACTTTCAGGGCGTAGTCTACACCTTCCACAAATCCTTCGCCATCACCTCTAACCTCGTATAAATGAATTTCTGATTCTGAGTCAAGAACAAACTTGAGCAACCAGGAATGATACGCTATAGTTTGCTCATTTCTTATAATTGCTCCGGAATGTACAATGTAGTCAATCAGGTAAATAAGTACATCCGAGTAACTTTGAACCGGCCATTCTTTAATCAACACTTTTACTTCGTGTCCTATAAAATTCTTCAATCCATCTGTGTGCAAATGGCCATTACGTTCAACTAGTCCTACCCTACTTCTCATTTATATGAGCTACTTTATAACTACAAGGTGCCAACAAATAATCTATCTTCAAATTTTATCTCAGAAATCAATTTCGAAAAATATCCGAATACTATAGATTTACAAAGGCATCTCCGCGACAAAAATACTTCATGAACATCCTGATCATATACTCCCATCCCAGTAAGAAATCTTATACCTTCCAGATTTTAGAGCAATTGAAAAACGAACTCGTTGCGCAGAACTGGAATGTAGATATATCAGACCTATATGCGATGGACTTTCAGGCTGATATGACTGAACAGGAGTATGAACGTGAAGGATTTGCCAGAACTGAATTGCCGATCGCTCACGATATTCTTTCGGAGCATAAAAAAATTGAAAAGTCAGATTGTATCATTTTTATATACCCGGTCTGGTGGAGCGATTGTCCTGCTAAACTGAAAGGCTGGTTCGACAGAGTTTATTCAATAGGATATGCCTATGGACATAACAACAGCGCGCAAAAGATGAAGTCTATCAAGTATGGCGTTGTAGTTTGCACAGCCGGCCATCCCAACGATTTCCTAACTGAGATCGGTATAGCCCAAAGTATGCAAAATGTTATGCTTGACGATCGCCTTGGAAAACGTTTTGAATATAAAGAAATGCTGATCCTCGGAGGAACCTTGCAGATCGAACACGTCAGAGATTTACATAGCGCCAGAATCAAAGAGCTTCCCTCGAAGATAAAGGCTTATTGCGCATAGTATATATCAAGTATCGCAGAAAATAAGCATGCGTTGTCGCCTTTGCCGGCTACAAGCGCAGATTCATTTATCAAGCTGTTGATTTTTTACCCGAACCAGGAAAATTGAGACAATTCATAAATTAACTATCTTACTGGTGTATGAAGCGCATTTTTATATGTATGCTACTGGCGGTAACAGCATGTTCCGCCCGCCCCTCTGTTCCTCCTGTCAATCATTACCTGGGTCTGCTCCGCTTCCCGGATATCACCTACCATATTTACCTTACCATGGAGGGCACTCAGCCTGAAGTTATCAATGTAACCTTCAAGGCTAATAAATTTCCATTAGACACCATTTACTTCCGGCACGATTCGCTATACTTCCGGCTGGCAGAATATTTCTCCGAATACCATGGTCTTTATCACCATGAGACAGGTCGTATTACCGGCTATTGGACGGGCGAGAAACACAAGCGATATCCGTTGGAATTTATACCTGTAAATCCCGACACGGTATCCGGGCTGCATCCTCGAACTATGCCCTATCGCTATATGCGTCCGCAGGCAATGCGTGATGGATTGCTTACTGACTCAGCCTCTCATCAACATGTAGACGTCAATACAATTAATAACCTGATGCTGCATATCGCGAATGGTACCTACAAGGATATTCACAGTGTACTGATCGCGCGCAACAACCACCTGATTGCAGAAGAATATTTTTACCGCTTCCATCAAAAATCTCTATATAATATACAGTCGGCCACCAAGAGTATAATTTCAGCGCTAACCGGTATAGCAATGGCGCGAAAGGAGATCAGGAGTATACAGGATCCCTTGTGCGCCTATCTGCCCGCCTATAAATCGCTCGCGTGCAACGAGCAGAATAAAACCATTACCCTGGAGCAATTGCTTACCATGAACACGGGTATACCGTGGGATGAACAGACATACGACTATATTGACGATCGTAACAGTTTGGTAATAGCATCCAACGAAAAAGACCAGTTCACATACCTCTTGTCTTTGCCACGTCATACATCAAACACAGCGGTGTTTGCCTATAATTCGCTGAATCATACTTTGATGAATGCTGTACTGAAGCATGCAACCAAACTCAACAATAAAAGTGAACTCACGAAGCGTATACTCAAACCGTTGGGTATCGAAAAATATTACCTGGGAGAAACCAACCCGATGGGTGTTATTGGCGATATAGATTTACGTCCGCGCGACATGATGAAATTCGGATTGCTATACCTGAACAACGGGCAATGGAACGGGCAACAACTTGTGCCCGCTCTCTGGATAAAAGAATCCACCACCGCACATTTATACCCTACACCAACGCTTGGCTATGGCTATTTCTGGTGGACTCGTAATTTCCAGTGGAAAGAAAAGACAGTATCGTCCTTTTTTGCGTGGGGATATGGCGGCCAGTATATCATCATTATACCCGAACTACAATTGAGTATAGTTATGTCGGGGAGTCATTGGGGAACTGACCCGGAAAAACAAATGGTTGATATCGTTGAAGAAATACTGGCTGCAGTAAGTTAAGCTGCGAACTGCTGGTTACAGCTCGCAGCGTTGCACAATATATTTATTCAGCACGAAGCGACTGAACCGGGTTTACCAGTGCCGCGCGTATTGCGTGAAAGCTAACCATGAGCAATGTGATGACCAGGGCTCCTACACAGGCAGCTCCAAATATCCACCAGGCTATATCTGCCCGATATTGATAGTTATCGATCCAGTCGGCTGTGAAGTAATAGGACAGTGGCACAGCCATGAGACAAGAGATCGATACAAGTATAACAAAATCTTTGGACAGCATTCTCCAGAGGCTGGCTACAGAAGCTCCCAACACCTTACGAATGCCAATCTCTTTGGTACGTTGCTCTGCTACGAAAGATGCGAGACCGAGCAGTCCCAGGCAACTGATAAATATAGCCAGTACAGCAAATATACCCGAGAGTGCACCGATGCGTTCAACATCAGCAAACTTGTTGGCATGTTCAACATCTACAAATTTATAATCAAAAGGCACGAGCGGCAGATATTTTTTAAATACCTGCTCAACACCTGCCAGCGACTCATGAAGGCTTCTGTCCGGATTGAGTCGTAACACAATCCAGTTGGTATACTTCTCTTCATTGAAATATATAGCCTGATTCACCGGTTCAAAGGGCGATTCCATCAGCATATCTTTTACTATGCCTATAATTTTATACTCACGCGTACTTCCCCAGCGCACCGTTTTTCCGATCGGGTCATCTATACCCATGAATTTCACAGCCGCTTCATTTACGATAATGGAAGAAGAATCCGTTGAGAACTCTCTCGAAAAATCACGTCCTTCCTTTACCTGCCAGTCTATCGTTTTTCCATACTCGCGCGTAACTCTGATTACAGAAAAATTAGTTTGCAGTTCAGGATCTTTTCCTTCCCAATCAAAGCCACCACTATTAGACCATACCCCGGTAAGCGGACTTGATGATTCTGCCATTTCTTCAACAATGCGTTTGTTCTTCAATTCATTTCGAAGTACATCAAACTTTCCTAAGAAATCCGGTGACTTCTTTTGTATCATAATGATACCACTGCGATCGTAGCCTACAGGTCTGTCTTTGGTAAATTGTACTTGCCTGTATACTACCAGTGTCCCGATGATCAATGTTATTGATACTGTAAATTGTACTACTACCAATACTTTGCGCGGAAGCGATGCATAACGTCCGGCACGGAATGTACCTTTCAATACTTTTACCGGTTGGAAAGATGACAGGTATAGGGCGGGATAACTTCCTGAGAGAAATCCGGTGATCAGTATAAACGCAATACTTATTAACCAGAACATTGCATTACCGAGCGGCAGCGATATTTTTTTATCAGCGAGGTTATTGAACATCGGAAGAGATACCGAAACAATAATTATAGTCAGGCAGAATGCGAGTATAACCACCATCAGCGACTCACTCAGAAACTGCGTAACCAGTTGCTTCCTTACCGAACCTATCGATTTACGAATACCTACCTCTTTGGCGCGCTGTTCAGAACGTGCCGTGCTCAGGTTCATAAAATTTATACATGCCAACAGCAAAACAAAAATACCTATACAACCGAAGAGCCACACATACTCGATAAGCCCTCCGGTCTGTGCACCATTTTCCCAGTTCGATTTTAAATGCCAGTTGTCCATCGGGTGCAGAAATGTTTCAGCATTGAATATTTTCTCGCTATCAGGTACCCGGTTATACTTGGCCTTGATAATTTTATCGCTGACTGTTTTCATATCAGCACGATCAGCAATTTGTACAAATAGCTGAAACGAGTTATTGTCCCATTCATTCTCCGCGTTCTTTACCCAGTTTTCGGCAGTAGAATATAGTTTCCAGGGAGCAATGAACATGATCTCGTTCCAATCAGAATTATGAGGAATGTCCTCATATATACCGGTAACTTTTACATCGAGGCTGTTATCGATCTTCATCATTTTGTTGATGGGGTCCTGATCCCCAAACACAGCTTTGGCAGCCGATTGCGAAAGTAAAATGGAAGCCGGATCGCGAAGACCATCGGGTGAACCTTTGATCATTTTCAAATCCATTAACCGTGGCGCCTCCACATCCATATAGTTACCAACGCTGGAAATACTATGGTCTTCATGACTGAGTATATGATCGCCCGTCCACGAGCTCATGACTATATATTTGAAATCACTTCCGTACGACTTCTCAAGTTCAATTCCCAACGGATAGGGTATCGCATATTGTGTATAGACATGATTGTTGAAGGTCTGACTTTGCATTACCTGCGCCACGCGACTGTATTGCGATTGGTAACGATTATAGGTAAGCTCATCGTATACCCATAAACCAATGAACATAGCTACCGACATACCTACGGCAAGTCCACCAATGTTAATGATTGAATAACCAATGTTCCGTGTCAAATTTCGGATCGCTATTTTCAGATAGTTACGAATCATACGTCAATTGGAGTTATAGTTATGAGCAGGCAGACTTTCCAATAATATGCCAATGTCATTCAGCAGCTGAATGACCGAATCTTATGACTATCATGTACGCATCTGTAATAATAATGTGCGATAATGGTCACCTGCTACACAGCTATAGCACCACAGTAAATGTAGTACCACGACCTCGCACAGACGATAAGGTAATGGAGCCGCCAAGTTTCTCTACTGTTTCTTTTACCAGGTATAATCCGAGACCGGACCCGGTGGAGCGTGTTGTTCCGCGATAGAACATCGAGAATATTTTGGGTTGCTGATCTTCATCTATACCTTCACCGTTATCGGAAATGATAATGGTTATACGCGATGAAGCCAGGAACCCGCGAATGATGATATAGGGATCTTCTTTGGCTTGATCGCTATATTTAAAAGCATTCGAGATAAGATTATTGAGAATGATCGAAAGACGCATCGGGTCTGTCTCAACCACAACCGAATCTGGAATATCGACATCTACCCGAACACGATCGGCTGCTTCCATATAGCGTACATCAAACAATGCCCGGTTAACATACTCTTTCAGATTGATGTGTTTCTTCTCGATTTCGAGTTTGGCATTTTTAGAGTATTGACTGATATTACCCAGTACGCTTTCGAGCTTGCGTATGCGCTCACGCATCATCTGGTGGTACATTTTCAAATCGTACGCTTCGTTTGTCTTCTCACTCAGGTTGAGGAGTCCTTCGATGGAATTGAGCGGAGCCCGCAGGTCGTGTGATGTACTGTAGATGAATCGATCCAGTTCTTCGTTTGTCTTTGTCAGGATCTTGTTCTTTTCCAGTATTTGTTTTTCACGATGTTCGAGCGATGCCTCTACGGTATAATTGATCTTTACCAGAAAATATACCGCCAGCACCGAAAAGGAATATACAATTACCAGGTTGTTGTTATAGGCTTTCACCAGATACTCAGAATCTATAGGGCGTGGCGGTACCAGGCTGAATTCTGTAAACCTTGCCAAAAGGTACAGACCTGCCGACAGTGACAGAAACAGCGCTGTACTCTTTTTCTCCCTGGCATCGAAAAGTACAAGTGCCATGAGGCTGCACATAATAAAAAATAAAAATGCAGAGGGCACGGGTGGTTCGCGCGATGAAAAAGCAAATACAACAAAGTTCACGATTAACAGGATGACACTTTTGGCAAACCAGTGTCTGCCCATTCTGTTCAGCCACAAGGCAATGGGCAGTATAACAATAAGTATATAGTAAAAATAAACGGCCGGGTTAAAATTATAGAGCCAGTTAACAATAATATAGTATAAGGCCGTTGTGAACGAAACAAGAATACAATATCCCGTAAGTACTGCCCGGCGGTAATCTGACAATGATTTCTCACCGCGGTTACCAACGAGTAAAAATTCGATTTTCTTTACCATACATCTGGTTTGAGGGTAAAACCTTATGCTTCGGTCAATCATCCCCGGCAGCAGGTTACAGGTTAGGCTATAGCTGACGGTGGATTCATTCCGCTTTGGCAAACCAAGTTTACATCAGGTAATATACTAAAAAACTTATGCCTGCTATAAGATTTAGCATCGTACCGGTAAACTCTTCAGCCATGCTTTAACGGGGGGTGTTGCACAGCAAGTTTGCACGTGCAATAACCGTGATTTTATTTTCCTGTCCTATACCTGAAGCAGTATAAAAATTACGGAAAAGGCGTATTGAAATGAAAATCTCTTTGCATTTGAGTATTATCTTTCGGAACAAGTCCTAATGATTAAAAATATAAAGTGATGAGAATAGTGATGACAATGCTGGTCTGTATGCTTGCCTATGTAGTGATGGCGCAACACGACCATGCTTCCGCTCCGGCAGATACGTTGAAGAAAAGTATTCCCAAAGAAGTACATGCTCAGATAGGGCAAGCTCACCTGATGCTGCATTACCATGCACCAGCTGTGCGTGGCCGTATGATCTGGGGAGGTCTTGTTCCTTACGGAGAAGTCTGGGTAACGGGCGCACATCAGGCTACCGCGTGGGAGTTTAACCGGGATATAGTTATTAACGGTACTACCATTGTCGCGGGTAAATATGCCATCTTCACCATTCCAGGTAAAGATCAGTGGACAGTCATTATCAATCGCAACTGGAATCAGCATCTTGCGGATGACTATAATGCAAAGGAAGATGTAGTGCGCGTAAATGTTACTCCTCAAAATATAGCAACCTTGCAGGAACGACTGGTATACGGTATCAAAGCCCCATCAGACCAGCAGGGTATACTTACCATACGCTGGGAAAAAATCCTGGTATCGCTTCCGTTCACCATCAAACAATAAACGGGTTATGCAGCTACAAACCATTTTTCCGCAGTTTGATGAAGAGCTGTTAGCACACCTGGAAGCTATAGGACAGGTAACAAACTTCGAGGAAGGGACCATGCTGATGCGGCCGGGACAGTATTTCAAAAACTCGCTGTTGATACTGGATGGCCGGGTAAAGTTATACCGCGAAGGAGATGATGGCGAAGAATTCTTTTTATACTACCTCGAACAAGGCAGTGCCTGTGCGCTTTCCATGATCTGTGCCGCCAAGAATGAGACAAGTGCTATCAAAGCAAAAGCCATGTCGCCCGTAAAAGCATTGGCGATTCCGATTCAGTATATGGATGGACTGATGCGCGACCACCGGCAATGGTACTATTTTGTTTTGGAAACGTATCGCAGCCGGTTTGAAGAACTGCTGGAAGTGATCGACCAGGTTGCGTTTCATTCCATGGACCAGAAACTTGAATTTTATTTAAAACGGCAGTTTGAATCTTTCAAGAGCAACAAGATTACGATGACGCACCAGGAAATCGCAGATGATCTCAACTCATCGCGTGAAGTAATTTCGCGGTTGCTTAAAAAGATGGAGTCTCAAAAACGAATTTCAGTTTCGCGAAACGAAATAACACGTCTCGATTTCTAAGCAGCAGAATAAAAAACGGTATAGTATATATCCGTTCGACCTATACTATACCGTCTGAACCGCCCGTGAATCAGCCTCAGTCTTTTCTTCGTACGCGGGTTGTACGCTTCGTTGCTTTACCATTCTTCCCCTGCACCGTTGTTGTTCTGCGGGTTACTTTGGTTTGCTTGTTGTCTCTTGTAACGGTAGTGCTGCGTGATGTGCGTGTGGTGCGGTAGTGATCAACCGAGGCACGATTGCGCGTATGCACGGTTACTGAAGTTGTTCGCACCGGAGTATATATACGATGTGCATGTACTACACGGTGGTGATGCACCACCACATAGCGCCGATGATACGGCGCTCTATACGGATAGAAAACACGGTAATGCACCGGTCTCCATGGACGCCACCATACGGGACGGGCGCGCCATCCCCAGGGAGAAATCCATACCACGTAGCCCGGGGCATATACATGACGCACTACCGGCCATGTCCAGACATTTACAACAACGTTGGTCGTTGTGCTTGATCGTGTGCGTGCCTGCGCAGATTGTGTTGCTGCCCTGTTCTCATCCGCAGGCTCTACAATAACCTGCTCGCCATATATATCTTCATCGCCTACAATCTGTACAACAGCATCGCTGCCTCCAGTCTTTTCAAGTTCGATTACCGCTATATCCTGGCTCTCATTATCAGAAACAGCGGCTTGCAGTATAAATGCATGCGCATCGCCTTCGCCTTTGTCTATTACTTTGATATAGTCCGTATCACCATCGCCATTAAGATCAAGGTTGTTTACCTTGTTATCTTCGGTGTTGATCATCTTTTCAAACTCTTCCGGCGACTCCGCTTTCCTGAACATTTCGAGGGCGCCCTCCAGGCTGAAATTATCGCCCGGCACCCCGGTGCTGTCGCGTGGTACAGAAGTTGTTGCAAAAGATGAATTCATTATTGCACAGACCATCACACACCCCAAAACAAATTGTATTGCTTTCATAAAGAAATATTTGGTTTGTTAGACAACGCTGCAGCGTGAAGGTTTAATCCGTTCTGAATCATTTTTTTTATGTCCTCACCTTCAGGCAGATCACTTTTCAATGAACCAATCCGGAAGATTTTATAAAGAAATCTGAACGTGACCCAGGTCACAGTGCAGCGGTAACGGCTCCGGTAACTTTGCATAAAAAAGATAATGAACAAGGTATTATCGGTTCTATTGATTATTTCGCTATGCTCGTCAACCATATCAGAAGCGCAGGAATATACCTTTCTGCGGCTTGCTGATGCGTTAGATGCCGCACTAAAAAACAACCCGGACGTTGTGCAGGCGCAACTGGACGAAGCACGTGCCGTAGCGGCATTCAAACAAACCAATTCCATATTTCTTCCGCAACTCGCGGTAAGCTATACAGCCATCAGCACGAACAATCCGCTCAACGCGTTTGGCACTAAACTCCAGCAACAGAATGTTACCCAGTCTGATTTCAATCCGGAGATACTGAATCATCCTTCGTCCATTCAGAATTATACTACGAAAGCTGAATGGCGTCAGCCAATTCTGAATCTCGATCAGCTTCAGCAGCGCCAGGCAGCCTACCTGCAAACGGAAGCATATACCTGGCAAACCAGGCGAACACAATCGTACGCAGCTTTTGAAGTACAGAAAACTTACGCGCAGTTACAATTGTCCTATAGCGTGAAGCATACGCTGGAAGAAGCACTGCGCACTGTAAAATCGATTCATACTGCTACTGTTAACCGTCTTGCAAAAGGCCTTTTACAACCCTCGGATGTATTGCATGTACAAGTACAGATAGCCGCTACGGAAAGCCAACTGGCTGAAGCAACCAGTGCACTGTATAACATTTCAGATTACCTGAGTTTGTGGATGGGAAAACCAACCGGTATACTCTACCAGACCGACACTACGCTTGTTACCATGCCTGCGGAAATTACGCCTATACTTCCGGATAACCGGGCCGACTTCAAGGCGATGCAATTATCGGTCGATGCACAGGATCGTATGATCCACGCAACGCGGATGTCGTACCTGCCCCGCGTCAATGCTTTTGCTGAGTATATGTTTAACGATGACGATGCCCTGGGATTCGGCTCAGGCTCCTACCTGGCCGGCCTGCAGCTATCCTGGAATGTATTTAACGGTATGGCTACACGCCATAAAGTGAATGAACAACGTATTCTGAAAAATAAAATAGCGGAGCAACTCCGCCATCAGAAAGAACAAGGCAAACTGGAGATCAGTAAAACCCAACGCCAATTACTGGATGCGCAGTTTTTACTACAGCAACAACGTACTGCCGTAGCACAGGCAACCGAAGCTTTGCGGATCCTGCAAAATCGCTATGCGCAAGGGTTAGTTACTACCAATGACATCCTCCAGGCGCAAACACTATTATCACAGCAAAAACTCCACTATGCACAAGCTGTATTTCAGCTAACCACAACACAACTATACCTATATTTTTTAACAGAAACCTCTGACAAATAAAACAAGAAGTATGAAAAAGTATATATATAGTCTAGGCATCACCGTGCTCGTGCCCGTAAGTATATTCACAGGCGCATGCAGTAGTGATCATGCCGGCACCGAAGTAAAGAAAGCGAACCCGGTTCCTGTAACCATTGGCATCGCTGAGACAACCGTTGATAGCAACATTCATGTAAGCGGCTATATTGAAGCTGGCGAAACAGCCGAGATCAGTACCCGCGTAATGGGCTTCATTACCGGAATACATGTTAAACCCGGTGATATTGTAAAGCAAGGACAACTTCTTGCCACCATCAGCAACCAGGATATACAGGCCAGGCGTGCGCAGGCTAAGGCCATGGTAACAGAAGCCGAGGCTGCATTGAATGATGCACAGAAAGACTACGAACGCTATACTGAATTACATCAACTGCAAAGTGTATCAACCCGGGAATTTGAAAATGCCTCCCTGCGCTATACTTCGGTGAAAGCGAAAGCCGAAGCCGCACAACAAATGCAATACGAGGCTGAAGCTATGCTGGACTATACCAATCTCAAGGCTCCCTTTCATGGCGTTGTTGTGCAGAAAAACATGGATGCCGGAACGATGGCACACCCCGGGCAGCCTATCCTGATACTGGAACAATCGGCTCTTCACCGGGTAAGTGCTTCGGTACCGGAAGTATATATACCGCGTGTCCGAAAAGGAATGCCCGTGGATGTGATCGTTAAATCAACCGGACAAAGCATACAGGGTACAATTTCAGAAGTAAGTCCTTCTTCGCGATTCAGTGGCGGACAGTATCTGTTAAAAATTGATATACCCAACAGTACACATTATACTTTGTATTCAGGCATGAATGTGAACGTAGTAATTGCTATAGACGAACACCTTGCTACCCATGAGCACATCGTTACGGTTCCTGCTGCCGCTATTTTCTCGAAAGACCAACTCACCGGTATATATACCCTTGGTTCGGAAAACACAGCCTTGCTACGATGGGTACGTATTGGCAGAACAATCGGTAACCGTGTTGAAATTCTTGCAGGCATAACAGCCGGAGAAAAATTTATTCTTGCCGGCGATGAACGCTTGTATAATGGTGTGCCGGTTGCCATACAATAACCAGCTGTGAGTATCCATATATAATTCAATGAACATGAAAGAAGGTTTATCGGGCAGCATTGCCAAGGCATTTATACAATCGAAGCTGACGATCTTATTGATGGTAGCCTTTCTATTGATTGGCGGCTATAGTACTCTCCTTATTCCGCGGGAAGAGGAGCCGCAGATCGATGTACCGATGGCTGATATATTTGTGCGTTACCCGGGCGCATCGCCAGCCGAGACAGAATCGCGGGTATCACAACCTCTTGAAAAAATCATCTCTAACGTTAAGGGAGTTGAACATGTATACTCAACTTCCATGCAGGGACAGGCAATGCTCATTGTACAATTTTACGTTGGCGAAGACATAGAGCGTTCGCTTGTAAAACTATACAATGAACTGCTGAAAAATATGGACCAGATGCCGGCGGGTGTAACCATGCCACTGGTAAAAAGCAGGGCCATCGATGATGTGCCTGTACTCGGACTAACCTTATGGAGCGAGACCTATAGCGACTACGAACTCAGGCAACTGGCACAAACACTCTCCGGTGAAATCAAAAAAATTACAGATGTAGCTACCGTTCAGATTACCGGGGGCAGAAACCGCCAGGTAAACGTTACACTGGACAACGATAAAATGGCGTATAGCCATGTCGATATACTGACTATCAGTAACTATATACAGGGTAACAATACGCAGTTGCAGAGTGGAAACCTGATAAGACGGGACACAGTCTTCTCTGTAAATACCGGAAACTTTCTACGCTCAGCCGCTGAAGTGGGAGACTTGATTGTAGGTACCCATAACGGACAGCCCGTATACCTGAAGCAGGTTGCCACGATACAGGAAGGTCCGGCCAAGCCATCGCAGTATGTTTACTATGGGAACGGCCGGTATAATGTTGACGAGGCCAATAAATTTTCATCCGAGTATCCGGCTGTAACACTTTCCATCGCCAAGAAAAAAGGCGCTGACGCTATGAAGCTGGCCGATCAGATTGTTTCGAAAGTTGAGCATCTTAAGAAAGAACTTATACCGGATGAAGTCTATATAACACAAACCAGAAATTACGGAGAGACAGCGTCTGAAAAAGTGTCCGAGTTGCTGCTTCACCTCCTGGTGGCCATCATCGCGGTTACCGTTTTTGTAATGCTCGCTATGGGATGGCGCGGTGGCCTGGTCGTATTCCTGTCGGTGCCGGTAACTTTTGCTCTGACGCTGTTCAGCTATTATTTTCTCGACTATACATTGAACCGCATCACGCTCTTTGCACTTGTCTTTATTACGGGTATCGTAGTTGACGACTCCATCATTATCGCTGAAAATATGCATCGGCATTTCAAGATGAAACGTTTGCCGTTTTTGCAAGCTGCTATATTCGCTATAAATGAAGTTGGAAACCCTACTATACTGGCAACATTCACCGTTATAGCGGCTGTTTTGCCAATGGCATTTGTATCGGGTATGATGGGGCCCTATATGAGTCCGATGCCGATCGGAGCTTCCATAGCCATGCTGCTCTCGCTGGTTGTGGCGCTAACACTGACACCGTATCTCGGATATTATTTTCTGAAAGAAAAAGAAACACATACCGAGAGAGAGCCCCAGCCACTGGAACAATCTACCATCTATAAACTATACGCTATGTTGCTACAGCCAATGCTTCAAAAACGCTGGATGCGATGGACATTTGTTATGAGTATAGTGGGAATACTTCTTCTTTCGGTTTCATTTTTCTATACACGTTGGGTGGCCGTAAAAATGTTGCCGTTCGATAACAAGAATGAATTTCAGATAATCATTGATATGCCGGAAGGCACCACGCTGGAACGAACAGCCGCAGTTACGCGCGAGATATCGCAATATATAGCCCAGCAAAATCTGGTAACAAATTACCAGGCCTATATCGGCTCTGCGGGACCGATCAGCTTTAATGGATTGGTTCGCCATTACGATTTGCGAAGAGGTGATAACGTAGCTGATATACAGGTGAACCTGGCCGACAAAAAAGACAGAAGTATACAGAGCCATGACCTGGTTAAACAATACAGACCTGCTATACAAAAAATAGCAGAGCGCTATCATGCCAATGTTAAACTGGTGGAAGTACCACCGGGACCGCCTGTGCTTTCTACCATTGTTGCCGAAATCTATGGTCCTGACTATACCGAACAGATACGCATTGCCTCACGGTTAAAAGAACAGATCAAAACCACAAACGGAGTGGTTGATACCGACTGGATGTCTGAGGATAATCAACGCGAATATAGCTTTGTCGTGGACCGTGAGAAAGCCATGCACCACGGTATAGCGCCTGCGCAAGTCACGGCTACTATGCAAGCTTCGTTATCCGATATCACAGCCGGTATGATTCATAACGCTGCCGCATTTGAACCGGTAAATATAGTACTGCAATTACATGATACCGATAAGGCCTCTATTGCTGATGTGATGAATTTAAAAATAATCAACGCGAAAGGCAATGCCGTTCCTGTTGGCGACCTCGTCTCGGTACAGGAAACGATTCGTCCTAAAAGCATTTACCGGAAGAATCAGAAGCGCGTAGTATATGTACTGGCAGATCTTGCTGGGGACCTGGAGAGTCCCTTCTATGCCATGCTGGAAATATCTGACAAACTGAAATCAATTCCGTTGAAAAAAGGATATACTCTATCCGAAGCCTACAACGCACAACCTGCGCTGGAAGATAACTATACTTTGAAGTGGGATGGAGAATGGCAAATTACCTACGAAGTATTTCGCGATCTGGGTATAGCGTTTGCAGCAGTTATCATTATTATATATATGCTCATCGTTGGGTGGTTCCAGGATTTCAGGGTACCGATTGTTATGCTGGTAGCCATTCCGTTGTCACTGATCGGTATCGTACTCGGCCATTGGATGCTGGATGCCTACTTTACAGCCACGTCCATGATCGGATTTATTGCGCTGGCCGGGGTTATGGTTCGCAATTCTGTTTTGCTAATTGACTTCATTAATATACGTCTCGCAGAAGGCATACCGTTACAGCGGGCCATTCTCGAAGCTGGAGCTGTGCGCACTACGCCAATATTACTGACGGCAGGCGCGGTGGTGCTTGGGGCGGTGATCATCTTGTTCGATCCCATCTTTCAGGGACTAGCTATTTCGCTGATGGGTGGAACGATTACCTCCACATTTCTAACCTTGCTGGTTGTACCGTTGCTGTACTATAGAATGAAACGATCGAGCCATCCATAAATCAACAACTATATATCACCTAATAAACACTTTATATTTATGAAAGAAAGAATAATACGCGCCTTCGCCGGCAGCATGGTACTGGCCAGTGTAGCACTGGCGTACTGGATACATCCGTACTGGATAGCACTGGCTATATTTGTAGGGTTTAACCTGCTTCAGTCATCGTTTACGCGCTTTTGTCCACTGGAGAAAATACTAGACCAGGCTGGTGTTGGTCAATCGAAAAAAAAATAAACCATAACCGGGTCTCGCATTGAAAAACATCAATGCTGTCACTGACGATTATCAGGAAGAAGCACTCTTGGCACATCTACCTTTACCAAACAAAGAATTAAGTATACACCAAGTCTTTAAATAATTTCGAATATGATAAAACTCATAAAACGGATATTCTCAATGGAACCTGCATTTGATTACAAACAACAGCTAAAGCAAGGTGCTGTTATTATAGACGTGCGCACAAAGCAGGAATATACTTCAGGACACATCGCTCATGCTATTAATATACCTGTAAATGAACTTGCCGATAATCTTCACAGACTTCCCGGTAAGGATGTCTGTATCATTACTTGCTGTGCCTCAGGTATGCGAAGCGGCAAGGCAGCCGGTATATTAAAAACACATGGATACACAAATGTTCATAACGGAGGGGGCTGGAATCAACTGCAAAACAAATTATAAATGGAATCACATATATATACGGTTAATATAGCCTGGAGCAAAGATCGCAGGGGCATGATGTGCTCTCCGGAGTTAACGCAAAACGATGCACTGACAGGCGGATGTATCGAAGTGGCAACACCACCGGAATTTCCCAAAGGTATACCGGGTATATGGTCGCCTGAACATTTATTCACAGCTTCCGTAAGCAGTTGCTTCATGACAACATTTCTTGCTATTGCCGAAAACTCCAAACTGGATTTCATTTCCTTTCGTTGTAACTCGCAAGGAAAGCTCGAGAAAGCAGATGGCAAATTTATGATGACGGAAGTGAGGCTATACCCAGAGGTAATTATAGCAGACGAAAAAGATACAGAGAAGGCAAACAAGGTGCTTCAGAAGTCTGAAGCTAGTTGTCTGATCTCAAACTCCATCAAAACAAAAGTTATTATGCAGGCAACGGTGGTTGCAGAGCCGGTTAAGATATAGTGCTTAACCGGCACTATATCTATATATCGTCATCCTCCACAAAAAGTCCCCATCCATCGCCTTCCTTCGGAGACTTATGAAAGGTTTTGATCCAATCGCGAAACAAGAGCCGAAACGCTTCGATCTCTTTGCGAAGCAAACGCAGGTATTCTTCTGGAAGTACTTCCTCAAAGAGTAGTGATGCCGTTTGTGTTAGCAGACTGCGTGCATGAATTTTTATAATGGTGGCATTCTCCATTTTCATAATGAAATCATCCATGGCCTCCGCTCCTGCTATTTTGGCTGAAAGGATAATGGAATCTTCCAGCATGATATTGCTGTGAATCATGCGTACCTCTTCGTCATCAATCGAATCGATAATACGTCTTGTCAATTCACGGATCTCTTCTGCCTTCTGAAAAATAGGAAGTGCTTCCATGCGCTTCCGCTCTTGTTCCGGATCGTAATCATCGTCCGCATCGTCATCGTTGTCTTCCCACATAACTTGTTGAATTGAGAGATTGGAAAATTGGAAGATTATAAAATTGAAAGATTATGGTATCGATATAGGTGTATTCCAATCTTACAATTTTTCAATCCTTACCTAAAATATACTGCTGCGTTTGCGTGAACTTCTGCGCGGTGCGCTGCTGCCGAAGAGCATGCCGAATACACCACGAACGAGCTCACGTCCTACCTGCTTGGCAAGTGGTGATCCCATTACTTCCTCCAATGTAGATTTTTCCTGCTTGCGCGATGTTGTGCGCGATGAAGATGATGCATTCTTTTCTTCCTGCTTTTCTTCTTTTTCCGCTTCGATTTGCTGCATGCGTTCATTCAATAGCTCGAAAGCGCTTTGTGGATCTACCGCATCTTTATATTTTTTATAGAAGTCAGAGTTATTCAGCAACGTGCTATACTCTTGTTCAGATAGCGGTCCCATATACGAAGCAGGTGGCAGCAAGTGCGTGACAACCGTTTCGGTAGGTATACCTTTTTCATTCAACACGGTGATGAATGCCTGGCCGGTGCCGAGTTGAGTAAACTGCTGCTCCATTTCATAGAACTCAGACTTCGGAAATGTTTTGATCGTCTCTTTGAGTGCCTTTACATCATTTGGCGTAAACGCGCGGATCACATGATGAACACGATTACCTAACTGCGCCAATACCGAAGGCGGTACATCTTGTGTAAGCTGTGTACAGAAAAATATACCTACACCTTTCGAGCGTATCAGGCGAATAACCTGGTCGATCTGATCCAGGAAAGCTTTCGGAGCATCTTTGAAAAGTAAATGTGCTTCATCGAGGAAGAAGATCAACTTTGGTTTATCAAGATCACCGGCTTCGGGCAGGCGCTGGTATATTTCCGCCAGCAATGCCAGCATAAACGTTGAGAACACTGCAGGCTGCGATTGCATATCTGCTACGTTCAGTAAACTGATAACGCCACGGCCATCTACTTTCTCGAAGAGATCGTCAACGTCAAAGGATGTCTCACCGAATAACTGATCAACACCTTGTTGTTCCAGCGATACAATCTTCCTCAAAATGGTACTGGCGGTAGAAGAGGATATTTTTCCGTAGTCACTTTTAATCTCTGCTGCACCCGGTCCTTCGGTGAGATAGTTTAATACTTTTTTCAGGTCGCTGAAATCTACAATCGGTAAATTTTTATCATCGGCATACTTGAAGAGTATATTCAGTACACCGGCTTGCGTATCGTTAAGTTCAAGAATTTTTGTAAGCAGCACCGGACCAAACTCGGTAACGGTTGCCCGCATCTGTGCGCCCAGTTTACCACTCAGGGAGTATATTTCAACCGGAAGTGCGGCAGGTATATATTCAACACCCAATGCCTTGGCACGTTCCTGTATCTTCTCGTTTGCAACACCTTCTTTGGCCATACCCGATAAATCGCCTTTCATATCCGGCATAAATACAGGCACACCGGCTGCCGAGAGTTGTTCGGCCAGCAACTGCAGCGTGCGTGTTTTACCGGAACCAGTCGCCCCTGTTACCAAACCATGACGGTTCATCATACGCATGGGCAGATATACCTTTGCATCGGCTATAATTTCATTTTGATATATACCAGCTCCCAGGTGTATAGCGGGAAGATGTGTGGTATAGGATTTCTGAATGGCCTCTGTAAATTTTCCTACTGACATATTTCGATTGGGTTATAAACACGAAACGCAATCTTCCGATCGCTTCGCGTATGCAATTTAAAATTATAGCTGAATGGAAATAAAAAAGGCCCGAATGTTTTCGAGCCTTTCTCTTTCTTTACTCAAAGATTACTTCTTGTCTTCAAAATTCTGGAATGAATACATGAACCCGAAGTTGAATAACTGGTTATACTGTGCACCGCTGTCCTGGTCATAGTCGTAGAGCAGAATACCGCCAAGGCTTACGTTGATAAACCGATTTACTTTCGCAGTGATCATGAGGTCAACACGGTGGTCGATTGTTTTGAGTTCAAGTGTTTCATAATTCGCAAACATGAGGTAACGCCATTTGAGATTTACATTGGTGAAGATCTCTTTATCAAACTCTGCCGTCATCTGAAAGGCGAGCCATTCAAATCGTGTTGTCTTGGTAGAATCTACACCATACGGTTCAGGCCCTACGGTTTTTGTAAAGCGCGTTGGGTCTTGCACGATAGTAAGTCGCGGAGCAAAGGGAGACAAGCGTAGTTTGAAATATGTAGTAGGATGATATTCAGCACCCCATGCTGAAGTAATGAATGCCGGTGCTAAAAAATCCGAGATGATTAATGCCTGCTCGTTTCCGGTAGCATCGTCTTCGTATTTATAGCCTTTCGAAAATTGTGATAAGAAATTCAGTGATGTAAAAATATCCCACTTATCATTCAGCTTATAGCCATACTTTGTATCCAGATATAGTCGGTCCAACGTTTTACGAAAACCTTGTCCGGAGTTATTTACAAATCCGTAGAGAAGATCTATTTCATTATCCCACTTCGAATGTCCCTTTTCATAACCTGCCTTGTAATTCAAACCTGAATTAAAGCCAACGGAATTTACACCCCCTGCCTTCCAGTTGGAAGAAAAAGAGGCCTGATTAAAATTCAGTGTAAAAGTAAATTTCTTGTGCCAGTTCGAAAGTGTATCAGGCTTTACGATCTGAGCCTGCAAGTGCGTGTGCGCGAATAAAATTAAAACAACTAAAACAGTTACAACCTTGATCTTCTTCTCATTCATACGTTTTTGGGGTTTAAGCCGAAATTAGGACTTAAAACCCAAAGTATAAAATCTTAGATGTTGTTGAGTTTTATCTCGTCAAGCGCTACTTCAGTAAGAGGTTTCGTAATGAATTTTATAACGTGATTGTTGTTTACGATTTTATCGATGTCGCGTTTGTTATCAGAACTTGAAAGGATAATAACCTTGCATTTATTACGAACGAGCTCGTTGAATTTTTCGAACTCATATAAAAAAACAAAACCATCTACGATCGGCATGTTAATGTCGAGGAAGATGAGACTCGGTAGATTCTCAGGAACATTTTGGTTTTCGCGCAGATAATCCAATGCCGCCTTTCCGGAACCTTTCACTTCTACGCGTTTGGCAAACCTTGTGATTTCAATGATACGCTTACTGATAAAATTATCAGTGTCGTTATCATCTACGAGCATTACAAGGTCGATAGCTTTAGTGTCTGTTTGCATTCAATAATCAGTAATTCAGTCCACACATCCGATTTCACGAAACACAAAAATATTCTTTTTTAGAATATTTGGGAACGAGCTTAACAATTTCCGAACAGGAAGTAATAAAATAGAACGAAAAATATAAAAAACGTTACTACTTGCTTTGCTTCACCTTGAGGCGCTCACCCACTGATAAAGCAAAATCTTTCTTATTATTCCATTCCATCAGTTCTTTGATCGTAACACCGTATTGGCGGGCAATGCTGTAGAGTGTATCCGTAGGCTTTACCTGGTGCTCAACTTCTGAAAGTTTATCAGGCGTTACAACACTATTTTCAATCGATTGACTTTCAGAAAGCTTTAACACCTGTCCCGGCTTGATGCTTTCCTGCAGGTTGAGATTATTCGCATTCACGAGGTCCATTACACCTAAATTATATTGGCGCGCGATCGAATAAAGTGTCTCCCCCTGCTGTACAGTATGCGTAGCAGGACGTTCCGGCACTATTACTTCGGGCACGCGTTGCACCATTGTGTCCACAGGTTGCGGTACCGTTACCTGAGCTTGTAAGGTTTTAGAGGAATCTACAGCTTCCTGAATTTTTACAGGTTTAATCAGTTCTTCAACAACTGTTGTTGTATCGATGCTTACGACTGGCTCTGTTTTCGCGGGTGGTGGCGTAACTTTTATAGTCTCTTGTGTAGCCGGTGGTGTTTTTACAGCCGGTGTTGTCGTTGTGGTGGCCTGTGTTTCGGAAGGGTTTACATCCCACGCAAAAGTTTGTGCGTTGTCCACTTGTATAACGTTGGATGGAGGTGCTGTGCTTTCAGAATTTTTAGGCTTGCGTGCCGATAACCATAGCGTCATGCCAGGTTTAAGATCCTGATCCGAATCAAGTCGGTTATAGCGTTTCAACTTCTTTACCTGCACACCATACTGCTGACTTATACTCCACAAGTTATCACCAGTCGCTACAGTGTGATAGGCTGTTGCTGCCCGCGCACGTTTCTTACCAAGTAAGTAGTATTGACCATCGCGCATCTGATCTGAAACAGATATATCATTCCATTTTAAAAATGACGACAGATCAACACCAGCACGCGTTGCCACTTGTGATGCACTCTCGCCTCCATGAACTTGTATCGCAGTGATACCATTTATTTTTTTACGATTGTCCTTCTTAGCAGACGCTAATGTTGACTCTCCATTCTTCTTGGCACTGGCATCGCCTGCCTTTGCAAGCACGGCATCTTCCGGTAATTTTATATCAGCACCGTTGCCTTTCACTGGTATAATTACTGCATATACCCGGTCATCTGGTATAGTACCAGAGCGCACCCATTTATTATAGGCTACTAATTCAGCTTCATCTACGGAAACCTCTTTTGCTAGGTCGGTGAGTGTTTTCTTGTTTTGATTCTGATAGGATAACACACGAATCTGTCCTTCGCCATTCACCATTTCTTCGAACGCTACTTTGTGGGCGAGGTATTTCTTTACATACCAATATGTCTTACTGGTGATCTCTATATTTTTCTCACCGCTCTTACTGTCTTTTTCGCTGCGTAGTACAGCACCGGCTCCCATCTGGTAAGCCTGCAGTGCATAGATCCAGTTGTTGAAGTATACATTGTTTTTCTTGATATAGCGGGCGGCTGCACGCGAAGAAGAAACGATGTTCATACGTTCATCAATCTCCTTATCAACCCGCAGTCCCATTTCAAGTGCCGTAAAATCTTTGAACTGCCAGAATCCAACAGCTTTTGAAACCGATACAGCATCCGGAATCAACGCACTCTCCTGCAACACGAGATACTTGAAATCGTCAGGTACATTTTCTTCTTTGAAGATTTTCTCGATGATGGGGAAGTAGGTTTTGGCGCGTTCAACCTTGATGTTGTGATGACGTGGTGAAGCGGTTAACGCGTCTACATCTTTCTGGATTTCCCGGCGGGCATCATCGCGGATCGTGAGCGTCATGTCCGCAAACTGCATCTTGTGCGGAACCTGAGGTGTCTGCGCTGCTACGGTAAACTGGACCGCAAAAAATAGCGCGAAGATTGATCTCATCATGTATTGATATTTTAAGAGGGACTTAAAAAGTTTTACAAAGATACTTTTCTCATCAACATAATACCATCTCTTATCGGCAGAAGTACATTTTCAACCCGTGGGTCATCCTGAATTTTTTTATTGAACTCCAGAATAGCCCGCGTGTCCTTGTCCGGCTTCGCGTCAAGCACCTTGCCGCTCCACAGAACATTGTCCGCGAGTATAAAACCTCCGTTTCGTACTTTGTCAATTACCAGGTCGAAATAAACACTATAGCGCTCCTTGTCTGCATCGATAAAAACAAGATCGAATGTCTCGTTCAGCGCTGGTATTACCTCCACCGCGTTACCAATCTTATACTCGATGTTGTTATTATAGGAAGAAGCTGCAAAGTAATCGCGAACGCGGTCTTCGAGTTCTTCATTGATATCAATCGTAATCAACTTACCACCTTCCTGCAAACCCTCTGCCAGACAAACAGCCGAGTAGCCGGTATAGGTTCCGATCTCCAGGATGCGCTGCGGCCGGATCATGTGACTTATCATCGACAGCACTCTGCCCTGCAAGTGTCCGGATAGCATCCGCGGCATCATTACCTTGGCGTGTGTATCGCGCTCTATCTTCTTGAGCAGATCAGCCTCTGAAGAAGTATGTTGCTCTGCGTAGTGTTGTATTGACTCGTTTATGAGATCCATCGGTTCGTTGTTAAAGTGGGAAAGTAAAAAAGTCCGGAAGACGGAAGACCGAAAATCCGGAAGACAGAAAGTCTGAAAGTTAGGAAAGTCTCAAAGTTTTAAGAGGCAATACGTCTGAAAAAGTTTATGCGTTCAACGAGCACCCTTTGGATTACATGCTATCTCTTTCGTGAATAATATCATTTTAAGATCACACTAAATTTAGCGTTACACACTATATATCTTTAACCGTCTTCCTATATCTACAACTCTATTTTCCAATCTCAGTCTTCATCTTCAGTATCCCTACATTTCAACTTCCGGTCTTCCCGACTTTCGGATTTTCGGACTTCCCGACTTCTCAATGCGCCTCCTTCGGCTTCCCATTCTCCGGCACCATCGTCAGCAAGCTGAGTTTCTTTTCATCAAATATATCCTGTGCTACATCCTGCAGTTTCTGCGCATTGGTATTATCTATCGTATGGAAAATTTCTTCCAGTCGAGGTACGCGGTTATATAGCAGCACGCTTCGTGCCATCATCAGCATCAAACTCAGATTATTCTCTTCAGACATGGCGAGTTGTCCTTTAATCTGCTCTTTGGCAGCTGCGAGTTGTGGTCTTGATAAAGGTTTATCACAGAACTTCAGCAGTTCTTTTTTTACCAGGTTTATACACTTGTCCAACTGCTTAGGTTCTGTTCCGAAGAATACAGCAAACATACCCGTATCGGAATAGGGTATATAGTGTGCATCGACCGAATATACCAATCCATATTTTTCACGAAGTGACAGGTTGAGGCGTGAGTTCATACCCGGACCTCCCAGTATATTTACCAACAGATATAGCGGTACGCGATTACCATTGTGAACCGGGTAGGCTTCACCACCAATAGCACATTTCGCCTGCTTCACAGTGCGCTCCAATACCTGGTACGCTGGTTTGTAAGATGAGAACTTCTTGCGTCTGCCGTTGAGTTGATGCGTCTTGAAATTCTCAAGATACTTTTTAGCAAGACGCTCCACTTCATCCAGTGCTATATCTCCTACACAAGAGAAGACTACTTTTTTTGTATTGATATGTCCTTTAAAAAAGGAAACAAAATCTTTCTTCTGAAAAGCATTGATGGTCTCTGCGCGGCCGAGGATATTCATTCCCATCGGATGGTTCTTATAAACTACCGATTCGAATTCGTCCTGCAGCGATTCATCCGGACTATCCAGGTACATGGCCATCTCTTCGAGTATAACACCGCGTTCCTTTTCCAATTCCTTTTCAGGAAACACCGAATGAAATGTGATGTCACTCAACAAGTCTACTGCTCGCTCAAAGTATTCCTTGCGTGCTGAAGCATAGAAGGCTATCTTTTCTTTATCGGTATAGGCATTCAGTTCGCCACCTACAGAGTCGAGGCTGTTTATAATATCGAGTGTCTTTCTTTTCCGGGTACCTTTAAAGGCCATGTGTTCCCAGAAGTGTGCTATGCCCTGGTTCAAGATTGACTCGTCTCTGCTACCAATATCCAACACCAACCCGCAGTGCACGATCGCGGAAGTTGTGATTCGCTGGTGCACTACTCTCAAGCCATTTGTCAACGTAAAAATTGTACAATCTCTCATAATTCTTGTCTGCGAAGTTAAGTCTTTACATCAGGGTTTGTCCTGATGATTTCACTGTTTTCTGAGATTATAACGCAAATTTCACTGCGAAATCTCCGGATATGCCAACATGACGGAACTTTTAAAGAAAGGCCTTTCAGAAGTGCCATGCGCCCAAATTTCAGACAGCTCTCTATTTCGAACACCTGCACTTCATGCCATTTTTACCTTACCGGGGATTCGTCCCACCTGCGGACAATTTCGCTCGTCTGCGGGCGCGACCGTGCCGACCAACGGTCTTTTTTTGAAAATTAACAGGAATTTAACTGGCATATCGATTGCCCTCCGCACATTATTATGGAAACACATAAAGTAAGAACCTGCTTTACAATTACCTTCACGGATGAACAATATACCCGTGCCAAGTACTATGTAGAAGATATGAAGCGCCACCCGGACCGCATCTTCTGGAGAGGAAAAGAAGGGAAAACAGACGATGAGCTGATCATTGAACAGATCGCACACCGGATTCTGTCGGGCTTCTACAACGATGATCCGTTGACAGCCGGCAGACAGATTATGCGCATGGACAGCACAGCCTTTATGTAATTCGAAGAAATCGTTATCGGTTATTTGTTAATCGTATAGGAAAGCAGCACTGGGTTAGAGGCCAATTCTTTTTACGATTAACAAATAAGTGATTAACGGAATCCGGAAAGTATAGCAGCCGGTGATTGTAGAGAATCTTATCACATGTATACTGCAATTGTGGCTGGTATATATTTACTCTTGTGAATTCTAAATCCGGTCAAGCACGCGCTTGATCAGCGCATCAATCACTTTATTAGGATCTTTCGAGAATTTATTCTTAATACGATTGGCGATAATCGCATTAACACTCAACACCTCGTGGCCCAGTAAACGGCCCATCGCGTAATAGCCAGCCGTTTCCATTTCAAAATTCGTTAGCCAGAAATCGCTGTTCTTGTTGTGATAGTAGTTGAGATCTTCTAGCAGCGTTTTATACTTTATCGGTGCTCGTAACGTACGACCTTGTGGCGCATAGAAGCCCGGCGTTGTTACCGTGTTACCAACGATCATACCCTCACCAAACTGCTCGCGCAACGCTTCCGATCCCTGGATAACATAAGGCTGCGATGGTAATTTTGTTTTCTGCAGAATATCAGTAGCGATCTCCTGTTCGAACGCATTCATCTCGAGATTATAGAATGTCATCAGGTTATCAAGACCTACAGCATAATCGGTTACAAGGTGAGAATCCAGCGGCACATCGTCTTGCAATGCCCCCGAAGTTCCGATGCGAATGATCTTGAGTTTTTTCCTCTTGCTTTTAACTTCTCTTGTTTTCAGATCGATGTTAACCAGGGCATCGAGTTCGGTTAAGAGTATCTCTATATTATCAGTACCCATTCCGGTACTGATCACGGTAATGCGTTTGTCTTTATAGGTGCCAACGTGCGTGATAAATTCACGCTTGTTCATTTCAAATTCTATATCATCAAAGTGCTCGCTTACGCGATATACCCTGCCGGGGTCGCCAACGGTAATAATAATGTCAGATAAATGTTTGGGTAATAAGTTAAGATGATAGACACTACCATCCTTATTCAGGATCAAATCAGTTTCTGAGATCTTTGGCATATTGCCGGTGACTTTCACCCGTTGTTAAAAATATTTATACCGATTAACTATTTACTTTCTGAGCCGGATTGCCAAACACAGTTTCTCCAGCTTTAACAGGAGCAATTACTACCGAGCCTGCTCCCACCCGTGCACCTTTACCTATGGTTATACCTGCTACGATGGTTACTCCTGAACCAACAAACGCTTCGTCTTCCAGTTCAACACCGGCACCAATAACACTGCCTGCACCAATCTGCACCAGGTCGCCCAGTTTACCTTCGGCACCAATGATGGCACCTGCCTGTAGCAGACAGTGATTGCCTACACTTGCTCCGGCCCCGATCTTTACCCCCTGGTCAATAAAGTTACCATGGCCCATATCCGAAGACGATGCAATGATCGCTGACGGATGTATACCGTTTACCGGCTGCACGTGGCGTACGTCCTGAAGCATCTTAACAAGACTCTTGCGTACCTTGTTATCATCTTCGGCTACAAAGGCCTCACATTTTTTACCGATGAGTTTCAGGAAACCATCGTCATCGGTGCTTCCCATCACGGTTATGTTATCAATTTCGGTGTTGTGAAGCTTCTTGTCATCATCGAGAAAACAATACACCACATTACCATTTGCTTCAAATACTTCTTTCGCTGCACGCCCCAGATGGTTCGCCCCGAAAATGATTACTGGATTCTCCATAGACACTTTATAAAGTGTAGCAAAAATAAATTTCAGGTATCTACCGAACAAACAATTATCAACTTTGCACGAAACGTTTCAGGCGATTTAACAACGGATTGTTGCAGGCCACCAGGACAAAGACGAATGACACGAACCCGGTTTTGTAACGCGATAGCGTTCCATAATTAGGTGTCGACAAGGCCAGAAATATACACAACAGTATACTATACACGGTCGCGGAAAAGAATAGCAGTCGCTGGCCGGAGTCAAAAAGTTCTTTCAGCCTGGCGAGTGAGGTTATCAGCAACACGATCAACATAAGATTCTCCATTGCTACCAGAAACTGAAACCCGGTGTGAGCTTCCCAGACAAAGGGGCGGAACAAACCCGAGAACAATGCTTTAGGTGCATACGAAAGTATACTTTCCGCTTCGGGCCTTAGTGACGGGTATACAATGAAATCTCCCGGAGAAGAGACGAGCGTAAATTGCCGATAGTTTTCTACAATTACATTCATAAAACGCTCCGGGTAAAAGTTAGGATGTACCTTGCTGGCCATCCACAACGGCAGGGTAAAAACAATTCCCCATACGGGTAACAATATATACCACTGCCTATATTTCAGCCGTGGCAGCACCAAATATTTCATAACCAACGCCGTGACCAGTATGGGTAACAACACAGCGAGGTAGTAATATTTCAGATTCCACAAAATCCACAACGTGAGCAGCACCAAAAAGCCATGATATATAGTCGTTCGCTCCCGAAGCCATAGCTTTAAAAATATAGTGATGAGAGAATATAGTGCCGCCATAGCAACACTTTCCTTAATAAGTCCTGATGACCAGAACACTGCCGATGGCAAAAACAGAAAGCCGGCAACAGCAGGCAACAACAGTGAAGCATTAATTCGGATAATTTGTTTTACCAGGTACCAGCTCGCTACAAAAGAAATAAACGACAGGTAAAGCGACATTATCCAATAATTACCTGAGGTAAGCAGGCACAGTACACTTGCTATTTTACTCATAAACATAGCACGCGGCCGCTGGAAGCCCAGCTCGTGCCATATAGCATACTTCTTGGAGCCTCCCCATAAAAATTCAACGTATAGGGAAAAATCCGAATGCGCCAGTTTGGCAAGTCGCACGCCATCATTATAATAGCCGTAGGTATCGCCTACTGTATAGTAATATCGGTATAACAATCCCAGCCCTATACCGCAGAGCAGCTTGAAGCCAAGTGCAGGCCAATATACTTTCTTCAGAAAAGCATCTTCACGTTTCCATAACAGATACGCGATGGAGAATAACACTATACCATTGGCAACAGCGATGATCGTCATTTACAGACCGGTTTAAGCAAAGATGCTCCGATGTTGCAATCTAAACATCTGTGCTTAGAACAAAAATTGGTATAGAGTTCAATTAACGCTTGCGAATCAAATGCAGAGACCGGCTTTATACCTACAGTTGCCCATCGCCTGGTAATGAAGTTCCACTCTGCCGGTACATGTTGTAATATAGTTACGGCCCGCTCCAGGTATGCGCCATCGTCTTTCAGCTTTCCGTATGCAGCCAGCATCGGCACTATTGTATTTACGATGATGTTATCGATGCTCATGTCGCCAAGTGTAGCAATTTCATCACGCGAAATTTTACCAGCCTGATAATGATTCTGCCAGTAATCTGATTGACGAACTGTAAAGAGTATTCTCAGGTCTTCGTACGTTTCAGTTTCCAGTATTTTACTTACTATATTTTTCTGCTTTTGTAAAAGACTCGCGAATTGCGCCAGACGAATGGTAGGAAAATTGGCAGGACGCAACCGAAGAAATTTCCATTGTGCCCGGTTTAGCTGACACTCATGCAATGAATATTTATGACTCAACAAAGCATGCTCCCTTCGCAGTATGCGGATATAGTCATCGGTAGTATCATTCTCTTCTAAAAATCCGGATTGTCCAAATACCAGTGCCTCCACCGATGCTGGTTTGTCCAGGTGCCTGAGTATAAATTTGTAGGGCAACGACTGTGCTAGCTGCAGAAACGGATCTGCATTTACTTTAAAGCCAAAGTTTCGCGCCAGTAATTGATAGCACGTTTCTTCCCAATTGTTCTGATTACGTTTTAAGAGATCGAATACATTTTTCGATTTGCGTTCGAGGCGTTCCGTCAAGGCACGATCAAGGGTTGAGAAAACGGTAAGCCGCGTAACGTTTCGGAATGATGGTGTACAGGGAATCTCTTCCGGATTGCCAGCCAGCTTTTTATAGCGCTGCAACAAGTCTGGCTCTACGCGTTGCTTGAGTTCGAGTGCCGGAAGAACAGAACCATCGGTTCGTGTTACGGCTTTATCATTGTTCCATACTACATGCAGCACAACATTGTCATAGGCGGCATCGTGATCGTGCCGGTGATGAATCCATCCTGATGCATCAATATGTATTTCGACACTACCGATCCACTCCATATCGCCAATGCGTACACGCACATCCAGAAAATCAGGACCAGCATGTGTGTTACGATAGCCCGGATGAAATATACTCACCGGTTCGCCATCGCTTGTTACCAAATCATGCTTATTAAAATATTGATACTGCCACAGGTAGTGAATAAAAGATTCAGACATCGGGTATATATAGTTTAGCTAACAGATGCCGAGTTACAATTTTGCACGCGTGCAGTCAATCACCCAATTGGAAAAAGTTGCCAGCTACAAGCTGCTATACTGACGGTCGGGAGGTGGCGAACGGCTTTAAGCACAATGATTTGAAGTAAATCAACCGCGATAGCTGCTGGATGCCAGACTGATACTTGTGAGGCATCGAATCACTCTAAAACAGCGATTTGAACAAAATTAACTTTTACTTTACTATACTATAGCAATGATTTTGTCTACAAGAAGAAAGACGTTTAACCTGACACAAACTACTAGCAGCTAGAGGCTGGCAGCTAGCAGTTGTTCTTCCATTTCTTGTTGTACTTTCTTCGCTTCTTCGCCCGCTCGTTTGTTAAAGTCAGTTTCAGATGACGCATAGATGATCGCGCGTGCTGAGTTTACTAAGAGGCCGCATTGTTTGTTCATGCCGTATTTGGATACCATTTCAAGGTCGCCTCCCTGTGCTCCTATACCGGGTACGAGAAAGAAATGATCTGGTGCCAATGCACGTATACTTTGCATCTTGTCGGCTTGGGTAGCGCCAACTACATACATGAGTTGATCGGGTGTAGACCACTCCTGTGATTTGCGTATCACTTCTTCGTATAGCTTTCGGCCATTGGATTCGAGTAATTGAAAATCACTTGCGCCTGGGTTTGATGTATGCGCCAGCAGAATTACCCACTTGTTTTTGAATTCAAGAAATGGCTTCACGGAATCTTCGCCCATGTAGGGGGCAACCGTGATGGAATCAAAGTTCATCTGTTCAAAAAACGCTCGCGCATAGAGCGATGATGTATTGCCTATATCTCCGCGTTTGGCATCGGCTATGGTAAAAATATCTTTCGGTATATATTCCAGGGTGCGTTGCAGACTCTCCCATCCTTTGGGGCCTAGTGCTTCGTAGAACGCTATATTTGGTTTGTAGGCAACGGTGTATTCATGGGTCGCATCAATGATCTGTTTGTTGAACTCGAAAATCGGATCAGCCGAGGACAGCAGGTGTTTGGGTATTTTCTGCAAGTCAGTGTCGAGCCCTACGCAGAGGTATGATTTCTTCTTTTTGATTTGTTCAAAGAGCTGTGATCGATTCATGGAGCTTTTGTTAAGCGTGGTCTTTTTAAAGCAGAGGCAAATGTAAAAAAGCCTGCATACAAAAGAAGCAACCCTTGCGAGGCTGCTTCTCTTTTAATTTCATTTTTGCTTTGATCATTATCGCAGATCAACTACTTCAACACCCGGGTATTTCTTCAGGTCGAACGCGAAGAAACTGTCTTCCACTTTAATGTTCGGGTTGAATTTGCTGATGGTATATTTATAACGGTTGCCACCTTTATCAAACATTACCCAGCTCTGAATGCTTTTATCTTTTTTGCTGATGAACATTTTGATCTTGAAGAACTGAGCATCTTTTTTCTCAGGTACCAGGTCTATCTCTTCGCACAATACGCCACCTTCTGTTTTATCCTGCAGGTATAGATACTTAAATCCTTTTTTATAGATGTCGTAGATCTTGGAAGGGTTAACATCTTCGGAGTTAGGATCGTAGTTGTCGATGTTTACTTCTTTCGCTTCCGGTAAATAGGTCCAAACGGTAGAGCCGTTGTTTATTACCTCCTGCTCCGGAAGAGCCAGGCGGAATTTGTCGCCTTTCACCGTGATCTTTCCTTTAAATTCCTCATTCACTTTTTCAACATCATTGGTCAGCACGTACGATATGTTGGCTTCAAATGCAGGTATTGCCTTGTACTTTTTACTCATGGCATCCAGAGACTGAAGGGCCTTAGGATCGTATTGCGCAGATGCTGTGATCACTAAAATCATCGCGCAGAGGGCTAAAATCGAGTTTTTCATTCCTTAATAACTTAAAAATGTCCGCAAAGTTAAAATTGATTGTGTCTTTCTTTCAATGCGGTCAATAATTGTTCCAAACTAAGCTCATCCTTTATTAAAACTTCACGCGCCTTGCTTCCTTCGAACGCCCCCACGATACCGGCAGCTTCGAGTTGATCGATCAGGCGTCCGGCACGGTTATACCCGAGCTTCAGCTTTCGCTGGATGAGTGATGTACTCCCTTGCTGGTGCATAACAATCAGACGGGCAGCATCTTCAAAGAGAGCATCGCGATCTGAAAGATCCACATCAGCAACGCCACCTTCATCATCGCCTTCATACTCCGGAAGCATATAGGCAGAATCATAACCACGTTGTGATCCGATAAATTCAACAACACGTTCAATTTCCGGTGTATCGACAAAAGGACACTGAATACGAATTACATCGGAGCCCGATGACAACAACATATCACCCTGACCCACCAGTTGATCTGCACCACCTGCATCCAGAATTGTGCGTGAGTCAACTTTCGAAGTAACGCGGAACGACAAACGTGCTGGGAAGTTCGCTTTGATCACACCCGTAATAACGTTTACCGAAGGACGCTGCGTAGCTACCACAAGGTGAATACCAATAGCACGGGCAAGCTGCGCGAGACGGGCAATCGGTGTTTCAACTTCTTTACCAGCTGTCATCATCAAGTCGGCCAACTCATCAATTACCAACACTATATACGGCAGGAAACGGTGACCTTCTTTCGGGTTGAGTTTGCGGGCTATGAACTTCGCGTTGTATTCTTTCAGGTTTCGCGCTCCGGCATCTTTCAGAATTTCGTAGCGGTTCTCCATTTCTATACAAAGCGAGTTTAGGGTATGCACGACTTTCTTTGTATCGGTAATGATTGCCTCTTCGCTGTTGGGAAGTTTGGCGAGATAATGTCGTTCAATTTTACTGAAGAGCGACATCTCCACTTTCTTCGGATCGACCAGCACAAACTTGAGCTGTGACGGGTGACGCTTATATAATAGAGAAGCAAGTATCACATTCAACCCTACAGATTTACCCTGACCAGTTGCTCCTGCCACCAGCAAGTGCGGCATCTTGGCAAGATCCATCACCAACACTTCGTTGGATATAGTCTTACCCATAGCCACCGGAAGTTCTTTATCAGTTTTAGAAAATGCCTGCGAAGCAAACACCGAGCGAATACTTACCATCTCGCGGTTTTTGTTCGGCACTTCTATACCAATAGTTCCTTTACCCGGTATAGGCGCGATGATACGAATACCCAAAGCAGCCAGGCTCAGCGCGATATCATCTTCCAGGTTTTTGATCCGTGATATTTTTATACCGGCATCCGGTACAATCTCATAGAGTGTAACGGTAGGACCGATCGTAGCTTTTATACTCTGGATACCAATCTTAAAGTTTACCAGCGTAGCAACGATCTTATCTTTATTCTGATTGAGCTCTTCCTGGCTTACACCGGCCTTGCCCATATCATACTCGTTAAGCAGATCGAGAGTCGGGAATTTAAAATTACTCAGGTCGAGAGTCGGGTCGTAAACACCTTGTTCGGCTACAAGCTTTTCAGCAAGTTCATCCGTATCCAACGTCTCCTCTACTGTAAACTCCGGTTCCTGTTTTTCTTCTTTTACTGGTTCCGTAATTTCTACTTCGAGCTTCACTTCTTTCACCGGCTTCACAGGTTCCACCGGACCTTTTACCAGTACAACAGGCTCTGCAATTTTCTCTTCCTTCTTCTGCTCAGGCCAGTTATCCTTTTCATCAGTATACTCTTTGAAAGAAGGCTCTCCCGCTACTGCAGCCGCCAAAGCGTCATCATCCAGAATAGCATCGTTGCCCATCGGCTTCGGATCTTTCGGAAGGAACAATGGTATAGCCGTTACATTGAAATAGAAGATAATGAAAACAAAAAGCGATAGTATAAGAATGAGGAACGTGCCCCAGCCAAACATACTTTCACTTAACTCAGCAAGCTGAAGTCCGAAGCCGCCACCTAAAAAGCTCCATTCACTTACCCCTTCGTTGATGAAGATCATATAGCCGAGCAACAGGCAAAGCCAAGCACCGGCAAAAATGGAGAACACTGAGTACGAGAAAATACGAAGCAGCTCTTTATTGAATACGATCTTGAAGCCAACAATAAACAGAAACGGTGGAATAAAGAACGCAGAGATACCAAACCAGCGGTTGATAAAGTAATCGGAGATAACAGCACCGTAGTAGCCGAGCCAGTTCCGGATCTCTTTGCCTGATTCAATTATGGATTCACTCTCCTGCGGATGTACAATATCAAAATCCGATTTCCACGTAAACAGGAAAGAGAATAACGCGAGGAATAAATACACACCGGCAATCATCAAAAAGAATCCCGATGCAAGTTTGAAGCGCGGATCTTTTAAAAATGAAAGATCAAATTTTGATTTAGAGGCCTTCCCCTTCTTCTCCTTCTCAGGCTTCTTAAATGTATTTGACTTATATGTGTTCTGTGCCATGCTCTGATTCCCGCAAAACTAAATAAAAACCCTGAAAGTGAGGTATGAATTACGTTGTTCAAAAAGCGAAATTGCCGTTCATTCAAACCTTACTTTGCCATGTATCGTATTTGATCGTTCTAAAAATTACTAACTTATCGAGTTGTGAGACCCTACGCGACTTTTATATTTCTTTTTCTCTTCGCTTCACTGGCGAAAGGTCAGTACTACCATTTTGAAACGATCACAGAGCAGAATGGATTGTCTGACAACCGCGTTACTTGTTTCTTAAAAGACCGGTCCGGGTTTATGTGGATCGGAACGGCTAACGGATTAAATCGTTACGATGGCTTTCAGTTCAGAATTTACCGGCCGGGCAACACACCTTTTAAAATTTCGCACGAGCACGTCAACGACATCGAACAAGATCGTAAAGGACGGCTGTGGGTCGCCACCTGGAATGGTCTCAACGTATTGAACACCGAAAAAGACAGCTTATATACTTTCACCGCGAGTGTTGACAGTCAGCAGCCGAAAAAAAACAGGTTAAGCAACGCGCTCGTCTGGGATATATATGCCGATGCATACGATCGTATCTGGATCGCTCCGGATGCTCGCGACCTCTGCTACTACGATCTTATATCCAATACATTCACACATTTTCCGTGGCGTAAGTTTGTGCATACAGCCTTACCGTGGCGACCAGCCAGTGCCTACACCGCTATACAGAAAATTACCCGTAAGTCGATGGATGAACTCTGGCTGGGCACAACAGCAGGGCTATTCAGTTTTAATACGCGAACGCACACCTTCCTGTACTACGGTGGCGACTATACTTCAGACTTCGTTTACATTCGTTCAGCCGAAAATAATCACAAGGTTTTCTTCGGGCAGGAAAGGTTATATGTTTTCAGAACAGACAGCAGCGAGCTGAAAGAAATTATACCGGGCAAATCTTCGTCATTGATCAAAGCACAATCAGAACCGCTCATTGTACCAACGCTAAAGGGTGTATGGACGGTGAATCCACAAACCGAAGAAGCATCTCCACTCATGGTGGATGACGTCAATCCGTTTAGTATACATCACGAGAAAGCCACCTGTGTATACCAGCACAATGGCATCATCTGGATCGGCACTTCGCGGGGTATACGCATTTACGATCAGCACACCAATCTCTTTCCATTTACCCCGGTATTTACCAATACAAGCGCTTTGCCAGCCGGAAATTGTTACCACGTACTCGATCACGCTGCAGACAATAAATATTATGTCAGCTCCTATACCCGCGATCGGCTCATGGTTATTAACAAACGGAATGGCACGATACAGGAGATCGCATCCATCGGAGGTAAACCACTTCTGAAATGTTCCTATACCTTTGAAGATTCCAACCACAGGCTCTGGGTATTAACAAGCCGGTATATATTTGTTTCAGATTCTACTCACCTACGTTTTTCTGTTTTTCCGCATCCGGCTAAAGAAGACGACTATCTCTTCAACGATATGATTGAAGATGCAGAAGGTAACTTCTGGTTTGCATCGCTGCACTATGGTATATTTCATTACAACCCGCAAACGCAGGAGTGGAAGCTCTTTACGGAACGCGAAGACGGACTCTTTGCATCACGACCTACATCACTGCTCTCCGATGCAGCACATCATAAAGTATGGATTGGCGACTATAGCTACGGTATATTTCAATATGACCTGCTATCTAAAAAATTTCATTATAGCGGAGTAGATCCTAACAATCCGAATCGCCTGCACTCGGCACTGGTAAACGATCTGGCACAAGACAAGGATGGAAACATATGGATTGCCACTACATCAGGCGGCATCAGTAAATTTTCGTACAAGGCACCACCCGGTAAAAACTTTACTACCTTTTCCATCGAGAACGGTCTTCCTGAAAGTACGATTCATGCGATCGAGGTAGACGAACATGGCCACCTGTGGCTCGCATCATTTAAAGGACTCACCTGTATAGATACACAAGGGAAAATTATACGTCACTATGACAAAGCGGCCGGACTTCCATTCACAAACCTGAGCAATGCCATTTCGCGGAATAGTAAAGGAGAACTTCTTACCGGTGCCGGCAATGGCTTTATCAAATTTCATCCGGATAGTCTGGCGCATCACACCGAAAAATTTCCGGTGGTTATTACGCACGCCTCGGTAAGCGACAGCGTTGTTACCAGCGATAAAGATCCTGTGTTCTCCTACAAGCAAAATGAATTACTGGTAGAGTTTGCGGCACTAACCTTTACGTTTCCTGCACAGGTAAAATATTTTTACAAGCTTGATGGCTTTGATGATGACTGGATCGATGCCGGCAACAAACACAATGCGCACTATATAAACCTGCGCGATGGACACTATACTTTTCAGGTTAAAGCTATAGATCCCACCGGACAGGAATCATCCAACATTGCTTCCATTGAATTTACCATTACGCCTCCGTTCTGGAAACAGTTTTGGTTTATTGGTATACTCATCGGTATAGCGGGGTATGCGCTATATTCCGGCATTGTCTCATTACAACGAACATTTATAGCACAAAAAATCCTAAATCAGTTTGCCACTTCACTCTACAACAAAAATACAGTGAAGGATGTATTCTGGACCATCGCCATTAATTGTGTTGAGTTGCTCAAGTTTGAAGATTGTGTAGTATACCTGGTTATACCCGAACATGATATATTAGTACAAAAAGCAGCGGCAGGCCCGAAGAGTCACGAGCCGTACCAGATCGTAAACCCGATCGAGATTCCCATCGGTAAAGGTATAGTAGGCACCGTTGCCAAAACCGGTAAATCTGAAATTATAGCAAACACCTCCAAAGACAGGCGCTATATTGTAGATGATAAGACACGACTATCTGAATTAACCGTACCTATTATTGTAGAAGGAAAAGTATTTGGTGTGATTGATTCAGAGAACAGTCGTAAACGATACTTTAACTCGTGGCACCTGCACATGATGAAAGAAATTGCCGCGATCTGCAGCGCCAAGATAAGCCGTTACTTTGTGGAGGAACAGATCCGCAGTAAAGTTGCCCGCGACCTGCATGATGATATGGGCTCTACACTGTCGAGTATCAAGATCATGAGCAACATCGCACTGGAGAAACGCGAAACAGAAGCATCGCAGACGTACCTGAAATCCATTCGCCAGAACGCTGCTCTCATGCAGGAAAGTATGAGTGACATCGTGTGGGCCATCAACCCGGAGAATGATTCGCTCGAAAAAGTAATTATCCGTATGAAAGAATTCACCGCGGAGATTCTGGAGCCGCAGGATATATATTATGAGTTTATTGAAGATGGTGACTTTAGCACAGCCCGCATGGACCTGCATGTACGCAAGGATTTTTACCTCATCTTTAAAGAAGCCATAAACAACGCTGCCAAGTATAGCCGTTGTAAAAGATTGGTGGTGCACCTTACACGTTTCGCCCGGGGTATACGCCTGCGCATCAGCGATGATGGTATTGGCTTCGATAGTACGCTGGTTTCCAACGGGAATGGTTTAAAAAATATGCGTTACCGGGCCGAGTCGATTCATGCTGTTTTGCAGATTGAATCCGTGCCCGCAGAAGGTACCAGTATCATCGTTCGTATTCCACTCACATAATCAGGGTATCCGTAGAAATAATCACTTCACTTATATTGCAGACTGTGTCAATCCGGCTACTCTTATATGAAGATAATCAGCAATTGCGCGAAAGTGTCAGCGCGCTGATATCGCTTTCAACTGATTTTGTACTTACCGGCAGTTTCGGTGAAGTATTGCATGTAGAAGAACAGGTAAAAAATCTGCAACCCGAAGTTATCCTGATGGATATTGATTTACCGGGTATGAACGGCATAGAAGCCGTGAAAAAAGTGCGGTCATTCAACTCATCTATCTATATACTGATGCTTACCGTGTTTGATGATAACAAGCACGTGCTGGATGCCATCTGTGCCGGGGCTTCCGGTTATTTGTTAAAAAAATATTTACCTGAAAAGTTAATAGAGTCGATACACGAAGTGATGAATGGTGGTGCACCGATGAGTCCCGGCATAGCGCGTTTGGTCGTAGCACAGTTGCAACAACTGCCCGCAGACCAAGCCAATAAATACCAACTCACCGCGCGCGAAAAAGAAATTCTCGCCAGCCTTTCCAAAGGCAACAGCTATAAACTCATCGCAGCACATTTCGGTATCAGTATCGATACTGTGCGCACACACATCAAACATATTTACGAGAAATTACAAGTGCGCAGTCAGACGGAAGCCGTGTCCAAAGCTATCAATGAAAAGCTTGTTTAACTTCCTAAACTGGCCGTAAATCAGTGTATATAAATATCTTTTCTATGTAACCTATTCGCTCACATTTTCGTGTGATGCACTCAATAGATCCCATACACTACCTTCGCCTCACTTAAGAAAGTTATGCGTACTGAAAGACCCTCTCTATTCTTGACTTATGCAAACTCATATACTACTATAGCTGCAGGCCAGTGTATCAGTTATGATTATAGAACCGATAGCCGTACCGTTACCATGATTCAGTCAGTTGTATATAGCATTGCATAGTTCAGGAATACTCTACTCAGTATGAAAAAAAATATTATAGTTGTTGCGTTGGCTTTAGCAACAGTTTGTTCGGCGTCCTGTTCGGAAAGTATTCCGGACTGCCCATCGAGGATGTGCATTGTGGCCGGTGGTTGGAAACTTACAGAGGTATATATTGATGGTGTGAAGGACAACACCAGCGATCTGAGTCAGTACAGGTTGACTCTGGCAGAACCCTCCCCAACCACCGACACCACATCCACTTTCAATCGGATACAGGTCAGCGGTAAAACAGATTCAGGCAACTGGTCTGTCAAAAACAACAACACCATTCTGCAGTTGTTGCCGGCCGATGCCCCCAAAGAACAATGGGTAATTGAAAGTCTTACACCCCGCAAAATGATTCTCATTATCAATCGCGACACGGGTATAAAAGACGGCCCCTCTACCATAGAGTTTATTCTGGAACCTTATTGATACTGGATATATAGTATACATACATTCTATGTATACCGCAGGCTTTAATCATTTTTGGTACGCTATATTCTGTCTATGAAAAAACTTATACTCTGTCTTTTTATTTCCATACCCATTGTTGCGCAGGCTCAGCTGTGGTCTATCGGCGCGAAAGCCGGCACCACATTCTCCAACTACAAAACAAAAACTCCGTGGAAGGAAGTATCCAACATGGGATTTACCTTTGGAGCCATTGCCTTTAAACAGGTAAACAGTAACATCGGTTTACAGTTAGAGCTGCAGTATACCCAGAAAGGATATTACCATAAAGTATGCGATGGTATAACCGACCAGCTTGAAGCCAACTACCTTGAAGTGCCCATCATGCTGGATTATGGTTTTATTATTCCGGCACTCGATAATTTTAAAGCTCACCTCACAGTCGGTATATATACAGCGTACTGGATCAGCGGCAAATACAAAATGGAAGGTTTTGATCAGGCCAGTGAAGATTTTGATTTTGAAAAAAGTGAAGCTTCACGATTTGATATAGGGCCCAACGCAGGCGGCCGCATCGAATATATACTCAGGAATGGAAGTGTGTCGCTTGATTTCCGTTATGAAATGGGATTACTCGATCTGCAAAAGAAACTAAACGATGACACACGCAATAATAACCGCGCGTGGATCATCGGCATCAGTTACCTGAAACCGATCGGAAATTAACTCAGCCTGTACAATTGTAAGTTATCCGTATATATAATACGCTCTATCCCTATGCAAACCCAATCTATATACCGGTTCATTGGTGTGCTGTTCATGCTGTTTCTAATACAGCAGGTATCGGCACAATCAAACACGCACAGACTTGATGCCTATGTCGTAAGAAACGGGCCCGATCGCATCGCGCACAGCAATGGATATACCATGCTGATGGGATCAGGCATGTATGAAACCGGTAAATTTTCAGGAAATGCTGTCGCTATAGATGCCGCTACCGGTATATACGATGCAGACTTCCCGAGGATAAGCGGAAATATAGCAACTGTTATTTCTGATGGACAGGGTGGTTGGTATATAGGCGGATCGTTAACGGCTATTGATAATGAGCCGATCGGGAATCTTATCCACATCAAAGCCGACAAGACACTTGATACCAACTTCAACCCCGATCCCAACACGTATGTGCGTACATTGGTACTGGAGGGCACCACGCTATACATCGGCGGTAACTTTGCCGAGATAATGGGACAGACCAGAAATTACCTCGCTGCCATTGATGTCTCTACCAATACACTCCTTCCCTGGAATCCGAACCCAAACAGTTTTGTACATGCTATACAAGTAGTAGGCACAACGGTATATGCAGGCGGTGAATTCTCTTCCATTGGCGGACAACCACGAAATTACCTTGCAGCTCTTAACTCCACCACCGGGGCCGCTACCACCTGGGTTCCTCCAACCATTGATAACGATATATATGCCCTCGCTGTAAACACAGCAACAAACACTATGTATATCGGTGGAATTTTTGATGCAGTAGGTGGACAGCCCCGCACAGGCTTAGCCGCCATCAACATTGGAACAACCACCGGCACTGTGATTGTCGGTTGGGTAGCTAACACTAACGGCACCGGCTATATATATAAAGTTTCGTTGTCGGGCAGCAGCCTGTTCGTTGCGGGCTTCTTCACAACGATCAATGGTACAGTCCGCAACTCAGTAGCGGCTGTCAGCACAACCAATGGAAATGTTACCAGCTGGGATGCAAAACTGGGAGCCTACTCTACAGTCTATGCACTTGCTCTATCCGGGTCAACACTATATATAGCAGGCTACATAAATCAAATTAATTCCACCGATCAGCCGGGTATAGCAGCTGTAGCGATCAGCAATGGAGCACTGCAGAGCTGGAATCCCAATCTTAATTCTGATGTACAGGCTGTAGCTACTAACGGCAGTATTGTTTTTGCAGGCGGATATTTTACCATCGTTAATTCGCAGGTACCGGGCAGTGCCATTATCTTTAATGAAGCCACGAGTGAACGATGGCCCTATCCTATCGTAGTGAACGATGGTGGTGAAATATATACCATGACAATACAAGGTAACACGGTATATATAGGGGGTGCATTCTCCACCGTAAACGGATCGAATCGTAAAAATCTGGCGGCCTTTAATCTTTCTACCGGAGCCCTTCTGTCTTGGGCACCGGTAGTTAACGGAACCACCGCCACATTTGATAATACCATTGTGCGCAGCATGAAGATCAAAGACAACTTACTATACATCGGTGGTTTGTTTCTGAATGTAAACGGATCAATCCGCCCGAACCTGGCTGCCGTTGATGCTACATCGGGAGCGCTCAATGCCTGGAACCCGATAGCAGGCGATGGAAAAACCACCAGCCAGTATGTTAACACGCTCGATATATCCGGTAACACAGTATATATAGGGGGTGCATTCAACCAGATCAATGGTACAGCGCGAACGCACCTCGCTGCTGTCGATGCAACCACAGGAGCCCTTGCCGCGTGGGCACCGGAAGTAAACGGATCATACATCACCAAACTGATCGTGAAGAGTAATACTGTATATGTATTGGGAGACTTTCCCAAATCAATTGGTGGCGCATACAGACCGTATGGTATTGCCGCCCTGGATGCAACTTCGGGACTGGCCACTGCATGGAATCCAACCTTTCTCAATGGACTTGTAAATGACATTGCAGCCAACAACCGCGACCTGTACGTAGCCGGGTATTTTAGTGAAGCGGCAGGAGTCGGGAGAAATGGTATAGCATCTTTCAATCTTACAACGACTACAATCAACGACTGGAACCCGGACATTGTCGAAGATGAAGGAGGTTTCTATGTATATACCATTGCTGCTTCCGATATACGCTTGTCTGTCGGTGGCGGATTCTACTATGTAGGAAATGAACCCCGCGGGAATTATGCCGAGTATGAATTATGCAACGCTGTAGCTGCCGTTACCCTAAGCGGCTCTACCTTATCGGCACAAGCCGGTGGAAGTTACCAGTGGTATCTGAACAACGAAGCTATCACCGGGGCAACCAGCCAGACATTGGACATTAGTCTTCTGGAGAACGGTATATATTCGGTAGATGTAACCGCCAACGGATGTACCGGACGCTCGGCCGATTTTGTATACCTCATCACAGGAAATGAGACAGCGACCAATAACAATATTATACTATATCCGAATCCGACATCATCCGAAATTATCATCAGCTTTTCGGAAGCTCAACCTTCATCCATCACCCTGTTGAATGTCATGGGGAGGACGATTCAGAATATACAAGGCATCGAGCGTGAAAACCGGATTGGAATGAACGGCCTGCCGGAAGGTACATACCTCATAAAGATTCGCTATAACAATACAGAAGTAATTCGCAAGGTGGTAAAGATCAACTAGGTTACTTGATTTAGTTTACTGCAGGCACTGCGTTGTTAGAGCCGCTTTTTTACGAGCCGAGTATACAAACAGCATTCATTATTTACGAGCCAATGGTTCGTAGCAACCGCTCATAAAAGATTATTGGCCACGCCATTTAGTATAGCGTCAATCTGCGGATATTGCGAGTCTGAATCAACTCACCCTATCACCCTATGAAAACACTACACTGGTTTGCACTCGCAGGCATAGTCATTATGGCTGCGTGCAATCCTAAAAAAGAAACGACCCAATACCCGGATGTTAAACCACCGGTAGCAGAAAAAAAGCCTTATGAAATTGTATCACGCCATGGGCACAAGCGCGTGGATGATTATTACTGGCTCAAGAATCGCGAGGACTCCGCTGTTATTACATACCTGAAAGCTGAGAACGCTTATGTAGACACGATGCTCCGTGATACCAAATCCCTGCAAGAAAAACTGTTCCGTGAAATGAAGGGGCGCATCAAAGAGAAAGATGAATCGGTTCCCTACAGGCTTGATGATTATTATTACTATACCCGCTACGAAGAAGGTTATGAATACCCGGTGATCTGTCGGAAGAAAGGATCGCTGGAAGCAGCCGAAGAAGTAATCGTAAATGGCAACGACCTGAGTAAAGGTCACGACTTTTTTGATATTGATGCCGAGGTAAGTCCCAATCACATGCTGGCCGGCATCATAACCGATACAGTAGGGCGCAGGTTTTATACCATCCGTATAAAAGATCTGAAAACAGGCAACCTGTATCCTGACAAGATTGGTGGCACCGAAGGTGAGATGGTATGGTATAATGACAACAAGACGTTTATATATGTACAGGGCGATCCGGAAACACTTATCGGCAATAAAGTATACCGCCATACACTGGGCACACCGGCATCGCAGGACGAGCTGATCTATACCGAAAAGGACTCCACGCTGGAATGCTCCATTCACAAATCAAAATCAGAAAAGTATATATTCATTACCAGTAACCGAACCGATGCACAGGCAGAACGTTACCTGGATGCTGATCATCCGAAAGGTAAGGCAACCATCATCGAACCTTTACAAGCCAATGTGAAATATAGCGTTGATCACGCCAACAATAAATTCTACATACTTACCAATCTGAACGCACCCAACTTCCGTCTGGTGGAGGCCCCGGTGACAAAACCCGGAAAAGAAAACTGGACTGATGTGATCGCTCACAACGACAAGGTATTCCTGGAAGAGGTTGATCTGTTTAAGGATTTCTTCGCCTTACAGGAAACAACGGAGGGGCTAAGCAAAATACACATCGTGCGCTGGAGCGATAAAGCTGATCACACCGTAAACTTTGATGAGCCGGTATATTATGCCAGTCTGTCGGCCAATCCTGAGTTTACCACTGCTATTGTCCGTTACAATTATCAATCGCTTACTACGCCAAACTCGATTTACGACTACAATGTCGATACGCACGACAAAAAATTGCTAAAGGAACAGGAAGTACTCGGTGGTTTTGACAAGAGTAATTACCAGTCAGAACGTGTCATGGTTAAAGCACGCGATGGCGTTATGATACCGGTATCGATCGTGTATCGCAAAGATCTCTTCAAAAAAGATGGAAGTAATCCCGGATTACAATATGCATACGGATCGTACGGTTTTTCGATGCCGGCATTTTTCAGTTCTACACGCCTAAGTCTACTCGATCGCGGATTTGTATTTACCATAGCCCATATTCGCGGAGGACAAGAGATGGGAGGCAAATGGTATGAAGACGGCAAGATGCTGAAGAAGAAAAATACGTTTACCGACTTCATCGATTGCTCGGAATACCTGGTGCAGAGTAAATATATAGCGAAAGATAAACTGTTTGCCAATGGCGGCAGTGCTGGAGGTTTGCTGATGGGTGCTATCACGAACATGCGCCCTGACCTCTATAAAGGTGTTATTGCCGAAGTTCCGTTTGTTGACGTTATCACTACGATGATGGACGAAAGTATACCGTTAACAACATTTGAATGGAAAGAGTGGGGCAACCCGAACGTAAAAGAAGAGTATGAGTATATGCTGTCCTATTCGCCATACGATAATGTGGAGAAGAAAGACTATCCGAATTTACTGGTAACAACCGGCTTGCACGACAGCCAGGTACAATACTGGGAACCGGCCAAGTGGGTAGCCAAACTACGCACGATGAAAACAGACAAAAATCTCCTCCTCTTCAAAACCAACATGAGCGCAGGCCATGGAGGATCATCCGGAAGATTTCAGGCCCTGAAAGATGAAGCCCTTGCAGATGCCTTTATGCTGAAGCTGGTGGGTATAAAAGAATAACATACTATAAATAGCGAAGGCTCAAAGGACAGGGTATATTTACGCTGTGTACTTTGAGCCTTCTTTGTATACTTTGTGTCCCTGGATTTTAATACCTCGAGGCAGTCACCACTACATCAGAATTCTTCCAGCTCTTGGAAAATCGTTTTGCTATAGTAGTAGCATCTGTCTTTTTTCCCTGTTTCTGCTGGCTCAGTTGCAGCCCCAGCAGCGACCATCCATTTTCACGATTTACTTTCAAGTCTTCCATATATACCTGTTCAGCCTCTGCAAATTTACCGGCATCGTATAACGCAGCGCCAAGAAAATGGCGCGAAGGAATTTTCCAGTCCGGGGGCTCCATGTAGCGTAGATTTGTTTCCGCCTTAACGGCATCCTGTAAAGCAGCCAGTCCTTCGTTCAGCTTATTCTGCTTCAGCAGCAATTCACCTTTTAAAATATGAAGCGGCACCTGCACAATGTCAGAAGCCGGGTTAAAAGAAAAGTAAACAGATTTAAGAGCCTCGTGTTTTGAAAGCGAATCCAGTTTAACCAATTCTATAGACGCCTGATCTATATTCTTTGCCCTCACAAATGCTATACCACGCGCAAAACGCCAGATCGCATTCATATATACCATGTCTCTATGCGGAGCAGCCAACGACAGTATATCATTCCATTTACCAAAGCGAACAAAGGCAAGCATCGGCTCAACGCTATAGTATTGTGCAATAACAGGATTACTTTCAGTAATCATACTTCCCTTGTAGGCCAGCTTCATCGCATTTTGTATACCCATCGCACTTCTGCCCTCCATATAGGAACTGAAACTGATGAAGTCTATATTATGCGGATAATACCCCATGCGATACATACCCTGGTTGGCAGAAGCTGACAAATAATCTTCATCAACCTGAACAGCCTTTACATTCCATTCAATGGAACGAGCATATTGCCCCGTACGAATATAGATGTGTGTTGGCATGTGCAGCAGATGTCCTGCCCCCGGCATGGCTGTCTCCAGAAACTTGGCACTCGGTAACGCCAACTCCGGAGAAGGTGATGCCTCCACAAGATGTATATATAGGTGATGCGCCCCGGGATGTTCCGGATGTTTTTTCAGCGCAAGCTCCAGAACATTTTTCGCGGTAGCCGTTTCCGGTTTTGGTGATCCATCTTTATTCCAGTAGTCCCATGGCATGGTATTCATAATCGCATCGGCACACAATGTTTGTACTTCTGCATCGTCAGGGTATATACGTGTAAGCTTGAGCATCGCCTCCGCATACGACCGGTTTAGCGAATCGCGATTGTCATACGCTTTACCATTATACCGCGCAGCCATGGCAGCAATCAGATCTTTTTCCACCTGCGATATAACACCCATGCGCGCTTTTGCTTTCTGTACTGATTCGTATGCAATACGTTCGCGGTCTTTCGGGTTTACATCATTCAGGTTAGGACCGTACGCCAATGCCAAGCCCCAATAGCCCATTGCAAATTCAGGATCGATTCGTATCGCTTCGCGAAAAGCTTGTATAGCCTCCCAATGGTTAAAGGCATAGACAAGTCGCAAGCCCTGTTCAAAAAATTCCTGGGCCTTGATAGAAGTGGTTGTTACCGGGTAATGCAGATTACCCAGCCCCGGTAAAATACGAGCCGTATAGGTTGTATCCAGAAAGTATGGCTGAAAGGAACCACACATGGTAATGCGCGTTTCCACAGGCTTGGTATAAACAATCTTGTCCGGACCATCAGATCTTTTCCACGACCAGAGGATAATCGTGGATAAAAGCAGTAACAGAACTGCCTTAAGAGGTATATTCTTTTTCATAAGGAGAGAGTATTTTTCAGCGTATGTTTTTTCAGCGCCTCACCCCGTGGTACGATTGGAAGTTACGAAATGTTTGCCGAAGAACCGTTCTGGTTACAGACCTATATAGAAAGTTTTATGGGTCGCCAGTCGGTTATTTGATGCGGTATATTTACCAGGCACAATAATTTAGTTTTAGTAACTTCCGCAAAGAATATCGAAGGAATAAAAACAAAGAAGTTATGAAAAGCAGAATTAACGCATGGCTGCTGCTGGGCCTGCTGGTAATAGGTTTCAGTGCTTGCGATGACGATGAAGAAGAGGTAAGCCGCACGGTAGAAGGACGCTGGCAAGGCACACGCATGGAGTTCACGCTGGAAGCCTTTGGTATTCCTGTACGCAATGAAGATGACGACTCGTTTAACGCCATCCTGGAGTTTAAAGCGAATGGCTTCGTAACCATTGAAGACGAAGGGCAATCGGCTACCGGCACCTGGGTACAAAACGGCAATACGCTAACACTTAGCGTAAACTATACCATTGAGAACATCAGTCTGTCCGGAGACTATACCATTAAGGAACTTACCGATACAAAACTTACTATCTATGCTGAACGTGACGAGACCTACGAAGATCCCGACACCGGCCTGGAAGTTGACGGAACACTAAAAGCCACGCTATACTTTACGGCTATACCTTAGCTTTTGCCTGGATATAATTTAGTATATCCTTGTTGATTCGCTTTACAACCGAAGGACCTTCATATATAAAGCCGGTATATATCTGCACAAGGTCTGCACCGGCTTTTAGTTTTTCAACAGCGTCTGCCGGAGTCATTATACCGCCTACACCTATAATTGGGAAATCTTTACCCAGCATGTTGCGCAGGTAGGCGATAACCTGTGTTGAGCGCAGCGTTAATGGCTTTCCACTCAAGCCTCCGTTTCCTATAGCCGTAACTTCGGCAGTGGGTGTAATCAGGTCACTTCGGTCTATAGTTGTGTTGGTAGCAATCACACCATCGGTTTTTGTTTGCTTGAGTATATAGACTATATCATCCAGTTGTGAAGGTGAAAGATCAGGTGCTATCTTTAGTAATACAGGTTTATACTTTTCTTTCTGCTTGCTGAGCGTTATAACATGGCTTAACAATTTCTGCAACGGCTCTTTTTCCTGCAGTTCGCGCAAACCCGGAGTATTCGGAGAACTTACGTTGATAACAAAATAATCTACATACGGATATAGCGCCTCAAAGCAATACGCATAATCGTCCATTGCATTTTCGTTAGGGGTAACTTTGTTCTTGCCTATATTACCCCCTACCAGCACAGGCGATTTCCGTTTTCTTAACCTTTCTACAGCGGCCGCTACACCTTCATTATTAAATCCCATGCGGTTGATAAGTGCCTGGTCTTGCGGAAGCCGGAACAACCGGGGTTTATCGTTGCCAGGTTGAGGTTTCGGCGTTAATGTACCGATCTCGATAAAGCCATAACCGAGGCACGCCATCTCGTCAACAATGCGTGCGTCCTTATCCAGGCCTGCGGCAAGGCCCACAGGATTTTTAAATTTCAGTCCAAAAATTACACGCTCCAATTGCGGATGTTCAAAATGGAATAAAAAACGAAGAATAGCCTTACCCCCTGGTATCCTTCCGCTTATGCGGAGAACAGCAATCACAAAATGGTGGATCTTTTCCGGGTCGATCAGAAAAAAGAGCGGGCGAATGAGAAATTTGTACATGAAGGCAAAGATATACACTTAGGCAAGGATAATAACTACTGGCGGATTTCTCCTATTGATATTCCTAAAAAATGGTATGTTCGCGCCCTAAATAAAATTTAGTTTATCCTATGAAAAAACTTTTAGTTATTGCGTCACTTACATGCTTGACACTTATGTTAGCAGGGAATGTGCAGGCACAGCAAGCAGTAAAGAACCGTTTAGGTTTCTTTCTGGCAGCAGCATCAGGCGACATTGATGAAGTTGGAATTGGTGGTATCGGTGAATTCAAAGTAGCGAACAAAGTAACTATCTCTCCTCAGTTCGTAGTATACTTTCCGGAGGATCGCGGTAACGCTGATGTAAGCTTCTTCGAAGTAAACGTTAACGCAAACTACTACTTCTACAACAAAGACATCTTCGAATTCTATGGCTTTGGAGGTTTGAACTTTACACGCTGGAACATCGATTACGATTACAATCGTGATAATGACAGCGATGTTGAAGTAGGTTTGAACCTGGGTGGCGGTATCAACTTCGAGCTTGGCAAGAGCGTTGTGCCATTCTCTGAGATTCGCGCTACGATCGGTGACTTCGATCAAATCGTAATCAGCGGCGGTTTAAAATTCAACTTACGCTAAGAAAAACTTTTACTTCATAATAAAAATGCCTGACTATATAGCCAGGCATTTTTATTTATATACTTAGTCTATATCGAACTATATATTACTTCTTCTTGCGTTTCGGGAACTTGCGCAATGCTTTATACACTGTTCCATCAATCAGCTTAATATCGGTAGTATCCATCAGCAGAGTACCGCTCGTTTTCCAAAGATCTTTTTTCGACTGCATGTGATCTATTTCTATCTCCAGTAAAGTCTCCCTAAAATCGCGTGACCATGAACGCGACTGATCAACGTCAGCCGCTGTTGAAGCAGGCGTCTCTCCTAATGGTCCGAGGTTTTCAGTTTCCGTTTGCTTGAACGATCCGGTTACATAGCTAACTACCATCTGCGCAGTAGAATCCGGCACGTAGCGATAGCCTTTGGCTTCGAGCTCGCTAATGATGGCAGCTTTCATTTTCTCGAAGATCTGCTCTTCGCTCATCTTGCGCTCATCTTTTGGAGTAATCACTTCACCTTTCACAACGGTAAAAGTTTCATACCTGGTTACATCTGCGTTGGGAGCTTCCACAACTTTAAACGACTGCGCCATTGCTGTAACGCAACAGCAAAACAATACAAGGGCGGCTATAGTATATTTCTTCATGTTCATACTTCTAATACGTAAATATTTTTTTCATACCGTTTTTGACTCGTGTCCAACAGGCTACAAAGTTACAGCATTTCAGGTGCGTACTAAAATCGCGCCCGTATGAATTACTGTAAATTACCAATCAGGAGCGGGGATGAAACTCCTGTATAACCTGACGTAAATAATCACGATCCAGGTGAGTATATATTTCGGTGGTAGTAATCGATTCGTGCCCGAGCATTTCCTGAACAGCACGCAGATCGGCACCACCCTCTATAAGATGCGTAGCAAACGAATGACGAAATGTATGCGGACTAACCGTTTTATTCAACCCGATGCTCAGGGCCAGGTTCTTGATAATGGTAAACACCATTACGCGCGTGAGCTTCTTACCGTGGCGATTCAGGAATACATAAACAGACGAATCTTTATGGGGAGGCTTATGCGGATGTTTACCCCGAATTTCATCTATATAGATCTTCGTGAACTTTACGGCATCGCGACCGATAGGCACCAGGCGCTCTTTATTGCCCTTCCCTACTACACGCAAAAAATTTATGTCGAAATAAATATTGTTCAGTTTCAGATCAACCAGTTCGCTTACGCGGAGTCCGGAACTATATAATACTTCCAGCATGGCCCTATTGCGCGCACCTTCGGGCGTAGAAAGATCAATAGCATTGAATAACGTTTCTATCTCCGGGTAACTTAACGTATCCGGTAATTTTCGTCCAAGCTTGGGGCCCTCTATCAGCGCAGTCGGGTCGTTCTCAAGAAGCTCTTCGAACAACAGGTATTTATAAAAAGCCTTGATGCCTGAGAGAATTCTCGCCTGGCTATAGGCGCTCATGCCCAGCTCATTTATATACTGCAGAAACTCCTGTAGTAATTTTGTAGTCACCTGCACCGGAGTTACCTGCGGATATTTCATCGTGATAAACTGTTGTAGCATGGCTACATCATGCAGGTATGCTTCTACCGAATTCTCTGAAAGCGATCGCTCCAGTTTCAGGTAGTTATTAAAATGTCGCATCTGCATTTCCCAGTTCATACTTCAATATTAAGCGAAAGAAAGTTTTTTATTCTTCACCTGTGCCTTTAACTTTCGAAATATCGCAACACCCCCCAATGAAACTACAGATCATTAACGGCCCTAATTTAAATCTGCTCGGCAAACGAGAACCTACTGTTTACGGAAACCTTTCGTTCGAAGATTTTTTCGAAACACTGAAAAAGCGTTTCCCGGAACATGAGCTTCATTACTATCAGTCCAATGTAGAAGGTGAACTCATCAACAAGATTCACGAAGTCGGTTTCAGCTTCGATGGCATCATTCTCAATGCCGGAGCCTATACCCATACTTCCGTTGCCATTCACGATGCTGTTGGTGGCATTTCTACACCCGTAGTGGAAGTTCACATCTCCAATGTATATGCGCGCGAAGAGTTCAGGCATAAAAGTCTTATCACTTCAAAATGTGTTGGTATGATGACAGGCTTTGGCATGGAAGGCTATGCACTCGCTATTGAATACTTCAAGACACGCACAGCTGCGAAATAAAGGTTAGATGCGCGATGAACAGTGAAGTCACACATAAACCTAAATATTTTATACTCGTATCATTACCTACAGCCTTGTACTCCTGGCAGTACAAGTATAGCACGGAATATATAGTTGAATTTTCTTAAACAGCAATAAACCCTCATTCTCATGATCTCCTTTTATCCAGGTCCATCACGTGTACATGACGAAATACCTAAATATGTAAAAGATGCTTTTACAGCAGGCATCATGAGCATCAATCACCGCAGCGATGATTTCGTGAGCATGTCGGAGAAGACTATAAAACTGCTGAAACAGAAACTGAATATACCGCGCAACTATACCGTATTCTTTACATCTTCAGCAACGGAGTGCTGGGAGATTATCGCGCAGTCTATTGTAACGGATAAGAGTTACCACTTATACAACGGCTCTTTTGGACAGAAGTGGTTCGACTATACCAAACGCATTCATCCCTTTGCAGAACCGCTTCCATTTGATGTAAATGAAAAACTCGATCCTAAAAAACTGATCTTCGATTTAAAAGAAGGTCTCATCTGCGTAACGCAAAACGAAACCTCCAACGGCACGCAGGTGAGTAACGCGATTATTCGTGCAATCAAGAAAAACAATCCTTCGTATTTACTCGCGATCGATGCTACATCTTCCATGGCAGGTATCGATCTTGATTTTAAATCAGCAGATATATGGCTGGCTTCTGTACAGAAATGTTTTGGATTGCCTGCAGGATTGGGACTGATGGTTTGCTCCCCTCAAGCCATCGAGCGTGTCAAGACGATCAACGAGAAGAATCACTATAACAGCCTTATGTTTATGACGGAGATGATGGACAAATGGCAGACACCGTTTACTCCCAACGTGCTCGGCATTTACTTACTAATGCGCGTACTGGAAAATATGGACGCTATAAAAGCCACGCACGATCTGATCGAAGAGCGCTACAACAAGTGGATCATTTTTCTGAAAAGCAGAAAAAACATACGCCATTTCGTGAATGAAGAAGCTGTACAATCCTACACGGTGATACCGGTAACAGCGGATGAACAAACTGTAGCAACCATTAAAAAGAGCGCGAAGAAAGAAGGTATTTTACTGGGCGAAGGCTATGGCAATTATAAGCCTGTTACCTTCAGAATCGCCAACTTCCCGGCTTTGAAAGAGAAAGAAATAAAAACCTTGATGAAGTTTCTGGAGAAGTATTAATCTGATTTGCAATCGTTAACACAAAAGTTGACAAAAGCGAATCGGGTATTACATTCCAAAAAAAATCATATATTCACAATCTAGTTTCTCAAAAAACTATACACCTTTGTGTAACTCAATACGTTAAGATGACCGGAATCTCAAGACAACTTATGCGAATAGTGCTCCTGGCATTGCTATTCCAGTTTTTGTCACCGGCATTTTTTACCGTAGTGACACAAAACTCCGGTGTGATTGACGATCATCACGGACTTGTTCTTCATGCTCATCACAGCTCGATTGTTGTTCCGTTACTGTTAAAAGAAAAGGATGAGACTGAAGAATATAAAGCTGAGGTAATTGACCTCGTTGACTTTTCCCCACTCATTGATTTTTCTGATCATTCTTTCGTGCTGACGCAACTGCATGAAAGTAAATTTGATCCACTTGCTTTTAGCAATCGCATTGACAGGCATCCGCCTTTGTTTACGCTGCATCGCGCATTTATAATCTGATTTCTCTTTTCCAGGCTGACTTTTCGCAAGTCCCTGTAACGCCATGCCTTATTCGGCATAGTCGCGCTAAATCTCTTTTGTTCTCCTGTGATTTAGCCGACCTGATCATTTCTTCCGCATACAACATTAGGTAAGTCCGCTCGGGTCGGTTCCGTCAAAGAACATATTCATCAATTCATTCTAATTATTTCAGTTATGAACAAGACTCTCAGTTCATCGCATTACCTGGCGGTGAAAAAAACTGACCACGTTTCAACCCTTGAAATTCCGGTCCTGTCCTATAGCCACTTCTATACCGTAGTAGCAGAATTACTGCAGCAACCGGGCAATCACTGTACACTATATACAGCGTATGCCGAAGATGGCGATCGGATAAAGTTCATCTGCTATATCCAAAATGATCTTGATCAAGAGATAAAAATCCTGAGTCATGAACTTCCGACCGCGGGCAGAAAACAATTGGTTTCGCTCTCCAAAGATTTCCTTTCGATGTCCCCTTTCGAAAATGAGATCGCTAAAAATTTCGGAATTGACTTTTTGTACTTAAATGCATCTAATCCCCAACGATCATAATAATTTAACATGAAAGCTTTAAATATTCCAAAAGACGGCTTCGCAGGCCTGAAAGAAAACTGGAAGACCGATTCCCTATCGGGGTTCCTGGTATTTTTATTAGCATTACCATTAAGTCTTGGTATAGCCAAGGCCAGCGGTTTTGATGCCGCCATGGGTGTGCTTACAGCCATGGTAGGTGGTATTGTTGTAAGTATATTTCAAGGTGGTCGTCTCACCATCAAAGGTCCTGCAGCAGGACTCATCACAGTATGTGCCGGTGCCGTAACAGATTTAGGTGCACTGCATATTGAAGGCGTTTCTGCTACACAACTTGCATGTGGTGCCGTTGTGATCATGGCTGCAATACAAGTATTATTCGGTGTACTGAAATTCGGATCACTCAGTGATTTCTTCCCACACTCAGCCGTACACGGTATGCTTGCTGCCATTGGTGTATTGATCTTCGCGAAACAGTTTCCCGTATTACTCGGTGTTGATTCGGCTTTAACAAAAGGTCTTAGCCCTATTCAGTTATATACCCATATACCTGTATTTATTGCCAATGCAAACTGGCATATAGCGTTGGTCGGTATACTAAGTTTGGTAATCATCTTTGGTCTACCTGCACTCGGTGGTGTATTCAAAAAGATACCTGCGCCTATGCTGGTGCTGGTGATCATGATTCCCCTGGCATTAGTACTTGATTTCAAAAATCTGTATAAAGGTTCACTGGTTAGCATTGGCGATTTCTGGAAGAACGTAACCTTCAGTGCGAGCTTTGCTGCGATCGATACATTTGTATTCTGGAAATATGTATTCATGTTCCTGTTTGTGAACAGCCTCGAATCATTACTTACAGTAAAAGCGATTGACGGCCTTGATCCATGGAAACGGAAATCAGACTATAACAAAGATTTAAGAGCGTTAGCATTGGGTAATGGTATATCTGGTTTACTTGGCGGTTTGCCAATGATCTCGGAAGTGGCACGTAGTTCAGCGAACGTTAACAACGGGGCGCGTACACGCTGGGCAAACTTCTTTCACGGTTTGTTCCTGTTCATTGCCATGCTGCTGCTTATACCGGTAATTGAAATGATACCGAATGCTGCGTTGGCTGCCATGCTTATTGCTGTAGCGTATCGTTTGGCATCGCCTAAAGAATTTATAGGTACCTACAAGATCGGTCCTGAGCAATTTGTAATATTCGTAGTAACCATCATTGTTACCGTGGCCGAAGATTTATTATTAGGTGTAGGAGCTGGTATCCTTACCAAATTTATCTTCCACATCATTAATGGTGCTCCGTTCACAAGTTTATTCAAAGCAGACTATACACTTACCGAGGAGAATGACGAGTATACTGTAAAAGTAAAAGGTGCTGCTACGTTCTCGAACTTCCTGGGCTACAAGAAACTGTTCAGCCAGTTCAAGCCAGGTAAACTGATCACGTTCAGCTTTGGCGATGCTAAACTGGTAGATCACTCGTTCATGGAACAACTCCATCACTTCGAAGAAGACTATCATCAGACGGGCGGTAAAGTAGTATGGAATGGTCTTGAGCGATTCAGTCCATTCTCCAATCACCCGCTGGCAGCGCGTAAAATATCAAAAGACTCTGCAAACAAAATTGAGATACGTCTTACACCGCGCCAGATAACACTGCGTACCCTTGCTGACAAAAATGATTTCAACTTCTATCCGCAAAAGGTTCGTACAGCTGCCAAGTATAAAGATTTCCCGATACAGAAAGGAAACAAGATCGAATACGAAGAAAACGTATTGCTGAAATATAGCGACTTCGCCAAGATTGAAGTTTCGGATATCACGCTAAGCGAAGGTGCACGCACAGCACAGCAGGATACACACATCACAATTCTGCATGTAACGGATCTGAATATTACCATTCCTGATTTTGCACTGGAGCCTGAAGACCTCTGGACTAAATTCTCGGAACTTACTTTCGGAAAAGATATAGACTTCAAAGATCACCCGGTGTTCTCCAGGAAATACTATCTGCGTGGTGATGACGAAGCCGCAGTTCGCGAATTCTTCTCTGAAAGCGCATTGGTATATCTTGAAAATCACAACGGCATACACATCGAATCACATCGCAATAAACTGCTGGTATATAAGAAGCGTGAAGAACTTGCTGCAGACGACATCCGCGAAGTGGTTGAGTTTGTAGAAGGTTTTGTAAGTGTACTCAACAAACACCAGGTACAACCGGCTTCTATATGAAAAGCCTGATGCCATTCAGATCATTACTTCGGGAGGAGAAGACACTCATTATTGCATGTCATGAAAAAGATGACTGCATAAAGCGTGAGTGGAATAAAAATATACTGCTCATCAGTTCCCGGGGTAATGTTCTGAATCAGCATAGCGATTCGCAGTTTCAGAAGATTAAGCATTGTGTTGAAGAGAACGGCTGCAGACAAATTATTATTACCGGCAACCATCACACGGAAGCCGTGGAGCGAATTATGAAAGATGCACTAACCCAACCGTTGGTTGCTGACCTCACGTTTAATCTGCATCCTTTCTCCATTCAATATAAAACAGATCCGGCATTTTTTGAGCGAGCATTGCTCGAACTCAACATAGTGCAGCAATGCAATGTATTGCTGGCGTATGACTTTATACAGAAGCGCATCCGCGAAAAGAAGCTTACCGTGATGGGTGTACTCCGCGCCACCAAAGGTAAAGAAGCACTACGCGTATTCTACAACGGCATTCCGCACAACCAGGTCATTTCTTACAACTAATACACAAGCGGACGATATTACCCCGCAGAAAAAAAATAATTTTGGACATGTGACTATAATATACCTGCTGCATCTAAAGACAGCAGGATATATAGTACACATTAGAAACTCCTTAGAAAAAACTAAAAGCATAGCGAATGAGAAAATTAGTACTTATGATCTTGACGGGTATTGCGCTGCCGGTTTTTGTTTCGGCACAAACGCAAACAGACCCGCAGACTGCAACGACTACTACCACACAAGCTCAACCCAAACCAAAAGCGAATACAATTGAAGAATTGAGACTAAAACTGAATGAAGATGGAAGTCACTACCTGAAGTGGACATTTTCAAACCAGGTTTGGATTCGCTACAATCAAAGTAACCCGGGCACTACTGTTTTGGGTGAAGGCGCTAACGAAACATTTGATATAGGTTTACGCAGAACACGTATTCAGTTCTATGGGCAATTAACCGATCACGTTTTCTTCTATACACAATTCGGACAGAATAACTTTAATTTTCTCTCGGGTCAAAATGCTTCCAACAGTGGCAATCGTAAATTCCAGGTGTTCTTCCACGATGCGTTGGGTGAATATAAAATCTGGAAAGACAACGACTGGCTGAAACTGGGTGGCGGTTTAACCATTGCCAACGGACTTTCACGTTTCAGTCAGCCGAGTGTTAGTACTATTATGACATTGGACGTTCCTGTGTTTGCACAGGCTACCGTAGATCAGACCGATGAGTTCTCCCGCAAGTTAAGTATATATGCACGCGGCCAGGTGGGTAAATTTGATTACCGCGTTGTATTGAGTGATCCGTTTCCGGTAACCAGCAACGGACAAGCTGCACCGGCTATAAGTCCTAATGCAACCTTTGCACAAACCGGACACCACAAACAATATCAGGGATTCTTCATGTGGAATTTCTTTGATAAAGAATCCAATGTAACACCGTATATGACCGGCACATACCTTGGCAAAAAGAAAGTGTTTAACCTCGAAGCTGGTTTCATCACACAGAAAAATGCCATGTGGACTTCCACCGATGGAGGTGTAACAACCAACTACCAGGATATGAAACTTTGGTCTGCAGCATTGTTCTATGATGCACCGCTAAATGCAGATAAAGGAACAGCACTATCCGCGTATGCAGGCTATTACAATCTTGATTATGGAACAAATTACCTGCGCTATAATGGCTCTATGAACCCAGCCAACGGACTGGCTACTGGCTCACAGTATATTGCAGGCAGCACAGGTAATGCATTCCCGATGTTTGGCACCGGACAAGTGTTATATGCACAGGTAGGATACCTGTTGAAGAAGGACCTGTTGGGTGAAGGTAACGGAACACTGATGCCATATGCTTCGCTGATGAGCGCCAACTACGATCGTCTCGAAGACCAGATGAATGTGTGGGATGTTGGTGTGAACTGGTTCATTAAAGGACACAACAGCAAAATTACACTTGACTATCAAAACCGACCTGCGTTCATCAACCAGGGAGGCGACTATATAAAAGATGGTACAAAAGGACAAGTATTACTGCAATACCAGATATACTTCTGATAATATCAAAGGCTACTCAGGTAATTCTACCGTTACCTGCGTTCTTCACTAAGGGGTTAGATTAGGTTTAGGTAGACAGGTGCCGGGACATTGTTCCGGCACTTTCGTTTTATATACTGTGCAACATACCGCCTCCATAAGCATGTAGTTTCTGCAACCAGCCCATACGTTGTATCCGTATGCATGCAGAAATCAGTATAAACACCTATGTCTAAGAAAGCTTTAATCTTACTTTTTCTTTTTGCCAGTGTAGCCGCGGTACAAGCCCAAACTTTTATACCGCGTGCCGGCATAACCATCTCCACCTTACAAGCCGATGATTTTGTAAAGGAAATGGATAACGAAATACAATCGCAGTCCGGGTATGTCATAGGGCTTGCCTATAATATATCGGTTGGCACATTCGCCAAAGGTATATTTTCGCTTCAGCCTGAACTTTCATTTGTGCAGAAAGGATTCAAGGTGGATGCTACCGGTGATTTTGCCGGAAGTGAATCATACTATCACTTCACCACACACCAGGAGTATACCATCAATTACCTGGAGATACCCGTGCTGGCTAAATATGAATTTGGTTCTGAGAAGCTGCGCATAGCACTGCAGGCAGGACCATCATTAGGGTTCGGGCTAGATGGTAAATATAAAAGTACCATGCACATTCAGGATGAATTTGAATACGATGAGACAACCAACACCGAAGGCGACATTCGCTTTTACGACAGCGATGAAGTAAATACAACTTCATTCGACCACAACGTTGATTTTGGTTTACAAGCCGGAGCAGGTGTAACCATATTCGATCGTATAGCATTGGATGTACGATACGGTATGAGCATGACCAACCTGAACCACGAAGAGAAAAGCAAGAATCGTGTGTTACAATTATCAGTAGGTGTGCCGCTGCGCTTTTAACGAAGACCTTACAAAAAAGCCCTCTCAAAAAGCCGGATTCATATCTGGCTTTTTTCGTTAGTTTTGCGCTATGTTTAATTTCAAGGAAATATTTTCAGTTACCCTCATCCTCTTCTCTGTTATTGATATTCTCGGATCCATTCCGTTTATCATCATCATTCGCAAACGCGAAGGAAGAATTCATGCAGAGAAGGCCACACTCATATCGGCAGCACTAATGGTTAGCTTCCTGTTTCTGGGGCAATCTATACTCACACTCTTCGGACTTGATGTTGCATCCTTCGCAGTGGCCGGTGCTATTGTAATTTTTATTGTAGCCATGGAAATGATACTCGGTATAACCCTGATCAAAGACGATCCGGATGCAAAAGGTTCAGGATCAGTAGTGCCCCTCGCCTTTCCACTCATTGCCGGTGCCGGTACATTAACCACTATACTTTCATTGCGTGCTGTTTACCAGGAGGTAAATATACTGGTAGGCGTTTTACTCAATCTTATTTTCGTATACCTCGTGTTGCGTTCATCGGTTTGGCTCGAACGCGTTATTGGTAAATCAGGGTTTGCTGTATTGCGCAGAGTATTCGGAGTTATATTGCTGGCCATCGCGGTGAAGATCTTTAAAACTCATGCATTGTCATTATGATCCGGATATACACAGATGGTGCAGCACAGGGTAATCCTGGTCCCGGAGGTTATGGCGTAATATTGAAGTTCAAAGACGCTGTTAAAGAGTTATCAGAAGGCTTTCGTCTTACAACCAATAACCGCATGGAGTTGCTGGCGGTGATCAAGGCATTGCAGGCTATCAAGAAAGAAGGTATACCGGTAATGATCTACTCAGACTCCGAGTATGTTATTAATGCTATTGAAAAAGGCTGGTTATGGAGCTGGCAGAAAAAGAATTTTAAAGACAAGGCCAACCCCGATCTGTGGCAACAGTATATACCGCTGCATCATAAGTTTCAACCACGGTTCACGTGGGTAAAAGGGCACGCGGGTCATCCGGAAAATGAACGCTGCGATCAGTTGGCTGTGCAGGCCGCCCGCGGTGCCAGGCTACTCATTGACGATGCTTACGAGCGGAGTAAAATGTAGAACCTGCCTGAAAACATTACAAAGTATCCGGATATAGTACACCCATAGTCTTTGCTGTTTTTTAGTTACCAAGTGCCTGGTTTTCTGTATATAAACCTGCTATAATTTCTTTACATTTGTCTTAGATGAAAAAAGAAAATCACATCAGGTCATTCTTGAGCACTGCGGTGGTTATTCTTCTATTAGCATCAATCGTTTGCACTTCTATTACCGGTTTTGCTGCGCCCGGCAAAACCAGGGAATTCGTTATCACCAAGAAAGCAAAGGCACATTCCAAATCTGATACACAACTTCCTTACGAGGAAAAAGAGATAGAAGAAGAGAAAGGAGACGATCGCTCCGATAATCATTTTTTCTTTATCTGTCTCGTTGACGCGCTCATGCTTGCTTCTGTTACCGAGTCGCAGGACTATAGCATACATAATCCTTCACACTCGTGTGAACATGCAGCAAGTATACCGCTATATCTTACCCAGCGGTCTCTGATTATCTGATTCGTTTTTCTGTTCGCCACTTCACTGGCATCACAGGCTGATAGCTTCTCATACAGACGTTCTGACAATGAAGCTGCTTCCCTAAAGCATTTTCATTGTCTGCAGCTATCATCTGCAAAAAGGAAACACGCCTATCACCGGCAGTATTCAAAAATATTCATATACTATAAATGAAAACGCAACATTCCTCTATCGTTGAACTGGACGGAGCTCATGAAGAAAAGGCTCACGGTTCATCCTTCAACGAACACGATGTACTTCACGAGTTGAAGCACTATCTGCCTGCACAGGCTCCCCTGAAAGATTTCGTTCATCATAATACACTTCACGCTTTTCAAAAACTGAAATTCCCGGATGCGATCCGACATGCATCTGAAATTTTCGGCTATAAAGTAACGCTCTCGCTGAAAGAATACAGATCGCTTTACCAGTCTGGTAAAATCCGCGAAGAGGTTGTCTCAAAAATAATCAGCGAACAAAAAGGTGCAGATGCCCTTGCTACATGGAGAGAAAAACTCCTGACCCAAACATACGACAACGCAGCAACGCCCCGCATCGGTGCCCTGCGTTCAAATTGGAAAAAGTATTTCAAGATCGACCTCGATTCACTTGTACATCCTATACTCTTCCGTATACTCTGCAGTTATCTCGATCAGGGAATTTCAATGTGGAATTTTCCGGTGTGGCATAAAGGTTTTCTCCCTTCCGTAAAAGAGATGGAGCGCAACAGCTTTACCAGCTTCTTCCGGACCAGGCGGGCGAAAGAACTTTTACTGAAAGGTAAAACAGCTATACCGGATTTACTGAAGATACTGGTTGGTAATGAGTCGCTATACGAACAGTATATATTCGATCAGCAATTTGCACATCAGGGTTGGTCTGGTATGGTGTCCACCATCGAGAGCCAGCCGGAGACATTGCTTGATCCGAAGAAGATATCGCTGCATGATCTCATCTCGTTTGAATTACTGCTGGAGATTGATGCACTGGACTATCACTTCGGCAAAGACAATTGGCTTCCGCTTACGGCTAAATTAAAAGATAAACCAACCGAGCTCTTTGCAAACGTTCCGTCAACAGAACTATACGAAGTGCTGGGCATCTGGCAGCAGGCGTTCGAGTGGAGTTACTACGACCAGGTACTTGCCGGTATCCAATTGTCTTCCAATACTCCGACTGAAAAGAAAGTAAAAAGCTTTCAGGCAATGTTCTGCATTGACGATCGCGAATGTTCATTGAGACGTTACCTCGAAAAACTTGATCCGTCATGCGAGACCTTTGGAACTCCGGGATTTTTTGGTGTTGAGTTTTACTTCCGTCCGGAGCATGGAAAGTTTCATACTAAACTTTGTCCTGCACCCGTAACACCGAAATACCTGATCAAGGAAGTAGGTACACGCAGCAAGCGTGGTAAAGATATACACTTCACCAAGCCAACACATTCATTGTTCCGCGGCTGGTTAATTACTCATACACTGGGTTTCTGGTCGGCACTGAAGCTCTTCATCAATATATTCAGACCATCGATGGGACCAGCTGCAGCATACTCGTTCCGTCATATGGATAAGCATGCGCAGCTCACGATCGAAAATAAAAATCCGGAGCATCGTGAACACGATCTGCAGGTAGGATTCACGATTGATGAAATGGCAGTGCGTGTGGAAGGACTTTTAAAAAGTATAGGTCTTGTAAAAGACTTTGCCCCTGTAGTATATGTAGTAGGTCATGGTTCGAGCAGTGTAAACAACCCGCACTATGCCGCGTATGATTGTGGTGCATGTTCAGGTAGAGCAGGTTCCGTTAACTCACGCGTGGTATGCTTTATGGCAAACCATCCGAAGGTGCGCGAGATCCTCGCTGGTAAAGGCATCGTAATTCCGAATGAGACACAATTTGTGGGTGGTCTTCACGACACGACACGCGATGAGATTGTATTCTTTGATGAAGATTCACTTACACCTGTAAACCACGCGCACCATCAAAAGAACGAGGGTATATTTAATAACGCGCTGGACTATAACTCAAAAGAGAGATCGCGAAGATTCGAGTCCATCGACACAACGCTTACTCCGGCAAAAATTCACGATAAGATCAAAATACGTTCGGTCTCATTATTCGAACCACGTCCTGAACTTAACCACGCTACCAATGCACTTTGTATTGTAGGCCGCAGAGAATTATCAAAAGGTATATTTCTGGACAGGCGATCGTTCATGAACTCGTTCGATTATAAAGTAGATCCGGAGGGAACTTACCTGTTCAACATTCTGAAAGCTGCTGCCCCGGTATGCGGAGGTATAAATCTCGAATATTTCTTCTCACGCGTGGACAATCAGAAACTGGGTGCCGGAACAAAACTGCCACACAACGTGATGGGACTCTTCGGAGTAGCCAACGGTATAGATGGTGATCTGCGGCCCGGACTGCCGAGCCAGATGATCGAAGTACACGACCCAGTTCGTCTGCTCATCATCGTTGAGCACTTCCCGGATGTTGTATTACGCACGATTCAAAAAAATGCAGAGACATACGAATGGTTCATCAACGAATGGGTAAACCTGATTACGGTTAATCCGGAAACAAAAGCACTCTCGGTATTTCGTGAGGGAGCGTTCTATCCGTATGAGACAACGGTAAAAACCGTAGATCCTGTTTCGGATGTAGCATCGCTCATCGAATCTAACCAGGAAAATATACCAGTTCACTTACTTTCTTAAGCCCTCGCTATATGACATCGATTCTTAATTTATTTATACTTCTCCCGCTGGTCGGGTATATAATTAGTCTGCTGATCCCTGCGCGACAGGAGACACTGATATCACGCACAGCGTTTGTATCAGCAGGTTTGCATCTGGCTATAGCGGTTGGCTTCCTCGGGTGGTGGTTGCTGAACGGACATCCTACCTTGAACATCAAAGACATTGCGTTGTTCCGCAGTCCGGGCTATGAATTCTTCGTTGATTTTTACTTCGACAAGATCACCGCGATGTATCTTTTTGTAGGTTCATTCCTTACATTCCTGGTAACACTTTATAGTCGTGCATACTTACACCGCGAGAGTGGCTACAAGCGATTCTTCAACACGATTCTTTTCTTTTACCTCGGGTATAACATTGTGATCTTCTCCGGCAACCTGGAAACTTTATTTATAGGTTGGGAGATACTGGGTATAGCTTCGTTCCTGCTCATTGCGTTTTACAGAGATCGTTACCTGCCGGTAAAAAATGCAGTAAAGATCTTCTCTATCTATCGTATTGCCGATGTCGGCATCATTCTGGCGATGTGGCTGAGTCACCACCTGTGGCACGAGAACATTACTTTTCTCAAACTGAACAACTATACTTTAGTAGATGCACAGTTGCAAACGCATAGTCTCATCGGAGTATTTATATCGCTGATGATCCTGATCTCCGCAGCAGCCAAGTCGGCACAGTTTCCTTTTTCATCGTGGCTGCCACGCGCCATGGAAGGTCCAACACCATCCAGCGCTATCTTTTATGGTTCACTCTCCGTTCACCTCGGAGTATTTTTGCTGGTAAGAACATTTCCGTTCTGGGAGCATCAACTCTCCGTAAGAATTCTTATCGGTATCGTAGGGTTGTTAACCAGTATTATAGCAACCGGTATAGCAAGGGTTCAATCATCTGTAAAAAGTCAGATTGCGTATGCATCTATAGCGCAAATTGGTTTGATCTTTATTGAAGTAGCAGCAGGTCTGGAGACACTCGCACTGTTCCACTTTGCTGGCAACGCCTTCCTGAGAACGTATCAGCTCCTGGTATCACCATCGGTGGTGAGTTACCTCATCCGCGAGCAGTTCTATAACTTTACTCCACGCGAGCATACGTTTGAAGATTCTCTACCTAAAAAGATCGAGTATACATTTTACATGCTCTGTCTCAAAGAATGGAATCTGGATTCATTCATGTATCGCTACCTATGGAACCCGCTGAAGTGGGCTGGTAACAAATTAGGCTTCCTTACTCTGAAGCGGGTACTGATTTTCTTCGCAGGCGCATATGCAGCCGGGTTATTCTGTTTGTATAATGAAGAGTTGATACCCGCTACAATCCACGGGCAACTTCCTATACTCTTTGCATTAATAGGACTTGTTATGGTTCTGAAAGCTTTCTCGGAAAGAAAGCATGCGCAGATGAGCTGGACGTTGGTAATTATGAATCACTTCTGGGTGGCGCTGGCTATTTCTTTCAACGAGCACTTCAGTTCCAATCACACATTTCTATACCTGAGTGGTATAACGGTATCGGGTATAATCGGTATACTCTGCCTGCGTAAACTGAAAACGCTGGAAGGCAGCATAGACCTCGATCAGTTTCATGGTCACTCATACAAACATAGTGGTCTGGCGTTTCTCTTCCTGCTTACCTGTTTAGGATTATCCGGTTTTCCGATAACACCAACCTTCATCGGAGAAGATGTTATCTTCAGTCACATACACGAAGACCAGGCGCTGCTTGCATTCTTTGTGTCGCTTAGTTTCATCATCGATGGATTGGCCATCATTCGTATATATGCACGCGTGTTCCTCGGACCACACGTAAAATCAGTTTACGAAATGGCATATCGTTCTTCGTAAGAAGTATATATATAATATAAAAGAGACAGGTACATCACAGGCGATGTACCTGTTTTTATTTCTCCGTTTCGGTCAGTTCTACGCCAAGTGTCTTCAACTCCTGCAGAACAGGTGTATAGAATTCTGCATCCACCGGTATCACGACCCCGGTACGCTTTATTTTACCCTGTAGCAAAAGTTTGGCAGCTATACCCAACGGGAGCCCCACGGTTTTAGCCATGGCAGTATGGACAGCATCTTCACCACGCGCCACCAGGGAGGCCTGTATCTCGCGCCGCTTTCCGCTCTGCTCATACACAAAGCGATGCCACATAACAATCAGATCATTGTCGGCAGGTTTCAGCTTCCATTTCTTATTCAGTATATATTCAAGTATTTGTGCTGGTGTTCCACTGGTTAAACCAACGGGTTCGTCATCCAGTAAACCTGACCAGCGCAGGCGCGTAAGTTCAGGTCCATCTTTTGCAAGCGAAAATGTCCGCATGAGTTTCTCTTCCAGCGATACAGTTTTATCGGCATCTGCAAATGCATCTATAAAACTTCGATGCGTCATGCGGTCGACACCCTCCATCGGGTAAGTATCATCGCAGCATCCTAACTGCACCAGCACATTCCACGCACTGCAAAAACCTTTATTACGCAACGTGCCGCGCAGCATCGTCTGTATCCCCTGAAGTTTATAAGTATCTATATATTTCAGTGAATCGCGATTGGCGTATCCTTCATATTCACCATAGCCCGGCACCGACACTGGTGTAATGCGCTTGAACAACTGTTGATAGGGTATATATCTGTACGTGCCATTTTGAATATATTTAGCTGTACTTTGTCCGGCCATAACAACGTTGCGCGAGTTCCAGGTAAATTTATACCGCCATGGATTTTCAGGATCCGTTTCTGGAGCGATCAGTCCACCTGTAAAAGATTCGAATGATACCAGCGTTCCTCCGCTGTTTTTGATCTTGTCGATTACCTGCATGGCACTCATGTGATCTATACCCGGATCAAGACCGCACTCGTTCAGAAAGAGTAAACCTTTTGCTTTAGCGGCATCATGAAGCGCCATCATCTCGTCTGATACATAGCTTGCCGTCAATAAATGTTTACCCAGCGCAAGGCAATGCTGCGCCACCATCGGATGAAAATGTGCCGGCAATAACGATATCACAACATCGGCACGCGCTATAGATTGTTTACTGGCCTCCTCTTGTGTAATATCAAAAGCAATCGCTTCACCAACGATAGCCCTACCGATCCGGTCGCGTGCGGCATCCTGCGATATATCTCCAATCAGAATTTTCCATCCGTTCGCTTCACCTTGTCGCAGCAGATAGGATATCAACACCGATGAAGAGCGGCCGGCCCCGAGTGCTAGAATAGTTTTCATGGACATAATACTTTGATCGTAAAGTTATACGATCTGTGTAAAGATGAAAGCAGAAAGTATAAAGGTTAAACTGCTGAGCAGCGCTGCTATATCTCTGCTTTTTATATAAATGCTTTTCACTTTCTGCTTTTTCATTAACTTTTCATTCTTTTTAAGACGCTATCTATGAAAGAATTTATCATTGTTAATCATATCAGTGATCTGGACATTGGTGCGCAGGAGCTGGTGATGAAAGCCCGCGAAGCACTGGCACATGCGTATGCTCCTTACTCCAACTTCATGGTAGGATCTGCAGCGTTACTGGACGATGGTTCGGTTATTACCGGCATGAACCAGGAGAACGCGGCTTATCCTTCCGGGCTATGTGCAGAACGCGTGGCACTGTTTTCAGCGTATGCACTTTATCCGCATGTTAAGATTATCAAGATAGCGGTAACAGCACAGAAACGTGGCGAGAGCGAGCTTACACCGGCTACATGCTGTGGCGAGTGCCGGCAGGTGCTACTGGAGTTTGAGAACCGGCAGAAGGCTCCGATCGAGATCATCATGCAAAGCCAGCAGCATCAGTGGATTAAAGCTCCTTCGGCCCTTTCGTTGTTGCCCTTCGGGTTTACCAACGACAGCCTGTAGTGTCTCAAAGCGTTTGATTTATAGGGGGCGGAAGTAATAAATGCCCCATGATTTTTCACTTTCAGCTTTTTCCATACAGCAGTTTTGGGGTTTAGGGTATTTTACCTTATTTGGTGATTATGAAATTTCTGCGCAATACATCTCTGCGGCTGATCGGTATTTACCTGCTCGTTGTCATGTTCCTGATATACTTCGCGGAGTATTATATCATTCAATATCGCATCAATGTACTGGATGAAGTAGAGCAGAAACTTGATTTCATACGCAGCGCAGAGATATCCAGCCAGCAGATATCACTGATGGTGCAACGCCACTTTACCAAGAAAGAAGATCTTTCAGCAGAGATTGAAGCGAAGATCGTAAACCAGGATCACCAGCTCGAGATCCTTGGCAAAGGAGGACGAATCGATCGCACCGATGTTATGCTGAAGCCTCTCAGACGCCTGCCCCGTATCTCGTACGACAATCTGAAAGAATACTGGGAAGAATATAAGAGTTCGGTAAGAGATGTGCTGACCATTCACGAAATCCCGACAACAACTTCTGACTCACCGGCAGGTGACAGCACGTATAATGCCGTTGTAACACAGCCAACGTCTATCCCGGATAAAGCCTGGGCTGCAGCTGTATTAAAAGAAGAAAGTTTATCGATAACACTGTCGCAGTGGTATGACAACCTCTTCAACGATGTAGAGAAGGAAGTTATGCAAGAGAAGTCTTCCGTGCACCGTTGGGTTATCGCCATTATTATATTTGATGTAGTATTGCTTACGCTGATCTTTCTGGTGTTCGAGCGCTATATACTTCGTCCGCTCAATGCCCTTCGCATCAACACAGCCAACCATCAACAAACGTCTGACTCTCCTGAGAATGAGATTGGCAAACTTTCAAACCAGATCAATGAGACACTGGAGAACCTGAAAGATGCTACGGACTTTGTTACCGCCATTGGACAGGGCAACCTGGATATAGACTACAAGGCTACACTGGACAGTGGCTATAATCACGGCAAAAACAAACTGGCTGATTCACTCATTGACATGCAGGGCAAACTAAAATCATTGAATGAAGAGGAGCGCAGACGCCAGTGGGCCAATGAAGGTCTTGCAAAATTTGTGGACATCATGCGTTCGTCCAGTGACGATATTGTTACACTTGGAGACAAGATCATTGCCGCGTTGGTACAATACACCAAGTCTAACCAGGGCGCACTATATATATTGAATGACGAAGATGAGAACAACAAACACCTCGAACTGGTATCGTTGTTTGCATTCGACATCAAGAAGTTTGAGACACGCAGGATCAAGCTTGGCGAAGGCTTACTCGGACAAACGTACCTGGAAGCTGAAACCAATTACTATACAAATTTCCCTGACGAATATATCCGTATCACGTCCGGATTAGGCGATGCCAACCCGCGGTCTATACTCATTGTGCCGCTGAAGGTTGATACACAGGTATATGGTATCGTAGAACTTGCCTCATTCAACGAGTATGCACAGCATGAAATAACTTTTGTTGAAAAGCTGGGAGAAACCATAGCATCGTCTATTGCTTCCGTGCGGGCCGCGCAGAAAAATAAATACCTCATAGAGCAGTTCCAGTCTCAAACCGAACAAATGCGTGCGCAGGAAGAAGAGATGCGTCAGAATATGGAAGAGATGCAGGCCACACAGGAAGAAGTGGCACGCAAGGAGCACGGTTATATAGAGCGCATCCAGGAGTTGGAACAACAGCTTGGAAATATATCCGGCACAACGGGTAAACTGGAAGAGGCAACACTCACGTTGGAACGCAAAGAACGTGCTCTTCTGGACAAGATCGCCACGTTAGAAAAAGAGCTCGCACAAAAGCCTGTGCGTTCAGATGACTGGCAGCTCGCAGAAGAAATTGCAAAAACACTGAAAATAAATTTAGAAGCGCTGGAAATCACGCAGCAAGAGCTTGCACGTAAAACAAGGTAAAACATTTAATACCAAAGAGGGGAAGATCCTGAAAGCATAAATCAGGAAATACAAGCTATTCGTGATCGTTCGTGCACATGCTGTGCTATTTTTAATGAAGCTCTTCTACCGGGTTGTGAGTAAAGTTTTTGGTTCCTTTTTCTCGCTAATTAGGACGATTTCAGTAATTTCATTTACTTAGAAAAATTGTGTGCTACGAAGGCTTTTGAACACATGTAAGATTTAATGTTCAAATCCATTCGGTAGTTTAACATAGAAATTAACTTTGGGTTCCTTTTTATAAAGACCTTTTCATGCTCGATATTGATATTGCAGACCTTAAAAGAATTTCGGAGCTGATCTACCAGAAGTATAACTATGACTTCCGGAATTACGCGATGTCTTCTTTCAAAAGGCGTGTACTACGCATCATGGAGTTAAAGAAACTTTCCGTTGATGCCCTTTTGAAAAAGCTTACCGAACAGCCTTCTTTTATTAATGAGTTCCTGGACGAACTCACGGTAAACGTAACAGAAATGTTTCGTGACCCGAGTTTCTGGCGCATCATGCGCGAGGAAATTATTCCCGCGATCATGCTTAACCACAAGCAGTTCAAGATATGGCATGCCGGCTGTTCCTCTGGTGAGGAAGTTGTATCCATGTGCATCATGCTTAAAGAGATGGGTATACTTCACGATGTTACCCTCATTGCTACTGACCTCGATGTAAATATTCTTGAGCGGGCGAAGCTTGCCTCCTATCCTATCAAGAATATGGAGTTGAACGAGAAGAACTATATCCGCTTCCAGGGCACCAGGAGTTTTAAAGACTACTACCGCGAAGAAAACGGTAATGCTGTTTTCAATAAAGATCTTTTTATGAACGTTTCGTTCCGCAGACACGATCTGGTAACGGGCGATATCTTCAACAAATTTGATCTTGTTCTTTGTCGGAACGTGATGATATACTTCAACCAGGCCTTGCAGAACGAGGTATTGAAGAAATTCCACGAGAGTTTATTTAAGTATGGCTACCTCGCCATTGGTTCAAAGGAATCTTTGATCTGGTGCGACTATGCCAATCGCTTCATCGTGGTAAATAATGAAGAGAAGATTTATAAGAAAATAAAAGATTAAGTGAAGTTTGCCTTTTACGAATGAGTAAGTACAACCTAAATAACAGCTATAAAGCCGTTGTTATCGGTGGGTCAGCAGGCAGCTTCCAGGGTGTGGTAAAGATCCTGTCACAGTTGCCTAAAGGTTTTCCGTTACCAATTATCATGTGCCTGCACAGGCTGAAGCACGTGCGTAATGGGTTTGTGGAAGCTCTTTCTATTAAAAGCGTTGTGCAGGTTACAGAGCCCCATGATAAAGAGAATATTAAAAAAGGAAGTGTATATCTGGCTCCGGCCAATTATCACATGTCTGTAGAACTCGGGCTTTACTTTGCCCTCTCTACCGAAGAGATGATAAACAATTCCAGACCGGCTATTGATATAACCTTGGGCACCAGTGCCTTTGTCTATAAAGAGAAGCTGATCGGAATTCTTCTTTCCGGCGCCAACAAAGATGGCGCGTTGGGAATGAAACATATACACGACCGTGGCGGATTGACCATCGTACAGGAACCTTCGGAATGTATGATTGATACCATGCCACGCGCTGCACTGGCCGCAACAAAAATTGATCACATCATGAAGGTTGATCAAATTGTAGAGTTTTTAAAGGAACTAGATAAACAATATCGATGACAGGTCTATTTAACGATCGCTATTACCTGAACCTGATACTGGCAGCAGTCTTTACTGCAGGTATAGGCATTTCACTATATCTTATTTACTCCCTGCCCGCTAACCTTCGTTTAACCGATGGTTATCAGGCAGAGCTTGTAAATATTTATATCATACTCGTTCTCACCTTTGTGTTGGGAGCTGTAACACTTCTGTCAGCGCTTCGCTATAAAAAAGAAGTCGTGGTAATGCGCGACCGTATAGTAGATGCGGCCACTGCCGAGCGTGAAGCTGCCGAGCAGGCGGGCAAAACCACCATCAGCCTCGATACGGTAAAGAGTAATGTTAACCAGGCGAATGCAGTAAAAGATATACTTCAGGCAGGTTTACAGGCTGTGTGTAAACAGCTGGATGCCGGCCAGGGCGCTGTATATATAGTGAAAGAAGAAGATGGCAAGCGCAAAGTAGAATTGAAAAACGGATATGCTCTTACGATCGGTGAAAGCACGGTGATCAGCTACGAATTTGGCGAAGGACTTATAGGACAGGCTGCTTCCAGCGGACGGACCCTATATGTTGATGATGTGCCACAGGGATATATCAAGATCATTTCAGGATTGGGCAGTGCCTCTCCTAAATTTTTATTGATTGTTCCGATCAAGAAAGAACGTGTACTGGGAGTAATCGAGATCGCATCGTTTACAAACCTTACCGAAGACCAGCGCAAGTTTGTAGAGGAATCTGCAGAATTAATTGCCGATAAAATTTCAACCAGAGCCTAAACGGAAGCGATGAAAAGCATAAACGTCAGCACCAAGATTACGATTTTAATACTCGCGGTGTCGCTCGTGGCTGTAGCCGCGATCAGTTTTTTTAGTTACGACTATCACCTGAAAGCAAACCAGGAAAAATATTCAGCTACACTCAATGCGCTGGCCGATAATCGTGCTGCATACCTGAACACTTACTTCGACAAGGCTGCCATGGCCGTGGAAGTATTAAAGAATTCAGAAACCATCAAGAAAGGCGATGGTGCTGCAGCAGGTGGCGGTGGTGGTATGGACATGCTCGCCATGATGGGAGCTCCGGATGAGACCGCAGCGCCTGCTGATTCTACAACTGCCAGTGCACCAACCGAGAGTGCAAGCGGGGGCCTTAACGGTTTCCTGGAAGAACAGAAGTATATATTTGAAGTAGATGACATCATCATCACTTCGCCTACCGGTGCCGTTGTAGCTTCTACCGACCCGAATGTAAAAGGTAACTTCATCGATCCGGATGGTATAACTTTCGAACGCGCTAAAAACGATATACACTTTACATCTGTACATCGCGATAAAAAAAATAATTACTTTTCATTTGTAGCGGGTTCTGTTACCACCAACAGCGGCAGCCAGCAACTTATCATCGTAAAGCTCAACCTTACGAATGCTTATAAAATACTGAAGAACTACCATGGTCTCGGCCAAACCGGCGAACTGCTGTTGGGCCGTGTAGATCCTGCATCCAAGAAAATAGCAATTGTAAGTCCGTTGCGTGGCGATACTTCATCCGCCATCATGCTCTACAATGCGAATGAACAATTTGTAAAAGGTTTTGCCGATGCTGTGGAAGGTAGATCTATACCGACTACCGGTAAAGACCTGAACGGTAATCCGATTCTGCAAACAGCGCGCAAGGTTGGCAAGAACATGGCCCTTATTGCCAAGATGGATCTTGAAGAAGCACACGGTGATGCAAAAGGTTTGATAAGCACATTTACGTATGCTGGTCTTTGTATCGTAGCACTGGCCATATTCTTGGCGATGCTTTTTTCACGCTCGTTAACGCGCCCCCTGTACGCCATGCGTAATACTATAAGCCTGGTGGCACAAGGTGTGTTGCCCGAGAACTCTGAACAAACCAGCAGCGATGAGTTCGGACAGATGGGCACCAAAGTAAATGAACTCGTTCACACCCTGCGTGGCAATGCTGAATTTGCCAAGCGCATTGGTGAAGGTAAATATGACACGGCCTTTAAACCTGCCAGTGAAAATGATATACTTGGTCTCTCGCTTATCGACATGCGTAACAACCTGATCGAGAACGAAAGAAGAGATAAAGAGCGAAACTGGATTGTACGCGGTGTTGCCGAGATCAGTGAGATTCTTCGTATGCACGATTCCATCGATGCCCTCGGTGAGGACGTGATCAAATTTATACTTGAAAAGATCGGTGCTATACAGGGTGCATTCTACGTGGTGAATGATGAAAGTACACCAGCCGTAATTGAAATGCGCGCGAGCTATGCCTACAATCGTAAAAAATACCTGAAAGCAAAATTCAAATTTGCTGAAGGACTTGTAGGACAAGCTGCTGCTGAAAAAGATACTGTAATGCGTACCGAGATACCGGATGATTATGTAACGATCACATCCGGTATATTAGGCGACCAGCGTCCTTCATGTGTACTCATTGTACCACTTATTACCAACGAAGAAGTTTATGGTGTGCTGGAGTTTGCCGGCTTCCGTAAATTCGATCCGTCACAGGTAAAATTTGTACAGGAGCTTTCGCTCATTCTTGCGCGTACCATCTTTAACATTAAGGTAAACGAGCGTACCCGTATACTCCTTGCAGAATCGCAGGAAATGAGTAATGAGTTGAAAGAGAAGCAGGAAGTACTTCGTCAGAATGCAGAAGAGATGCAGGCGACACAGGAAGAACTGCAACGCTCGAACCAGAAACTTGAAGAGCAGATCGAAGAAGTGAACCGTACACAAAAGCGTATGCAGCTTCTGCTCGAAAATGCTTCCGAGGTTATTACGATTTACGAAGAAGACGAAAGCATCCGCTATATATCACCATCGGTTGAGACCATTCTTGGTTACGGACAGAAAGAGATGATCGGCAAGAGCGACATCGACAAAGTGCACCCGGATTACCGTGACAACTTTAAAGATCTGTTCCGAAAACTGACTGAAAATCCAGACGAAAAAGTTACAACACAATACGAGTATCGCACCAAAGACGGAAGCTTTATCTGGATCGAATCGACCGGAACAAACTTCATGTCGAACGCTGCCATCCACGGCTATATCCTGAACTCACGCGATATAACTGAACGCAGAAGAGCAGAACAAGAGCAACGCATGCGCAGTAAGATGCAGGCTCTCTCCGAAAACTCGCTTGACCTTATTACACGTCTCGAAGGAGAATCGATCTCCTATATCAACCCGGTGATCGAAGAATACACCGGTAAACAACCTGCATACTTCCTCAACAAGAAGGTAAAAGATGCAGAACTCGATCAGTCCGTACTCGAAGGCTGGTTGAAAGTTGTTGAACAGGTAAATGCTACCAACCAGAAAGCGGATACCGAAATGGACTTCCCTTCTGAGATGGGTAAACGCATTATGCAGGTAAACGCTATACCTGAATTTGATGAGTCTAATAAACTGGAATCTGTACTGGTGGTATCACACGACATCACCGAGCGTAAGATGATCGAGCTCGAGATTCAGAACAAGAACAAGAAGATCACAGAAAGTATAAACTATGCAAAGCGTATCCAGACGGCTATTCTTCCGAACAGCCGCGTGATAGGCCGTGCATTACCAGATTCATTTATACTTTACAAACCTCGCGATGTCGTTTCCGGAGACTTCCCTTGGTTCGTACAGATCAAAGAAGAAATCTTTATTGCAGCCGTTGACTGTACAGGTCACGGTGTACCGGGAGCCTTGTTGTCATTGATCGGATACTTCCTGCTGAACGATATCGTGCGAAGCCGTAAGATTACCGAGCCGGGCAAGATACTCGACTTGCTGGACGAAGGTGTAACAACTACCCTGCGCCAGGACGAAGACTCCACTACGAAAGACGGTATGGACATCGCGTTGTGTAAGATCAACATGGCTACACGCGAAGTAGAGTATGCCGGAGCACACCGCCCGCTATATATTATGAAGAGCGGTGCCATGGAAGAAGTGAAAGGTAATAAATTCCCGATTGGTGGTGGTATATTTAAGAACCAGACTAACTTTACCAATACCTACGTTAAGTTAAATGAAGGTGACTCCATCTACTTCAGTTCGGATGGTTTCCCGGATCAGTTTGGCGGACCGGAAGGGCGTAAGTTTGGACCGAAGCGCGTGCGTGATATCATTGAACGCGTTCATACATCGTCCATGAACGAAGCAGTAACTATATTTGATCAGGAATGGGAAGGCTGGAGAGGCGACCACAAGCAGACGGATGACGTGTTGCTGATCGGGATAAAGTTTTAAACCAGTAAAAGACCGAACCTCGCGCTTTGAAAAGCGAAGGTGGATTTTAAAATAAAATAAATTTTAACTTAGTGAATCTCAATCAATTTTAATCTAATCTTCTGACGCATGAATTTTATTTATGACCTGCACCGCACCATGATGTCGCAGAAACTGATTCTGGTGTTTCAGGGTGATTTTACCCAGGAGAGCACCAAGTCTATACTGTCCATGGCCGAGCGAAACCTTGATTCTTCCGGCGAGGAATCGAGTATTAAGCGCAAGGTGTTCAATGTGATGGTTGAGGCGCTCCAGAACATTGTGAAACATAGCGATGAGTTGGTAGACGGGCAGGTAAGAAGCCATGCCGCGATCTTTCTGATCGGCAAGGAGGCCAACCGTTATTCGATCATGACGGGTAACCCGATCCGCAAGGAAAATGTTGTCAAACTGAAAGGTGCACTCGACCGCATCAATGGCCTTGATAAAGATGGTTTGAAAGATCTTTACAAGGAGATCATCAAGAACACCACGATCTCTGATAAAGGTGGTGCCGGACTTGGCTTTGTAGACATGGCAAGAAAATCAGGTGAGAAGTTAGAGTTTGAGTTTCCTGAGATGAACGAAGAGTATTGCTTCTTTTGTCTGAAAGTAAATGTGCCGAGAGATAACGAATAAATTGATTTAGAAATATAAATAGCTTTATACCATGGAAATTTTGAATCTGGAAGGAACAGAAGACACACCGAAAATAATCCTCGATAAGAAAAACGGAATCTTTGAAATCTCCGGTCGTTCACTGCCTGAAGACTCTGCCGAGTTTTACCGCCCGGTATTGGAGTGGATTGAGAAATATAGCAGCGACTCAAACCCTTCTACTGAATTCGTTTTTAAACTGGAATACTTCAATACGGCATCGTCCAAACTTATACTGGATGTGTTGTCTGCACTGGAAGACATTAAAGGCATGAAGATCCTGTGGTACTTTCATGAAGATGATGAAGACATGGAAGAGGCCGGTCAGGAGTTTTCAGAGCTGGTAGAAATACCGTTCGAGTTTAAGACATACTAATGTCGTTGAGGGGGTTAATCTCCTAAGGATGAATCGGTTACCAGTCAACAAACGAACCCGGAAAGAGGTGTTCTGAAGGGACTGGTAGCCGATATTTTTTTATACCTTTATAAAATTGCTATATCTAACCTATGAGTGAAGAAATACTCAAAGCCCTCACACAACTTTTTGCAATTATAACAAAACAGGATGGCGGTGTTACAGAGCGCGAGCGTCTGTACGTCATCACCTTTTTCCAGACTGAACTAGACCAGGACTCCGTTAAAGAGTATCTGGACCTCTACGATCAATTCTCCGGATACGGTAAAGCAGACGATGATGAAGACGGAAAGAAGAAACTCACTTCTGTAAAAGACTCTGTTAAGACACTTGGTATCTGTAAGAAGATCAACAAAACCCTTACTCAGAAACAGAAGGTCGTTGTATTAATAAAATTGCTGGAGCTGGTAAGTACCGATAAAAACTTTAGTCCGCAACGGATGGAGATCATCAACACCGTCTCCACCGTATTTAATATAATCCAGGGAGAATACGATCTCATTGAAAGCTTTATACGCTCGGAAGATTCTTCATCCCTGAATTTTGCTGATATACTTCTTCTCAACTCTAATCACAAGGCAGAAGAAGGTAAACTATATAAACACGTACACGGCCATATACAGGGTAACCTGATCTTTATGCGCGTGCAGAGTGTTGAAATGTATTTCACAAAATACCTGGGCGAAGAGCTGAATATACTCAACGGTTTTACCATGCAACCGAACCGGGTATATCTTTTCTCGCATGGTAGCACCATTAAGACACAAGCCGGTGATGCACTATATTATAGCGACCTTGTTGCCAACTACAACGAGGAGTTAAAAACCACCAAGCTTTCCTTCAACGCTATTATCGATGAATTAAAATTCCCGAATGGCGCTATCGGTCTGCGTAACGTGTTGATCGCTGAAGGCCCCGGAAAACTGATCGGTATAATGGGTGCCAGTGGTGCCGGTAAAACTACGTTGCTGAACGTAATGGCCGGATTGGTAGAGCCCTCCAAAGGACAAATACTGATCAACGGTTTCGATATACATACGCAGAAAGATAAGATACACGGTGTTATCGGCTATGTATCGCAGGACGATCTGTTGATTGAAGAGCTTACGGTTTACGAAAATTTATACTATAACGCGAAGCTTTGCTTTGCTCACTTTACCGAAGAGCAACTACACACGCGCGTGATGGAGGTACTTGAGAACCTCGGCCTTGATCAACGCAAAGACCTTCGTGTAGGGAACCCGTTGGACAAGACCATCAGCGGTGGACAACGTAAACGCCTGAACATTGCATTGGAGTTGATACGCGAGCCTGCTATACTTTTCCTCGATGAACCTACATCGGGACTTTCTTCGCGCGACTCTGAAAACGTAATTGACTTACTGAAAGAATTATCCTTCAAGGGTAAACTTATATTCGTGGTTATTCACCAGCCATCATCCGATATCTACAAGATGTTTGACAAGATGGTGATTATGGATACCGGTGGATACCCTGCATACTACGGTCCTCCGGTAGAAGCAGTAACCTACTTTAAGAAATCAACCCACCAGGTTGACAGTAACCGCGGACAGTGTGAGACATGTGGTAACGTTAACCCGGAGCAGATCTTCAACATCATTGAAGCGAAGGTGGTTGATGAATACGGTCAGCCTACTAGCAAGCGTAAGATCACTCCTCCACAATGGTATGACTTGTACAAAGAGCGTTTTAAAATAACCAGGGTAGAGGACATTAAAGAAGAACCTCCACATTCGCTTACGCTCCCGACTCGCATCAAGCAAACTATAATTTTTGCTACGCGCGATACACTCGCCAAACTCAGCAACAAGCAATACCTGCTTATTAACCTGCTGGAAGCTCCGTTGCTCGCGTTGATCCTGGCGTTCATCATCAAGTATAAAAGTGCACCGGGCGGCAGAGAGTATATATTCCGCTTCAACGAGAATTTCCCTGCCTTTATGCTCATGAGTATAATTGTAGCGTTGTTCATGGGCCTTACAGTGAGTGCCGAAGAGATCATCCGTGATCGGAAGATACTTCGCAGAGAATCATTCCTCAATTTAAGTTGGAACAGTTATCTCATGTCGAAGCTTGTTATACTCTTTACACTTTCGGCTATACAAACCTTTACGTTTGTATTGATCGGTAACCTGATCCTTGAAATCGAGTGGAGCATGCTTCTCCCCTTCTGGCTCGTGTTGTTTACTACATCATGTTTCGCCAGTGTGCTCGGACTTAACATTTCATCAGCATTCAACTCGGCTGTAACGGTATATGTAATGATACCATTGCTGCTGATTCCACAAATGATACTAAGCGGTCTGCTCTTCAACTTTGATAAGCTGAACGATCTGATCAGTACCAAAGGCAAAGTTCCTGTGGTAGCCGATATGATGGCTTCACGCTGGGCGTATGAAGCGATGGCGGTATATCATTTCAAGAACAACTCGTATGAAGAGCCATTCTATGATGATGACAGACTTGAAGCATTATCGGATTTCCACTCTTCATTCCTGGTGGATGAATTGGACAAGAAGCGGAGATTCATTTCTGAAAACATCAATGAGAAGAATGACTCCGTGAGACTCATCATGCAAAAAGATTTATATGTTATACAGTCTACTTTGCAGGATGACTTTTTCAAGAAAGGACTGGAGAAAGAACTTGCTGCCCCGTGGACACTGAAAGATTTTACACCTGCTTTTAACAAAAAACTTGAAGAGTTTTTTGCAGCCTATAAAACGTTCTATCAGGGAACGTATAACAAAGCAGTAGCGAAGCGCGAAGCCAAGTTTGCTACGATCGAAAAAGCCGGCAAGAACATCAATCAGTTGAAGGATGCATACTACAACGAGAGTCTCGCTGACCTTGTAAAGAACGTTACGGAAAAGGAACGCATCATCGAATACAATGGTGAGCTGATCCAGCAGATCAATCCTATTTTCCTTGACCCCAAACCAGAAGGACTATTGAATTACCGGACGCCATTCTTTGCACCGGTGAAAAAAATATTCGGCACATCCATTAGTACGTATACCTTCGATATACTGGTGATCTGGTTAATGACCGTCATCCTGTATGTCACTTTATATTTCGAATTGTTACGCAAACTGATTAACTCTTTTGACAAGGTTTCCGGCAAGATGAAAGGAACTTCACAGAAAAAGAATTAAAGCAACAACGTAACTTTTTGGCGCGGAATGCTTAATTTTTAACTTTGTAACTGTATAATTTTATATTTATGAGAATACTACTTATCGGGTTGATCCTGGCACTCTTTACAGTCGCTGGATGCGGTAAGAAAACGGATGAGCCCATTTTCACGGAAGACAAGCCGGACACGACCGCCACTGCAGAGGAAACACCTATTTCGAAAGAAGTTATTGGTGACATTCTCCAACAGATACCCAGCCCGTTGGAAATTTCAGTATTGCTGAAAGAATCAGGTAAAACGTATAACCCTGCTTTTCTGAACTCAGCAGATAATGCATCCAAGTATAACACCAACTATAAGAAAGCTCTTAATCTTGGTATATATGGTACTGACCTTGGCTATACCAACATCTATGAGCAGAGTAAAGATGGAGCAAAATATATGACCTCCATTAAAGGGCTGGCGGATGGATTAAGCATCGGACAGTTTTTTGATATTGAAACTATCGCCAGGTTAGCTACCAACAGCAAAAACCTCGATTCACTTTTGCTCATCACTACACAGAACTTCAACACGATCAATAGCTATCTGCAAACACAGGATCGTGCAAACCTCAGCGTATTGTTCCTTACCGGTGGATGGTTGGAAGCGCTTCACATTACTTGTGGTGTGGCATCTGCTAATCCAGGTAACCAGCAACTGAAAGAAACAATCGGTGAGCAGAAAATCATTCTTGAAAACATTATGCTGCTTCTCTCCTTCTATAAAGACACTGACCAGAATATGGCATCATTGTTGAAAGACATGGAAGAGTTGAAGAAGATATACGACAAAGTAAAGATTACTTATACCTATAAAGAATCTACTTTTGAAGTTGTTGACGGTGTAATGGTAATTAAAGACAACAGTACTAGTACCATTGAAATAACACCGGAAGACATCGCCAGCATCAGCGCTGCAACATCTTCTATCAGAAACAAGATAATAGCATAATAAGCCAAGTATAATTTTATTTGCACTATGAAAAAGTTAATACTCATTGCTCTATCCGTATGCGTTCTAAGCACGTTAGATGTTATCGGACAGTGCAACTCTGAAGCTATGAGCAACCAGTGTATCCCTAAGCTGGCAGCGGGCTTCAATTTTTTGAAAAGCTATAAAATTGAAAAGGGAGGAAAAGATTTCGTTGAGTATTCTTATGTGTTCACCAAAGGCACACAGTATATGATCAACATCTGCGCACCAAAAGAACCAACGGATGGTATCGTGGTGAGCCTCTTTGATTCAAACCGTAACAAAGTTGCTACCAGCAAAGTAAACGGCCAGTTTATCTCTGCTATAGCATACCCTTGCAACACCACCGGTATATACTATATCCAGTATACGTTTGATGGTTCCTCTTCATATTGCGGAGGTAGCGCACTTGGTTTTAAACGATAAGATTTAACTGATCTTCGTCATAGAAAAAGCCTTCCCCCCGCGGGAAGGCTTTTTTATTTATACCTTTCGTAACATGGAACAGCAAGAACTCTCTTTCAACTGTAGCGCACGTTACTATAAACTGGGAGCGGTAACACCGGCTACACGCCAGGTATGGTTTGTACTGCACGGCTACGGGCAACTAGCGCAGTATTTCATTCAGAAATTCAAAGCATTGGAAGCGCACAACGTATGCGTTATTGCCCCGGAGGCACTATCGCGTTTTTACCTGGAAGATGTAACATCACGCATGCAAAGCGGCAACAATCGCGTAGGCGCAACCTGGATGACGAAGGAAAACAGGCTGATGGATATCGACAATTATATAGCATACCTCGATGCACTCTATCATAAAGAAATTCCTGCTGGTATAAATATACCCGTTACCATGCTGGGGTTTTCACAAGGATCGGCAACAGTTTCCCGATGGGTGACACATGGCAACGTAAACTTTCAACGACTCATCCTGTGGGCCGGTATATTTCCACCCGACATGAATTTCAAGGAAAGTGAATCTATATTAAAAGATAAGGAGACATACCTGGTATACGGAAAATCTGACCCGTTTATAAATGACACCCGTTTTGCTGAAATGAAATCCGTTTCATCAACGCTGGGCATTGAGCCAACCCTGATTGAATTTGAAGGCAAGCACGATATCGACACTCCCACCCTGTTGAAGTTTATATAATATATCCAGTAAGAATCAGTTTCGCTTCACCACGGTACTGCTCGCCTGTGCTGTTGGGAAAACGGTGATATCCGCAAGCTGAACATGAGGAGGAGCCTGCAATACATATAAGATTATATCGGCTATATCTTTACCTGTAAGCGGTATGAGTCCTTTATAGGTCAAATCAGCTTTCTCTTTATCGCCTTTAAATCGAACAACTGAGAACTCGGTCTCGACCATGCCGGGATTTATCGAAGTAACTTTTATACCAAATGCATTCAAGTCGATACGCATACCGCGCGTGAGTGCATCTACAGCAAATTTACTGGCACAGTATACATTGCCGTTCGGGTATACTTCTTTGCCTGCTATAGAACCAAGATTAATAATATGACCTGACTTCCGCTCAGTCATTACCGGCAATACAGCCTTTGATACATAGAGAAGTCCTTTGACGTTGATATCGATCATGGCGTCCCAATCTTCAATGCTTCCATTTTGAATAGGATCCAGACCATGCGCATTACCGGCATTATTCACCAGTACATCTATTCCCTTCCAGGCATCCGGTAACGATGCTATAGCATTGGCAACAGATTGCTGGTTGCGTACATCAAATGAAAGCGTAGTGGTGGATGTCAACTTACCCAGTTCAGTCTGAAGTTTATCCAGTCGATCCTGCCTGCGGCCACAGAGTATCAGGTTAAAGTTATTCGCGGCCAATAGCCTTGCTGTGGCTTCACCAATGCCGGATGTAGCTCCGGTGATCAAAGCAATTCGTTTTTGCATATACTATATATACTTACTGGAAGAGAAGATACAGTGTTACCGTATTCGTGTTGATACGTTTCAACGGAGCACCGTATGCATCGGTTGTGCGATCGAGCATATTTACAATTCCCCTGGAGAAGCGTATCTCCGGCGAAAACTTGAACAGCGGATAGTATAGATCGAAACCGAACCCGGCATCAAGACTGATGTTGGAAGTTCTTATACCCAGCTCGCGTTCTTCGGTTTTCTTTTTACCGGATGCTTCGAGCGCAGGTACCACACCACCAATCATATACATACGAATATTCCCTCTGCGCTGCGATTTATACTTCAGCAACACCGGGAATTCAACCATTGTACTTTCCACCAACTGATCATCGCGTGGGGTGTCATCGGTATAGATATAGCTGACTTTGTGTTCGTAGAATCCTACCTTGGGTGTGAGGCGCAGATCGAGCTGATCATCGAGTCTGTAATTCACAATAAAGCCCAACGAAAAACCTGCAGACCATGCCCCGACCACCGAATGAACGGTATCGAATTTAGACGTTACAAACTGATCGGAATATTTTAACTGGTAAGTAGAAGTATGCAACCCGATGAGAAAACCATAGGTTAATTTACGATCGTCATAGTTAGGGTTATTCTTCTGCACCCAGCGCGTGGTGCGTTGTATCTGAGCATGCGCTGTGGCCGCGCATACCATAAGTACAACAGCAAAGATTACTTTGAGCCGGTATAGATTGAGCTTACTCCAAATGTGAGTGTTCTGCATTTCGCATGTTTAAATCCAACAATATTAAGGATGTGAAGAAAATTTTCACCATCCGGAAAAGCCTCTACAGATTCAGGGAGATACGTATAAGCAGCTTTATCACTGGATACCGCTCTACCGATCTTAGGCAAAACGAATTTAAAATAAAAATTATATACCTGTCGGAAAGGAAATTTTCGCGGCCTTGAAAATTCGAGCACCACTAATTGTCCACCAGGCTTCAATACACGATAAATTTCGCGAAGACCACGCTCCAGGTTCTCAAAATTACGAACGCCAAACGCCACCGTCACGGCATCAAATGTATTGTCGGCAAACGGAATATTTTCAGAATCACCGAGTTGCAATTCAATGCGATCGGTCAGGCGTCTCTCCGCTACTTTCTTCTTCCCTACCTCCAGCATCCCTGCCGAAATATCAATGCCAATGATCTTGTCCGGATTGAGTGTAAGCGCCTGAATGGCGAAGTCGCCTGTGCCGGTAGCTACATCCAGCAATTGCTTGGGCTTAAATGGTTTGAGGTGTTGTATAGCTTTTTTGCGCCAGCCTTTATCAATGCCCAGACTCAAAAAATGATTAAGAAAATCATAGCGGTGACTGATGTTATCAAACATCTTCGCTACCTGCTCTTTCTTGCCTGTGTTTTCTTCTTTATACGGAACTACCATCTCACCTGTAATAAACCGGGACGAAGGTAGATGGTTTGATGATAGGAATGAAATATGTGAATCGTTAATCGTTACCGGTTATCCGTTATTCGTTGCGTACTTTCGGCTAACGAAAACGGATAACGATTAACGCTTCGTCAATTCGAGAGGACCTTAAATTCCACCCTGCGGTTAAGTTCGCGGCCCTCCGACTCATCATCGTTGCTGGCAAGTGGTTTACTTTTACCGTAACCAACCGCTTTGATTCTGCGGGTATCAATACCTTTCTTGGTGAGATAATCTTTTACAGCCTCCGCGCGTTTTTGCGAGAGGTACATGTTATAGGCTTTTGTTCCGATAGCATCGGTGTGACCGGCAAGCTCGATGGTCATGTTGTTATTGGTACGCATCATTGCTTCCAGTTTATTGAGTTCGGTATAGGACTCTGTCTCAAATGTAGCCTTGTCGAAATCAAAGTAAATATTGCGGAGGATTGACGTAACACCTACCGAAAGTTTACGCAACTCAATGGTGCGCGTAACTACTTTCTCTTCGGTTGTAGCACCCTGAATTTTTACATTCATATTCTGGAATGCATAGCCATCGCGATCGATCGACAGTCTGTAATCTTTAGCCTGTGCGTTCTTGATCGTGAATTCATATACACCATTGCCTTGTGATGTAGAACCTACAATTATATTATCCTTCGCGCCTACCAGTTTTACTTTAGCATCCAATGGCGATTTGTCTGCGGCATCGAGTACCGTTACAACGTACTTGAGCGGAACGATTGGTTTCTTAGGCTCCTTTTTCGGTTCGTTCTTAGGCTCTGTTTTCGGCTCAGTCTTAGGCTCGTTCTTCGTAGGATTGTTCTTCGGCTCCGTTGGCGTTACTACTACCGGGTCGGTCTTCGGTTCGTTCTTCACTACAACTGGTTCTGTTGTTGTTTGTGCGGTATCCTTGGGAGGCTCCGGATTTTTCGCTACAGCAGGTTGTGGATTTTTAAGACCGTCCGGAATGGTGATCATATATATATCGGTATAACCCATACCATCTTCACGAACAGAAGAGTAGTATGCACGTTTACTGTCTTTTGACGACACGAAGTATATATCGTTGTCTGGAGTGTTGATCGGATAGCCAAGGTTTTCCGGATCAGACCACTCATTACCTTTTGCATCCAGGGTTGATTTGAATACATCGAAACCTCCCATCCCCTTATGGCCTTTACTACTGAAATATAGTGTTACAAGGTCGTAGTCGATAAATGGAGCATCGTCATCCAGGTCGGTGTTGATCTTCGGGCCGAGGTTCTTCACATTCGACCATTCTCCTTTGCTGTCTTTTGTAGCGCGGTATAGATCGAGTCCACCGAATCCTCCGGGACGGTTACTGGAGAAGTATAAAGTCTTTTCATCAGCCGATATAGAAACTGATTTTTCTTCGAAGCTTGAGTTGATAATGCCGGGCATTGGTACAGGTTCGCTCCATACACCGTTGGCACGTTCGCTATAGTATATATCGCCTCCACCGTCATCCATATAAATGAACAATGTATTACCATCTGCAGACAAACCGAGGTTTGAGTTGTGATACGGTGTGTTAACCGGCATACCAATGTTCTTGGCATACGACCACGTGTTTCCTTGCTTGGTGGCAAAGAATATATCTTCCCATGGCTTGTTATCGTCAGCCACGTTCTGGTTCAAGTTGTCGTCTCTTCTGCGTGTAGTAAAGAACAGTTCTGTTTCCTGTTCATTCAACACGGGTACATAGTCCTCGTATTCAGAGTTGATCTCACGACCAATGTTTACAATCGAGAAGTTCTTGGGATTCGCGAAGTACTCTTTGGCATTCTGACACTCGAAGATCGCACGATCTACTACAGCTTCCTCTACTTTATCTTTACCTTGATAGTTTGATTTTTTAGCAAGTTTCTCTTTATAGAGGTTATAGAATTTTATAGCATCATCAAACTTTTCTCCATACTGAAAACTTCTTCCGATAGAATACTCTATATCAAAGCGGTAAGACGGATCTTGTCTGTAAACACGTAACAGGTATTTTGCCGCCAGATGTTTATCGATGGTTATCAAATGAAGACGCCCCGCTTCATAGTTTGCCTTTATAAAAGTGGTATCAAGGTCGGCAGCTGTCACCACCAGACCACGGGCGTCATCAAGAGCTTTGGTAGCTTCCAAGGTAAGTTCCGCCTGCGTCATGTACTCCTGCGCAAGCTCCTTGGGAGGTTGCTGAGCAAATGCAGGTTTGGTTAGTACAATGAGAGTCAAAAAAATCAGTACACTTCGGATACTGGACATCGCTTAAAAAATTTTTACACTAAAAGTTATGAATAAAAAGCTTCACAATAATACTACAAGATAGGAAAAACTGTGGATTCTGGAGCAGAAATTTGATGCCATAAATTCACATTTATTACAAACTTAGTATTTTGGGCTTCAATTATTACTTTAACAGATGAAGATTACGAAGTCCGAGTTTATTTCAAGCTATGCCGATGTACATAAATGCCCGGCACCGGATAAGCCGGAGTTCGCATTTATAGGACGTTCAAATGTAGGTAAGTCTTCGCTAATCAACATGTTAACGCAGACGAAAGATCTCGCCAAGACTTCCTCCACGCCTGGTAAAACTCAAACCATAAATCATTTTCTGATCAACGAAACCTGGTACCTGGTTGATCTTCCGGGGTATGGTTATGCCAGTGTAAGCAAAACTATACGCGAAGGTTTCGGGCAAATGATTGAAGATTATGTTCAGAAGCGTGAAAATCTTTCGTGCATTTTTGTGCTGGTCGATTCACGACTTGAACCACAGAAAAGTGATCTGAGTTTTATCAACTGGGCCGGAAGCAAAGGAGTGCCCCTGGCCATTGTGTTCACAAAAGTGGACAAGCTGAAGCTGAATGAACTTCAACGCAATGTTCAGCAATTCAAAAAAGCCGTGCTGGCCGATTGGGAAGAACTTCCGCCCATGATTATTACATCATCGGAAAAGAAAACCGGCCGCGATGAACTGCTCGACTTTATAGACGATGCCCTGAAAGTTTACAAACAACAGGGATAGTCAACGCACGCACTGCACGCAATCCTTTTCACTATTTTCATTATCAACTTTTGCCTGCTTTTTGTTTTAGTTAGCTTTGCGCGCATTATAATTATAATATGACTTTAGCGGAAATAGCAACGATCTCCGGAAAGGGAGGACTCTTTAAAGTAATGGCACCTACTAAATCAGGGGTGATCCTGGAGTCGCTGGACGATACCAAAACAAAAGTGATAGCGACAGCCAATAACAAACTTTCTTTGTTGAATGAGATCTCTATCTATACAACAACCAAAGAAGGCACCGTAGCACTTGAAAATGTTCTGAAGAAAATTCATACCGATTTTGGCAACGACCTCGGGGTTGACTCAAACTCAGACGGAGCTGAGTTGAAATCTTTTTTGAAAGCTGTACTGCCGGAGTATGATGAGAACCGGGTATATGTTTCTGATATCAAGAAACTGGTGAAATGGTACGAGCTTATTCAAAAGCACGCTCCTGATATTCTGACCGGAGCTAAAGAAAAAGAAACAAAATAATGTATTCACGTTGAGAGAAAGTAGTAGTATGCTTCCTCTCAACGGATATATATCATTTGCCAGCAGCAAAGTTATCTGCCAGCGTATTCAAGTCTGTTGTAGTAAGACCTTTTCCGGCATGAACCACAATTCTATATTGAAATTGCGTGGTTTGATCTTTCGATAATTTCAGGTTTAACTCTTCTTTTCCTTCGCTGAAAATCTTTTGTCCTAACGGGTTCGCAGCAAACAACCCATAACCGCGTGCGTGCCAATAGGTAGGATACCCGACATTTTTAGGATGATCGATAATCGCGATGGAAATTTTCTCTCCATCTTTCTCTCCATTTAAACAAGTCCATACGGAACGTTTAGCCCATGTAGCATCGCCCGTTACGCCTTCCTTGTTTACATATAAGCCGGTAACACCCGCGTTATCAAGTTTTGATACAGCGGTAACATTACCGTGTACATCCACAAATTTATCCTCCTGCTTCGAAGGCATTTCCAACGCCCGGGCTACACGTATGGCTATAAAACCATCTTTCACATCTTTAAACAGAACTTCCTGCGCTACAGCTTTCAAAACACAGGCACGATCTATAATGAAGTTTCCGTTTTTTGCCGTGAACACAAAATCTGTAGTTTCTTCCAGCAGTACATTACCATTGATGTCTACCCAATGACTTACGGTTCTGAGTTCAGCTTTGTCTTTACTTCCTTTGGCAAGTAACGTGCGTTGGTGACGGATCGATCCATATTTATCTTTCTTCTCTTTTGCTATAGCATCGCTGTTGTTCCAGAAATCCAGACCATTTACACTTTCATAATTCAGCCATATACCTACATGATGCGGGTGATCGGTGCGTTCGCCAGCGCGGGGTGCTATCGGGAATCCACGCGTTACAACATTGCCCGTTAGTGTTTTTACCGGGAAGAGCACCGGCTTCTCAGTAGAATCAAAATAGCAGTAAGCAGTCAGTAATTTACCATCATACAAAATCTCAATTTTCTTATCGGCCTTTTTTTCAACAACCGAAAAACCTTTCTGTGCCGATGCAGAAGCTACAAACATGAATAACAAGAGTGACAGAATACCGGTACGTATGTTCATGAAGGAAATGTTTAGATCGATATATATTTAAGACACCTGCGTTTAACTCTATAAGACGTGCCGTTATGCAAACGACCCTGATTTATCTACCATGTTTTTAGAGCCAACATAAAACGCGGTGCGCTGGTGCAGCGACTCCGGAACAATATCGAGTATGCGCATAGAACCGTTGGTAGCTTTACCACCTGCCTGTTCGGCAACAAAGGCGAGGGCATTGCACTCGTATATCAGGCGTAATTTACCATTCGGATCTTTTGCCGTTGCCGGGTAAATATAAATTCCTCCTTTTAACATATTGCGATGAAAATCGGCTACGAGCGAGCCTATATAGCGTGCGGTATATTTTTGATCTTTGCAATACTGCACGTATTCTTTAACCGGTTGAGCAAACGAATTGGCAGAACCTTCGTTGATGGAGTATACCTTTCCATCGGCGGGCATGCGCATATCGGGGTGTGAAAGAAAGTACTCACCGAGTGTTGGCTCGTACGTAAAACCGTTTACACCATGACCGGTAGTATATACCATCATGGTAGACGAGCCATACAAAACATAACCGGCAGCAACCTGATCGGCACCGCGCTGCAGTATATCCTCCTGTTGAATCGGAGTGCCTGCCGGGCTCTTTCTTCTATATATTGAAAATATAGTGCCGATCGAAACATTCACATCAATGTTGGAGGAACCGTCCAGCGGATCGATCGCGATTACATATTTACCTTCGTTGTTAAGATCAGCAAAAGTATCGGCCTCTTCGGATACAAGCGCGCATACTTCGCCACCTTTTGCCAGCGCCCGGGTAAAGCGAATATTGGCGAGTACATCTAGTTTCTGCTGATCATCGCCTGCCATATTCTGTGAACCAACAGCACCCATAATATCAATCAAGCCTGCTTTGTTTACTTCACGGTTCACCACTTTGGACGCCAGCGCTATATCGCGCAACAACTGCGAGAGCTCTCCACTGGCATACGCGAACTGATCCTGGTTGCTTTTTATAAAACGGTCCAACGTACTTCCTATCGGTTGTGCAATTCTGGAGGTCTCAATGCTTGGTGTGTTGGCTTTATTGATTGATCTTTGCATAGCGTGTTCAAAAATTTATCTAAAGTTAATTTTGCAAACGATTTAGTCAACTCAAAATGAAGGTTTTTAAATTCGGAGGAGCTTCGCTGAAAAATGCTGACGGAGTAAAGAATGTTGCATCCATCATTCAACAACATGGCCCTGACCAACTATTGGTGGTGGTATCAGCCATGGGCAAGACTACCAATGCCCTTGAAAAGATTCATGCTATCGCTGCTGCCGGTCAAAATGCTTCATCTCAAATTAGCACGCTGTACGAGTACCATCAAGAGATCCTCCAACATTTATTTCCGGCTGGTCATGCGGCATATAAAGCTGTTGATACATGCTTTGAAGAGCTAAAGACTGAACTTGCCGAAACCGGTGAGTTTGACATGATATATGACCAGGTGGTATCGCTGGGAGAAATTATATCTTCAGTAATCGTTGACCACTATCTGCTGGAGATGAATGTAGCTTCGCATTGGCTTGATGCCGGCAGTTGTATTATTACCGATGACAGCTATCGCGAAGGAAAAGTGGATTGGGACAAAACAACTGCGAACATCCAGAAGCTGCGATCAACACTCAACAAGAACATCATCGTTACCCAGGGCTTTATCGGAAAGACAACCGATGGCTATACAACAACACTGGGTCGTGAAGGCTCTGATTTTTCGGCCGCTATATTCGCTTCATCGTTGCTGGCCGATTCGGTTACAATCTGGAAAGATGTACCGGGAGTAATGAACGCTGATCCGAAACGATTGCCGGCTGCCATTGTATTTGATGAACTACCTTTCCAGGAAGCGGCTGAGATGACCTACTACGGAGCCAGTGTTATTCACCCGAAAACTATCAAGCCCTTGGCAAACAAAGGCATTCCTTTACTCGTAAAGAATTTTGAAGACCCTTCACTGCCGGGTACAAAAATTCACGAATGCAAAGTGGACGACTTACCACCTCTGATCGTTTTTAAAGACAACCAGTGTCTTATTTCCTGTAAGGTAACAGACTATACCTTCGTGACCGAACAACATCTCAGCGAGATATTCAATGCACTTTCTTCACTTGATCTTCGTGTGAACGTAATGCAGAACTCGGCTATATCATTTTCGTTCTGCCTCGACTTCCGTGAAAACAAAGTACTGTCGCTTATTCACAAACTTCAGGAGCATTTCGAAGTATACTATAATACAGGACTTACGCTCATCACGGTAAAAAACTATGATGAGAAGACGTTCGAGAAATATCGTAAACACCAGAACGTACTCCTGGAGCAATCGTCACGCTCAACACTGCAAGTGTTGGTCAGACCTTAGTGCTGCGACAGGTAACGTTCTTCCAGGTGTTTCACGAACTTGTCCATCGTGCGATCCAGTATATCAAACACTTCCTGAAATCCCTGTTCACCACCATAATACGGGTCGGGCACTTCCATACCTTTTCCTATCGGATCGAAATCACGCATCAGCATTACTTTTTCTGAATGATGATCGATGGTAGAAAGCCTGAGTATATTCCGGTGGTTGCTGTGATCCATCGCCAATATATAGTCGAACTGATCGAAGTCGTCAACACAAAGTTGTCGGCCAAGGTGCTTGATGCTTACACCATTCTTCAGAGCATTGGCAATGGTTCGGCTATCCGGCGGGTCGCCAATGTGATAGTTTGACGTGCCGCAGGAGTCTGCCTCCACCAGTTTTTCCAGGGCTGTGCCTTTCACTTTATGCTTAAAAACAGCCTCGGCCAGGGGCGACCGACAGATATTGCCGAGGCATACAAATAATATTTTTACGCGTTCCATAAAATCTTTACATGGACAAAATTCACTACATTCTTTCTTAAAAAGGTGCAAAACTAATCGTAAAACGCTGTTTTACAGTCTATAAACTTGTCGTTCAAAAATTCCGTGCAAAAATAATTGAGATAAAGGGTTACAAAAGCACTCAAAATATTATTTATGTACGCATAGCACACTTTTTTAAGTACTGCCTTTTGGTTTGAAAGGCCTCCTTGCAAAAGGGGGCTTTTCTCTTTTTATAGGGTTGCTCTATCGTTCAGGCCGTTTTTATACATTTATAAAAAATAGCAACCCATGGAATTCATCAAGGTTACTGAACAGCACGAACCTGCTATAGCGCTCGTACAATTGTACCGCCCGAAAGAGCTAAATGCATTGAGCCCCCAACTGATGCAGGAACTCCGCGATGCTCTGCAACAACTCGATCGTAACGATGCTGTTCGCGCTATTATCATTACCGGAAATGAACAAGCCTTTGCCGCAGGTGCTGATATAAAGCAGATGGCAGACAAGAGTGCTATTGATATGTTGTTGATCGATCAGTTCAGCACGTGGGACCAGATCCGTAAAGTAAAGAAGCCCATCATTGCAGCTGTATCGGGATTTGCTTTAGGAGGCGGATGTGAGTTGGCTATGATGTGCGATATGATCATTGCCTCTGAAACGGCCAAGTTCGGACAACCGGAAATCAAGATCGGTGTTATACCCGGAGCTGGCGGAACACAGCGACTCACCAAAGCCGTTGGTAAAGCCAAAGCCATGGAGCTTGTTCTCACAGGAAGATTTATAGGTGCTGAAGAAGCATTGTCCTATGGCCTGGTAAATAAAGTAGTACCCGTTGAGATGTACCTATACGAAGCCATACAGCTTGCCAAAGAAATTGTACAGATGTCGCCTATAGCCGTGCAACTTGCTAAGGAAGCTGTGAACCGCTCATTCGAAACACATCTTGACGAAGGCTTATCATTCGAGCGAAAGAATTTTTACCTCACGTTTGCCTCAGAAGATCAGAAGGAAGGCATGAAAGCATTTATGGAAAGACGCAAAGCGGATTTCAAAGGTAAATAAATCTAAAAGTATATATATACCTTACCGGATCACATCCTTCAATACTTCTTTCGTTTTACCACGCGGCACAAAGCGATGCACAATGTTTAAACGCAGGTTGCCAGTATTAAAATCGATCCGCCTGTCGTTGCCCGATGCAAGCCCTATATTCTTATTAACAAATACAAAACTGAAAGCCCATGTTTCAGAATTATAGCCTGCAAAAAAACTGAGCGATGAATTCGGACTGAATGAAGATGAGCGTATGCGTTCTCCGTTGCTGATGATGGTATTGGTTCCGTAGTCCAGACTTACCGTTCCTTGTCCGGTAACGAAGAAGTGCTCTTTAAATACAAAGGTATATGCATACCCTACATTAGGGCCCAGCTCTATAAAATTTACCTGGTCAAGATTAGACTCCGCAGTTTCTCCACTTAACGTTGATGGAACCATAGCACTATCTGCTTTGGTGTGTCCGAGAAAAAACTCAAGTCCCACCAACAGCGAACCAGCCGATTTCTTTTGCCATTCACTTTGTAGAAAGGATGCCCTATACGAAAACTTTTCATGGTTAAAGAGATATTGCCCCGAAGCACCAAGGAAACGCAACTTGATATCCGGGCGCAGGTAATATCCATCTATAGCGGGTGCAAGTTTATCATTGTCAAGGTAAAACCCGTTGTAAAACTGACCGAAAGCATCAACGATCAGCTTTCGACCATATAAATGCGATTGCAGGTCGAGATAACGGGTCTTTCCTTTTTCCTGATCGCGGTTTAGAAATCCGAAACCATACGCCAGGTTTAGTGTAGCCCACTTGTATGTGGCCCCTACCCCCATATTCAAAGTCGTATTCGGTCTGTAACGAACGTTGATGCTCTCGTTATCGTACCGGTATCGAAACGAAGTATACTTCTGCGAAAAGTAAAAACGCCCGGTAATGATCTTGTCGTAAGAAGTATAGTATGCATTGTTGGATTGTGCTGCTCCGACAAGAGCCTGCACCAGGAACAACGCTAGTATAAGGAAACGCATCACGACAGTATCTGCTAAAAAAGCGATACCACTAAAAAACAAAAGCAACGGTACTTAAACCGTTGCTTTTATTCTACATGTATTCTTTAAAGGTTCTACTAGCGCACGTTAATACCGAAGCCAACAGTAAGCGCATTGTATTTTTGCAAAGTATAATCCGCATGCAATGTGAACACGGCAAGTTTCAATCTGAAACCCGCGCCAATACGTGGACCAGAGGCAGCAAATTTCATATCAATCGGATCGATCTCCTGTGCTTCGTACGTACCATCGTTGTCAACGTCCCATTTACCCAACATGCTCAGGTTCGACTTGGCAATGTTGTAACCTACGTTACCATATACAGTAAGGACAGAAACTTTTTTAGAGATAGCGGCTTGTATAGTAGTTGCATTCATTACCATTTCACCACGGGCATTCTCGGTAGTAATATCGGTGTTGGTATATTTATAATCCAGTGAGAGGCGGGTATAGCCTACAAAAGCGGAAAGATCGAACGGCAATAATTTTAGACCTGGTATATATTGTTTTACATCGTGCATAACGCCCACACCGAACAATTTAAACTGAGAGTCATCATCCAGGTCGATAGCCGGAGTAAAGCGCACGCGCAGATCAGTACCTTTCGGTAGTCCTATACCAAGTGTAACCATCGGCACCGGCATCCAGTTCTTGCCAATTTCGCCTTTCAGGTCAAGACCGCCTGGTCCTTCAAATGTCTCACCAGTTAAATTATCTTTTTCTCTATAGACAGGAGATCTGTCAGGACCAAAGATGGTGGGCGCATTCGGGTAATCAGATGATGTAGGAGTAAGCTCCACTTTTGTAAGTCCTAACTTGGTAACATCATAAAACAAATCACTTTTAGGAATCGACATCGCGCTGGCGGTAATGGTAAGATCAAAACCAACAAGCTTGTGTGTCTTTGCCGTGTTATACCAGCCTGAGTTCAATCCGAGGGAAACACTTTTCATGAACGGAGAGATATAACCATTTATCAGTTTCTCACCATCATCAATGCTTTCTCTCAACAACTCATCAATATCATCCTGTGCAAAAGATGGTATCGAAATCGCAAAAAATAGTCCGAATACAACTGCTGTTCTTTGGAGTAGGTTCATAAATTTTTAATTAAACGCTAATTCATCCCAAAATATAAGATTTGGTAATCTTTCTTTGAGGAAAGATGTGCAAATTATCACATCACTTAGATTCAGGTTTGTATTTTTATGCCCAATGGAGGTTCTGTATAGTGTTTTTATAGGTTTGTTCGGGTTTATCCTGAAACTCGCAAGTCCTTTCAACCCAAAGGCAAAAGCATTTGTCTCAGGCCGTAAAAAGCTCTTCAGCAGGTTATCGGCCTGCATTACCGACACAGCTCCGCTGGTGTGGGTTCATTGTGCATCGTTAGGTGAATTTGAGCAGGGACGCCCTGTGATCGAAGCTCTGAAAAACGAGTTTCCACACATTAAAATATTGCTCACCTTCTTCTCCCCTTCCGGCTACGAAGTGCGCAAGAATTACAACAACGCTGATTACATTTATTACCTTCCGTTAGACACCAAACGCAACGCCCGCAAATTCATCAGCATTACCAAGCCAGTGCTGGCCATCTTTGTGAAGTATGAATTCTGGTATCATTATTCGAAAGAACTGCACGCACATGGCATTCCATTGATATCCGTATCAACGATCTTTCGTAAAGACCAATTATTCTTTCAGTCGTATGGAGGTTTTTACAGACGCATACTCAAAAACTTTTCATTCTTTTTTGTTCAGAACGATGAGTCCAAACAACTGCTGCAATCCATCCACCTGACCAATAGCCAGCGCGTTGGCGACACCCGGTTTGACCGCGTACACCAGATCGTGAAGCAAGGTGGTGAAATAGAAATTGCCAAAGTCTTCAAGAACGATCAGCGCACTATGGTAGTAGGAAGTTGCTGGCCGGAAGATATGGAAGTGCTCGCTCCGTTCATCAACGAGAACAAGCTGAAGTTCATCATTGCTCCGCACGAAATCTCCGAACCCTTTATAGCTTCTCTTGAAAAAGCGCTCATGGTAAAATCCATACGCTATACCGCGGCCGCAGCGCATCAGAATCTTGACGACTGCCAGGTACTGATTATTGATAATATAGGGATGCTCTCTCGCCTGTATCGTTACGGCGAGTTTGCATATATAGGGGGAGCCTTCGGCAAAGGCCTACATAATATACTGGAAGCAGCCTGCTATGGAGTACCTATACTTTTTGGCAATCGTAATTTCGAAAAATTCCAGGAGGCACGCGACCTGATAAACCGCGGTGGTGCCTTTGAAGTAGGCGACTATACCGACCTGAAGACAAAATTCGAAATGCTAAATCTCCCGGAAAACTTTCTGCTAGCCTGCGATGTAACACGACTCTATGTAGAGGAAAACCTCGGGGCCACGGAGAAGATCATGCAGTATTGCCGGGGAGTTGTTAGCCGTTAATCATTACAAGGCTAATCGTTATCCGTTAATAGTTATTCGTAAGATTCAATTTGAGGTGCTATATACCTTACCAAGTTCGTGTATAGCTTTTCTTTGTGAAATCTTCGTGATTTCTTTGAGTTCTTCGTGCCATTGGATTTTTACTACCGCCTTCCAAGTACCTCGTTCATCTATATCTGCAACCACACTCCTCACGAATAACGATTAACCTGCAACGGTTAAACGGATAACAGAATAACGATTAACTTTACCCCATGAAGGGAACTGTCATGCGCTCTACCGGATCATTCTATGATGTGCTCGCAGAAGACGGCAAGAAGTATAACTGTCGCGTACGTGGAAAGATCAGACTGGAAGGTATCAAAGAAACAAACCCGGTAGCCGTAGGCGATCATGTTATCGTGGATCTTGAACATGAAATCGGTTCGATCACTGAAATTCTGCCGCGCACCAATCATATCATGCGCAAGTCTGTAAAGAAGACTGGTCACTCGCATGTACTGGCAGCTAATATAGATCAGGCGTTGCTGGTGGTTACACTTGCATTGCCCCGCACATCGCTTGGCTTTATCGATCGCTTCCTGGTCAGTGCTGAGGCGTATCGAATTCCGCAGATCATTGTTTTTAACAAACGCGATTTACTCAGTGAAGATGATCTGATTCAACTGGATGAATTGATCAAACTATATGAAAGTATAGGTACTACCTGCTTCTCTATCTCTGCGCAGCAGGATGATCCGGAAGCGATACGGAAGATTCTTCAGGGTAAAATTACGCTTATAGCCGGGCATTCGGGTGTAGGTAAATCTACGTTGTTAAATGCCATTGCTCCGTCTATTAGCCAGGCCGTTGGCGATATATCTTCGTTCTCACAAAAGGGTACTCACACGACCACCTTTGCCGAAATGTTTGCGCTCGATGACAAGACTTTTGTGATTGATACACCCGGTGTTAAAGAATGGGGACTTGTAGAAATGAGCGAACAGGAGTTATCGGACTACTTTCCCGAGATGCGCGACTTACGCCTTGAGTGTAAATATGGTGCACGGTGCATTCATATAAACGAACCCAAATGTGCTATACTGGATGCTGTGCAACATCAGACTATCGCTTTGAGTCGCTATCAAAGTTATTATAGCATGATGATGGATGAGGATAATCGAAAGTAAACATTATGGAGTACTCAGTAAACGGACAGCATTTCAGATACGAGGCGCACGGTGAAAAAATATGGGGAGCTGACTCCGTTCTGCTGGAAAATAGTATAGATCTCACTGCCAACAAACCCTGGCACGAAACAGGCTATACCATTGAGACACTTTTTGATGATGACCTCTACGCCACGTTTTCTAAAAATGTATACTCGCTTCTGATCAATTGCTGGCGTGAAGCCGGGTTACCGATTACCGATCAATTCTCCCTACAAGACTATCATAAGATTGCAACGGATTTTGAAACACATTTACGAGCCGTTGAAAAAACAAAACTGTTATCTGTACATGATTTCCCGGTACCGATTCACCTGCTTGAAGAACGGATAGGCGCACTTTGCAAAACTCCGGTTATCGCAAAAAATCCATTTGACCAGCAAGCTATATTTCACTTTCGTGTGATACGACCTGGCAAAACTGATAACAACCCGCTGCACCGCGATGTATGGCTGGAGGATTATGATAACTGCATCAATCTATATATACCCATAGCCGGCAGCAATGAATTAACCTCATTAATGATAATTCCCGGCAGTCATCTTTGGGCGGAGTCGAAAATAGAACGTACGGCTGCCGGTGCACTCATTAATGGTATAAAGTTTAACGTACCGGCAGTAACGGCCATCAAAGATGATTTTACGGTAGTGCGTCCTTCTCCAGCGGCAAACGAAGTGCTGGTATTCTCACCTTATCTTATCCACGGTGGCGCTATAAATTCATCACCTGACCAGACAAGAATTTCCATTGAGATTCGCTTGTGGACGCGATAGTTTATCTGAACCGTATTCTGTGATATAGATTACGGAAGGATGTTAATGGCAGTTTAAACTTCAGCATAGAAGATAAAAATCTGTCGCTAAGAGACAATGGTGCGAGCTCCTTTAGCAGCGCTAAAAATAAATCACCTTCCGAAAAATTCTCCGAGAGAATCGATTGTCTCAATTCATACCGCACACGACTGATGAGAGCATTTCTTTCTTCCAGTGTACGGATGAGCTTTTGAGCTTTGCGACATACCAGGTATGTAGAATGCAATTGCCTGTCACCGATTTTATACCAACCTGTTGACATCGAACGCGCACTCTTTCGCACAACCGTTAACTTCTCATCGGTATAATTATACTTATACAACCGGGATGAACGCACCCAAAAATCAAAATCTTCATAGGCGAGTTCTTCATCATAACCATTCAACGTATCAAATACTTTTTTACGAGTCATCATCGCGGGAGATGATATAAAATAGGTGGTTAGTAGATCTTTAAACACATCGCCACGCGGAATCGTATATACAAGACGTTTCCTTTGTAACTCTTCAAAGTGATTGTATAGAAATTTACCTTCTTCATTCACGTAGATCGCGTCTGAAAAGATAACACCGTACGATTCATCCAATGATGAAAAGAATTCCACCTGGCGTTCAATCCGCTCCGGCACGATATAGTCGTCCGTAGCTAAATCAATTATATACTCGCCTTTTGCCAACGCCAGACCTTGATTAAAAGCCCGGCAGTTACCTATATTTTCAGATAGCGGCAGAAACTGTATATCGGTTCGTCCGCTTCGATAAATGACATCGCGAATTACAGCTACGCTATTATCGCTACTGGCATCGTCAACAACAATAACCTGGATGTTCGTATAGGTTTGCGCGAGTACCGACTGTATAGCCTCTTCCACAAAGCGTGCGTGGTTATAGCAAAGACATATAACCGAAACGAGTGGCGCCTGCTTCATAGCGTTTTATGAAACGTTAACTTCTGTGTCGACTTTGCCCCTAACCTCACCTTGAAATCCAGCAGTGAAAAATTAGGTTCATTCCCGGTGGCCGATGTACCTAGATCCAGGTATGTAAACCCGTTTGCCTGGCAGTAAGTATACATAGCATTCATAAGCGTTACCACCGGGCTATATTTATTAAACTCCCGATCATGCGCTCCGTAAAAATTATAGAGTACATCTTTCGTAACAACTATATTGATCGAGGCGGCAACCAGTACATCCTGCTGATATATAGCGAAGAGGATAAACCGATCCGGAAACGCATCGGCAATTCGTTTCAGTTGCTCCCATGAAAGTGACAACGTCCGCGATTGAAGCTCACGGCAACGTGCAATAAACCGGTATACGTCTTCAAGATGATCCAATGAAAGCTGCCGGACGTTCCAACCCTTCTTTAGTGCCATGTGATACTTCCTTCGTTCCCAGGATTCGAGCTTATCAAGATATACTTCATTATCAACGGGAATCAGCGAACCTACCTCTGCCCGGCTTACGTGGTAATTCAGGTTGAATAGCAAGACTTGCAGCGCTGCCATACTCTCGGGAAAATATAGCTCAGGCGGATTTTTTATCGTGATCTGTTTTACTCCTTTCAGTCGCAATTGTTCTTCAACAAACACCAGGAATTTAAAAAGAACCTGTACCGGCAAATGTCTTGAAAACAAAACCGATCCGAACGGACTTTGCAACGGGCTCTTTGCCTTCTCACCCGTAATATGAAAATGTATAATGGCCTGAACGGTATTATTCTCGCGCTGAAGTATATAATAGGTATACCAGTTCGATTCGTCCTGTAAAAAAAGATGACGTACGTGATGAAAGATCGTTGCGCTAAAATCCTCGTTATACTCCCCGGGCGGTGTACCCTCAAAAAATGAATACGCTTCTTCCAATATCAATACGGAATTCCGAGTTTCTTATAAACAAAATGCATGAGCCACGCGGGGCCTATCAGCAGAAATTGAACATCCTTAAAAAACGATGGCTTCTTTCCTTCCACTTTATGGCCGTAGAACTGGCCGATCCATGCCAGTACAAATACACCTATGCATACCGCCCACAGCGGGGCTATATTCAAACGTATAATAAGATTGGCAAGGGCCAGGCACAGTACGCCAAACAACATCATACCTATACTTAAAGGTATAGAAAGTGTTACATAATATATAGTAACAAGCACCAGCACAACCGTTGCCCAGTTGGCATATACATTTCCTTCGCCCAATACGGATTGTACAGCCTGCGAAGGAATAGAAGCGATCAACCCTACAATGCTGAAGAATATCAGCGGCACACAAATCCAGTGTATAGATTTATTTGTTTCATTCTGATGACTCTCGCCATACTCCAATAGCAACTGATCAATCCTTCGCATACACGTCAGTTTAGTATAAGAAATTTAGTGTATTCCTGTGAATCTTCAAACGATTAGCACCTATGCCGAAAGTCTTGTTTTAACTTTCTGCCAGTCCTTTATTTGCCAGTATACTTTTCCCGTTGTAAGATGATTTCCCTGTTCATCGTGAATCTTTATTTCACAGATAATCACAACAGCATCCTGCGTTTTCAAGGGGTCGTATATCTGTTGTTGCAACCAGTCTTCCGAGATCGTAAAAGTTGCTGTTGCATTCATCTTTCCCTGGTAATGATAATCCATTTCCAGGCGTTGCATAATGAGGCGATACTTCTTGGCGTCCAGTTTACTGACCAGTAGGAAACCCGTGGTAAATTCCGAGATCGTAGCGAGCGCACAGGCATGCAACCCACGAATGTGGTTAAAGTTCCTTCTCCGGTAAGGGATCAGCGTTCTCAAGTGATGATCACCAATTTCCAATATCCGGAAACCGTGTGGCTTGTTAAAGGGAATCATCCGGTTCAGCGACCAGTTAAGCAGGGCCAGGTAGAAGGAGGAAGTCTTTGCTTTTTGTACAATACGGTTCGGATCGAGCATATCTGGCGTTGATTTACGTTAATTTATCGGCTTTAAAACCGATGTAGTAACTCTTTTTTTCGATTGGCATGGTATTAGAATATATTCTTGTATGTTCTAACAAAGGCCATGGCCTTAACTACTAAAATGAAACCCAAATTTAATTTTATTGACCTTGTGTTGATAGCCCCTGCTGCCGCAGCATTGTTGTATGGTATATTTTCATTTGCGTATTAAACTATATATATCCTCAAACTATATCTGCTTTCATCGTTGGCTGTGAGTTACTGATTTCGGTTCTTCCGTCTCCAGACTTCCCGTCTTTTCGGACTTCCCGACTTCTTAACTTCCACACACGCGAAGCTATACCTTCTCTGTAGAAAGTTTACTGCGCCAGTAGCCATAACTGAAGTATATCACGAGGCCGAATGCCATCCAGCCGAAAAATACACCCCAGCTGCGGGCCGGAATTTCAATCATCAGGTATAAGCAGCAAAGCATACCCAGCACCGGTATAAGGGAGAGTTTTTTTATGAACGAAGCAATGGTTATTACCGTAGCCAGCACAATGAATATAAGGAATAAAATTTCCTGGTGTGATTCGTGGTTGATGTTGGTGGCAGAGTTTATAATGCGCTCGCGGAAACCGTAGAGGAATACGATAAACAAAATGGGTACAATCCACTGACTGTTGATATAGGGCAGGTTGAATTTCTTGCCCGCTGTATTTTCTTCGCGTGGCAGCATCAGTACACCTCCACATACCAGTACAAAGGCAAACAAAGTTCCTATACTGGTAAGATCTGTCATCAAAGCACTTTCTACAAATAGAGAAGGTATAGCTACAATGAATCCCGTTACGATAGTAGAGAAAGCAGGAGTCTGATACTTCGGGTGGATTTTAGAAAAACGTTTTGGCAACAAACCATCGCGGCTCATGCTCATCCAGATACGCGGTTGCCCGATCTGAAATACCAGCAATACACTGGTAGCAGCAATAACAGCACTAACGGATATAAAGAATCCTACTTTGCCCAGGTTGATCTTCTCGAATACATACGCCAGCGGATCAGCTACATTGTTAAACTCCGAGTAATTTACCATACCGGTAATTACCAGTGTAACGATTACATAGATGATGGTACAAATTATCAGCGAGTATATCATGCCGCGCGGCAGATCGCGCTGGGGATTAGCACATTCTTCAGCTGTAGTAGAGATCGCATCGAAACCTATATACGCAAAGAACACAGCCGATACACCTTTCAACACACCGGTAAAACTATTGGGGAGAAACGGACTCCAATTATCAGCATCAATATAAAATATACCGATCAGTACAATGATCGCGAGTACCACCAGCTTTAGTCCCACCATAAAGTTTGCACTGCTTCGACTTTCCTTTATACCTACATATGCCAACATAGTAATGAGTATAATAATGATGGCTGCCGGTAAATTGCAGATGAATCTGAAACCTGCAATAACCGGAGCCGTTGTCCATGCAAGGCCTTCCGTACTTGTGCCCGCTGCAATTGCTTCTTCGTACGAATTCATCGCGGTTGTCGGATCGGTGGATAGCCATGCAGGTAAATGCAGCCCGACACCTTCCAGTAAATTGGCGAAGTAACTGCTCCATGAAATAGACACTACCACGTTACCGATAGCATACTCCAGAATGAGCGCCCAGCCAATAACCCAGGCGGCAATTTCACCAAACGTAACATACGAGTAAGTATAGGCACTGCCCGCCACCGGAACGCGCGATGCAAATTCAGCATAGCACATCGCGGTAAAGCCACAGGTAACAGCCGTAATGATAAAGAGGAATATAACTCCGGGACCACCGTCATAAGCAGCCTGGCCGATAGTTGAAAAGATACCGGCCCCGATTACCGCGGCAATACCGAGGGCCGTGAGGTCGCGTACACCGAGTACTTTTTGAAGTCCACCAGCACCGTGGCTCTCATTACTTTCAACATCTTTCAGGATTTTGGCAAGCGGTTTCTTTCGGAAAAGGGAGTCAAGCATTCAGTTTCAGGTTTAAGGTGGGCTCAAAATAAGTAAAAATTAAACAGGTTTTGCACTGAAAATGAGGGAGCCACCGCTTTGTTTATATGAATACGAATGAAAATTTATACTTGGTCAGAGAGGAGATGATTTTTTAAATTATCTTAATGGCGTTAAGTGGAAGGAAATTTTTTAAACGCTTTCAATTTGGACTTTTTAATGACTCCTCCGAAAGAACATCTGAACAACGCTGCCGAACACAGCGTAGATCCTAAGACCAATATTACGGCCGAAGAGCTTAACCTGCTGCCGCTGAAAGCTTTTACGGGGAAGGTGAGCGTGATCACCGATGCAGAAAAGCTCTCCAAAGCGCTGAAGGAGATGGAGAAATATGATGCCGTTGGATTTGATACCGAAACCCGCCCCAGTTTTAAAAAGGGACAATCGTACAACGTTGCCTTATTGCAACTGGCGTTACCACATAAAGTATTCCTCATCAGGTTGCACCATACCGGGGTAACGGATGAGCTCGCTGCATTTTTTGAAAACGAGAATATCATGAAAGCGGGTGTGGCCATCCGTGACGATATAAAAGCACTGCAGAAGAACAAGCGCTTTCAACCCCAGGGATTTGTTGAACTGGCCACGCTGTCTAAAGAAAAAGGATTGCAGGTGGAAAGTGTAAAGAAACTTACCGGCTTGCTGCTCGGCTTCCGCATTTCAAAAAGTGCCCAGACTTCGAACTGGGAAGCTCCTACGCTTACGGAGAAGCAGCTGGAGTATGCCGCTACCGATGCCTGGGTATGCCTGGAGATATATAGAAAACTGATCGCAGCGCAGCCTGTCACTATACTATAGATTGCTATAGTTATAGTATATATTCTTTTTTCAGAAGCCGTTCTGTAACAAAACCGATGAGGATCAAGTTTAAAGGTGTTCAAGGTTATTCTCCCATCACAAAAACAAATGACTCCCGCTGTTAAAATTCTGAAGAAAGAAATTCTTTCTGCGAACTGGTACAAGCTTTACAAATACACGTTTACCTTCATTGACCGGCAAGGTCAGGAGTTAACGCAAAGTCGTGAAGCGTACGACCGTGGTAACGGTGCTACCATCCTCCTCTATAATAAAGAGCAACGTACGGTAATTTTAACACGCCAGTTCCGCTTGCCAACTTTTGTAAACGGTAACGAAAATGGAATGCTCATAGAGGCCTGTGCCGGGTTGCTGGATCTTGATAATCCGGAAGACTGCATTCGCAGGGAAACCGAAGAAGAGACCGGCTATCGCATTTCGCATGTTCAAAAGATTTTTGAAGTATATATGTCGCCCGGGTCAGTTACGGAGATCTTGTATTTCTTCATCGGAGAATATTCGCATGAACAAAAAGTGAACGAAGGTGGTGGTGTGGATGAAGACGAGAACATTGAAGTGCTCGAGCTTGATTTCGAAAAGGCTTATGGCATGATTGCTTCGGGTGAAATACGCGATGCCAAAACCATCATGCTCCTGCAATACGCCAAACTTCACAACATTTTCTAAGGCACACCAGCAAAGAGCAGGGTAGTTAATTACCGGCAACTTTTTATTTTACAGAGCATAACCAGACACTATGTTCCGTAAACTAATTCTACTCGTACTTTGCGTTGCTGCCGGTATACCGGGCATCGCTCAAAAACTTCAGCTCGCTGAGCTTACCACCGAATATCAGACGAACCCGATCGGCCTGGATGTTACCCAGCCACGATTCAGTTGGGTGCTGGTGTCGCCTCAGCGGGATATACTTCAAACAGCTTACGAACTGCGGGTAAGCACCGATGGCAACTTTAAAAGTATAGCCTGGCAAACCGGTAAAGTAAACTCCGATCAATCAGCATTCATTTCCTATAGCGGCACTCCACTAAAGGCAAAACAGCAATACTACTGGCAGGCACGTGCGTGGGATAACAAAGGGAATGCTTCAGCCTGGAGTAAACCTGCATCATTCGAAGTTGGATTGCTTACCCCGGATGAATGGAAAGCTTCTTGGATCGAACCCGCTATACCAGGCGATAGCTCGGCTGGTCCTGCTCCTATACTTCGCAGGGAGTTCGACTTGAAAAAGGCTGTAAAATCAGCACGACTCTATATTACCTCGCATGGGCTATACGAAGCGCACATCAACGGGAAGCGTGTAGGTGATGAGTATCTTACTCCCGGTTGGACAAGTTATAACAAGCGACTGCAATACCAAACGTACGATGTTACAGGTTTACTGAAGCAAGGTCGCAACGCAACGGGTGCCCTACTGGGCGATGGCTGGTATCGCGGAAACCTGGCGTGGGGCGGATTGAAAAACATTTACGGAAAAACACTCGGGCTGCTATATCAACTTGAAGTAACCTATACGGATGGTTCAACCGAACTCGTTACATCCGATGCGCAATGGAAATCCTCCACCGGTCCCATTCGCAGAGCGGGTATATATTATGGTGAAGCATACGATGCGCGGCTTGAGAAAAAGAATTGGACACAAGCCGGCTTTAGCGATAGCGACTGGCAGGGTGTAAACGTGATACCGGGCGGAAAAGAAAATATAGTGGCATCGTATGGACCTCCCGTGCGAAAGCATGAAACATTCAAACCACTCAAAATATTTAAAACACCGAAAGGCCAAACCGTTGTAGACTTCGGACAGAACCTCGTAGGATGGGTTACACTAAAAGTAAAAGGCAATGCCGGTGACAAGATTACGATTCGTCATGCCGAGGTATTGGACAAAGAAAAGAATGTATACCTTGAAAACCTGCGTGCTGCACAGGCTGAGATCGTATATATACTGAAAGGTGGTGAAGAAGAAATATACGAGCCGCGTTTCAGTTTCTTCGGGTTCCGGTATGCATGGGTGGAAGGTTATCCCGGCACACTTACAGCCGACAAGATAACGGCCACGGCAGTATATTCGGATATGAAGCCTACTGGTAATTTCATTTCGTCTCATCCGCTAATCAATCAGCTTCAGCATAACATTCAGTGGGGGCAAAAAGGAAACTTTGTTGATGTACCTACCGATTGCCCGCAACGCGATGAGCGTTTGGGCTGGACAGGCGATGCACAGGTATTCTTTCGCACGGCTGCGTATAATATGAACGTTGCATCGTTCTTTCACAAATGGCTGAAAGACGTGGAAGCCGATCAGCGTAAAGATGGCGCTGTGCCTTTTGTTATACCCAATGTATTAGGAGACAGTGCTGCTGCCTCCACGGGCTGGGCCGATGTAGCTGTAATTATACCCTGGAATTTATACCAGGCCTACGGCGACCAGCGAATTCTGGAACAGCAATATGAAAGCATGAAAGGCTGGGTTGGCTATATGGAACGCAGAAGTAAAAATGATCTCTGGAACCGCGGCTTTCATTTTGGCGACTGGCTTTTCTACAGACCTTTTGATGACAATGACGGCCGCTCTGCGGTGACTGATAAATACCTGATATCACAATGCTTCTGGGCATACTCCACACAACTGATGCTGAACACGGCACAGGTATTAAACAAGCCTGCCGATGTGCAGCACTATACTGCGCAATTAAAAAAGATCAAAGAAGCTTTTCTCAAAGAGTATGTAACACCATCCGGCCGGTTGGTATCCAGTACACAAACAGCCTATACACTTGCATTGCACTTTGATATGTTACCGGAAACTTTGCGTGCGCAGGCTGCCGATAAACTCGCACAGAATGTAAAGAGCTATGGCAATCACCTTACTACCGGTTTTCTGGGCACTCCGTATCTCTGCCATGTGCTTACACGCTTCGGCTATACCGATGTAGCGTATGACCTGTTACTACAGGAAGAATATCCTTCATGGCTATACCCGGTAAAAATGGGTGCCACCACTATATGGGAACGTTGGGACGGCATGAAACCCGACAGCACATTTCAGACACCGGGCATGAACTCATTTAACCACTATGCCTATGGCGCAATAGGCGACTGGATGTATCGCACCGTAGCCGGATTACAGGAAGCATCACCAGGCTATAAGAAAATTACCATTGCACCTCAACCCGGAGGCAAACTAACACAAGCTGCAGCCGAACTCAAGACTATATATGGCGCTGCTAAATCTGCATGGAAAACTGAGAATGGTATTCTGAAACTCGATATAATTATACCAGCCAACACAACAGCAACAGTTACCCTTCCGCAAGCCAGCGGTAAAAAAGTTACCGAACAGGCGAAGGATATAGAACAACAAAAATTCAAAACAGAAAGCCGGGATAAAGATTTGATACTAACACTAGGCTCAGGCACGTACCATTTCGAATATCCCTTATAAATATATATAGCTACCACATAAAAATAGCCACTCAAAACGAGTGGCTATTTTATTTTACTTCCAAATTCTTACTTCTTACTCCTTGCTTCTTACTTCCTTTCGAGAAGCCAGTAACCCGCAGCCACTAAAAAACAACCTGCTTCACCACCACGTCAAACTCACCACTTACCGTAGCGTTTTTGCCTGTACTGTTTTCAGAACCTTCCACAACGTATTTGCCTTTTGTGCGGCCGGAAGCATTCTCGAAAGAAAAATCAGATATAGTCAGGTCATTACCGGATGAGCTCATGTAGAAATCAAGAATCTTGTTATTGAAGTCGTTATCACGATACTGCATGGTCATATAGCTGTTCGGTTCAGTATCTGCGGCATCATCCAATGAAAAACGGAACGTAAAATACCCTCCGGTTTTCATATCCTGCCGTACAATGTATATATCAATGGATCCATCGTCATCGATCTCATAATAGGAGATGCTTTGTATACCATATAGTCCCGGCTGATATTGCGAATAGCTGAACGATTCATTGATCGCCACACTTCCTTCACTTGTTGTACCGGTTATCGTGCCTTTAATCACACCCTGTTGCTGATACTCCAATGCCGGAACATCGTCATCACCGCACTGCGAAAATATCAGTGTTATAACAGCAAGTCCGAATATTCTAAATATACTTTTCATATTCATGTTACTGTATGGTCTGCTTTACAACTACATCAAAAGATCCGGTTACAGTAGAATTGTTATCCGTGGTATTATCGCTACCCGAAATACTGAAGTCACCTTTTACACGACCAGACGCTAAATCAAATGAGAAATTCGTGATCGAAGATTCGTTATCAGAATCTTCATACGAGTCACCGGACGTAGAGAAGTATAAAATCTTATCGCTCTCTTCGATGTACACCACGTTAATTTCATATTCGGGAGATGTATCGGTGGCATTTTCCAGGTATAGGTTCAACTGCACACCACCACCCGTCTTTACGTCCTGGCGGATGATCTGCATTTCGATAGAACCATCGTCATCCAGGTCATACGAAGATGAATACGGGCCGGTATAATAACTCGGATTATACTTCGAATAACTGAATTGTTCATTGATAGCTGTTGCATCATCAGATGCTGTACCGGTGATTGTACCTTTGATCACGCCCTGCTCTTCGTATTCAATGGCAGGAATATCATCGTCATCACAGCTTGAGAAAATAGACAGGGCACAAAATGCCCCCAACAATAGTAAATTGTTTTTCTTCATAGGGGTTTTTATTTCTGTTAAAATAGCTAAAAATTATCAGTCTACCGACAGCCCATTTCACCGACCGGGTTCTTTTATTCACCTACGCACATCCCCGACACGCCTAAAGCTGATGGCCGATTGGTATAGTCTTGCCGTATATTCGAATAAAAAAATTCATACCATGCAAACCACTGAATATACTACAGAAAACAGAGACAAAAAATACCAGCGCAAACAGAGAGGTCGCATTCTAGGTGGCCTCGTTATTGTTGCAGCAGGTGCTGTACTCTTTGCACACAAAGCCGGTGCTGTTTTACCGGAGTGGTTATTTGCCTGGCCCATGATCATTATAGCCATCGGTATATATTCAGGTGCCAGACGCAGCTTCCGTGATTTTCAGTGGCTCATACCCGTGGCCATTGGTGGACTGTTCATGGCCGATCGTTTCATTGAAGGCTTCTCCCTCGGTCACTATATCTGGCCCATCATCGTTATTGCGATAGGCCTCAGCATTATGCTCCGCCCCAAACGCAAACACGACTGTATATAGTCTGAAAAGAACTACGTATCAAAATGGCTCTGCTGAACTGGTGGAGCCTTTTTTAGTTGCTAGCTGCCAGCCTCTGGCTGCTAGCTTTTTATCTGATGGCTACTTCACTACTAACAGCAACGTTTACATCACCGCTATACATCTTGCAGCCAGCAGCCTTCTTGCTTCTTACTCCTGACACATTTTAGCTGCTAGCTCCCAGTCTCCAGCTCCTGGCTGTTATCTGATGGCTACTTCACTACTAATAACAACGTTTACATCACCGCTATACATCTTGCAGCCAGCAGCCTTCTTGCTTCTTACTCCTGACACAATTTAGCTGCTAGCTCCCAGTCTCCAGCTCCTAGCTGTTTATCTGATGGCTACTTCACTACTAATTAGCAACGTTTACATCACCGCTATACATCCTGAGGCCAGCAGCCCTTCCTACTTCTTACTCCTGGCTTCTTACTCGTCTCGCAGCTCAAAGCTCACAACTCGCAGCTCCCCAAAAACTCACCGCCCCCAAACTCCCTTTCACCTACGCTGCTCCCTTGCCGGCCTATCTGCCATAGTCGCGGGCGTGGTCTGCGCGTACATTTACATAAAAATCAAGCACAAATGAATACGCAGGAAAATATATCGACTACTCCTTCAAGTCGCACACCCGAAGAAATACCGAACAACTCAGGCCGCGCATGGGCAGGTCTTATCATAGTAGGCGTAGGTGCTTTGCTACTGGCAAGAAAAGCCGGAGCCGATTTACCTGCCTGGATCTTTACCTGGCAAATGGCACTGATCGCGTTTGGCTTTTTTATCGGAGCTAAACATAACTTCCGTCACTGGGGATGGCTCATGCCAGTAGCCATAGGGTTGGTTTTCTTATCGGATGAATTTATTGAAGACATTTCTATCGAACAGTTCTTCTGGCCCGTGATCATTATCATCGTTGGTTTGATGATGATCTTCAAACCGAAAAGAAACCGCGACCACGTATGGAGACGCTGGCATGAAAGACGTGACAGTCGTCAATTTTCAGTAGTGGATACACAAAATACGGAAGAAGACTATATCAACGCCGTTACTGTATTTGGTGGCGCCAAGAAAGTAATCATCTCGAAAGATTTTAAAGGCGGAGAAGCCGTAACCTTCTTCGGTGGTGTTGAGATCAACCTGACACAAGCGGATATAAATGGCAAAGCCGAGCTCGAACTCGTGCAGGTTTTTGGCGGAACAAAACTGGTGGTTCCTTCTAACTGGAAAATTCAGACGGAAGAATTGGTAAGTGTATTCGGTGGTCTGGACGATAAGCGTAAGAATATCACTACGCCTGATCCTGACAAGGTTCTTGTACTGAAAGGTACATGTGTCTTTGGTGGAATCGACATTAAAAACTACTAGCGACTTCTGCCCTTCTGCAAATGAAGGGCGAATCGCTCACGACCCAAACTATGTATATCGTTTTAATAACCCTTCAAGCATTACTCATGAACTGGTACATCGCAAAAATCGTCTTTGGCATCACAGCGGAGAACAAAGACACCAAACAATTTGATGAACAACTGCGGCTCATTGAAGCTGAAACGCAGGAAGAGGCTTTTCTGAAAGCAAGAATGATCGGATTGAGTGAAGAAGACTCATTCGTGAACGACAAGAATAAAATGGTGAAGTGGGAGTTCATCAATGTAGCCGAGCTCATGCACATAAAAAGGCTGGAAGATGGCGTTGAAGTATATTCCCGCATTCACGAAATGGATGAAGCGAAATCATATGTTAACTTTATCCACCAAAAGGCCATGGCACTTCGTCTGAACGCGATGCCATTGTTTTAATCGATAACTATACGCTATATATACCTTGAGCCCGAACCGTCTGTCCATTAAAAAAATTACGATTGCCTATATAGCGTGGTGGTTGCTACTGGTATTGCTGGAGACCTATGCCATTGGCAGTACATTTGACTTCAGCTATACAATAGCACTGGCAGATGCGGTGAACATGAATCTGCTGATTGCGACAGCCGGATATTTTATGTTTAACTCCCTGCGTTTCTATCAGCCCAGCCTGAAGAATGCATTTTACCTGGTGGTGTGGAGTATAACACTCGCGGTTATCATTGTTGTATTGCACCGCTGGCTCATGGCAACCTATATGTTTGCCGATAATGAACCGTACCTGATGTTTTTAAACGGCTCGCATTTATTACGTGGGGTTGTAGCGTGGCTGATGATTGCCTTGATTGCTGTATTAAGCTGGGTATGGTTTGTGATGCAGGACCAGCAGGCTTACGAGAAGCGTGAAGAAGATGCGGCACGCATGGCACGCGAAGCAGAACTGGCTACACTACGCCAGCAACTGCAACCACATTTTTTATTTAATAGTCTCAACTCTATTAGTGCACTGGCAGGTTCACGACCTGAGCAGGCACGACTCATGATACAACAGCTTTCAGATTTTCTTCGCGGTACTATAAAACGCGATGACCAGCAACTGGTAACATTCGAAGAAGAACTGAACCATTTACAGCTATATTTAGATATTGAAAAAGTACGATTCGGTCACCGCCTGCGCACCGAGGTGACGAAAGAGGAGACATCGCTTGCGATGAAGTTACCTTCGCTGCTGTTGCAACCAATCGTAGAGAATGCCATAAAGTTCGGACTGTATGATACTACGGGTGAGATAACGATCCGCATAGACGCTGCTATTAAAGATCATCACCTGGTACTCACGGTTCAGAATCCGTTTGATCCTGCCACAGCACAACCCCGGCAAGGTACGGGCTTCGGACTGAATGCCGTGCAACGGAGGCTCTACCTGCTGTACGCACGTACCGACCTGATGACAACCAAACAACAAGAAGAAAACGAACTCCCTGTATTTATAACCGAAGTACGCATACCTCAGACCGCATGATTAAAGTTATACTCATAGACGATGAACCTTTGGCACGCAGCATTACACGCGAATACCTGCAGCCACATACCGAGTTTGACATTGTACAGGAATGTAATGATGGCTTTGAAGGTGTAAAAGCTATAACAACTCACAAACCGGATCTGATCTTTCTGGATATACAAATGCCGAAGATCAACGGCTTTGAGATGCTTGAACTGCTGGAGCAACCTCCGGCTGTAATCTTTACCACTGCATTCGATGAGTATGCCATGAAAGCTTTTGAAGCGCACGCGATCGATTACCTGCTGAAGCCTTTCAGTAAAGATCGTTTTGATAAAGCGTTACAGAAATGGTCGCAGCAACGCAGCACTTCCGAGAAAAGCGCGCAGGTGTTGTTACAGGAGGAAATACGACAACCCGAAGAGCGCAACCGTATTGTTGTAAAAGAAGGCGGTAACATTCGCATTATACCGGTACATGAAATACAATACATAGAAGCGTACGATGACTACGTGAAGATATATACCCAGAAAGAGATGTTCCTGAAAAAGAAGACCATGAGCTTCTACGAACAATCCCTGGATGCCAACCAGTTTGTGCGTGTCCATCGTTCCTATATCATTCAACTCAATCAACTCACCCGCATCGAACCCCTCGAAAAAGACACACACGTAGCACTCCTGAAAAACAACGTGCGCGTACCACTAAGCAAGAGCGGATATACGAAGCTGAAAGCAGTACTCGGACTGTAGAGAAATAGCTGCGAGCCTTGAGCTGCAAGAGAAAAGCTGCCGCTGGTATCTTGGCTGCAGGACACTTCGTGTTAGTAAACGCTACTGCTAACGGATACTATGATATAGTTACCTTGAGCGAGGTTGAAGGCTTCAGGCTGCAAGCGTCCGGTTTTTAATCTGTCATAATCCATAGCTGCTGCTTTACTAAAAAAGATGCTCGCTACATCAGCAAGATCTTCTAACAGTTAGTGACCAGAAGCTCACAGCTATTCATTCTGGAAAATAGACATGCAGCATCATCGCTAACTACTGGCAGCGGAAGCTAGTGGCTATTTTTTTTCAGGCTGAGGCGCGCCAAGAACGCACTTACTATAGTCAGCACAGCGCCCGCTATCATTACGGCTCCGGGGAAATATACTCCTGAATCTTTATCGGAGTAGTGATGAAAGATCCACGTCATCATAACGGGGCCTATAATTGAGGTAAGACTCATGAGACTGGTGAGTGCTCCCTGTAATTCGCCTTGTTCATTTGGAGGAACCTGCGCTGACATAATACCTTGTAGAGACGGTCCTGCTATACCTCCGAGGCAGTAAGGCACCAGGAATGCAAACATCATCCAACCTTGCGATGCGATACCAAAGAGGAAGAATCCAATGGCGTAAAGCATTATACCTATATATACACTTCGTTGCTGTCCGAGTTTCGGAATGATGAAGCGAATAAGTCCACCCTGTACAATGGCAACCATCAGACCAACGAAAGCCAGCGAGTATCCTACCCATTCTTCGTTCCAACCGAACTTCTCCATGGTATAGTACGACCATGTACTCTGCACGGCATGACCAGCTATATAGATCAACACAATGGATGCAACCAGACCAAGAATTACTTTATAGCGAAGGAAAAATTCCAGTGACCCCACCGGGTTTGCACGCGCCCATTGAAACGGCCTTCTGTTCTCCGGCTTCAGTGACTCCGGTAAAACAAAAAATCCGTAGAGCCAGTTAAGCAACGTGAGTGCTGCTGCACCTATAAACGGTGCACGCAAGCCATACTTGGCAAGTATACCGCCCAATGCAGGACCAATAATAAACCCAAGACCAAAGGCTGCTCCGATCATACCAAAATTCTGCGCACGCTTTTCTGGTTCACTAATGTCGGCAATATAGGCTGCGGCGGTGGTAAAGCTTGCTCCCATTATACCGGCAATGATCCTGCCTAAAAAAAGCCATTCGATACTCGGAGCAAACACCAGGAATATATAGTCTATACCAAAACCGAGGAGTGATGCCAGCAACACCGGTCTTCTGCCAAAGTGGTCGCTGAGGTTACCCATTAACGGTGAGAACAAAAACTGCATAATAGCAAACGCAGCAATGAGCCAGCCGCCATACTCGGAAGCTTCCGGAATACCTACGTGCAGCATCTCACTGATCAGGCGCGGCATTACCGGTATAATGATACCGAAGCCGATCACATCGATCAGTAACGTAACAAAGATAAATCCGAGCGCTGCATTTTTCTTCGCGATCATGGTGTAGTATGTTTATAGATAAAGTCTAAATAAATTCAGAAGCCGATACGGGAATTGTATAAACACGACTCTCATGTTCGCGTTGCTCAAGATCACGTTCTGAAAAAGCCCCACAAAGTAAACGAGGAATTTGTACTTCTCCACATATAGCGGATTTTTTTTGCCCTCAGAGGACGCAGATCAAACCTCTCTATACTTTGTCTGTCGCGACACAGCATAGAATTACTTCGTTGCCCACACCGCCACACAATACATAAATGCCTCTGCACTTTTCCTCTGCGGAAACAAACAATCAGAATTGCTCTCTTACGTTTCTAACAACATTTCGTTACATCTATATACAAATTTCTTCTACATGGCCCGTTCACATGCAACGGGCACGATCTTTACACATTGTTATAATAAAATCCGATGGTAACGATGACAAACAGAAATTTAAATAATCTAAGTATCCTGATAGGCATGATTATGTCCATCATTATTTGGGGAATATTTACACTCTTTTGAAATATACCCGGACGGTGAAAAGCGTAACGGCGTTTACAACGGCAGGGCTGGTACATCAATCGCAGTACCGAGTGCTTTCATGAGTTTTACTTTCTCTGTAAAACTATCTTTTACTTTCAACCTGATCTCCGCTTCCATACTACAGCCGTTGGAGAAATCCTGACTTATAATTTTAAGATCAAAATCTTTTACAAGCTTCATTACTTCCGGAGTGGAAGCGTAATCATATAGAATGGTAATGGGTTCGGTAACTTCCAGTTCAGTAATGGTTGCATGGTTCAGTGCATCTTCAGCAGACACTTTATAGGCATTGATTAAACCACCTACTCCGAGTTTCGTTCCTCCAAAGTAACGCACTACCACCACCAGTATATTTGTTAGTTCTTTCGAACGGATTTGTCCGAGGATCGGATCGCCTGCCGAGTGATTCGGTTCACCATCATCATTCGCACGAAACATCTTTCGTTCCGGTCCTAACATCCAGGCATAGCAATGGTGGCGCGCATCAAAATATTCCTTTCGCAATGCATCCAGTTTTTCACGGATGTCTCCTTCTGATTTTACCGGATATGCAAATGCCAGGAACTTACTTCCCTTCTCTTTATAAATACCTTCAGCAGGTTGCTGAATAGTTCGATAGGCATATACAGGCATGTAACGACAGGCTCAATTCTGTCGTCAAAGAAAAGAATAAAAAATAATAAGCTTTGCGATGCAACCTTCACGTTGCGAAATAAGTCTGTAAAAAGTATCAACCCAACGATTATGAAACGATATACTTCGCTGTTACTCATTATTCTCCTGGCAAGCGCGTCCGTTTTCGCACAAACACGCGAAACACGAAACGTGTCAGGATTTACAAAAGTATCATTCCGGGTACCTGGCAAATTTTACCTGCGCCAGGGCAGCACCACCAAAGTAGAACTGGAAGGTAAAAAAGAACTTCTACAGGAAATTGAAACTGAAATAGAAGGCTCCAAGCTGGTGATCGGTAAAAAAGGTAAATGGTCTAACTGGCATTGGAATGATGATGACAATATAAATGTATATATCACCATGCCGACTATAGAAGGTTTAAGTGTAGGTGGCTCAGGTGATCTGATAGCTGAGACAAGAATCAAATCACAGGATCTGGATCTGCAGGTAAGTGGTTCCGGTTCCATGCGTATTGAAGTAGAAGTTACCGGTTCATTAGAAGCGGATGTATCGGGCTCTGGTGATGTTATTGTGAAAGGTACATGCAAGAGCTTTAACAGCGATGTAAGTGGCTCGGGCAAAGTAAACCTGGCATTGGCTGTTGATGGACTTGCCGACTTTGGTATATCGGGTTCCGGAAAGATCGAAGCAAGCGGTTCAGCAAAGGCTGTTAAAACAGCAATCAGTGGCTCAGGTAAAGTACTGGCAGCTGATCTTGTTACCAGCAAATGCGATGTGCGTATATCCGGTTCCGGTGATGTGGAGATCAACGTTACCGATGAGCTCGATGCCAACATCAGCGGAAGCGGAAGCGTGCTCTATAAAGGCGATCCTAAAAAGTTGAGCAGCCACTCGGCCGGAAGCGGTAAAGTAAGAAAGATGTAGCAGCCGGAAATATATACTGCTATATATTTATAGCAGCGAAAGGCAGTTTGTTTTGAGACAGGCTGCCTTTTTTATTGGCATACGTGGAAGGCATGCTTTTTTCTTATCTTTTAGGTATGGATACTGAGTTTACAATTGAATATGAGACAGCGATACAATTACTCCTGTCGTTCTTTATAGGTACAGCAATTGGCATTGAGCGGGAATACCGGAGCAAAGCTGCGGGGTTGCGAACGATGATCATGATCTGTTTAGGCTCCACGATCTTTACCGAGATATCCATTTCCATCGGAGCTTCTTCGCCCGATCGCATTGCATCCAACATTATTACCGGTATAGGTTTTCTGGGTGCCGGAGTAATTTTTAAAGATAATCTTACCATCAGCGGTATCACTACGGCTACAACGATCTGGATATCCGCGGCACTGGGTATGGCTGTAGGTGCCGGTGAATATTTTATAGCGTTGGCTGGTTCCGTGGTTGTGTTGATCGTACTAACCGTATTTGAAAATGCCAAGCAGGTGATCAGTCGTATTCACCAGGCGCGCACGTACAAGATTACTATACCACAGGATGATTCATTCATAGCATTATTGGAGACGGAACTAAAGAAACTGAATCTGAAATTTCTACAGGAACGCCAGATGAAAAATACGGATGATTATATTTTGCTATATGAAGTTTTCGGAAGCGAAAAAAAGTTGCATGCCTTCAATGTATTTCTCTCGCATGATACACGCGTAAAGTCATACGAATACTAGCGGTATATATTCAGGGAAGAGAAGCCTGCGGCCAGCCATTGCTGTCCCATTGCAACGTGAGTATCTTCAACCTGGGTTTTCCGTTATCGGCAGCATCGTATCCGTGAAATACTAAATAATCTTTTCCATCAAAAGTATATACGGAGTTATGTCCTACACCTGGCCATGCACTATTGCCTTTCAGCACCAGCGTTCCGCCACCGGCATCCATGCGAACACCGTCTTTATCGAGATACGGCCCTTGTATTTTTTCTGACCGACCAACCATCATCTTATAATTACTGTCAACACCTTTACAACAGAAATCGAAAGACACAAACAAATAATAGTAGTTGTTCTTTTTGAAGATGAACGGAGCTTCTATAGCAGCATCTCCTCCGTTGGCGTCAGCCGTTTTATAATCACGATTACGTTTGGCAATGGTATACCACTCCTGCGGATTGGCCACCGTGATAAGATCGTTATTTAATTTTGCCAGTTTTATACCGCTCCAGAAAGAACCAAAGGCAAGCCACGGTTGATACTGATCGTCCCACGCGAGATTCGGATCGATCGCATTCCACAGATCACGACCGGGTATAGATTCAATTACTTTACCATAATCGGTCCATTTATACTCCGGACTCTTAGGATTGAGTGTCTTATTCGTAGCGACACCGATGCACGATGTATTCTTGCCAAATGCAGAAACCGAATAGTATAAATAATATAGCCCGTTATGAAACGCTATATCCGGAGCCCATATATGTCCTTTGAAACCGGGAACTGCCTCAACAGCCCACGCAGGTGGAGAATCGAACACCGGCCTCTCTTTTTGCCAGTGTTGAAGATCATTGGATGAAAAAACAGAAATACCCATTCCTGTGCTAAACAGGTAATAGGTATTTCCATCTTTTGCCAGCACAGGGTCGTGTACGCGAATATCCTGTGCATATAGCGATGAAGTAATAATATACACATAACTCAGTATACAGACTATCTTCTTCATCGCGTGCTATATACTATAGCGCTTTAACTTTTATAAGCGTTACCGATGCAGGCGGCAACGTTGATTTTATAGCTTTACCTTTCAGGCTGACAGCTTGCTCGGCCGGTTTTATGTTAAATGGATTGTCCAATGTATTAACGGACTCGAGGTTTGTACTCTTCAATACAGTAATGGTTCCGGCAGCAGAAGCTTTCTTTACACCGGGTATCTGTATATCAACAGCCTGTTCTTTATCGCTTGTATTTACTACCTTGATAATTACTTCTTTCGTGTTGTTATCCACTACCGCTGAAGCATACAAACCATTTTTACCGGCTACAGTCTCATTGCCTGCCAGAATAGAAAGTACATTTGTTCCTTTGTTGAGCGAGAATAACTTTTGCACGTAGTAATTCGGTGTACCGAAAGAGCGAAGGTTATCAAACCAGATCAGATCGGGTGTCCACTGCCAGCCCTCCACGTGCGCAAACAACGGAGCATACGAAGCCATCTGTACTATATCTGCGTTGCGTTCCAGTCCCGTCATGAAAGCGGCCTCTGCCAGTGCACTCTCCCAGTTGTTCTTGTTTTCGGGTTGAACTTTCTTCTCAGTGTGTGCTGCATATTCACCGGCAAATATTTTCGGGCCTTTACGATCATAAGTATCATAACGACTTGCATTTTTGAGGAACCATTCCGGTGAACGGTAGTAGTGCTCATCAATAAAATCAACATTGAGACTACGCAGTACAGGGTTGAGGTATTCAAACAACGGTCCATCAGGCGATGGTCCTGCGCTGGTCACAATCTTTACTGCCGGATATTTAGCTTTGATAGCACTCGCAAATACTATATAGCGCTCCACATATTGAGGTCCCCACTGTTCGTTACCAACGCCTAGTAATTTTAAATTGAACGGTGCCGGGTGTCCCATATCTGCGCGGAGTTTACCCCACTTCGTATCAGTGCCGCCATTGGCAAATTCAATCAGGTCGAGTGCATCTTGTAAATATGGATCAAGCTGATCGAGCGGAACAACCTCAGATGTATTGAACTGACATGCCATGCCGCAGTTGATGATCGGCAGCGGCTCGGCCCCTATATCTTCCGCCAGTTGAAAATATTCGAAGAAACCTACACCGAATGACTGATAGTAATCGGGAGCCGGGCGATGTTTGAATTCCGTGTTCCAGCGATTAACGATCAACTCACGACTCTCTACATTACCAACCGTTTTCTTCCATTGATAGCGCGTGTCCAATTCATGTCCTTCCACTATACATCCACCGGGGAAACGAACGAAGCCGGGTTTAAGATCGGCCAGTAACTGTATCAGGTCTGCACGCAAACCACCGGGCCTGTTCTTCCAGGTATCATTCGGAAACAGCGAGATCATGTCACCATCCAGCGTTCCTTTACCCTGAAACGTAATCAGTAATTTACCTTTTGGTTCTGTAGCCGATGCGGTAAACGATGCTGTGTGTCTCTTCCAGTCGTTACCGGAGATTGTAACGTCTGTTCCGCCAATAGGCGTACCGTTGGCTGCAAGTAATTCTACTTTCAGTTTAACATCACCTTCCGGTGCTTTCGCCCATAGCGAAAAATTATACTGCATGTCTTTCTTTATACCTATGCCACGGAAACCTTCGTTGGCAAGTGTATAGGAGCCTTGTGAAGCATCCCACACGAAATGGGCATAGCGTGGATTGGACGGCATGGTAGCACTCTGGTTCAAAACCAATACTCTTCCTGTTGCGCCACCATCGCGTTGTTCTTTCCAGCCCATCATCGGCTCATAGAATTCAAACGAACGGTTCTTTACCAGCTCGGCATATATACCACCGTCTGCCGCAAAGTTTATGTCTTCGAAAAATATACCCCACATGGCTGGCTGTATAGCCGCACCGGGTTTATCAGCTTTAACAGTAAGCACCGTTGTTTGCGCCTGCGCAGTAACGCTGGCAAATGCTATACCTATAGCCAATAGGTTTTTACAATACCGATATATACTCATGACTTTGTATAATTATTTAAGTTCCAGAACAACCACGGAACATGCCGGTAATTTTACCTGCAGGTTGTTGCCTTTTAACTGCGCACCTTTAAAAGCGGCCGGCTTGATCTTCTCCGGATTTTCGAACGTGTTGTGATCAGTCATCGTAGCTGAAGCCAGTATACGTCCGGTAACTGCAGTAGCTTTTCCATCCAGCGTAAGCGTAATATCCTGTGCTTTTTTAGGATCTATATTTACCAGTGATATATGGATTACACCATTTTTATCTTTGGATGCTGATGCCGATATAGCCGGTAATTTATCCGTACCGAATGTATAGTCAACCGTCTGCAATTCCAATGGAAGAAGTGTTGCATCCTGGTGCACATTATACATCTCAAGTACATGATACGTAGGTGTGAGAATCATCTTCTCTTCGTTGGTAAGAATTACCGCCTGCAGCACGTTGATCGACTGCGCTAAATTTGCCATGCGCACGCGGTCGCAGTGTTTGTGGAATATATTTAGCGTAGCACCGGCAATCATAGCATCGCGCATGGTGTTTTGCTGGTAGAGGAATCCGGGATTTGTGCCGGGCTCTACATCGTACCAACCACCCCACTCATCTACTATCAGGTCAACACGTTTCTGCGGATCATATTTATCCATAATAGCCGTGTGTTTGGTGATGAGCTCCTCCATAAAGAGTGCAGACTTCATGGTGCGGAAATATGTTTCTTCGGAGAAACCTGTAGCAGGCCCTTTCTTGTTCCAGTCAATTACAGAGTAATGGTGAAGTGCTAAACCCGACACCATGTTGTGGGGTATATCGCGCATCAATACTTCTGTCCAATTATAGTCTGATGAACTTGCACCGGAAGCAATTTTATACAGTGGTTGGCCAGGTGAGTCAGCCATAAATGTAGCGTACTGGCGGTATATATTTGCATAGTGCTCAGGCTTCATGTTACCACCACAACCCCACGCTTCATTGCCTACACCCCAGAATTTTACTTTCCACGGTTTCTCTCTTCCATTCTCCGCGCGCAGCTTCGACATAGGGCTTACACCATCAAAGTTTACATACTGTACCCAGTCCGTTAGTTCTGCTACCGTTCCGCTCCCCACATTGGCTGCGAGGTATGGTTCTGTTCCGATCAGTTCGCACATGTTAAGGAAATCATGTGTACCAAAACTGTTGTCTTCCGTAACACCACCCCACCAGCGGTTCACGATGGCAGGACGTTTGTCTTTCGGACCTATACCATCTTTCCAATGGTAGGTATCGGCAAAGCATCCACCCGGCCAGCGCAGGTTTGGTATTTTTAATTTCTTGAGTGCTGCCACAACATCGTTACGCACTCCGTTTGTGTGAGGGATTTTTGTATTGTTCTCGCCAACGTAGAAACCTCCGTAAATACATTTACCAAGATGCTCGGCAAAATTTCCATAGATATGTTTATTGATGGTAAGCTGAGGCGTGCCCGGCTGTAAACTGAGTTTGGCTTGCGACTGGCCAAATGTACTCTGCGATGCGAGTGCCAGGAGCAAACAGTACAATACGAAATACTTTTTCATTACTGGTTTAAGTTTAATTGATATGTACACTATATATATAAGCGTTGAGTATTGATCAGCTCCACGGGTAGGCGCAACAGATCAATGTGTTATTTCAAATAACAATTCAATTTACACTTATTCAGTTAAAATGTATATAATACACTTATCTTTTTTAAAACGATTGCATGATTTTTTTTCAAAGAATTGCCGGAGGATTGGCAAAAAGAAATTCAGGCTTTCCTCCGAAAGGAGAGCTGATGGGATTTAACAAATAACTGAGGAACGATCAGATAAACTTCACTCCTTCCTGATGGAGTTTATTGTACTTGCCTTTATCGAAAATATAGTAGAAAGCTCCTTTACGGGATGTCTCTTTCTCTTTCTCGTCAAGTTTGTTCAGAATGCCGAGTGAAAGAATCTTGCGTGTGAAGTTTCTTTTATCAAGAGGCTCTTCGTAGATCGCCTCATATAAATTCTGAAGGGAAGGCAAGGTAAATTTCTCCGGAAGTAGCTCGAAACCGATCGGATGGTTGGACACTTTCTGCCGAAGTCTTTCTTTGGCGAGCGCTACCATGTCGCTATGATCGAAGATGAGTTCGGGTGTCTTATTCAACTGGAACCACCGCGCCTCGTGTTCCGACTGAAGTTGCTCACTATAGTCTGCAATGTTGATGAGAGCAAAGTATGCTACCGATATAACACGACCTGCCGTATCGCGGTTAACATCGCTGAAGCAATGGAGTTGCTCCATATATATATTGTGCATACCGGTTAGCTGATGCAATACACGCGCAGCGGCCTCATCGGTGCTCTCTTCTTTACTTACGAATCCTCCCATCAGCGACCATTTACCCTTCTCGGGTTCAAAGCCGCGTTTGATCAGCAATGCTTTTAATTGCTGACCATCGAAGCCAAAAATGATACAATCTACAGCAACCAGGATGCGATCATGACTCTTATACTTGTTGATGTCCATTGGATAATAGCTCTAAGTGTCCTGAAATATCTAAAATATTACCAGAACTTAACATATAAAGCTGTCAAAATCACAAGTGTTAGTATAATGAGCACCAGGGTTGATGGTTTTACCTTGAACATTTCGCGGTCTATCGCGAAGGCTTTCGGGTTCACTTTCGGTCCTGCCAGGCTCATTACAATCATCACGACCATGGTAAAGAAGAAGGCGAGCCCCATGCAAATAAGGAACGGAATTTCATAGCCACCTTTTCCGTTCGGATACGCCGTATAGAAAATTGTTTCGTTACCCAACACCGTTGGTGCAAACTGGTTGAAGAAAACTGACAGTGCAAAACCCGTTACAACGCCTGCTATAGCGGCCGCACCCGTAGTCCGTTTCCAGAACATACCCAGTATAAACATGGCAAACACCCCGGGACTAATAAAGCCGGTATATTTCTGAATAAAGGTAAAACCTCCTTCGCCCCCTATACCCAGCAGATCTTCCCAGGTAAAGATGAGTGCAAGTACCATGGAAGCCAACACGGTAAGGCGACCAATCCATACCATGTTCTTTTCATCGGCATTCGTATTGAAATACTTCTTATATACATCCAATGTAAAGATCGTAGATATACTGTTGAGCTTCCCTGCGAGCGATGCCACGATAGCCGCGGTGAGCGCAGCAATTGAAAGACCTTTTAAGCCACTCGGAAGAAAACCAAGTATGGCAGAGTAAGCACCATCTTTACTGCCACCTTCCAATTGCGGCAGGTGTCCATTCTTGTAGAGTACATACGCAGCTATACCTGGAAGCATCACGATGATAGGCATCATCAATTTAATAAGACCGGCAAACAGAATACCGGTGCGTGCTGTCTGCAGGTCGGCCCCGAGTGCACGTTGTGTTATATATTGGTTACAACCCCAGTAGTTCAAATTTACAATCCACTGACCGGCAAAGTACATGGCAATGCCCGGCAACACGAGATACTTATTGATATACTCTTGTGGAGCATCCGGTTCCGGCTTGGCGAGAATCATACGGAAATGATCCGGTGCATCCTGCATCAGAATTTTGAAACCGGTAATAGCACTTGATCCCATTCCGAATTTTTCACTCACAATCGTCAATGCTAAATATATAGTAGCCAGACCACCAATGATCAGAACGCCTACCTGGATTACATCGGTATAGCCAATCACTTTCATACCACCCAGTGTAATCACCAGTGCAAATATAGCCAGTCCAATCATGAGTATATGCAGCGACTCCCCTCCTACCAGTCCGTTGATAGCAACAGCACCGAGGTATAAAATAGAAGTCAGGTTAACGAAGATATACAGGAACAACCAGAACACTGCCATGATCAACGCTACCGTTTCATTGTAGCGTGTCTTCAAAAACTGCGGCATGGTATAGATCTTGTTCTTGAGATATATCGGAATAAACCACACTGCGATAATGATCAGCGCTATGGCTGCGATCCATTCATACGCTGCAACGGCTATACCTACAAAATATCCTTCACCGCTCATCCCGATGAACTGCTCGGCTGATATATTTGAAGCAATCAGCGAAGCACCAATCGCCCACCACGTAAGCGAGCCTTCCGCCAGAAAGAAATCCTTCGTATCGGTAACCGCTTTTTTCTTTCGCTGGTATACCCAATACCCGTAACCGGCAACGATGATAAAGTATATAACAAATACGAGGTAATCGGAGAAGACTAAGGTTTTGTTCATGGCACCTGGGTTTTGAGCTACGAGTTGCCAGCTGCTAGCTACGAGATAGCCAACTGCTCACAAGACGTTGTTATTTAGTAGTATAGTTTATTGATCAATAAGTACATGTTAGTAATACAAATTGCGCCATGAGCTGCAAACTACGCGAAGCTCGCAGCTCACGGCTCGCAACTATTTATAGTATATTTCATTCCACCGCAGTTCATTTTTGAACTGGTAGAGGTTGGTTTGTTTGCCGATGAGTACATATTCGATTCCGGCCATCTCCGCAAAATCCTGTAAGTGTTCGGAAGTCAGGTTCTGGCTATAGCAGGTATGGTGTGCTCCGCCTGCGAGTATCCAAGCGGCACAACCGGTTGGCATATCGGGGTACGGTTTCCAGAGTACACGCGCTACCGGGAGTTTTGGCAAATCATGCAGCGGTGCTACGGCCTCCACTTCGTTCACCAATAGTCTGAAGCGATTGCCCATATCTATTACCGATGCATTCAATGCTGCACCCGGTGCACTGTTGAACACCAGACGAACCGGATCGGCTTTGCCACCTATACCAAGCGGATGTATTTCGCATGAAGGTTTCCCATCTGCTATAGATTCGCATATCTCCAGCATGTGCGCACCTAATACCATTTGGTTGGCAGGATCGAAGTGATATGTATAGTCTTCCATGAACGAGTTACCGCCTTTCAAGCCGGAACCCATCACTTTCATCGCGCGAACTAATGCAGCTGTTTTCCAATCGCCTTCTGCTCCGAAGCCGTAGCCTTCGGCCATCAGGCGTTGCACGGCTATACCGGGAAGTTGTACGAGACCATGCAGATCTTCGAAGGTATCGGTGAAACCTTTAAAGTTACCGTCCTGCAAAAATGTACGAAGTCCTATTTCGATCTTCGCTGCTTCGCGTAGTGAATTATGCTTGTCGCCACCTTTACGCAACGCAGTGGCTAGTGTATATCGTTGTTCGTATTCACCGGCAAGTTTTGCGATGGCATCGTCTGATACTGCGTTGATCACTTTCACGAGGTCGCCTATACCATATCCGTTTACAGAATAACCGAATTTAATCTCGGCTTCTACTTTATCACCATCGGTAACGGCTACCTGGCGCATGTTATCACCGAAGCGACAGAACTTCGCGCCTTGCAGATCATGCCACCCGCTGGCTGCACGTAGCCATACGTTGAGGCGCTCCTGTACACCTTTATCTTCCCAATGTCCTACAACCACCTTGCGCTCCAGGCGCATGCGCGACATAATGAAACCAAACTCGCGGTCACCATGTGCACTCTGGTTGAGGTTCATGAAATCCATGTCGATATCTTTCCACGGTATATCTCGGTTGAATTGTGTATGCAAATGTAGTAATGGCTTCTGCAGGACTTTCAATCCACCGATCCACATCTTCGCTGGCGAGAATGTATGCATCCATGCAATTATACCGATACAATTCTTCGCTGTATTTACTTCCTGGCAGAGGTGATAGATCTCTTCCGGTGTTTTTAATACGGGTTTGAATACAACTTTTACCGGTATCGCAGCGGAACCATCCAACGCTCGGGCTATCTGTTGAGAATGCTCGGCCACTTGCTTCAAGGTCTCCTCACCATACAAATGCTGGCTACCGGTAACAAACCACACTTCTAATTTTTTCAGATCGGTCATTGACGTAATTGTTTTATACTTTTTAAATGCTATTTGGAAATGATACTCACATCGGTAATTTTTTCAGGAAACCACACAGTCATTTCGCCTTTACCACGGTGTGCCCAGGCGTAATAGGGTATCGCTGTGAAGTTCTGTTTTACGGTTGATATAGTATTATTCTGACTATCGATTTTTACCGCAGGGGTTTCGCCTTTCAATACGGTTACGCCATTCAGCAGGTCACCTTTATACTCGGGTGTAAGTGTAGTGCCCTTCGGTAATATAATGTTACTTACTTTCCCGTTGTTATCAGGCCATTCCGCGCAGTAGATCAGCGGACCGCGTTGTATTGCTACTTTACCAAGATCGTCTTCCACTTTCTTGTTGGCTGTAATACGCTGAACATCCATCGGTAAATTTACCTCTACCACATCACCTTTCTTCCATTTACGAGTCAGCACTGCGTAGCCATTCGCAACGGCATAATTTTCCGGCTTACCATTAATTGTGATCGTTGCTTTATTACCCGTTGCATTTTCGAAGGCATATAGATTCGAAGGCATGGCTTGTCCTTGAGTCCAACCGGGAATGCGAACCTGTAAGGTAAAGGCCTGCGTTGCTTTGGGCGTTATGTGGAAAGCAAGTTTACCATCCCACGGATAATTATTTTTTTGCTCGATCTGTACCTGCTTATTGTTTACCGTAAGTGTAGATGTACCACTTATAAAAAGGTTCACGTATACATCATTCGCCTTCTGTGCATATATATACCCGGGAACAGAAGGAATGAGTCGCGTAACATTTGTTGGACAGCATGAGCATGGGAACCATCCTGAACGCTCGGCTTCCATGTGTTTATGCTGATAACTGTTTTTGATCTCCATGGCGTTGGTATAAAAGAATGATTTACCATCCATGCCTACACCGGAGATCAATCCGTTGTACAACGACTTCTCCAGTATATCTATATATTTTGATTCCCCATGCAACAGGAACATGCGGTGGTTCCAGTATACATTGGCAATCGCTGCACAGGTTTCATTGTATGCCGTTGCATTGGGGAGTTCATAGTTTTCGCCAAAACGTTCACCATCACCAACCGCTCCTATACCGCCTTGCACATATATCTTTTTAGTTACTACGTTATTCCAGATCGAGTCGATAGCATTCAAAAGGCCTTTATCATCGGTCAGCGCTGCTATATCTGCCATGGCAGCATATAGATAGGCTGCACGCACGGCATGTCCTACAGCCTCACGCTGATCGGCTGCCGGTATATGATCTTGCCAGTAGGCTCCGTTCTTCCACAGATCTTTACTCTTGGCATCATAGCCATCGAAGTGTCCGCGTTCTTCTATGAAATACTTCGCGGTTTCCAGATATTCTTTTTTACCGGTGATGCGATAGAGTTTTACCAGTCCCATCTCCACAACCTGGTGGCCCGGTGCAACGTGTTTCTTATCGTGACCAAATGTAGCGCACACCAGGTCTGCATTACGAAGTGCTATATTCAGCAGATTACGCTTGCCTGTAGCCTGATAATGAGCTGCAGCTGCTTCGTACAAGTGACCGGAGTTATAAAGCTCATGGCTCAGTTCACGTTCTTTCTCCCAACGCTCTTTACCCGACCAGTGGTGTGGTTCTTCGGGGTTGATAGTGCGGGCAGTATATAAATATCCATCTGGCTCCTGCGCTGCCTGCACTTTCATGATAAGTGTATCAATGTATAGCTCCAGCTTTTTATCCGGGTATAGCGATAATGAAAAAGAAGCACCTTCAATTGTTTTATAGATATCGGTATCATCAAACGGAAATACGGTACAGAACTTTCCGCTTTTGGCTGCGGCCATCTCAAAGTTCTTTACGCGACCGGTATTTTCACAGCGCTCAAAAGATGCCGGTATAGTTACCGTATGATTTGTTTTTATGCGCGGCAACCAGAAATTGTCCGATAGCTTCACTTGCGTGAACGGCACTGCCTGAATCGGGTAATCGCGATGCTGCGACCACACGGGTAACGCTGGCAGCAGCAGTAAAATTAAAAACAGCTTCTTCATGATCTATGCATAGTGTTGGGTTGACATGGAGGATCGATATCTATAGTCAGCTCTGGCCGTAATAGGAATCAGGACCATGTTTGCGTTCATAGTGCTTTTTAATGAGCGCATCTTTTAACCGTGGTGCTTTCGGATTGATCTGCTCGGTAAGCAATGCCATCTGCGCTACCGATTCCAGCACGGCACTATTATATACTGCTTTTTCAGGAGTTTTACCCCAGGTGAATGGCGCGTGGTTGCCTACCAGTATCATCTCGATCTCTTCGTAACTAAGCTTGCGTTCCTGCAGGCAGTTCATGATCTGGAAACCTGTTTCATATTCGTAATCACCCTGTATCATTTTATCGTCCATAGGCGGAGCGCAGGGTATATCTACCGTATTATGATCGGCATGGGTAGTGCCAAATATAGGTATATCACGCTGTGATTGTGCCCAGGCCGTTGCATACGTTGAGTGTGTATGTACTATACCACCAATCTTTTCCCAATGTTTATAAAGTACAGCATGTGTTTTTGTATCAGACGATGGACGAAGTTTTCCTTCCACTGTTTTTCCGTCAAAATCCACAATCACCATTTTCTCGGGTGATAATTCTTCATAGGGAACACCGCTGGGCTTGATGGCGAAAACTCCTTCTTTCCGGTCGGCTGCGCTTACATTCCCGAAGGTAAAAATTACCAGGCCGAGTTTAGGAAGCTGCATGTTAGCGTTATAGGCAGACTGCTTTATAGAATCGTACTTACTCATTCTTAAAATATAGGGACGGTATGATAGATTTAGATTTGGTAATTATAGTGCTACGGTTGATACCGGTGCAGGTGCCTTCTCAAGCTGGCGACCTGTTTCCAGGTATTGTTTATAGCGTTTGGCATATATAGCGGCTGCCGATGCATTCGGTTTATATTCGGCATCGAAGCCTTGTCCCATCGTGTTCATGGCATCTTCTACTTTTGTATATATACCGGCAGCGGTAGCAGCAAACATAGCGGCACCAGCAGCACAGGTTTGTTCTGATTTGTGAATGCGGATTGGCATGTTCATGACATCGGCCATTACCTGCATGATATAGGGCGACTTCTTGGCTACACCGCCCATACCAATGAGACCTTTTACCGGTACACCTTCTTTGTTAAAGCGATCTACAATTGCTTTTGCTCCGAAGCATGTAGCTTCTACCCATGCTTTGAAAAGTCGCGGAGCATCGGTACCTAAATTCAATCCGGTAACTGCGCCTTTCAATTCCTGGTTTGCATCAGGTGTTCTTCTTCCGTTGAGCCAATCTATAGCAAGCTCGCTGCTTTCATCCAACGGCAGAGCTGCTGCTTGTCGCGTTAACTCCGGAACAATTTTGTCCAGTAATTCTGCTTTCAGTTTCTCTGCTATATCCGGTGTTACGATCGATGATGATTTCAGCAATGTCTCAACCGGCCATGCCAGTAAATTCTTGAACCATGCATAGGTATCACCAAAAGCAGATTGCCCTGCTTCGAGTCCGATCATGCCCGGTATAATAGAACCATTTACCTGCCCGCATATACCGCGCACAAGTTTACCTTCCATATCGTTTACCGGCACCACCATCATATCGCAGGTAGATGTACCCATCACTTTACTGAGGTGATACGGTTCGATCTGTCCACCGACAGCACCCATGTGGCAATCGAACGCACCAACACCCACCACAACATCGGTGGCGAGTCCTAAACGTTCAGCCCATTCTTTACTAAGCCTGCCTGCAGGTTTATCAGATGTATACGTATCGGTAAATAATCGCGAAGTATATCCTTTTAAAAGCGGATCGAGCGAACTGAAAAATTCATCCGGAGGTAATCCGTTAAAGTCGGCTGACCATAATGCTTTATGACCTGCGGAACATACACCACGTTTAAGCGCATGTACATCATTACCACCGGTGAGTAAATATGGAATCCAGTCGCAATGTTCTACCCATGAGTAACAGGCTCTTCGCACTGCTTCATCTTCACGCAACACATGAAGTAATTTTGCCCAGAACCATTCAGAGGAATATATACCTCCTACATATTGCAGGTAGTTTACATCGAATCGCTCGGCATGTTCATTGATCTCGGCTGCCTCTTTTGTTGAGGTATGATCTTTCCACAACACAAACATGGCGTTGGGATTATTTTCAAAGCCCGGTGTAAGAGCGAGTGGTGTTCCATTTTTATCGACAGCTACGGGTGTTGATCCTGTTGTATCGACAGCAATTGCTTTTACCTGGCTGCGCACCGAAGCACCTGCCTGTTGAAGACATTGCTTGATAGTCGCTTCCAACCCTTCAACATAATCTTTCGGATGTTGCCGGAATTGATTCTTGGCCGGATTGCAGAACAATCCATCGCGCCATCGCGGATAATAAAAAACGGAAGACGCTATTTCTGCGCCCGATGCTGCATCTACTATAATGGAGCGAACGGAATCCGTTCCATAATCCACTCCGATGACATAACCCTTCGACATACTTTTGATGATCAATCGTTTGAAACGTTGGCTAAGATACGATAATTTTTATAAGTGTATAATCAACATTTAAAAAAACGCGAAAACTTTTACAACAGCTGCTTGTTAACTCAATTTTGTAATTCAGAAACTGCAAGTCAACTCAATTTTGACGAAGGGAAATGCGGGGAATAGGCCGTCTTATCTCCGCATTATTTGCGGAGAAAATCTTGGGAATGCGGAGATTATTGGCGTTATTTACCGCACATCTTGCGGAGAATGAGTACTTACATTCATCTATTAAAGGAGTGGCCGACTTTCAAATGGGAGGATGATAAACTTATATCGCTACTCTCTACGGTGCGGCATAAGCAAGGTCGACTTCTTGGAAAGCTGGAAGGTTTAGGTTTTCGGTTGAGAGAAGAAGCAACGTTAGAGACACTGACTCTTGATGTGACGAAGTCGAGCGAGATTGAAGGAGAGAAATTACCCGTTGACCAGGTACGTTCATCAATCGCCAAACGTCTTGGAATTGAAATAGCGGGAGAAGTTTCGAGTAACCGAAATGTTGAAGGTATAGTGGAGATGATGCTAGATGCGACACAACGATATGATGTGTCTTTAACCGATGAGCGTTTATTCGGATGGCATGCAGCATTGTTTCCTACCGGAAGAAGCGGCATGTATAAAATACAGGTAGGCGGTTGGCGGGATGATGCGAAAGGTCCGATGCAGGTTGTATCCGGTGCTATTGGTAGAGAGAAAGTTCATTATGAAGCCCCCGAAGCTACAAGACTTCATGTTGAGATGAATGCGTTTATCGAATGGTTCAATAACCCTATACCGATAGATCCTGTACTCAAAGCTGCTATAGCACATCTTTGGTTTGTTACCATTCACCCGTTCGATGATGGCAATGGTCGTATCGCGAGGGCCATTGCAGATATGCAGTTAGCAAGAGCTGACGAGAGCCAGCAACGTTTCTATAGTATGTCTGCACAAATTCAACGCGAGCGAAATACATACTATGATGTACTGGAGAAAACACAGAAAGGAAATCTTGACATCACCTCCTGGCTGTTATGGTTTTTAGAATGTCTTGACAGATCAATTTCATTATCAGAAGAAAACTTATCAACTGTAACGCAGAAGGCAAAGTTCTGGGAAGGACATCAGGCAGTCTCTTTGAATGACCGCCAGCGAAAAATGCTTAACAAACTGCTGGATGGACTTGACGGCAAGCTAACATCATCCAAGTGGGCAAAGATTGCCAAGTGCTCTCCGGATACTGCCCTCCGGGATATACAGGACTTGATTGAAAAAGGAGTTTTGGAAAAGGAAGAAGGCGGAGGAAGAAGTACGAGTTACAGAGTGAAAAATCAGCAACGTACAATCAGTTAACAAATAACAAATGATAAACCGGTTCGTGGTTTATCATTTGTATATAAAATTCCATAAAGATTTTATCCGAGCAACAATTCCTTCAGCAAAGGATTCCTATAGTCTTTGGTATACATCAATATGTTCGCGCGGTTGTTAAACTCTTCCGGTGTGTGCATGGTAGTGACCACTACAGTTTGCATACCTGCTTTATCAGCAGCTTCTACGCCTTTGGGAGCATCTTCAAATACGGTGCAGTTATGTGCAGGTACACCAAGTAACTCTGCTGCCTTTGCAAATACTTCCGGATGAGGTTTACTTTGCAACACATCGTGCGCACTGACAATTACTTTAAAGTAGTGACGGATGTTAAGATTATCCAACACAAAATCAATGTTATAGGGAATCGCTGCCGAACCAATGGCAAGGCGTATACCATGCTGATGTGCCTCTTCGAGGAAGTCGAACAATCCGGGTAAAAGATCGAGGTGTGGTTTAAATGCCTCCTGGTATTTATCTTCTTTACGTAGTGATATCTCTGCTACTTCTTCCGGAGTAAAATGTCCTTCACCGAATACACGTGCGAGTAATTCATCATTCTTCCCGTACATGTGACTCCGCGTTTCTTCCAGGGTAAGTTTTGCGCCAAGATCATTTGTTAATACATCATGCCAGATCTTCAAATGAAAATGCATGTCATCGATCATCGTTCCGTTCAGGTCGAATATAAACGCTTTTGTACTCATGCTGCCTTATTTAATTCAATGCAATATTAAGGAGTTATCATGACTACACAACAAAGAAATGTGCCAGCGTATGCTGCATTGAATTTACAATAACCTGTATCCGTTTGCAAGCTGTGTATACTCAGCAATTTGTTTTTGCTGCCAGGCTTCATCTCGCCCCAACACGCGGGCCAGCAGCTGTGCTACAGTCGGAGCCATTTCTATACTGGCAGCTGCATCCAGAAAAAGTGCACGTGTTCTGCGCGCCAGTACATCTTCAACGGTGCGTGCCATTTCTGAACGCGCAGCCCACACCACTTCGGCTTTGATTATGTTTAAGGAGGAATGAATCTTCTCTGCTAAACTTTTATCTTCCTGTATAATTTCTTCTATATACTTTTTATCGCTGCCGTAGAAATATAGCGGGTCATCGGCATGGGTAAGTTCTATAGCACCGTGTATAGAAAGCTGTTTGGTAACTGAATTACGCTCCGGCAAATTGCCCACCATTACCGCGCGATCAATTACATCTTCACCCATCTTCCGATAGGTTGTCCACTTACCTCCTACCACCGTGATCAACCCGGAGAGCGATACCAGTATTTTATGACTGCGCGATATATCTTTTGTCTGTTTGTTATTGCTTGCTGTTAACGGACGCAACCCGGCAAATATACTCTTTACATCACTACGCGAAGGCTTGCGGGTGAGATAGAGACTCGCTGTGTTCAGAATAAAATCGATCTCCTCTTGCAGCGCGCGGGGTTCAAGACTTTCGTTTTCCACCAGCGTATCCGTTGTGCCTACTACTACTTTATCGTGCCAGGGCACAGCAAACAATACGCGACCATCCGATGTCTTGGGGATCATAATGGCAGCATCACCTTGCAAAAATTCACGGTCCAATACCACATGTACTCCCTGGCTCGGTACAATGGATCGGCCGGCCTGCGGATCATCCATCTTCAATATAGCATCTGAGAATACGCCTGTACAGTTTATCGTTGACCTGGCATATATAGTATAGGACTTGCCGGTTTCCTGATCGGTTATAACAGCACCGTTCACAGATTCTTTTTCATCCTTCAGCAGCGATGTTACTTTCATATAGTTGATCACAACACCACCTTCGTTGACGGCTGTCTGTGCAAGGTTGATGGCGAGACGCGAGTCATCAAACTGGCCATCGTAATAAATTACGCCACCGCGCAAGCCATCCTCTTTCAGGTTAGCAATGGCCCGCATCGTTTCTTCTTTCGATATATGTTCGGACGCTCCAAGACCTAACGAACCTGCCATCATATCATATACCTTCATGCCGATGGTATAGAACGGTCCGTTCCACCATTCATAATTCGGAATGATGAACTGTTGATTGCGTACCAAATGCGGAGCGTTCTGTCGCAGCAAACCGCGTTCGTGTAAGGCTTCGAGCACCAGCCCTATATCTCCCTGCTGTAAATAGCGAACACCCCCGTGAATCAGTTTTGTACTGCGACTCGAAGTTCCCTTTGCAAAATCATGTTGCTCTACCAGTAATGTTTTATACCCGCGCGATGCGGCTTCTACAGCCGCACCTAACCCTGTAGCACCACCTCCGATGATGAGTACATCCCAGGGTATATCTCCTTGCTGCTCGATGGCGCTGATCATGTCGGGTCTTTTCATCGCTATATATATTTCTGAGAAATTACTCTTCCTCGTTCGCCCAATTTTTAGCGCGCTCTACAGCACGCTTCCAGGTTCTGAATTGTTTCTGCTGTTTCTCTTTGTTAGCACCGGGCGTAAAACGTTTATCTTCTTTCCAATACTTCTGTATCTCTGCCAAATCACTCCAATAACCAACTGCGAGTCCTGCGAGGTATGCAGCACCGAGTGCTGTGGTCTCGGTAATTTTTGGTCGCACAACAATGCGGTCCATCACATCAGCCTGTAGTTGCATAAGCATGTTATTTACCGAAGCACCACCATCTACACGAAGCTCGCGGAAAGATATACCGGCTTCGTCCAGTATGCAATCCGTTATACTCTTTACATCAAACGTAATGGCATCGAGCGCTGCCCGGCTGATGTGTGCCTTGGTTGTGCCGCGTGTAAGCCCGATGATGAGACCGCGTGCATACGGGTCCCAATGCGGAGCGCCTAATCCTGAAAGTGCAGGTACCAGATATACTCCGCCTGAGTCTTCTACACGCTGCGCTATTTTTTCAACCTGTGCCGATGAAGTAAATAATTCCAGACCATCGCGCAGCCATTGAATGATAGCGCCTCCTATGAAGATCGATCCTTCCACGGCATACGTAACTTCGCTGTTTACCTTCCAGGCAATGGTGGTCAGTAAATCTTTTGTTACTACGGGCTTCGTTCCGATGTTCGCTACAATAAAACAACCGGTGCCATACGTGTTCTTGATCATGCCGGGTTCAAAGCACGCTTGTCCGAATAACGCAGCCTGCTGATCGCCTGCCATCCCTGCAATGGGTACTTTACTCGCAAATATAGTTGTACCCGTTTCGCCATATACTTCGCTGCACGAACGTACTTCGGGTAACATACTTTCGGGTATAGTAAATATTTTCAGCAATTCCTTATCCCACGAAAGTGTATGAATGTTATACAACATGGTGCGGCTGGCATTGGTAACATCGGTAACATGAACTTTACCATTTGTTAACTTCCACACGAGCCATGTATCAACCGTACCAAAAGCAAGTCTACCCTGCTCGGCTTTTGCGCGCGCACCCGTTACATTATCCAAGATCCATTTTATCTTGGAAGCAGAGAAGTATGCATCGATAAACAAACCTGTTTTTTGCTTGATGGTCTCAGACAGCCCCTGAGCTTTCAGTTCGTCACAATACGAAGATGTTCTGCGGTCTTGCCACACAATGGCGTTATATACCGGCTGACTTGTTTCGCGATCCCACACGATAGTTGTTTCACGCTGATTGGTTATACCAATGCCTGCGAGATATTTACCATTGATGCCGATCTTCGCGATGGCTTCCGCTGCAACACCGGCCTGCGATGCCCATATCTCATTGGGGTCATGTTCAACCCAACCGGGCTTGGGAAACAACTGTTGAAATTCTTTTTGGGCAACCGACTGAATGGTTCCTTGTTGATCGAAGACGATGGCACGCGAACTGGTGGTGCCCTGGTCTAGTGCGAGAATATATTTATCCATAGCATGGCGTATACTGGTATCCCCTAATTTAAATACATTTCTGAGTTTTGTATGAAGTTTTTTTATGACCCGAAAACCGCTCATTCCGAGGGCATGAGTTTCAGGTCGATGTTTTTGATCTCAACAATTCGCGCGTTGACCGCATTATTTTGCTTTCGTGAATTTCTACTATAAGTACAAAATATACATGTAAAAAGACAGCGTAGAATTACCGATTATAGTCTCCGTATTTAATTCATGGTGAACCCGAAAATGTACTGAGACTTCTTGTTACCGGTTAATCATACTTTTGAATCCTATTATAAACAAGTATATATCCATGACTGCAAGACTTTTTACAATTGATGGCGGGTCTCTTGACTTTGACGCTTCCGTTCCATGCATTATTGCTACCTATACGGGCTTTGTGTTATCGGAAGATTTTCGAAGCCAGTGCGAGGAGGGACTTATACAAATACGTAAGAAGGTAGCTGAGCATGGTAAGGTGGCCTGGATCACAAACCTGACAAACTCTGATATTTTCTGCGATGAAGATGTGAATTGGGTATTGGAGTACTGGAACGCAAATGCTTACGCAGGCGGCCTGGTATACTATGCTGTAGTTGTGCCTGAAAATATATTTACGACTATAAACCTGAATGAGTATATGGAGGCGCATCGGCAGTGTAAAAATCCGCTGGTGCTAAATTTGTTTCAGGATGTTGAATCGGCTTTGGGGTGGTTGAGGGAGGTTATGCAATAGCACCCAACCAGAAAAGTACGTTCTTGTTGACGGTCTTAAGAATCGAATGGTACAAAGATGTAACAGCGTTACGCAAAGCTAGATAGATCAGAAGTGCCGGGAATTATACCCGGCACTTTCTATTTAATAACATGTACCCAGCCTTTGCACGAAGCTTCGTTTTGTACGTCTATCTTGTAGTAATATACTCCGGTGCTGAGGCCCGTGGCTGACCATGTGTTGTGATAGTCTTCGTCATGAAAGACGAGTCGTCCCCAGAGATTATATATTTTCAGGTCTACCTGGTCGGGTGCCTGTATCTGTAGTACATCGTTGCGTTCATCGCTGTTGGCGGTAATTACGTTGGGCACTTTTATGGTAACGATGTTCATAGAAATATTTTCATTATACGTGCAATAGTCGTTTGTACTCTTAAACGTTACGGTATAGCTGCCATCGGCCGGGTAATTATGCGTAAAGTCCTTCCCGGTTGCGGTTGTTCCATCGCCCAAATTCCAGGTATAGGTATAGCTGTCTTTGGTAGTATAGCTAAATCGTACTACGGGACGGTTCCAGCAATCGTAATGCTTCTCGATGTTCAGTTTATAATCAGGACCGGGGATAACATTTACGGCCACTGTATCGGAAACCTCACAACCCACTTCGTCTTGTATGGTAACATAATATATAGTTGTATCAGTTGGAGTTACTTTGGGGTTGGGGAGTGACGAAGTAAATGTACTATCGTTTGTCCAGTGATACGACACACCTCCCGATGCGTAGAGTTGATAGCTGCTTCCCTTGCAGATGGAGCCGTCATCCGACACTTCTATCTCCGGATCAAATACAGAAACCGTAACCGTTGCTATATCCTGTCCTTCACACGTCTCGGCATTGTAGGCTGTTAATGTAACTTTATATACTCCCGGTGCTGTGTAAATATATACGATCGCGCTTGTATCCTGCCTGGTTATCTCCGTGCCATCGCCCATATTCCATACAAAGTACTTAGCGCCACTGCTGAAATTCTGAAAGACAATGGAAGAAGGATAACAAAGTGTATCGATGCCCGGATCATCCAATGCAACCGAGTTTGTTTGCAATACTGCACGAAGTGTAGCAAGATCAAACTTGAATATAGCATTATTACATGCGGATTGTGTGCGTGCCGCATTGGTAGCGTGGCCAGCCGGTGCGTTAACAGCGGGAAAATCAGAATATCCGCCACAACCTGCACACACGGCATGATATACTATACCGCGCTTGTCAAAGCGACTGGTTCCGCCATCTACGTGCGTAGCCGATTGCGTACCCCCGAGAAATGTTCCGTATAAAAATGCAGAAGCATCTTCATCGAGTACCATCAGGTAAAAATCATTACCGGAAGTTGTGGATTGATAAGCATCAGCAGAAACACGAAGCCCGGTGGTGCTTCCGCCTACAAAATTACGCGTCACCGTAACGACCTGGCCGAATTGATTACGATACCGTATCGTAGTTGTATTCAAAGCACCTCCCCACCCTGCTATATATATCTTGTTACAATCATTTACGAGGAAAGCTGTAGGCGAAATATTCGGACTATAACCCCCAGAACCAAACACCGTTGAAAATACAGACGACTGCAGATCGTGCGAAAGCTTGTGTATAAACTGGCCGCCTCCGGTTTGAGAAAATACGCCGGAAGAAACCGGGTATGTTCCCTGCGTTTGTCCGTATACATATATATTCTGATCGTTGTTGATATCTATAAAATATACCTGGTCGTAGGAAGATGTTCCGAGGTAAGTAGCGTTAATGATTTGCTGTCCGTCATTGGAGAGCTGCGCGATCCATCCGTCAATGTCTGAGCCTTTGGTTTTCTTATAACCATTAATACCTTCAAAGTTTGCGCTGGTGGTGCCTCCGGCAACAAATATAGTATTGTTCTTATCGAGCTTCAGCGAGTAGGCCGCATCGGTAGCGGAGCCTCCAAGACAACGGCTCCAGGTTATTTCCGAAAGATCAGCGGTCAGCTTTACCACGAGTGCATCGTGTGTTCCCCCGGCAAAATCAACAAGCGCATTGGGAACATTCGATGAGCGTGTGTTGGATGCTATATATACATTATCATCACTATCTGTAATAATATCTCCGCGAAACTGGTCTCCATAATTTTTACACAAGGCACTTTGCACCATGGTTTGCGTATCAAACGATCCTGAAACAAAATTCACACCGTCATTCTCCGAGCCACCTATATAAGTAGCACCGAGTAATTTAGTACCGTCACTGCTTAACTTGGCAACAAACAGATCAGAGCCATTGTTATACGGTACACCATCCATCGGTGTAAAACTTGTTCCGCCTCCAAAGCTGGAGCCATTCGTTACCGGAAAATTCAGCGAGCTTGTAGTACCCAGTATCAACAATTCACCGGCATGGTTTACCACCAGACTCTGCGGAGTTTCGGCAGCGCTTCCACCAAGGTATGTAGCATACAGCATCTTCGTTCCGGCTGAATCAAATTTCATGATACCTATATCCCATGTACCTCCGCGAAATGACACCTGGTAAGCCCCGGTCTTTACCGGGTATCCAGTGCCATATACTATACCGGCCATGTATGCATTACCGGCATCATCGTAAGTCGCCGTGTTGCCCCAGTTATCCGTAGTAGAGCCTGAGTATGCCGAGAATATAATCAGCGGATCGATGACCAGTGTTGCTGATGGATCATGACGATGTTCGAGATCGAATGTAATGTGATTGTTTTTCAAGTTGAACTTGCAAGGTATATCCGTGCGTCTGCCATTGTGTTCCTGGTATACATACGGTTTCATCTCGATGATCTCTCCCAGACTGGTCTTCATGTGAAGATTTTTTTCTTTTAGTTGAAGACTGTCCAATCCGCTATAGGCAAGTTCGATTTTATGGAAATGTCCACCGGGCTTCACAATAAGATCATACTTTACAGAAGAGCCGCTCGTATAGAGTTTCAGGTCTACACCGGTATACAAGTCACTGATGATAATCGTTTCATATGCGCGAACCTGCTGCTGCCATGCCGAAGGATCGCTCCCGTTAATATAGCTATACTGTGTTTGCAAGGCTCCCATTCCTTGTGCCCTGACAGTAGTATTGGCATGCAGGAATTTTACTTCGAATGCATGCGCCTGCAAAACATCAAGGTGATAAGCCGATACATCTTTACCAGCTATATTTTCCGACAAATGGTTATGCATGCTTTCCGGACTTTCCACGAAAGCATATAATAGACGGGCACGTTCTACATATAGTTTGCCACCGGGTATATCGGCAGCAAATAAAACCTGGTCGGGCCACTGTCCTTTATTCTCAATAAAACCTGTAACAGCCTGCGCCAGGTGTGGTATAAAAACCAGCGACAGTATCCATGACAATAGAACGTATATTTTCCGGTTCATGCGGTTTTCCATGACTTGCCTGTAAAACGCTATAGATAGGCAAAGCAACCGCGAAGGTGATCGTGAAATAGATGAACGGAATGTATGTGTAGATTAAAGACGGTACCCGTACGATACCCTGCTCCTGTCATTCAACAGCAAGTTGCTGTAAAACCAAAAATCTGAACGGGGTATATAGTACACCAAAAGTTAACACAAAAGGGATCTATACTTTCATCTCCGGGAGGAGACAAAAGAGCTCTGAACGTTGCCTGACAAATGGGATGAGAATCCCTTATTGTCCGGCTATATATTGTTCAAGATGTTCTATGATCGATTTCTGCTCGTTTATCACCATGCGCACAACATCACTGATGGAAATTACTCCTACCAGTTCGCCATTTTCTTCTACGGGAAGGTGACGGAATTTTTTATCGCTCATCATTCTCATGCACTGTTCAATGGAAGTATCCGGTGTAACCGTAAATACTTTGGTGGTCATGAGGTCTCTGATCTGTGTATCCTTAGACGATCTTCCTTTCAGGATGAGTTTGCGGGCATAATCGCGTTCGGTGAAGATGCCAACCATTTTACCATTTTCAATAATGACGAGACCGCCAATATTTTTTTCGCACATTACTTCGATGGCGTGGTAAACGGTAACATCTGGTGCAACATGATAGACCGCATTTCCTTTAAAATCGAGGATATCCTTTACTTTTCCCATAGTATAAGTTTTAGCAATCGATTGAAGATAAGTTTTTCAGGTATAAAAAGCAAATAGCCCATCCTTGCGGACAGGCTATTGCTATATGGAAATATCTTGAAATTACTATGCGCGGAACAGCGTCATGATGACATCCGGGAATAAGCCGAGTGCAAAGGTGAGTGCGATGAGTACGAACAACAGCATTTTTTGTGAAGCTGTTAACGTAATAGAAGGCGCTGACGACTCATTGAAATACATCGCTATAATGATGCGGAAGTAATAGTATACACCAATGAGGGAAGTGATGACAGCTACAATTACCAGACTGGTATAGCCATGGTTGATAGCCTGCGCAAACACCATATACTTTCCGAAGAACCCTGCCAGCGGAGGTATGCCTGCCAGCGACAGCAACGCTATTGTAATGGTTACAGCAAGCCATGAATTCTTTTTAAAGAGACCATTGAAGTAGTCAACTGTTATCTCTTCGGAGTTACCTTCCACCAGGTGAAGCACGCTGAATGCTGCCAGTGATGAAACAGAATAGGTTGTGAGGTAATAGAATATAGTGCCGGTCTCGGTCGGACTGCTTACGAATGCCAGCAATATATAGCCTACATGTCCAACGCTGGAGTATGCGAGCATACGTTTCACGTTGTTCTGGTATACCGCGGTGATATTTGGTATCACCAGGGTAAGAATCATAATTACCTGCAGCACGAGGCTCCATGTTGATTCAACAGCTACGAAGCATGAAGAGAATATACGAATGAAAGCACCTATAGCAGCTACTTTCACTACCGTTGACATGAATGCTGTTACGGTAGTAGGTGAACCGCTATATACATCGGGCGCCCAGAAGTGGAAAGGCACGGCTGATATTTTGAAAGCAAGGCCAATCAGCATCAGCAATACACCTGCATAAAAGAATGTAGGTAAACCAGCAGGATTAGCGGCTATAGTTTGTGCGATGGTATGAATATGGAATGAACCGGTAGCACCGTAGATCAACGCTATACCAAACAACAGGAAGCCCGTTGCAAAAGAACCCATGAGGAAATACTTGAACGCAGCTTCGGTAGATGATAAACTATCTTTCCGGCTTCCGGCCAACACATAGAGCGACATAGAAAGTATCTCAATACCCAGGAACAGCATGGCCATGTTGTTGAATGAAGCCATGATCACTGAACCTACTACAGCAAATATCACAAGTGAAGTACGGTCTGTACGATGCGTTTGTGTTGCAAAGTAATCGACCGACAACCAGAACCACAGTATCGTTGAAATTGAAATGAGTGCTGTAAATGCAAGAGCCTGGTTATCGAACACCAGCATATCGCTGAAGTAACGCTGGGTTGTATTCCAATCTAAAGCTGCCAGTATAACTGCCGCTGTCAGGCCAACAAGCACGAAAGCCGTGAGCCATCTTTTCAGATTACCAAATTCTGCAAGAAGCGAAACGATACCTAAGCCGGTGATAACAAATAATGCGTTCATATATTAGTTAGCGGAAGCAGTAACTGCTGAAATTGATTGTAAAAGTGTATTGACAGCGGATTCTGATATCTCCAGCAATGGAGCAGGATATATACCAATGATAATGATCAGCAATACCACTGGGTATAGCACAAGCTTTTCTTGTCCGGTCAGGTCTATAAAGGAAGCAGTTCTGCTGTTCGCTTCGCCTGACATCGACTTCTGGAATGTTCTGAGCATATATACTGCACCAAGTATAATCGTTACACCTGCTATAGCTCCAAGAGCCGGTTTATACTGGAAGAGCGAGTTGATCAGCAAAAACTCCCCGACAAACCCGCTGGTGAATGGAAGCGCAACACTGCCCAGCATGGTAATAACAAATACAGTTGTAAGAATTGGCGCTGCATTGCGTATACCACCTAATTCAGATAATGCTCTGGTCTTGGTGCGATCGAAGATGATCTCAATAATATAGAACAATGCAAATACGATAATACCGTGACTCAGCATCTGGATCATAGCACCTTGCACGCCTACAGCATCCAGTGTAAATATACCGGCTGATATCAGGCCTACGTGTGCTATAGATGAATATGCGATCAGGCGTTTGAAATCTTTCTGAACGATGGCGATGCAGGAAGCGTAAATGATACCGATCACAGAAATGATCACGGCTGTTAGCCCCCACTCAGCAACACCACCGGGCACCACCGGTATCAACCAGCGGATCACACCATATATACCCATCTTCAGCATGATACCGGAGAGTAGCATCGTGCCCTGTACCGGTGAAACGGTATAGGTATCAGGCTGCCAGGTATGAAAAGGAAACACAGGCATTTTTATCGCGAAGGCCACGAACAATGCCCAGAATATAAGTGATTGCTCTGTTGATGAAAGTGAACGGCCTGCATCATATAGAGCCTGTATATCAAAAGTATGTGTACCGGGTGTCTGGAAATACAGGTATACCAAACCTATCAGCATAAATAAACTTCCTGCCAGTGTATAGACAAAGAACTTGAATGTAATTCTTCCGCGATCTTCACCGCCCCAGATGAGACAGATGAAGTATATAGGGATCAGTGCTACTTCCCAAAAGAGGTAGAAGAGTAAACCATCGCGCGCTACAAATACACCTATCAGTGCCATTTGCATGGTCAGGATCAATCCGTAAAAAGTAGAAGGCTTATCGTATGTTTTGCTGAACGATGAAAGGATGATCAGCGGCACCAGTACCGTTGTCAATAACACGAGCAATAAGCTGATACCATCTATCGCTGCCGAAAAATTTAATCCCAGTGATGTGATCCAGGGTATATTTACTTCAAACTGCGGTCCTCCTGTTTTATTAAATTCTACTACAACTACCAGTGAAATAACCAGTTCAAGCAATGCTGCTGTCAGTGCTATGGATTTTGCACTCTGTGGTTTGAATACAAAGAGCAACAGCGCTGCCACCAGTGGAAAGAATATGAGAAGTAGCGTAAGCATTTTATATCGTTATTCGTTGTTCGTTATCTGTTAATCGTTATTTGTTATCCGCTAATGATCAGCGAATGACAGCATATGCGAGGATCAGTACAATGCCTATCACCATCATGAAGATATAGTATCCTATACCTCCGTTCTGCAAAAGACGTGTTACACGGCTTCCGGCTACAACACTTTCCCCCAGGCCATTCACAAGTTTATCGATACCCAGTCTTTCGATGATCGAATCAAAAATACCGGAGAACCAGTACAGCGGTTTTACTACGATAGCATGGTATAGTTCGTCTACATAGTACTTGTTGGCAAGCAGGCGTTGCACAACACCGGTTGGCTGACCTTCTGCTGCAGGCACTTGTTCCTTGCTGATGTATAGCACATACGCGATGATGATCATAACAATCGTAAAGGCCACCACAGTACCCATGAGTATATATTCAGTCGAATGGCTGAGGTGATGTACCCGTATAAGGTCATGCGATGCTGCAAACACCGGGTGCAGGTAATGCGATAACCAGTGTGAACCACCCAAAGCTTCCGGCACACCCATAAATCCTCCTACAACACTAAGTATAGCCAATACTGTCAATGGAATGGTTATACTTTTCGGAGACTCATGAATATGCTCCATAGCATGTTTACTCGCTCTCTCTTTTCCGAAGAAGGTGAGGAAAAATAAACGGAACATATAGAATGCTGTAAGCAACGAAGCGATCACGGCTACAGCCCATACAATTTTATTATGTGCAAATGCACTCGCGAGTATTTCGTCTTTTGAGAAGAAACCGGCAAACGGAGGTATACCTGATATCGCCAATACACCGGCAAAGAATGTGAAGAACGTTACCGGCAGATACTTCTTCAGTCCACCCATATTACGAATGTCCTGTTCACCACTTAATGCGTGGATCACACTACCAGCACCGAGGAATAACAGCGCTTTGAAGAAAGCGTGCGTGGCCATGTGAAATATACCGCTGGTGAAAGCACCAAGTCCCAATGCGAGGAACATTAATCCCAACTGACTTACGGTTGAGTAAGCAAGTACTTTCTTGATGTCGTTTTGTGCAACTGCTATTGTTGCTGCAAAAAGTGCAGTGGCCAATCCAACAATCACGATCAAGTTCAGGGTATCAGGTGATAAAGCGTAAAGCAAATTATTACGGCACACCATATATATACCGGCTGTAACCATAGTTGCAGCGTGTATCAAAGCTGATACCGGTGTAGGACCCGCCATTGCATCCGGTAACCATGTATATAATGGTATCTGTGCACTCTTACCCATAGCGCCCACAAACAACAGCATGGTAATGAGTGTTAATGTCGTTGTATCAAGGGATGTAGCTTTTGCAAATACTTCCGTATACTGAATACTTCCGAAGTGAACGAAGATTAAAATTACACCTAACAACATTCCCAAGTCACCGATTCGGTTCATGATGAATGCCTTGTTGGCAGCGTTGTTATACTCCTGGTTCTTGAACCAGAAGCCGATGAGTAAATATGAACAGAGTCCTACGCCCTCCCATCCTACAAACATCACGAGGTAGTTCGCGCCCATTACCAGCAACAGCATGAAGAACACGAACAAATTCAGGTATGAGAAGAAGCGGTTGAAGCCTTCATCATGATGCATATACCCGATCGAGTATACATGAATGAGGAAGCCGACACCCGTGATGATCAATAGAAATAATGATGAAAGCGGATCAACCAGAAAGCTAAGCGAAGCCGAGAAATCTCCGGCAGCGATCCAGTTAAAGAGTGTTAGAGATATAGAACGATCACTTTCCGGTCTGCCAAGTAGCGTAGAGAAAAGTGCGATGGAAACTATGAACGATAATAGTACTGAACCGCAGGCTATAAATGCAGTAACTCCGTGTGTGAGTTTTCGTGTATTCAGTGCAACAAGCAAAAAGCCCAGTAACGGGAACAAAGGTACCAGGCTTACCAATAGATCTGTACTTACCATTTTAAGCGATTCAAAATATTAATATCAACCGATTTTGTGTTACGGTACATCATTACCAATATAGCAAGACCTACCGCGACTTCTGCCGCAGCCACTGCCATGATAAAGAATACAAATACTTGTCCGGAGGCATCGTTGAGATATGTTGAGAATGCTACGAGTAAAAGATTCACAGCATTCAACATCAATTCAATGCACATAAAAATGATAATAGCATTTCTGCGGTATAGCACACCCAGCACTCCTATCGTGAAGAGTGCAGCGGCCAGCCACAGGTAATAATCAAGTGGTACGGTTTTAACCATTGTTCGTTAATCGTTATCAGTTATTCGTTACCAGTTAATCGTTATTGTTATTCACGGATAACGATTAACAAATAACGTTTATCGGCTCTCCGGTTTACCCAGCATTACAGCCCCCACCATAGCAGCGAGCAGTAACACGGATGTTATTTCAAAGGGAAGTAAAAATTCAGTGAACATTACTTTCCCTAATGTTTTTACAAGTCCTATATCGGCAGCAGCCGGTTGTTGCTGCAGCATATTTTCAGTACCCTTCAATGAACCAATCAGTACCAACATAATAAGTCCGGCACAGATGGTGGCAGCAAACTTCAGAACGTTACTCTTATGCGGTTCAGATTCTTTGTTCAGGTTGAGCAACATGATTACATAGAGGAACAATACCATGATGGCACCTGCGTATACAATGATGTGTACAATCGCAAGGAACTGCGCGTTCATCAATGTATAGTGCCCGGCGATACAGAAAAAAGTAATGATCAGGTATAGTACACTATATACCGGGTTCTTGGATAATACTACCATGATGGCCGACATAATGGCCAGAAATGAAAGGAAGTAGAATGCGTTGAGCGTCACTGCTGAATTCTGTTATTTATTATGACTTAATCTTTTCTGTTGTTTGAAGGCCAACACGGCCGGTGTTTGGCGCTTGCTTATATCAACGCGTTCGTTCACCGGCTCTACAAGCTTATCCTTACCGTATATAAATCCGTTTCTTTCGTAGTCAGTTGAGACAATGCGATCCGTCAGGAATATAGCTTCCTTCGGACAAGCCTCTTCGCACAATCCACAGAAGATGCAACGCAGCATGTTGATCTCGTACGTTGCTGCATACTTTTCTTCGCGGTATAAATTCTCTTCGCCTTTCTTACGCTCGGCAGCAACCATGGTAATGGCTTCCGCAGGACACGACACTGCGCACAACCCGCAGGCTGTACAACGCTCAGCTCCTTTGTCGTCACGCTTCAACACGTGCTGGCCACGCCATACCTCGCTGATCTCGCGTTGCTTCTCCGGATATTTTACCGTTGCCTTTCTTCTGAATAAGTGCTTGATCGTAATAGCAACTCCACTCAGAATTGCCGGGAGATATATCTTCTCTGCGAAGGTCATCTCTTTCTTTACTACAAGCTTTGATCTATTTGTTAACATCGTTAGTCGTTATTCGTTGTCAGTTATCCGTATTGATCGAATCAACTTTACTTCAACAATATCATTACAAGTCCGGTAAGGAATATATTAAAGACCGCAAGCGGTATCAATATCTTCCATCCCAGGTTCATCAGCTGATCGTAGCGGAAGCGCGGGATTGTCCAGCGGATCCACATGAAGAAGAAGATGAAGAAGGAAATCTTTCCAAACAATACTACCGTTCCGATGATAGAGATTGTGTTATGATCCAATCCCAGGTCGTTCATGAACGGGAAGTTATACCCGCCAAAATATAGCGTTGAGATTACTGCTGAAGAAACAAACATATTGATGTATTCAGCAAAGAGGTAGAAGCCGAGCTTCATACTGCTATATTCTGTGTGATAACCACCTACAAGTTCGGTCTCACATTCCGGCAAATCGAATGGCGTACGGTTACACTCTGCAAATGCACATACAATAAAGATCAGGAATCCGAGTGGCTGATATACTACATTCCACATATTCCAGTCGCCACCTACACCACCAGCCTGTTGCGCACTGATCTCACCGAGACTCAATGTACCCGTCATGATGATAAGCGCGATGATGGATAATCCCATCGCGATCTCATAGCTGATCATCTGTGCTGACGCACGAATTGCTCCAAGCAATGAGAATTTGTTATTAGAAGCCCATCCTCCGATCATGATACCATAGACACCGATCGATACAACTCCGAATACATATAGTATACCTACGTTGAGGTCAGCGATCTGCAGAGAATATACCTGGTCACCAATGATCAATGTATTTCCCCAGGGAATCAGTACACCTGCCATCATCGCGGTTAGCATGGCGAGGCACGGCCCTAATACAAAAAGAAATTTGTTGGATACTACCGGGATGATCTCTTCTTTGTAGATGAACTTCATTCCATCAGCAAGTGGCTGAAATATACCGAAAGGTCCCGCTCTGTCCGGACCAACACGATCCTGCAGGAAGGCAGCAACTTTACGTTCTGCATAAGTCGAGTAAGCTGCTACAAAGAGTGTTATACCAAACACCGAGCCTACCAGTATAAGTTTATAGATCAGGAATTCGCTCATGCTGGTGACTGGTTAGTTTCCGGTAATTGTTTTCCCTTCTGGAACTGAATCTGACGTTCGATATCAAGCTTCAGTTTCTGCATGTCGATCTTCTCATAGTGATTCTGAGAAATCACCGAATGTTTATCGATATGACGCGGACCTTCAATTGTCCAGTCGTTCATGTTCTTGTGATCGTAACGGCATTCGTTGCAGATATACTCTTTCACTTCACCGTACTGATCTTTGCGTGCTGATACGCGCAGTACATCATCACCTTTTGTCCAGAGTACAACTTTACCACAGCACTTGTCGCAGTTACGGTGTGCATCGAGTGGCTTCGTGAACCATACCCTGCTCTTGAAGCGGAATGTCTTATCGGTCAATGCTCCTACCGGACAAACATCAATCATATTTCCGGAGAATTCATTATCAACTGCTTTCTCGATATAGGTGCTGATCTCGGATGCATCACCGCGATTGATCACACCGTGAACACGTTCGTTGGTAAGTTGATCGGCTACAAATGTACAGCGGTAGCAAAGAATGCAGCGCGTCATGTGTAGTTTGATCTTATCTCCTATATCGATCTTCTCGAATGTTCTGCGATCTTCTTCATAGCGTGTTTTAGCAGCGCCATGTTCGTATGCTAAGTTTTGCAGATCGCACTCACCGGCCTGATCACATATAGGGCAGTCCAGCGGGTGGTTGATCAACAGGAACTCAACAACACCTTTACGTGCTTCGAGTACTTCCTGTGAAGTAATGTTCTGCACGACCATACCATCCATTACCGGAGTGCGGCATGATGCTACGAGCTTCGGCATAGGACGTGGATCTTTGGCAGATCCCTGCGTTACTTTTACTAAACACACGCGGCATTTACCACCGGTATCTTTCAAAGAAGAATAGTAGCACATTGCCGGAGGCACAACCTCACCGCCTATCTGGCGGGCTGCATTCAGAATGGTTGTTCCATCTGCAACTTCTACTTCAATACCATCTATTGTTACTTTAGCCATTGATCGGATTGTCCGTTAATAGTTAATCGTTTTGCGAATAGCTGCGAGCTGCTGGCTGCGAGCTACTAGTTGTGTGTGCGTGGGATGAAGGGTGTGTTTATACTTCGACATTTACTTTTCATTAAACTCCTGCAAGTACTTTCTCGGAGCGGAACGGTTCGAGCTCGAAGTGCTTCGGGTTCTTCACCTTCTCCGGGTACTTCACGTGGTATTCAAATTCTTCGCGGAAATGGCGGATTGCGCTGGCTACCGGCCATGCGGCTGCATCTCCTAAGGGACAAATTGTATTTCCTTCGATTTTCTTTGCTACGTCTACGAGTAAGTCTATATCTTCCATGTGACCGTGGCCATGTTCAATGCGATGAAGAACTTTCTCCATCCAGCCAGTACCTTCACGGCAAGGGCTGCACTGTCCGCAGGATTCGTGGTGATAGAAGCGTGTAAAGGTCCAGAGGTTACGAACGATACATGCTGTCTCATCCATTACTATAAAACCACCGGAACCGAGCATTGTTCCTGTCGCAAAACCTCCATCGGATAATGACTCGTAGGACATCAGTCGTGGTTCACCTTTGGCTGTTTTGAGTATAAGTTCTGCAGGAAGAATCGGTACGGAAGAACCTCCGGCTACAACAGCCTTGAGCTTTCTGCCTTTCCATATACCTCCACAGTATTGATCAGAGTATATAAACTCTTCAACCGGAAGTCCTAATTCAATTTCGTATACACCGGGTTTGTTGATGTGTCCGCTGGCAGAGATCAGTTTTGTACCGGTACTTTTTCCGACACCGATCTTTGCATACTCATCTCCACTTTCATTTACGATCGAACAAACAGCCGATATAGTCTCTACGTTGTTTACAACGGTAGGGCTGGCGTACAAACCTGCAACGGCCGGGAACGGAGGCTTGAGACGTGGATTACCACGTTTACCTTCCAGTGATTCCAACAATGCCGTTTCTTCACCGCAGATATAGGCACCGCCACCGGGTTGTACATATAGCTCCAGTGAATAATCTGTACCTAATATATTTTTACCAAGGAAGCCATTCGCACGTGCTTCCTCTATAGCTTTCTCAAGAATGCGGATGATATACATATACTCACCACGCACGTAGATATAGGATGTTTTTGCACCCAGTGCGTAACTTGATGTAATCATTCCTTCAATAAGAACATGCGGAATCTTCTCCATCAGGTAGCGATCCTTGAATGTTCCCGGCTCGCTTTCGTCAGCGTTACACACGAGGTAACGTGGCTTGTCTGATTTACGATCGAGGAAGCTCCACTTCATACCGGCAGGAAAACCTGCACCACCTCTTCCGCGAAGACCCGACTTTTTAACTTCCTCGGTAACTTCATCGGGAGTCATCGTCTTCAACGCTTTCTCTACCGATTTATAGCCACCGTGTTTTCTATATACATCAAATGTATTGATGCCCGGTACATTTATATGTTCTAAAAGTCTTGCCATGATTAGATCTCCTGCATGTTAGATTTCATATATGTACTGCGCTGATTGGAAGATCTCAATTTTTCAATCAAGGTATCCACCTTCTCAGTCGTAAGGTTTTCGTAGTAATCAGAACCACACTGTAACATCGGGGCAGTTCCGCAGGAACCTAAACACTCAACAGTCTTCAGGGTAAACATGCCGTCTGCTGTGGTCTCTCCTACTTTTATATTCAGTTTTTTCTCGAAGTGTTCAACAATATCATCAGCACCTCTTAACCAGCACGGACCTGTCTGACAAACTTCGATGAGACATTTACCTACCGGTTCGAGATTGAACATGGTATAGAATGATGCAACTTCATACACTTCAATCGGCTTGATGGAAAGTATAGATGCAACATAGTCCATCACCGGTGTGCTCAGCCAGCCATCAAACTCTGCCTGCGCTATATGTAGTATAGGCAACAGGGCTGACTTCTGTCTTCCTTCCGGATAACGTTTTATGATGCGCTGCACGAGATCCATTGTCTCGGCTGAAAATTGTATCGGTTTTATCTGTTCACTCATCTTTCTATCCGTTATGCTTGAGCTTATGCATCAAGTTCTCCTGCTATTACGTTCATGCTACTCATGGTAATTACTGCATCCGACAGCATGGATCCTTTGATCATCTCCGGATATGCCTGGTAGTATATAAAGCAAGGTCTTCTGAATTGCAATCTGAATGGAGTTCGGCCGCCATCGCTGATCAGGTAGAAACCTAACTCACCATTACCGCCTTCTACACAGTGGTATACTTCGCCTTTCGGAATTTCTGTTTCACCCATCACAATCTTGAAGTGATAGATGAGCGCTTCCATGTCGTTATATACTTCTTCTTTTGGAGGAAGACAGAACTCAGGAACACGCGCGCTATATATACCGGCAGGTTCTTTCTTTACTTTTTCGATCGCCTGCTTAACGATGCTCAGACTTTGCCACATTTCTTCCTGGCGCACCATGAAGCGGTCGTATGTATCGCCATTGGTACCTACCGGGATAATGAAATCAAACTCTTCGTAGGAGGAGTATGGATTCATGACGCGCACATCGTAGTCAACCCCGGCAGCTCTCAAGTTGGGACCCGAGAAGCTATAGTTGAGCGCACGTTCTGCAGATATAGGGCCGCAGTTAATCGTACGATCCATGAAGATACGGTTGCGCTCCAGCAGGTTTGAGAATTCTTTGAATGCTATCGGGAAGTCAATCAGAAATTTATCAATCTTATCCCAGGCTTTCTGGGGTACGTCACGCTCGAGTCCGCCAATGCGACCTATGTTCGTTGTTAAGCGGGCACCACAAATCTCTTCGAAGATTTCGTAGATACGCTCACGCATCTGGAACAGGTATAGGAAGCCGGTTGTTGCTCCGGTATCCTGACCGATGATCGTATTACAAATGATATGATCTGATATACGCGACAACTCCATGATGATAACACGGAGGTATTGTACACGCTTCGGTATTTCTATATTCAACAGTTTTTCAACTGTCATGTGCCACCCCATGTTGTTGATGGGCGATGAACAGTAGTTCATACGATCCGTCAACGGTGTGATCTGGTAGAAAGGTCTGCGTTCAGCGAGCTTTTCAAACGCACGGTGTATATAGCCAATGGTGGGTTCTGCTTCTACGATGATCTCACCATCCATCTTTAATACATTCTGAAATATACCATGCGTGGCCGGGTGCGTAGGACCGAGGTTCAGGTATGAGTATTGTTTCTCTCCTGCTTTTTCCTGTTCGATGACCGATTGATTCACATTCATAAAATTATCGTCCAAACATAGTATCGTTCTTGTCTTCGCGTCTCTGGTCTTCCAGCGGATATTCTTTACGCAGCGGGAAGATGATCATATCCTCCACATTCAGAATACGCTTCAGATTCGGATGTCCTACGAAGTTTACTCCGTAGAAATCGTATGTCTCGCGCTCCAGCCAGTTCGCTCCCGAAAATATAGGTGTAATGGTAGGCGTTACCGGGTTCTCTGCCGAAAGAAATATCTTAAGGCGTACGCGTGTGTTGGTTGCCAGATTATGAAGCTGGTACATAACAGCGATCTGGTTCAACTCGGGATAATGTATACCACACAATGTTGTGAGGTATTGCAATTTTGTATCGGGGTGGTTGTACAGGTATTGAATGATCTCTACAATTTTCTCTTTCTTCAAAGAGATCGTGAGAAAATTGTAAGGTGTGTCCATATGAAGTATCTGGTCTTCATACTTTTCTTTGAGCGCACTAATGACGTTGTCCTGCGTAGAACCTTCCATTGGTTCGGTTTCGGTTTTGTTTATGTATTGGTAATTATTATCCGTTACACCTTGGATGATCAAGGTGTAGCGAAGTAACAATTACTCCATTCCGTATTTATTCAGCATGGCCTTGTATTCATCAGAATCTCTTCTGCGAAGCGACTCTGTTTCTACGAGGTGCTGTATTTTCAAAATACCATCTATGATTTGTTCCGGGCGCGGAGGGCATCCGGGTACATATACATCTACGGGGATGATGCGGTCGATACCCTGAAGAACACTGTAGGTATCAAATATACCACCGCTGCAGGCACAGGCTCCTACGGAGATTACCCAGCGTGGCTCAGCCATTTGTTCATATACCTGGCGAAGTATCGGTCCCATTTTCTTGGCGATCGTTCCCATTACCATCAGCAAATCAGCCTGACGCGGTGAGAAACTGAGACGCTCCGAACCGAAGCGGGCCAGATCATAATGCGAGGCCATGGTCGCCATGAACTCGATGCCACAGCATGAAGTAGCAAAAGGTAGCGGCCATATTGAATTTTTTCGGGCAAGCCCTACTACCTTGTCCAAACTGGTAGCAAAGAAACCTGCGCCTTCGTAGCCTTCCGGCTTCGTACCGATTGTTACACCCTGTTGTATGCTTGTTGATTCCATAGCTTTCACTTTTTAAATCACAACTTCCACTAATCTTCCCACTTAAGAGCCCCTTTTTTGATCAGGTAGAAAAAGCCTACCAGTAGCAATGCTATGAAGGTGATCATCTGAATAAACCCAGGTTCTCCTAGCTCTTTAAAGTTAACAGCCCAGGGATACATAAAGATCACTTCGACATCAAATAAAACAAACAGAATAGCCACCAGAAAGTACTTAATGTTGAACGGTACCCGGGCGTTGCCTTTTGATTCGATACCACACTCAAACGTATCGAGCTTCACTTTGCTTTTACGCTTCGGTCCCAATGCGTGTGTAGCGATCATGGTTACGACAATGAACCCCATCGCGAAAAGAAACATTAAAGCAATCGGAAGGTATTGTGCTAAATCTGAATTCTCCATAGCAAATTAGAATGGGGTAAATTTCGTTTTTTATCCTTCAAACTCCACAAAAGGCGAACAATTATTTACCGGTTTTTCACCACGATCTTTCATGAAATATTACACTCTGCATATTCAGAAAGTTCAAACACCAACAAGCCAAAGAATAAAGATTGATGTGAAGTGCTCCGAGCAAAAATTGTCGTTGCAGAATGATGATTTCAGGAAATAAAATTCCGGAGATTGTGTGCTATAGACACAATTAGCATGTTATATAGATTGATTATAAATAACCATCTATAGCATCCATAAAAATTAGAATGAGATTAGAGTAAATATGACTGCACCCTTAGCCGTCACGTTGTAACTAAATATAGAATGAGACAAGTAGTCTAAATGAGACAATAGAGGAAGCGAGATCTACTTTGGCTTCTCTGTGGCCAACACCATTCGGATTTTATTCTTGGCTCCGATCTCAACAACGCTTACGAGATCCTGAACGGTAGCACCGTAAGGGATGTGTACTACTACAGTCGGATCAGTCATACCAGCACATTGCTTGATGAGTGTAGACTCCAACTGATCGAAAGCCACTTGCTGTTTGTTAACATAGTAACGCTTGTCTTCTGTAACGACCAGGGCAACCGGTGACCGATTAACACTTTGGTTGGCGCCTGACTTCGGGAGCGGCACTTTGATAACAGCCGGGTTGGTAACGGTTGATATGATCAGGAAGAACAACAGCAGAAAGAACATGATGTCATTGAGCGATGAGGTCGCTACTTCATGGGCAAACTGTTTCCGGTGTCTGATCTTCATGACTCAGGAGTAAGGATTGAACGCATGAAATCGAAAACATCTTTCTGCATCTTCAATGTAAACACGTTTACACGCTGCTGAAGAATGTGATAAGCACAGTAAGAAATTACGCCCACGAAAAGACCGGCCCCACTGGTGATCATCTTTTCATAAAGACCACCTGCTATAATACCGATGGTAATGTTATCCGTCTGCGATATATCGTAGAAGATACGGATAATCCCTCCGATTGTACCAATGAAACCGAGCATAGGCGCCACACCGGCAATGATACCGAGGTAGCCCATGTTACGTTCCATTTCTGCTACCTCAATGTTGGCAGCAGACTCCATCATACTCTCCAATTCTTTCATCGGCTTGCCAATATGCTCCAGTCCTACCTGTAATATTTTACCGGTAGCAGAACCATCTTGTGCTGCATACATGCGTGCACTTTTAATATCAGCGTTCTTAAGGTATTGCTTGATGGATGACACAAGTTCCTTTTTCTCTTTGGTAACAGCGTTAAGGTATAAATAACGCTCGAAGAAGAAGTAGCAGGCTACAAATCCTAAGAAGGCAATCGGGATCATGATCCAGCCACCTTTCATTACCATGTCGAGGAGTGATAATGACTCTGTCGATGTTGTTACAGCAGTAGTGTCTGCAGATGTTGTGATCTGCAAAAGAATAGTGAGGATACCAAGCATTGGAGAGATTGGGATTTATATTTAATAGCAATAGTAGCAAAATACTTGCTACTATCGCTATTTATATTGTTTAATGACCGAAGTACTGTAAAAAATTCTCTTTGGGTAAGAACGCGTACTTCTTGTTATTTATTGCAGTGACTAGTTCGCCGTCTTAGCTTTCTGCTTCGCAGCAGCAGCTTGCTTTAAAGCTTCGAGATATGCTTTAGCTTTCTCGTTAGCAGGATCAAGCTCTTTCAGCTTCTCAAAAGTCTTCTTCGCGGCAGCAAAATCACCTTTCGTATCGTAGTAATATCCCATATAAGAATATGCATCGATCAGATCAGGCTTAGATTTACTCTTATCAGGATTTGCTTCAGCAATTTCAATTACTTTTTCGAAGTAAGGCTTTGCTAAACCTTGTTTCAACTCAGGATCCAGGTTAGCTAAGGAACGTGCTCTCCATGCATACGGAATTGTAATGTTTGGTTGCAGTACAGCAAGCTCAGCAAATGTTGTATCAGCTTCTATGAACTGCTTGTTGAAGTAATAAGAACGACCTAATGCGAACAAATCCTGTGAAGAAAGTTTGTTGCTTTTAGCGGTGCGCAATTGTTTGAACGCCTCGATAGCATCAGGATATTTCTTCTGCTTGTAATAAGCATCTGCGATAGTTTGAGCAATCTCAGGATTCATCTCCAGCTCAAGACTCTTCTTAAAATTTACGAGCGCAAGGGAATCTTTAGCTTGCTTCTGCAGCAATCTAGCCAAGTAAACATAGTCGCTAGCCTGGATTTCAGTTGGTGCAGCCTTTGCAAAGTACTGGCCGAACACCTGCTCAGCTTTAGCAAGTTCAACTGCTTCAGTCAATGAGTAAGCATAGTATTTATATACTGTTGCAGATACATCTGCACGCTTCGTTAAACCTTCGAATACAGTGTTTGCCTTCTTATAGTCTTTCGCCATGAACAGGAAGAACGCATAACGAAGTTGAGCAGGCTCAGGTCTCTCTGTTAATGAAAGATATTTTTCGTAAGCCTTCACAGCTTCAGGAGCTTTCTTCTGCGCATAGTATAATTCACCAAGTTCTTTGTAAGCCAGTGCATAATTAGGGTCAGCTACAATAGCCTTATTGAAGTGTTCCTCTGCTGAGCTCAGGTTTTTAGAACGCTGATATACAACACCAATTTTATACTGGGGTGTTCCGCTCTTCGGATCAAGTGTAGCTGCTGTTTCGAAGGCACTTACGGCTTCACCACCTTTTACCTGTTTTGTATAAGCATCACCTAATAAGATGAAAGTTTCATAGTCAGACTTTTCGATCGACTTAGCTTTCTGTAATAAAGTCAAAGCATCCGCAGTGAACTTATCGTTTTGCAGATAAGCCTGGGCTACAGCTTTTAATACAGGAGCATTTTTTGATTTTGTTTGAGCCAGTGCCTGATCCAACAATGTCTTTGCTTCAGCAACATTGTTTTCAATCATGCGCAGATATCCTTTACCTGCCAGGTTCAACGCTTCTTTTGGATTTACTTCTAAACCTTTCTGAAATGATATCTCGGCTTTTTCTTTTTCACCGTTGGCGATCTGCGCCATACCGAGATAGTATAGTAATGTTGCATCTGCCGGATTTGCTTTTACAGCTTCGCTCAGCGTAGCAACTGCTTTGTTAGTCTGCTCAATTTCCATTTGCTGACGTGCTTGCTTAACAGCCGGCAGCTCCTGCGCAACAGCAAGTGTAGCAGCAGCGATGAAGAATAAGAGCATTATCCCTCCGCTCCATGCTCGTTTGATTAATTCTTTCATGAGTTTATTTTAAGTTTAGATGTTACGTAAACAAACACGATGCCATACCTCATTGCTCTGTTGTATGCGACATTGGACAATGAAAATACGGACAATCTGAATGCTAAAATAGTGGTTGGCGATTAATTTCTACAATCCTAACCGGCATGGTTACAGGAACAAGTCCAGCCTTCAGAATTATGCGCTGGCCTTTTTCTCCTGCTACAAAGGCTATAAAGCCACTTCCCAGCCCAGTGCGAGTCTCCCTGCTGATTATAGTTATATCGCGCACCAAAGGATAATTTTTTTGAGCAATATACGCCTGGTAAGGCTTGAAAAATTCGACACCATCGTTTGAAAGCTCGGCAATCCGTATGGTGTTCTTGAAAACATTGGTGGTGGAATCGTCATCGTCACTGATCCAACTGACACCAATCAAACCTATGGCGTTTTCTTTTTTGGTGACATAATCCACAACTGCGGGATTATTGTTGACCGCAAAACAGTTGGCCGGCAGTGAATCGATGGCCAATGAATCTTTTAAATATCGTAATATGCCTGAAGTAGGCTGATCAAATACAATTTCAATCGGGGTTGCTTTACCTTTCGGATCAAGCTGATTCCACTTCGTGATTTTACCCGCCAGAATATCTTTTAACTGTGCTATCGTAAAAGTTGTATCCTGGTTAGAACGGTTCAGTATAAGTGCAATCCCCTCTTTCGCCACTGTTACCTGGCGGGGTTTATTAATGGCTTGCGCCTTGAATGTTTCTATCTCTTCCTTTTCAAGCTTGCGTGTAACAACCGAGAGGCGAACACTGTCAAGCAAAAGCTGCGTCATGGCATCAGCCTCGGAAGTATAGATCACTTTAATATTGGCTCGTTTGTAGAGCCCCATAAATGTATCAACCTCTGTATCGAACAAAGGTTTCAACGACTCATCTACTGCAATAGTGATGGAGCCTGACGTAGACGTATCCAAAGGTTTTCCCTTTTTATCACGCTGCGTACAGGCTCCAGCTATTACTATGAATAATGCTATTATGAAACTATGAAAAACAATCTTCATATCTACTTCTGAAAATATCGCTGGTATACTTTAAATGCTCTGAATAAACCATACGCAATAAGAAGAATTCCTAAAGGCAAAGCATAAGCTCCATTAATATTAATCATATCAGGGCGAGTAATCAGGGCAGCGCCTATACCTATATAGGCCGCTGCCATAATTAGTCCAAAGTATTTGATGACCATGTCCATACCAGTCATCTTATACTCGTCAGTTTCTGTTTCCATTAGCTTGCCAGCTTAAACTTGATAGGCAATACGAAGCGCGACTTTACAGCTCTGCCGTTTTGCTTACCAGGCTTCCAGGGTGGCATCAGGTTTACAACGCGGATCGCTTCTTTATCGCACTCTGCGCTGATACCTTTTACTACCTGAGGATCGCTGATCTTTCCTTCTTTATCTACCACGAAGCTCACGAATACCGAACCTTCGATACCCATTCTTCGGGCCGCTGCAGGATACTTCACGTTCTTCTGAAGGAATTTAGCCATTGACTCAAGACCACCCGGGTACTCAGCCTGCTGCTCAACAACCATGAAGATTTTATCTTCATCTTCCGTTGTTTCCTGAACAACTTCCTGTACAGGTTCATCGAATACTACTTCACCGGTACCTTCGATGTTCTCAGAGCCTACATCGTTTTGTTTTACCTCTTCGATGGTTGGCATTTCTTCTTCTTCTACAACTTCTTTATCCGTTACCTGCGGAGGAAGATACTTGATAATCGTCTTTACCGGAGGTGGTATATTTACCTGTGGAGGCGGAGGTGTGTTCTGAATTGGTGGAGGTGGTGCCAGGTCTGTATATTTTACAGTCTTCAACACCGGTGCCTCTGCTTCTTGCTGACCTTTTATCCATTCAACAATTTTAGGATAAGCCAGCACAAGCGCTGCCACCAGCACGGTTATGATAGCAGCAAGAACTACGTGCTTTGAGTAAGACCTGCGGTTTTCGTACGCTCCATACTCTTTGTTGCGATATTCGAAGACTATGTCTTCCCAACGCTGCGGTTTTAACTGTTCTGCTTTCATAAATTAGATTCTTTTATGAGTTCTTTATCCGTTGGTGTAATGGGCACCAGGGCGTATCGTTGCATGTTGGTAATATTCATCTCATCGAGTATATCTACCATGTTCTTGTAACGCGATTCTTCAGAAGGTTTAATCAGAAGAATCATGCCCGGGATCTGCGAGTTCTGTGTCATCAACACTTTACGGATTCCGTTTGCTGAAAAATCAGTCACCTCGATCTTAGGATCGGTGATACCGTGATACCAGTATATCTTATCGTTCTTTCCTAATACAAGCGTAACTACTTTCTTTTCGTTCACTTCCGGAAGTTTGTCCTCCGGTTTAGGTTTCTCAGGCATGGTGATCTCCATGGTCTGAGGCTTATTGAAAGTCGTGGTGAGCATGAAGAAGGTCAACAATAAGAAGGCTAAGTCCACCATAGGCGTCATATCAATCTTTGTTGACGCTTTCTTGGCTCTTACTTTACCACCTTTTTTATGACCACCACCGCCACCGCCTTGACTTACTTCTGCCATTTCTTGTAGGGTTTAATGTTATGAAGGATTTCTTTCCATGTTTGTGATCAGGTTGAAGCGATTGACTTTATTATCAATCAGCGTGTTGATCACTTTTTCAACTACCGGATAGTTTGTATCCGAATCACCTTTAATCGCGATGCGAAGTTTTGGATTAGCCATACGCGAGAAGATGATCCAGTCTTTCAATTGATTGTTCAATGAATCTACCGGCACACCAGGTTGGTTAACCTTCTTGCGTTCATCCGGAGCCAGATTAATAAACTCTTTCAACTGTCCGATCGGTAATCCGAACGTTGACATTACCGCGAAACGTGCTACCTCTTCATCAGAGAACTGAACGTTGTAGCGCTCGCCCATACTCTTCAACAATTCCTGGCGGTTGTATTTACCGTCCATGTTAAAGAACACCTTTCCATCATCCGCTACAGTGATCAGGAGAATATCTGTTTCCGGCATTTTGATTTCCGAAACAGACGAAGGCATGTCCACCGCCACAGGTTCATCAGGCGCAGCCGTTGCTGTCAACATAAAGAATGTTACCAGCAGGAAGCCCAAATCCACCATAGGCGTCATATCCAATGAAGGAGATGTCCTATGTACTTTTGCTTTTCCCATACGTCACTTATTCGTTTAGTTTAATTCCTAGTGCTTTTGCGTAGCAGTGAAGTTCTGCACGATGCTGTAACCAGCCTCATCGATACCATAAGTCAATGCATCGATTTTGCTTGTAAACAGGTTATAGAAAATGATCGCTACCGCAGATGTACCGATACCAAGAGCTGTATTGATAAGCGCTTCAGAGATACCGTTAGCAAGACCTACTGAGTCAGGAGCACCAGCTTGTGCCATTGAAGCGAAGGCTGTGATCATACCCAATACAGTTCCCAAAAGACCAATCAGTGTTGCGATAGAAGCGATGGTTGCAAGAATAACCAGGTTCTTTTCTAACATTGGTAACTCAAGCTGAGTTGTTTCTTCGATATCTTTCTGGATCAAAGCGATTTTCTTTTCAGACTCGATCGCGTTGTTGTTAACAAGTTCGTTGTATTTCAAAAGACCTGCTTTAACCACGTTAGCAACAGATCCTTTTTGCTTGTCGCACTCAGCAATAGCCTGAGAGATGTTACCACCAGCTACTAATAAGCGGATGCGTTGTACGAAAGCCTTTACACTACCTTTACCTTTTGCACGGCTGATTGTGAAAGCACGCTCGATAGCAAAAGTAAAAACCATCAGCAACAGACCGATCGCCAGAGGTACCAGATAACCTCCTTTATAGAATATACCTAAGAAGTTTCCTTCCAGCGGGTGAGATGCCGGATCGCCACCTTCGAAGTTTGCTGGGTTACCCAGTACAAATTTCCAGATAAGAAATCCTATAAAAAGTTCGATCAGGATCACAGATGCCGCAAATCCAGACTTCAGGCTCTCAGCTAAAGAAGAAGAAGAAGAAGTTTGTGTAGTTTTCATAGTGAATGTTAATTGTTAATGGTTTTTAGTTTAGGAAATTTTGCGTGTTATAATAATTTAAATAGTGTGCAATAGTCACAGAAATACAATAATTATTTTTCAGTTTTTAGTTTGTTCCATTTTTTCCAACACTTCGGTTTCGGCTCCATGAAATTATAAGCGGGATCGCTGTAAGTAAAACCATTCCCGCGACAATTATTTCAAGATGTTCGGTAATAGAAGGGAACATATTCCCCAACAAATGACCGGATATCACCATGACAACAATCCAGATTGCTGCCCCTACAACATTGAAAAAGAAAAATTTTCCAAATTCTATTCTCACCATGCCCGCTAATATAGGCACGAAGGTACGGACGATGGGTAAAAATCTTCCCAAGATAAAAGCCATCATTCCATAGCGCTTGTAAAAGTCTTGCGCCATGTCCATGTATCGCTTCTTGTAAAAGAAATTTTCTTTTCGCCTCTTCAGATATTTTTCAGCCCAGCGCCCAAACGCATATCCCACACATGTACCTGCCACGGCACATATCACGAGGAGAAGAATCAGTAACCATACATTAATAGACAAGTATTCCGTATCACTTAAAATACCAGCTATAAATAATAATGAATCACCAGGAAGAAAGAAACCAAAGAACAAACCTGTTTCGGCAAAAATAATAAAGAGAAGCAGAGCCAATCCACCCCACTTGATTATCTCTTCCGGATTAAACAGATCTATAAATAAAAAAGCCGTTGAAATCATATCTACTTAGCTAATACTTGTTAGCCAAAGAGTTTTAAATATATAAGTTTTCAATTTGGAAATTGATGTTTTTTACAAAAGCGCAACAATAGAATGGCCATCGGGGTTACGGAACATTATCGGAGGCTATTATATAGAATGTATTTCGCTCAAATGAATTAACCGAAAGAGCATCACACATCGCTATAGATGTACTCGCTTTATCTCTGGATACCGGTGGGAATATATTTGATAGTATGGTGGGCAAATGCGGAACAACTTTACTAAGTGACTCGGATGACCAACCTGAACGAATAACGACTTCATGAAATGAAAATCTGTTCTTCAACGGAGAGTCATGTGTGTCTTGTGCGTCAGCAGTAAGTGTATTATGAGAGTAAACGAAAATAAATACAAGCATCAGTCCTTCCAGGAAAAGACCAACGATCGGCTTCATTTTCTCCATTTCACTCTTCATACTGCCGGCAAATCTAAACGAAAATTTTCCAGAAATCGGTCGTTGACACTATTAAATATCACAAAGTGACTTTCAAAACGACAATTTTCTTCGTTCTGTATGGACTTTCCGAAGTTTATTTAACAATCGAGTAACATAAGCCTAACGATAGTAAGGTCATTTTTGCCTTTTCTGTTCCATCGTCATCCAGATCATAAATAGGTGTTAACGACTTATTAGCTGAAACATCAATGCCTAACCCCGGCATAATATAGTAGGTGGCATTGAGTGTAATACCGGCCAATAACTGGTTATATTTTTCTTTGCTTGTACTGCGTTGCTCATAAAACACATTATCAGAAGCACTATATCGCGATTCATACTCGGATGCATATACAAGGGTCGACAACGTTGTGCCTGCTCGCACCATAAGTTTGTCCTGTAATAAAGAAATGCCAGCCATCAATGGAATCTGGACATATACCAGGTCCGTCTTTCCAAGATTATCTAATTTTCCCTGCGAAACGGTAAAGCGAGGATCTACAGTTGGTCCATAAATAGAACCAATGGGTACACCGGTCTTGATTGGATAAGTACTTGAATAAAAACCGAGGTTTCCATTGGCAAAATCATCAAGTCCAACCACAGCGCCATCGCGCTTGAAGCGAGTGTAGTTAACACCAAGCCCGGTACTGACAAAAAACTTTCTCCATATAGTATAGTCTATACTACCTGCAAGGTCAGCACCGATCTTCTCATCATAGCGCTCGTTAAAAGTTGCTACAGTAATGGCGTTACCATACCCCAGAGGCGATGGGATAACGGAGACCATAGTAAAGGTGTTGGTAACATCATTGATAAATGGACGATTGGCTCCGGCTTTGAGAACGATTCGTTTTACCTGGGCATTGACCGCAAGAGATGTCAAAATAAAAAACAACAGTAAAGTATTCCTCATAAATGGGATATATTTGCCACCTAATTTAAACAAAATCTGGATGACAACTGAACAGTTGAAAGATTTGAAGGCTCGTGTTAGCGCCTTGAGGAGGTATCTTTGACTACGATCGTAAGAGCCTTGAAGTACGCGATGAAGAACTCATAACCCAGCAAGCCGATTTCTGGAACAACCCCAAGCAAGCTGAAGTCATTTTAAAGAATATCCGTGCAAAAAAAATATGGACGGATGCCTTCGAACATGTCTCCAAATTAATGGACGACCTCGAAGTACTGAATGAATTTCATGAAGCCGGTGATGTAGGCGAAGATGAACTCGAACTTGAATACCGGAAAGCTTCCAAAGCAGTTGAAGAACTGGAGTTCAAGAAAATGCTCAGCAAAGAAGAAGATCAGCTAAGTGCCGTTGTCGAAATTAACCCCGGTGCCGGTGGTACTGAAAGTCAGGACTGGGCGGATATGCTGAACCGTATGTATATCATGTGGGGCGAGAAGAGTGATTACAAAGTATCGCAGATCGATTACCAGAGTGGTGATGTGGCCGGAATAAAATCGGCTACACTCGAGATCGATGGTCCTTTTGCCTATGGTAAACTGAAATCAGAAATAGGTGTACATCGCCTGGTGCGCATCTCTCCGTTTGATTCCAACCAACGCAGACATACATCTTTTGCATCAGTGTTTGTTTACCCGAAAGTAGACGACTCTATACAGATTGATGTAAACCCTGCTGATGTCGAAATACAAACATCGCGATCGGGTGGTGCCGGTGGACAGAACGTTAACAAGGTTGAAACCAAAGTACAGTTAACACACAAGCCAACCGGTATAGTAATCGTATGCCAGGTAGAACGTTCACAACATGCCAACCGCGAGCGCGCCATGCAAATGCTGAAGTCAAAACTATATCAGCTGGAAATGGAGAAGCGTCATGCTGAACGTGACAAGATCGAAGCCGGTAAGATGAAAATAGATTTCGGTTCGCAGATACGAAACTATGTATTGCATCCTTACAAACTCGTGAAAGACGCACGCACAAGTGTAGAGCGTCACGATGCACAAAGCGTTCTCGATGGCGACCTTGACGATTTTATAAAAGCATTTTTGCTGGGTGCCCAGGAGCAACCACAACAAGCTTAAAAATTTCTGCATCAACATGCCTGCACAGTGTATATGTGCAGGCTCTTTTATACCTCCTTGACAAACACTAAAATTTACAACACGCAATTCTGGCTCTTATGCACAAGCTCGCTCTTGTTCTTTGCAAGCTTCAACATGATCATTCCGGAATTACCAGCGTATCTTACTAAACTGGGTGGTGCAGAATATAAAGGGCTCATCATCGCGTTGTTTACATTAACCGCGATGATATCACGTCCATTCAGTGGAAGGTTAGCCGATAAGGTAGGGCGTGTTCCCGTAATGATGTTTGGCTCCGGAGTATGTTTTCTTTGCAGCCTGGTATATCCTATACTTACTTCCGTGGCAGGCTTTCTGCTGCTGCGACTGATACATGGTTTCTCAACAGGTTTTACTCCTACAGGACAAACGGCATACTTATCAGACATTATTCCTGCGCATCGAAGAGGAGAAGCCATGGGACTACTTGGCACTGCCGGTACATTAGGCATGGCAAGCGGCCCGGCTATCGGTGGAACATTGGCCAACGCTTTCGGACTCGATGTTATGTTTTACTGTTCTTCAACATTTGGTATACTTTCCATTCTTATACTCGCAGGCATTCGTGAGACATTACAGGAGAAGCATACCTTTCACGTTTCAATTCTGAAAGTTGAGACAAGCGATCTATTCGAACCACGTGTAATTGCTCCATGCGTTGTAATGGTACTGAGTGCGTATGCTTACGGTGCCATGTTTACCATAATACCCGACCTCGGTGAATTTATGGGTATAAAAAACAAAGGTTTACTCTTTACATATCTCACGGTAGCATCTTTTCTCGTGCGGCTCATTGGCGGTAAAGCGTCTGACCTTTGGGGACGCAAGCCCGTACTTCGTTTGTCCACTAGCCTTATCGTTGTGTCTATGCTGATTATCGCGTTTGCAGAATCCAAACTGATGCTCATCGCAGGTGTAACTATATATGGCTTTGCACAAGGCGCCACCTCTCCTACCCTGTTAGCCTGGGCAACCGACCTAAGTCATGCACATCACAAAGGTCGCGGCATAGCATCACTATATATATTTATGGAATTAGGGATTGGTGTAGGGGCGTTTATGTCAGGACTGATCTATGGTAATGATTCCGCCAATTTTGCCATTACGTTCAGCGTCTGCAGTTTTCTGGCTGCATGTGCATTCCTGTTTTTGACATTCTTTAAATCATCGGTTAAAGCAACGTCATAGAAAATGATGATCGGTGGCTTTTATGGCCGATTCATTTTCTATTTTTAAAGATGATTTTGAAAAGGTACTTCCTCTCGCTTCTATTCATTCTATTTTATAAGGCAAGCTTCGCACAGCTGAAACAAGTTGCCATTACACTGGACGATGCACCATTCACTACCTGGAGCGACCGAACACCGCTAAAGACCCTTGAAGAAGCAAACACAAAAATACTTCGCGCCATCGACCGGTATACTGTTCCGGTGTGCATCTTTATCAATGAGAATACATTGATAAAAGAAGGCGAAACGGATGCACGTATCCGGACATTGAAACAGTGGTTATCCAATCCGCTGATAACACCGGGCAATCACTCCTATAGTCATCCAAACTATGTCAACATGAACGCATCTGCCTTTCAGGATGAAATCATCAAAGGCGAAGTGATTACCAAAAAATTACTCCAGGGTACCGGACAATCTCTGCTGTATTTCCGGTTCCCGTTCAATGCACTTGGCAGCGATAGTATAACAAAAGCTGCCATGCAGAATTTTCTGAAAGAAAAGAACTATATCAGCACTCCGTTCACGATCGAAAGCTCCGATTACCTTTTCAATACACTTTATCAACAGGCACTGGACAAGAACGATAAAACAAGAGCAAAAGCTATCGCTGATTCCTATATCAACTATACTATAGCTGTATTCGATTACTTTGAAACAATATCGCAAGAACAATATAAACGCCAGGTGCCTCAGATTTTTCTAGGACATATAAATGCGCTTCATGCCGATTGCATTACCACGCTTATCGAACAGCTTCAAAAGAAAGGGTATACATTTATAGACCTGACAACGGCATTGAAAGACAACGTCTACAAGCAACACGATTATTATGCTGGTCCGTATGGATTTTCATGGTTCTACCGATGGGAATATGATCCACAGAAAAGAAAAAAACTATTACAATCACAACCCGAGCCACCTGACGAAATTTATCAGCAATATCTCAAAGCCATCCGTACGGCACCGACTAAGTAAATATATAGTGATGAAAGTATACATAGCTTTATTTGCTACGTTGCTGCTCTCAGCCTGCGTAAAGAAAAACTCCGAGAACCTGGCGGCTACGAATACATCCGATGAAAAGCCAGCAGGCATGGTATGGATACCGGGCGGAGAATTCAGTATGGGCACCGATGAACCTGATACCTACGAACATGAACGTCCTGCACACAATGTTCGTGTAAAAGGTTTCTGGATGGACGAGACTGAAGTTACCAATGAACAATTCCGCGTGTTTACAGAAGCTACAAACTATATAACCGTAGCCGAACGAAAACCGGAATGGAAAGACCTGCAGAAACAGCTCCCGCCCTATACACCCAAGCCACCGGATAGTTTACTGGTACCGGGAGCACTGGTGTTTGATGCTCCCAGCGGCACGGTTATGTTAAACGATTTAAGCCTCTGGTGGAAATGGACAAAGGGTGCCGACTGGAAACATCCTGATGGACCGCAGAGCAACCTCGATGGCAAGTGGCAACATCCCGTTGTACATATAGCTTACGAAGACGCAGCAGCCTATGCAACCTGGGCAGGCAAACGATTACCAACAGAAGCCGAATGGGAATTCGCATCACGCGGAGGCAAACAACAAACAAGATATAGCTGGGGAAACGAAGTTACCCCGGGAGGAAAATTGATGGCCAATACATTCCAGGGAAGTTTTCCCTCGAGTAATTTAAAAGAAGATGGCTTCGAAGGTTCAGCTCCCGTTAAAAGCTACCCTCCGAATGAATACGGACTATACGATATGATCGGGAATGTTTGGGAGTGGACAAGCGACTGGTATGATCCAAACTACTATACCACACTGTCACAAAATGCAGTAACGCTTAATCCCCAAGGCCCTGCAAAGTCGTTCGATCCCAACGAACCCTATGCACAGAAGCGTGTTACGAAAGGTGGATCATTTTTATGCGCTAACAATTACTGTCTCAATTACCGCCCGAGCGCGCGACAAGGCACCGCATTTGACAGTGGCCAGTCGCACATCGGTTTCCGCTGCGTCAAAGACCATGAATAGCTATATATATTTTTAAAACCGATTTATTAAATTTGATTTACTCGGGGCGTAGCGCAGCCCGGTAGCGCGCCACGTTCGGGACGTGGAGGTCGTAGGTTCGAATCCTGTCGCCCCGACATTTCAAAAATCATTTGTCGGCAAAAAAACATAAATCGTATCACATAAATGGGTTGCAGTTCTTAAATCAATTCACACCATCTTATTCAATAGACTTGTACGCTATTTTCCTATACTATATTTAGGGCACAGAATGTTATGTAATTATCTGGGTATTGAAATCTTCTATATCATTGAGTCCATCTGTACCTTGATTCAAAACTATAGCGTGCTTACTACCCCCACACCCAAACAAGTATAGTATTGCTTCCTCCCTCCAGCTCTTTCTATCCTATAAAAATAAAGATACCCGTGTATACCCCAAATATTCAAGTCATCGTTTCTTCTATTCAATTGCAGTATATATGCTTAGTGAAGTATAGGCCTTATTATCCATTCGAGGCTTAATTAGCAGATAAAATCTTAAATGGCGATGTCTACATAATGATGTAATTCCATTAGAGCCAGCTTTAGTATCGTTATTCATAACGCCATTAAGACATTTATCTTTACAATAATTAGTAATACTATCAGAAGTATATTTTTCATGTTTTCACTTAGCCGTTTTCACACTTTTAAGTATTGAACCTTCAAAAGCATTGTATGCATAATTCTGAAGAAACAGAATCATTCCTGCCATCTTTCCAACTGGATAATTAAATTTAGGAGCTTTTGCACCCATCAGTTTTATTATAGCATTGACTACGACTTCAGGTTGTTCTGCATTTTCTATACTTTTTTTAATGTAAGCGTTGGCTTGTTCTCTGAATGAATCGTAGGCAGCAATTTTAATATCGGAAGTCACTGCACTGTTGCCTAAATTTGTTTTGAACCACATCGGCTCCACCATACTAACCTTGACGTTAAACTGATTTAATTCAAAGCGTAGAGATTTAAAATATCCTTCGAGCGCGTGCTTGGAAGCAGAATATATAGACTTACTTGGGAGTCCTATTAAACCCATAATAGAACTAATGGTGATAATTTGCCCGCTATTTTGTTTTCTGAAATATGGCAACAGAGCGTTGGTTAAATTGACGGTACCCCAAAAATTAGTTTCAAATTGTTTCTTGCCCAGTTCTAATGATGTCTCCTCGGCAATGCCCACAAGCATATACCCGGCATTGTTTATCAATACGTCTAGCCGGTTGGTTGTTTCAAAAAGTATTTTCCTGAATTCGTTGACAGAAGTCTCATCGGCAATATCCAATGCTAACATTTTAAATGGTGTCTGTGTTTTTTCCGGATTACGACTTGTACCAATTACATGGTAGCCACTTTCATGAAGTTTTGTAGCTAATAATAAACCAAAGCCAGACGATGCGCCCGTAATCAAAATTGTTTTTTTCATTTCTAAGTTGATTTAATTTTTAAGTTGAGTAAACATCGGTTAGTATTTACTTATGTTTATCCAGATATACATTTAGTTCAAAGAATCTATAAGACTTTCAATAGCATCATCCAGCATCTGGAATTGGGAGCTGACATCTATGCCTTTGTGAAGTAAATTGAGCGATGCAAGCCCTTGTACAATCGCAATTAACATATAACACTTGCGTTTCAGAAAGCCATCGGTGCAATTCTCTTTTCCATACGCCATTGTAGTTGCCTGATTTATCGAGTTGATGAATCGCTGCATCTCCGGGTACATCGGCTCTAATTCATTCAGTTTCATTTCAGTCTCCTGCATGAGAAGGTATAATTTCTTCTCATGGTTCACAAAATCCCAATAGGTTCTGAGCACTGCCCTCAGCCGATTCCTAGGGTCATTTATACTCTTACAATCTCTATCTATACTCGAATTAAGTTGTTGATATCCCAATCTGGCCAGATCAATCATAAGTGCGTCTTTATTTTTGAAATACAGATATACTGCCGTTGGAGAAAATTCTATATTGCCAGCCAGCCTTCTCAGACTTAATGAATGATGACCTTCATCTCTGACAATACTCAGTGCTGCATATAGTATCTCCTTATGCATACTCAATCTGTTTCTTGCTTTTCTTTCTTTACTTCCCATTGCTTGTTCTTGAGAAGAACATTATCACTTATATACCTTTACATACTAAATCCAATTCATTGTTTAGTGGCTAATGGAGTTACCGTTTCATAGCCAATGCCTGGCGATACTCCTGTGGGCAAGACATATAATTTCATTTGTTTTATCCTTGGTGATGGTTTATTCTTCTGATCCAATTCTCGGTGGAATCAATTTGTACATCACCGGTGTTACAATTCGTGAGAGTATAGTTGAACTAATCAAACCGCCTATCAGAACCATTGCTAAAGGTGCAATTTGCGGATTGGGATTCATGGCAATAGGAATCAGTCCACATATAGCAGTAAGAGATGTTAACACGACAGGCAGGAATCTTGTTTCACCCGATTTCTTTATGGCATCATCTATAGAATGTCCTTCTTCTCTTAACTGATTCGTAAAGTCAACAAGCAAAAGAGAATTTTTCACTTGTATACCAGAGAGCCCGATAAAACCAATGATGGTAACAAGTGACATCGGAAAACCTGTGATCAACAACATGATCACGCCTCCAATTATTCCAAGTGGTATAACTGACAGTACAATGATAATTCCCTTGAATGTTTTGAACTGAAGTAACAACACTGCAATAAATAAGAATGCACTAAAGAGAATCACAGTCAAAAAATTACCGCCCAATGTGTCGCCTTCTGATTCTGCTTCACCTGAAAGTTTATAGTAATATCCGGCTGGCATTTTAAGCTTATCGAGCTGTGGTACAACTTTTTTAAGTATATCATTAGCCAATATATTCTTATCTGTCATCGCAGTAACCTTGGCAAAGCGAGACTTATTAAAGTGATTGATTGCAGTAGGCGATGTTTCGAATGTTATATCGGCAAGCTGGTTGAGTGGAACGGGAGTTCCCTGCAGATTATTTACATATAGGTTCTTGAATGCATCCAGATTTGGAAACTTCTCGAAAGATGTAGTGATCATTACATTCCTGGCATCACCTTTTTCATCTATATAGTCTCCAACGGGTAAGCCGGCTACAGCCAGACGCACCGTCTTATCAATTTCCGCTGTTAAGACTCCTAACGTTCTGGCTTTTTCTTTATTTATCTTTAGTTTAACATCTGTTTTGTAAGTATTCAGTTCATTGTTGATATATACTGTACCTTCTTGTTTACGTAATATATCTTCTGCCTGGAAAGCCAATTTGCGTAACTCTTGTGGATCGTCTCCAAATATTCTAACTACGATGTTAGCCTCGATGGGCGATCCTTGTTCAAAATCTTTTACTTCAATCTTTGCATAGGGAAAGTCGTTGAACTTGCTTCTGAGCTTTTCAATCAGCGCTACCTTATCGGTTGGCTTTGCTTCTTCTTCCAACTGCACAAAGATTTGAGCAAAGTCTGCTTTCTCTTCTTGCTGGCGTACGTTGTAATAAATCTGCGGATTACCTTTACCGATGTTGGCTGTAAAATATACTATCTCCGGATGTTGCTTCAGTTCACTTTCAACCAGCTTTGTTACTCTATCCGTTTCCGGAATGTTGGCCTGCAGAGGCATTTTAATAGTGATCAGAAACATTGGTTTTTCAGATGCAGGAAATAACTTAAAGCCCGCTTGGGGAATGAGCATAAAAGCTCCGGCACTCAATATGATCGAAAGTGCTATCGTAATCTTAGGCCAGTTCAATGCCGCGGGCATTACCCTGGCGTAAGATATATTCAGTAATTTTTGTAGATATACCAGGAACACGTTACCATGCTCATTTGAGTGAGTTTTCAAAAGACGACTACCTAGAAAAGGTACAAGGGATAATGCTACAATCATCGATGCCAATACGCTAGTGATAATAGCCATTGGAAGACTTTTTATAAACTCTCCAGCAATGTCTGGAAGAAAAGCAAGTGGAAGAAAAGCGATAATCAAAGTAGCCGTACAACCAATCACAGCAATACCTATTTGCTTAGTCCCTTTTAAAACAGCATCACGTTTAGAAGCACCTTCCCTTAGCCAGCGCTCTATGTTCTCCACCACCACAATACTATCGTCTACTAAAAGTCCCAGCGCTACAACCAACCCGACTATACTTAATTGGTTCAAAGAGAAACCGGCAGCGTTTAAAACGATAAGTCCTAATCCTAAAGAGAGTGGAATAGAAATCATCACAATCAAAGATGCCCTTGAGCCCAATGGCAGTAATGTAAAAAGCACGAGCACTATGGCGATTATAAAGTCAACACCTAAATGCCCCAATCGCTGCGAGACCATATCGGCCTGGTCAAACGGTTTTACTAACGCGATGTTAGCGGGTAATGTACTTTTAAACTCATCTATTACCGGCAGGTATTTTTTCTGAACGGCTGTAATATTAACATTTTCCTTCATTCCGGCGTTTACCAACACACATCGGTTGCCGTTCAGTCTGATAATATGTTTTTCGATTTCGTTTTTGTAACCCACTTCTGCTATATCTTTCAGGTATATAATTTTTCCGTTACCATTGAATATTACAGTGTTGGCTACATCATCGGCATCTTGAAATTTGCCACTTGTTTTTACATTGAAAGTCTTGGTTCCAAGATTGATACTTCCTCCCGGTATATCTGCAGCTTCACTTTGTAAACTGCCTGTCACTACATTCAATGGAATGCCTAATTGCGCGAGCTTGTCAACCTTTACGTCAACACGGATTTGCTGCTCCGGCATACCAGAATATTTTACATTCTTAAGATCTGTGATCTTTTCAAGCTGAGTCTTGAGCCTGTCTGCCTGGCTACGCAGCTCCTTTGCAGAAACGGTGTTGGAAACCAACGCAATCTGAAAAACATTTACATCGGTAGGGCTTATCTTTTCTGTCTTTATCAGGTATATATCGTCTGGCAGTCCGCTGTTTTTTAACGCATTGATTTCGGTGGCCAACTCCTGGTATTTGTTATCAATGTCGACACCATATTTGAATTTGACTTGAATCGCTGCTACACCATCTTCAATAGTGGTCAGTAGTTTCTCTATATTTTCAAGCTGGTATATTTTGTTTTCAATAGGCTTAACCACCTGCTCTTCCATGTCCTTCGGACTGGTGCCCGGATAGATGACTGTGATCAGGTACTGAGGCGGATGTATAGTTGGATCTTCGGATCGCGGCATGGTAGACAATGTTGCAAATGCAACAGCTGCCACCATGAGAAACATCACGAGCGTAAACTGATAATTTCTGACTGAAAAATTAGTAATCTTCATATAGCTAGCTTATCGAATGATTTGGACTGTAGAGTTTTCGTTCAGGTAGGTACTGTTAGCTACCACTACTTCGTTAATATTTTCCAATCCCTGGCTTATATAGGCTTTTTGATTATCGAACCGAGAGATGATCACAGGTATCTTTTTAACCCGGTTATTGCCTGATGTAGTAAATACAAAAGCTTTGTTGCCATCGGCTTCTATCAAAGCATCGTAGGGTACTACAGGGAGAGAGCGTGCATTCAAGGCTATAATTTGCACTCTGCCAAACATACCGGTGGCAGGTCTTACGTCTCCCAGCTTCATCTTAAGTTCGATCTGAAATGATCCGCTGTTGCGGTCTGATGCCAATGATTTTCTAAATACATGCGCATCAAAACTTTTGTCGGGATAGCCATCAAGTTTAACAACGGCTTGTTGCCCTATAGATATAGCAGCCCATTCTTCATCCGTTACACCTACTTTAAGTACATAATTACTGTTGCCCTTCGTTTCATTGATGGCGAGCACTGGAGTGCCTGGTCCGACAATCTCTCCTTCGTTTGCCATTTTCTTTGTAACAAAGCCATCGGAAGCTGCATAAACCTGAGCGTATTGTTTATTGAAGGCAACAGCTTCGGCAGCTTTCTGTGCTACGTCAAGACCTGTTTTGGTATTCTGCAATTGCTCGAGCGTATATACACTGTCTTTAAACAGATGAAGAGCGCGGTCATAATCTCGCTGCGCCTTTTCAACATTAAGACGAGCCTGCTCATATCCGGCAGTTATCTCTGTTGTATTAAGCAACGCCAACACTTGCCCCTTGCCGAAAAACTGTCCCTCGTCAACAAGAATCCGGCTAATGACTCCGCCTATTTTGAATGAATATATAGCTTCGTTTTCTGTGGTGAGTAAACCTGTAGCAATAATGTCATCGGATAACTTCAAAGACGATACAGGCATTACTTTCACCCGAATGGTTTCCGTGTCTTTACTCGTTTGAGTAGTGCTCTCTTGTTCTTTCTTATGTCCGCAAGAAGTAAATAGCAATCCAATGCAGATGCATAAACTGAAAGTGAATATTAATTTCATACTATTTTGATTAAGTGTTATTGTATATTAAAACTGGCGCTGGCTCTTTCAATGGCGGCATAACTTATGCATGTATTATACAAGGCTATATTTGAATCAAGTCGGGCATTGATAAGTTGATTTTGTGCGTCCAGTAATTCTATGTAAATGGCCAACCCCTCTTTGTATAATTTTAACTCATCGTTATAATAAGTCTCTGCAGTTTTTAACTGCGATTGCGCGGCATTGTACTGGGCTAATGCGCTTTGAAAATCATTTTTACGAACATATAGCTCGGTCTTAAGTTGATCTTCTATATAGTCTGTTTGTTCAACGAGGCTATGTTGCTCTGCCCGGGCTTGCTTTATCTTGTAAGTGTTCACACCTGCTGAGAATATATTCCAGCTTAAGGACACACCGAACAGGTAATACCTGGTTTTGTCATTGTACTTCCAGTCAAATGCCTGTGAACCGAGATCTAAAAATGTATTTACATTCGGGACTATATATGCCTTTGACAACCCTGTTATATTTTCATCAATTTCCTTGGCAATGCCTAGCTTTAAAAGCTCTTCTCTCTTACCTACTTCATCATTGGTCTCGCTATCCATTTGTGGCAAGACATTTATCTCATCTAAAACTATACTGTCAGTCAATGGCCGGTTGACAAGAAAATTAAAATAAGCTCGGGCTGATTTGCGATTCTCCAAGGCTGCCGTTAGTGCTGCATTTATTCTGAAGACCTCGTTTTCACTTCGAATCACTGCGGTTCGGTTTGCCTTTTCATTTTTCAGAAGTATAGTATTGATTCGCTTGCCTTCTTCTACTAACTGCAATGATGATTGATATATAGTTACTGCATTTACAGCCTTGGCGTATTGATAATAAGCAGTCTTTACATCCTTTATAAGTTCACGTTTATACAAGGCTATTTCTGCCCGTTGCAACTCGACTTGTTGTTGCTTAATTCTTTTATTATAAATCAGTTCAGCATTAAACAAAGGCATGCTTGTCCTGAACTTCGCATCATAGAAATTATCAGGATTGAGAAGTATACTTTGGTTTTCTAACTGAGGGAAGCTATTTGTTCCTGTAAGCTGGTTCAGTGTTGAATAAGTCTGATTAAGTAAATCTCCTGTTGGAAAATCTATCGTTCTACCACCGTCCGCTTTCGTATAGGTTGTAGAGAAGGTTACGCTCGGTAGAAACATTCCCTTTGCCTCCTTGAGCGCAAACAAGCTTTTCTCAAGTTGAAAGTTTTGCTGTTTGATTCCCTGGTTAGCTTGCAGTGCCTGATTGATATATAGGTTAAGATGTTCTTGTGCACTCGCGGTATTTGCTACAAGAACAAATGCAGCAAATGCGAACCTATTAAAGAATGTTGATTTTCGTTCAATAAAACTGATCATTGTATTTTTTTTAAACAGTGTTCAAATAATAAGCAAAAAAATTTATGCTCTTTCGAGCATCATTGTAAAGCACTCATATCCATTTTTTATCAAGTCATCGGTAGTGTGGTCCTTGAAATTTTGAGTACGGTCCTTACAGAACAAAGCGCAAATTCCATGTATTGAAGAAAGAATCATAAAGGTAAGGTAGTCAGTTTTCATATCCTTAAAGTGCCCTTTTTCCTGACAAGCTTTTATTGTAGCTGCCAAGTGATTTATTGCGTCCGTGGCAACGTTTAACCCGCCTTTTTTGTAGTCATCAGCTTCGTCAACCAGAAACATAAGATTGTAATAATCCTTGTTTTCCGTTGCAAACTGAATGAAAGTTTTCCCAACAGCTTTAAGTCGTTCAAAAGGATCTGCCACATTATCCAGCACTTTGCATTTCGCTAATAATAAACGAAACCCCTCCTCGTGAAGCTTATTGAATATCTCTCCTTTGTCTTTAAAATAAAAATATAGCGTTCCAGGACTATAATTTATCTCTTCCGCTATATTCCGCATACTGGTACGCTCATAGCCGTTTTTCAGGAATACCCTCCGAGCTCCATCCAGGATGCGTTTAGACATCTCTTCTTTTTCCTTATTCTTTCTTTCTGCTATTGTCATTATGCTTAAAGTCTGACACAAAACTATTGAACACCGTTCAATAAAACAACAAGTTTGTAAAAATTTTAATGACAGGATTTGGGCACGGGCTTACGATGCCGGTGAATCTCCACGAAAAATCTTTCTTCGATGATTCGTTCCCCAATCCTTCAATGCGTATATAATAGGCGTCAATGTTTCAGCATAAGGATCTAATCTGTACAGGATTTTAACAGGATAATCATCTACTATAATCCGCCTTATCAGTTCGTGTTGTTCAAGTTGTTTAAGTTCATTCGCCAACACCTTGGGGGTTATACCGGGAATACTTTCCTGTATATCGGTAAAGCGCTCATTACCTACGCCTACGGAAATAATAATAGACAACTTCCATTTACCATTTATTACATCTAGCGCATCACGCACCGGCTTGATAGTATCCAGGCAGGCACAGTAAGTTTTTTTTGAAGCCATAGATCGATCTTACTTTCCTTTGGGAAAGGACTATACAAAGGAAAGTGACAATTCTTAATTTTGCACCATAAACTTTAAATAAATGAAAATCGGAATAATAGGCACCGGTGCTATAGGAGGTACCATAGCTAAAAAACTAGCCGCAGCGGGTCATCAGGTAAAGGTTAATAATGCCGGTCAATTCCGTGAATTATCAATTAAAGCAAAAGAGTTGGGCGCTGTACCAGCCACTATTACCGAAGTTATAGAGGTCGTTGATATTGTTATACTGTCTATACCCACAGCTGCGGTGACTCAGTTGCCTGTAAATCTGTTTAAAAACATTTCGGACGATGTTGTCATCGTTGACACTACAAATTATTATCCGTTTCGTGATGGTGTGATCGAAGAACTACAAAATGGTAAAGTAGAAAGTATATGGGTCTCTGAGCAGTTAGGACGACCAGTCATTAAAGCATTTAATAATCTCCTGGCGCATACTCTTCAACATGGAGCAAAAACAGCCGGAGAACAAGGACGAATAGCGATGGCTATATCTGGCGATGATAAGACCGCCAAAGAAAAACTGGCTAGCTTAGTTCATGATTTAGGCTTTGACGCGGTCGATGCTGGAACTCTGTCGGAATCATGGAAGCATCAACCGGGTACTCCCGCATATTGCACGGAGCTAAGCGCACCGAGCCTTAAGCAAGCTCTTGCCTATGCTGTTAAGGAAAATTCTGCTCAGTCAAGAGACTTTGCTATCCAAAAATTTATGGACAGTACATCTCCTTTATCTCATACCGATACAGTTGCATTAAATCGCTCGTTGTTTAGCGATCTAAATTTGTTCTCTATTTCTCAGAAATAAATATCCATTTTTTCTCAGCAATCAAGGGTATAATCTGAATATTAAATTAAGATCTAAATAAAACCGGTTCGAAATTTTGCCACTCCGGTCAACCTGAGTGGACGATGATATCTTTTACCGCGTCCACTTTTTATGCTCTAACTATTGTTCTTCAACAAGACTTTATATATTAATCATCCGGCCTTCTCAGCAAATCCAAGTATATAGCCATTGAGATCTTTTACATAAAACTCTTGCATACCATACCAGGTGGTTTTCAATTCGGTGACTTGAAGGTTTTTATTTTTCAGTGTCGTGTAAAAATCTTTTAGGGCTTCTATGTCCATGTAGAATGAAACGGTTGCCCCAATGGATAGATCCTTTGAAAAAATAACATCGTTCTTAAAAGTATCGGTGCGTTGAAACATAAATTCAACGTTGTCTTTCTGCATCATGGCATAAACATATTCTTTGTTCTCTGCAAAAGTTTCATCAACACCATCCTGAGATTCAGGAACTGCCATCATTAGTTTAAATCCAAAGTGTTCAGTATAAAAGGCAACGGTGTTCCGGATGTTGCTCACTTCAAAGTTGGGAGAAAGTTTACTTATCTTCATTTGATGAAATATTATGACGCAAGATTACTTTCCGTCCAGCTTCGATAATTGTAAAAATCGGTCGTTCTTATTTTTGTTCAATTCTTTTGGTGTTACTCCGGTATATTTCTTAATCTCTTTGATCAAATGTGCCTGGTCAAAGAAATCTGATTGAGGACTTAAGTTTCCATTTGAAATTTTCTCATACGCAGCATGGCAGCGAACAATTTTCAGAAACTCTTTTAGCGTAATACCGAACTGTGAATTAAAGTATCTGTTGATTTGTCTGCTGCTCCAAAAAATTTGAGTAGAAAGCTCAGCGACAGTTTTTGTTTTCTGCTGATAAACGTTTTCAAAAAGTTTAAATTTTCTGTTGTCTATTTCACGGAGATGTTTTATGGAAGCCTCTAATCTATTGGACGTGTCTGCAACAAATTTCTCAAATTCATCACATGTATATGTATCCAGATTCCAAAATGTGAAAGGCAAATCTACCGTGGTGTTTACAATGGATTTAATTTCCTTTTTGAAGACATACTCAATTGCTAAAAGCTTGAATCGCACAGCAAAGAACTTTGTGTTTTTAGGAATTACGATATCCTTGGGCTTCGTCCAGACGCCCGTTAACTTTACAAGGGACAGCACATCGTTTTCAAACTCTGCAATTAAGTCAAAGTACCCATCTGGCAAAATCGTGTGCTGAACTTCGGCATCCGTAGTTTGGTAATACCAAAAGCTCTGCACAAAGTTGCTCAAAAATCCGGTTGGCTTAATCTGTCTATAGCTCATTTACAGTATTCGTTCTGAAAATATGAAATACAAATATTGCGAAACAGAATGTAAAATATATAGCAGGCGAAATCAGTTGAGACAACGGAATAACTATTTCCTATATATACTGTTATAACCAGTCCAATCATGGCTCAAACTTTATTTGATTATGCACATGATTTGACCTATTTTAGGTTTGATGTCTGCAAAAGAGATTGAAATTTCCATTGCTATTTTTCCGCTTGAGAACCTGACGATGAATCAGGATGCCGATATCTTTTGCCGTTCGTTTTATGTAGATCTCATTACGGAATTCTCCCGCTTCCGGCAGTTCAAAATATTTCCTGCAGACAGTGCCAAACATAAAGATGTCCATACTACATATTCCATCCGGGGTTCATACCGGTTTCTTCAAAATACACTACGGGTAAATTCACAGCTTATCAACAATGAGCGTTCGCAGCTTGCCTGGGCCGAGCAATACGAGTTCGATAAAGATGCACTTGTTGCTGTCGAAGAAAAATTACTGAAGCGGATTGTCGAGACAATGCAGGATCATCTGAACAGTGACTTGCTTGCCTACATGTCCAAAAAGCCAGTGGTTTCCATTTCTGCTTATGAGTATTGGTTGCAAGGCATGGAAGAGTTACGCAAGGGCACCGTTGAAGCCGATGAGCGCGCACGTGATCAGTTTCAAAGAGCGATGGAGACTGACCCGCTTAATTCGCTCGCATATTCCGGAATGTCGCTTACCTATTTTAACGAATGGAGTTGTCAACTATGGGAACGGTGGGATGTGAGTCAGCAGGGTGCGTTCGACTGGGCGAAGAAAGCGATAGACCTTGATCCGCATAACCATGTGGCCGCTATGATTCTCGGCCGGGTATATTTATATGAAGCCGAATACGACATCGCTGAACATTACCTGAGAAAGGCGCTGCAGTTAAATCCTACCGACACTGAAAATCTTGTACAGATTGCTTCATGTTTTGTCTTCCTGGGATATATAGTGGAAGCTGAAGCACTCTATCAAAAAGTACTTCAGTATAATACCCAACGCGCAGAGCAATTTTATTATATAGGGGCGTTCATCGCATTTGAACAGGGAAATTTTGAAACATGTATAAAACTCAGTAACAGTACACAACTAGCCTGGGTTGACTCGCATTGTATACTGGCTGCTGCTTACTTCGAGATGGGCGATCAGGCAGGAATGGAAAAAAGCTGGCATCGCTACCTGTATGAATTCAAAACAAAAATTCTGAAGGATGAACGATTTCCCGGCAATCGCGAAGCTATACAATGGGTGATCAACGTGAGTCCATACCGCGGCCATACCCATCAAAGAAGATTCTGGGAACACATGGCCGGAAAGGAAACAGCAGTTGCACCCAGAAATTTTTTACGCACAACGCAGCCCCTACTCAATTTCTTTTTCCGTGAAGATGATGGATGGCGGATCTCCTATGAAAATCATTCCTTCCGGATCTCCGATGCAAAAGGGATTAATGATATAGCCCGTTTACTGTCAATGCCCGGTGAGCTAATTCATTGCAGTGAACTGATGGGAAGTATGGTGAAGATGCGCGGTGAGCAAGTCATCGATGAGAAGGCAAAGAAAAGTTATAAGGCCCGACTACTCAGCTTGCAGGAAGATCTGTCGCTCGCAGAAGCACATAACAACTACCAGCTGTCGGCCGTGTTGCAAAAGGAATACGATGACATTCTTGACATGCTCAGTAATTCTATGGGACTCAACGGACGCACACGAAAAAGCGATGATCCTATAGAGAAGGTCCGGTCCGCAGTAACGTGGCGTATACGAAACTCAATAAAGAAAATTGCGACCATTCATCCTTCCCTGGGCAAACACTTGTCCAATTCAATCAAGACAGGAATTTTTTGTTCGTATCGCCCTGAGAAAAATGTATTGTGGCACCTGGAAAAAGAATGATTCTTACGATGTAAGGTGAAAACTCACGCCTTGGGTTTTAAAGTTATCAATCAAAATCGACCCTTTATGCCAACTCCTTTAGATCTTATTCTCGACCCGATATCGCTTATTGTGATGTCCATCTATGCCGCATTAATGTTATACGAAGGTTTCTTTCCGGGACGCGAGCTTCCACGCATCAGGTATTGGAAAGTAAAAGGCATCCTGGCCTTTGTCTGCTATTTCTTTCTGTCATCGTACCTGCCATACTATATTAATCCTTTGCTCGAGCCATATCGTCTGCTGGATCTTTCGTGGATGGGTATAGTAGGCGGTGGTATTTTTGCAGTTCTGCTCTATGAGTTTGGTGTTTTCTTATGGCACTACTTCATGCATCGCAGTGATGTACTCTGGAAATTCTTTCACCAGATCCACCACAGTGCCGAACGTGTAGATGCATACGGAGCTTTTTATTTTAGTCCACTTGATATGATTGGCTGGACCGTTCTCGGAAGCATTTGCTTTAGTCTTGTTGCCGGGCTTACACCACAGGCGATCACTGTTATGATCCTGGCTACAAACTTCCTGAGTATATTTCAGCATTCAAACATACGCACGCCCCAATGGCTTGGCTATATTGTACAGCGTCCGGAAAGTCATTCATTACATCATGCCACCGGTGTTCATAAATACAACTATTCTGATTTGCCTGTATTTGATATTATTTTTGGAACATTCCGCAATCCAAAAGATTTCTCAGTACATACAGGTTTCTATGATGGCGCGTCATCCCGAGTATGGGACATGCTGCGCGGTGTAGATGTAGCAACTGAAGAAAGAAAATAGCGTTTGCATCAATCAACATTCAGTATAAACAAGCAAGTCCAGGCAATATACCTGGACTTGTTTCGTGAAGACTAAAATTTATTCACTTTACCTCGGCCTATTCACACTTCAGAACTTCGGCCGGATTACTCCGGGCAGTCTTCAGAGCCTGCGACCCGATCATGATGAATGCTATTGTTAGAACAGCCAGCACGCCACCAAACAATTCCGCTATTCCAACCGGCTTGTGAAATGGGAAATTGATGAGCACTATATTTTCAAAGAATATATAGGTTATCGGAAGCGCTATCAATGCAGCGATAGAAAGCAGAACAACAAAACCACGACTTAATAAGAACACTAAGTTACCGGAAGTCGCGCCCAGCACTTTACGTATACTCATCTCCTTCAGTCTTGTTTCCGTGGTAAACACTACCATACCCAACAATCCGAGAGAAGCTATAGATATAGCGATGAACGAAAGGAAGCCGATTACCTTTATCATTGCAGAGAGTTCCTTGTATGCATCCTCGATGGAATCGTCATAGAAGCGGGCTTCGAATGGATGAACGGAGTCAACGCTTTTCCAAACCCCCTGGATCTTTGCCATAGTCTCAATCGGGTCGCTGGTATTAATGCGTACATTCACAAGACCATCCCTCCTGTCACTGGTGAGAAATGCATCCGGTGTGAGGTATGTAAACACAACTGGCTTGATGTCTTCGTCAAGCTTTCCGTAATGAAAGTCTTTTATCACACCGACTATTGTATGCTTTTTACTATTCAGAAGTATCTCATCGCCTACTGCTTTTTGAGGATCACCATGGGCTATAGCAAATAGTCGCAACGTTTTTTCGTTAACGATCACTTCGCTGGCAGCATCGCGCGTTACAGGTCTGGTGATAAAGTTCTGCCCGGCAATCAACTTATACTCATGCAAGGGTATATAGTTCTCATCGATTATATTGGTAAACACAAGCGATGAATCACGCAAGTCTTTATACTTCACATAACCGCCCCACGCATTACCAACACTGGTCAGCAGCCGCGACTGTGAAACCCCGGATACTTCGGGCATAGCTTTGAGCTTGTTAATCAAATCATCGGGTCTATTTTTTTGCAAGTCGATGTTAAGAATGTTCTCCGTATTAAAACCCAGATCGAACGTGAGAATATCTTTATACTGAACGTAACCTATAAATGTGCTGGTGATGAACATCAACGTTAATGTATACTGAACAACAACCAACGCGCGCCTGAAGCTGAGTCCTTTAAATACTTTTACAGACGAGACATCTCTTAGTGCATTACTAACATTGACTTTCGAAAAGAATATTGCCGGTAAAAAGCCCGCGACTATACCAACCGCCATAGAGAAGACAACAAATGTTAACACCATCGGCATTGTTATTTCCAGCTTTACCATTTTCAGTAACTCGGGAGCTATACTGACAAATTGCGGGCGGAGTACCAGGAACATTCCAAAAGAAAGAAGAAGAGCAACTAACGATACGATGATTGCCTCCGCAAGAAACTGCAAGCGAACCTGACTCTTTCCCGCACCAATCACTTTGCGTAAACCTATTTCCTTGAAGCGTCTCATCGATCGCGCAATCGAAAGGTTGGTATAATTAAAGCATGCAGACAAGATTACTATCAGTGCCAAACCACCAACGATCCAGAGCACAATATCAGGCACCACGGGTTGAATGGAGTTAGCGAGATCTTCGCCCAACACAATATCATATAGCGGAAGAAGTGTAAGATATATTTGCGCTTTATTGTCTCCGTTATTTTGTTCCGCACAGAGGGCATCGATCTTCGCCTGAATGTCAGAGACATTTGATTTTTCCGGGAGCAACAAGTATACATAGTTTCTGTCCCAAACGCGCGACCACTCCGAAAAATCCCGGCCCTTCGCCAACTGCGTTTCAACGGTACTGAATGAAACAAGCGATTCGAATTGAATATGAGAAAAGAATGGAACATCCTTGAGTATACCCGTCACTTCATAATCAGCACTATCGAAGTGAATAGTTTTACCGAAAGCATCTTCAGCACCGAAAAGTTTCTTTGCAGAAGTTTCTGTGAGTACGATGGAATAAGGTTTGGCTAGCGCTGTTGCTGCATCACCCTTCACCATGGGCAACGTAAAGATCCGAAGCATGGTGGGCTCAGCATATATACCGGTAAGCGGAACAACATTATTATTAACCGTTGCATCACCTGAGCATTCCGTCCCGATGATCACTGTCTCTTCTATGCCTGATATTTTTTCGTGTATGAGCTTGCCTGCCATCAAAGACGTGGATGCAAATTTTTCACCGGATCCTTCCTGAAACCGGGCATGCGAGGTAATGCGATATATACGTTTACCATGCTCATTAAATTTATCGTACGACAGCAAGTCGTGTACGAAAGCAATCAGCAACAGACCTACCGACATACTTATGGCAAGACCAACGATGTTGATAGTCGAGAACAGTTTATTGCGCTGCACATTACGCATCGATGTTTTGACGTAGCTTCCAATCATGATCCAGTTGATTAAGAGGTTTACAAATTTTGGCGCACGAACAGTATATATTCTGAAGAACTTGAATGCATCCATACTATAAATGAGCCTGGCGCGGAGTGGACCTTTTGATCTAACATTCCGGTCGAAATACTCATGAAGATCTCCAAGCAAATCCTCAGCAAGCTCGGGCTTACAGTACCACACAATGAATCGTTGAGCCCACGCAGGTGGTTCATGCTTCTTCCGATTATGATCGGGTTTGAATGTTGATCTCCGGACGCTCATATTTTCACGTACACATTGCTTTACGTGAATGTATGGAGAATGGATTCAATAATACATACAAAATGTGAATAAATATTAAAGTTTACCGGTTCGTTTTAACTTAAAAGTGCATTTCATAGAGGGAATTCCACGACTTTGCAGAAGCTATGAGTTAAGTCAGTGGGGAATTTGGAAAGTGAAATGCGGGAGATGTCACTCAATGTACATTGACTTATCAGGCATAAGTAAGCCCTGACCACCTTCGTGACCAGGGCTGTACACCAAATCAACCCAAACTGATTTATTTCTTGATTACTTTTCGTGTAACTACATCGTGACCTTTACTTAATCGGAGTATATATACTCCGGAAGTAAAGGATGTCATATCGAGTGTGAGTACAGGGTTTTGAATGAAGACCGTTTTCATTTTTACACCCCGGTTATCGATAACCGAAGCCTCAGCACCTATTAATGTTTCGTCAACAACAAGCTGAAGATGATCTTCGACAGGATTAGGATACATCGAGATGAACAAGGACGGTTCGCCTATTTCAGTTTCTTCAACTGACGCACGTGCGGATGAAGTTTCCTTCGAGAACACAAGCTTGTTGACACTTATACCCCCTGACTCAAAGAATATCGTAACAACACGAAGTCCAGCGGTCAGGTTAATGGTTCTGTTAAGCGTAACCCATTTCTGAAGGCCACCGGTTTTACCGGGCGCTATACTTCCGGTTTTATCAACACCGTCAATCTCTATTCTTATCTTTCCTTTACCAAGAAGATCCGCAAGGTATACACCAAGCTGATAGTTACCATCTTCCTGTACATCTATAGTATATTTCAACCACTCGCCCGTTGCAGTCAGGAATACATCGTAGCCTCCGGCTTTGCATAGTTCGATATCAACGCCTTCATTCCATCGGTAGAGAAGTCCTAAGTTCCAGTCAGTCGTCTCGTGATAGGCTTTACCTTCGCCACCGATGTCAAAGTCTTCCGCTTCCACCACTCCGGGAACAACGCGCGCTGTTCCTCCATACGGAGTATGCGGCAGCTTTATGATAACAAGCTCGTGGCTCACTGCAGTAGCTGGCTCATAAAACTCATTGCCACTTTGTGAAGCCGTAATGGTTACGGATCCCTCCTTCTTTATGTGAACTATATCATTCGCAATGGTGACTATTGTTGTATCTGAACTGGTGTATGCAACAGTAAGCCCGGACGTAGCCGATGCGTGAAGTTGAAAATCGCGGTCACCGAGTTTCTTTCCTGCCAGGGCTTCGAACGAAACAGACTGTGTCTTCTTTGCTATCGTTAATGTGAGTGTATCCGTTGCAATACCCAGTGCGTTGGCAGCAGTGATAATAACCGGGAATGTACCGGCAACAACCGGAGTACCGGATATTATACCGGTTTCTTTATCGATCACCAGGCTATCCGGCAATGCTGTTGCGCTGAACTGGTACGGCATATTCGTTGCCGATATAGTATATACAAACGGTATTGTCACCATTCCGTTCGCAGTAGATGCACTGTTGATCGCTGGCAATACTGTCGCGATATTAACATGATCGAAGCTCGCTTCTGCAATGACACTTGTATTATGACTGCAAGTAGCAATACCAATATATACCTGCTCATTCATGGCGATGGTCTCCGTTCCCACCAGTGTCCATTTGCTGCCATCCGTAGAACGATAAGCCGAAAATACGTTTCCTTGTCGTACCAATTTTACCCAGTGCGGATATAGTAAGGTAGCCCCTGTTGTTGACACGGAACTTCCTGCTATAGCGGTACGTCTTATAAACTCGACACCACCATCGGGCCGCAGATCCATCATGGCATGCTTAGCATTGGCATTCAAAGTCTCGCGGATCATAACACCAGCCTTTGCAAAGGTGTTGGTATTTTCCAATGATGTAACACGCGCTACAATAGCACCGTCACCGGTAAGCGCCTGGTATGCAAAATGGAATCCATCCGCAGTACCCCAAACATCCGCACCGGCACCGTGCATGGTAAATATACCGTCCACATAGCGCGCATTACCGGATATACCTGTCGCACCGACATCAGCATGTTGCCATGTATTGACAACTTCGTTCGCTACCGGTATAGCACTAACAAGCACGCCATCGGTAGAACCGCCTTCGTTTGTTGCAGAAATTGTATAATTATACTGCGTACCGTTCACTACTGCGGTATCACTGAAAATTGTAGTCGTAACGGTTGCTATCGTGGTGAATATACCTTCACTACCTGCTGAACGTTTAACAGCATAACCTGTTGCACCGGCTGATGCAGCCCAACTTAAATCAACACGATGATTCCACCCGGAAGCGTGGCTATAGCCGGGTATAGCAGGTGGCATGGTGATGAATGCTGCATTGGACAATACACTTCTGAAATTGCTACGCGTTGCGTATACCACGTAGTAGTTCTTGCCTTTCAGCGGAGCAAGATCAGTATAGAGTGTATCCGTTACTCCGGTAGCTATCGTTGTATACGTACCGGCAACAGAACCTCGCAGTACAGTATAACTATCTGCGTCTTTAGAACGAGTCCATGAAAGTGCTGTTCCATCACCCGCACGCACAACCATTACATTTGTCGGTGGTAATGGTGCAATTGCTTTTACCATCCCGGAAATCTCCAGGGCACTTAACGTACGGGAATAAATCCGAAAATCATCAATCGTTCCATGAAAGTATGGATCGGATGCCCACTGCGATCTGCCAATCCACGTTTGTGTTGTATTACCCAGTCTTGACGGATTTATAGTCATACCTGTATTGCGACCAACTTCCTCTCCGTTGATATAAAGTATACCGGTGGAACCATTGAGCGTTACAGCCAGGTGAACCCAGACGTTTAGTGGCACAGAATAGGATGAATTGATCTGTTGTTCGCTGCCATTGTTTAATTTAATAGAGTAACGCACTCCCCCACCGTTGTGCGTTGTTGTGAGGAACATATAGGTGGCAGTGCCTGATCCAAAATCAAAGACACGCTCCCAGGTTCGCTTTTCATCGAGTTTTACCCACGTGGATATAGTGAAATTCGTAAGGGTACTCATGGTTCCGTTTGGCAATGCAACGTGCGAGCTACCCGCCAGTTTAACAGCAGAACCCGAAACACCGGATGCCCAGCCAGGCGTAGCCCCGGTTAAGGTTCCTGTTTTTGCATTCCACAAATCTGTAGCGACCGTACCTTGTGCTTCGTTAAACGGCCAGTATGCATACGCAGCGGCATCGGCCATGGCACTGGCCATATCTGAAGGTTCACTTTCACCTGCGAGATTTACGGCCGATATAGTATAGTAGTAAGTGGTGCCAGCGGTAATGTTTGTATCTATATAGCTGGTGTCTGCTACATTGGCAATTGTACTGAATATACCATCTGCTGTAAGTGACCGTTTAACATTGTAAGAAGCCGCTTCAAAAGATGACTTCCAGGTAAGATTGATTTTTGCATTCGAACCAACGGCAAGTACATTATGAACCTTGGGGGATATATTCGGGAACAACGTGGTATCGCTGATCGCGACAGAATTCGATCCCTCGCCTATAGCATTCGTAGCCGATACAACATAGAAATATACTGTAACCGGGGCTAACGATTTATCCGAATAGGTAGTATCCGTCAGGTTTTGTGCAATAATGGTATAAGGCCCGCTTTCAACCTGCGCTCTTTTTAGTGTATAGGTTTGTGTGAAAGCCGAGACGGGTGAACGATTCCAGGAAAGATCAAGCTGTAAACTATTCCTGGCTATGGAGGATAATCCAGCAGGAGCCGGAGGAACTTCGTTGGTTTGTATCGTCAGGTTTAATTCGAGTGACGCTGAACCTTTTTCATCCTGCGTTCCAAGTTGTACTTTAAAAATTCCTGACTCTGTCGGTATACCGGAAATTACTCCGGTCTCTGTGTTCACCGTTAAACCTGCCGGAAGGCCGGTGGCACTATAGCTCAATGGAGTGTTGATGGCTGTTATGGTATAGGAGAATGCCTGGTCTTTCATTCCCGCTGCAGTCGGTGCACTGGTGATGAGCGCGGGTGTCGTACGATGATCCAGCAAAACTATATCATTACCATCACCGCCTTTATAGGTGATGTGAAACTGGTAGTCGCCAACCTGGACAAGCGCCAGTTCTGCAAGACCATTAAATATACCGGTAACGGCATTGGTGCTGGTGTTGTCTACAAGTATAAACGAAACACCTGCTGTGAGATTACCCGGATCTATATCTGTAAATTGTAATGCAGCATTTTCGAGCGTCAGTCCCTTAGCTATAAGTTTATCCATGGTGGCTGATTTACCACTGAACTCGACACGCAAGGTAGCATCGCTCTTCAACGTTACTATATTTCCAACGGTAAGCTGTCCTATAGTTTCATCACCGGGTGCCAGCGATGATCCTGCTCCCGATCCGGTTCCTGTAGTAACAACGTTATTGATCGTGCCGCTCCCGCCTATCGTTCCACCTCTTACTGTTACCGCGCTGTTATAGGGCCCGTTGATCAACAGTATACCATTCTTCACGGTGGTAGCACCGTAGTTCAGGTTGGTGCCGGTAAATTTCAATGTACCAGTACCTACTTTCACAACACCAATGTTGCTATTCGCCATTACACCGCTAAAGGTTGTGTTGGTATTGAGCGCACCAATATTCATAACGGGTGCATTGTATGAATTGATAAGACCTCCACCCGACAGTGCACCGAATTGAATCGTATCATTAAAACTCAGACGGTGGCCATCGGAAAAACTGTTGTTCAAAATCCAGTTTGCTTTCGCGCTGCCGGCTGATGATGCATCAATGCGCACGCGGTGTCTGCTGCTCCGGTTTACGGATATGAATGTACCCGTAAATTCGCTGTTGTTACCGCTCAGGTGCAAGCCATCGTACGCGTTACCATCGTGTTCAATGGTACCACTACCGGTTAGTCGGCCGGCCAGGAATAAGCCTCCTCCTTCGGAGTATAGAAAATTCTTTGTACCTGCTTCCACCAGTATATCATTATAGATAAGCGCATAGGCATCAGCATTTCGCAAAGCACCCCCCTTCATGGTAACAACACCGGTACCCAACGGACCGGCTACGGGCACACCATTCGAAAGCGTTCCGGCCCCGGCTATATTTAGCGGTGCATTCGGTCCCCAGCCTCCCTGGCTATCCTGAATCGTAGTTCCTCCGGAGTATGTATTCGCTCCGGTAAGATATACCCAGCCGGAACCTTTCTTGGCTATACTTCCGGTTCCTGCAATAACACCTCCCAATCGCACCGCGCCTTTCGGAGCATTGACTTGCAACGGACCGTTCAGCGTCATGCCTATATTCAATACCTGCATGTTGTCCGATTTATTGATAACCTCGCTCCCCATGCGCACGGCATTGCCCGCTATCGTATAAGCGTTTGCCTCCGACTCGAATGAAAAGCGCGCTACTTCCAGATCGGCTACATCATTCGTCAGTGTTGTTATGCTCGTGCTGTCAAAGCGAAGTATAGCGGGGCTTGCCGGAATAATGCCTCCCTCCCAGTTGTCAGCTATATTCCATAAGCCCGACACAGGTGCTATGCTCCACTTCGGTGATGTGGATCCTGGTATACCCAGTTCTTCTTCGGAATTATTGCTTTCACGATCGCCAATCACAGCAGATACTACATAGTAATAATATATACCATTAACCAAGGGACTATCAACATACGTTGTGGTTGTGACGTTGCTGGCAAGTATAGCATACGATCCGCCACTAACGGCAGCACGTTTTATAGTATAGGTTGCAGCACCGGTGGCCGTGGGCCATTGCAATGTAACTTGTCCATCGCCATTTGTGATAACTGGTTTACCTGGAATATCAGGAGGTAACGTGATGGCAGCCTCCGCAGAAGGAGCACTTTCCAAATTCCCCGAAAGGGCCGTTACTATATAATAGTTGTTTCCGGGAAATGCATCTGCCTGTGTAAAGGTTGTTGATGTTACGGCAGATGCAATGATGGTATAGGGTCCACCGGCATTCAAAGCATGTTTCACGGTATAGCTTGTGGCATTAGCTGAAGCATCCCAGTGAAGTGTAACTTGTTTGATGGCGGTATTGCTCAGCACCATGTTTGCCGGAGCTGCCGGTGCTACATTGTTAAATACATCCATAACAACAACAGCCGAACCGGTACCCTGTGCGTTTGTAGCATTGACGGTAACAAGATATTTACCCAAGGCTGTAGGTGTACCGGATATAATACCGGTGCTGGTATCTATACTCAACCCTGCAGGCAAACCGGAAGCACTATAACTTGCTGGTGATGCTGATGCTGTTATAGCATAACTAAATGCCGAACCTACCGTAGCGGTTGCTGACGTAGCACTGGTAATAGCTGGTGAACCCGCAGGCGCACTATTGGTCATCGACACATTGGTAAACACAGCTGTAACCAATGACGAAGGGTTTTGAGATGTAGTATATAAGCCGACATACGGAGATGCGGACAAAGAACTTACTACAATACCAATACAAGTCCAATTGACTCCATCTTGCGAGTGATATGCAAAAACGCGGTCGTTGATTCGTTCGAGTTTAAGCCACCATGGAGCCTTTGGTTGAAAATGTACCAGGTAGCCTCCCGGAGGATTGTTCCACGATATATTTGTTTTACTCCAGGCAGTTGCATTTCGCCAGGTGAGATATAGTCCGCCATTCGGTTGTAATACTAGTGCTACATGTCGTGCGTCTTCCTCCAACGATTCGCGAAACATAATACCCGCCTGTGCATTGGCAGATGTAAGTATAGTATCAACACGCACGATGATCGCGCCATCGCCATTCATTTTTTGAAATGCAAAATTGAATGCATCCGGTTGTGACTGCGGGGGAACCGGGACACCGGCACCGGCACCTTGCAGTGTCCACGCGCTATTGCTATATATAGCTTTACCGGCAAGTCCTGTTTCGCCTACATCTATACTCGTGAGCGAAGTGGTATTTACCGTTGCAGGATGCTGCACAGGACTTAATGCTGATGCTGTTGAATTATCGATCGTTCTTCTGAAAAGAAAAGAGTGACCACTCTCTCCCATCAGACTTCTATAGTAAGTTGTATTCGGTGCCGCTACACCTTTACGTAATGTATAGGCATTTGCTATAATATTATATAGCATCGATTGTCTGGCAGGTGCAGACCCCGAAGAGCCCCAGCCGGTATAGTAGGCGTAAGTTCCGCCAAAGGGTATAAAGTTATTGATATAGGAGCTGCTGTTGACATGAAAGCCTGTATATAATTCGCTGGTGGCCAACACGCGATTATTCAAGTCGGTAAACACATCTATACCTTGCTTCCATGCTACTTCAGCACTCCATGCAAGTGCTTCAACTTGTCCAAACCAGTGACCTTCGTCACGGCCGGCATCACCGACCTGACCATTGCCTAAACTGTTCGGCAATGCTCCTCCTGCATCGGTGCGATAGGATTGAACAGCTTGTTGCCATAATGCAGCATCACCGAGGTATGCCGCTATACCGATAGCAATCTTTATCTGTATAGCACCCTGATTGAGACCGCGCAGCGGATTAGGTACATCAGCTTCTTTCCAGAGTATATTGGCAAACCAGTTGCGCACGTGCGCATCATTGTCTGCTGTCCAACCGGGATACGTGGAACGAAGTATATCTGCACCGGTTATATAGTATTGTGCATAGTCGCCAAGATCGAGGAATGTTTCATCGCCTGTCCAGCGCGTGTTGGTTATAGCCCATGCATCCAGTATACCGGTTGCTTTTTGAGCGTAGGCCTGATCGCCAGTAAAGATCCACATAAACGCGAGGTTGTGAATCGCCACCATGTCGTTCATCCATGGGTTTCGGTTCACATCGGGAGCTCGCCCTACTGTAACATAGGGCCCTTGCATGCCATACGTGAGCTTCGATCTATAGTCATTCGTAAATGCTGCATACGCGGAAGCCCACGGTTCTTTGGTAAGATTTGATTTTAAATGATTGAGATCATCCGTAGTAAATGGTACACCGGGATGCACGAAGGTTTGGGCATTTATCTCCAGCGCGCACGCACAGATAAATGCCAGGATCAAAAGTAAATGTCTTTTCATCTGGTTTTGGTTTTGGTACTAATTCTTGCACTTGCACCGCAACTGTATATACTTGCCGGCATATATATTAAGTATGCGGAGAAGGGCTAAACGGGCACCTAAAGATGAAAATGAAGGAGTGAACAGGATATGAATTATAGCCCAAAACCCATAAATGATGCTCCATTACAAACGTTTTCGCGAAAACGTTTGTGATCCGCTCAAATCAGCGTTGTAACGATTAAAATTCTCTATATATTCTATACCCTATTCCATCAGAACTTGCCTGTTTTTTTTTCGGCAACAGGAGCATCCGAAAGTGTATACCCCAACTGTTTTGAGCTATACAGTTGGTCTTCTCTTCATGAAAACAAGTATTGACGCTATTCTTCCCGGCTTCGTCTACAATTGTCCCGGTGTTTGCCTGTTAAAGCTTTCTTCGTTCAGAAGCTGATTTTAAGGCTGTCATTCTGCTTACCAGGATACCATAAGATCAGGTAGTATACTATATAATTCACTACTCTAAAATCTGTCCGTTTCGAACATGAAACACGTTCTGCTGTTTGTCTTCCTCATCGGAAATATAGTCTGTGCCTGGGCCCAGGATCCGATATCAACCGATTCGCTGGCTCGGTATTACGACATGAGCCTGGAAGAACTTAACAAAGTAAAAGCGTCCGGTGTATCCAGTGAACTGGAAAAATTCCTCAACTCTTTGATGTCTGTTGCATCACAAAAAACATTATCGACACGCGAAAGTCCAGGCATTGTAAGTCTTGTTACCGAAGAAGAAATCAAACAATCCGGTGCCCGCGACCTGGTTGATGTATTCCGGTTAATACCGGGATTCGACTTTGCGTATGATGGCAATGGAAAGATCGGGCTGGGCATACGAGGCAACTGGGTAAATGAAGGAAAAGTTTTACTCCTGATGGATGGTATACAGATGAACGATATATTTTCCGCAACGCTGTCTTTTGGCAATCACTTTTCTGTATCCAGCATCAGCCGCATTGAAATAATACGCGGACCAGGTTCTGCTATATATGGAGGCTTTGCCGAACTAGGTGTTATCAACATTATTACCAAGAAAGGAAGTGATCTGAAAGGAGGCTATGCTACGGCCAGCTATGGGCAGACCAGTAACACCTATGCGCGCAGAAATATAGAGTTTGGTATAGGCAATACGGTTAAACAATGGGATATAAGCCTCACCGGTATGGCAGGACAGGGAAACCTGGGCGATCGAAGTGCATTTGTACAAACCAGAAGTACCGGTGGTGGTTCCCTCAACCCTTCCCGCATCCAGGGATCGTATCAAAGCCTGATCGGTAATGCTGATGCCAATCCTTTTATGCTAAACTTAAAAGCTTCGCATAAGGCTTTTTCATTCAAAGCAATTTTTGATAACTACGGTTCAACGGTGCGCGAGGAAAGTGATGCGAATGGAAACATGGTTATATCAGCACAGAATTTTTCACTTTCATCTGAAGTAAAGTACGATCTGAAAATTTCCAGAAAGCTAACCGTTACACCCGGTATAGGCTATATACATCAGGCACCTAAAATAAAAAGTACAAGCGATAGTATAAGCTACTCAAAAGAACAGGGCGAACGTATAAAGGGCGGAGTATTGCTGGTATATAATCCATCCAGGAAGATTAACGTAACGGCCGGTTCTGAATTCTTTCGCGACCAGGCCACCAACAACAAAGACTCCATTCAAACTGCCAATGGAGCCGTAAAATCCATACACTATAACAACTACGCGTTCTTCTCGCAACTGCTGATAAAACACCGGCTGGCCAACCTTATACTCGGTGCACGATACGATCATAACTCGAACTACGGATCGGCCTTTGTACCGCGTATAGGCCTCACCCGAAAAATAAACCGCTGGCATTTCAAAGCCCTTTACAGCGGTTCCTTCCGCGCGCCTACCATTCAGAATATAGCGCTGGGTGTACAGATGGATTCCAGCAACGCAGGCCCTACACGCTCTATGAAACCGGAGAAAACAACCATCGCTGAACTGGAAACAGGCTACCAGTTAACGCACGACCTGGTAATGACGCTGAATATATACAACAGTATTATTAAAAACCCGATTGTATATAACAGTGACCTGGATATATATAGCAATGGAGACAAGGCTGCTACGCGTGGACTGGAAATTGAATGGCGATATAAAAGACATTGGGGCTATATAGTTGCCAATTACTCTTTCTACTCAGTGAAAGGATTAAGCAAGATCAGCTCGTATGCCACGCGCCAGTATACATCGGGTGACGGAGTGCTTCCTTCGGGCGAAGAAGCCAACACGGCTGTTGTGCTGGCCTTCCCGGCACATAAGGCGAGTATGAATGCGAGTGTGCGCGTTCATAGAAAAATCTCCGTGAGTCCAACATTAATCTTTTATGGCAAACGCTATGGTTATGATTTAACTCCCGTTACGCAGGGAACCTATAAAAACGAACTGATTACACAGAATCCGGCTTTACTGGCCAACCTGTATATATACTGGAAAACTCCTGTGCGTGGACTTGAAAGTGGTGCGGGAGCCTACAACCTGTTTAACAAAAACTATAACTACCTGTCGCCATACTTTACGGTAACGGGCTCCTACCCTTCCATGTCGCGGGAATTCATGCTGAGATTAACCTATACCTTAAACTCCCGGTAGCGTATGAAATCGAAGGCTAAGTATATAGTTGTATTTGCTATACTGCTATGTTCCGGTGTTTCAAGCCAGGCGCAATCGGTAGACTATAAAGCACAGGTATTGTTTATGTATAACTTTATGAAGTATACAAACTGGCCAACACCTGTAGGCGATTTCAGAATTATTGTATATGGTAATTCTCCGATCAGCGCTGAACTGAAAAAGCTTGCCCTGGTGAAAAAGACTCCCAATGGAAAATCGATCGTGGTAACAGAAGTGATGGATGCCAAGAGCATTACCGATTGTGAGATGCTTTATATACCCGATGCCAAAAGCAAAGACCTGGAACAAATCATCAACACAATAAAAGATAAACCGGTACTGATCATCACACAACGTGATGGTCTGGCAAAAAAAGGAGCTTGTATAAATTTCTTCATTCAGGATGATGACCGGTTGGGATTTACCATAAGCATCAAAAACCTCGAGGCACGTAAACTCAAGATCGGATCTGAACTTACCATTCTCGCAGAAGTGGTGAACTAACTTTTTATGGAATGTTACCCTTCTTCAAGCTGTCATGAAGCAGAATTTACCGCAGAAGGTATATCGGTATAATTGAGGGGTATACGAACGGTGACGGTGGTATACTTATGTCGTTCACTTTCGATCTCGATCGTGCCACCCAGTATTTCGAGCGCTTTCTTGGTGATAAATAGTCCTAATCCATTGCCTATCGATTTCTCGGAACCACGGTAGAACATATCGAATATACGGTCGCGCAATTCCTCCGGTATACCGATCCCATTATCAATTACCTGGAGAACCAACTGTTGATTTTCCTGGCTCAGTATACATTTCACAAACGGCTCGCTTTCCTTTCTGAAGATAATACTGTTCTCCATCAGGTTTATAACGATATGATTCAACAAAACCGAATCGCCTTCGAAGGATACTCCTATTTTGTTTTCAATTTCTACGTGTACTGCGTTATTGGTATTTAAACTATTGATCTGGCTTCGCAGGGTTTGAATAAATTCATCTGCGTGAATGATCTCTGTGTTACGTTTGGTGCGGAAGAGCGAGCCGGTATCGCTTAACCTGCCGAGAAGTCGTAACATGCGACCTGCTGTACCTTCTATATTAGCAAAGTAATTATCTAAATCTGTTTGCTGGTTCTGCATTTTAGCCAAACGTGCCAAACCAAGCAAGGATGTTATAGGACCGCGCAAGTCATGACTGGACCTATATAAAAATGTATCAAGCCCTTTATCTGTCTCAATTAGCTGCTTGATGGTGAGTTTCAATTCTTCTGTACGGTTCTCGACAAGCTTTTCAAGATTTGTGTTAACCCGCTGCAGTTCTTCATTCACGGAGTTTACTTCTTCGTACGCTTGTTCCAGTTTTTCGTTCTTGTCCTTGATCTCTTCTTTCTGCGACTCTACCACCTGTGTACGCAACGTTACCAGGTGCTCCAGTTTTCGTTTTTGCTGAAACAGAAAATTTGTACGGATGTGTATAATTACCATGGTGAACACAACCAGCAGCATCGCTAACGCAACCTTCACACCCAACCGTTGGTGCCAGCGAGGTATAACAATAATCTCGATGCTTGCAGCCTCATCATTCCAATAGCCGTCACCATTGGTAGCACTTACTTTTAAGGTATATCCGCCCGGCGGCAAATTGGTATAGGTTGCAATCCGGCTTTCATTTATATTGTTCCAGCCATTATCGAAGCCTTCCAGGTAGTAACGATATTTATTCTTCTTGGGGAATTTATATTCGAGACAGGCAAACTCGATCGAGAATACATTTTGATCCGGTTGAAACGTAATCGTTTTTAACTTGGATATACTCTTGGTGAGCAGCTTCGTTTTATCATTCATTTGCACGGCATCGTGGAAGAGGCTGAGCTTTGTAAAGACAACGCGAGGCTTGCTGTGATCTTCCAATACTTTTTCAGGACGAAAAACGTTGAGACCGTTTGTACCGCCAAAGTAGTAATCACCCGCTGAACTTTTAAATTTTGCGTCTTCGTTATATTGTACGCCCTGCAATCCATCAGCAACCGTAAAGTCGAAAACTTTATCTGTTTTCGGATCATACCGGTGAAGACCATCGAAAGTTGTAAACCACAAATTATGAGAATCGTCTTCCAGGACAGAAGTTATATTCCGTTCGCGAAAGTCTGGAAGAAGCTGCGTATAGGTAAGTGTTTCCGGGTCAAACCGTAGCAAACCTTTGTTATCGGTGCCTACAAGAAGTTTACCCTGGGCATCAAGCGAAAATGCGATAATCTCGTTTGTAGGCATACTCAGTGAGTCGCCTGGTATATTCAGAAAAGACTTGAATGTACGTGTACGAGGATCATACCGATGAATACCTGCGAGGCGCGTTCCCATCCATATATACCCTTGCCGGTCTCTACGTATACAAAAAACCGATGCCGTTTGTGTGGTTACAGTATTGCTGCCTGTTATAACGAGCTTGTTAAACACTTTGCTTTCCGGAAGAAACTCATCGAGTCCGCCCAACTGCCCTACATATATCCTATTATCATCTTCCAGAAGTGACCATACGTGATTGGTACTGATGCTTGTTGTATCTCCGGGTATATGCAGGTATCGCGAAAATGTTTTTGACTTGGTATCGAAATAATTCAGCCCCCCGGCAAACGTGCCTATATATAGGTTATTCCTGCTATCTACCAGCAGCGACTTGGCCACGTTGGTACTGATGCTGTTTTTATTTTTTGGAGAATGTAAATATGGTGTAAACTGCTTTGTAACCGGATCAAATTTATACAACCCTGCACCATCCGTTCCAATCCATATTTTATGATCATGATCTTCTGTAATGGCCAGCACAGAATTCTTCCCGATACTCTCCATATTCTCATCGAAGTACCGGTAATGCTCAAAGCGTGGCCGCGCCCCGGATATAAACGTGACACCCGCACCAAAGAGTCCTACCCAGTAATTATTCTGATCATCAACATAAATACCGTGTAAACTTCCATTGTGGAGGATGCGGGTTTCGCGCGTGAGAATCTGTGTAAAACTGTTGTTACCTTCATATCTGTATAGCCCGGCACCATCCGTACCAACAAGAAGCACACCGTTGCGATCGATGGCTATAGAGGATATAATATTGGAACCCAGCGATGGTTTATCCGCCACATGAACAAAGTACTCGAACGTCCGGTCCTCTTCATTTTCCAGGCACAACACCCCCCCTCCATTCGAACCAAAATATATAGTGCCCGTAGAATCCTGCACTACATTTACGAGCAGCGTGGAAGTCAATCCATCGGGTGCGGTACTCGGACGTATAGTAGTCTCTATACCCTTTGCACCGATGATGTTAATTCCTCCGGCAGTGCACACCCATATCTTTCCGTTCCTGTCTTCCAGCAAAGCAGTCACAGCGTTGTCAGACAGCCCTGTTCCATCGGTACGATAAAAGTACCGGGTGATCTCAAATGTCTCAAGGTTTATTTTGTTCAGGCCCCAATACGTGCCCGCCCAAAGATTATGATGCCGATCTTCCAGGAGGCAAAGTATAGTATTCTGGCTGATGGTATTTTTATCTGCGCGACTTGCCAGAAACTGTCGAAAGTTTTCTTTTTCACTGTCGTAGAGATTAAGGCCGCTATATGTACCTGCCCATAGACGCCCCTTGCTATCTACCAGAAGATTTCGGATTACATCGTTACTAAGACTTGTTGAATCCTGATCTGAATGACTGAAGTGTTTAAAAGAATATCCATCAAAGCGATTAAGGCCGTCAGCAGAACCTATCCATATAAAATCATCGCGGTCTTTAGTTATGCAGGCAATACTGTTTTGCGACAGTCCCTGTTCACTTGTAAATGTATTGCTATATACGTAAACAGGAGGCAAAGACTTTTGCTGACACAACCCGTGCATCGTTGGCAACAATGCCATCATCAGAAGCATAATGTTTGCTCTGTACCTTGCCAATAAATATAAAATAGCTCCGATGTACTGCACTCCTGAAGTTCGAAAATAAATTCGAAATCAACCCCTTCCGGTAACTTTCTTTTCTTCAACCTCTATCCGCGTACGTTCCCTTCGGTTCCTGATGGGATATATTTCGTTGTTCATATTAATGCTGCTGCTGCTTTAGGGTAACTATATAAATTTCAGTTCACTATATTAAATTAATACAGCAAGTTTCGCAACATACAATTTTTTATGCACCAAATTGTCTCAAATGATGATCTACGTGTTTATAGGCAAAGAATCCGATCTGATCTTTCGTCATGGGTCCGAAAAAGGGATGAATAAAATCAGGATCGGTATAACTGGCGTACTGTTCAAGCCTGTCTATCCATTCTTTTTTCTGTTGTTCAATGTCACCGTTCTCGTTAAGAGTTTTCAGCAATGAGCTTGTGGGAGAATTCTTACCGAAAGGTTTATCATCTTTCAATACTTTCTTCAGCAGCATACCGCCAATTAAACGTCCAATAAAAACACGGTTGATCTTCAGCTTCCCCAACACCATATCTTCATGCAATGTGCCATGCTTTACCATTTGATAGGCATTCATTTTACCCCATTGTGCGTTATTCTGCGGAGTTAAGGATTTTATTCTTGTTACCAATTCCTCCCGTGTAGTGGTATCAAAAACAGACTTCATGTTCGTTTTTATAGGTCATTGCAATATAAAACTTAACAAATATCCGGCAGTATTCCTAATGCTATCAGCAGATAATTATTCAATGGTCCATATAAAACATTACCGCACCCTGCTATTCTCCGCCTCGCCTGTAGATTTACTTTTATACTGTATCTTTTTCAACTGACCAAAGGTATAGGTAAGGGCAAAGCGATAATAGTTCAGGTTATACAGGCGGTTGTAGGTAACAAAGGTCTCGCCCACATCGTACGTGCCGGCTGCATGGTTGGTATGAAATATATCGTTTGCCGTAAGCGTACATTTGATTGCCTTGTGAAGAAACTCCCGTTCAACCCCCACCGCCACAATGGATCTGCTTTTATTGTAACGTAAACTGTAATACTTCTCTCCCAGGTACCAGCCGATCAAGTTCACGGTAACAATGTTGCCAACGTTGATCTTGTTGCTGGAGTAAATATATATTTGCGGGCGTACACCAACCTGTTTATAGCCATACTGATCATCCGTTAACTTGTTATAGCTCACACTTACGGTATTGGTAGAGGTAAGCCACGATGTGCTAAACGAAGCCGACAACGTTGCAAAGTATAAATGGCCGCTTCTGAAGTTCAGGTTTTTCAGAACATAGCTCTTGTCGTTATCACCCCGCAGGGCAGCACCACTCATCGGATCAATTGTATAATTATACCCAACCTTGAAATCAAATGCATGGAGCGCAGCGCCCATTTCAAATGCATGCGTCTTTTCAGGGCGTAGTTCCGGGTTTCCTTCAATGGAGGTAAAAGCATCCTGGTATATCAGTGACGGACTTAACGACTGGTAAGATGGTCGCGTAATGCGCGAGGTATAGGCAGCACGCAGCTTTACCTTATCCAGCGCGATGCTCATCTGTGCATTCGGAAAAACGTTTATGTACGATGAACGAAACATACCGTTGTCCTGAACGGTGGTATTCAAGGTATACCGCGTCCACTCGCTACGCAAACCGAGTCCGTAGGATATAGTTTTACCGAGCAAACCATCATACTGAACATAGGCCGCGGGTACAGTCTCTTCATATTCAAAATCATTTGAACGTACGGGATCAAACTCGTATTCATTTTCATTATTAGCCCGGTAAAACCTGAGATGCGATTCGATTTTTGCATAGCTCAGCTTCGCACCTATACTTAACCGATTACCACCGGTATATACTTTCACAAAATCGGTCTGTGGGTTTATAATGGTGATGTCACTGTTCTGGTTGCTTTTCAGCAGACGCGAAACTTCCTCGTTGTTCACTACATTATCTTCATCAATATTATCGAGCAAGGTTGCAGTATACTTTGATAACTGGCCACCGATAAAGAAAGACGATCCCAGACTATCCATGATCGTAAATAAATTTACGGTAACGGAATTATTGCGAATCAGTCCGTCACGACTAACGCGCGAAGTATATAAACCATCTTCATCAAGTGTTACAATGTGATTCCGGTTTCGGGTCAGGTCATCCGTACGTTCGTATGAGCCGTTATACTCTACCGAGGCGTAGCCTTTTCCGTTCAGATCGTACGATGCTCCCAGACTATATTTCGATACATTTCGGAAATCACGCTGAAAATCCCATATTAAATCCGAATGCAGGTAATCCTCCTGCGCGGGCCGCACACGCGAAGTATAGAGCAGTTCGGCATCATTGCCCAGTCTCAAATCATAATTACCGGATACATCTACTTTTCTTCGTTTGTAGTTAAAATTAAGAATAGAGCTCGAAGCAATACCCGCCATGTCTGACCATGTTACCTGTTGCTGTGCGGATATCCGGTAACCATCCTGCAGATTATCTTTTGTAATGATGTTGATCACTGCCTTGCCCTCGGCATCATATATAGCCGAGGGATTGGAAATAACTTCGATGCTCTTTACCTGGCTGGCCGAAATGGCAGCGAGTCGTTCATTGGTAATGCGCTTACCGTTCAGGTAAATTATAGCTTGCCCTTTCCCAAAAACAGATATACCATCATCGTCAATTGTTACCTGCGGAGTTCGGGTCAATATCTCGTTCACCGAGCTGCTGGTGGCCAGCACCGTGTTGGCAACATTTACCTGCAGCACGCCATCAGGCCGCGCGCTGAACAACGGAACTTCACCTACAATTTCTACAGCATCGAGCACGCGCATCCCATCATTCACCACAATCACCCCCAGTTGTACAGATTGCTTTTCGTTAAACACCACGCGAAACACGGTGTCCTTAAACTGCAGCGAGGTCAATTTTAGCAACACCTCTCGCCTGTCCAAACCTGCCAGTTCAAAATCGCCGTCCAAAAAACTGTTGCCCTTCAGAAAACTCGAGTCCTTAACCGACAGCGCCACCACGTTACCCATCAGCACCTCGCCATCCCGGCTCAGCACTTTACCGCTCACGCTGTGCAAGTCTTGCGCGTAACCCGCCAGCGACAGCAGCACCGGCACGAGCCCAAAAATTTGTTGTACTTTTTTTCGAAACGGTTGATATACGTTTGCCAGATTCATATCTTTTTTTCTGGCAAGAATCCGGTATATCACGTCAGAAGTCTTTAATAATCGCGATTGTTAAAGCAAAAAAGTTGGTTTCGAACAAAGTCAGGCCACTTTGAATTGATTTCGATACTGCGAAGGCGTCAGTCCCGTGTCGGCTTTGAAAGCGAGGTTGAATGACGTAACGTTTCCGAAACCACAGTCGTACGCAATGCTTTCGATCTTCTGTTGCCAATAGTCCGGATGGGCCAGCAGCGATTTGGCTTTTACAATGCGATGATAATTCACGAACTCCGAAAAATTCATTTGCACGCTTTCGTTGATCACCTGCGACACTTCGCGCGGACTCACACCAAGACCTTCGGCAACGGACTTTACAGAAATCGCACTATCCAGATAGATCTCTTTTTCTTCGAATAACTGTTTTAAATGTTTCAACAAATTAGCTGATGCTTCGGTACTCATCGCGGTGTTGGTATATTTCTGCAGGTTAAACACATGTCGCTTCAGCAACAGGTACGAGAATATATAGATGAGAAATGAAAAGAAGACAGCCCCCAGTATATATACCGGAATAACGCCTACAAAAATGCCAACGTACAAAAACCAGAGGATGGTAACACCCAACACTATATTCCGATACCACGGCAACAACCTGGCACCTTGCAGGTTATTGAGAATGTAACGCCAGCAAAACAACAGGTATACCGCCAGGTGTGCAAATACCAGCGAAGCCATGAGGTACGAGGTAAAATCAGTAGCGTTAGGAATAGCCCAGCAAAACAACGCATAGAGTATAAATGGAATAATGTGAATAAAGTCGCGCTGCGAAAAATCTCTCCGCTCAAAAAGTATTTTGCCATAAAGCCAGAGAAATGGCCCCGTGAGTAACTTTCCGGCAATGCCCAGGTTGCGTAGCCACAGGGCTACCATCATGTAGTTGCTGGCAACTGATTTACCAACCACCATGACAAGCGCCAGCAGCATACAAGCGAGTACTATATTTGCCTTCTTATCCTTTAATGAAAACAGGTACGCACATAAAAGAAGCGCCTGCACTACGCCCAGGCAACTGAGAACGAGCACAATATTTACCATGAGTACTTCGTAATAATGTAGGTTACTATAGCTTTATCACGTATGAACAATGCTATGAGACAGCAAGAAAGTAAAAAGACACGAAGTGTGGAAAATACGAAACACTTTTCGCGATAGTATATTTCACGTGCCTGGAAACAACGAAAATGAACACAAGTCGAACAGCGACTATACACAATGCCTTTTATCAAAAATCGTTTTATTCTTTTAAAAAAATTCAAGTAGTTAGAAAGATTTATAAAGAAAAATGCCCGCTCCCATTAATATCTTTTATGTCGATGACGACTCTGATGATCAGATGTTATTCAGTGAGGCATTTCAGGAAATCAAGGACGCCTCTGCATCTGCACTGACTTTGTACAAGGCCGGAAACGGTGAAGAGTTTTTTAATCTTTTGAGTGAGAAGAATATAATTCCACACATCACATTCCTGGATATAAATATGCCGGTGAAGAATGGCTTTGAGTGCCTGGCAGAAATCAGAGCAAGTCAGCAACTGAAAGACAAACCGGTGGTTATGTTTTCGACCTCGGAATCAAGAGATGTTATATCCAAATCATACTCACTTGGAGCCAACAAATATATTGTTAAACCTCCTGACTTCCTTGACCTGAAGATCGCTATCGAAAATTGTCTTCAAGAGTTTGAAAGTGTAAAATGAGAGTAGTTGATATTGTTAACAAAGAAAATCAGTCAATAGAAAGTTGTGATCAGGAGCCTATTCACATTCCCGGTGCAATTCAACCGCATGGCTTTTTAATTACAGTCGATTCAAGTCCGCAGCATAGGGTACGCTATTGCAGTGCCAATTGTATGGATATACTGAACCGGAAAGCTATATCTATACTCGGCAAACCGGTTTGTGATATGCTCTCGGCAGATGACTGCACACGACTGGAATACTATCTTACCAACGAATTATTCGACACCAGCTTTGCCTGTACCATTACCGGTGCCGAGTTCAACGTAACAGCACATAAGGTAGACGATTTATACACCCTTGAGTTTGAGCAATACCCGGATGGCAGCCTTACCGTTACGGATCAGTTTAACCAGACCAAGCGATTTGTACGTAACATACAGCAAGCCGAAAGTCTGCAGGAAGTTTGTCAGTCTATAGCCGATGAGACACGAAGTATAACCGGTTACGACCGTGTTATGATCTATCGGTTCGATAAAGACTACAATGGAGAAGTGTTTGCCGAAAGTAAACGTGATGATATACAAAGCTTTCTCGGCCATCATTATCCGCACACGGATATACCGGTACAAGCGCGGGAGCTATACCTGAAAAATCTGCTGCGCATTATTGTTGATGTGCACTATATGCCGGTGCCTGTACTCACGCTTGATAATGGAGCCGGTACGCAACAGTTAGATATGAGCCATGCTATACTTCGAAGTGTATCGCCTCTGCACATCGAGTATCTCAAGAACATGGGTGTTGGTGCAACGCTCACCATATCGCTGATTGAAAATAAGAAGCTCTGGGGTCTGATTGCATGCCACCACTATGCGCCCAAGCAGGTTCCGTTCTATACCCGGCTGGCAGCACAGCTTCAGGGACACTTCCTGACTTCACAGATATCGGTGCGCGAGTCGGCCGCTGAAAACGAATTGGCAGGTATACTCGATGTACGACTCGATCGTTTGTTAAAAAATATAGCGAAGTCTGATAATTTCTTAGCACAACCCGATATACTACACAGAATTGCAGATATACCCAACGCCAACGGAGTTGCTGTAATTCGTAACGGCATCATTGCACTATCGCGATCAACGCCCACACAGGAACAAATCAAAGAATTGTTGCCCTGGCTCATCAGCCAGTCGGCTGACGGAAGTTATTCAACCGATGCACTGTCTCAACATTTCCATCCTGCGTTGGCATACGGAAGAATAGCATCCGGAATTTTATATCATAATTTAGGCAATACCGACAAGGATGGCATCATATGGTTTCGCTCCGAAATGGATGCAACGATAAATTGGGCAGGTAATCCTACGAAGGGAGACAGCGAAGATCCGGGTGCACGATTAACACCGCGAAAGTCGTTCGAGCTGTGGCAGGAGAAAGTAAAAAATCTAAGTATAGATTGGAAAACTCCCGAACGGAACGCTGCCGCTAAATTAGCACACTTGCTTCAGGGACAATTTTACTCCATGTACCTGAAGGAAGAAGAGAAACGCTATATACAGCTCACCAATAGTTTAAAAAAGGCAAATGAAGAGTTAGCGAATATAAACTGGATCGGTACACACGACCTGAAAGAACCGCTGCGAAAAATACAGATCTTTGCTTCGCGTATACTTCGCTCCGGCAACGAAGCGTCTCCTACGATTCTTGATTTCGTGGGCAGAATGCAGAAGTCTGCTACTCGCATGCAACAACTGATTACCGATTTGCTGGAATATTCGAAACTGAACATCAGTAGTCCGAATGAAGCTTTTAAACAAGTTAATCTCAACGATGTTGTACAAGATGTAGCACGACAATTTGAAACTGACATGGAAGAAACTAAAGCTTCCATCAAAGTATTAAACCTGCCAACCGTTAAAGGTATACCGTTTCAGCTAGCGCAGCTATTTGTAAATCTCATCGACAACAGTTTTAAGTTCGCCAAAAAAGACAATATACCCGAAATTGAAATAAAGGCAGCTGACGTAACGATTGAGAATATACACTACAACAAAGTAACCGTCTCCGATAATGGTATAGGGTTCAGCAACGCTCACAACGAAAAAATATTCGATGTATTTCAACGTCTGCATAGCGATGACTTTCAGGGCACCGGCATCGGACTAGCCATTTGTAAAAAAGTTATGGAGAATCATCTTGGAAAGATAGTTGCTATCGGCAGCACCAACGGAGCTACTTTCGAACTATACTTTCCGGTGATTAAAAAAGAATCCTGACTAGATATAGTATCGTATTACCGTTGCAGTACAGCAGTATCGCGAAAGGTAACAGCAAACAGATCAAAGGTATCTTTCGCAGCCTGTATAGCTTCCTGCTTATGCTCCTCGCGCGTGATTTGCTGATTCAGCAATTCTATAAAGCGCCCCCACAGCACCGGTGTATTTTCGCCATAGCCAGAGAAGAAAGAAATTCCGGTGCTGATATTACTTTTCCCGAGCATTTTCACAATGGTCCTTCCGCCCAGCACCGATCCTTCCATAACATATAGTGCACCGAGTGCCTGGTATTTATTTGTGATCGATGGTGCGGCAGCCTGCGGCATATCTTTACCAACATCGCCTCCCAACACTTCTATATCTGCTTTCAGGTGGCTTGCGTTGCGCCTCTCGCTATAGTCGGGCACTACTTCGCTGGTTACAAACGGAGCTATAGCTTTCTCTACCTCTTGGAAGAACGCATAAAAATATTTTAGCAGACGTGTATAGTCTTCACGCGTCTGTATAGCTTTCAAATGTTCTACTACTATTTTTTCAAGCGCCATGTGCGCGTCTTTTGTTCTCTCTTTAAGTTCAGTGCTAATCATGCCGGGATGGTTTATGAACGGATGTTACAGCCTAAAAATAAAAAACTATTCCGCACGCGATTACGCTGATTATGATCAGCGGTTGATACTTGAAAATAGTTCCGAAACGCCTGACAGTAACACGTGAGATGCATAGAACAATTATTATCCTATACACCTCACACCTCAATAACTACATCACTCAATCCGCAACGACTTCACCGGGTTAGCCATTGCAGTACGAATTACCTGGTAGCACACCGTAGCGGCAGCAACCACTAGGGAGCAACCTATAGCAAGCATAAAGGTGGATAGCCCTATTGTTGTATGAAATTTAAAATCCTGCAGCCAGTCGTTCATGAACCACCAGCCTATAGGAGCCGCGATTAAAAATGCTACTACGATAAGACGCGTAAATTCCTGTCCAAAAATCCAGACGATGTGCGAGGCCGTGCCACCCAATACTTTGCGAATGCCGATCTCTTTTGTTTTTTGAGACACCATGAATGACACCAGTCCGTAGAGCCCGAGGCAGCCGATGATAATCGCGATGAACGAAAAGATCTGGATCAGCCTGAGCGTTGTTTTCTCCGATTCATAAAAGCGTTCTATACTCTCATCTACAAATTGGTATTTAAAGATCTGGTCAGGATGTTGTCGCAACCACAACTTTTCGATGGCAGCTATAGTATATTTTGCTTCGGCCAGGTTCAGCTTCACTGCATAATTTAAATAGTCGTTCGTATAGGTTGTGATCAGTATGGGACTGATCTCTTCGTGAAATGATTTATCGTGAAAGTCTTTTACAACGCCCACGATAGGCGCATACATGGAACCTCCGTTGGCGGTAATCATTTTACCGATGGCATCTTCGGCAGACTTCAACTCCAGTTTGCGAACCATCGCTTCGTTGATGATCATCTCACGCACGGTGTCAGACGGTTGAATGTTTCTTCCGGCCACCAGTTTCAGATCGAAGGTAGATATATAGTCTGCGTCTGCTGATTTTATACTCGTTCTGAAGTTTACTTCTTCACTGCTGTTCTCGAAGCGGATCGAGTTGCCCCAATCCTCTTCGGATGAAGGTGCTGTAAAACACAGTGAAAGTTTTTCAACACCCGGAATGCGCTGTATCTCCGTTTTCATGGTCTTGGCCTGTTCGCGTGTAGTACCGTTTGCCATTGCTACCAGCACAATAGCATCTTTATTAAAACCAAGGTCTGACTGCTGTGTATAGCGCATCTGGTTTGTGATCACCACCATGCCGATGATCAGCACCTGCGATATAGCAAACTGCACTACGATCAACGTACGTCTGGTATTAAAACCACCAATGGTTTGCCGTGAAAGTTTACCCTTGAGTGCCGCAACCGGCTGAAAGCCTGCCAGCACCAAACCCGGATAACTGCCGGCAAAGAATGTTACGGCTATACCCAATGCCACTATAAATACTACCAGGTATGGATCTGAAAATACATTAACAGGAATCTGCGTATTGAAAAACTGGTTGACGAACGGAAATATAGTATACGACAGTATGGCTGCTATAACTATACCAGCAAAAGTGATAATGCCTGTCTCAAATATAAATTGCCAGAAGAGTTGCGTCTTTAAGCTGCCCAGTACTTTTCGCACGCCCACTTCTTTGGAACGTTTCAGTGCCTGTGCCGTAGCCAGGTTTACAAAGTTTACACAAGCCGTTACGATCAGAAACAAACCAATCACAAACACAATCGTCAGGTTACTTTTTGCCATAGCACCGCCATAATTCGAATTGAAATGTATATCAGCAAGTGGCTGCAATTTATAGTGATGTACATTTTTACTGGTAGGCCGGTATATCTTCACGTAAGCAGACAACACTTCTTCTACCTTCGTAATAGACGTATTCGGGCGAAGCAATGTATAGCATTTCATACCATCGCGTATACCTCCCCAGCCATCGGTATCGCTGGCCAGCCACGGGTCGTAAGCTTTAAGGGTGCTATACGATACAAAAATCTCCGACTTTATATCGGTGTTAGAAGGTAAATCTTTCAATATACCCGTAACCGTAAAGGGAAATTTATTTTGTAGCCAAAACGTTTCTCCGACCGCATCTTTATCGCCAAAGTATTTCTTCGCGATGCGTTCGGTAATGATCGCAGTGTTGGGTTCAGCAAGCACTTCTTCTTTATAGCCTTGCAGCAAAGGGAAATTGAAAATATCGAAGAACTCGGTTTCACTGAATGCTATACCTTCTGTTTCTTCAAACTTGACGAGGTTATCTCCGTTTCGTAACGTGATTAATGCATTACGCTCGGTAAATACGCGCGCTATTTTTTCACCGTAGGTATGGTCGTTACGAAAGAATTCTCCGAGTGGCGAAGGCACACTGCTTCTGTAGGCGATAACATCGCGATGAAGCTCCGTTACAATTCGGTAGATACGATCCGGGTTCTGGTGGAAGTTATCGAAACTCAGGTTATACTTTACGAACGAGAAAATAAAAATGGCACACGTTATACTCAGGGCCAGCCCGGTAACATTGATAAACGAGTAGCCTTTGTTCTTCGCTATATTTCGATAGCCGATCTTGAGGTAGTTTCTAATCATAACAGGGTTGTTTACATTTCTATATTTACCAGGGGGTTTGATGATGCCGGGCCTGAAGAGCAGCAGCACATCGATCATGAATTTGATATCGGCCTTACGCTTGCCTAACTTCTTTACACGCACTTTATATACTTCCAGCAGATCGCCCTCTATATAATCGAGCATGCGCGGGTGGCAGAACCAGCGGAAGAACTTCAGGAAGAGCCGGGGTGGTTGTTCGGTATAATTTTTCATTGGCCTGCTCCTGCTATCGTAATTTGCCAAACTGTTTTTGGTATAGCACGCCACAATTCATCGCGCGTTTCTTTTGCATGGATCATCGCTTTTTTACCCATCGCTGTAATTTCGAAATAGCGCTTGGGGCGGCCTGCGCGTTCTTCAGTTCCTTCGCCTGCGAACGAACGGAGATAGCCTTTATCAACCAGTCGGTTGAGCGCGGTATGGAGTGCACCCATGCTCACACTGCGCGCAAGCCGCGATTCAATTTCATCTTTTATAGCAACGCTATAGGCTTCGTTGTTGAGAATGGCGATCGCGAGGATAACGATCTCTTCGAACTCGCCAAGCTGGTATTTCTTCATGACATGAAATAATATTATCTAAATGTAGAAATAATAATCGTGCCGAAAGTTTATACTTTGATTAGACGCTATAGGAAAGGAATTTTACTTTCCTATGTGATGGGATGTGTACAGTAACGGACGATGGTGTATCAATCCGATGCTCTCAAAAAAAAATACTGCGCCCAGGCTCTGATGCGTTAGGCGTCATTATAACTGACAACACTGCTTGCCAAAGAGAATTGACAGAATATTTTGAATTAAAATCAATATTTATTGTTTATCGATAAATATTTATTATTTTTGTGACATAGTTTTAAATTAAACTGTTATGTCAAAAACAAACAACTTCATATTTTGGGGCTTATATATTGTGGCTTGGTTCATTTTTGTAGGCTTGTCTATTGAAGCAGGAGGCTTACTGGTAAATTTCTTTTTCAGTCTTTACAAACCTGAATTCATCCAAAATCTTTATCAAAAGTTGGACTTAATTCAAATGTATAATGACAGTAGATTAGCATTTTTCGGCATCTATAGCTTCATTCTAATCATTTCAATTTTAAAAGCTTGCTTGTTTTACATAGTTATCAGGCTAATGCACAAAATGGATTTATCAAAACCGTTCAACAGCTTTGTTTCGACACAAATTTCACACCTTAGTTATTATACTATTACTATAGGACTGTTGAGTTACATCGCCCGGCAGTTCGTTAAAAATTTAATGCATCACGGTTTTGTTCCAGACAACTTAAATCAATTTTGGGCAGACAGCCAAGCATTCATTTTGATGGGCGCTGTAATCTATATCATTGCTACTATTTTCAAAAAAGGTGTAGATATTCAAAACGAAAATGATTTAACTGTTTAAGCTATGCCGATCATTGTAAACTTAGATGTGATGATGGCAAAGCGCAAAATCTCTTTGAATGAACTTTCAGAAAGAGTTGATTTGACATTATCTAACCTTTCTATCTTAAAGACAGGCAAGGCGAAGGCAATTCGCTTTAGCACATTGGAATCTATTTGTAAAGCGTTGGACTGCCAACCTGGCGACATTTTAGAATATAAAAGCGATGAAGATAAAAAAACTCACCGCTAACAATGTATTGCCAAAGCGGGACTGAACGGCAATCGCGTTACGGTTTATACTAAGCAAGTCCAACGTGATTTTTTAAGATATACCAGTCAGCAGATAGTAAAAATTTTGCGCAACGAGCAATCACCGATTCAACAAGATTTAGTTTTAAATGCTAAAGACAGAAAGCGCCAGGTGTGGGAGCGCAATTTATTAAGTATATCAATTTATTAAGTATATCGTTGCAGTCGAGCAAAGTTCTTTGGCAGAAGATAAACTATATATATCAGAACCCGGTTAAAGCCGGTCTTTGTAAATACGCTGAGGATTATTACTATTCCAACGCCTCCTTTATATATATATAGCGAAGATGGATAGGTATGCGTGTGGGTGTTTGTTGGTGAAGAACACCAAAGGCATAGCTTTGTCGAGGGTGTTTACGGATACTATTTCGGAAGCAGCAAGGGAGAAAGTAACTTAAAAATAAAGGCGAAATAAAGAAGCAATGTTCCGGGTCTGCTTAACTATTTTTTTTAAACCATCGAGGAGTTACGCCTAATTTAGAATGAAATAGCCGAGTGAATGAGCTTTCATCAAAATAACCACTTGCAAGGCAAACATCACCTATGGGTAGGTCGGTTTCTTTTAACAATTGACAAGCATACTGCAATCTCAATGATGTGATGTATTGATACGGTGTTGTTTTAAATACCTGCTGAAATGTTCTCAAGAAATGAAATTTCGAAAGACACGATACCTTTGATAATTGCGTTAACGAAATAGGAGTATTGAAGTATTCGTTAATAAAATCTATTGAATAACATAGGCGCTTATATAACTCTTGCCTAGTTGAGTGTTTGAGTGCCACAACACGGGATCTTTTTATCTGTTCCTCCTTATGAGTAGACATCAGTAATTTCAAGAGTTGAGCACACCATTCATCCGTCTTTAGATCATCATTTAAATAGGCCTCATCATTATGTATAGTCAGTAGGGCATTCATTTTTTTATCCAACCAAAAGAGCTTCTGGTCAAAATTCAATTCTCGGGTATAAAAACCGGATGGGTTTTCAAGGAGATATTCATTTGAAGACGTAGCAAATTGAAGTGCATCCGATACAAATTCATCGGAAAAGAATACACAAAAAGATGCGGTCGTATCAATAGTATCAATTGTACTTGAGTACGTTTGATTTTTATTGATGATAAGATACTTGTGAGGATGAACAGACAATGTTTGCTTTTCGCATTTGTACAACTCCGTTCCTTTTAACACATATTTTACTGAAAATGGAGCTGTGTGTGGTTCGATATAATCCTGATTCGCGTTATGTAGTGCTATAACATTTCTACTTCCAAGGGACTTGGCTAAGTGGAGATCGGAGGTCTTCGTAAATGGACAGGTATTAACGACCATGCGTCAAGCGTTCCTAAAACTAGCAATATTCGCACATAAGTTATGCGCATTCCTCAATTATCTTGGCGTCAACGATAACAGTTACGTTCCCAATAGTTGATTATCGTACAATTCACTGACGCGCCATAACAATGAAAAAAATGCAGCCACAAATCAAGATGATTCAAATTTTGTATAAAGAGAGAAACATCGATATTGAGTTTTTCTATCGGGAAGGAACGAAACAGACCATACTTTTTGTGCATGGTCTGGGAGGCGCCAAGGAAAACTATTGGGAGGCGTGTAAATCTAATTCGCTAGCCGATCATACCTTGATAGGTTTCGATAATCCAGGAACTGGCAACTCAACGTATTACGATGACTCACCGTTCAATGTTGATGACTTAGTCGCAATTACTGATGCCTTTATCGAAGCGCTAAAGCTCCATAATTTCATCCTGTGCGGAACAAGCATGGGAGGATTAACAACAATGCTTTATTTGAATGGAGCGGGGCGCAAAAAAGTGAAGGCATACATAAACATTGAAGGAAATTTAATGCCCGAGGATTGTATGTTTTCCAGAAAAGTCGTTACCTACGATTTCGAAACTTTTCGTAGCCAAATCTTCGCCAGAACAATACACGAGATGAGGGCTAAGGGTAACGCGGGATACCATATCATTGCAAACAACTTGCAGTTGAATACGAACATTAAGTCCTATTTTCATTACAGCTTCCAAACGGTACAATATTCTGCTACAGGCGAGCTACTGAAGCAATTCTTAAAAATGGACATTCCAAGAATATTTATCTATGGTAGCGAAAACAGATCACTTTCATATATACCTCAGCTAAGGAGTAGTAATGTGCCGATTCAAGAAATTCCTAATAGCAATCACTTTGTTTTTTATGACAATCCGAAGGATCTGTACGATGCAATTAGTAGCTTTATTGATAGTGCAAATGCCAGCTAGCGTTTCAGCTTCTTCTTTTGAAGAATGAGGTGGGCTCGTGTAATATATAATACATTCTATTGCTTGGAATCTTTTTATTCGACCATGCCTTTGTTGATGTTCTTCACCAACAAAACACACCCGCAGCCCACACTGAAGTTTGACGTTACATTAAATACACGCGAAGCAGTCCAACGTGATTTTTTAAGATATACCAGTCAGCAGATACTAAAAGTTTTACGCAACGAGCAATCACCGATTCAAGAAGATTTAGTTGTAAATGCTAAAGACAGAAAGCGCCAGGTGTGGGAGCGCAATTCATTGAGTATATCGTTGTGGTCGAGCAAAGTTCTTTGGCAGAAGATATACTATATACATCAGAACCCGGTTAAAGCCCGTCTTTGTAAATACGCTGAGGATTATTACTACTCCAGTGCTTCATTTTATTATAGCGGAGACAGACGTTGGGATTTCCTTCTACACGTTGATGGATAGGTATGAGTGTGGTATGTAAACTTTCTGACACATCCTATACCGGATAAATCCAGTATAGGATGTTTTTGAAGTATAATCTTCATGCTAACCTTACATGATTTAAAATATATGTCCTTCCGGGTGATTTGATACTTTTAAAGTTAGGAGTTTATTCAAAACTATACCGCCTATCAATTTATGTTCCCAAAGTCACGAAGATATCCGTGCACATCTATATCTGGATTTCATAACCTGATATTCAAAAATGGTACTCCCTAAATCTATTATCTGAATAACGCTTTACCTTAATGTGTTTTTGAATGTTATACAACACTATCCTGAATGAAGGTTTAGAGTAGTGGAGCTGAAGTAAGTATGAAGCGTTTTATAAAGTACCTGCTGATTGTCCTTATCGTGTCGCTTACACAGAAGGCAATAGCGCAGTCGTTCCCCGTCAATATCACTCCGGCAATCCATAGTCCGTATTCGCCATACCTTTCTGACTATGTAGAACCCGGATCTCAAAAGCTGCAGGTAACTATACAGCTCAAAGATCCCACACTGCCAGAGTACCGGTGCAAGTTCAGACTTACCGTAGAAGGTGTAGGTATAACCATTCGTACCCGGCAAAACTTTATTCCTCAACCAACCATTCTTCAGGGTGGTGGCGTGCCTAACATTCTGTATGGAGAAGATTTAGCAGAGTACTTTAATCCTGCTAATCTTGATTTTGCCGGCATCAGTAAAGCTAACTATACCAAAGGCGCAAAGCTGCCGGAAGGTATATACCGGTTTTCATTTGAGGTACTGGACTATAATCGGGGAACAACCGTAAGTAACAAAGGCTTTTCTATCGCCTGGATTATCCTCAACGACCCTGTATTACTGAACCTGCCGCAGAATAATGACAAAGTAAAAATACTTGACCCCACCAACATTGCCTTTACATGGACGCCACGACACACAGGCTCGCCTAATTCAGCTTTCACAACGGAATATATATTCAGGCTGATCGAACTCTGGCCTGCCAACCGAAATCCGTATGACGCTTTTCTCAGTCAGCAACCGCTATACGAGACAACCACAAACGCAACCCAAATAGTATACGGTCCTGCTGAACCTGCACTTATACCAGGACGAAAGTATGCATGGCAGGTTCAGACCCGGGATGTTGATGGCAGGGATTTATTTAAGAACGATGGGAAAAGCGAAGTATATATCTTTCAGTATGGAAGCTATTTAGGTATACCCGAGAATCTGAGACAGGACTATAATACTGGTAATTCCTCGGTACTGATTTTACGATGGCAACCAGCCGGTGATGGCGCTGCCCCGGAACAATACCGGCTTCGGTATAGAAAAAAAGGAACAGAAGCTTCCGGTATCTGGTACGAAGAAGTAAGCGATCAGCTATGGGAAAGAATCACCGACCTGCAACCGGACACTGAATACGAAGTACAAATCCGGTCAGAAGCAAAGCCACAGTATAGCGACTATTCAGGTTCGGTTTATTTCCACACCGAAAAGAAGACCGCACCGCAGTACGAGTGCGGCAAAGAAGATACCTATATACCTTCCGGAAATACCACACCACTGATGGCGCTGGTACCCGGCGATACAATAACGATGCGTGGCTTTAAGCTTCGTGTCGAAGAAGTTACAGGTGGCCATGGTAATTATACTGGTAAAGGCTGGATGCAGGTACCCTGGTTCAACGGAGCATGGGTACATGTTAGTTTTTCAGGACCAGTTAACGAATTCCATGAAATGTATGGAGGCAGTTTCGAGTCAATCCACACTCCGGGTGGCAGGGCGGACCAGCTTTTAGAGAAGGCACACCGTATAGGAGAAAAACCAGTAGCACAGAAAAAATCTGGCGACAGTACCTCTATAGCTATAGCATCAGACTATACCATTCCCGGCACCATAGACACAGTATATATTGAAGACGGAAAGATCATTACCATTGATACTGACGGCAACAAATCAACCTTCGAGCCGAAGAAGGATGAACGAACCGGTAAGGCAAAGGAGACAGTTATAGCGGACGCTGTGGGCAATAGCTATACCGTTGGCGCGGATGGGAAGGTAACGAAGAAAGACAATCCTACTCAGGCGACAGGCGGTGCAGCTGTTGCCGATTATTCAGGTACAAAGGAAGCAAAGTTGATAGCTGAAATCGTTAAGCGATTTAGCAATCAGTTAGCTTCAAAAATAACATCTGTCCGTTCACCTATATTTCCGAAAGGTGCCGGGCCAATGGCAGATATATTCTCTTATGCGCCAACCTGCATGCCCGACAATCAGGAGCAACTAAAGATAACAAAGTCGTACACGGATAAGATCGAGAATAACAAGGATTTACTAAATAAGCTTGTTTCAAGTGTCTTTAAAAATCAGTCTGCGAAAGAAGCAATCACTGAACTTGCCAAAGGAGATTTAAAAGACAATCAGAAATTCGTCGATATACTCACGAAAGAACAACTCCAGGAAGCTGAAGATGTCCTTTGCCCTTACGTAGCGGAAGCTGCCAAGCAGGAGTTTTTAGAGTCATGGTGGCGGGCGCCTTACTGGGAGCGTGCCGCAAAAATTCTCAAAGAGCAGTTTGAAGACCAGGATTTATACGATGATGTATACTTGGTATATGGAGAGAATGAATGCAAGACGATTGCTATTCTCAAAATATCTGAGGATGCCAGTATAACTACAGAAGTTACGTTTAGCAGTAAGCAGTCAGATGTAGATATTTTTCACATTCTGCACGATACCTATAAGGTAGATTACCTAGAGGCACGCGATATAACACTGGAGAGCTTTGGCGAGTGGTTCTGGAACTACATGGCCATTAAAGATGATAAGCTATACCACGGCACCAGCTGGGAGGCCAAGTCATTGGTATTTTTTGCCGACATGTTAATGGCTGCACCGGGTACAATAGAAGGTTGGATCACGGGCAAGCATTGGCGTACAGGTGAAGAGTTGGCGATGTGGGAGCATGTACTGGGTATACTCGATGTGATACCTGCCGAAGCATTTGCCAAAGCCGGTGTAACAGCTTTGGTAATAAAGATTGGTAGTAAGGTTATTGATATTTCGAAGTTCAGCCAACCGGTTAAGAACTTTATATCTACTGCCTATAAATCTGGTCTTAAACTGATGATCAAATCGAAGGATGAGATTCTCATTTTTGCCGGAGCCAGTAAAAAGCAAATAGGAAGGCTACTCAATCGTGTGCTTCAAGATATATACTGGAAGTATGGTGGTGAAAGAATTTTAGCGAAATTAGCCAACGTACAATACCTCGATGACAACACTAAGAAGGTTGTAGAGGGAACGTTGGAGATTGTTGAAGAAGGAAAAGAAGTTGGCGTTAGAATAGCGGATGATGTTAGTGAGATCACAACAGACCTTGTAAGAAGTGGTGAAGATTTTACTGTCCTAGCTAATGCGCGCAGGTTACCCGGCACTGCTACAGGGAATGGTAAGTCAATAATTGGACAATGGCTGAGAGGGACTGAGCGAAATGCCGGTCTATTTCCCAAGTCAGTTGCGGACAAGTTGAAAGGCAAACAGTTCAAGAATTTTGATGAATTTAGAGAAGCATTTTGGAAGGAAGTTGCTAACGAACCAAGCTTGGCGAGCCAATTTGAGCCTCAACAAGTTTCAAGAATGAAAGAGGGAGGAGCACCGTTTGTTAGATCGTCCCAGCAATTAGGAGGACAAAGAAATTATGTTCTTCACCATAAAACTCCTATCAATCAAGGAGGTGGAGTTTATGATATGGATAACTTATATATAGTGACGCCTAAGTATCATAAGGAGATACTAGATCCTGCATACCATTATGGATATGGATACTAATAATAGACTATACATTTACCTTTTAAGAAAATAATTATGGCGATGACAAGAGAAGAGCTAATCCAATTAGTAAAAGACATTACTACCCCGACAGGAAAAACTGAGGAAGAAGTCAATAAACTTATCGATATTTTAGAAATGAATGTTCCACATCCATCTGTAACAGATTTGATCTATTACGATGATTTGACACCAGAACAAATCGTAGACAAGGCGTTGACTTATAAACCCATTCAGCTTTAATAATCTTTGTCGTAGATCGAAAATGGTATGTGGATTTTCTTTGATGCAGCGAAATCCTTTACAGAGGTTGAGATGGACGGGTCTTCGAGTAGTGCAAAAAAAATTAGGCTAGGTGAAGATATAGGAAACGCTCGAGCCGAAGAAGGATGAACGAACCGGTAAGGCAAAGGAGACAGTTATAGCGGACGCTGTGGGCAATAGCTATACCGTTGGCGCGGATGGGAAGGTAACGAAGAAAGACAATCCTCCTCAGGCGACAGGCGGTGCAGCTGTTGCCGATTATTCAGGTACAAAGGAAGCAAAGTTGATAGCTGAAATCGTTAAGCGATTTAGCAATCAGTTAGCTTCAAAAATAACATCTGTCCGTTCACCTATATTTCCGAAAGGTGCAGGGCCAATGGCAGATATATTCTCTTATGCGCCAACCTGCATGCCCGACAATCAGGAGCAACTAAAGATAACAAAGTCGTACACGGATAAGATCGAGAATAACAAGGATTTACTAAATAAGCTTGTTTCAAGTGTCTTTAAAAATCAGTCTGCGAAAGAAGCAATCACTGAACTTGCCAAAGGAGATTTAAAAGACAATCAGAAATTTGCCGATATACTCACAAAAGAACAACTCCAGGAAGCTGAGGATGTCCTTTGCCCTTACGTAGCGGAAGCTGCCAAGCAGGAGTTTTTAGAGTCATGGTGGCGGGCGCCTTACTGGGAGCGTGCCGCAAAAATTCTCAAAGAGCAGTTTGAAGACCAGGATTTATACGATGATGTATACTTGGTATATGGAGAGAATGAATGCAAGACGATTGCTATTCTCAAAATATCTGAGGATGCCAGTATAACTACAGAAGTTACGTTTACCAGTAAACAGTCAGCAGTAGACATATTCCATATTCTGCACGACATCTATAAGATCGATTACCTTGAGGCGCGCGATATAACACTGGAAGAGTTTGGTGAGTGGTTCTGGAACTACATGGGCCATTAAAGATGACAAGCTATATCACGGTACAAATTGGGAAGCTAAGTCATTAGTATTTTTTGCCGACATGTTAATGGCTGCACCGGGTACAATAGAAGGTTGGATCACTGGCAAGCACTGGCGTACAGGTGAAGAGTTGGCGATGTGGGAGCATGTACTGGGTATACTCGATGTGATACCTGCCGAAGCATTTGCCAAAGCCGGTGTAACAGCTTTGGTAATAAAGATTGGTAGTAAGGTTATTGATATTTCGAAGTTCAGCCAACCGGTTAAGAACTTTATATCTACTGCCTATAAATCTGGTCTTAAACTGATGATCAAATCGAAGGATGAGATTCTCATTTTTGCCGGAGCTAGCAAGAAGCAAATAGGAAGACTACTGAATGGTGTACTTCAAGATATATATTGGAAATACGGCGGAGAAAGAATTTTGGCAAAATTAGCCAACGTACAATACCTTGATAATAACACGAAGAAGATTGTAGAGGGTTCGTTGGAAGTTGTTGAAGAGGGTAGTGAAGCTGGTCTTAGAGTTGCCAAAAGCGTAGTTAAGCTAAGTGATCAAATTGATAATACACTAGCTCGTCTCAAGGGCAAAGCAAAATATTCACTGAATAACACGGGACAATATAGTCGTGTTGGAGGCCATCATCCTGTCGCTAAGAAAGCGTTTGAAGAAGATTTGGCTTATGACTATCAAAAAGCATTCAGTGTGGCTACATCGGAACTTGACAAGATCTCAGGTATAGATAAAGTCCACACTTTTATTACAGGACAACAAAATAAATTGTATACGGCATGGAAAAAGGCAAACCCTGATGCATCTTTAACAATTGACATAATGGCGGACATAGAAATACTAGCAATGAAAAACGCAGGTGTCCCGGAAGATTTTTCTATTGGCTGGGTAGTAAAAGCATTGGAAGACTTAAAAGCTCAGGGTGTCACAGAAATAAAAAATATTCCATGGAATGGACCAAACATTAAGTAATATAAATGAAAAGCAATAAAGAAATTCTAGATGAATTGGGCGAGCGAATAATTAAAGACTGCTTTGATGGATACATTAAGCAAGTAACTAGTTTGCGAGTTAAGGAGAATCCTCCTGCTATTTTTAAGGAGAAATGTGACTTCTTAAAATCATTAACTGATGACCAATTTTCAGATTTGAAAAAAATTTTGAGGGGAAGTTTCGAAGTTTCTTTCTTCGAATTTTTTAAAATTTTTGAAGAAAACCCTCGCTATAAAATTTTATACTCCGAAGAGAGTAACGAGGTTGACTTAACAAAAATAAGTGAAATGCTAAAAGCAGAACACATGATTGAAGGAGGTTGGATTGATAGGTTTAGTGAATATTCAGATGAAATGAAATGACTAAAAAGCCTTGAGCTTTCAGCTTATTTTTTAATGATTTTAGGAAGGAAAACGCTGGATTGAATCACTTAGAGTGTATCTATTTTGACATAGAAAATGCACAATGGGAAGTTACTCAGTACAGTATTTTTAAAGATATATATAAAGGCGCTAAGCTATAAACCTATTCAACTCTAATTTGAATGAAATCCAATAAAGAAATCCTTGATGAATACGGAGCACTAATAGTTACTAAGATTCTGGATAGATACTATAAAGGGCTTAGACAGGAAATTAACAAGGGAATCAAGAACGTAAATTCTCAGAAGTACAATCTGATTTTCGAGAGGTTGACAGAGGAGGAAAAAGGTTTACTTCATGCGTATATCATTGAAAATATGAACTCCTTAGTTTTTGATTTACTGGGAGTGTTTGAAGAAAACGATCAATTTAAGATTTACTATGAGTCCGCTAATCAAAGGGTGAACTTGGTAGAAATAAGTGAAATGTTGAAAGCAGAATTGATAACTGAAGATGGTTGGATCAAACGATTTAGTAAGGAATCATGATGATAAGCCTTAGTGTAGAAGTTTGCATTGTAATATGAATAGGCAAAAAATTCCTTCGTGCTTGCATCACTTAATCAATTTAGCTAAAAAATGGGGCATTGAAGATGATGGCTACCGTGATGAATTGGTTTTTAATTCAAGTAACAGCGATCTTACTGAGTTAGTTAATTCTATTGGTGACGATAAGGCGAACGCATTGAATGATTGGTTCTGTGAACCAGAGTTAACCGATGAATATATCAAGTTTAGTGTATTCTTTATGGCGTTCGAATATGCAAAGAGCATTCTTGAATCAAGAAGCTTAGAGAAATAGTAGACAAGGAATAAGCTATAGGTCAATAGATTATATACATCAGAACCCGGCTAAAGCCAGTCTTGTAAATACACTGAGGATTATCACTATTCCAACGCCTCCTTCTATATATAGCGGAGATGGATAAGCACGAGTGTGGGTGTTTTGTTGGTGAAGAACACCAACAAAGGCATGGGCCAATCATTAAATATCCGAATACTTCAAGTACTTAGATTCCTCCTTTAATTTATTAACCAGCTCTATATGTTCAGATCTAAAAAATTTAAAATCACTCAAATTGATCAAATCATAATAGAGAACCAGCTTTCTCAATTGAACCGTATCGCCATGATTTAATATAAAAGCGACATGATAAAACAAAATACGTATTTCAAAATACCCAAGTTTTGATCTTAGAATATCTATATACATCTTTTTATCCTCTTGGTGTATTAGCAAGGTACTGTGGATATACATCAAAATAACACGCATACTTGCAAAGTAAAGTTCAGTATCTCTGAATTTAGCTAGTAAGTTAAAGTATTCTTTTGCGTGATTCGAAAGAGGTTTATTACTTGCCAAAATGGCTTTGATGTGGTCATAGAACATCTTTATATACAACCTACCTTTAATTTGTCCGAGTTGGCGTCCCCTAATAATACTATCATCAGCAACCACCATATTCTCCACCATATTGTTATGGTTTTCAAGAAGATGAAAAAAGGTCGTTTCAAATTTCTGCGTTTTTAGTGTCAGGTTCTGTTCACTAAACTCAGCTCGTGTTTCCTTTAGTTCTTTTCTCTGTAACAAAATAGTATAGACTAATCCCGCAAACGCCAGCGCACTAAAAAGTGAAGTGACCGCGCCATAGCTATCACCTAATCTTCCTGGATCTAATTTATCACCGACGTTCAAACTCGAATAGTAATTAGGAATTATTTCGTATACACTAATCAACAACCACAGAAATACAATAGCTAGCATTACGAATAAGAACGTAGACAGTTTACCAATTTCAAACTCGTCTGTAAGCAAAGCGAGTAAATCGTTTACCTTTTTTAGCTTAATGCTAGCCCATTTAAAAAACTCTTTGAACATTTACATTGAAATTATTATCGATGTGAGGCGCTGAATAACTAAACTGCTGTGTACATAATAGACAATACGTCTCAGATGTTTACTACTTTACATTTAAACAACTGAGAGAAGCCATGAGCATTTTACTATTTTCAGATGAAAAATCTTTCTCCACATAGCTTTTGGAAGTCCAAACTCGTAGCGTCTCGATCTCTTTTGACCTAAGAATTTCTAGTTCTTTTCTTTTCCCAAAACCGCCACCAAAGTATACAGTAAACACTCCTTCGCAATTAAACTTACCACCATTCACCATCTTTAGTCTGGTACCGTCTCGAAAAAGAATATTCATTTCGGCAGCGTCCTCGATACAGGACCCCGCGCCAGCAGCGATGATCTTTAAAATTACAGATCCCGATGCCTCAAAAGCTATTATACCGAAGCCATTTTCGTTATCCTCTGACACTACCATTCCTTCTTTCATCATTCTTGTAGATTCTCCGGTCATTTTATCTACTTTATCAATGACAATATCTTTACATTCATAGCTAATAGGTGTAATGGTGCTCTCTACGACTTTCTTATCCTCTTCAACATACTTCCATGTTCCGTTACTATTAAGAATAACAGCTTTCCCATCTTTAGTTGTTGCTTCAATTTGCCCGAATACAATCGCGAGCTTCAGCAACGGAATTAGGCATAGTAGTATTTTTTTCATAGTGAGATTATTGGTTCTTAATTTACTTGCGATCAAAAAATTAAACCATACAGAAGATTCGACTAAAGAAAATTTCCAAAGGGCACAATTTTTCTTCCGAATGGCGTGAAGTTGTTTCCGAATAAAAGACAAACCTTGACATATAGCGTATAGTGGTAAACATAAGAGTAAGAATGTATATAAGTAAAACGAGCCCATCCATTGCTTCTTCAGAAACAATAGATGGGCTCCATACTTACGAATATAAAAAAATTAAATAACTATCAAAATATACTTAGCGATTGTCCTTTCTACTTCTTAGTCGACACAATCAACTCCCTCGCATCAACATCAAGAACCTTTGCCACTGCAACAAGAGTTTCAAGCGATGGCTGTGCATCATTGGTACACCAAAGTGAAACGGTTGAGGGATTAACTTCCAATTGCTCTGCTAACCATTTGTTCGTTCTCTTTTTCTCTACGAGCACAACTTTTATTCTATTGATCTCTTTCTTTGGCATAAATTTGATCTAAAGTATTTTCTACTAGCAATCAAAACTACACACTGATAGTCAGACAATTAAATCAATAAAAACAAAACTAATATAATTTAAAACACAATTTAAATTGTGTTTTATATAATTTTAATATAACATTGAACAATAAATGTTATTGCAATGATTCAACAGCATACTTTCGAACTAATCTTATCCCTCATCAAAGACGACCTCATCAACAACAAACTCATCAACGGGTTAAATACGCTTGGACTTAGTGCGGGCGATTATCACTTGCACCTGAGCGAAACCATTCTGAACCTTATCGGTCTCGATACGGAGAACGATGCCATCCACGACCTATATTTCAACCTCACCCAACAAAGCGAAACCCTCGACCTCACCGACATCACCAACCGCGAAAAACAGTTAACCCGGCTGGCCACCGAGATATATAGTGAGCTATTGAAACAAAAGCAGTAGGTTGCACACTAAAATAGAAGTCTGTCGTTAGTATTTTTTATAGTTTAGAATCTCTGCATGCGCCTGTCTCTTTTCGTTGCGTTCCTGTTTTTAACGAACGTTTTACTCTACGCACAATCCTATACCGGTAAAGTAGTAAAGATAGCCGATGGCGATACCTTTACGATACTGCTGGATAACAAGCAACAAAAGAAGATCCGCCTGCACGGAGTAGACTGCCCCGAAAAAGGACAAGACTTTGGTGCCGTTGCCAAAGAGTATATATCAAGTCTCATAGCGGGTAAATCGGTAACCATTCTACCTACAAAGAAAGACCGCTACGGCCGCATCGTTGCCATTGTAAAAGTAGACACCACCAATGTAAATGAATCGCTGCTTCGCGCAGGTTTGGCGTGGCACTATAAAGAATACGATAACACCCAACGCTGGGCCGACCTCGAACACCAGGCCCAACACCATCACCGGAAAATATGGTCAGCTAAAAACCCAACGCCTCCATGGCAGTGGCGCAAGCGGAAGAAGGCGCGGAGTAATAGTTAGACTATATTTCAATAATCAGATTTTTATTAAATCCGTTATACGGCTCATCTATATAGCCGTGTGGATTGCAAAGCACGGTTGTGTTACCTATGGTATATCTTGCCGGTTCATGGATGTGCCCGTGAATCCAAAAATCAGGTGTATACTTCAGAATGGTTGCCTCCAGATTCGAAGCATACGCTGACGACAACACGTTGGTTCGATCTTTCTCCGGAACAGACTGTATACTGGGTGCATGATGCGTTACCACTATATTCTTTTTTGTAGAAGATGACTCCAGACTTTCCTCCAGCCACTTCATAGACGACCGATGTATAACATACGTATCAACAGAGCGAAGCTTTGAATATGAAGGATCTCTGCGAATCATTTTGTAATCATTCATCTTCTCCTGACATATACTTCCGTTAACGCGCGAGTCGCCCAGCAATTCAAAATTAGTCCAGAGTGTTGCGCCATGAAAGGTTACATCGTCAATCACAACGGACCGGTTGTCCAGCACATGCACATTTGTATCTTGCGACAGCTCTTGAATTTTACGAAGTGTTTTAGGATAGCTGCCTTTATAGTACTCGTGGTTTCCTAATATATAGATTACAGGAATATCTTTAACAGTATTTAATATCCATTCAATCCCCTTCACCCCGAGGTTTACATCCCCCGCAAACACCACCACATCGGCACCCGTAAAACTCAACTCGACATACCCAAACTCCTGGTGTAAATCGCTAATCACTTGTATCTTCATCGCTATACTTGAAAACACTACACTATTCGTAAGAGTAATGATTGCGATTTAAGCGCATACTATTTTTTCCTAAAGCATCTGTTGATTACAAGTTGTAACATTACCACAAACGAGTCTCTTCTGTAACAACCTGTTCCGGGTTCATATAGCCGGTATAGGTATTGGAATATAATTCCTTATCATCTTCGAGGTAAAGTTTAAACCGGAACTTCGTTTTATAGGAACCTTTAAAGAACGGTGCTGCGAAAACCTGATAGCCTGCGGGTGGCATGCTATATTCATGAGGTTCGTTTCCACATATAAAAATATCGTAGATATCCAGATCCTGCCACTCCCCTTTCGGATTAATAGCTTGCGGAATAAGTTTAGGCCTGCCGCCCCGAATCGGAATAGTTACCGTGTCCCTTGTTTGATTAATGAGGTATAGTTTATACGCCAGGTACTTGTCGGCAAATGCAGTAAGGTCAGTTGTATCAAGGATTAAGGATGGTTGATTTCCATAACGGAAACCACCCATTCGAACATAGTTGAAATATGTTTCAAATTTATAATCCAATAAGGCGCGATGAATCTCGAGTGTATCCAGCTTCCACTGCTTCAAATCAATTTTACCATACTGTACCGGATACTGTTCACGCCAGATATATTTCCCTTTTTTATTAATATACCCTTTCAGATTATTTTTCTCCACCTCGCAAATCCCATTCGTAAAACCGCCGCGTAAATAATCAAATTGCGGAGCTATAACCATACTGTCGTTCTTATTAATAAACCCCCACGCATCATTTACAATCACTGCACATAAACCATCATAAAATTCATCCGTCATGTCATACTTCGGAGGAATAACAATTCTACCTGTCTTGTCCATAAATCCGTATCCGTGATCTCGGTCATACACCACGGCCATTCCATCACTAAAGTCATGATAAACCAAATCGTTTCGCTCAGCAGTAAAAACATGCTTACCTGTTTTATCAATATAATAAGTCGAATCGTTGGATATCATAGCCAGACCATCGTGGAAATCTCCATTTCCAAAATCAGAAAATTTAGCAAGTACACGACCTGTCGTGTCTATATACACGGAACTGTCACTGTCAATCATCCAAAGATTAGCGATTCCTTCGCTAAACCAACCGCCAGCTTGAAATCGAGTTCTTAACACAACCTTTCCCTTCTTATCGATATAGCATATCTGTTCATTGATTTCGACCCGGGCTCGTCCGTTATGAAAAGAACTTATTTGCCAATACTCGTAAGGTGACACGAATGCTACCTTATCATGCTTATCGATGAACAAATTGATTACACCCGTATCCGTCTTAAACTCCACGTGGCATAGTCCATCATAGAAGAAAGGAAAATGTTTAGAGTCGGTAGTTATATATTTTGGGGGTATAACTATTTCTCCAGTCTCATCAATAAAACCCCACAAGCTATCCACTTGTATAGCAGCCATGCCTTCCGAGAAGGGATAGACATAGTCAAATTTACAGACAACAACCTTTGCACCGGTGTCATCAATAAAGCCCCATTTTCCATATTCCTTAATGGGAAACAGTGGTCTCTTTTTTTGGTCATGTTCCCGCGTGGTACACGAAAACAGGATAAGTAAGATAGAGATAAAGAAAGTTGCAATTCGCATCAGGTTAGGTAGAGTCATAGCTATAGCTAAACGAAGTTGTAAAACAATTATTTGAGCAGGTACAACTTCTTATTTACACGCCACAATAACGTGGTTTTTGATATCAATTAAAGAACATTTCAACGCTCAATACTACATAGACCAAGCTTCCGGATAACGATTAACCTGTAACGGATAACGGCCAACCTCGCCCCGCTCCATTTCAGCTACAACAAGGTCCGTTTTGGCTACACGATTCGGCCGGGGTACTTCGACTTTTGTTATGTAAAGTTTAAAACACAAAACAAGTCATGAAAACAATTTTTATTACAGGCGCTTCTACAGGCCTCGGTAAAGCTGCAGCTAAATTATTTGCATCTCGCGGATGGAACGTTATTGCCACCATGCGCAAACCTGAAAATGAGACAGAACTGAACGGTATAGCCAATGTTACATTGCTTCCATTGGATGTTACCAACCCGGAGGAGATCAAAGAAACTACACAGAAAGCTATAGCATCGGGCAACATCGATGTAGTGTTCAACAATGCAGGCTATGGATTGATCGGTCCGCTCGAAGCTATAGCTGACGAACAGATTGTACGACAACTCAACACCAACCTGCTCGGTGTTATCCGCGTAACACAGGCATTTATACCCTACTTCCGCGAGAAGAAAAGCGGACTGTTTATAAACACAACGTCTATGGGCGGACTTCTCACCTTCCCGTTCAGCTCGATATACCATGCCACCAAGTGGGCGCTGGAAGGCTGGGCCGAAAGCATGACGTTTGAGTTAACCAAACTTGGTATCGGTATAAAAACGGTTTCACCCGGTGGTATAAAAACAGACTTCCTGAATCGCTCGCTCGAAATGCCTTCGCACCCTGCTTATGATCAGTGGGTATCTAAAATGATGGGCGCCATACATGAAGATTCCTTCAGCACGGCAGAACAAATTGCCGAAGTGGTATATGAAGCAGCAACAGACGGACAGGACAAATTACGCTATGTGGCCGGTGAAGATGCCAAGACGCTCTACGCACAACGCCTGCAGGTTGGCGATGAGCAGTTCAGAAAACAAATGGCACAGACGTTTTTGGGGTAAAGCTGCGAGTTTTGAGCTGTGAGCTGTGAGAAGAAAAAACAGCACATAAGTAAAATCAAAACTATATTTATACTGTGAAAAAAGAAGAACCTTATAAGTTCACTTCTATATCAGATTTACACCGGGTGCTGGGGTTGCCAAAGCCCCTGCATCCGCTGGTAAGTTTGGTTGACAATGCGGCTATATCTATCGAGAAGCAAAATCTGCCTTCATCTTTCCTGCTTGATTTTTATAAAGTGTCGTATAAGAAAGGGCTTAACGGCAAGATGCGATACGGGCAGCATTACTATGATTTTGATGAAGGTGGTCTTGTGTTTACATCGCCCAATCAATTGCTGGCGGTAACGGATGATACGCAGTACTACGGCTATTCATTGCTGTTTCATTCAGACTTTATTCGTAATTATCCGTTGGGCAAGACTATCAAGAGCCTCGGGTTCTTTTCGTATTCGGTGCATGAAGCGTTGTATTTGTCGGATAAAGAACGCACGATCATCACCAATATACTTTCCAACATTGATGATGAGTTGCATTCTTCCATTGACGAGTTCAGTCAGGATGTGATCGTAACACAAATCGAATTACTACTAAACTATAGCAACCGTTTTTACAAGCGCCAGTTCATTACACGAAAAGCGGTGAGTAGCGACCTGCTCACACAACTGGAAGATATACTGAACACTTACTTCAACAACGATACACCCTCGGTAAAAGGATTACCTACGGTGCAATACCTGGCCGACCAGCTAAATGTATCGCCTCATTATTTAAGTGATATGCTGCGTACGTTAACGGGACAAAATGCACAGCAGCACATTCACCAGAAGCTTATTGAAAAGGCGAAGGAAGTGCTTTCTACCAGTACCCTCTCCGTTGCGCAGGTTGCGTACCAGTTGGGGTTTGAACATCCGCAGTCGTTTAACAAGTTATTCAAAAAGAAAACGAGTCAGTCGCCCCTGGAATTCCGGCAATCTTTTAGTTAAATCTGAATTCTTTTTCGGGGTGTTCCGTTTTGTACAAGACATTGCCGGTGCCTTCATCTAGATTTGCCGGTATATTGTTATCTTTATCCAAACGGTATGAAGTATCAGGAATTTACACCCGGTGAACATCTGCGAGCATTTGTAAAATGCTTCTACGTGTGTGAATACGATACAGACGTTGTATTTCAGGACATGGCCTGTGCTACAGGAAGTATGGAGATCATGTTCAATCTCGGTAACGGTTATTTCCAAACCGGTCGCGACAATTCATTCAATACAACGCCACGCGTTGAGCTGTGGGGACAAATCATCAAGCCGCTGCAATTCAAATCGCTTGGCAAAAATAAAATGCTCGGCATTCGTTTCTATCCGCACACGGCATCGATGGTATTGAACGATCACGTAGATCAATTCAACGATCACGTTACCGACTTCACTGCCCTGGACAGTATAGAAATAGGACAGCTTCACGAGCAGTTACTGAACACATCGTTACTCCGTGGGCAAATTGCATTGCTGGAAGCATTTCTCGTAAAGAAGGTGTATACTTTTCAAAAGAAAAATTCCAAATTTGAGCTCGTTCATAATGTGATCACTGAAATGAAGCATGAAGACTTCACGGACACTATACAGGACGTTGCTTTTCGCTATGGAATAAGTTCGCGGTATCTTCAAAAGTTATTTCTGCAATATACGGGGCTCTCGCCCAAGCTATACTTTAAGATAAACCGCTTCCAGAAGAGTCTCATCCTGACAAGCAATAAAGAAGAATCGCTCACATCGATCGCGTATCAGTCGGGCTACTTCGATCAGTCTCATTTTGTGAGAGACTTTAAGTTCTTTACTGGCTTTGCACCTTCTGCTTTTGATACTGCTGATTCTACGGTTGTGCTGGCATCGTCAGGGCGTTAATCGTTAGTCGTTATCTGTTGCTCTGGCTTTGTGATTTTATTTGTATCTTCTTCGTGTTCTCTTTGCCATGGACTTTCATAATCCAGCATTAATATCGCAATAAGAATAATAAAACATGCACAATAAAGGCCATTATCTCAGATAAAAAGACAATAACGCATCATATAGTATATATATAATCACACATGTAGCAACATATATACCTATAAACAGGTTACCTCATCTATATATGTATATTTACCGAGGGGTATATTGTTCCGGACGGGGCCAAAAAATCGTTTTAATAAATCCACAATCGTCCCCTATAAAGTATCAAACTATCCCCGCTGCCGAATCAACGCCTGCCTAATTTTGCTGCATAACAAAACCAAATCAAAAAAGTTATGAGAAAACAAAAGTTACTCGTTGCAGCATTCCTGCTTACAACGTTTTTGAATGCGTGCGAAAATGACGAAATCGCAACGCCTGTAGAAACGACTGCCGAGACACCCGCAACAATCGAAGATCAAAGCAACGCGCGTGTTGGCGCTGCCGGTATTTCGGGAATCAACTGGGCGGATGGTCGCGACAATTTTGTGGACAGCTGGGTTATTCCATCCGGGCTTACCAGCAGTGATACCTATAGCAGTGCATCGGCGAAAGCGAACGCTATCATTTCAGGTTTTCAGAACCGAATGACGGGTGTCAATACCGTGCGACTGCCAATTAATCCTCCGTCTGTTGCTGAACGCTGGTGGGGCATTTATACCGGTGCTATCGATATGACCCTTAATAAAGGTATGAAAGTAATTTTAGGATGCTGGGAATCGAATTCATCCAAAGATGGAAGAATCGACAACACCGCGGCTTTCTGGCGCATGTGGACAACAGTAATTAATAAATACGGCCGCAACAACAATGTATATTTTGAAGTATTCAACGAACCGCACGGATATAACTTATCGCAGTTAAAGTCTATATATGTAGAGTTCCTTTCCAGGTTCCCCAATGTACCGAGAGGTCGTATACTATTGTCAGGTACAGGTTTCTCTGAAAATGTAACCGGTATAGGAGCCGATAGTCGTTTTAACGGTTGCCTGCTATCGCTGCATAACTACGCGTACTGGGCAAGCAAACGCTCAACCGCAGCTTGGGAAAGTGACTGGAGAAGTCGCATGGGTAATTATAAGAATCGCGTTGTTGTAACAGAGTTCGGAGCACCGATGAACTCCGGCAAAGACTATCAGAACGGCCCGCAGTCTGATAACGAGATAGCATATATAGTTGCCGCCAGCAACGTATTCCGTAACGACCAGGTGGCAAGTGTATACTGGCCGGGATTGCGCGACAATGATTCCTACAGCTTGTTAAGACGCGGTGGCAGTGGCAACAACATCACTATATCTACTGTAAATACTCGCGGGGCATTCCGCGTAAGATATGGTTGGGGATTGTTGTAGCATGTAGCACGAGTATAAAATCCAATTGCACAGAGAGCACAATGGAGGCACAAAGTTAAAGTTACACAGAGAAAAACCCTTTGTGCTCCTCTACGTTTTCTTGGTCTTTGTGTAATTGGATTTTCATAACAGATAACCATTAGCGTGCAACGAATAACGACCAAGCAGTTCCGATCTGTACAATTTCCCGGTAAGGTGCCTGTATACTTTTGCTTCCGTAAAACACAAAGTAATTATGTCAACACCCTATCAGGAATTCAAATCCCTTCATGCGTCCAACGAGTTATTTCTTTTACCCAACGCATGGGATGCGCGTAGCGCCATTATGTTCGAGGAAAGTGAATTTCCTGCAGTCGCTACATCGAGTGCTGCTGTAGCCAACAGTCTTGGCTATGAAGATGGCGAGAACATGAGCTTTGATGACTATACATTTGTTATCAGGCGTATACTCTCATCCATCAACGTTCCGCTAACGGTAGATATAGAGACCGGCTATGGAACCACCAACCTGGAGATTGCCGAGAATGTATTGCATCTGGCTGATCTCGGAGTTGCCGGCATTAACATTGAAGACTCTGTTATTCAGAAATCCGGTCGCGCGTTAAAAGATGCAACTGCTTTCGCCAAGACTATATCGTTTATCAAGAATAAACTACACGCAAGAGGTGTTGATCTTTTCATAAACATTCGCTGCGATACCTATATTCTGAACGTAGACAACAAACAGCAGGAGACTACAAACCGGTTGAAGTTATATAATGAGTCGGGTGCCGATGGTATTTTCTTACCATTTATCCGTGATGAGAAAGATATAGCGGCAGCTGTCAAAAACTCAACGCTTCCATTGAATGTAATGTGTGCCCCGAACCTCCCGGGCTTTGATACGCTGAACAAACTCGGAGTAAAGCGTGTATCGATGGGACCGTTCCTGTTTCATAAAGTCTACGGCGAGATCAGTCAACTCTGCAAAGCAATTGTTGCTGCAAGAACGTTTTCGCCTGTACTGGCGGAAGATTAGAAAATTGGAAGATTTAAAGATTAACGAAGAGCCGGTATATATCCGTGCTCTTCGTTGATTTTAGTTTGTACGCTTTGGTGATAAATTATTTTTATTAGGCTCTAGTCACTCTTTTATTACTTTTCTTATAATTAAGGCTTTGTTACTTTTCACTTTTAATATATAGAGGCCCGCAGGGAGTGTGGTAATTTTCAGGGTGTGGGTGGTGCCTCCGAATTTTTCTGATGCAACGTTTTTACCGGAATTGTCCAGGAGATCGACTGTCTTTTCGCCTTCTTTATAGGACAATGGTAATGCTATATTTATCTCTCCAGTGGTTGGGTTCGGATAGACTTGTACTGCTTTTTGTTCTTCTGTTTCTTCCGGAAGTACTTCCGCCTCGCGCGCTGCTGCTGTAACATTTGTAAAACTCCATTGCTGGTTGTTGCCTCCGTTGTAGGTCCACTGCTGAATGTTGGCACCATCGGCTGTTGAGTTGCCGGCTACATCTACGGCTTTACCGCTGTGTACGGGTGTTATGCGATAGTATCCTCCGCTGGTGGGTGTAATGGTAAATTTCTGGTTGTTGCCCCCGGTATATTGCCATATCTGCACATTGGCACCATCGGCCGTTGAGACGCCATTCACATCGAGATTCTTTCCACTGGCAACACCAACAAGGGTATATTGATTACTACCTATATTCGTCACAATCCATTGCTGGCAGGCACAGCCGTTAGAAGGCCACTGCCTCACGTTCGATCCGTTTGCTGTGCCGTTATTTGCTACTTCCATTACTTTACCGCTGTGGCGCGCAGTAACAGTATATATACCATTGGCGGGGCCGGTTGTACTGTTGGTAATCGTTACGTTATCAAAGTGTGTTGTGTTTACATTGGCATTGTTAGATGACACTGCAAGTCCAATCAGATATGTACCAGCCATGGATATAGTACTGGACCCCACCGTAAACCACGTAGTTCCGTCTGAAGACTCATACGCGGTAAATGTATTTCCGGATCGTTGCAGGCGGAACCATGCGGGCACCCATGTATAATCATTGCCGCGAGTCCACGTCATGTTACCGGCATCTGTCGTGCGTGAACCAAACTCGGCTCTGCGCGTGCCTACATCGCCTAACTTCATAATTACTGCTTTTGCATCAGCGTTAAGCGACTCGCGAATCATTACACCTACTTTTTGAGCACCGCCACCTCCGTTCCAGTTTATACTTGACAGGCGCGCAGTAATAATAGCATCACCAGAGGTATTGGTATAGGTATACATAAGTCCATCCGATGTTCCACCTATACCGGTACCCGATCCACTCACTACAAATGTACCACTGCTTACATTGGCAAAACCGGAAGCTGCCCCGTTTACCGTTCCGATACTCGCGTTGGTCCATCCTGCAGGTAGGCTTCCCGTTGTGAAAGGCGTGGCACTGGCTTGCGCAGAATTAGCGCTGGTGCCTGCCTGGTTTCGCGCAGCAACTACATAGTAATACGTTGTTCCATTGGTTACTGAAGCGTCAGTATGCTCACAGCGCGTGTTGTCTGTCCACGTTGCTATACTGGTATAGGGGCCGCCACTTGCAGTAGCCCGCAGAACATCGTAACCATAGGCTGTATCTCCGCTTCTGTTCCATTTTAAAAAGACACGTCCTACACCGGGTGTAGCAATAAGTCCTGTGGGTACAGGGGGGATTGGTGATGGCGGAAATGCAGAAGCTGTGCGTGTAAAGGTTAATGTACCATACCCGAAGTGATCGGCACTGCCGTGCTCCGGTCTCATTAACTGAGCCACCGCTTGTGTGTTTGGTGCACTGAGTCCTTTGCGTATAACATAGTGGTTGTAGATCATCTCCCACAACGGACGATCATCCAGACGACCTCTTCCATTAATAGAAGCCCAACGCTGATTGGCATTCTGACAATTATTATAAGCTGTATACGGAACGGGCTTCCATAAATTATACTGTGCAACGTACTCAGCACCTGCCAGCAGACGGTTATTGGAGTAACCGTACAGATCAAGTCCCTGGTTCCATGCTACTTCGCATGCTGCACCGAGTAGTCCTATACCAAGCTGTGCGTGTTCCTGGTCGCGGCCACTCTCCTGCCATTGTCCTAAATTGCCGGGATGTATAGTATATACAGCATTCATGATACTGCCCATACCGGCACCGCTCTGGTAGTAAGCGACACCTTCATCAAACTTGGCGCGATCATCACACAATACACCGATGGCCATTACGGCTCCTATATTACAGGCATCCCAGTTAGCCCAGTAGTTTGAAATACAGGCACCATTGTGGTTCGTCAGGAAATTATTACACACCGGGTATAGATAAGTCAGCATCATGGTTTTGAAGCGATCAAAATCCGCAGTCGCCCATCGACTGGGACTATATATCCGCAGTATCTCGCCTACAAGTGCAAATTCAAATATAGGTATGCCACTCAGTCCGGGTATATCTGTACCGCTAGGCACCTGGTTCACTGTAGCAGACCATGCGTTGCAGATGCGTATAGCACAATCAATGTGTTCGGTACTGTTGGCTATATATCCGCGTATAGCATTGAGGTATGCAGCATGGGCATCGCGCGAAGCACGCTGACGATTCGAGCCCAGATTTGCCAAAGGCGCAGCTGTGTAAGTGCTTTGGGCCATAGGATCTTCCAACAGTTTATTCCACCCGGTAAGCCACGGCTGGGTTCCGGCAGCTACCTGGTTTTTCATCCGGTCAAGATCTGCCTGTGTATGCAAACCTCCCGGGTGAATGAAAGCTTGTGCGTGTACCAACTCACAAGCGATTGACGAGACAAACATGAGCAATAAAATTGCCTTCACTTTCTTCAGACTCCGTCCGAGTCCGAAAGGATTCAAGTAATTGATTGATCTCATAATAAAGGGATTTGTTATGAAATCAATTTGCTAATAGTGGTTGTATCCGGGTGAGAATTAAAACTCAAAAGCGATAAACCATGAACCATTATTCAATCGATTGAATAATGATTAACAAACGTTTGAGTTAAGATACATAAAAGAAGGGACCAAGTGCAGCCAGCGATTAAGAGGTTAAACTTCTGTTGTCTGGATACGCTATATATTCCGGTGTCCCAACGCAATCAATTACCGATTATTAGGATACTCATTAATCCAGTTGAATTGACCGTTCAGCAACGGAAAGTTGTCGTGTTTTTTTACCAGGAATGTAATCATTGTCCTGGGTTCACCACCGGTCATGATCATGGTATTGTGGCTGACTTCATAATTATAGAGAGTGCCAACGGCAGCCCCCATCGATGCCAGGTTAATGGCATGGTGTACTGTATCTATCTGGCAGGTCCAGCGTATGGAAGCACCATCCATATACTGAATATCAACCGATTCAGCGCTGCGAATATACATGCGCTTCCAGCGCCTGGTGTCGGTCGTTACGGGCGGAAGTGTATCTCCGTTCAGTATAAATTCCTGCACATCATATATACCATAGAGCGCAGTTCCATTTTCTGTAGATTGAGACAATTGTGCTTGTCTCATTACACCCTGTCCTATATAGATCAACAGAAAGCCGCCAATAAAAACAACCTTTGCAGCTATATATAGAGTCTTCTCCCATGGCTTCCGATAGACCGATTGTACCGGCACAGGTGCTACGGTTTTGTTCAAAATAAAAAATGCAACAAGTCGCTTTATATCCAGCAGAAGTAAAATAACAGAGATGACAAGCAAATGTGTTGACAATAATTTAACTGGCACATCGTAACAGAAATTCAGTACAACCACATTACTCATAACAGCAATAGACAGAAGAGCCCCGAGCAACCGCGTGCGTCTAAAAAATAACAACATACCAGATGTTGCTTCCGTCAGGCCTATAAAAAAGTTATACTCTTTGGAGTATCCCATAAACGTCCATAGTAATTTCATAGGCGTTGACTCGCCATACGATTGAAGCATAGTCTCCAGGGAAGGAGCAGGAAATTGTGTCTGAATTATTTTAACGAAGCCGTATGCAAGCAGCACAACTCCGAGGTAATAACGAAGCACAACAATAAACCAGTACCAGAGCTTTTCGTAATGCGTACGTTTAGAGTCAAGTATTATCCAGACGATGGTGCCCGCTACAGCAATCACCAGGAATATAAAAATCAAAACATAGTTAAAGGTGGTATCACCACTCCCGTTGGGGAGTATGGTAATCTCATACGGAATTGAAAGTATATTCTTACCAATCCAGTTAGCCGGCCCGAGCCATGCGTTATAATATTGAGCCTGTATAAATTCTGTAAACGGAATCCACCCGATAGGAAAAGGAAACACATATAAAAGAAAATATATGAACCCGAGCCGAAAGAATAATTTTGTAGTTGTGTTCCAGGATGACATATCTATGCTGATGGATCGCTATATCTAAATCAAGAAAGCTATATATTTATTCTGATCTGCCCAACACTTCGTCCAGCACAAGCTTTGAGACTTCGTGCGCTTCGCCATTCTTATTGGAGAGTCCCACAATGATCAGATCATCATCCGGAAAAATAAATATGGAAGACGCAACACCGGGCAAACCACCATTCATACCAACTTTCAAGTGTTTGTTAACGAGAGCCGATCCCCAGCCAAACGCCCATGCCGATTCTTTGTCTTTCTTTACATTAACAACTCCTGGCCGTTCTTTCCATAGACTTTCATATCCCTGAGGTGTGAGTAATTTTCGATGAACAAGCGCCTGCGCATACTTTACCATGTCCACGGTATTGGACGCAAGCATACCGGCGGCAAAATTTATCGAAGGCGATTTGAGCCCCTCCTTCAATGGCTTGAGATTATCATTATAGGGTATAGCTACCGGGGATGAAAATGCCTGGTCGCTGGGCTTGGTGTTAGTCATGCCAAACGGTGTGAGTATATATTTTTGCAGATACTCTATATAGGTTTGTCCGCTTGCCTTTTCTATCACGCCTCCGAGTATTCGATAGCTCAGGTTGGAATAAGCGTACTGCGTTCCGGGTTTTGATTCGAGCGGTGATTCCTGTGCATTTTTTATTTGTCCTTTCCAGTCAACATCTTCATTAACATGTGCCGGTACACCAGCCGTCATGCTGGCAAGTTGCAGGATGGTAATCTTCTGATAAGCCGGAGACAATCCTTCATAGTATTTGGATAGCGGATCGTTGAGATTTACTTTTCTATCGTCTACCAACTTCAGCAACGCAAGGCCGGTAAATGTTTTGGTTATAGAGGCAAGACCAAATACGGTCTGCGGTGTTACCGGAATTTTATTTTCGAGATCAGCAAAGCCATAGCCCTTCTCTATAATTTTTTCACCTTTATACATCACCGTAAGCGAGTATCCGGGTATACCGAATTCTTTTACTTTCGCTTGTACAAGGTGATCGATGCGCTGCTTCAGGTTATCGGCAGATACAAATTCCCTGTCTTTACTCTTACCTTTTTCTTTGCCCTTATCTTTCTTCTGCGCGATTACAGAAGTAGAAAAGCCGACAAACACAATGAATAGCACACAAAGCAGCGTGCGCTGCAACCCGGAGAAACGAAACATTGCATTCATGGAGATATGTAGTTAGGTTGAATAGGCTGTACTGAATATAACAGAACGTTAACTCGCCCGTAATACCTGCAGTAGTCCTCTATACTACATCTGTCTCAAAACCGCACGTACCTGCTGAAGAGTTGAAACTAATATCGCTACATTCCAACACTTCAGCAAGCTACTCTACACGACATCTAATTAAATTTAAAAATGCTGAGTACAAAGATTGTTACGAACAAAAGCATCTGCACAATCTGTACAATCCTGATATTTCTGTGAACATCTAACAATTGTTGAGAAGCAACTTCAACATCCTCTGCCTGCAGCATTTTCTGAAAACGAATTCCGAGTAGTCGGCGGACGACTATAGCATTCACGACAATAATAACAAGAATTATCATTTTGATTCGAAACCATGTTTGTTGTCCCCATACGCCATGGAGAAAAGCCATCATACCGATTCCGGAAAGAATAATCAGCAACATGCCTATGCCAATCAACCGGGATACTTTGTTATGTATAGTTTCCGACACAAAACTATCCAATATACTTTTTGAACGATTTTGCCCATGAATCGAAACGATCACGAAATCAAAAACTGTTGCACCTGCCGCTAAAGTTATACCCACCACGTGCGTAACCAGTGCTATATTATAAAGATACCCCCCCATAACCGACTATATAGTTTATGATTCCTTTGGCACCTGCTGATGTTCATATTTATATACCACCTGGATACAGGTTGCGATGAGTATAAAATCAACCGCCACAAACAGTATTCTGCCGATCGGGTCGTTGCTACAGATGTGGGCGATCAGTGCCGAGATCATGGTGATCATAAACCCTGCATAGATCCATTCCTTTACACGCAGTGAAACCTGCGGTATCAGTAAAAGAAAAGCTCCCATTACTTTTGCCGTTACCAATTCAATTCTGAAGTAATCCGGGAAACCCAGAAGTCGTAAATCTTCTGCATGTGTATAGGAGAAGTACGCACTGAACAGCATAAAAAAACTAATAAATCCCTTCGCCACCCAATAGAGTGTCTTTCGTCTCGATGTCTCCATAATTGTTGTTGTTAATGATCCAAAGGTATTATAGTGCATCTGGCACAAACTATGATATGGAAATAAAAGTCATAGATTTGTTACGAAACCGAAGTAATTACTTTTATGAACAAGACTGTTGAACTGGTGAACGAGTGGGCAAAATTTGAGATCAATCACCCGGAAGGAAGCATTGCTGATTTCTGTCGATACTTTCTCGCCCATCAAAATGAGAACAAGGCAAAAGGAACACTTGTCGGTGGCGTAGTGCCTAACTTTACCGGAGGCTTATTGATGAAAGTAATCGGGAGGATCAGTAAACTAAATATGCTCTACGCTAACATGGCGTTGAAAGATACCGAAGTAAACCAGATCGAAGAATTCGGAATGCTGATGACAATACGACAAAACAAGAGCCCGCGAAAAACCGATGTTATATACGACAACCTTCACGAACTCTCCAGCGGAACTGATATGCTGAGACGTTTACAAAAACGTGGTCTGATAAAAGAGTATGTAGACAAAAATGATAAGCGCTCCAAGCGTGTGGAATTAACAACCAAAGGCGAGCGAACGGTTGAACATTGCTACCAGCAGATTGTAAAGAACGCACGCATGATGACGCACGAGCTGGCCGATGACGACAAAAAACTCGCGATACAATTACTGAAAGGAATAGAAATGAAATACTCTTCACTCTGGCTCCAGCACAAGAGCAAATCCTTTTCAGAGGTATATATGAGTATAACGAAGGCAGATGTTGGTGTTGGGAAGGATAAAGGCAGGAGGAGTTGAGCGTTAACCGTCATCGGTTAATCATTAATCGTCAACCATAAATACTGATGATTAATGATATAACAAAAACCAATTATATAATAGGAGCACCTCACACACCAATCTCACACCCACGAATACAATTAACCGATAACGAGTAACGACCTACACCATGACAGTAGAATCTTTCATACAACAAAACATAGCCGGATATGAAGCGGGTAATTTTACTTTGCCGTTTAATGTTGATCAACAGACTATACCGGCACACACCATCATAACCGACTATAACAAGATAGAAGACAAGATCATGTTATTGCAGGAAGGTGTAGTGCAGGTGAGTACATTAAAAGGTGAAGAAGAGAAAATACTGGAATTTGTTTTTGCCGGGGAATTCTTCGCAGCCTATACTTCCTTTGTGCTACAGCAACCTTCCGATGTGCAGGTAGTTGCGCTTACGTCTTGCACCATTAGCGTCATACAGCGTGAAAATTTCATTCGTGCTAATGCGACAGCGCTGGTATCCGCTCACCTGAATCTGCATATAGCCAATCAGTTGTTTCTGTCGCGGGCGAGAAGAGAGAAAGACTTCCTGACGCTTTCGGCTGAAGAACGATACAACGTACTTCTTGAAAAAGATCCGGAAGTGGTAAAGCGCTTACCCGGTAATAAAATTGCCCGATACCTGGGTATACAGGCAGAAAGTCTCAGCAGAATACGAAAGGCTCTCATTCCTTAACATAGATCAATCGCTACTCTCGCGGACATGCTCTACCTTTGAACATATATACTATAACAACACGTAATGGAACCATTGTTACACCAGGCATCAGCCGCGCTTCGCAAAGCGGCACTCCATGAAGAAGCAAAGGAATATATCCTGGCGAACCCGGTTCTCTTCGCGACTTTGAAAAAAGCCGCAGAGCGCTATATCGGTGGAGAGACGCTCGCGGAGACCACCGAAAAAGTAAAAGTCCAGAATAAAAATGGATTCAAGTGTTCCATTGAATTTATGGGCGAGAGTACGCGCGCAGAAACTGAAGCCAATGCTGCGCGAAATGAATTTATAGCGATATGCCGGCAAATAAAACTTCTGAATCTGAACGCCACTGTTTCGCTGGACTTATCGCACATCGGACTGGCTATTGCCCGCGAGCTATGCCTGCATAACCTGGATATGATTTGCAACGAAGCCGCCACCGGCAATATAGAAGTTACAATAAGTGCCGAAGACACCGGCAGAACTGATGACGTACTACGAACTTACTATGATATTGCCAGAAATTATAGCAACGTAGCCATTACGTTGCAAGCCTACCTTCATCGCACAAAAGATGATTTTGACGAAGCCCTTAAACATGCCGGCAGAGTAAGAATTGTAAAAGGAGCTTTTGAAACACCGGCCGGACTTTCATTACCGCGTGGCGAGGAATTGGACAATCGTTATTTACACTATATAGAACAACTGCTAGCGAGTAACCATCTTTGTAGCATCGCTACCCATCACCACAAAATACAGCAGACCGTAAAAGAATTGATACAAAATTATAATTCCGACAGCAACCTATATGAATTTGAAAGCTTGTATGGAATACAAACTCAGCAGTTACAGGCATTGAAGGATGAAGGCTACCCCACCAAGCTATATTTCGTTTATGGTAAAGAATGGTATCTATACCTTTGTAACCGACTGGCGGAATATCCATTGAATGTATTCCAGGCACTCACCGATATGGTAGCATAAAAAACGGGCTGTATAAGCATCATTCGGACTTGAGACTCTTTACCGGATTTACCCATGCTGCCTTCAGCGTCTGGTAGCTGATGGTAAGCAAGGTTACCGTCAACGCGAACAAAGCTGTAACAATAAAGACCTGGAATGGTATATCGATGCGATACTCGTAACGTTGCAGCCACTGTTGCAGCAGATAATACGCCAGCGGAGATGCCAGTAAAATTGCCGCTGCCACCAGTATGAGAAAGTCTTTCGCCAGCATGCGCCACAAGGCAAACACCGAAGCACCAAGAACTTTTCGTATACCGATTTCTTTTGTGCGCTGACTGGCGGCAAATGCAGCCAGTGCAAATATACCGATGCAACTGATGAAGATTGCCAGCACAGCAAACACAGCCGCCAGTTTACCCATGCGCTCTTCGCTATGAAATAATCGCGCGTAATCATCATCTACAAACTTATACTCGAAGGGAGCCGCTGCATCAATCTTTTTTATGGCCGCTTCAACTTTGGACAGTGCATCGTGAGGGTTCGCATCAGGATACAGACGAACGGTTATATACCGGGCAAGATCATAGCGGATATAGTATATATGTGGACTTTGTTTGCTAAAGGGAGTCCAGCGTATTTGGTCTTTTATAACACCAACAATCTCACGGTCTTTGGCATATCCGAAACGTATTGTTTTACCAAGCGCACTCTCGCCACCTGCAATGAGTTGTGCTGCCATTTCATTTATAACAACCGCGAAAGAATCGGACGCTAATTCCCGCGAAAAATCACGGCCCTCTATAAATTGAAAACCGCTTGTTGCCGGAAAGTCATGACTGCAACTGTTCAGGGCAACGAGCGGTCGCAAAGCCGGATCTTTACCTTTCCACGTAAGCGATGCATCTGCGGCCATGGAACCCGTAATTGGAAAATCCGATACTGCCATATTTTGGACAACACCTGTTGCCAGCAATTGATCACGCAAAATGTTATAGTCTGTTTTGGCCAGTTCTTCGGTGCGAACCGCTATATGTACAATCCCCTTGCGATCAAAACCAACGGGCCTGTTCTTGGCGTGCTGAATCTGGAGATATACAACCATCGTACCAATAACAATAATGATCGATGTGGTGAATTGAAAAATCACCAACACCTTTCTCGGAACCGATGTGCCGCGCCCCGCATGAAATATACCTTTCAAGACTTTTACCGGGTTGAAGGATGAAAGATATAGCGCAGGATAACTTCCGGCCAGCAGACTCGTGCCTATAATAAAAATCACTACCGACAGTATAAATACAGGATTACCATACGGTATAGACATGTTTTTACCAGCCAGTGTATTGAACCACGGCAGGGAGAGTTGTGCGATGAGCACCGACAGCAAAAAACTTATGAACACGATCAACAGTGATTCACTCAGGAACTGATTCACCAGTTGTCCGCGCAGTGAACCCATCACTTTGCGAACACCAATTTCTTTCGATCGTTTTTCACTTCGTGCCGTACTCAGATTCATGAAGTTGATGCATGCCAGCATCAACACAAAAACACCAATGATCCCCAACATCCACACCGAGCGGATTTGTCCACCGGTGTTAATGCCATCATTAAAATCAGCATATAAATGCCACCGGGACATCGGGAATAAAATTCCTTTTGGCTTGATGGATTTACCATCATTGGATGCATGCTGATAGAGTACATCTTTCATTTTACTTTCAGCATCCTCAAAAGAAGCATGATCGCGCATCAACACATAACTCACAAAAGTATAATCCTCCCAGTTGTCCTTTTTCGATTCATTCACTGACAGGTAATACGCCATCGGCAGTATCATTTTTACCGGTGCAAATTCTGAGTTCGCAGGAAAGTCCCTGAATACACCGGCTATTACCAGGTGATCGCGGTTATCAAACTTCACCGACTTCCCCACGGGATCATCACCCACAAGCGATGCCGCGAGTGTCTGCGACATCAGCACCGAATGTATATCGTTCAATGCAACGGCACTTCCCTGCAGTATATCCATTGAAAACATGGTAACAAAGGCAGGCTCTACAAACATGCAGGTTTCCGTAAGCGATGATTCTTTATATTGAACAATATGACTGCGCTCGTTCGAAGTCATCGCGACCTGTTCAAAGTCTGCACAGGCATCTTTCAGCGCACGACCTAAAGGCTCGGGAACATCGTTGATCGTCATGACTTCATCACCAAACGTTACATGATGATACACCGCGGCAAGCCGATCGTAATTCCGAAAAGATGTATTATAACTTATCTCATCCCAAACCCATATACCAATCAATATGGCAACAGCCATACCGGCAGACAATCCGGCTATATTTACAAATGAAAACACTTTGGTACGGACAAGATTTCTCCAGCCAATGAGCAGGTAATTCTTTAGCATCGCTTTACTGTTAAAATGATAAGCCCTGATAAAAAATCCGATGAGACAGCACGAAGTCTCCGCTATACTGGATGATGTGAGTCAGAAAAAAGTTCTACGAAACAAAAGGGACGGGGTGTATTTTTTAAAGGTTGTAACTCAAACTACATTATCCATCTACGTTACATGTACCATGTAGGTACACACATAACTGCCGTTAAAAAGAATATGTACTGTATACGTTCCCTTTGTCCGGAAGGTATGATCGATGCGAAGTATACCTGCATCGCGATGCACTTCCGGATAGAGCATATCAAGAGAATCGTTGCCTTTTATTTGCAATGCTATAGTTTCCGGTTGCTTGTCATGATCAACCTTCCACTGAAAAGAGACCGTACCGGATTTTGAAGTAGATAGATCAAATGTCTCCGGTAGCAGCATCTGAATGTTATACTGGAATATATTGCTATAGATCAAAGGGCGATATAAAAATTCATGCAGCGTGGGCTTGTAAAACAGCAACATCCAGGCAGGATCAATCGGATAATGATTGCGTACAAACAAAGCAGGGTCCATCAGAAAATATATAGCATCAAACTTTTTAACAAAACGACCTGTCTTTGCATCAACAGCACCACTGGACCAGGTGGCATCGCACAAATACCATTTACCATTTAACTGCACTGCATTCCAGGAATGATTGGCTATACCTTCGCCTCGTATATTCGATTGAGCGGTTCGTCCATAGCCATCAACTATTACACATTTTATACCGGCATGAAAAGCAAGCTCTTTTACCAGGTAGGCATAGCCGGTACAAACTGTTTTATGTTCATGTAGTAATTTTTCAAATACGCGTGCACTGAATTCGCGGTTCCAGGCTTGGCGTGCAACCGGGTCTGAATATTTTTCACGTTGACGTTCGTTCTTCAAATATAACCCGTAGTCATTCGCAATATTTGTGCACACCCAGGTATAGATCGCTCTGAATTTCTCCACATCGGTTGATAACGGTTTGGTGAGTTTATCGGCAAGCGCTCGCAGGTCACGCAACGAATGTCGCGGATAGCGTGCGGCTATACTATCTGCCTTCGAAAAATCGACATCAGCAAAATCTGATACACGGGCATATAGCGGCACCGAACAAGTTACCGTTATCAACACGATATAGACGAATATCTTCATGGATTCAGATTACTGACTATATACTCAGAATATACCCTTCACCTTTCCCCACCATTTGCGCAAGCCAGACTGTTCCTTTTCAGTATATATATCATCCACCACTACAATTTTCCCCATCATCTCATAATACGCAGCAGATAATCGGATCTCGATCGAATCAATCGTTTCGGCTGTTACGGTGTATTCCATTGTCTCATACCCGATAAAACTCAGCATCAGCACATCGCCTTCTTTTAATTTCCGGGGGAATTCAAATTTTCCGTCAGCATCGGTTACAGTTCCTTCCATTGATCCTTTCAGATATATACTTACACCGGCCATGGGTTGATTAACTTCATCCCGAACAACGCCTTTTACAATGCGTTCTTCATCTGCAACACGCAGGGTTGCAGTCTGCATAGATGCGGTATGTTCCATATATACCGGAGATATCTGCTGCTGTATAACATTCGCAGAACCTTCTTTAGCCATCAACGCAAACATCAGACTCAGAAAACCAGCTTTCAATAATGTCAGTCCCGGATTGAAAGTCGGTGCCGTCTGAAACGAATAGCTTTTCAATTGGTTGGTACGTAAACGTCCGCACATATTGGCGGGCTTGTTGGTAAAGAAAGCGAGAACCTCGGCATCGCTCATCTTCGTAAAGTCGACTACATTTTTACTGCACGAACTGCAAAAGCCTCCGTTTGCGGTAGGTGTAAAATCGCTCCATTGCTCATGGCAGGGATTTTCAATGGAAAGAGAAATACGTTTACTCATAGTGAATCGATTTATTTTCACATGAGATGCGGTGTTCACACCAATTCCATAAAAAAATTTTACTTTTTTACCGGGGATGTGCCGTGCGTGCGACCGGCTATGGTTTACGGGACTTTACGCGAAGCAATAGCTCCTGGTGATTATGCACGAAGTCCACCAGTTCGCTGGTGGCCGTGTTCAGTTCATCGCTGCAGACCGAAAATTTCCTTGCTACCATTTTAAATTCATCACGGTCAAAAACATCCATCTCGATCAGGTTGGCCAATCCTTTTATACGCGCCATCGGTCCGCGGATATTATGCGATGCACTGAACGCGATCGATTCTAATATACCACGCGTCTTCTCCTGGATCTGCTCATGCAGTTTACGCTCGGTTATGGGAAGTCCTAATGAAAGGAAGTGTTCAATTTGCCCATGATCATTTCGAATGGGTATAACTACACAATCAAACCAGTACAAGTGTCCACTCTTGCTGCGATGTTCAACTTCACCACGCCATACCCTGCCTTCCAGCAACGCTGCTCTTCGCTCTTCTTCATTTGCCGCCTGATGCTCGGGCGTTGCCAGCATACTATAGTGTTTACCCAGAAGCTCTTCGGCTGTATACCCGGATGCCTTCACGATCTGTTCATTTACCTGCACAAATTTCCCTTCCTTGTCGTTGATGCATGAGTACATATTTATATCGATCGCATCAATATAGGTTTGCAACTCCCGGCTTTTTTGCCTGACAAGACTTTCCAATTGATTGGTCAAGTCCTGCAGTTTTTCGTTGATGGCTTTGATCTCTTCGTTGTTCGATTTCAATTCCGCTTCAGCCTTGCGAAGTTCATTATACTTTACAGTAAGTTTTTCATCATAGTGTTTGGCCAGGTCGCGGAAGAACGCAATCTGAAAAGATATAACAGCTACGGTATTGAGTAATATAGCGGCCGGAACAATAGTATAATTAATAGCAGGATCGGGAACAAAAGGAGTTTGCGTGTGATAAACGAGGTATGCTATAAATATAATTGCACACATCACGTTGGCGAATATTACCGAGACACGATCTTCCGAGATCAGTGTAGCGGTAGTGGCGAGCCCGATCAGGGTATATTCGTTACCAGTGCCCCGCCCTTCGTAACACCAGTAACTTATGACCAGCAACGAACCAACCAGGTAAAGATTCTGGGAAGCACGAAATTTTCCGTTCCGATTCAGCACCAGTACAACGATCAACACCGGCACTATATATAGCGGACCGTAAAAATATGTATACCCTATCGCAGCATATACTACGGAAAATGAGACTACGGAAATCAATACGATAAATGCGAGTCCGTTCAACAGCATGATACGTCCACGCAAGAGACCCGGCACTGTAGATCGATACCCGATCTTCAGTCCCCGCTTCCAGGCTGAACGTAGCTTCTTCAGCACAATCTGGAAGGGGTGGCTCCTGTTCACATCTATAGGGTTCATAGCAAGGGGAGCATTAACACGATTGCTGAAATTACAACAACTGTCTCACATAACACAGTACAAAACTCGAAACTCTCGCATATTCCGGCTATCACCTATATAAAGAAAATGAATCTAAGTATTACCCTTAGCATACCTAAGTGCCGCACGTAGCCCATCCGTGTTCGATTATGATTTGCACAGGTCGCCAGCGCATCAAAACCTGACAAAAATCAGGTTTCCTGCACGTATCCGTTCCAATTTTGCATTTGCGCGCAGGCGATCTTTACCTTCTGCACGAAACACACGAACCTTTATATAAATTACGATACAGGACATACGTTACTTGATGAGATTGTAAGATATCTCTATAGTTTGCTATCCGGCAAAACCCGAGTGGCATATATTTTTACGGAACAGATTGTCTTGAAGAGTGCGGCCAGATCGCTATGGTCAGAATAAATTTACACGTATGCAAGCTGAATATAGTATAGATATCAACACTGTCGTTAATCAGTTACAGACCGATACGGACCGCGGTATTTCAACCGGGCTCGCGCAAAAAAGATTACAGGAATTTGGCCGCAACGTGCTTGAACAAAGCAAGCAGCAACCCTGGTGGCTGATTCTGTTACGACAGTTTAAAAGTCCGATTGTATACCTGTTGATATTCGCAGCGGGTATGTCGCTATATTTTCAGGAGTGGCTTGATGCAGGTGCTATACTGATTGTGATCCTGGTGAATTCGCTCATCGGGTTCTATATGGAATTCCAGGCAAGCCGTTCGATGGAAGCATTGCAAAAACTTTCTACCGTACGCGCCAAAGTAATGCGCGATGGCAAGCTTAACGAGATGGATGCTGCTGAAATAGTGCCCGGAGATATACTCTTTCTCGAGGCGGGTGATATGATGCCCGCTGATGGCAGACTTTTTAAACTCTCGCGTCTGCAGGTAAATGAATCTGCCTTGACAGGCGAATCAGTACCAGCCGAAAAAAAGACCGATATACTGGGCAACGATACTCCATTGGCTGAGCAAACCAACATGTTGTTCAAAGGAACTTTTGTTACTAATGGAAACGGCTGGTGTATTGTTACGGGCACCGGCATGAAAACTGAGCTTGGTAAAATTGCTAACATGGTTCAATCGGCAAAACAGACAGCCACTCCGTTGGAAAAGAAATTGGAAGTGCTCAGCAAGCGGCTGATTCAGATTACCGTGGTATTGGTAGTGATCATTTTTATTATAGGATGGCAGATGGGACAAGACCTGATGCAAGTGCTCAACACTTCAATTGCACTGGCTGTAGCCGCTATACCGGAAGGACTTCCCATTGTTGCCACGCTGGGGTTAGCGCGCGGCATGCTTGCCATGGCACGGCATAACGTACTTGTAAAAAAATTATCGGCAGTGGAAACGTTGGGAGGCACCACGGTGATCTGCACGGATAAGACTGGTACACTTACAGAAAACCGCATGACGGTGAAAGAGATCTTCCCTTCTGCGGAGTCATCCCAGGATACACATCAACCTATATTAGAGGCTTGCATTCTCTGCAACACAGCGACAGCCGATGGAGATGGCAAAGAAATTGGCGACCCGCTGGAGATTGCGTTGCTAAACTATGCTCAACAGTATATAGCGATTGAAGAAGTACGCAAACAGTTTCCGAAAGTAAATGAAGAACCATTCTCATCAGAAAGCAAGCGGATGCTTACGGTGCACAAGAAAGAATCAGGATATATACTCTATGCAAAAGGAGCACTGGAAGAAATTCTGAAACTCTGTCAAAAGCAGCATCAGAACCAGGAGATACTTTCAAATGAATCAAAGCAAAACCTTTTGCGCGAAGGCGAAAAACTTGCTGCGTCCGGGTATAAAGTTATCGGGCTGGCATCAAAAGAAAACAACAGTGAAACTGCAGAAGCCACTGATCTTACTTTTCTCGGCATGATCGGATTGATCGATCCCCCCAGAGCAGATGTTGCGCAGGCTATACATGAATGTAAAACAGCCGGTATAAAAGTAGTGATGATCACGGGCGATCATCCGCAGACCGCAAAAGAGATTGCCCGCCAGTTGGGTATCGTATCCGGTGTCAAAGAAGATGCTATACTGGGTGTATCCATGAAAGCATATAATCAGCTAACCGACCAGGATAAAGACAAGTGGCTGAACAGCCACGTCTTTGCCCGTGTTACGCCCGGCCATAAACTCGATCTTATCCAGGTATACCAGGATAAAGAACACATCGTAGGCATGACAGGCGATGGTGTTAATGACGCGCCTGCACTCAAGAAAGCAGATATAGGTATAGCGATGGGCCAACGCGGAACACAGGTTGCCCAGGATGTAGCGGACATGATTTTACAAGATGATTCGTTTTCATCGATCGTGCGTGCTATTAAACAAGGCCGCGTCATCTTCGATAACATCCGGAAGTTCGTGATCTTTCTATTATCCTGTAACCTGAGTGAATTGTTTACCATTGCTGTATCGGCAACACTTAACCTGAATTTTACACTGCTTCCATTGCAGATACTCTTTATAAACCTGATCACGGATGTACTCCCTGCTATTGCTTTAGGGCTTACACCCGGTAACGCCATGGTGATGAAACATCCGCCACGCAGTACCCGCGAACCAATCATTGACACGCCACATTGGAAAGGCATTATCTTCTACTCTGCGATAATCAGTGCTGCCAGTATAGGTGCTGTATTCTTTGGACACTATAGTCTGGACAGTGGCAGTGAATGGGACACGAACCGCGCTAACAATATACTTTTCTTTACGATGATCGGTTCGCAATTGCTTCATGTATTTAACATGCATGCATCAGAAAGTAATTTCTTTCGTTCTGAAATTGTACGCAACCGATACGTCTGGTTTTCGCTTGGTATATGTATAGGTATCATCGCGATATTGCATCTGATAGAACCTGTTAAAAAAGTGTTATCTATTTTTCCGATCAGCACGTCAGACTGGATGGTTGTGCTTGCATTCAGCTTTGCCGGCATGATTGTGAATCAACTTGCCAAGAAATTCAATATCGTAAGACTATAAATCGACATCACTACCGTGTAAACTATACGGCACCATTTAACTGCTGCTATAGTATATATTGTTAAGACATGAGTGTGACAACATCTCGGCTGTTTTTCATCAACTGTTAAAACGTTAATCATCACCTCCATTTTTGCAACCGTTTGAAAAAGATCAAAAGCTATTTTTCTATTTTTTTCTTTTCCCGAAATCAAAATTGTTCTATAACATCGAAAACGTTTACGGCTATTCCGTGATATCTCGCTGATCTTGACCTTCGCCTGCCCTGCCGGTCAATATATAGTTTCATTTAACCAAAACTTGTTTGCATTATGAAAACATTCTTACGGTTCTTCATTTTATGGCTGCTGGTTTTTACGGGTACAGTATCCCTCTATAGTCAGCCTGCCCAGGTTCCTAAAACCAATACCACCAAAGTATATATGCACTATATGCCGTGGTTCGATGCTCCACAAAATCCGGTTGCCGGACAAAATTACTCGTGGGGCTGGCATTGGACAATGAATACGCGTAACCCGAATATAGTAGATGCGAATGGCAGACGGCAGATCGCCTCGCACTACTATCCGCTTATCGGGCCGTATGCGAGTAACGATCCTCATGTAGTCGAATATCACCTTCTGCTTATGAAACTTGCCGGTATAGATGGTGTACTGATGGATTGGTATGGATCAGAAGGGAGCAATGGTGATGTAGGAAGTCTGCTCACCAACTCCAACGCCATGATCGACAAGACATCTTCGGTAGGTATACAATTCGGACTGATACTCGAGGATCGCTTCTGGGGAAATATTCAGAATGCCCGAAACAGTATAGCGTATGCGCGTGATAACTATTTCAATAAGTCAAACTATATACGGCATGGTAGCGGTAACGACCCGTTGGTAGGTGTATTCGGACCGATCACACATCAGACACCGGCGGCCTGGACAGATATACTCTCCCATGCCGGTGAAGATGTTGAGTTCCTGACACTTTGGTATGAGTCGAGCGATGCCGGCTCTGCTGCTGACGGAGAATATACCTGGATTTATAGCGACTATCTTACCGGCATTACAAACTTCTATAGCAACCGCGCACCAACACTGAAAACGGTGATGGGTGTCGCCTATCCCGGCTTTCATGATTACTATGTGGAAGGCGGTGCAGGATCCAGCTATTTTTATATACCTGAAAACAACGGAGTGACTCTGAATGAGACACTCGGCCGATATGATCAGTATAAATCCAACCTGGACTTCCTTCAACTTGCCACCTTCAACGATTTTGGTGAGGGCACTATATTTGAACCCACCGTTGAAAACGGATTCCGATACCTGGTACGCATTCAGCAATATACCGGAGTGCCCTATACGGAAAATGATCTCCGGAATGTACACCGGTTATTTACACTTCGTAAAAAATATTTAAACGATGCTGCTAAACAGGCACAGCTGAACACCGCCTTCAATCACTTTGTAGCATTGCGCCTGAATGATGCTGTAGCTGTTATGAACAATGTAGATGGCGGAAGTCCGCCTACAGCTTCTCCCATACCAGGCACCATTCAGGCTGAAAGTTATAGCGCCATGAATGGTATACAAACCGAAAACACATCAGACAGTGGTGGTGGCACAAATGTAGGGTGGATCGATGCCAACGACTGGATGGATTATTCTGTCAATGTAGCATCAGCCGGTAGCTATACCATTAGCCTGCGGGTGGCAAGTCCGAACACCGGTGGACAACTACAATTACGAAATGGCTCCACCATGCTGACTACTGCTGCTATACCGAACACCGGTGGCTGGCAAAACTGGACTACCATCACAACTACAGCGGTTTTAACAGCCGGGGTGCAAACGTTACGACTATACGCTACAACAGGCGGCTACAACATAAACTGGGTACAATTTGCCAGTGGCACATCACAACCATCGTCCGCATACTATATCAGGAACCGCTGGCAGAATACATACTTGTACGATGGTGGTGATCGCGTGCGCTACGGCACATCACCCTCGGGCACAACGTATCAGTGGGCAATGGAAGATATAGGCAATGGACAGCGTGAGCTGCGCAACGTCAGTACAGGCGAATACATGCATATTGAAAATCTTACCGGTTATATACAATGTACCACGCGCACACCCGGATGGTCCAGTTCGCGATGGTCTACGGAAGATGCCGGCAGTGGATATATACGGTTTAAGAATGTATGGCAGAGCAATCACTTTATACATATTGAGAACCTTGCTAGTTATGCGCAGCACGGCACGATCTATACCAGTTGGCAAAGCGCTCAATGGCTACTGGAACCCGTGAGTACTTCCGCCCGCACCAGTAATGAGGCAATCGAAAAATATATAGCAGGAGAAACAGTGACCGCGTGGCCAACGCTGGTAGAACGGGAATTCACTATCCATTCTGATGGTTCCTATACTGCACTTGAGGTTATGGATGTATATGGCCGAATACACTACACGCAATCAAACCTGCAAGGCAGAAATGTAATTACGCTGGATCTGGGGAATCTGGTTGCCGGAGCACACTTTGTGAAACTGCAAAGTCCGCGCAGAAGTAAAGTTATTCGTTTCGTTAAAAAGTAATTCTATACCGACTGACCGGTTCAATGAGTGGCCTGTCAGTCGGCATACTATAATTACTTCTTATTACTGCTGAAGGAGTCGCGGTACATCTTCCAGCCTTCCGGAGTTTTCTTCCACAAGACAAGAAATTTACCGTCATCGAACATTACGTTGTTGGCATCAAATGATTGCCATAGTCCTTCCTCGGTAACATATTCTTCACCATCGCCATATACCGCGGTAGTAATAAACTTTCCGTTTCGTAAACCTATATCGTGATACGCAACTCTGAAAAAATGGAGTGGAGCATCCTCACCGCACATAGCCGGTACGTTGGGAGCGAGAATACAACAGTCTTTTGCGTAACGATTAATAAAGATCGAAGAGTCACCTTTTGCAAAAGCTTCAAAGTAAATATTGTTACTGGCTGCGATGGCTGCCTTCGCTTCTTCGAGTTTCGCATTGTTCTGTGGATGTTGGGTATTACACTTTGACAATAGGAAAATGGTGAATACACTGATCACCATTAAAATGTTATTCGTTTTCATGATGTTTGATTTTACAATTTTTAAAGATTTGTCCCGGTAAAAATCTTTAGCAAAGGAAACAGACGGGCAGCGGCACGAATTGTAAAAAAGCGAACAGCGTAAAATTATTGCGGACTTCTTTCTCTTGCGGGCAGGCATCAGCAATACACCGTTCCATATAAATAAAGAGTGGAGTGTGGATTTCACAAACATCCATTCAGCAACGTTTGTAAAGCATTCAACGCCAGATTTTACCTTTCATCGTTCAAATCCATTCTGGAATTATTCCCAATTTGATTTTATGAATCTTATTAACGGATTATCCTCCAATGATCCCCTTATAAAAAATCACATTTTATGTATGATGTGATTTTAAAAATGAAGCCGGTCAAAGCTTTAAAAGCTCTTTAACTGATCGTATTCTAACTTTCCGGAAAAACGAATCTCATTTTTCTTGACAAAGCACAAATATAGTACATGCATTTTCATTGCCTTCAGACACGCTACCTGCTTTGGTCGACTTCTTGTCAAATGCCAATCAAGAGTTAAAAGAAATGAGAAGTATGAAAAAGTTTGTATGGATGTCTGTGCTGCTGACAGGTATACTTAGCCTGGGATTTTTCTCCACACTGCGCGCACAGAACGTTGGCGTTAATGCAACGGGTGCCACACCTGACGCTTCTGCGATGCTGGATATTTCGTCCACCACATCCGGAGTTCTTATACCACGCGTAGCCTTGACTGCTACTAACACTGCAGGACCTGTAACATCACCAGCAGTAAGTTTGCTGGTATATAACACAGCTACTGCAGGCACGGAGCCTAACAATGTGGTGCCTGGTTTTTATTACTGGAGTGGTACGACCTGGATACCTTTTATGGTGCAAAATTCTTCCGGCAACGGAGGCTGGTCACTGAAAGGTAATGCCGGCACAGCAGCGGCCACCAACTTTATCGGAACTACCGATAACAAACAACTCATCTTTAAATCAAACAGTCAGTCGTATCTCGAAATGGGTACACGCGAAACTTTAGGACTTATTCAAAATTATACTGACTATACGGATGGTACTGAGAAAGTAAGTTACGTGCGCTCCGCCATGCAGTTTGAAGCGCCTGCAGCAAACTTCTACAAACCTAAATTTTTTGTAGATGCCAATGGGAACTTCCGTATGAAAGGTAGCTCGGCTGGTACTGACTTCTTCGAGTTCGGTGCACGCGGCAGTAACAACAACGGAGGTCTTGATTTTATAGTAGGCGATGACGGTGATGAGCCGATGGTTTTCAGCAGCTATAATTTTCAGACTACAGCCACAACAGAAATCATGCGTCTGCAAAACGGAAGAATGGCTGTCGGTAGCGCTACATTTGATGGCACCAACCCTGAAAAGGTATTGATCGATGCCGGTACAACAACTTCTGTTAACGCGCTATACTCAAAAGGTACAATCAATAATTACCTGCAGTTTAATATACAGAACCTTTCATCAGGCAACAATGCATCTTCGGATGTTGTAGCTACTGCCAACAATGGAAGCGAAACCACCAACTATGTAAACATGGGTATAAACAGCGGAAGCTATAACGGTGGTGTAATGGGTGCGGCCAACGATGCTTACCTGTATAATATAGGACAGAACCTGTTGATTGGTACCGGTACAGTTGCCAAAGCCGTTATCTTCATGACCGGTGGTACTTCACAAGGTTCCAACGAACGCATGCGCATCGATGGAAGTGGTAATATAGGTATAGGTACGACAAGTCCGACCGCGAAACTGGATGTAGCAGGCACCTATAAATTAGGAAGTGCCGGTACAGTACTTACCAACATGATGAAGACCAGTGTGAGCTTTAACGACAATACAGCTTTCAACTATACGGGTACACGCCAGGTAAAAGTAACCGTAACCGGAGCAACTCCCAACGCAACGGTAATCATCAACCCAAGAACTTCATTGCCTACCGGCATCGGTATAGCATGGTCACGTGTTGATGCAAACAACAGCATTACCATCGGCTTCACCAACTCGGATGTTACGGCTCGTTCGATCGGTAATGTTACATTAGATATAACCGTTATTCAATAAGACAACGCTTTTAACCTGCTATACCATGGCCCAGAAAATAAGAAATATCGTTGTGTGCATGGCCGGGGTTGCCATGTTACTCCTCACCGCATCCACGGTGTTTGCACAGGGAAGACTTATACTGAATGGAGGAAAAGTTACACTTGCCAATGGTGCCACTGTGGTAATTGATAACCCTGCTACCAACGCAATTACGCGGAACAGCAGCGGGCACATTATCAGCGAAGGCGAAAACAATATTGTGCAATGGAACATGCGCACCACTACCGGTACCTATACTATACCGTGGGGTTATGGCAGCAGCAATTATATACCGCTTACATTTACCAAAACGGCTGGTACAGGCAGCGGTCTATTCAAATTCTCAACGTATCATACAACTTCCAATAACAGTGTGCGCCCTACGGGAGTAACAAACCTGAACGGTGCAACCGGTGCTGATATATCTTCATTCGCGGTAGACCGCTTCTGGCAGATCAATGCTGTAGGGTATACAACAAAACCTACATTGAACAATGTGATCATATCTTATGTAGGTACGGAGTATGACGCTCCCAACGAAGTTAGTCTCGAAAGCAAATTAACAGCACAGCGCTGGAATGCTACTACGTCAAGCTGGGTTGACTATATCTCCGGAGGTGTTGTTAACGCTACAGCTAACACAGTTACGATTCCATCAATTAACGCCACTAACTTACAACCCTGGTGGATGGTAGCTTATCCCGGATCAAATATGCACTGGGTGGCATCATCGAATTCCGTTTGGAGCAATGCAGCAAACTGGTCAACAGCAGCAGGTGGTACGGGCGGAGCAGGTGTACCAACAGCCGCTGACGCAGTATATTTTGAAAGTAACAAAGTAACAAACTGTACCATTGACATGAACGCCACCATGTATAGTCTGAATATACAGACAGGCTATACCGGTACGATCAGCCAGGGCGCCAACCCGGTGAGTGTGGGAAGTACTGCCACTTTTGGCGATGGTATATTTCAGGGTGGCTCAGCTGATGTAACCGTAAATGGACTGTTGGCTATAGCTGGCACGAAGTTTACAGCACCATCTTCAACACTTGATCTCAAAAATAACTTCAGCCTTACTGCAGGTACCTATACACACAACAATGGTACATTGAAATTATCCGGTACCAGCGGTAAACAAACCATTACCAGCAACAGCGTAAACACATTCAACAATATAACGGTAACCAATACATCGGTTGCTACAGGAGCAAGTATAGAAAGCAGTCAGAATCTGGCTGGTGTGCTTACCCTTGGGAACAACGTAGTTTTTGATGCTGACGGAAGTGCAAACACAGCTATACTTACGCTGCTCTCGACAGGCGACAGTCCTACACGCGATGCAGCCATCGGTATACTTCCTGCAGGAGCTAAAGTATCGGGTAGTGTTACCGTACAACGCTATATGGCGATTGAAGGACCGGGCAAAGGCAGAATCTATCGTTACATAGCCTCTCCGTTGCAAGCCGCTACGGTAGCCGATATACAGAAAGAAATTTCCATTACCGGTGCATTTACCGGAACCAGCAAATGCAGCGGCTGTACCACGGCAGCATCGATGTTCGCATACAACGAAAAAATTCTTACCGACTTAAACAAGAATGGTATAGCCGATGCGGATGATGGTTATGAAAACTTTCCGGTTGCATCAAACACAGAAACACTTACACCGGGAAAAGGTTACGCCATGTTTGTTCGCGGTAACTTGATGACAACGGCATTGTGGGATGTTCGCGGGGAGATCAACGCAGGTAACGTAACGCCAGTAGCATTTCCACTGACCTTTACATCCAGTGGTAAAATTGGTAATGACGGCTGGAACCTGGTGGGTAATCCCTTTCCTTCAACCATTGATTGGGATGCTGCAAAAGGCTGGACCAAGACAAACGTTGATGCCGCTATATATATACGCGACAACGGTTTGACCAATACACAAATTGCAGCGTGGAATGGTGTTACCGGAACCAACGGTGGGTCTAGCCGCATCGCAATGGGACAAGGCTTTTGGGTGAAAGCAAACGGCAACGGAACGCCTGTGCTGGCAGCTGACGAAAACGTGAAGGCAGCCGGTACACAAACTACATTCTACAGAAAAGCTACTCCGGAAAATCTGCTGCGCATCACGCTGGCGAATACAACTACACGCGATGAAGCCGTAGTACACTTCCGTGATGATGCCTCTGAAAAATTTGACTCGCACGCTGATGCGTTAAAACTTGCCAACGCTACTTTCAACCTGTCGAGCTTAATGGCAGATGGACAAGCACTCGCCATCAACTCACTGCCTGCACTGGGTTGTAACAACAGTATAAAACTGAATGTAACCGATATAGCGGCCGGTAACTATACCCTTAATTTTTCAGAGTATGAAACGTTCCCTGCCGCATTACAGATATCATTAACCGATAACTTCACCAACAGCACCATCAACGTACGCGATGCTAAATCGTATAGCTTCGCAGTAACATCGCAGGCAGCAAGCTATGGCAACAATCGCTTTACAGTAAACTTCGGATGGCCAACCGTTCAATCTGATTTTGCTGTAACCGCTCAAAATATTTGTTCCGGTTCAGACGCAGTGGTTCAGATCAGCAATTCACAGTCCTATATAACCTATACAGCACAGGTAAAAAATTCAACCCTGGCATCAGCACCGGTTACGGGTAACGGTAGTGCGATACAGGTAAAAGTTCCGAACGCAGGTTTAACAGCAGGCATCGATACCCTGGTTGTTACTGCGGCTATCAACAGCTGTAGCCAGTCCGTTGTAAAGACTGTTGCCATCCAGGTGGAGAAGCCTACGGAAGTATCAGTACAGAATGGTAAACTGTGCGACAGCGGTGCCGTAACATTAAACGCTAGCGGTGCTCCTGGCAATGGCTCTTACCGCTGGTATGAATCCGCACAGGCAACAACACCGATAGCCGGTCAGAAAGAGAAATCATATACTACACCGGTATTGCAACAAACCAAAACATACTATGTAGCAGCGGTGAGCGCGATGGGTTGTGAAGGAACACGCCAGGCCGTAGTAGCGGAAATTGTAGCTCCGAAAAATGTCACGATCGAAGTGAAAGGCGACTCGCTGGTAAGTAACTATACCGGCGGTAACCAGTGGTACTTTAATCAAAGTATATTACCGGGTGCTACGGAACAGGCTATAACAGCAACAAAATCGGGTGTATATACAGTGGAAGCAACGTTTAACGGCTGTATAACTTCGGCAACGCGCGAGATGATCATCGCTGGCAGCGAACATGATGCTGTTTCGGTATCGGTATACCCTAACCCGGTAGTAAATGAACTCCATATTGAAGTACCGGCCTCCAATCATGACCTGAATATATTCCGATTGATCAACGCTGCTGGTCAGCCTGTAGCAACACTAGAACTTCAGCGTAACGGAAGCAATTGGACAGGAACGTTTGATATGAAGCGTTTTGCCTCGGGAATATATATCATACAAAGTACAGATGCCGCTTCTGCAATCGAAGTGAAAATTATCAAGAACTAGAACATTCAATAATTTAACCAAGAAAACAGGACGCACCCTTGCGCCCTGTTTTGTTTTTTTTCAAACATCAAACTGAATCAACCTATATATCAGAATGAGGGTAACTTCAGGATTCAAATAGATGTTTTATAGAAACTGCGGCAGTGCGTTTTGCCCTAATAACCGGGTTCCCATTTCAGCTGAATATCGTACTACGCCAAATCCATATTCGGTCATCTCTGCTTCGTAATCCCTGAGAGACTCTGAAAGCGTTTTACTTCCGTTTACAACATTGATAACTTCCTTACCAAGCAGGATAGAATCTCTTAAAGCAACATTTGCTCCTCGTCCTAAACTCGGTGTCATGGTATGAATGGCATCGCCTAAAAGAGTTACATTCGGATGAGACGATAATGCAAAAGGTATACTTGAATTCATCTGGATATAAAAGAAAGAACCTTTCTCGGCAGCAGCGGGCGCAAGATGTGCATCACCAGGCCACTGATGTAACAGATCTATAGCCATCTGTTGCAATTCGTCACTCGTCTTATTCCGGTTCTCTATATCGCTACCAAAAAATTCTTTGCGCCCTGATACAATACAGCCTACATAGTCATGCTGTTCATGCAGTACATTTTCAATACCCAGGCATTGGGTTGCCAGATCAGGTCTCACCGGAAAAATAACCGGACCTACTCCTAAGATTAACTTTCGTGAATCTGAAGCTGCTGTAAAAACATCAGCCGTACATAATTGAGGCAAGACTCTTCTTGCATCTTCAAGTCTAAACTTTCCATAGATTGCTCTCGCTCCTGAATCCATAAACTGTGCTTCTGGCGCTCTCTGTTTTCTTACAACAGAGCTTGTCCCATCAGCACCAATCAGCAAGTCACCTTTTGCAAATCTACCGTCCTCGAAATATGCAGTGACAGTATTACCCTCGGATTCGTAATGACGGAACTTCGCACCGTAGTGACATATATCTTCCAGGCCCATCAACAATATCTCTCGCAATGTTGCACGGTTTACATTAAGGTGTTTTGCTACACCATTTTCAATATGATGTTTTGTCTTGCTATATTCATCAATAGGAATTCTCCTTTTTAATGTAAGATCCGTGTTCAGGATTGTTGTATAAGGAAGTGCATGGGTTGACGTTAGCTCAAACAATTGAAATAGATTGTCAGATAAGGATTCCCGAATAGAATCAATACCGTCAGCATCAAGGTGCAAACGATATCCTTGCTTTCTATCCCAGGGACTTGCGTCTCGTTCAAACACTTGAACATTTACTCCGTTCTTCTTCAAAAATTGAGCAAGACACAATCCACCTATACCTGCGCCAATAATTATTACTGTCATAGTATTTTTTAAAAAAATGTCAAAAAAGTTTTCAGATTAAGTTGATGATCTATAGACCATATATACCACGCGAGCTAAGGCGGAACTTTCTGCCTGAGTAAAACGCATAAAAAAATCAGCATGACATATCTTTTTAGATTATGACTGCCGTTTTTTCCTTAACAAGATTTTTCTGCTAGATCATCGTCACGGTAGACGTAGAATCACCCTATATGAGATTAGTGATTCAATATGTCACAAAACTAATTTCATTCTTTAAAAGAAAAAAATATTTTTTACTCGCTGTCCGCTTTGATTTTCGTAAAATCTTCCTGAGAAAGACTTCAGGAAATATTTTGAAGAACGAGGTATATTTAGCGTATTATTACCAGAAGTCAGGTTTACTGTAGAATGCGGGGCATGGAATGAGTTTATTTTTCTTGCGGGTTTTGTCGTTGCGTGAAGGTAGTTCGTAGGTCAATGAAAATTCGTGAGCACCTCCGGATGAAGTTTCCAGTTGAGAGATTGTAAAGTCGTAGCTATAGCCTACGGTTATGCGCTTGAGATATAGGCCGGTAAAAAGTATCAGTGCATCCTGTTCGATTGAATTAGCGATATCTTTTGAAAAAGGCTTTCCTCTATACCACACCCCTACCGATACCGGGTCGATGTGAAAATTTACTCCGAGGTCAAGTTGTGAAAAAGAAGAACCTTGCATGCGGTATATAAATGATGGCGTCAGGTAGGCTGCTCTTCCGGAGCGAAGTCCTTGATTCAGCTCCAGTCGCATACCAGCATGTATAGCAGTCTTGATTGGCAAACGGCTCTCTTCACCCAACACGGAAAGATTGGGTCGGTTCATGTGCATGAAGGAAGCACCAAACCAGAGTTTCTTCGAGTATAGTAAAAAGCCGGAACCAAAATCAAAATAACTCGGACGTTGTATCTGGTTCAGAGCGGGGTCGAGCGATGTACCGTTATATTCAAGATCATCGCCCATGCGCAGTTTCGAACGATCTATACCATTGGTTCCGTATCCGAATGAAAGTCCGGGAGAAAAAACAATCTGATCATTCAGCTTTATCTTATAAGAATATAGCGCACTTACCGTTGTACTTCTCCAGTTGGCGGAGCCCATGCGATCAGACGTGATCATAAAACCTATACCACTTCGTATCTGATTTATAAAGATGTCGTACGATGCCGCATACGTTGAAAATGCCTGCGGCAGACTGGGCCACTGCAACCTGTGATTCAACACAAAACGCTGCCGTGGCGTAATGCCCGTAAACCCCGGATTCAGATAGAGTGGTGCCTGGTAATATTGGGAGAACTGCGGGTCTTGTGCAAAGGCAGCACACGTAATCAGAATAAAGCTAAGGCTAAGATATATAGTTTTCATGTTGTTTGATTCTGCAAAGAGTGTCTTGAAATATATAATCATGGTTAACGAATCAGGGTAACATCACCCAATCGTGTAATGCGTTGCCCGTCTGACTGTGTCAAGGCAATCTTGTAAACGTATACACCGGCCGGCATAAACTTGCCGTTACGATCGTAGCCATCCCATCCTATATCCGGGTCACGGCTTTCAAAAATCAGTGTGCCCCAACGGTTAAAGATCTGCATGGTATATTCCGTGATACCGCTCACTTTCGGCATAAACACATCGTTGATGCTGCCTGCTGTAGGACGCCCACCCGAAGGACCGGCAGCACTTGGTGTAAAGGCATTGGGTATTACAATCGAACCGCCCGCAACGGCTACGATCTCCTGCTGTGCTGTATCGTAACATGCCAGTACACCATCCGATATGCCATCGCCATTCCGGTCCTGATCACCGTAGTCTCTTCCGGCCAGCAGGGTAACTACATACGTACCTTCCTGTTGATAGGTATATTTCGGTTCAAAGTCAGAGGATGTACCGCCATCACCAAAGAGCCAGGTATATATATCTGCGCCTGTAGAAAAATTGGTTATATCCAGTTCCGTATCCGGAACATAGATAACACCCGAGCGCACCGCGAACGAAGCCTGCGGAACATCAAACACCTGTATACCTTTAAACTCTGCATCCGCAGATTGTCCTGTAGCAGAATAACTGGCCGTCATGTACAGATCATATATACCGGGGTTGCTGATCTTGAACACGGGGTTGCGTAGGTTCGAGGTAGTAACCAAGGCTCCCTGATTATATACTTTCCACAAGAACGTATCGGCACCGGTGGTGGAGTTCATCACCTGTATACTTACCGGGTAACATGCCGCAGTAGGTGTTGCGATAAACGAAGCCTTCAATTCCTGTACCGGTATATTAATCTGTTTGCTTACGATAGACACGCAGTACTCACCGGCCTGCGATGCCATCCGGTTAACCGCAGTGAGTGTAACATTCTTTTGGCCCGGAGAGAAATATTGTACATCGTTTGTAATGCCATCACCTTCGGAAACCGCAGAGTGCTGTCCGAAGTCCCAGATATACTCGAAGTTTTGTGGTTCAATGGAAGGACTTGTGTTGGTAATCGTAACCTGAGACACCTCTCCTTTTACAATGGATACCGGACCGACCGAAAAGTCTACTACGGTTCCTCTATAAACAGTTATCGGCTTTTTATACTCTGCTCTGCAACCTTCATTATTGAAAGCTTCATATACCACTTCGTAGATGATCGGATCTTTCGAAGTATAATTGTTCAATGTAAAGCTTACGGCACGTTGTGCGCCAGGCTTTTCGTCCAGGCGTGCCGTTGTGCCCAGCTCGCGGTAAAACCATTTACCATGATCAACACCGGCTGAATTGTCGCGGAACGTTACAGTTTCTCCACTGCAAACCGAAGCATCTGGTTCCCCTATATTAATCGCAATAGCCGGGAACACCGTTATTGACTGCGTGGTATATTTCTCAATACAGGCTGGATGCTTGGCAAACAATTTCACCGGGTATACTGTGGACTCCTGGTTGGACCCTATCGGGAAACGGTGTGTGATCTGTTGTGCGCCCAGCGGCAATGTACCCGCTGTAATTTCTGTGATGGTTCCGTCAGACCATTCCCAACGATAGTCTACTCCGTTCTCAACATTCCAGCCAAACGTAAACTCTCCGCCATCACATTGTGTACCCGAACCTGATACGGTAAATACAGGATTTACCAGTATAACATTTACCGATACCGGTGGTGGCAATTGCCCAACAGCACAACCATTCGCATCCGTAACACTTACCAATGTATAGGTATCATTCGCTTTAAAATCAGGTATAGCAATGATCGTATTCTTTCCGCCCTGACGCTTCGGAGATCTTCCCGTTAAGACAGAGCTATATTCATATTCGATGGGTGCCGTACCCACGGTAACATCCAGCAGCAACGACAGCGGATCACCGTAACAAACTTCGGTTGCATTTGCGCGGAATGTTACCTGCGGAATCGGATTAATAGTGATCGTCACTTTTTCGGTTTTTCCTTTTACCTCACACGACACAGGTGTACCATGTAACGTAGATATACTGCGCGTTAATCGCCTGTAATGACGCTGCTCTCCTTCCGGACGTATTGTTGTCAATACAGTAGGATCGTATGCTATACCCGTAGCACCCGGTATCGTTGTCCATTCCGCATCATTGTTCAAATTACCCGTTGCCGACTCCTGCCATTCATACGTATAATTGCCTACATCACCGGAGGCAGGTGCTAATTCTTCTATGCGCGCAGGATCTGCTCCTGAACATATACTTTGATTTGTACCGATAAGACCACCGTAGAACACAGGCGGATTCACCAGGAATGCCACGGCAGGTTGAGAAGCACAGCCTTTCGCATCTTCTACTACAATGGTATAGGTACCGGGCAACAGGTTGGTAAACGTTAAAGAATTACTACCCGTCAGTTTTACAACATTCAGATCGCCGGCACGATTGAGCGTGGCCGAATAGTCAGCAGTATTGCTGCCACCGGAGAATGAAACTGTTATGGCACCATCGCTGGCATCTTTACAACTGACATGAAAGCCGTTGGCATCCGTCAGTACATTTACACCGGTGATAGTTACCTGCGAAGGTTGCATCAGCACAACGGTATTGGTAGTAGCTTCGCAGCCATTGGCATCTTTTACACGAACGCTATAACTGCCTTGTCCTAAATTTTCGAATACACCATCGAGATTCGCATCGGTCGCACCCGTCTGCAATATTTTATACTCGGTATACGGAGTTGTTCCACTGGCAACAGTAGTGCGTATAGCACCATCTTTTGCCAGGAAGCACGTTATATCTTTCTCCACCGCCAGCGTTGCCTGTGGAGCATCTGTAACCGTAATTACTTTGGTAGCCTCCGGACTCGCACAGATAGCATTGTTCTCACGAACTGAAAGAATAACATCTTCTTTCAAAAAGTTTACAAGTATATTTCCGGTCGTCTGTCCTTCAATAATATCAGCACCACCAATGGAATTATCCGAAGCCCTGCGAATCTCCCAGTTATATACGGATGCAGGATAATTATTGGGCGATACATTAAATGCTATACCGGTATTGTCTTCACAAACCACATCTGCACCGCGGATCACCGGTCGCGCAGGCGCTGATAGTACGGTGATCGTTTTTTCAATCACACGACCACTGCAACCACTCCGCTCAGCTCGCACCCGGATGGTGCCGGTATATACATTCGGGAATTGCAGCATCACATAAAAGTCATTTTCCGTTCCACCACCAAATACCACGAACTGTGTCGGTATGTCCCAATAGTATTTTGCTCCCGGTATAGGTGTAACCTGGTATATCTCCACATTGGACATTATTGATCCCTGACAAACCGACTCGCGACCGAAGATTGTTGTGATAGACGGACTAGAGTTTACCACGATGTTCAGCTTCGCCAGGGTATAGCATGCCGGTGCATCGCGATAGGTAACACGCGCATAAACTTCTTTGGCATAGGTAACCATAATAGGTTGTGTGATCGGAGCTACATTATTGAAAGCATCAGCCTCGCTGTTATACCAGGCTATATTCACGTTCGCTTCACTGGTAATGGAACCGGTATACTGCGCACCCATCAGGTTAATTCCGGAAACTGTGCCACTGCCCGGAGTCTCTTCACAAAGTGTTACCAGTCCGTTCATTACTTTCGGCAACGGTCTTACGTTGACAGTAACACGGGCATCGCTTGTACAACTCGTATTCAACTCGCGGACGCGTGCTATATATACCTGTCCGTTGGCAACATTTACCTGTGCTGTAGCCGGGTTGGTGATCAACGTACCGGTGGGAGGTGCCGCATCTTTATACCACGTTACTTCACGCTGACCAGCTGCCAGCGGTGTAACTGAATTATCATAATTAGAAAGGATCACACTCGTGGTGCCATTGCTTACTTCGCATTCGGTAAGATTCAGGTCATTTATCAACGGAGGGTTTACACGCGTAAGGGTAACAGACGATGGATCTGATATACATTTACCACTGGCACTTGTTACCGTCCACGTTACTACAGCACTGCCCGGTGCTGCCGGTAAATTTCGTACCGTTGTCTGCGGATCGTTCGGATTATCGAACATTATACCGGGTTGCGTACTGGTCCATGTACCAACAGCGCCATAGAGCGGAGCTGCTGCATTCAGTTTCACATAGTCGTTACAAACAAACGGCATATTTACACCGGCATCTGCATTCGGCTTGCGATCCATGATAATATTAATTGTTTGCTCTACCGAATTACAGGAACTGGAGGCATTGGGTTGCGCTGAGAGTTTTACCTGTATGGGAGCACCGCTCGTATAGTCATTCGCAGTAGGTATATAGGAAGCTTCAACAGTATATATACCCGAGCCGGTTATGGTACTGGCCGTTACCGTACCCGTGCCGGAAACAAGTTGCCAGGAGGCTTGTGAAAATATACCTTCTACCGTGCCGGTAATTTTAATCGGATCAAGCTTCGTTGCATCCAGGCATATATCCTGTACGTTGGAAGCACTCACACGAATCGGCTCATCAAAGCGAATGGTCACTTCATCGGATTTCAAAAAGCAATTATTACCACCGCTGCTGATCGACCAACGAAAAGTATAATTACCATAGGTATAGGTTGGTCCTTTCAACTCCACCATCGAAGTTGGAGATGTAGGTGTAACAATTGTAACCGGACAAGCATCGCCACTACAACCGGGCCCGCTTACTACAGTCCAAGTACCAGAACCAATAGCCGGTGCGTTGCCTTGCAGGTCTGCAATCTGCGCACATACGGCGCGGTCTTGTCCTGCGTCCGGATCAGAAGGATTGGTACCGAAATCAATAATAACATCATCAAAGCTGGAACATAATCCATTGACTACAGTCCAACGCATTCTATATACACCGGCATACGCGGCCTGCACCGATATAGATGTATGTGGATCATTCGCATGGGTAGAAAAAGCCGGTGCCGGTAAACCTGCCGGTATACTGGACACATACGACCATACCCCGGTGCCTGGAGCCGGGTTGCTTCCATCCAGTGCAGCAGAACTCAATGATGTACAGATAAACTGATCCTGACCAGCGCTTGCTTTTACAGGCTGCGCAAAAACTTCAACGATTTCTTCATTACTATATACTTCATTACATCCGCCATTCTTGACAACAGCACGAAAGGTATATACACCCGCAGTTAAAATTCCAGGTGTGATCGATGCACCCGAAGCACCTCCGGTATATAACTCATAATTACCGGCATCTTTTTTGACTTCCCAGCGCGCAATGTCACCGGTATAGCCGCTCAGCGTTATCGGACTCACAGCTACATTTTCACATACATCGGCTACAGGTGCCAGCACACCTGCAACAGCAGGCTTGTAAATACGAATGGTGAACACGCGTGCCTTGGCACAGGTAGGTGCCGCAGTATACTGACGCGTAACGGTTATGGTGCGATCTACATATAGGGCCGTACCAAAGTTTGTAATGTTGGTTGAGAACGTTGCTGAAGACGCAGAGCTCGAAGTAAGCGTTACACCGCTGGAACCTGTCCATATATAGGATGTAGCACCGCCTACCGGTTCAACAACCGGTGCAGGCAGTGATACCGTTACAGGACTCCGGTTACAAACATCGGTTTGAAGAGGAATAACGGGATCGGGAACGGTGAGACTTTCACGTATAGCACGCACTACTAAAGTTTTTGGACTTTCACAATTGGTAGCACCAGCTGTTGTCGCCTGGTGACTTACCCACACTTTCATAGCACCTGCTGTTGTGTTGTTTACCCATTCCGGATGCGCTGTTATGGCGAGTGTCCTGCTCGTTGCAATCAAACTGCCGGGACGATCCGGGTTCGGAATATTTGCATACCAACGAACTATATTAGCAGTAGGTACACCGGTTACCGTAAAAGCAGACGGTGTTGTACCATTGCAAACGGATTGATTGGTTGCTACAGGTGCCGTGGGCGGAGCTACAATTCTTATATAGGATGTTCTTACAACGGGAGGGTGATCACCATTCGCTGCATCAACCGGAGGACCTGGTATAGCAGGATCATCATACGGATTACAAAAGTTCCAGTAGCGTAACGTGATCGCAAATGAATCGCCTGCCTTTGGAAAACCTGCACCAAAGCCACCGGGTGCCGAGATGAGCAACGAAGGTCTTCTGCGTGCATCTTCATAATATACGGGGCTTGCCATAAAGGCTATACCGCGCGGGTCGTTATAGTTTGTAATGACATTAGCACCGCCATTACCCGTTACCGGAATACCATCAATGCTGATATTCGGAATCTTGCTTCCACTTCCTGTATTGTAAATGATCTGTTGCCAGCGGCCTTCCGTATTGGGAGTTTCAATAGGATTGGGAGGAGTCTCTATATATTGAGAACTACAGTTCCATTTACTTTCGTCTTTAAAGGATATACCAATGTTATCTCCTTCGCAGACAAAGTGCTCCGTTAGTCCGGTACCCGGAACAACAAGTCCAATCTCAGCTCCGTTGTGATTATCCGTTCTCCAGGAAGCGATCTTCTGCAACTGTCTTGTATTTGTACAGAGCACACCGTTATATCGCAGCGTGATAACCACCGGATACTCGCAATCACTCTCGGCCGGAAAAGTATGTGTTCGTGCAGCTGAATATTGTGTATTACCAGTTACTAGCGGAATTACTTCCTGCGGACTTCCATCACTCCAGTCATATATAAGTTCCAACGTTCCTGCCGGTACCGGTGATGTAAATGAAACGTTGTACGTTACGTTGGCATTAACGGGGGCACATAGCCCTACCGGGAATTTGTTACTACCCAGCGATGAGACAGCAGGCAAGCCTACACATTGGGCAAAGACTCCCGCTGCGGGAAAGAGTGATAGAATTAGGAACGTAACAGACAATACCAGTTTTATACCTGATAAACGGATCATAGTTGGGGGTTGTTTTTTCAAAAGTTCAATACGACTACCTTCCTATAATTTCAGCTAAAGACAATTCCGACATCGCAGTACAAATAATATTCGCCTTAGGTAGAGTAGATGAGAAAGAGGCGAATAGCAACACGGTAATTCTTAGGCTTACGAGAAACTGTTATAAACCAATGTTGATACTTCTATATCCTGTACATTTATAATACAAAAATAATATACCACTTACGGCACATTTTTCAAAAAGAAGAATGAATCTTACGCAGGTAGTGCAGGTAAATAAGTTTTGGTCTCGCTAAAGAAAATATAGCAGTGTAGAGAGAATTGCTCACCGCTATAACAGCATAATAAATCAACTTGAGATTTTGAAACAATAATACGTATACCCTCACCGTGGTAACCAGGGCAAAAGATACGTTGCAACATGAGACAACTTCCGCTACAAGTCACTTATTCCAAAAGTGGAAGATCGGTTGGGCGCTATATTATTATTGGAATATTCTTTAAAATATACAGCGAGGCGTTTTTCCACCGCCATTTTTGATTTACGAAGTTCATGAACCGAAAGGCTTGCATTCTTCAGCGATGTATAGGGCTCTTCGGTACGCACCAACACCGTTCTTCCGCCAATGGGATCAAACGCAGTGGACACACCTGAAAAAACTCCCTGCATCACCGAGGGAGTTTGCCGGTCTCCTATTTTATAGATGTGATGAAATACCTTTCCTTCATCTGCTTTCATTAAAATGAAAATACACCCCTTCTTACTATATATCTCGCCTCTGAATGTATAGGCAGGTCCTTTTAACTGAAATTCGATCTTACCGTCTTTACGCTGCTCGATTTTTACGGGCGACCGGAGTATATATTTTTCTTTTTCTGAATTTCTGCGAACATAACTATAATAATTACCGATAAGACTCATGATCTGCGGATCTTTATCCAGCTCTATATGCGCTATAAAATTTTGAAAATTTTCAAATCCTAAATATCGAGCAATATTATCCAACTGAGTGATTCGCAATCCAATTGTATCATTTTTCTTCTTGTCCTTTATTGGGTATTGAATTTTCCAATACAGGTAATCACTCCCTATACCTTCTATCTTCTCTGAAATAGTCTGCAAATTTTTTGTCGAAAGCTCCAGCCCTGTCTTCTTATGCAATGCATACAACAGTTTATGCAAATGATCAACCTTTACTTTACTCATATACTAACAAGTTAAAAGAAATAGAAAACAATTTAGAAAAAAGAGTAAAAAAACAGGAAGAATACGCAGTCCTATCGACAATATCTTAACCATCCTATATCTACACCTTTACATCACGCTAGCGCGATCGATCAAACTATAGTAAGGCGCTTACAGCTGTGTTGCTTCCGTGGGGAAAGTTACCAGCTATAAGCCCCACACTCCCCCACATTTCAAAAAGTAAATGTCTGCGGCAGGCTGCCGCGGAGACGGCAGTAAATCAATATCAGGTCATTCACTTGACCTGACCCGGGATTTCCATGCCCTTTCTCAAGCAGCACGTCACGGACGACCCTAACCAAAAATTTATAACAATGAAAAAACTAGCATACATCTTTTTATTTATAGCGGGCCTCACGGCTGTAAGCTGCACAGAAGAATCGGTAACACCGACTAACTCCGAGGACGATCCGATCGCAATTCCCCCTCCTCCTACCAAGCCGTAAGCGTGTGTTATTTAAAAACGGTGAAGCTATACTTCACCGTTTTTTTGTTTATCTTGTGAGCAATACCTGTAGTTATACCTATGAAGCTTGCATACCTGCTCGCGCTTGCTCTATGTATCCCGTTGTGCTGCACTGCCCAATCAAAAACAGACAGCCTCAAAACACTATTAGCTACAGCCATTCGCGAGAACGATCCCGACAAAGCAGCTTCGCACCTTTCACATATCGGTTATGATTTCTTAACAGCACATGAATATGACAGCGCCCTGTCCTGCTACTATAGATCCATCCGGTACTCCACTAAAAAGCCTGATCTCACCGCATCAACCTTCGAGTGCATGGGCGTTGCCTATAACAACAAGGGTTTCTCAGACAGCACGTTATTCTATTACAACAAAGCACTCGCACTTTATGAAGAAGCCCGTGACACTACGCATATTGTAATTATTGAGACGAACCTTTCGCTTCTTTACAAAAATCTCGGCTTGTACGAGAAGTCTCTGGAACACGCCTTTCGTGCGTTGACTATATTAGAACATCAAAAGCCTGACCGCACGCTGGCATCTTGCTATAACACCATTGGCGCAGTATACGCCAAATTAGAAGACTACACCAATGCACTGCTATACTATAGCAAAGCCCTGGCAATACGAAAGCAAATTGATTACACGAAGGGCATCGGGCAATCTTACAACAACATAGGTGAAGTATATATCAGCCTGCATCAGTATGACAGTGCCTTGAAAAATCTATTCCGTTCTGTTGATATTAAAAAGAATGCAGGCGACCGAAATGCTGTTGGCACCACCTTGAACCTGATCGGTGAAACATACCTGTCTCAAAATAAAGTAAAAGAAGCGGAGTCGTATTTCCGGGAGTCGCTGGCTATAAAGAAAGAATTTGGAGAACGCCTTAACGAAGCCATCGCGTTAAATAACCTGGGCAAAGTAAAACTGCTATCGAATGATTTACCCGCTGCAGAAAATTTTATACTCGAAGCGGAAGATCACATACGCGTGGCGGGTTCGCTGGACGAACTGCGAAAAAACCTCGAGCTAAAAGTACAACTCTACAGCAACCGGTCTGATTATAAAAAGGCACTGCATTTTGCCAATGAACTGATGATCGTAAAAGACAGTCTCCTGGATCATGAAAAGGTGGAAAGCCTCACCTCGATGCAAATACAATATGAAACGGAGAAGAAGGAACAGCAGATCAGTATTCTCGAACAAGACAAAGCACTGCAACATGCTGAAATAAAAACCAAGCAAACCTGGATACAAAGTCTCATCATTATAGTTACCCTTATAACTGTTATAGCAGCATTGTTATACTATGGCTATCGGCAGAGCCAGCGTAATAAAAACCGGGTAGAGAACTTGTTAAAGGAACTGCATCACCGGGTAAAAAATAACCTCCAGGTACTTTCAAGTGTATTAAGTCTTCAATCACGACACCTTACAGATGAGAATGCGATACAAGTAATCAAGAGCAGTGAAAGTCGTGTTAACACCATGGCACTCATTCACAAAAAACTATATAGTGATCAGGACAACCGTACCATTAACATGAAGGAGTATATACAGGAACTGGTGACGTACCTGATGCACACATACGGATTGTCACATAAGCTGGAGTTTACCCTGAACAGTACTGATATATACCTGGATGTTGACAAAGCGATTCCCACCGGGCTAATATTGAATGAAATTGTAAGCAACGCCATGAAGTATGCCTATAACGAACATCCTGCACCAGCCTTGCAAATAAGTATATCGGCTCCCCAGTCGAGTGAACTGATCCTTCAGGTCACTGACAATGGCCCCGGTATACCGGAGGCAGCACAGCATGAGACACCGCAATCATTTGGACTGCGCATGGTAAAAACACTAACACGCGAGCTTAAAGGCAAGATCAGCGTACAATCTTATACCGGAACTACTTTCACGTTACAAATACCAGTTACCTGACCTATGGAAAAGATTAAAGTACTTATTGTTGAAGACAAGCTCCTGATCGCGGAAGATATCGCGCAGCGTTTGGAGAAGCATTCACTCGAAGTTGTTGCTACATGTTCCAGCGGAGAAGAAGCGATCGAAAAAGCAAAAAGCAAAAATCCGGATCTTATCCTGATGGACATTGAATTAGCAGGAGCGCTGGATGGTATATCAGCCGCGCAGATCATTTCAAAACAACTGGCAATTCCGATTATCTACCTCAGCGATTATACTGACAACAAAACACTGGATCGCGCCAAGAAAACACAACCTGCTAATTATTTAACAAAGCCATTTAACGAAGCAGATCTGATACGGGCTATTGATCTCGCCTTTAGCAATGCCAAACATATACCCGCTGCCGGCAACCGTTTAGCGCGACCTGCATTTGTAAGAACAGAAAGCCAGGTATATACCAAGCTCAACCTGGAGGAGATTCTATACCTGGAAGCTGATCGGTCGTATTGCAAAGTAATTACCGACACCCGCACGTTTACATTGTCTACCAGTATGAACAACGTTTACGAGCAACTGAACCATGAAGATTTTGTTAAGGTGCATCGCTCGTACATCGTGAACGTAAGCCGGATTACCTCGCTCGATGGAAACAGTATTAAGATGGGGGAAATAGAAATACAAATGAGCAAGGAATATCGTGATGACCTGATGGGACTTTTAAAGATCATACGGTAATACTTTACAAAGCCTTACGGTATATTTCCGAATCGCATAGCACTATATGAACCGGAACCATGAAAGCCAAGAACTATACCTATGACGTCTTCATATCGCATGCGATGGAAGACAAAGAGGCCATTGCTAATGAGCTCGACAAAAAACTTGTTGAGAAGGGACTGCGTGTATGGTATTCTGGAAGAAATCTTAAAGTCGGTAATCCTCTGGCAACTTCAATTCATGTCAACCTGAATCAATGCCGTTTCGGAGTAACAATACTAAGTCCAACCTACATTTCGAAGTATTGGACATTGAATGAGTTCTTCTTTTTTATGAAACGTGAAGTAGATGGCGAAAGGACTTTATTGCCTGTACTTTATAACATTACCCCAGAGGAACTAGCTACTAAATTCGCACCGATGGCCAATATTGTTTCCCTCAGATCTGAGCGTGGAATTGATTTCGTTGCGAACAAACTATTCGAGGAGATACAAGAGCAACTCAAGAGCGAAAAAATCACACCCAGGAAATTTATAGCTGATACCATTAGAAAAAGGTCTTTCATCATATCAGCACTAACTGTACTTGTGCTGTCTATAGTATATTTTTCTACAACCTTTATCAAGTTTACACCTCCATCCGACCTGGTCGAACAAACCATTCGCAAGCGGATAGAATTACTGCAGCAAAAAGCAGATCACGATCTGAATGCCATGATCGAAACGGAGAATGGTAAAGTAGCGCCGGCACAAAAGATCAAAGATATTTACTCGGCATACGTCAACACCCGCTCCCATTATCGCAATGAGTATATATTGCAAACTGGTTACTCCGTGATCCGCGCCAAGCGTAATGTAGAAGCTGCCCTTGCCACGGATATATCCAACATCTCACCTTTTAATCTCTATAGCTTTACATCACCACACATATACAAACTTGACTCTGCGCTTGATCGGAGCCATCGCAGGGAACGATACCTCTTCTACAATACGCAACCGGTAACTTACCAGATCGGAAAAGCAACCAACGAAGAAGGTGAGCATAAAGTAAGCGTTACCTATGAAAACCCCATGCGCATGGTATACACCACGCTTACGTTTCCATTTTCAAATAAGGGCACTAAATATCAGCAGACGGACATCACGGCTTTACGGCCGGCAGAAACCTATACCTTTGCTCATGAAAATGATGTATGGATCCTAAAGACTGTGGAATAATTCTGCAGGCCTGTAAAGTTCTCTGAGTAACGTTCGATCCAGTCCATATAAATCCGGATACAGTTTCAATTCACCTGCAACCACTTCGCAGGTATAATATCGTATGTGTATAGGAACAGCCGGCACTACATTAAAGGTTCGTTTCTTTTCCAGGTATATATAGCGATCAATGGTATTCGAATGCTCTTCCCCTGAACGCTCAAAAAGATACCGCGCCAGTTCTACTGATTTCTCCATTCGAATGCAGCCGTGACTGTAAGCACGCACCACGTTACTAAAAAGCTTTTTGGCATTGGTATCGTGCAGGTACACAGCATACGGATTATCGAATGAGAATTTAATAATACCCAGCGAATTATCAGTGCCTTCGCGTTGACGGAGTATATATGGAAAATTGCGCTTATTATACTGTTGCCAGTTAATCGTTGATGGATCTATAATCTTTCCTTTTTTATCAAGCACGTCAAACCGGTTACGGCTCAGGAACAAACTATCTTTTTTTATTTCAGGGAGAAATTCATTGACAGTTATCTTTCTGGGAACACTCCAGAAAGGATAGATTGTAAAGCAATCAATATAACTACTCAAAATGGGCGTAGGCGTATCACGTTTACCGACAACAATACGCGACTCAAGTACAGAACGATCACCATCCATTACCTTCAGTTCGAACGAAGGTATATTGATCCATACGTAAGGATCACCGAAGCTCGTTGTATCCTTGCGCCAGCGTTCCATATTTATAGCTATAGATTGAATCGTTTTATTGGCAGCAAGTGTATCAGACGTTGATCCTTCCATCAGCGCTATATGCTCAGACTGTGGCACTGTATCCAGCAGCGTATGCAGCGCTTTTTTAAGATCGCTATAGGGCCGTTGTTCCGGTTCATGTTCTTCGATCACACTACGAACATTTTGATCGTTCAACGCCCGCAATGCAGCAAACACACTGCTGTCGCACAACACTGCAGCGGTTCTTCCTACACTAACATCCGACACAAACTGAAAGAATGCATCGGTTAACAATACATCCAGCCTGAGCTGCGCGGCAGTGTCCTGCTTATGTTTATACAAAACCATAACTTCCGGCATATGGTAATGCTGTGGCAATAAACCATACCTGCGGGATGTCCGCAGTATCGTTACAAACGTATCAGCCTTTGCAGAAAATCCATCGCCTGCCAGCCATACAGGTAAATGTCCGTTGCGCTCATAGAACGTGAGCACCGACTGTCGTTTTAAAAGACGAGCATATACCGGGTGTGCAGAATCGCGTGGCAACAGTATCGGTTCGCGTTCATAATCCAGGGACAACTCGCCTGCTTGACCGGCCGTAGTAAGCGATGACCGGCAGCATACGGTCAGGATGACTACAGACAACAGTACACATACATGGAAGATTTGTTTTATATCGTTCATCGCAATAAGTATGAGAGATGCTCTGAATTTATTCAAACAAACCTAGTCGTGATTTGCATTTTCGCCTATGACCACCATCAAGACATGCCATGACGAAAGTCAGTGCAAAATGGTTTTCTGAGATATACCTTTATATAAAACCAAGCATTATGATCGGTTTGTTAACCCAACAGCAAAGCGAATATATTTTGCAATGCAACACCGTAGGCAGAATCGGGTGCTACGCGAACAACAAGGTACTGATAATACCCATCACGTACGTATTCAGTCAGAAGTGTATTTACGGGCATTCGTGGGAAGGAACCAAGATCAGCATGATGCGAAAGAATCCGCAGGTATGTTTCCAGGTAGATTCGATCGACAACCTCGCCAACTGGCGCAGCGTTATTGCGTGGGGAAAGTTTGAAGAACTGAAAACTGAAGTGGCACAAAACAAAGTCATCCGGTTGTTTCACGAACGACTGGCTCCGTTAATGCTTGGAGAAACCGTAAATGTCGCGCGCGAATTTGCCGATCCGCCACACATTGTACAGAAAAAGAGAAAGCCTATACTATACCGCATAGGCCTTACCGAAGTTACCGGTCGATACGAAAAGCAAACTACACTATAATCAGAATCAAATTCCGGAGAACAGCGTAACAGTTTCAAGGTACTGCGGTTCCACAACATTCCACCCCAGCTGCTGGCGTATAGCCTGTGCGTAGGCTGCAAGGTTAGCACCTTCACCGTGCACGGTAAATACAAGTTTAGGTTTTGCTTTGAAATGTTGCATCCATGCAAACAACTCCGGTCGGTCGGCATGCCCTGACAACGATGATACATTAGCCACCCTGCATTTTACAGGCACTTGCTCACCAAATATTCGGATAAACGGTTTACCGTCTACCAGGTCTCTGCCGCGCGTGCCTTCGGCCTGATAGCCGGCTACCAACAATGTATCCTGTTCATTAGGCAACCGGTGATACAGGTGATGCAAAATTCTCCCTCCCGTCATCATACCACTGGAAGAAATTATGATCGCGTTGTTTTTAATTTCATTCAGTGTTTTGGAATGCTTCGAGTTTTTTACAAACACCAGCATGTTCGTTTCCATCTCACGCGCAAAAACTGCATGATTGAATTTAACCTTATGGTAGTCCGGGTATTTATAGTATAGATACGTTGCCGAAATCGCCATCGGACTATCAATATATACCGGTATATCCGGAATCTTGTCTTCCTGCATCAGCTTATGCAGATAGTATAGCAGCACCTGTGTGCGGCCAACGGCAAAAGCCGGAATCAGCAGCACACCATTATTGGACACCGTTTCGTTTACAATGCGCTCCAGGTCTTTGGCGGGATCGTACACCGGGTTATCCTTATTACCGTATGTTGATTCTATGAACAGCACATCGGCTTCTTCAATCGCAGTCGGTGCATTGAGAATAGCATCAGTATCACGCCCGAGGTCGCCCGAGAAAACTATTTTCTTCTCCTGCTTTTCTCCGGTAATAAACATCTCCGTAATAGCCGACCCGAGCAAATGACCTGCATCCGAAAAAACAATCGTGATGTTATTATTAATATTCACCCGTTGTCCATACGGCAGCTTCTTCACCAATGGAAAAACAGACTGCGCATCTTGTGTAGTATAAAGCGGTTCAGGCTTTTCATGGCGCGAATATCCTTTTGAACGGGCAAACGATGCTTCTTCTTCCTGCAGCTTGGCTGAGTCGAGCAACATAATTTCCATCAGGTCAGCCGTAGGTTCGGTACAATATATTGTTCCGTTAAACCCTTCCTTTACAAGTTTGGGTAAATATCCGGTGTGATCGATATGTGCGTGACTGATCACTACTGCGTTAATGGTAGAAGGATCAACCGGAAACTCATCCCAGTTTCGAAGGCGAAGTTCTTTCAATCCCTGAAACAATCCACAGTCAAACAACAGTCTGAATTTTCCTACACTCAATAAATAGCGTGAACCTGTTACCGTGCCCGTGCCTCCCAGAAATTTTACCTGTACATCCATTACTGAATTTTTAGTTAAGAATGAGACAATAAAAAATTATAAAACCTGACAAAAATCATTTTTACCGATGACCGATCTCAAAAGATACGCACAATACTGTAAATACTTTTGATATACAAAAGAAGTGGATCAACGACACGATTACTGCCGTGCCGCTACAAACAGCAATAAAACAGCAGTCTCAAATCTAACCCATAAAGCTATATCGATATGAAAAAGATTCTTGTTCCCTGCGATTTCTCCAGCACTGCCGTTAATGCATTCCGATTTGCGCTGGATGTAGCTGCACAATCAAAAGGCACTGTGCATTTACTGCATGTCATTGAGTTACCCGTGCTTCATGACTCGATCATTATGCCGGTTCTGTCTTTTGAACAACAAATGCTGGATGAACTGAGAGACAAAGCTGAAAAGGGATTCGACAAAATCCTGAGCAAGTATAACAAGACTGACGCTGTTGATGTCGCGATGAAAGTAGAGTTTGGAGCACCTTCCAAAATTATTCAGAACTATACAAAAGACCATGCAATTGACTGCATCATCATGGGATCGCATGGCGCCAGTGGTGTCAAGGAATTCTTCATTGGCTCCACAGCCGAGAAGATTGTACGACACGCCAGTGTACCCGTACTCGTGCTGAAAGATTACTATAAAGGACCGGTGAAGAACATTGTATTTCCGCACACATTAGATATAGAAGACGAAGAAGATCTGGTAGCAAAAGTAAAAGCGCTGCAGAATTTCTTTAAAGCAAAACTGCACATTGTCTGGATTAACACACCGTTGAACTTTACAAACGACTCCGTAAGCCTCGAGCGATTAACCAGTTTTGCAAAACGCTACAATCTCAAGGATTATACTATAAATATTTATAACCACGTTGAACTGGAGGAAGGCATACTGGAATTCAGCAACTCCGTAAAGGGAAACGTAATCGCCATGGGCACGCATGGTCGCACCGGACTCGATCGCCTGATCTCCGGAAGTCTTACCGAATCCGTTGTAAATCACTCTAAAAAACTGGTATGGTCGTATGTAATGAAAGAAGAACTTGTTGAAGCATGATGATGGATACTGATGTTGCTCCTGACGTGAGCGTTGATTTAAAATGTTTTCATTGCGGACAAACCTGTGAAGAAACGTTGTGGCTGGATGATAAAGCATTCTGTTGCTACGGCTGTAAAACAGTATATGAAATTCTGAACAGCAACAACCTGTGTCAGTATTACGACCTGGATAAAAATCCCGGTATACAACTGAAGCATAAAAGCGATGAAACGTATGCCTACCTCAATGAGAAAGACATTCGCAAGAAATTACTCGATTTCGATTCTGATACTTTTGCCAAGGTAAATTTCTTCGTACCGGCTATACATTGCGTATCGTGTATATGGCTCCTGGAAAATCTTCACAAGATCGAACCCGGTGTCCTTCGTTCGGAAGTACATTTTACGAAAAAGACAGTCAGTGTAGATTTCAATCCGCAGTTGGTAAAGCTGAGTACCATCGCACAATTGCTCGCATCAGTTGGATATATACCGAAGATAACACTGGAAGATCATATAGTGGACAAACCTAAAACAGACCGATCGCTGGTAATGAAATTATCGCTGGCGGGCTTTTGTTTTGGCAACATCATGTTATTTAGTTTTCCGGAATATCTCGGCATCGATCATTCGGAGAAAGACCTCATGCGTATTTTCTCATGGCTAAACCTCGCATTAGCTATACCGGTATTTTTCTATAGCGGCTTCGACTATATAACGTCTGCTTTCAAGAGTTTCAAACAAAAGCAGGTAAACATTGATGTACCGATTGCTGCAGGACTCATCGCATTATTTGTACGCAGCAGTTACGACATTATTACAGCTACGGGCGCAGGTTATCTTGATTCATTTACCGGCCTGGTTTTCTTTTTACTCATTGGCCGATGGTTTCAGAATAAGACCTACGAAAGTCTCGCGTTCGATCGCGATTTCACCGCCTATTTTCCATTAGCCGTTAACAGGCTTGAAGAAAGCGAATGGAGACCTGTTGTTATTTACAAATTACGAAGAGGTGATCAGATCCGCATTCGAAACATGGAGATCATTCCGGCTGACAGTAAATTACTCGATGCCTTCGCATATATCGATTACAGCTTTGTTACAGGCGAATCAAAACCAGTAAAAGCATTGCAGGGAGATATAGTATATGCCGGTGGCCGCCTCATCGGCACTCCCGTAACACTGGCAGTTGAGAAACAAACATCGCAGAGCCACCTCACCAGTTTGTGGAACAACGATGCCTTCAAAAAAATAGAAGAAAGTAAATATCAAAAGATCATCGATCGTGCCGCACGCAGGTTTACCTGGATCGTGCTCGGTATAGCCTTTATCACGGCTATATATTGGCAGATCACCGAACCATCTTCCATGTGGCTCGTGCTTACCTCGGTATTGATGGTGGCTTGTCCGTGTGCGCTGGCGCTCGCAGCTCCGTTTACCCTGGGCAGCATGCTGCGTATATTGGGCAAAAAACAACTTTACCTGAAGAATGCAGATGTCATTGAACGCATGGCCACCATCGATGCCATTGTATTTGATAAAACCGGCACGATAACACATGGCGATGAACCCAACATATCATTTACAGGTGAGTTACAGGAAGAAGATCCGGGAAGAATCAAACTACTCACCAGTTATTCTACGCACCCGTTAAGTATGCTGATCACCAAACACCTGAAGTATCTTTCGAAAGATGCCGTTCAGGATTTTAAAGAACTACCGGGACAAGGGATACAAGCTACCGTTGCTGGCAAAGTATATAAGATCGGATCGGCTGCATTTACCGGGTTCCGCTATAAAATTGATCAGGAGGCATCGCATGTATTTATAGCGATCGATGATAAAGTAAAGGGATATTTTGTGATCAAAACATCGGTTCGTAAAAACATGAAGGGTATGTTGCAGCGACTGGGCCGTAAATGCACTGCCCTGCTCAGTGGCGATAATGAAACTGATAAAGAGCAGATGAAAAAACTTTTTCCGGCTTCCACGCAAATGCTCTTCAATCAAAGTCCACAAGATAAACTGGACTATATAGCAGCCTTGCAACGCCAGGGTAAAAAAGTAATGATGATTGGCGATGGCCTGAATGATGCTGGTGCTCTGAGACAAAGTGATGTTGGCCTTGCCGTTACCGATGACACCGGAATCTTTACACCGGCATGCGATGGTATACTCTACGGTGCGCACATCACGCAGCTTTGCAGAATTCTGAAGTTTGCACAGTCATCTTCCATCATACTTAAAATTGGTTTTGGAATTTCATTCTTCTACAACGCTATAGCATTGTCGTTTGCAGTAACAGGACACTTAACACCACTTGTGGCCGCTATCATTATGCCGATCAGCAGCATTAGTGTTGTTGGGTTCAGCACACTTGCCGTAAAGATTGCAGCCTCACGTATTAAAGTATAGAATTATGGGAATTATCACCTTATTAATTACGATCAGTATTACCATCGCAGTAGTTTTCCTGGCGGTGTTCTATTGGAATATGAAAAACGGGCAGTATGACGATACGTATACCCCCTCCGTTAGAATGCTGTTTGATGACAAACCTGCACTGCCTGAAAAAAGCTCTCCGGAGAAAACTGACAAAAATCAGGTTCATGCTTGATTCGGGTCATTCATAAAAATTAATGGATGAAGCTACTTTGAATCATGACTTCATATCCATCACAAGCTGCCTTACTAAAGAAGTATGACGTACCAACACCACGTTATACCAGTTACCCGACCGTTCCCTATTGGGACACGCAGTCTTTCACTACCGAAAGATGGACCAAAGCCCTGCGAAGAACGTTCCACGAAACCAATACCGAAAAAGGAATCAGTATATATATACACTTGCCGTTCTGCGAAAGCCTCTGCACATATTGCGCCTGCTCCACACGCATTACCAAAAATCACAAGATCGAAATTCCCTATATACAGGCTCTGCTGAAGGAGTGGGATCACTACAAGTATATATTTCGTGAAAAGCCCGTAGTGCGTGAATTACATTTGGGCGGTGGAACGCCTACATTCTTCAGTCCGCAGAATTTACGCTGGATGATCTCGTACTTACTCGAAGATGTTGAGCTGCATAATGATTTCGAGATGAGCTTCGAAGGACATCCGAACAACACGACCTACGAACACCTGCAGACACTACACGAACTCGGTGCAACCCGTGTGAGTTTTGGTGTACAGGATCTGGATGAGAAAGTACAACGCACCATTCACCGCATACAACCTTTTGAGAACCTGCAGCAGGTAACCGAACAGGCTCGTGCCATCGGTTATGAATCCGTAAGCTTCGACCTTATTTACGGTCTTCCCTTTCAAACTCCATTTACAGTTTCCGATACCATTGAGAAAGTATTGACACTGAAACCCGATCGTATTTCATTCTATAGCTATGCACACGTGCCGTGGCTAAGACCGGGACAACGTAATTATGAGACATCCGATTTACCTTCACACGCGCTGAAGAGACACCTGTATGAAATAGGAAGACATTTACTTCGCAAAGCCGACTATGCTGATGTTGGTATGGATCATTTTTCACTGAGACATGATTCCCTTTTCAAGGCGTATGTCTCCGGCAAGCTTCATCGCAATTTTATGGGCTATACCACTACCAACACCGAGTTACTGATTGGTCTTGGTGCTTCTGCTATCAGTGATGCCAAGTACGCGTATGCGCAGAACGAAAAGAAAGTAGAAGAATACCTCGGTGCTATTCAGCACAACGCATCGGCTATTGTAAAAGGACACATTCACAGCGATGAAGATCTGCTGGTAAAACAATGCATTCTGCAGATAAGCTGCCAGGGTGAATTAAGTCGCGAGTTAATGATGCAGGTTGTCGATGCCAACATTCTCAACACGTTAACGGAAATGGAAAAAGAAGGAATACTTTTTCTCTATGAAGAAGGAGGACTTAAAGTGACAACTGCAGGCGAACCGTTCATTCGAAATATCTGCCGTGTGTTCGACAAGCGGATGAACGAAGAAGACAACAACCGCGTGATATTCAGCAAAGCGATATAACATAACTCAGTAATCTAAACAATGCATGACCCTTGCTCTTTGGCGAGGGTCTTTTTGCATATATACCCTTCAGCGTGTATCCTGACAAAAATCAGGTATCCTGATAACAACAGTCATCTTCCATACATCATACCACCTCTACTTTTATTGCCAAGAATATTTGATACAAAACGCTGAGCAAGTTTATGGAAGTAGAAAAATTCAGTTATGACAACAAGATCGTAAAAGCGTTCATGATCGCTACGGTCGTGTTTGGATTGGTAGGTATGTTGGTTGGTCTTACTGCGGCCATCCAGTTGGTATACCCGATCTTTAATTTCGACACGCAGTACACAACTTTCGGGCGCATTCGTCCATTGCATACCAACGCCATCATCTTTGCCTTTGTAGGCAACGCCATGTTTGCCGGAGTATACTATTCAATGCAGCGCCTGTTGAAGACACGCATGTTCAGCGACAAGTTGAGCTGGATACATTTCTGGGGCTGGCAACTTATCATTCTCGCGGCCGCGATCACACTGCCGCTGGGTATGACTACTTCCAAAGAATATGCAGAGCTCGAGTGGCCGATTGATATAGCGATCACACTCATCTGGGTTGTGTTCGGATGGAACATGATCGGCACCATCATCAAACGCAGGGAGCGACACATGTATGTTGCTATCTGGTTTTACATCGCCACGTTTGTAACGGTAGCGGTACTGCACGTGGTAAATTCATTCGAGATGCCGGTAACATTTTTCAAAAGTTACTCTTGGTATGCCGGTGTGCAGGATGCATTGGTGCAGTGGTGGTATGGACACAATGCCGTTGCATTCTTTCTTACCACTCCGTTTCTCGGTCTCATGTATTACTTCTTACCGAAGGCCGCAAATCGTCCGGTATACTCCTATCGTTTGTCGATCATTCACTTCTGGTCATTGATCTTCATCTATATATGGGCAGGTCCGCACCACTTACTATATACATCACTGCCTGACTGGGCACAATCATTGGGAACTGTATTCTCCATCATGCTCATCGCCCCATCATGGGGAGGTATGCTGAATGGTCTGATGACACTCCGTGGTGCGTGGGATCGTGTTCGTGAAGATCCTGTTTTAAAATTCATGGTAGTCGCTATTACTGCGTATGGTATGGCTACACTGGAAGGTCCGCTGCTATCCCTCAAGAATGTTAATGCTATAGCACACTTTACCGATTGGATTGTAGCACACGTACACGTAGGTGGTTTAGGCTGGAATGGTTTCCTCACCTTCGCCATGCTATACTGGATAACACCACGCATGTGGAACACAAAATTATACTCTACCAAACTTGCTAACGTACACTTCTGGCTAGGCACACTCGGTATCATTTTCTATGCCCTGCCGATGTATGTATCCGGTGTTGTGCAGAGTTTGATGTGGAAAGAATTTAACCCGGAAGGATTCCTGGTATATAAAAACTTCCTGGAGACAACGGTACAGATACTGCCGCTGCACGGACTGCGCGCAATCGGTGGTGCCCTATATCTCACCGGTGCCATCATCATGACCTATAACCTGGTGAAGACAGCTTTCGCAGGAAGCTTCCTCGCGAACGAAGATGCCGAAGCCGCACCGCTTGCCAAAGTATATGTACAGAAAACCGGAGGCTGGCACAATCGCCTGCTGGAACACAAGCCGGTATTGTTCACCGTGTTAACCATAGTAGCTATACTCATTGGTGGTGCGATTGAAATGATACCAACATTCCTGATAAAGTCTAATGTACCGACCATCACCAGTGTAAAACCGTATACACCGCTTGAGCTGCACGGTCGTGATATATATATCCGCGAAGGTTGCGTGAACTGCCATACACAAATGGTTCGTCCATTCCGCTCAGAAACTGAACGTTACGGTGAATATTCCAAAGCAGGAGAATTCGTATACGATCACCCGTTCCTGTGGGGATCAAAACGTACCGGACCGGATCTGCATCGTGTAGGTGCTAAATATTCCAACAGCTGGCACTACAATCACATGCTTGCTCCGGATGCCGTCTCAACAGGTTCTATCATGCCAGCGTATCCGTGGTTGTTCGAGCAGGTGATCAACAAGGGAGACACACGTGGCAAGATAACAGCGCTTCGTACCATTGGTGTTCCTTATGAAGAAGGATATGAGAACGATGCGAACAACGATCTCGAAAAACAAGCCAGTGAAATAGCAGGCACACTGAAAGCAGATGGTATAGAAGTAGCCGAAGATGCTGAGATCATCGCGCTGATCGCCTACCTGCAACGACTGGGTACGGATATAAAAGCAGAGAAAACAGCACAGTCAGAATAAAAATTGAGAACTGACAAGTTCAACCTAAAACAGTAAAGCCATGTATAAAAACGTCCTTCAAAGTATAGAGAACATCGCGATCTGGCCGGTAATCTCCTTCGTTATATTCTTCGCATTTTTCCTTTGCCTGCTCTTGTGGGTATTTACTACCGATAAAAAGATCATCGACAAAATGAAGGCATTGCCCATGGAAGATGCAACTTCTGAAAATGAAAACACAAACCGTAAACAGTAAGACCATGAGAAAAGCAGTGTTGTTTATTGTATTCATGATCTATACCGCCAGCGCCTTCGCTCAGGAAGCGCAGGCAGCGAAAACTTTCTGGGACGATCCGGTTAACGATCCCATGTTTCCGATATACCTCGTAACAGCATTTATACTATTAGTAATTATACTCGTAGGCGTTGTAGCGCTATACCTGGTAAAAGTAGTAAACATGCTGATGACGGAAACCGAAAAAGCAAAAGCGGCCAAACTCGGAATACCCTATGTTGTAAAGCCATCGCTATGGAACAGGTTTGCACAGAAGATGAATGCCTCTGTTCCAATGGAAGCTGAAAAAGATATCGAGCTTCATCACGATTACGATGGTATAAAAGAACTCGACAACCATTTGCCGCCATGGTGGAAGTGGCTTTTCTACGGAACAATTGCTTTCTCGGTGGTATATATAGCTATATATCACTTCTCCGATACACTTCCATTACAGGATCAAGAGTATCAACAAGAGGTGGCACTGGCTGAAGAGCAGGCACGGAAGCTGAAAGCAGCGCAACCACAGGAAGAGATCGATGAAAATGCACTTGCATTTACCAACGACCCGGCATTGATTGAAAAAGGAAAATCGGTATTCAACGGTAACAACTGCGGTGCCTGCCACAGGAACGATGGTGGAGGAAACACAATCGGCCCGAACCTTACGGATGAGTACTGGCTGCATGGCGGTGATGTTAAACAAGTTTTCAGCACCATCAAAAATGGCGTTGTGGAAAAGGGTATGCCAGCGTGGGGAAAATCGATGAGTCCGCAGGATGTACGAAATGTAGCCTTCTTCATTATGAGCTTACAGGGAAGCAATCCTGCCAACGCCAAAGCTCCGCAGGGGGAATTATTTAAAGCAACAGCACCGGCTCCGACCGCAGCGTCTGACAGTACAAATGCACAGGCATCGCTATAGCTATAGCGACCAAAAGCAGAACGAAATATAGGTATACAGGAAATTCTTTTTGAGAAGCGTATGGAAGGGAGTATAAAAATCGATATCAGGAAAGAGCGACTGGCCAAGAGTGCCGCTGCCCGCCAGGATATTGATGCCGAGGAAGAGTTTCGCGACAGCATCGCTACCGTTGATGAGAAAGGTAAGCGAATCTGGCTCTATCCCAAAAAACCATCGGGGCGCTATCACAACTGGCGTATAGCCGTTACCGTTGTGTTGCTTACCATTCTGCTGGGCGGACCGTTCCTGAAGATCAGCGGTCAACCGTTCCTGCTGCTGAATATATTCGAACGGAAATTTGTTATACTCGGACAAGCCTTCTGGCCACAGGATTTTTTCCTGCTGGCCGTTGTGCTGATTATCTTTTTTGTATTCGTCATTTTATTCACCGTTGTGTTTGGTCGTGTATGGTGCGGATGGATGTGCCCGCAGACGTTATTCATGGAAATGGTATTTCGCAAGATCGAATACTGGATCGAAGGTGATGCTACTGCTCAGCGCAGATTAAGTAAAGAACCGTGGACAGCTTCCAAAATTTTCAAGAAGACATCCAAGCATATTATCTTCCTGGCTATATCACTACTCATTGCGCATACTGTGATGGCGTACATGATTGGCATTGAACAAACACAGGCTATCGTAAGCGAATCGCCATCTGAAAATATAGCAGGGTTCATAGGTCTGATGGCCTTCACGGCAATCTTCTATGGTATATATGCCAAATTTCGTGAACAGGCATGTATAGCGGTGTGTCCTTACGGAAGATTGCAAGGTGTTCTCCTAACAAGAGAGTCAATCGTAGTGGCGTATGACTGGCTGCGCGGTGAACCACGCGGTCATTTAAAAAAGAATGCTGAACCTGCCGTGAACACCGGTGACTGCATCGACTGCAAACTTTGTGTACATGTGTGCCCTACCGGTATCGACATACGCAACGGCACCCAGATGGAGTGTGTAAACTGCACAGCCTGTATCGATGCCTGCGATGATGTTATGCTGAAGATCGGCAAACCGAAAGGACTGATCCGTTATGCGTCTTACAACTCGATCAAGGATGGCATTTCAAAAATCATAACAGGGAAAGTTATAGCATACTCGATCGTACTCTTAACGTTGGTAATTATACTGGGCGCTGCGCTTATTACGCGGTCAGACGTTGAGACAACTATATTAAAAGTCCCTGGCACTCTATACCAACGTGAACCTGGTTTTATAACCAACCTGTACAATGTTGAGTTTGTAAATAAAACATTTGATGAAATGACGCTTGAGATTAAGGTAGAATCACCGGCATCGGCACAGATTCACAAGGTAGATGGAAAAGCTATCGTGATACCGTCCGAGGGTTTTACCAAAGGAGTATACTTCATTCGCATACCGGAGGAAGCAGTGACTACGGCACGCACGGTGGTAAAGCTGGGTATTTACCAAAATGGCAACCGGATAGAAACTGTCAAGGCTAAATTCATCGGACCGGTAAGCAAGGCCTCCGATGCCAAGCGCAATTAACACTGCACTATATATATCAGAAAGAATTATAAATTAAAAACGTATGAATTTCGGGAATTGGATCGTTGTAGCTTTTATACTGTTTGCAACTTTCATAGCAACGCTGGTTACGGTTTGCGTACGACAGGATGTAAGCCTGGTATCTAAAGATTATTACAAAGAAGAACTGGGCTACCAGGAACAGATACACCGCTTGAATAATACTGCATCACTGGCAGCGAAGCCGGTAATTAAAGTAGTAAACCAAACGCTGCAGGTAAAATTCAATCAGTCTGAGAAAATTGAAAATGGTGAGTTGAAACTATTCTGTCCCTCCAATGCAAAGATGGACCGCATATTTACCGTAACCACATCAAATGAGACAACGCGCACATTCGATATTAACTCTTTACAAAAAGGTATGTATCGCGCCAAGCTGTTCTGGAAAATGAACGGCAAAGAATTTTACCAGGAAGAAGTGATCTATATCTAACAAGTCATGATTATTACTGCATTGGTTATGGGGTTTGCCGGCAGCATGCATTGCGTAGGTATGTGCAGTCCGTTGGCCATGATGGTTAGTAACCTGAGTCCCGCAGCAACAGTGAATCGTTTGGTTTATAACCTCGGCAGAATATTAACGTATAGCTTACTGGGCGCTATAGTAGGAGGTGCCGGCTGGGCATTACCAATCTCTGGATTTCAAAATATACTTACGCTGGTGCTGGGCATAGCTTTACTGACCTTCGCAGCGTTAGGTGTAACCAGTGTGCACATTCCTGTGCTGACCTCCGCTATTCAAAAGCTAACGACTATACTAAAATCAGCTTTTGGAAAATTTTTGCAACGCAAGAACTATATATCCATTTTTATACTGGGGACTTTAAATGGACTTCTCCCCTGTGGTCTTACTTTTCTTGCACTGACGTATTGTTTAACCCTCGGCAGTATCGGCAATAGTTTCTACTTTATGTTGTTGTTTGGTGTAGGAACTTTGCCGGTTATGCTGGGACTTACTACTTTATTTCAGTACATGGTGAAGCGATTCAACCTTAACTTTCGAAAAGTTACTACTACTATGCTATTCATTTCCGGATGTTTATTGATTGCCCGGGTGTTTATAGGACATGATCATGATTCGCATCGCGTGCAAACTCACGATGTTGCTACTGAGATTACGATTTGTCGTTAACGATAACTTTGGCAGAAAGAATATTCATGTTATTTCAAGTTTGAAAACTTGAAATATTACGGGCACAAGTTTTCAAACTTGCGCCAGTTACCTTGCTACATTCCAGCGAACTACTTTTTCAAGCTTGGCCGGATGTGTGATTTTAATCTTGCCACTTTCTATTTCTATAATTCCTTCTTCTTTAAAATCTGAAAGCACGCGGATCACTGATTCAGAAGCTGTGCCTACCATCTTGGCGAGGTCTTCGCGCGAAATAGCTATAACAGCTTTATCATCTTTCAATGAAGCTGACTTCAGCAAAGCATCGGCTGTACGCTGGCGCACGGAATTATAGGCGAGACTCAGAAGCTGTCGCTCGCGTTCGGCTACTTTCTTGCAAAGTAAATTGATAAAGCTCGCGGATACATCCGGGTGACTTTGAATCATCAACATAAAATCATGACGCGGAACAGAGATCAACTCAGAATCCTGTAATGCTACGGCAGACTCTTTATAGTTCTCGTTCTCCAATACCGGTTCAAAGCCAAAGAAGTCATTGGCTGCATACAGGTTTGTTATAAACTCTTTTCCATCGGGGTGCGACTTGAATGTTTTTACATTCCCCGATTTGATAAAGTATACATGCAGAGGCATATCGCCTTCTGAAAATATCTCGGCTTTTTTTTTATACTGCTTTACTTTCTTGTCTTTTCCAAGATCCTTCAGGTTCAAAAACTTTTGTGCGTCCTTAATGAAGTTATCAAGACCTTCCGGTGTAGACTCATAATGCTTTTGCTGCATCGCGCTTTTGCGAAGCCTTGTCTCAATAGCGTTGAGCAGGTCCGTGTCATCAAATGGTTTGGTCAGGTAATCATCTGCCCCCAGATTCATTCCTTTCCGTATATCGGTCTTTTCAGTTTTAGCAGTAAGAAATATAAAGGGTATACTGGCCGTGTCTTCTTTCTTACTCAGAATATGCAGCACACCGTAGCCATCCAGTTCAGGCATCATGATATCGCAGATGATCAGATCGGGGCGCTCGCGTTGTGCCAATTCAACACCAATCTTTCCATTCTCGGCTGTAATCACACTATAATTGGCCAAGCTTAATATCTCACCGGTATTCTCTCGGATCTCAGCGTTGTCTTCTATCAAGAGTATCTTTTTCATAGATTGAAATTACTTTTTTATATCGGTATCGTTACTGTAAATGTACTACCCTTTCCATAACTGCTTTTAAACGAAATAGTACCTCCCAACAATTCAGCATAACGCTTTACTATATTCAACCCCAGACCGGTACCCTGTATATTTCCTGAATTGCTCGCTCTGAAAAAGCGTTCGAATAAATGCCGCTGATCTTCATCGGGTATACCAATACCTTCGTCCTGTACACTAAAAATAAGTTCACCATTTTGTTTTTCAAATTTCAACAGAATGGTTTCGTGCTCGGGCGAATATTTACTGGCATTCGTAATGAGATTGAACAATATATTCCGGAGTATGCGCGAATCAGCATATACCTCTGTTCCGGGTGCAAATTCAATATCCAGTCGTTGACCTTGTTTCAGCAACGGACTCATCTCTTCATTTATACTATCAATAAAGTCTTTCAACACCAGTTGTTCTTTATTGATATCAATAACGCCTTCCTCCAGTTTACCAAGTGAAAGAAAATCATTGAGGATAGATGTCAGGTGGTTAACCGAAGACTTTATCCGCTGCACATGTTTATCTACCTTATCTTTTTCACCCCGCTCGTTATACTGGTTGATGAGCGAAGCAGAACTCAACACAGCACTGAGCGGTGTACGAAACTCATGCGAAGCGATGGACACAAATTTTGTTTTGAGTTCATTGAGCTCACGTTCTTTCTCCAGGGCACCTCGCGCTTCTTCTTCGGCACGCTTGCGTTCTGTTATTTCATTCTCAAGTTTTTGAATCGTTTTGTGCAGCGCTTCGGTACGCGACTGTACTTTCTTTTCCAGTTCGGCTGCATATACAATAAGCTGCTCTTCACTTCGCTTGAGTGCTTCTTCTGCCTTCTTGCGCTGCGATATATCACTGATGAACGACATCACCAGTAATTTACCTTTCACTTTGGTATAGCTGAGACTGATTTCCACCGGAAACTCTACACCGTCTTTTCGAAGTGCCGTGAGGTCTCGGCCAAAGCCCATTCTTCGAGGCTCGGGATGTTCGTTGAATCCTTTTCTGAAATTGATATGTCTGCCGCGATATCGTTCGGGGAGTAAATTTTCAAGCGAAACTCCGGTCAATTCATTTTTTTCATATCCGAAAATCTGCTCGGCAATCGGATTGGCGACAACAATTTTACCAGATTCATCAACCATCAGGATACCTTCCGACATACTTTGAAAGATCTCGCGAAAGGCATCGTCCGTCACTAAAGATAAAGGAGCACTCACATCCATAAAATTGCAAAGTTATATTCGTTCAAATCCTGACAAAAATCATATTTCACGTTGATCAAAATTGCGTTTTTGGCTTTAAAATACCTATACGTTTGTAGCGTGAAAGAGACTTTAATGCCCGATGTTATGGCAAAAACAATACTGTGTACTATTAATTTACCGGAATCGTCCAAGCAGGCGGTGCAATGGGCTGTAACCATGGCGCAGCAGCTCGATGCACACCTTACGATATTATATACTTACCGGCTCATCCAGTCGCAATCCGGTGAAATTGTGCAGCTCAAGAAACGAATTGAACAGGAAGCCAGCAAACAATTTCAGGATATTGAAAAAGATTTGCTGATTGGCAAAGGAATAAGTTATGACTTCCGAACGGAGGTGGGCTTTGTTTCAGATCGTATTGAAGATCATGCAAAAAAGAACAATCTTAATTTCCTGGTGATTGATAAAAATGTAAGCACGAACTCCAAAGAAACATTTGAAGAGTTAATGGAACATGTGCACGTGCCTACACTCGTTATACCTTAAAGTACCATAGCTCCCGCCCATCCCCTCTTTTACGCTCTTAACTCTACCGCCACATTTCATTTCAACAGGTTCTAAACAAAAAAAGGATATACCGAAGCATATCCCTTTATTGTTATTTATTCTGCTTTTTATCGGTTACACAACGGCTGGGCTAAGCAACCCCAATGTATTCAATTGACGGAGAAATAATCGCTGTGCATGCGTATCATCTTTAATGTGATAGCGTGCCCCTATATATTTCACAATCTTTCCATTTTCAATTACCGGCATAATGGTAGCATCTACCCAATAATGTGTCCCGTCTTTCTTCCTGTTTTTAATGATACCCTGAAACGGCTGTCCTCTTTTAAGCAACTTCCACATGCGCGCGAAAATTTCAGCAGGCATATCCGGGTGGCGCACAAAGTTATGCCCTTGCCCGATCAGCTCGTCTGCACTATATTGAGACACTTCGCAGAATCTGTCGTTCACAAACGTGATGGTGCCGTACAGATCAGACTCCGATAATATTGTCGTAAGACCAAGTACTTTTTCGCGAGCCTCCAATTGGTTTTTCATATTTACGTTTTCGCTCAGTTGTCGCACCATTTGCTCTTGTACGGATTGCAACTCTTCCAGACTCTGACGCATCTCTTCTTCCTGTGAGCGCAGTTCTTCCATGTGTACCTGCGATTCTTCCAGCAGACGTTTTATATCCTGGTTGCTGCGTGCCGACAGTACTACAGACGCGAAAGCTTCCGCCACCTTTTCAAGAAACTTAATGTGGTATTCCTCCAATCGGTGAAATGATGCCACTTCAATAACACCCGCTACTTCGTTGTTATGCTTTAACGGAACAATAACCACACAACTCGGAGTAGCCATGCCCAGTCCGGAAGTAATCTTAATATAGTTCCTGGGGACATCATATAGTATAACCGGCTCTTTCTCCAGGAAGCATTGCCCTACAAGCCCCTGTCCTACACCTATCGTTTGTGAACCAAATTTCTTGCGATCAAATGCGTAGCAGGCTTTCATATCCAGCGTATCGGCATCATGCTCGTTCAGGATATAGACCGATCCCTGGTTGCAGGATAAATATTTTACGATATACCGGATCGCGTCATCCGATAATTTATCTATATCACTGACGGAGCGAAGTAAATCTCCGAAAGAAGCGAGCCCCTGGTTCTCCCATGCTCTTCTTTCTTCGGCACTTTTTCCTTCCAACAGTTTGTCACGGAAGTGTTCGAGCTGTCCTGCTACCGTTGCGTTTTCAAATTCCTGCGACACCGAAGCTGTATAATTTCCATTTTCGAGTTCAGCTATAAATTGCTCGAGCATACTAAACTGATCCTTCTCGCGCTGAAGTTGCTGCTCGATTTTATACTCCTGTTCTCCTATCATTCTGCCCATGGCGTAGAACAGTGTGGTAAGAAAAAAAGGAGATGTGAGAATGATCCAGTGCGTGGGATTGGATGTGTACAAAATATCTACGCTTTCAAAAGTAAACGGCAGGTCTTTGGCAAACAGATCTACCACCATCGCGATGATGATAAGCGTTACCCCGAGAAATGCACCGAGATAAGCCATTCGATATTTGAACGTATGATTATTGAGTGACAGAAAGTTATACGTACCACTATACGTATTCGAAAAAGATTCCATAGTATATATAGTCTGAATTGAGAATAGTTATTCAACAATAACAGGCCGTCTCTACACAGTGGGGTTGTTCAGGATTTCCAACAGCCTTTTTCGAAAGCCAAGGTGGGAATCTTATCTCCTGTAAAACATGACAAAAATCAGGTAAAATATTTTTCCGGTACGATTTATAACAGGTATAGGTATCAATGGATACTAGTTTGCAAGATCTTCCGGCAAGGCAAAAGCTATATATGTATCGCCTGACTTTGTTTTCAGCTTTCCACCGCCACAGGCTATCACCACGTACTGCTTACCCTTTACAGCGTATACCGCAGGCGTTGCAAAACCGGGAACAGGCAATCTTGTCTCCCACAAAAGCTTACCGGTACGTTTGTTGAAAGCTCTGAATTTTCCATCCTGCGTAGCTGCTATAAATAAAACCCCTCCCGCTGTTACCACAGGACCACCATAATTTTCTGTTCCGGTAGGCGCTGTTGCCTGCGGAAACTCCGGGTGCTCCCCGAATGGAATACGCCACACAATATTGCCGGAGTTAAGATCAACAGCATTCAATGTTCCCCACGGTGGTTTAATGGCGGGGTATCCTTCTTTACTCACAAATTTGTTATAGCCGGTAATACGATATGGTATCGCGCGCAGATCAACCGATGAATCCTGCGGTATAAATTCTTTCTTCTGAAGCATTTCTATATTCAGCACAAAGGATGCTATAGCCTCTCGCTCCTGCTCCGATAAATGTTTGAAGGCGGGCATCATCCGTCTGCCCGTAGCGACCAAATCAGTAAACTGCGGTGTGGTATACTTACTTTTTATACCGGTGAGGGCCGGGTAATTACCACCGCCTTCGCGATTAACACCGTGGCAACTGCTGCAGTGATTCAAATATAGCCGTTTGCCTGCAATAGCATACGTTTCTTTTGTTGCATTACTCTTTTCAACATCGGCAATTGTTATTACCCACGGAATTTCGTTAGCGTTCACATAGAGTATACCGGTAGCGGGATCAACAGAAGGTCCGCCCCACTCTGCGCCACCATCCAGGCCCGGGAAAAATATACTTCCTTCCCGCGAAGGCGGAGTAAACATGTGTCCTTTTTGATAAGCGTGAAACTGTTTGCGGATCGTATCAAATGATGCTGCCGGCAACAAATCATTCAGATCAGCTTCCGTAAAGGATTGCCGCATAAAAGGCTCCGGTTTGGCGGGTAGGGGTTGCGTTGGCGATATCTTCTCTCCGGGTATAGTTGAAGGTGGCACAGGTTCTTCCCTGATGTCAAACAAAGGTTTTCCGGTCTCCCGCTCGAATATATAGATGAACCCGGTCTTCGTAGGCTGTGCTACTGCATCGATCTTTTTACCTTCATGCATTACTGTTACCAATGCCGGTGGCGTAGGTATATCGCGATCCCATATATCATGATGCAGATATTGAAAATGCCAGATGCGTTTACCGGTAGCCGCATCGAGTGCGAGTATGCAATTTGCAAACAGATTATTGCCTTTGCGATTGCCTCCGTAAAAATCAAAAGATGCAGAGCCTGTAGGCGCAAAGAGTATACCGCGTTGTTCATCCAATGTGAACCCTGCCCATGCATTGGCACCACCTGTAAATTTCCAGGCATCGGGGTTCTCCCAGGTATCATAACCATATTCACCGGGCTGCGGAATGGTATGAAAGGTCCACTTCTGTTTACCCGTGCGTACATCATAGGCGCGAATGTGCCCGGGAGCAGCATCAGGTCCTTCCGACACGCGTGATCCTATAATAAACAGATCTTTATAAATGACACCGGGCGATGTAGCGGTTACAAAAAGATCGTGAACATCTTCACCAAGTCCATCATGCAAATCAATCTTACCTCCTGTACCAAATGGTTCACTCAATTTTCCGGTCGCTGCTTCTACGGCATATAGCGTTGAACCGGCTACATAAAATATAGTAGCTGCACTTCCATCTGTCCAATAGGTAACACCGCGATTGTTGTTAAGTATAAAATCCAGCACGCGGTTATCCGATGTCGGCTGTCGCGGATCGAATACCCACTTCGTTTTACCGGTAGCAGCGTGCAGCGCGATCAGTTTTAATTGAGGCGTAGTCGCATAGAGTATATCATCAATAATGATCGGGTTGCATTGTATCTGCGAGTGATTTACCGTATCGGCATCTCCTGTACGATAAGTCCATGCAACCTGCAATTGTTGGACATTGGTGGTATCAATTTGCGTAAGTGACGAATACCGGATGCCTTCACGCGTTCCCCCGGTAACTTCCCAGCGACTATATTTTGCATCCGGCTTTGAACAGGCTGCCAGAAGTATAGTGATAAAAAAGTACAAGATGAAGCGCGATTGTCTCATCCGGAAGATTACCCGATGAGCATAGTGGTAGCGTTGTGACGTGGGCATAAAAGGCTGGTTGTTTTCGGCTGTGCAATCTCAACATCGTCATCACACAGCTATTAAAAATAGCAATATCCTGCTAAATTCAAATCGTGTTATGAGACAAGCGGTTGCTGATACTATTGCTTTTACCACGTAAAGGACTCCGGCATAAAAACATTTACACCACCGCGTAACGTCAAAAGATTAGATATTGGTATTGACGAGGCTGCTCAAAAAAATTCAAGCCCTGTATGCTAAATTATAAAAAACGCTATAGAGAAGACTTACCAAACAAATCTTGCTCTATAGCGGCATAGCTATATTGTGTAACGTAAAACATATATACCTTATATATACTTATTGACTTCTCTTCAAAATAGCATCTTCGTGACGTTTCATCCGTGATATTTTGGCGCGTATCTTATCTTTAAAGCGTCCGGAATTCTGCTCTTCTTCGGGCACTTTACCGGTTTCCAAAAATGTTTTGAAACGAAGTAAGTCCTTGCGGATGATCTGCTCGGCAACCGGGTTGATCAACTTTGCAGCCAGTGCTCCTGCATCGCCAGCGGGTAGCCTGTACGATATAACGGCTTTCACTTCAGTGCCATCTATACCAGCCGCATCCCGAAACACAACGGAGCCCGCATTATCAATGAGACTTCCCGGCAGCGATTGCCACGCTATATACTCATTCGTGCGATCGTCTGTAATTTCGGCTTCCCACGAAATTCTTCCGAGGCCATGTGGCATTGCAGCTGTCCAATGCGAACGCGTCTCGTCAATCTGCGTTACATCAGCCAGGTGCTTCATAAATCGCGGAAGATTTTCAAGCTTGCGCCAGAAAGCATATACTTCAGCACGCGGCTTGTTAATCGTCAGCACATTCGAAATCTGAATAGCCGATGCACGCTTGTTGACTGTGTTTCGTTGCAGCTTTGTGTTTAAAGCACAATAGCCGGTTGCACCGCGCACCACCAGGTAGCCGCTACTCAACAGCATCGCTATATTCTTAGGACGCTTGATATCGCGCAGTGCTAATGATGCCAACGCAAGCCCGCCTAATACGGAAGCTATACGCTCGCCCATGCCTATATTAATAACGCTTGACCCGGTAGCCGGGGGAAGCTGAACTGAATTCAGTTCGTCTGAATTTCGATCGAGCATAGTTATATATAGTTATAGCGTTTTACGATTATCATAATGTTGTACACGTCTAACACCATTGCCAGTGGTGCGACCAATGTTTTTACATGCACTTTATCTTATCCAAACCAGTGTAAAAACTATTCCCTCCCAGATGCTTATCTACATTGTCTGGTAGGCCGTTGCCTATACCGTTGCATAACTTCAAGCGTTTTCTACACTAGTCAGCAGACTTCATCTATAGCACGCTACGCTTACCATCCTTCACGACAAAACTTTCTGGTAATCTGTCAGCAGCGATTCAAACTTCGAATTCAGATCTTTATTCTTGAGACATCTATCTACAACATTTACTTTCATATCTTCAAAATAATGACGCTTGTCCGTTACGTAAAATCGAATGGACTTCTGCGCAGTATCCATGTGATTATCGATACGTGTGTATGAAATACCCAACGCATCAAGTGTAAGTTCGATTAAAGCAGCTTCTTCGCCAGTAAATGCTTCATAAAATTGTTGTGTAGGATGACTCGTATTCATTCAATTTATACTTCAATTCCAGATCTATAATTACTAATCTGCCGGCAACCATTTCTATGAGATCAGCCACAGAAATACGCGTTGCCAATATTCTTATTCTATTTCTATAGTTCTGAAAATCAAATACTATTCCACATCGATAAAAAGTCACAATACTCACGGGCACTATTTTATTTTATTCATCTAAAAATTGAATAGTATGAAAGCAGAAAATAACAAATCAACCTATGCTCTGATTACAGGTGCTTCGAGCGGTATAGGTTATGAACTTGCAAAATTATTTGCCAGCGATGGCTATAACCTTGTGCTTGTTTCGAGAAGTGGAGAAAGACTTCAGCAAGTTGCTGATGAATTAGGACAACATAGTACTGTAGATATTATACCCCTTGCGAAAGACTTGTTCAATTCAAATGCTGCAAGCGAAATATATAATACGGTTAAACAAAAAGGAATTGAGGTAGAGTTTCTGGTAAACGATGCCGGTCAGGGTGAGTGGGGTAAATTTACAGATATCGAATTGAAGCGCAGTCTGGACATTATACAACTCAACATTATCTCACTGGTATCCCTGACTAAATATTTCCTGAATGATATGATAGCAAATAACCGTGGAAGAATTTTACAGTTAGGATCAGAAGCGGGCAAAATGCCTATGCCGCTTTTATCTATATATGCAGCCACCAAGGCATTTGTAGTTTCATTTGGAGAAGCATTGGCCAACGAGTTGCAGGATACGAACATAACCATAACCGTGTTGTTACCAGGCGCGAGTGATACTGATTTCTTTCATAAAGCACATGCCGAAAATACAGTGACCTATAAAGAGCAAAAACTTGCGCCTGCTGAAGATGTGGCCAAAGATGGTTATGAGGCAATGATGAGTGGTGAGAGCAGTGTGATATCCGGAACAAGGACGAAGATGAATGTATTCAAGTCGAAACTGATGTCTGACGAAAGTAATGCTGCCAGCAGCAGAAATGTTATGGAACCGAGCGATGAGATCGAACCAAAAGGTCGCGTGCGATCGGATCATGCTCCTTCACGTGCTGCACGCGAGCACATCAACCAGACGACCGGTGGTGAAAGCGGAGACTACTCAACAACATCGTCATCTTCCGGCTCGAGTGCGAAGTATATTTAGCTTCGAGCTGTGAGCCTTTTGTGCCGCGAGTATAAACATAAACTATAGTACTACAGCTATGAATTCCCATAAGTTTTTTTCCGAATGAGGAGATTGAAAAAATTATCAAACTGGTACGTGACAAGAGTTTGATGGCTATGCGAATGAGAGGAAACTATGCAGAGAAATTTGATGGACTGTCGGCAGCAAAATACCCGGAGAAATTACGTTTATTGTATTTCTCCAGGAAATGCTGTGACAATTAATATCGCGCGGAGCGCGGCCTGCGATCAGGCATATATATGTTTGAATTTTGGTTTTTCAGGTACAGCAATTTTTTGTTGGTAGCTGCTATATGGAAAATATGGTGAGCTATATTTCAGCGCAGTATATCTTTCAACTTCCTCTGTAGTAGCCGCCCGGCAGAATCGCATATTATACGTACGATTCGCATTGGCGCCAGTCTTCAGATAAACCTCGTTACACGCTGTCTTCGCTTCTACCATTAACGACATGGTGTTGTAATTGGGCTCAAACACCTCGGTATACCCCTGTTCCGGTTCAAATGTAAGCATGGTTATAAATTTTAATGGATTGAATAGTAATTAAATTATCATGCCAATACAGACTAAGTTTCATTGTTTTTCAGGGCAGCCGCCGCAGTGCGCTTACCAAGTGCGGCAGACAGAGCTGATTCACTCTCATAGCCTGTTTTTGCCTCGGTATAATTTTCACCAGGTTGTGGTAATAAACGCTCAACCATTGCCATCGCTTCACTTACCAAACCGGGAGCAATTCCCTGCATAACCGTAGCGAGTTTGGCTGTTAAACCAATTGTGGCTTCTGATCGTCCATACTCGATGGACTTAATTATACTTGAAGCAGCCGTTTCTGCTTTCACCGAGAGCAATGCAGACGATGATGATACTTTAAACCATGCATATTCTTTTGCATGATCGCCCTTTATCGTAATGTTTCCGGGACTACCGGTGCGCATCAGCGTAGGCACTACCGTTGTAACAAGTATATTATTTTCTTTCAGGCTTGCGTGCAATCCTTCCGATAGGCCCACCAAAGCAAATTTACTAGCGGTATAGGGAAGTAAATGTGGCACCGCTACTTTACCTCCTATAGAAGTTATATTTACAATTCTGCCACCACCCTGGTTACGCATGTGTGGAAGAACAGAAAATATAGTGTAAAGAGGTCCCCAGAAATTTGTTTGCATAGCCTCTTTATAGTCTTTCACTTCCGTTGCCTCGTATGGTGCAACCTGAATTATACCGGCATTGTTGATCAGTACATCCAGCACACCATAGTGACGAATTATTTTTGCGATCATCCGGTTTACTTCCGTTACCCGCGTTACATCTGCTGTAATCGCTATAACTTCGGCACCGGTTGCTTCAAGCTCTTCCTTGGCTTTTTCCAGCGACTCTGCATGGCGACCGCATATAGCAAGTCGTGCACCTTTCGCTGCCAGCATACGCGCCATCACCAGGCCCAATCCTCGCGAACCTCCGGTGATCAGCACAACTTTGTCTTTCAAGCTATATTTAGTAGCTTCTTTATACAATGCACGGGCAGCCAGCAGTACCGTTACGCCTGCTGCACCATACAGCAAACCACGATTTAGGGATGTTAGTTTCTGAATCAATGACATATTATGCCGCTGTTAAAAAAACATACCTCCATACTGGTGTTCGGGGCTTACATATAGCCCCTAGAATATTTCCACCGTGCATCCGTTGGATGGATGTAAAAGAAGAAAGTCACAAGACTGTTACAATTTAAACGCAGGAACCGCGGGCATTGGTATCCCGGAACGACATTAATTTCGCATTAGAAATATTAAGTATATATAACGTTCTGATATTCTGACAAAAAGAAAAAAAATAAAAAAAGAGCACATCCGTCTATGAATGTGCTCTTTTTATGTACTAATTATAGTATTCTATGTGCTAATTATAGCAGACGTTACTCCTGCTTTAAACTGGAAACTGGATTGGTACGCGCAGCGCGTACGATCTGTACAACAATGGTGAGACCGGCTATGATGATGATAGCAGCAGCAGCCACCAGGAATATCCACGGTTCAAGCGTAGTGCGATATTCAAATGACATCAGCCATTGATTAAGTCCCCACCAGGCGGAAGGACATCCCAACAATATACCAACGATGATCATTCGCATGGAGTCCTTCGACAACAGCTGCGCTATATTGGCAATGGAAGCTCCGAGTATTTTTCGGATCCCGATTTCTTTAACACGCGATTCAATAATATAGGTTGATAATCCCAGTAGACCGAGGCATGAAATAAAAATAGCGAGCGAAGTAAAAATGGTAGTGATGGTTTGCGTTTTCTCCTGGTCAATAAACTTGTTTTTATATACATCATCTACAAAGTTGTAATCAAACGGATATACCGGGTTATACTTATTATATAACTTCTCCAAAGTCGCCAGGTTCTCCTGCAACGGACGGTTATGATTCAATCGCATGTGGATTACTGTAAACCAACCTTTGCTTCCCTGCAACACCATAGGCTTTACTTTTTGAAACGGAGAACGCAGTAAGAAATCTTTTACTACACCTACCACGTGCCACTCGGTACCGCTATCGGTAATAAGTTCTCCGATCGGATTATCAAAACCCATTGCTTTTACGGCTGCTTCATTTAACAACAACGCTGTTGAGTCAGTAGGGTATTTATCCAGATCCATATCTCTCCCGGCAACCAGCGTTAATCCTGCTGTGGAAACTATATCTTCATCGGTATAAAAACGATCGACTGCAATTTTACTTTGCGGATCTTTTCCATTCCATCCAAACTCCCACGAGTTACTCCACACCTCGGTAATGGGAGAACTTGTTTTGGTTACAGACACCGCTATACCCGATTGCAGCAATTCATTTTTATAAGCCTCATAATTTTTTTCCAGGTCACCGGTTATATACTGGTATATCATATTCTCGCGCGCATAGCCGGCATCACGCTGCTGCGCATATTCGATCTGCTCTTGCACTACAAGTGTAGCGATGATGAGCGTCATGGCAAACGAAAACTGAAATACCACCAGCACCTTGCGAAAGAAATTACGACTGGTACCTGTTGATGGAGAACCTTTCAGCACGCGCACCGGGTTAAATGATGACAAGTAAAAAGCCGGATAACCTCCTGCCAGTATACCTATCGTTAGAATGCCGATACCGATAGCTCCCCATACCGCTACGTTGGTATAGTCTAATGTAAGCTTCTGTTCTACCAGTGCACCGAAGGCTGGCAGAAGAAGCATAACGAATACAACGGCCAGTATACCCGCCAATGCTGTTATGAGTATGGACTCGCACAGAAACTGAACCACCAGCGAATAGCGATGCGCACCGGTAACTTTACGAACACCAACTTCGCGCGAACGTTTTTGTGCCCGCGCAGTGCTCAGGTTTATAAAATTGATGCAGGCTATAACAATGAGACATATACCCAGGATACCCAGCAGCCGCACAACTTCAATACGACCACCGGCCGGCACACCATTATCAAACCGCGAGTATAGGCGCATCTTGGTGAGCGGATATAAAAATATTTCTGTGATGTTTTCACCGGAAGTATGTTTGCGCGTAATGTCTTTGATCTCTTCGTTAAACCGGTTAGCATCGGTGCCAGGTTTTAACTGCACATAGGTATCAACCGAATTATTGCCCCAATAGGTATCTTTCTCTCCTATACTCTCCAGGAATTGAAACGGAATCAGGTATTGAAAACTGAATGATGTATTGGCCGGTAACTCTTTCACAATACCGGTGATGGTAAAATCAAAGCTGTTATTCTCTTCCCATATCGTAATAACTTCTCCAAACGCTTCCTTGCCTCCAAACAGCTCGCGGGCAAAATCTTCCGTGAGCACAATGGAATTCGGATTACCTAAAGCTTTTAACGGATCACCTTTCACCAATGGAAATGAAAACATGGTAAGAAACTGCGGATCGGTAAATGCACCACTGTTCTTCATGATGCGCACATCACCTTTTGTAAACAGGAACGCGGTGTTATAATCGGCGTAGCTCACGGCACGTTCAACCGCAGCGAACTCTTGCGTCACCGTAGGTGCCAGCACGCGCGGTGTGCGGTCCCAGCATTGCAACGCACCGTCTACACGCGCACGGTTCCACGCTTTATAGATGTTGTCTTTGTTTGCGTGAAATTCATCGTATGTAAACTCTTTGCCGATCCAAAGAAACAACAACAAGGCACCGGTTAGCCCCATGGTAAGGCCCAGTATATTAATGACAGAAAAACTTTTATTACGCACCATGACGCGCGAAGCAACTTTAAAATAATTGGCAAGCATATAGATGGGGATTAGATCAAGCGAGAATCTATGTCGAAACAGAATACCGGGTCTGCAATAACGAAGTATATTCCACACCAACCTCCTTCTCGCGCTTCGTTCACCCAGTAACCGTGTATCTTTATGAAAGCGTTGCAACAGATCACCTTCAATTTCCTCCAGCAGGTAATCCGGACAAAGTATACTTAGCAGGCGCCATGCCCACGCAGGTCTGGCGTCTTTCATTGTCCTGACATTTTCAGTTGCGGAATCATTTTCCATAGCTCCAGGCGGGCCTCTTTCATATTGCGTAACATAGCCAGGCCACCACTGGTAATAGTATATATTCGTTTGCGTCTTCCGCCCCGCTCATTTGTTGCACCGCCTACTTTCGATTTGATATACCCTTTGTCTTCCAGGCGATAGAGCGTAACGTGTACGGCACTCAGATTTACTTCGCGTTTCAATCGCGTTTCAATCTCTTCCGTTATGGCCGCACCGTAGGCATCTTCCTGCAGCGCACCCACCATCGTTAAGATCAGCTCTTCAAACTCACCAAGATATTCCTTGCCCATTTCCTTATATTTTGTTAAGTAAATAAAACAAAGATTTTCGAAAAGAGCAAATACGTGACAACGTATATCATGACATCGTTTTCTTGCACTGTAGATTTTTTTCTATGCCCATCGTCAGGGAACAATCGTGTGAAGTACGTCATAACCTATGAATGCCCGGAGCATGCCGCGGCTGTTATGTTTATCGTGCAACCCTTATAACTCCTATTTATGTAAGCGATTGATTAACACAATTAATTTACCCAAACCTCAATTATTTATGATTAGAACTTTACTGTACTGCCGAAGAGTGTGGCTGCTAGGTCTCACCTTTGTAGCGATGATCGTGCCTTTATATATACAGGCACAGAATGTTTTAGTTACCGGAACGGTAACATCCTCAGACAACTCTCCACTTCCCGGAGTAAATGTATTGGTGAAAGGAACCAGTACCGGTACCGTTACAGATGCCGAAGGTAAATATAGTCTCGATGCGCCTCCTGCCGGCACGCTGGTATTCTCCTTCATTGGTATGAAAACACTGGAAGTAAATATCAATAACCAATCCGTTGTTAACATGACGATGGATGCTGATGTATCTCAACTCGATGAAGTGGTAGTGGTTGGTTATGGTACACAAAAGAAAAGTGATCTCACGGGTTCTGTATCATCCGTAACCTCCAAAGATATAAAGACGGTTCCGGTTGCTTCTTTATCGCAGGCGTTGCAAGGTCGTGCTGCAGGCGTGCAGGTGTCTCAAACTTCCAATGCCCCTGGTGGCGGTGTATCGATTCGTATACGCGGTGGTAATTCCATTCAAGGTGGTAATGAACCATTGTATGTAATTGACGGCTTCCCGGTATATAATGAGAACGGTCCTACCATCAGTCCGAATGATATTGAGTCGATCGAGATCTTAAAAGATGCTTCGGCCACGGCTATCTATGGATCACGTGGTGCCAACGGTGTGGTGATCATTACAACCCGCAGAGGTAAAGCCGGCAAACCCAGTATACTCTTTGAAAGTTATTACGGTGTACAGGAAGTGCGCAAGAAATTAGACATGCTGAATGCTACACAACTGGCACTGCTTGTTAATGAAGGTATATCCAATGCAAACCCTGCTAATCCTCCTGCCTTTACCGATGAGCAGATTGCCGGGTTAGGCACGGGCACAAACTGGCAGGACGAAATTTTCCGTTCAGCTCCTGTACAAAATTATCAATTGACGGTATCCGGTGGAGATGACAAGACACAGTATTCCATTTCCGGAAATATATATGATCAGGATGGTATTGTAATTAACTCTAACTACAAACGAACTGCCTTCCGCGTAAACCTCGACCGAAAGGTTAATGACCGGTTAAAGCTGAGCAATAGCCTGACTATATCCAGAGCCGTTAACAACTCGGTAGCTACTGATACCGATGGCGGTGGAAGTGCGGGGGTAGTATATGCTGCGTTGAATTTCTCACCTACCGTACCGGTATATAATGCAGACGGTTCCTACACTATTGATAACCGTATAGGTGGTATCAAGATCAGCAACCCGGTAGCGCTTGCCAACGAAACTACCAACGCCAATACGATAACCCGTATGCTCGGAAATATATCCGGAGAGTATACATTGGCAAAAGGCCTTACCTTTAAAGTATTACTGGGTGCCAACCTGATCAACAACAAAACAAATTTCTATCAACCGCGTACGGTATATGCCGGTGTTGGAACGAAAGGTTCTGCCTATATAAACTCTTCGCAACACACCGAGTGGCTAAATGAAAATACGCTAAACTACCAGACAACGTTGAACGAACGCCACAAACTCAATTTTCTGCTGGGATATACTTTGCAGGCAGCACATGTGGAAGAGTATCGCGCCAGTGCACAGAATTTTCCGAATGATATATTAGAGTATCACAACCTCGGTACAGGACAACAAACCAACACCAGTACATCCAACACATACGACTGGGGACTGCGCTCTTACATCGGTCGTGTTAACTACGACATGGATGGTAAATACCTGGTGACGTTAACCACCCGTATTGATGGTTCATCCAAATTCGGTAAAGGAAATAAAAATGGTTTCTTCCCATCTGGTTCCGTGGCGTGGAGGATTGTAAATGAATCGTTCATGTCAAACATCAGACAAGTGAGTGATTTGAAGTTGCGCGCCAGCTACGGATTAACCGGTAACCAAGAGATTGGTAATTATCAATCGATAGGTTCTATGGGTACGCAGAACTATAACTATGGAAATACATTTACCATTGGTTATGCTCCAAACCGCATTTCAAATCCGAATCTGAAATGGGAAACTACGGCACAGTTAGATATAGGTCTTGATCTCGGACTTTTCAATGATCGCGTAATCATCACAACAGACTGGTATTACAAGAAGACACGTGACCTCCTCTATAGTGTTCCGTTGCCTATCACTACTGGTTACTCTACTTCGCTTCAAAATATAGGTAAGGTTGAAAACAAGGGTATAGAATTTAGCATCAGCACTGTAAACGTAGACCGTGCGTTACGCTGGACAACCAACTTCAACATCTCGGCAAACCGCGGCAAGATACTGGACCTCGGCAATGTTAGCGGAGATATACCTGCTGGTAGTGCGAGTGGACACTTGCAACTTGCCAACTCGGGTATTCTGCGTATAGGGGAACCGATAGGGGTGTTCTACGGATTGGTAACGGATGGAATTTTCCAGAACCAGGAAGAGATCAATGCATCAGCGCAGAAAACGGCCAAGCCTGGCGACCGCCGGTATAAAGATCTGAATCCTGATGGTGCTATCAATTCTGCAGACCGCACGATTCTCGGCTATGTACAACCGGATTTCATTTTTGGTTTCACCAACAACTTTTCCTATAAAGGTTTTGACTTGAGCATTTTCTTCATGGGCTCACAAGGCAACAGCGTGTATAATATCAACCGCTATGAACTGGAGTCGCTCACAGGTGTAAGTAATCAATCTGCTGCCACACTGGATCGCTGGACACCAACAAACCCAAGCAACGAAATTCCACGCGCACTATCTACCGGTGTACCGTACCAGGTTACAAGCCGGCAGGTTGAAGATGGTTCCTATATACGTCTGCGAAATATCCAGTTAGGCTATACATTCCCGACAGCGCTGGTGGAACGCATCAAGCTTTCAAGTGCCAAAGTATATATCAGCGGCCAGAACCTGCTAACAATAACGAATTACTCAGGATATGATCCGGAAGTAAGCCGCTTTGGTCAGGACAACCTGAGCCAGGGTATAGATTACGGAAGCTACCCTACAGCCAAAATGTATCTCGTAGGTATTAACATCGGTTTTTAGTGTATAACAGAAAACAGATTCAACCATGAAAAATTCAAAGTATATATACATGTTCGCAGCTGCGCTTGTGCTGTCAGCCTGCAACGTTCTGGAAGAAGATCCTCAATCTTTTATAGCATACGATAAATTCTATAAAACAGAAAGCGATGCTATTACAGCTGTAACCGGTGCCTATACGGCCAATAAAACAAACGGTGACACAAACCGGAACTTCAACATTCTGGGTGACGTAACCACCGATGATGTATCGCCCCTGCAAAACAACAACGACCGTGTGCAACTCGATCAGTATACGCATACACCACAAAATTCAATTCTCCGTGAATCGTGGCAGAATTTTTACCTCGGCATTACACGATGCAATGAAGTAATAAAACGTGTACCTGAAATTCAGATGAATGAAACACTGCGCACAAGACTTGTAGCGGAAGCATACTTCCTGCGCGGCTTCTATTATTTTCACTTGGTAAGGCTGTTTGGTAAAGTTCCATTGGTTACTGAAGTTACCGAATCACTCTCCAACATTGTATATCCTTCACGCGCAGAAGTAAGTGCCGTATATACACAGATCATCCAGGATTTCCAGGCTGCCGAAGGAGTACTTCCTGTGTCCTATACCGGTGCAGATCGCGGTCGTGCTACAAAAGGTGCTGCCAAAGCTTATCTCTCCCTGGTATATCTCACCATGAAAGATTACGCCAAAGCTGCCGAGAAAGCAAAAGAAGTGATGGCGCCAGAATTTGGTTATGGACTGTGGGCAAACTATACAGATGTATTTGCTATACCGAATGAGTTTGGTAAAGAAGCCATCTTCGATGCACAGTTTATCAGCGGTCCGACCGGACAAGGCAGCAACCTGATCGCCTTCTGGGCACAAGAGAACAATAGTGTAGCAGGCCGTGGCTTCGGTTCGTTTCAACCCACCACCGATATATATAATGCTTTTGACCCGACCGATAAACGTTTGCCTGTATTCTTTACGAAAGGTACCGATGGCAAATATTATTGCAACAAATGGATTGACTCCGATGCAACAACAGCAAATCAGTCCGACAATAATTTTCCGCACATGCGCTTTGCTGAAGTTGTGTTGATCTTTGCGGAAGCTTCCAATGAAGTGAGCGATACACCAACGCAGGAAGCATACGATGCTATTAACTCGATTCGCGAGCGTGCCGGACTGGCCGATCTTGCCGGTCTGACAAAAGATGAATTCAGAGACGCGGTGTTGCAGGAAAGACGCCTTGAACTGTGCTTCGAAGGACATCGCTGGTATGACCTGGTACGCACCGGCCGACTGGTATCCACCATGCATGCGAAAGGTATTCCCAATACACAAGAGTATCACAATGTATTTCCGGTACCACAAATTGAAATCGATCTGAATCAAAGTCTCAAACCACAGAATGACGGTTATCCTCAATAGCAAAAACGGGTATGATAAGAAGGAGCAGAAATATAGTATATATAGGTATAGCCACGCTGACATTGTGCGCGTTCGTGGTAAAGACCAAGCTGGATGCACGAGGTAATCTTGATAAAGCGAAAGAACAACTCAGCCTGAGTCTTGATTCCTATAAAGATCCGCTGGCGTTTCCGCGAAGTACTAAACCCGATGGTAGTTTTAACGGCACGGGTTCTTCCAACTGGACCAGCGGGTTCTACCCCGGAAGTCTGTGGTATATGTATGAATATACCGGGGATAAAAAATGGGAGACTGCTGCAAGGCGCTGGACAGCCGGACTTGAAAAAGAAAAGCTGAACACGCGCACGCACGATCTTGGCTTTATGCTATACTGCTCGTTCGGCAACGGATACAGACTTACGAATGATCCTGCCTATAAAGATATACTCTTGCAGGGTGCACGTTCGCTCTGCACGCGCTTCAACGAGAAGACCGGGTGTATCCGTTCGTGGGATCATGGCAAATGGCAGTTCCCGGTAATTATCGATAATATGATGAACCTGGAGCTTCTGTTTTGGGCCACACGTGTATCAGGCGATTCAAGTTTTTACAAGATCGCTGTTACGCATGCCAACACTACACTGAAGAATCATTTCAGAGCTGATAACAGTAGCTATCACGTTATAGACTATGATACGCTTACCGGCAACGTACTGGCGCGTGTAACACACCAGGGCTTTGCGGATGAGTCGGCCTGGGCCCGCGGACAAGCGTGGGGGCTCTATGGCTATACAGTAATGTATCGCGAAACAAAAGACAAAAAGTACCTGGAGCAGGCTGTTAAGATTGCTGACTTCTATTTGAATCATCCGAATCTGCCAGCGGATAAAATTCCGTACTGGGATTTTAACGCACCGGGTATACCAAATGAAGAGCGCGATGCTTCGGCCGGTGCAGTAGCTGCATCTGCCTTGCTGGAATTGAGTGGCTATACAAAAAATGGTAAAGCATATATAGCCGCAGCCGAGCAGATGCTGGCGAGCCTCAGTTCACCAACGTACCTCGCCAAGCCGGGAGCCAATAATTACTTTGTGCTGATGCACAGTGTAGGGCACAAACCTGCCAAGTCAGAAATAGATGTACCGCTTGTATATGCTGATTACTACTATATAGAAGGTTTGTTGCGCTACGACCGGATGAAAGCAAAACCAAAGAAGAAGTAAGAAAAGAAAAATAAGAAGACGAAATAGATTTTGGGTTATATGGTTTCTACGGCTGGTCGATTCGATCAGCCGTTTTTTTATAGATGCACTATAATTTCGCAAATGCATGCTGCAACATTTACCGATGTATACGAACAACAAATCCCTAAATTTTGTTGTGTGAAAAAGTGGGTGGCATATCTTTTTCAGATATATACATTTTTATGCCTTGCACAGTAGGATCTAGCAATAGATCAAGCATGCCTGAATAGGTAATTCTGAATTTTGCAGTTCTCATCAACAGCAACCTTCAAACCCCATGAAAAAAATTCTTGTTCCCTGCGACTTCTCCTCTACAGCCGTTCAGGCATTTGAGTTAGCGGCCGAAATTGCCGCCATCCATCAAGGTGAAGTAATGGTATTACACGCGATCGAGTTTGTTCCGGCCTACGAAACATCTTTTGTAGCACAGCCTTATGCGTTTAACTCCACGGTTATAGAAGAACTGGAGAACGATGCCCGTAAGAGCTTTGATGAAATGATACACGCGCATAACCTGGACGAATTAACCGTTGGTTTTTACACTGACCACGGCCCGGTAACAGACACTATTAGACAGTTTATAGACGATCATAATATAGACCTGGTGGTAATGGGTACACACGGTGCGAGTGGCTTAAAAGAATTCTTTATAGGCTCCACCACCGAAAAAATAGTGCGTTCCTCACATGTGCCTGTGCTGTCGGTTAAATCCCAGGTAAACCTGAAGTCCATTAAAAACATTGTATTTCCGGTAGATCCGGATCTGCACCAGCAGGATTTTATAGACCGGATCAAGGAACTTCAGAATTTTATGGGTGCTCACCTGCATGTATTGCACGTAAACACCACTATTCACGCGGCTGATGAACGCAAGGTAAAGGCATCGCTCAACGACTATATCCAGTATTACGGTCTTACCGATTATACCCTCAACATCATAAACGATACTACAGAAGAGAACGGCATTATGCGCTTTACCAACGACATTAATGCCGACATGATTGCCATGGCAACGCACGGTCGCAAAGGCCTTGCCCATTTCTTTGCGGGCAGCATTGCCGAAGATCTGGTAAACCATGTTAGCTGTCCGATATGGACCTATATACTAAAGCCATCGTAACGTTTCGGAGCGTTTTCCTGTGCTCCGCGAAAGGCTTCCCCACGGGAAGCCTTTTTGCTTGTGGCAAAAGGTATAGCGTTATGAATTGAAATCAATACCTTTGCAGAATATACTAATCTGCCGGCCGTAAGAAGCCAGCAACCTGCTTGTTCAAAAGAACGCTACTATGCTGTCGAAAAAATGTCAATACGCGTTACACGCATTACTGTATTTAGCAGATAAAGATCAACAGAAAGATTCTGTTACCATTAGCGAGATCGCGGAGACCAAACGCATCCCGAAAAAATTTCTCGAGGTTATACTCCTTGATCTTAAAAACGCGGGTGTACTGGGAAGCAAAAAAGGCAAAGGTGGTGGCTACTACCTGAAGCGCAGTGCCGACAGCATCCGCATCATCGAAATCATCCGCATCATTGATGGTGCCGTGGCGATGCTGCCCTGTGTTTCGTTAAACTTTTACGAGTCGTGCGGCATGTGTACTAATGAGCATGAATGCTCTATCAATCGCCTCTTCGGGCAAGTGCGTGACGAAACGTTAAAGATACTTTCCGGCAACTCACTCTCGGATCTGGCCAAACATCAGTAATGAAGTTCTCCTGTTTTTTTGCAGGTATACCGTTGATCAGAATTGCTTAAAGACCTCCGGTAAATTCTTGTTTACAGCAGCCGCCAGTTTTTCACCAATGACGGTTATGGTCTCTTTCCACGGATGACCGAACCATACATTCTCAAAATCTTCTGTTACGAATATATAGTAATCGCCATCCGGTATAAACGGAATGTGAAAGATGTTTTCAGCGTGCGGATTTTCTTTGTGCAGTCGCAGATCAACACGATAACAGGTATGCTCCCAATCGAGCGCCAGCAGTTTTTCGCCCGGCCGGGTAATAGAGATCAGTATATCCAGTGCTTTTCGTTCGAGGTCTTCGCGGAAGTAATCATTCTCCCATACATCCTGAATGGAGAAGGTGAGAATAGGTTTGTCGGTGTTGATCGCGGGGAAGTTGTAGTGTAGATGCAGCTTTTCCCATACGTCATTGCATTCCTCTTCGCTTAATGCAGCCCAGATTTTCATATATAATTCCTGAATCACTCCAGAAGTGTAATAGTAACTTACTTATTGGTTTCTGTGCCGGGAATAAAAAAAGCAGGTTATATCCGTCTGATATGGCCTGCTTTTAACCTAACCTACCTGTGTCTCAGGTAAGAGATACAAATGTATAGAAATGTCCACGAAATTCCCCAAATTAATCGATCAATTTCTGTATTAAGATGGTAAAGCGGGTTATTTGGCTGCCTGTTTATACTATGTTTGATGCAAATTGTCTGCAATACGCGTTAATCTTATCCGTTAACAGTAATCGTTATCAGTTATTCGTGAATCGTTAATTGTAAAAAATCAATCGTGTAGGGATAACACCTGAAGCAATACCGGATTTTTAAGGTATAGGATATAGCGTTGACGGTTACGGTATAATTTTATCGGCTTGCGAAGCGCATGCAACGGTTTTGGGTAAATTGATTTTGTATGCTTAATTTTCTTTCGTCATTGTATGCTATATATAACGATTAACGGCTAACGATTAACTATATATAACAAACCCTGTTTTTAATTTTTAAACGCTATTATAACCCCCTCAACATCATGCCTGAAATTCGTCACTTGCTCGGTATCATTGATCCTTCCGGACAAAAAGTTTATGAAGCCTTAACAGCCAAACAAGACCTTGAAGCGTGGCTCACGCCAGCCGTACAGGGGCAACCTTATCTTAACAGTACTTTTAATCTTGCGTTCGGCGGAGAAACCGTGGACCTGAAAGTTACCAAGCTGGACTCAGGCTTGTGGGTGCAGTGGCAATGCACCGGTGGTGAGTATGAATGGGTTAATACACAGGTAGACTTCATTCTCGAATCACATCCGGAAGTTACCATCGTTGAATTTATTCACAGTAACTGGCAGGACTCCTCGCGCAAGTTTGCTGAATGGAGTTTTAACTGGGCACTATACCTGCGAAGTCTCAAGCGATATTGCGAGTCGGGTTCAGGAAGCGCCTACCCGAACCAATACGTATAGCGTTACAACGGACAGGCTGTACGCTAATTCTGCATGTTCATCAAATCGATCATCAGGTTAAACGCATCCATCGATCCGGTACTATTGAATTTGAGCGGCTTAACAATATAGCCAGATATACCATATTGCTGAGCTGCTCGCTTATCACCACTGTCTTCTGATGTAGTGAGTATAAATATCTTGATGTCTTTCCAGTCTTCGCTGCCGCGCAGTATCTGCAATAATTCCAGGCCGTTCATCTTCGGCATGTTCAGATCCAGGATAATAAAATCAGGCTTTACCGTAAAGGAATCACTTCTTTTATCATGCAACAGGCGAATGGCTTCTTCGCCATTACGGGCCACCTTCATATTGTAAACAATTGCCAGCTTATCCAGCGTTCGCTTCACATCAATAACATCCAGACTATCGTCTTCCACCAGCAGAATATTTACTACACGCATCATACTATTTCATTTAAAGGCCATGTAAAGATAAACACAGAACCCCTACCAGGTTCTGATATTAACCGTATCGATAACTTACGATCATCGAGTATTTTTTTCACGATCGCCAGTCCCACACCAGTGCTCTCAAATGCATCTCTGTTTTCGAGGGTCTGAAAGATCACAAATATTTTTTTATGATAGTCCTTCGATATACCAGGACCGTTATCTTCTACATAAAATTCGTAATACCCGGCCAGCGTTTTATGATATACCTTCACATAACCATCAGGCTTATCATGATACCGGTAGGCATTCACCAACAGGTTTGTAAATACCTGCAGCAGCGGCAGTTTTTCTGTAAACAGCCTCGGCATATTTTCTTCCACATGCAATGTTATACCAGTCTTCTTAGGCAAATATCCGTGTATTTCCTCTATCAAATCCTTTACATCCACCACTTCGTTGGGTTGCAACTCCCGGCCTACACGCGAATACGACAATATACCGTTCAACAGATTCTCTGCACGTACAATGCGACCTTTAATCACTTCGAGGTACTCGACTACCTTTGGTGAAAGCTCTGGTAAATGATCTTCCTGTATCCACGTTATAACATTGTCGATACCGCGCAGCGGAGCTTTCAGATCGTGCGAAACGATATAGGCAAACTGATCGAGTTCTTCATTCTTTCTTTTCAGCAGTGAAATATTTTCAGCGAGTATCTTCGCCATATTGTTCAATGAGCGCCCGAGCTTGCTCAACTCATCTTTACCGTCCGCCTTCATATACACACCGTACTCACCCTTCGAAATACTCTCGGCCATCTGCACCATTTTCACAATACCCGAAGAGATATAGGAAGCAATGAAAATCGCAATACCCATACCCGCTACAAACGAGAACGCCATCAGCGAGAATGAAATATTTTTGGTCTGCTGAATAAATTTGGACAGCGCTACTTTCTGTTGTTCGCGTACAGCATATTCATGATTACTGAACTCTTTAAATTTCTTCTGAAGACTTCGGTTGATATCTTTTTCAAGACCGGTTACAAGTTTAGCGCGATAGAGCTTATTGAAAGCAGCCATACTACTATCGGAGAGTGATGCATTTCTTCGGGCCTCAATCAGCGGAAGAGCAAACTCATTGATCCAGTATTCATTCAACTCCAGAATATCTTCCAGCAGATTTTTTTGTTGCACGCTGTCTGCAATCAACATCGAGAGCTCATTGAGTATCTCATCGTTCTCGATCATGGCTGAATCGTACGACTGTATAAAGAACGCTTCGTTAGTAAGCAGATAACCTCTCAACCCGCTCACCATGTTCAGAACGTTGCGTTGAAAGCGATTACTTTGTTTGAGAATAACAGATGATCGCGCGAGCAACTCATGATTCTCATTTATCTTCTCCGATTGCTTGTAATTTATATAGGTGGTTGCAGCGAAGAGCAAGAGTATCATCAGGAAACCAAAAAGAATAGCGTACGAAATCTTCATGTTGCTCTTATTTTCATTTACAGGAAGTAGTACAAATACCTGCGGCAGGTATAGCTGTATGTTAACAGAAAGTACAAAGTTTAAACGCTTCGGGTTTAAATACCAAGCACTTTCATGATAAATGTCTTATCATGATTTATAAAAGGCCTGTTGCAGATGCTATAGATATCAATTTAATTGTTTTGATTACACAACCGGTTTTCAATTCAGGCTTCGCAAAGGTATATTTGTATGATCTGCGGGAGTTCCGCAAGTGCGCTTTTTATATTCCATAGGGCTGGCATGATTTTCATCATGGTGTATGGAATAGCCTTCTTCAATTCTTTTATCGGAAGGTGTATCATTTTAAATAACCGTTAAGATGGAAAATTCTGACAAAAGTCTGATACTTGTTTCTAACCGCTTACCATTCCAGTTACTGGAACAGGACGGCAAGCTACTACTGAAACAGAGCGATGGCGGATTGGTGACTGCTCTTAAAAGTTATTTCAACGCAGAATCAAACCGCGATGTTTTTAAACACAAGAAATGGTTTGGTGCTGCCGACTTCCCGGAGAAGCGCTGGAATAAATTCAAGAAACAATCTTCTGTTCCAGACGACTTCACGGTAGAGCCTTTGTTCATCGAGACAAAAGTTTACAACAAATACTACAATGGTTTTTGCAACGCAACGCTATGGCCACTGTTCCATTACTTTCCTTCGTATGTAGTATACGACCAGGAGTTCTTCGAGAAGTACGAAGAGGTAAACAAGATCTTTGCGGATGAACTTTTAAAAGTTATTAAACCTGGTGACACGATATGGGTTCATGATTACCAACTCTTTTTATTACCACAGTTGATACGGGAGAAAATGCCGGAAGCTTCCATCGGATTTTTCCTGCATATACCTTTTCCTTCCTACGAAGTGTTTCGATTACTGCACCGCCCGTGGAAAGAAAAAATTATTCGCGGCCTGCTCGGGGCAGATCTCATCGGTTTTCACACGCATGAGTATGTACAGCACTTTTTAAAAACAGTGCGCATGGTGCTGGGATATGATCATCATTACCGCACCATTGCCATGCAAGACAGACTTGTTAAGATCGAAATGTTTCCGTTGGGTATTGACTATGAAAAGTTCAGTACCGCCTCCACGCAGCCGGAAGTAACACAGCAAATGGAAGCGATCACCAGAAATTTCCCTGACAAGAAAATTATATTCTCAGTCGACAGGCTCGACTATACCAAGGGTGTAACACACAGGTTACTGGGCTTTGAACGTTTATTGAAGACACACCCGGAGTGGATCGAGAAAGTTGTTTTCGTGATGGTGGTGGTACCTTCGCGGCAGATCATCTCCAAGTATAATGAAAGGCGCATGCTCATTGAAGAAAATGTAGGGCGCATCAACGGTAAATATTCAACACTCTCGTGGCAGCCGGTTATATACCGCTATAATCATTTGGGATTCGAAGAACTGTGTGCACTATATCATGTAGCCGATGTAGCTCTGATCACTCCGCTGCGCGATGGCATGAACCTCGTGGCAAAAGAATATGTAGCGTGCTGTTCAGAACAACAAGGTGTACTGATATTAAGTGAACTTGCCGGAGCTGCCAATGAACTGAGTGAAGCGCTACAGGTAAATCCGCTGGATGCGGATGAAATATCGCAGGCTATACAACAGGCACTAACGATGCCCGTGGAAGAGCAGCAACGAAAACTTTCGCTGATGCAAAAGCGGCTGATCGACTACGATGTACACAGCTGGGTAAATGATTTTATGTTACAGCTCAACGACATCAAACAGCAACAAAAAGCAGAAGAGCAGAAATTTGTTACTCCGTCTATCCGCAGAGAGATCATTCAGTCATTTCACGATGCCCATAAACGAAATTTACTCCTTGACTATGACGGCACTTTGGTAGCGTTCGCAAAGCATCCGCGTGAAGCGGTACCCGACCGGAACCTTTTACAACTGCTGGCGCGCCTGGGTACTGATCCGAAAACCAATCTCACCATTATCAGCGGTCGCGATTCAGGTATACTTGAAAACTGGTTTCATGATATACCAGCAACGCTGGTGGCAGAACACGGGGCGGCTATACGCAGAATCGATCATGTGTGGAGTCAGGAAAAAGAAATTGATCAGAGCTGGAAAGCGGTCATCCGTCCTACACTTGAAATGTTTACCAAACGATCTCCGGGTTCGTTCATTGAAGAGAAGAACCATACCCTGGCGTGGCACTATCGCACGGTAGAACCGGAACTTGGTTTTATACGTTCGCGCGAATTACTCGATACACTCTTTCACCTGGTGCGCAACGGACAGTTGCAGATCATGGACGGTAACAAAGTTATTGAAGTCCGGCTTTCCGGTGTTGACAAAGGTGTTGCTGCGCGCAAACTGGTTGATGAGATAAATCCTGATTTTATCCTGGCCATTGGCGATGACAAAACCGATGAAGACATGTTCCGGACACTGGCCGACCGCGCCATTACGATTAAAGTCGGCCCCGGACATTCAGCGGCTCAGTATTCGATTGCCTCACAACGAGATGTCATCCGACTGCTTCATGAATTGTGTTGATGTGTTAATGTAAAATACAAAACAATAGCGGCTTTCGGCCGCTATTGTTGTTTTTGACGCAATTCGAGCCCCGACCCCCAGCATCAACAAACCAACACTTCAACACGGGCCGAAAGACACTCAACATCTTTACCACTATCGAAGAAATTATGAAAATCTCCAACGCTAAAATGTAAATCCTTCTTCCGGTAAAATCCGTATATTTGAGGCAGTATATGAAACGAATCCGTCCGATAGTATCCATTGTGCTCGCGTTGCTGACGTTATTTTCAGCAAGCAGCCTTACGATCGGCATTCATTTCTGCCAGGGTAAAGTAAAGAACCTGGCCTTCTTTACAAAAGCGGAGAGTTGTGAACGCGAAATGAAATTACCTCCGTGCCATCGTCATAAAGCCGCGCCCTGCTGCGAAGACGAGACGATTGTACATGAAGGACAAAGCTTCCAGACCCCCTCTTCAGACATCACCATTGCTGCTTCACCGGTTACAGATATAGCGCAAACTCCTGTATTGTTAGCGGAGATCATCCCGGCATCCGAACAGGCACAAACCCGTTATTATAACTACGATCCTCCTTTACGATCCGAAGACCGCATCGTAACGCATAGTATTTTCCTGATCTGATTTTCTTAACCTTCTCTGAGCCGATCCGGTTCACTCGTATCGCTTTATCTATACTATAGCGATTCTCTTTAATCATTTTCTTTTTTTATTCTTCACGGTTTACTGCCATGATTGAAAATTTAATATCCCTGTCGTTACGAAACAGGTTCCTGGTGTTACTCATTGCTGCGGCATTGTTTGCCTGGGGTATATATTCGGTACGCATCAACAAGATTGACGCTATACCGGATCTTTCCGAAAACCAGGTGATCGTCTTTACCGAATGGATGGGACGCAGCCCGCAGATCATTGAAGACCAGGTGACCTACCCGCTTGTTACCAACCTGCAAGGGCTTCCACAGGTAAAATATGTTCGCGGTGCTTCTATGTTCGGCATGAGCTTCGTGTACGTCATCTTTCAGGATGCTACGGATATATACTGGGCCCGCGAACGTGTACTCGAGCGCCTCAATTATGCATCGCGATTATTACCGGAGGGTGTATCGCCAACACTCGGGCCAGATGGTACGGGTGTGGGACATATTCTATGGTATACCCTGGATGCTCCGGGTATGGACCTGGGGGAACAGCGTGCCATGCAAGACTGGTATATAAAGTTTGCATTGCAGAATGTACAGGGTATAAGCGAGATCGCATCCTTCGGTGGTTTTCAGAAACAATACCAGATAACGGTTAATCCGAATCGTCTCACGTACTATGGACTTTCTACACAAGAAGTAATTCAATCTGTACGAGCCAATAACAACGAGGCCGGTGGACGTAAATTTGAGATGAGCGATATCGGGTATATTATTAAAACCACAGGCTACTTGCAATCCATCGAGGCGATTGAAAATATACCGGTAAAAACCATCAATACCATACCCGTAAAAGTCCGCGATGTAGCCACTGTACAAATGACCGGAGAAACCCGCCTCGGTATATTTGATGTAAACGGAGAAGGTGAAGCAGTAGGTGGTATTGTAGTGATGCGCTATGGTGAAAATGCTGATGAAGTAATTCGCCAGGTGAAGAAAAAAATGGAAGATGTAGCGAAGGGTTTTCCGCAGGGTGTAAAGTTTAATATAGTATACGATCGCAGCCATCTCATCGAAGAGTCTGTGTCTTCTGTAAAGACAACACTTATCGAAGAGATGATCGTGGTATCGCTGGTGGTCTTCATCTTTCTGCTGCACTGGCGCAGCGCGATCAGCATCATTATACAAATACCCATTACGCTCGCTACAAGCTTTATACTGCTCAATGCCTTTGGGATAACATCCAACATCATGTCGCTAACCGGTATTGCTCTGGCCATTGGTGTTATTGTAGACAACGGCATTATCATGTCAGAGAATGCTTACAAGAATTTATCACATCGCTACAGCGAACTGAACCCTGAAACCGAAAAGTAAAGGCGTATGATCAACAAGATATTTTCACGAAAGTCTTATACAAAGATTGATGAAGCCGAACGCCTGGCGATCATTGAACGATCGTCCAAACAGGTATCGCGCGGAGTATTCTACTCAACCATCATCATCATCACATCTTTCCTCCCCGTGTTTATGCTTACCGGGCAGGAAGGAAAATTATTTCATCCGCTAGCCTATACCAAAACCTTTATTATGCTGGTGGATGCTATACTGGTGGTAACATTGGCCCCGGTTATTATATCATTCTTCATGAAAGGTAAATTCCGTGACGAAAAACACAACCCCGTCAATCGTTTTCTCGAACGCATCTATACCCCGGTGATACGCGCGTGTCTCCACTGGCGTAAAACAACCATCGGTATAAATATACTGGCACTTGCCATCAGTATACCATTACTGTTTAGCCTGGGAAGTGAGTTTATGCCCCCCCTGGATGAACAATCTATTTTATTTATGCCGGTAACATTACCGGATGTATCCAACGAAGAGGCCAAGCGCATACTGCAGGTACAGGACAAAATCATTAAATCGGTTCCGGAAGTAGACAAGGTGTTGGGTAAAGCAGGCCGCGCAAGTACCGCTACCGACAACTCCCCGATCAGCATGATTGAGACCATCATTATGCTGAAACCAAAATCAGAATGGCGGGAAGGTATAACGAAGAAAGATATCATTAACGAACTCGATGCCAAGATGCAGATACCGGGCGTGGTGAATGGCTGGACACAACCCATCATCAACCGCATCAACATGCTGGCTACCGGTATACGCACCGATGTAGGTGTAAAAGTATACGGACAAAACCTGGACAGTATACAAGCTGTATCCGAGCGTGTCAAGAAGACATTAGCAAATGTACCGGGTGTAAAAGATTTATATGTTGACCCGATCACCGGAGGTAAATATCTCACGATCGATATAAACCGTGAAGCACTCGGCCGCTATGGTTTGACTATAAATGATGTGAACATGATTGTAGAGTCAGCGATCGGAGGTACACCCATTGGACAGACGATTGAAGGACGCCAGCGGTTTACCATCAGCGTACGCCTGGCGCAAGACTATCGCAACAGTATATCGCAATTGAAACGTATACCGGTAAAAACACCAGCGCTGGGTACCATACCGCTCTCTTCTGTTGCTGATATAAAATTTGAAGATGGCCCGCCGATGATCGTATCCGAAAATGCCTTGCTGCGCGGAGCGGTACTCTTTAACGTTCGCGACCGCGATTTGGGAAGCACCGTAAAAGAAGCAATGGAAGTACTTAACAACGGTATGGGTACACTACCGAATGGCTACTACCTGGAGTGGAGCGGACAATATGAAAACCTGATCCGCAGTCGAGAAACGCTTATGGTCATTTTACCAGTCGTGCTGATCATTATTTTTATTTCGCTATACCTGGCGTTTAAATCCATCCGCGAAGCATTTCTGAGTCTTATCACCATTCCGTTTGCTTTGATTGGTGGTGCCTACATGGTATACTTCTACGGAGTAAATTTATCGGTAGCTGTTGCCGTTGGTTTTATAGCGTTGTTTGGTATAGCAGTAGAAACCGGTGTGGTGATGGTGATCTACCTCAACGATGCCATGCAGCAACTGGTAAAGGCTCGCGGCAACTCGCGCGAGACTATATCTTTTGCTGAGCTGAAAGAGTTTGTTATAAATGGTGCCGCCAAACGCTTGCGTCCGAAGATCATGACGGTATCGGTGGCATTGTTTGGATTGATACCAGTGCTGTGGTCAACCGGAGTCGGCAGTGATGTCATGCTACCCATTGTGTTACCGATGATCGGAGGTGTGATAACATCGTCTACCCACATTCTGCTGGTAACACCGCTCATCTTCCTGATGACGAAAGAATACGAATTGAGAAAGTTTGGTAAAATGGAAGTATATGAAATTAAGCATTGATCGTTCGATATATAGTATAGCGATCCTGTTGCTATTCGTAACAGCACCGGTATATGCCCAGGTGGTAACCCTGGACACGGTGCTGCACCGCATCGACAAGCAAAACCCGATGCTACAAGAGTATGATGCAAAAGTAAAAGCATTGAATGCCTATACCGAAGGTGCACGCAGCTGGATGGCCCCGATGGTAGGTGCGGGAACCTTTATGACGCCTTATCCCGGCAAGAAGGTTATGGAAGAACGTGATCGCGGTTATGTGATGTTTTCCTTCGAACAGGAAATACCGAACCCGGCCAAGCTCAGTGCCAATAAAAATTACCTGCAATCAAAGGCCGGTGTTGAGCAGCAGGCGCGCGCATTTCAATACAACGCATTACGTGCAGAAGCCAAGACACTATACTATCAATGGCTGGTGGCAGCACAAAAGGTAAACGTGTTACACGAGAATGAACGCATTGCAGACCTCATGCTGAAACTCGCCAAAATACGATACCCTTATAACCAGGGAAGTCTCGGGAATATATATAAAGTAGAAGGCCGCCTGAGTGAAGTTCAGAATATGCTGCTAATGACGCAGGCGACCATCGAAGAAAAAAGTTACCGGTTAAAAACCCTGATGAATATACCGGCTACAGATTCGATCATGATTGATACGGCTACGGTTGTTGATTTTCAGTCTAACCAGAGTATATATGATACAGCCGCGCTTCGTGCGAACCGCAGTGATATTAAACAGATCGATCAGACTATTGAAGTGATGCGGCTCAACCAGCAACTGCAACAATACCAGGCTAAACCAGATTTCAAATTGCGGTTTGAGCACATGGAACCGATCGGTAGCATGATGCCGTCTCAATTTACGGCTATGGCGATGGTATCTATACCGATAGCCCCGTGGTCGTCACGCATGTATAGAGCCGAAGTGAAAGGCATGCGGTATGATATAGAAGCCATGAAGAAAAATCGCGAAGCTATTCTCAACGAAGCACGGGGTATGCTCGCAGGCATGGCAACACAACTTACGCGCATGAAGCAACAATTGAACAATTACGAAACCAGGATTATACCCGCCCTCCGAAAGAACTATGAAACCGTTATGCTGGCGTATGAAGAGAACCGCGAGCAATTGCCGATAGTTATTGATGGATGGGAAGCCATGAACATGGCACAGATGGAATATCTTGAAAAGATGGAAGAGTATTATATCATGATTGTTCGCTATGAAAAAGAACTTGAAAAGTAAATCTGCGAATATGAGAACAATTGCATGGCTCGCCTATAGTGTTACATTGCTGTTGATGGTGTTGGTATTCGCATGCAATACAAAAGAAACTGCGCAGCACGACACCTATACGTGCCCCATGCACCCTACAGTCGTATCCGACAAACCGGGCACATGTCCGGTGTGCGGCATGGACCTGGTGCGCAAGGCACGTGAAGGTGAAGAGGTAAAGATCACAGAAGATCTTGTGCAACGCACCAAGTCGCCCAACGAAGTTGTTATAGCATCGATTAAAACAGTTAAGGCAGAGCACAGGGCATTGCCGGTAGCATTAACCGTGCAAGGTATTGTTACCTACGATACACGCAACAGCTATACTATACCGGCCCGTGTTGGCGGACGCCTGGAGAAAGTATATATCAAATATGCCTATCAACCTGTGCGCAAGGGGCAGAAGATCGCGGAGATCTATAGCCCGGAATTACTAACCGCGCAACGCGAATTACTATACCTGGTACAGCACGATGCTGCTAATACGTCCCTCATCGAAAGCGCCAAAAGCAAACTATATTTATTAGGTGCATCGCAGCAGCAGGTAGATAACCTGGTCCGGCAGCAGAAGTTGTCCAATACATTTACGATTTATAGTCCGTACAATGGTTATGTTGTTAGTGAGAGTAATGCGCCTGCTATTTCTTCCGCTACAACTCCGGGAGCAACTGCGGGTGGTATGGGCGATGCGATGGGAAGTGCATCAAATTCGAGTAGCAGCAATACGACAGCACCAAGTACAACAAACTCAACGATCCTGCGCGAAGGCACGTATGTTTCTACCGGAGCAACGTTGTTCAAAGTAGTAAATACATCGGCCCTGCGCATTGAACTCGATTTACCCATTCAGGATACTGACCTGATCAAAAAAGGCGATGCTATAGAACTAGATCTTGGCAACACAGGCAAACAAAAAGCAACGATCGATTTTATACAACCCTTCTTTAACCAACAGGACAACTTTCTGAAAGTAAGAGTATATCTGAAGAATACGAGCCTGCCCGTTGGAAAACTGGTGAACGCAACTGTGTTTGTAGAAGCGAAAGAAGCACTCTGGTTGCCCCAAGAATCTGTACAAGACCTCGGCTTGCAAAAAATTGTTTTTATAAAAAAGCGTGGTGTATTTAAACCTCAACAAGTTACTGCCGGTATTACCGCTAATAATTTCATCATGGTAAAAGGCATTTCATCTGCAGACGAGGTTGCCGCCAACGCGCAATACCTGGTAGACAGTGAAAGCTTTGTTAAAACGAAAGACTGATATGAAAGCGTTCCTATATATAGCACTTATAACCTTGCTCATATCTGCATGCAGCAAGAACGAAGCAACGGATAATCATGAGCATGATCATGCTGCTGCAAAATCAACAGTGGCTAAATATACCTGTCCGATGCACCCACAGGTTATTAAAGATGCTCCGGGTACTTGTCCGATATGCGGCATGGACCTCGTGCCTGTTACTTCAGCACAGGCGTCTTCTAACAGCATCATGTTAAGCAACAGTCAGATCAGGCTCGCGAACATTACCACGCAAAAAGCGGGCATACGCCCTGTGGGTGAAACCTCCATTGTAAATGCACGGCTGGTTGCGAACGAAGAGAAAACCGAGATCATCAGCAGTCGCGCTGCCGGGCGAATTGAACGCTTGTTCATCAAGGAAACCGGTCGCTCTGTAAAACAAGGTGAACCACTATACGAACTTTATAGCGAGAACCTGCTCACGTTACAACGCGAGTATTTACTTGCCAAAGAGCAATTTGAGACATTGGGCAAACAGGAGCCGCGCTACGAATCCTTTTTCAAAGCATCGGAGCGAAAGCTATTGCTCTATGGATTGACACAGCAACAGATTGATCAGTTAAACTCTAACTCACTTCAACCGCGCGTTACGTTTGTAGCCCCGGCATCGGGCATTGTTACAGAGATACAGGCAACAGAAGGCCAATATATAGCGGAAGGATCTATGCTCTACCGCATCGAGAATATAGACAAGCTGTGGGTTGAGGCAGAGCTATACCCGGATGAAACAGCCTATATTAACACCGGTGACAAATTAAATTTACGCATCAGCGGTTTTGAGACAGAGCCGGCAGAAGCAACCGTAACGTTTTTAAGTCCGGAGTATAAAGGTAATACGCAGGTAACAATCGTGCGGGCGATACTTGACAACACGCAACACCGCTATACGCCTGGCTTGCAGGCACAGGTTATACTTCATCATTCATCCAGACAATCGCTGGCTATTCCGGCAGATGCCGTTATCCGCACTGAAAAAGGAACACATGTATATATCCAGAAAGGACGTAATACATTTGAGCCGCGCATGGTTAAAACCGGTCTCGAAGATTTCAGCATGGTTGAAATTACGGAGGGATTGCAGGCGGGCGATACCGTAGCGGTTACCGGTGCTTACCTGCTATATTCAGAAATGATACTCAAGAACGGAACCGATCCGATGGCCGGCCATCAACACGCACACTAACAACTATTGTATTTAAACAAAACTATAATTACATATACGTATGAAAACCACGTCAACCTTTTACACATTGTTATTCGCAGCATCGCTGTTGGTGCTTACGAATTGTTCCGGTAAAAAAGAACATGAGCATGACCACGATCATGATCATGCAGCTACAGAAACAGCAACAACGGCAGATTCGACAACGACTCCTGAAGCCGGTAAACCACAGTTTGAAGTTGACAAAACATTTCAGCAACAACTCGCTGCTGTTTTCAACTCTTATATTTCATTGAAGGAAGCGTTTGTCTCATCGGATGATGACAAAGTAAGAACCGAAGCAACCTCTGTTCAAAATCAGCTCTCCAAAGCAGATATGAAATTACTTTCCGGTGCTGCCCATAATGACTGGATGCATTACCTCGAAGGACTTGAATCATCATTGAAAGAGATTCAGACCAATAAAGATATCGAGGTACAGCGCAAGGCATTCAGCAAACTTTCGGACAACCTGTACAAGAGCATAAAGGCTTTTGGACTGGACGGCACAACGGCTTACTATGAGTTCTGTCCGATGGCGTTTAACGATGAAGGTGCTTACTGGTTAAGCGATCAGGAAAAAATCCGTAATCCATACTTTGGCGATCAAATGCTAACGTGTGGTGTTGTAAAAGAAAAACTGCAATAACACCAAACTATATATAGCTATGAAAAATATAATCGTATTCTGCATGGTGCTACTGGCCAGTACCGGTATGCACGCCCAAACACCTGCTCCATCGTTTAAAGATGCGAAACTCAATACAGCCTACACACAGTATATAACACTGAAAGATGCGTTAGTGGCTTCGAAAGCAAGCGATGCCAAGCAGGCTGCAACGGCCCTGCAAAAATCACTGGCCGATATACAGAACGGAAAGAAGGCGTCTGAACAAGCAGCTGCTATTGCAACATCGGCTGACCTGGCTGCACAACGCAAAGCATTTTCATCGTTAAGCAACGAAATGAAAACACTGGTAACGGGTAATGTATCTTCCGGATCGCTATACCTGGAATACTGTCCTATGGCGAACAACAACACAGGCGCTTACTGGCTCTCCAACGAAAAGAAGATCATGAATCCGTATTTCGGCGATGCGATGTTACACTGTGGTTCTGTAAAAGAAACCATTCAATAAAAACACAAATGCCTGCATGATTCAATGTTCATGCAGGCATTCATTTCAAAATTATATATACTATATTTAGTTGTTTGTTATTTTCTGCTCTTCGTTCCACCCTTGCGGATATACTGATATTTAAAGCGAGCAGCATGCGGTGTTCCCCTGCCGGCCAGCGTAAGGATGTTATCCTTAATGGTTATGGCCCATTCTACCGGAGGCGCATCAGCATCACCGGCACTTTCCAGGTAAAGGATTTTGTGATTTTCATTTACCCGGAATAATCCCGAATCAACTTTCTGCTGATTGGTACGCGATATATACTTTGCCTCGCGTGTAAACTCCATGGTTTGTATGGTTGAATCGGCATCACTCTTCAACTCCTTCTTCCCATCAAAAACTTTACTGATCTGCCAAGTGCCAACCATCAGATCGATGACTTTCTGCCCCGTCTGGGAGGCCTGTTGCGCAAATGAGCCCGTTGCAACGAAAACCATGACCAGGCTCATTATCAAAGTGTTGATTTTTAACTTCATATTCGTAAATCATTTTGTACGAATAGAGGAGAAAAAATCATTCCCGAAAGACGTGTTTAGGTGTTTATGTGTTCAGGTGTTTATGTTGGAGTGCATTTAACATCAATACATCAATACATCAACACATTAACAAATTAACACCTCAGTTCCAAGGAATTTGCCATAGCGTTTCGCTACTCCCGCTATCGCAGTCTTCTGCGTTTTGTTGAATGACTCGAAGGGAGTTGTCTCAATTGTTACTTTGTCTTTTTGGATGGTGCGTTTCCAGGTGCCTGCTACCTGGCTATTTATTACGATGGTGGAGCTTAATATACCATTGCCTGTGCCTGCTATTTTTTTAAAGCGGGTTGTGTCAATAGCCGGTGTGCGGTTGGTATAGCCCATCAGGTATTCATCAAAGCCGGGGAGTAAATATACTCCTGGAGATTTAGCCTTTACTGAAGCACTGTTCGACATCCAATACGTTATACCTTGTATGGTTTCTGATACGAGCGAAGACTTTATCAGCTCGTGTGCTGCTTTTGCTTCCGTTGCTGTGAGGCCTGTCCACCAGGCATAGTCCTGGATGGTTGCCGGGCCATGACTTGTAAAGTAACGCAAGGTAAATGCAGCCATGGCTTCATCTGCTGCTTTTGCTTTTACAGGAGGTATCCATTCATCCAGCAATGTAAAAGTCGGTTGCTTTCCGTTGCGTGGTCCGAAGCAGATCAATCCTTCCTGTGCCAGATGTCCTAGTATATGAAGGCCACGTTTCTCAATAGAAGTCACTTTACCACGCTCCAATACTTCGTATGTTTCTTTGCGTGTAAGTTGATTACCACCTTCCAATGCAGCCACGAGTAATTTTGCACTCTTGGTAAATATCTTCTTATCGAGTTCAACCTGGCGATATATACCTGCAGATTTAGCGATCACGCGCGGAGTAAATGTCTTTAGCATCCAGCGTACATCGGAAGGCGCTACAAAATGTAGTGTGCCGCGCATCGGCCACGTGCGGATGATCGTCCGGTTGGCCAGTGCATCTTCAATATCAACTTGGCTGACATCCTGCATTCGTAAACCAACTGCCCACAATGCGCCCAGGTAATCCTGCGCCTGCATAGCTCCCATCCACGACACAACATCTTCGGGCTTTTCAAAATCTGCCTGCGCTATATGTTGTTGCTGAAGACGTTGATGTGCAATGGATGAGAGTGTCATGCCGGTATCGATAGGGTTATATTTTTTAGTGAGGCGAACCATTATTGTTTTCCATAGAGCAGGTAAAAATTATAGTCGGTCATCGGTGCATCCGTCAGCCCTACATGTCTGCCAATAGTAACAACCTGCCCGCGGTGATAGGTACTGTGGTTTAATACCTGTATCAGGTATTCTGCACGCGCGGCTTTTCCTGATACCCACGGACTGTTAAATTCAACTTCTTCCTGGATCGCTTCATCAGACAAAGTATATATATAATTGGCAAGTATCTCCGATTGCTGCACGATTCCCTCCAATACTTCTTCCAGCGTTCCATGAAAACCTTCCATCCGGAATGATACCGGTGCCGGTTGCTGTTGCAGAACCGATGACCAGAAGCGCTCGGTGTCCCATATATGCACGAGGGTTTGCTGTATACTTGGAAAGCTGGAAGCAACTTCCTGGTCCATTACGTCAGCAGGCTTTGTCTTGAGCCAGTTCACCAGGGTTCTGTTAGCCCATGCGTTGTATTTCGCAAAGTTCTTCATGAGACCTTCCAGGGCGGTAGTTGATTTTTCTGCTGTTTGTATCATTGTTGAGGTGTTTGGGGTTTGATGACTCTAAGTAACTACACATACGTGACAGCCTTATGTCAGCACATTAAATTTATTACTATATTTTCTGCAAGCGCTATAAAACAAACGGTATATACGGAAGCACACAGACACACTTTTAATAATTCTTTGAAAGTGCGTACAGATTATATTGTTTCGCTTGAATTATCAGATATTTGACGTTATAACATTTACTCTATGACTATCGAGATTGTCGTTTACAACATCACGTCTGCACGCAAGGCGCAGGAAGGTGGAGCAGATCGTATTGAACTTTGTGATAACCCCGGTGAAGGAGGAACAACGCCTTCGTATGGTGTTATTGAAACCGTGCGTCAACACGTGACCATGGATGTATTTGTGATGATCCGCCCGCGGGGTGGTGACTTTCATTACGACAGCTATGAGTTTCATGCGATGAAGCGTGATATATCGATGTGTCAGAAGTTAAGTGTGGATGGTGTTGTACTCGGTATACTTAACCCGGATGGGACACTGGATAAGAAGCGTTGCAAGGAACTGATCGAAAAAGCACGTCCGTTGAAAGTTACCTGCCATCGTGCATTTGATATGACGCGCGATCCGTTCGAAGCACTCGAAGATTGTATTGAAGTGGGCTTCGATCGCATCCTTACCTCAGGCCACCAGACACATGCCGTAAAAGGTGTTGACCTGATTGCTGAACTGATCAAGCGTGCTAATGGAAGAATTGCTATTATGCCGGGCTCTGGTGTAAATGAGAATACTGTAGAAGAAATTGTATCGAAGACAGGCGCGAAAGAAATACATTTCTCAGCAACAGCTTTCGATAACAGTGCGATGGTATACCGGAATGAAAAGATAGCGGGTATGGGCTCGGATGAAGGTGCTGAGTTCAAGCTGCGCACGGTGGATCCGGAGCGTGTGCGGAAGATGCGGTCGCTCGCAGAAGCGGTGACGCGTTAACCGTCAATCGTAACTGATATATAGATTACGGTGAACTACTACGATTTTATACACTATAGCGTTTTATAAAATCCAATTGCACAGAGATCGCAAAGGAGACTCAGCGGACACAAAGGGGATTTTGGTACGGATAATGATTCACCATTAACGGATAACAACACTCCCCCCTGGTAATAAAAAAGAGAGGCAGTGCCTCTCTTTTTTATTATACTATATATAGCGATCGATGCAACTACTGCGCTGCGCGTTTGGCGTTGATCGGGAACGTACCGAACTGACCTACGGTCATATTACCGGTGAGGGCATCGCCTGTGATGATTGCTTTTACGCTGATCAGCATCTGGTTGCCGCCCATATTTACTTCGTAGCTGAAGGTTAATTCATTACCATTCAGTTTAACATCCGAAAGTTTATTCTCGCTGTTGAAGCGGTTATTCTTAATGGTACCTCCATATACATCACCTTCTTTTGTAATGTTAAGTGAACCAGCTCCGCCTTGTGGCGACTCGATTGTATAGTCCCATTTACCGGTTGCATTTACTACGGCAGCAGGATCAGCCGGAGGTGTATTTACAGGTTTGCTTACTGCGCCTTGTCCTGCACCACCCTGACGGAAGTTACCACCACCGCCACCGGCAGCTTGTCCACCACCAGCGTCAGCACCACCGCCTCCGCCACCATCACCTTCTTTCAGGTCATCGTTGCTGATTGATTTTCTACGTTTCGGTTTAGCGTCCATGCTCATCTTACCAATACGGTAGCTGAAGTTAACACGGAAGCTCATGTTGTGAAGTTCCGTTAACGTGTTACGTTGCACCAGTGGCGAGTTCAGTTCACCTTTGATCTTGAATGCTGTTGTAAAGAAGTTCTCAGCACCAAAGCCAATGCTTCCTTTTTTATTGTTCAGGTCTTTCTTCAAACCAAGACTATATATACCGAATCCTCCTTGTGTACCCTGTAGCTGCACTTGACGACCACGATAAAATCCGAAGAATTGAAAGCCCCAGCCTTTGTTCAGGTTATAACTTCCAAACATTCTGTAGGAAGCAACCCATCCTTCATTGCTTGCGCGATACTGACGATTCGGATCATCCGGATTATTCGGATCAACCGGAATGTTGTTATCAAGCATCGAGTAGTATAGATCGGTACCACCGTTCAGGGAAAGTTTACCCAGGCTTACGTTGGCAAATATATTCACACCTACTGCGTCTTCCTGTCCTATGTTGTCATAGGTAGTAACAACACGCTGTAAGCCACTTGAAGTTTCTTCTACCGTACGCACATCCTGTATCGCATTATTGGTATTGCGCCAGAAGGCAGCGAAGTTCAACGATGTACCTTTAATAAAGGTGCTATACCCTACTTCGTAGTTGTTGGTATATTCCGGATCGAGTGATGGATTACCAATGGAAACATCGTACGGGTTTTGTGCCTGGATGTTCGGGTTCAGGTATCGTATGGACGGACGCTGAATTCTGCGGTTATAGGCTGCCTTGATCGTCTTACCGTTCGCAAGCTTCTTCGATATATTTACACTTGGCACCAACGCACCGTAGGAAGGTATCTCTATATTATCCTCTGTCTGTGTATAGGCATCAATGGTGGTATACTCATAGCGTGTACCGGCTTTAATGCTATAGTTTGTTTTGGTAGTATAGGTATACGATAAGTAACCGCCTACAACATTCTGATTATAGTTCAGGTTATTGGACAATGATGAACTGGTGGAAGGCACATAATTACCATCGCCATCTTCATCGGTAAAGTATGTATACTCACTGAACACTTTACGCATAATATCTTTTGCACCGAACTCGAGCATCTGGTTTGTTCCGATCGGGGTCTGGTAATCAACCTGGAATGTCATTTCCTGGTTATAGCTGTCGTTGTCGTTTCGTATACCGCTGAATGCGTCCACACCATTTACCTGGCGGATCAGGTTTTCAAAATTATTCTCACGGTTGTTGCGGCTATAGCTTCCGAGGAAACTCAATTCACGCTGTGGCTTTTCATAAAGGTGCGTGAAGCTCAGGTTTACATCTACGTTGTTGGAAAGATCTTCCGATAACGTATTTCGGAGACTGCTTTCCACAGCGTTATCCGGATCGTTGATGAGTGTATCGATCATGGTGTACAAATCATTCTGGCGATTTTTACCATTGCGTGCTCCGAAACGAACCGAAGCCGCCATATAGTTTTTATCGTTGATGTCGTAATCCCAACCAAAATTATAATTACCGAATAGACCGCTGTTACGTGTATCAGCACGTTGCATGTTATAGGTAGGCTCTGTATCGTTCAGAGATGACTTGGTATACTGATCACTGGAGAATTTACCCGTTACATTATAGTTTGCACGACCCCATCCGCCAAGCGAGAAGCCCATCTTGCCTCTTCTGTAGTTACCGTTCAAACCAAGGTTCGATCCGCGCAAGCCGACACCAGCATCGATGTTCAGCGTAAGTCCTTCGAGTGTATTCTTTTTGGTAACGATGTTGATGATACCGGCTGATCCTTCTGCATCATATTTAGCGGAAGGCGATGTGATCACTTCCACTGATTTAATCTGGTCGGCCGGAATCTGCTTTAATGCATCCGCTATACTGGATGCCATAATGGTTGACGGTTTATTATTGATGAGCACGCGTACGTTCTGACTTCCGCGCATGGATACGTTACCATCCAGGTCAACCGAAAGCATCGGTACTCTTTTCAATACATCGGTAGCATCACCACCGCGTGCCGTCTGATCGTTCTCGGCATTATATACCGTGCGATCCACACGTTCTTCAATCAATGCCTTCTGTCCTTCCACAACAACTTCGTTCAGCACTTTGGCACCGGTGCTGAGCTTCACGATACCAACATTTACTTCGTCCTTTTTATCCGGAACGGAAATACTTTTTATAGTCTGTGTCTCATACCCGATGAACGAAATCACCAGGTTGTATGTACCGGCTGCTACTTTGGTGATGGTAAATTTACCTTTGTCGTCACACACGGTACCATCAAGCGGTTTTTCAGAATCAACAGGTGTAAGCGCTACGGTTGCAAATTCTACCGGCTTTTGAGTTTCTGCATCCAACACCACCCCGGTGATCTTGCTGCTGCCGGCATCCTTCGCTGCGGGCGAATTGGCACCGGCACTCCCTCCGCTTTGTCCTTGCGCAAAGCCCGCAACACTGCCCGTAACAAAAACCAAAAGAGATAATAGTTTTCTCATAGTATATTTAAGAAGAGTAATAAGTTTTCCTGAAAAAAAGGGTTTAACGCCTGCTTATGGGTAAAGTCAACGGCAAAGAAAATTCATTGTTGACGACAGATGATGCTTTTTATACAATCAGGCATTTAGGTTCGACATTCCGGCCACATTTTCGACCGTGCCGAAAGGTACGGACAACCCCGCGGATCGGTCGATAAAATTCCGCTAACGGTAGAAAATCAGTGAGAATAGCGCTTCCCCTGCGCACTAAAAATTAAATTTACCGGTATTGCCGTTTATCATGCAGACCTTCATTCAACGTAACCGGGTATTACTACTCCACATTTCCTTCTGGTGTGTTTACCTGTCCTTTTTCGTGTACCAGATCACATCTTACCGTAAGCGCGAAATCGACATAACCGAAGTGGTGCTGCATGCCACGATGAACGGGGTTTTCAACATGATCGTGGCCTATATGAACTACTTCATTTTTTTGCCGCGATTCCTGGAAAAGAAAAAGATTGGACAATACCTGCTGGAGTTCTCCATTCCCTTTGCCATTCTGATGTTCTTTCGTGTTCACCTGCAACGTTATGTGATTGATGGTTATACGCACCAGGTGCACTTCTTTTATACTACTACATTTATAGTGCAGGCAGCGGCTACCAGTTTGTTCATTGTAATTTTTGTTGCCATGCTGCGGTTTGCCAAAGAGTGGTTTGAATTTGAAGCGAAGAAAAAAGAAGTAGAAAACGAAAGACTACAGGCAGAGCTCAATTTTCTGAAAGCGCAAATCAATCCACACTTTCTTTTTAATACACTCAACAATCTATACTACCTGGCGTATTCACAATCGCCCAACACTACCGAAGTGATAGCAAAGCTTTCGCAGATGATGCGGTATATGATATACGATACCAACCACCCGAAAGTGTTGCTTAGTAAAGAGATTGAGTATATGCAGAACTATATCAGCCTGGAACGCTTACGCCTCAGCAACCAGATACCAATTGAATTTACCATACAAGGCAACGTACAGGATATACGCATTACACCGCTCATCTTTATCACCTTTCTCGAGAATGCCTTTAAGCATGGGGTGAGTGGTAACAATACCGAAGCATGGGTAAAGGCGAATATTGTTATACAAGGCAATACCTGCACCTATAAAGTTGAGAACAGTAAGCACAACACCGTTAAAACCGATGCTGCGGGGAAGTCGGGTATTGGATTGCAAAATGTTCAGCGTAGATTAGCTTTAAGTTATCCGGAGCGCCACACACTGACTATACAGGAAACTCCGGAGCGCTACTCAGTGGAACTGAAACTTGTTTTATCGTGAGCATCTCGTGTTTAATTGTTGATGACGAACCCCTGGCACGCAGTCTCCTGACAGACTATGTAAAGAAAGTGCCATACCTGAATTTACTGGACGCTACTTCGAATCCCCTGGCAGCCATCGAGATTCTGCGAAACACCCCGGTAGATTTACTCTTCCTCGATATACAAATGCCGGAGATCACCGGTATATCTTTACTAAAAGCGTTACAGAAAAAGCCGCTGGTAATATTAACTACAGCTTACTCGGAGTATGCGCTGGAAGGATATGAGCTCGATGTGATCGACTACCTGCTGAAGCCGATTACGTTCGAGCGTTTTCTTCGCGCTGTTGAAAAAGTAAATCAACGGTTAACGGCCCCGACACTGTCACCTGCAGCACCTAAAAGTTTACCGGATGCGAATGTCCAACCTTTTGTATTTGTAAAAGATGGAACCAAGCTGGTAAAGCTTCGCTGGGATGATATACTATATGTAGAGGGATTGAAAGATTATGTAACGATCCATACCCGCACTCAAAAAATTGTTACGCTGCAACGTCTCAAATCGCTGGAGGAGCAATTACCACCGGATAAATTCATTCGCATTCATCACTCCTATATTGTAGCCGTAGATGCGATCGATGTAATTCACAAAGGCGAGGTTCAGATTGGTACCGTTAACATTCCGGTAAGCGATACCTATAGAAAAGCCTTCAAGGATTTCACTGACAAAAACCAAATGCTGTAGATTATTGCCTCCCGATAGTTATCGGGACAGAAAAAATGCCGGTATATATATCCGGCATTTTATTTTTCTGTATTTAGTCTTCGTAGATCTGCGTCTTCTGCGGGAAAACATTTTTTCAGCTATGCGGATCGTAGTTAGCATAACCCTCCACAGCTCTGCGCGGAGCGCGTTCTATATAGAAGTTACGATCGCGGGGCGCCCAGGTATTGAGACCGTCAACGTAACGATTGAACATGCAGAATGATGCTGCAATTAATACCGTATCGTGAATCTCCCGATCGGTTGCTCCGAGTTGTCTCGCCTTCTCAACCTGCTCGCTGGTAACATGCTTCCCTCCTTTCTGAACGCTGGCCGCTATTGCCAGTAAAGCTTTCAATTTGTCAGACAGATCAGACGCTAAATAATCTTTCTTAATTCCATCTATATAGTTCATATCGCACTGCATATAGTGTTGAGCCAGGCCACCATGCGCATTCTGACAAAAGAAACAATCGTTGAGATAGGACACATACGTTGCAATCAACTCGCGATCACCGCGCGACAGTGTATTATCACTTCGCAGCAGCACTTCAGCAAGATCATTCAACGGTTTGGCTGTCTCCGGACGAAATGCCATCGGGCCACGGATGCCGGGAAGTTCATCGGGTAATTCTATATAGGCCATTATACTTTCGCAGGTTGAGGTAATACATATCCCAGGGTTGTCATGCGCTTGCCCATCTCTGCGTATGCAGCCGGATCGACAGGTGTATAACTATTCAATCCATCTACATAGCGATTGAACATCGAGAACGTTGCAGCAATCAGCACCGTATCATGTATATCACGATCGGTAGCGCCTTGTTCACGCGCTGCTGCTATATCTGCTTCGGTTACGGCTTTACCGCTTTGCTGTACTTTGCCGGCAATGTTGAGTAATGCTTTTAGTTTTTCACTAACAGGAGCTGTGTCAACTTCCTGAATCACGCAGTCCACAACATATCGCCCTTCGCCATATAGTTCGCGTGCTGCAGCAGCATGACTGCTCATACAGAACATACAATTGTTACGCGATGATACATGTGTAGCTATTAATTCGCGATCGGCCTGCGAGAGCGGTGAATCCCCTCTCAACAGAACCTGCGCCAACTCATACAAATATTTCCCTGTCTCCGGACGAAACATGACCAGGCTGCGAATGCCGGGGACACCTTCTGGTACTGTTATATATGCCATTGTAATTTTACTTTTTTAAGATTGTAATTGTGATTCATGTTGAAGTGATCGGTCGCTGGTAAAGACCAGTGTAAGGAAGCCTATCAAAAAGACAATGGAGAAGGTAAAGATCGCATTACCATATCCATGAAGTGTGGTAACAAGCGTACCGACAAAGAATACAGCGGCTGCTGTTACGAGTCTCCCGATATTAAAACAAAAACCGGTTGCTGTCGCACGCACGGCCGTAGGGAAGAGCTGCGGTATATAATTAGACAGCAATCCCTGGCTGATACCAAAGAACAAGGCTAGCCCGGCAGTTTCAATATATACTATAGATGAAAAAGTAGTATTAAACTTGAACAGCAATACCGACATAATCATACATCCGCCAAAACACAGAATCATCGCTTTGCGTACACCCAGTGCGTTGGATATCCACCCAGAGAAAAAGCCACCGGTAAGTCCACCGGCTCCGAGCAACATCATGGTGAGTCCGCGTTCAGTTTGTCCATCACTGTTGGTGAGTAAACTTTGCACCCAGGTAGGCAGCCATGAAAATATAGCCCAAAGTCCGATGAGCATGGAACCAAAAATAACCGAGCCTTTCCACAAGTTGCTGCGATGATCGCGCTGCAGTGAAACTATACTTTTAACAGATGATTCATTACGTGCATTCCTCCATAACTCCGATTCTTTTACGATTATAAACGCCACTACCGCAAGTACCAGTGGCAGTATGCCCATTCGGAACCCTGATCGCCAGTCGGAAACTATATAATTTACCAGGCCGGCAGAAAAAACACCTATAGGAAAACCAATTGAGACAATTCCGATCACGATAGCGCGCGAACGTTGTGGCCATATTTCAGAGAGTAGCGTTGTTGAGATAACGAGTACACCACCTACACCAAAACCCGATAGAAGTCTGCAGGCTACTACAAACTCCCACGAAGGCGCGAATGAAATCAGTAAGGTAAAAAGCCCGAAGCAGCCTACGGATAACACGAGCGATCGCGACCGACCGATTTTATCACTGATGATACCCCAGGTTATACCACCAAACGCCCAGCCTACTATATATAGGGCGTTAATATAGGCACTTATATCATTGAGTTGCTGGTCATCGTTGGTAAGCGCGAACGACTTAACCACCGTTGGCAGGTAAACAGACATCAACGTTGATACGGTACCCCCGAGTATATTACTCAGTAGGCACACCGCAAATGTTAACCAGCAGTACACAGCAATGCGCTGCGGCACCGCGGGTGTAATGGTTGTAAATTCAAGATTATTGCTCATGGATGAAACAGTTCATCGAAGGTTACACTTACATAATAAATTCCACCAATCGTAGGCGAACCATAAGCCTGGTATATATGATAGTTGAACAGATTGTTAGCACCAACTTTCACAATACTTTTCAGTGATGGCACTTTATAACTTACCTGTGCATCTACCAGTGAGTATGCTTTGATACGACCTGGACGCATTTCATTAAATGATCCATACCAGTCAAATGAATGCTGCCAGCGCCATGCGAGGTTGAATCCTATATTTTTAAATACTTCGCTGTTACCTACCGTTACGGTTGTTCTGTACTTAGGCGTATTGAAGGCCGGTACATTGTTGGGGTTCGCATCCTTAATATCGAACGATGCCCACGTACCGTTTGCAGCTACCGTATACCCTTTTGGCAGCATATAAGTAATACCGAGTGTAGCACCTTGTGCAGATACTTTATCGGAAGCATTGGTATATAACTGGAATGCATGTGCGTTGCTATTCAGTATATCCTGTGCAGCAGCAGGATTTACAGTACCATCCCCTCCCATAACATCTGATTGCGGACGGATAACCACTGTATTCAATATAAAATCAGTATAGCTGCTATAGTAGTAGTTTGCATCGATCAATACTTTTTCGCCTATCAAACTTTTATAGCCAATCTCGAATGTCTTGATGCGCTCCGGCTTTATATACGCCACATTTGATTTAACGAGTTTATCCTTATGCTGCATAACAGCTTCCTGCGGTGGCGTTCCGCTGGCAACGGCTGCACCAAACGCAGCACCGAAAGCACTTACCGATGCAGACGTAAAGGAGTTCTCATATACATTCATACCGGTGCTGTTATCCGGCACGCCTCCTAAAATGGTTATCGGGCCTGCATTGAGTTTTATATACTGATCTACCGGAGTAGGATTTCTGAACCCTGTCTGGAATGATGTTCTGAAGTTATGGCTCTTGGCAACGGTAGCAACTACGGATGCACGCGGTGTCATTCTTCCTTTAAAGTTCTGGTTCTTATCGTAGCGATTTGAGACCGTCAGTTTCAGATTATCATTTAGCAACTTCTTACTGACTTGTACAAAGGCTCCGCCTTCATTAATGGTAATCTCCTGGTCTTTATCATCGAACAAGGTTCCATTGGTAAACATATCGTACCGTCTGAAGTTACCACCTACCTGTACTTCGAATATTTTTATGAGACTACTAAAATCATACTGACCTTCGGCATGGTAGAATTTGCTATTACTGAAAACACCGGCACCGTTGAGTCCATCGATATTTACCAGTCGTTCTTTTTCAGTTTCAAAAGCAGCGGAGCCGGGTATATATCTTCCTTCATCGGCAAAGGTTCTGGCAGCACCGTGGTTTCCGGCTGTAACACCGTTAACATTACCGTTAAACGCTGCGGTATAGCGCGTGAACCACATAGCATCGGCCTGGTCTGGCGATACTATATTTCCGTTGAGATCGCGCACCCACGTGCGGTTTATCTGTTGCCCTAAAGCTCTTGCGTTGTACGAGTCGTGTGAGTTTTCAATCACACTATAGGCGCGCAGAAAATATTGTTTACCCCGTAACTCCAAGCGATGTTGCTGCAGCACGAAGTTATTCAGCGAAAAGCGGTTGCTGCCGGTATACGATGCTTTACCACGGCCGATATTGTACTGGTATAACACTTCCATGTTATCGTGAATACGGTAATGAAGCGATGCATTCAGCTTAAGGCTGTTCACATCATAGTCCATCAGTTCTTTTTCTTCATAACCTGTACGCGATACACGTCCTATACCATTGATGGTTCGTACCACTTCATCACCATATATATTCAAGGCATTTCGCGAAGGGTTGTTGGCACCTCGTTGTTCCGGTGAGGTCTGCGGATCTACATCGGTATAATTGGTAGCATACCAGTCGAGTCCACTGAAATAAGAAGCATTGATCTTGAACGCAAAACGATTGTTGAATGCTTTGGCATAGCGTAACGAAAAATCATAGAGTGCATGCGGGTCTGCGTACTCTTCTTTGATGTGATTGACACCGGTCTTTACCTGTGCACTTATACCCTGATACAGAAATGGATCTTTGGTGCGCATCATCAACACACCGTTAAACGCTACCGGCCCATAGAGTGCTGATGCAGATCCTGGTATCAGTTCTACACTCTCCAGATCGAGGTCAGACGAACCAAAAAGATTACCAACGGCAAAGTTCAATCCGGGGGTCTGGTTATCTACACCATCTACCAATTGAAGAAAGCGTGCATTACCCGTGCTATTGAAGCCGCGCGTGTTGATTTGCTTATAGGTAAGTCCGCTCGTTACCATTTCAACACCTTTCAGATTCTGAAGACCATCGTAAAAACTGATGGAAGGCGTCTCACGCACAGCTTTCAAATCAAGCTTCTCTATACTCACAGGCGACTGCAGTATATTTTCCTCCACGCGCGAAGCGGAAAACACTACTTCATTCATCAGTTCACTCTTCGGAAGAAGTTTTATCGCAATCTTCTCTTCAGATGAAACCTGTACCTCCTGGTTTTCATATCCTATACTAGAGATCGATAATGTAAAGGGAGGTTTGACACCGGTGGTCAATTCAAAATTTCCTTGAGCATCACTCATGGTTCCGGTAAGTTTACCTTTGATAACGATGGTAGCTCCGGGTACAGGTTCATTGGTTTCCGGATCAGTAACAGTACCCGTGATCTTTGAAGTCTGCGCATACACAGCAGCACTCCACAACAGGAGTATATTTATATAGAGTATTATTTTTTTCATAGGGAGTCAGGTCGAGGATTTCAGGATTTTAGGATTTTAACTATTTCTTTTTCAGATGATCGTACCCTTGTGGCAGGCGGGTATAGCCATGGTTCACGATGCGCTCGGCAAGCCCTTCATAAAACTCGGGAGCGTGTGGGGTTACCGTTGCAAGACCGTCTACATAGCGATTATAGAGACAGAAGAGAGCCGCAATCAGAACGGTATCGTGAATTTCGATGTCAGTTGCCCCTGCACCTTTTGCTCTGTCTACCGCCTGGGCCGTAACGTTCTTGCCGCTTTGCTGTACTTGCTTGGCAATTGTCAGCAATGCTTTCATCTTTTCACTAACAGGTGCTGATTCTATATCTCGCTTTACCTGTTCAGCAACAGAAGCGTCTTCGTACAACAGGTCGGCTGCTGCTGTATGTGCCGATGTACAGAAACGACAATTGTTGTTATGCGAAACGATGGTGGCAATAAGCTCCCGTTCGCCTTCGGTCAGGGTTGATGGTCCGCGGAGTAAAACCTGTGTAAGGTTACGAATAGGTTCAGCGGAATCTTTACGATACTCGAGCAAGCCGGTAATGCCCGGCAAATGCTCCTCTACTGGAATGTATGGCATTTGTATTTTGGGTTATATATAGCAGCAGATGTTACCACGCAACAAGCACAGAACGTCTTACTACATTGATTAAAAAAGGAGGTACCGAAAAATCACCATCGCTGCTGGTGATTATAAAAAATACAGGCTATAGCATACAGATGTATACTATATATCGTATTGATGATTGATGAAGATTAGCCTTGGAAAAATTTCGGTGGTGGAGAAAGAACAGCCCGTGACAAATTCAGCAGGCTATCGGTATACGAGATGTATACTTTATAAGAAATAGGATTGCGGTCGGTGGTAATTTCAACGAACGCAATTTCTTCGAAGTCTTTAACAAAACCACCCAGTACTTTTATGTTTCCGGCTGAAGGTGTATCATTCGAAATCTTCATGAAGTCAGACATGGTTGTCTGAAGATGTTTTTCCTGGTGATCTTTAATACACACAACGTAGAGGGTATCCGCCTTCATCTTCTGTTTCACAAGCTTGTAGAATTCTCCCTTGTATTGAAACGATCCGTTGATGCGCTCGAAATCGGCATTACCTGAATTTAGCTGGTACGGAAGTGAAAGCGGGATTTTAAGGGTAATGGATTCGTATGAAGTATAATTATCAGCATCCAGTTTCTGGAGCATAATGGACTCGTAGTGGTTTCGGGCATACCAATATATACCATAATAGCCTATTACATTAAATGTAAAGACGAGCAGGAGCAATATGGCGGCAGCTCTTCGCACAGGGTTTGGGTAATCATAGATAGCAAAAAAAAGTGACAATTGATACTGCCGGGGTAACGAATTTGACGACAGAACTGGCGCAGGAAGTATTTCCCGCAGAGGACACAGATATACGCAGATAAAAATGCACTGGCATATACCCACGGCGTTGTTTCTTTCACAAACAACTGATAAAATCATATCTCACAGAGAGTTTACAACAACAAAAAAAGGAATGCTCGGTATAACATTCCTTTCAGTAAAATAGTGTACGTAAATCTGTGTCCTCTGCGGAAAATAGAATTTATACAGTTAGTAGCTCCTGCGCGTTTTGAAGCGCTATTTTGGATGGGTTTTCGCCTCCTATCATTTTGGCAATTTCCTGTATGCGCTCTTCTTTCTTTAACTCGCGGATGTTACTCATTGTCTTCGCTGCGGAGTTATCCTTATATACGAAGTAATGTGCATCGCCTTTGGCTGCTACCTGTGGCAAGTGACTGATGGTAATTAACTGGTGTGTCTTCGACATGGACTTCATGAGGTTTCCAAGTTTAATGGCTACCTCTCCGGATATACCGCTGTCAATTTCATCGAGGATTAATGTAGGCATCGCGGTCTTTTCGGCCATTACATATTTGATGCAAAACATGAGTCGCGAAAATTCACCACCCGATGCTACCTGTGCCAGCGGTCGCGGTGCTATACCTTTGTTGGCACTGAAGAGTATATCTATTTTATCGATACCGGTTGATGTCGGCTCTGTCGGCTGTACATCAATCTGCAAGGTAGCATTGAGTATACCTACCTCCTGCAATAACTTTACCAGTTGATTGCTCAGGGGCTTCAAGGTCTTCTTGCGAGTATCGCTGATCTTGGCCGCTAATGTTCTTACTTTTTTGTCGGCAGTATCAAAAGCATTTTTTGCTTTGCTCAATGCTTCGTCTACATTCGAAGTTATACTATCCTTTTCGCGCAGGTTTTCCTGGATTACCAGTAACTCTTTCAAATCTGCTGCACGATGTTTTTTCAGCAGGCGATATAATACGCTGAGACGTTCTTTTACAAACTCGGAACGTTCCGGATCAAACTCGATCCGTTCCTCCTCATTTTCTATCTCGCCCAGCAAATCATCAAGCTCAATCAACACACTATCGAGACGCTGAAAGAGACCGCTATATTTATCAGCGTACGATGAGACACTTTGCAAATGACTGCGCGCTTCACTCAGACTGCTGCGCGATGCATACTCTGAGCGCGACAATAATTCAAGCACCGTCTGGAAGCGATTTTTAATTTCTTCCGCATGCTCCATGATTTTTATTTCCGACTCGAGCGTTGACTGTTCATTTTCCTCGAAGTTCGCTTTTGTCAGTTCATCCAGTTGAAAACGAATATAGTCTGCTTCCTGCCGCAGTGTTTCTGCTTCGGAGGTAAGTGTCTCATATTCTTTTTTTGCCTTGAGATATTCACTCCATACTTCGGCATACTGCTCGAGCAGTAATTGATTTTCTGCGTAGGCATCAATCAACTTCAATTGAAACGATTGGTTGCCCAACAGCAATGTTTCGTGTTGTGAATGTATATCCATCAACAGACTGCCTACACGCTTCATTACTTCGAGTGTAACGGGTGTATCATTAATAAAGGCGCGCGATTTCCCTCCCGGACTAATCTCTCTGCGAATTACGGTGTTGTCATCATAATCAAGATCTTCGGATTTGAAAAACGATTTGAGTTTATAGTCTTTGATATTGAAGACTCCTTCGGTAACACATTTCTCGTTTTCGTCCCACAGTACTTTCGTCTCAGCACGGTTTCCCATCAACAAACCAATGGCTCCGAGCATAATGGATTTACCCGCCCCGGTTTCGCCGGTAACCACGTTGAGGTGTGCCGATGGCTCCAGCTCGAGGTGGCGGATCAATGCATAATTTTTTATGGTAAGATGCTTTAACATCAGGCGTTCGTGTCAAAATAAACTTCAGCAATTTTATCAAATGTGCACGAAACATCCTTCATCCGCATATTCTTTAAAATGATTTTTGAATCATCTGCTTTCATCAGCACGCCTACCATGGTCGTCTGGTCGGTTAACACCACGTTAATAGTTTTCCCAACGAACTCATGCATGCGTTTCTGAATCAGTGCTGCATCATTCAGACGAAGTTGTCGTGTACCCATGGAGGTAAAGTTAATCCTTATTGGTTATCCGTGAATCGTTATGGGTTACACGTTAATCGTTAATCACGAATCGTATCTGGTTTTATTCCGCATAACGATTAAACCATTAACGGTTAACGATTAATTCTGAATGATCTTCTCGTAGTTGGCGCGGTTGGAGGATGGATCTATAGCCTTGATAACGTCATACGCTTCGCGCCTTACCTGTATGTTGCCGGATGAGAATATATTGGCAAGCTCTTTTCCTTTGGCATCGAAGAAACTTACTATAATAACGGCTGTCGGGTTGACATCGCGTACTTTCTTAATGTCTTTGAGGCCTTTCAGAATTACTTCGCGGCTTTTGTCTGGATCTTTATCAAATGTATCCAAACCAAGGCGGTGATAGGAATATAGTGCCTTGCGCAGATCGGTCATCTGCGGATTATTAAAATTCTCTACGATCCAGTAACGGCTCCGGTTATTCTGCATCGACTGCCATCCCGGGCGGTTGGATTGCTGCGCGTTGTTTACCACCTGCAATGCACGTTGGAAATAGGGTGAACCTCCCAGTTCACTGAAGGTATCATAATCAACACCTATAATCATATAGGCATATAGCGCGAGCATTGACGTGAGATTGGTAGTATAGGTATTGTCGTTATACTCCAACGGCAACGACTCTACATATTCAAACTCCCAATCGCGATCGGCAAAGTTAAATACCAGTGTTGAGTAGTTGGTGTTATATACCGGGCGCGCAGACTGTATTTGCACCGAGGCGGCAAAGTTGCCAACGGAGGGCATACGCGTTATGGTGATCAGCATGTTGCAGTTGATCTTCTCATAATTCTTGTACGAATCGTTCGTCCACTTGCGTGAATTCATAAACTGTTCGATCGCTGTTTTCATATCACGAAAAACAGTACGTTCCGTAGTCTGTATCTGCGTTGCGTTAATGGAAACCGTGCAGTTCAACTCTTGCGCCTGTGACGCAAGCGATGCAAAAAGAAAACCGATCAGAAGTACTCGCTTAATCATGCAGTTTTTCAATAATAGCCTTAACAATATCTTTCGCTACTTCCTTTTTATTTTTCAACTCGAACGACTTCACATGCTGCTCGCGATCCAGAATGGTGATTTTATTCGTGTCATGACCGAAGCCGGCACCTTTATCGTTGAGTGAATTTAATACGATCAGATCAAAATTCTTTTTTTCAAGTTTGGTTTGAGCGTTAGCCTGCTCATTTTCCGTTTCAAGTGCAAAACCAACCATTACCTGGCCGTTGTGTTTCAGCTTACCCAGCGATGCCGCTATATCGTGCGTCTTGGTAAGTTCAATGGTGAGGTTTGCTTCCTTCTTCTTTATCTTTTGTGATGCCACCTCCACCGGGCGATAGTCTGCCACGGCTGCAGCCAGTACCGCTATATCTGTAGAAGGAAAAAGCGATGCACAGGATGTATACATTTGCTCTGCCGATGTTACCGGAATAACGTTGACGCGAGGATGATTGATATGTTGTTGTGTAGGTCCCGTCACTAAATTTACTACAGCACCTTGTCTGGCGAACTCCTCTGCTATAGAGAATCCCATTTTACCGGTTGAGTGATTGCCAATGAAGCGAACCGGGTCGATCGCTTCGTAGGTAGGACCGGCTGTTACCAGTACTTTTTTACCGCTGAGTTTTTGTTCAGACGTAAAATGATTTTCAAGCGCTGTTACAATCTCTTCAGGTTCGGCCATTCTTCCGTTGCCTACAAGTCCGCTGGCGAGTTCACCAAAGACAGCATCAATAAGAATGTTGCTATAGCTTTTCAGCTTTTGAATATTGTTTTGTGTTGATGGATGCTGAAGCATATCCAGATCCATAGCCGGAGCGAAAAATACAGGACAACGTGCCGAGAGATAAGTAGCTAATAAAAGATTATCGCATAAACCGTTTGCCATTTTCGCAAGTGTATTGGCGCTTGCCGGAGCAATTACCATAGCATCTGCCCACAAGCCAAGTTCAACGTGATTGTTCCATTGGCCGGTGTTATCCTTAACAAACTCGGTTAGTACGGGATTTTTAGAGAGGGTGGATAATGTGAGAGGCGTGATAAAATCTGCAGCAGCGGGGGTCATCACCACCTTTACTACTGCACCTGTTTTTACAAGCAGCCTGGTAAGCACGGCAGATTTGTAGGCTGCAATGCTTCCTGTTACACCCAGTAAAATTTTTTTATCTCGCAGCATGGGATGAACCGTTATCCGTGATTGGTTATTCGTTAATCGTCAATACAACTATAACGATTAACGAATAAACCTATAACGAACTTACGCTAAATCTTCGTTGCGCATGCGGAAGCTTAACTCACCATCCAGAAATTCTTCAATTGCTGTATTGGTAGGTTTCGGCATACGCTCATAAAATTTAGAGATCTCGATCTGCTCGCGGTTTTCAAAAACTTCTTCGAGGTTATCTACGGTAGTAGCAAACTCAGCAAGTTTATTGTTAAGCTCTTCTTTCAGGTTAACGGCAATCTGGCGTGCACGCTTGGAGATAACCACCACCGATTCGTACAGGTTTCCGCTTGGTGCTGCGATCTTTTCGATGTCGCGTGTTACAATTGATGATTGAGCTGCCATATGTTTATGAATTTGTGTTTTTCGTTTTGTTTAATTTTTCAAGACTCTCAGCATACATCTTCTCAGCGTCTTTCAGGAATTTACTTTCAGGGTATTGATCAATAAATTCTTTGTAGTGTTCTACCACGGCCTTGTAGCGATCGGTCTGCTTGGAATATATACTTTGCTGCGCCAGTTTATATTCTGCTGCTACTACCAGGTACGAAGCTTCTTCAACATACTTTGAATCCGGAAAGTTATTCTTGAAGTTATTCAACGCTACCACGGCTGCTTTGTAGCTGCGCATGCGGTAGTACTGATATGCATTATCAAATCCTTTCTTTTCCAATTTAGCCTGCGTAGTGAAGATAACCTCCACTGCCTGCTCTCTGAATTTGCTGTTGGGATACCGGTTCAAAAACTCCTGCATCGCTGCCATGGCGTTGATGCTGTTGGTTTGGTCGAGGTTTGCTTTCGGGGATGATGCATACTGCGAGTAAGCAAACATATACCGCGCTTCTTCTGCGAGTGTACTGCGACCGTAGGTTTCGTAAAATGTTTTGAACTGCTCAGACGCCAGCAAATATAGTTTATCGTAAAACTGGCAATACGCCAGGTAGAACTGCACTTTTTCACCTTCGGGCAAACCACGAACGATGGGCAGAATCTGCTCGAACAACACAGAAGCCTTGTAGTAATCCTTCTTGTTGTAATAGTTCAGAGCGCCTTCATACTTCACGCGCCAATCCTGGCTTTTTTCGATTCGCCTGAATTTGCTGCACGAAGCTGCTGCCAGCAAGATTAAAATTAAAAAGAGTGACGCTGAATGATTCCGCATAAGCCCGCAAATATAATATAAGAGTTTAGAACTGAAAAACGCTGATTTCACCGAAATAGGATGAAAGCAGGCATTAAAAAGTTTCTTTTCAGCAGAAAGTTAAGGGCAGGACGAGCAGAATTAAGGATTTTATTTTTTTACGATGAGCTTGCGCGTCATCACCCCCTCATTATCGAGGTAGAGGGTATAGAAATAGATACCGGCACTTAAATCGTCAACGCGGATGCGAACGCGGTTTTCAGAGTACGGAAGTGGATAATCGCCCACGGCATTACCCAGCAGGTTATGCATAATGATTTTGGCTTTTACCTGTTCGTTCAGGATTTTATACTCCACAAAAGCATAATCCGTTACTGGGTTCGGGTAAACATCATGCAGGTTTATGAAGCTGGATGAATATAGATTTTGTTTCTCCGGTTTTTCAGTCACCGTAAAGTTAACGGCAAAGTCAAGCGCCAGCGTGGGGTTAGAGCGACTGAACACAACATAGCGAACGGTACTTTCTCCTGAAACCAAACCTGCTTCAAGCGCAATCTGAAAACCAGATAGAGTTTGTCCGGGCTCAACTTTTAAAATATAGTCTTCTGTTTTTTGATCGAGGCAATTGTTATCGTGACAGAAGTAGCTTTTCTGTGTACTTCCTATTTGAGCATCTACTCTGCGAATGATCAGTGTGAGTGTTTTTTCGGTGGTGTTCTTGAATCGAACAGGAGCCTTGATGGTTTCACCGATAAGCCCAGCGTGAGTCTCTTGCAAACCGACAATTTCAAAACCCTGCCCGTAGGAAAACCTACTCAGGGTTATGATTATTGCCAACAACAAGAGTCTTCTCATAGAAACAGCATATTGTACAAAATTTAAACTTTTATATGGATTGTCATAATAGATCGAGTTTTTTTTCGTTCACCGCTCTGTTAAATTTTGTTACAAACGTTTACGCTCGGATGAAGGGCTCGTAGAACTGACTACCGGTGTTTTAACAACATCTTCGCGCTTCGGTTTTTCTTTGGCGCGCCACTCAAATCCCTTCAGCTTGGTGTCTTCAATCTTAAGCTCGTGTGGCGGAATAAAGCTGGCCTCGGGCCTCACATAAAAACTCATGTTGTTCACTTTACCCTCCTTAAAGCGAATGGTAATGCTGCTGCAAATAATCTTGTTCATCCCCATCGCCTTGTTCGTCTTCTCGTCCATTGCGAAGTATAAACTTTCACCGTTGCCATCCACCACCACGTGATCAATCTTTTTATTCTTGAAGAAGGTCGTCATCTTCCGCCCTTTCACCTGGTTAAAGTTGATGAGCGTATCCTGCGACACTACAAAAGAATTAGCCACCATATAGATGCGATCGATGGTGTTGTTCTTGATAAGCATGCTGATAGAGTCAGCGGTCATCTGGTTGTCTTGCGACCAGAGTATAGGATCTTTGTAGAAATATATAGTTGAATCGAGCGAGCGATACTCCAGCGAATCGGCCAGCCCCTGCATGTCGCTTTTATAGATCTTCACATTGTGATAGGCCAGCAATCTTTTCTTGGCCGGATCGGGACTATCAATAGATACTAGTGTATCGGCCGAAATAAAAAGGGTGTCGTTGTTCTCGGTAACTTTCGCCAGGTATGCATGATCGTAGACTTTTGCTATGCCCTTACTCTTGAAATAGTCGGCCGATTGCCCGTAGATAACCAGGTTCTCTTTCTTATAAGTCATCACTACGTTCTTCCGGAAAAGATATTTCTTCCGGATGTCGTCAAGTTTATAGTTCTCGGCATCAAGTTTATACTCCGGTGTTTCAGCACTTCCTAATTTAAGATCCGATTGCTTCGAAGTGGTTTCATAAAAACCGTTCTCATATACAAACGTGCTGCTGTCTTTATCAACCACCGTAGTGGGTGTTACGAAGTATATAATCTTGCTTCGCGAATTATACTGCAGACTATCAGCCGTCATGGTATAGTCAGGATTCTTTACATGTACATTTCGCTTGAACGATGCCAGGTTGGAGCTCACATTGTAATACCCTTTGCTACTGGTAAGTATGTTGATGCTATCCACCAGCCTTCCGTTATTAAAATAGTTGGCAACATTTGTATTACGGTCAAAGTCGAGGAAGTCGGTATATAGTGTAGCCGTTGCCAGTTTGGTGAACACCACGTTCGAGCGGAGCTTGGCTTTTTTCGTGTTACCATCATACTCCAGCTTGCGGCCGGTAATCGTAACAGAGTCACCTTCCAGAATTTTTACACGGCCAAAAGCCTCCACAAAATTTCGCTTCTTGAAAAAGTATGCCGAGTCACAATAGATAGTCGTCTGATTTTGCGTCAGGATCACATTACCGATCAGGCGATCGAAACGTTCGTCACCATCCCGTCCTCCGCGTAACTGATCAGCTTGTTTAAGCTTCACTTTCTTTTGGGCAACCCCCGGAAACGATACGGCCATTAACAGCAAAAAAAACACAAGCGAAACAAACAGATGCATACCCTTCACACCATATAGCGTTTTGCTGTTCGGGTTCTGTGTATCATTTTTATAAAATCGAAAACTATCCATATTCAGGTGCAAGCTACAAATCGTAATTCTAAAATCGTAAATCGTACATTTGAGCGTGTTAGAGCAATTTCTGAACCATATTGAGCGGCACAGTCTGTGTAAACCTGCGGATCGCATTCTGCTGGCCGTCAGCGGTGGCATTGACTCCATGGTTATGCTTCATTTGTTTCAACAGGCGGGCTTTACCATCGCGGTAGCGCATTGCAATTTTCAATTGCGTGGTAAAGATGCTGATGGTGATGAAGCGTTTGTGTCTGCTACAACCGAACAACTCAATATACCCTGTTTTGTTAACCGCTTTGAAACAGCGCAGTATGCAGAAGTAACGAAGCTCTCTATTCAAATGGCGGCACGCGAACTGCGCTATGCGTGGTTTGAAGAACTGATGGAGAAATACAGTTTCAACGTACTGGCTACTGCACATCACCTTAACGACTCGCTTGAAACCGTTTTGCTCAACTGGGTGCATGGCGCCTCGTTGGAAGGCTTTACCGGTATACCTGTAAAACATGATGGTGTCATTCGTCCGTTGCAGTTTGCTACGCGCGGGCAGATTGAACAGTATGCACAGCAACATAACATTACCTGGCGCGAAGATGTGAGCAACCAGAGCGATGATTATCAACGTAATTTTATCCGACACCAGATCATCCCTGCGTTAAAGGAAATTAACCCTTCACTGGAAAGCACCGTGCAGCGTGGCTTTGCCAAATCAGCAGCCGAAGTACATTGGATACAGGAAGGTTTTGATGACTGGAAAAGAAAATATACCGCTATTACTCACGACAAAGTAACAATACAAAAAAAGTACTTTACCGGCCTGTCGCACGAAGCATCCGTTCTCTGGAAATTCACCAAGATGTTCGGGTTCAATTACGATACCTGTGCTGATGTTGTGCGATCGCTGCCCGGGCAATCGGGCAAACGCTTTTTCTCTTCTTCGCATCAGCTTGTTATTGATCGCGATCTGCTGCTCATCACTCCGCATAGTATGGCGTTGCATGATATAACTATAGGAGCGGGTCAGTCGGAAGCACAACTCGGTTCATGGCGCATGGAGATCAGTCGGTCTACCACCTTTCAGAAGTCAGCGATACCTAACCAGGCAACCCTGGATGTTGCTCATATTAACTTTCCCGTGACGTGGCGCACCTGGAAAGCGGGCGATGCATTTTACCCGTTGGGCATGCGTCAGCGCAAGAAGGTAAGTGACTTTCTTATTGACCTAAAGCTCTCACGCACAGACAAAGACTCCGTTACGGTGCTGGAGTCGCAGGGAGAAATTATATGGGTAGCAGGTTATAGAATTGATAACCGTTTTAAAATTACCGACCATACCCGCGAGGTTGTGATCTTTACCCTATATCCACATTTTCTGTAATAACATTTTTTTTTGACGGGTAGTATCCTAAATTGGTGTCATGGCAGACCAGAACTATATTCCTGCCTGATGTAAAAAGGTGCAGATTTTCAACGTTATACTGTGTGCTCAATTATCATTCAGTGAATCCGCTGAGGTCAATATTCAAACCCATAAATCATTATTCTTATGAAAGTAACTGTAGTGGGCGCTGGTAATGTAGGCGCTACATGTGCCGATGTACTGGCCTATCGCGAAGTGGCCAACGAAATTGTACTCGTTGATATTAAAGAGGGTCTCGCAGAAGGGAAGTCGCTTGACATCTGGCAAAAAGCTCCGATCGATTTATACGACAGCCGTACGATTGGTGCTACCAACGATTATTCAAAGTCTGCGAACTCGGATGTTGTGGTTATTACTTCAGGACTTCCGCGCAAGCCGGGCATGAGCCGCGATGATCTTATCGGAACCAACGCGGGTATTGTAAAGTCGGTGACGGAGAATATCATTAAGTATTCGCCTCGTGCAATCATTATTGTAGTATCAAACCCGCTGGATGTTATGACTTACCAGGCTCACTTAACATCCAAATTGCCACGCACCAAAGTATTTGGTATGGCCGGTATACTGGATACAGCACGCTATCGCGCGTTCCTCGCAGAAGCATTGAATGTATCTCCGAAAGATATACAGGCTATGTTACTCGGTGGTCATGGCGATACCATGGTGCCGCTGCCGCGCTATACTACCGTAGCTGGTATACCGGTAACGGAACTGATCGACAAAGACAAACTGAATGCTATACTGGAGCGCACCAAAGTAGGTGGTGGCGAGTTGGTAAAACTCATGGGTACATCGGCATGGTATGCCCCGGGTTCTGCTGCCGCGCAAATGGTAGAAGCCATTGTAAAAGATCAGCGCAGAGTATTCCCTGTATGCATACGACTGGATGGTGAGTATGGTATAAAAGACTGCTACCTCGGTGTACCGGTTATACTGGGTAAAAACGGAATTGAAAGAGTAATTGAACTCGATCTTAATTCTGAAGAACGCGCCTTGATGGAATCAAGCCGCAAAGCCGTACGCGAAGTAATGGATGTATTGGAGAATCTGGGATAACAAATCGCCCGCTATAACCAGATTAGCATATAGTATAACAAATGCCAGGTTAACGCCTGGCATTTTCGTTTATAGTCATGTCTCAAAGACATCCTCTAAAAGAAAGAAGCTGCCTCATGGTGAAGCAGCTTCCTGTAAATATCAATATATAGTATATGTACTAGGCATCTTCCTTGCGCACGCTCCACACTACACTGCCCAGCAGCGCAACAAGCATGAGCCAGGATGAGATCATGGTAATTTTGTTACCGGTATAGTATGCAGCAGGCTCGAACTTGAATTCAACAACGTGTTTACCAGCCGGCACTTGTACGGCACGCAATACATAGTCGGCACAGATGATCTCGGTTTCTTTACCATCTACAAAAGCCTTCCAGCCTTTGGGATAGTATATTTCCGAGAATACAGCTAATCCACTTGCCTGCGACTGACTTTCATATTTCTGGTAATTCGGATTACGATCTGCCAGTGTGAGCGTTGCTGTGGTATCGGCCTGCACTGATTCCACCTTAAAGCGCGAGCCATCTATAACTGCTGTTGTGCGCGTATTTACGCCACATGTTTTCAGTACTTCTTCAGTCGGTGAACTTACCGTGATCACTTCGCTTACAAACCAGCCATTGCCATTGGCAGCGGGGTTCGGTATAATATTGTTTCGCTCAGGACCAAACACTATATATTTCACGTTGAGCATATTCATAACACCATACTTCGAAAAGTCGGCCTTACCACTTTGCACATCCTGAATAAACTCGTTCGTTTCGCGGAAGAGGCAGGTGTCATAGAGATCCTGGTATCGTCTCATCTTCACACCGTGGTATCCACCAATAGAATTGTGAAAGTACGATGTGCGCGCCTCTTCAAATGTACCCTGCAGGTTATATACTCTGTAGTGCGATTTGTCTTTTAAGATTTCCTGGTCTGCAGCATTCATCGCGAACATGGTGTTCTCGCGCTTACGCTGATATTTATCTTTGCCGAAGTAGCGTTTATCAACAATGGCCAGATCGAGTGTGATCATGATGATGAGGAAAGCATAGAACGCTATTGGTGATATCTTCTTCCATACTTCAAAGTATATCACCACAAATGCAGCTACGATAAATGCGAGCGAGCGGAACACATCGCTGCGGAACAGGCTCTTGCGGTCGTCAGCCAATGCACTGGTAAACCATGCCGGCAACTGACTTTCGTGCGCTGACATGAAACTCATCATGCCGCCAAAGAGGAACAACAAAACGCACAGCCCACCCGTTGCGCCCAGCACGATCAGCAATTTCTTACGGGCCGCTTTATCAACACCGGTTGTAAATAATTTTTCAAGTCCCAGCATCCCCAGCAACGGAAATGCAAAGAGCGGCAAAATCATAAGGAATGTTACCGATCTGAATTTATTATAGCCGGGCAGGTAATCGAATAAAGCATAATTGAACCATTTGGCACTGTCGCCCCAGCTCGCCATAATTCCGAATATAATTACGGGTATCAGCCACCCAACATATTTACCATCCGCGAAAACGATACCCAATACAAAGAGGAAGAAGATGATCGCGCCACCATAATATGGAGCGTTCAATGGATTTATACCCCAGTACGCAGAAGTATATTGTGCGAGTTGATTGGCCATCTGTTCATCGCCCGAGCGTGACAGTGCTTTATATACTTCACTGTTCGGATCCTGAACAAGGTAATTGGAACTGAGCCCTCCATAAAAGTTAGGCACGAGCAACGTCATCGGTTCCCATATACCATAGCTATAGCGAAAGGCATACGATTTATCCAAACCGCTTTGTCCTTCCTTGCGCTCGGCCGAAACCAATTGTGTTTCCCCGCGGATCGAGTATTGACTATATTCTGTAACAGCCCACATCGGTCCTATAAATGAACCGGCTGCTATCACAGCCGCTACAACGAGTATAGCAATCGTTTTGAAAAAATCAGCCGCACGATTCTCTCTCAAAAAGTCTATCAACTGTATAAGTCCGTATACCAATACAATAAACAGCAGGTAGTATGTTATCTGTAAGTGATTTTCTTTCAAATGCAACGCAAGGCCCGCGGTAGTTACACCAAATCCTAAAATCCACTTGCGCGAAAAGGCAAGGTGTATACCGGCCATAACCAACGGCATAAAAGCGATGGCACCGATGCGGGCATTATGACCTGCACCAAAACCAATGATCATATAAGATGAAAGTCCAAAAGCAACCGCACCCGCTATAGCCAGGTAGGGCCGCACCCGAAACGCCAGCAACAAAATATAGTAGCTGATAAAGGCCAGGAAAATGTTTGCTATAGGATGTGGCAACGACAGCGACAGTGCACGTTTCAGGAAACTTACGGGCCCGTTGCTCCAGTGTGTATTTACCAGGTAAGCCGGCATACCACTGAACATGGCATCGGCCCAGAGACCTTCTTCGCCAGTCTTGTCGCGATAATCGCGCAGCGCTTTGGATGATCCCTCCCACTGCTGGATATCGTACTGACTGATGGTTTTGTTATCAAAGAATACAGGGTTGAAAAAGAATACTGTAATAACCAGGAACACGCCAACAGCTACCAGGTGCGGAAGTACCTGTTCAGTGAATTTGATTTTTTTCATGCGTTGATTAAGACTTTTATTTGCAGGACTGGCTTTACTGAATACTGAATGAAAGCTTACCTGCTCTAATTTTTTAGTCGTGCAAAATAGGAAGGATTGTGGATACTCCCGAATGAATCTTTACTTTGCACCGTCAATCAAAATTATTTCGCTATGGGATTACTGGATACCGTTCTGAGTGTACTACAAAATGTGATAAGCGTTGTGCCCAGTGTGGCTGTACTGGCGGCTACGATCTACTATATCAGTAAACGTTCTGCACCGGAAGGATACCTGATGGCCATTGGTTCGCTCATCGGATTGTTAACACACCTGTTTTACACAGTAGGCATTCCGTTGATTACCCGAAACGGAGGCGTTGATTCCTATTCAATGTATCAGGCCTATCTCTTGCCGGTTGGCATCATCAGTACGATTGGAGCTGTTCTTTTTGCTATCGGTTTATTCATGCTCATCCATAAGGTTGTTAAAACACCGGTTGCTACCAATACCAATGGTCCTTCAGGATATTGAGGGCTGCCAGTAACATGAGCACAGCGGTTATACGCTTGATGTAGATGGGGTTGAATCTGCGGGCACCCATGCGTGAGCCGAGTTGTCCTCCTATAAAAACGGCTGCAAGCAACGGCACTATATATTGCCATTGAAGATCCGGAAGACCGTGCTGAAACTGACCAGCCAAACCACTGATTGAATTAACCAGTATAAATAAACTCGCGAGCGCAGAGATCTTTTTTGCATCGGCCCACCGCAGAAAATGCAATATCGGAGATAGAAAGATACCTCCACCGATACTTACCAGTCCGGAGAGAAAACCGATGCCTCCCCCTAATACTATATTTATACCGGTGGTGTTATACTTACCGGATGAGGCAGTTATTTTTTCGGGTTGTATCCACAGCAGAAGCGAAGCAATGAGTAACGTAATACCCAGCAACACAAAAAATATAGCATCTTGCAGTTTCCAGAAGCCACCGAGGTATGCAGCTGGTATACTTACCACCAAAAAGGGCCACACTTCTTTCCATACAATTTTACCCTCGCGATAAAAAATGATGGTACCACTGGTAACAACAATAATGTTGCAAAGCAATGCGGTGGGGCGGATAACTTCCGGAGCCAGCATAAACACAGGTTGCGCCAGCAAGGCGAGGTAGCTTGAACCTCCGCCAAAACCAACCGAAGCATATACCAGGGCGATTACAAAAAAACTAAGGATAAGAATAATCTGCGCGGTATCCATACTACTCGGCCCTGCGAACAATAATCGATTGAAGATTCTTTACGTAACGTCTGCCGGCATGAATATCCGCTGTGGAGATCAGGAGTATACTTTCATCCAACGTATCAATGGACTTATGATCTTTCGATGTAATAATATATACTGTATTACCTGTCGTTGTATTGAACAATTCGTTCCACGAGAATACAACTTTATAGCCGTCAGATGCGATGCAGGTAAAGTAGTACTCGCTGAGTACTTTCTGACTTTCCGCATCAGGCTCTATACTTTGCAACAAGTCTCTCAACAGAATGCCGCTTAGTTCCTTTGCGGTTCCTTTTACTTCACCTTTATGATTGGTGATCACCACATCGCCAATGTTATATACTTTATACTGGCGGATAGCATCAGCGGTAAATGTCTTGGGTGATTTAACCCGACCGTTTATAGTAATGGAGAATGTTGGTTTACTCTTGTGCTCCTGGGCAACAACACTAGACGTAACCAGTAGCAACAGAAAAGCTGTGAGGTATATACGAACCATGAAAGAAATATCGGTTTTAAAAATTAGTGCAGTAGCTCGTTTATCCACCGATGGTAGACATCGACTCATGTACAGGCAAGTTGCTATTTCGTTTTTGCTCGGCTTCAAAGCCATCTTTCGTGCGCTGACGAAAAGCCTCGTATAATTTCTCTTTCACAGCACTGTCATCTTGATCCGTGCGAAGCAGTTGTTTTATATCCAGCACACCTTCATCGTACAAACAGGTTTTCAATACGCCTTGCGCCGTCACACGAATGCGATTACAGGTTCCGCAGAACGTGCGACTAAACGCTGCGATAACACCTATATTTCCCTGGTATCCCGGCACGGTATAATTATAGGATGTTGAGAAATCAGGATCCGGAATTTTATGCAGCGAAGGATAGTGCTCCTGTATATAGCTTAGTATTTTTTTGTACGTCCAGTTCAGCACCGGGTAGTGATTACCTTCACCATTGAATGGCATTTCTTCAATGAAACGAACATCTACTTTGCTATTCCTGGTAAGCTCAATGAGCGGCACTATATCATCAATATTCTTTCCATCCATTACCACTGCGTTGATCTTTACCGGTATATCATATTTCAGTAATTGATCAAGCGTTTTGAGTACCGGCTCAAATTCATCGCGCCTGGTAATGGTTTTAAAACGTTGCCTGTCGAGTGTGTCCAGACTAAGATTAACCGATGCTATACCAATCTTTTTCAACTCCGGAATAAAGGTTGAAGTAAGAACACCGTTGGTAGTAAGGTGAAGATCTTTTATACCGGGTATCTCTACAATCGAGCGAATCAGCTTCATCAGGTCTGTGCGCACAAACGGTTCGCCTCCGGTTAAGCGCACCTTGGTTATACCCATGCTTGCCAGTAATGACACAAGGCGATAGATCTCTTCGAACGAAAGCAACTCCTTCTTGGGCAGATAATGTATACCTTCTTCCGGCATGCAGTAAAAACAGCGCAGGTTACAGCGGTCGGTTACTGCCAGACGCAGGTAGTTAATGGGCCTGTTATGGTTGTCGAACAAAGTCAAAGTGCCAGATCGTTTACAATAAAAGTTACAAGCAGATCACAAAATACAAACAAAAAACAAACTCCGGATCGTAAAAATGCCAGATGCCACCGAAACGTTTTGATTTTTTCTGCAGGCATTTAAAATTTGTTTGATATTTGACGAATTGATCAGAAAAAATTAAACGCATGCATACGTTCCGGGTTAAAGCTTTCGGTATTACAAAAGATATCCTCGGTGGGAAGGAAATGGTTATTGAGGCTCCAGGCGTGACGGTAGCCGATCTGCGCTCGGCCCTGAATGAAAAATATCCTAAACTTACCGGGCTGCGTTCATTATTCATTGCTGTGAATAATAGTTACGCGGCTGAGACAGCGGAGATCCGCGAAGGCGATGAGATCGCACTAATACCTCCGGTAAGCGGAGGGTAATTTTTTACAATAAACAAGAGTAAACAAGGTTACACCGTTAAACAGAGACTGAAAGCGAGGAAGGCTTTTCCTTGATATTCACTATTAAAATCGCTAACTTCATTCGTCCTTCACGATAATGTTCAACCAACCTTTATAGAACATGATTAAGATCACCGAGAAACCAATTGACGTTCAGAAAGTCATCGATACAGCTTCGAGCTTGAATGCCGGAGCTGTAAATGTTTTTGTAGGTACTGTGCGTAACAATGCGCACGGAAAGAATGTAGTATGGTTGGAGTATGAAGCATACGAAACCATGGCGGTTGGAGAGATCAGAAAAATTATTGATGATGCATCGCATCGATGGCCGTTGCTCGGGTGGGCGGTGAGTCATCGTATCGGTACGTTGAAACCTGGTGAAGTTGCTGTAGCAGTTGCCGTTTCAACGCCACATCGAAAGGATTCTTTTGAAGCTTGCCAGTACATTATTGATACACTAAAAGTGAAAGTGCCTATCTGGAAAAAAGAAGTATTTGAAGATGGCGAAGAATGGATATCTGCACATCCGGCAGTAGCTGTTAATTCGTGAGTAAGTTTTACGACACCGTAAAAAAACAAAGGGAGGCTTTAACGGCCTCCTTTATTTTATCCGATCAACATCACAGCCGCTGATACCAGGAGTATAGCAGCCACCAGGCTTGCGCTGAGCACAATAATCAGATCACGGTGTATACGATTAGAGTGCGGTTTAACAATTGGCTTCATGTACCAATAAAAATTTGTACTAAACTAAACACACCCTTCCATAAAAGTTGTGGAAAAATATCCTACATGTGATGATGTAATAAATCTGTACAGAAAAATTTCTTCCTGTAACAATATCGTTTTCGAATCCCTTATTCCGGTGAGCAAACAGCGAAATAACACGTATATGATATCCGTATTTATACTACATATACTATACCGGAGAAATACGGTAACTACAATTTTCTATATCACAAACAGGTGTTGAGGCAGAGCATTTTACAAGCCCTGCGCTATTTTACCATACAGTATATCTTTAGTATAATGCAGGCAAGCACTATTACCCTACCCGCTTTATCTGATTTTAATTTCAACCCTATACCCTAGCGTAAGATTCTGTTCAGAGATTCAGCTTTTTGTATCGCTCCGTTCGAAAAGACTGTTACAAAAACATGACGGCATTTTGTTCGGGTAAATTTCTTCACGACTTATTCAAGAAATCGTTCAGTTCGTCTGGTGTATTGATATTTTGATAGATGCGTTTATCCGGCGGTTGCAGCAAGAGTATATTTTGTTGTTTCAAAAATTCTCTCGGACTTATACCTCCGCTTTCATAGTACTTTTTCAACGGTGCAGCGGCTCTTGCTTCCCATAGTGCAAGCAACGGCTCTGGATGCTTTCCATCGGAATCAACAAAGCAAGTAGCCATTTTATTTGTATCACGATGATTGAGAAGACAGGCAAGTGCAGCTTCATCTACATAGGGCATATCTACCGGCACCGTAAGCCATGCTACCGTATCATTCTTTCTGAAGGCAGATAAGATTCCATTCAACGGACTCTCCAGTTCAAATTGATCAGGTAAAGGATTAAGCTCTGCCGGTATATATTCTCTCGTTTTGCAGGAGACATATACCTGCGCGCAAAATTTACGCAGCAGGTCTGCTATATATTCGCGCTGCGGTTTGTCGTTGTAAACGATAAGACCTTTGTCGCGTCCCATGCGCGAACTCCTGCCTCCCGCCAGCACCAGGCCATATATGGCAGGGTTCATTTCAGGTATAGTGTCACTCATGAATATCCTTTCCGCAATGCGGGCATTTCTTTACTACAGCATCTTTATGCAGCGACTCAAAAAATCCTGACGACAAAATACCGGCAGGCAATGCGAGTAAACCTACACCGGCTATAGCAAACAAACCTCCCAGAAATTTACCCAACGCTGTAATGGGCACCATGTCGCCATACCCAACGGTGGTAATAGTAGCAATGCCCCACCACATAGTAGCCGGTATACTGCTGAACTTGTCCGGTTGCGCTTCATGCTCAGTATAAAACATGATGAACGATATAATGGTAAGCACGAAGAGTATAAACAGAAAGCTCAGGATAAGTTGTTCTTTCCGATCAGCCAGAACACGTTTAAAAATTTTAAGTGCATGCAGGTAACGCGCAATCTTGAACAACCGAAAGAGCGACATCAGCCGGAAGATCCGCAGGAAACGCAAGTCCAGAAAAACAAAATAGAATGGCAGGAACGCCAGCAAGTCAATAATCGCCAGCGGTTGTGTTATATACTTGAGTCGTCCTTTTACCGGGTGACTGAATTCCGGATTTTCTACGATGGAGTATATACGTGCTATATATTCAACCGTAAAGAAGATAATGGTGAAGTATTCAAATTTTATAAAGAGCACGTCATATTTACTTCGAACCTCCTCTACCGAATCTGCTATAATCGCGAGGATGTTGAGAATGATAATGGTAACAAGACAAAACTCGAAAATGCGTTCGATGATGCCGCCTTTCTCCGTAGGTTCCAGCGTCAGGTAGAGTCGTTTGCGCAGCGTCATGCTATTTCTTGCGTTTGAAATCTTTTTTACCACCGCTCTTCGCCATGAGTTTTACTTCTTCGATGATAATGTTGTGAGAGAGTGCCTTGCACATATCATAAACCGTAAGCGCAGCAACCGATGCTGCCGTGAGCGCTTCCATCTCCACACCGGTTTTACCGGTAATGACAGCCTCGGTATCAATCACAATTTTTGAATCAACTACCCGGATGTGTACCTGGCAATCTTCCAGGCCCAGCGGATGGCAGAACGGTATAAGCTCCGCTGTTTTCTTTGCCCCCATAACTCCGGCAATGATAGCGGTTTGGAACACCGGCCCTTTTTTAGTGATGATTTCGTTGTGCTGGATGAGGTCAATTATCTCCGGCCCCACGTTGATAGTGGCCTGCGCTTTGGCAATACGCCTGGTACTGTTTTTATCCGATACGTTTACCATCTGCGGAAGTCCGCTGGACGAAACGTGTGTAAATGTCTTTTTACTCATGTATCTTCGAAACAAAACAAAGTTAATAATTATTGAACATGGTAACGGTAGAAGAAGCAACCCACGTTGTGTTATCACATCTCTTTAAACCCACAGTAACCAAGGTTGATCTGAATGATGCTGTTGGAAGAGTGCTGGCTGAAGCTGTGAAGGCCGACCGCGACTTCCCTCCTTTCAACCGTGTAGCAATGGATGGCATCGCCATCTGGTATGATGAATGGAAAAACGGCAAGCGCGAATTTTATATAGAAGAAACCCAGGGAGCCGGTCAGCCGCAGAAGAGTCTGAAGGATGTGCAGAACTGCATGGAGGTAATGACCGGAGCTATACTTCCGGAAGGCACCGACACGGTAATCCGTTACGAAGATGTATCCATACAAGGTAACGTTGCAACGCTGCTGGTCGATACCATCGAAGAAGGTCAGAATATACATGTGCAGGGCCAGGATGCTGAACGTAATGATACCCTCCTCTCGCCCGGCATTATACTTTCACCGGCTGAGATTGCATTACTTGCTTCAGTTGGTATAATCGATGTTCCTGTATTTTCATTTCCGCGTACGGCTATCATATCGAGCGGTGATGAACTGATTGAAGTTACCGAAGTGCCGGAGTTACACCAGATCAGGCGATCGAACACCTATGCTATAGATGCTGCCATGAAAATGATCGGGTGGCAATCAACCCAGTATCACATTTACGACCAGAAGGATTTCGTGATCGACTCACTCAAAGTAATTGCCGAAGATCACGATGTACTCATCGTTTCCGGAGGTGTCTCAAAAGGTAAATTTGATTTTATACCCGAAGCGCTGGAAAGTATCAACGTAAAAAAGCTTTTTCACCAGGTAAGTCAGCGGCCCGGTAAACCGTTTTGGTTTGGTGAGTCGAAGAAAGGTAAAATTGTTTTTGCCCTTCCGGGCAATCCGGTTTCAACCTATATGTGCTTCTATCGCTATATACTTCCATGGATATGGAAAAGTCTGCACGTTAAGAAAGAAGAACAGTACGCGGTGCTGGCAAAAGACTTCACCTTCCAACCGAAGCTTACCTACTTCCTCCAGGTAACGATAAAGAATGAAGGCGGCAGACTGATGGCCTACCCGGATGCCGGCGGTGGTTCAGGCGACTTTGCCAATCTCAAAAATGTAACAGGCTTCCTCGAATTACCTTTGGAGCAAAGTATATTTAAAGCGGGCGAAGTTTTTCCTTACTACTCATTCCGATAAATCGGTAGTCTGTACAGAAGATATCGTTCAGTCTATAGTATAGCTACATGAACATCCTGATCGCGCCCGATAAATTCAAAGGTTCACTTACAGCACAACAAGTTTGTGATACGATAAAGTGTGCGTTGCTGGCGCTAAATGAAACGTCAACGATATCCACACTTCCACTGGCCGATGGCGGTGAAGGTTCCTGCGAGCTTTTAACGAAATTCAGTCACGGTACATTTACAACGGTACGGGTACACGATCCACTAGACAGATTAATCAATGCTGCTTATGGTATATCCGGTAACGGCTCTGTTGCCTTTATGGAAATGGCGGCAGCATCAGGATTGCAGTTGCTGAAGAAAGAAGAACGCAATCCGATGATCACCACCACGCGCGGAACCGGTGAACTCCTTCGGCATGCGCTTGACCATGGCATAACAAAAATCTATCTTGGTATAGGCGGCAGTGCCACCAACGATGCAGGTACAGGTATGGCAGAAGCGTTGGGTATACGGTTTCTCGATGCCCACAGTAATCAACTCAAGCCGACAGGCGAAAGTCTGCGCTATATACAGGCCATCGATACTTCTCAACTACATCCGCGATTTGCTGATATAGCACTGACTATATTTTGTGATGTAGACAATCCGTTATTCGGACCTCATGGTGCCGCACATGTTTTTGCTCCGCAGAAAGGTGCTGATGAGAAAATGGTCACGACATTGGATGAAGGTCTCAAGCATTACGCATCACTTCTCGAAAAAACTTTTCATCGTTCTGTAAATTTTCTGGGAGCCGGTGCCGGTGGTGGATTACCGGCATCGCTACAAGTTTTCACCAGCCTTACCGTTGTGCCGGGCATACAGTTCATCATGCAATTTACCGGACTTGAAGAGCACGTGAAGCAAGCCGACATCATCATAACAGGCGAAGGGAAAATTGATCGCCAGACATTGTCGGGTAAAGTTATTAATGGTGTAGCTCAGCTTGCCCAAAAATATCACAAGCGCTTGATCGTGGTGGCGGGTTCGTGCGAACTGTCAGCGCAGGAACTTGAGAACCTTGGCGTTTCCCAAGTAATTACAATCGCCAGCGAGCACATTTCAGAAGACTACGCCATGAAACACGCTGCTGAGCTGTTGAAGCAACGCATCCGCGAAGCGCTGCTACAAAATTTAACGGTGTAAAAACTCAATTTGCTTCCCTATCCGGGGAGGGTTAACTTTGCACCCTTGCCGGATTTCCATCGACCATAGCAGGGAGCTTTTTGAGTATTTTCTGCGAAAATCAGCGAAATCTGCGGGCAAGAATTAAATCAAGATATTACAAACACCATGTTCGATAATTTAAGTTATAAACTGGAGAAGGCCTTTCAAACCCTCAAAGGCCAGGGAAGCATCACCGAAATCAACGTTGCCTCCACCGTAAAAGAAATCCGCAAGGCTCTTATCGATGCGGACGTAAACTATAAAGTTGCCAAAGAGGTAACAGACGAGATCAAAGAAAAGGCGATGGGTCAGGATGTACTTACATCCATTTCGCCAAGCCAGTTGCTGATAAAGATCACGAACGATGAGCTGACAGGTCTGATGGGCGGTCAGAGTGAAGATATCAAGCTTGACGGCTCACCTGCTATCATTCTTATTGCCGGTCTGCAAGGTTCTGGTAAAACTACATTTTCCGGTAAACTCGCCAACTACCTGAAGCGCCAGGGTCGCTCGGTGTTGTTAACAGCCTGCGATATATACCGCCCGGCTGCGATCGACCAATTGAAAGTATTAGGCGAGCAGGTAGGTGTAGAAGTATATGCAGAGCCTAAAAACAAAGACGCTGTCAAGATTGCAAAAGCCGCGATCGAACACGCCAAGAAAAACAATCATAGAATTGTTATAGTCGATACAGCAGGTCGTCTCGCGGTTGACGAAGAGATGATGAATGAGATTGCGCGTTTGAAAGAAGCGCTCAATCCCTCAGAAACACTTTTCGTTGTTGACTCGATGACGGGTCAGGATGCCGTGAATACAGCGAAGGCATTCAATGATCGTTTGAATTTCAACGGTGTTGTTCTTACCAAGCTTGATGGTGATACACGCGGTGGTGCTGCGCTTTCTATTCGCAGAGTGGTTGACAAGCCGATCAAGTTCGTAAGTACAGGTGAGAAGATGGAAGCGATCGATCGATTCTATCCCGATCGTATGGCAAGTCGTATCCTCGGTATGGGTGACGTTGTAACCCTCGTTGAAAAAGCTCAGCAAGCTTTCGACCAGGAAGAAGCTGCGCGACTCAACAAGAAGATCCGTAAAAACCAGTTCGACTTCAACGACTTCCTGTCTCAACTCGAGCAGGTAAAGAAGATGGGTAACATGAAAGATCTTTTAGGCATGATCCCTGGCATGGGCAAGGCTATAAAAGATATAGATATAGATGATAACTCCTTCAAACCGGTAGAAGCCATCATCCGCTCCATGACACTGGAAGAACGCGAGAATCCGGATATCATCAACGGCAGTCGCAAGAACAGAATTGCTGTAGGCAGCGGTACATCTATCCAACAGGTAAATCAACTGCTGAAACAATTCAGCGACATGCGCAAAATGATGAAGACGATGAACAAAATGGGTGGCGGTAAGCGCGCGCTGTCGGCTTTGAATCCGTTTGGGAAGTAATTGGGTTCCGACTCCCGATAGTTATCGGGACAGATTTACACAGAGTATAAATAAAGGTGTTGTTCAAATGAGCAACACCTTTTGTTTTATAGGTATATATTATTTTGAATAATCTACATTTCCATTGCTGTCATAGACGAGTGTCCAGTTCCTGGATTCTTCTTTGACTCCGAAATATGCGCCTTCGGCGATATAGGTATAGGTTGTAAAATTATTATTAGAGAGTGATCGATAGAAATAGTCTGGCCATAGACAAAGTCCTTTGAGCGGGTTGGGCCTGTCGTCATAACCACCAAAGGTTTCTTCTGTCGTATACATTACTCCGCCCGAGTTTTTTATCACACCAGAGATTTTAATCAGGTTGCCAGTTGCATTAAACGTATAGGTTCTGGTAATTATAATCCAATCAAAATGTTGCTCGGTCCTTTCGATCCGATTTTGCGCATCGTAGTAGTAGAAGATTGTATCAGCACGTTTACCGGTTTCAAGATCGATGGCTGTTATTTTTCTAACCGGGCGATCATCTTCTAACGTTATCTCTCGTTCGTTAGGCTCTATAGTCCGTCCTTCAAAATTAATAGCCGCAAATATCCTGATTGTATTCTTATTGAGATACACAACCGAGTCATAGACGTCTTTGGTATAGATCCATGGCAAACCTGTGGCGGGATTAGTGACGATAAATCCTCCTATGCGCTTTATCACTTTATCACCGGTATATTCGAATATAGAATTGCCACCCACTAAATTGATTGGATTATGTTGTTGCTCGTTATCCATCAGGTACACAGCACTTATACTTTCAGGGTGCGGCCGAGGCTGAACATCATCAGAATCAGAGCAGGCAACATATAACACAGACGTTGCCAGTATCATAGCAAATAACTTCTTCATCGCTCGGCAGAGTTAGTATAGCAAGATAGCGCTATTTTAAAAACAGGCAAATGCCAGAGCACATTACCCTTGCCAAATTATAGACACCCCTATACATTCTCCCGCAGACAGAGATTTATGCAGATTATATAAAAACAAAACACTGTGCTTCGTTTACAGGAAATATCTTATTTCGAATAATCTACATTTCCGTTAATGTCGTAAACGAGGGTCCAATTCTTGGTTTCCTCTGTGCTGCCGGAAGTATAGGTATAGGATGTAAAATTATTACTGGAAAGTGAGCGGTAGTAGTAGTCTTGCCACAAGCAAAGTCCTTTAAGTGGGTTCGGTTTATTATCATAACCACCAAAGGTTTCTTCCGTGGTTATAGCAACTTCACCATCGCGATATTTTTTCACACCGGATATTTTCGTCAGGTTGCCGCCAGCATCAAATGTATAGGTGCTGGTAATTATAGTCCACTCAAAATGCTGTTCGGTTCTCTCAATCCGGTTTTGTGCATTGTAATAGTAGAAGATTGTGTCAGCGGCTTCACCGGTTTCAAGATCGGTAGCTGTTATTTTTCTAACCATGCGTCCGTCCTCTAACGTTATCTCCCGCTCATTGGAAGCGACATTCAGTTCTTCAAAATTATCGGCTGTGAATATCCGGACTGTATTCTTATTGAGATACTGAACCGAGTCATAGATACTTTCAGTATAGAGCCACGAAAAACCACTGGAAGTAGGAATCGCGATAAATCCTCCGATACGTTTTATTACCTTATCACCCGCGTATTCGAATTTAGAATTGCCACCCACTACATTCAACGGAGTATGCGTCTCTTTATCAATCAGGTATACGGCATTTATACTTCCTGGCTTTGGTCGTGGCTGAACATCATCAGAATCGGAACAGGCAACATATAGAACAGATGTCGCCAGCATCATAGCAAGTAACTTTTTCATCGTGTCGCCTTATTCGTATTGTTCTCTACACCTAATATACTTAGTATTCTCGTCAGCACGTGTAATAATTACCCGCTCCCTAAAAACTATAAAATAAGCATCCACCTTCACTTTATTCTCCTCTAAGTTCTTGTCCGGATAGTTTAATAACACCCAGCCAACACGTTCCATAAAAAAGATGTTGCATAACTCAACAACTGATGGGTGAGCATGGTCGATAAGCCCTCTTATTTTCTCATAATCATAATTTGTCATTTCACCTGCATTGATTTGAGCATCAATCATATCTTTAAACTCAAATCGACTGATCGGACGAAAAAATGGCGAAGAAAATATCTCAGGCAGTAGACGATTGAGTAACGTTGCCTTTTCAAATGGAGATAATTCTTTAATAGCTATGGCGTTATCATTTAGAAAATTATCTAATAACACTGAGTTCAGTGTAAAAACTGCGGAAGAGTCTTTCAGGACCCATTTGTTATGTTGTTCCTTATAGCGGTGTCTAATACCATATATGTATTTCACAACATCAGGAAGAGTAATGAAACTAAATCGATCTCCATGCTTTACAAAAGCGAAATCCAAGTCGAGATATGGAGCATGGTAAGTCCGAATCCTAAACCTATTATCAACTTCAACGAAGCGCCAATCATTCAATTCGTCTAAATCGTTAGCTATTGTTTCCTTGAGAATACATTTCTCAGAACCACTCAAAGTTCCGAAATCATATTTTTCAAAATTATCAACGAATGCCACACTGGCTAACTGATTATACCTGCCTCTGTCTGAGCGGACTTTATCATGCGAACATCCTACAATAAAAATAAGTACAATCGCAAAACGTGCCAACATAGAATCTTTCATTTTATAGTATAAAAAAAGCTTCCATTCAAACAGAATGGAAGCTTGCAATTTATAGTTTAATATAGCTAATATTTCACTACTCTTTTAACATACCGGATATTCTTACTATCTGTCAACTCCATGATATAAACGCCTGCCGGCACATTATCCAATGAAATTATAAGAGAGCTTTTGTTGTTGGACAACGATTTGATTTGTTGTCCGCGCAGATCATGAAACGTTACTTGTTTTACCGTACTCGCATTGTCGATCGTAAGCGTTGTTGATACCGGGTTCGGATAAATGCCGAAACGTGCACTTATATCTTCTTCAATTGAAGTTACGGTTTGATTTGTGATCGTTATTGCAACTTCACCGTAAATACCAGAGCCGTCTTTCGCTGTGGCGCGTACCGTTGCAACGCCATCGCCAACGGCTGTAAGTAATCCGGTTGAAGATATTGTAGCGATACCTGTATTGTTAGGTATACTCCAGGTTACACTTTGATTGGTGGCGTTTACCGGGCTAACAGTCGCGACTAATTGAAGCGTACCACTTTTCTGATCAATCGTGGCAAGATCTCCTGTTCCTTTTACTGATATACTTTTTACCAATACAGCCTGCGCCACTACCGCCAGAGCAAATGTTTGTGCAGCACTTACGCACCCATTGGCATCTGTATAGGTAGCGGTATATATAGCACTGGATTGAATATTGGCAATCGAAACTTCCCGGTCTGAAGACGTAAAGCTGTTTGGTCCTGTCCAGCTCCACGATCCGCCTGATGTTGGCTCCGGACTTAACTTAACAGTCGCTCCGTTTACAACAGAAGTATACGCAGTTTCGCTAGCTGTTTCTCCGTTTACAGATATATAGGGAATAATGTTCGTTGGGACACAAGTCTCACTTGATTCTCCATAGATAATACCTCTTCCTGAAGCGCTCATATAGAATCTTCCGAACACATTCATATCTCCAATTATAGCCTGACCGTTGGCAAGACCACCGTATTGATGATCATCATCGTTTACGCGTGTCCAGGTTGCACCTTCGTCTGTGGAGCGGTGTACTCCGCGAATGCTGTTTACCGTTCCCCATATATAGATCGCAGGATATGATTGTCCGGAAGCAGCTTTACCAAAACCAACAGCTGCGCAATAGGTAACATTGCTAAGCTTTACGAAAGTCTGACCGGAGTTGGTTGAACGTGTCAATCCACCACTATATAATGGCACCCATACATCCCCTTCACGATATGGAGCTGTTCGGATTATTGCGGAACCACTTGCTCCGGGAGTACCGGATGAAATAAAAGAAGTTCCTCCGTTTGTACTTACAAATAAAGCTCCTGAACTACTATTGTAAGCATAGAATTTAGCAGGCACCAACGGATCGGCTACCGGACGCGCATTACTGATACTTAATCCCGTAACGGCAGTCCACGTTTTTCCCTGATCGACTGACCTGTAGGTTATACTTGATCCTTCAGGACAATGTAAAAATGTTCCGCCATCGGCAGCTATAGCTATATTTCCTCTGTATCCTTTAGTCGTTGCACATTCAGTCCAAGATATACCCATATCCGTAGAGTAGAACAGGGCACCAACCTGCACACTATTTACAGTCTTTGCTCCTGCCCGAAGCATAATGTTTGGATTGAGTGAAGCGTACGCTATACCAGTTGTAGTTCCTACACTCGGTGTATGGCGAGGTGCATATTGTGTTACATCGGTGTGTCTGAATCCGTCATAATCTCCAATCACACTAACCATCGGTCCGTTTGGTATACTTACTATATCCAGTAATACAGTTTCTTCCAATTCCTTAACCTGAAACTTCCACACACCTGCTGTTGCGTCTATATTATCTGTTTGAAAAACACCGTTACCGGAAATTACCCATACTTTTTGGGTATCAAACGGATCAAATTCTATAGAACCTGCCCAATGTATAGACTGACCATTTATCCAGGTTACTCCCTGGGGATCTACACTGAATCCTCTGTCAACAACATCCGTCCAGGTAGTACCGCCATCTGTACTCAGAAACATGCGATCACCATACGAACCATAAGTCTTATCCTGTGTATAGTATATATTAACGGTAGAAGCAACCAAGCGATTAGGATTTGCAGGATCAACGCTGATACCTCCGAATGATCCCGAAAAAGAAGGAGTAATATTCGTCCACGTTCCGCTTTGCAAATTATACTTCCATATCTGACCGCTGCCTTGTACATCCCAAGGACCTAACCCTGTTGCATACGTGATATATAGATTACGATCGCTTGCCAACACAGCGCGATGCGGCATTAGTGACGTAGGCGCTGAAGTGATAGCCGAAAAGGTAGCGCCACCATCATCACTGCGATAAAGATTATTATCACCTGTGCGGCTAACACCAGCAATGATCGTTTGAGTAGCAGAACCTGATGAGCCTGTAGAAGGATCGAGCACAACAAAACTGATTCCGTTGGCATCGCTCGCGCTGTTCGTTGATGTTGGTGTAGGCGTAGTTGTGATGTTCAATCCGGACAATCGCGTCCACGTTACACCTGAGTCTGTGCTTTTGAATAAACCGTTATACCGTGTTCCACACAGAAGTATATTATTACTATTCGGGTCAACCACCAGTTTCTCTCCGGTTTGTCTTCCCATACCATTACCGTGAGCTTTAAATTGCGAAGTAACATCTGTTATCGAAAATGTATTACCATAATCAGACGAGCGAAGTATAGCAGTCTTACCGTTGTTAAAGTATGACGTGCCTACCAGCATATATACTTTATTGGGTTCAACGGGATCGGTAGCCAGCGACTCTACGCCCTGGTATCCAACCTGATCTTCGGATGTCCAGTCCAGCAACGGAATCCATTTGCTGTTATCGGCATCCCAGCGATATGCACCACCTACATCCGTCCGCGCATATATCAAACCTTGCTTCGTTTTACTGGCAATTATACCTGAAACAAAACCTCCGCCACCAATCGCTACGTTGTTCCACGTATAGCTTTCGGTTTGCGCCCATACGCTGTTCGTTAGAAAAGTACTTGTTATTAGCAGGCACCACACCATCGCATATACCTTCTGTACTATGCTTCGCTTCTCAACCCTTCCGGTATATTTCATTTTCATACTATAATAATTATGCAGTCTATTCTCTTCTTCACTATTTAAGGTGTCCATTGTACTCCTTATACCTTCGTTGTACGCTTTGTAACTGCGCAAGATGATGAATGTTTTTTACACGAGTTATTTAACGCACTGCCCCTCATCACAACAACGTATTATATACCTTAATTTACGTCAATATCAATTTCAGCAGATTGTATTCCGCCTGATGTTGCTTTCACGTGAATTTTGCCTGCCTGTGTTTTCGACTTCACAACGAGTAGCGCCAAGCCATGAAAAGCTTTTCGCTTATTCGACTTAAACGACTCGTGACTTACCGGATCTCCGTTATCAACGCCCGCAATAAAACCTGCTCCGGTTACTTCGAAAGTAATGAGATCTTGGGCATCCGGAACGACTGTACCTTTCTCATCCACAACTTTTACTGTTATAAAGGAAAGATCTTTACCGGTAGCGTTAATGTTACTTCTGTCAGCTTCAAGTATAATTTTATAGGGTTTGGATGCCGTACGAATTTCCTTACTCAGTACTTCATTACCACCCTTACGGGAAATAGCTTTCAACACTCCTGCTTCGAAAGGCACACGCCACATTACGTGAAGATCATCGCCCGTTTTCTTCTTTATACCAAGCGATTTATCATTCAGAAACAATTCAACTTCATCAGCCTGGTTATAATATATCCATACATCTACATCTTTCCCGGCAGTCCAATTCCAATGTGGAAATAGATGCAGCACAGGTTTGTCAGTCCATTCGCTTTGATACATGTAGTATGTATCTTTCGGGAAACCAGCAAGATCTACGATACCAAAATATGAACTGCGCGATGGCCATACATATGGAGTAGGTTCCCCGATGTAGTCAAAGCCAGTCCAAACAAACATACCGGAGAGATAGTCATGCTTCTTTATAACCTTCCAGGTTTCTTCGTGTGTTGATCCCCACGGAGCACGCACATTATCATAAGCGGATACGGAGTTATCGGTATTACCTTGCGTAAATACTTTATCCCATGCAAGCGGCCAGACACGAACACTGTCCGAAGGCATATCATAGTGCCCACGTGTTGCCAGTGCCGATGTTGTTTCCGTTGCTATAAATTTCTTATCCGGATACGTGATCGGAAAATCCTCAAACTTGGTGTGATTGTAGTTATAGCCAATAACATCAAGCGCACCTGATTTTATAAGGCTATTCCCCAATCCAACGTCATTATTGGCCGTTGTGATCGGTCGTGTCTTATCAAGTGAATGCACTATATCTACAAGCTCTTTGGTAATAGCTATACCTGTAGTATCCCATTGCTCACCAATCTCATTACCCACACTCCATATCATAACACTGGCATGATTGCGATCGCGCTTTATAAAATCTTCCAGGTCACGCTTGTGCCATTCATCCCAATATATACTATAATCAAAATCAGTTTTTTTCTTCTTCCACATATCGAACATCTCATCCATCACAATGAATCCCATGCGATCGCAGAGATCAAGAAATTGTGGTGCCGGAGGATTGTGCGATGTACGTATTGCATTTACGCCCATCTCGCGCATAATCTCCAATTGACGTTCGGCTGCACGCACATTAAATGCAGCTCCGAGACATCCCAAATCATGATGTAAGCAAACGCCTTTTATTTTTAATGATTCACCGTTAAGAGAGAATCCTTTTTTGCTATCGAAGTCAAAACTTCGTATACCAAAGATCGTTTCGTAATCATCCACAACATCACCATCTACTATAACTCTTGTTATAGCTTTATATAGTTTAGGAGATTGCACAGACCATAATTGTGGTTGTTGAACATCTGTAGACTGCTCAACATCAATTGACTCATTAGCTTTTATAGGCTGAGAAGATTCGATCTCTTCCACAAGCTTACCTTCCGGATCGTAAATCTCCGTTACGAGCTTTACGGTTTGACTTTCTTTCAAATCATTTTTTACGGTTGCTGTTACCTGAACAGAAGCTGACGTAGCCGCAACATTCGGTGTACGAATAAATACACCGTTATAACCAACATATACTTTAGATGTCTTCACGAGGCGAACATCACGGTATATGCCTGAACCGGAATACCAACGTGAGTTGGGTTGTTTTGAGTTGTCAACTTTTACAGCAACAATATTCTGCTGTCCGAACCTGACAAACGGAGTTATATCATACTCAAAAGATATATACCCATTCGGACGCTTCCCTACAGAATGTCCGTTTATCCAGACTTCACTATTCAGATATATACCATCGAACTGAATGGCAATTCGTTTGTTATTATCGAGTGAATCAAGTGTAAATATTTTTCTATACCAGCCAATTCCACCAGGAAGCGCACCGCCACCAACACCAGCAGAATTCTTTTCACTGAATTCGCCTTCTATACTCCAATCGTGCGGAAGATTTAGTGTGCGCCATGACGAGTCGTCAGAGAATGCATCGGCTTCATGAAGTGAATCACTTAGTTGAAATTTCCAATCGTTGTTGAAATCCTCCTGAGTACGTGTTGCTTTTTTTTGCGAGCAAGAAAAAAACACAAACACCGAGACAAGCACGAAAAACTTAAAAAAAAACTTCATATGGGTTAAGGCGAATATCATATACTCTATTAAAAAAGTAAAGACTTCTCGAGTTTACGAGAAGTCTTTACTGGTCAACCATTAAAAAATTTGTTTTTACTTTTTAGGAACAAAATTGTAAACAAGATAGCATGGTCCATCACAGGAAGTACGCAAAACACCGATTTGCATAAAATTCTCTGTTAAAGCGAATAACCTGATAGAACCCCAAGCGCCAACACATTCATCGCGCCCTTTATCATGTAGAGGAGTTGCACCTGTCATCGTCAATGTCTTAGCATCTTTATCAAGGTAATATGTTCCGCTTTCCGTTCCTCTGCTTGGAATCATCAAGTGGTTGGAGGTTACAAAAGGTCCTCCTTTTAAACTGAATGTCATGGTACCGTAGTCGCCATCCGGCATCAGCCACGTATTTTCGGAATATTTTGGACTCCAATTCCAGCAATCGCCACCATCTTTCAAGCAGCCGCCTTGCCAGCCATTATCTGTTCCATAAAAGAACATGGGACCAGCAAAGTAGTTTGCATCGATATCCAATATCCACGTTTTTTCGTTACCAACACCTCCGGAAAGAGCTGTCCAAAGTGGGTCGTTTACATAATTGAGATTGTCTTCTGTAACCGTTACAGTAACAGGATCCATCTCCACTATACCACCGTCAGTAACGGCTGAGAACTTAATTTTATACTCACCCTTAAATGCAATGCGAACGGTATCCTGAACTCTATTGGATTTACCTGTACCATAGTCCCAGATCGAAATTGTACCAGGGGTTGTGTTTTTCAAAATCACAGTATTTCCACCTGGATCAGCTGCCAAGTCTTGTGTTACTTCAAACGTAATCTCAGATTTATCTAAAGGAGCGTCTAATTCATGCTCCTCCTGACACGACATTACAAATGCAAGCGTCAGGGATGCGGACAGTATCTTTATAAACGTCTTCATATTTTCATTCATTAAATATTACCAACCATTATTTTGTTTCAATACGCCATTTGATAAACTAACCTGCGTGTTAGGTATCTGTTGTAAACCTTTTGTTTCCTGAATTTTTGAAGCCGTAATCGTCTTCGTGGTTTCAACACCGCCATTCAATACCTGCGTAGTTTCAGCTATAGTATTCGCAGCAACATCAACCCCTTGACGAAGCAGATCCCAGTAACGTATACCTTCGAATGCAAATTCGAGTCTGCGTTCATTCATAATGCTTTGCTGCGTAATGGGTATCTGAACGAAGTCATCTCCATAGGCACGCTCTCTAACCTGATCGAAGTAATTCTGTGCACTTGAGCTTCCAAGTTCAGCAGCCATTAACAGTACATCTGCGTAACGGATAACAACATAATCCTGAAACTGACTGATCTGAAAATCGCTGTTAAGACCAAGTTCTGAGGCTAACTCTGCCGATACACTTTCTCCGTTCAAATTAATCATCGGGGTATACTTCTTGTTATAGTAACCGGTATATTCACGCTGATCGGCCTGCTGATCAAAAGCAATGTTTTCGTCTTCGATGGATATAATTGATGCAGCTTTACGTGTATCTGTGCTGCTGTAAGCATCCCAAAGATTTGGATTAACAGTTACTCCTCCCCATCCTTTTCCATAGGGATAAGAGGAGTAATTACGCATACCTAACATAACTAGCCATTTGTTGCCGTCATCATTTCCGGTGGTATAATCGCTGGTATAGGTATATTTTATAGCAAAGACTGTTTCTTTGTTATCTTCTTTTGCGTAGTTAGTACCAGAAGCCGCAGGCCATAGATTTGCATAAGTTTCCACTAAACCATGGCCACTGTTTGCAATTACATCTTCCAGGTAAGCTAAGGCTTGTGTTTTACTAATTACGCCCGCCAGATCGCTCGCTCCATAGTATCCGGTATAGTATAGGTAAACGCGACCTATCAGAGATTCTGCCGCCCATTTAGTAACACGTCCACGCTCAGATGAAGATTGGCTCGCATACGATTTTGCCTCTAAGTTCTCGGTGGCGAACTTCAAATCTTCAGCGATCTGTGCATATACTTCCTGCGGAGTTGCTTGAGGAAGGTTTTCTGTTGAAGGCTCTGTTAACAAAGGTACATTTCCCCAAAGTCGTACCATATCGAAGTACATATAGGCGCGCAAAAATCTCGCTTCTGCTTCGTATATATTTCTTAGATCTGCATCAGTTCCCCATTCTACATCATCCAGTTTTTGAAGTAAAATATTGCAGCGATAAATAGCTTTATAGTAAGCAATCCAGTTATTATTAAACATATTCAGATCAGAAGGAGATCGGCTTTTATCAAACTCATCCAGCAATTGATATCCGTATCCATCTGAGTAACCCGTGCCACCGAATGCATTATCCGAAAGTACTTCTGATGCAACTGGGAAGGAAACACCTGATGACCACAGGGCCTGTACACCATCATAACATCCAACAAGCGCATTGTAGGCTTGTTCAGGAGTTTTGTAATAGTTATCAACGGTAGAATTGGATAACGACTCCGTCTCAAGGAAGTCACTACATCCGCCTAATACCAGCAGACTAAAAACTACAGTATATATATTAAGTTTCTTCATACTTTTCAATTTTAGAATTTCACGTTCAATCCTACCATATAGGTTCTCGGACGTGGATAGTATCCAACATCAACACCGGAAGTAAATCCATCGGTACCGTAACCTACCTCAGGATCCATACCATTGTACTTGGTAAATGTGAAGAGGTTAAGCGCTGAAACATACAGTCTGCACTGTGTCAGGAAGTTTTGCTTGATAACTCTTTTCAGGTCGTAACCAAGCGTAACATTGTTGATTCTCAGGTAATCGCCATTGTGAATGTAGAGGTCTGAGAAATTGGTCCAGTTTTCATTTGTTTCGGTTACACGTGGCATTCTGTTCGATGTACCTTCACCGTGCCAGCGATCCAGAATTTCGCTGGTATAGTTTCCATACTTGCTTGCAGGATTACGGTACGATTGAACAATTTGGTTACCCGCTACACCACTTGCCTGAATAGAAAAATCAAAACCCTTATAATCTGCACCAATCGAGAAACCAAATGTATAGTCAGGATTTGGATTACCGATCATAGTCTTATCTGCTTCAGTGATTGAGCCATCACCAGTCACATCTACATAACGTACGTCACCCGGCTTTGCCGAAGGTTGCAGCTGTGTACCTTCTGCTGAAGTATAGGATTGAACTTCTTGTTCATTCTGGAAGATTCCGTTGGTTTTATAACCCCAGAAATAACCAATAGGGTAACCGTTGGCAGCTCTGTTAAATTCAGTAGAGTTGTCATATATCTGGTTCGCCTGACCATGAATGATACCGTCTGCGTTAGGTATATGACTTACTGTATTCTTATTGTATGCACCGTTAACACTTACCCGATAGTTGAGATCGCCAATGCTGTTGTTATAGGCAAGAGCCAACTCCACACCTTTATTCTTAACACCACCACCGTTGATGTAAGGAGCTTCTGCACCAGCGGTAGCTAACACCGGAGCTTTAATTAACCAGTCTTTATTAGTCTTAACATACCAATCAACGTTTACATTGAATTTACCATTCAGGAATGCTGCATCAAAACCAATGTCCGTCTGCTCGGATGTTTCCCATTTCAAATTGGTATTAGACAATCTGCTTGGATATGCTCCAGGTGTAAGAGTTCCTTCTGTTCCACCAAAAATATAGTATGTATTGGTGAAGGTTATAGGTGACTGGTATTGGAATGCAGATACATTCTGACTACCAACTTGTCCCCAGCTCGCACGAAATTTCAAGGAGTTCAACCAACCTGAAGTGTTATCCATAAACTCTTCGTTAGTAATAACCCAGCCGGCAGAAACAGAAGGGAAGTAACCCCACTGATTACCTTTTGCAAACTTGGAAGAACCGTCTGCACGGAATGTTGCGTTCAGCAAATATGTTTCTTCAAAATTATAGTTAAGTCTTCCAAAAAAAGATGCTCGGTGATCAGGATCGTACGCTACACCGGTTGCCGTTGCAGTATTGCTGGTACCGTTACTTATCCATGCGTGCTCTACATCACTAAATACAGAACCTGTTTTAGTCGCACTCAGAGAGCTCCCACCATATTGATACATCGACGTACCCAGCATAGCATCAAACTTATGTTGTGTGCCCAATGTAAAAGAGTAGCTCAATAAATTATCCCACAGAATAGTTTGTGATTTACTCATAGATTGAGTCACTTGTGGATTTGTATTGAACGAGTATATCGACAACTTAAACTCAGGCTTATAAGACTGGCCATCATAATTATAATAATCTATACCTAAGCTCGATCTGAATTTCAACTTACTGATAGGCTCAACTTCGAAGTATATATTGCCTATAACGCGTTGATTCTTGTTCCTGTTCTGGTTATTGTACACCATTTGATAGTAAGGATTCGCCTGATTGTACAATCCTGCTGTATCTAGCGGATCGTTTTTCAATAGCGGCGTAGTTTGAAATGCTCCACGAAGCGAGTTGTTGTACTGGTTGCCAACACCGATACCGTTATTGTTTGTAAATGCAACATTCAGGTTCTGTCCAATCGTCAAAATATTTTTGAACAATTTATGCTCAGAGTTAAATCTGAAATTATAGCGCTCGTAGTTTGACAAACCTTTACCGCCCACTATACCGGCCTGCGACAGGTATGAAAGTGAAGTTGAATAAACTGAATTTTCGCTACCACCTGTAACACCGATTGAATAGTTCTGCGTTACTGCATCTTTTGCAAACATCTCATCCATCCAGTTTGTACCGGCTGAACCTAATGAATCGATTACGTGCTGGCTATAGATTGGCGAGTTACCAGAGTTTACCGCTGCTTCGTTAGCAATGATTGCGTACTCTTTCGCGTTTAACAAATCTACTTTACGTGCCACATTTTGTACACCATAGTAAGAATCGAATGTAACCTGTGCATGACCTGCCTTACCTTTTTTAGTCGTGATCAGCACAACACCGTTTGCCGCTTGCGAGCCATATATAGCGGCTGATGCAGCATCCTTCAATACAGTCAACGAAGCTATATCTCCGTTGTTCAGGTACGAGATATCACCGGTAATTACTCCATCCACTACGTATAGTGGAGTGTTGCCAATGGTAGAACCAACCCCACGCACAATTACTTTCATCGTTTCACCTGGCTGACCGGATGTAGACGTAATCTGCACACCCGGAGCTTGCCCTTGCAACGCCTGTAATGCGTTGGTTGAACTTTGCTTTAAAAGGTCTTCACCTTTAATCTGCAAGTTTGCGCCTGTGTTCAATGCCTTCTTCTGTTCACCGTATCCAACCACTACAACTTCCTGCAGGGTAGATATATCTTCTTCCATCGATACGTTTATCTGAGACTGATTACCTACAGATACTTCTTTTGTAGTATAACCAATAAAAGATAACACCAGCACATCGTTCGGAGATGCTTCGAGTGAATAATTACCTTCAACATCTGCGGACGTTCCAATCGTTGTACCTTTTATAAGGATACTTACACCTGGCAGTGGAGCTCCGGTTGCGTCCGTGATTTTTCCGGTTATTACTTGCTTCTGCGCCTGGGCCGAAGCTAGTCCTACCAGGAAGAAACATACGGAAGCAAACCATATGCTTCTGTAGACTTGTTTAATCATAGGTTAATTTTGGTTTAGCTGTTTTAGTTGTTTATCTCCAGTTTCCTTGCGGAAATTTGAATTCTATTTATGTTCTACGGTTAAAGATTTACCGTCATACGTTACCACCTGGTCTGCCTTGGTAGTAGCAGCTACTGCAGCAGCGTGGTCTTGCGTGATCCAGACTATATTTATAGTCCGTTTCTCAAGCATTCCATTGAATGAGCCCTGGCGCTCACCAATCGTTAATGTCTTAGCGGCTTCATTGTAAGTAAATGGTATAGAAGTATACTTACCTTGCTCATAGTTATAGTTTACACCTTCATCTTCATAAAGTGTAAAATTTCCGGCTTTACCGGTATACACGTAGAGCGTAAGCGGATCTGCAGGTTTTTCGCTGGTATATTGTATCTCAGGACCAACTGGTATAATCGAACCTTCTTTTACATATACCGGAATCCGATCCAGCGGAGCTACAGCTTTCACAGTCTGGCCACCGGTTAAATAAGCACCGGTATAGAAATCATACCAGCCTGTAGTTGATGGCAGATATACATCGCGGGTCCTGGCCTTATAAGTATATACCGGGCTGATAAGCAGGCTTGGACCAAACATAAACTGATCACCGATCTCATACACTTTATTATCCGCGTGGAAATCCATGATAAGTCCGCGCATGATGGTATAATTATCAAAGTAGCTATGACCAGCCAGTGAATAGATATACGGCATCAACAAGTATCGGAGTTTATCATAGTATACCAAGCTGTTATACTCCGTTGTGCCTTGTGGAGCAATGTTATATATCTCACGCAGCGGGAACTGACCGTGTGAACGGAACAGCGGGCAGAACGTTCCAAACTGGAACCAGCGGGTATTCAACTCGCGCCATTCGCTTTGAGTTTCACCGGTCAGGTTGTAATATCTTTTTTCAACGGCAAATCCTCCTATATCCATCGTCCAGTATGGAATACCAGATAATGCGAAATTTATACCCGTAGCAATCTGATCTTGCAGATCGCTCCAGCGTGATACTATATCTCCACTCCAGGTTGCTGCGCCATAACGTTGCTGACCTGCAAATGCAGAACGAGTCAAGATGAACACGCGCTTATCAGGACTTGATTTACGTTGTCCTTCATAAACACCTTTTGCATTCATGAGTGAATACGCGTTGAAGTATTTAGCACCTGGGCCCATGGCCGTGCTCATGTTTATCTTGCGTTCTTCTATAGATATATTCGAGTGAATATCTGGCTCGGTAGCATCCAACCACCATGCATCTACTCCTATAGAGTTTAAGTTTTTATCAATTTGTGACCAGAAGAGTTTACCGGCTTCGAGATTAAATGGATCATAGAAAGTAGATTCATATCCTACACCAACCCAGTCTTTTCTTTTCTTCTCGATATTGTGCATGTATAGGAAGCCATTCTTTTCCATCTCCTCATAATTCTTTGTGCCTTTATTGAATTTAGGCCACACCGAAATCATCAGGTTTGCGTGCAGATCATTATGTAATTCGTTGATCATGCCTTTCGGATCCGGGAAGCGTTTGAGATCAAATTCATGTGAACCCCATTTCGGATCTTCCCAATATTGCCAGTCGAGTACAATGTTATCAACCGGTATATTTCGCTTGCGATATTCTTTTACTACATCCACCATCTCCTGGCGGTTTCTGTAGCGCTCGCGACTTTGCCAGAAGCCCATAGCCCACTTCGGAACTATAGGAGCTTTACCGGTGATGTTTCGGTAGCCACTAATTACTTCATCTGCATTGTTACCTTTAATGAAATAGTAATTGATTTCATCGCCTACTTCACTGGCAAGTGACAGGCGGCTTTGTTCGTCTTGTGCAAATGGATCGAGATGTTTTACCCCCAGATAACCGGCATAGTCTGGTTTCCATTCTATTTTAAGCGTATGTTTTTCACCGGGCTTAACATCAACATTGAATTTGTTTGTCCATGGGTTCCAGTTCTGTCTCCACTTGTCAATAACCAGCGCACCGTCAACCCATATTTTTATATAGCCTGAAGAGTATACCAGGAACTTGTGAGCACCTGCAGCATCAGAAGTAAAAGAACCTTCCCATACTACTTTTCCTTCACCGGAAACATCTTTCGGAAAGCTGTCAACCTGAGGTGTTTCGAGAAACTCAAAATCAATCTTATTCTCTACTTTCGTTTCTTTCAGTTTATCGTCTTTTACATAATAGTCAGCAGTAAGACCACCCTCTTTACCATCCTTCGTAAAAAGTTTAAGTGTGCTCAGCGGCTGATATTCTCTCGGATCACCAAACTTGCTGATCGAATAGTTATCCCAAAGCAAACCATAGTTTTTGCTGGAGTATACAAAAGGAATTACATCAACGATGTTATGCTGCACGAGGTCAACATCTTCTCCTTTATAATTCATTTGTCCGTTCTGATGGCCACCCAAACCATAGAAGGCTTCGTCAGCAGGTGATTCAAAAACCTGGCGGATGGCGTATGATTTCAGATTGTCCACAGTAACCGGAGTGAATGACTTGCCTCCTCCCTGACGCTCTTGCAGAATTACCTGGCCGGTTGTGTCACTAAAAGATACTTCACCCGAAGTGAGTGAAATCTTGGCGCGAAGTGTTTTTGTGATTAATGAAAGCGCATCAGCCGATTCTTCCAGTTTCCAGGACGTTGATCCTTTTACTTCTGGAAGTACGACCAGACTTTGTGCTGTTGAAAAAGTATCAGCCGGAGTTGCTGTTACATGAATAATGTCATCTGAAATAACCTGGAGTTTTACACGCTTTGCACCACCCTCTTTAGAGTTGAGGGTTACAATAACGCCATCCTGAAGTTTCTCGTAGTTTGATTTGGTTGAACATGCGCTTATTAAAAGCGCCAACAAAAGGTTTAACAGTAGTAGTTTTTTCATTCTCATTTGATCTTCAATGCAACCGGTTTCCAAGCACAAAAACTCGTAATCGATTGCAGTAAAGGTAGACTGAGAAGTGGCCTTGAATGGGTATTCAAATGTCTGATCCTAGAGGCTCAATCGTTTTCAGACGGTATCAAAATGTTGCAAAACACTGGTTGAAATCGATTCAAAGAAGGAAATTTTGTTTTCAAAATTGTCGCAACGAGAAACAATAGTCCTCGCGTGTGTTGACACGGAACTCCCCTGCCTGAAAAACATTTGTCCCCTAGCCATGGCGTTGTTTCCTAGAATTTCGAAAAAAGTCGAAGTCTCGACAGACCGATCGGATACAGATCTCAGGATCTCAGAACATCCACAGAAAAAATCATCTCAATCAATAAAAAATAATAAAGGATAACGAAGCAGCAATTGCAATGTAAATCGCGATCTCAATGGCAAGCATAATCCTGCCCATGCGTTTCAGTTTCTCGTGTGACATTCCCTACATTAATCGGGTCAAATCTACTAACTGAAACAGCAGGCGAAGGTCACAGAATCGCTTTGATATAGGTTCGAATTGTCTCTTTTTGGGTGATAATTATACTGCACGCCTCCTTTTTCCCGCGGCATACGCGGAAGGAAGCACATGATACTGCTCTTTAAAGTAGCGGGCAAAGTATTTCGGATTGTTGAAACCAACCTGGTAAGCAATTTCGGCCACAGTTAACTGACTTTTCTCCAGCAACTGCGCGGCTTGCTGCAAACGAATGGTTCTGATAAACTCCAATGGTGATTTACCGGTAAGTGCAATGATCTTTTTATACAAATGAGCGCGACTTATGCCCAACTCACGACTCATGTCTTCTACCGAGAAGTCTGCTTTCGATACGTTGTCCTCCACACATTTCACTGCATTCTGAATAAATTTTTCATCCAGCGGAGTAATGTTCAACTCACTTGCCTTTACATCCAGTTGTTTCGGGAACGCACGATGAAATTTCTCGCGCTGCATGATCAGGTTCTGAATCCTTGAAGTCAGTATTTCAAAATTGAATGGCTTGGTGATGTAATCATCCGCTCCGGATTGAAAACCCTCTACCTTTTGCTCTTCGGCAGCGCGTGCTGTTAAAAGTATAACCGGTATATGGGATACACGTTGATCGGACTTAATTTTCTTACAAAAATCAATACCATTCATTTCCGGCATCATGATATCACTCACTACCAGGTCGGGTAATTGCTCCTGCACTTTCTTCCAGCCTTCTTTTCCATTTGCAGCTTCTACAATCTGGTAATCTGCCTTCAGGTTATCTTTCAAATAGAATCTGAAATCTTCGTTGTCTTCTACCAACAACAATAAAGGTTTCTTAACCAGTCGGGCACCTGCACTTTCTGCTATCGGTTCTTCATCCACCGGTTCTATAATTTCCTGAGTAATGGTTTCGGCCTGGCTTGAAGCATCCTGCAACGGTAGCCGTACTATAAAACGACTTCCTTTACCCGATTCACTCTCTACGGATATACTTCCACCGTGTATCTTCACAAATTCTTTTGTGATGGAAAGTCCTATACCGCTTCCCTGGTTCACCATACTCTTGGGAAGTTCGTTCTGAAAGAAGCGCTCAAAAATTCGCTCCTGTTTGTCAGGCGCTATACCTATACCAGTATCTTTCACATCTATACAAAGCCACTTGCCATCAACCTCAGTCTTTTGCTCTACCCCTACCGTTACAGCCCCGTGTTCAGGAGTAAATTTGAATGCATTGCTTAACAGGTTGAATAAAATCTTTTCCAGTTTATCCTGGTCGAAAATAGTCACGAGTGAGTTTACCGATGAATTAAACTTCAACTGTATCGCTTTCTTTTCCGATAAGTCTGAGAAAGAATATACCGCCTCTTTTATAAAATGAATAATGTCTCCTTCTGACGGATTGAATTTTATTTCCTGCACTTCAAGCTTTCTGAAATCAAGCAACTGGTTTACGAGGTTGAGCAGTCGCTTGGCATTGCGTTGTATCAGCAGAAATTGATTTTGCTGCTCCGTGTCTTTCACCTGCTTCAAGATCTTTTCGATCGGTGTAAGAATGAGTGTTAGCGGAGTTCTGAATTCGTGACTTACGTTGGTGAAGAATTTTATCTTCATCATATCCAGCTCGTGCATACGCATGGCTTCCTGTCGCTCCTGCTGAATGATGAACTTCATTTTCTCGCGTTGCTGAACAAGTCTCCGCGTGATGAGCAATCCGGTAATGATCAACACAAAATATATAACCAGTGCCGTGCGTGTTTTCCAGAATGGAGGCAACACTGCTATCTTTAGTGTAGCGCCTTTCTCGTTCCAAAAGCCATCGTTGTTGGCGGCTATAACGCGAAATGTATACTCGCCCGGATCAAGGTTTGTAAACGTTACACGTCTCGATTTACTATCAGCCGGCAACCAATCGGTATGAAAACCTTCAAGTTTGTATTTATACTTGTTCTTCTCCGGGTGAAAGAAATTCAATGCCGCAAACTCGATCGAGAAGACATCTTTACCCGGTGGAAGCCTGATTTCGGATAGGGTCGATATATCTTTTGGTAACAGTATATTTCCATCCACCAGCTCTTCTGCTTTTATACTCTCATTGAAAAGTTGAAAATCTGTAAAGACTACTTCGGGTACATCTTTATTTAATCCTAACTGTGACGGTTTAAAAATATTAAACCCGTTAGAACCTCCGAATATAAGTTCTCCGCGCGATGTCTTAAAAGCAGCATTCTCGTTGAATTGTTTCCCCTGCAAACCTTCAGGCTCACCGTAGTTGCTAAAGGTATAGATTGACTTACCATCAGGTGCCGATGTAATTTTCATTTGCGACAATCCATTCGGTGTACTCATCCAGATATCACCGCGATCATCTTCCAGTATGGTTAATATAGTGTTGTGCGGGAGACCATCTTCCTTAGTAAACACTTGAAATGAATTGTTTTTGCGATTAAACAAATTCAGCCCACCGGCAGTACCAATCCATATACGACCTTTTGAATCTTCACGAATATCAAGCACAGCATTGTTACTTAGACTTTGCGGATTACTGCTTTCACTTTCGTAATGAATAAACCGTCCGCGCTGGCGACTTAGGACGTCTACCCCGGCCGTTGTGCCGATCCACAAATCACCTTCGCGATCTTCCGTTATTGCCGCTATATAATCCGAGCCTACAGAGTTAAGATCAGTGGCACGATAATGCGAGAAAGACTGCGTACGTTCATCAAACAAATTAAGACCACCGTTCAGTGTTCCAACCCACAGCCGGTGCCGTGAGTCTTCATATATCTCCCAGACACTTTGATTGGACAAACTTGAGGGATCTGAAGGGTTGTTATTATAGCGTATAAACTTAGTGCCATCGTAACAGGTGAGTCCGCCATAATATGTACCAATCCACAACTTCTTCGTGTGATCTATATATAGGCTTACAATGACATCGCTACCTATACTATTGGTATTCGCGGGATTATACCGGTACTGTGTAAACCTGCCGGTGGCGCGATTAAAATATAGCAATCCTCCTCCGTTCGTACCGATCCATATATTTCCTTTATCATCTTCTACAAAACGATTTACATCCGCATAAGGCAGTCCGTACGGATTGGTGGGCGAGTGTTTATATAGCGGAAAGCGAACAATATTTTCATGATAATAACTCACACCGCGTTTATAGGTGCCTACCCAGATAATACCATCGGTATCTTTATAGAGAGTATTGATACTGTTCTGACTCAGGCTCTTTTCATCTTCATCATTGTGCGTGATATAGCGAATGGAAAAATCCCGTTTGTCGATCAGGTTGATACCTCCATGATCTGTACCTACCCAGATAAGTCCTTTATTATCCTGCTCCATGTCGCGCACAATGTTCGTATTGAGATGCGCGCCCGGGCTATCTTTATGTATATGTGTAAATGATTTATTGCCGCTATTGAAATAGAAAACGCCCTGATTATCATCTGCTATAAAAATCCAGAGGTCACCATCCTTATCGGTTAGCAAACGATATTTCCGTATAGCGGCTTTATTCTGTTTAAAGAGGTAGTCATTCCTATAGGTAACATAATGCTTGTTACCTTTTACTCCGATCTGTTCAATGATACCATTAGCATGAATAATCCAGTGACTTCCCTTTACGTCCTGCACCAGAGATACAACTGAATCGGATGCTATACTCTGTGCATCCTTTTCATGATGTCGTATTGAAACCGCATCACCACTTGATACTGTATAGCGAACAAGCCCGGCAGAGGCATGAATAAACCAGAAGTTACCTTCATAATCTTTCACAACATTATTTAAAGCTCCCTGCGGGATTTTATAGATATCATAAAAAGCAGAGAGGTTTTTCTGGAATTTTTCAGTCTGCGGATCATATAGTGTAAGTCCGGCTGTAGTGAGTACACCTATACGGCCGTCCGGAAGTTCAAATAAATCCTGTACAGCATTATGGATAATCGATGTCGTATCGCGCGAGTCGTGCTGAAATACTTTGACCGTATAGCCATCATACCGATTGAGGCCCGCAGCCGTGCCGATCCACAGAAAGCCACGTTTGTCTTTCAGAAAAGACAGTACCTCGTTATGTGAAAGTCCATCGTTAACATTCACATGCATAAACTTGTATGGCTCCGGTTGCGCCATTACCCCGGCCGCACAAGCGAGCAAAACTACTGTGCAAAAAATCCTCTTATCCATTCAACCAATCACTAACCTGCATGCAATTTACAGAATGCATACTATTAAAATTATATGTATTATGCCGCTAACGATATATGAAAATTAACAAACCGAGGCTGTCAGGCGGTGAGTTTAAGAATCTTTGAGATCAGCAGATCAAATACTTCTACCAGAATCAGGATAATAATGATGTATTCCAGCAAGCTGCTTTCACGCTGGTGAATGATTTCGCGAAACACAGAAAGGTTGTCTTCGATAATGCGCAAGGTATATTCTACCTCACTAAACCGTATACGCAAATCAAAATACTTCATCAATCCCTGGTGAAGTTTATCAAGATACTCATCGTCCCACACCAAATCGGGCGCATCGAAGATGTAAATATTTTCAGCTATGTCGTTTTGTGTATTGAGTGCTTTGCCGATAAACCGCATCATATTATTGCGACTGATCTTCAGCTTACCGGTGAGCTCCAACTGACGGGCAAAACTTTTTACTTCTGTGAGAAGTGTCTCGCTTACGCCATGGTAATAATCGAGCGCTACAGATTGCGCGAGGTTGAGCATGGCAATGCGAATCACTTTGTCGTCAAGACGATCGAGCACGATGCGATCAAAGTCAAATGCAATACCGGTTCGATCTTCAACAATCACCTCGTGGTCATCGCGCATCCAGTTCAGGGACGGGTTCTTCTGAAAACCCGACACGGTTTTTATAGCCCACTTCATTTCATCTTCGTTGTAACCGGCAAATACCACAACCCCGTAGTTACAGTAATATTGATACTTGCCTCCGCTGAAATTATAGTATAGCTCGGAAGATGAATCGGCCAGCGGTTTAATATCCAGGAACGATTTTATTCCCTTTATATCCAACTGACTGGCTATAAGAAATGCCGAAAGTTTTACGGTTTGTGTCATACGCAACTTACTGCCTATAAAGTTAAAAGAATAGCGTTACAGTGAAAGGCGATGGCCCGCGTGTAACATTGCCCGTAATAAACCGATAACATATCTTTTATATAAACGGATATTTGAAAACTGGTTATAAAATCGAGATTTGCGACTATAAAAAATCAATTAACCTATAAATACTGCTGTTACGGCAGAGTCTTGTATTTAAATCGAACCTCCATGAAAAAAATTGCTACACTTTGTCTGCTTACACTTTTGAGCTACGGATATGCCCACGCCTGGGGACAAACCGGCCACCGTGCCACGGGCTGGATTGCTGAAAAATACCTATCCAAAAAAGCAAAGCGGGAAATCGATCGGATTCTTTCCGGTCAGTCGCTTGCGATAGCGAGTACCTGGATGGATGAGATTCGCTCCGACTCTACCTATAATTACACGGCCGACTGGCATTGGGTAACAATCCAGGATGGCCAGACTTACGAGCAAAGTGTAAAAAATCCGAATGGTGACGTGATCCAGACAATCGAACGCATCATCAGTGAATTGAAATCCAAAAAATTTACGGGCAAAGAAGAAGCTGAGAGAATTAAAATGCTCATTCACCTGGTGGGCGATATTCACCAGCCGTTACACGTAGGCGGTGGCAATGACCGTGGTGGTAATGATGTAAAGATCATGTGGTTTCGCGTTGACAGCAACCTGCACCGTGTATGGGACAGCGATATGATCGATGATACAAAACTGAGTTACACCGAGTTGGCACAATCACTCGACAAACCAACACCGGTACAACTCACAAGCTGGCAAAATACTTCCGTTCGCGACTGGGCTTACGAGAGCATGGCCTATCGCAAACAGGTATATGATTATGGTGCAGGAAAACTTGGCTACCAGTATGGCTACAAACATTTTAACATCGTACGTGCACGCTTACTGCAGGCTGGTGTTAGACTGGCAGGAATTTTAAATGAGATCTACGGATAATTATATTTGTATCACGAATAAGGGAGTGAAATAGGATCACTGAAAAAATTGAATAAAAATTATCAGATTTTTTAGTGAGGATTTTGAAATTTAAACCACAAGTCCGTAATATTGCACTCCCAAATTCAAACGAATTCCTCCTTAGCTCAGCTGGTTAGAGCATCTGACTGTTAATCAGAGGGTCCTTGGTTCAAGTCCAAGAGGAGGAGCAAAAGAGAGAGCCACCAGTCCGGTGGCTTTTTTATTGTGTAGTTGTTTTGATTCGTTATGAGTTATTGTGCTTACATTCTT